>NZ_JBAHVW010000001.1:0-2868651 GCF_036689885.1 Haladaptatus sp. CMSO5
CGCTGGAGGACGTGGACGGGTTTGTCCATGCCAACGAGCATCGGCCCAATCGCCTCTGCGCCGCCGAGGCGCTGGAGGAGTTTGTACGCGATGTTCCCCGCCTCAAGGTTCGGGAACACAAGGATGTTGGCGGGTTTGTCTAAGGCCGCAAACTCGTAGGTACCGTGGAGCATGTCTTCGACGACGGCGGTGTCCGCCTGCATCTCCCCGTCGACGGGGAAGTCAACGGTCGAGTCAGCGCGCAGGAGTTGGGCCGCACGCCGGGGTTTTCGGGTGCCGTCGTTGTCCACCGAGCCGAAATCGGAGTACGAAAGTAGTGCCGCGCGCGGTTCAACGTTGAACTTTCGGGCGAGGGTCGCGGTGTGTTTCGTAATCTCTGCGAGCACCTCCTCGGTCGGGTCGAGATTCACCGTCGTATCGACGCAGAACACCACGCGGTCTTTGAAGGTGAGCATGTACACCCCAGCGGCGTACTCGGCGTCCTCTGCGGTGCCGATGACTTGCAGGGGCGGGCGCAGGGCGGAAGGATAGTGGTGGGTGAGGCCCGTGAGCATCGCGTCTGCATCGCCCATTTCGACCATCACGCTGCTCAGATAATCGCCGTCTGTGATGCGTTCTGCTGCCTCGCGACGGGTGACGCCCTTGCGCCGTCTGAGTTCGTACAGCCGGTCTGCGTAGGCGTCGAGCGAGTCGCCGTCGGGGTCGACGATTTCGACTTCGTAGTCGAGGCCGAGTTCGGCCATACGCGCCCAGATTTGTCGCCGGTTCCCAATCAAGACGGGCTCTGCGATGCCCTGTTCTTTGAGCTGGGCGGCAGCGCGAATCACTTTGTCGTCGTCGCCTTCCGCGAACACGACCCGTTTCGGGTCGTTCTGGGCTTTGTTGAGGACGACGCGCATCATCTCACGGGATTTGCCGAGGCGCGCTTCGAGCCGTTCGCGGTAGGCATCGAGGTCGATGTGGTGGCGGGCGACGCCGCTTTCCATCGCCGCCTCAGCGACGGCCGACGACACGTCGAACAGGACGCGCGAGTCGAGCGGTTTCGGGATGATGTAGTCAGGGCCGAACTGGAGCGGGTCGTCGCCGTAGGCCTTGACGACCGCGTCTGGGACGTCCTCTTTGGCGAGGGCGGCGAGGGCTTCTGCAGCGGCGACTTTCATCGCTTCGTTGATTTCGGTGGCGCGCACGTCGAGTGCGCCGCGGAAGATAAAGGGGAAGCCGAGGACGTTGTTCACCTGATTCGGGTAGTCAGAGCGCCCCGTCGCCATAATCACGTGGTCGTCTCGGGCGGCTTTCGCCTCGTCGTAGGTGATTTCGGGGTCGGGGTTCGCCATGGCGAAGATGACCGGGTCTGCAGCCATCGACTGAACCATCTCCTGGCTCACGATACCGCCGACAGAGAGACCGACGAACACGTCTGCACCGTCGATGGCGTCTTCGAGACCACCTTCAGGCAGGTCTTTTGCGAACGGTTCGTTGTGCGGGTTCAACTCGCCCGCCTCGGCGCGCGTCTCGGTGAGGATGCCGCCGATATCGACCATCGTGATGTTCTCGCGTTTCGCGCCGAGCGAGACGTAGAACTTGGCCGTCGCGGTGGCCGCCGCACCCGCGCCCGAGAACACGATGTTCACGTCTGCGATATCTTTTGCTGCGATTTCGAGGGCGTTGAGGAGGGCAGCCCCGGAGATGATGGCGGTGCCGTGTTGGTCGTCGTGGAACACGGGAATCGACATGCGCTCGCGGAGTTTCTCCTCGATTTCGAAGCACTCGGGAGCCTTGATGTCCTCTAAATTAATTCCGCCGAAAGTAGGTTCCATCATGGCGACCGACTCTATCATCTTCGCCGGGTCGTCGGTATCGAGTTCCACGTCGAAGACGTCGATGTCGGCAAAGCGTTTGAACAGCACCCCTTTTCCCTCCATCACGGGTTTCGAGGCCTGTGCGCCGATGTCGCCGAGGCCGAGCACCGCAGACCCATTCGAAACAACGCCAACGAGGTTGCCTTTCGCGGTGTAGGCGTAGGCGTCGTTTTCGTCGTCGGCGATTGCGAGACACGGTGCGGCCACACCCGGAGAATATGCTAGGCTCAGGTCGCGCTGGGTGTTCGTTGGTTTCGTCGTCGAAATTTCGAGTTTGCCGGGCGGGTCGGTCCGATGATATTCAAGTGCGTCCTCGTCGAGTCCCATACCTCATGTGGGACGGGCAAGCACCTATAAGATGTTTGTCAGCGAGGTGTTTCGTGCAGGGGTGGCATCCCACAGCGTAAGAGTGAACAAAATGCCGCCGCCGTCGCCATCTTCTCTGCTCTCGTGGGCTTGCTCTTGAGCGTCGTGTTCGTCTTGTAACTGGCTGTGTTCTGCCTCACGGTCTTCGTGATGTTGGATGTCGGCTTGGTGAGCGTCGTAGTCACCGAACTCTTCGAGGTGTTTTTTGAACTCGAAACGGTGGTCTCTGAACTTCTCGCGGTGGTCGTAGTATGCCTTTAGGTGTTCCTCGTGGGCTTTCTCGTGTTGCTTCCACTCGCCCTCTGAGGCGTTCGTCTGCACCAGATACTCGTGTTCCTGTTTCAGTTGCTCGTGGCGCTCTACGAGTTCGTCGTGTTCTGCGTCGAGTTCCGCACGCACTTTCTCGAACTCCTCGTGTTCCTTTCGGGCGTCTTCGTCTATCTCAGTCGTGGTCGCCGCCGTGGTCGTCGTGTCGAACGGGTCGTCCGTGGTGGTTGCAGTGGTCGTCGTGGTCGTGCTCATCGGCGTTGCGGTAGTGGTTGCCGCCGTCGTGGTCGCTGCCGTGGTCGTCTCGTTCGAGACAGGCGTGGAGACCGGTGCGGACGGGCCGAGCGAGGCGAGGACGACGGTGGCCGTCGCGCCGAACAGGGCCGCACCCAACAGCATGAGCATGAGGTTTGCTTTGCCTCGCTTGCCGGTCACGAGGGGCGTTACAGTCGAGAGGCCGCGCATAGTCGGGGCTAGTTCCCTGACCACCATTATTACGCGGCGGATAAGCGAGTCAGTAGATTGACCTGTGTGAACCGTCCAGTCTGCGTCGTGACTGGTTTATTTTCGAGTGGCGAAGCCGGTTTCGGCGCGATTCTTACTAGAGGCCGAGATTGAACAGTCGGTTCGTGAGAACGCCACCCATGCCAATCGCCATCACGCCCGCGAGAAGCGCGAACGCAACCGACCACCCAGCCACGTCAGAGAGGGTGCCAACGACGACGCTTCCGAGTGCGCCAAGGAGCACGTAGACTGTCCGCATGAAGCCAAATCCCGCGCCTTTCTCTGCGCTGGTGAGCGTGTCCATCAACCGCGCTTGGAGGGGTGCCCCCCAACTCATCGAAAGGCCAACACAGACGATGGCCCCGCCGAGGGTGAGCCACGAATCTCCGACGACGAGGAGGGTATAGCCCACCACGCCAGCCCCCATACACACCGCGACGGCGAGGTCGCGGGGGATGCGGTCTGAGAGGCTTCCCATGAGCGGTTGGGAGACGCCCTGTACCACGAAGTACGCGGAGAACACGAGTCCGGCCGTCGTCCGAGAGGTTCCCTGATACTGCTCGAAAAAGGCAGAGAGAAACGACGCCGTTGCCTGCCACGCGAATGCGCCGAGCACCGCGAGTGCCACCATAAACGCGATGTCCGGGCGGGCGAGCAACGAGAGTAAGGGTCCCGGAGCGAGGCGGTTTCGAATCGAGGCGTCGGGCTGTGACGGCGGAGTTGGGTGCACCCGCCACGCGAACACGAGAAACACCGGGAGCGCGACGACGGCACCGAGACCGAGGGCGTACCGCCAGCCGTAGACCGAGCCGACGTAGGCGGCCACGACGGGGGCGAGGAGGCCGGCAACGGGCGCGCCGGCTCCGTGGACGCCGATTGCGCGGCCGATACTGTCGAATTGCTTCGTTAGGAGCATCGTCGCGGGGCTGTAGTGGAGGCCCGCACCCGCTCCGAGCACGATGGCGAACACGACGAATGTGAGAAACGAGGGTGCAGCGGCGAGCAAGAGGCTCGCGGCGGCCGTGAGACCAACGGCCGTGAGAATGATGCGGCGTTCGCCGTAGCGGTCTGCGACGATGCCACTCGGGAACTGCGAGAGGGCGTAGGCCATCCACATCCCCGTGAGTGCCGCGCCAACAGCGCTGTTTGTCACGTCGAAATGGGCCGTAATCGCCGGAACGACGGGGCTGATGACGAGACGCGCCACCATCGTGCCGAAAAAGGCGAGCGTACAGAGAAAGAGGATCGAGCGGCGATAGGGCCAGCGCATCTATCGGGAATCAGTGATGGCGCGGTTTACCCGTTCGGTTCGCGGTCAGTTTCGTTTTCGGTCGGTGCGTCCACGTCGAGGCCGAACTCGGCTGCCTTTGCCCGCCAGAACTCCTCGTAGCCGTCCACGTCGGGTGAGGCGGTCACGGTGCTCTCCCCCGCGTTCACGCGGCTGAGTTTGAGGTCGACTTCTTCGAGCAGTTTCTCACCCACGTCGTCGCTGAGCGTGCCAGTGCGCATCGCGTCCATGATGGCGCTTTTCTCGCGTTTGAGCACCTGTCGCTCCCCGATGAGCAGCTCCTCGCGATGGATTTGGGGGTGTGAGGTGAGCAGCGAGGAGATGGCCCGGTTCAGGTCGTCTTTCTCGGCTTCGTACTCGGTGGTGAACTGCTCGTACACGTCGGGGGGAATGGCACCCGTCCGGCGGAGTTCCTCTGCGGCTTCGAGGGCGTTGTCCACTGCGCGGGCGCGGCCGACGAGCAGTTCGTACAGTTCCTCCTCGTCAGACCGGGTGACGATATCGAGTGCGTCGAGCAGGCGCTCCATCGAGAGGCCTTGGACGACGAGGCTGAACGCCGCGACGCCGAACACCATCGCACGCAGTTCCTCGCGGAAGGGAATCGACGGCGGCAGTCCGAGGACGAGCGCAATCGGAATCGAGGCGTGAAGCCCGCCCCACACGGCGACGTGCTGATACGAGCGGGGGACTGTAACGTCGAGTCGCAGGTTCGTAAGCGAGAGCAGCGGGTAGACGGTGAGCGCGCGGACGACGACGACGAGCACGATTGCGACGGCGATGAGCGGGAGGTGGGTCACCAGTTGGGTGACGGGCGTCTTCGCGCCGATGAGCAGGAAGATGAGCGTGTTCACGAGGAACGCCGCCGTCTCCCAGGTGTTGAACACGGCAATCTTCGTCTGCGGGCTCATCGCGTACTCCGCGCCGCGATTGCCGATGAACAGGCCTGCGGAGACGGTGGCGATGACCCCACTCACGTGCAGGTAGTGCTCTGCGAGCAGGAACGAGCCGTAGGCGAGGATGAGCGTGAGGACGATTTCGGTCATGTGTTCGTCGAGGTTGGCCATTACGCGGAAGACCGCGTAGCCCGCCGCGAGGCCCACGACGAGTCCGCCAAGACTGGCGATGGCGATGTCTACCCCGACGGTAGCGAGTTTTTCGGGTGTGAACAGCGCAGCCGGGTCGGTGCCAGTCTCGACGATGATGGCGAGCAGCGCAGAGAAGACGACGACGCCGACCCCGTCGTTCAGCAGGCTCTCGCCTTCGACGAGGATGGAGAGTCGCCGGGGGGCACCGAGTTCTTCGAACAGTGCGAGCACCGAGACGGGGTCGGTCGGGAGGATGGTCGCCGCAAACAGCAGAGCGATGAGCAGCGGGAATCCGAAGGCGAACTGGCCTGCAAAGCCGAGGATGAGCACGGAGATGATGAGGCCGGGCACGGCGAGGACGAGAATCGGGACGATGTTCGCACGAAATCGCGCAAGGTCAGTCGTCGCGGCCCCTTCGAACAGCAAGGGTGGGAGGAGAACGAGCAGAATCATGTCGTGAGAGAGTTCGAGACCAATCTCGACGCCGAGGATGGAGACGGCGAGTCCGGCGAGCAGGAGCGCAATAGTGTAGGGAAAACGCCCCACTTTCGCGACGAACACGCCCACACCGGCCGCGAGAATGAACACGGCAAGCAGTGAGAGGAGGCTGGCTTCGATTCCGGCAGCAGTCATTGCCGGGTCTTTTCGCGTCAGCGTGTTAACTTGGGTGGCCGCGGCGAACGGCCGACGGCGTGCGCGCCAGGATTTTTTCGACCACATCATGACGTAATAGATCTATGTCCTGATTGGTTATCGTGGCACAAGTGAGGGTGGCCGTTGCGCGAGATCGGTCGTGTTACTCACAGAGACTGCCAGCGTGACAGACCAGTCTATGCAGCTGAACTATTGGCACCCGGTGTGGGCCACACGCACGACCGCAGAGGCAGACAGCGGTGAGACGCGGCCAGGAAACCGAGCTTTCACCGTGTTTGTCCCCTCCGACACCCTCGGCCGCTGGACACACGCACAGAGAAGCGGCAAACCGCGTGTGAGCGCATGGTGTCTGAAGCCACAGAAATCCAAACCGAAGAGGTTGTGAAAGCTACAGAATCGCTAGAGATACCAACCAAAAAATAAATAGAACTATTCAATTTAATTCACGCATTTTTAGCCAATCGTTTCTAAAATACTCCTGTCAACCATATTTATTTGCTATTGAGATACAAAATGTAGTGAATGTCCACATTAGTAGGTGGATAATAAACACCGACACGGACGAAGCAACCGATGGAATGTCAGATACGAACTATCCTCGAAGAGCAGTTCTTGCGATGGCTGGGGTTGCGCTTGGTGGCGCGAGCCTCATCCGGGCAACTGGAAGTGCGAATGCAGCTACCCGCGAATCATTTTTACTCCTCGAAGGCACCGAACACGAGACGGAAGTGTTCGTCACGCAGGGTGAAGCAGACGGCCCGACCGTCCTCGTGATTGGTGGCATCCACGGGAACGAAACGGCAGGCTACGAAGCAGCAGCCGAAATTGCTGAGTGGGACATCGAGTCTGGAACGCTCGTGACGATTCCGCGCGCGAACGAGGTTGCAATCAGCAACGACTCGCGAATCGGTGACGGCGGCGACCTGAACCGACAGTTCCCGACCGGCGAAGAGCCAACGACAGCCCTCGCACGCGCCATCTGGAGCGTCGTCGAAGAGTACGAACCAACCACGGTTCTCGACCTCCACGAGTCACAGGAAATCTACGACGGCAGCGACTTAGACGGCGTTGGCCAGACCGTGTTCCACTCCGCTGGGGAGAAAGCAACGCGTGACGCAGAAGACGCCGTCAACTTCGTGAACAACAACTACATCGACGACAGCACGTACAACTTCAAACTCGGCGGTTTCTCCAGCCCCGATACCGACCCGAGCGGCTTGTTCGTCCACAAAGCCGCACGCGATGCCGGTGCGGACGCCTTCCTCGTCGAAACCCTCTCCACGGACATCGCTCTCGACACTCGAATTGAGTGGCACAGCGTGATTACCCGCCGCGTGACCGGCGAAGAACTGTTCGCAGGCGACGAATCCACCCCGACGCCAACACCCGAACCGGAGCCGAAACCAGAACCGCCAACGGCGAGAATTACGACGGACCCAGCGAATGCAACCGACGTGACCCTCGAAGAAGACACGACTGTCCAACTCGACGCCTCTGGCTCTGAAGCCGGAAGCAGTGAAATCGTGAAGTTCGCGTGGGACCTCACCGGTGACGGCGCGACCGACGCGACGGGCGCACAGACGAGCCTGACGCTCGGTGAGTGCCAGAAGTATCCCATCGTGCTCACCGCGACCGACGCCGAAGGGATGACGGATACGACCGAGATTACACTCTCGACGCTCTAAACGCCTCGGTGGGTGTTTTCGTGCGCGGTGGGACTACGCCAGTCCCTTTGAGTCAATAACGTCCCAGAGCTTCTCGCCGTCTTCGGTTATACCGTAGACGCGTCCCTTTCGTTGTTGCTCTGAAACGAGCAACTCGACGAGCGAGCGGCGACGAAGCTGCCCAAGCGCCCGCGAGATGTGTGAAATCGCGTTGTCAGAGTCACTGGCGAGTCGAGACGGTGTTGAGGGGCCGTCTGCGAGTTGTGCGAGAACGATAACCCGGTACTGTGAGCTGATTATGTAGCTGACTTCGTCCCAGTCATCTACCGATTGTGTCTCCTGCGTCCAGCTCATTGGTTGAATTCGGAACGGCCATCGCACTGCGCCGCACGTCGGCGTGGCTCCGGTGCGCAGGTACGCCAGCTACGTCTCCGCGGGTACTCACGAGCGCCAGACGAGGACGCCCTCAGCGGCGCTGCTACGTGTATAAGTCGGTCACTTCCCAGTTCGCGTGCCATTACGTGGGGTAAGCCACCGAAAATTACATAAATCTTCCGTCCGCAAATATTACAGATTTTGTGAATGTCTTTCGTGATTGAGCGTGAAAGTTCGATATAACCGCCAACGAGCGCCCAAAACGACCGATTAAAAGAGAGTTGGAATAGTCAGAAAGTCACGCATTCTATGGTGTTTGTGACCGCGTCGCAGGGGGCGCGTCAACACGCCCGTCTTCGACTGGCAGCAAGGCCGTATCGAGGTGGTCGTTCGCACGCTTGTCGAGCAGCATGCCAAGGGCAGCGAACGTCGAGATGAGGACGAGTCCACCGAGGGCTTGGAACGGCCGCGAGATGCCAGTCGTGCCAAGGACAATCGAGACCAGCGCGAACAGGCCAATCACGACGGCAAGCGTGTAGCAGCCAACGACCGAGAACTCACCGTTGTTCAGGTACCGAGCTCGGAGCCGCCAGAGGAAGTTGCGAAACAGCATCTTAGAGACGTTTGGGATGTACGTCGAGTAGCGGATGTGGCTCACCTCGTCGCCGTAGATGGCGGGCATCGGCACGTCCACGACGCGGAGTTTGTAGACGTTGAGCCGGACGAGCAGGTCGTTGCAGTAGCCGTAGAACTCGTACATGTTCTCTATGTCCACCGTCTCAAGGGCGGTGAGCGAGATGGCCGTGTAGCCGCTCTGTGGGTCGCCAATGCCCCAGTACCCGCTGGCGATGCGCGTGAGATAGGTGAGGATGACGTTCCCAATGTAGCGGAACCTCGGCATCGACTGGCGGTGATCTGCCCGCAGGAGCCGATTGGTTTTGACGTACTCTGCGTCGCCTTCGGCAATCGGGTCGATGACGAGCGTCAGCAGCTCTGGGTCCATTTGCCCGTCGCCGCCGAGGACGGTGACGATGTCGACCTTGTCGTCTCTCGCCCGGAGATAGCCCGTCTTGATGGCCGCGCCTACACCCCGATTCTGTCCGTGTTGGATGGCGATGACGCGTTCTGCGCTCGACCCCCCATCGGTCATCGGCTGAGCGAGCGGCGTCCGGCTCGCAGAGACTGCAGCCTGAATTTCCGCCCACGTGTTGTCCGTAGAGCCGTCGTCGATGACGTAGATGTGGTCGACGAACGCTGGCACTGATTCGATAACTTTCCCCACAAACCCCTGTTCGTTGTACGCCGGTATGACGACGCCAACTGATTTTCCTTTATACATCTGTAGTTCTCCGCTGTGTGCGTGTGTTCTCCCTATTCCGCGAGCTGTTCGCGCTGATTCGTTGCGACGAGACGTCGTAGTCCGTCGTCGAGTGCGACCTGCGGGTCGTATCTGAGGCGGTCGCGAGCCCGCGAGATGTCGGCACAACTGTGCTGAATATCGCCCGTCCGTGCGTCGGTAAACTGAATCTCCGCCCGCAGGCCGGTCGCCTCACGAATCAGCGTCGCGAGGTCGAGAATCGAGAGCGCCACGCCCGTCCCGACGTTGAATGCCTCGCCCGTGTGGTCGGTGGTCGCCGCGAGCAGGTTTGCCTGCACGACGTCATCGACGTGGACGAAGTCACGAGTCTGCGAGCCATCGCCGTGGACGACGAGTGGCTTGCCGTTGGTGGCGCGGTCGACAAACGTACTGATGACGCCGCTGTAATCGCCCGCGGTCTGGCGCGGGCCGTAGACATTGAAGTAGCGTAGCGCAACCGTGTCCAACCCGTAGAGCCGGTTGTAGGCGCGGGCGTAGTGGTCGCCTGCGAGCTTGTCGATGCCGTACGGTGAGTCGGGCGCGGTGGGCGCGTCTTCGGTGATAGGCACCGTTTCGGGTGCGCCGTAGATGGCCGCACTCGATGCCGTCACGACGCGAGCGTCGTTCTCGCGGGCCGCTTCGAGGACGGCGACGGTGGCGTTCGCGTTCACGAGATTGCTGAAGTACGGCGCTTCGACCGAGCCTTTGACGCTCACGAAGCCCGCCTCGTGGAACACGAGATCAACGCCCGCCATCGCCGCGGTGAGCGCGCTTGCATCGCAGACGTCGCCCTCGATGACCGTGATGTTCGTGGGTAGATTTGCGCGGCGTCCCGTCGAAAAATCGTCTAAGACGCGAACCGTGTTCGACGGTGCAAGCGCGTCCACGAGGTGGCTCCCGATGAACCCAGCGCCACCCGTCACGAGGACGGTCTGACCAGAAATCGGTGAGTCACGCATTGTGGCCCCCCGGCGAAGTGTAGGCCACCACGACTCGCTGTGGAGCGGTGGTGGGTGCTGTGCCTATCATCATACCAATACAGCGAATAGTAGCGTGATTGTTATATTCGGGCTATAACCCAGCAGCCTCAGCTTGAAAATGAAAACCATACCTAATCGAACAGGTCTTTTCGGTTGCCATGCGCCTGCGGGATGGAACGATGCGATGGGGTCTCGCGCGGGCGCAAAGTGACTACTGCGGCGTGGTACAACCGACGGGTAAGCGCGCATTACAGGTGGGTAGACGTCGATTTCCCATCCCGAATCGAGCGATGAAAAGACCAGCTATCGTTTGACCACGTTGTAGGCGGTCTTCGCCACGTCCATGAGCGGGTTGTTGGTCTCGACGACGTAGTACGGCACGAGGTGCGCGCCGAATTTCGACTTGTAATCACAGAGGCGTTTGGTGTTCGCACCGACCATGTCGTAGGTGGTAATCGACGAGAGCGCCGGGTCTTCTGCCATGTCCTTGAGGATTGCCCAGTGCAACAGCGTGTTGACGCTCACGTTCTCGTAAGAGGCGCGCATCCCGCCAAGCCAGTAGTACGCCGTGTCGTTCGAGTAGAGCGTGACGATGCCGTTCAGGTACGCGCCCGTGCCGTCGCGGGCGACGTAGACGCGACAGCGGTCGCCAAGCGAGAGCAGCAGGTCGCGGACGTACTCCCACGAGAGGGTGAACGTCTCACCTTGCTCTGCGTAGCGCGCGACCTGGTCGTCGTAGATGATTTTGGCCGACTCGATGCCTTCGACGCTGAAGGTCAAATCGAGGTCGTCGAGGCGGCGAATCTCGGTGCGTAGACTCCGGCTAAAGGAGCTCATGACTGAGTCGAGTGACCCGTCACCGACGGTGAGGTGGTAGGTGAAATCCGACGACACCCGAAAGTCGTCCCAGCGATACGGCCGCGGGTCGTGATACGACGGCGAACACACCATTCGCAACAGCGTCCGTGGGCTGTTTGCGTCGAGTTCTTCTATCACCCCCTCGGTGAACTGCTGGTTCAGTTGTTCGTGTTTGCGGCGCTTCGGGCTGTTTGGCATCAGGACCGGCCCGAGGTGGGGAATCCCCATCGCGGGTGGCGGCGACATGATGGTCCGCCCGACCGAGCGGTCTTTGACGAACGTTGGCAACAGCGCGACCGGCTCCTCGCCGTTGAAGCCGCCAAACAGCTGCATCTCCGCTGAGGTGTGGTCGTCGATGACCCGGAGTGCCTCTGGCGTGTGAAATACCTCAAAGCCTGCCGCGGGGAGGGCTGCCTCCCACTCCGACAGGTCAAGTTGCTCTATACGCATGTGAGTTCAGCCTGTGTATGCGTGAGGGATACTCTTTGTAACGCAGAACCTACCGGGAGAAGGAACCGATTACAGGCGACAGTTGTGCGATACGATCACAAGTGCAGCGGTCTCGTAGACGGCCGGTAAGAACGGCCATCAGCGCATAGTGAGTCCGTAACTATACTCATGGTTTTCGAACATACAGGTGATTCAAACTGACTGCTGTGCCGGATGGTTCGTCGTCACAGCCAGAGAGTGATTCCACGTGTTCCAAGAAACAATCAATAAGGTGTATCTACAGACACCAGAAGCCTATCAGGAATTCCTCCGGAAATGGTACTACGTCCTCAACCCGAAGATGTCGTGGCGCGACCGAAAGAAGACGCTCCAGACGACAGCCCAGTTCTCCGGCCGCTTTTTCGACTGTGAAGAGACGATGCAAAAGTACGAAGATGAGTTCAACGAGAGCATCATCGGCCCGGCCATCTACGAAGGGATACAAGAACTCCCCGAAGGCGTGTCGCTGTTCGATGCACACAAAGACGAGTGCATTCGACTGTACGCGCTCATCCGGGAGTACAAACCCGCCGTCATCGTCGAAACCGGCGTCTACAGCGGTGTCTCGACGATTTCGATTCTCGCCGCGCTCGAAGCAAACGAGTTCGGACGGCTCTACTCGATTGACTACTCACACGTCCTGAGCGACGAGTCTGCAGCAGTAGACCCGATTACAGAACAGAGCTACTACCGTGGTCGCCCGTCGTGTGCAGAGGAAGGAACGCATGTCCTCCCGAAAGGCAAACAGCCGGGCTGGCTGATTCCAGCCGACATGCGCGACCGCTGGGAACTCATCCCCGGCAGACCACAGACCGAGTTACCGCGGCTGCTCGACCGTCTCGGTGAAATCGACCTGTTCCACCACGACTCATCACACGCCGCCTCAAGCATGATATTCGAGTTCGAACTCGCCTGGCAGTACCTGCGGCCGGGCGGCCTCATGGTCTCTAACCACATCGGCTGGAACGACGCCTTCGAGACGTTCGTCTCCGAGCACTCTGATGACTACGGCCTCATGACGTGGCACTACAATCCCGGCGCGGACTACCCGTGCCCGGGAAGCAGTGGCTACATCGTCAAATCGGCAGCCAACACCAACGCCACCGACAGCAGCGGCGTCGTCCAATCGGTGGTGCACGTCCAGCCACCGGAGCAGGTGGCAGAGCCAGCAACTGACTGAATGACCATTCCCCCATCGTTTTCTCACCCGACACGGCGCTCGTTTCTGACCACGACAGGACTCCTCTTTGGGACGCTCTCGGTCGCGGGCTGTTCATCGCTCATCGCGCCACCATCGCTCGACACGGAAACCTCGTGGGAGCGCGGCGCGTCGCTTTCGCTCGACCGAACCGAAGTCGCGGCCACCACGCTCGGCACGTCGCTCTACGTCATCGGCGGCATCGAACCCGGGAGGCAAGCAAGCCGGGCGGTCGAACGCTTCGACCCCGAACGCGGCTCGTGGGAGCGTGCGCCCTCGCTCCCCGTTGGACTCCACCACACCGCGGCCGTCAGTGTCGGTAACGCCATCTACGTCATCGGGGGCTACCAGAATCAGTGGGACCCCGTGAACACCGTCTATCGCTTCGACGGGACGGCGTGGACCGAACGGGCGACGATGCCGACCGTCCGCGGCGCCCTTTCGGCGGCCGCCCACGACGGCATTATCTACGTCGCCGGTGGCGCAGGTATTGATGGCGTCCTCGCCACGTTCGAACGCTACGACACCGCGAGCGATTCGTGGGCGCGTGGCCCGCCAATGCCCACCGCGCGCGAACACCTCGCATCCGCGGTCGTTGGCGGGAAGTTCTACGCCATTGGCGGGCGAACCGGCGGACTGCGCACGAATCGCAGAACCACCGAAGTGTACGACCCAGAGACGAACGAGTGGCGCGCGGTGGCAGGAATGCCCACCGCACGCAGCGGCTTTGGGGCCACCGTGTTCGACGACACCATCGTCGTCGCAGGCGGTGAAGGGGCTGGCGGGACGATCGAAGAAGTCGAACTCTACATGCCAGAAACAGACGAGTGGCTCAGACTCCCCGACATGCCAACGCCGCGCCACGGCCTCGGCGTGACGGCGCTCGGAAATCGTATCTTCACGACCGCAGGTGGGCCTGAGCCGGGCTTTTTCTACGCGAACTCGGTCGAAGTGCTGACCTTCGAAGCCGGGAGCGTGCGCCCGGTCGTGAAAACCTCACAGTCGCTCGCCTGTGACCTGCCGTTGCTCGGCGGGTTGCTTCGCGGAACGCTGTGTTAAAAATTAGTTCGCTGCCGTAACGTTCACCCAGAGATAGAGGTGACGGTAGGCGTTATCTTCCGTTGGATTTGCGGGGACGTCGCCCTTATACAGCATGTAGCTGAGTCTGAGGTGGTCGCCGGTCATGGTTGGCGTCAGTGAGTGTGATTGGTACCACGTCCGGTCGTTTGCGACCAGCGCGGCGAACCGGTTGAGTTCCTCTCGCTCGACAACGGTGAGCGTGCCATCGCCCGTCTCGACCCGTTGGAGTTCGACCACCACGGTGTAGTCGGTGGTCGCACCCTCCTTGTTCTCGATGGCGACGTAGAGCTCCTGTGGAACGCCCTGGACGAAGTCAGTTGGATAGTCCGCGAACACGAACGACCCGGCGTCGTTCTGTTGGACCAGCGAAAACTCCGTGTACTCCTCGCCGTAGTTCGGCACCGCGAGCGCGTACGTAAAGCCAGTCATCGCGAGGATGACAGTCACCGCAAGGGCGATGTTGAGCGTGGTGTCGAGGCGCGTATCGGCGTTGAACAGCCACGCAGACATGTCGGAGTAGTACTGTTCGAACGGAAGCGAGAATCGCTCTTCTTCCGGCAGCGATTTTCTGCGCATCGAGCCGATGACGAGCGTGACCGTCGCAAAGACGCTGAGGCTCCCGAGGAGCGTTTCGAGCGTGAATCCGAAGCCAAACAGCGCGAGGGCGATGGCGAGTGGCGCGAGCAGCCCGAGGCTCAGCCCAAACGATAGGGCAAGTCGGGTGCTGAGTTTGATGCCGCGCTCTGCGGTTCGCGTCCCCGCCGGAACCGGCCCTTCGACCGTCGGGTCGCTGAACCAGCCTTCGATGTACTCTTCGACGAGATATTTGTGCGGGTACAGCGCCAACAGCAGCGTGTATCCGGGCACGAACAAGATGAGTGGCAACCCAACCAACGTTCGCGTGATTGGTTCATCTACGTACATCACAAGAGAGATTGTGAGGAGCAGATACACGAGACCCATCCCGAGGTCCATCCCGGGAATGTGCATTTGCGAGGAGTCGTGGCCAAGCGTCGGTTCGTCAGTCATTGTAAATCTAAAGCGGTTCCGGCTCTCTGACCAGTCCCGTCCACGAGAGGTAAAAGGACGCAAACGCAGTTTGTTATACGCCTACTTCCGGCGCTCACCGACGCTGAAACAGTCAAAAAAATTAACGGGAAAAATAAGCTGATGTCTGTCGATTTAGTCGCGTTTTAACGCCACATTATCGAGGTTTACAGTGAACTTGCGTCAATCGCTGAGTCGTTGAGCACGACCGACACGGTGTCAGAGGCTGAGAAGTCCGTGATTTCACCGGAGAACTCGTAGCTGTCGGTACCGCCACCGAGCGTCCCGGTCGCCGTGCTACCGGAGATCTCGTCGTCAGGGTTGATCGAACCGCCGTTTGCCTCGCTTTTTGTGATGTCACCGGTCACGGTGAACTCGTAGGTGACCGTGTTCGATGGGCTGCCGCCGCTTAGGCTGATGACGTTGTTTGACGAAGTCGAATCGAAGTTGTCCGGGTTGATTTCGGTCCCGTCTACCGTGACCGTCGCCTCGCCGTCGAGCGAGAAGTCGACGATTTCACCGACGATTTCGTAGCTGTCGGTACCGCCTGCGACCGCACCCTCTGCGGTTGCGCCGGAAACGTCGTCGCCATTGTCGATGGTCGCGTCGTTCGCATCACTCTTCGTGATGTCCTCAGCGACGGTGAGTTCGTACTTGGCAACACCAGCGCCGCGCTCACCGGCGATGCTCAGGATACGCGGTTCAGTGGTGGTCGTGGTGTCCTCCACAACGATGTCTGCCGGGACGACTTCGTCGCCGTCAACCGTAACCGTCGCGTCGCCATCGAGGGTGAACGCCGTGAAATCACCGTTGAAAATGTAGCTGTCGGTGCCGCCTGCGACTGCACCGGTCGCGCTGGAACCGGAGATGACGTCGCCGGAGTCGATGGTCGCGTTGTTGTCCTCGCTCTTTTGGAGCGAGCCAGTGACCGTGAACTCGTAGTTCGTGACCTGCCCGTCTACTCCCGTGATGGAGAGGACGCTGCCGCCGGTTGCCTCGTCGGTCGTACTGTCCGTCGTGCTGTCCGTGGTCGAGGTCGTACTGTCCGTCGTGCTGTCGGTCGAAGAGGCCGTCCCGTTTGCGGCTTCTTCGGGCGTCGTTGGGACGCCTGCAGGCACGCGAATGTTCGGCGCGTCGGAGCCGGTTTCGGTCGAGGAGGCGACTTCGACGAAGTCACCGTAGGTGTTGCCGTTGATGCGCGAGTTCTCGAAGCGGACGGTACTGCAGTCGCCGTAGGTGCTGTGGGTGGTCGATTGCGCCACGGACGCCCCACACACGCTGTAGTCCCAGTTATCGCTGTTACAGGTGTTCTCGCCGATGATGTTGAAGTCACAGTTGTCGACGGTGATGACCTGCGATGGGTCACCGTAGCCAGTGTAGATACCACGGCTGTTCACAACGTCTGAGTCGCCTGCGGACGTGTTCATCTCTGGCCGAACGTTGTTCGTGTTGTGGAACACACAGTCACGGACGACGGTGCCGTCTGCGGCGAGCCGCAGGTGGCTGATGTTGTTGTCGCGGAAGTAACAGTTCTCGAACGTGTAGTTGCCGCCTTGGCCGTCGGTCGTGCCGGGACCGGTCGTGCGTCCGGAGCCAGCGGCGTAGATTGCGTTGTCGCTCCACCCAGCGATGTACATGTTGCGAAGCGTGACGTGCCCTGCGTGTTCTGGACCCGAAAGCATCGCACCTTTGCTCGAAATCCCCCATTCGAAGCCGTCACCCATATACACGTTCTCGATGAGGCCGTTGCCGTCGAAGCGGAAGACGTAGCCAACACCGCTTTCTTCACCGTTGGAGAACTGGCCGCGAATCCCGATGTTTCGGATCACCCAGTCGTCGCCTTCTGCTTTGATGTGGAGGTCTGCGTCCTCTGCCGTCACGTCGATGAGCAGGTTTTCGAGCGTTTCACCACTTCCAACGCGGTAACTCTTCATTTCGCCTGCGCCGACTGTAACGGTGGTGTACTCGGCTGCTGCAGTGCCACTTGCAGCGCCGACTGCACCCGCCGCGACGGCCGAGGTACCTAAGACTTTGAGATAGTCTCTGCGGTTTATTAATTTATCATTATCACCGAATGTCTCACCACTGCGTCGTTCCATATTTGGGGAATCTACACGCTATTAAAGACAGTTACGCCTAGTTACCTACCACCTGATTGCGCACGGCGGTCAGTTACCTTTTTTTCACTACCACTTACATGGATATCAGCCATTAGTCGCAGCATAACGGGCGTGAAATAAGCAAAACTCACTGCAATACATGTGATATCAAACCTGCGGATATGTGGCGACACGCGCCCGTTACCGGGGTTTTCCCATTTTTCTAGGCTGGCAAGTCCATTGACACACCCCCAAATCGCGCACACTCAACGAAATCTGGCACCGTTGCTGTCGGGCGAATCGAACGCACCCCCTTCCGTGATACCCCCTCACACGGTTGTGTTACGGTGTCTAGGCAGGCGGTAGCACGCGACGAGGGCGACAACGAGCCGGGGCATTTGTGTCAGTCGTAGCATAACAATAGGCCAGTGTCGCATTTGTTTCGAAAATGCACCACGTACGGTCAGATAACGCAGCCAGCGCATTGACGGGGGGTGGACCACGGTGAAAGTCCTCTTCGACGTGAACCACCCGGCACACGTCCACCTGTTCAAGCACGCCATCTGGGAACTCGAAGCAAACGGCGTTGAAGTACTCGTCACCTCACGGCACAAAGAGATGACCACCGAGTTGCTAGACGCCTACGGCATCGAGCACGTCCCGCTCTCGGGTCGCCGCCCCGGGACACTCGGGCTGTTCGCAGAGTGGGCCATCCGCGAAGCCCGGATGCTGAACGTCGCCCGCAAGTTCAAGCCAGACGTGGTCGTTGGCCGACTCAATCCGCCGCTCGTCCACGTCTCGAAGCTCCTCGGCGCACGGAACGTCATCGTCATGGACACGGAAATCAAGTCCGCGACAATCGACCGCATCTACTCGGTCATCACCCACCCGTTCATCGACGTCTACTGCACGCCACCGAGCATCGAGCCGCCGACCGACCGCATCGACCACCACTTAATGGACTTCCAAGAGCTTGCGTATCTCCATCCGAACTACTTCACGCCCGACCCGAGTGTGCTCGAACGCTACGGCGTGAACCCGGAAGACACCTACTTCGTCCTCCGGTTTGCGGGCTGGGACGCCTTCCACGACGTGGGCTTTAGCGGCATCTCGCCGGAGACGAAACGCGAACTCGTCGAGTATCTCTCTGCCCACGGCAAGGTCTACATCACGAGCGAGGGTGACCTCCCCGAGGAGTTCGCTGAGTACGCCCTGCCGCTTCCCTCGCATCTCGTCCACCACCTGCTCGCCTTTGCAGACCTCTACGTGGGCGACTCGGGCACGATGTCCTCTGAGGCAGCGATTCTCGGCACGCCCGCCATCCGCGCGAGTTCGATGGTGAGCCACGACACAGAGAGCATCTTCTACGAACTCGAACACGAGTACGGTCTGATGTTCGCGTACGCGGACGAGCAGGCCGCACTCGACAAGGCAAAGGAACTGGTCGAATCGCCCGCAACCGCCGACGAGTGGCGCGAAAAGCGCGAGCGCCTCCTCGCGGAGAAAGGCGACGTGACCACGCAACTCGTGGACATCATCTGGGAGGCAGGACGCGCCGTGCGCCCGAACGCCACCGACGCACAGACGCCCACACCGGAGGCGCAGCTATGACACAACAGATTCTCATGCAGAAAGAAGACAGCGTACAGGACGACGAACAGCTCCGGGTGCTGAATCTCGTGACGAGCAGCGAGTCGACGTTCTTCAGACAGCAGGTTCGCTCGCTCGAAGATCGCGGCGTCTCGTGTACGAACCTCGCCGTCTCTCCAAAGCGGCCGAAAACGGACGAGAAAACCGAAACCCGTCCCGTCACCGACTACATCCGATTCTTTGGAACCGCAACCAAGGAGTCGTTCGGTGAGTACGACCTCATCCACGCCAACTCCGGGTTGATTGCGCCTGCGGCAGTGTTCCAGCCAAACCTTCCCGTGGTACTCTCACTGTGGGGCTCTGACCTCATGGGCAAGTTCGGGCCGGTGAGCAAGTTCTGCGCCCGACACGCAGACGAAGTCATCGTGATGTCAGCAGAGATGGCGGAGTTGCTCGGTCAAGACTGCCACATCATCCCGCACGGCGTGGACACAGAACGGTTCAAACCCATGGACAAAGCCGCCGCACGCGCCGAACTCGGCTGGGAACAAGACGAAACCTACGTCCTGTTCCCCTACGCCGCGTCGAAAAGCGTGAAAAACTACCCGCGTGCAGCGCGCGTGGTGGACGCCGTCCGCGAGCAGTACGACGGCACGCTCAACCTGCAGACGGTGTTCCGTGTGCCCCACGAACAGATGCCCCTCTACATGAACGCCGCGGACGTGCTGTTGCTCACCTCACACCGCGAAGGCTCGCCAAACGCGACCAAAGAGGCGCTCGCGTGCAACACGCCCGTCGTCTCCGCCGCGGTTGGCGACGTGCGCGACCAACTGCGTGGCATCTCGCCGTCTGCCGTCGGTGAAACCGACGAGGAACTCATCGATGGCCTGCTCTCGGTGCTCGAATCCACCAAAGAGCCAAACGCGCGTGAGAAAGTGCTCAAGGAGATGAGCGCAGAGCGCATGGGCGAGCGCATCCACGAAGTGTACGAACTCGCGCTCGCAAAGCAATAACACGGTAAAATCAGGGGGACGTGACCCGGGTGGTCGCGTCCGGCGAATTTTCTAACTGTTCATACAGGTCGCGTGGCGGGCCAATCCACGCGCCGAGTTCCTGGGCGTATTCGATGATGCGTTTGTAGAGTTCTCCCTGGCCGGGGAAGTCGCGGGCGGCGAACTTCATCGGGTGCCAGAGAATCGTCATGACGGCGTTGTTTGCTGCGGCTTCGTCGAGAACCGCCTTGCACTCGCTCCACGCGTACTCGAAGTCCACCCCGGGGTCGGGGATGGCGTTTTCCATGAACGTGAGCGGGAACACCACGAAATCGTCGTCGAACGGTCGGACGATGTCATAGCCGTGCTGGAAGCCGTACTCGCTGCTCGACCCGAGCGAGGCGTCGTACTTGAGGCCGAGGGCGGCGTGGTACTCCCACGTCGTCGGAACGTCGAGGTTGAGGTAGTGCTGGCGACCGCCCGTAATCTCGTGGCCGAGGATGGCTTCGAGCGTTTCTTTCTCGTAGGTGAGCCGCGCGAGGTCGGTGGGCGAATCGTACGAGCCGTGTATCCCGACCTCCCAGCCGCCGTCGTCTAAGCGGTGGATGACGTCCACGATGGCCGGGTCGGTAATCGCGTATCGCCCGGCGTACAGCTGCCAGCTTTTCGGGCGAAGCCACTCGCGCGGGTGTTTGTCCCCGAACAGCCGCTTTTCGTTCAGGAAGTAGAACGCAGAGCGCACCCCGAGGGCAGCTTCGAGTTCCATGATGGTCTCGAACTGCCAGTAGGGGTTGTGCCCCGGTACCAGCGTCTTCAGGTGGTACGGGTCGCGGTTTTTGAGTGCGTAGTAGAGCGACTGGTACCGCTTGTACGGCCGGTCTACGTCGTGGGTGAGACAGAGCCAAAACGTCGGGGCTGTGTCCTCTGGCGTGACCGGCTGTGCTGCGTCCTTCGCCTCCGGTGCGTGCGCGTGTGAGGGCTTCGGTACGTGTGTCATTCCGTACATAGAATCCGCGATAAACGCCCATTGTTATGGACTGCGTTCGAGTGGTCGAGAGTCGGAGCCCCTGAACACGCGGACACGGAAACGGCGTTCTCGACAGTTTCTGGCTGGTAAGAGCCCCATAACAAAACAGGTTGCAAGACTATGACAGGTAACACGCAGCTATGACTCATGCTACCCGAGGGAGACACGCACGCCAGAAATCTGGTGGACACGCATTCAGGAATACGCGGGTTAGCAAATTCGCCTTGATTGTGGGGTTCGCAGCACTGTACATCGGCCTCATGGCGGCGCGGAGTGCGCCTGCCCGCGGCTACGAGATTTCCATCTACGACGCCACCCCCGTCGCGTTTTGGGTGTGCATCGGCCTCGCCACGTTCATCGCGCTCGCCGTCTCGTTTTACGTCGCGCCAGAGAGTAACCTGCGAAAGCTCGCGGTGGTGCTCGCAATCAGTGCCATCGTCGCCGTCGCCGCACTGCCGATCGTCCGCGGCTATTTCTTCGTCGGCGCGGGCGACTCGCTCACCCACCTTGGCTGGATGAAGGATATCGGAAACGGCGTGCTCAACCCCGTGAACTTCCTCTACCCGGGGATTCACACCTCCGCGTTGTTCATAGAGCGCGTCGCGGGGATGCCGCTCGAACGCGCGACGGAGTTCCTCGTGCTCGCCTACTTCGTGGTGTTCATCGTGTTCGTCGGGCTCACGGTGCAGCTCATCGCCAAGACCAAGTACGCGCTGGTGTTCGGCGTGTTCTCGGCGCTGCTTGCGCTCCCCATCAACAACATCAGCGTCCACCTCCAGCCACACCCGTCCACGGAGGCGATTTTGTTCGTCCCCGTCGTGCTCTATCTGACGGTTCGCTACCTGACGAACACCGAACAGCCCCTGTTCTCTGTCGGGCCGGTGTCGGTCGCCCCAACGGGGATTTTGCTCGCCATCGTGTTACCCGCGATTCTCTTTATCCACCCGCAGGTGACGGCGAACGTCATCCTCATCTACGCCTCGATTGCGTTCGTACAGTTCTTCCTCCGCCAACTGCGCAGTGAACACCCCATCAGCCAGCACCGCCCGCTTTATCTCCACACGACCTACCTCATCACCATCTTCGTCCTCTGGGCACCGCGCAACCCGCGGGCGAGCAATACGGTTGATATCATCATCAACGCCCTGCTCTACGGGTCGTCGGGGGTAAACGCGGTTTCCCAGCGCAGTTCGACGCTCTCTGAGATTGGGGGCAGCCTCACTGAGCTGTTCTTCAAGCTGTTCTTCGTGAGCCTCATCTTCGGCGCGCTCGCCGCGTTGCTCATGAGCCTGAGCCTCCGCAAGAAGTTCGCCCAGTCGTTCCCCTTCGGAGACGGCGTGGTCAAGTATTTCACCCTCGCCATGTTCCCGCTCGCGGGGATGTTCCTGCTGTTCTCGCTCCTGCAGAGCTCAACTCAGCGGTTCCGCTACATCGGCTTCGTGATGGTGCTGCTCACCATCCTCGGCGCGATCATGCTCGCGTGGGGCTTCGACTGGCTGTCGAAACACGTCTCGACGCGGCGGCTCAAACAGGTCGCCGTCATCGCGTTCGTCCTCATGTTGCCGGTGAGCACCATCACCATGTTCGCCTCGCCGTACATCTACCAGCCGTCGGGGCACGTAAGCGAGATGCAGATGAACGGCTACGGGACGGCGTTTTCCTATCAGCCAGACGCTATCCCCGTGACCGGCGTCCAACAGGGCTCAACGCGCTACGTCCACGCCATCTTCGGGACGCCGTTCGTGAACGAAAATAGCTACGTGCCGGGGGCTGACTCCACGGTCCAAGACGAGGTGTTCGCAAACGGCACCTTGCTCACCTACTACGACGAGAGTCGCTACATCATGTTCAGCGAGACGACCCTCGAACTGGAACTCGATGTGTACAAGGGCGTTCGCTACCCAGCGATTGGGTTCGACTACCTCGAAACGACGCCCGACATCGCCAAAGTGCACACGAACGGGAACGTTCGCGTCTTCCTACTCCACGAGAAGCAGGCGACTAACCAGCCCACAAATTCGACGGCCAGCGCGTAAGTCACGCATAACAAAATGAGAATCTGCTGAACGGAGAATACGAACACAGACGTGTAACATTCTGGGTTGTCAAACCGACAGTTGCAGAGTTCTCACGCAGTCACACATCATGTCACACCAAGCACAATCGAAAGCGTTCGTCCTCGGGTTAGACGGCGTTCCCTGGTACCTTATCGAACAGTGGGTCGAAGCTGGCGAGCTCGAACACTTCGCCACCCTCATGGAAGACGGGGCCGCAGGCTCCCTCGACAGCACGACGCCCGCGACGACGCCGCTCGCGTGGCCGTCGATTGCAACGGGCGTCCGCCCGGACAAACACGGTCTTTACGGCTTCAGACGCCTGAGCGAGAGCTACACGCATCACGTGTACACGGGCAACGACCTGCAACGCCCTGCGCTCTGGGACATGGTCTCGCCTGCGGTCGTCGGCAACGTCCCGATGACCTACCCCGCCCGCGAGATTGACGGCGTCATGGTCACGGGGATGATGACGCCGGAAATCGGCCCCGGTTTTACCCACCCGGAGAGTCTCACCGACGACATCCGCTCGCGGATTCCAGACTACCGCATTGGCCTCAACTGGAGTCAGTACTTCGACGCGAAAGACCAGTTCCTCGCAGACCTAAACGACCTCGTCCGCACCCGACGGCAGCTCATGGAACTGCTGATGGAGCAAGACGACTGGCGGCTGTTCTTCTTCGTCTACACCGCGCCAGACCGCCTCCAGCACCTCATCTGGGACGACGACGTCCAGCTCACCCACTACAAGCTGCTCGATGAAATCCTCGGGCAGGTCATGGACTACGCCACAGAGCGCGACGCGACGCTCTACGTCGTCTCCGACCACGGCTTTGGCCCGGTGCACACGAAAGTCGCGCTCAACTCGCTGCTCACAGAAGAGGGCCTTCTCAAGCCGCGCACCGAACGCGGCGTCCGAGGCGCGCTCTCGCGGCTTGGCGTCACCAAGGAGGGCGTCATGGGCGCGCTCTCAAAAGTCGGCATCGACGAGGAGATGGTCGTCGAACACCTGCCCCAGTCGCTCACGACGCAGGTGGCAAAGCAGATTCCGGGCGACCACCCGCTGTTCGACGTCGATTACGCGGAGACCGCGGCGTTCGTCTACTCGCTCGGTGAGGTGTACGTAAACGATTCCCGGCGGTTCACTGCGGGTATCGTCGACCCCGTCGAGGTGCCTGCGGTCAAACGACAGGTCAAGGCACTGTTCGAGGGCGTCACCGACCCGGAGACGGGCGAGCAGATGCTCATGGTGTTCGACGGCGACGACCTGTTCCCGACCGACCCGAACTCACCAGACCTCGTGGTCGAACCACGCCCCGGCTTCGACATCTCGACGGCGCTCGCAGACGACATCATCTCGCCGACGCGGATGGCCGCAAACCACCTGCCAGAAGGCATCTTCTTCGCGTGGGGACCGAACATCGAAGCCGGTGTCTCGACTCACGAAGCGACCGTCTACGACGTTGCGCCAACCATACTTCATGGCCTCGGTGAGGCGGTGCCAGACGACACCGACGGCCGCGTGCTGAGCGAAATCTTCACCACCGACTCTGCAGCCGGGCGCACCGCGGTCAAACGCGGCTCCTACACGAAAGGGGCGGCAGCGGCGACGGCCAGCGACGACTTCAGCGACGTGGAAAATCGCTTGCGCGGGCTCGGATATATCGAATAAGGCGACGGTTTCACCAACTGCGGATGGCGGTCGTATCAGGTGGTTTTACACCGCTCACGGCGGCTGTCACGATTAGTCTCGCTATAACAAAACGAATTCTCTGAGAAGTTACTCTCCTATGACTGGGACGCCCGAGAGTCGACCGAGCCGCCGCGACGTGCTTCGCCTCGGCTCGCTCGCCGTCGTCGGGGCGCTTGCGGGGTGTTCGAGCAATCGACCGACCGAGCAACCGCCATCCGACGGTCCCGACTCACCGGGCGAACAACCCAGCTACCCGTACGACGTGAGCGAGTTCGACCGCGTCGTGAACATGCAAGAGGTTGGCGCAGACCCGACCGGCGCGACCTCGATTGTCCCGTTGCTCACGGCACACGCCGCGTCGAACACGGTACTCTACTTCCCGCGAGGGCGCTACCTGATGGACGACATCTGGGAGTTTCCTCGATTCGATACGTTCGGCATCATCGGTGACGGCGCCGTGATCGTCCCCGAACGCGGGTACGACCGCTATCTGTTCAACATCGGGACGGGCCGGGCGTCGCCACGGGGCTTTCTGTTCGCTGGCATCGAGTTCGACTTCTCCGCGCCGAACACCTCACCGCGTCCGCTGCAGGTGACGGTCGCAGACCGACTCGTGGTGCGCGACGTGCGCGCCTTCGGCCCGAGCGGTGCCGCCCGCTTTAGCATCACCGACCCGGAGGGAACCGGCCTCGTAGAGCGCCTCTCGCTCCACAACGACGGCGACATGGAGGCGTTTTCGGTGGGTATTTTCGTCGGCCCGGACAGCGTTGGCGAGCTCACGTTCACCGACTGTGAAGTGAGTGGCTTCCCGAACAATGGCCTCTATGCGTCGAGTTCGGTTGGGC
Source organism: Haladaptatus sp. CMSO5 (assembly GCF_036689885.1). Classification (NCBI taxonomy): domain Archaea; kingdom Methanobacteriati; phylum Methanobacteriota; class Halobacteria; order Halobacteriales; family Haladaptataceae; genus Haladaptatus; species Haladaptatus sp. CMSO5. The sequence continues at coordinate 25,372 of NZ_JBAHVW010000001.1, forward strand.
CAGTGTACGTCTTCGGCGGCTCATACCAGAACAACGGGATTGCGAACGTGCGCGTGAGCAGCCCCGCGGAGGTGCGCGGCGTCCACGTCCGGTGTGATGCCTCGCCACCGGGCTTTCAGAACATGCGCGGGATTCGCCTGCGAAACGGCGACAGCATCCTCGTCGACGACTGCACCGTCGAGATGCTTGATGTGACCTACAGCGAGGGTGGCATCGTCATCGAATCCGACATGGCGTCTGCGTTGATTCGCAACACGACCATCATTACCTCAGCAGACCGCGTCCCCGCGATTCACGCGAAAACGCTCGGCGACGTCGTTGGTAGCGTGGATGGAGCCATCCGGTGTGAGTCGGTGACGATTAGCGGCGATGCGAGCGAGGATGCGGCCATCCGCATCGTCGACCGCGACAACAGCGTCCTCGAAGACGTCCACATCACCCAGTCGGGGTCGAATCGAAACGGGATTCACCTGCTGCGGGCGAACAACACGCTGCTTCGCAACGTCGATATTACCGTGACGAGCGTGCCCGTCGTCCTCGAACAGTCGGGGTTCGTCAGCGAAAATGTGACCATCAACACGGCACGCTGAGCCCGTGAGGTGATTGGGTCAAGGGCCAGCAGAGCGTCGAAGCGTCGGTGTTCTCCAGGGCACGTTATAACCGGCGGTACATATGTTACACCGCGAAATGACAATTATCTAATGGACATCTCTCGACGGAAGGCGCTTCTATCTGCAGGGAGCCTTGGTGTCTCCCTGTTCGCGGGCTGTGCGAGCCTCCCCTTCACATCGCAGCGGCTGACGCTGAAGCTCTACAATTTTGATTCAGAGCAACACGAGCTTGATGTCGAGATGCTGCGTGCAGAGGGAAGAGAGCATAGCGAATCGGTGGTACTGCGAGAAAGCTACGAGATGCAGCCCCCGAACGGCCAAGGGAGGTTTGAAATCGTAAAGTCGGACGTGCTCGAAAGTAGAAAATACGTCGTCCGTGCGGAGCTTAACGACAATCGCTCCGTGCGAGCGCGCTACCTGTTCTATCCGGATTGTACCGAGTCCGATAGAGTGGACGAAGAGCTCTATGTCGAGATTCATCGAGACAATGCAACTGAGGAGCCCTACATTCGATTCCAACAGAGTGCCTGTGGCTCAGATTCGTGGTGGTACTAGCAGAATGAATCGAGCCGTCACTGGGGTCGAACCTCACTCTTCTACGGGTTTCGGGAGGTAGTTTCTGAGGAACGTGAGTTCCCTGCCAATCGACTTCTCGACGAAGTCTAAGAACACGGCGTCCTCAGGCTGGAGGCAGCCAGCGAACGTAATGACGACGAGTTCTGCGAGGCCGATGCCGACGACGAACGCGACGAACGTGAGCGGCGTGAGCGCCATAACCGTCGAGAGCAGATACGCAATCGGCCCGAGGACGAGGGGCACCACGAGGTAGGTGGTGACGGTGATGCGCGAAAACGGCGTGATGCCGAACTTCAGCTTCAACACGAAGTAGACGACAGTGTTGCGGGCGACGTAGGCCGCCGTGGTGGCGACCGCCGCACCCACGAAGCCGTAGCGTGGAATCAGGTAGATGTTCAACACCAAGTTGAGCGAGAGCGTGATGATGTCCGCGAACAGCATGTGGGTCGTGTAGCCAAGCGCGGCGAGCGTCGTCCGGTTGTGGCCCATCGCGGCGTCCGTGAGGAAGCCAAGCGAAAGGATGGTGAGCGCGAGGCCCGCGGGGGCGTACTCGGGCGAGAAGAACATCGTGAGCAGGTCACTCGAGAAGATGAACACGGCGGCGAACGCCGGGAACGAGGCGATAAAGCCCCACTTGGTCGTGACTTGGTAGATAGAGGAGATCTCCTCGTGGTTGCCCTCGGAGTCGAGTCGCGAGACGATTGGCAAGTAGAGGTAGCCAAACGCGGAGACGAACAGCATCAGGCTGCTCGCAAGCGGGTAGGCGGCGTTATAGAGGCCAACCTCTGCCGACGAGCGGAAGAAGCCGACCATGAGCGTGTCCATCTGCGTGAGCAACACGGTGAGAAACATCGCAAGCGTGAGCGGAGCCGAGTAGGCGACGATTTCGCGGGTGTGCGTTTTCACCGGGCCGAACAGCGGGACGAGGCGGTTGGCGTAGTAGTGGACGACGAACAGCCCGAGCACCGACGCGATGGCGTAGGCGTAGCCAACTGCGATGATGGAAAAGCCCATCGTGAGAATCCCGATGAGCAACAGCAGGCGGACGCCGGGGCGGATGAGGTCTTCTGCGTAGAATTTGTACTTCGTGTTCTCCATGCCCCGGAGGAAGCCAACCCCGATGTTGACGCCGACGTTCACGGGGATGAGGATGATGAAGATGGTGAGCAGGTCAGTCGAGACGGCATCGTCGAACAGGTACGTCGTGAGCAGGTCCATGTTCACGTAGAGCGCGACTGCAATGAGGAGGCTCGTCACCATCGACGCGAGCAGGCCAACGACCCACACGCCCCGGATTTCAGCGGGGTCGTCGTAGCGCGAGACGAACCGCGGCATCCCGTGGTTGAGGCCGATAAGCGAGATGGTCAGGCCAACAGAAAGGATGGCGAGGCCGATGGTCACCTCGCCGTAAACGGCTGGCGTGAAGGTGCGGGCGATGATGATGCGCTCTGCGAATCGGGATACCGATGAGAGCCCGACGCCGAGGAAGATGAGCGCCGAACTCGCAAGGAGCGCTAAGAGGTTATCATTCTTTGCAGACATATTTTGACAGGTGACACCGTCCCCGTGCCAGCGAACCGGTGGGCAGGTGGGTAGCGTGTGGGCACTGTATGGCTAGATACACTCCCAATCCACATTTCGTTATTCGTCGGCTACCAGCCACCGTCGCGATTGTTGCGGGCGTTACCAGCCGCCAAACGGGCGAATTGACGATGAAGAAGAAAACAGCCGCGCTTAGCCGAACAGCCGTTCGCAATACGACATGTTCCATCCGGGCGGGTTCACGAGCGCCGCCTCGATACCCGGCTGTGAGTGGTCGAGTCCGCCGAGCGGGCAGACGAGGAACGACGACGCCTCGACGAACTTAGAGAGCGGGTAGGAGTTCCAGCGGGCGAAGCCGTGGGCCGCGAGAATGCGGTGGGGGATGACGTTGCCCGTCGCGCTGATGTGGTCAACGAAGTCAACCTCCGAAGTGATGCGCGAGAGGAGACACGAGAACGCCGCGCCGAGTTCGAAGCCGCCTGCGAGCGGTAAAATCTCCGTCAGGTTGGCCGTCGTTGGCCCATCGACGGTCTGGTCGAAGCCGACGACGATAGCTGCCTCTCGCACGCCGTTGCGGCTGGCAGAGTACATGACGAATTCTGTGTCGGGTTCGGCAAACCGCCAGTTGTAGAACTCCGCGTCCCGGCGGACGTGTGGCTGGTCTGTGTGTACCCTCTCGTGAATTTCGAGCAGGATGTCCGTCCGAACCGAGTCGTGGCGCGTGACGACGATGTCGTTGTCCGTGAGCTTGAGCATGTCTTGCACGCGGAGTTTGAGCGTGCTAACCGGGTTTGCGACCTTCGCGCCGAACTGGAGGGCTGGTGGGTGCTCGTCGGTGGTGAACGCCGTAAAGTTGTGAATCCGTTCGTACTTGTCGAACTGGCCGAGGTCGTGGTGTGTCCAGCGCTCGTCGTTCATCTTCATCATCCCCCGGCGTGAGGGCTCGTTTGCGTAGGTGAACGTCGCGGCGTAGTCGTCCCAGCACTCGTCTCGCATCCACTCGTACATCTTCGTCATCAGCCCCTGGCGGCGGTGGTCTGGGTGTACCATCAGGTCGATGAGCTGGAGCGCCATGACGGTCTCATTGCCTACTTGAATCGGGAGGGGCAACACCGGCCGGAAACCCCCAATCTCGCCGTCTTTCTCCGCGACGATGATGGGGACGAAATCCGCGTAGGGAAGCTGTTCGTACTTCCACGCGAACCACTCTGGCGTACAGCCGCTGAACGCGAGATTGTACAGGTTGAGAAACGCCTCTCGGTCGCGCTCATCGTACCATCTAATTGAATATTCGTCATTTGAGGAGTCGAGACTCGATGCCGTTCGTGGGACGGACATATGGAGAGAGGTTCTGCTGGAACCTGAATAAGAATGAATCTCCTAACGAGTGATGGGTCTGAGAGGTAAGTAGAGGTTAATCGCCCGCAGCAACCCGTGTGGCGAAAATCGGGCAACGAAGCGACACGACGGGCGGCATGTCGCTCGTTTTGTCACGAGCGACTCACGAACTGCGAGCCGCCCGCACGTAGTAGACACCCTCTCGACTCCCGGCTGGCGTACCCAGGTTCGTGAGGGTGAATCCGGCGTCCGTGAGGAACTGTTCGACTTCCTCGACGGTCGTTCCGTACCGCTGCGGGCACTTTTCGGTGTGGAGTTCGGCGTAGATGAGCGAGACGTCTGCGAGCGCATCACCCATCCCTTCTAACACCTTCATCTCCGCGCCTTGGACGTCGATTTTCAACACGGTAGGCGCGGGAACCCCCTCCGTGATGGCCGTCTCGCCGCGCCGACACTCGACGGGCAGCCAGCCATCGGGAGCGAGATAGTGGTGGCCCGCTCCTGCCTCTGCGCCCTTCGCTCTGTCGTCTGCAGACGCCATCCGGCCGGGCCCGTCGTCGTCTGAGAGCGCAACCGACGAGGTCTGCCACCGTTCGGATGGGGCGTTTGCTTCGAGGTTGGCGCGCAACCGAGCTTCGTTCACTGGCTCCGGTTCGAAGCCAACGACGACCCCCGTGGTGAGTTTGTTCGCGATGAAGCAGGCGTAGATGCCGACGTTTGCGCCGATATCCCAGACGACCTCGTCGCCGTCTAAGTCGGCAAGGAGCGCCGCGAGGATGTCTTCTTCACCGAACAGCGTCGTCACCCGCTGGTATTCGAGCAGCGACGTGGTCGCAAACTCAGCCGTGACGTCGCCAACCTGACCGCGATGTCGCCACCCTTTCGGGGCAGCGCGCACCAGCAGGTAGCTTTTCCGGGCGAGCGGAGCGAGTCCCGCAGCCTCGACGAACTGCCAAACGCGGCTCATCGGTCGTAGACGGAGATACCTTTCTTCCGGTTCGACCGCACCTTAAGCGAGCGCGGAATGAGCCCGAGGAAGGGCAGCGGATCGTCAAGGTTGAGGAACACATCGCGCGTCGTGAAAAACGACGTCGTGAACGGGATGAGCGCCTGGTATTGGTTGCGCGAGAGCTGCTCTCGCAGCCACATGATGTCCGTGTAGAACAGCTTTCGCTGTTTGACGTCCGTCCGATACTCTGGCTCCGGAATCGTCTGCCAGTTGGCGATATCGACGCCGCCACTCGTCGCCACGACGGGCTGTTCGGCACGCGGCTTGTCGAAGGGGAACTGGCCGGTCAGTTGCTTGTAGTGAAGCCACGGCACGTCAACGCCGCTGTTGATGGTGAGCGCGAGCGACCCCCAGTAGCGACCGTTCACCTCGAGCAGGTAGAAGTCGCCGTCTGGCATCTTCATGAACTCGACGTGTACCGGCCCGTTCCAGTCGAGCGCCCGGACGATTTCGTCCGCGTAGACTTTCATCCGCGGCTCCCACGTCCCCTGTCTGACTGCGCCAATCCCACCGGAAGGTGGATAGACGCGATACTTCTTGTGCTGGAAGAACGTCACCAACTCGCCTTCGTGTGCGAGACCGACCGTCGCCATGGTCTCGACACCGTCTTTGAACTCTTGGACGAGTGGGTACTCGAACTGGCGTCCCGACCACTTGCCGATAATTCCTTCGAAGCGTTCGACGAGGTCTTCCTCTGGACCGACGTAGTTGACCCCCGACATCCGATTCGTCGTCGACTGGCCACTGTCCGTGGTGAACGTCGTCCGACGCGGTTTGATGACGACCGTATAATCGCGGTCTTTGTCGATTTCCGCGACGTCCGCAAGCGACTGCGGCGAGAACGTCCTCGGGCTCGGGATTGGCAGCCCTTCTGCCAACTCGAACAACCGCTTTTTGTCGTTCGCGTTGAGGTGGGTCTCCCAGTCTTCGGCCCCCACTTTCGTGCCCGTCGATTCGAGCCGCTCTTTGTGCCGCGACAAAACCGTGGTCATCACGTCGGTTACGGGGAACACCGCCGCGTAGTCATTCGTGGCTAAATGCTCATACAAATGGTCGACGAATACACCCTCGTCTTCTGAAACGTCTGGATAAATGTACGACCCGTCGGTATACTTAGAAAGCATTCCGGGCAGATATTTCGTGTTGCCGCCTGAAATCACCGAAACCCCCTTCTGCCCAAGCGTCCGACACAACGCCAGCGAATTTGGCCCCTGTCCATCAAGGACGAGAACTTTGTGCCCCATTACACCCGCATATACAGTGTAATCTTGCTTAAGTAGTAATCACATATACATGACTTTCTTCGTAATGCCAACAACTAACGCCCCCATGCCCACTGTGGGTTTGGCAAAATCATGCGACGAGAAGGCCGCAACCCCATCATCCCACCCGAATACCCCCCTGAGTGAATGGCGGTTATTAGTTGTATAACGAGCGTATTTCCGCGAGATCGAGGCCACCCTTTGGCCTCAGCCCAACAACCGTTCGCAGTAGGTCGTGTTCCAGCCGTTGTGTCGTGTCAGGCCCTCAGTAACTACGGCGTCATCCGCCGAGCCGCCGAGCGGGCAAACGAGCAGGTACGAAGGAGTCACGAGCTTCGAGAGCGGGAAGGAATCGGTTGGCGAAAAGCCGTGGGCTGAGAGCACGTCCCTGGAGAGTGCCCCGCTCGTCGCACAGATGTGGTCAACCCCGGCATAGTCGCGCGTGATGTGTGAGACGAGCGCGGAGAATTCGGGGGCGCGTGCCTCACTACCGGTGAGTGGCACCACCTCGACGAGCTGTGCGGTCGAGGGCGACTCGGCGACGTGGTTGGTGCCGACGACGATGGCGGCGACCGGCAGCGCGTCGCGCATGGCAACGTAGGTCACGAACTCCCGGTCCGGTTCGGCAAACCGCCAGTTGTAGAACGTTTCGTCGCGCAGGATGTGTGCCGTTTCTGGCACGGCCGTCTTGTAGAGGCTCGCGAGCAACGAGACGGGCACCGACTCGTGGCGAACGACGCGAATCGTCGGATCGACCGTAGCGAGGCGGTCACCGAGGCGGTGTTTGAGTCGGTAGGCGGGCGTGGCGAGAGTCGCGCCGAGGCGGACCGAACGCGAGTGGTCGTCGCCGACGAACGCAGCGACGTTGTTCAGGCGTTCGTACTTGTCGAACAGGCCGAGGTCATGGTCGGTCCACCGCTCGGCTTGCATCTTGAGAATCCCATCGCGCGCCGCTTGCGTCGCGTAGGTGAACGTCGCGGCGTAGTCGTCCCAGCAGGTGGTTTTCATCCAGCGCGAAAGCGTCGTCATCAGCCCATTTCTGCGGTGGTCGGGGTGGACAACGAGGTCGGCCAATTGGATGACGGGGACGGTTTTCTCCGCCACGCGGAGCGAAAGCGGGATGAAGGGCCGAACCGCGCCAATCTCGCCGTCTTTCTCCGCGACGATGATGGGGACGCGCTCTGCGTACGGGTTTTGCTCGTATTTCCACCGAAACCACTCCTCGCCGCGGCTGGCGAATGCGAGCGAATAGAGGTCGATAAACGCTGCTCGATCACGAGTCTCGTACCACCGAATCGTGTACTCTCCACTGTCCGCTACAGCAGTTTGGACATCCCCTTTAAGTGACATACACTCTTGGTTCTGCTGGAAATAGGTTAAGAATGAATGTCTTAACAGCGTAGTTGAATCTCAGAAACCGCGGTCTGTCTGTGAAACGAGTGCGAGAAAAACCGGCCTACGACGTGTGCGTCGCGTCTGATTGTGTCTCTGCAGTAACTGGTTCTGCATCGAATGCACAGCAGTACATCGCAACAGAGAGGTCTGCTCGCCGGTGGGCCGGTCGAAGCGCGGAGAGGAAAGTGAACACGCCCATTTTAGGCTAGCCTAAAACACGGACGAGGAAAAAGCTGTTGGCGGCGATACGGAGATAAGAGTCGTCCTCATAACAGGTTACAATGGGCATCCTGACCAAACTCCTCGGCGCAAAATGGGAGTGTGCCAACTGCAAAAAGGCCTACCGAAAGGCACCACGAAAATGTTCGAACTGTGGGCACACAGTGTACAATCGAGTCCGTGACGACTGACGATAAGAAGAGGCGCACACACGCGCTGTTCTTAGCGGGAGTGGCCAACGTCATTGACGCTTTCGTAGTTCCAGATGAGGTCGAAATAGCGCTTCAGCCCCGCGACGAACGAGCCGTTTTCCGTGACAGCTGCCTGCCGCATGTGGAGGGGCACGTTTAGCTCTTCGACGAGTAAGATGGCGCGACCCGAATCGTAGGCCATACTCGGGTCGATGAACGTGCCGCGCCACGGCAGCTTTTCTTCGCTATAGCGAATCGAAACGTCAGGATACGCCGTTTCGAGCGTGTCAACCCGCGCCTGTTGGATGTCGCGGTTCTGCTCGGTGAGGTGGTCGGGATGGAGGAACAGCACTTGGAGTGTGACGCCGCGGTCGAGGGCTGCCGCGAGGGCGGGTTCGATGCTCGGCAGGTACTCAAAGCTCTTGGTGAGGACGGACACGGTGTCTGTTGCATCGTGGTACAACTGGCGGGTTTCTGTCTCGCTTGGGTCGCCCACATCGACCGCCCAGAACAGCTCTTCGGTCGGGCGGATGTCCTCGCTCGCGCGTTCGTAGCGTGGCTCGAAGGTTTCGAGAAACTCCTCGCGGATGTCGTCGAGCGAGGCACGATACGACTCGAACTGTTGGCGCTCGTTTTCCTCCGCACGGGCGAGGATTTCAGCGGGTGCTTTTGGCTGGTACTGCTTTGGTCGCCCGGGAATGATTTTGATGAACCCACGGTCACCGAGGCCATCGAGGACGCTGTAGATGCGTGCCCGGGGGATGCCCGTCGCCTCAGCGAGATTCGGCGCTGTGGTGCGCCCGAGCGACAGCAGATGTTCGAGCGACTGCATCTCATACTCCTTGAGATTGAGCCGTTCGAGCAAGCGCCGCGTGTCGTCGTCGGTCATGTAGTCGTACGCATGGGATGCAGGGATAACAGCGGTTCGGGTTTGAGAAACGTTTATACTATCAGCCGAGACATTCGTTACTAAGATTGTGAGTAACATAACTGACTGCCAAACTGACGACCGAGCACACCTCGCCGATATCGAAGCGGGAGCCGGCTGTGTCGAAATCTGGGAGAAACTCAGCGAGCGGCGCGCAGCGGCGGAGAACGAAGAAGAGTAACTCGGCAGATTCGGCAGGCGAGTCGGTCTGCGGTTTGTGTGAGTTGGACGGTTTCTACTGGCACCGTACGGAGTCCGTGCGGGATGCTATCATTGAGTGGGAAGGTGCATTGCTAAATCTGTGGCCCACGTATCTGCAGACAATTCACCGATTGCAGACGGTGTGTACCGAGTTCTGCAGGGGTATGGGGTGTCTCACTTGGAAACTGCGGATGAAAGCGATGGGGGAGACGGGTTACGGAGTGACGATGAAACGCCGCGAGGGCTGTATCGACGGACGTTCCTCGCAGCCGCACTCGGGGCGGGCGTCGCGCTCGCGGGCTGTGGCCAGCAACCAACCGAACAGCCAACGACAACAACACAAACGGGAGACGACCTCGAGCCGACGACGACAATCACGCCGACTGAGCCAGCGTACGTCACCTATGCGGGCTTTCTCGACGAAGACGAACTCACTGCGATTCAGCGGAAGGTTGCGGCGCGCGAAGACCCGTGGTACAGCGGCTTTCTCGCACTCAGACGGAGTGCGAACCGGGCACTCGGGACGAGGCCGACGAGCGTGGTGACCAACGGCGCGCCTGATGGCGTGGCGGCAAACCGGTTTGCGACCGATGCAGACCGCACCGACTACTCGAACGCCCTCCAGATGAGCCACGCCATCCGCGACCTCGGGATGGGATATGCGTTCACCGGCGACGACCGCTACGCACAGAAGGCCATCTCGCTGCTCGACCACTGGTGTCTCGACCCCGAGACGGCGATGTACCCCTCCGGGCGAAATCACGGAGAGGCGTACTTCTCGATCGAGATTTACATCACCATCCCCACGATGATTTATGGCGCGTCGTTCCTCTCGGGTCACCAAGCGTGGGCAGAGACCCACGGCGGCGAGACGGCCTTCAGAGCGTGGGTCGAGGCGTTCCGCGAAGACCTCGAAGCCGGGCGCGAGCAGAACCGCTATACTGGCGTGGTCAAGAACAACATCTTCGCGTGGTGGATTTTCTCGCGTGCGACCGCTGCCGCGTATCTGGACGACAGAGACGCGCTCGACACGGCGTTCGACGACTGGCGAAGTGGCGCACTCGACCAAATTACCGAAGACGGACTGCTCGAATACGAACGCCAGCGCGAAGACGGCCTGCAGTACTCGATGTACGGCCTGAAAGCGCTCACCATGACCGCCGAAATCGCGCGCCACTACGACGAAGATCTCTATGACTATCGGACAGCGGATGTTCCAGAAACGAGCGCCCTCAAGCGGGCGTTCACCTACTACGCGAGATACGTCGCAAGCAGTGACGGCTGGGAGTGGGGCATTGGGGATAACGGCTATACCAAAGACGAACAAGAGGAGGGTGCATCGGTGTACGAACTCGCCTACTCGCAATGGAGCGATGATGCCTACCTCGATGCGGTCAATGCGGTGGGCAGGCCAGTGTTCGACCGTCGGATTTTGGGGTGGACGTCGCTCACGCACGCGAATCGGTTTGCGTTGTAACGTGGTGATTTCGAGTGTTGGAGTTGGTTCAAATAGTGCTCCACCTCGTTACGCAACCTGCTCGATGAAACCCAGCACTGTCTCTACAAACAGTTCCGGGTTTGTGTAGTAGGCGACGTGTTCCTGGCCGTCCAACGTGACGATTCGACTGTTGGAGAGCGCGTCAGCCACCGCCGCCGTCGCGTCACGGAAAGAAGATGGACTGTTTCCACCATCCAGCAAGATGGTTGGCGTCGTCACCGCAGCGAATCGGCGTGGGTCGAACACATACGCCTCTTCTGCGTACGCCTCGCGGAGCACTGTGTGGGCCGCCTTCACGCGAGACGGCCAGGCGGGAGAGGCGCGCAGTGCGTCAATTTGGTCACCCGAGAGTTCCGCTATCTCCCGCAAGAACAAGAGGAGCATCTGTTCGTTTGCTCCGTCAGTGAGAAGCGACTGCATCTCGGCGAGCACCTCTTCGTCGTAGAGATGGCCGCGCATCGGAATCGCTGGTTCGTAGAGGATGAGCCCGCAGAGCGTGTTCGTGTGCACGGCCGCCTCCAGCGCACAGAGTCCGCCGAACGAGTGGCCGAACAACACCACGGGTTGGTCGATGGCTTCGACGAGCGCCACAACGTCTTCTGCCTCCCGTTCGAGGGCGTACTCGGCTGCATCGCCGCTCTCCCCGCGCCCCCGGCGAATCATCGCGTACAGCGTGACGTGGTCTGCAAGCAAGGGACTAATCGCGCGCCAACTCGTGTGATCCGCACTCGTCCCGTGAACGAGGACGAGTGGAGGACCACGTCCCATTCGTTCGTATGCAATCTGCGTTCCATCCGGCGATACTACCGTCTCAAAGGTACCTGAAGAGTTCATCACCACTCACCGCACCCCATTTGCCTGCGCCTGAGCAGGCACTAACCGCTAGTAGGATTCGCAGAGTGGTAACCATTCGCAAACGTCGGGAGAGGTGTAGTCTTGGCGAGTCTCTTTGACAGTGGAGAAACAAGTCTCTCTGAATGAGTGACCCGCAAAGCCACTACGCGACTGTCGATGGGCACCGACTCCACTACCTGCGAGCGGGAGAAAGCGGCCCACCCGTCGTCTTGCTCCACGGTGGCATCATCGACGCCGCACATCTCTCGTGGGGTGCCGTCATCGAACCGCTCGCAGAACAGTTTCAGGTGTACGCCCTCGATTTGCTTGGCTACGGCAAGAGCGACATTCCCGCGGGCCCGTACACGACCGACCGTCACATCGGCATGCTCGACGGGTTCCTCGATGCAGTTGGCCTCGACGAGACAAATCTTGTGGGTATCTCGCTCGGTGGGGGCATCGCGTTGGGATTCGCCCTGCGAGCACCAGACCGCGTCTCTCGGCTCTGTCTCATCGACAGCTACGGCCTCGGCAGTGAGTTGCCAAACGGCCGCCTTTCGTACGTCCTCGCGCAAATCCCGCAGTTCAACAAGCTCTCGATTGGGCTGTTGAAACGCAGTCGTGGTCTTGCGCGGGCGAGTCTTGGGTCGATTGTCTACGATCTCGACACGGTGAGCGAGCAGGTGGTGGACGACTTCTACGAACAGTTACAGCGACCCGGCGTGGCGACGGCGTTTCGAAGCTGGCGCAAACACGAGGTTACTCCTTCTGGGTACAGAACCGTGTACACCGACCGGCTGGACGAAGTCGAGACAGAGACACTGTTGCTGCACGGCGCGGCAGACGAAGTGTTTCCCGCGGCGTGGAGCGAACGCGCTGCTCGGCAGTTGGCGAATGCAGAGTGTACCGTGATAGCCGAGTGCGCCCACTGGCTCCCCCAAGAAAAGCCCGAGTTGTGCGTGGAGCGACTCACAGACTTTCTGGAGTAGGTGTGAGAACCCTATGCGTCCTCCCCAACTGCGGGGCGAGGCATCGACTGCATTTCGAGGATTTCGGGCGTCTTTTCCACCTTCGCGTAGGTTTCTCGCCACACCGATTCCGCAAAGAGGTTGTTGCGGTCGAACAGTTCCCGGACTTCCGGCGTGATTCGGTAGAACTTGTACGGGAGGTCACGACTGCGTTCACCGGCAGGGAGTTCGACCGCCTCGATAACACCCGCCTCGATGAGTTTCCGGAGGTGGCCGTCGATGGCGCTCCGGCCGATGCTTGGGTTGGTGTAATCGAGTTCGGGAACGCTCGGCATCCCTTTTGGGTGACCAACGATGTCGGCGATGAGGTTAGCGCGCGTGTCCTGCTTGATGAGTTTGAGCGCCGTCCACGTGTCGAACCCATCCGAGTCAACCGACTGGCTACTGTTGGCCATTAGCTACGGGTAAGTCCGTAGATTGAATAATTGTACTGGTCATGACCAGTATGGTTGAAACTGGTATGGTTGTGACTGTAATGGCTACTGTCGTGATGCCCCGTACGCTCACAGTCAACCACTGTTTGAAGGTTTGACTTACTCAGCCTCGAACCCAGCCGGAAGCCCGAGGTGCTTGATGCCCGTCGACTCCGTGATATCGAAGCGATAGAGCACTGTCTCCTCTGCGTCGATAACCTCCTTGAACAAGTCGGGACGCTGTGGGACAGCCAGGAGTTCCTCAACTGCATGTTCATCGGTGTCCTCGACCCGATTGATGCTGCCCGTAAGGAGAACGCTCCGCCAGTTGAACATCGCCTCTGCACGATACACGAGGAAGCGTGCGGTGTCGGCCGCGTCGCTCAACAGCGCTTTGCGTCCGGTCTCACCGCCAACGTAGAGGAAGTAGAGACCCCGCTCGCCGTCGAACCAGAACGACAGCGGGCGCATGCTCGGTGCACCCTCGGTTGGAAGCGAGAGCACGCCAACGTGCTGGCTTGCGAGGAATCGAGCCACCTCGTCGTCGTCCATTTGAACTACCCCATACTCCCCCAGGTCGTCAATTGTCATCAGGTGAATAGACGATGATACGTTGGATAAAGCGGGCCGCTGAGTCTCAGCGAGTGAGATTGATAGCACGGGACAGGGTATGGGAAATGCCGCACGAAAATACAGGACGGCTCACGCGAGGATAACATTTCGTGACGAAGGGAGACTGAATCAATTAGTAGAATTCATTGAAAATTAGAACCCCTGACCGGTCACATCATTTACAGAGAATTTATGCCGTATGAGTGCAGTTTTATTGACAATGGTATCAGGGTGGGCGTATCGCACCGCGAGCGTCGCGGGCACGCTGCTGTTAACGGTTTTGGCCGTCCAAGTGGCCAATCATCCGATTGCTCAGCAGCTGTTCACGATGCTCCCTGTTTTAGAGCGGCTGCCCGCAACGACGCTTACTGGTGGGTCGCTCGTGTTGGCAGTTCTGACTGCAGTACTCGTCGTGATTGGTGTGATGTTTCCGCTGTTCAAGCCTCAGCCACGGCGCATCCTCGACGTGATTGCCGTCACCCACAAGCGCGTCCTGATCGCGGGGCTCGCCCTCGCCGCGATTGGCTACTTCGACTATACGTATCGCCTCCCGCGGACGACGCTGTTGTTAGTGGTTGGTCTCTTGTTCGGCCTGCTCCCCGCCTGGTTCGTCAGCATTCGCAAATCACCGGACGTCGGGGAGCGAGCCATCTTGGTTGGGGACGACCTCCGTGGCATGATAGAGCTGTTAGACGAGACGGAGCTGCCGGTGCTCGGGTACGTTGCCCCGCCCATGCCCGACCGCGGCATGGAACACGCACGCAAACAGTCGGTGACGCCGGGAGCTGCGATGGCAGACGGCGGCGTGAGTTTCTCGGAATTGCCGTGTCTCGGTGGGCTGTCTCGCTTGGAGAGCATTCTCGTCGAGTACGACGTGGACACCGTCTTGTTGGCGTTTTCGAGTACGGACAGAGCCGAGTTCTTTGGGACGCTTGAGACGTGTCATGCTACGGGTGTGAACGCGAAGATTCACGAGCGCCACGCAGACGGCATACTGACCAGAGGGACGACGCACGAACCGATTAGGGATGTGGACATTGAGCCCTGGGACTGGCAGGACTACATTGTCAAACGGGCATTTGACGTGGTGTTTTCGCTGGTTGGATTAGTAGTGTTAGCGCCATTGATGCTCCTGATTGCACTCGCAGTGGTACTTGATAGTAAAGGGCCGATCCTCTACAGTCAAGAGCGGACTGCAGAGCGTGGTGAGACCTTCCGTATTTACAAGTTCCGGACGATGCTTCCAGAAAGTGAGGATACGGCACCCATCAGAGATGCTGAAAACACGCGAATCACACGGGTCGGTCACATGCTTCGGGTCACGCACCTTGATGAGATTCCACAGCTCTGGTCTATTTTGAAAGGCGATATGAGCGTCGTGGGTCCTCGTGCTGTCTGGACGGACGAAGAGTTCCACTTAGAAAATGGGATGGGAGCGTGGCGAAAGCGGTGGTTCGTGAAGCCAGGACTGACTGGGCTAGCGCAGATTAAAGGTGCATCCAGTACAGCACCAGATGCAAAATTACGTTACGACATCGAGTATATTCAGCAGCAATCGTTTTGGTTCGATATAAAAATAGTAACGCGACAAATGTGGTTAGTCGCTGAATCAATAGTATTCAATCAGTAGGGATCTACTTGATCTTGTCAACACTTCTGAACCGATTTCCAGCCAACGTTATACACATGTCATATGAGTCATATAGTTTGATTCGTCCGTATCTTCGTAAGGTACGTTTCTTGAAGAGAGAACCCGAAAACAATCTATCGACTACTGGTAAACTAATTAGAACCGGTGAAAATGAAAGTTAGTATTATTACACCTGTATATAACGACCCCCGCGTCAGTGAAGCACTCAAATCGATTCGTAAACAGGAGGGTGTCTCTAGCCCAGAGATTATAGTCGTGGATGGCGGCTCAACAGATAAGACCAGTGAGATTCTCGAAAACCTTCGAGATAATATTGATGTTCTCATTCGGGAACCTGATGAGGGGATTTACGACGCGATGAACAAGGGCATTCAGAAAGCCAGTGGGGACATTATTGGTGTACTGAATGCTGATGACCAATACCAAGATGAGTATGTTCTCCGAGATGTACTCTTAAAAATGGAGAAGACAGGGGCTCAAACGTGTTACGGAGATCTTGTCTACGTAGACAATACTGACGACGTAGTAAGATATTGGAATAGTGGTCCATTTAACCAAAGGAGAGTATTTTATGGCTGGATGCCACCACATCCGACGTTTTTCGTGAAGAAAGAGGTCTACGAGAACCACGGCTTATTTGATTTAGACCTGCAGATTGCAGCAGATTACGAACTGATGCTTCGTCTATTGTTGAAAAATAACGTATCAACCACTTATATTGACAGAATACTTGTCAGGATGGCGGTCGGGGGGAAAAGTAACGAATCTATGTTGACTATTATCAAAGCAAATTGGGAAGTGGTCAAATCTTGGCGAAAGAACGATCTCAAGGGAGGTCTGCTCGTAGGTGGAATCAAACCTCTAAGAAAAGTTCCACAGTACGTGAGGAAGCCAGCCAGAAAAGTGCAAAGAAGTGGATAAAAACATTCTATAATGAGGAAGAAACCAGCACCAATTTCAGTGGAACATTTTGCCACAACGACAGCAGGCGGCGCAGGAACAGCTGTAACACGCTTAGACGATGCATTAAACAAAGCAGGTGGTGTGGATTCTAACATTACCTCCTTATTTGATGGCAAATATTCTAGTGGATACATTCGGTACGTACTCAATCACCTCCCAATTGGTCATAAGTTACTAAGGGGTCAACTTGACCGAAAATTCACACCTACATGGTTGCCAAATCTGAGCCATCAAACAAACAATGCTGATGTTGTTCATCTCCATTGGGTTGCAGGATTTTTGTCTCCAAGAACCATTAGAGAATTTGAAGCGCCAATTGTATGGACGTTACACGATATGTGGCCGCTGACTGGCGGATGCCATCATGCTGAGAATTGTGATGGATTTATCCAGCAATGTGGCCAGTGCCCAGCGTTGAATAGTACACACCAACAGGATATTTCGACTAATCAACTCCAAGCTTATCAAGCGGCTTTGTCCGGGAAAAAAATCTACTACATTGCGCCATCTAAATGGATGGCAGCTAAGGCTGAGGACAGCTCCATAGTTCAGGGGCCAGTCAAAACGATACCAAACGGTATAGATACAGAGTTATTTTCACCTAATGACAAGGAATTGGCTAGGAAGGAACTTTCGATTCCAACTGAAGCAAATATTATCCTGACTGGAGGGGTGAACATGAAGGACGATCACATAAAGGGAGGAGATCTCTTGCGAGAGGCATTGGGTGATTTGAAAAACAACGTAAAAGTTGATCAAACCATCGTGCTTCAGTTCGGGAATGGAACAATTGATAATATTCCATTCAAAACTCGCTCACTTGGTTGGGTTAATCCTGAGCAGCTTCCCCAAGTTTACTCTCTCGCCGACGTCATGGCGGTCCCATCCCGTTACGAATCGTTCGGTCAAACCGCAGCTGAAGCATCCGCATGTGGCACTCCGGTTGTTGCCTTCGATACGAGTGGGCTACGTGATGTAGTAATTGACGGTGAAACAGGGCTGTTGGCGAAATGCTACGACATCCAAGATTTTTCGACAAAACTTGCAAAAATACTAACTAGCAGAAAGAACAGGAAAATATTTGGGCGCCGTGCTAGGGACCACGCCGTCACATCCTGGTCATTCGAGACGGTTTCCAGCAAGCATACTAGACTTTATCGAGACCTATTCACATCTGTTGAAGACGAAGTTAATAAGTTGCAGCAATATTGATAGCTCGGTCGGCAAATAATAATCAAAATAATCAACCACATCCTGCTGTTATATATTTTCTTAAGAGATGCTAAAACAGAATTTTTCGATGAAATCCAAAATCTTCTATATGTATCTATCCTGTGAATATTGATGATTGTCACAAGGAGTGGGACACTCTGCTAAATAGCCCTATCCATTTCAGAAGAGACTGCTAAAAGTCCGAGAATTGAAAATAGGTATTTGTTAATGTAAATATCGCCAGAAAACTGTGCATTAATCATCATGTATGTGGCAAGACCTAATATTGTAACGTGTTCCGGTCGCTTAAGGGCCGGTGGAGAAGTAGATCCCCTTACAACAAATGTTAGGAAAGTTATAAATAGTACGAGTGCAACCAACCCACCTCCGTGAGCAAGTTCTACGAAGATATTATGAGGGTATGCATACCATGACGCATTGGAGTAACTCTCAGCAAATGCTCCCATCCCATTTCCAATTACAGCAGATAGCGGTGAGGATAACCACGATTTAATAGACCAAGTATAGAAATCAACCCGATTATTTAATGATGGGCCACCCCCCTCGAGAAGAAGTGAAAATCGTCTCATAGTTGGAAATGACTCTATTTGATATGTTAAAATTGGAATCATAAGGATTATGCCAGAAATTGCCAGAACAACTTTTTCCAAGATTTGCTTGGGAAAGCGATCTTCTCCTCGACTCAGATACATTCCCACTCCTGCAATACAAGAAGCGATTATTGAAGCGCCGGTCGGTCCTCTTGCACCAGTCTGAAACAATACAATGAATAGTAATAAAGCTAGGATCCCCCATACAACTGACGTCCTACCTTTTTTTCCAACTGCCATAACTGTCAGGATTACAGCAGCAAGTCCGATAGGCCGAGAGAGTGAGATTCGATTTGGAACTATCCCCGGAACGTAACCATATATTCCATAGGCAAGCGCTAAGAAAACTCCGAACCCAGCGATGAACCAAAGAACTCTAACGAGTCGATCTCGGTCTGGTCCAATCATCCATATTGGATACACAAATGCGACAGAAACTCCTATGATTGCCCGTAACATCGCGGAAGCAGCAATATTAGATGGTGCCCAAAATAGTGTCATTGCAAGCCATCCAAGTAGTGTAAATAATAATACTTGCGCAAAAATACTCTTCTGAGAGAATACAATTCTTGATTGAGAAGCAAATGTGAGTGCCATACCAAGACCAAGAATAACACCAACTATGATTGTTACATCAATGGGAAGTTTGGAAAGTGGTGGCCCACTATCTACAACCCCAATAAAAAGAAACATGAGATAGAGTATATCCAAGACGCAACTACGGATTTCAGGCTTTCTTGACGGCCTGAGACTCAAACTGGACATATCAAATAATAATATACAGGTACAAAATACGCTTTGGTTCTTGTACCAGCATCAAAAACAGACAAGAATTTGTAATTCGAGTATCGTATTAGAGATACGTCAAGTGCACTTGCGGAAACAAATAATTTTATTCGCCACAACTACTGAAAAGCTGCGGTTGCATCTGTAAATTATTGCAAGAAATAGTGTGAATCGATATACTAATCAAATTTGAGCTGGTAGATTTATTACCTGACTCACTCCACCGTTGATAAAACTAAGGTTGACTAATGTGCCCTACAATTGAATTACGACATCACCAACGATTTCACCTAAGGCCATACTTACGATGAGAGTAGCACTTTATGATCCTACATTATCAGGTCATCATCCAGAATATGCAGCGAATATCGTCCGATATCTTTCAAATATAGGGGATGATGTTCTATATATAACACCAGATCAGTCAAATCGCGCTACAATCGTAAAGAACGCCGGTGCAAAGATTCTGTTCGTTGGTCGCCCATCAGTAGGTAATGCTATTCAATCGTTTCATCGTACAGTATCTAATGTACGATCTGGACTTGAAATCGCACGTGAATGGAACGCAGATATATTCCATCATTTATTCGTAGATACACGTGAACCAGCCATTACTACAGCGCTTTCTACGACATCAACTCCGATATTGTTCACACTCTTCAACCCACATTATCATCGAGAGGGGGCAATTCGTCAAAGAGTATATGGGAATTTTTGTTTCAAATTTATTGATATTTTCTCATTAAAGAGTAGTTTTATGGGGATGTTTGTCCATACCCCTCAAATTAAAGAGCGTATTCACCAACGATCACAATTCCTCGAGGAAAAGGACTTGCACGTCGTTCCTGACCCAGTAGCTTTACCTGACCACAGACTTTCAAAAGAGGAAGCTCGTAGAAATTTAAATATTAAGGGTGAAGATCCTATTTATTTATTTTTTGGAGGGTTACGAGCGGAGAAAGGAGCAAAGTTATTAATGGAGGTGATTGGAAATTTAGATAGGGATGCAACGTTCGTAATTGCAGGTTCAGAGGGTGTGATTGGTCAAACAGAAATAGAGGTGGCTAACAACCAATCACGGGCAGTAATTGACGCTAGACTTGATTTCATTCCCGATTCAAAGGTCTACACCTACTTTTTTGCATGTGACGCAGTTGTATTGCCGTATCTATCTGAATATTCTGGCACTAGTGGCGTATTACAGCGTTCTGCTGCAGCCGGACGCCCTGTTATTGCTACTAACGTTGGAGAAGTTGGGCCGCTGGTCAAAGAGTACGACTTGGGCTATGTGGTCCAGTCGGATGTTCAATCAATCACTCGAAAGTTAAAAACCTTCGATCCTCAAACTGCGCTCAAAAAATTTGAATCAGCGCTACTCACATATGCCGAAAAGCATTCTGTTGATCGATTCTCGCGAGAAATTCGGTCTGTGTATTCAGATGTTACCCACGAGTAGATTCATATCACTGTAGATTGAGTTTAGGTGTGATTATAAAGGATGAAATAGCCACGTGTTCACTTGGTAGCCAGTGTGAGAGTCCTTCATATAAATACCACAACAACAGGCGGGGCAGCCAGAGCAGTATTTCGTCTTCATAGGGGGCTTCGGTCTCAAGGTGTTGAATCAAGAATGTTGGTAGAACAAAAGAAGGGCAATGACGCCTCGATATTTGGATCAGAAGGATTAACTGGAAAGGTAAAGTCACGAATTCGAAGAGAGATTGATCAACTACCCTTGAAACGGTATCTAAATCGAAAACCCGAAATTTTCTCACCGGCTTGGACACCAGAATGGAGGGCTAAGCAAATTGCCCGACACGATCCAGATATCGTGCATCTCCATTGGATTGGTGGTGGGTTCATGCGTCCAGAAACCATAAGCCAGATAAATGTACCTATAGTGTGGACGCTACACGACATGTGGCCGTTTACGGGTGGATGCCACGTGTCCAATTCGTGTACGAAGTACCAGGAAAGTTGTGGTGCGTGCCCACACCTGGCAAGCACAAAGCGAACCGACTTGGCTAATTCAGTTTGGACACGGAAGCAAATTGCGTGGGAAGAAAATACATTCAATCTTATTGCACCCAGTCGATGGATTGCTAGTTGTGCAGAAAAGAGTTCATTGTTTTCAGGCCAACCAATTACAGTTATTCCGAATGGTTTAAATACAAATTTATTTCGTCCACATCCTTCTGGTGTATTTCGTGAGCAACTAGATGTTGATCCCTCAGAAGACCTTGTTTGCTTTGGCTCATCGCATCAAGCTCAGTATAAAGGGTATGATTTATTACACGCCGCGTTATACCAATTGGTTGATAGAACGGACTCAATAAAATTGCTTAGCTTTGGCGCTAAACCAAAGAAAAACATACTATCTAACATTCCAGTAAAACATCTTGGCTATTTAGAGGGAAGTTCTCTCCATGAATTATATAGTGATGCAGATGTAATTGTGGTTCCCTCAAGAAAGGAGTCTTTCGGCCAGATGGCCTCCGAAGCACTTGCATCGGGCACGCCAGTTGTTGCTTTTGATGCAACGGGATTACAAGATATTGTTGAGCATAAGAAGACGGGGTATCTAGCTGAACCCTATGATCCAAAAGCACTTGCCGAGGGGATAATGTGGGTTCTTGAAGAAAACAAAAAGAGTCATCGCATGAGTAAAAGAGCGCGTAGGAGTGCCCAACGTGAATTTGCTATTGAGAATGTTGTAGATCACCATTTAAAACTGTATAATGAGCTTGTGTGACTGTGGCAAAAATTTGGGAAATCGCCAGAATATTTTAGTCCAATTCGAATAATCTCAAAATCAACTATTGTTGTAGACGCTACATCAAAAAAACCAAGCGGGCCGACTGTGAGTGAACCATAGATGAAGTCAACCGGTATTGCCGTATTCGCATACAATCGTCCAGACCATTTGAAGCGTGTGCTAGCTGGATTGCAAAAGAATAATGTCGACCACATATATTTTTTTGCGGACGGGCCAAAAAACAAGCAGGACAAGCGCCAAGTTGAGGCAGTCCGAGAAGTAATTGATAAAGTAGATTGGTGTCAAAAAAATGTAACATGTTACGACCACAATCTCGGGTTGGCAAAGGCAGTTGTGCGTGGGGTTAATAGAGTATTTGAGGATCATGACCGTATTATTGTAATTGAGGACGATTGTGTCCCAGCGACAAATTTTGTATCGTTTATGAACACCTGTCTTGACCGGTATGCAGAAGACAGTCAAGTGATGAACGTAAACGGCTACAGCCTACCCATCGAGATACCTGAAGATTATCCATACGACGTGTACTTTACTTATCGTAGTTCCTCTTGGGGATGGGGCACCTGGAAATCAGCGTGGGAACATTTTGAACAGAACCCAATGACTCTAGCGGAGTTAAATGCAAGAGAAGACGAGTTAACGGAAAAGATTAGAAAGGCGGGTACAGATCTTTTCCCAATGATGCGCGATCAACTTAGTGGGCGGATTGACTCTTGGGCTGTATGGTGGTCATTTGCTATCGCTTCGAATGGTGGAGTTTGTGTTAATCCAGTCAATTCCAAAATACGCAATATTGGGCATGATAATACCGGTACTCATACTGGAAGATCCGATAGGTATGACGTAACCCCGGATACTACATCTGTAGGACTAATGTCATTTCCTAAGAGTGTATTCGTGGACGACCGCATTAATTCGAGGCACAACCGATTCGTTATTGGAGGCACTCGAGGGAAAATGAAACAACTCGGGGCAGAGTTACTCAAAAGCGTTGGGCTATGGAACACGTTTCAGAAGCTTCGATCTCTGTGAGGATATTGTCATCCCCTGTCTGACCATTCAAACCTGAGATCACTATAATTTACAATTCCATGATGGTTCCACTTACGTTCCATATGAAGTGAATGTCGTAACCTATCCTTTATAAGCGATTCAACTATTGAGGCAACTCGCTCTGGTGGAGTAGAGGTTGGAATATGTCTGTTTACAAAAACAGATTGTCGGTAGTCAAATTCATTTTCAAAAAGCAAGTCCTGCATCATGTTCCCCCATCGATCCGGTGGGACTAATTCCACAACACTACCAGCATGTGCTGATGGAAGTAACATATTAGAACCGTGCACACCCACAACAACGTGACTATTTGAATATTGTCTACAGAGTTCACGTTCCGCATTCGCGTTTGGTGATGGAGTTCGAAGGTCAGTAATCGAATCAGATAAACCACCTGGTTCGCCAATTCCTGCAACAGCGAAATTAATTTCTGGAAAAGCAGATTTGAGTTCCGTCGCTAGCGTTTCTACGTTATGGCGTTGCTCGTATATAGCTAGATTTTGTCCGAGTTTCTCTCCGAGACGGTATGCCGTTCCCCTTGCGCGACGTAGAAACTGAACTGAAGAACGAGTCGGAGCCCATAATCGATCATCTCGCCAAATATATGTCACCGTTGGCGTTGTCTCTGGCCACGAGTTGAGAGCAAATGGTTCAACACCAGTGAACCGAGAAATGTTGTAGTCATCTGGGTGTGGATGGGAGAACGCCATACTCGCCCAAGCTTCATCAAATTCCGTGAGGAAGGATTTGATCTCTTTTGCTAGCCAGTCGTTCCACTCTTTCCCACGGGGGAGTGATATTTCAATACTCCACACCATGGCGACACCATCCGGAACCAACCATTTGAGGTTCGAAGGTACGATGACGAAAAGATCGTACTCTGGTGTTGAGTCAAGATAATATTGGGCGTTTAATAATTTCAGTAGACTATGTCCGTATAGCCCATCAAGACAGTTGAGAACGATCGGTCGATTAATCGTCTTATTCTTTGTTTTCTCAATTTGTATTGACTCGTGTTTCTGTTCGCTATAGCAAGTTTCTAACCAGTTAGCAAACCAATCCCCTCCAAACTCGTTGTAGACTTCTCCACTTTCTATATCAACCAATGCTGGATAAACAAGGCCGTGACCGACGGGAAGATCTCCGTAGAATTTGCGGCCGCACTGAGGACACTTGACTTCCGCTAACATTCGCATGCCAGGGATATACCAGTCTTTTACGAGGAGCGCTACGTCACACTCCGGGCAGTTCAGATCGAATTCCGGCACAGGGTGGAGCTTAATCATTTGTAGAAATAATTTGATTGGTTAATATAATCATATTTTGAGGTCATTTCAGACTTGCGAAACTCGAATAATCTGAAAGCCCGCCATTGGCTTTCCAGCTTAGAAGGAATACAGATTCAACCAAATTCTCATTAATTTTCCCGATGTCCAGAGTTGTCATCCCTAATTTCACAGTGATGCACTTGCCCTGGGGGAGATGGCTAAGTAATTTGTTGTTCGGAATTTTTCATCTATCTCCCTATATCGATCTATTTTGGATAAATCTGAAGAGGGTAATATTCGATATATATTGTAACCATATTCCTCAAAGAAATACCAGTAATCCTGGAAATACGTTCTCGTATCGATGTTCGCCCCTCCAAATTCAAAAGAAATATAATCAACAGAATGGCTGGAAATCATTTGTTTTGCGCCTTTTAGGACATTCAACTCATACCCCTCAACATCAATCTTTAACAGATCAATATGATTAATATCATGTTGTTCGCAGTACCAGTCAACAGTTCTCACATTTACTGATTCACTTTTTTCGAAAGATATGTTGAAATGGTCAAGATTTCGCTTCGACAATGATGCTAATCCAGAACCCATTATATCGTAATATAAGGTATCTTCACCGCTTGCATCAGATAGAGCAAATGAGTTGACCATTTTCCTATCATCTTTAAGATATTTAGTCTCTAAATCATTCACCAGATTCTTCTGAGGTTCAAATAAGTGGAATGTCGCCGGGAAGACAAATGAATCTGCCATTTCAGTAAATCCACCAATATTGGCACCAACATCAAATATTGTCTTATGACCATCTATATGCTGCAATTGCTTTGCGATTACAATTTCCCCACTTTTTCTTATGCCAGCCCCAGCTCCTATACCTTGCAGATATTCAAATTCGGAAACAAGATATCTTAATAGTGATTGGACAGTCGGTAGTGACGCAAACTTTTTGGTGAATTTACTTCGAATGAGTCGTGTCATGCATCTCGTCAAGATTGAATTACTACTCTTCATTAGATATACCTATAGAGTTCACCACTTAACGTTTTACAGATGAGCCCCTGAATGTTTACACCGTTTTGCAAGGAATGTTCTGTGAGATGGCAACATCCCATCTGCTTCAGTAAGGGGAGAAATGTCACTTAAATGATACCGGGCGATTTCGGAGGGGGGGAGGCTTTCTGTTAGTTTGAACGATATGCAGAGAATTAACTCGAAAGTTGGTGGAACAGAATGAGAATCAGACACTGGAGTAAGAATATTGGTTCGAACCAACGGGAGTCTACAGAGAAGTACATTCCTATAAACCCCAAGATATATACACAGTGCTTGTTCACCACTCCCCTAAGTGAGTGTCGACACAGCCGGTAATAATTCCACTCTCGAGAAGTAAGACGTCCACTTTAAGAGCCTGATATAGGTTTATGGCCGATGAGTCTGTGTCGCGTACAATTCGGAATATTTGCCATCGTCGGCCACAAGTTCCTCATGCGAACCAACCTCAATAATCTCTCCGTGATCCATGGTATAGATACGGTCGGCGTTCATGACCGTAGAGAGACGGTGTGCGATTACGAGCATCGCCCGGTCGTTATCTATCGCCTCAATTGCCGAATGCACTCGCGATTCAATCGTACTGTCGAGGTCACTCGTCGCTTCATCAAGCACTAACACGTCGGCATCCTTCAACAGTGCGCGGGCAATAGAGATTCGCTGTCTTTGCCCGCCAGACAAACGAACCCCGTTGTCACCTAGAATCGTATCGTACCCGCACGGAAGATTCTCGAGAAACTCGGTGACTTGAGCAATTTCGCATGCTTGTTCGATTTCCGCTTGTGAAGCGTCACGATTTCCAATCGTAACGTTGTACCGAAGTGTGTCATTGAACACGAACGGGTCTTGTCGAATCACCGCAATCCGGGACCGCCACGCCTCAATGCCGAACTGCTCGATTGAGGTTCCATTCGCCTTAATCTCTCCCGAATCTGGCTCGTACATCCGGGCAAGCAACGAAACAATAGTTGATTTTCCGGCTCCCGAGGAGCCGACGAACGCGACGAACTCGTTTCGATTTACGTTGAAGGAGAGGTCCCTGAGGACGTAGTCATCCCCCGAATACGCAAAGGAAACCTCCGAGAATTCGAGCCGTTCGATTTCGGACGGCAATTCTTCGATGTTTTCGCCTGGTTCGGCCATCGTGTCCAATTCGCTAATAAATGCCTGTGTCCGAACGATATGTGGTAAATTTCCTTCGACTTGGTAAATAAGATTGTTAAGCGTACTCACGCGAGGTGCAAGCCGGAACATGGCGAACAAAAACACACCCAGCGACGCAATCGACATCGAGGCGACTCCTACGGCGACATAGATGAGCCCAAAGACTGTCACTGCCGTTACCAGCTCATTAAAGCTTTGAACTGCTGCCTGATTCCGACGTAACGTGATAATAGAGTCCTCAAACTGTCTAACGGCGCGCTCGAAATCCGCGAGAAGCTCACTGGCCATCCCGAACAACTTCACGTCACGGATTCCCTGTGTCCCCGCTTGGGCAGCCTGTTGGAGTCGCTCGTTTGCATCGGCGACGCGGTCACCGACTGCGTACCCAGATTCAAGTCGCCCCCGTATCACGACCGTGAACCCCCCAAGAGATACCGCAGCGATAATTGTTAGAAGGGGAGCGAAGTACAACGCAACAACGAGATACATCAAGCTCAAAAAGCCTTGTTCGACAATCCTGACAATGTACACAATCGCTCGTCCAGCATACGTCGCTTGGGTAACAATCGCATTCAAGATGTCATCTGATCCCTCGTCGTCAAAGTAGCTAATCCTCGCGTTGAGTGCATTGTCGAACGCTCGGGTCTGGAGGTCACGGACGTACATAGTCTGAAGTGTTGCCCGTAGCCAGGCCACCAGAAAGCTCGATGTGTAGCGGACAATCATCACCACAGCGACACCGATTATCGCGGTTTCAAGCGAAAATGGGATGCCGACCAACTGATATACGGAGACGAACATTCCAAGCACTCCATCGGCATTCCCGAGGCTCCCGGAATGTTGCGCCAACTGGATGATTGGCAGCAAAAAGCTCACGCCGATGCCCTCAAGAAGCGCCGCGAATATACTCAATCCAATAATACCAACAGTTAGCACGGGTTGAAACTGCCCAACTTGCACAAGTGCACGGGCTTGTTCACGTCTTGAGAGATTGTCGCTCATAGGGTGTAGAAGGGTTAGTGAAACCCTTGGTAAGTGGTCAGAATTCGATTCTCTCTGTATAAAGGATATGCGGTTTGCTAAAAGCTATGGTGGCAACCTATCAGACAGCGACCCGGTGCAAACTGCGATAGGGGTCTGTAATAATTCCTCAAAGTTCTCTAACTCAATTAGCTGCCGACTTACGAATATTTGAGCAAGATCAATATTGAGAATCTATTAAGACGGTTTCAGGAGAGGGTAGGCGATAATTACGGGGGTTATTTATATTTGTATGTGAGTAGGATTGGTTCTATTCGGAAAAGCGTCGACTATTACTAAACCACTCGATTGTCTCTTGAAGTCCCATCTCAAACTCGGTCGAGGCTTCCCAACCGAACAGTTCCTTCGCAAGAGAGGTATCAAGCCGCCGCCGAGGCTGTCCATCTGGCTTCGACGTATCCCAGTGGATTTCACCCTCAAACTCAGTGAGTTCAGCGATGAGGAGAATAAGGTCCTTGATACTAATCTCCATTCCACTCCCGAGGTTTACTGGAACACTTTCGTTTAGTTGTTCGGTCGCATCGAGGATACCCTCTGCAGCATCTTTCACATACAGGAACTCTCGAGTTGGTTCTCCAGTCCCCCAGGCAGTAATAGACTCGTCACCCTGATCACGAGCCTCGATACACTTCCTAATTATTGCTGGAATCACGTGACTTGTCTCTAAGTCAAAGTCGTCCCGTGGACCGTAGAGATTTACCGGCATCAGGTAGATACTGTTGAAATTGTATTGCTCACGGTAGGCTTCTGATTGAGTCAACAGAGCTTTCTTCGCAATCCCATACGGAGCATTCGTTTCTTCTGGATACCCGTCGAAGAGATCTTCCTCACTAAATGGAACAGGGGTATGCTTCGGATACGAGCAAATCGTTCCGAGGATGGTAAACTTCTCCACATCCATCTTCCGAGCCATCTCCATGAGCTCGATGCCCATTATCGCATTATCGTAGAAATAGCGACCCGGATTCTTCTGATTAGCCCCAATTCCCCCGACCGATGCGGCAAGGTGGATAACGATATCTGCCGCTGAATCCTCAAACGCTCGACGGATATCGGACTTCTCACGAAGGTCGTACTCGTTACTACGAGGAACGAATATGTCTACAGAATCTGAGCGAGCCTCGAGCTGTTCAACGAGGTGGCTCCCGAGGAAGCCAGCGCCACCCGTGACCATGACTGTCTTCTCGTCCCAATATCCACTACTCATCGCCAATCAACCCGCCCGTCCCACCGTTCCTTATTTGCTGCGTACCACTCAATTGTCTTGAGCGCACCTTCACTCCACGAGACTTGGGGCTCCCAGCCGGTTTGTTCATTCAATTTTTCGTAGCCAACGAGCAGTTCCTCTACGTCACTGTCTCCCGGTCGGTATCGGTCGTCTCGTTGCACGATTTCAGGCTCGTCCCAGTATCCATTTTCGCTCCCTACCGAAAGGAGCAGTTCAGTCCAGTCGCGCATCGAAATATTCTCACCGTACCCATAGACGTACTCTTCGCCAGGATTCCCCTCAAGTGCGACGTGCATGTGTCCTCGGACACCATCACTCACAAAGCACATGTCGCGTTTTGGCGTGAGGTTTCCAAGTTCGACAATATCGCGCTCAAGCGCTTGCGTAATGATGGTTCCTGTAATATAGCGAGGGTTCTGCCGAGGACCATAATTGTTGAACATACGCGTGGTGACGCCCGGAACCGAGTAGGCGTCGTGGTAGTTCATCGTCAGGAAATCAGCAGCCAATTTCGAGGTGGCGTAGATAGACGTTGGATTGACTGGTGAGCGTTCACTTAAGAGAACACCACCATCCTCTGAATAATCGTGTTTATCGGACATTTGATCGTCAACGTTACCGTACTCTTCAGAGGTTCCAGCCGTATCGAACTTGTAGATGTCAAGGTCGAGGTCGACCACTGTCTGGAGAAGGTTGAGCGTCCCAGTGACGTTCGCGTCAATGGTTTCGTAGGGACGTTCCCATGATTCACCGACGTGTGCTTGCGCACCTAAATGGAAAATAATTGTATCTGAGTACTCTTGGAGCGATTTCATTGCTCGCTCAACAGAGTGTTTGTCTCTTAAGTCACCTCGATGAACCGTGATGTAATCCCGCAAGTGGCGGATATTCCGAAGTTCTCCACTCGAAGTTGCTCGGACAAATACGTGTACATCTGCACCGAGTTCGACAAGTTTCTCGGTTAAGTGAGAACCGACAAACCCGTCAGCACCAGTAACGAACACGGGTCGGTCTGTGAATTCAGAAGCAAGTTCCATTGTATAGGTCAGTGTGAATATCCGTTATCTAACTTTTCATTTGCCAGTAAATCAGTATTATTGAGGAGACTTACGGCCACTCCGGTAGCGAAGTCGCGTCAGTCAGAAATTGCTTGATATACTCATGGAGTGGAGTCGGAGGTGAGTTGAACAGGCGAAGAGATTCGTGTTGGTCGTCAGCCTCTAACTCCCCACTCAAGCAGGTTACCACATACCCATTTGCGAGATAGTGTTTACTATCAACTCCAGCAACGTCTGCCGTATCGTAGAAATGTTCGTAAGCACCAAGCGATTCAACAATCTCTATTTCTAATCCAAGTTCCTGCTCAGCAATTCTGTGGGCGGCTTCTTCTCGGGTTTCTCCCTTGTAAACACGGCCACCAGGAACAAACCAATAATCCTTGGCTGGTTCATTTTGACGTTTTCCGAAGACAAGCTTTCCCTCATAGACTACGAGCAGATCGACCGAGACGATTGGGACATTTTCGACAATTGTGTGCCACTCTTCTGGGGAAATCCATTGTGACATGCATCATAGCGAGTGGGTGCAGGTATTGATTCCTCTGATACAGTTTGAGTGAATCAATCAGCGCAGCCTCAGTCACTAAGCTGTTCTCTTCCGGAGAACCGAGATTACCAAAATCGTGCAGCGGGTGTCCCACATCTGTCACAGACAACAGCCTCAGTTCCTTTGAACGTTGTTGATGATAATGAGCCAGCAGAACACCATTGACACTCCTGACCGGAAAGAGACTTGATAACTGAGCTTGAACCCTGAAATTGCATGTTTTCCATTACTGATACCGTGAACGCATACAATATCAATGTACTGATGTTATTAGAACAGCAACAGTGCACTGACGATATAACTGAAACTGTTCTGAATTAGGAGAGTATCCATGGGCTGTTAGATGTTTGAGTTGAGTGGGAGACAACCTCCTTGGACAACGGGGCCAGTAGTCATTGGTACTGTAAGCCCTACCTCGTCTATTCTAGCAAACTCGGAGAAATTCGAAGCCACAGACGCGAATACCAAATCATCGACGGCGAATCCACCGGAGCCGATGCGCTGAATCCACGAAATCCATATGCTGCGACGAAAGCAGGTGCAGACCTTCTCGCACTCAGCTATTACACAACGCACGACGTTCCAGTGAAAATCACTCGCTCGTCGAACAACTACGGCCCACGACAGCACGCAGAAAAACTCATTCCAAAGCTCATCCACAGAGCAAGCCAAGGAAAAGCACTTCCAATCTATGGGGATGGCACCAACGTGCGAGAATGGACGTACGTTGAAGACAACTGTGCGGCGATCGAAGTGGTTCGTAACGAAGGGACGGTTGGTGAGATATACAATATAGGGAGTGGCTATGAACGGACAAATATTGAAATTGCAAAAGCGATTATTGAGGGTGTAGGTGCAACTGAAGAGCTTATCGAGTTCGTCGAAGATCGACCTGGCCACGACCAACGCTATGCACTAGATGCAGGAAAACTCAGAGACTTGGGCTGGGAGCCAAAATGGTCGTTCGAAGAAGGGTTAGCGCGGACGATTGATTGGCACTTGCTGTAGAGTACCTCTGCGGGAGTAATCCACCAACCTGTGTTTCGGTTTTATTAATCGTCAACACTTCACCAACCAGGGCCTTCCCGACGAAAATTCGAGTATATTAGTAAGCGAGTAGTCCATGGGATGCCACCGATTCGCCATACTCACGGGGAACAACTATTTGTAGCATGGTAACATCCGCCAGTATGTACCGCTATGAAACCGTGCCACAGTTGTCAGTCGGTCATCGACGAGTACTACTTGGACAAACAACTCGAACCCCTCCGTGACCTCACCGTAGACGATTTCAACC
Source organism: Haladaptatus sp. CMSO5 (assembly GCF_036689885.1). Classification (NCBI taxonomy): domain Archaea; kingdom Methanobacteriati; phylum Methanobacteriota; class Halobacteria; order Halobacteriales; family Haladaptataceae; genus Haladaptatus; species Haladaptatus sp. CMSO5. The sequence goes on from NZ_JBAHVW010000001.1 coordinate 56,752, forward strand.
TCTGTGCGGACTGTGTGGTCATTGTTGCAGATGCGTGCGTAGAATGCGACGGCGGCGTGTACGTTCCCCGAGCCGAAGCCGCCACACCCGACTACTGTCCGGCGTGTCGAGCTGACCTCATCGCCGACACCGGCCACGACCCTGGCTGGCATTGCGATGCCGTGTCCCTCTGACTGACACCCCATTTTTGGAAACGACACTGACGACTAAATTCGACCTACAGAGACGTCCGTATCTCCTGACTGTCGTTACGGGAAAGTCCGTCTCGGATTGCATCCTCAACTGAGTAGTCCGGTTGCCAGCCAAGTACTGCGGTTGTTCGAGATGTATCGACGTCGAAGCGCTCTACCAGCGTCTCAGTTCGTGGATTTTCGAGCAGACGACGAGGCGGTTCGTCTCCGAGAATAGCTGTCGCGTGTTGTTGGACGAGCGATGCAACCTTGGCCACAGAGGAATCTTCCTTACCAGCGAGGTCAAACTTCGAGACACCGGTCTCGTTTGCGTCCAAGGCCTCCAGTAGCTTCTCCGCGCTCAACACGTACGCCTTTGCCACGTCCTTCACGTGCACGAAGTTCCGCGCCTGAAAATACCTTCATAATCGAGACGACGGTGTCTCCGGCCACGAGACGCCGTATTCTCGGATTTACACCGCTCACGAACGGTTCATAATCGAATCCTTCTCCGCAAGGAAAGGAGAGCAGCTACTTGGCAATGCATTTTGAGAGGAATCCCGTGTTCACAGCGTAAGGCAGTAGAGGTATCAAGAGAAGGGAGGAGGAAAGCAGCGCGTCCGCTGTCGAATCCGACTTTTCGATGTGTGCGGGCTCATCTCACCAACGCGGACAGAAATGGCAGACGGGAACCGATTATGAAGAATTGAGCCCCCCCTTGAGAGAAACTGAGAGTAGGCGAGAACAGCCACTCATGCAGCCACAGCGTTTCTCCGGCCGGAATTCGGCAGCGAGAGGGAATACAACCAGTTCCACTAATTTTCATAGTTCCCTTCGACGGAGGTCTCCACAGTTCACTTCCGGGGAATTGAGCCGATTATGAACGACACATGGCGGCTTTACTCCACCCTAAAACTCTCATAATCGGTTCTCGTGTCCTGATTCCAATTATGATAGTGGGAAGCAATACCCAGTCCACAGACGGTGAATAAGACACCATTGGCCACGAAAAGATGCCGTTCCACCCAGTGAATGGGTAGAAACGAGCAATATTGGGGGATTGGAGGCGGAATATTCAATCACAAAACACCGGACGAAAGCCGATTATGAAAATCAAGTGTGGTAGCATCAACTTGAGAAGCAAGAGTTGCAAAAATGTTGTTGTGGCTTTTGCCCAGATCCGTTACTTATAGTGATAGCTCTAACTCACGGAATTCGAGAGAAGGGTTTGAATCCAGAAATGAGAGAGTACATTTCGTATGTTTTAGTGGGAGACGCAAACCCATTCTTGCACCTGAGTGAGAGTACGTTTCGTATGTTCTCACCGCCCATTTGCTCAGTATCGACTAATACAGAGAGCCAAGCCTGTACTGAATCGAGCGCCAACGGTTGAACCATCGAGCGTAACGTGCTCAGTACCGCTTACTGCAACTGGAGCATCGCTCGTCGGTTCACCAAACAGTCCGTACACACCCAGTGGCCCTCGGGACAGATCAACCCCGCTCTGAGTGCGAGTACGATGGGGTCTTCTGGGTCGTCATCCGCAAGGTCTTGCTCGTAGTCGTCTCGGTCGATGGGGGGTTCGCCGTTTGCGATTCGGCGGGTGGTTTCGACTTTTGATTTCCCACACACCATGCACTCAGCGTCAATCGCAGGGATGGGAACGAGTGACCGCTTGCAGTAGGCACACTCCATCGTCTGGGTGGGGTCTTTCCCCATCGCGTGTTCATCGGGGAGTTTCCGAGAGAGCGTATCCCAGAGTTCGAACCACTCGGCTTGCGACAAGCGGTAATTCGTATCCGATTCGATGACGATATCGCCGTCGAGGAGTTTGTTGAGCTCATCTGTCAGCGTGTCATCGTATCCAATATGGACGGTGACCGCTGGAAGTAGGTCGATGGTTGAAACACAGGTTTCGCACATGGGTTAACGCATTGCGTGCACGTTGGCGGACGTCGTCCCCCGAGAGGAGACGGTAGGTGAGAGGGGCACACGCGATGATAAATTGAAATGTGTGTAAATATTATATAAAAGTTCGGTGTACACAGTGAAAGTTGACTAATTCGACCGCACTGTGGAGCCGGGTAGAAGAGGTGGAGATGTGAGCCAAGCGGCAGGCTAGTCAGGGAGTTCCTTCTTCCCACTCCGATAGCACTCCCAACACGGAATTTCCTCAAGACACATCTCACACTCAACTGGTTCTGCGCTCGATGTGGGTTCGACAGCCCCACCATCGGCCATGATACGCTCGACCTTCTGAGCTGCCTGCAAGATGGGAGCGCGAATCGCGACGGCGAGTCGATGCTTGCACGCACCCTTGAATCGGGCATTAGCAGGACAGGTACAGGCCACTGGACTACCGTTCGTGACGGTGACGAGGTACTCGTGATTCTCAGGGTCTGCGTAACTGCCGTTTCTGACGAGGACGCCGCGATTGGTGAGTGAGAATTCGAAGGCTTCGTACTGGGCGCGTTTCAGTGAGCGATTCGTGTACTGCAGTCGGTCGAGAATGTGTTTCGACATGGGGATTCAGTGGAGCCGGTAAGTGGCCCCGCACCCCTCGGGGGCGGATAAACTCCCAGAATTGTGTATCTAACTTAGTGAATTCAAAATATATCCACCTCCGATATCAGGGACTGTACGGGTTCGTGGGAGTAGCGAGGCGATATACATCATCTGCAGCGTCGAAATCGTCGTCAAACGCATACAGATGCCCCAACCCTTCAGTTTGCATATAGGCTACAATACACGCATCAACGAAAGAGAAAGGTGCATGTTGTTTGAATAGCGCTTTTGCTGTCGCAAACGCATCCGCAGTCAGAAACTCGACGTGAAACCGTTGATTCTCTTCAATCCGGTTCAAGAGGTCAACTGACGCAGCATGTCCCGCATGCGTTGTAAGGCCATTCAGCGTTTCAGCCAGCACATAGTCGAGGACGACACCTTCTGGCAGAGCGTTTTCATCGATACCTTGGATAATCGGAAGCGCCTCAGCGTGTGCGTTGTCCCGGCGATATGCTGCTGCAAAAAGAACGGATGTATCGATGAGTGCACGGGGCATCTACTCGACGTCAACTCCCCAAGCATCATGCTCCGATGTGACATCCGTTTCTTCAGCCCCATCGTATCCATCGAAATTGGCGAAGGTCCCCGTCCGCTGCTGAACAACTTCGATCCTGACGCTCCCATCCGATTCAACATGCCACCGAAGGCGATCGCCATCATTAATCCCAAGCTCACGACGGATCCGAGCAGGGATGTTCGCTTGATTGCCCGAGACTTTACTCTCAGCGTCAACCCGTTCACTACTCATATCGCTCAGTTTGTATTCCAGTTACAAAAGGGTAGTGTGCAGGCACACTACGCGCACTGGCATTCGGATTTGAGTCAACACAACGGCTACCCTCGACGATTGAGTACTGGGTCAATTTCATATGTAGCGATGGCTGACGGGCCACAGTACGGACACGGGTCATCGAAGCCACCGACAGTCGTCACACACCGTCTCGTGTGAATTTGTAGTAACGCGTCCCGCAATTCAGGGCAGGTGTTCATTGGCTGTACGTCTTCGTCGAACGATGTTTCGTAGATGTTGCTCGTCGCCATTCGAAGTCACGAGGAACTGTGAGAAGCCCCTCGCCCATCAGGGGCAGATAAACTGGCATTCGCCACACCGGGCAAGATACACACGTCGCCCGACTGCACAAGAACCCCAGTCGCCAGACTGCCAGAGTGGTCACGACCGGACGTCGGGTGTGTGGAAAGTACCCTGACGATGGCCGAACCCCAGCGACGGATTCTCGACGATGCGAGCGAGCGTGAACCCGTGAACATACATGAAAACAGATTGTAAAATAGAGAGCTCCACCACCGTCTCGTGAGACTCCGTCACGATAATTCGGGACGATACGCCGCTGAGAATGGAAAACAGAGCATGTTGAGATGGCGTGTCCAGTGATAGCAGTCACGTTAGCTAGGGAACACGTTTATTATCGAACATTGTGTTTTACCCGTATGGAAACTCCTGAGAAAAAATCCCCCACCACGCTCGAGGGCACACTACGGGTGTTCGACGATATGGATCACCCCTGTACGCCACATACCGCTCAGGAGGTGGCAGACGAACTGGGAAGTACCCGCAACATCGTACAAGAACACCTCGCTCGACTTACAGAACGGGGCACGCTTGGCTCAAAAATCGTCGGCGATACGCGCATCTGGTGGCGCCTTGCCGATCGGACACACCGGGAAGCAGAACTCCGCCGCGAGCGCGAGCTGACCGAACAACTTCTGAAGACGGCGCCAGTCGCCATTTCCGTCCAGAATGCAGCCGGTGAGACGATACTAGCGAATCGGCGCGCCCAAAACCTCCTCGGGTTGTCAGAACGAGAAATCCTGGACGAACCCGAAGACATAGACGAGTGGGAGATTTTCGACGCCAATGGCGACGTCCTGAACCCCAAGGACAAACCAGCAACACGCGTCCAGCAAACGGGTGAGCCGGTGTTTAACGAAGAAATCGCCATCAGACGCCCATCTGGAGAGCAGATGTGGTTCTCGGTCAACGCCGCTCCGATGTTCGACGCCAACGGCAACCTCGACCGAGTGGTTTCCGCTGGTGAGGATATTACCGAACTCAAGAAACGAGAGCGACAGCTCGAACACCGAAAGAGCGAACTCGAGACGGAATTGAGCGAAATTCTCGGGCGGATTTCAGACGGCTTCTACGCACTCGACGACCAGTGGTGCTTTACGCACGTAAATGGCCGCGCAGAAGAAATTCTCCAGCACACAGAAACGGAACTTCTTGGAACGCAAATCTGGATGGCGTTTCCGAATGCCGAAGACGGTCCTTTTTGGGAGCAGGTTCACAACGCGATGGACACTCAGGAGCCCGTCTCGTTCGAGGTGCACGACGCGGGAGTAGACCGCTGGCTCGAAGTGAACGCCTATCCATCGAAGACGGGACTTTCAGTGTACCTCAGAGACATCAGTCAGCGTGTCCAGCGCGAACACCAGCTCGAGCGCTACGAGAAGATTTTCGAGACGATTCAGGATGGCGTGTACTCCGTCGATGAGGACAACCGATTTACTATGGTTAACGACGCCTACGCCGAGATGATTGAATATTCGCCAGAGGAACTCATCGGGGCGCATTCCTCGACAGTGGTTGATGCCGAAACAACCGCAGCAGCCCAAGAGATCAAACAGAACCTCGAAAGGGGCGAGGCGGAGACGGCAAAGCTCGAAGCAGACGTGCATACTGCCTCCGGAAGAACGATTCGAGCAGAAGCGACGTTCGCCCTCCTTCCCGCAGACGGTGACAGTTATGAGCGAGTCGGCGTCGTTCGTGATATCAGTGACCGCGTTGCACGCGAGCGCACCCTCCAGTCGTACGCTCGCCAGCAACGAGCCGTCTCGGAACTCGGCCAACTCGCCCTCGAAAATCCCGATCTCGATGACTTGTTTACGCACGCGGCACAACTCGTCGTAGACGTCCTCGACACCGACTACTGCAAAGTGCTCGAACTCGACGCCGCGGCAGAGCGCCTCCTGGTACGCCACGGAGTCGGGTGGCGTGACGGAGTCGTCGGCTCGGTCTCGGTTTCGAGCGTCGAACCGGAGTCACAAGCCTCGTACACGCTTCTCTCTGGAGAACCCGTCGTGGTGACCGACCTTCCGAACGACACGCGATTCTCCGGGCCCCACTTGCTCACCTCACACGGCGTCACCAGCGGTGTCAGTACCATCATCGGGTCACTCGAGTCGCCGTGGGGAATCCTCGGAGCCCACGATACAGCACAGCAGTCGTTCACCGAAGAGGACGTCTCCTTCGTCCAGAGCGTTGCCAACATCCTCGCAGAAGCCATCGAGCGCCACCGATATCAAGACGAACTCGAAGCCCTCATCGAAGAACTCAAAGAGTCGAACGAACGCCTCGAACAGTTCGCCTACATCGCCTCACACGACCTGCAAGAACCCCTGCGGATGGTCTCGAACTATCTCCAACTCATTGAACGTCGATACAGCGATACACTCGATGAAGACGCTCGCGAGTTCATCGAATTCGCGGTCGATGGAGCCGAACGAATGCGGGCGATGATCAACGACCTGCTCAGATATTCACGCGTCGATACAGAAACCGAGCCATTCGAACCGACAGCAAGCGAGGCGGTGGTCGAGCGAGTGCTCTCGAATCTCCAGATGCAGATTGAGCAGACTGGAATCGAGGTAACTGTCGAGTCGCTACCGACGGTCATCGCAGACCGCAACCAACTCGAACAGGTGTTCCAGAACCTCCTCTCAAACGCCATCAAATATCGGAGCGACGAGGCACCACGCGTCGAAATCGACGTCACAGAACGCGAGACCGACTGGCTGTTCGCCATCTCAGACAACGGAATCGGAATCGCGGCCGACCGCCAAGAACGCATCTTCGAAGTGTTCAGACGTCTTCACTCTCGCGAAGAATATCCAGGAACGGGCATTGGCCTCGCCCTCTGTCGGAAAATTGTCGAACGACACGACGGCCGCATCTGGGTGGAGTCGACACCCGGCGAGGGGTCGACGTTCTACTTTACGCTCCCACGAGTGGAGGCTCACCATGAATAACCGCGACACACGGCCAATCGACATTCTGTTAGTCGAAGACAACCCGGGCGACGTACGACTCACAGAAGAGGCGTTCAACGAGGGCAAGATCAACAACGAACTCCACGTCGTCACCGACGGCGTGGAAGCCCTCGATTTCCTGTATCGACGTGGTGAGTACGAATCGGCGATTCGACCACAACTCATCCTCCTCGACCTCAATTTACCGAAGATCGACGGCCTCGAGGTGTTAGAGCAACTCAAATCGGATGCAAAGTTGAAACACATTCCGATCGTCGTCCTGACGAGTTCGGCAGCAGAAGCGGACATCGTCAAAAGCTACGAGTTACACACAAACGCCTATCTGACAAAGCCAATCAATCCTGATGAGTTCATCAGCCTCGTCCAGACGTTCGAGCAATTCTGGTTTGAATTCGTCCAGTTGCCACCGCAGGAGGACTGACTCCACATGGCCGAACACGAATCCACGTTCGACAACGCACTCACGATACTTATCATCGAAGACAATCCCGGTGATGCCCGATTCATCAGAGAGTTACTCCGTGGGGTTGAAGAACTGTCTGAGCGTGCGTCGCCTCCGGGCGGACCCTCACTCACCGACCAGGCCGTTACGGTGTCCCCGGCTGAGCCAGCGTTCGTCCACGAAACGCGGCTGTCAGACGGTCTCGAACGGCTCTCAGAGAGCCCAATCGATGTTATTCTGCTGGATCTGAACCTGCCAGACAGCGATGGGCTCGCGACGGTCGAAACGGTTCGAGCGCACGCGAACGACACGCCGATCGTCGTGCTCACTGGGCTTCGTGACCGGAAACTCGGATTGGAGGCCCTCCGCAGAGGGGCCGAAGAGTATCTCGTCAAAGACGAAATCAACGCGGATATGGTGATTCGGTCGGTGCACCACGCAATCGAGCGGAAAGCCCACGAACGTGAACTCGAGCGACAGCGAAACCAGCTCGCGACGCTCAATTCGCTCAACGAACTCGTCCACGAGATTTCGCATCTCGTGATCGAATCGACCACCCGCGAACAGATCGAACAACTGGTCTGTGAACACCTTGCGGATGCAGATGCGTACGAATTCGCCTGGATTGGCGAGATAAACCCCACCAAAGAGACAGTCACCATTCGCGCCGAAGCCGGCGTCACTGGCTATCTCGATTCGACGACTATTCGAATCGACGACAGCGACGAAGGGCAGGGCCCAACTGGGAAGGCGATTCGAACCGGCGAGGTACACGTCGTCCAGAACATCTCAGAAGAGACGAGCTATGCACCCTGGGTAGACCATGCCCGCGAACACGGCGTGTGTGCGTCTGCGGCCATTCCAATCGAGTACGAAGACACCATCTACGGCGTGTTGAACATCTATTCTGCGGTTGCGAATAGGTTCGATGAGAACGAACGGCTGGTCGTCGCCCGGCTTGGGAAAGTGATTGGCCACGCGATTAACGCTATCGAGCGAAAGCAAGCGTTGCTCAACGAGGAAGTGGTCGAACTCAGATTCAAGGTACAGAACGTGCTTGGCCTCCCGACCCCGTCCACTGGAAAGATAACCTTCGATCGGACGATACCGATTGGTGAGGACAACTTCCTGCAGTACGGTACTGTGACACAAGACGCGATGGAGACGCTCACGGCCCTCGTTTCCGAACAGCCCCACTATCGAAACGTGACGATTGACGCTCCCGAGGCAGACGAATCTCGATTCGACCTGCAGCTTTCAGCGCCGCCCGCCATCTCCTCGATAGCCGCGATTGGAGGACGAATCAACACGGTAACCATCGAGGATGGAGATATCAACATCGTGGTGCACATTCAACCGGGGGCAGATGTTCGCCGGATTGTTGACGCCGTCAAAGCTGAGTACCCGTGTGCGGAGATGATAGCCAACCGTCAGACGGTTTGCACCACAGCGGCAACACCCAATCTCCACCAGGTATTACACGACCAACTCACCGAGAAACAACGAACGGCGCTCGAAACCGCCTACTTCGCTGGCTTCTTCGACTGGCCGCGCAGGAAATCAGGCGAGGATATCGCCACGTCAATGGGGGTATCCCCGTCCACGTTCCACGAACACATCCGCACGAGTCAGCGCAAACTCATCCGCTCAATTTTCGACAATTCCGGACGAACATAGTGTGACGTCGGGCGACATAACTGTGAGAGACTCGAAACCAGATAGATTTCTAATGCAGCCAAATTCGCCCAGAAAAGGCAGTATGAAGCCTGTAGAGTGAATTTTCCAATAGTTAGAGATACTGAAAGAAAATAAATCCGAAAATATTGGGTGGTGGAATATTGGGGATCCCCCATATATGATACATCAATGATGCACTCAGGTTTAGGCCTCGCTGAACACTTACAGCACTTCAAGGCTCAGTTGCGAAAGTGGCAGCCGACCCACACCGGCGCGACAAGTAGCGACACAGCGGACGCATCGACCGAGAGTGAGCGGGCTGTCGAACGAACCGACACGCCCGAAGAGGGAGCCGAACTAACGGGTATCTCTGCTAACATAGAGACCCCTGCTGACGTGCTGATTGAACTAGGACAGCTGCCAGCAGAGTTCGTCGTTCACCTACTCGAAGAGAATGGTGGACAACTGAAGCAAAAGGCGTTCACCGAATACACCTCCTGGTCTCCCTCGACGATTAGTCGCCTCCTCACGGAAGTAGAAGAAGAGGGGCACATCGTCCGTGTGCAGATCGGTATCGAAAAGATCGTCTATCTTCCCGAAGCGGCACCAACTCCCGAGATCGACGCACACGGTGCGCCCAATCGCAATGTGTCAGTAACCCACGATTGAATTCGTGGGTGTTCTCACGAAACTGGAGAGTCTTCCTCAAAGGTCAGAAATCGGCGCGCTTGAGCCACTCGATGGCGATGAGAACGAACCAGGCCATCCAGACGGTGAAGCTGACCAACAACGCGCCGTAGTAGGCCTCATTCGACCCAATCAGCCTCGCACCGAAGAACGCGATGGCGACGACGAGAAGTGCGGCCACGTTACGTTGCCAGTCACTGAGCGCCTCGATTAACGCAGTCGTCCCAGTGTGTGCGCCCATACAAACTAATCGGCCAGCGACCGCATTAGTCTACGTCCACCACGCACCCCGCTCTGGGAACGCCGTGTTACTACGCTGTTCGACCGAAGCTTCTTGTCCGATAGTGCGTTTAGTGCTCATTGGTAGTTCTCCAAGAGGGATTACCGCAGAAGGCGCTCACTCGGCGTCTTCTTTTGAACCACAACTCACTGGTCGTGGCTCTGTTGAAACCCACAGCAGTTGCGAGAACGTACGTGGTGAACACAGAGGGTGGAGTCAGCAGACGGGCCCGCTTCTCTATCGACAACGGAGTAGTGAGATGAACTGCAACAGTGTTGTGCTATCGTTTCGAAACCAATCTGTTTTGAGCCCCCTCAGTCCGTCGGCGTACCGCTTCGCAACCGATTGCCGTCGGGGTCTCGAAGCTCTATCTCGCGGGCCCACGGCGCGTCTTTGATGTCTGCGTTGAACTCGGTGGCAATGGATTCGATGTCATTGACGCGGAGATACACGAGCGTGTCGGGACGGGCGTCACCTTCGTGCTCGGAGAGGAAGAGGCACATTCGTCCCCGTTGGATGGTCAGAAACGCTGGCATCCCAGGTCCGTATCGATGCACAGACTCCTGTTCGAACCCCAGGCGTTCGTACCATTCGACGGCCACGGCGGCATTCTCGGTATGGAGAATGGGAATCACTTCCCCATCTATCGCTCGTTCTTTTTCATCGGCCTTGCAATCTGAGCGGGAGAGCGGCTTCATAAGCTGTGATAGAAGTAGAAGAACACTGCGCTACTTCATTGCTGACTATGCGCCCTGAGTTCAGCACGTCTACAGAGACCTCTCCAGGCACTGTCAGTAGCGGCGTGCACCACACAGAGGGTGTGTCAACCGGCTGATTATGACCACAGAGGCTACAATATATTTATACGTCACCGAACCACTCGTTCACCTAAGCACCATGGACTTCAAGAAGACCGTTCGAAACCTCGAACGTCGGTACAACTTTGAGAACGGAGAGTACTGCCGAGCGGTTGGTCGGTCGAACGCTCACCTCCAGGACTGACTCGTCGTCCATTTTCAGCTTCAACACCACGTCAAGAGCTACGGTTCGTGTCCGGCAAGTAACGACGCAAAGTCTGCCTGAGAGAGTCCAGCCCGCTCGCTCAATTCAGGAACGCCCGCTCGCTCAGCGATTTCCTCGGCAAATAGAACACAGAGTTGTTCGTGCTTTCGGGCGTAGTGGGTCCACGCGTCTCGATAGTGCATGCCGAGGTTCCATTCACCCAACGCGATCTCGATACCGCCTTTCCGGATTACAGTTTCAACACCGTACTCACTGAGCTTCTGGAACCGAACGTTGTTCCGTCGGACTGTCAGAATCCGCTTCGACTGTGTGATGTACGGATCGACCCACGCTCGCCACTCGTTGTCAGCAGTGTGGAGTCGAAGTCCGTTGTACTCAACTTCACGGCCGAACGTGCAGAAGTCGAGATAAATCTGGAGCATCGAGATGCTGGACCGATGGTTTGCGTTCGGAAGGACATGTCTCAGGATGAGGTTCGACATCAGTTCCCCGGCCACGTTGGTTGCTGTCCCGTTCCAGTTCACTTCATCGAGCGCTTCCGGGACACGACTGAGTTCCAACTCTTTGTAGATCTCTAGTCCATCACCGGTTTCTTCGGCTTCCTCACGGACGCCTTCCCATGCCTCGAATAGACCGATTGCAATCGGACGCTCCCGATCTGGATGCATATCGTCCAATGCAGCAACAATCTCGGTCTCGCTGGTTTCGAGGTCGTCAGCTGTCCCAGACTCGCCAGTCTGCGTGTACAGACAGTAGATTTCGGCCTCTCCAATCGGATACCCGAGTGCCTTCACCGTCCCTGAGTCGTATCCACCGTATCGCTCAGCGAACTGTGTCGCATCGTCGTCAACGTACTCTAACGAGTATCGTTTATCGAGCGGATAGTGATAGTGGACAACTCGGTGCTCCATACTAGAGAGCCTCAACCGAGTGGGAAAATGGTTCCGTCGTGGGTTTTCCAACCGAAACTGAGCGCTCAAATCAGCGAGCTTACAGAGACCTCACCGAATGCTGTCAGAAGTGGTGTGCAACACTCAGAGGGTGTATTCAGCAGCGTACCATGTGGGGGAACGCAGGATTAGGACGGGCAAGGATTGTTGACGGGTCCTATAGTCGCAGTACCATCAGGGACTTCTGTGGGAGAGACTGCACGGCATCTGTAATACCCATCTTGCGTACGAATGTAGTAGAGGACACTCACAGGCTCGTCCCAGAAATCCTGTGACTCGATGGTGACAAAGGATGGAATCGTCGTACTGTTAATCGAAATATTTCGCTCCTCTTTAGCTGCGATTGTCCCAAGCGAATACGACCGCATTGGGGTTTCTCCGTCGTCATAGAGTCGAACCGACACACCATGGTACAACTCTTGGTCGGGGTGACCAACTATGTAGATCACACCATCCATGTGAAATTCGGAGTCCGTAACTCCGATTGTTCCAGTGTGGCCAACGAGCATCTGACTATCACTCGGTACGTAACATCCCGCGAGAGCCACTGCTAAAACGACGAGCAAAATTGAGGTGACTCTCGATTTCATGGCTCCCTTACGGTGATTACCTCTTTAGGGCAGAATGCGAAATACTTCACGCACATTAGGGAACCGAGTGAGCATTCGAGTACCCTGAGCCTATGATGGATGACCGACTTGCGCCCTGTATTCAGCACTGTCGTAGAATTCTACTCAGAAGGTGTCAGAAGCAACGTGCGAGATACAGAGGGTGTATGCAACAGCCTTGACCCCGAGAGTCACTGTCACAATCCAACAGTGGCGGTTTGCTCAAATTACTTCTGTCTGCATACACAATGTATGCATATGAGCACATCAATCCGCGTCTCTGATGAGACGAAGGCGAAGCTGGCGCGGCTGAAGCGTGAAGACGAGAGTTGGGATGAATTCCTCGATCGATTGGCGAATGAGGGATCGGGAATGAAGGCCGGTGCGTGGAAAGGAACTGATAAAGCTGAAAAGGCACGCGAAGCAATCAAACGTTCCCGAGAGAGCTTCCAGCAGTGACCGTTCTCGATTCGTCGGTTATCATCGATTACCTCGATGGTGTCCAAGACGTAGTCAAGTTCGTCGATGAACAACCGACTTTGGTCACTTCCAGCATCTGTATCTATGAAGTTCTTACTGGTGAGGTGTTTTCAGCGGGTGAGACAGACCTCATCGGGGCGCGTGAGAACTTCGGGCGAGTCACTGCTCATGACTTCTCCGAAGAGGTCGCGTTTGAAGCTGCCCGGATGCAGAACCGCCTTCTCGAATCTGGCAACCCTCTGTCGTCACGTGACCTCATGATTGCAGCTACGGCTCGATCTGAAGGGAAGGAACTGGCCGTCTCCGACGCTGACTTCGATACAGAAGGCCTCCATGAACTCCTCTCTGTCCGCATATTTGGGCCGTATTAGTCTCTCTGGACAGTTCTTGGGCGTGTTATTATACATGGCCGCACCCAATCATCCCAACCGTTGTCAGAAGGTGCGTGCTGAATAGAGAGGGTGTAGTCAGCAATCCGACGCTCTTTGTTTCACACTGCAGGGGTGTACCACTGATAGGAAAAATGTGCGTAGTTACTGCTAGGTAGCGACTAGCCGCCCTAGTTCTGGCTAGTCATGATTCTCGCGGATGCTTGGGGTCAAAACAGTGACTGCCAAGAACGCGGGGGCGACCAGCTAGGCTTCGTCGAGCTCCTCGGCCAACCCGACGATGATGCCTTCGGGGCCGCGCACGAAGCAAAGACGGTACACGTCCTCGTACTGGGCGACTTCTCCCACGAGTTCGGCTCCGTGGGAGCGGAGGCGGTCAAGGACATTGTCGACGTCGTCGACGGTGAACATGATGCGGCGGATCCCCAGCGTGTTCACCGCCGGTTCCTCGGATCCGTCTTGGGTGGCCTTGGGCGTGATGAACTTCGAAAGCTCGACGCGGCCGTGGCCGTCGGGGGTCCGCATCATGACGATGTCGCTCTGGACGTTCTCAAGGCCCACGACGCGGCCCGCCCACTCCCCCTCGACGCGCGTCTCGCCCTCCAGCTGCATACCGAGCTCCACGAAGAACGCCTTCACAGCTTCGAGATCCTCGACCACGATGAGGACGTTGTCCATCCGCTTGATCGCCATAGGCTGGAAAAATAGGTGAAGGATGCGCAAATATGTTTTGCTGGCGGGGGAAGCGAGGCGGGAAGTTTCGTCGCGTCCGTAGACTGACCCATCTGCTAAGTCAGGTGAGTCGGTACCAGATTCTCCCTATGCCCACTCCAGCCGGGACGTCGATATGCGCTTGAACTGAATCCAAGGATACCTCGTTATTTGACGGAACCGGTCTGACCGATACGCGCTCTGTATTCAGCAGGATTGCTGAAACCGATCACTGATTGAGGGGGTCAACAAGGCCAGCTCGGTAGAGCGCGCCACTAGCCCGACAGAATCGTTACGATTTCGCGTCGCCTACAAGCACCATGAATCAAGAGTCTCGGTTTTCGAGAGGAACCAGCGCAGGGCTTCTTGGGTTGGGACTGGGCGTGCTCCTGTCGCTCGTCATCATGTTCATCCCGCTCGGAACAGGCGAAGAGTGCACGATTGGTGGCGAATGCATCCCTGTCCGGGGTGCGGTTGGAATCGACTATCTCCTCGGCGTGGAAGGGGCAGAGCCCGTCCTCTTTTTCTGGTCGCTGTTCATCCTCGGGTTCGCGCTCCTCGGCGGCTATGGCGCGTGGCGTGAACGCCGCGTGCTCGTGTGGGTGGCTGCCGTTGTTCTCCTCGCGTTGACGATTGTTGGCCTCGCCAGCATCGGCTTGCTGGTCGCGCCTGCAGCCCTGTTGTTCCTGCTCTCGGGGTTCTGGCTCCGTGAGACACAGCCACCGACCACCAAGGGACGGTCGGTACCTCGCTCGTGAATGCTAATCGCCGGGATTCGGTTGTTTGTGGGCCTCAGAATGGCGTGAACAGACGAGAGCGAAGGAATTCGAGGCACTTGCGGTGAGTCGCTGTAGAACAGAGAAGGGCTGTGGTGAATCAACCTCGCTGGAGAGAACGAGCGACAAATGCTAAGCGGTAACTACAAGCATCACCCCTCGAAATTCTGCCAGAAGAGGCGATAAAAATGGAGTTTTTAGAGCAATTTCAGTGTCTGTTTTCTGCACAAATCGAGAAGCACGGAGAGGCGTACCACATCGAAGTTCCAGAACAGGAACTACGCGTTGGCGACCTCGAAGCAGGGAAAACGTACCGCGTGGCGATTGTCTCAGAACCGACTGAGACTGAGACGGAGCCCGCGTCTGAACACCGCGAGGGAGAACCAGTACAATCCTCAGCATCGGGTGTGTCTGTCGAGGCGGAACAGCCGGTTTCAGAAGGCGAGCAGCGCACGGTCGAAATCGAGAGTCTCGGTGAACAGGGTGACGGCATCTCCCGTGTCGAACGTGGGTTTGTCGTCATCGTTCCCGACACTGAACAAGGCGAACGAGTCAGGGTCAAAATCACCGACGTGCGACAGAACGTTGCCTTTGCCGAGGTCATAAAGCGTCTCAGTTATTACGAGTAAGGAGGCGGATCAGGTAGCCCACCCGATGGTTTGTGAAAACCTCGCGAAAATCGGCGAGTTCGTCATCAGTATTGAGACCAGACAGGGGATAGAGTTCGGCTGTTCGAGATTCGCGAGAAAGCAGTCCAACTAACCGTCGCTCATCGAGATGTCCGCACGGACTGGGTGACGTTGCACGTCATCGCACAGCAGAGAGGGCGCGGCCAGTTTTTCGTACCAAACATAGGCCACAGAGTCAGTTCCTGCTGGTTGATACGATTCCGTTAGCCACCGGAACCGGCCGGTTCCTGCAACGAAGCTCAACCGTTGGAGCACTCATCTTGAAGGGGGGTTGCAGCCAGAACGGGAAGGCTGT
This sequence comes from Haladaptatus sp. CMSO5, assembly GCF_036689885.1. Taxonomy (NCBI): domain Archaea; kingdom Methanobacteriati; phylum Methanobacteriota; class Halobacteria; order Halobacteriales; family Haladaptataceae; genus Haladaptatus; species Haladaptatus sp. CMSO5. The sequence goes on from NZ_JBAHVW010000001.1 coordinate 72,562, forward strand.
CGCTTGCAAAATGAGGAGATGGAGCAGGGGCGCAAGCCGGATGACCCACAAAGATGCCTCCGAGACGTGAGGTCACGACCGCTCTCCCACCGAACGCTTATCCCCAGTATCCCCCTTTCTTGAGAGGACACATGGGGTTTTTCAAGCGCGTTGGCCGGCAGGTCGAACAGTTCACGCAGACAGCCAAACAGACAGCCGAAGAGAACGCAGCGTATCGCTGTCAGGCGTGTGACGCTCGATTTCACACCTCGCATGACCAGTGCCCAGAGTGCGGGGCAGAGACCGTCGTTCGGGCGTCGACCGAAGAGTGAGTTCAGTGATGTATGCCTTCGTTGGCGTCCGTCTCCAGCATACCTTGTGACTGCCACGCGCGACTAAGAGTAACAATAACAGACTGTTCAATATACTTATATTCCTGACGTGCGTTTTGTGAATCAATAGACTCCGCTCGAGGGAGCAATTCCCCACTCAGGAGAACAGCCATGACCGACCGTACAACCATCCTCGTCCCCATCCGATATCCGCTAACCCAACAGAGTGCACACACGCTTCGATTCGCCGCGAAACTCGCTCGAGAAGCCACCGCTGCTGAGCTTGTAGTGTTACACGTGAACCTCTTTCAAACGAATGACAAAGCACGCATGAGCGAGATCAGTCAATCGATTGTTCCGCTCTTAGACGGAGTTGAGGCAACGGTACTCACCCGACGGGGGTTCCTCGTCGAGGACGTTATTCTCGAAGAAGCCGCCCAAACGGAGGCGACCACCGTCGTCGTCGGCGCGAATCAACGCCCGACGTGGCGAAAACTGCTCAGTCGGCTAACCGGGAACGAAATTGTCGTCGCCGACTACCTCCGTGAGCGGCTCACAAACGTCGAAATCGTGGAGGTGAACTCGCAAGGTAAAACGCCGGCTGCCACGACAAAGCGAGGGGCGAACCGGAGCCACTGGAACCGAACCGTCGACCGCGCAACCGACCTCGATTGAGTCCACGCAGCACGTAATCACCTACGGGTTCGCATCTTCCATCCTTCGTAAAAACATGAGGTTTCGCGCTTACAGCGTCAGGTCTTCCCACGCGACCGACCCTTCGCTCACGATGTTCTCCGGGGTGAGTTCCGGTGCGCCGAGGACGTCCCCAGCGTTCGGAATTGGGAGTGGTCCGTAGGTGTCAGCGGGGACGTTTCCGTCGCCGGAGACCACGATTCGCACGACCATCCCGAGTTCGAGGTGTGGTAGACACAGGATGTCGTACACGCCTTGGGTAGTGAACCGGTAGAGCCACGAATCGGCGGTCGACATTGGCGGTGACGTGAATCCGTAGTTCGTCGCCACGCGGTCTGGGAGGGTGAAGAACGGTGGTTCGCTAAACTTCGGGTGGAAGGAGGTCACGGTGTGCAGCCCGTTGTGGTCGGTGAAGTTGACGACTTCGCCCGGTCGGACGTGGAGTCCAACTGGGTCGAAGAAGGTCTCGACGGGGATCTCCTCGCCATTTTCATCGAGTGGGAAGTCCGGGTGGTCGCCCGCCCCCTCGTGGATGTGAAGCGTTACGGTGTGGTCGACGAGTCCTGCGGGGACGTTGTCGTCGGCCGAATACGGTGCCCCATAGGTTTTATCGATTTTCATACCCTGCCGTGAGTCCGGCAGTGCTGCTGCGGTCCCGCCGAATACCGAGAGGGCGGCTCCCGCACCGAACACCTTCATCAGGAGCCGGCGGCTCACTCCATGGTTCTTCAGTGCAGTAATGAGTTCTGCGTCACTGAGTGTCAGGTCGTCTACTGCGTCGTTCTCAGGCCTCATCGCACTACGTAAATTCGCCCAATCGATGGAAAGTTATGCGCGGACGTGACCCATTAATGTACAATAAATAGAACGAGTTAGACGAACGTCAAATTGCACGCACTGTTCTGGTTAGAGAGATGGTTGGAAAAGTTCAGTCAACATTGTTGTTATGAAAATGGGAGTCAGAATATATGTCCAATTAGACATTCGGATGAAGTGGCCAAACTGTCAGCAAATCTTCGAACAGTCGCAATCGACCTTGTCGGGGACGCGTGGTCGAACGCAGCCAAGACCCATTTATCCATGCGTCCGATAGAGTGACCAATGGACGCTGGAATCCACGTCCGTCTGGTTGTCCGCGGTGTTGATGCATGTCCCGTTGCCTCCTTGAGCGAGGACTTCGAGGTTGAGTCAATCACCACTGACCGCCGAGCTGACGCTGCAGGCGGTGGAATCGTCGGTGAGGTCACGATAGACCACACCGTCGCGTCTGCAACCGAACCGAAACAAGCAGATCTTGTCTTCCGTGACGGCGACCGCTCGGTGTACAGGTACACGAACGAAAGCGGTGAGTGCCCGTGTGGACGTATCCCTGACTCCGGGTGTCCGATCCGAGACCTCCGCGCTGGGGCTGGGGTACTTGTCGTGACTTTCATCGCACCGGACATAGAGACAGTCCAATCGGTCGTCGCAGACCTCCACTCGTGCTGTGCAAGCGTCCGCGTACAGCGACTGACGCAGCGGACGGCGGACGACCGAACGGCACTCCTGTTCGTCGATCGAACCGCGTTCACCAACCGGCAGTTCGAAGTGCTTCAGACCGCCCACGAGATGGGGTATTTTGAACAGCCAAAGCAAGCTGACTCGGCGGACGTGGCCACAGCACTCGGTATTTCGGTCGCGACGTTTAGCGAACACCTCGCTGTCACCCAGGAGAAACTGCTCGACCAGCTCCTTGCCGAGTCAGAGGTGTGACTGTGTGATGCGTTTTCTTAGCACGGAGGTATAAAGACCCGAATAGCTTCGCAATCGGTCGTATCCCCATTCGGCTCTGAGACACACCTAGTCAATGTCCCAGACCGTATACCGAGAAATCGGCGGACGAGAGGCAATCGAGAACGTCGTTGAAGACTTTTATTCCTCCGTGCTCGCAGACGACCGACTCGTTGAATTCTTCAAGGGGATGGACATGCAAGCACTCAGAGCCCACCAGGTTCAGTTCATCAGTTCAGTCACTGGTGGCCCCGTCGAATACGCTGGGGCAGACATGCGAGAAGCGCACGCGCATCTCGATATCGACGAAACCGACTTCGATGCCGTTGGCACACATCTAGAAGGTGCCCTGCGAGAAAACGGAGTCGAGGAAGACGCGGTCACCGACATCATGTCGAAGGTGGAATCGCTCAAAGACCCGATTATCGACGCGTAGATTGTCGAACAGATGCCGGGTTCGCGCCACAACAAGAACAAAGAGACTCCCCCACAATGGGTGACACATGGTACTCCTCGTTCCCTTCGATGGCTCCCCACTGGCTGAAACCGCCCTGCAACGGGCCGCAGCGTTCGGGGAAGCCTTCGAGAAAGACGTCGTCGCGCTCGTCGTCGTCCCCGACGACGAAACGTACGCAGAAGAGCGCGGCTGGACGGATGGTGACGGCTTCGATGCAGAGGCGTTCACCGAGAACCTCCGTGAGCGCGTCGAATCCCTCGCCCCTGAAGCGACCTTCCGCGTCGAGGAAGCGAGCGACCCCGAAGACGAACCGTACTCGTCGGTGACGATGAACATCGTGCGCACCGTCCGAAAGGTCGCAGCCGAGGTCGATGCGGACATCGTCTTCATCGGCAGCGAGAACGCCGGGCGCGTCTCCCAGCCGCTCACGAGCGTCGGCGCACCGGTTTCTGCAGACCCGCAGTACGACGTGCACATCGTCCGTCACGCGAAGTGACGCGACAGCGGACAAACAAAGTGCGTAAACCCCCCGGCTGAGAACTCCCTCGCATGTGGCCATGGGGACATCTCGCGGTCGGGTATCTGCTGTACTCGTTGTTTTATCGCGCGAAAGGCACGGACATCCCCAGTGCGGGCGTGTTCCTCGTCGCCCTCGGCACGCAGTTTCCCGACCTCATCGACAAGCCACTCGGCTGGACGTTCGGCCTCCTCCCGAGCGGACGGTCGCTCGCCCATTCGCTCTTCACGACGCTCGTGGTCATCGCCATCGCCGTTGCCATTGGGAAACGCCTCTCGCGGGTGCGGTTGGGGTGGGCGTTCGCGCTTGGCTACCTCTCACACCTCGTGGCCGACGCCCTCTATCCCGTGCTCGACGGGGAGTTTATCTTCCTCTCGTATCTCGGCTGGCCGCTGCTTCCGGTTGCGCCCTACGAACACGAACCGGCGAGCATCCTCGCTCACTTCCTCTCGATGCAGTGGTCTGCGTACTTCGCCCTCGAACTGGTCCTCACGGCACTGGCGCTCGTCGTGTGGGTGACAGACGGCCGACCCGGCCTCAACGTACTCAGACAACAGGTCAGTGGACGCAGGCAGGCGAGCGACGAGTAGCTACCCAAGTGAGATGTCGAGATACAGCATCACGACGGCCCCGAAAATCACGCCGAGGGTGGCGACGCGCTCGTTGCCGCTCGTGTGCGTCTCGGGGATGATTTCGTCACTGATGACGAACAACATTGCACCCGCGGCGAAGCCCATCGCGTAGGGGAGGAGGGCAGAAACAGTCTGGACGGCGTACGCGCCAAACACGGCGAGGGGGATTTCGACGACGCCCGAGCGAATCCCGGCGAACGCGGCGTAAAAGCGCCGGTCTAATCCGGCGTTGATGGCGGCGACCGACACCGCAAGCCCCTCTGGAATGTTCTGGATGCCGATGGCCAGCATGAGCGGGATGGCCGTGTCGATGTTCCCACTGCCGAAGCCGACGCCGACGGCGAGCCCCTCTGGCATGTTGTGAAGCGTGATGGCGAGGATGAACAGGATGACGCCGGACAGTCGCTCGTCCGTCACGGGCAGGTTCGTCGAAGGGTGGGCGGCGTCCGGACGCGAGCGACCCGAAAGCAAATAGTGAGCGTGCGGGACGAGCATGTCAGAGCGGTCTAAAAACAGCGCGCCGAGGACGACGCCCACGAGGACGGGGACGGGATTGCCGTTCGAGTACTGCTCGATGCCGGGGATGATGAGGCTCGTGAAACTCGCCGCAAGCATGACACCCGCAGCGAAGCCCAGTGCGGCGTCGAGCGCTTTCTCAGAGGGGTTGCGCCAGATGAGCACCAGCGACGCACCGAGCAGGTTGAACGAGGCGATTATCATCCCGCCAATCAGCCCGTGGACGACGGGATTAGACCCAAACAGGCGGACGAATTCGTCAGCGAGCACCATTGCTACTCTTGGTCATACGAGAGGATTGCGAACCAGCGATTAAATCGTTGTGACATTGGCATATCCGGCGGCTGTATCGCGGAAGGTCAGCGCGGGTCGCCACGAGAGGTCATCGATTCAGCCGTGTCGCGGCGTGCGACGCTGGTCGGTTCTATCGCCCGAAGGAAGCGAACGACCAACACCAACCCGAGAAGGCTCAACACCGCGAAGATAACAACCTGCGGGAGGGCGACCGGCTGTCCATCGCGCACCATGAACGCAATCATCGCAAGGACGGCCAAGCCAAGCGTCGTGCCTTTCACGAGGAGGATGCCGGTGAAGACGTAGCCCCACGGCCGACGCTGAGACAGCCAGTAGGCAGTGAGGGCAAACGCGGGGACGACCACGCCAAGGTCGAGCGCGTAGATGACGTTGGTCGGAAGGTTCGCCGCCACGATGCTTTCGGGAACGACCCCCGCGACGGTAGCCGAGAGGATATCACTCAGCCACAGCCCGGAAATGAGGATGGCAACGAGCAGGTGGAAGCCAACGTAGGGACGAACCGACCGATCGCCAATCGACTGCGTGAGCACCGCTGGGTCGAGGTGCACGAGTCCACCAACCAACGTAATCAAGGTGAGCGAAAAGAGCGCGACGTAGACGAGAAACAGCTCGTTGAACGCCGTCATGAACGCGTAGGAGGCGTAGGTATAGCACAGGTAGCCAGTCATGCCGAGCCAGACCACATACCCACGAAGCGACCCGCGAATGGCCGCACGCACGGAGAGCGCAAAGGCGGGGACTGCGACAACGAGCGTCAGCACATCCTGTCCGTACACTTGCGGGAGCAACACCGCTGCATCGTGGTAAAACCCCTCGACGAACAGCCCAACGGTGGTCGCAAGCACGGCCAACACCAGGATGGAGAGCGACGTTACGAGATACGGCCGGGGAAGCGAGACGCGCACATCGTTCATGCACGCACCTCAAAGCGGTCAAACACCCTCATACGTAGTACGTGGGTCGCACTGACCCTAACTGTGTACGCAGAATCTCTAGATGTGAGACTGCGAAGCCACCACCGCCGTCAACGGTTATGGCAGTAGTCTGAGTATGGAGCCTGTACAGAGTCACACCCAACAGCCCTCTCTATACCCACTAATGTCACGTTTTTACAACCTCCTGTCACTCCCCGTCTCGATGGGGTGGCGACACGTCCTGTTCGCAAACTGGCCGGTTGCCCCCGAAGTCGTCGCCGCACACCTCCCCGACTCGCTGTCGGTCGATACGTTCGACGGACAGGCGTGGCTCTCTGCGGTTCCGTTTACGAACGTCGCGGTGCGCCCGGCCGGTGGGCCACAACGGATGGGCTTTCGACTGCCGGAGCTCAACTTGCGCACCTACGTCACCCACGACGGCGAGCCGGGGGTCTACTTTTTCAGCCTCGACGCGCAGGGCGTCTTCGGCGTGGTCGGCGCGCGCCTCTTTCACCACCTCCCCTACTACTACGCCCGGATTTCCCTCACAGCCGAAGCCGACCGCATCAAGTTCTCGAGTCGGCGCGTCCACCCGGGCGCGCGGCCGGTTCGCTTTCACGCGACCTATGGCCCGACCGGCGAGCAGTTCCGCGCAGACCCGGATTCGCTCGAAGCGTTCCTGACCGAACGCTATCGCTACTACACGGAAGCCCTGAGCGGGGAACTTCGCTACGCGGCGGTGAGCCACGAACCGTGGCCACTCACGGAGGCGAGCGTCGAGTGGGGTGAAAACGGGTTGTTTCGGGCGAACGGGTTTGCCGACCCGGCGAGCGACCCGGTGTATCTCTACAGTCCGGGCGTGGATACCGTCGCCTCGGGGAGCAAGCGCATCGAATAGCAAAACGCCGATTCAGAGCATCCAGAATGCCTTGGCGTACTCGGCATCGAGGTTGTACCAGTCGAACATGAAATAGCACGCATCGCGGTCGATTGGGACGTGAAAGGCGAGTTCACCCCGTTCGGTCGCGCCCGCGTCGATACGTCCCTCCTCGAAGCCATTTCGCAGCGACGCCCACGCCGCGAGGTCTGCGGTGGCCACCAATCCATTCGCTCGTTTCAGCCGTATGTTCCAGAGCGGGGTGATGGGAATTGAGTCAGAGCGGTCATTTGTGAGTTCCAGGGTAGGAAGCACGAATTCGTGACTCTCCTTCGCTGTCAGCTCTCCGAGTTCGGTTGCAGTCCGAACGTCAGTGACGGTCACGCGCACGTCATTGTTGGACACTGCTTCGCCAAGCGGATGAACCGTCTTCAGGGACTGTTCGAGGTCAGCCACCGGTGTTACCGTTGCTTCGAGGTCGATTGAAACAGTCGAAAGCGCCACTTCCGAACGGTTGCTGAAGTCGAGCGAGTAGGTGAGGTTCTGGGCGGTTTCCGGGACTTCGTACACCACGTCGCCCCGTGAAACTTCACCAGGGAGGAGGTCGTGGTTTTTCGGGAGGCCGTGGGTCGTCGTCGCGTCGGCCAGATAGTACGTGTTTCCCTTGCCATCGGCAATGTACGGCTCTATCCGCGGGAACCAGTGGACGATTTCGTCGCTCGTGTTCCTCGCGGCGAATCGAAGGACGACGTACGTGTTGCCACGGCTTGCTTGGCGTGTGTCGGTGAGCGCCGTCGTCTTCGTCACTCCTCGCAACACGAAGCTGAACGACGACGTTTCGATGAGGTCACCAACGGCGACCGTCAGCGGTGTCGCAGTGTCGGTCTCCTCGCCAGTCGAATCTGTACCACCGACACACCCGGCGAGGAGCGACGCGGCTCCGGCACTCAACACCCGTCTCCGAGTGACTGGGCGGAACGTCATGCAAGCACCTACACCGCAAGCTGTTAAAATACTAGACACACAAGAAGTTCGACCTATCGGTAGGGAGTGGGTGCGGTCTGTGTTCAGTGCTCGGCGTCCGACAACAGGTCGCGCACGCTCTCTTCGATGGAGTGTCTAACCTCCCAGCCGAGGCGCTCGTGGGCTTTCGAGGTATCGACCGTGAACGAATCGACGAGCGTCTCAGTTCGCGGATTGTCGAGCAGCTTGATGTCGAGGTCGGTGCCGAGGAGGGAGACGGCGTGGCGCTGGACTAGTTCAGCCACGTCCATCACACTCGGGTCTTCGTCGCTCGCAATCTCGTACTTCTCGACGCCGGTTTCATCCGCGTCGAGCCGGTCGACGAGGCGCTCTGCGCTGCGGACGTAGGCGTTGGCAACGTCTTTGACGTGGACGTAGTTTCGCGCTTGGGTGCCGGGTTTGTACACCGTCAAGTCCTCACCTGCGAGCGCGCGGTTGACGAAGAAGTTGATGACCGTGTTCTTCGAGATGGGCTGCCCGTCGAGTTCGTGTTTGCCGTACACGTTCGAAATCATGAACAGGTGAGCCGGAAACGCACCCTCGGCCATCGTCTCGATTGCGCGCTCGCCGAGCAGTTTCGTCCGCCCGTACCAGTTGAGCGGGGCGCGCGGCTGGTCTACGGTGATGGGGAACGTTTGGGGGTCGCCGAGCACGGCCATACTGAATGGGAAGACGAGCGCTGCGCCGGTTTTCTTACAGAACCACGCGACGTTGTTCGTCCCCTGGACGTTCACCTCGTAGGCGAGGTCCGCGTTCTGGTCGCAGTCTTTGACGCCGCTCACGGCGGCGAGGTGGATGACCACGTCCACACCCTCTAGGGTCTCCTCTAGGCGGTCGCGCTGGCGGATGTCGAGGTGGGAGATGTCCACGTCGCCGACCGAGCGAACCTGCCCGAGATAGAAGTTGTCGAAGGCGACGAGGTCCCAGTCGGGGTGTTCGTCCTGTAGTTTCGAAATGACGCGACTGCCGATGTAGCCCGCGGCCCCCGTGATGGCGACGCGCGGCGTGTCCGTGCTCATGGTTGTCTGAAGTGGTCTGCGAGTTCGCGGACGCCCTCGCGGAGCGTCCATTCGGTCCTGAAGCCGGTGTTCGCCAGCCGGTCGAAGTTGACGTGGTACGACGGGCCGGGGTGTTTATCCTCTAAGTAGGTGATGGTGACCTCGCCCACCTCCTCGCTCACGACCTGTGCGATTTCTGCGATGCGGAAGTTCTGGTCGTTCGACCCGACGTTGTAGACGAATTCGTCCCAGTCGTCGGGGTTGAGCGCGGCGTGGGCGTAGGCGCGCGCGGCGTCTTTGACGTGGATGAACGGCCGCCAGTTGCTCCCGTCGCCGTAGACGGTCAGCGGGCGGCGCGTGAGCGCGCGAAAGACGAAGTGGTTGACGACGAGGTTAAACCGCACGCCGGGGGCGTAGCCGTAGTTCGTACTCATGCGGAGTGCGACCCCTTGCATCCCCGACTCGTCGATGGTGTCGCGCAACAACTCCTCTGCGGCCTGTTTCGACTCGGCGTAGGGGTTGAGCGGGTCGGTCGGTGTGTCCTCGGTGAGGTCCATGCTCGTCGCCCGGCCGTAGTTGTTACACGACGAGGCGAAGACGACGTTTTCGACGTCGAGCTTGCGGGCGGCAGTGAGGACGTTTTTCGTCCCTTCAAGGTTCACGTCGAAGGTCTCCTCGCGGCGGTCGTGGGTGCTGTCTGCGCCCGTGATGGCGGCGAGGTGAATCACCGTCTGCACGTCGCGCATGGCGCTTTCGACGTCGCCGTACTCGCGGACGTCGCCCCGGCGAAAGTCGATAGAATCGTCTAAGTTCGCCCCCATCAGGTTGCGCGGCGACCCGAGCGAGTAGTTGTCGAGGATGACGATGTTCTCGATTTCAGGGCTCTGCTGGAGCAGGGGGACGAGCGCGCTGCCGATGTAGCCACACCCGCCGGTGACGAGCACGTTCATGGCTTAGTCCTCTAAGACGCTCGGAAGGAAGCGGTCTTCGTAGGCGGTGATGGTGTCCTCATAGCGTGCGAGCGTCGTGAGGATGTCGCGGGTGCCGCTCTCGAAGTCCTGGGCCTGCTCGCCGATGAGCGCCATGTACTTCTCGTTTTCAATCTCCATCTTGTGCGTCTCGTCTTCGTCGCGTGGGTTCTCGAAGTGTTTGACAGCGGCGTCGTAGTCGAACTCCTGGGCGACGTCGGAGATGGTGTTCGCCATCTCGACGATGCTGATGGCGCGGGTGACCTGATTGTAGACGGTGAGGTCGTCAGGTCGGTCGTCTGGGTCTGCGAGGGCGAGCTGTGCGAGGCCCTCGACGGCGTCTTCTAAGCTAATGAACGGCTTTCGCTGTTCGCCTTTCCCATAAACCGTGAGCGGGTAGCCCGCGACGGCCTGGGCGGCGAAGCGGTGGGAGACAACGCCGAAGTAGTAGTCGAAGTCAAAGCGCGTCTTCAGGCGGTTGTCCTCGCGGGTCTCCTCGGTTTCCGTACCGTAGGTGATGGCCGTGCGCACGTCAGAAATCGGGATGCCGAACTGCTTGTTTGCGAGGCGAAGGTTCGCCGCGTCGTGGCTTTTCGTGAGGTGATACCAGCTGCCGGCCATGGCGGGGAACGGCACCTCGTCTCGCTCGCCTTGGTTCTCCATCGTCGCGCCGCCTTCGGGAATCGGGAAGGTCGGTGCGCCGTAGACACCGGTCGTCGTGGTCTCGATGAAGTGGGTGTCGGTCAGGCCGTGTTCCTCTAAGCCCCAGACGAGGTTGCGGGTGGCCTGCATGTTGTTGTGCTGGGTGTAGTTCGCGCGCTCGCCGTTGATTTGCGAGTAGGGCGCAGACGGCTGGGCCGCGGTGTGGACAATCGCGCGCGGCTCGTGGACGGTCAGGAGTTCATCGACGAACGACTTCTCGGTGAGGTCGCCTTCGATAAACGAGAGGTTCGAGAGGCCAAGGGATTCCTCTGCGGCCGCGAGGCGCTGGTCGATGCTCATGATGGGGACCGCGCTCGTCGCGCCGACCTCTTCGACCCAGCCGCGGCGGGCGAAGTTGTCGACGAGGATCACGCGGTCATCGGTTCGGTCTGCGATGCGGAGGGCGGTTGGCCAGCCGATGTAGCCGTCGCCGCCAGTGACGAGAATGGACATTAGTTACTCTAGTTCTGAGTAACTGAGCTTTTCAATAAATACTTTCTCGTTGTCGGCACAATGGCGTGATACCACACCACATCGATGGTGCGATTCGTCTGACAATCATAATATTAGAAACAATTATGCTGCTTGCGAGAGGGTATCAGCCATGAGCCCCGGTGCGCTGGAGGAGGCGGACGTACTGGAGTTTGGGCGGGCACTGACCCAGCTAAAGCAAGCTGGAAGCATGGTTCTCGTGACCGGAAGTGTCCCTCAGACTGCCTTTAGCGCCGTCTCGCGCCAGATGCTCGGGGATTCCACGCTACCACGACGACGGCTGTTCGTGCTCACAGACACCACCGCAGATGCCATCCGCGAGCGCGTGCCAGGAACCGCAGACCCACGCCAGACGCGCATCATCGAGCAGTGTTCGGTCACGCGAAGCGTCGCCACCGCGACGACGGGGAGCGACCACACCGTCGAGTACGTCTACGACGACGAGTTGTCAGCGCTCATCGAGACCGTGTTCGACGCCATCGGTGCGCTCGAAGTGGGCGCTGCGCCCGCAGAGTTGCGCGTGTGTGTCGATTCGCTCACGCCGCTCATCGAGCGCTATGGCAACCAGCAAACCTTCACGGCGTTACACGCGCTGTGTTGGCGCGTTCGCCACGCTCGCGGGCTTGGCCACGCCCACTTGCAGACGGACGCAGCGGACGTCGTCGCGCTCTTTGCCGAGCTGTTCGACGCTCATGTCGAGCTTCGGGAACGAGCGGGCACGTTCCAACAGCGCTGGCATCTCCGCGACGATGATGTGACAACGGCGTGGCTGACATTCGAGGCGGTGGACGACCTACAATGACCACACACAGAATTTCTAAGCTAGTAGATACATTTTTACCTTCATACAACAGTAAGGTAGCAACGACTGTCAGGTATGGGAGAGCCGGACAATCACCGAGGTGAGCGCACACGTGTACATTACGTATCGAGAATTAGACGGGGGAACCGGGCTAGAGATTACGGATACCATCGAACGGAAACGGTATTCACTACTTTCTGAGACGCCCGTCACACCAGCGGGTATCGACACGGACGAGTTCGTCTTTCCAATAGACGAGGCAACCGCGATCCACACCGAACGGCTAACTCTCCCAACCGTTGTGCCGGTGTACGTCCGCAACGTAGCAGGCGAGATGGTTGCGGAAGCAGAACACTTCGCAGATGTTGAACTCCCCGACGGCGAGTACAGCCTCGAACTGTGCGCGCCGATGAAGATCTACTTGCGCGCACGTGGGCCGCTCACCATCACAAGCGACGCACAACAACTCCACATTGAGTTCGACGAACCAACTGAGGTGCTCGTGGGTGCACGCTCACACCACAAACAACCGGCTGGAACCATTACCACGACCGAAGACCCACGCGACTTGATGGCGGCCATCTCGACATTTGGCTCTGCGCTCAAGGTGACGAACGCCGAGCGATCGTACCCAACGCTCAGAGGCCACCCGCCGCTGGTCGAACTCGGTGACGAACTCCACATCCCCGAGAATCTGGTGCGCCCCGACACGGGCGTCGCCATTGAGGTGCCCCCAGAGACGGGATACATCTTCTGTGCTGCGCCGCTGGTTTACTACCTCGGCGCAGAACTCGTTCCCGGCTTCGACGCCCGCATCGTCACCGACACAGGGTTTACCTACTCGCTTGGCGACACGCCACTGGAGTTCGAGGACACGGTCGAAGCCGTGCTCAAACATGTGTTTTTCCTCGACTGCATCACGCGCACGGAGGGACTGTATAAGCTGAATCTTCACGAGCGCAAAGAGGTCGAAGCGCTCGTCTCACTCGATTTCGCCGAACTCTACGACCAGCCACTCACCGAGCAACTCGAAGCGTATCTGTCGGTTCCATTCGACGTTGTAGAGCCGTTCTTACCAGAATGGAAGCTCACCTCGCACGTCTCGTTGTCGCCAACCAGCGTCGAGACGCTGCCGTTCCTCGTAAACGACCTTGCCGTTGTCCGGACGCCACAGGCAGAGCAGGTCGCGCACAGCGACGCCCAAATGGCGCTCGTCGATGAGTTCCTCCGCGATGGGAGTTTCATGCGGAGTTCGTCGGCTGCGTCCGCCGCACCGTCCTCGTACGTAAAGCCACAAGCGGCCCAGTCGCTCGAACAAGCGTGGGTCGGAGAGGGCGCACCGCTTGGAGCGAGCAAGACAACGGCCCAAGCATTCCACAACCGCCTGGCACGTGAGGTTTCTGACGGCGACATCGATATCACCGTCGTCTGCAACGACCCGCAGATGGACGAAGAGCGCGATTTCGTTGACCGAGTGTACGGGTCACGCTCTGAACTCCTGTTTGACATCGAACTCAAACACGACCTCACGATCGAGGAACTCAAGACAGTCCTCAAAACGCCGACGGAGTTCCTCCATTACATCGGTCACATCGACGCGGAAGGCTTCGAGTGTGCAGACGGCAAACTCGACGTGTCCACGCTTGACAACGTGGGTGTAGACGCCTTTTTCCTCAATGCGTGTTCCTCCTATGACCAGGGAATGGCGCTTATCGAAAAGGGTGCAATTGGCGGTATTGTCACACTCTCTGACGTTATCAACAGCGGCGCAGTGCGCATTGGGGCAACTGTCGCGCGACTGCTCAACGGTGGTTTCCCGTTGGGAACCGCCTTGAAAATCGCAAAAGATGAGAGCATCGTCGGCGGCCAGTACGCAGTGATTGGTGACGGTGGGCTTGCCGTGGCGCAGGCGGACGGCGGATTCCCACTGTTGTGGACGCTTAACAAAATGGACGGGAGTGACGAATACGAAGTAGAGATGCGCACGTTCCCGACATCAGACCGTGCGATGGGAAGTCTAGTCGTTCCGTACATCCAAGAGAACGGTAATTATTACCTTGGTTCGAGTGATATTGAGCCGTTCTACGTGAATCGGGCTGAGCTCCTTCGACTCTTCATGCTTGAAGATTTCCCCGTTAGAATAGACGGTCAGCTTCGGTGGTCGAGCGACGTAACACACAGCGACTTATAACATTTTTTACGGTCCAGTAACGGAACCGGACACGCCAGCGGCTGCAGTCCCGACGGAGCTGAGCAAGAGCATCAGCATGAACAGCGCGCCGGTCATCTGTGGGTTCTCTGCGAGGTATGCTTTGAATGAGCTGTTGGACATTACAACTTCTCAGATGCAGGGAGAGAATATATAATTATTCTAATATATCTGCTAAGTAATTAATGGAACAAATTATTCGTAATAAAAGTTACTGCTGGCACTAGCAAATGACACAGAGAAATAGTCGGGAAGTAAGAACAAAATTCTTTTCCCCGTATAGACACGACGTAGACGTAGAAATTCCGCGCTTTCCGTTCTTCCATATTTCCATGAACTCGGACACCTCCCGTCAACAAAACTCCATGACAGCGCGGCTTCGAGCGGCGATTGCCGAATCGAAAGTTGGCCGATTCAGCGCCACGATATCTCTGGCAATCGAAAACTCGGCCATCTCGCGCGCTGGACAACAGCTTTCGCAGTGGGTACAACAGTCGTACCTCTTTCGCTGGCTCACGGCGGAGCCGGAACCGGAGGTTATCGTCGTCGACCTGCGCGAGTCGTGGTTCGTTGGCCCCGTTATCGCCGCGCTCGACCGGTTCACGAAAGCGGTTGTACCCGCCGTAGAGACGTCGAGGGTGCGGCGCGCGACGAAGCGGCTTACAGCCCGTCTCTCGCGTGCACCACTGCGGTTCGCTGGCCTCGCGGGCGTGGTCGCCTTCTCCGCGCTGGTCGCGGCTGCGCTCCTCACTGGGACGCTCACACGGCCCGCAATGGGTGCGTATGCTATCTGTCTCGGCCTCGCACTCGCTGGGACGCGCGTGGAGCTGTCGTGGCGGGAACTCGGCGAGACGAAAATCGGAAAAGCAGTTTCGGCGGCGTTCGTCCCGCCCGAATACGACGACTGATTATTCGACCGTCACACTCTTTGCGAGGTTGCGCGGCTTGTCAATCGACCGCCCGAGCTGTGCGGCCGTGTAGTAGGCGAGCAACTGGAGGGGCACGTTCGCGAGAATCGGCGCAGTGCGCGGGTGGCTCTCGGGGATGCGAATGACGTGGTCTGCGTAGCGTTCGACGTCCGACTGGCCGTCAGTGACGGCGATGACCGGGGCGTCGCGCGCCTCGACTTCTTTGACGTTGCCGATGGTTTTGCGTGCAATCTCGTCGTCGCCGGTGACGATAGCGATGACTGGCGTCTTATTGGAGACGAGCGCGAGCGGACCGTGTTTGAGTTCGCCTGCGGCGAAGCCCTCTGCGTGCTTGTAGGTAATCTCCTTCATCTTGAGCGCGCCCTCAAGCGCGACGGGGAAGTTGAGTCCCCGGCCGATGAAGAAGTACGCATCGGCATCGAGGTACTCCTCTGCGATGGCTTCGGTGAGCGGCGCTTCGTCGAGAATCGCCTGCACCGCACTCGGGAGGTCGCGGAACGCCTCGATGATGTCGCGCTTGGTCGAGGATTTGACCGGCGCGGTTGCCATGACGAGCAGCGTCATCGCCGCGAGTTGCGAGGCGAACGTCTTCGAGGCGGCGACCCCGATTTCGGGGCCAGCGCGGATGTAGAAGACGTGGTCACACTCCCGCGAAACAGTGCTCCCGATGACGTTGGTGACCCCGAGCGTGGTCGCCCCACGGCGCTTTGCCTCGCGCAGCGCAGAGAGCGTGTCTGCGGTCTCACCGGATTGGGTGACGCCGATGACGAGGTCGTCGCCCGCGGGCGGTGGCGACGTGGTGAACTCGCTTGCGAGGAACGCTTGGGCCGGAATCCCGGCTTCGCGGAACAGTTCTGCGCCGTACATCGCGGCGTGATACGAGGTCCCACAGGCGACGAACTGGACGCCCGTTGGCTGTAACTCACCGAGTTCTTCGATGGTAATCGAGCCGGTGAGTTCGTTCATCCGACCGCGGAGACACTGACGGAGCGCGCGGGGCTGTTCGTGAATCTCCTTTATCATGAAGTGGTCGTAGCCACTCTTGCCCGTCTCCTCTGCGTTCCACTCGATGGTGTGAATCTCTTTGTCGTGGTGCGTCCCCGAGTGGTCGGTCACGTACCACTCGCGCTCGTTGATGACGGCGATTTCACCGTCTTCGACGTACACCACCTGGTCGGTGTAATCGCGGAAGGCGGGCACGTCACTGCCCAGGTACGTCGCGTCTTCTGCGATGCCGAGGACGAGCGGCGAGTCTTGGCGCGCCGCGTAGATGGTGTCGTGACCCGCGAACACGGCGAGAATCGCGTAGCTCCCCTCGATGGTCTTGATGGCGTCATAGAACGCCTCTTTCTGCGTCATACCCGCGTCGAGATTTCGCTCGATGAGGTGGGACACCACTTCCGTGTCGGTGTCGCTTTGGAACTCGTGGCCCTGGTCTGTGAGTTCGTCACGCAGCGTCTGGTAGTTCTCGATGATGCCGTTGTGAATCACCGCCACATCGCCCGTGCAGTCTTGGTGTGGGTGGGAGTTGCGGTCGTTTGGCGGGCCGTGCGTTGACCACCGGGTGTGGCCAATGCCGAGGCGCCCGCTCAAGTCGGTTCCCTGAATGGCCTGCTCTAAGTTTACGAGTTCGCCCTGGCGCTTGACGACGGAGATGTCGTCGTTTACGAGCGCGACACCCGCCGAGTCGTAGCCGCGGTATTCGAGCTTCGACAGCCCGTTCATCAGTACATCTAACGTTTCCCCCTCTCGGCCAACGCAGCCAATAATTCCACACATTATCTCATCACCTCTGCCCCTTCTACGATGTAGCCCGAAATCTGCACCCCCGTGTGGAGGTGGGCTCCCGAACCCACGAGCGTGCCCGGTGCGACGCTGATTGCCCCCTTTGCTCTGACTCGGTCTGCGAACACCGCGCCAAGTTCTTGATTTTCGTACACCTGTGCGTTGATGCGCACGTCCGCTGGACCACCGGGCACGATGGTGCTCGCGCCGAGGTGGACGTCCTGACCGGTCACACAATCGATGAGGACGCTGCCGGGGCCGACCCGGGTGTCCGCGTCGATGACCGACTGCTCGACGGTCGCGTTGGCACCAATCGTGACGTTGCGCCCGAGGGCGACGTTCGGGCCGACGACCGACCCGGGGCCGACCACACAATCGGGACCGATGACGACGGGGCCGAGCAGCGTCGCATCCTCGTGGACGAGCGCGCTGTCTGCGACCCACACCTCACCGTCTTCGCTTGGCTCCTCGACGCGCCCACGCGCGAGCAGTTCACGGTTCATGTGGAGGATGTCCCACGGGTAGGTCGCATCCACCCACATGCCTTCGGTGCGCACGCCGCGAACCACGGTGCCCTCGTCGATGAGCCGCGAGATAGTCGCGGTGAGCGCGAGTTCGCCGTCTTCGCGGGGCGTCTGGTCGATGGCGTCGAAAATCGACGCATCGAAGGCGTACACCCCGGCGTTGATGAGCCGTGAGATGGCCACGTCCGGCTTCTCGACGAGCTGTTGGATGCGTCCGCCATCTAAGACGACCGTCCCGTAGCGGTTCGGATGGTCGCGTTCGAGGACGGCGAGCGCGGGTGTGCCGTACTGTTCGTAGGCATCTATCACGTCTTTGATGATGCCCGCCTCAAGCGCGCGGTCGCCGTTTACGACGATCATCGACTCGGTGACGGCCTCCTGGACCTGTAACAGGGCGTGGCCGCTCCCGAGCTGTTTTTCCTGAACGTGGTACGTAAGTGGCACGTTCCGGTAGGAGTGGCCGAAGTACTCCTGGACGCGGTCGCGCTTGTAGCCGACGACCACGTGAATCTGTTCGATGCCTGCGTCGATGAGCGCATCAAAGACGTAGGCCATTACCGGACGGTTCGCCGCCGGAAGCATCGGCTTCGGACGGTTGCGCGTCAACGGATGTAACCGAGTCCCCTCCCCTGCCGCCAGCACGACGGCTGTTCTAACACCCATGTACACTACATTGACATCAGAGAGTAAGAACGTTCTGTGTAAAGACCTATAATGCGACAGGTCAGGCGAGTGTAAGCACCCCGCCAAGAATGGCGAGTGAGCCAAGCCCAACACACACCGCCCAGAACGCAACCCGGTGGACGACTCGCATGAGCGCGTCGATGGTCAGATAGCCCACGACGGCGGCGACACCGAGGGCGAACAGCGCCGGGCCGGGGTCAATGGCCGGAACGCCCTCGGTGAGCACGGTGAGCGCACCCGCGGCGAACGCCGCCGGAATCGAGAGCAAAAACGAGAGGCGAAGTGCAGAAGGCCCGTCGTGGCCGCGAAGGAGCAGCGCGCTCGCGGTGGTTCCAGACCGCGACACACCCGGGAGGATGGCAAGGCCTTGGAGGCCGCCGACGAGCACGGCGTCGAACAGGGTTGGTTCCTCGCGAGTCCCGAGCGAAAGCCGGTCTGCGCTCCGGAGGACGATGCCGGTCAGGACGAGCAAGACGCCGATGAGCGCGACGAACGCACTGCCCGTGAGCGCCGAGGCGAGGTCCATGAGCGCAGTGTAGGCGACGAGGCCGACTACGCCCGAGGCAAGTGTAGCGAGGGCGAGAAACGAGAGGTCTGCCGTGTCGCTCTCGAAGGCCTCGCGCGGTCGCCACTGTGGGAGCGAGGCGAGCACCGAGACCACCTCGTCTCGGTAGTACGCGAGCGCGGAAACCGCTGTCCCGCCGTGGAGAAACAGCGAGAACTGGACGGCAACCTGCGGCGAGACGCCCTGAAACGCCGTGAGAAAGAGGGTGATGTTTCCCTCGCTGGAGATGGGGAGCCACTCGAAGATGCCCTGTAAGATGCCAACGACGAGGGCAAGCAGCCACGAATTCATATCCTGACAGATTCGCGGGAGTACAAAGGTAGTTCGGATTTCCTGAGCGGGAGGTTTTCAGCCCAGCCACCGTATCTCCATAGAGAGGTGAACGGTGAGGGTGCTAGGTGAACGGATGGGATGGAGAATAGAGAGGTGAAAAACCAGACACAATCATGCAATTCATCGCAACGCTCACACACAGCCCAGACCATTGCTGGGCGCGCGAAGACCGAGCAGACGACGCCCGCGAGTGGATTTCGACCATGCACACCCGTGCAGAGGAACAGGGAATCCACCTCCAGGGCGCGTACGTCGCAACCAACGAACACACGTTCTACTTCATTCTCGAATCTGACGACTTTGGGGCCGTCTCTTCGTTCCTTGGCCCACCACTGCTGACCGACCACACGGCTCATATCACGCCCGTTGGAAACCTAGAGGAAATCGCCCGCATCTTCATCGAGATGGAGTGACGGCGACACCACGTTTTATCTCGCGTCTGCCCAACTGTCAGCTATGACAACGGTGGCGGAAATCGAACTGTTACTGCGCGAGGCGCTGCTCGCGCTCCCGCCGTGGCAAGGGGTGTTGGTGACGATTACCGTCTCGCTCCTCGTCGCAAAAGGGATTGAACTACTCGGGAAGACGGTCATTCCGCATCTGACCGCGCGCATCGAGGGCGAAGTCGATGATGTGATTTTCAAGACTATCCAAGCGCCGCTCTACGTCTCGGTCGTCCTCATCGGGGCGTACATCGCAACCGTCCCGCTCGGCCTCGCGCCGACGGTGGATGCACCACTGCTCGCCGGGACGCTTTCGACGCTCACCGTCCTTTGGGCGTTCACGCTCACCCGCCTCGGGCGGAAGGTGTCGAAAGTGGTTACCAACGAACGTGAGTTCGACCAAACGGTTGTCCCAATCTTCCAAAACGTCTGGACGGCGGTCATTCTCGGCGCAACCATCTTCCTCTTGCTTACACTCTGGCAGATCGACATCACGCCGTTTCTCGCGTCTGCGGGGATTATCGGTATCGTGGTCGGCCTCGCCGCCCGCGACACGATTGCGAACTTCTTCGGCGGTATCGCGCTCTACTTCGACGGCACCTACGCCGTGGGTGACTACATCGTCTTAGAGTCGGGCGAACGCGGTCGAGTCGAGGATATTTCGATTCGCAGCACCGTCATTCGCACGCGCGACGACATGCTCGTGACGGTGCCAAACGCCGTGCTCAACTCCGCGCGCATCGTGAACGAATCGACCCCCGAGCGCGAGCGCCGGATTCGTCTCCCCGTGGGCGTTGCCTACGGCACTGACATAGACCGCGTCGAGGAGGTGTTGCTCGCAGAGGCGGATGCTGAAAACCTCATCCTCGAACAGCCCCACCCGCGCGTGCGATTCCGGAGCTTTGGCGAGTCAGCGCTCGACTTTGAACTGCTGTGTTGGATTGGCGACCCCGTCTTGCGCGGCCGAGCCACCCACGAGATGAACAAGCGCATCTATCAGGCGTTCACCCGCGAGAGCATCGAAATCCCGTTCCCACAGCGCGTGGTCACGATGGCCAACGAGCTGCCAGCAGCGCCGGTTGCCACCCCCGACAGCGTCGTCGGTGACGGCGGCGAATGACCCGCCTCGAATAATGTATGTTTTTGGGATAGTCACAGTTCAAAGGATGACCCTATATCGGTCTCCATATGACACTGTTCGATAACGTCCGCAAGATTCTTGCTGTGACGGGCAGAACAGAGGATATGGGGGAGTACGGGATAATCACCTGTCCAGTCTGTGGCCAACGTTACGTCCGGAGTGGGGTGGAGGCAACAGACCGAACGACGTTGAAAGAATTGGCTCGAACCCACCTCAAGACGCATCGACTAGACGAGAGCAAGCGCGGCATCTACGGCGTGTTGATGGTTGAACAGATGGAGCGAGTGGGAGCCATCGAGGACGAAATCGCCACCTAACCGTGCACCGATACTGCCACGACGTGCCACCAATCGGATGAGACCGCTGTTTTTCGTCCCGAGAGACGCGAGCGGCCGCGACGGGATAGTTCAGAAAAATAACCCGAAATTGCCCGTCTGCGAGCGCTGAAACACCGGAAACGCAGATGAACAGTCAGCCCAGTTGATGTTAGCTAACCTATAGTTAGGTGTGAGATTCGTCTCTTGTCAAACACATGCCTCGACCCTCCAGACGGACGTTCCTGAAAGGTATCGGCATCACCGCCGCAACCGGCCTGCTTGGTACGAACGCGCTCGCAGTCGCTCCGGCCGGTGAGGAGCCTGACTGGCCTGTGAGCCGCGGCACAGTCGGGCGGACGGGGGAGACTACAGGGCAGGGGCCACGCCCCTATGCAGCCCCCGGCTGGACACCCGGCGACGATCTCTCCGGAGACCCGACCGACGTGACGGTGGTCTCCGGAACTGCCTACATCGGCACGGTCGCCTCCTACGACATCGACGAGAGTCGCGGCGAAGTTGCGGCGTACAATGCCACCAGTGGCGGCGTCCGGTGGATTCGCTCTGACGACACGATTGGCGGGGTGATGGCGGCTCCGACCGTCGCTGACGGCCGCGTGTTCGTCGCCGCAAAACCCGCAGTCGTCTACACGGGCGGCGACCGGCAGGACGAAACCCCGCCGAACGGCGGCGTCATGGCGCTCTCAGCAGAGACCGGCGAGACGCTCTGGACGAGCATGGAACCGAGAGAACCCGATGACGCGGTGCTCGTCCGCGACGGGACGGCCTACGCCGTCTCAGGGGCGACAATCTACGCCCTCGACACGGCGACGGGCGACGTGCAGTGGACGGCGGAGATAACCACCGACAACAGCATTCGCGCCCAAGCGGCGGGTGGGGACGCACTCTACGTCGCCACGCCACAGACGATTGGTGCAGTTGGCTTTGACGGCACCGTCCAGTGGGAAGCACCGCTGCCAGACGGCGCGGACGCCACGTCCCTCGTGGCCACCGACGCTCACCTCTATCTGACGATGAGCGACGGCGCGGCACCGACTTCGGACACGGTCTGGGCGCTCTCGACTGGAGATGGGTCGGTCGTCTGGGAGACGCAGGTGTTTGCGAACTTCGCAGACAGCGTCCCGAATCGGCTGAGCGCGCCCGCCGTGGCAGACGGGACGGTGTACGTCGCAAGCGACGACAGCACCGAACGCGCCGCAAACGGGCCGGCCGCACCGGAAGACAACGAACGCGTTGGCGCGCTCCACGCGCTCTCCGCAGAGACGGGTGAAGAGCAATGGCAGTTCACGACGGCAGCCGAGTTGCGAAGCATCCCATCGGTCAGCAACGGAACGGTGTACGTCGGGGGGACGTACCCCACCGAGGCTTCGGTCGAAGACGAAAAAGAGCTGGGCTACTTTGAGCACGGTTCGACGTACGTCGGGTCGAGTTACGCCCGCCCGGTGGTGTTCGCCATTTCCACTGACGGCGAAGCACAGTGGAGCTACGGCGTAGACGAGAACGCAGACGACAGCTACGTCAAAACGGCCGTCCCGGCGAACGACCACCTCTACGTGCAGGTGACTGGACCAGGAGTGCCACCGAACGGCGAGGCCGGAAGCATCCACGCGCTCGCCGCAAGCGAGAGCGCCCCAGGCCCGGAACACACGCTCGTAGACGACACGCCGTATCAGGAAACCGCACCCGTCGAGGCGATCATCACGACCGACCCGGAAAATGCGGAGAATCTTGACTTCGACTCGGGCGCGGTGGTGACCCTCTCAGGGAGTGAATCGAGTTCGCCAAACGGTGAGATTGTCTCCTACGAGTGGGACATCGACGGAGACGGTGAGTACGACGCCTCTGGGGAATCCGTGGACATTACACTCGACTACTGTGGAATCCTCGAAGTGACGCTGCGAGTGACAGACGGAACCGGGGTTACCCAAACGGCCACGGTTTCGCTTTCGACAGTATAACCTGCGTACGCTTTTCGCCATTTTAATTGCCGGAAAATTCGGCCTACCGCGTCGAAAAACGCTGAATTGTGCACAAACACACACAATAAATACACCCCATTATAGTTCGAATAAAACGGGAGAGTAAATGTGAAAAGGTTAACCAATTCGATATTAGTCACCCGATAGTTAGTAACCCGACACGTCTCTGGTCGAATGCATGGTACGACCCTCCAGACGGACGTTCTTGAAAGGCATCGGCGTGGCTGGCGCGGCTGGTCTCGTCGGAACGAACGCACTCGCAGCAAGCCCAACAGGTGAGTCAGCAGACTGGCCCGTAAGCCGTGGCACGGACGGGCAGACGGGGTACACTACAGGTCAAGGGCCACAGCCCTATGCTGGCCCCGGCTGGTCACCCGGCGACGAACTCTCAGACCCCACAGAAATGACGGTCGTAGACGGTTCGGCCTACGTTGGGACAGTTGGCTCGTACGACCTCGACGTGAGCACCGGCGAGGTCGCCGCCTACGACGGCACGGGCGGCGGCCTCCGCTGGATTCGCGACGACGACAGTATCGGTGCGGTAATCGCGGCCCCGACGGTCGCAGACGGCCGCGTGTTCGTCGCCTCCCGCCCAGCAATCAGCTACACAGAAGGTGGCCAACAAGATCAGACGCCGCCAAACGGCGGTATAATGGCGCTCAACGCAGAGACCGGTGAAACGCTCTGGACGAACAAGGAGTTGCGGTACACGAACGGTGCAGTGCTCGTTCGTGACGGCACGGCCTACGCCATCTCAGGGGCGACGGTGTACGCCCTCGACGCCGCGACGGGCGACGTACAGTGGAGCGTCGAAGGAGACGACACCAACTTCCTCAGCACGCTGGCTTTCGGTGGGGAGACGCTCTACGCGGCAGGCGGCCAAACGATTGTGGCGCTTGGAACCGACGGAACTACCCAGTGGCAGTCGGCTGCCCCCGACGGTGTCGATGCAAACACGCTCGCCGCCGACGACACCCACCTCTACTTGACGATGGCAGCTGGCGCGGCACCGACCTCGGACACGGTGTGGGCACTCTCACAAGCGGACGGTTCGGTGGTGTGGGAGACACAAGTCGCTGCCGACTTCGAAGACAGCAAGCCAAACAACCTGAGTCCCCCTGCAGTGGCCAACGGCACGGTGTACGTCGCCTCCGAGGACACGACTGACCCGAACCAGAACGATTCCGAGGATGACGACGAACGCGTCGGCGCGGTTCACGCGCTCTCGGCCGAGACGGGAGCAGAGCAGTGGCAGTTCGTCACGGCTGCGAAACTCGTGGGCAAGCCCGCCGTCACCGACGGCACCATCTACGTCGGGGGACAGTACACGACCATGGCCGCCGTCGAAAGCGAACGCGAAGCAGGCTACTTCGAACACGGGTCTGACTACGTCGATACGGCCTACGCCCGACCCGTCGTGTACGCACTCAACACGGACGATGGGTCAGAGCAGTGGAGTTACGGCATCGACGATGGCGGGGCTAACTACTTCGCCCTCTCGACCGTACCCGCAAACGAACATCTCTACGTGCAGGTCTCCGGTACGCGAACCCCACCGTATGGCGCAGTCGGTGGTGTGTACGCGCTCGCTTCGAGCGAAAGTGTTCCGGGCCCCGAGCACACGCTGGTGGATGATTCACCGTATCAGGAGGAAGAACCCGTAAAGGCGTTCATCACCGCTGACCCGGAGAACGCAGAAGAGATAGACTTCGACTCGGGCGCAACCGTCACACTCTCAGGGAGTGAATCGAGTTCGCCAAACGGTGAGATTGTCTCCTTCGAGTGGGACATTGACGATGACGGCGAGTACGAGCGAACGGGTGAAACCACTGAGGTCGAACTTGACTACTGTGGTGTCCTTTCGATGACCCTGCGGGTCACCGACGAAACCGGTGCGACCCAGACGACCAGCATCGAACTCTCGACCGTATAACCTGCACTCACTTTTTGCTCGTTGCCGCGAGCCAGTCGCCGTCCGTGCCAATTGGTTCGTGAAGCCCCTGTCTGAACGCCCTCACTGTCCGAATCACGACCCAACAGAGCGCAAGAACGACCGCCCCGATGAACACTAAATACACTGTATTGCCGGTGTCGACACTCCAATGGGTGATTGCGACGAGCAATGAGCCGACGGCGAAGAGCGTTGCGAGCGCCACGAGGACGTGGAGGAGATGACGTGCGAGGCGCAACCCTCGACGGCCTTGGTGTAGGTACGCGAAGCCGTGGAGTCTGACCGCAGCGATGTCGGAGGCGACTTGCGCACCGACGATGACCGCGGCGAAATGGAGCGCGGTTCCCGCAGTCCCGGTGAGCAGCGACGCTGCGCCTGCGGCTCCTGCAAGCAGTTCAACGCTGTAGACGAGAACGGACGCAGTCGGAAGGGTGAACAACAAAAATGCGCCAAACCAGACGGCTGCGGTGGTGAGAAGCGAACGGTTGGAGGACGCCATACACGCCGGTTCGTGAGCAGCACCCAAATATCTTAACCAACTAACACGTTCGCGCAAGCTACGGCAAAACCAAGACTGTTAATCCGAGCGGGACACAGATTCGATAATGACGATTCTCGACGATGCGCGAGCGGTCGGAGAGAACGGCCCCGTCTGCGATTCCTGTCTGGGCCGGGTGTTCGCCGAGCGGAGTTTCGGCCTCACCAACGAACAGCGCGGGAACGCGCTGCGGACCGCCGTTGCATTGGCAGACGACGAACCCTACGAAGCGACCGACGTTGCGGAGTGCTGGGTCTGTGAAGGCCTCTGTGCGACGTTCGACGAGTGGGCGCAACGCGCCGCCGAATCGGTCGAGGGCATCGAGTTCGACACGTATCAGGTCGGCACGCGAACGCCGCCGCTCATCGAGGAGAACGAACTGCTCTTGCGCGAGAGCGCGGGCCTCCCCGAGGACGCAGGCGAGCAGTTCAAATCCGAGTTCAACCGCGAGGTGGGCAAGCGCATCGGGCGGCTCACCGAGACGGAGGTTGACTTCGGCCGCCCGCACGTGATGTTCACGCTCGATTTAGAGGGTGATACAGTCGAGATGCGCAACCACTCGACGTTCGTTTATGGACGCTATCGCAAACTCGAACGCGACATCCCCCAGACGAAGTGGCCGTGTTCTGAGTGCAACGAGACGGGGACGATTCGCGGCAAGCCATGTCACGTCTGTGCCGGAAGCGGGTATCGCTACCCCGAAAGCGTCGAACAGCTCGCCGCACCGCCGCTGCTCGACGCGATGGATGGAGAGGCAACCACGTTCCACGGCGCGGGCCGCGAGGACGTAGACGCGCTCATGCTCGGGACGGGCCGCCCGTTCGTGATGGAGATTTCGAATCCGAAGGTTCGCCACGTCGATTTGGCCGCGCTTGAGGACGCGGTCAACGAACAGGCAGACGGCAAAATCGAGGTTGAAGGCCTGCGCGCGTGCACCTACGAGATGGTCGAGCGCGTCAAGGAACACGACGCGTCGAAGACCTACCGCATGGACGTGAAGTTCGCGCATCCGGTGACCGTTGAAGACTTACAGGCCGCAATTGGCGAACTCGACGGCGCGACCGTAGAGCAGTACACGCCCCAGCGCGTCGACCACCGCCGGGCGAACCTGACCCGCGTGCGCGAGGTGTACGACATCGAAGGCGAACTGGTGGACGAATACCACGCAGACCTCACCATCCACGGCGCGGGTGGGCTCTACATCAAAGAACTCGTGAGCGGGGACGACGGCCGCACCGAACCGAGCTTGGCCGGCATCCTCGGCGTGAATGCCGTCGTGACCGCCCTCGACGTGCTCGCGGTCGAAGGCGAAGACGAACCGTTCGAAGCCGAGGAGTTCTTCCTCGACTAGCGGGCAGAAACGTTTTTTAGTTGCTCTGCAACGTTCGGGTGATGACTGGGCACTTTGGTGCTGACGAGGCCGGGCGCGGGCCCGTCCTCGGGTCGATGTTCGCCGCCGCCGTGAGCGTGCCCGACGAGGACGTGCTCCCGGACGGCATCACCGACTCGAAGTTTCTCACGCCCGCCCGCCGCGAAGAACTCGCAGACGCCCTCCGCGCCTCGCCGAACGTCGCCATCGGCATCGCGGAGGTGACGGTTTCGCAGATTGACGACCCCGAAACGGACCTGAACACGCTCACCGTCCGCGCGCAGGCAGACGCCCTCCGCCAGATTCTCGAAGACGATATGGAAGGCATCGTAGACGCCTGTGACACCGACGAAGCGCGCTTCGCCCGTCGCGTAGCCGGCAAGCTCGACAAGAACGTCACCCTCCGCGCGGAACACGGCGCAGACGAAAATTACCACATCGTGGGCGCGGCGAGCATCATCGCCAAAGTCGCCCGCGACGCCCACGTCGCGGAGTTAGCCACGGAGTACGGCGAGGTTGGTAGCGGCTATCCGAGCGACCCGACAACGAAGACGTTTCTCACGGAGTTCGTCGAACATCACGGCGAACTACCCGACTGTGCGCGCGCGTCGTGGCAGACGAGCAAGGACGCGCTCGCCGCCCGCGAGCAAGCGGGCTTGAGCGAGTTTTAGAGCGAAAACGGCAGGTATAGCGGGCGGGCGGACAAAGCAGTCGGCAATGTCGTGGAACCTGCTGTTCGTCGCGGGGCTGTTCGAGATTGCGTGGGCAATTGGCCTTGGCTACTCTGAGGGGCTTACGAAACCCATTCCGACCGCCGGCACCGTCGTCGCGCTCGTCATCAGCATGGTGCTCCTCGCAAAAGCCGTCGAAAACCTTCCTGTTGGGACGGCCTACGCGGTGTGGACGGGGATTGGAGCCGTTGGAACCGCGATTCTCGGGATGTACCTGTTTGACGAACCAGCGACGCTCTCTCGACTCGGCTTCATCGGCCTGATCGTCGTCGGCGTTGTGGGATTAAATCTCGTCTCGGGTGGGCACTGAGCGCGGCGGAGTTAAGTGATGATGTACTGAACGGTTCGTATGGAACGGTCTGTTCGCTACGCCCTTTCGGTCGCCGTCGCCATTGGCGTCACGGGGTTCGTGTATCTGTTTGCGCCGCCGCCTGAGACCTCGTGGTTGGTGTTGCTCGGCGTCGCCCAAGTGTACGGCGTCGGAACGGCGCTCTGGATTCGCTATGCAGAGCTGCTGCGAAGCACTGAAGGGCCGAACTGGGTGAGCGGTGCGTTCGCCGGGGTGACGACGTTCGGGAGTATTGCATTGCTGAACGGGAGTGCGACCGAGATGACTATCGGGATTGCTGCACTCGGATTCGGATTAGCGTCGTTCGGGTTCGCCGCGGGCGTGGGCTTCGAACACGGGCGAGAGGCGAGTGCAGAAATTAAAAACGAGCCGCGTTAGTCGATGTTCATCAGGTTGCGCAGCACGTCACCGTAGGCCGGGCGGGTGACGAGCACGCCGATGAGCACACCAACGATGGTGATGATGGCGAACCCTTGGAGGTCACCGAGGCTGAGCACCGCGAGCGGACTCATGGCGACGATGGTCGTCGCGGCGGCCGCACCGATGACCCAGAACGCCTTGCGGAAGCGGTCGCGGAACACGCGACTGGTCTTGATTTCTCCCGACTGGATGATTTCGTCTGCGATGATCACCAAGTCGTCCACCCCGGTCCCAATCACAGCGATGAGCCCCGCGATGTGCGAGAGGTCGAGCGCGAGGTCGATGGCCGCGGCGAAGCCGAGCAGGATGACGACTTCTGCGAGCGCGGTGACGACCATCGGCGCGGCGATTTCGAGTTTGCCGTAGCGCAGGTAGGTCATCCCGGCGACGGCGAGGACGGCGATGATGCCGGTGATGAGGCTGAACAGCTTGAACTCGGAGGCGAGTGCGGGTTCGAGGAAGTACGTCGTCCCTTCACCCTCGATGTCGAGGGATGTCGGGAGCGCACCGGCCTGCAGGTTGACCTGCAGGGCGCGCGCCTCGGACATGTTCGTCGTCGTCATCGTGAACGACGGGTCGTTGACGAAATCGCCGTTCTGGATGATTCCCGCGAGGCCGGATGACATCGACGCCGAGTAGACGACTTGGCCGTCAACGACGGTGTGCAGACAGTATCCGGGGTCGTCGGGCGTCGATTCGTACCGACAGTTCTGGATGCCCTGTTGGCTCGTGAATCCGAACTTCTGCATCCCGTCTGAGAAGTTCTGGGCGGCTTCGTCGTTCAGCGCGACGGGTACGGATGGCGGGTCGTTGCCCTGCCCCTGCTGGGGCGCGCCGATTTCGGTGAAGTCACCCTGCGTGAGCATCGAAACCTGTCGATACTCGGTCGTGCCGTTGCCTTGGGCGGGGAACTCGGCGACGATTTCGACCTTCCCGCGGTCGCCGATGAGGTTGATAACGTCAGAGCGGTTCTGGTTTGGCACCTCAATCAGAATGAACGTCTCCTCTGTGGTCTCGACCTGCTGGACCGTCCCGCCAGAGAGACCGATGCGGTTGATTTTCTCCGTGAGCACCGCAACGGCCGTTTGACGGGTCTCTGCGGTGACGCCATCGCGGATGCTTTCCTCGCTCGCATCGAGGCCCGCCGCTTGCAGGGCGCTTGCGAACTCGGCTTTCGTCACGTTGTTCGTGAACACTTCGACCGTCCGGGTCTGGGGCGCAACGCGAACGTCCGTCCGCGAGATGTTGAGTTGGGAGGCGACGGTGCTTGCGACCTCGCGGTCGTTGTCGCCGGTGACCGCAACGTCCTCTGCGGTGAAGCCGACGAGCGGCGCGCGGATGCGCGTCCCGCCGGAGAGTTCGAGGCCGTACTTGAGGTTGGTCGGTCCTGTATCAGCAGTTCCGGCTTGACCGCCGCTTGCGCCGCCGGGCGGCGCGAACAGGGCGACCCCCGAGAGGACGATGAGGATGACCAACAAGAAAATCCGCCAGTTTTCGCGGACGGAAATCATCGAGCCACCCCCTCGAATTTGTACCAGCGAAGCAGGCTCAGATTGAGCATATATGTGTTCATCAGGTCAGCGGTGAGGCCAAAGACGAGGACGATCCCAATTGACGGCAGCAACGGAATCCCGAAGAGGAACGCTGTGACCGTCATCACAGCCATCGCGGTGAGCGATGTGAGCGTCATCGTGACACCCGTACGCATCGCACGATACGTGGATTCATAGAAGTCTCCGCTTCGGCGCAGGATGTGGTTGTTGAGCAGGAGGTCAGAGTCGACGCTGTAACCAATCAGCATCAACAGCGCAGCGACCGTCCCGAGCGAGAGTTTGATGCCGAAGATGTTCATCAGCGCAATCGGAATCACGATGTCCGAGAACGCAGAGAGGACGACGGCAATCGACGGGACGAACGAGCGAAACAGGATGAAGACGATGGTGCTCATCCCGAGGAACGCGATGAGCACGCCAAGCAGCGCGAGTCGCTGGGTCTCAGCCCCGAAACTCGGGGAGCGACTCTGTGAGGACTCGACGGTGTAGCCTGCATCCCGCGCCTGTTGCTCGATGGCGGTGGCGGACGTGCCGTCATCGGTCGCTTGGAACGTCACGATGTAGGTATCGTCCGTGGAACGAATCGGTTGGATTGACTCGACCGGCGTGTCGAACGTCGCTTCGATTTGGGCCGGTGAATCGGTCGTCTGTATCTGTAATTCGGTGCCGCCGGTGAACGCGATGCCAGGGGTGACCGGCGCACCCGTCATCGCGGTCCACCCAGCGATGATGAGCAGCGCAACGGCGAGCACTCCGAGGGGCACCGCCGCCAACTGGCGGTTGGTGTACCGGGAGAAATCGACTTCCGGTACCTCGAACTCGACCATACCTGTGGGTCCTTATTCCCGTCGAATAAGCCTTCTTATACGAAATTGTAATGTGAACGAAATTCGTCCGTCCCACAAGGTGCTTGTGGATGGCACGCATAGGGGATGCCATGAGCGATGCAGCGCGCGTTGTCGTCTCCTACCCGGCAGACCTGAGCGGGTGGGGACGGGGGCAACTCGACACGCCGTGGTTCCGCGCGTATCTCACGAAAACCCTCGGGAAACCCGCCGTTGGCGACGTATACGACGAGTTTCTCGACGTGGGCTGTTGTGGCGATTCACTCGACGTGCCGCTCAGAATAGAGGCCATAGAGGGTGGCGAGCGCGTCGGCAAAACCACCGAAATCGAGTACGTAGAGCGCGAAGCCTGTGGGATTCGGGGCGGCTGGCTCGTCCAGAGTCAGGCCGCGCCTCAGGGCAAGTAACGAACCGCCACGACGCCCGCCTGCGCACGGATTTCGACGCGGTTGACCCCGAGGCGCGCGGCGCGCTCGCGGGTCGCTTGGTCTTCAAGAACGTCTTCGACGGCCGCGTCAGTTCGGTCGGCGTCGACGGTCAGGACGTGAATCTCGCCGATGCCCGCGCGTTCGCGTGTGGTGAGTTCTCCTGTTTCTTGTGCCGCAGCGAGGTCTTTTTCGAGTTGCGTCGGCGTCTCGTCGCTGCGTTCGACCGGAATCTGCCAGCGGCGTTCGACGGAGACGAGTTCCCACGACACCTCCATCGGTGGTTCGGGCGCGAGGGTTCCCTCAATGGCGTCGCCCTCCTCGATGCCGGGGTTCGACCCGAGGGTGTGTACCTGCCCGGTCGAAACGTCGGTGAGAATCGCAGACTCCGCCTCGGCGTGCGTACAGAGAAACGTGCCCGTCTGTTCCATGGGCGGCGCTAGGCGCTCGCGGGTTTTCTGCGTTTCGTGTATGCCTCAGCCAGTAAACGACTCGACCGACAGCTCCATCGATTGCTCCCGATACCGGGCGATGGTCTGTTCTGCCCACGACCGCACCTCCTCGTCTACGACCTGGATAAGTCCCCGAGGGAGGCCGCCTTCGTCGGCAATCGCAATATCGACGAGGTCGTCAGCCACGGCGACGATGAACGGAATCTCGCCGTTGTAGCGCCGGATTTCCGCCTGTCCGGAGGCCAAAATATCGCGGAACATGGACGCCATCTGCTCGTCGTTCTGGATGGTGTCGATGACATCGTGGGTGAGGATGGCGTCGATGGTCAGGTCACCGGCGGTGGTGCGCCGCCAGATGACCTCGATGTTCTGGGGGGCGGTTGCGTTCGTGAGCACCGTAAGCGACGACGCTTGGCGCTGAGTGTGAGCGGCGCGACGGTAGGGTGCAAGCGGGTCTGAGTGCGTGGGGACGGTCACCGAAGCGTCCTCGAGTCGGTCGATGTCGAAGCCGAAGTCCTCGACCGGCAGCCACGGCGCGAGTGGCTTCAGCTGGGCGACCGTCTCCATGGTTTCGAAAAATGTCTTGTACGCGTTGGCGACGAGGCGACCAAGCCCGGTCACCTCGTACTGTCGCCCACGACGACGTATCCACCCCCGGTCGGTGAGGTCTGCGAGAATGCGGCCGAGCGTCACGCGAGATGCTCCAGTCTCTGCTTCGAGTTCGTCTCGGGTGTGCGGTCGCTCTGTGACGGCGAGTAAAACGGCAGGCCGATTCTCAGACCCGGCGAGAAACGCCAAGTCGTCGAAGGCTGTGCCCATGGTGGATGCTAGGAGGGCCCACACTTAAACCGTTGACAAATTTTAACGCAGGCGGCGATGGACTGCAAAGATAAGGAGAGCGGCCAGAAGCGGTGGCAGTAGGCTCGTGAGTGGTGGCAGTGCATAGAGGAGAGAGATTACCGGCGCAAACAGCCCGGTTGGTGGGTCACGACACGTCAGCTGGCCATCGAGGACGAAGCACTCTGGCACCGAGATGACGAGGCCGATGTAGAGCGAGCACAGAAACACGTAGCCTGCAACCGCGAGGAACGTGTCGTAGTTGTCGCTCACGGGCAGGTTGCGGCGGTGGCGACGGGCGACAAAGAGGATGGGTGCGAGCAGCGGGCCGAGGACGAGAATCCCGATGACGACGTAGAACGACCGCGAGAGAGTGAGCGAACCGCCGGGAACGTTCGACGTGGCGGCGATGAGTACGATAAGCGCGAACGTGATGATGAGCGTGACGAGCACCGAGGCGAGCGAGCCAACGACGACGTACGACCGAAACAGCAGTGAGTCGCTCGCCCGAAGCGCGTAGGGAATCGCGCCGAGCACGCCACGGTAGGCGTCGTCCGACTCGTTGGTACCACCGGCTGTCATGACCCGACGTTGGCGAGCGACCCGATTAAACCACGCGATATGCTCGTTCTGTCGGGCAACCGGAGACGGCGGCTGACAGCTTCTGTCGCATACCTCTCACGGCCGTGATACACCAATCATTTTATCCTTCCACCCGAGGGGTTCCCTATGCACCTGGACGTCGGAAACGCACTCGCCTCGGTCGCAAAGCCCGGTGTGACCGAAGCGGCCCTAGAACGATTAGATGCGCGTGTCGCGCTCGCCCACGAACGCATCGAACAGGGCCGCACTGCGCACGAACACGGCTACGAAGCGCTCAACCTCCCGCAGCGAACGGACGCAGCCGAGATTCGTGACGCCGTCTCCTCGCTCACGGACGCAGAAGCCGTCCTCACCGTCGGTATCGGTGGGAGCGCCCTCGGTGCGGCCACCATCTCCACCGCACTCGGCATCGAGAACGCCTACGTCCTCGACAACGTTGACCCCGAACACACCTCCGCCGTCCTCGACAACCTCCCGCTCGACAAAACCGCCGTCAACGTCGTCTCGCGCTCGGGCACGACCGTCGAAACGCTCGCCACCTTCCTCATCGTCCGCGACGCGATGGAAACCGCAGGCGTCGATTGGGCCAGCAGGACGCTCGTGACGACGGGTGACGAGGGACCGCTCCGGGAACTCGCAAACGCCTACGACCTCCCGACGCTCAAGGTTCCTGACGGCGTTCCGGGCCGGTTCTCTGCACTCTCTGCGGTCGGGCTCGTCCCGGCGGCCATCATGGGCGGCGACATCGAAGGCGTCCTCGAAGGTGGTAGAGATGCGATGGAGTCGCTCTCTGGGTCGCTGTTCGACTCGCCTGCCTACGCCTACGGCGCGATTGCCTACGCGCTTGACCTCCGGGGGGCGCGCATCAACGCGATGGTGCCCTACGCAGAGGCGCTAGAGCCGTTCGCCGAGTGGTTCGCCCAGCTCTGGGCCGAAAGCTTGGGTAAAGACGGCATGGGCCAGACGCCGGTGCGCGCGCTCGGAGCGACCGACCAGCACTCACAACTCCAACTGTACCGCGCCGGGCCGAACGACAAGCTCGTGACGCTCGTTCGCCCGCGCGACCGCGAAGACCGCGAGATTCCGGAGACCGACGCAGAAGAGCTTGCCTACCTCAGTGGGAACTCGCTTGGCGACCTCTTAGACGCCGAGTTCCGCGCGACCGAAGCCTCGCTCGCGGCGGCGAACCAGCCGAACGTCCGCATCGAACTCGACCGCGTCGATGCGGAAGGTATCGGGAACCTGCTCTACCAGATGGAAGCCGCGTGTGTGCTCGCGGGCGAACTCTACGGCGTCGAGACGTTCACCCAGCCCGCAGTCGAGTGGGGCAAGCGCGCCGCCCGCGGCCTGCTCGGTGGTGGCGACTTCGAAGAAGCGCAGGCCGTCGCGGACAAAGAACCGTATTGGATTCAGTGAGACCGTAGCGATTTTAGCCGTCCCCGCCTACCACCCGGTATGTCACAGAGCCCTGCGGCCAGCGTAGGGGTCGCGCTCGCGGGCGTCGCCCTCGCCGCCGCGTTCCTCCCGTGGATGGGCGCGGGAACGACCGTCGCTGGCCTCACCGTCGGCAGCGTTGTCGGAGCCGCTCTCGCCGGCGTTGCCCTGCTCGCCTTCCTCCTTCGCCGCCACGAACTGCTCCCCCGGGCATGGGGCGCGCCCCTCGCGGGACTCGCAAGCGGTGCCGTCGTCTGTGCCGCCATCTACACGCTTCTCGCGCCGGCGCTCACCGATGCAACCGCTGGAGCGCTCGGCAGCGGCCTCCCAGTCGCCGCGTTTTCCGGGCTGTTCGCCCTCGGGGCGGCGGTCGCAGACGGCGCGGACATCTCCGCAAAGCGCCTCTCACGGATGGTTCGCGACGTGGCGATTGCGTCTGCGGTCGGCCTCATCAGTTTCCTCGTCGGGATGGCACTTTCTATCATCCCAACCTCGATTGTCGCAGACGTTGGCTTCGCCGTCCAGTTCGGCGTGTTCACAACCTTCTTCGGCCTCGGACTCGCCCTCTCTGCGATTGCGTATCTGAAACTCCGGGAGATTGGCCTCGACTACATCGACATTCGGATGCCGAGCAAACGCGACCTCGCCTACGCCGTCGGTGGCGTGGTCGTGCTCTATGGCGCGGCAATCGCCATCAGCATCCTGCTCCAATCGCTCGGGCTGTCGGGCGCAGAGAGTAGTATCGAGCAACAAGCGCGCGAGGGGAATCCGACGCTGTTGCTCGTGCTCATTCCGCTGTCGTGGCTCGTCATCGGCCCGGGCGAGGAACTCGTGTTCCGCAACATCGTCCAAAAATCGCTCTACGACAGCTTCTCAGAGCGCGCGGCCGTCGTCGTCGCAAGCTGTATCTTCGCGCTCATCCACATTCCCCAGTACTACAGCGCGACGAACCCCGCCTCTACGTTCACGACGCTCGTCGTGATTTTCATCCTCTCGCTGCTGCTCGGTGAGACCTACCGGCGAACCGGCAACCTCGTCGTCCCCATTCTGATTCACGGAACGTTCAACGCAGTCCAATTCTTCCAACTCTACATCCAGCTGGCTGGCAGCCCGGTCTGACGGTTGTCTGACGGAAATTTATATGTCAAAGTGTGGTACAAACCCTCATGCGCCACTACTCACTCGTCTGTGAGGACCATCTTGCAGAGCAGGTCGCTCGGCTGGCGCAAGAGTACGGTCTCACGGAAGAAGAGGTGCTCAGGCAGTTGATTTCTGCCGGGCTTTCCTCGCTCGATTAGGCACTACTTGGATTCTTACGGGTGAGTCCAGTGCCGCAAATCGGACAGCGGTCTTTGTTCTCATCATAGACGCGGCCACAGCCCTGACACTGGAACTTCCAGTCGCGCTGTTGGTCAATGCCGTCCTGTGCGATGACCTCGACGGTGACTTCGAGGCGCTCTGCGACGTTCTGCATCGCGTAGTCGTCGGTGACGAGAATGCCTTCGAGTTCGTAGGCCGCCGCAATCAGCCGGATGTCCGTATCTGAGAGCTCGGCTAAGTCGCCCGACTTGCGCGCGGCGCGCTCGACGGTTTCGACCGACTGCTCGTCGGGGATGTGGATGTACATCCCAGCGCCTTCCATCGCGTCGAAACGGAAGGCGTGTTCGGCTTCAAGCTCCTCGCGGACGAGCGGGATAGAGGCCTTCTTCGCTTGCGTATGATACTCGTGGATAAAAGCGGACGTGTCGAGAACGTGCATTTAACGACGGATGACGATGTGGTCTTTGACTGCCTGGACGCGGTTTACGGGCACCTTGAACCGCCCGCTGTCGTTGACGCTGAAATCAACGTTGCGCGTGTTGGTCTGTTCTGTTGGTTCGACGATGAGTTCGTGGAGCGACCCCGTTTTGAGGTCCATCGTGATGTTGTAGAGCATCCCGATTTCAGCCCCGTCTGAGCCCATCACGGCCTTCCCCGACAGATTCTCGGCGAGTATTTCGGGCATACCCACCAGTTCCGAGCCAATTCATATAAACGGCACGGGGATGTCTGACACCCGTCGGCCAACACCGTAGCAAACGTTGATACATCGACACTCCGTATCCTGGGTTATGGATAGACGAACCCTCCTCAAACGCGGCGTCACGGTCGCTTCGCTCTCGTTTCTCGCCGGGTGTAGCGGCGGCGGTGGCGAAGAGACGACGACAACGGCGACGACCACAACCAGCGAAACCACCACCGAGACCACAACTGCCCAAGAGACGACCACGACCGAAGCGACCACGACGACCAGCGAAACCACCACTGAGGCGACGACTACGACCGCAGAACAAACGCCCGTCCAGTCGGCCATCACCATCACGGTCGGCCAAGGCGGCAACCTACGCTTTTCGCCCACCCGCGCGTCGGTCAAAGTCGGCGGCGAGGTGACGTGGACGTGGGATTCGTCTGGTCACAACGTGCGCCCGCGTTCGCAACCAGACGGGGCGAATTGGGAGGGAACTCCCGGCGGTGACGGCACCACGTACAGTAAGGGCGAGGAGTTCAGTTTCACCTTCGACGTTCCCGGCACGTACGAATACTACTGTGCGCCCCACCAGAGCTTTGGGATGGAAGGCATCCTCGAAGTCGTCGAATAGCGCCGGAACACGGCGACACGGTCGCCGTTCACCGTCCCTGTTGTCGGAGAGCCACGAGCGAACTTGGACAGCGACACCCACGTGTACACCCTTTTGAAAGACTTTTAAGCGGAGAATTGCTGGTCTAGGTAAGAACCTTTGTTACGGGTGGATTTCATGTCGGACAATAACACACCAGATACACATTCACTGCGGACTCCCATCGTCGCCGTCCTCGGTCACGTAGACCACGGCAAGACGAGTCTGCTCGACAAGATTCGCGGCTCCGCCGTCATCGAAGGCGAAGCCGGTGCGATTACCCAGCACATCGGGGCGACGGCCGTCCCCCTAGAGGTCATCTCTGACATCGCCGGTGACCTCGTCAACCCCGATGACTTCGACCTGCCGGGCTTGCTGTTCATCGACACGCCGGGTCACCACTCGTTTTCGACGCTCCGCTCGCGCGGTGGGGCGCTCGCAGACATCGCCGTGCTCGTCGTGGACGTAAACGACGGCTTCCAGCCCCAGACGCTCGAAGCCATCGACATCCTGAAACGCACCCAGACACCCTTCATCGTCGCGGCGAACAAAATCGACACCACGCCCGGCTGGAACGCCCAGCCAGACGCGCCCGTACAGGCGACGTTCGACAAGCAGTCAGACCGCGCCCGCCAGAAGCTAGAGCAGAAACTCTACGAAGTCATCGGCAACATGAGCGACGCGGGCTTCTCGGCCGATTTCTACTGGCGCGTCCAGAACTTCCAGAAGAACATCGGTGTCGTCCCCGTCTCCGCGCTCACCGGCGAAGGCGTGGCCGACCTCCTGACCGTCCTGATGGGCCTCTCCCAGCGCTACATGAAAGAGGCCATGGAAATCGACGTGACCGGCCCCGGCGCGGGGACGGTCCTCGAAGTCAAAGAAGAACGCGGCTTTGGCGCAACCCTCGACGTGGTGCTCTACAACGGGAGCGTACGCGAAGGCGACACCATCGTCGTCGGTGGGAAAAACGACCCCATCGTGACCGACGTGCGCGCCTTGCTGAAACCGCGCCCGCTCACCGAGATTCGCACCGAGAAACGCTTCGACCGCTTCGACGAGGTGACCGCGGCAGCGGGTATCAAAATCGCCGCCCCCGACTTAGACGACGCGATGGCCGGTGCACCCGTGCGCGTCGTCCGCGACCGCCCAATCGAGGAGGTCATCGAGGAAGTCGAAGCCGAACTCTCCGAAATCGACGTCCACACCCAAGACGACGGTGTGGTCGTGAAAGCCGACACCCTCGGCAGCCTCGAAGCAATTGCGAGCGCACTCAAGGAGGCAGAGGTGCCCATCATGCGCGCCGAGGTCGGTGACGTTGCCCCGCGCGACATCTCCGTCGCCTCCACCGCAGACGAAGAGCTGAATCGCGTCATCCTCGCGTTCAACGTCGGCATCTTAGACGACGCAGAACGCCGCGCAGAGGAATCGGAGGTCAAAATCTTCGAATCCGACGTCATCTACCAACTCATCGAGGACTACGAGGAACACGTCGATGAGATCAAGCGCGCCCAGCAAACGGCCGTCCTCGACAAGATTCGCCGCCCGGCACGCTTCCAGATTCTCCAAGACCACGTCTTCCGCCAGTCGAACCCGGCCGTGGTCGGCGTCGAAGTGCTCTCGGGAACGCTCAAGCGCAACACCCCGGTCGTTGACTTCGAAGGCGCAGAACCGAAGCGCGTCGGCATGGTCAAGGGCATCCAAGAACAGGGCGAAGACGTAGACGAAGCCCGCGCCGGAACCCGCGTGAGCGTCGCCATCGACGGCCCAACCGTTGGCCGCCAAATCGACGAAGGCGACACGCTCTGGGCGGAACTCCCCGAGAAACACGCGAAGATTCTCGAACAAGAGCTGAAAGAGGACATCCCGGCAGACGAGCGCGAGGCGCTCAGCATGTACCTCCAGAAACACCGCAAGCGCGACCCGTTCTGGGGGAAGTAGCCTCAGAAATCGGTTTTGCGAGTGTGGCCCGCGAAAAGAGCTAAGTGACAACAGTTTGTAGTTTTCATCATGCCCCTCACGCGACGAACGCTCCTGCTCGGGAGTCTCGTTGCCTTGGCCGGTTGTCTCTCAGAGAGCGACGAAACTCAACAGCCGACAGAGCAAACCACGATACAGACGACGAGCCAAACGACTGCGACAACGCCCGCAACAACGACGACGGAATCGACACCAACAGAGACGAGCAAGCCAACCACTACCAAGCCCGATGAAACACGAGCGTTTGGCGACTCATATGCGTTTTCTGGACTCGAAATTACAGTTGGCACGCCAGCTATCTCGACGACCTTTGACCATGACGGAGAAACGTACACGATGCCCGACGGGGACGCATTGCTGTTCGCTCCGTTGACCTTCTCCAACACCGCAGACGAACTCCGTCCGATTGCTGGCCCAGTGTTCACGGTGTTCGATGGCGAGGCGAGCAGCCGTGAAACCCACAGCGTTAGACACCCCGTGTTCGACCCCTCAATTCGAATCCGCGAGATGGACGACGTGCCAACCACGGGTCGCTGGAACGCAGAAGGAAGCGTGGTTGAGCCAGACGAGCAACTGTCAGGAACCGCGGTTTTTGAGGTGTCAGAGCGTATCGACGCAACGGATGTCAGTATCGTATTCGACTCTCAATTCAGGGAAACGATCGTTGCGTGGTCCGGCTGAGTTGAATCCGAGTCACACACCGAGATAGCTGACCGCTAGCCGCCACTGCTAAAAGGGTTCAGTCGGTCACTTGGATACAATGGTACTGAAGCGACTGGGCCACC
This sequence comes from Haladaptatus sp. CMSO5, assembly GCF_036689885.1. Lineage (NCBI taxonomy): Archaea > Methanobacteriati > Methanobacteriota > Halobacteria > Halobacteriales > Haladaptataceae > Haladaptatus > Haladaptatus sp. CMSO5. The sequence goes on from NZ_JBAHVW010000001.1 coordinate 112,402, forward strand.
GCCTGCTCTCGCTCGTCGTGGCCGTCTGGCCCGGCGAGACGGCGTACGACGCCGTGCTCGTGGTGATTCCAGTCGGGCTCGTCGTAGGTGTCGTTGCAGGCTGGTGGTTCGCGGTGCCGATGTACCTCGCCGTGTTGCTCGGCGCACTGCCGGTGCTCGCGGCGATGGGCTACGTCTTGTTTTATAATCCGCCCGACCCGGCTACCGGGCCGTCGCGTCAACGTCAGAATTGAGCGATTGTTTGACCTGCAGCGCCGCCTGTGCGGCGAGGCTGCGAGCGACTTCTTCGCGGTCTTCGGCGCTGATGATGCCGCCTTCGCGCTCGAAGTCGTCGTCGTCCGGCGAGATGCCGGCGCTTACGGGCGAGCCAATCGGCGGGTGGACTGCCACGAGGGCGTGGGGCGTACCGTCGAGTCCGGCGGTGAGCTCCGTGCCGATGACGTACTCGTCGGGCAGAAACGCCCGCGTTCGCGTCGCAACACCGACGACGCCCCGCCGGAGTTCTCGGCGCTGGTCGGGCGTCAGCACGGCCTGTGCTGCCCGGTCGGTGCTGTCGTCGCCCGCATACGGGGTGTTTCCATACATAAAATTGCTATCGTTCGTAGCAACTACTGAGGTAAAAACCCTCCGACGGCGTGCGAGTGGTTCGCACGGTTGTGTCGGCTATCAGATGATTGGCTCGCTCTCGCCGTAGGCGGCCACCACGAGCGCGGTGACGTACTCGGTCGAATCGGCCGGTGCGGACGCGAGTTGCACGTTCGTCTCGCCAAACTCCCAGTTGCGGATGGCTTTGCCCGCTTCCAGCCCTTCTTCGACCCGGGTGCGCACGTCCGCTGGGTCGTGTCCCGACGCTTCGTAGAAGATGCCTTTCCCCGAAGGCGTCTGTGCCCATGCGAGTGCCGCGACGGCGGTGTCACCAGAAGCAGGTGCGACGGTTGCCTTGCCTTCGACCACTGTCAGGCGATTTCCGACGGGCCCGAGGTCGGGTGCCGTGCCGACGGCTTCGACGGCCACGTCGTCTGGAATCACCGACGAGACGGTGACGAGGTTGTAGTTGTGGATGTTGGCCTCTCTGAGCGCGGCGTCGAACGAGGCCATGGGGGTGGGTGCGCTCGCCGTCCCCCAGACGACGCGGATGTGACTCATAGGTGTGGAAAACAGCGAAACAACGTAAGCGGTTACGATTCTCCCTCAGTAGAACGCAACCGGCTGGCCGACCGTCTCCTCTTCGGACGTGAGTTTCTCGAGGGCGGCATCGAAATCTGCCATCTCGACTTCCGTCCGCTCGTCACGTAGTGCGAACATCCCGGCTTCAGTGGTCAGACTTTCGAGTTCTGCGCCGCTGAATCCCTCCGTTTCAGCTGCGAGCGTCTCGAAGTCAATCTCCTCTGCCAGATTCATCCCGCGGGTGTGAATCTGGAGAATCTGGTGGCGACCCTCCTCTTCCGGTGCGGGAACCTCGATGAGGCGGTCGAACCGACCCGGCCGAAGGATGGCGGTGTCGAGCATGTCGTAGCGGTTAGTCGCCGCGATGATGCGGATGTCGCCACGGTCGTCGAAACCGTCCATCTCGGAGAGCAACTGCATCATGGTGCGCTGGACTTCGGCGTCACCCGACGTTTTCGAGTCCGTCCGCTTGCTCGCAACGGCGTCGATTTCGTCGATGAAGATGACCGCGGGTTCTTTCTCTGCGGCGAGTTTGAACAGGTCGCGGACGAGCCGTGAGCCTTCGCCGATGAACTTCTGGACGAGTTCCGAACCGGCCATCTTGATGAAGGTGGCGTCGGTCTGGTTGGCGACGGCTTTCGCGAGCATCGTCTTCCCCGTGCCCGGTGGGCCGTATAGGAGGACGCCACCCGGTGGCGTAATCCCGACTTCTTCGAACTGCTCTGGGTTCACGAGCGGCAGTTCGACGGTTTCGCGCACTTCGCGGACTTGGTCGTCAATGCCGCCGATGTCCTCGTAGGACACCTGCGGGTTGGCGGTGACTTCCATCGCCTGTGCGCGGGCGTCGGTTTCCTGTTCGAGGCGCGTCTGAATTCCAAACGAATCGTTGATAGCGACACGGTCGCCGGCTTCGAGGCGCTCTTTGAGCTGCTCCGAAACCTCGACGAACACTTCCTGATTGTTGCCGTGTTGCTTGATGACGACACCGTCCTCGGTGATGTCTTCGATGGTAGCGAGGTACAGCGATGCCGTCTTCAGCGCCTCGTTTTCGCGTTCGAGTCGCGAAATATCATCGCGCAACGTCTGGCCGTGTGCTTTGGTTTTCTCTATCTGTTCTCCGAGTTCGCGGTTCACTTGCAGTATTTCGGTGAAGTGGTCTTCGAGAACCGCGAGACGCTCGTCTTCAGACAGGTCGCTATCCAAATCCAACCGCGGCCTGTCAGGGAGAGAGGGACTACGTGACATCAGACAACGCCGACTAAGAACTCACCGTTAGAAGTGCTTTTGGGTCGCGGTTGATTTCGGCAACACTTGCTTGGAAACGTGAAAATCGACCGCCTGCACTCGAAAAATGGCGGTGATTACTGCAGGCTGGCGAACTCGTCGAGATAGTCGCCGTACACCGAGAGCGCGGCTTCGACTGGCTCTGGCGAGGCCATATCGACGCCCGCCCCACGCAGGAGTTCGAGCGGATAGGCCGCAGAGCCTCCGCGCAGGAAGTCGATATAGTCGGTTGCGGCGTCGTCGCCGCCGTCTAAAATCCCTTCTGCGAGCGCGACCGCCGCGCTGATACCCGTCGAATACTGGTAGACGTAGAAGGCGCGGTAGAAGTGCGGGATGCGCATCCACTCACGCGCGATGTGGTCGTCTACGACCGCTGGCTCGTAGAACTCCTTTTTCAGGTCGCGGTAGAGTCCGTCTAAGCGGTCTGGCGTGAGCGGTTCGCCGTCTTCGACCAACTTGTGCGTCTGGTGTTCGAAGTCAGCGAACATCGTCTGACGATAGAGCGTCGAGCGGAACCGTTCTAGGTACTCGTTTAAGATGTGTCGACGCAGGTTCTCGTCTTCGACCGTGTCGAGCAGATGGTGGGTCAACAATGTCTCGTTGACCGTACTCGCCACCTCGGCGACGAAGATTTCGTAGCCGCTGTAGACGTACGGCTGGGAGTCGCTCGTGTACTCAGAGTGCAGCGAGTGGCCGAGTTCGTGGGCGAGCGTGAACATCGAGGAGATGTCGTCTTGGTAGTTCATCAGGATGAACGGCTGGGAGTCGTAGGTGCCCCCAGAGTACGCACCCGACTGCTTACCCTTGTTCTCGTAGACGTCAACCCAGCGCGAATCGAGGCCCTTCGTGAGCCGCGACTGGTAGTCCGAACCGAGTGGCGCGACCGCGTCGATGATGTACTCACAGGCTTGGTCGTACGGAATCTCAGGAGTCTCTGAGTCCACCATCGGCATGTAGATGTCCCACATCTGGAGTTCGTCGACGCCGAGGCTGTCGCGCTTGAGTTCCGCGTGCTGGTGAAGCAAGTCGAGGTTGTCGCGCACCACCGACAGCAGGTTGTCGTACACCGAGACGGGGATGTTCGAGGAGTCGAGAGCCGCTTCGCGCGCGGAGTCGTAGTTGTGCGCTCTGGCGAGTTTCACGTCGGCTTTCACGCTGTTTTTGTACGACGAGCCAACCGCGTTGCGGATGGTCTCCCACTCGCCGTAGAACGTCTCGTACACCTTGCGGCGAAGTTCGCGGTCTTGTTCCTGCTGGAGCTTGGTGAAGTTGCTCTGAGTAATCGAAATCTCGTCGCCGTCGTGTTCGACAGCGGGGAACGTGAGGTCTGCGTTGGTGAGCATGTTGTAAATCTCACCGGACGCACCGGTCACCTCGCCGAGTTCTGCGAGCAGGTTTTCGACCTCAGCAGAGCGGGTGTGGGGCTTCATCCGCAGCACTTCGTCGAAGTAGTGGTCGTACTCCGCGAGCGCTTGTTCCGCTTCCATGAACGCCTCTAGTTGCTCGGTAGAGGACTGTTGAAGCTCTGGCTCGATGTAGCTCGCTGCACTGGAGGCTTGTGAGATGAGCGTCTGTGCCTTGCCAAGCAGGGCTTGAGCGTCCTGGTCGCGGGTGTCTTCGTCGCGGCGCATGCGGGCGAACGACGCCACGTTCGACACCGTCCGCATCACGTCTTCGCGGAGCCGGAGAATCGCAAGAAGCGTCTCCGCGTCGTCGGTGACGTGCCCTTCGTACTCCTCTAAGTCAGAGATTTGGGCGGCGGCCGATTCGTAGCGCTCCTCCCACGTTTCGACGGAGGCAAAGAGGCTGTCGAGGTCCCACTTGTGCTCAGCAGAGATTTCACTTCGTTCGGGAACCGAACTCATGGCTCACTCTTATACAGAGAGGGAAGTAAGCCTTCGGTCAGTTTTCGCCCGACACGCCCGCCCGAAGCTGGTCTGCAACGCGGGTTGCCGCCCGGTGATACTCGGCGTCTGCGGTGAACACACGACGGGCGCTTTTCGCCGCTTGCTCGTCCACCACGAAGTCGAGCATCGGGTACTCGACATGGCGCAACACGAGCGGTTCTGGAGCCGCCGGGCCGATGCCGTCCCCACCCGACAGCACCTCATCGGAGAGCGCCCGGTCGATGAAAGAGCGAGGGCGCTGGCCCGTCGAAACCTCTTCGACCACGGTCACGAACCGCCGGACGAACTGGCGTGGAAAACCATCCGACGAGATTTCGAGCACGAGAAAGTCACCGGCGCGTTCGACGGTTGCCTCGACGACGCGTTCAGTGTTGCGCGAGTCGGGCGTGAAGTTGTGATAGTCGTGTGCGCCCGTGAGTGTAGCGAGAAGCGCGGAAACGTGGTCACAAGACCGGTCGGGCGCGTAGAGATGGTAGGTGTAGTGACGCCGCGTCGCGTCGTGGGTCGCGTGAAAGTTCTCCGGAACCTCCGCCATCGCCCACGCACGAATCGACGCGGGCAACTCGCCGTTGAACGCCCGTGGTGTGAGCCAATCTGGACACTCGAAGGCAACGGTTTGTCCGAGCGCAGAGACGCCTGCGTCCGTCCGACCCGAGCCTGCGTAGTACGGTGGAACACGGGCGTCTTCCGGCATCGCACCGAGTTTTTTGAGATTCCGAAAAATGGTATCTTCGACGGTCTGTCCGTGTGGCTGGCGCTGGAAGCCGCGGTACTGCTTCCCGTCGTAGGCGACCCGAAACGCGCGCATGGCTCAGCGTTGGGAGAGCGAACTAAAAGCGTACTAGATTGTATCGGCTATTCGAAGTCAGCGACGCGCGGTTCGTCGTACTCCTCGGGGAAGCCTGCGACCGGAACCTGCACTTGGTCGCCCGATTTCATGTCCTTCAGCGTGACTTCGTCGTTTGCGAGGTCTTGCTCGCCGACGATGACGACGGTTGTTGCGTTGATGGAGTCTGCGTACCCCATCTGCGCGCCGAAGCTCCGGCTCGACACGTCAGATTCCACGACGTGGCCCTGCTCGCGGAGCGCGCGGGCGATGTTCGCGGCCTCTTTGCGCGTGTCACCGACTTGCAGGACGTAGTAGTCAGTTGAGAGTTCTTCTTCGGGCCAGACACCCGCGCGCTGGAGGAGCAGCGAGAGCGTTGCGTCACCGACGGCGAATCCGACGGCGGGGGTTGGCTGGCCACCGAAGCCTTCGATGAGGTCGTCGTAGCGCCCGCCGCCGAACACGGCGCGGCTTACTTCCCCAGTTGAGTCGAAGCACTCGAAGACGACGCCCGTGTAGTAGTCGAGCCCGCGGGCGGTTTCGAGCGAGAGGGTGCAGTACTCGCGCGCGCCAAAGTCGTCTGCGGCGGCGAGGACTTCTTGAAGGTTGGTGACCGCGTTCTCGACGCGCTCGGTTCCCGCGAACTCGATGAGATCGTCTAACTCGTCCGGGTCGCACTCAAGCAGGTCATCGAACTGCTCTGCCTGCTCAGCGGAGAGGCCCGCCGCGACGAGCAGGTTCATGTACTCGGCGTGGCTGATTTTGTCGCTCTTGTCCACCGTGCGGATGGCTTCCTCGGTGTCAACGTCTGCGTCGAACGATTCGAGGAGTCCTCCCAAAATGTCGCGGTGGGAGACGCGGAACTCGAAGTCATCGTTTTCGAGGCCGAGGTTGGTGAGCGCATCTGCGGCGGTAGCGATAATCTCAGCGTCCGCCTCCGGTTCTGCGGAGCCAAAGATGTCGATGTTGGTTTGGTAGAATTCGCGAAAGCGACCCTGTTGAACCTGCTCGTAGCGCCAGAAGGGGCGCGTCGAGAACCACTTGATTGGCTTCGAGAGTTCTTGTTGTTTGGCGACGACCATCCGCGCGACGGTCGGCGTCAGCTCCGGCGTGAGCGCAATGTCGCGCCCGCCCTTGTCCTCGAAGCTGTACAGTTCCTCGACAATTTCCTCGCCGGACTTGTCCACGTACATCTGCGTGCGTTCGAGCGCGGGCGTTCCGATTTCACGGAAGCCGTAGCCTTTGGCCGTGGCTTCGAGCGTGTCGAAGGTGGCGCGGTAGGCCTGCATCTCGTCGGGGTAGAAATCCCGAAAGCCCTTGATGCGGTCGTACATGCCCGCCCGTTGGGGCAGGGGTCGCTTGAAGCCTTTTGTTCTAGCGCCGCGCGACAACGCGCGTCTGGGTGTGGGCGGGGAACACCTGCGAGACGGTCTCGTCGTCGTACAGCTCGGCCATCAGCGCGCGCAAATCGACCTCGTAGTCGCCTTTCGGAATCTCCTCGCTCGGCCCGCTCTCGATTTCGAGCGTCTTTTCGACCATTTTATCGACCGCGTTGCGCCCGATGCCGGTCAGCGGGGCGAGGTAGTCGATGCCGTGGCGATCCTCTAAGCTCTGGGCTTGGGCGCGCGAGACGCTCGGGACGCGATCGTCGCGGCGCGTGCCGTCTGCGATGGCGTCAAATTCCATCGCCGCGACAGTCTCTAAGGTGTGGCGGTGAACCTGCTGGATGCCGTTTCGCGGAAAGCCGTCTTCGACCATCTGCTCAACCGCCGTCCGCGCAATCTCTCGGTCGAGCAGCACCTCCTCGAAGTCATAGCCGAGGGCGGTGGCGGTTTTTCTGGCGTGTTTCCACGCGCCGGTCACCTCGAAGTGCGCGCTCACGAGCGTCACGTCGAAAAATTCGTCTAAAAGCAACGCGGTGAGCGAGGAGTCTTTCCCACCGCTGAACAGTAAGCCGACCTCCATCAGCGACGACGGATGTTGAAGCTCTTGTCGTCGGGTTTCAGTTCACGCAGGAGGTTTTTCATCTGGTCTTCGTCGATGCGTCCGTCGAGACGGCCGCTCTGGGCGAGGGCGAGAATCTGTTGTTCGACTTGGTCTGCGAAGTCCGGTTTCGACATGCGCACAGAGTTGAGCCGCTTGCGCGCGCCGTCGGTCAGGTACTGGCGAAGCAGGGCGGTCTTCTGGGCTTCTGCCTGCTGTCGCTGGGCTTCCTGGGCGGCCTTGTTGGCTCCGCCCTGGCCCTGTTGGTCCTGTAGTTGCTGCATTTTCTTGCGTCGAAGCTCCTCAAGGTCATCTTCGTTCGGTGCGCCACTCATGGCTGTCACTTATAGATTGGTCGCCAAAACAATTACGGAGCGCTCAGAACGCAGAAAGCCTCAAGACCGCCGGCAGACGGACTTAGGCGTAGCGTTCGAGGTCGGGGCGGTCTAAGTCCGAAAGAACGTCGCCCGCGACGGAGTCGAGCAGGCTGCGGCCTTCGGCGGTGACGATGCGCCCGGCGCTGCCTTCGGTGCCGACGTAGCCCGCATCCTCTAGTTGCTGGAGGATGGTGCGGATGATTTTCTTGCTGCCCGAGCCTTTGTGGGCGGGAGCGACTTGGTAGCGGTTCGACCCCTTCTTGGTCTTCCCGTAGGCCGTCGAGAGACGGTCGACGCCGACGGGGCCGTCGGTGGCGACTTTGCGGAGCAGACTCGCGGCGCGAATGTGCCAGAAGTTGTCCTGTTCTGGCGGCAGTTCTCGGTCCGAGCCGGTCTTTGCGACGGCGGCCCATTCGGGCTCCTCGACTTCGTCTGCAAGACGTTCGGCGAGCGCCTCGATAAGCGCATCTGCCGGCACGTCATAGAGCGTTGGCATGGCTACGCCTTCCTTCGCACGAGGTTTAAATTCACTGTTTCACGTCCGGTTGGCGATGACTGCGGTTACCCCGCCGCCAAGCGCGGTTGGTAACCAGTAGGTGCCAAGCCGGTGGAGCACCACCGCCGCCCCTGCCGTCGCCGGGTCGATGCTCGTCACCGGAACGAGCAACCCAACCAAGACCGCCTCAACGCCGCCGAGGCCACCGGGCAGCGGCGTGATGCTCGCGACGCTCCCGAGCGGGATGACGAGCAACACCACCGGGAAGGGGACGGCGTGACCGAGCGAGAACAGTGCGAACCAGAGCGAGGTCGAGAGCGCGACCCACCCGAGCGCAGAGAAGCCAAGCGCACGCGCGAGCGACCACCGACTCGACGCGACGCGCTCGATGGAGCCAAAGAAACTGTCGATGCGCCGGATAACGCCTTCTCGCTCTGGCGGTTCGACGCGCGGGAGCACGCGCGCGATGAGGCGCGCGGTCGGAGTGAGTGCATTCACAATCCAGCTTTTCACCGTCTCACGGTTCTGCCAGAGGAGAAAGCCCGCGACGGGGACGGCAACCGCGAGCACGCCAACGGCGACGATAGCGACTTCGAGGCGGCCGCCGACGGTTGCCGTTGTCAGAAAATAGCCAACGGCGAACAGGCCGAGGCCAATCGAGGGCACAAAGTTGAGCGTATCGACGCTGGCGATGGCGGCAAGGCCAGTTTCGTACTCCGTCTTCGTCGTCCGCGAGATGAGGAGGGCGCTGAACGGTTCGCCACCGGCCTGCCCAAACGGCGTGATGTTGTTCGCGAAGATGGCCGCAGAATAGAGCAAGATGGCACGAGCCGCGCTCATCGGGCCGTTGAGCACGTTCACGACCGTCCAGAGCGCAAGCCCCCACGCCACAATCCAGACCGCCCCGGAGACGAGCACGCCGAGGAAAATCACCGGATTGGCCGTTGAGAGTGCTGCGACGATGGCGTCGATACCAACGAGCCAGAACACCACGGCGAGAACGACGAGCGCGCTCAGAAATCCGAGGATGATGGTGCGAACGTCGGCGTCGAGGCCCATTTGGTCAGACGAACGAGTGTGGGGCGCTTCAACCCTCCGACTACGGAATTTCGGGCAAACCGGACGCATTTTTGCCTCGGCACTGAAACCTCACAGTATGGACGAGCGGGCCGCCCTCAAACGCATCGCAGCAACCCTGCCAGCCGCGGGTGACGACGCCGCTGTCGTAGACGGGCAGGTCATCACCACCGACATGCTCCACGAGCGGACGGATTTTCCCGAGGGGACGACCCGCTACACCGCCGGATGGCGCGCCGTCGGCGCATCACTTTCTGATGTGGCCGGGATGGGCGCACAGGCGACGGTCGCGGTGTCTGCCTATGCCGCGCCGTCGTTCGACGAGGCGGAACTCGAAGCCTATCTCGAAGGCGCACGCGACGTGTGCGACGCCGTGGGCGCAGAGTACGTCGGCGGCGACTTAGATACGCACGCGGAGTTCACCGTCGCGACGACCGCGCTTGGCGAAACCGACACCCCGGTGTTGCGCTCGGGAGCGAATCCGGGCGACATCGTTGCAGTGACTGGCGGCCTTGGTCGGTCTGCGGCGGCGCTTCGCCTGTTCGAACAGGGCGAATTCGACCGCGCGAACGACCGCTTTCGGTTCACTCCACGCGTGGCCGCAGGCGTCGCACTCGCCCCGCACGCGAGCGCCATGATGGATATCAGCGACGGCGTCGCGCGGTCGCTCCACCAGCTTGCAGAAGCCAGCGACTGTGGCTTTGCGGTCGAAGAAGCCGCGATTCCCGTGGTTGATGCAGTAGAAGAGTTGGCAACCGACGCGACAGACCGCCGTGAGTTGAGCCTCTTTTTCGGCGAGGACTTCGAGTTGCTCGTGACGATTCCCGAGACCGAATGGGACGCGGCGGTCACCGCGTGTCCAGACGCGCTCACCAAAATCGGTGTGGTCACTGGTGGGGGGGTTGAGTTAGACGGAACCCCGCTCCCAGACCGCGGTTACACCCACGGCAGTTAGAGAAACTCGATTGGGACGGGCGTGAAACAGAGCAGTCCCAACACAAACGTCAACACGCCAATAGCGATGCGTTTGGTGTCGAGCGGGTCGTCGTGAACCGGGTGGGCGGGGCCTGCGTACGCAATCCCCATCGAGAACAGCCCCCAGAAGAACCAGATGCCCGCGGCGTTCGAGGAGGCGTGGAAGTAGTAGAGGTAGCCCGCAAGCCCGAACAGCACGGCGGGAACGAGCGCAGCGAGCGTCTCTTGGCGTTCACCAAGCATCGAGCGGACGAGGTGGCCCCCGTCAAGCTGTCCGACGGGGAGCAGGTTGAGGAACGTGACGAAGAAGCCAACCCACCCGCCCATCACGACGGGGTTCACAGACATCGCGGGGTCTGCGTATTCGAGTGGCCGCCCAACCGCCGTCGCAATCAGTTCGAGGATGAGGGGATTGTTGAAGCGAATCTGGACGGAGCCAGGGTCATTGAGGACGGCGGCGGGCGCGGTGACTGGGTCCATGTATAGGCCGATGATGGTCACGACGACGGCGGCGACGAGTCCGGCAAGCGGGCCCGCAACGCCGATATCGAACAGTGCCTTGCGGTCTGGCATCCGCCCGCGCATGCGGATGACCGCGCCCATCGTCCCGATGAGCGTCGGGAACGGGATGAAGTAGGGCAAACTCGCGTCCACGCCGTGATACCGGCTCATGGCGTAGTGGCCGAACTCGTGGACGCCGAGCACGCCAAGAATGGCGAGCGCGAACGGGAGCGCCTGCACGAGGTCGAGCGGGTTCTGCGTGATGTCGATGTAGTACCACGCCGTCCCGGCGTAGAGCGTCGAGAGAATCGTGAGCAGCGCCATGAGCACGTTCGTCCACGGGAATCCCCGAGAACCGCTCGTGTGTGGCTCTGCGACGAGGACGTGTTCGCCTGTCTGTTGGGTGAGCGTTACTTCGTAGCCGTGGTCTCTGAACAGCGGCCAGAGCTGTCGTTCGACGGAGTCTGCGGTGTCGAGGGGGACGCCGTAGTAGAAAAGGCGAGTGCCGTCGGTTCGCGTTTCATACACATGAAACGCGTTCGAAAACGCATCCACCGGAGGGCCATCGGCCGGTGGACTGGGGGTGTCCATTGGCACTCAGTAAGAGTGGAGTAGTGATAAATCCCGTGACGGGGACCACGGGAGGGTCTGGAACGACCTAGTGGTTTCCGTTGCGTGTGGTGGCACGCGGTGCCGGTCACGGTTGTGGCACGCAGTGACCGATTTGGAACGTCAGCGTGTGGTGGCACGCGGTGACTGTCTGTGTAAGGTGCAGTGTGACGCGTTATGCAGTAGCCTGTTGGACACGCCAGGTGGTGGCGCTCGTGTACGACCACTTCTCGATGGTGAGATCAGTGGCGGAGTCACAGAGCTTGACCATCAGCGCGCCGATTTCTTTTGGCGAGAGGCCAACGTCGTCGGCGATGAACTTCCCTTTGAAGAAGAATTCGCCCTTCTCCATCGCGCGTTGCTTTAGGTAGCTCTTGAGCCGGTCTTCTTTGCTGACAGTGGAGGGTTGCTCCGTTGTAGCGCTCATCTCTAACACCTCGACTACTCGTAGCCACTTCCAGAGCATATAAGCGGCAGAACCTTAGGATTGATTTGAGTCGTTTTAGCGAAGTCGAGGGGGTCAGACAACCTTTTACGAAGCCCTGAAAAGGCGTTTAATATTTTAAAACAGCAGGAGAATGCGTAACTCCCTATACAAAACCTTTCACGAAATACGCCCGAAGTTGGGTGTCAGACGGCCGAATACCCGGCAAAATATTCCTTGAAATGCTAGTTTGGCCGACTGCGCGCGCTCAGCTTACTGTCGTTCGTGGACCCAAAACTCCTCATCGACCGTCACTTCCTTTTTAAACAGCGGCACTTCGTCTTTGAGCCGGTTGATGCCGTCTTCGACCGTCTCGAACGCCTCCCCACGGTGGGCGGCGAGCACCACGACGAACACGATGTCCTCGCCATACTCGATGACGCCGGTTCGGTGGTGCATCACGACGGAGAGGACGCCCTCTCGCGCTTCGAGTTCGCGCGAAATCGTCTCCATGCGCTCCTCTGCGACGCCTTCGTACTTCTCGAACTGGAGATATTCGGTGGGTGCGTCGTCGGCCGACTCCTTTGCGCGGACGCGGCCGGTGAAGGTGGCAATTGCGCCCGACAACTCGGCCTTGTCTGAGGCTTTGACCTGTGCGACCAGCGATTCGAGCGTCTCGTAGGGTTCGAGTTCTCCGATGGCGTCGACGATGGCCCCAATGTCGGCCGAGGCTGCGTCTGCGACGCGATAGAGTACGTCGCCCGCGTGGGACACGTCGCCACAAACGACCTGTGGCAGGCGGACGCCGGGGTCGCCGTGGATGATGGCGTAGTCGTGGGTCGCCGCAAGGCGGTCGATGAGGTGGTCGAGGGAGTCGTCGCCAGCACCCGCCCACCCCGACTCAGCGAGGGTGTAGGCGGTCGTCACGCCGGTCGGTCGGTCGTCCATAGGGAGCGCATCGACGCAGGAAATCGTGGCCACGCGAGCGTCCGAGCCGAGGCGGGTAGCCAGTTGCTCGGCCAGCGCCGCCGCGTCGTCGCCGCAGACTGAGAAGACGTACATACCCCCGCAAACGCACGCGAGTCGCTTGTACGCTTCGCCGTCCAGTTGGCAACTCTTAAGGCTAACTCTGGGCAACCACGAACAGACATGAAGGTCGTCGTTTCTATCGGTGGGAGTGTGCTCGCACCATCGCTTGGGTCAGAGCGAGTGAAGGCACACGCCACCGTCGTCGAATCGCTCGCATCGGAGGGTATAGACCTCGGCATCGTCGTCGGTGGCGGCGGCGTTGCCAGAGAGTACATCAAGGCCGCGCGGAACCACGGCGCAAACGAGATTCAACTCGACCAGTTGGGCATCGACGTGACACGCCTCAACGCGCGACTGTTGCTCACCGCGCTCGGGGAGAAGGCTGCCCCAAGCCCTGCGCTCACCTACGAAGCCGCCGGTGAAGCCCTGCGCCGCGGCGATATCGCCGTGATGGGCGGGGTCACGCCCGGTCAGACGACCGACGCCGTGAGCGCCGCGCTCGCAGAATACGTGAACGCAGACCTGCTCGTTTACGCGACGAGCGTCAATGGCGTCTACTCGGCAGACCCACGCACGGACGAGGATGCGACGCGCTTTGACGAGATGAAAGCCGACGAACTCGTGGACGTCATTGCCAACATCGAGATGAACGCGGGTTCGAGCGCGCCGGTCGACCTGCTCGCGGCGAAACTCATCGAGCGCTCCTCGATGCGCGCCATCGTCCTCGATGGAACCGACCCAGAGCGCATCGGGACGGCCGTGCGAACGGGCGAACACGACGGCACGGATATCATCCCCGAAGGTGCGAAGGACGAACCGACGTTCTGGGTTCCATGAGCGACGCAGACGACCACCGCGTCTTCTGGGCCGACGAGGTAGCAGACCAAATCGAAGCACGCGACCCCGAAGACCCCATCATCATCAAGGGCGGCGTCTCGCCCTCCGGCATCCCGCACATCGGCCACCTGAACGAGATTCTGCGCGGCTACTTCGTCGCGCAAGTACTCAGAGAACGCGGCCACGAGGTGCGCCAAATCTTCACCTCCGACGACAAAGACCCGCTCCGCAAGATTCCCCGCCGCCTCGCAGACCTCGACTTCACCATCAAAGACCTCGGCGACCTCGAAAATCCCGGCGCGCTCGGGCGCAACCTCGGCAAGCCCCTGACTGCGGTTCCTGACCCGTTTGGCTGCTGTGGGTCGTTCGGTGAACACCAGACGAAACTCTTAGAAAAGAACGCCAAAGCCGTCGGCGTGCCCATCGAAGTCGTCTCGAACACTGAACTGTACGCAGACGGCAAGTTCGACGACGTGGTTGCCTTCCTGCTCGAAAATCAGCAGAAGGCCGCGGACGTGCTCTCCGAGTATCAGGATAAGGTTGACGCGGACTACATCCCGTTCAACCCGGTCTGTGAGAACTGTGGCAAACTCACCGAGACGGTGCTCTCGTTCGATTTAGAGGCGAGAACCGTCGAGTACGAGTGTACCGACCTGAAAGCCGGTGGCAACGTCATCGACGGCTGTGGCCACACGGGCACGGCGACCTTCCGCGAAGGCAAGCTACCGTGGCGCTTCGAGTGGCCCGCCCAGTGGCAGGTGCTGAAGGTTGACCACGAACCGTTCGGCAAAGACCACGCCGCAGGCTCGTGGCCCTCGGGTAAGGACATCGCAGAGAACGTCCTCGGCATCGACGCGCCCGTGCCGATGGTGTACGAGTGGTTCACCTACAACGGCGAGGCGCTCTCGTCGTCCGCAGGGAACGTCGTCACCGCCCACGAAATCCTCGAACTGCTCGAACCGGAAGTGTTCAAGTACTTCTTCTCACTCACGCCGAAGAAGGCCCGCGACTTCGACGTCTCGCGGTTGAATCAGTTGGTCGATGACTTCGACCGCTTCGAGGGCATCTACTTCGGCCGCATCGAAGACGAGGACCTGAAACCGCTCGCAGACCGCGTCTATCCGTTCCTCGTAGACGAAGTCAAGGCAGACCGCGTGCGCCTGCCCTACACCTTCGCGGCCGTCCTCGGGATGACCGACGACGTGGAGCTGCGCGAAGAGATGGCGCGAAACGAGGAGCACTTCACCGACGAGACGCCCGCGTGGGCAGTCGAAGACGCCCTCCAGCGCGTTGAGAAAGCGCGCAACTGGGCTGAGCGGCTGGACAACGAGTACAACTACCGCCTGCAGGTCGAATTGCCAGAAACGGACTTCGATGCGGCAACAAAAGCCGCGCTCTCCGACCTCGCGGAGTTCGTCGAAGCCGGACATGACGGTGAGGAGATTCAGGGCGAAATCTACGAGACGGCAAAGCGCCACGACGTTGGCGTTGGCGACTTCTTCAGCGCTGGCTACCGGCTGTTCTTCGACGCAGAACAGGGGCCGCGACTCGGCACGTTCCTCGGGGAACTCGACCGCGAATTCGTCGTCACGCGCCTCCGTCGAGAAGGGTAGGCTCAAACGACTGCCCCAAAACCCTCTTTGCGGTAAGGCACCTGATTCAGCGTAATGGTAAACACCCTCGTGTGGGTGCTCGCCGGTCTCGCCCTCTATTCGCTGGTTGCGATGGGCTTGCGAGCACGTGGACTGCTGCCCGACTCGGTTCGGGTGCAAGGTCCCATCACGACAATTCACACACAACGCGGCAAGGCATTTCTCGACTGGCTCGCGGGGCCAAAGCGGTTCTGGCGCGCGTGGGGCAATCTCGGCATCGGCATCGCGCTCGTCATCATGGTCGGGTCGTTCCTCGCCGTGCTCTTTTCTGCGTACACCACGCTCACCCAGCCAACGGCAAGCGCCATCACCGAGCCGCGAAACGTGCTCGTCATCCCGGGCGTCAACGACTTCCTCCCGCTCTCTGCGGCCCCCGAAATCGTCCTTGGCCTACTGATTGGCCTCGTCGTCCACGAGGGCGGCCACGGCCTGCTCTGTCGGGTCGAAGACATCGACATCGACTCGATGGGGCTTGCGCTGATTACGCTCCTCCCGGTCGGCGCGTTCGTCGAACCCGACGAAGAGAGTAGGCAGAAAGCAGACCGCGGCGGCCAGACGCGCATGTTCGCCGCCGGTGTGACGAACAACTTCGCCGTCGCGCTCATCGCCTTCGCGCTCCTCTTTGGCCCCGTCGTTGGCTCGATCGCCGTCGTGACGGGTGCGCCCGTGGGCAACGTCGCTGACGGCTCTGCGGCTGCGAACGCCGGCATCCAGTCTGGCGACGTGATTACCCAAATCAACGGCGTTGACGTGACGAGCGCGGGCGACCTCCCTACAGTCCTCGCAAACGAGAGTCGAACCGTAGAGGTCACCCTCAAGGACGGCGAGCAGAAAACCGTCGAGCGGTCGCTGATTATCACCGGCGCGGTCCCGCGAGTCGTCGACGGCATCGACCTCTCCGGAGAGGCACCGCCGACGATACAGGCGGTAAACGGGACGGAAGTCCACACGCGAAGCGAATTGCGCGACGCCCTCCAGAATCGGACGGTCGCGACCCTCCAGACCGACAAAGGGAGCGCCACCTTCGCCGCCGGGGCGCTCGTGCAAGTGAGCGCTGACGGCCCGCTCGCCGCGGCGGGTGCGCCCGCAGAGGAGACGATGGTCATCACCGCCGTGAACGGCACGCGGACGGTCGACCAAGAGGCCCTCCAAGCCGCGCTTGCGAACACGGAAGCCGACCAGCGCGTCACCATAGAGGGCGTGCTTGACGGCGAGACCGTGAGCTACGACGTGACGCTCGACGAGAATCCGCGAACCGGCGGCGGCTTACTCGGCGTGTTCACCCAACCCGGCATCTCGGGCGTGACCGTCGATGACTTCGGCGTCGACCCGTACCCCGCAGAGCAGTACCTCGCGGCGCTTGGCGGTGACGGCGAGGATGGCTTCGGCGCAGTGTCGTTCATCCAGCGCATCGGCGTCATCCTGTTCCTGCCGTTTGCGAGCGTCCTCTCGCCGGGGCTGAACTACAACTTCGCCGGATTCGTGGACATGGTCACGAACTTCTACGAAATCCGTGGCCCACTCGCGTTCATGGGCGGGAGCCTGTTCACCGTGGCAAACGTCCTGTTCTGGGGTGGCTGGGTGAACTTGCAGTTGGGCTTTTTCAACTGCATCCCCGCCTTCCCGCTCGACGGCGGCCACATCTTGCGGACCAGCACGGAGGCCATCGTCTCGCGGTTGCCGATTCGTGACGGCCGCGAAGTGACACGGGCGATTACGACTTCGATTACGCTCACGATGCTCGCGGGCCTCGTGCTCATGATTTTCGGGCCGCAACTGCTGGCCTGAAACTCATAACGCCCTTATCTCTGCCCACGAACACCCTGTCATGGAGCGACGCGAACCGCCACAGACCGACGAGGGTTGGTACGCACTGCACGACTTTCGGACGATAGACTGGGACGCTTGGCGCGAAGCGTCCGGCCGCGTCCGCGAGCGAGCCACCGAGGAGGGCATTGAGTTTCTCACCGCCCACGAGGCGTTAGCAGACACGTCTGAGGGAGCGTCTGCGGTGTTCTCAGTTCTCGGGCACAAAGCCGATTTGCTCATCTTACACCTGCGCCCGACGATGGCCCAACTAGACGTAGCAGAACGCCAGTTCGAACAGACCGCGTTTGCTGAATTTACCGAACAAACCTCCTCGTACGTCTCGGTCACTGAAGTTTCGGGCTACATGTCTCAGGAGTATTTCGAGGACGACGGCGAGGTTGACACGGGAATTGCGCGGTACATCGAATCGCGCATCAAACCCGACCTGCCCGACGCCGAGTTCGTCTCCTTCTACCCGATGAGCAAGCGTCGCGGCCCCGAGAACAACTGGTACGACTTGCCGTTCGACGAACGCGCAGAACACCTTTCGAGCCACGGCGACATCGGGAAACAGTACGCCGGAAAGGTAAAACAGGTCATCACCGGGTCGATTGGCATGGACGACTGGGAGTGGGGCGTCACGCTGTTTGCAGACGACATGACCGACATCAAGCAACTGCTCAACGAGATGCGGTTTGACCCCTCTACCTCCAAATTTGCGGAGTTCGGTCCGTTCTTCGTCGGGCGGCGCTTCCCGCCTGCGGACTTAGCAGCTTACCTCGCAGGCGAACACGTCCCGACCGGCACGGCCCCCGAAGTCGAACAAGAGAGCGCAGACAGCACCCACCGCGGGCCACC
Source organism: Haladaptatus sp. CMSO5 (assembly GCF_036689885.1). Lineage (NCBI taxonomy): Archaea > Methanobacteriati > Methanobacteriota > Halobacteria > Halobacteriales > Haladaptataceae > Haladaptatus > Haladaptatus sp. CMSO5. Next base: position 130,213 of record NZ_JBAHVW010000001.1, read on the forward strand.
CGTCGCGGACGACGACGAGCCAACCCACGAAGAAGTGGATGCAGAACAGTTCGAACAAGCACTTCGGACCCACGGCATCTCGCTTGCCGAGTACGACGAAGCGGGCTACGGCCTCATCTTCCGGTCAACCGCCGACGCAGAAGACCTCGCCGCCGAGGTGAGCGGGCTGCGCAAAAACTTCGACCACTACGACACGCACGTCATGACCACGGTTCGCGCAGACGCAGGTCACGCGGGCGTCATCAGCCTCTGGAAGAATCAGCGCGCCGCGGAGACGGCCGCCGGCTTCCTCTCTGACTTAGATGGCGTCGAATCGGGGATGGGCGCACTGCTCGGTGACGAAACAGCGGACGAAGAAGATGCGGACACCGACGAGTCCGCCTCTCACGGCACCGAGGAGGACGATGACCTCCGCGCCGAATTGGAAGACCTCAACATCTACTCCGGACAGCCACACGGCGAAGACGTGTGGTCGATGGTGCTCTACTCCGAGGCCGACCCACAGGACGTGTACGACGAAGTGGACAGCATGCGCGAGCGGTTCGACCACTACGACACGCACGTCAAAACCGCCGTGTACACCGCCGAGGTGGCGGACAAGACGGCAATCGTCAGCATCTGGAAAACCCAGAGTGCGGCGAACACTGCGGGTGGGTTCCTCGCAGACCTGCCGGGCATCGTTGCCCGCGCAGGCGAGGAGTCCGGTTTCGGGACGATGGGTATGTTCTACACCGTGAAACCCGAGTACCGCGACGACTTCGTGGAGAAGTTCGAGGTCGTCGGCGGCCTGCTCGCGGACATGGACGGCCACTTAGAGACGGCGCTGCTCGCCAATCTGGATGACGAAAACGACATGTTCATCGCCAGCCAGTGGCGCGACCGCGACGCCGCGATGGCCTTCTTCCGGAGCGAGGCGTTCCGCGACACCGTCCAGTGGGGTCGCGACATCCTCGCAGACCGCCCACGCCACGTCTTCCTCGCGTAAGCGACAACCGACGATTTCTCGATTTTTCTGAAACCGGCGACATTTTTTAACGGGATTAAGTACTGCAGAAGTCAAACGCACAATTTCGAACATATTTGGCGGACAAACAACAGAGAGTGGTGCAGATTAGATGGTATTCACCTAGTTATCTAAAGAATATTAATGTGTATGTCCAGAACTATTAAACAGTGGTAGCTGCTTGTCACAGATAAGATGATACAGATTTACGTTGCTTCACTCGCGGCAACTGCGCTCCCGACTGTTCCACCAACTGCGACCGCCACGGAGGCCGCCTACTTGCTCAGAGAACCAGACGTGCCCGCGCTCGTCGTCATTGACGACACGGAAACGGTAGTGGGAGTGGTGACGGAGGCGGACATCGTCGCACTCGTCGCAGAGGAGAGCACGCACTTGCCCGTTTCCAGCTTCATGTCGAGTCCCGTCGTGACCGTGACGCCGGAGACGAGCGTCCACGTCGCGGCCGATACGATGCAAAAGACCGGCGTGAAACACCTGCCCGTGGTCGGAGACGGTGTCTACCGCGGCCTGCTCAGCGTCGAGGACATTGCGCCGTACGTCTCGCGCCACCGCCTCGATATCGAGTGGAAAGGTGAGACCTTTAGTGCACCTGAGGGGACGACGCTACAGCCCGCTGACTAAGGTTCGTTTTTCGCTGACGAGAGGCTCCTCCGACGGCCCGTTTCACGACTTGATCGCTCTGACCCGCAACCGCCGGTAGTCGGCCACCCAGTCTCCCTCTTCGAACAACACTGGTCGTAGTCGCGCAGTGACATCGTTGAGAACCGTTTGCTGGTCGTCTGCGGGAATCTCGTCAAGCATTGCGCCCGCGAACATCCGCAGCCAGTTTTCGAGGCCCGCCTCACCGTCATCGAGCGTCGTCGGTCGGTCGAAGAGGGTCGCATCTCGCACCTCGAAGCCCGCGCCTTCGAGCACGGTCGCGTACTCGCCAATGGAGGGGAAGTACCACGGGTTTGCGGGCGCAATATCGTACCCCGCGTCCGCAGCGGCGTCGATGAGGCCCGTCTCGATGGTTTCGATGTTGCCAGTTCCGCCGAGTTCGACCACCAATCGCCCGCCGGGTTTGAGGGCGGCCGCGAGCGTGTCTGCGACCGCAGCCGCCTCGGAAATCCAGTGAAGCGCGGCGTTCGAGAACACGGCGTCGAACGGGCGCTCGAACTCGATGTTGCGAGCGTCGCCTTGGATAAACGTGAGGTCAGAGTATTGCTCACGGGCCTGTGTGAGCATCTCGGCAGACTGGTCGAGGCCGACGACTTCAGCGCCGCTGTCCGCCAATTGCGCCGTCAGGTGGCCCGTCCCACAGCCCACGTCTAAGATGCGCTCGCCGGGTTCGGGGGCGAGCAGGTCGACGAGCGACGCGCCGTACTCGTGGACGAACGAGTGGTTCGAATCGTAGAGCGATGAGTCCCACGCAGAGTCATCTCGTGTCATTGATTGCCACGGCTACACGGCGGGGGACAAAGAAGGTGTGGCTGCGGGCAGGATTCAAGTCGGGCGTTCGGGATTCACGAGGTGATAGAGGACCTCAGACTCGACGAGATAGGGGTCGCCGTCCATCACGTCGTTGAACTCGGTGAGGAACGCGGCCATCTCGTCTGAAAGTTCGTCGGGGTTCTCGGTGACTTGCTTGAACACGTCGTACACCGTCGCGCGGTCTTCGGCTTCGATGTAGTAGGTAACGAAATCGCCGTCCTCGTCGGTTCTGAGGAAGGCGGATTCGGTGTGGACCCCCTCCGCATCGAGAATGGCGAGCACGGCGTCTGCGTACTCGGGGTTATCGAACTGCGAGAGCAACGCCTTCGCGCGCTCGGTTTGTCCGGGTGCAATGCGCTGGTTGACGAGCAGAGCAGCTCCCATATGTGAATCGACTCAGGAGTGTGCGATAAATCTTGGGTAGCCAACAGGTTTGCGCGCCTGACTCGCGGTTCATCTCGAACGTCAGACAGGTCACAGTCAATGTATTTCGACTCGCAATGAAGGGGTTCTGTCGGCCCGCAGTGTCGTTCTACATAACCAAACAAGTAAACCGTAGTGAAAGTGAACGAAAATCTGCGTCAGACGTCTTTCTCCCTGCTGTTTTCGAGTTGCAGTGAAGGGGTTCGGATTATGCGCCAGCGTTCTTAAGTTTCAGGCCTGCGGCGTCGATGTCTTCGCCGTCGACCGACGACCGAAGGCTGTCCATGCCGTCGTTTCTGTCGATTTTGAAGTTTGTTTCGTACAGCTCTGCGACGCGGGCTTGTTCCTCGACTGTGAGCGGTGGCGTCTCCGAGGCGGCGGCCCACTCGGTGATGTCGTCGGTCGAGTGGAACGTCGGCGTGACGGAGGCGACCTCGTCGTGGCTGAGGAGCCACTGGATGGCCGCCTGTGCCATGGTTCGTGCGCCGTCTTGTTCGAGGAAGCGCACCGTTTCGAGTTTCTCCCAGCCCGTCTCGTACCATTCGTCGGGGCGGAAGCCACGGTGGTCGCCGGCTTCGAGTTCCGTTTCGGGGCGAACCTGCTCGTTCAAGAGACCAGAGGAGTGGGGCACCCGCGCGATGACGGAGGTGTCCGCATTCTCCCGGCGGATGGTGTCGATGAAGTGCTGGCCAGGAACCTGCTCGAACATGTTGAACACGGTCTGGACGGCGTCGAAGTCGAGTTCGACGGCGCGGTCGCCCTCTGCGAGCCAGCCAATCGAGGGGCCAAGCGCCCAGCCGAGGGCGTCCACGCGGCCTTCGTCGCGCAGGTCGGAGAGCACGTCCATGACCTCGGGGGTGACTTCCGCGACGTTCGCGTTGTGCAGTTGGAGGAAGTCGATGTGCTCGACGCCGAGTCGGTCGATACTTTTCTCGACGCACTGGCGCATCCAGTCTGGGTCTAAGTTCTTCGGAATCTCTCCGTGGCCCGCCTGTGCGTGATTGTAGAAGTCGTAGCCGATTTTCGTCCCGATGGTGACCTCGTCGCGGTGTTCTGCGAGGGCTTTCCCGATGAGTTCCTCAGAGCGCCCGTGGCCGTACACGTCGCCCGTGTCGAAAAACGTAATCCCCTCAGAGAGGGCGTGTTGAACCATCTCTACGGACTCGTCTTCGGTTTTGTCGCCCCACCAGTCGGTGCCGACGACCCACGCGCCGAACCCGACTTCGCTTACCTCGACGCCAGAATCGCCGAGTGTTCGAGAGTGCATGTGCGCGGGTAGGTGAGAGAGGCACTTATCCGTGTGGATTTTCCGCCGTACGGCCGGTACAGTTATTGTGCCGGGCGCTACCGGGAGTGCCGTAACGGAAACCCCTATCAGTCACCAGCGTGAACCGGTGGACATGACGAAGCGACACGTTCACCTGCCCGCTGGCGCCGAGGCAGGTATCCGCGCTTTCATCGACGAGGTCGACGACCGCCTCTCTTCTGACGATGAAAGCACCTGTGAGGTCGTCGAAGACGTCCTCATTGACCTCTATGGCGACCGAGAAGCGTACGAGCGATGGCAAAACGGCGAGGACATCTCGACCGCAGAGCGCGTCCGCCTGCAGGGGTACGACCCGTGTAACTCCTCGCTCGAAAGCGAATACTACGCCGAAAAAGACGAAGAGCAGTTCAAACGCTCGAAACACCTCCAGTGGCTCTGGCGGCAGTTCGACGCCACGCCGATGGCAGACAACATTGAGTTCGCCCTCCGTTTCCGCCAGATGCTCGCAAACCATCTGTTCGAGGACGCAGGCGACAACCTCCGCATCTTCAAGGGCGTCACGATGACCTACGGCCACAACATTTCTGTGGGCGACAACACCGTCATCCACGACGACGTCCACCTAGACGACCGCGGCAAGCTCACCATTGGCAAGCGCTGTTCGATTTCTGATGGCGTCCACGTCTACAGCCACGACCACGACATCAACGACCAAACCGCAGTCGAAAACTTCCACACCATCGTCGAAGACGACGTGCGCCTCACCTTCGACGCGATGGTGCGTGCAGGCGTCAAAGTCGGTGAGAACTCCGTCGTCGGCGCACGCTCGGTCGTCCAACACGACGTGCCCGCCCACCACGTCGTCGTCGGCCAACCCGCAAAGAGCGTCCGCGTGAAACCCGGCTGGGAGTCCGTTGCCCACCCGGTAGACGAGAAATACGAAAGCCACCGCGACGACCGCAAGATTCCGTACGACCTCCCCGAGAATCTGGACGTGTTCGACGAGTTCGGGCGCGACCGAACGCCGCCGAACTGACTTCTGCGACAGCAACCTACTCGTGTCCCCCTCGTTGGTGAGCCATGCGTCGGTCATTCGAGGAGCCGGAACCGCACAGCATCACATGTGCCGACGTTTCCGCTGGCGCAGCCCACTACAGTGCGCTGGCAAAACACGACGCCAACTCCTCGAAAACCCTCCCAAAGGAGGGCTTTTCCCGCCGTGGCTGCTACCCAGTCTATGGACAGACGAACCTACCTCGCGGGCCTCGCCGCCGCGAGTGCAGGACTGGCGGGCTGTACGCTCCCCGGTGTTGGCGGCCCCGCCCCCGAGAACACGACGACGACCGTTGGCGAGCAAGAAATCGTCGTTGAGTCGGTCGTCTCCGACCTCGAAGTACCGTGGGAGGCGGCGTTCCGCGACGGCGACCTTTTCATCACCGAACGCCCCGGGCGCATCGTCCGGGCGCGAGACGGCGACCACGAGGTCGCCCTCGACATGAGCGATTCCACTGCTGCCCAGGGCGAAGGTGGCTTACTCGGTCTCGTGTTCCATCCCGAGGACGACGTGGCCTACACCTACCAGACGTACAATTCAGACGCAGGCCTCGCAAATCGCATCCTCCGCCACGACCTGACCAACGACTGGGCCTTCGAGCCGATTCTCGACGGGATACCCGGCGCGAGAACCCACGACGGCGGGCGGCTTGCGATTGGGCCTGAGGGCGCACTCTACGCGACCGCGGGCGACGCCCGACAGGAAGGCCCGCAAAATACCGAGACGCTGAACGGGAAGGTGCTTCGCCTGACCTTCGAGGGCGACCCCCACCCCGACAACCCGTTCGACAACGAGGTGTTCACCTACGGCCACCGAAACCCACAGGGGCTTGCCTTCCGCGACGGCGAACTGTTCTCGGTCGAACACGGCCCCGACCACTCTGACGAAATCAACGTCCTCGAAGCCGGGAACAACTATGGGTGGCCCGAAGTCATGGGTGACTCAGACGGCGAGTTCACCGACCCGCTTGCCTCCTACACGCCGACCATCGCGCCGGGCGGGGCGATGTTTTACGACGGCCCCATCACCCAGTGGCAAGGCGACTTCTTCTTCGGGACGCTCAAAGCGACACACCTGCGTCGAATCCGCTTCGATGGGCGAGACGTCGTCGAACAAGAGGAGCTGTTAGTCGATGACTATGGCCGCCTGCGAACGCCATTTTCGGGACCAGACGGCCACCTGTACGTAACAACCAGCAACCGGGACGGCCGCGGGGCGGCGAAATCCGGCGACGACCGAATTATCCGACTTCGGCCTGCCTAACCCCGTGTAACGCCGAAGAGACAAAGTACCTTGACAACGTATCTCAGGATATGCTCGACGCGTGGGGATGGGTCGTTGCCTACATCATCGGCTTTACCATCATCCACCTGCTGGTCTATCAGTACCTCAAAACGAGCGACGAATCTCGCTTCGAACAGTTCTCGCCAAGCGACGCCTCCGGCTTCGACGCCGCGAGCGCGAGCGCGGACTTCCGGAGCCACAGCGGGACGGTCGCAGGCGAGTTCAGAAGCTGCCCCCACTGTGGCACCCAAAACGAGCCAGACCCCATCTTCATTTTCTGCAAACAGTGTATCCAGCCGCTCTCCGCGTAGAATAAATTCATTGCCCGCTGAGTGACGACCATGCCGAGAAGCGTCGCCATCAACGTCGGTGCGAACACCAACGCTCCCGGCTTTCGTGGCCCGATTTACGACGACGGACGCTTCGAATACGTTCCGATTCCCGAAGAAAAAGCCACCATCGAACCGGTGGCAACGTACGCCGACCTCGGGCTCTCGATGGACATTCCAGCCGAGATACGAGACACGCCCGTCCACCTAGACCCCGAGTTCGCGGGTTATGGCCCGTGTGAGGCCTACACCTACGGCGACCCGTTTGGCGTGAAGGCAAAACCGCTCTCCGAGCTTTCGGCGGGCGATTACCTGTTTTTCTACGCGACGCTCTCGACGGTTGGTGACCAGCCCGCGTCGTGGATTTCGCCGCGCTGGGGCTGTTATCTCATTGGCCAGTTCGAACTCGCCACAGACCCGGTGACAGGCGAAGCGTTCGCACACCTCCCAGCCGAACAGCAAGCCGCCTTTTCGTCGAACGCGCACTTGAAGCGCGACCCGTTCGACGCTCGGGTGCTGGTGCGTGGCGACCCCGAAGGCTCGCGGTTGTACGAGCGAGCAGTGCCGCTGAGTTCGCCCGAGGCGGGCGCAACGGCAAACCATATCGTCACCGAGTGGTCGAATGACTCAGGAAACGGCCCGTGGTGGCGGCGACCGCTTCGCTTTTCAGAACGAGCAACAGAACGGCTTTTGGACGTAGTGACAGGGTGAAAAGTGCAGGTTAGGCGATGTCGCGGCTCGTATCGATAGCGACCCGGTTTGCCAACTGGAGCTTGATGACGTCGCCGGTCGCCACGCCGCCACGATATTTCGGAATCGTGAGGCGGGTTTCGATACTGTCGCTTTTCACGTCCATTGCGAGCGTGAACACGAGATCAGCCATGTATTCGGTGGTGTCGCGCATCGGTGGAACGGCACGCCCGTCGAGGCAGTGGAGGTAGGCAATACCGCCGATGTTCATCATGTGCGTCTGCACGTCGTTCAGGAAGTTTCGATACCGAATCCCGCCATCTTCTTCCAACACGTCGATGGGGTCGATGATGAGATTCGCGCCCTCTGGCAACTGACGAATCAGCCGCAGGGCGTGGTCGATCGGTGCGTCTGCCTCGACTTCCTTGATGGTTGGCGACCCAACCCGGGTGTTCGTACGCGTAAGGGCATCGCGGACGGCCGCCGTAGACCGTGCGGTCGTAAGATACAGCGTCTCGCGCGTCGCGGTCAGCTCAAAGAGAATTAACTCTGACTGACTCGCAGGCGGCGCAACGAGCGCAACAAGACTTCCAGCCGGGATTCCGCCCCCGAGCTTTCGGTCGAGAACCTCGATACCCGTCGGAACGGTCTTCACAGCCAGGCCCCACAGCGAATATAACCGAACACAGTTTCGTACACTCTTCTCCCCCAGCATCACTACGACGGCAAGTGGGTATTGTTACACAGCTTTTAACGGACGTTAGGCGGTGACTGCCGAGGATTGAGCGGCCTCAAAATCGGTGAAACAACGAGGAAATTGTGTCACACGTTATCTAGTGTATGTGTCAAATTCTAAAATGTCAAATTGGCTAGGCGAAATGTGCATGAAATTGTTTAAAACCCGAAAATTCGAGGTTTCAGTAGATGTAAACCCAGAATCACCATTTTGTTACAACATGATTTAATCAGGCTATAATAACAATCAGTACAGGACTACAGTCTCTCTAGAGTGAGAGTTAGAATGAGTAACAAATCAAACGAGCCTGACGAGTCGGATGAGTCGATGAACACAACGCGACGCGGACTGCTCGCGCTTGCGGGTGCCGCAGGTCTTGGGTTCACGTCGAACGGCAGGTTTGCCCCAGAACCGACGTTCAATAGTCTGACCCCAGAAGGGAGCGCGCTCTCTGTTGATGGCAACTTAGACCTCGAAGGGAACAACATCCTCAATATCGACGATATAGAGGCCAAAGACGACTTCTCTTCGTGGAGTACCTCGGGCACGGGTGAGGGAAGCGTTCAGCTACGCGATTCGGTGGCCCAGACGTGGTCGATGCGCGCCTACGAGGGCGACGAAAACGGGCCCGGCCCGGTGAAGTTCCAGTCGCCCATCACGGGCGCACAGGAAGACGACGCAGGCGTGACGAACCCCGGGAGCCTCAAAATCTCGGGCGGTGCCGTGCTCGAATCGATGTCGGTAGAGAGTTGGAACGTCGTGGACGTGACCGAACGCGGCGTCGAACCCGGCACCGACGACGACCTCGGCGCGTTCATCAAAAACGACTTCGACGGCGGCCTGAACAGCACGACGCTCTACGTGCTCCCGGAAGGCGAGTATACGTGGAACACAGCTGTGACCGTCGATAGATTCGACGCCTTCGGCATCATCGGCAAGCCACAGGCGAAGGTCAAATGTACCAACCCGCAGATGACGCACTTCCTGAAGCTAGGGAGTGGGGAACCGAACCGCGCGGACATGTTCCTCACCGAAAACATCACGTTCGACATCACCACGGAGAACGTGGCTGCGTCGTCGATTATTGCAGCAGTTGACGAATACCTCTACATCAACAACTGCAAAATCGTCGGTGAGATGGACCGCGAGTACGGTCAGGTGTACTCCATTCACCCGACGTTGCTCAAGGACACCGGCCGAGGCTACGTGAGCGTCACGATGCCAGACGGCGGATACTACGACCCCGCCCAGAACGAACAAGAGCACCCGATGGGGATTTCGCTCGAACGCGACCATCTCGGCCACATCGTCATCGAGAACTCGTTCATCGAGGGATTCATCAACAACGGCATCTACAGCGCGGGCCACCAGGGCCAGGTGAGCATCCGGAACACCCAAATCAAAAACTGTGGGGCGGGGATGCTTCGGCTCGGTGACGGCGACTTCGCGTACAAGTGCCACCTCATCAACGACAACGCAGAAGATCGCGGCTATTCGTACGCCGCCCTCTGGGTGGCCAAAGCCCGTCACGCCGTCGCAAACAGCATCTACATCGACGCAAAGCAGGGTACACCATCCGAACTCATCCGGGTGAACGGCGACACCAAACACTGCCAACTCACAAACATCCACGTCAATTCAGACCGCTCGCAGTACATCTGTGAGTTCACGGGTGACGGCGACGACGAGGGGATGATTATCTGCTCGAACTGGACGATAAACGACACCGGCGGCGAGGGCAGCCGCGCACAGCTCGGCAGAATCAGCCGCGCGAACGTGAAGATTCGCAACTGGGAGGTTCGATTGAATCCGGCGTCCGGCGAAAAGCGCCACGGCCTCGTCATCGACGCGCCGTGGGTGGACATCTCCGGATGTACGTTCTATCACAACAAGGGCGGAGACGGCATCTCGCTCATTCTGGACGACGGCGCAGACTACGTCAGACTCCAGAACAACGAGTTCAAGTCCGGAACCCTCTACCAGTACAGCCGCGCATCGGTCAAAGACGCAATCGTGAGCGGCAACCGGTTCATGGACGGCACGAGCCTGTCTGGCATCCAAGACGGCTGGAACACGCACACGAATCAAGGTGGTCTCTAAAAATCGGCAGCACCTGACGGCGTACATACGGTTTTCACCGAGCGCGAAAAAGACTCGGTGAATGGCCTCCGACCTCGCAGACCAGGGCTCGCTTGCAGCGAGCATTCGAAGCCTCTGGAGCAATGGGCGGGGGCCTATACTACTCTCCATTTCGTTTGGTTGGTTTCTCGTCTACGGCCTACGTGCCGCGATTCCTGCCTTACTCCCGCAGATAAAGACGACGTTCGCCCTCGACAACGCGGCGGCAGGACTCGCCTACTCCGCGCTGTGGGTTGGCTACGCCGTGTCGCAGTTTCCCGCTGGATTGCTCGTAGACCGCCTCGGTGAGCGAACCCTGCTCGGCGCGAGTATGGGCCTCACCGCGCTCGCCATCGTCGGGCTTGCTGGCGCGCCGGTGTTCGGGGTGCTCGTCGCCACGAGTGGAATACTCGGCCTCGCAATGGGCCTCTATGGCCCACCGCGCGGGACGCTCCTCTCTGCGGTGTACGACAAAAGCGACGGGACGGCGATTGGCGTGACCCTCTCTGCGGGCAGTATCGGCGGCGCAGTCCTCCCGTTTCTTGCGGGTCTCCTCGTCGTGACCATCGGGTGGCGTGCGACGCTTGGCCTCACCGTCCCGCTGTTTCTCCTCACCGGCCTCTACGTGTGGCGCGTCGTCCCGCACGCCCGGTCGGCGGCGGTCGGCAGCGACGGCCGAAGCGTCGCAGGCGACATGGACGGCATCATCAGCGGCGTGCTGACCCGTCCGGTCGTTATCACCGTGATTGCCGTCACGCTGTTGATTACGAGTTTTCAGGGGTTCGCCGCCTTCTTCCCGACCTACTTGACGGAGGCAAAGGGATTGGACCAAGGCACCGCCGCCGGCCTCTACGGTCTTATTTTCCTTGCCGCCGCGGTTGCCCAGCCACTGGCGGGCGGGGTTGCCGATGCGTACAACGACCGCATCGTCCTCGTCGCCTCGGCGGCCATCGCCGCGCTCCCGCTGTTCGTCCTGCCGTTCGTCTCCGGCCTCATCCCACTGGCCATCCTCGCGGTGGTGATGGGTGTGCGCCTCGGCGGCTACCCCGTGACCAACGCCTACATCATTCGCCTGTTGCCCGACGAGGTGCAGGGCGCGGCATGGGGCCTCGTGCGCACCGTGTTCTTCCTGATGAGCGCCTCCGGCCCGGCGCTCGTTGGCGTCCTCAGCGATTACACCGGCTTCGAGACGACGTTTCTTGTCCTTGGGGTGGTGACGGTGCTCGCCGCCGTTGCCTACGCCATGTTGCCCGCGCCGGGAACCTACGGGACGCGCTGAGAGGTTCAGACTGATTCAAGGAGGAACCCCACGGCTTTAGCCGTGGGAGGAATCCGACCACACACCACACGAACCACACTCAATGGCCAACCGACTCCCCACTGGAAGTGAATACTTATAAAAATGCACCCCAACATCTGAAGTACGGATGGAGGTTCGACGCACTGTCCCCGTCAAACTCGATGTGGCCGACAGCGATGCTGACCTCCTCCACGAAACCATCGCCGAATTTCTATGGGCTTCGAACTACGTCGTAGACCACGCATGGCGGGGTGAGTACAAGACGACGAGTAAAGCCCAACTCCAACGAGAAACATACACCAAGGTGCGTTCTCAAACGAGACTGCAAGCGAACCTCGTCCAAAACGCCCGCAACAAGGCCGCTGACGCCATCCAGAGCGTCGTTGCCAGATGGAAGCGAGGCGATTACGCGGGGAGACCGCACTTCTCCGCGCCGACGCTCGTCTACGATAAGCGGTGTGCGACGTTCAACGATGACCACGCCACACTGTCAACTGTTGAGGGGCGTATCACCGCCGACTACATTCTCCCCAACGAGAGACGGACGACGCCCCACTCGGCGTATCTGTTCAACGATGACTACGAGGTGACCGGCGCAGAACTACACTATCGAGACGGCGAGTTCTACCTTCACATCCGAACAAAGGCGGACGTGGAGGCTGAGATGTCGGACGAAGGCAACGACGGGCACAGCACAGTCCTCGGCGTTGACCTCGGCATCGAAAACACCGCCGTTACCTCCACGGGGAGATTCTGGAGCGGGTCTGAATTGAACCATTGGCATCGGGAGTTCGAGAAACGACGCGGGTCACTCCAGCAGCGCGGGACACGGGCCGCTCACGAGACCATCCAGTCGGTCGGCCACACCGAGACCGGACGATACGAACAGTTCTTGCACACTGTGTCTAAGGGTCTCGTCGCGGAAGCCGTTGAGAACGATTGTCGTATCATCGCGTTCGAGAATCTGACGGGGATTCGTGAACGGATGCCTCGCGCCAAGAAGTTCCACGCATGGGCGTTCCGACGCCTTTTCGAGTACGTCTCGTACAAGGCCGAAGTGGAAGGTATCTCGGTCGAACAGGTGAACCCACAGTACACGAGCCAGCGATGTTCTAAGTGCGGGTTCACCCACAGAGGAAACCGTCCGTCCTCGAACGGGCAGGACGTATTCGAGTGCTTGAAGTGTGGCTACTCGCTCCATGCTGATTATAACGCAGCGAAGAACATCGGTCTCAAACATCTCCGCTCGACGCAAAAGTCGTCGGATGGAGGCGCACCCGTAGGTGTGCGCTTGAATCGCGGGACGCTGAACGTGAGTGGTGAGTATTCACCCGCCAGCGATGGACAGAACGGGAGTCCACGCGAAAGCCCACGACTTTAGTCGTGGGTCACTTACAGAAACGCTACGTTCAAGTGCGAAGACGGAGAAGTGAAAGACGCACACTGAACGCCAGTGGCTCGCGGAACGAAGTAACGCGAGGCTCGGCGTGGACAAAGTGGGCGTCGGTGTCGTACCGAACGAAGTGAGGTACGGCTCGACGCAAGCGAAACGAGCGTCGGTGGTCTAATGGCATGACAGTGCCTTCCCAAGGCTCTAATCCGGGTTCGACTCCCGGCCGACGCACTCCCTGCGGTCGTTTGTCGGCCGACGTTCACCTCGCTTCGCTCGGTGAACTCCCGGAGAGACCACGTCTCTCCGTTGTTCGCACCGCTTTCGCGGTGCTCACTCCCGGCCGACGCATTTTCTAAACACTATCGGAGAGACTCGGCTTTGCGTCTTCGAAGCTACATACTACCAAAAGACGCAACAATCGTCCACAAAATCGCCGCAGTGACAAGGCTATTTGGCACTCCCGCCCATATTCTCGCCAATGACCGACACGCAAACGGTTGACGCCACAAAGCGTATCGACCTCTCGTTCACCGAGAACGAACTGGACGCACACCGCGAACACATCACCCAGTTCATCCGCGACCAGGTACGCGCCGCGGGCGTCGAAGGAGCCGTGCTCGGCCTTTCTGGCGGCATCGACTCGACGCTCACCGCCCACCTCGCCGTCGAGTCACTCGGGAAGGAGAACGTCCACGGCCTCGTGCTCCCGAGCGAGGTGAATGCCGCGGACAACATGAGCGACGCAGAGCGCGTCGCCCAACTGCTCGAAATCGAATACGACGTCATCGAAATCAACCCGATTGTGGATGCGTTCTTGGCTGCGGTTCCCGAGGCGAAAGACGACCAACTCGCCGCAGGCAACGTCAGGGTGCGCACGCGAGCGGTGCTCAACTACCTCGTGGCGAATCACGAATCGCGGCTCGTCCTCGGTACGGGCAACCGCTCTGAGGCGCTCGTTGGCTATTTCACGAAGTACGGCGACGGCGCGGTCGACTGCCACCCGATCGCGAATCTGTACAAAGGACAGGTGCGCCAACTCGCCCGCCATATTGGGGTGCCAGAAGACCTCGCCGCGAAAACCGCGACCGCAGGAATGTGGGTCGGCCAGACCGACGAAGAAGAGATGGGCGTCCCGTATGACACCTTAGACCAGGTGCTCGCGCTCTACATCGATGGCCCGCTTACCAAGGCCCAGACGATGACGGCACTCGGCGTTTCTGAGTCGGTCGTAGATCGCGTCGACGAACTGTACACGAACAGCGAACACAAGCGCAACATCCCGCCAGGACCTGCGCCGCTTTCCTCGCTCTAACCGCTTCGTGCGACAATCGTAATTCGGTCTCCCTCTTTGAGCAGATATTCGGCCGGGTTCACCGACTCACCGTTCACCTGGACGCGAACCGTGTCGCCGTTTGCCTGCGCGTAGGTGGTTCCATCGTAGGTTACAGAGGCTTCCGTTACCGAAATGTTGAGCGTGCCCATCGCGTATTTGAGGGTGATTTGATTCGCGTGGCCGTGCCACTGAGAGCCGTCGCCGCCCTCGAAGTGGAACGCCGAATCCTGATTCTGGAAGCGCGGCTGGCTGAAGTCGAGTTGCTCGCCGCCGATTTCTGCGGTGATGGGGCCGTGGTAGTGCGCCCCGCCGAGGTTGGTCGGCTGGATGTCGCCGCCCCCCGCGAAGAACATGACGTAGCCGACGACGCCCGCGACGGCGATGATGACGATGACGAGGGCGTAGGGAGCCACGTCGGTCGCGGTGGACTCGTTCCCAGTCAGCCCGACGCGACGGCGGTCGATTGGCCCGAGTTCTGTGGCGTGGGCACTCCGGAGGTGGTCGTGGTACGCTTCCGCAGAAGAAAACGACTCACCGCAGTACGAGCACTCGGGCATGGGTTAGCCACACATGGCGTAAACTCAACCTTTTCGGTGCGCGTCAAAATCGACCGCATTCTCGACGAGGTGGGCGAAGGCGTCGGCTTCGGCCTGCTCTTGGGCTTCGCGTAGAGCATCGTCGCGGACACGCTGTTTCACGATGCGGAGAGCGTCTGGATTGTTCGTCGCGATGCGCTCTGCGACCGCCTGCGGGTTTTCGGTAATTTGAGAGATAAGGCCCATCCGAAGAGCTTCCTCAGCATCGACGACGCGGCCGGTGAGCGCGATGTCGAGCGCCTCGCCCTGGCCAACAATTTTCGGCAGGCGAACCGTCCCACCCCACGCACCAAAGAGGCCGAACACGACGCCCGGTTCTGCAAAGGTTGCGCGAGGGGTAGCAACCCGCAGGTCACAGGCGAGTGCCATCTCGACGCCGCCGCCGCGCGCCGGGCCGGTGATGCCCGCGACGGTGACGGCCGCTGCATCTTCAATAGCGGTCGCCACGCGCTGTCCGAGTTCGGCAAATTCCTTGGCCGCCGGACCGTCTAGCTGCTGGACTTCGGCCAAATCAGCGCCCGCAGAGAACGCGCTGCCCGCGCCGTGGATGTAGATGACGGCGGCGTCCGTCTCGGTGACGGCGCGTTCGAGCGCGCGAAGCGCGTCCGTGGAGAGTGCATTTCGCTGGTCTGGACGGTTGAGGGTGACCACCCGCAGCCCGTCGGTGTCCGTGGTCGAAATCATGGCAGGAAGTGACCGTCCGTTTCCAAAGGTCTTTGCCCTTCCCGCCGCTAAATTGGGCCAATGGAGGAAGCCGATGCGGTTCGCCACGCCGCACTGGACGCGATACGCGATATCGAGCCAGCGCGGTTGCGTGGCGATATTGAGGCCATACTCTCTGCCGGGTCGATGGCCCCGGGCGTTCTGACACTTCTCTGTGCGCAGGCGATAGAAAACGTCGAACCAAACGCGATTCGCACCCGCGCCGCGGGTGTCCAACTCATCTACGAAGGCCTCCGGCTCACCCGGACGCTCACGCAGAACCCCTCGTGGGAAACCGACGTCGAGCAAGCGAACTTAGATGTGCTCGCCGCGGACGTACTCGTCTCGCGTGGCTTTCACCTCCTCGCGCGAACCGAGGCCGCGGACAATGCCGTCGCCACCGTCCAGGCGTTCGGCCGCGACCAGACCCGGCGCGCAGAAGCCGACGCCGACACCGACAGCCTCGACCGCAACTTAGAGCGCGATGTGTTCGACCTCGCGCTCGTCGCGGGAACCACCGCCGTCGGCGCGACCACCTCACCAACCCTCCGGGCGTTCGTCCGCGACCTGACCACCACCTACGACGCCGTGGTGTTTCCCGACCCGGAAACGCTGTTCTCAGACGCCGTCACAGAGTCGCTCGCGAGCCATCTCGCCGCCCACGACGCGGGGACGGCAGTCGATGACGGGGTTCGCACCTCGGCAACCGACCCCTGATGCGAATCGAAACGTCTAAAGACGGGTCGGCGTAAGTTGGTATTGCCTGCCTGGGTAGCTTAGCGGTAAAGCGCGTCCTTGGTAAGGACGAGAGCCCGGGTTCAAATCCCGGCCTAGGCTTCTTTCTCACGTCAACTCCCGAGCGACGGTGGTTCATCTCCGAAAAGTGGCTGACGGAGTGCCTGCCAGCTCCTCGCAGAATAGATACTCAAGATAGAAATTCAGGGGTAGTATAAAGTGTCTCAAGTGTATCAGTCTAGGTGTATTTTAATGAGTGAACTACTCGTCCTCTCGTTCGACAGTCAAGACGGCGCATCGAAAGTACGCGACAAGCTTGCCGAGCTACGCAAAGAAGAGCTGCTGACGCTGGCAGACGCGTGTGTGGTCTCTCGAAACAAGAAAGGGCGATTGAAGTTCAATCAGGCGCGTAATCTGGTCGGAGAAGGCGCGCTCGGCGGTGCGTTCTGGGGTGCACTGGTTGGAATGCTCTTTTTGAACCCAATCGCTGGAATCGCCGTCGGGAGCGTTATCGGTGGCCTGACCGGAAAGTTCGGTGACATCGGAATCGACGACGAATTCATGAAGGAAGTGAGTGAATCCGTCGGCAATGAGGAATCAGCAATCTTCATGCTCGTAAACCAGTGGTCAGAAGAGCGCGTCCTCGAGGAACTGAAAGCGTTCGACCCAGAAGTGCTCCGCACGAACCTCTCCCCGGAAGACGAAGCGAACATGCGGAAAGCCTTCGGCGCCGAATAATCGGCCAAAACGCGGGCCCTCATTTTCTAGCAGCACGAAGCCAATCGGTCCGAACAATCGTCACCCGCCCGCTGGGGTCTATACATTAGTTGGAGGCGAACAGTGGTGAGAGAATGCCACTGAGTGAACATGAACCGTCGGACACACTCGTTCCGACAACGCCAGCAGGCTATCGGGAACCGACCGAATTTCGGTACTCGCTACCGATACTGCTCGGGATCGTACTCGTCGTCTTGCCAGTCGCTGCACTCGTGTTCGGAAGCCTCCTCTGGCAGGCACAGGGTGCCGAAAGATTGGCGACGATATTCGAGTTCCAGGAGACACCGACGAGCGTCTCGTTCACGATTCGGTCAAGTGGGGTGGCGGTTGCGTTGGTCGCTTCGATTGGAATTACGACGGTGCTCCACGAGTTCGTCCACGGGCTTGTCTATCGGCTTCGGGGCTATCGCGTCTCCTATGGCATGGTGCCACAGCTGGGCGCATTCTACGCCTGCCCATTCCATCAGTTCCAGAAACGAGAGGATAATCTCGTCGTTGGTGCTGCACCGCTCTGCGTGTTGACGCTGCTCTTTGTGCCACTGTTGTTTGCGCCGAGTCCACTCCTCGCGTTTGGGGCGTTCATCGGGCTGTTGTTCAACACCGCGGGTGCGGCAGGTGACCTGTATCTCATTGCTCGACTTCTTCGAATGCCCGCTGGCACACTCCTCTACGATAGCGATACTCGAAACTCCTACGTCTTTTACCCTGAATCGGGGCTGTCCTGAAGCCCCGTGGCTCCAGAGTGGAGCCCTTCTCGGGTGAAAAACGCCCGCATCGCTCCCGCGAAGAACTCTGGGTTGTCGAGGTTCGAGGCGTGTCCGGCACCGGGCACCTCGCGAACCACTGCATTCGCAATTTCAGCGCCCAATTTCGGGGCGTGACGGCGCAAGAACGGTGGTTCGTGTTCGCCGTAGAGAACGAGCGTCGGGACGGTGATTGCTGAGAAATCGATGTTGGTCTCGTGGAAGCTGGCGACCGCGCGGATCACCTTTGCGAACTCGTTGGTTTCCATTTTCGGCCCCGCTCTACGGAGCTGTTCGATGTTCTCGTAATTACCACTCGCGCCCGCAGAGAGCCGTTCTTGGAACCACACCATCGCTTTCTCGACGCGTTCGTAACCAATGAGTCGAACCGGTGGAATAGTTGCTTTCAACATCACAGAGCGCTGGAACCATTCGCCGCGTGTGAGCAGTTCTGGCATGAAGGTGTCGGCAAGAATGAGCCCGGATATCTTGTCTGGATACCGGGCCGCATACACTTGCGCAATGCAACCACCTGTCGAGTGGCCAGAGAGAATGGGTTTTTCGAGGTTCAACGCCGTGATGAGGGCGTCAAGGTCGTCAGCGAAGAGGTCAATTGAGTAGGCATCCGTGGCCGAGCCGCCAGTTCGCCCGTGGCCTCGTACGTCATAGACGATGGTTCGGAAAACGTCGCTGAGCGCGTCGACCTGCGGCGTCCACTGGTTGTGGTCGACGATCGCGCCGTGGATGAACACAAGCGGTGGGCCGTCACCGACCTCCTCGTAATAGGTCAGAATGTCGTTCGTTTGAACAGTGGCCATAGTTGAGTTAGCTACTCGTGAGGAGATGAAGCTAGTTCAGACAGGCCATACGACGATATGAGACGGCGTTTCTAGCCAGTCTGGGGAGACATGACAGTGGCATCCAGACTGCCACAACACCGAAACGCCTGGCTCGCCATTCTACTGTATGGACGTTCACGAACTGCTGGAGTACCTCGAAGACGAACTCGACTATCCAACAGACCTCGAGACCGTCCGTAGCGAGGTCGGAGACACCAAGCTCGAATCCGCAAACACGGAAGACGAGATGACCATTTCAGAGGTTCTCAGCCACCTCGAAGAAGAGGAGTACGACTCCCCAGAGGAGCTGTTCGAGTCGGTCCAAGCGAATCTGCCCGAGGAGTACATTGGCAGGAAAGGCTACACTGACCGCGGGACGAGCGACCCTGAGGCGGATGGGGAACCAACGGACGAAGAAGACCAGTCGTTCTAACGGCCGAGCCATTAGCTACGCAGTCGGGTGGTACGGAGGGGTGGAACCGGAATGGACACGCAACCCACGAACCTTTGTGATGACGGACGTGGACGCCGTGTCGCCGTGAACGGAAGAGCGGGAACCGCCGCCAGAACCCCAGAGCCTGGCGGCAGTGCAGGGCGGCGTGCAACGAACCAGGCTACCGAGGTTCGTCGCGCAGTCACCGCGTCCCACCCCCTGCAGGTTATTGTCGATGTATGACCTTATATCTAGTGTCGTGTTTTGTGAAATTAACTAATCACCTACCTGAATTCGGCCGGTTTACGCCAAATCGCTGCGACACACACTGCAGGTGGGAACGAAATGGGCAGCCACAGCATGATAGACAGTAACTAACGTTTTTACGCCAGCCGACGTATGAAGCCCCGATGAGGTATGTGATTGTAGGATTTGGGCGTGTGGGGCACCGAACGGCGCGCATCTTGAAAGAGGAGGGCCACGACGTCACCATCGTCGAAATCGACGCGAAAAAGTGTGACCGGGCGCGCGAGGAGGGCTTTACCGTCATCGAGGGTGACGCGATGGACGAAGCCGTCCTCGACCAGGCCGACCTCGGCTCCGCAGACGCCTTTGGCGGCCTCTCTGGTGACTTGAACGTGAACTACGCCGCGTGCATCGTCGCCGCGAACCACGGCTGCAGGACGGTCATGCGCATCGATGAGGACTACCGCGAGGAGATTTACGAGAAGTACGCCGCGGACGTAGACGAAATCATCTACCCCGAGCGCCTCGGTGCAATCGGGGCGAAAAACGCCTTGCTTGGCGGGGATTTCAACATCATCGCAGACCTCACCGCAGACCTCTCGCTCGCCAGCTTCTCGCTGCCGGAGGATTCGCCCATCATCGACCTGCACGTGAGCGAAATCGACCTTCCCGAGGGAGCCGTGCTCTACGCCCACGGCCGAGCGCACAAGTCACAAACAATTCCGTTGCCACAGACCGTCATCCAGCCGGGTGACCGCGTCTCCATCATCGCGGAAGTCGGTGACATGGAAGCCGTAAAAAGCGTCCTGCTCGGCCCCGACCGAAAGGCGCCTGCGAGCTAGTACACGAGTTCGCCGGTGATGAATTTTCGCGCCCGCTCGTCGTGTGGGCGCTCGAACACCCGTTCGGTGTCTCCGTACTCGATACACGCACCACCCAACAGCACCGCAGTTTGGTCTGAAACGCGCCGCGCTTGTTGCATGTCGTGAGTCGCGATGACGACGCCGATACCGCGGTCACGCGCCCGGGTGACCGCTTCTTCGAGCAGGGCGGTGTTTCGCGGGTCGAGGTTCGAGGTGGGTTCGTCGAGCAACAGCACGTCGGGTTCGACCGCGAGCGCCCGCGCGAAGGCGACGCGCTGGGCTTCGCCCGCAGACAGCCCGCGCGCGTGCTGACTCACCTTGTCGCGCATGCCAACGGTGTCGAGCGCATCGAGCACCGCGGGCGGCGGTTGCTCGCGAGTCAACGCGTGTTTGAGCCGCGTTGGCCACGGCTGGCGCACCTCGAGGCCGTAGGCCGCGTTCTTGGCGACGGTTGTGCTGAACAGGCTCCGGTCTTGGAACACCATCCCGATGCGCCGTCTGGCCGCGAGGCGTGCTTCGCGGGTGAGCGACCAGACGTTTTCGTCATCGACGAGCACCTCGCCAGCCTGTGGTGGATGGAACAGTCCGAGCAGACGCAACAGCGTGGTTTTTCCCGTTCCTGAGGGGCCGACGATGGCGAGCACCTCGCCAGGATGCACGTCGAGCGAGATTTCTGTGAGCACGTCGCTTCCGTCGAATCCGTGTGAGAGCGAGCGGGCGTGAATCATGCGTCCCACCGCCCACGGTCGCGCACCCACGCGCCGAGTGCGTTCACGCCGAGCACGAGGACGAGCAATACGACGCCGAGCGCGATGCCGGTCTCGTAGCGTCCCCTGCGGGCTTCGACGGTGATGGCCGTCGTCAGCGTACTCGTGAGCGACGTTCCATCGGAAAGGACGATGTTCCCCCCGACGATGAGCACCGACCCGACTTCGCTGATGGCCCGCCCGTAGCCCGCGAGGATGGCCGTCACGATGCCGTAGCGGGCTTCTTTGATGACGACGAGGGCGACATCGAACCGGGTGCCGCCGCTCGCGTAGGCGGCGTCTTTGACCGATTGCTCGACGCCCGAGAGCGCAGAGAGCGTGACGCTCGTGATGACCGGCGTGGCGAGGATGACCTGCGAGATGACCATCGCCTCGATGGTGAACAGGAGGTCGAGACTGCCAAGCGGGCCGGAGTTAGAGAGCAAGAGCAACACGAGCAACCCGACGACGACGCTCGGAAAACCCATGCCGGTGTTGATAATCGACGTGACCACTCCCCTTCCGGGGAAGCGATTGAAACTCACGCCGAAGGCGATCGGGAGGCTGAGCAGGGTGCTCACCACGACGGCAGTCGTACTCACTTGCAGCGAGACGACGATGATGCTGACCAGATAGCGCCAGTTTAGGTCAGCGAAACTCTCTAACACGTGCTGTCCTCGGGTGGGAGGCGACTAAAAGGCCACGAGTGGCCCGATTTATCCCTCGTAGTCTTCGGGGACGTACTCGCCGAAGTTTGGGTCTTCTGCGAGCGCGTTCGGGTAGAACAACTGTTCGCCGTTCGCGGTGTAGTTCTCGATGAGTGACTGGCCTTCGGGGCCGGTGATGAACCCGATGTACGCCATCGCCATCGCGTAGTTCACGTCGGGGTACTTCGCCGGGTTCACCGCGATGACGCCGTACGGATTTTTCAGAATCTCCGGGCCGCCCTTGAGTGGGCCTTGTACCATGATTTCGAGGCCGATGTCGGCTTGCATCGAGAGGTACGTGCCGCGGTCTGCAAGCGTGTACGCCCCGCTCTGGTCTGCTTGCACCAGCGTGTCGCCCATTCCCTTCCCGATGGACTGGTACCACGTCCCGCCGGGTTCGCCCGGAGACTGTTCCCACAGGGCCTGTTCTTTCTTGTGCGTCCCCGAGTCGTCGCCCCGGGAAACGAACGTCGCCTGCTCGCTCGCAATCGTGGCGAGGGCGTCGGTCGCGCTTCCCATTCCCGAGATACCGGCGGGGTCGTCGCTCGGACCGACGATAACGAAGTCGTTGTACATCACGTCGCGGCGGTTCACCCCATAGCCCTGTTCTAAGAACTCGTCTTCTGCGCCGCGAGCGTGGACGAGTACGAGGTCCGCGTCGCCGTCTTCGGCGGTTCGCAGGCTCGCGCCCGTCCCTTTCGGGAGCGTCTTGATGGTGACGCCAAAGCGGTCTTCGAACGCGGAGTTGAGTTCGTCTAAGAGGCCGGAGTCGTACGTCGAGGTGGTCGTCGCGAGTACCAGTTCGGTGTCGCCTGTGGCACCACCCATCGACCCCTCGCCGGACGTGGTCGTTTGCGCTCCGCCGTTCGAGTCGTCGTTGCTGAGACAGCCACTGAATGCGAGTACTGCACCCGCGCCGGCGGCTTGGAGGAACCGTCGTCGTTGCATGTGTCTGGCTGTACCGAAGGCAACTCGCGCATTAAACCTTGGCGTGCTAACGTAACGTAAATTAGTTATTTTTCCAATCGAGTGTTCTGACTTTCGTTTACTGGGAAGAATGAAGCCAGTTCGAGTAAATCATCTAGGTGGATGGCGATTAGGTACGCAACGACCACCGAGTCCTCGGTGAAATTCACGACCGGTGAACTGACCGGCGCGTTAGGAGATTCGATTACGGCCCTCCCGCTCATCGTCGCGCTCGGGATGCTCACCGACGCCTCACTCGCCCACATGTTGCTGTTCTTCGGCCTGTTTCAGGTCGTCTGGGGCGTCTACTACGGCGTTCCGCTCTCGGTCGAACCGATGAAGGCACTCGCCGGACTCGCCATCGCCGGAGCCATCACCCACGGCGAACTCCTCGCCGCGGGCCTGCTCGCAGGCGGTATCTTGCTCGTCGCAGGGCAGGCAGGCTTGCTCTCGCGGCTCTCAACCGTGGTTGGCCTGCCCGTCATCCGCGGTATCCAACTCGCCGTCGCCCTCCTGCTCGCAGAAGCCGGACTCGCCCTCGGCGGGGGTGACCTCCCCATGGCGTTCGTCGGACTTGCCATCGTCGGCGTCGTCGCTCTCAGCGGCTACGCCCGGGCGAGTGCGCTCGTCGTCCTCGCCGTTGGCGGCATTCTCGCGGTTTCACAAACCCCGATTTCCGTAACGATTCCCTCGCTCTCGCTCTTTCCCGTCGCCCCGCCCACGTTCTCCCTTGCGGCCACAGAAGGGATGGCCGGCCAACTGGCGATGACGGTTGGCAACGCCGCCGTCGCCACCTCGCTGTTGCTCTCAGACCTGTTCGACCGCGACGTGTCCGCAGACGACCTCGCCACGAGCATGGGCTCTATGAACCTGCTCGCCGTCCCGCTCGGCGGCCTCCCGATGTGTCACGGCTCCGGCGGCCTCGCCGGAAAGTACGCCTTCGGGGCGCGAACCGGCGGCTCGAACGTGATACTCGGCGTACTCTATGGACTCACCGCGCTCGTCGCGGGCGTCCTCGTTGGCTTCCCGATGGCGCTGTTGGGCGTGTTGCTCGTCGTCGTCGCCGTCCAGTTAGGCGCGGTGTCGTTCGACTCAGACCACCTGCCCGTGACAGTGGCAGTTGGCGTAGTCGGCCTCGTCTTCGGCGTCGGCGTCGCCTTCGTCGCCGGCGTCGTGGGCTGGTGGCTGCTCGACAGGTCGCGTAACGGTTTTCGCCCGCCGGGAGTAAGAGCGGGTATGAGCTGGGCGTCCCTCTTCGAGCGCGCAGAATCCTACGACATTGCAGAACAAGACGTGCGCGACACCCTCACGAAGGTGCGCGATGAGTAAGCCGAATCCCGCCCGCGTCGTCGCAGACGCGGACGTACTCGCCGCCGACCTGCTCGTCGGTGGTTCCGCACGCGACGCCCTTGATCACATTCGACGCCACTCGTGGGTCGAGTTGGTGGCGACCGACGAGCTGCTGGACGACGCAGAAGCCACCATCGCTCGCCTCGCAGACGAAGCGTTAGCCACAGACTGGCGCGAGAAAATCGAAACGCTTCGCGTGCGGGTCGAACAACCCGGCCACGACCACCGCGCGCTCGCCTCCGCCTACCACGGGCAGGCCGCCCACATCCTCTCGTTCGACGAGGGCTTGCGAAGCGCAAAGGCGGGTGCGGCCATGCAAAAGCGCGTGAAAACGAGCGTCAAACACCCCGACGCCTTCGCCAAACTGTTCGACCCACAGTCGCTCTACGAGGTGGTGGTCGGCGGGGAGTATCCCGGCCCCGACCGCGACCCGCGCGCCTAGTCAGGCACGCCCGGATTCCACTCGCCGTCTGCGCTGAACCACTCTGCGAATTTGGCGAGCGCACGCCCGCGGTGGCTAATCGAGTTTTTCTGGTCTATGTCCATCTCCGCGAGCGTCACGCCGTTGTGTTCGAAGATAGGGTCGTAGCCGAAGCCGTCGTCGCCTCGGGGCGCGACGATACGCCCGCGGATGCTCCCCTCGAAGGTCTCTGCGCGCTCGCCGTCGTAGTAGGCGACGATGGTGCGAAACCGGGCGCGGCGATTCTCCTCCAACTCGGTGAGCTTCCAGACGCGTTCGACGCCGACCGTGTCCTCGACGTAGGCCGAATACGGGCCGGGAAAGCCGCCAAGCGTGTCGATGAAGAGTCCGGTGTCGTCGACGATGAGCGGGTCATCACCGTCGAGGTGGTCGAACGCTTCTTTCGCGCCGTGGACGGCGATGTCCGCGAGGCTATCGCTCTGGATTTCGGTGTAGTCGTACTCAACCTGCTCGATTGGGTCGGTGAGATAGTGTTGCGCCTCTTTGAGTTTCCCCGCGTTCCCGGTGACGAATCTGAGCATGCGCGAAGGCTAGCGGCGGGGTGAAAATAGCCTATCGACTGGTGGTGCGTGCTGGCAAGGAAATGATGGCAAAAACCGCCTAATCGACGATGACTTCGACGGGGCCGTCGTCTGCTTTTTTCGCGTCTTTCTCGCTGCCCTTACCGCGTTCGAGATAGAGCATGCCACCGACGACGGCGAGGACAATCCACGAGCGCCAGTTCGCGAGGTTCAGCGTGTAGCCGATGCCGAATGGCTTCTCTACGAGCATCTCCTCGCCGGGTTGCCAGTACGACTGGAGCATGCGCTTTACGCTCGGGCGTTCGAAGTTGTACGGAATCCCCAGTATCTCACCGGACGATGGTTTGTCAGCCATACGTCTACTACGCAGGGGAGGGTTAAGGAACTAGTGGCTCTGCTGATAGCGTCCCCGCCCTTCGATTTCGCGCAACTGCGTGAGGACGCGCTCGTCACCCGCCGCGCGATAGCCCGCCTCGAAGGCCTCCCGGAGCGGCGCGGGGTCGCGTGCCGTGCCCGTCAGACTCTGGTGGAAGACGTGGAGATCCATCGCGTAGTCCTCAATGTGGTCGGTGTAGAAGCCGAGACCGAAGTCGATGAGGTAGGTGTACGCGCCAACGCGCACGTTTCGCGTCGTCGGGTCGCCGTGGACGAAGCCCCCCCGATGGAGCGCGGCGAGGTGTTCGCCAACGTCACGGACCCGTGCGGGAGTTAGGTCGTCGCTCAAGTCACCCTCGCCGACGTGTTCGAGGGTGAGCGCACCTTCCCGCACGTCCACGTCGTAAACGACCGGCGTCGGCACGCCGTGTCTGCGCGCTTCGCTGAACAGACGCGCTTCCTGTACCGTCCGCGTCTTGCGGAGGTGGGCATCGAGGTCGGGGTGGCGGTAGTTCTTAGGCAGGCGGCGTTTCACGACGCGGTCGCCAGAGACGGTGACGGTCGCCTCCGCCCCGACGAGTTCGCGGCCCGTTTCTCCCACCACGGCGACGCTCTCGTTTTCGCGCCACGTCACCTCGACTTGGTCGGGGCGAAAGTCCGAGTTCACCGCCGACTCCTCGATTGCGATGGTGTCACCCGCGGCGGCCATCGTCGCGCCGAGCACCGCAATCATGCCCGCGTTGTCGCGGAGGAATCGGGGGTCGGGCGCATAGAAATCCGCACCGCGCGCTTCGCACATCGTCCGGAGCATCTCCTGTAAGCGGGCGTTCTGGGCGACGCCACCGCCGAGGACGAGTTCGTTGCTCCCCGTCAGCGAGAGCGCACGCTCTGCGACTTCGGTGAGCATCCCGAAGATGTTCTCCTGCAGAGAGAAACACACGTCTTCTATCTGTGCACCGTCGTCGTAGGCCTGTTTCGCGGCGCTCATGATGCCGGAAAACGAGAAGTCCATCCCCTTCACGACGTAGGGCAGGTCGATGAGCTCGCCGCCGTCTGCGTATTTTTCGACCTTCGGACCGCCGGGGTGCGACCAGCCGACGTGCCGGGAGAACTTGTCGATGGCGTTGCCGACGCCGGTGTCCATCGTCTCCCCGAGCACCTGATAGCGGCCGTTGTGGAAGCCAAGCAGATGGGCGTTCGCGCCGCTCGCGTTGAGACAGACCGGCGAGTCAAAACCCGACTGGTGGCGGCCGATTTCTAAGTGCGCCACCATGTGGTTGACGCCGACGAGCGGGACGGAAAGGGCCTGTGACAGCGAGCGAGCGGCCGTGCCGACGATTCTGAGACACGGACCGAGGCCGGGGCCCCGCGAGAAGGCGACGTAGTCTACAGGCCCACCTGTGTCTGCGAGCACCTCGCGGACGACGCGAGGGATGGCACTCGCCATGTGTTCTGCGGCTTCGCGCGGGTGAATGCCACCCGACGCCGGTTGATACGGGTCTGAGACAATTGTCGTCGAATCCGTCTCGGTGTCGTGAACCGCCGCGCTCGCCGCCCACGCGGTGCCTTCGATACCGAGAACGCGCATTCCCTATTTCCACTCGGTGAAGCCACAGCGGCCACAGTGGGTGCGGTCACTGTGTTCTGCGAGGAATGCGTCGCCACAGCTTGGGCACATCTCGTGGTCGGTCGTGCCATCGTCGTTGTAAATCTCGTAGCGGGACATCTATGCTTCCTCCGCCTCGGCGTCCGCGTCGTCTTCGCCTGCGAGGATTTTGTTGCGTTCGAGCATGTGCTCGTGTTCGACTTCGCGGGCGAACTCGGGGCTGTCGTACACCTTTGCGAGGCCGCGCGTCTTGCGCATGCCGAACTTCGTGTCCATCTTGCGGACGACGACTTCGGAGGCGTCTTTGTTCAGTTTGGCCGCGAGACTGTCGCGGACGGAGAGGCGCGACGGCGTGGCCTCATCGTGGAGAATTTCGAAGCGAACGTCTGTTCGGTGAAGCATCGGGTTTTCCGATTCTTCGAGGATTGTGATATCCATGGTAACTCAGTTACAGGGATTTGGCGGCGAACCGGCTAAAAGGATTTCGAAGGGACTGGCGGCTTATTCGGCGTCAACGCCGAGCGCTGCCCACGCCGCGGCGTGGTCACCGGTCATTTGCGAAAGCAGCCCCCGCATGCGATGGCGGACCTCTGGCGTGACCGTGACGAGCACCATCCCCTCGTCTGGCTGGCCGTACACCACGCTCGCACCCTCCGGCGCGGCGACGAGCGCCGGGAGCGTCGCTAAGTCCTCTTCTCCCTCGACCACGATGACCGCCGTCTCGGGGGCGTCGATGGCCGCATGCAGCACCGACAGCAAGTCGAGCGAGAGCGTCGCTGCGGGATTCTCGACTTCGTAGCGGCAGTCGTAGCCACCGATGGCCTCGGAGATGGCTGCATCCACCGCCGTGCGTTTCGTCTTCCCGTCGATGACCGCCACGTCGGGGATGACGCCGGCCTGGGTGAGGTGGTAGGTGACGATGTCGCCAACCGCAATGAGCGGCTCTCCTGCCGCCGCGAGCAGCGCATCTGCGTCAGTAAACAGCGAGCCAAGCGGGTCTTTGAACGCCGACCGCAGTTCCTCAGGGAGCGTGAGGACGGCGTCTGCTGGCACTATCGAACCTTCAGTGCGTAGGCGCCGGGGCTGGTGACGCCCATCTCTTTTGCGATGTCGCTTTGCTCCGGGTGGGAGATGACGACGTAGCCCGCCCAGTCTTCGGTGAGGCTCGTAGAGCCACAGTCCGGGCAGACGTCGCCATCGGCGACTTCGAGGACGCGGTGGCAGTCACGGCACACTTTCCGCTTTTTCGCCATGGTTATTCACCTGCGGCGGCCTGCCGGCTCTCGCGTTCCTCTTTCAGCCAGCCGTGTTTGCCAAGGCCGACCTGCTTGGCCGTGAGGCCAATCTTGCTGTCGCGTGGGTTGCGTTCGTCGATGCTCTTCGTGACGATGCGCGCGCGAACGGAGTCCCCAACACCGAGGGTGCGGTTGGACTCACGCGAGGCGAGCTGTTGGTTCTCGTCGTCGAAGGCGAGGTACTCGTCTGAAATCTGGGAAACGTGGAGCAGGCCGTCGACGGGGCCGATGCCGATGAACGCCCCGAAGTTGACGACTTCCAC
Source organism: Haladaptatus sp. CMSO5 (assembly GCF_036689885.1). Taxonomy (NCBI): domain Archaea; kingdom Methanobacteriati; phylum Methanobacteriota; class Halobacteria; order Halobacteriales; family Haladaptataceae; genus Haladaptatus; species Haladaptatus sp. CMSO5. The sequence goes on from NZ_JBAHVW010000001.1 coordinate 158,881, forward strand.
GACTTCCCCATCGACGACTTCCTGCATCTGTGGGTCGTACGTGACGGCGTCGAAATCCGCCTCGTAGTAGACGCCGGGCTTGTTCGGAATGACCGCCCCGTCGCCGATTTCGTGGACTTTCGTCACGCTGACGACGCTGCCCACGTCTTCGTCCATTCGTCCTTCGAGCTTGTCTTGCAGAAGCTGCTTTACCAGTTGTGGAGACACGTCTGCGAGATGCCGCGGTGGAACCTCAACCGTGTCCTTGAGTCTGACCCGTTTGTACATACTTATGGTCGAGTGATTGCCAGTTTGTTCCGGCCCCTTATACCAATTACTGGTACGCAGGCGGCCAGCAACCGCCGTTTCAGAGGTCCGTCGTTCGTGACGACGTAGTCGCACTCGCCGGCTGTTGCGAGTGCGACAATGGCGTCGTCTGCATACGATTCGTCGTGGGTGAGGAGTCGACAGCGCTCACGCGCGAGGTCTGTCCCCACGCTCGCCGCAACCGCCTCGCGGCCCGCGCCCGTCGAGAGCTTTTCTAGCTCGTCGACGACCGCTTCGGGCGTCACGAGGCGCACGTCACCGAGCAACCGGTCGAGTTCGTCGAACACGCGCACGTCGAGTTCGACCGGCATCATCAGTGCGTTTGCGTCCATGAGCACCGTCGTCATCCTATTCCGTGATTGTCCCGACGCCGATGAGTCGCCAGCGCGCGCCGACACGGCGGTTGATGGCGACTTTCGCACCGGCGGCCGCACAGACCGGCCGTTTCAGGCGAACTTCACACTCGCCCGCGCGAGCGCTCGTCACGGCACCGACCGTCGTGGCCGTGCCGACCGTCATCATGAGCGGTTCGCCCGTCGAAATTTCGTCGACCGTGTCCTCGTCGTCACCGACGACGCGGTCTAAGAGATCGACGTCCATCTCGAAGGCCTCGCGCGTTGGCGGGAGCGACCCCGGCGGGCCAGCGATTTGGCCAGCGAGGCCGTCACCTTTCGTGAGGCTTGGGTCGAGTCCCGTCCCGACACCGAGCAGGCCGCCAGGCGTGGCCGAATCAACCGACTGGCCGCCCGCTTGAATCGAGCGGACGTTCGTCGTGATTGGCCGCCATTCGGTCTGGCCGCCCTCTTCGACCTCGCGGCCGGGGCGGATTTCGATGTCTTGGCCGTTTGCAAGCGCGCCCGCGACGAGCGAGCCGCCGATGACGCCACCGGTGAGGCTGTCCCACGTCGTCCCCGGGCGGTTGATGTCGAAACTGCGCGCGATGTGCAGTCGGGCATCGTCGCTCGGGTCGCGTTCGGGCGTTGGGATTTCCTCTTCGATGGCCTGGATGAGCAGGTCTAAGTTGACCTCCTGTTGGGCGCTGATGGGGACGACCGGGGCGTCTTCTGCGACCGTGCCCTTCGTGAACTCCTTTATCTGCTCGTAGTTCTCGCGGGCCTGGTCTGCGTCGACGAGGTCGACCTTGTTCTGGGCGATGACGATGTTGTCGATGCCGATGATGTCGAGCGCCATCAGGTGTTCTTCGGTCTGTGCCTGTGGAACGGGCGAGGTGGCGCTCACGAGCAACACCGCGCCGTCCATGATGGCGGCACCGGAGAGCATCGTCGCCATGAGTGTCTCGTGGCCGGGGGCGTCCACGAACGACACCGTGCGAAGCGGTTCGCTTTCGGTGCCGTCTTCACACTCTTCCTTGACGGTGTAACACTCCGGTTCCTCGACGCCGGGGCACTTTCGGAACGTCGCGTCCGCGTACCCGAGTCGGATGGAGATTCCGCGCTTCATCTCCTCTGAGTGCTGGTCCGTCCACTCCCCTGAGAGCGCTCTGACCAGTGTCGTCTTTCCGTGGTCGACGTGGCCGACGAGTCCGATGTTCACCTCCGGTTGTTGATGTTTCCCTGTCATTTCGAGAGTAATCTTACAGAGTAATCACCCCGAGCGACGCATAAACCTACTGTTCTCGGGCTACAACGCGCGCTCGCGAGTTTCCGGCCGTCCGGCCGCCTGCTGTGGGTTTGCCCGAAACCTACTGAAAAAATTTTCAGGCAAGACCTTAGCTATCTCGTCGCGTAGCTTTGGTATGTCATCTCAGCCCACGCGAGAGGATGCTCCCGCCGAGCAGGCAGACCCACCGATAACCGAACCGGCAGAGGTGTTCGCCACCATCTCGAACGAGACGCGACTGGCCATCTTAGAAGCGCTCTGGGAGGCCGAAACGCGCCACGTGAGCTTTACCGAACTCAATCGGGCGGTTGGGATGAAAGACTCTGCACAGTTCAACTACCACCTGCGCCAGCTCCTCGGTCGGTTCGTCCACAAGAGCGACGACGGCTACAAGCTCACATACGCCGGGAAACACGTCCTCCGGACGCTCATTTCGGGGCGGTTTACCGACCAAATCAGCATCGACCCCTTCTCGATTCCCGGAACCTGTGTCGGGTGTGGCGAACCGCTCGTCGCGAGCTACGCAGACGAGGTGTTGGCCGTGCGGTGTTCCGCCTGCGAACGCCTCCACAGCGGCTATCCGTTCCCGCCCGCGGCCGTCCAAGGGCGCACCCACAAGGAGATGCTGGACAGCTACAACCGCTGGGTGCGCCACCTCTACAGCCTCGCCGCAGACGGTGTCTGCCCCGAGTGTGGCAGCCAGATGAAGTCGAAGCTCGTAGACGGCCAACAGTGTCTCCCCGAACTCCAGATTGCCGTGGGCCACGAATGCGTGCAGTGTCAGTCACACGTAACGGCCGCCATCGGGATGAATCTCCTCTACCAACCCGACGTGGTGAGCTTCTACCGCGACCACGACATCGACCTCGGGAACGTCCCCTACTGGGAGTTACCGTGGTGCGTCGGTGACGAGCACACGACGGTCATCGCAGACGACCCGTGGCGCGCTCGCGTCGCCATCACCCTCGGCGACGAAGAACTCCGCGTGACCGTCGATGACGACATCAGCGTGGTTGCCGTCGAGCGGACGAAGCAGTACACCAGCAAATAACCCAGTTTTTCGACAGAAGTAGACTTCAGTACCATCGCTTACAGAAATGTAATTCAGATTACTCTTTTTACCCTCCCTGTCCTTTACTCACCTGTCCATGAAGACCAACGCTCGCACCCTGTCTGCCACCCAGTACGCCTACCGCAGACCCACTCGGACGCCAACTGAGCGGGTGGTCGCGTTCCTCCGCACTGGCACGATTGTCCTCGCACTCGCCGCGCTCCTCGCCGTGCTCGCCCTCGGGGTCATCTCGCTGCTGCCCGCCCCCGCCGTGTTCGTGCTCGGGATGCTCGCACTCGTAAGCGGCCTCGTTCTCGTGCCCTTTGTCGCCGTCAAACTTGTCGTCGGCGCGGTCGACGTATAGTCACAAAACTTACAAAAAATTCGTTCACTGAACCTTTTTCGCGGTGGGGTACAATTGTTAACACAATGAAAGAAACATCTATCCAGGAGTGTGAGGAGTATCTCGCCCCCGCGGAGGCGTTTTCTACCATCGCAAACGAGACGCGCCTCGCCATCTTAGAAGCGCTCTGGACGGCTCCCGAACGGCCTGTCACGTTCTCTGACCTTCGACGGTCGGTTGGCATGCGCGACTCCGCACAGTTCAACTACCACCTTGGGAAGCTCACCGGCCACTTCATCACAAAAACTGAGGGCGGCTACGACTTCCGTCACGCCGGACAGAAAGTGGTTCGCGCCGTCCTCGAAGGCTCGTTCAACGAAGACCCGGAACTCCCCCCGTTTGGGATTTCCGGTGCCTGCACCGAGTGTGGCGCGGGCCTGCAAGCCGCCTACGCCGACGAACAGATTACCATCGACTGCACTGCCTGCGGGCGGATTCACTCGCGCTATTCGTTCCCGCCGGGCGGCCTGAACGACCGCACCCGCGAGGAGGTCATGGACGCGTTCAACCAGCGCGTGCGCCACCTGCACTGTCTCGCCGCAGACGGCGTCTGCCCCGAGTGCAACGGGAAGATGGGAACCACGCTCCGGCGCGCAGAAGACGAGGGAACCGCCGAGTTGTGCGTCGAACACCGCTGCGCCCAGTGTGACCACCGAATTCACTCGACTGCGGGGCTCAAACTGCTCGACCACTCCGACGTGGTCACCTTCCACCGCACCCACGGCATCGACCTCTGTGCGACGCCCTACTGGGAGTTCGCGTGGTGTGTCTCAGACGTGCACACGACCATTCTCTCTGCTGACCCGTGGTCGATTCGCGTGACGATTCCGCTCGACGACGAGGAGCTGCGCGTCACCATGGACGGCGACCTGACGGTGACCGACGTCGAAACGTTCCCGACGGGCACGCCCGCAGACTCGCGGACGACCGCCTGAACAGGCAAAATTTTTACAGAAGTAGGGTTCAGTACGACCGCTTACAGAAATGTAGTTCAGGAATCATATATGGTCACATAGTGCCTCTACTCACCTGAGGAAAAAGACCCATGGCCGCATCCAACTCACAGCTGTCATCCGCGACCCGACTTGCACCGAGAACGCCCGCAGACGCTGCTGTGGACGCGGCGGTCACGCTGCTCCTGGTGGCCCTCGCGTTCGCGGCACTCGTCGCGGTCGCCGTGGTCGCCACAGCCCTCCTGCCTGCACCGGCACTGTTCGTGTTGCTGTGGGTTGGCGGCGTCGCTGGCCTCTTTGCACTCCCGTTGGCCGTGGGCTCGTTCCTCGCTCGATAAGGGAAAACAGTTCTGTGACTCGGCCTGCAATGCACTGACATGGCATTCGACGCAGCCCGAGTCACGACCGTTACCTTCGATTCGTACAGCACAATCGTCGACGTAGACGCCGCAGAGCAGGCGCTCGCAGACCGCGTGTCTGACCCCGAGCCCGTCTCGAAGCTCTGGCGAGCGCGCTCGATTGAGTACACCATGGTGGCGAACTTCGTTGACGCCTACCAGCCCTTCTACGAGATGAACCGCGACGCCCTCCAGTACGCACTGGACGTCAACGGCGTCGATATGTCTACCGACGAGCGCGATGAGATTCTCGCCGTCTACCACGAACTCGACGTGTTCGACGACGTGCGCGACGGCATCCAGCGCCTGCGCGACGGCGGGTACGACTGCTACGTCGTCTCCAACGGGAACCCCGAAATGCTCGCCTCGATGGTCTCCCACGCCGACATCGGCGACCTGCTTTCTGATACGATTTCCGCCCACGAAGTCGAGACGTTCAAACCCGACGCCGAAATCTACCGCCACGCCGCCGGGCGGACGGGAACCCCAATCAAGGAAATCGCCCACGTTTCTGCTGGGTGGTTCGATGTGATGGGCGCACAACACGCCGGGATGCAGGGCGTGTGGGTTGACCGGAAGGGCACGCCCTACGAGACCTTCGGTGGCGACCCCGACCTGACGATTGAGACCTTCTACGAACTGGCCGAGGAGCTGGGCGTATAAACGTTCGAAATTGGAGATAGCGAAGTAGACAAGACCCAGCAAAGCCCTCGATTCCTCGACTCCCGGGCCTCGCTGCGCTCCTCGCTTCGCTGCGGTGCTTTCGTCGTCCAGGTTCGCCGAGGAATCTCGCCCTTTGCAATTCCACCAGGCCCGCCTGCCCTTCCCCGGGTCGCGCGACGAGACGCGCTCCCGGCCCACAGCCTGATTGAACAATCCACGGGGCGGGACTGAAAGGGGCCAGCGGTTCGGGGAACCCCGGTGCCGCAAGCACCGCAGGCCAGCGGCCGAGGAGCGCAGCGCGTACCGCGGGAGTCGAACCGCTGGGGGCTTTCGAGGTGGTAGAAACTCCAGAGTCAGTCGATTCAGCACGAGGTTTTTCCCTGCTTCAAACCAAGAAATCCCATATGTCCGAATTCGCGTTCGAGGTGGCCCTCTGTGCCCTCCTTGAGCGCGAGCGAGACGAGATTATCGCCCGTCAGCTCGGCGCAAGCGTCCACGGGCGGCGCATCATGGACATCGTCTGTGTCGAACCCGGCCCCGACTTCGCAAAACGGGTGGCCATCACGCCCCACGAGATTCCCGACGCGGCCATCGAGAGTCGCGCGGGAGTCGGGCAAGCCCGCTATTACCGAAACTGCTTCGACATGCACCCAGACCGGGCACGAAGCGTCGCAGAGCGCGCCATCGAGATTGGGTTTTTCGAGCGTGTGCGCCAGGGGTCGCGCCTCTACGTTCGGCAGACGGCGCGGTATCCCGACGAGTGGTTCGGCAAGTTGGTGGGAATCGAGAACAAGCCCGACCTCGCCGTGCCGGGTGACTTGGAACTCCAGTTGCGCAAAGACGTGTCCCTCGGCGTGTTCGACGAGGTGATTCTCGCCACCGAATCCTACGTCACCGGCGCGCATCTGAACCGCATCCCTGACGAAGTGGGTGTGTGGCGGTTTCGACCCGAAACAGGGGGCCTCGAAGTCGTCCGGGAGCCGACGGCACTCGACCCCGCCGCGTCGGGTGTCGATATCGTCGATGAGTACGCCGGGCGAACCGATATGCGGGTTGCGACGGCGGCAGAAAAGGCGCGACTCCGCCGTCGGATGGCCGAGCGCGCGTATGGCAAAGGCTGGCGAAGTTTCGACTTGCCGCCGTGCGTCCATGGGGCAGCAAAAACGGTTTCAGGGGCCGATGGCATCCCCTACTGCGAGTGGAAAGAGTCAGTGGTGAATCCGGCAGAAGAATGCGGCCCGGCGTGTCCGGGCTACGAACCCGCAGACCCGCCGGAGATCGACATCGAAGCCGTCCGCGACAGGCGGACGCCGTGGGTCGCGAATCCAAAAGGCCCGCGCACCCAGAGCGGCCTTGACCGGTTTCTATAGCTGATAGCGCTCGCCGTCGATGGCGAGCGGGTCTTCGAATGCCTCTTCGACGGGGTAGTAGTGGGCGATGTGGACGAGGCGGGTGAGTTCTGCGTTCAACTCGTTGCCGAGGGCAATCGCCCCCTCGCGGGTCATGTGTTTCGACCCGAAGGTGCGCGGATTCCCGTCCTCATCGTGGTGGTCGCCGCCAGCCGGGTGGTGTTCTGAGAGGTGGCCGGGGACGATGCCGTCTGCAAGTAAGAGGTCAGGGTCCGCGAGCAACTCACGGGACTGTGTGGGCATATCGAAGCTCGTATCGCCGGAAATAGAGAGCTTCGCGCCGGTCTCTGGGTCTTCGACGACGACGCCGTAACAGAGCAGCGGCGGGTGGTCAACCGGGACGAACGTTACGTCGAACCCACAGAGACGCTGGGTCTCGAAGGGCAGAACGTCGTGGACGGTGACGGCGCGCAGATAGTCGAACTTCTGTCGAATCGTCTCGGCGACGCTCTCGCCGGTGACGGGGTCTATCTCCGCACCCGCGTACACTGGCAGGTCAGAGAGCAGGCGATAGGCGTTCCCGAGCCCGTCGACGTGGTCGAAGTGGATGTGGGTGATAAGCGCCACGTCCGGGAGCGGGAGGTCGTTCGTGAGAAACTGGTGGCGAAAGTCCGGGCTCACGTCTACGAGCAGCGTTTCGTCGGTGCGTTCGTTGTAAACGTGCACGGAAAAGCGACTGCGGTGGACGCCGCGCTCCCGGGCCTCCTCGCAGGTATCACAGCCACAGTTCGGGGTGGGCGTCCCCGTCGTGTCGCCGGTGCCAAGGAGCGTGACCTGCATCAGTCGTGACTGTGGTCGTGATCGTGGTCGTGGTCGTGGTCTGAATCGGACCCGCCGGGCATGTCGCTGCCGCCCGCGATGAGCGCGTCGTGGTCGCCGTTCATCATGTCTAAGTCTTTCAGCGTGTCGCGCTCCTCGAAGTCGGTGATGGCGTCTAAGAGGTCTTGTTGGGTGAGCACCATTCGCTCTTCGGTCAGCGCTTCGAGCACGGCTTCGCGCATCACGAGCCGGAGGTCACTCCCGGTGAGACCCTCGGTGAGTTCTGCGACCTCGTCCGGGTCGAAGTCCACAATCTCCATGTTGCGAGTGATGAGCCAGAGGATGTCAGAGCGCATCTGCCGGTCTGGTTTCGGGAAGTTTACAATCTCGTCGAAGCGCCGCCACGCCGCCGCGTCGAGTTGGTCTGGGTGGTTCGTCGCGCCGATGAGGAGCACGTCGTCTTGAATCAGGCTGATGTTGTCGATGGACTTGAGCAGGGTGTTCACCGCACGCTTGATGGCGGCGTGTTCGTCCGACGCCCGCGTTTTGGCGACGAAGTCGAACTCGTCCATGAACAAGACACACGGCGAGAGGCGCTTTGCCACCTCGAACGTTTTCTCGACGTTTTTGGCCGTCTCACCGAGGTACTGGCTCGTAATCATCGAGAGTTTGACCTCGACAAAGGGCAGGTCGAGTTCGTGGGCGAGCGCGCGCGCCGTCGTCGTCTTCCCGGTTCCCGGTGGCCCGACGTAGAGGAGCTTGCCGATTTCGCGGAGGCCGATTTGGGCGAGGTAATCGCGGTGCTCGATGGCCTTCATAATCTTCAGGATCTCACCTTCTTGGTCTGCGGTGAGGACGAGGTCATCGAGACTCATGTCGATTTCTTCGGGCGCGAGGATGTCCACGAGGTCGAGCATCTCCTCTTCTTCCTCGCTCTCGAAGTACTCCTCTAAGAGGCTGTCAATCCAGACGCGGTCTGCGCGCAGGGGACGGTTCTGTGCCCGGGAGTGTTCGTAATCGAGGTCTTCCACCTCGTCTTCGAACGTGGCGGCGAGGGTGGGGACTTCCATGATGCGCTCTGGGCCGGCGCGGTCGAGATACCACTGCTTTGCGAGGTCGACTTCGGTGAGCTTGATGACCTGATTGAAGTCATCAAAGTCGGTGAACATCAGACCCGAGACCGCCTCCCACGGGTGTTCGACGCCGGTGGCCGCGGCGGCCTTTTTCAGGGTCGACGGAAGCGGGCGCTCGATACCCTCCTCACCCCAGAAAACCCGGCGATAGCGGGGTGGCAGGTCGTTCTCGTCGCGGTCGCGGTCTTGGTTGTAGAGATGTGTCGTCAACAAGAACTCAACGACGGAAAGCTCCGGGCTGCTCATTCTCGGGGGATTAAGGGGGCGAGTGGCATAAGACCGTCGAACGGTCTCAATAAACTCAGCACACTCGCACTGTGGGTTCGCGTGCCTTTAACAAACACCAAGCCCCTACGTACTCACATGGCAGACACCACTCCCGTCATCGTACAGGCGCTGAGAACCCCGCAGGGGAAAGACGGTGGCGTGTTCGCAGACGTCCGCGCAGAAGACCTCTCGATTCCACTCATTAACGAGATTCTCGCGCGAACGAATCTCGGCGGCGACGAGATTGACGACCTCATGTGGGGCTGTGCCCAACAGCGCGGCGAGCAAGGCAACAACATGGCGCGCGTCATCGCCCTGCTCTCGGAGCTCGGCGAATCCGTCCCGGCGACGACCATCAACCGCTGGTGTGCGTCCTCGATGCAGGCGGTCATCTCCGCCTCCGACGCCATCCGCGCCGGTCAACGCGACGCCATCATCGCCGGCGGCGTCGAAAGCATGTCGCGTGTCCCGATGGGCGGCAACACGCACAACACCCATCCACGGATGAACGACCTGTACAACGTCGCAGAACTCGACATGGGCATGACCGCAGAGAAGGTCGCAGAGGAGTACGACATCACCCGCGAGATGCAAGACGAGTTCGCCGCCCGCAGCCAGCAACGGGCCGTCGAAGCCACCGAATCTGGCCGCTTCGAAGACGAAATCGTCCCCATCGACAACGGCGAGGAGAAGATCACGAAAGACGAAGGTCTCCGCCCGGGGACGACCGCCGAAAAACTCGCCGGACTCCCCACCGTGTTCAAGGCAGACGGCACGGTCACACCGGGGAACGCCTCACAGATTTCAGACGGTGCGTCCGCCTTGCTCATCACCTCGAAGGCGTTCGCAGAAGAACACGACTTAGATATCCTCGCAGAGGTCGGCAACAACAACGTCGCGGGCGTTGACCCGACCGTGATGGGCATCGGTCCCGTCCCCGCAACGCGCGGCCTGCTCGAACGCTCCGGACGCGACATCGACGAGTACGACCTCGTCGAAATCAACGAAGCGTTCGCAAGCCAGTGTGTCTACTCTGCGAACGAACTCGGCATCGATCAGGACATCCTCAACGTAAACGGCGGCGCAATCGCCATCGGCCACCCGCTTGGGGCGAGTGGCGCACGGCTCCCGGTCACCCTCATCCACGAGATGATAAAACAGGACGTAGACCTCGGCCTCGCCACCCTCTGTGTCGGCTTCGGTCAGGGTGCGGCCATCGAGTTCAGCCGGTAGAGCCACACCGACCGCCGCGTTCGAATATTTTTCTGCGCTCGACACCGCCACCCTGTGCGCCCAGCATGCGCGTGTTCACATTTCACGGGCCACCACGCACGTCGCGCCAGCGAGCGAAATTCACACGTTCAGTCAGAAGAGCGCGGTGAAACTGGACAGAATATGTGTTAAAACAGTATAATCGCCATTGTAAACCGAACGTGCGTCGGCAAACCCAAGATATAATTTTAGATAAGAAACAATTATCGTTTTATTGCTGGCGTCAGCCACACTCTAGCGTGCAATACTATCGTTGCGTCAGGCTATTCGCCGATTTATTTGATAAATGTATGATTCTCAAGGGTGCGGGTGAGGGTCAGTGAACGGCCCTGCTGTTGGGTGGGGTGAGGGCGGTGTCCAGCCCGGTGAATGTGGCGGTGTCACGGTGAGCGATGACTGAGAGGCAGGTGTGATGAAACCGGACACGGGGCGTGCCGGAATCATCCTTGCTGGGGGTCGGTCGAAACGGTTCGACCAGCGAGACAAAGCGACGGCGACCCTCAACGGTACGCCGCTCGTCTGCTACGTCGTAGAGGCGCTCGCGCCAGTAGTTGACGAGGTCATCATCAACTGCAGACGACCCCAATGCGACGCGATTGCGGCGGCGATAGGCGACCGGTCCATCCAGTTTGCAGAAAACCGGATTCCAGACCGCGGCCCCGTGGCGGGACTGCAGACCGGCCTCCACGCGACGACGGCGAAGTACGCCGCGGTCGTGGCCTGTGATATGCCCTTTATCGCCGCCGGATTCTTGAACTTCCTGTTCGCGCAGGCGAACCACCGGACGGGGGCGGTGGCCAAAGTACGCGGACGCATCACCCCCCTCCCTGCGGTCGTCCACGTCCGGGCGGCCCAAGCCGCCTGCAGACAGGCACTCACCGAGCGCGACGGGCGACTGTACGACCTCATCGCCCTGCTCGACCCGGAGGTGGTCTCAGAGCAAAGCACCACCGCCCACGCCGGGCCGGATGCCTTCTGGAACATCGACACGCGGGCGGACTTACAGGGGGCGAGTGAGCGGGTCTGACCGCCGGCGTCACAATCGTTATCGCCCGCGCTCTCGAAGCGCCGCTATGCACCTTTCGGGCTACGCCCACGAACCCGGACGCCACTGTGGGTCGACCTCGCTTCGCAATCTCTCGTCCTACTACGACTGGGGCCTTTCTGAAGCCGAAAGCTTCGGTCTCGCTTCGGGACTCGGCTTTACCTACCTCCACATCTCTGACTCACCCTACCGCATCTTTCTCGGCCGCCCCCTCTGGATGGAGTCGGCGTTTTTCGCAAATTGCGACATCCCCCACATCGAACGCGAGGGACAAGAAAAAGCCGACGCGTGGGCCGCCGTCGAAACCGCCATCGACGCCGACAAGCCGGTCATGGCGTTCGTCGATTTGTTCTATCTCAAGTATTACGGCACGGACACCCACTTTGCGCCCCACATCGTCCTCCTCGTGGGATACGACGAGGAGTCGGTGACGATTTCCGATAGTGAGTTCAGCGAGGTGCAAACCGTCTCCCGCGAGGATTTCGAGCAGGCGTGGACCTCGCAGGCGATGGTGCCCCTCTCCCGGCGGTACATCGTCGTCACCGACCCCGAACCACGCGCCTCACTCGAAGACGCAGGGCGGCACGCAATCCAGACGACGGTTGCGTACATGCAAAACCCAGACACCTCGCCGTGGCCCCTCGGTGACGTTTCCGCGACCCACGGACTCGCCGGGATTCACGAGTTCGCCGCAGAACTCCCCGAATTCACAGCCCTTGGAGAGTTGGCCCAAGTCACGTGGACGGCGCGCTTTGCCTACCAGATGGTTGAGCGCCGGGGAACCGGCGGCGGGTCGTTCAGACGGCTCTACGCCGGATTTCTCGACTCGATGGCCGACGTGCTCCCTGAAATCTCCACCAGTCACGGCGAGCGAATGCACGAGATTGCCGACGACTGGACGGCGGTTGGCGAGAAGTTCAAAACCGCGAGCAGGGCAAAGAGCGAGGCTGAGTTACACGAGCAGTTTGTGGAGATTGGCGACGACGTTGCCGACCTCGCGGCGAAAGAAGACGCGCTCGTCGAAGCCCTCGACACCGCGCTCTCGGAGTGAGCAAGAAACGAACGAAAACCGCCGACTCAGTCGTGCGGGTGGAACGTCTTGAGCGCCTGGCGGACGGACTCTTTGCGCCCGAGCAGCGTGACGTGGTCGCCGTTTTGGAGGGTGAAGTCCTCGTCTGGCATCTGGTTTTTCCCGTCACGGCTGACGAGTGCGATGAGGACGCCGTCGGGGAGTTCGACGTCGATTTCGCCGATGGTCTTGCCCACGAGGTCCTCTGCCGTGACTTCGGTCTCTTGGACGTCGCCAGAGCGCCCGATTTCGGTCATCCAGTTCGAGAGCGCGGGCCGCTCGATGAGGTTGTCGAGGGCGTAGGCGGTTGCGAGCGCCGAAGAGATGGTGCGCACGCCGAGTTCCTCGAACGCATCGACGTTGTCGGGGTTGTTCGCGCGCGCCATGATGCGGTCGATGCCGAACTTCGAACTCGCCAGTTGCGAGACGAGCAGGTTCACGTCGTCGTCGCCGGTGGCGGCGACGATGGTTTTGGCGTTGTCCGCCCCCGCAGAGCGCAACACGTCCGTATCGGTGCCGTCGCCGTTGTGGACGGTATAGCCCGCGTCGCGGGCTATTTGGAGCACCGAGCTGTCTTGTTCGATAATCACTACATTCTCGCCACGGTCGACTAGGCGTTCGGCGAGCGCGCGGCCCACCTTTCCGCCGCCGACGATAATTACACGCATTGGAATCACATCCAGATATTCTGCGATGTACCGAGCGAAGCCACCCTCGAACACAACGGTCATGAGGATGACCAGAAACACCGTGCCGACAAGCACGGTCGCCGCCTCGTCTAAGCCCTGTGCCTGCAGTTCAACGGCGAACAGCGTCGCCACGGAGGCGGGGATTATCCCGCGCGGGCCGACGAAGCTCATGAACAACTTTTCGCCCTGCGTAAAGCGGTCACCTCGCGTCGAGACGAACACGAGTATCGGGCGGATGATGAGCGCGACGGCGAACACGACGACGAGGCCGCGCACCCCGAGTCCGAGCAGCGTCTCGAAGTCGAGCAGCGCCGCGAGGGCGATGAACACGAACGACAACACGAGCAGCGTGATGTCGCCTTTGAACTCGGAGATTTGCTCCTCGTAGGGCACGTCCGTGTTGCCGAGGAGGATGCCCGCGGTTGCGACCGCCGCGATGCCCGCCTCCGTGCGGACGGCGTCCGCGGCGGCGAAGGCCACGAGTGCCCCCGCGAGCGTGAGCAGCCGGGCGTTTTGTGGGGCGTTCGCGGGAGAGAGGTCGACGTACCGGAGCAGGTACCAGAGCACCGCGGCGACCACCGCACCGACGATCATCCCGACACCGAGGCGTTCGATGAACAGTTGCACGAATTCGAACGGCGTTGCATCGCCGACGAGGAGAATCTCGAAGACGACGACCGCGATGATAGCCGCCGTCACGTCGTTTACAATGCCCTCGGTTTCGAGCGCCGTCGCCACGCGGTCGCGGACGGGGACGACGACGAGAATCGGGGCGATGACCGTCGGCCCGGTTGCGACCAACAGCGCGCCGACGAGTGCGGCGACCGTCCACGACACGCCGAGAGCGACGTGGACGATGGCCGCGGTTCCGGCGAGGGCGATGGCCGCCCCGACGGTGACGAGGCGAATGGTCGCGGCCGGAGCCTCCCGGAGGTTGTTAATCCGTAGGTGAAACGCCCCCTCGAAGACGATGATGGCCACGGAGAGGCCGACAATCGTCGAGAGGCCGCTGCCGAACGATTCGCGGGTGACGAAGCCGAGTCCCTCCGGCCCGAGGAGGATTCCCGAGGCGATGAGGAAGATGATACTCGGCACCCGGAATCGATCTGCGAGCACCTGCGCGCCGACGCCGATGCCGATGATTGCGGCGACGAGCGGAATCAACGAGCCGCCTTCTGCCACAGTGTTTCCTCCATTAGTCGCGGTAACGGACGGACGAGTGATAAGCGCACCTCTTCGCGTGGCCACTAATCGGCAGACATCGCCGCTACATTGGTCTCAGCACGCGCCAAAGCCAGGTGATATGTTTCCGAACCATCTGTTATCCTGGCCTACGCGTCGCGCGAAAGCGCCAGCAACACGCCGGTGACGTTCATCGGAATCTCGTCGCGGGCCTTGCGTTCGCCCCAGAGTTCATCGAGGTCGGTGGTTTCGAGGAAATGGTCGATGACCGCCTCATCATCGCCAAGGTCGGCTTTCGCGGCGGACACGTCATCGACCCACTCGGTGAGAACGTTCGCGTAAGTCTGGAGCCGATCGTCGGTCGCCGCCGGACCGAAGTGGGCGTAGAGCAGCGTCGATGGCTGGAGGGCGTCGATGAGCTTCACGTCCGCGAGACACTGCGCTAAGTCGAAGTTTGGCGGCGGCGAGGTGACGAGCACGCGGTCTGCGTCCTGATGGTAGATGCCTGCGGCGTCGGCCGTGAACACGGCGTCGTTTCGGGGGTCGTGAAAGACGACCTGGTGGGGGGCGTGGCCGGGGGCGTGATGGACGCCGAGAGTGTGGTTCCCGAGGTCGATAACGTCGCCGTCGGTGAGTTCGAGGATGCGGTCTTCGGGGACGGGTTTCGGTTCTGCGTAGAACTCCCACGCGTCACCGACGGCCATTTTGGTGCCTTCGACGAGTCGAGAGGGGTCAACGAGGTGGCGCGCGCCAATTTTGTGGATGCCGACCGTCGCGTTCGGGAGGGCGTCTGCGAGGTAGCCCGCGCCGCCCGCGTGGTCTAAGTGGACGTGGGTCGGCAGGATGTATTCGACATCCTCGCGGGCGATGTCGAGTTCTGCGAGGGCGTCTAAGATGTTCTCATAGCGCGTGCCGATGCCGGTGTCGATGATGGCGGGATTGTCGGCGTCGAGGATGTAGACCGCGCCGTACTGGGGCGTGTCGTACATCCCCGTATCGATATAGTAGAGGTCAGAACAGTTGCCGGTCGTCACTTCGTAAACGTCACCAATTCCCATACGCGACCCACGGGCCGGAATAGAAAAAGCTCTCGGGGGTGAGAGCGACACGGTTTTGCCCCGGCGTCGTGAACCCTCGGCCACGAATGCTTGGGAGGCGATACCTTCGTGAGCACGCAAAAGAGGTCAGCGACGCTCTCGTCGCACGCGGGATGGCGAACGACGTGGACCTCGACTACGTGCTTGATTTAGACGAGCAGTGGCGCGACCTGAAAAGCCGCGGGGACGACCTGCGACACGAGCGCAACGAGGTGTCCAGTCAGATTGGCCAGCTCAAGCGCGAGGGACAAGAGAAGGCCGCCCAAGAGTGCATCGACCGCTCCAGCGAACTCAAAGAAGAGTTAGAGAGCATCGAGTCTGCCGCGGATGACCTCGAAGGGAAACTCGAACAGGAACTCTTAGAGTTCCCGAACGTTCCCCACGAGAGCGTCCCGGTCGGGGCCACTGAGCGAGACAACGTCGAAGAGCGCCGCTGGGGCTTCGACGACCGTCGCATCCTCCCGGCCTCCATCAAACCGCACTACGAACTCGGCGAGGAGTTAGAGATTATCGACGAAGCCCGCGGCGCGAAGGTCGCTGGCTCCGGCTTCTACTTCCTCAAAGGCGACGGCGCGCGCTTAGAACACGCGCTCATCCAGTTCATGCTGGACGTCCACCGCGAGCAGGGTTACGTGGACGTGATGCCGCCGATTCCCGTCTCCAGTGAGTCGATGACCGGTACGGGCCAACTCCCGAAGTTCGCAGACGACGCCTACAAACTCGAAGGCGAAGACCTCTGGCTCTGCCCGACGGCGGAGGTGCCCGTCACCAACATGTACCGAGACGAGATTCTCCTTGACGAGGACCTCCCGCTCAAACATCAGGCCTTCACGCCGAACTTCCGGCGGGAAGCCGGTGAACACGGGACGGAAACCCGCGGCATCGTCCGCGTCCACCAGTTCAACAAAGTCGAGCTGGTGAACTTCGTCCGCCCAGAAGAGAGCTACGACCGCCTAGAAGGCCTGCTCGGCGAGGCAGAAGAAGTCCTCAAACAACTTGGCCTGCCCTACCGCATCCTCTCGCTGTGTACCGGCGACCTCACCTTCGCCTCCGCGAAGACCTACGACATCGAGGTGTGGGCCCCCGGCGACGACATGGAAGACGGCCCCGAAGAAGGCGGCCGCTGGCTCGAAGTCTCTTCAGCATCTAACTTCGAGGAGTTCCAAGCCCGCCGCGCCGGACTGCGCTACCGGCCGGAACGCCACGGCTCGGCTGAGTACCTCCACACGCTGAACGCCTCCGGCCTCGCGCTTCCGCGCGTGCTGGTCGCGGTGCTCGAATACTACCAGAACCCGGACGGCACGGTCACCGTCCCCGAAGCACTCCGCCCGTACATGGGCGGCCAAGAGGTCATCGAGGGCCACGAACCGGTCGGCGAGGCAGCCCTCGGCGCGGGCAAGCGCGACTGACGGCCCCACTGCTTTTCGTTTTTCGGGACGTGCGTCACGACGATGGTTCGCCTCGGCGACCTCCTCGAACTAAAATTTCTGCTCCTCGGGCTTGCCGTGCTCTTTGTGGCCGTCGAATACGCCACGAGCGATTCCGAACTGCTGGCGCGCCTCGCGCTGTTATTCGCGCTCGCCTTCGTGGTTGCTGGCGCATTCGCTCACTACGCGCGTGACGCACTTTGAAAAAAGAGTGAATCGCGCCTACTCGCCGGGGTTGTAGACCCAAATCATGTTGTTGTCGTGAAGGCCGGAGTCTTCGCCGATGATAACGCGGCCGTCGTCCATCACGACCAAGTTGTCCGGGTTGGCGATGGTGTTGTCAGGGTCTTGATCCTGACTGCTGAAGGTTGCGAATCCGTCGTTTTCTTCGTTTTTCGGGTTGTGCGCGCAGTCTTGACAGGCGTTATTCGCAGAGTCAGGGCTGGCGTCGTACGGACAGCCGCCACAGACGTTCGCGTTCGGGCCGCCGGTGACGACGGGTTCCATGCGCGAGACGTCGTAGTCAGCCCCGAGTCGCATCCGGTACACCGCGCCGTACTCGTTGTCCGCGAGTTGAATCTCGCCCTCGTCGTCTGCCATCGTCTTCGTGACGGCGGACATGGCCATGTAGAGGTAGTCGCCGGGCCGGGCGTCGCGCTTGATGTTCACCCCCTCCATCTTGCGGAACTCGGCGGTTGCGCCGACGGCCTCTGCCGCCTTGCGCGATTCGAGGAAGGCAACACGGTCGTCGTCGGCCTCGCCGCGCGCCCACGCCTCGATTTCCGCGTCGGTGATGTAGGAGTTCTCGCCGGCGACGTAGTCGTCTTGGGTGATGCCATCGTACTCGGCAATCCACGCCTCGATTTCGTCGGTGCTGCCGTGGGCGAGTTCGAGCCAGTCGAGGTCGAAGCCGACCGTGTTGTAGTCGGTTCCCCTGTCCTGGCTGGCTTTCGCAGCGTAGAGCGTGCCCGCGGTGAGGTCGCCCGGCACGTCTGCGACGAACTTGAAGAACACCGTGCCTGTGCCGTCGTCGCTCAGGTACACCGTCCGCTCGTCGGGCATGACGACGGAGTTCTCGTGGGAGAATCGGCCCATCGGCGTCAGCTTTTGGGGGGTTGGGTCGTCGCTCTCTGGCTCCGTAATCTCCACGATGTAGCCGTAGCGGTACGGATTCGGGTAGTAGCCGAGGTGGGCTGCGAGATTTTCGACGCCGTCTATGTAGCCGTAGTCCGAATTGTTCCAGTCTGCGGTGTTGTCGAAGTAGAGTTCCTCCGAGGTGAGCGGCGTGTTCCACGGTGAGACGGAGCCAAAGCAGTTGACCCACGTCCCCTCGACGCCGGAGAAATCGACGTTCATCCGGTCGACGACTTCGTAGTGGTTGCCACGCTGTTTGAGGTGGAGTCGGGTCATCGCGCCGGGACGGGCCTCCCAGTTGGTGAACAGGTAGCCCTCGCGTCCCGGTGTCCGTCCCCGGCCTGAAGGTTCCACGGTGGTCGCCGGGACGAAGCCGTTGAAGTCGGGGTTCATCCCTTCGGTGAGTGGTTCGCCCTCGGGCGACGTTGGAATCCCGAGCAGCTCGCCGTTCGAGAGCGTCTCGCCACCGTGGGCAAGGAACTCGTAGCTGCCGCGAGCGGTTCTGACCTGCTCGCGCTGCGATTCGTTTTTCGGGAGTTGAACGCTCTCGAAATCCTCGGGGAGGTTGTGCATGTTGAACCCGCACAGGTGGCCAACGGCTCCCTGCTGGTATCCTTCGTGGACGTCGTTTTCCTCGGATGGGTGCTGGACGTTGAAGAACAACTGTCCACCCGCGGTGAGAAACAGGCCGGTGATTTCCGCGCCTTTCACGGTCGTCGCAAACCGGTTGAGCGTCGGCCCATCGTCGTGGTCGTGGTGCTCGCCGCGAGCAGCCTGTGCACTCTGTGCGTAACTGCCCATGGCCGCAAGCGCGCTTGCGAGCATGAGGTTCCGTCTAGAGAAGTTGGAAGGCATCCACGGAACACTGCGGAGTTTAATACAATAATTGTTGCTATTAAATATATAGTTTAGACAATAGTGAAAATAATTCGTAGAGGGCTCAATAGTCCTATTGTTCAGTCAGGCGAGATGCCACCTGCGTGGTGTAGGTCGTGATGGCGCTGATGCGTGCTTCGCCCTCGTGAACGTCCACGAATTTGAGGAGCCTCTCGTCGTCTGCATCTCTGAGCGTCCCTCGGACGGCGAGTTCCGACTCCCCCACATACACCGCCTCAATATCGTGGCGCGTTTCGGTGAGCGGGCGCTCGTCACGCATGAATGAAATGAACGCCTCGCGGCCGCGAAGCGTCTGGTCTGGCCGGTCGTGAACGAACTCGGGGGTGAGGAGTTCTTCGAGCTGGTCGTAGGCTCCCTCGTCTACGGCGGCGTAAAAGGCGCGGGCAGCGTCCTCGTGCATGGTCGTCACTCGGGGTGCGGAACCAAAGAAGGTGTACGTTTGGCTGTAACCTGTGAACACTCTCGCCCGCAAAAGAGGCGAAGTGACACAACGGGTATAGCCGAACGTACCGGGCGAGGTTACTGCTCGTCGACGTAGAGGAACCAGTCGTCGTGGGCGTCGGTGCGGCGTTCGACGAGGTCAAAGAAGGCACTCTGGAGTTCCTCGGTCACGGGGCCGCGCGACCCGTTGCCGATGACGACGTTATCGACCTTGCGGATGGGCGTGACTTCCGCCGCACTGCCGGTGAAGAACAGTTCGTCTGCGGTGTTGAGTTCGCCCCGGGAGATGGTCGCGTTGTCGTGGACGGTGTAGCCCTGCTCACGCGCGAGGGTGATGAGCGTGTTGCGCGTGATTCCGTCTAAGATGCTCTCTGCGAGGCCGGGCGTGAAGATTTCGCCGTCGCGGACGAGGAAGATGTTCTCGCCGGGGCCTTCTGCGACGTTGCCTTCTTTGTTGAGAACGACGGCTTCGGCGTAGCCGTTGCGGCGGGCTTCTTCGCCCGCGAGCAGGCTGTTGACGTAGAGGCCCGTCGTTTTCGCGTTGGTCGGAATCTGGCTCGAAGAATGCTTGCGCCACGAGGAGACCATCACTTCGACGCCGTTTTCTAAGGCGTCGTCACCGAGATAGGTGCCCCACGGCCACGCGCCGATAGCCACGTCAGTTGGGCAGTTACGCGGACTCACGCCGAGGGAATCGTAGCCGAAGAAGGCAATCGGGCGGATGTAACACGATTTGAGGTCCTGGCGTTTGAGGAGTTCGATGGTCGCGTTCGTGAGTTCCTCGCGGGAGTGTTCGATCTCCATGTTGTACGGTTTCGTGGAGTTGTAGAGGCGGTCTAAGTGCTCCTCCCAGCGGAAAATTGCGGGGCCATGCTCGGTGTCGTACGAGCGCACACCCTCGAAGACGCCCGTCCCGTAGTGGAGGCCGTGGGACATGACGTGAATCTTCGCGTCGTCCCAGTCGACGAACTCGCCGTTCATCCAAATCGTATCGATGTCCATGTCTGCAAAGCCACTCATACACCGAGAAATGGACGCCACCGGTATAAAGACTCAGAAACCCTCACCATCATTTCTCGTGGTTGAGAACCGCGAAAAGGAGCCGACTTAGAGCTCTGAGACGAGGCGTGCGCCTTCGATGTACGGGAAGCCGTGGCGCTCTGCGTAGGCGCGTGCATCCGCAGGCGAGAGTGCCTTGCCCGTCTCGTCGTCGAGCATCTCACAGACCACGACGGCGGGGGCGACGCCCGCGGCGTCCGCGAGCGCAATCCCGAGTTCGGTGTGGCCCTTGCGCTCTGCGAGCAGGCCGGGCGCGGCGCGAAGCAGGTGGACGTGACCGGGTGCGCGGAACTCGGCGGCGAAATCGACGGCTGCCGTGTCCGCGGCGGCCCGCCCCAGTTTCGAAATCGTGAGCGCGCGGTCTTCGTCGGTGATCCCAGTGAACGTGTCGCGGTGGTTCACCGTGAGCGAGAACGACGAGCGCTCGTCGTACCCGAGGTCGTGGGCGGCTGCGATTGGGTGGTCGAGCACGTCTTGGAGGAATGGCAGCGCAAAGTCGTCTGCCACCGCGTCGGAAACTGCCACGCAGACGAGGCCGCCCGCGTCGTTTCGCATCCGAGCCACGTCGCTCGGAGCCACGCTCGCGGCGGGGTAGACGAGGTCCGTTTCGCCTTCGCGGTCTGCGGCGTCGTGGATGAGCACGGGGCCACCGGCTTTGAACGCCGCAATCACGCGGTCTAAATCGCTCGCAGTTTGGGCCATCAGTTGTCCTCCACGACGTGAACGGTGACGAGATCGCCATCTTCGAGGCGTAATTCGTCACGGAGCTTTGTGGCCGCAATCAGTTCGAGTTGGTCTTCGTCGTGGTGGGTGCGCTCTGGGGCGACCACGTGGACGGGCGCGTATGATTCACCGTCTGCCGTTTCGATGCTCGCAGAGTAGCAGACTGCGGGGCCGTAGGTTCGCTCGTCGTCCTCCCAGCCGTCGATGGCGATGGGGTCGAGCGCGTGGAGGCCAGAGCGCGCACGCACGCTCTCGTCAGTGAGACTCACGTTCAGCGTGCCGGGGAACGGTTCGTAGCCGAGCCGAGAGACGAACTGTTCGTGGTAGCCGGGCAGGGAGATGTAGTGGCGGCCTTCACCCATGCCACCGGTGACGGTTCCGGCGAGGTCGATTTGGGTGTCCTGTTCGAAGATGCGTCGATAGTCGGCGAATTCGCGGCGAAGCGCGCGCTCGCCAGCGTCGGTAATCGAAATCCACTGGCCGTCGCTCACGATTTCGCGGTCGATGAAATCCGCTTCCTCAAGACGCTGGAGGCGACGAGAGGCGGTTTGATTCGAGGCGTCGAGGCGGGCGGCGAGATTGGCACAGGAGGCCTTCACCTCGCCGGAAAGCGCACCATCAAGGGCGAGGAGTTTGAGTGTTGCGAGGGCGTCGTGCCCGATTTCGAGCCGTGCGATTCCAGACATACCTGAGAATTCTCTCTCGCCAGAGATAAGTATAACGGAAGTGGAAAGCATCTCAGAAATGAGATGGGTGGCGCACCGAGCGCCGTGTCGTGTCCGTCCGGATGGCGAGGAGACGCCTAAAGGCTCCGGTCACGGCGGATTTCGTCGGCGGTGGAGAAAATCGAGTGCCTACGACTGTCCCGTAATCGGGTCGCGCGCCCAAAACTCGCTCCCCTTCTTGAGTTTCGGCACCCACGTATCCGTGTCTTTTGCGAGCAGGGTCACCCGCGAGGCGGGCACGTCCTTCAACTCGGTGTGTTCGGGCATGAACTCCTGTACGTCCTCCGTGAAGGCGATGACCTCCTCGTGGCTCGGCATCGAATCGCGGTCTAAGCGGCCGCGCGAGTGGCCGACGTGCATGTACGCCTTGAGTTCCACGAAGTCAGGGTCGGCGCGGTCGTAAAAGGCGGCGTACCAATCGGGGTTCTGCATGTTCACGCCCTTGACGAGCGTCGTGCGGAGCACGGTGCGCGTGTCCGTCTTCGCCGCGAGCACGTCCATCGTGTCGATGAGTCGCTCCCACGAATCGTCCTCGACCGAGCGAACCGTGTTGTCGAACGTTTTGCGGTCTGCGGCGTCCACGCTGATGTAGAGTTGGGTCGGGTCACACCGCTCGATGACCTCCGGGCGCGTCCCGTTGGAGACGAGGAACGTCGTGATGTCGCGGGCGTGGAACTCGTCGATGAGTTCGGGAAGGTAGGGATACAGAGACGGTTCGCCGTCTAAGGAGATGGCGACGTGGCGCGGCTCCATCGCTTGGTCGAACAGCTCGCGGGGAACGTTGTCGTTGCCGCCAAACCCGGAGAGGAGTTTTCGCTGGAGTTTGATACTCGCCTCGACGACGGCTGCGGGGTCGTCCCACTGCACGTCATCCAGTTCGTAGGCGTGCCCGCGGTGGTCACGCCAGCAAAAGACACAGCGCTCGTTGCACTTTACGACTGGCGTCATCTGGATGCAGCGGTGCGATTCGATGCCGTAGAAGATGTTTTTGTAGCACCGACCCTCCCCGCGCAGCGCGTTCGCCGTCCAGCCACAGGTTTGGGCGGCCGTGTGGTTCTCGTGGTGGTAGTTCGGCGTCCCCACCTGACCTGGTCCGTCCGAATCACTCATTGCTAACAGTGTGGACTCCGGGCATACAACACTCTTTCCTCATACGTGCTCCCCTGGACTCTGGTTGAACCCGAAAGCAGGCGCTTCTGGCTTCAAACCGAGCGCAAGGAAACGGCTAGCTCCCGTTCAGCGATTCACCCAGGCGAGAACGACGAACGAGAGCGTCCAAAAGGAGAGATTTCCGGCGAAACTGTGGATGTTGATGTCGTAGGCGTAGTGTTCTGTCGTTAGCGGATAGAGCCACAGAATTCCCGCGTTGGTGAATGAGTCGATGACTAGGTGAGACCCGAACGCGATACCGAGCGCAAGAACAATCCGTCTTGGCGTGCCGACGAGGAGAAGGACACCACTTAAAAGCCCGAGAAACACGGGAGTGTGGAGGAGTCCGCGGTGGACGAGCGGGAATGACCACACATGATAAAAGAACAGGTCGATGTCCGGGACGATTGCAAACTGGATTCCGACCGCTGGTGGAGCTGTGGTGAGGGTGCGAACCAGCACGTACCCGACGAGTCCGTGCGTTGCAATAGCGAAAATGAGGTAGAGCGCGTGGTCGAGCATGCCTGGAACCCGGTGTGGCTAGCCAAAGTGGGTCAACACACCCAGCGTGGCAAACGCGAGGAGCGTCTCGAAACACAGCGTTCCGAGCGCAGAATAGACAACGAACTGTCGGTCGCTCAGTTCGGCGACCCCTGCAGGGACAGTGAACAGCCCACGAACGAATGGGAGAGTGTTGCTAAGCAGGACGATTCCTGGTCCCCACCTGCTGAACCAGCGTTCGTACTTGTCGATTCGTTCGTCGTTGATTCTGAACCATCGGTTCTCAACGAGGTACTCTTTGCCACCTCGCTTCGCGAGGGTGAACAGGGCGTACTGTCCAATCGTCGCCCCGGTCACAGACAGGGCAATGACGAGTGCGTACTCTTGGGTTGTGGACATCGAAGCGATGGCGACCGGAACGAGACTCTCACTTGGCGCGATAAACAGGAGCATCGCCCCTTCGAGAATAAACAGGATGAACAGTGCTACCATCCCGTACCGCTGGATGATTTCGAGGCCGAGTGTCCCGAGTTCTGGTGGAATGAGTGATAGCTCAATCATGCACAGTCACCTCGATGACTGCCGGATGCGCTGTGGTCATGGAAGACGATTCGGTTTGAAGCGGTGGGAAGTGTCATGGCTTAAGCTTTCGCGATTACGTAGACAGTCGGGACAGCGGAGATGACGAGGGTGAACCAGTAGCTTGCGACGCGATATAGCACTGCGAGCGCGAACGCCTGACTCGCAGGAACGCCAACGATTCCGACGAGGAGCGCGACGAGTGCGACTTCCACGCCGCCGAGACCACCGGGCGTCGGGACGAACCCCGCAAGCGTACTCGCAGGGACGATAAAGAGGACGAGCCAAAGGTCGAGTGAGATTCCGAGAACGAGGCCCGCAAAGTAGAGTGGCAGGACGAAAAACACCCAGCCGACGAGTGAGTAGACGAGCGCGTAGGCGAGTCGCCGCGGCGCAGTCGCAATGGTATCGAGCGTTTCGTAAAAGCGGTCGATTCGCGCGAGGATGCTCGCCACCTCCACCCGACTGGTCAACCGAGCGACGGGGTTGGCGACGGCTGTAACCGCCCGTTTGACGCCAACCCGGTGGTTCCATCCGATGTAACCGGTCATCGGTACCACCACGACAAGAGCAGCCAGGCCGTAGGCAGAGGTTTGGACGATTGGCGGGAATTCCGCTCGCGTAAGAAGGATACCCAGTCCGACCGCAGAGAAGGTGAAAAAGGGAACGAGATTCAGTAGGTCAGCAGTGACGACGCTGGTGAGGCTGTTCTCGTAGTTCGTATCGAGGTCTTTAGAGATGATGTAGGCGATGAAGGGTTCGCCGCCAACCTGCCCAAGCGGGGTTATGTAGTTCGCAAACGTTCCTGCGAAGAATGTTTTCGTGACGTGGGGAAGGCTCGCGTCAA
Organism: Haladaptatus sp. CMSO5; assembly: GCF_036689885.1. NCBI lineage: Archaea > Methanobacteriati > Methanobacteriota > Halobacteria > Halobacteriales > Haladaptataceae > Haladaptatus > Haladaptatus sp. CMSO5. The sequence continues at coordinate 183,679 of NZ_JBAHVW010000001.1, forward strand.
TGCCGACGATAGAGAGGACAATTTGCCAGACCTTGCTCCACGCGACGAGGCCGAGGAACGTCGAGAGACACGCCACGGCGAGCCACTCGTGGTTTCCGTAGACGAGCGACTCTCGAACCGCGTGGAGGCCAGCGGCTTTGCCGACGAGATAGAGCATCGCGATGGCAACCAAAAAACTGAGGCCGATTTTGATGCTGGTTTTCCGGTCTATACTGAGCATCGAAAGCGGCCGCTCTGGTTGGTCCTCATCGGCTGCGGTGGTGTCGGCTTGGTTGGTCACGGTTATTCGAGGTAACCAAGTTCGCGGAGACGGGATTTCGCTTCGGTGCTCATCTCGTCGAGCGACCCGTCGCTTGCCGTTGAATCCGTCCAATTCGATCCGGTCGTTGCTTCGAACTCTTCGAGCGCCTTCACGAGTTCGTCCTCCAGTTCGACGTCACGACCGGCACGGTCTCGCAGTTCATCGGGGTCTTCAGCGAGGTTGTACAACTCGTCAGGGAGTCCCTCGTTCTGCACTAACTTCACATCCGCGCGCCGAACGCCGCGCATGCGCGAGTAGAATCGAGAGTTCTCGTCTAACTCGACTCCCGCATTTGCGGCCTTGGTTTCGAGCTGTGACAGTTCGATGACCGGCTGGTCGTACTCGATAAAGGCATACTCGCTTTGGGAGAAGGTTCGGTAGTCAGTAGAGAGAAGCGACCGTGTGTGATCAAGTGGAATCGCCGGTTCCCGGGGCGAGATACCAGCGTGATCAAGGACGGTGTGGTAAAGGTCGAGCAGTTCGACCTGTTCGTCGTACGTTCCCGGGTCGAGGTCAGGATGTGAGATCATGAGTGGGACGTTTACGAGGGGGTCGTAAATCCCGAACTCGTGACCGTAGAGTCCGTGCTCGCCGTGGAGTTCACCGTGGTCGGCGCAGATGGCAACCAGCGTATCGTCTTCGTCATTTTCTTGGAGCCAGTCGAGCAGGCGGCCGAGTTCGGCGTCAAGGTGGCGGATTTCTGCGGCGTAGAGGCTGCGTATCGCCTCCCATTCCTCGTCGTCAATGTCGCGGGCACCGGAGTTGTACTCCTTCGAGTTCTGACACACCTCGGTCGGGTCGACGTCCGGCGCGTACTGCTTCCGGTACTTTTCTGGGGGATAATACGGCAGGTGGGCGTCCATCAAGTTTACGAAGGTGAACGAGGGGTCGTCGGTTCGCTCGATGAACTCGATAGCCTGGTCGATGACGGCAGGTGTCTTCGAATCTGCGCCCTCACCCTCTGCGAGGTATTCGTGGACGTCGTTTCCGAGTTCGACGAGACGGTTCGTAACCGACCGGAGCGTCGAGTTGTCGTTGAACACCTTCCAGCATTTCGCGAGCGGCCCCGACATTAGATTGCCCGGGAGTACCTCGAAGAAGTTGTCCTGGACGTCGAACCCACTAGTGAGACCCGTGTAGGGCGTAATCCACGCGTTCGAGGTGAAACATGCGGTCGAATATCCCTCGTTCGAGAGCGTTTCGGCGAGGGTTATCGAGTCCGTGAGATAGGGCGTCTCTTGGCTGGCGCCGTGCTGACTCGGGTACTTGCCCGTGAACAGCGAGGCGTGAACCGGAAGCGTCCACGGCGCAGGCGAAACGGCCTGGTCGAAGACGACTGCGTTCGATGCAAACTGTTCGAGGTTCGGTGAGGTCGAACAGTTGGCGTTGTACACGGACAGTGCGTCCTTCCGAACGGTGTCCATTACGACGATGAGTACGTTTTTATTAGTTTTTTCTGACATGATTGCTCTCTGACAACGTTGTTAGTGTTCTTTGATTCCGGCAGGGTGATCGGACGGGATACGAGGGGCGAAGGCGGGTGACTCGACCTGCTGGTGAGTCGTCGAAGTGGTGGCGTCGTCTGTCACCCGGAAAATCACCACACCCTCGTTCTCGTAGGCCAGCGTGTAGCCATCCGCCTCGATGAGCGAGGCGCGAAGACTGTTCGATGGCGCGGTTTCCATACCGCGGACGGTGTAGTCGTCGGTCGGTACGTAGACGTAGTTCGGTTGCACGTTCGCCTGTTCGATGGAGTGGCTCACACACGCCGCGTCGGTACACGTCGAAGCGTCGATGAACTGGCTCAGTTGGGCGTCGTACGCCTCAGGCCCCTTCCATTCGACACCCCACGGTCCAGTGGTGATTGCACGGTCGGTTGACTGCGGGAACCACTCGGCCGCGTCCCCCATCACGAGGAACTGAGACGTTGGCTCCGTGTTCTCCGCTGCCCACGTCATCGCTGCGGCGTCATTGTCGTCGATGAAAGCAGGGAGAGACGAACTCCCCCCGTGGGTATCGAGCTCACTTGCAGCGTAGAGGACGCCACCGCTCAGACACGCTACTCCAAGGACAAGCAAGACGACGAATTCAAGATGGCCTCGCTTGATTCGAGGAGGAGTGATGTCCGAAAGCGTCGGAAGGAGGAATTCGTAGACGAGTACCGCGACGAAAATCGAGTGAATCAGGTAGGCAAACCGATGTTGTGAGATGACGGTGACGCTCAACAGGAGCCAACCGAGGAGGAAGCCAAGCACTCGAGGATACGGGAGCGAACTGAACACCGGGAGAGTGGCATGCTCTTTGCGAATTTTCTCGATATGGTCTGAAACGATTGCCGCGAATTTCGATTGTGACTCCTCATCGACGATGAAAGAGGCAACCGCTCCAATTGCGAGCATAACACCACAGATGAGCTGGAGAAGTCCCACCGTGCCGAGGCCAACTATCCACGGTCCAAGGCTGATAAGATCTCCTGAGTGCGTTCCACTAGCCACTTCGAGTCCACCCGGAAGCAACAGAGGGCGAACCCAGCCGAAGACGTTCGGAACGTTCTTGGCCAGGCCGCCATGGGTCCCCGCGGCACCGGAGAACACTGCAGTTCCGTGCGTGGCAAGTATCTGTCCCCACCAAACAAAGGTGAGGGCGATGCCACCACAGCCGACGATTGCGCCGTCTTTGAGACCCTCGAGGGTGCGAGAGAATCCAGCGAACAGACAAAGATAGCTCAGGACGAAAAAGACCGTGTAGGTGGGATGAGTCAGTATGGTGAGCGAGAACAATGCAAGCGAGACGACCAGCCACTTGACACGGCGGGTCTTGAAGAGCATGAGGCCAGTGTACAACCCAGTGACGAGAAACAGGAAAGCGGGTGCTCTGACGATACCACCGGCCGACAAATGCCACTGTAAAATCGGCGGCGAGACCGCGACGACAAACGTCGCAAGGCCAGCCTGGCGGGCAGAGCCGAGCAGCTCGCGGACGAACAGGAAACAGGGCACGAGCGCGAGGGTTGTGACGAGTCCGGGGAGAACGCGGCTAATGAGAAGCGGGTTCACTCCAAACAGGTCTCGTATCGCCGCGACAACGTAGAACATCAACGGCGGATAGGCGAACGGAATCGGACTCGCATAATGGGGAATCGTTGCCGGGAGCGCGTAGCCGTGCTGGCTTACTTGCTCTGCCATGAGCAAGAACAGTCCGGCTCCGAACGCCGGGTATGGGTGGGTTTTCAGATATACGAGGTAGACGGTGATTCCCGCCACAAGCGCGGGCAGGAGCCAGACGTATCCACTCTCGGCAGTGGAGTCGGTGAAGGCGTTCGTGATCTTTCGATTCGGGATGGCCATGTGGAGGGGTCAGTGGTGCTTGGCTCGCTACCGAAACGGGAACCGTACAATGGGGTATCGATGGGATACAAATGGCATGGTACGATTGTTGCATGAGTTGCAACCGATTCCTTTGCGGAAATAACCCAAAATCCCGAACTCTCACGCAGAATATAATGACTACTGAGAACGCCACAAATAGCCGTATTCGACGGTGAGCAGGAATCCAGTGTGTGAAATAGAACATTATCCCGATTCTAATGTATGCTAACCCCCAATGTTCACCGTCGAAACCCTGGCTGTCAACCAACTCAACGATTGGTGGGAAGTTCCGGGACACAGACTGCGTCAGCAACGGAGGTGGCCGAGCGAGTGCTGTGGGGTATAATCGTTCCAATTGACAGGAAAAACGGAAGCGGTTACGTTATAGAATCGTGATCGCGCTCTGCACGACGGTCACGAACTACCCAGAAGACTTCTGTACCCACCCAGGCGAGACAGGCGAGTACGCCGAGGAGGAGTCCGAGGATTTCGACGAATCCCATCCACACTGGCGTGATGTACATGAGTCCGTTGAGATACTTCCCAGGAATTAATCCCTTGAGACCAATGAGCGCCTTTCCGGTCACAGACGAGGAGTGCGATTTGAGACCGAGTTTGGAGGCGCTTTGCCCGCCGGCGCTTTCGTCACCGGTTCCCAGCCGTTCTGCCTCGTACGGGAAGGCGATGTTCACACTCCAAACGATTTTGCCGTTCTCATCAACCTCGAAGACGCGGTCTGCGTTCGAGTCGGTAATGAGGGTGTTACCGTTCGGGAGGCGGTCTGCGTCTCGTGGCCACTGCATCCTCGCGTCCTGCCACAACCACGTTTGCGTCCACTCGCCGTTTTCGCGCTGGTACTCGACGATACGGTTGTTCTCAGAGTCTGCGACTACTACTGCTGGGCCACCCCGGGTTTCTGGAATGTAGTCCGGATTGTGCTGCTCGTAGAGAATGTCGTGGTTATCGTCTGACCCAAGGGTCAAATTCTCAATTGCACCCTCTTTGTTCAGGAAGATTACCTCGTCGTGGTTGCGCATATCGACCATGATGCGACCATCGTCTAGAATCTCCACGTCGTTGATGTGGGTCCAGTCTTTCGGATACGGTCCACCGGAGCTGGTTTCGTGAACCTCGGTCGCGTTCCACGTCCACTCAATATCGTCCGTCTCTGTGTTCACGACGAACACGCGGTCGAGGTAGATGTCGGCGACGACAAGGCGGTTCTCGTCGAGACGATCGACGTCGTGATAGCGTGTCGCCTCTTTCCCCGGCGTGAACTGCGTCCAAACTGTTGTCACCTCGCCGGTTGTAAGGTTGACTCGTTCGACACCGTTCAAGGTGCACGCCTCCGTTCCGTGGACGCGCTCGTAGTGGTCCCACGTCTCTTGGTCTACGCCATAGCTATCCGCATCCCATTCGGTCGGACAGTCACCGTCTTCGAAGTGGTGGGAAAAGGAGTACTCGACCGTTGTGTCGGTCTCCGGAACTGGGTCTACGTCCCAGTATCTGTCATGGGTCCCGTTGTAGTACAACGTCGTCCCGTCTGGATTGAACGCGACCAGTTCCGAGGTTGCCCGGTGGCCCTCGGTTGGATTCCCTTCCCACTGATTCGAGTCGGCGGCGATAACGGTGATACCATCGGACTCTGGGGCAATCTGTGCCGACATATCCGGTGCCCCCGACTCATCGAGATGGTTTTCGAACGAACCGCTGTTCGACGACGTTGCTGCTCCGTAGCCAACAGTGAGAACCGACACTGCGAGCAGGACGGTGAAGAAGATTCGGAGTGGTCGTTTTGAACGCATGGAGGCAGGTATTGGAACCGAAGATAAGCGCCCGTATATAACTGAACAATTGTTGCATCGGTTGTGGACGGAAACAGTGCCGCCTGCTGACCGAAAACAACCGTCGTCGCGCAGGTGAAATCGAGTCGTGTGTGACCGAAAGGGGCGAACAGGAGTTGTTACTCGCTCGACGGACGCAGCGTCGGGGGTGATCTCAAGCCTACTCAGTGTTTGTCGAGGAACCGAATGGAGTTGGTTCCGATGGCGGGTGTTTCGGAATCGGCTCCTGTTCATGTTCACCGCTGTTTAATGCGGTACGGACGATTGATGGTTCCTCTCCCGGCAGACAGATGAGATTTTCACGTCCAATGGTGATTTTGATGACCGATCCGTTGTCTGCCATGGTTGAAAGAAGGCGGCTCACTTTCGACTTAGACCAATCAGTCTTCGAGACGATGGATGATTGATTCATCCGCCCTTCATTGCGTTCGAGGAGCTGTTCAACGCGTGCCTCATCCGAGTAGATTGTCTCTGGTTTCGGGTCTGACAAGTTGTTGTCCGCTACCTCTGAGACATCTTCTGTGGCTGGTCCCGAACGATTCGCGCGGTTTTCCCAAACACCTCCAAGCAGCGAGCGAACCGCCACCAACTCGTCGATAATGCGAACAAACCCAATCCGACGGTTCGAAATACTCACCGAGAGGACGACTCCAAAGAGGAAGCCTGCAAGTGTTCCGGGAACAGTAATTGGGGAGAGCCAATCGTTCGGATTGCCACCGAGATTCAATTCACTCTGGTCGCTCAAGAAATCGCCATCCGAATCGGTCACTAGCGGGTTGGAGTTGATTCGGTTGACTTCGGCACTGTCGGTCAGCCCATCGCCGTCCGTGTCAGGGAGCGTCGGAACCGTCCCTTGTTCGTTTTCTTCGCCATCACTGAGTCCGTCACCATCGCTATCTGCGGCGGTTGGATCGGTCGACCCCGCCAGTTCAGTCGCATCTCCGAGTCCATCACCATCAGAATCCGCACTCAGCGGGTCAGTGCCTCGATTCCGTTCGACACCGTCACTCACTCCGTCTCCATCGGTATCGCTCTCGCTTGGGTTTGTGCCAAGGCGTACCTCAGCGATACCACTCAATCCATCCCCGTCAATGTCGGTTGTTCCCGAAGTTGGGTCGAGAGATACGAGCGATGTTTCGGTGGTCTGCAGTGCGTCCGAGGTATCTGAGAGGTCTGCAGGGGTTGGAATCTGTTCGTTAGCAACCGCTGTCGATGGTAGCGCGGCGAGGGCTACGAGAACGACTGCCAACAAGAGTGTGTGTTTGAGTGTGGTACGAGGAGGCATTTGCAAATTGCCGTAAAATGGTGTAGTAACCACGTTATACGTTTTGGCCAAAGTTCGGGTAAGTATATATTTAAAGTAAAAATTTTGGGAAATACTAGATAGTACTGTAAGTATGTTTGGTTAATACGTCTGCAAACGGTTCAGTTTGGTGGTGGATATATCCACCAGGCACGGTATATGGCTGCGCGTACGTCTTGCAGGTCACCGCAAGCCAACCAGTACACGAACTGACGTGCTCGCTTCCATGAAGGCGGGTGCAATGGAGTGGAACATCAGCGACGGGGTTTGAACGTGGCCCGAAGGTCTTGGTCGTCGAGGGTGGTAGCCGTGTCCGAAAGCTCGTTTCGAAGCTGTAACAGCTCCGCTTCGAGTCCTGCGTACTCCTCGCTCGCTTCGAGTTCCTCGGGAGGTTTGGTCGCCTCCAGCGTCGCTTTTTTCGAAGCGAGTGCGAGGAACTCCTGCATCTGCTGGTCGTACGTAGCGCGCCGTGAGAGTGCTTGCACGGTGTCGAGGAGTTTCTCAGGCGACGACACGGGCTTTCTGAGATAGGCATCGAACCCGAGGTCGAGGATGTCGAAGTCGGGTTCGACACCGGTAATCATCACGACGCGACAGTCGAGGTCGCGGTCGGCGATGGTTTCGAGTACGGCTTCACCGTCCATATTCGGCATTCGGCGGTCGAGAAGCACGATATCGACGCTCTCGTCGAGTTGTCCGAGTGCTTCTTTGCCGCTGTACGTGGGTCGCACCGTGTACGTTTCCGATAACCACTGGGCAAACGCATCAACGATGGAACGTTCGTCGTCAACAATAAGTACAGTCTCTTGGGTGGACATTATTCTGCGGATGTAGCTACGGTGTTCGTGTGCGATGCAGTGAGACGGTTCTCGACGAACCGCGGTCTCGAGCGTGGACTACCAACGGCCATCACGGAGCGTTTTGCATGTTCGCGGGTTCATACCCCGCAAGGAAAACAACGTTTTCACGGCCGATTCGAACGCGTGTGATGGTTCCTTCACCCTCCAGTTTCGAGAGTTTGCGGCTCACCGTGGACTTAGACCACGCTGTGGCGTTGGCGATGTCGGTCTGTTTCATTCGCCCACCGGATTCGGTAAGCAACTGACAGATACGACTCGACGCGCTCATCAGGTCGACGTCGATTGGCCGTTCGCCCGAGGCGGCGTCCGTCGACGCGGACTCCCCGGTTGCGTCTGCTGTGTCGTCGGTGGCAGCGCGACTGGCTCCAATGCTCGAAAGCCGGGTTATGACACGGTTGAGCGCACCGAACAACCCTTCATCGTCGTCGGTGACAGCAGCGTCGCCAGCCCCCGCGTACGTCTCGACGACGCGCCAGCGACCGTCGTGGAGTTCGACAACAGCGTCAAAGAGCGACTTCAGGGTATTGACGGTCTGTGCGTCGTGAATCTCGGGGTCCATCTGGTAGAAGCCGAGTGCCGAAGGCTGCACCCGGTGGGTGAGAAGGTGGAGATAGCGAAACGCGGTGTCGAAATCGACGTACTCGAGTAAGATGCTGAGCGTCTGGACGGAAACGATCGACTGTCGGTCGGTGTGTTGCCATCGCGAGAGGTGTTCGGTCACCGGTGCGATGATATCCATCGGGTCACACGGGTCTACCTTCAACACCGATGTCGCCGCAAGCGCCGCTGAGTCGCCGCGTGGGTCGTTTGCAACGTTGGCCCCGTTTGCGTGAATGAACGTGAGCGCCGACGGAAGGTCGCCAACGGTTCGTTGCCAGTCGGCAATCCACGTTTCGGGCGGTTGGGTGTACGTGATGGCCACGATGTTCGTCTCAGCGGGCGCGCTCATCGCGGTCAACAGTTCGAGGAAGGCATCGTTACCAGCAGGCGTGAGCGGCGAGAGCACGAGCACGTTCGACGCACCAGCGAGCTTCGAGTCGTCGAGGGCGTCAGTAGTCATGCACGCTCCTGTGTGTGCGACTGCGAAGTGGGTGGGGACGGGGTAGTTTCACGAAGAACAGACTCCATCGGACACCGGCGAGGTGGGTCCAGGGTGGGAGGCGCCACGCGAGCACTGGCTCGTCGGTGGCTGTGCTCTACAGAGCACGGTTGTTCGGGAGGGAGTGACGGACGGGTGCACGGATATCTTTGTCCAACGCACGTAATGTGCAATAAATAACTTTGTGGTAACAACAGAGTAATATCAATAATTTAACTATATGACCCGAGGGGCGAACGTGGGAAGTGCGAGAAGCCGGAGGCGACAGAACCACGAAGTGACGCCAGAGAACCCATCAATTAAACAACAAATTGGTGCGATTCGAGCGACAGAGGGGCCACAAAAACAATCAATATATTTGATGTGTGTCTGACGGAGCTCAGAAAACCACTGGACTGCACCGATGTTAATATCTCCTAGCAGGATATAATTTTATCCAAAGTATTTGCGAGAAAACATTATATGTGGGGTTCACATAGTAAGGCCTACCATGAGTCTCGCGCTCACGAGGGAACTGACGGTGGAGGTGTACATGCGGGCGTTCGTGCCGTGGGAAGCACAACAACGCCAGCGGAAGATGGTCGAAACACTGCGCGACCACGCAGAAAGCGACGCACTCAGCGAGGTGTCGGTGAACCTGTGGAGCAGTCGCGTCGGCGTCGGTGACGACTCAGCAGAAGAGACACTCGAAACGGTCGCAGAAATCGAGGCGACACTCGAAGGGACGGACTATTCGATGGAACCGTTCTTCAAGACGCGCCCGGGGCGCAAACACGAACAGGAGAAACTCACCCTGCCCATCATGTGCGTGTTGGTGCGCGACGGAGACGATATTTGCGGTGTCTATCCCTGCTCGAAACCAGACGGCACTGAGAGCGTGCCCGACCTTCTCGACAAGCTTGCGAACGAGCAAGCGCTTTCGAATCTCGCGTAAAACCCGTTTTCTTATACCGACCGCTTCTAAACTCTGGGTATGTTCCTCTCATTTCGGACAGACGTGCAAGCGGCCCTGTCCGACGCGCTCGCCAGTCTTGACCTGCCGACAGACGACCTCGGCATCGAAGAGCCACCGGAAGACGTAGACGCCGTCCTCGCATCGAGCGTGTCGTTTCGCCTCGCAAGCGAAGTGGGTGCACCGCCGCCGAAAATCGCCCAAGACATCGCAGACGCCATCGACACCGACCCCTACGAATATCTCGATTCGGTACAAACCCTCGGCCCCTATGTGAACTTTCTCCCGACCCAGGCGTACTACGCGGGAACCATCGATGCCGCCCAGAGCGACGACTACGGACGCTTAGCACCGACCGGCGACACGGTCGTCGTCGAGCACACGAGCGCCAATCCGTCTGGGCCGATTCACGTCGGCCGGGCGCGCAACCCCATCATCGGTGACTCGCTGCGGCGCATCCTCGATTTCGCCGGCAACGACGTCGAGACCCACTACTACGTGAACGACGCTGGCCGCCAGATGGCCGTGTTCACGTGGGCCTACGAGACGTTTGACGAGGATGAATTGGACGAGCAACCGGCCCGCGACAGCCCCGAATACGACCTCGTTCGCTACTACCGCAAGGGCAACGCGTTCTTAGAAGACGCCGCCCCGGACGAAGTCGAGGAGGCGGAAGCCGAAATCGCAACCATCCTCCAAGGCATCGAAGAGGGTGACGAAGACACCTACGAGCGCGTCCAGTACGTCGTGGACACCGTCCTCGGCGGGATGCAAAACACCCTCAATCGCCTCCCCGCCGAGTTCGACCGGTTCGTCAAGGAAACCGAGTTCATGCGCGACGGCTCGTGTGACGACGTGGTCTCCCGGCTCAAAGAATCTGAATACGCCGTGTTCGAAGACGACGCGTGGCAACTCGAACTCGACGACTTTGGCATCGAGAAGAACCTCGTCTTCCTGCGCTCTGATGGCACCTCACTCTACACGACGCGCGACCTCGCCCACCACGAATGGAAGTTCCAGAACTTCGACCGCGCGGTGACGCTGCTCGGCGAGGACCACAAACTGCAGGCAGACCAGCTCGCCTGTGCCCTCGAAATTCTCGGCAACGACACGAGCCAACTCCAGTCGATTCACTACTCGTGGGTCAACCTCCCCGAAGGCGGCATGAGCACCCGCAAAGGCACGGGCATCGACTTAGACGACCTTCTCGACGAGGCAATCAGCCGCGCCCGCGACGAGGTCGAAGCCCGCATCGACACACGCCTGCGCGACAACGAACTCACCGAGGAGGACATCCAGCGCATCGCAGAACAGGTCGGCATCGGCGCGGTTCGCTACGACATCGTCTCGAAACAGCCAACCAAGGGAATCACCTTCGAGTGGGAACAGGCGCTCGACTTCGAAGCCCAGAGCGCACCCTACGTCCAGTACGTCCACGCGCGCACGTGTGGCATCCTCGATGAGGCCGACGTGCCAACAGCCATCGACGCGAGCGTGCTGACCGCCGAGGCAGAACGCGCCTTGCTCCGCCAGATTGCGCGCTTCCCGGCTGTCATCGAAGAGGCGGCAGATGAACTCCGCCCCCACATCGTCGCCACCTACACCCGCGAGTTCGCAGAGGCATTCAACCGCTTCTACCGCGAGTGCCCGGTGCTCAAAGAAGAAGACGAATCGGTACGCACAGCGCGCCTCGCGCTGGTCGCGGCGTCACGGACGACCATCGCAAACGCGCTGTCGGTGCTCGGCATCGCCGCGCCGACCTCGATGTAAGCGCGGTTCAGCCGAGGAAACTGCCACCCGCGCCAAGGAGCACAAGTGCCCCAAAGCCGAGGGCCATGACCAGGAACAGCAGTATCCAACTCAGTCGGACGGACTCATTTTTTGCCATATGCGTCTGTGGGGACAGGGGTTGCTTAGATGTTTTCTTTCAGCCGAACAGCCGGGCGAGCCGCGAAAACAGGCCGGATGACCTGTCATTCTCCGCGTCGGTCTCTGTCGCCGTCTGTGGGTTTTCCTCGTCAAGTGGGTCGGTGTCTGACTCGGCTGGGGTGTCACGTTCCTGGGTCGCTTCGGCGTCGAGTGGGTCTGTGTCCAACGAATCGTCAATCGCCTCCTCGGCGTCGGGGATGACGGTTTCAGCAGGCGCGGTCAGTTCAGCAATCGGTGGGTCGGCCGTTTCCTCGTTCGCTTCGTCGCCGCCGTCTGCCTCGACTGCCTCCTTGGTCTCGTCTGCAGGCTGCGTCTCGGTCTCGAAGAGGTGGACAAGCAACGCCTCGTAGGCGTCTTTCGCCGGACCGGACACTGAGGACAGCGGTTCGTCCGCGCCGAGTGCGGCGGTGACCGCGGGGTCGTTCGGGATGGCCGCACACACGGGATAGCCGAGTTGCGCCTCGATTTCGTCGGCCGAAAGCCCGTGATCACCCGACATCGTGACGACCACGCCACTGACGTTGCCGTCGAGACGTTCGGTGAGTGCTGCGGTTTTCGCCGTGTCACCGACCGCGACCGGAAGCGGCGTAGTGACGAGGACGGTTTTCGTCGCAAGGCGAAGGGGGATTGCCCCTTCGTGGGTGAGTCCAGCGCCCGTATCGACGACCACGTAGTCGAACTCCGTGGCGAGGTCGATGAGCACCGCCCCGAGGCGACTCGGGACGGCTGCTGCATAGCCATCGAGGGCGGCGTCGCCGGGGACGATGGGAAGGCCGGTCGGCCCTTCGGTAATCGTGTCAGCAAGCGATGCCTCACCCGCGAGCACGTCGTGGAGCGTCGGGCCGGTCACGTCGATGCCGCAGAGTTGTGCGATATTTGCCATTTCGAGGTCGGCGTCGACGACGACCACGTCGTGGCCAGCGTCGTGGGCCAAGAGGCCACAGAAAACGGCCGTCGTTGTTTTACCAACGCCGCCTTTGCCGCCTGCCACTGCGTATATTTCCCCTGTCATGTCGCGTGTCATACCTACCCACGGCGAAGGTGAATATAACAGTTGTTGATACTACGGGTTTTGCAACCAGTGACGAGGAAGTCGAGACCGTCGTCGTCAAACCCCAAGAGACGCAAACGCAGACGGCAGAACCGACCTAGTCAGCCAAGGCGTTGACGACCGTGACGCCAGCCGCCGAAGACGCCGGATTGAACCCGGTGTTCATGGTCTCATTGCCCCCTGTTGGTGGCCAGACTGGTCGTCGTCTACTGGCGGCGGCGAGACGACGAACAGTGACGGGGCGCTAAAGCGACGAACACCACCCACTCAGCACGTTGCCACAGAGACGGCGCACGACCGGCAGCGACGCGGCCGCGTGACGGGTCAAAGGTTACTTACGCGGCCGCAGGGTTATCATAGATAATGAGCAGGCAGGGAGAAGAGATGGATGACCGCCGAAAATACGAGTTCCAGAAGGTCATCGAGGAGCTAGACGAGTACTCTGGTTCCGGGACACAACTCGTCACCATCTACGTTCCAGAAGACAAGCAGATTAGTGACGTCGTCGCCCACGTCACCCAGGAGCACAGCGAGGCGGCAAACATCAAGTCAAAGCAGACGCGGACTGCGGTCCAAGACGCCCTCACCAGCATCAAAGACCGGCTTCGCTACTACGATGTCTACCCGCCGGACAACGGCATCGTGCTGTTCTCGGGGGCCATCGACGCCGGTGGTGGCCAGACCGACATGGTCACGAAAGTGCTAGAAAGTCCCCCAGAACCCGTCGAATCATTCCGGTATCACTGTGACTCGGCGTTCCTGACCGAGCCGCTCAGTGATATGCTCGTGGACAAGGGCCTCATCGGCCTCATCGTCTTAGACCGCCGCGAGGCGACCGTGGGCTGGCTCAAAGGCAAGCGCATCGAGGCGGTCAAATCAGCCTCGTCGCTCGTCCCCGGCAAACAGCGCAAAGGTGGCCAGTCCGCCCAGCGTTTCGCCCGGCTGCGCCTCGAAGCCATCGACAACTTCTATCAGGAAGTCGCGGGCATGGCCGACGACCTGTTCGTCCCCTACCGCCACGACATGGACGGCGTCCTCGTCGGCGGTCCCTCGCCCACGAAAGACGAGTTCTTAGACGGCGACTACCTCCACCACGAGATTCAACAGATCGTCATCGACAAGTTCGACGTGTCGTACACCGACGAGAGTGGCCTGCGCGAACTCGTAGACGCCGCCCAAGACTCGCTCGCAGACCACGAAGTGATGAAGGACAAGTCCCAGATGGACGAGTTCTTCAAAGAACTGCACGAGGGCGACCTCGCAACCTACGGGTTCGACGCCACCCGGCGCAACCTCATCATGGGGTCGGTCGACCGACTGCTTATCAGCGAAGACCTCCGCAAAGACGTCGTGACCTACGAGTGCAGTGATGGGACAGAAGAGTACGAACTTTTAGACCGGCGAAAGAACACACCGACCCACAAATGCGACGACGGCAGCGAAGCCGAGGCCACAACCCGCGAAGACGCCATCGAACACCTCATGTCCATCGCAGAAGAGCGCGGGACGGAAACCAAATTCATCTCGACGGACTTCGAAGAAGGCGACCAACTGCTCCACGCCTTCGGGGGCATTGCGGGCATTCTCCGCTACGCGACCGGCGTCTAAGCGCCGTCTCCTGCCTGTTTTCTCACGATTTTTCGGCCGACTACGGTGGGTTCCAGAACGTAGTTATGTGTACACGAGTAACATCGGCCACGAACAAATGGCGTCAAGTGAACCCCCGGAAGCCGTAGTGTCAGTCCTGACCCGTCGGAGCGAGCTACTGGAGGTTACACTCGGCGAGCCATTGGAGAAACCCGGCCTCGTAGACGCGCTCAATGTCTCGCGCTCTACGGTCGACCGCGGGCTGCGCGAACTCATGACCCACGGCTTCGTCGAACGTGTCGACGACGGCTTTACCGCCACGCTCGCAGGCCGTCTCGCCATCGATGTCTACGCCGAGTTCATCGACGACTCTGCGACCATAAACGAGGTGAAACGCCTCCTAGCACACCTCCCCGCAGACGTACCCATCACGACCGACCTGCTCTCTTCGTGTACGGTGTACGAAGCAACCCCACCCGCAGCCCACAAACCCATAAACTACCTCGAAGCTCAACTCCGTGAGGCGAACACGCATCGCGGCGTGACCCACACCGTCTCCCAATCGAGTACGCTGAACTGGTTTCTCGAATGCATCGAAAACGGGTTGGACGCAGAGAAGATTCACCGGGCCGAACTGCTCGACTACTTCTACAATGACAACCGCAAACACATGGAGCAGATGGTCGCAACCGGCAACTTCCGCGTGCTCCAAGTCGAGACCGTCCCCTTTGGCCTCGCCATCACGACCCACGACGACGGCACCCAGGTGAGCGTCGTCATCTACAACGAAAGCGGTAGCATGGAGGGCGTCATCGCGAACGATACCCGCGAGGCCTACGAGTGGGCCATGCGCTACTACGAATCACTGCGCGACGAGGCCATCGACATCACCGACCAGTTTCGTTAATCGAGGAACTGTTCGAGTTGCGTCTGCCTGCCCCGAAGGTCTGTTTCTGCGGAAATATCCGGGTCGCGGGCGAGCCTATCTAACACCAACAGCGGGTCGGTGCCGGTTCGTTCGACGCGTTCGACGAGCCGTTCGATTTCCGCGCGATTCACGGCGAGCGACGAGAGCAACCCGAGGAGCAACGCCATCGGAATCGCCGCGCCGCGAAGCGTCGGAAACTCCCGGCTGATGGCCGAAAAATCGGGGTCGTCGTCGGGTTCGTCTGCCGGAGAGAGGGTGAGACACGACGTACAAAGCGCGACAACCGGCTCTTCGCCCGCAACGCAGTCTCTGAGGTCTGCGGGCACGTCGAAGGCAACGACCGGCGCGCCACAGCGTGGGCAGTCCATAGCCACGGCTTGTCGCGGTGAGATAAAAGAGAATGGGATACGCCGTTAGTCGTCTGCGGGCAGCGCTTCGGCTTCGGCGCGTTCTGCCTTCTCTTCTTCTTCTTTCTTCGCTTTGATCTTCTTCAGCCGGAAGATCTCTTCGCGCTCTTGTTCTTCGAGTTTCTGCTCGATGTAGTCTTGGGCCTCGTAGAGCTCCGGGAGGAGCTTGAATTCGAGGGCGTTGACACGACGCTTGGTCGTCTCGATCTCGTCGAGCATCTTCTTCATCGCCGTCTCCACTTCGGCGGCGAGGATGATGCTTTCGAGCAGTTCCTCGTACGCCTCCGCGGCTTCGTCAATGCGAGCGCTGGTTCCGAGCACGCCGTAGCCACGCTGGTCGAGCGTCTTTCTGACGCGCGACGACTCGATTTGTGGCACCACGACGCCCATGATGTTCTTCGATTGGGTCGTGATTTCCGGGTGCTCTTTGAGTGCAGCAGCGGCCCCACGAACCGCAACGTCGCCCTCCATTGCGCGGGCCATGTTGATGGTTCGCTGTGCGTGCTGGTAGTTGTCCTCGACGCCCGCGCGCACGTCACGCGCCTGGTCGAGGATGTCCATGAACTCCATGATGAGGCCGTCACGCTTCTTTTCGAGCGTGCCGTGGCCTCGCTCGGAGAGGTCGATGCGATCTTCGATCGCCATCAGGTTTTTCCGAGTTGGTTTGACGTCAGTGGCCATTGTAGACTCCTCCGGGTGTGACCCTTATGCCTCCGCCTCGATGGCGTCTGCTTCCTCGTAGTACTTTTCGATGAGGTCTTCGTCGATACGGTTGAGTTCGTCTTTTGGCAGCATCGACAGCAGGTTCCAGCCAACGTTGAGGGTTTCCTCAATCGAGCGGTTGGTGTGATAGCCCTGCTGGATGAACTCGTTTTCGAAGCGCTCTGCGAAGTCGAGGTACTTGTTGTCGCGCTCACTGAGTGCCTCGCGGCCCACAATGTTCACGAGGTCACGAAGGTCTTCACCCTCTGCGTACGCCGCGTACATCTGGTCTGAAACGTCGGCGTGGTCGTCGCGGGTGAGCCCCTCGCCAATCCCGTCGTCCATGAGACGCGAGAGCGATGGGAGCACGTTCACTGGTGGCTCGATACCCTGACTGTTCAGGTCACGGTCCATCATAATCTGGCCTTCGGTGATGTAGCCAGTCAGGTCGGGAATTGGGTGCGTGTCGTCGTCACCCGGCATCGTGAGAATCGGAATCTGCGTCACGGAGCCTTCACGACCCTTGATGCGGCCTGCACGCTCATAGAGCGTGGCAAGGTCTGTGTACATGTACCCTGGGTAGCCACGACGGCCCGGCACCTCTTCGCGTGCCGCACCGATTTCGCGCAGTGCCTCACAGTAGTTGGTCATGTCCGTGAGGATAACGAGGACGTGGTAGCCCTTGTCGAACGCGAGGTACTCTGCGGTGGTGAGTGCGAGGCGTGGCGTGACCGTCCGCTCGACTGCGGGGTCGTCTGCCAGGTTCATGAAGACCACAGAGCGTTCGAGTGCGCCCGTGCGCTCGAAGTCTTCCATGAACTCGTTTGCCTCTTCTGCGGTGATACCCATCGCACCGAAGATGACTGCGAACTCGGTTTCCTCGCCTTCGTCGCCTGCTTCCTCAGGCACGGTTGCCTGGCGAGCAATCTGGAGTGCGAGGTCGTTGTGTGGCAGCCCGGATGCCGAGAAAATCGGCAGTTTCTGGCCGCGCACGAGGGTGTTCATACCGTCAACCGAGGAGACACCCGTCTGGATGAACTCCTCTGGGTACTCACGCGAGTACGGGTTGATTGCCTCACCCACGATGTCGCGGCGCTCTTCGGGAACGATGTCCGGGCCGCCGTCGATTGGCTTCCCCGACCCGTCCATGACGCGCCCGAGGAGGTCTTCGGTGACCGGCATCTTCATCGTCTCGCCAAGGAAGCGGACGGAGGCCTGACGGTTCAGGCCGGTGGTGCCCTCGAAGACCTGGATGGCCACGATACCCGTGCTCGATTCAAGCACCTGCCCACGCTTTATCTCGCCGTCAGGTGTCTCGATTTCGACGATTTCGTCGTACCCAATCGGTTCGTCAACTTCGACGAACACCAGCGGGCCACTGATTTCGGTGATAGTCTGGTACTCTTTCATTAGTAGAGCTCCCGGAGTTGTTCGGTGATTTCGGCCTCGAGGTCGTCTACGAACTCGTTGTAGTCCTCGGCCGTCCCGATGCGGTTCAGACGCGGCGCGGCATCGATGGCGGTGATTTCCTCGACCGGAAGCCCTGCTTCGAGTGCCTTGAACGCCTCGTCGTTGAACGTCTTGATTGCCTGGATGATGCGGTAGGTCTTCTCCGGTGGGCAGAACGTGTCCACGTCGTGGAACGCGTTCTGCTGGAGGAACGCCTCACGCAGGTAGCGAGCGACTTCGAGGGTCAGCTGCTGGTCTGCGGGGAGGGCGTCCTTCCCGACGAGCTGGACAATCTCGCGCAGCTCCGTCTCCTCGTCGAGCACGTCAACCGCCCACTGGCGCGTCTCCGGCCAGTCTTCGGTGACGTTCTCGACGAACCATGGGTCTAACTGCTCACGATAGAGCGAGTAGGACTCGTTCCAGTTGATGGAGGGGAAGTGACGACGCTCTGCGAGGTCAGCGTCGAGTGCCCAGAACGTTTTCACGATACGCAGGGTGTTCTGCGTGACTGGCTCTGAGAAGTCACCGCCCGGCGGGCTGACTGCGCCCACGACGGAAATCGAGCCGTCGGTGCCGTTCAGGTTCTCGAACATCCCAGCGCGCTCGTAGAACTGAGAGAGCCGCGCAGAGAGGTATGCTGGGTAGCCTTCCTCACCGGGCATCTCTTCGAGACGCGAGGAGATTTCACGCATTGCCTCTGCCCAGCGAGACGTGGAGTCTGCCATCAGTGCCACGTCGTAGCCCATGTCGCGGTAGAACTCTGCGATGGTGATTCCCGTGTACACACAGGATTCACGCGCGGCGACAGGCATGTTGGACGTGTTTGCGATGAGGCAGGTACGACTCATGAGCGGCTTCCCGGTCTTTGGGTCTTCCAGGTTCGGGAAGTCGTCGATGACCTCGGTCATCTCGTTGCCGCGCTCGCCACAGCCGATGTAGACAACGATGTCTGCGTCAGACCACTTGGCGAGTTGCTGCTGGGTAACCGTCTTCCCGGACCCGAACGGGCCGGGGATGGCGGCCGTCCCACCCTTCGCGATTGGGAACAGGCCGTCCTGGATGCGCTGCCCCGTGACGAGCGGTTCGCGCGGGGTCTTCTTGGTGACCGACGGGCGTGCCTTACGCACGGGCCACTCTTGGAGCATCGTGATTTCCTCGCCGTTTTCGAGTTCGACGACGGCCTCTTCGACGTTGAAGTTGCCCGATTCGACCGCGGCAACGACGCCGCCTTCGAAGTCCGGTGGAACCATCACTTTGTGCTCGATACTCTCGGTTTCCGGAACCGTCCCGACGATGTCACCGGGGGTGACTTCGTCGCCTTTCTCGACGGTCGGGGTGAACTCCCACGTCTTTTCTAAGTCGACACCGGGGGCGTCGACACCGCGGTCGAGGAACGCACCCATCTTCTCTTCTAAGACGTCGAGTGGGCGCTGGACACCATCGTAGATGGAGTACAGCATCCCCGGTCCGAGGTCGACGGTGAGCGGCTCGCCGGTACTCTCGACCGGTTCGCCGGGTGCGACGTTGGACGTTTCCTCGTAGACCTGAATCGTTGTCAGGTTACCTTCGATTTCGATGACCTCGCCCATCAGCCCTTCCTGGCCGACGTACACGACGTCGTTCATTCGGGCTTCGAGGTCCGTGGCGGTCACAACAGGACCACTCACGCTCTCGATGACACCATCTTCGCGGACGGTGTCGGATTCGGTTGCTTGGCTCATGGTTTAGTCTTGCTCCATCAGGTCGATACCGATAGCCCGCTTGATCTTATCGCGGAGGCCGCCACTGCCGGCGCCACCTCCGAGGGTCACGAGCGTCGGTTCAACGCTTGTTTCGACGTCGTTGCGAACGTTGCGCGAGAGGTGCTCGAGGTCTGGGTCGTGCATCACGATGATGCCGACGTCCTCGTCTGCGAGGATGCGCTCGACGGCGTCGTCGAGGTTCGCCTCTTTGTCCTCTTCTGCGACGTTCTCGAACTTGCGGACACCCGCAAGCCGAAAGCCCGTCGTGAACTCGGGGCTTCCAATGACGGCAATTTCCTGGCTCATTGTATCACCAGTTCGTCTTCAATTTCGTCTGCTTCGAGTCCTGCCTCAAGGCCGCGCGAGATGGCGCGGATGTTCTCGACCTCGCGCTCTTTGGCGAGGATGTACGCGAGCACCGGACACACCGACAGCGGGAAGGCGTGGCTCAGGTGGTCTGAGTATTCGAGAAGTGCGCCGTCGAGCGCGTGCTCGAACGCGATGAGGCTGTCTGCGGTTTCGAGGTCGTCGAGCGCCGCAGAAAGGTCGTCGCCGTACGGACTATCGCGGATGCGCGCGACCAGTTCGTCGGTGTTACTGACGAGTTGGCGCAGTTCCGACCCAGAGAACAACCGGCCGCCCTCGATGAAGTATTCAGAGGGGTCTACGTCCGCGCCACTTCGGGCGAGCCGAAGCGCGTTGCGGACGTTGCGGAAGTCGATCTCTGCGCGGAGGAACTCGACGTAGAGTCCCGTTGCGCGGTCTGGTTCTGGTGGCAGCGCGTTCACCAACGTCCCGTAGAACGCACGGTCGATGGCGTTTTCGAGGGGGACAAGCACGCCTTTCTCTTCGTACTCAGCGTACGCAGCAGCGAGTGGCTTGCCGAAAATCGTCCCCGAAAGCAGCTCAACGACGTCTTCGATTTCGCCTGCGTCGGTGAGACGCGAAAGGAACTCGTCGCTGAACTCTCCTGCACGGACAAGGTCGGCCTCAACGTCTTCGCGACCTGCGTCTGAGTAGATGCCGCGGATGATCGTCTTGACGTTCCAGGCGTCGAACTTGCGGAGGTAACGTGCGATGTAGTCGTAGAGTTTGCCGTCCGCCCAGCGAAGCAGGTCGTTGAAGTGCTTCGCCAAGTTGCGGTTGAGCGCGAATTCGATGAGATCGACCCCGCTGAATCGGGAGCCGAGCGCGTTCATCTCGTCTTCGTACTCGGTTTCCTCCATAAAGCGCGCAATCTCTCCCGGTCCCATCCGGACGAGCTTGCGGTAGTCCTCTTCGCTGAACAGCGATGCCCGGCGCGACCGAACACGTGCAGTGACGTACTCGTAGTTTGAACTGGTGTCGGTCACCCGTGCCTTCATTGGTCGAATAACCGTTCGCTTGTTTCTTTCAGGTTGTTCTCCCAGACGCGGTCGAGCACCGAGTCAAACGTGTTGTTGACCCGAATGCGCGACGCCTCGCTTTCGAGGACGACGCCACCGAGGCAGTCGTACTCGCCTTCGTAGGTGTAGCCGTAGTCGTCTGCGAGGGTTTCGAGCAGGGCAGCGTCGTCGGCACGGCCGTAGACCGTGACGGTGTCGCTGTCGTCGAACTCGGTGCTCGCGTCTTCGAGCAGCTCGCGGGTGAGCTCCTCACGCGTGTCGCCTTCGAGGTCGGCAACGGCGTCCTCGACATCCGTGCGAACCTGCGCAAGGACGTTGCGGCGTGCTTCGAGGCGCTTTTGTTTGGCCTCAAGCTTCGCACTCGACAGCTTCTGCTCTCGCATCTGCTTGATTTCGCGCTCTACTTCCCGTTCTTGTTCGTCGAGAATCTCCGCGGCGTCGGATTCGGCCTCAGAGACAAGCTCTTCGGCACGCTCCTCGCCCTCTGCGCGTATGTTTTCCGCACGCGCGCGGGCTTCTTCCCGGATATCCTCAACAACTGTCTCGAGACTCATGGGTGAAAGAGAAGGGGTGTTTAGACCACGAACACGACAACGAGTGCGAGAATCACGAGCGTCTCAGGGAGAACCGTGAGAATCAGCCCGCGACCGAACATCTCGTCGTCTTCTGCGATGGCGCCGACTGCAGCCGCGCCAATACCGCGCTCTGCGTAGCCTGCACCGAATGCGGCGAGACCGACAGCGAGGGCAGCAGCCGCGGTTGGGGGGATGGCTGCGACAGCCTCAGTGCTTCCTTCTTGCAGTACGACGCTCATCAGTGTCATGATAGTTTCGAACATTTGTGGTTTACTTAGTCCTCAGTGGTGTACGTTCTCTCGTAGCCGAACGGTTGGTACTTCTCCCCACCGCCTTCATAAAACTTCCCAAAGAACTCGACATACTCCAGACGCACGGCCTGTAGACCGGCGCTGGTGATGCCAAGCACGAGCACGAGCAGGTGCCCGATAACGAGGATGAGAAGTCCGGCGATGGCGCCGAGTAATAGCTCAGTTGGCGAGGAACCGTTGAGCATCCCGGCGAACATTACTTCTTCTGCAGGTATCTCCGACAGCGCGTGTTCGCTGAAGAAGATGAGGTGGAATTCGCCCTCGTGGACGTACGCGCCGAACACGAGCAGGTTCACCACGAATGCCATGCCCGCCTTTGCGAGCAGCACTGCGGCGATACGCGTGTACGACAGGACGTTCACGACGACGTTCAGGCTTTCGAGGAGGCCAATGGCACCCTCACCAGCCAGCAGCATCACGAGGCCGATGCCTGCGATGCCGAGCATTGCGAGGCCGACGGTCTCAGAGAAACCGCCAAAGCCGAGTGCGAACGGTTCGCCGTTGAACACGGTGAACATGAACGGTGGTTTCGAATCCGCGGCGTGGTGGCTGAAAATCCAGCCCCAGACGCCAGCCATCAGGACAATCCACGACCCCTTCTCTAAGACGGCGTGTTTGACGCCGTGTGAGAGGTAGTCGATGAAGCCGAAGATGTACCCGATGGTCATGTGGGCAAGCCCGAGCAGCAGGCTCAGGACGAGCCACGTCGAGGCGTACTCAGCGTAGTGTGGCTGGAGCCCCTTGTGGATTGGCGGGTGTCCGGCCCAGACGATTTGGCCGAGTTGGTGTAACCCGAAGATTTCGCCGTACAGGATACCGAACAGCGCCGTGAAGCCACCGGCCCACATCGCGATGCCGCCGAGGCTTTTGACGACCTCGTTTTCGAAGCGGCTGTAGATGAGGTAGCCAAGGCCCATGTAGATCAGCCCGTAGCCAAGGTCCCCAATCATGAAGCCGAAGAAGGCCGGGAAGGTCAGGAACAGGATGACCGTTGGGTCGAGTTCCGTGTACTTCGGCCGGTTGATGACACCCGTGAGCGCTTCGAACGGCTTCACCGTGCCAGCAGGGTTGTCCTGAATGACAGGCGGGTTGCCGTGGCTCATGGTCGTGCCACCGTCGGTGGCCGCCGCACCAGCGCCGGACGTTGCCGGTTCCGAGGCGTGTGCGTGGCCGTCTTCGTCGTAGTCTGCGCGTTCGAGTTCGTCGATTTCGACGTGGTCGTCGACGGCGTTCTTGAGCGCGCTTGCGAACGACGAGTAGTGCTCGGTTGGCACCCAGCCTTCCGCGACGAACGCGTTTTCGGTGGTCGCGAACGTCAGGGGTGCCTCGCGTTTTTGCACGTCAATCGAGAGGCGCTCTTCTGCGGCGAGCAGGAAGCCTGCCGCTTCGAGCTTCAGACTCTCAATGTCGCTCTCGACACCGTTCAGCTTCGAGCGAAGCTGTTGGGCACGGTGACGGAGCTCTTCGACGTACTCCTCTGGACTGCCTTCTGCGTCAGGGACGTCGAGCGGCGTGAACGCGTTGCCAACGAGAATGTCGTCGAGCGACGCCTCGCCTTCGAGGCGCGCGACGAC
The DNA here is from genome assembly GCF_036689885.1 of Haladaptatus sp. CMSO5. Classification (NCBI taxonomy): domain Archaea; kingdom Methanobacteriati; phylum Methanobacteriota; class Halobacteria; order Halobacteriales; family Haladaptataceae; genus Haladaptatus; species Haladaptatus sp. CMSO5. The sequence goes on from NZ_JBAHVW010000001.1 coordinate 207,046, forward strand.
GGCGATTGCTTTCTCGTTCGAGTACAGCTCGAACGCGGTGATCTCGTCTGACTCGACGAGGGCGCGTTCGACGGCGTCGCGCTTGCCTTCACCGACGACCACGGACACCGAGTCGTAGCCTGAGAGCAGGTCTAAGTCGATGCCGAGGGCGGCGAAGGGCGCCATCGTGCTGATTCGGTCTTCGACCGCGCGTAACTCATCGCGGAGTTCGTCGCGTCGGTCGTCGAGCGTGTTCACTTCGGTTCGAATCTCTTCGAGTTCGTCCTCGAGGGCATCGTCGGTGACAATGCGGGTCGGACCGGCATCCGCCTCGTCTACGTCTAAGATGCTCTGAATCGACCGAACAGTGACGAGCTTTTCCGACGCGTCGTCTGCCCCCGAAACCGGGTCGCCGGGAGCAAAGCCGTCCCATGCACCATCGTACTCAGAGAGGTGCACCATGTTCAGGTCGTGGACTGTCTCGATGACCTCGCCCATTACGGACTTTGAGCCGGTCACCGAGACACGGCTCATCTGTTTAGGTCTGAGCATGAACCGCCTCCTCGAAGGATTCGACGACGAAGGAAACGACGTCGTCTACCCGCGACTGCGCGCGTTCTTCGAGGGCCTCACGTTCCGCTTCACCTGCTGCGAGAATCTCCTTGCGTTCGGCTTCGAGTTCCGATTCCGCCGTTGCAAGTCGTTGCTCTTCAAGCTCGCGGGCCTCCTCGTGGGCCTCTTCGCGAATTGCTTCTGCACGCTCGCGTGCCTCTGCAATACGCTCTTTGCGCGCGGTCTCGGCCTGTTCGACAATTTCATCGGCCTCCCGCTCGGCCTCTTTGATTCGGTCGAGAACCTCTGGCCTAGCCATTCTTATATCAGCCGAACGTTGCACAAGCGCCTATATGGTAGTTGCGAATACGATTCGCGTACGCACGGGGGCGTGGGAAACGTCCCCACACGCGTGTCGTGTCAGTAGACAATCCGCAGAGTTATGCCCCACCCTTCCCTAGCCTCGCGCAATGGGAGTCCTCGAGCACAAGGCCCGTGCCCGCCTGTTTTACAAGTATCTCTCGAAGGTGTACGACCAGGTGAACCCGTACATCTGGAACGAGGACATGCGCGCCGAGGCCCTCGAACTGATTGACATCCAAGACGGCGACCGCGTGCTCGACGTTGGCTGTGGCACCGGCTTCGCCACCGAAGGTCTCCTCCAGTACACGGACGACGTCCACGGCTTAGACCAGAGCATCCACCAACTCGAAAAGGCGTGGGCGAAACTCGGCAAACACGAGACCGTCAAGTTCTATCGCGGCGACGCAGAACGGCTGCCGTTCCGCGACGGCCAGTTCGACAAGGTGTGGTCGTCCGGCTCTATCGAATACTGGCCAGAGCCGGTCAAAGCCCTCCGCGAGATTCGCCGCGTCGTCAAGCCCGGTAACAAGGTGCTCATCGTCGGCCCGAACCACCCACGGAACTTCGTCATGGGCAAACTCGCAGACGCGATGATGCTCTTTTACGACGAGGCAGAGGCAGACCGCATGTTCGCCGAAGCCGGCTTCGTCGACATCGAGCACACGCTGATGGGGCCACAGTACAGCCCCGAGATCGCCATCGTCACCGTCGCGCGCGCACCCGAGAAGTAGCCCTTAGACCACCACCTCCGCAACCGCAACCGTCGCGTTTTCGCTCGTCACTCGCACCGTCACCACATCACCCGGAGCGATGGCTGGGCGATTCGTCGCCGCGAGGGTGAACGTCGCCTGCTCCCCCGCAGACCACGCGGTGTTCGAAGCGACGTTGAACGGGCCGGTCGGCCCGCTCTCGAAGCCCGGAGCCGCGAAAAACGGAACCGGTGGCTGGTGTGTGAGTGGCGTTCCATTGACCAGAATCTGAATCGAAAGCGCCCGCACCGACAGCGTATCGCCACCGCGATGGACGAGCGTGAACTCACCAGCGGCGTCCACCTGCACGTCGAGCACCGCCTGGGGCGTCGGGTCGGGTGGGACGTGAAGCAAACTCGCCCCGACGAACCCGGCGCTCACGACCGTGAGCAAGCAGAGCAACACAACACCGAGGACGGGTGAGGTTCCACGACGAGACACACCGTCGCTGGGTGCGTGTTCGGTGATAAACCTACGCGAGTTGGAGTTGGACGGAGTTCCCGCCTACGGAGGCGACGAGCGTGCCACCTCCACGCGGTTGGATGAGCCACGTCGTCCCGTCTTCGCCGGTCGTTCCGACCTGCTGGCCATCGATGGTGAGGGTGGCGTCGACCGGGTCGCCCGTGCTCGCATCGACGAGCGTGACGTTCATTGGCCCGCTTGGATGCGTCGTTTCGACGGTGAGCGTGAGTCCGTCATCGCCGCTGGTCATCGGCGCGTTCGTCGGAATCTCATCGAGGTCTTTCGTCTGTGTTTCGTAGAACACGTCGCCCGTGCCGCCGTCGAGATAGCTCCGGAGCGTGCCGTGGATGTGGGGCAGTTCAATGGGGTAGACGCCAACGAAGCCGAATTCGAGTGAGCCGTAGTTCCGGCCACGGCTGTGGTTGACCGCCCACGGGTGCAGTTCTTCTGCGCGCTCTTCGACGCGGTCTAAATTACCGCTGTACTGGTCTGAGGCGTCGGGGTCTCTCGCGGTCGGAATCGAAACCTCGCGGATGTACTCGTCGCCCGCAATCGTCGCGAGAACGACGCCCCTATCGGAGGTCTCTACGTACACCGTCCGCGGCGTGGCGCGTCCCTCGACGACGAGCGAAGAGTGCTCGCGGACGGGGCCACGCAGTTCGAGCAGTGAAACCTGTAATCCACGAAGGCCCTTCTCGATACGCGTGTCTTGGATATCGTTGGCGGCGGCTTCGAGCGAATCGAGACGATCTTCGAGCGAATCCGCAACGAGCGCGATGGCGGCGAGTTCGCGCACGAGTTCGTCGGTCGTGAGCGCGTCGCTGTTGTACGCGGCGAGCGCGTCACGCTTTCGCTGTTCGAGTGCCGACACGGCTGCAGCGAGCTGGTCGAGTTCGCTCTGGAGAATCGAGCGTTGTTCTGCAGCCCCGCTCGCGACGGCGAGGCGTTCTTCGAGCGACAGCGCACCCCATCGCGCGTGGAGGCCCTCGTTTTGCGCGTCGAGCGCCGCGCCCACGTCGAGCGAGGCGGTGCCGTAGCCGGTGCGTTCGAGGTCTTCTGTGGCAATCGTGAGATAGGCAGTGGTGTTGTTGGCGGGAACGATTGGCGCAATTTGAGTGTATTGCTGCCCGCCGGCGGGCACGGCAACGGCGCTGGCTGAGACGACAACGACCAGCGCGAGAGTGAACGCGAGAGTGCGACGCATCTGTATCTATCTATCCGCTGGCAGTACAAAAAGTCAGTTGAAGCTTCGTCACGGCGAGAGCGAGCGTCTGAGCGGGGCCGAGACCGTTTAAAGCGGCCTGAGACGTTTTATATTGGATAGAAAGCGTTTTGCCCCCGTGCTGAGCAGAAAGGGGTATGCGGTCACGCGTCGCCGCGATCTGTGCCCTCCTGGTCATGCTCAGTGTTGCGGTGTCCGGAGCGGTTGCCACTAGTTCTGGGCAGGGAGCCACCGCCCTCCAAGCGGAACCGGCGAACGAAGGCGTGACGATGACGATTGACCTCCAGCCAAACGGCGACGCACGCTGGGAGGTTTCGACGGAGTTCAGTCTCGACTCAGAAAACGAGACGAAAGCGTTCGAGACGCTCGCCGCCGAGTTCGAAGACGGGAACTCAGACGTTGGCTTCTCGGTCGATATCTTCAAGCGAGCGAGTAAGGCAGCGAGCGAGCACACTGGCCGTGAGATGGCCATCGAGGGCGTCGCTCGCAGCCACAGTGTCGAAAATCAGACGGGGCGGCTGACGCTCATTTTCACGTGGACGAACTTTGCAACCGTCAGCGACGATAACTACCGCGTGGGCGATGCGTTCAACACGTCGAGCGGGACGTGGCTCCCCGAGCTTCGAGCCGACCAACAGCTCGTGATGTTGCCGCCAGAGGGCTTTGCGGTGAGCAGTGCGCCGATTGGCTTTCGAAACGAGACGCTGCGCTGGGAAGGGCCGGTCACGTTCACCGCAGAGGACCTCGAAGTGACCTACCGTCCCGCAGACGTAGACACCCAAACGCCAGGGCCGGAACGGAACGATTTCGCGCTCGTTGGCCTCGGCGTCCTCGCGCTCTCGGTGCTCGCGCTTGCCGTGTACATGTGGTACGTCCGGCGAGAAGACGACCCACCAGCGCCCACGGCGAGCGCGAACGGCGGTGATAGCGACCTAGAGACGGTGGACACAACCCCGGACGATGAGCCAGCCACCGAGCCTGCAGAGCCGGACGAAGACGTAGACCTCGACTTGCTGAGCGACGAAGAGCGCGTCGAACGCCTTCTGCGAGCAGAAGGCGGGCGCATGAAGCAGGCGACCATCGTCAAGGAGACCGGGTGGTCGAACGCAAAGGTCTCCCAACTGCTCTCTGCGATGGATGAGGACGGCCAAATCGAAAAGCTGCGGATTGGCCGGGAGAACCTCATCAGCCTGCCAGAACAGGATACAGACGCAGAAAATTAAATTCTACGTCATGTGCATGCCGTTTTGAAAACGTTTAACCAGCGCAGGAAGCCATTTAGAGTGAGCATGAAAGTCCTTGTCACCGTAAAGGAGGTGGCAGAAGTCGAAGACGAGTTCGAAATTGACGGACTCAAAATCGACGAGCGCTACCTTGACTACGACTTGAACGAGTGGGACGACTACGCGGTCGAAGAGGGTGTCCAAATCGCGGAGGAAAACGACGATGTCGAAGTCGTTACCGTCACGATTGGCCCAGAACGCGCAGAGGAGACCATCCGAATGGCCCTCGCCAAAGGCGCAGACCGCGCCATCCGTGTCTGGGACGACTCCCTCGAAGCGGCTGACTTCATTGACGTCGCCACCAAGACCGACATCCTCGCTGCCGTGGTCGAGGAAGAACAACCAGACCTCATCCTGTCCGGTGTGCAGGCTGGCGACGACGCCTTCGGCGCGACGGGCGTCTCGCTCGCAGACGCCATCGGCTTCGAGTGGGCGGCCGTCGTGAACGCCCTCGACCTCGACGTCGAAAGCGGCGTGGCCCACCTCCGCCGCGAACTCGAAGGCGGCATCGAGGAACTCGCAGACGTCGAGATTCCAGCCGTCCTCACCATCCAGACGGGTATCAACGAACCGCGCTACGCCTCGCTCCGTGGCATCCGACAGGCCCAGAGCAAGGAGATTGCGCCAAAAAGTCTCGGTGACCTCGGCCTCGACGCCTCGGTCACGGAGAGCGAGATTACCCTCACCTCCATGTACGAACCAGAGTCCGAGAGCGACGCCACCATCTGGGAAGGCAGCGCAGACGAGACCGCTGGGAAACTTGCTGAGTTCCTCCGCGACAAAGGAGTTGGTCAGGCATGAGTCCTGTCGAACACTCCGTGTCCGACAATCTCACGCTCGTCACCGGAGGTGAACTCGCATGAGCGGTGACGTACTCGCCATCACCGAACACCGCCGCGGCGACCTCCGCGACGTGAGCTACGAACTCATCACGGCTGGCCGCCAGCTCGCAGACGCCCTCGGCGGCGACCTCCACCTCGCCGTCATCTCGGGTGAGGTCTCCGACTTCGCAGACCAGCTCAACCGCGACGGCGTGGACGCCATCCACACCGTAGACGAAGGCGAGGAGTTCAACCACGACGTGTACACGCAGGTCATCACGCAGCTCTACGACGAGCTCCAGCCCGGTGCCGTCGTGATGCCGAACTCCGTAAACGGCCTCGACTACGCCCCGGCCGTCGCCAACCGCTTAGACCTGCCACTGGTCACCGACGCCATCGACTTCTCGGCGGACGGCACACTCGAAGTCACCCGCGAACAGTACGGCTCGAAGGTCGAGACGACCGTGGAAGTCGACGCAGACCACGTCGCACTCACCATCCGGCCCGGCGAGTGGCCAGCCGCAGAAGGCACGGGCGACGCAGAGATCGCCACCTTCGACGCGACCATCGACGAGTCCGCCGTCAAATCGACCGTCACTGGCTTCGAAGAAGTCGGCGGCGGCGACGTCGACATCACGGAAGCGGACATCCTCGTCTCCGTTGGCCGTGGTATCAAAGAAGAGGAGAACATCGAACTCGTCCAAGCGCTCGCAGACGCCCTCGGTGCGACGCTCTCCTCCTCGCGCCCGATTGTGGACAACGGCTGGCTGCCAAAGAACCGGCAGGTCGGCCAGTCCGGCAAAGTCGTCACGCCCGACGTCTACATCGCCATCGGCATCTCCGGGGCAGTCCAGCACGTTGCTGGGATGAAAGGGTCTGACACCATCATCGCCATCAACACCGACCCGAACGCACCAATCTTCGACATCGCCGACTACGGTATCGTCGACGACCTGTTCGACGTGGTGCCGGCGCTGACCGAACAGTTCGAGTAACGACCAAGTTTTTGGTCCAGATTTTTTCCGTCCGAACGCAGTGAGGGCGGGAAAAAGGTGGGCGCACGTGGTGCCGGCGCTGACCGAGCAGTTCGAGTAAGCGCCCTCGATTTTCCGTTTTTTCTCGTCGCAAAAAGAGCGAACAGCGCCAGGTGTGCTCTCAGTCGTCGAGCGGCGGCGCGGTTGCCGGTGGTTCTCTCGTGTCTGCGATCTGCTCAAACGCGTAGGCGAGCGAGAGCAACGTTGCTTCGTCGTACGGTTTGCCGATGAGTTCCACGCCTGCCGGGTGGCCATCGGGTGACAGGCCAGCGGGGACGGACACCGCACAGAGGCCGGACTGAGAGGCGAGGACGGTGTTCGTCGGGAAAGTCAGTGTGTCGAGTTCGCCGGCTTCGATGGCGTCGGCCGTCGGTGGGATGACCTGTGCGTCCGGGCACAGCAGCACGTCGAGGTCGTTTTCGGCGTAGACGTTCAGCACGTCGCGCTGGAATTTGAGTTGGGCGGCGACGCTTTTCCAGTAGCCCGGTTCGGCTTCCGGGTCGTCGGGGCCGTCTTCTGCGATACCGATGAACAGGTCGAGGATGTCGTGGTACTGGCCGGAATCGTAGAGTTCGGCGACCGAATCGACGGGCGCGTCGTCGCGGGCGGCGAAGAAGGCGTTGAGGTCGCGCTTCGACTGGAGGATGTAGAGCGACGTGGCGTCTAAGTGCTCGTCTAAGTTCGGAATTGCCACCGAGTCCACGATGGTCGCGCCCGCCTCGCGCATCGTTTCGATTGCTGCATCGACGAGCGCGGTGACCGGGCCGCTGTCGGGGTCGTCCGCCGCGCCAAACGCATCGCGCAGGACGCCGATTCGAGCGCCAGACAGTGCATCCGCGTCCAGTTGGTCGGTGTAGGAACCAGCGTCGTCGGTGAGTTCGGTGACGGCAGTGTACTCGTCGGTTTCGTCGTAGCCAACGGCGACGTCTAAGACGACGGCGAGTTCCTTTGCGCCTCGCGCCATCGGGCCGGGCGTGTCCTGTGAGACGACGAGCGGCGACATCCCATTACGGCTCAGCAGGCCCGGCGTCACGCGGATGCCAAACAGGTTGTTGTAGGCAGACGGGAGGCGAATCGACCCGCCCGTGTCCTCGCCGATACCGACCGCGCCGAGGTTGGCGGCGACCGCCGCGCCGGTGCCACTGGAGGAGCCACCGGGGTCTCGGTCGAGGTCATAGGGGTTCTTCGTCCGGCCGTTGACCGAGGAGTAGCCGAACCACGAGGTTGCCCAATCAGGAAGATTGGTTTTGGCGAGGATGACGGCGCCGGCATCCTCCAGTTTCGTGATGAGCGTGGCATTGGTCGTGGGCTGGTAGTCTGCGAACGCCTCTGAGCCGAACGTCGTCGTGATGTCTGCTGTCTCGACTTGGTCTTTGACGACGAACGGGATGCCGTGGAGTGGCCCAACGAGGCCACCGTCTTCGAACGCCGCGTCGAGTTCGTCGGCGCGTTCGGTGGCGTTCGGATTGACGGTGATAATCGAGTTGAGTGCGGGGCCCTTGGCGTCGTAGGCGTCAATGCGAGCGAGGTAGCGCTCTACGAGTTCCCGGCAGGTGAGGGCGTCTGCGTCGTAGGCGGCGTGAATGTCGTCAATCGTTGTTTCAACGACATCGAAATCGGAGGACATAGTGTTTCAAGGTGAACGTTTCTGAGCGAGGAGCATAGTCGTTCGTTCACCGGAGAGAAACGGTGTGTTCGAGACGAATGTTCGGCCCAGCCGTTCGTCCAGGCTGTCCGAAGAACCGTCACGTACTTTTTTCGTCCACCCTCAGTTCCCGGTAATGGAGTATCTGGAGCGCCGACGCGAGATGGTCGAGTCACGGTTGGAGGAGGTGCTCGGCGATATCGAGCCACCGGCGCTCGCCGCGCAGATGCAACACGTCACGCTCTCTGGAGGCAAGCGCGTCCGCCCGATGGTGACGGTGCTGTCGTGTGAGGCCGTTGGCGGCCGGGCAGAGGACGCCGTAGACTTCGGTGTCGGCATCGAACTCGTCCACAACGCCTCGCTCGTGGTCGACGACATCATCGACGATTCGGACATCCGCCGGGGGGTCACGAGCGCGTGGGCTGAGTTCGGCTACGGCCCGTCGATTATCGCCTCCGACGGCTTGCTCGGCGAGGCGTTCTCGCTGTTTTCGAGCAATGGCCGCGCCATGGAAGCCGTCTCGGAGTCGATGGTCGAACTCGGTGAGGGCGAGGCGACGGAGCTCGTCGCCAAACCCGAGAACGAAGCCGAGTACATGGTGCTCGCGCGCCGGAAAACTGGGTCGCTGTTTCGGGCCGCCGCCGAGTTGGGCGCAATCGCCGCAAAAGCCGACGAGGAGACGGTCACCGCATTTGGCGAGTACGCAGAGAAGGTGGGGATTGCCTTCCAAATCCGCGACGACGTGCTCGACGCGGTGGCAGACGCAGAGGAACTCGGCAAGCCAACGGGCATCGACGCCGAGATGGACCGCCCCTCGCTCGTCCAGATTACGGAACTCACCCCCGAGGAAGCGAACGAACGGGCGCGCGCCCACTCTGACGCCGCCCTCGACGCACTCGACCGCGTGAACGCCGCCGATTCGCAAGCCCTCGACTATCTGCGGGACTTAGCCGAGTTCGTCGTCGTCCGCGAGCGATGACCCTCGGTCTGCGTCGCGGGACCGTCTCGCTCCACCCCCACGACCCGGCGTGGCTGGAGGCGTTTTCGATAACCGCCCGCGAGCTACGCTCGCTCATTGGCGACGAAATCGAACGCATCGAACACGTCGGGAGCACCGCGATTCCCGACTTGCCCGCGAAACCCATTCTCGACGTGGTCGTGGTCGTCACCGAGTTGGAACGAGCCAAGAAGTTAGTGCCCAAAATCCAGAGCCTCGGCTACGAGTTCAAGCCCGACGACCCACTCGACGGCCGCCTGTTTTTCGTCCGCGGTCCTGAGGAGAGTCGCACCCACCACCTCGCCGTGGTCGAAGCCGGGAGCGAGTCGCTCGCGGAGTACGTGAACTTTCGAGCTGCATTACTCGCAGACCCTGAATTGGTCGAGGAGTATGCGGAACTGAAACGCGACCTTGCGGGAAAATACGCAGACGACCGAGAGACGTACACGGAGAAGAAGGCGGCGTTCATCCAGTCGGTACTCGAATCGTAAGTAACCTCGAAGGACTGTGAGCGAACGACGTGAGCGAGCAGGAGAGTGCGACTACCACGCTGCGGAGCATCGTGACTGGAGCACGCAGCGTTTTGCTCGAGCGTTTACCCGGGAGGCGAAGCCGACCGGCAGTGAACGGTCGTCTAGTACTCTTCGCGCTCGATTTCCGCCAGATGGGCCTCGATTTCTGGGTACTCTGAGGTGTCGATGTAGCCACAGATGCCGCCGCCGTAGAACGAATCGGGGATTTCCGGGCCGGAGAGCAACATTCGTGGGTCGCCATCGACGTGGTTCACCTTATCGAGTGGAATCACGCGGGCGAGGCGTGGCTCTTTTCGCAGGCACACCACCACGCTCTCTTGGACCAGAACGCAGTCGAACTCCTGTGGTTCGTACTCATCGACTTCGTAGACAGTCGGTCGCATGTTCATGCGGGAGTGTTAGGCGGCCAACCAGTAAATAGTCTCTTAGGGTTTCAGGCTTCGACGGGGCGAGTGAGGTGAGTTTCTGCCACCGCAAACGCGAGCGTCGAGGCGAGCGCGAGGAGTGTGCCGCCGGTGAGCGCCGCCGCGAGAAACGAGAGTGAGACGAGCCCGAGGAAGTAGGCGCTCACGGCGTGGAGGACGATGGCGATGGCGAGGACGTAAAACGGAGCGTTCAGATAACGCCACTTGAACGTCGAATCGAGGTACTCGTCGGTCACACGCCCGAGACTCGTCGTGATGCCCGCGGCGGCGAACCACCGGACTGCGCCGTAAAGAAGCGCCGCGATGACGTAGAGGGCGTTTGGCTGGCCACCGGGCGTCGCCGTCTCGATGCGATTCAACATCTCCATGCCGCTCACGCCGCCGATGAGGAGGAGGGTGCCCGCGACGACGTAGGCGATGAGCGTGACCCGCCCGGCGTAGAGGCCGCGACGCAAGCGGTCTGCCCAGCGGTCGATGGCCTCCTCCAAACCGAGGCCGCGAAAGAGGACGTACAGGCCGAGCAGGCCGGAGGTGACGCCGAACACCGACCCCGGCAGGTTGAGCGAGTCGGCGAGGATGGCGAGCGGATAGATGAGCAGGAGAATCCCGAGCGGGACGAGAATCGTCCCTCGGGTTTCGGGGTCGTTCAGCACCTGCTTGATGGTGTAGTACATCGACTCTAAGTCCTGGGCTTGACGGACGATGACCCGGCGGACGCCGTCGATGCGCACCCGCGAGCGGATGACAGGAATCACCGACTCGTCCTGTGCGCCGTCGGTGACGACGAGCGCGCGGATGTCCTCGCCCGTCGAGAGGCTTGCGAGGACGGTATCGACTTCCTCACCGACTTTCCGGTTTGCGGCGATGTCGCTGCCTTCGAGGCCGGTGACGGCGGCGACTTCGACGGTCTCGTCTTCGATGTTGTCGAGGATGTGAATGCCTTCGAACAGGACGTTCACGTCCGAGTCCTCGGGGTCTGCCGTGGCGAGTGCAACCGCGGCGGCTTCGACGGCGTCTCTGCCGATAACCGGGGTCTGGAGCCCCGTCTTTCGGCCGAGGTCGTCGTCCAAGTCGATGCACAAGACGAGCAGCATTATCGAAGGCTAGGAGAGACTGCCGTATAACTGTTTTCTGGCGCTATTTGGTCACGTCCGGTTCGGTCACCGGCGAGGTGTTTTTCTCGTCTGTTCGCGCGAGGTGGAGCGTGATAACGAGCACCGGGAGCAAAAGGAGGCCACCGAGGGCAAACGGCGACCAGTAGCCAATCGCGGCGTAGATACCGCCCATCAGGACGGGGCCGAACGTGCGCGCGAGACTCCCCGATCCTTGGGTCAGTCCGAGGGCGCTCCCCTGCCGGTCTGCGCTCGCGTTCTGGGAGACGAGCGTCGTAAGCGAGACGTTGACGACGCCGTTACCGAGCGAGAGCACCGCGAGAACGGCAAGCAGGCCGAGCAGTTGCTTGGTCAAGAATGGCTCGATGCTGGTGAGACTCGGAAACAGCGCTTCCCCGACGAGCGGCGCCGCCGGAATCCCGAACAGCGCAATCGTGAGCAGGGCGGTTCCGGCAACCGCGAGTCGGCTCTCGGTGTAGCGTTTGGTCAGCCGACCAATGAGCACGCCTTGGACGAGGACGCCGAGGACGCCAATGTAGGTAAGTAGGAGGGCACTCTGTGACTCTGAGTAGCCATAAATATCGGCGACGAAGGGGATAAACATGATTTGCACACCCGAGAAGGCAAACGAGATGAGGAAAAACGCGATGAGCAGCCCGCGGACGTTCTCGTTGGTCATGGCGCTTTTGAGCTGTGTGAACTGCGATTCGTAGGCACTGGGCGTGTCGGTGAGGGCGCGCGATTCGGGGAGGAATCGGTAGGCGACGAGGAAGTTGAGGAGCGCGAGGAACGCCGCGACGAAACTCGGCAGCGAGAACTGGTTGATGTCGAGCCACGGGATGAGGTTCTGGAAGAAGTCCACGACGACCTGAAACGTGAACACTGCACCGATGCCCGGGCCGAAGATGAACCCAAGGCCAAAGGCCGCGCCGAGGAGGCCAAGGCTCTTCGCGCGCTCTTCGGGCGGGGTCACGTCCGCGACATAGGCTTGGGCAGCGGCGATGTTTCCGCCCATTGCACCCGCGAGCATGCGCGAGACAAACAGTAGAAGGAGGCCTTCTGCGAGGCCGAACAGCGTCCATGCGATGGCGCTCCCGAGCACCGAAAGGAGGATGACGGGGCGACGCCCCCGGCGATCTGAGAGCTGGCCGAGGATGGGTGCGAAGATGAACTGCATCGCCGAATAGGAGGCCGCGAGCAGGCCAATGACGAGTTCATCTGCGCCAAACGCGCGGACGTAAAACGGCAGGATAGGGATGATGATGCCAAAGCCAAGCAGGTCGAGAAAGACCACCGCGAAGACGATACTGATAGTGCGCCGAGAGCGAGCAGCCATTACATTGATGCACGTCAACAAGCCTGATAAATCGTCCGCGCAAGTCGCACAGTTTTTAGGGCTCGACAGGCAAGAGAGCCGATAACGGATGATTTCGAAGGGCTGCGAACAGTGCGCCAAGGGGGGCAAAATGGTGCTGTTCGTCTATGGATACTGTGACCAGCGAGACTGCTTCTACTGTCCGCTTGGGGAGAATCGCAAGAACGTGACCCAGGTGTACGCAAACGAGCGGCAGGTCGAGTCCGACGAAGACATCATCACCGAAGCAAAGCGGATGGACGCCCTCGGAACCTCGATTACTGGTGGCGAACCACAAGAGGCGATGGACAAGACGTGTCGCTACCTGCGCCTGCTCAAAGACGAGTTCGGTGAGGACCACCACACCCACCTCTACACCGGCATCACGGGCGGGCGCGAGAACATGCGCCGACTCGCCGAAGCAGGCTTAGACGAGATTCGCTTTCACCCACCGTACGAACTCTGGGGCGACATGCACGGCACCGAATGGGAGGAGATTCTCTACATCGCCCGCGAAGAAGGCCTCACCCCCGCCTTCGAGATTCCGGGCATCCGCGCCGAACGCGAGTTCATCGACTTCTTAGATGAGGGCGCTGCCGACTTCTGTAACATCAACGAGTTCGAGATGAGCGAGGGCAACTACGAGCGCATGCAGCAGGAAGGCTACGAGCTGCGCGAGGGCCACATGAGCGCCGTCGAAGGCTCCCACGACATCTTAGAAGAGATGGCCTCTCACCCGAAGGTCTACTTCTGTACCTCGGTGTTCAAAGACGCCGCCCAACACCGCAATCGCCTGAAACGCATGGCCAAGAACCTCCGCCGGGAGTTCGACGACGTGACCGACGACGGCACGCTCGTCTACGGCAAGACGTGGATTACCCCCGCCGAACTCGAAGCCCTTGGCGTCCCCGAGGAGTTCTACACCGTAAAAGAGAGCCACGTCGAACTCGCGTGGTGGCTCCTAGAGGAGATGGTCGAAGACGGCGACGTGGAGAAAGGCGAGATAATAGAGCAGTATCCGACGGTTGACGGAACGGTTGTCGAACGTACTCCCCTCGCCTGAACGACCGGATTTTTGGTCCAGCTTTTTGCAAGTGAGCCTTAGGCGCGTAACGCCCGTATCCGGGTTCCGTCCGCGACGTAGAGCGTGTCTCCGGCGATGGCAAACTCGGGTGAATCCCGCAGTTCTGCACTCGTTGGCTCTTTTTGCCACAGCTCCTCTCCAGACGCTGCATCAAAGGCGATAAGCGGTGCGTCCCGATTGGCGAATGGGGCAGTGTAAACCGCGTTGTTGGCGACGACGGGCGGTTGCAGGCTCGCTTCCGGCGTGTACTCCCAGCGTACGTCACCTTCGTAGGTGAGCGCGACGAGTTTACCGTCGTTTCCAATTTCCCCAGCGTGGACAGTTGTCGTTGAGACGAACGTAGACCCGTTGGCAACAGCAGGAGAGTGTGGGACGGTTTCAAATGACACGGCGTTTCTTCTGTTTCCTGTTGAAGTATCGAGAACTGACAGCCGGCCCATTTTCACGTCACCGGAGGGATGGGCGAATTCAGGCCGAAAGACGAGGCCAGCATCGATTGCGGGAAATCCGTAGCTTTCGTACGGGGAGTTCTCCGTATCCCATCGCATTGGTAAGTTGCCGTCTTGTGCGCCTTGTATCTCATACGCTGAAAGAGAGAATTGACCAGCGTAGACAGACCCGCCAGCAGTCGCCGGAAAGTAGTAGTCAGCCTCGTCGGGCCGTGTATTCACGATACCCTCTCCCGTGTCTGCGTGGAGTGTGGCGAATTTATCACGGTACAGAAGGTATATCCGGCCGTCGCGTTCGAGAATCGAATACCAGAAGAAGCCCTCCAAGGACGCAGTCCACAGTTCAGTTCCGTCAGCCATCATCGCCGTGAGTCTGTCCGGTGCCCAGTCATACAATCGCCCTTCGATAAATTGCAATCCGCCCCGTGGGTCGCGCTGCGTGCGCCACTGTTCACGCCCTGAATCGGCAGCAAGTGCAACGAGTTCAGACCTCGTTTTCAAAAAGACAGTGTCGTCGCCAACGACGAGTGAACTGATGCTGTCTGTTACTTCGTCGAACATCCACGCCGTTTCCGGATTTTCACGAGGCGGCGTCGCAAACGGATTGTGACTCGTCCGAGCGTAGTTGTAGCCACCCATTGGCCACTCGCCGGGGTTCGGTTGCCAGTCGGCGGGAATCCGGCGTTCGGGCGTCGAGAGTTGTTGTTCACGGAGTTTCTGTTGGAGGCTCGAACACCCGGCGAGCGTAGTGGTTAGCGCGCCTGCTGCGAGTGAGAGAACGTCACGGCGGCGGATCGAGGGTGTCGAGTCGGGTACGTCGGAATGCAATACTGGCGCGTTCTTGTCACTCCACAATAAGTTTTCAGGGTCGAACAAGAACGCGGGTGCGAGCAACGCATACTGAAAATGCGGACAGTCACGCCTGCGTGGGTTCTGAGGAGACGCAAGCGTTTAGACTGCGGACTCTAAACGTAGGCCATATGCCCACCTGTCCACTCGCGGATGAATGCCCCAAGTTCAGCGAACATATCCAGGGGATGGGGTGCCAGCACTACGGCGACAAAGGCGGGGCTGAGTGGTGTAACCACTACAATCAGCCAATCCGCGACCTGAAGTCACAGCCGGTTAAAATCGGCGAGGAAGTCATCGTCGACGTCACCGACATCCACGAGAGTGGGGCCGGTGTGGGCCGGACGGAAGACGGCTTTATCATTTTCGTAGACGGCGTCCTTCCCGACGCCCGCGCACGCGTGAAGATTACGAAAGTACGGTCGAACCACGCTCGCGCAGACCCACTAGAGCGATTGCCGATGGAGCCGGAAGAAGAAGCAGACGAACCAGAGGTAGGAGATGACGACGACGGCGGATATAGCAAGCCAAAACGTCCCGAACGTCTTGGCAGCCGCGACAATTTCTGGGGCAGCTAAGTTCTGAAAGCGATGAGCGACGACCCAACACTCGACGTTGCCGCGCTGCTCGACCGCATTGGATTCGACCCCGAAAAGAGCATTCTCACCCGCCGACAAGCGGAGGTGCTCGCGCTGCGCGAACAGGGCGAAGCCCAAGCCACCATCGCAAACCTTCTCGGGACGTCGCGGGCGAACGTCTCAAGCATCGAATCGAGCGCCCGGTCGAACATCGAGAAAGCCCGCGAGACTGTCGCGTTCGCCGAAACGCTCCGCGCGCCGGTGCAAATCACCGTCGATGCCGGAACCGACCTCTACGACGTGCCCGCACAGGTGTACGGCGCGTGCGACGACGCAGGCGTGAAAGTCGGCCACACCGCCCCCGAACTCATGAAAGTCGTCGGAGACGAGGCGGGCGACGCCGTGACCGGCCGCCAAGTGGTCAAACCACTCCTGATTGGCGTGACTCACGAGGGTGTCGTCCGCGTCCGCCGCGCCGAGCAGTCATAGAGGGAAAACGCGTTGTCACTGGCCGCCGTGTGGCCGAGTATGGACTTTGGAATTGCTGGAGACAGCGCGCTTGTAACGGCGAGTTCGAGTGGCCTCGGACTGGCGAGCGCCATCGCCCTCGCAGAGGAGGGTGCGAACGTCGCCATCTGTAGTCGGGACGACGCTCGACTTGCCGCGGCAGAAAAACGAGTCGACCAAGCCGGACGCGGAGACGTCCTCGCGGTCGAAGCCGACATCACCGACCCCGACCACGTAAAGGCGTTCGTCGAGCAGACCGTTGCCGAGTTCGGCGGCCTCGACCACGTCGTCACGTCGGCAGGCGGCCCGCCCTCTGGTCCCTTCCTTGATACGCTCGAACGCGACTGGTACGCCGCCTACGATATGCTCGTGATGAGTGCCGTCTGGACGGCGAAAGCCGCCCAACCACACCTCGAACAGAGTGGGGCAGGCACGTTCGTCGCCATCACCTCGCTCAGCGTCCGCGAGCCGGTCGAAGGGCTTGTGCTCTCGAACTCGGTGCGAAAGGCGGTCATCGGCCTCGTCAAGACGCTCTCGCGGGAGTTTGCCCCCAAGATTCGAGTGAACGCCGTGCTCCCCGGCGCACACGAGACGGCACGGTTTACCGAACTCATCGAGCAGGGTGTCGAACGCGGCGACCTTGCAGATTACGAAGAAGGCCTCGAAAACTGGGCCGAGGACATCCCGCTCAACCGCATCGGTGACCCCCGAGAATTGGGCGACGTGGTGGCGTTCCTCTCCAGTGAGCGGTCGAGTTACGTGACCGGCGTCTCGCTGCCAATCGACGGCGGCAAGCTTCGGAGTTAGAAGCGCCCGGCTGCTTTGAGCTGTGAGACGAGTTCTCGCACCGCCTGCGCCTTTGCTTTCGGGACGACGAGCACGCGATTGTCGAAGGCGACGACCACAAGGTCTGAAACGCCGACCACGCTCACGTGTGCGTCGCCCGTGATGACGACCGAGTCCGTCGTATCGACCAGCGACACGTCCCCGAGCACAGCGTTGCCCGCCTCGTCGGCGTCGAGAATCCGCCCGAGCGCGTCCCACGCGCCCAAGTCGTCCCACTCGAAGGTTGCGGGCACGACCGTTGCGCGAGCGGTTCGTTCGAGCACGGCGTAGTCGATGCTCACCGGCTCGACGGCGTCGAAGTTGTGTGGATTTTCGACCAACGGAGCGAGCGGCGTGTCTCTGGCTTCGCGGAGCAGGGCATCTGGCGTCCACGCGAACATCCCGGCGTTCCAGAGAAAGCCGTTTTCGACGTAGTTCGTGGCCGATTCGGCATCCGGCTTTTCGTGAAACGAGGCCACGTCGAAGTAGTCGCCGTGGTCGGCTCCCGGTTCGATGTAGCCGTAGCCGGTGGCCGGGCGCGTTGGCTCGATGCCGATGGTGACGAGCGACCCGGTTTCGGCGGCGACGCGGGCGGCCGTGTTCGCGGTTTCTGTAAAGTCGCCAGTGATGTGGTGGTCGCTCGGGACGCAAAAGAGCACGCAGTCACCGACCTGCTCGCGGATGCGGGCGGCGGCGTAGATAAGCGCGGGGCCGGTGTCTTTGGGTTCTGGTTCGGTGAGCACGGCGGCTTCGGGCGCGTGCTCGTGAATCTCGTCTGCGAACGTCTCGCGCGTGAGGACGTAAAGTTCGTCGGCAAAGGAGAGTCGGTCGACGGTTTGGGCGAGCAGCGAACCGTCACCGAAGTCGAGAAACTGTTTGGGGCGGTGGCTCCGACTCGCGGGGTAGAGTCGTGTGCCCGTGCCGCCTGCGAGGACGAGCGCGACGAGAGGCCGAGTCATGCGAGAACGTCAACGCGGAGGGCGAAAAGTCCTACCGACTCACCTTCAATCACCTGCCGACCTCACTCGTTCGAGAGTCGGCTTCGAACCGAAAGCCCGCCGCGTGACCGGAGCCGACTGAGCCATGGAATGTGACTGCCCTCAGGGTCTATGACACCCAGCCTCGCCATGGCGAGATAGGTTCCAAGCGCAAGCACGTAGACGAGTGGCGTGATGGTTAGTTGCCAGAGCAGGGTCGCGGGAAGGGGAAACCCAATCACCGGAATCCAGAACTGCTTCGTCGCGTGGAGCAGGTAAAATACCGGCAGGTGAAGGAGGTAAATTCCGAGTGCATGTCGGCCCACCGTGGGTAGAATCGTATTCTTCCCCAGCTGTGGGTTCGAGAGCGCGTACGCGAAGATTGCGAGGACGAGGAGTACGGTGGAGATGGTGTACTCCGTCAGATAGACCGTCTGCGTGAGCACGTTCTCACCGATGATGTAACCAATGGCGTACTGCTCTATGAGTTGGGCGCCGAGGAAGAAGCCGACTGCGCCGAGATACAGATGGCTGTGGTTCTCCTTTGGTGTCCACTCCGTTGTTCTGATTGTGTATCCGAGTGCGACGTAGAAGAAGCCAAAGAAGAGAGCGTCTCGGATGCGGAACGGAACGTCCAGAACCATCGGATAGTTCATGCTGAGGATGCCGACGACGTGAAAGAGTGCGGCAACCGGCAACAGATAGCGAATCTTGTCGAATTTGACGAATCCCGAGACGAGTACGATGGAGAAAAACAATGCCGAGAGGAACCACAGCGGGACGGCCTGTGCGTCACCGTAGTACAGGAGGGAGGCTGGAGAGAAGTTGAAAAGGGCATCGCTGAGTTCACTCATCACTGAGGAACCGACGATGGCCGCGACTGCGACTGCGGCTGTGACAGAGACGAGTTTCCCAAACACAAAGATTGAACCGAGTTTCCGACCGGTTCCCCTGACAATGGATTTGACACTGGTGGTGTGCAACTTCGCCCCCAGAAAGAAGCCGGACGTGACGAAAAAGAACGGCACGTCGAATTGGCCGATAGTATCCAACACGAAAAAGACGAGATTTCCGTGCGTTCCAAAGCCGCGAAATGGCTGCACGTGCGCGATAGTAATGAAGAAAATAGCGATTGCTCGCAGTGTGTCGATGCTGTGAATACGTTCTCTCATTGGTTTCAAAAGGTGTACTGAAACGTCACGCACCTCTATTTAAAAGGAGCACGATTCACAAGGAGAAATTATCAGTTTGGATTCATCAAGAGCCGTGCCATAGAGACACACCCCAACCAAAAGACTGCTATCGAATACCATACGCAAATAGATTCAACGCACGCGTTTTATCACGATTTCCTTATGTTTTCGAGGGTAGCTTCGAGACAGCCTCGCGCTCCACGCTTCCCGGACAGAGCGGCGCAAACGTGCCAACAGCGTCAGTCCGCGCCAACAGCGACGTTTTCAGTCAAACTGACGCGACGGCCGCAAGAAGACTCGCTTGACGTACCGAGACCGTCGCCACGTCCATGGTATCAAATTCGGTGTCACGGCCTTGAGACGGGGTGATTGCTGCTCCAGCCATTTGCTGAGGGAGGACGTATGACAGAATTATCAGATCGTCCAACCCCGGAATTTGTCATCAATTGTGTTTTAATGGATAGTCTTTACTTATTGGTTGCTGATAGCATTCAACACAATGGGGCAGAAGCTGAATGCGAGTGGACTCGTCGTCGCCGGTATTGGCTTCTTTCTCACCCGATTCACCGTCACGCTCGCACTGTTCGAGAACCCCGTCCAATTCTATCTCGCAGGTGTGTTGCCACTGACGCTCGGCCTCGGATTGGCCGCCTTCGGCGTCGCACTGGCCGTTTCCGACATCGAACCAGCGCTGGTTCGGACGACGGCGCGCTGGTGTGTCATCGGTGCGGGAACGATGTTGATTCTCGTCATCCTGACGCTGTTAGGCAGGTCCCCCGATGGTATCCCGAGCGTGACGGTGATTCGGTCGCAGGCATATCTGTCGAACTTCCTCATCGGCGGGAGCGTCGGGGGAACCCTCACCGGTTTGTACGCGGCACGAACCCACCGACAGCGCGGGGAACTAGAACAACAGACCAACCGCCTCGTGATACTCAACCGGCTGCTTCGCCACGAGGTACTCAACTCGGTGACGGTGATTCGCGGGTACGCGACGATGAGCAGGGACGAGCATTCAGGGGTTCAGAACGTAATCGAAAAGCGGCTGACTGCCATCGAGCGGACGATAGACGAGGTGAAATATCTCACCCGACGAGCCGGGCAGACCGATGGGTCGATGGAACGCATCGACATAGAACAATCCTTGCAGCAGAGCGTCAAGGCGGTAACCGACCGTCATCCCGAGGCGAGGATTACCATCAAGTCGATTCCAGAACACGCGAAGGTGGTGGCAGACGAACAGCTCGTGCAGGTGTTCACGCACCTTCTCGAGAATGCAGTCGTCCACGGCCACGATGAGACTCCCACCGTCGAGGTGGTAGTGACGAGAAACAGCGTTCGGGTGTCCGTGAGAGACGATGGCCCTGGGCTTCCAGAAAGCCAACAGGCATTGCTTGAGACCGCCGCTATCGAGGAATTCGACGACCCGACGACCGGCTTCGGGCTGAAAATCGTTCGCCTCCTCGTCGAGAACTACCGAGGAACGATAGAGACTGAGAGTGGAGCGCGTGGGACGAAGGTAACCATCGCCCTCCCCCGTGCCAACGAAGCGGCTGCGGGGCTGGAACCAAGCAAAACGGGCGGCGACACCGTACGCCCGACCATCCAGCACCTGCTCGTGACGCTCGTGGCGTCGGTAGCTGCGGGCGTGGTGTTCGGCATCGCGGCGATACTGCTCGGCCGGTCGGTCGCAGGCATCGGCGTCTTTTACGGGAGCGTAAACGGTGTCATCGGCTGGCTCACCCACGAGTTCCACAGCATCGTCTTCGGGTTCGTCTTCGTCAATCTCGTCTCGATGGCCCCAGAACGCTATCAAACCAGCGTTCCTGCCTACGTTGCCATCGGAGCCGCGTGGGGGCTCGTCCTCTGGGTCGTCGCCGCCGGGATCATCGCGCCGATTTGGTTGCGGCTCCTCGGAATCGCGGCACCGATTCCAAACCTCACATTCTGGTCGTTCGTGGCACATCTCGTCTGGGGCGTCTCGCTTGGCGCGCTCACCGCGTGGGGATACAAGTACCTGACCGCGAGGGAGAGCGCAATTCGATAAAGAATAGCTGTAAGTATCGGAGAGAATCAGAAGTCTTCTCTCGTGCCAGAAGGACCCAGAAGACATGCGCGGTCGTGTTGAACCAGCGAGTAAGTCGGTCAACTCAGCAGCAAGCGTTGACCACTTCTACGAACATCTGGCAACCAATCAACGATGGTGAGATTACGATACTTATCCAAGTGGGCCCATTCTGAGATATGGCCCGTCATCGTCTCCATCGCCGTCCTCGTCACCGACGTTAACTGAGATGTGGAATTGGGTCGGCGCGGTTTCAGTGTCAACCTCCCACGTGTCGCACCGCTCTTTAGCCCACTCAGTGGAGACACACACCTGATACTTACCAGGGTTAGGGAACACGTTTTCGACGGTTGTATCCACGCTGTTTGCAGCCAGTGAATAGTGCTCTGTCAGTACGTCAGCTCCCGTGCTCGTCTCTGTGATAGTGACCGTAAGTTCTCGGTTGGTTGCGTCTCGATTCCGTAATTGTAATTGCGGTGATGGGGCTGTAGAGAGGCAGCCGCCAGCAACCGTGAGTGCTGAGGTTCCAAGAATGGAAAGGAGAGGGCGACGTTTCACACCAATTTCTCGAAACTCGATGTATAAGTGTTTTCCAGTGACTGCGGAGAGAACAAATCGTGACGACAATAGTTCGCACAGCTAGTGTCATAGATACACCCGCTGTCTTCGAAACAATTGCTACAACGAATCAATCTCGGCGTCGGTTTACCCACCGCCCTACCACGTTTCGATGATGCCTTCACGGATGTCTTCAAGACAGCCCTGACAGTCCACGCTCTCTGCGTCGAAACAGTGTGGGCGCTGGTCGGCGTCGAGGGTGACGGTGCGGCGTTCGGCGTAGCGTCGGCAGACGAGGTTCATCTCGCGGCCACCGTCCGTCTCCGGAGCGTCCGGAGCACGCGAACGCTCCCCTCGCCCTTCACGATACTCGTGGCGTGCCCGCCCCATCTGGCGGCCCGCCTTGCGAAACTGCTGGCGGATGAGTCGTTCGATGCGCCGCCGATTGCTCATGGCCGGTGATTGGACACGGAGCTACAAAGCGTCACGGGGCGGAGAACTTGTGCGGTGCACTTCCTCGGCTTCGAGCGATGCACTTCGGCTCATCGCCATGGCCCATCGGAGAAGGACCAACTGTCCAGATTCATCGACCCGCCGCCGACGATGTACGCGAGCAGGAACGCGAAGATAGCGACCGTAATGATTATCAGGAATTTGACGAGGGAGGCAGGGATGATGTCAATCACGGGGAACATGGGCAGTGCTCCCACATCCTGTTTCGATGATAATAGGTTTTCAGGTGCTCGTTCGGCATTCGGGCTGCACGGGACAACGCTTTTGGGTCTGCTCCATGAGGTGTCAAACAGGTACCCGATGCTCGTTTCCACCTGTTTCTGACTGGATTCACACTCGACGCCCGAGTTGTCTGCATCCCGTCTGCGCACGTACCGTTTTCAGACCGAGTCACAACCACCACTATGTCACGAACACCGTATTTGCAGACCGAACGCCTCGAGCTTCGACCCGTCACCCGCGACGACGAGGCGTTCCTCAATTCCCACCTGAACCACCCGAAAATCCGCCAGCACATCAGCATCTTCCACACGCCGTACAGCGAGATGGAACAGGCAGACTCCTACGAGGAGTTCCACACCGGCGACGACGTCGTCTCGCTCGTCCTCTGGGACGGCGACGAACGCGTTGGCCACGCCGGACTCATGCCCTTCCACGACCGGAACAAACTCGGCAACCTCGGCTACTGGATTGCGCCCGAATACTGGGGCGAAGGCTATGCCACCGAAGCCGCCGAGACAATCATCCAGTTCGGCTTCGACGAACTCGGCCTCCACCGTATCGACGCGTGGATAGAAGCCCCGAACGAAGGCTCTCGGCACGTCGTCGAAAAGCTCGGCTTCACTCACGAAGGCACCAAGCGAAAGTCCGAATTCACCGGCGGCGAGTGGGTCGACCAAGTCATCTACGGCCTACTCGCCTCTGAGTGGGAACCGGAGGCTTAAGTCCCAAAACGGAATCGCACGAGGGAATCACTTTCAGCCCACTCACCTAACCTTTTATACCATCGGGAACCAACCGTCGTATGTCTCCCATTGAAAACAGGCGGAGACAGTGAAACCCCATGACAGATGTGCACCAGCACGCAGTAGAGATACACGAGCAGTTTTCAGACAAACTAGAGCTGACGGTCGAAGACGTAGCAGAACGTCTCGAAAAACTCGTCGGCGAGTACAAGGTTCCCATCGACGAGGCACGCCGCAGCGTCACGAGCCACTACCTTGACGAAGCGGGCATGGAGCGCGAAGACCTCCGTGGCTCCGGTGGCAACCAAGAAATGCAGATTTCGGAGGTGGACGAACCCGAACAGTGGCTCGACCTGACCGCGAAGGTCGTCGACCTCTGGGACCCGGGCCACGAGTCCATCGGGCAAGTTGGCTTGCTCGGTGACCCGACCGGCACCATCAAGTTCACGAAGTGGGCGAAATCCGACCTCCCCGCTCTCGAAGAAGGGAAGGTCTACCGCTTTTCGAACGTGGTGTCCGACGAGTACCAGGGCCGATTCTCGGTCAAGCTCAACCGGACGACCGGTATCGAGGAATTAGACGAGGACCTCGAAGTCGGTGACAACGAATCCGAAATCGAAGGCGCGATGGTGGACATCCAGAGCGGCAGCGGACTCATCAAGCGGTGCCCCGAGGAGGATTGCACGCGCGTCCTCCAGAACGGACGCTGTTCAGAACACGGCGAGGTCGAAGGCGAGTTCGACCTCCGCATCAAAGGCGTCGTGGACGACGGCATGACCGTCCACGAGACCATCTTCAACAAAGAAGCCACCGAGGAACTGACCGGCATCACCTTAGAGAAGGCAAAGGAGATGGCGATGGACGCACTCGACACGACGATTGTCGCAGACGAGATGCGCGAGAAAGTCCTCGGACGCTACTACCGCATCAGCGGCCCGACACTCGGCCGCTACGTCCTAGCGAATGACTTCGAAGAATTGACCGGCCCAGTCGATGCCGAAGCAGTCCTCATCAAAGCGAGGTCGATGTAACAATGAGTTCCGCACCAACCCGAGAAGTCGCTCGACGGGTTTTCGCCCGCGAGTTCAACGACGCTGGCTACACATTCAAAGAATCGGACGACGAACGCGCCCCAGTCTACCTGCTGCTCCCGACGGGCGAACGCGCAAACCGCGTGTTCATCGTCGGCACGCTCACCGAGAAAGAAGACGTCGGTGAGGACAGCGAGTACTGGCGCGGCCGCGTCGTTGACCCAACCGGGACGTTCTTCGTCTACGCTGGCCAGTATCAGCCAGAAGCCGCGAGCGTCCTCCGTGACGTGGAAGCACCCGCCTACGTTGCGATTGCGGGCAAGCCACGCACCTACGAGACGGACGATGGCTCGATTAACGTCTCCATCCGACCGGAGTCCATCTCCGTCGTCTCCGCCGAAACGCGCGACCGCTGGGTCGTCGAAACTGCAGAACGCACGATGGACCGCATCGAAGCGTTCGACGACGAGACCAACGAGTACGCACGCATGGCAAAAGAGCAGTACGACCTGCCAGTCAGCCGCTACAAACAAGAAGTGCTCACCGCCCTCGAAAGCTTAGACGAGAGCGAAGCGCTCGAAGCCGACGCCGCGTAAGCTCTCGACACGCCTTGGCTGACACTGAGGCTGTGTCGACTTTCGGCCTATTTTCTCGAATCGAGAACTCCCTGTCGCCACGCGACCTCCTGATTGCGGCTACGGCCCGCGCTGCTGGGAAGGAACTCGTCGTCTCTGACGCGGATTTCGATACAGAAAGCCTCAGTATGCTACTCTCCGTCCGGACATTCGGTCCAGAGTAACCGCGGAAACAGCAACTATATTTGCAATGGTGTGACCACACCCAATTTCTCCAACCGTTTTCGAAGCCGTGTGCGGAATACAGAGCCTGTATCCATCATGTCGGATGTATTCAATTCCTCAAGAGCGACCCGACTCACTCGTACCTGAGGTCGTGAGGCCTGGTCAGAGTGAGAGGAGAAACTCAGTCAGGACTCGGTTGAACCGCTCAGGTTCCTCAACGGTGATACAGTGCCCACTCTGTTCGAAGAGTTCGAACCGTGCGTCGGGGATGAGCTCGGCTGCGTATTTCACATTGGCGACACCCCGCCATTTCTCGTCCGCCCCCGCACAGACGAGGGTTGGGACATCGATCTCGGGAAGCACGTCTCGATAGTCTCGCATCAGACCAAGGAGCATCGAACCCTGCACCGACGGGGGCGTTCGGGTTTCTTCGTCGAACATCATGTTCCGGAGGTCCCTCGATGGCGGGTCTTTGAGCAGTGCCTTTATCGACTCGTCAGTGAGTTCCACTGGGTTCGATTGTATCCCATCGAGTGCCGTTCGCATTCCTTCTATCGTGTACGTCCCGAACTCGTATCCCTCTCGCTGAAACGGTGAGGGTTCCATATCGATATCGACCAGCGCACGTATCCTCTCGGTGCCAAACTGATCGACGTACTCCCAGGAGACGAGCGCCCCCATCGACCAGCCGACGACCGTGACGTCGGTCAGATTGAGCTGTTCGAGCAACGCTCGGAGATCGCGGGCATGCTGCGGGAGTGTGTGGCCCGTCTCCGTCTTCTCCGACCTCCCGTGCCCTCGGAAATCGAGCGCAATTGTTCGAAATTCATCGCTGAGTCCGACCAACTGCGGTTCGAAATACCGCAGACCGGCGAACGCTCCGTGAAGAAACACGATCGGTGGCCCCTCGCCAAGTTCCTCGTAATACAGGTCGGCCCCATTACACTGAATGACTGGCATGCTTCATACACCCGTTTCGCCTATACGTAGGTCAGGGCACTCCATAGGCTTTCAGACGGCTTCCTGGATATTAGCCATGTGTCCAGCACATCCACAAGAACCGCCATAATCGCTGTCAGAAGCTGCGTGCAACGTACCGCAGATACATACAGCGAATACATGCATCATTGCAGTTTCGATGCACTGGCCGGCCGATTGTCGGTAGTTCTACTCACGTGATACGTTCGTTGTTCGAGACGCAACACGCGAGTCTTGTTTCGCAATAGTCTCCGAAGCGTGCTATTCGCTCTCAACTCCACTCTGCAGGTGGGCAACCTAACCGTTGTCCAACGGTAGCGCTGAATTCGTGAGCGCTGTTTACTTCTCGCTCGTTGAGCCGGTGATGAGTGACCAGCCACCTTCCACGATGTTGAGCGTCACCAGCAAGCTGGCCACAAGTCCGAGGAACACGACAGGCTCTATGGGTTGGTTCACGATGGACAGGGTGACGAGCGCCGCGACACCCAGCCGGAGAACCACCGACCGGTCTCTCACCGGGTCGAACGTCGTCCGATGGACGGCGATGGTCCCAAGGAGGTAGGTGACAACGCCGGCTACGAGCACCGCCGCGTGGTTCCAGTCAAGCGCATGTCCTGCCGCCGCGGCTTCGACGGTGAACGCGATGCCGATACCGGCAGCGACGATTCCAACATAGACCAAGTAGTGGCTCAGGACGTGTAGCAGCGAGTACTCGCGGACACGTGACCACGCCCCTTTGTCCTCGATGAACGCCCGGTGGAGGAACCATTCATCGACGTGACGGAAATAGGTCCACCACAAGGTCAAGACCACGATGAACCCAAATCCAGCGACGAGCCCGGAGCTGAATCCCCAGTCAGTACCCGAGGTTCCCACGGCGATCGCGATGACGGTCTCCCCCAAGACGAGGATGGTGAACAGGCCGAGCCGTTCGGAGTAGTGAGAGGTGGGTTTCGGTATGGCCTCACTCCCGACGTAAACGAGGGTGGTCGTCGCCAGACCGACCACGAAGGAGAGCCCCCAGATGACGAACCGCCAGGGCTCGGCAACGAGCAGCGATGATGCCCAGACCACGGCACTCGCCGATGTCGAGAGCACGACCGCCCTCGTGAACGGCCGTGAACTACCCCACCCTATCGCTCGCCTAACGGCTCGCGCATGAGGGTGGGGCTTCCTGTTTCCACGACGCGCTTTGCAGACACAACGGTGTCCACAGGGAGCGCAGTCTCCACAGGCGTTGATTCGGAGTGAACCACTCCTACTTCTGCAAGACCGCGAGAAAGGATGTTCCACGCCGCGTTCGCGTCTCTATCCGCCTCAAACCCGCAGGCAGGACAGGAGTGTTCACGGACCCACAGCGGTTTCTCGGTCGAGACACCGCAGGAGGCACACTCTTTGGTCGTCCCGCGCGGATTCACCGCGACAACGTGCGTTCCTTCGCGTTCGCACTTGTATTCGAGCATCCGTAGGAACGTCCCCCACGCCGCTCCCGCCCGGTTGCGGGAGTTGCCCGGCAGTTCGACCAAACCCTTCGCGTCCAAGTCCTCGACGGCCACGAGGTCGTACTCCCGAGCGTAGTAGTTCGAGAGTTTGTGGAGAAAGTCACGTCGTTTCTGTTTCAGGTCGACATGGCGTTCGGCCACCACTCGGCGCTGTTTCTCCCAATTCGCAGAGCCGTGTTCCTTCCGCGAAAGGTCGCATTGGGCGCGTTCAAGCCGCTCCCGCTCGTCGGACAGATCGAGCGATTCGACGGCGGTTCCGTCGGTGTCGTGGGCGTACTTGAGAATCCCCACGTCGATACCGACGCACTTCTCGAGATTCTCCGATTTCGCAGGCGGGTCGTCGGGGGTTTCGACGCCGAGGACAGCGTACCACTTGCCGGTGGGTTCCTGCTTGACCGTGACGGTCTTGACTTCGGCGTTGTCGGGGAGGTCGCGGTGGAAGGTGATGGGAATTTCTCCGAGTTTCGAGAGCCACAGTCGGGTCCGACCGCTCGTGTTCTTGAGCTTGAAGCCGGATTGACTGTAGGTGAAACTGCGGTACTCACCCGGTGCCTTCCACTTGAGCGTCCCGACGCGGTAGCCGTTCTCTTTCCGACCGCGAAGCGTTGAGAGGTTGTCGTACAACCGCTGAACGACTTTCTGAAGCACCTTCGAGTGAACGCCTTTCAGGTCGCTCCACCATTTCTTGAGACTCGGCAGGAGTTTCTGTTCGCTGTATGCTGAGGTGTCGTCGGAGCGGTTGAGCCGGTGGAGGAAGTGGTTGTAGACCTGCCTACAGGTATCGACAGTCCACGCTAACTGTTCTTCGAGGGCGTCTGACGGTCGGAGTCGATACCTGTAGTTGTAGTTCACGAGCGTTCTTTGATGAGTTCGTCAAGTTTCTCTTGGACGAACGAGGACAGACTCAGGTGGTTTTCCTGAATCCACTCCTCTTGGTCGTCGCGGATAGAGATGGTCTTGCGCGTTGCCACACCATAAGTTATGTAAACTGCGTACTAAACGGTTGCGATTGCGTGAGCCTGTGGACCGAGCGTCGAACGTGTTTGAGAGACGTGCGGCGCTGTATCCCCTCCCTACTCGCTCGCTTCGCTCGTTCGTTGAGGAAGGGGCCTTAGCGCCTCAATTCAGGTAATGGTCACCAGACAGGATAACTCCGTGGTACGATGACACCCGCGATGAGAAGACCGTGCGAGACGAATGCGCTGACACTCGTCTAGCCGAATTTATCTGTTTTTTATAACTCTTCGCGGCTGAGTTTCACGCGGCGCTCTTCGAACTCGTCGTCGGAGAGCTCGCCGCGTGCGTACGCCACGCGCAACTCCTCCATTGCGGGATTTCGAGACGCCTGCGATTCAGTTACGCGGCGGAAGACGAGGTAGCCCCCACCGAGCAGAACGAGGAGAAAGACCAGTGGGACGAACATCCCAACGAGTGGCCACCAGCCGCTGGTCGTCCCGTATCCGCCCATCATTCCACCGTAGCCCATCATCCCGCCGAATGCCAGCCCCATCATGAGCAAGGGCAGGACAATGATCGCCCCGAGGATGAGGAGGACGATGGTCGTGGTGTCGAGTCGGTTCGATGACATCGCTATTTACACCGCCGACGCGGATTCGAGTTCGTCAACGACACTGTCTAGGACGCGCTCGAACCGATCGTGAACTTCGGTCGCAATCGAGTCAAGCGCCTCGTTGTCAGCAATGCCAACCAGTTGTTGCGGATCGACCGCGCTCACCACGACCTCGCTATCGTCAGTTTCGTACACGATGACGTTGCAGGGGAGGAGTGCACCGAGTTCGATCTCTTCGGTTAGCCCCTCAAGCGCAAGCCCCGGATTGCACGCCCCGAGAATGCGGTACTGTCGAAATTCTTCGCCGAGTTTTGCTTCGAACGTTGCCTGCACGTCGATATCGCAGAGGACGCCGAATCCTTCGTCTTTGAGCGCGTCAATCGTCGTCTCGACTACTTGGTCGAACGCACCGGCCACGGACACCTGTATTGTGTACCCCACACAATACTCAACACGGTTGCGGGACTTAACTGTGGGGTTTCGACGAGGTTAGCCCGGATGGAATTCGAGACGACACCTGCGGGATTATTTAGCAGGTTCCAGCTGTGCACGCCGCCGTTCGAACTCATCGTCTGAGAGGTCACCGCGGGCGTAGCGTTCTCGAAGAATGGACAGCGGGTCTTCGCTGCGTCCAGCTTCTCGACGCTTCCCGAGCATGACGACGAGGGAGAGTGGAATTGCGAGCAACAGCCCAAGCCAGAGGAGTCCCCAGAGACCCATCGTCCCGCCGAAAACTCCCCAACCACCACCCATCATTCCACCCCCGGAGCTTCCGCCCATGGCAGCCGCCGTGCCAGTCGTCGCGACCAGTAGTGGGACGGCGAGCAT
This sequence comes from Haladaptatus sp. CMSO5, assembly GCF_036689885.1. Classification (NCBI taxonomy): domain Archaea; kingdom Methanobacteriati; phylum Methanobacteriota; class Halobacteria; order Halobacteriales; family Haladaptataceae; genus Haladaptatus; species Haladaptatus sp. CMSO5. The sequence goes on from NZ_JBAHVW010000001.1 coordinate 236,849, forward strand.
CCCAAGTCGACGAGCCGTGCGTCCGATGTGAGCAGTGAGTTGCGTCATTAGTTTGTGTGAGTTGCAGTTTGGATTGAAACGAGCGAATCGAATTGAACGGTTAGCAGTGACCCTGTCCGTACATGCGGCCGTCGTGGCCGTTTTCAGTCATGCCCTGTGCCATCTCGTCGACGGACACACCCATGTGCGATTCCATCCACTGGATGGCACCAGGGCCCATGTGGTCGGTCATCTGCGCTTCCATCCAGGCCACCCAGCCGTCAGCAGTTGCGTCGGAGTGGGGTGCGTCGTCTGCAGCCGTGTCGTTGCCGTGTGCGCTGACCACGGGAGCGGCGAACGCGAGTCCGACGAGTGCGAGCGCCACGAGCAGCCAGCGGCCGAGTTTGAAGTTGGTCATTGTGTTTCTCCTCAAGTACTCGTAGGGCGACTCAGAGGTTATCACGATGGGTGTAAACCCACATAGGAAATCGTCCGAGAGCGTGTATAGACCGTTCTAATCGTTTTTCAGGAATAGAATCGTTCATGCCCACTGAAATCACCGGAGTTGACCTGAATCAGGCGTTACCGAGTGATTCGGCGCTTGAGAGTCGCCAGTAATCCGGGCTGCGTCCTCGATCTCTGCACTGAGTCGCTGCGGTGGGATTTCTCGGTTCCCGAGTCGTCGGCGTCGAGCCGCGCCGCTTCGTAGTCCGCGATCATGTGGGCGACGTGGCGATTACACATAGGAGTAGATACGACGTCCACCTACAAAACTGGTCGACTGGCCTTGTTGGAACTCTCAGCAGGTAAGATACGTTAGCGATGGTGCTGCATACAGGGCCATAATCAGCATGTTCAGTCGAAAGAAGCGTTCGGATTCGCGAACGTGAGGTCACTGGCCTACTGAGAACGAGAGGTGAGAAACTGCGGAAGGACAACACCAACACCGATCAGAACGAGAAAAGCGATGATGAAGGCAGTCTGTTCTCCGACATTAATGGATTCCAGAAGCACCTGTGCGAGATAGGCTATCGGGAGGGCGATAACGACAAAGAGTGCGGTTATCACAGTTTCACGCGAGACCATACCTACAGATAGCGAATAATTGCACTTGTATCTGTGGCCTGGTTGTCATCTAGACGGCTAGTTGGGTCCGACGCGACTCCGCCGCTCTAAGTGGCTCTTACTCGAAGTGAAAGCAGAGGCAAAGCTGCAGACACCCTCTGTATCTTGTCCGTTATTCAGGCCAATCATCGAGAGGCTCAACAGAGCCAGCAGACGACACTAAGGCTAGCGCCTGCTTTGCTGGAGGTCGTCGCTTGGATAAATACGATAGGTCCGCCCCTGGCGCTCGCGGTACAACAGTCCACGTTTCTCGAGGGCACTGACCGTTTGACTGACCTTGCTTTTCGAGAAGTCAGAGCGGTCGCGCAATGCAATCTGCGTAATGCCGGGCGAGGAGAGCACCGGTTCGAGGACACGGCGTTCGTCCTCCGGAAGGAGGTCTAAGATGCGAGCCTCTGGCTGTGATTCCGGATTGGTGAGCCCAGCTGGTTGAGTGTCCGTTTCCGATGAGTCGGCAATCGCAGAACTGGTTTGATTTGCTCTCGCAGTTTGTGAACGGTCGATTCTGTCTATACCAGTGAGGTCGTTGCGAACTGCGAGATATCCGCCGCCGATGACCGCCGAGACGAGGAGGGCCCCAAAGACGTACCAGAGCGGATTCGTGCCGTGAACCACTCCCATCGACGTGCCCATCATCGACCCCATCTCTTCGACCGCTCGTTGCTGCTGATACGCCTGCCAGCTAAGCGCACCACCGACGAGGAGAACGGCAGCGATGAGAAGTCCAACGACTGTGTCGGCACGGCGTCGGTTCATCCATCCCACCTCGATCTGCCGAGAGACTCGTTCATACCTACACGTTGGCGAGACAGCGGTGTAGCAGTTGTGATTGGGAGGGGCAATACTCATAGAGTTGGCCAGAGCAGTCCACACTCCCTTCAAGGGAAAGTCGGGGAGTGCCATCGCCCCATTCAACACGGGCTAAAGCAGCCCACCGTTCACACGCAGGCAGGCTAACGCACCACGGCTGGAATTGCTTCGATTTCAAAGCTAGTGTACCCTACAACCACGTATTCAAAGGGAAAACGCCGATAAAAGTGGGGCGCGTACGTATTCCTGTATGACGACGACCATCACCGTAGAGGGGATGTCCTGTGGCCACTGTGAACAGACCGTAACAGAAGCACTGCAAAGCGTCTCTGGCGTGACCGATGCCACTGCCGACCGTGAGACAGGGCAGGCAAGCGTCGATGGCGACGCCGACGTCTCAGCCCTCGTACAGGCCGTCGAGGACGCTGGCTACACTGCCCACGCCTGAGACCGCACAGAACGTTCGCGGACAATCACCCCGGTCGTTCTCTTTCGAATCACCTCAATCGTACAGTGTCAGGGTTCGGACAGAATAATGTGGAGCGGTACCAATACACAAGCTATGAGCAATCATCCAGATGACGAGCACTCCGGACAAGCGTCACACGAACACGGTACTCACGACTCGCCAGACGAGACCAGCACCAAGCCGGAACGAACGGACGACAATACGCACCACGCGCACGAAGCGCAGTCAGGGCACAGCCACACCGAGATTGAACACGGGAACACCGACGAAGTCGAGCACCCCCACGACGCACGCCACGGTGGGCACATTGACGAGGGGAGCCACACGGCGCACACAGATCACACCGGCCACGAACGGATGTTCCGCCGCCGATTCTGGGTGTCTCTCGTTCTCTCGATTCCAGTCATCTTCTTCAGCGAGTTCATTCAGGATGTCTTTGGCTACACGGCACCGATATTCCCGGGCAGCGTCTGGATCACGCCCGTCCTCTCTGTGATTATCTTCGCCTACGGTGGCGTGCCGTTCCTTTCGATGGCCCGGACGGAAGTCAAGAATCGTGAGCCGGGAATGATGCTGCTCATCTCGCTGGCCATCACCGTCGCGTTCGGCTACTCGCTCGCCAGCCTCGTCCTCCCGGGGACGACGCCCTTTTTCTGGGAACTCGTCACCCTCATCGACATCATGCTGCTTGGCCACTGGATGGAAATGCGCTCGGTTCGGCAAGCTTCCGGGGCGCTTGACGAACTGGCCAAACTCATGCCCGATACCGCAGAACGCCTCACCGAAAGTGGTGAGACAGAGGACGTTCCCGTTTCCGAACTGTCCACGGGCGATGTCGTCCTCGTCCGTCCCGGTGCCTCCGTTCCTGCGGACGGCGAGGTCGTGGACGGCGAGTCATCGGTAGACGAATCGATGATCACCGGCGAATCTCGGCCGGTTGACAAAGAACCTGGCGTAGAGGTCGTCGCTGGCACAGTCAACCAAGACGGCAGTCTCCGCGTTCGCGTGACGAAAACCGGTGACGAGACCGCCCTCGCGGGCATCATGCGTCTGGTCGACGAAGCGCAGCGATCAAAATCCCGAACCCAGTTGCTTGCCGACCGCGCAGCAGGCTGGCTGTTCTACATCGCACTCGCTGTCGCGGCCATTACGGCTGTCGCCTGGGTTCTCGCCACTGGGTTCAACCTCACCGTTCTCGAACGCGTCGTGACCGTCCTCGTCATCGCCTGTCCCCACGCACTCGGCCTGGCCGTCCCGCTCGTCGTTGCGATTAATACCTCCACCGCCGCCCAGAACGGGATGCTCATCCGCGACCGCATCGCCATGGAAGAGGCCCGGAATCTGGATACGGTCATGTTCGACAAAACGGGCACCCTCACGAAAGGCGAGCAGGGCGTCGTCGCCGTTGAGACGGCAGGCGACTGGGATGAACAGCGGGCGTTTGCAGTCGCCGCTGGCGTCGAAGGCGACTCAGAACACATGATTGCCCGCGCCATCCGAAACGCCGCCGCAGAACGTGAGGTCCAACGAGCCAACGTCTCGAACTTCGAAAACCTCCGCGGCCTCGGTGTCAAAGCGACCGTCGACGGTGAAACGGTCCATCTCGGCGGCCCAAATCTAATCGAAAAACTCGGCAGCAAGCGGTCCGCCGAAATCAGCGCATTTGCCAACGACGCTGGCTCGAACGCCCACACGGTCATCTATCTCATCCGCGAGGAGTCCGAGGTCGTAGCAGCGTTCGCGCTCGCGGACGTGATTCGCGAAGAGAGTCGGCAGGCCATCGAGGCGCTGCATGGAATGGGCATCGAGGTGGCGATGCTGACCGGTGACTCCGAAGCCGTCGCGAAAGCGGTTGCCGAGGAACTCGGCATCGACCAGTACTTCGCGGAAGTGCTGCCCGAGGAAAAGGACACGAAAGTAGCCCAACTCCAAGCCGAGGGGAAACTGGTTGCGATGGTCGGCGACGGCGTCAACGACGCGCCCGCGCTTACGCGAGCCGACGTTGGCATTGCCATCGGGTCGGGAACCGACGTTGCCATCGAATCGGGTGACATCATCCTCGTCGATAACAATCCGATGGACGTCGTTCGCCTCATTCGACTGTCGAAGGCGAGCTACCGGAAGATGCAAGAGAATCTCGTGTGGGCAACCGGCTACAACGTGTTCGCGCTCCCGCTCGCCGCCGGGATTCTCGCCCCTATCGGGATTTTACTGTCGCCAGCCATCGGCGCGGTGTTCATGTCGCTCTCGACCATCATCGTCGCCATCAACGCCCGGCGACTCAAGGGGGTCGACCTCACGGCATGACACCTAGTGCAGTTTCAGTCGGTGGACACACAATCGATGCAGGGGAAAAGCGAACATTTCGCTTCGCGTGTAGTGAGACGTATCACGACGACACGCTCGAAATTCCGGTGACGGTGATCAATGGCGAGTCCGAGGGTCCGCGCGTCTTCCTGACCGCAGCCGTCCACGGCGACGAACTCAACGGTGTGAAAATCATCCAAGAAGTCGCAGACCGGTACGAGCCGGCAGACATTCACGGGGCGCTTGTCTGTCTCCACGTACTGAACGTCCCCGGCTTTCTCGCCCAGCAGCGCTACATCCCCATCTACGACGAAGACCTCAATCGCTCGTTCCCCGGTAACGCCCAAGGGACGATGGCAAAGCGGCTCGCAAATACGATTTACGAGGAGTTCATCTCGACGTGCGATCTCGGGCTTGACTTCCACACCTCGACGCGCAACCGCACGACGATGTACCACGTCCGTGCAGATATGCATGACCCGGCCGTCGAACGTCTTGCCCGGGCGTTCGGCACGAGCATAATTCTCGACGGCAAAGGGTCTCGAGGGACGCTCCGACGCGTGGCCTGCAATGCCGGAATCCCGACTGTCACCGTCGAGATGGGGCGCTCACACCGTTTCCAAACAGCGCATCTCGACCGGGCACTCCACTGCATCGCGAGCGTCCTCGCCGAATACGAGGTCTTACCGGACAGACCGGTCTCCTGGCCCGGTTGGACCCGCGTGGTCGCCCGAAATAGTGAGAAAACGTGGCTCCGCGCCGAAACCGGCGGCCTCGTCGAAATGGAGTGGGGGCCACACCCGCTCGTCGAGAAGGGTGCACCACTATTTTCAATCTCTGATCACTTCAAGCAGAGCGTCGAGACGATTCGTGCGCCATCGACCGGGCTCGTCGTTGGCGTCCTCGAAAATGCGGTCGCGTACCCGGGCCACCCGCTGTGTCACTTCGTGAGCGTCGACGAGGAAACCGCCGACATCATCCGCGACGATATCGAACGAGGCGTGTTCGACATCTACCGAGAAGGCGGCTTCCAGTGGCCCGAACCACACTGGTACGCAGAACACGGCAAGCAACCGACCACTGAACACACTAGTGAGACCCCTAGCTCGTGACGGTTGTGTGACCGTCTGACAAATAGTTAAATAGTCTGGACGTTGACCTTCGGTCAATGGGCAACAAGAACAAAACCATCTCGTTTCGCGTCAACGAAGACGCCTTCGAGACGCTTCGGGAGATAGCCGAAGAGCGCGATATCTCGTTGTCTGCGGTGTTTCGCGACTACGTCCAGACGCTCGTCGCCCACGACGGACAGGTGCGCGTCGTCCCCGAACACGAACTCGTAGACAAGACCTCAGACAAAACGACGTTCCCCCCACGCGTCGAAGTGCCAAAGAGCCTCATCCACGACCACGAACGCCTCGAACTGGAGAACAAGCACCTGCGCGACCAACTCGACGACTACAAGCAGTACATCACGCAGCTCCACCAGAAAATCGACGAACTCAACCAGGAGGACGATGAGGAAGTCATCCTCCTCGACGACTTAGACGACGACTTAGAGCACGACCACGGCGAGACGTTCCGCCTCAGCTAATCACTACCGCGACAAGTCGCGCTTTGCCTGACTGAGTTTTGTTTCCATCTCCCGGTTATTCTCAACCCCTGCGAGTTCCTCGGCCGCTTCGAGCGTCCGCACCGAGTCATCCAGAAACGAGAGGATGTCGCCCGCATAGGCGTAGAGCATGTAATCGTCACCCATCACGTCCACAATCGAATCCGGGCCAAGCCCTTGCGCCCGCAGTTCGAGCAAATACGAGATGAACTTGCGCTCAGGATGCCCACAGTACGGATTCGTCTCACAGCCACAATCCAAGAAATCTTCGGCGAAGTCGAGGACGCGCTCCTGGGTCGCATCATCGAGCTTCATGAGCCCCTCGCCCTGGAAGAGAATGTCGAGGGTCGCACCGCTAAACGCGCTCTTTGGGATGTTCGTTCCCAGTTGGGAGGCAATCTGGCGGTGGTTCTTCAGATAGATTTTGTCCGTGATGGCCACGCGTAGTCAGCCGTAGGCGGTTCGAGGCAAAAAGCCACACGGAGTCCGCCCGGAGTCGTAACGTATTTTAGCAAACCAGAATTAGAAAGAGATGCGTGTCCGGGTTGGGGTAGTGGACTATCCTTCAGCCTTGTGGAGGCTGAGACGCGGGTTCGATTCTCGCACCTGGACCTGTCAGCTTTTTGATACAAACTAAGAAGAAGAGAAGAGCGCTACGTCATGCGATTTTCACTCAATCACACTCCGATTAACCTGAAAAGATACGCTGACATATATTAGGTATTAATTCACACACTTCCTTGGAGTGAGCGGAGATTTTCCCGCGAAATATGCCCAAAATCGGCTTTGCGATGGCATGACGGACACAGTGAAATCACGTTATCGAGAGTGTGAGCGTCAGCTCTGGAGTGGTCTTCAGATTCAACGAACCACCTAACAGGGACAATGTGATGCACGTCGGGGTTTCTCCCGAGTTCACCTTTCCCAGTCCCGCAGTGTTTACATTCACTGTCATCCCGTTCGAGTGCCTGCTTCCGAACACGATTCCACCCTGTTCCGTAGTTCCCGAGTGAACCACCGTTCCAGTTTGGGTGTCCCTCACCGCGAAAGGATTGAGAAAGCCACTGACGTCTACACTCCTCACTACAAACGACGACCTCGCCGATGTTACTTGGGTATCGTTCGACTGTCTCAGTACAAACGTCACAGGAGACCGTGCGCTTTCCACCGGTCCAGCGAGGATTTTCAGAACCGCTCAGTGAGGGTGTCGTCTGCCACGAACCGTTTTGAACACAGTCGGGACAGTACAGGCCCCTCTTCATGGAAGGGTAGTAGGTGAATGCAGCATCGCAGAGACGGCAGGTGGCCTCCGATTTCCCGCCTTTGTAATTCGGATTGTTTTCACCTGCGAAGGAAACGCCCTCGTCGTGGCACGCTTTCGAGCAGTATGCTTTCTCGTAGGGAGAATGAAAATCGGTTCCGCAGTGCTTGCAGGTGTTGTTCGGCAGTTTTTCTCCATGGCTTAGTGCATGATGTGCTTTCATACCACGGGAGGTAGAGAACATGCGACCGCAAGTGGGACACGGTGTGTCCGTCATTGCGAGCGTCTCCAGGTTTGGTGGTTGTTCGTAGTTGGTACTCTAGTTCGTTTGTCGTTTGTTACTTCCATCAGGAATCAACAGGCTCGAGTCAACGCGCCTGCACCCCTTGCAGGCGCGTGAAAAACTGGCTCAGAACAAGCACCCGTTCTCCCCCAGCCAAGCGAGGTTCACTCCTGTTGTTTTCTCGCTTAGGTGAATGTCATTGAACGAGGGATTGATTCTGGATTTTCTCGTTGAGCTGGACTTAGAACTCTCCAGAGGCACTTTACCTGAATTTGAACCGCCACAGCCACGAGATTGGCTATTCAACTGTTCGGCTCCGGTTGAGCGAGTTGTAGAAACACGGCCCTTCACACGGCGTCTCGTTGAGAGACGCACCATCACATCCTGCTACTCAAAACCGTTCCTTTGGTTCCAGGGACATTTGGGCAGAAATCTTATGCGTCGCACTGTGGGAGTGTGATTGTGACACAGAACCTCACACGACGACGCGCCCTCTCCAGGCTGGCCGCGATGGGTCTGGTGGCGGCTGGCGTGAGCGTCACCGACGCGGGTACGGTCGCCGCAGACGCATCGTACACGCGAACCGACTTCACCACCGCATCCTGGGACGGTACCGACCTCGTCGGGTCGCTCTACGTCCCCGATTCGGACGGTCCCCACCCTGTCGTCCTCGGGACGCACGGGTGGGGCGGCGACCACGGGAGTCCTGCCGTCGCACGACGGGCTGACGTGTTCGCGAGGAACGACTACGTCTTCTGTGCGTACGACTCACGCGGATTCGGCGAATCGGGTGGCGAGGTCGGCGTAGATGGCCCGAACGAAGTCGCCGACGCGCTTACCTTGCTCGACCAGCTCGCACAGGGTGACGTGGGCGGTGTCTCGGTCGACGTCGAACGCTCCACGAACGGCCCGGTCTGTGCGATGGACGGACTCTCATATGCCGGTGGCATCCAGCTCAACACGATGGCTGTCTCGTCTCCCGACGCAGCCGACGTGTTACTTCCCGATTCGGCTACGTTCGACACCATCGACTTCACCGAAGGGAGTCCGCTCGACGCCGCCGTCCCGCGCTGGGCGTGGCACGACCTCCGGTTCTCGCTCGCACCGCGTGGCGTCGTGAAGGTTGGATGGGACTCACTGTTACTGGCGACGGGTATTGCCGGCGCTCGGGGGCTCACCTCCGGTGACGGCCAACCGTCGATATACGACTTGGAGTACGGCGTCACCGAGGAGGTGCCCGATGCGTTCGTCACGTCGACTGCACAGAACGAATTCGACAGTGAGTCAGCGGCGTTCTATGCGTCCCGTTCGCCGGTATCGAAGACGGCCCTGCTCGAGACGCCGACGCTGCTCATCTCGTCGTGGACCGATACGTTGTTCATCACGAACGAAGCGATCTGGAACTACCACGCGATCCGCGACAACGGCGTGGAATCGAAGTTGGTGCTGTTCCGCGGTGGACACACGTTCGAGGAGACCGCCGATTCGGAGATGAACGCACGGCTCGACTCCCGGGCACTCGAGTTCATCGATGCGCATCTCCGGCGCGACGAGGAGTCTGGCTTCCCGCAGGTGGAGTACTACGAGACCCAGCGTGACACGTGGTCGACGACGAACGACATCGACCCACGGAACACCAAGGAGTGGACCGTGACGTTCTCGGACGCAAAGCTCGACGACCAGACGGTGGTGTACAACAGTATCGCCCCCAGCTCGACGAGTCAATTGACGAGCGAGGAGGAAGATCTCCTCGACGGTGTGACGGCTGTCCACTTCGACTATCTCGTCACAGAGGCCCGTGAACTCCTCGGCGCACCCACCCTCGAACTTGACCTCGAGCCGCTCGGGACCGATCCGCGGCTGTTCGTGAAGGTGTACCACCGCACAGCTGGCGGCGAGACACTCATCCACGACCAAGTCACTCCGGTTCACCAGACCGGCGATGAACGGCGAACAGTCGAGGTGGAGATGACGGCTCTCCAGCGCCGCCTCGCCGTCGGTGACACGCTCCGGGTGACGGTCGCTGCGACCGATGCCGGGTTCTACTCCTCGCGGACGGCCGCCGGGGCACGAATCTACCACGGGAGCGACGACGACTCGCGAGTGACGTTCCCGGTGCAGCCGAGCTGACCTCGGCCCACGACGTTTCGTGCAGACCCGCGACAATGCTTAGCAGATGGAGCGCGCTGTCGCGACCGTCGGCGAACACCCACAGAATCGTTTACAGAGGCCAGGCTGTGAGATTCTATCTCCGACGTTTTCTGACGATTTGACTCGAGACGCGAGTGAGCGGACTATCAGACAAGTTGGGTTGTAGATGGCTGACGACGACGCTGGCACCCACTGTCTTTTCGAAAATCGGAGGCTGGCGATGCCTACTCAGATAATAGGAGCCAGAATATTAGAGTTTGAACTATAATAGTTTGAACTCTAACTTTGAAGTCAAGATGCATCTCCCGAGATAACTGGGAGCGTGGACCGAAATCCAAAAATCGGACGACGGAACTCAATCGGTTCTAGACCCACCCCATGTGACCATTGTATCGTCTTCTGGGTCATGCAAGAGGATTAGAGATACTGAAGTTCCACCATGAAATGACGAGTACGTAAATCACCACCAGCTATCCAATTCGAAAATAGTATGGGCAGAACCTCAACCTATTTGCGTTTGATTTGACCGGAGGGGTTGTAGAGTGTGTGGATTCATTTTCGGATGTTGTACATTACGGGTCGCTTCTCAGCATTGTCATCGGGATTTCTGGCATTGCGATAATTTTCCTCAAAAACTACATTGAGTAATCTTGATTGAGGTCTCAGGGATATAGCCGACTGAAAAACGCTAGCCAATCACTATCAGAGAGTCAGTGGCCACATACATATTTCTAACCCACTGGATATATAGTAGGAGAGGGCGTACTTCCGAATATGCCTGACGATAGCCACGAGACCACCTATCCACAGACTTCAATGACGCGAGGTGAGCGGATTCGTGCCGCTGCACGGACGCTTCGAACCCCCCGCACTGCCTCATGGGTTGCCACAGAAACGGAAGTCTCGGTCAAAACAGCGCAAAAATACCTCGACCAACTTGTTGAGGACAACGTTCTACGAACGATAAAACAAGGTGACCAAACGCTCTACTGTGTCGATCAGCTCATGGCAACCTATCGTGAAATCGCCACACTTCAACGAGAGCAGAGTCGTGAGGAACTGACGAGGGCACTTGAATCGATGCGTGCCAAAATCACCGACTGGAAAGAATCCTACAACGTTGAGACACCTGGCGAACTTCGAGCGAGTATCGCAGATGTTTCCGATGCCGATGAGAGCAGGATGCGGCGCGAAACCGCAAGCGAGTGGGAGCACCTCGCTGACCGCATCCCGGTCGTTCGGGCGGCACTCAACGAATACGACTGGGCGACAGACCGGGACGCCATCCCTGTGTGAGTAGATGGGCCTTTCAGGAACAACCGACAGCTCGGTCTATGAAGGGCTCAGGGATGTCCTCCAGCGGCATCCTGCAATCACGTCAGTCGGATAGGAGCCAGATAGTATCGTCAAGAAATTTATCCGAGCACAAATCGACCCAACCCGTGTTGTGCCGATGACTGGTCCTGAATCACCGCTGCTTGACGTCGAATGGCGATTTTTCCGTGATACACAGCACTTCCGAGTCCACTACGCAGATCCGAACACTGGATTCAACTGTGGATGGCATTGCGATGACGATCATCCTGAACTGGGACAAGTGCACTTCCAGTATAAAAATCCAGAAACGGGAGAGATGAGCTATGAGCGGGCGACGTTCAAGAAATCTGTTCCAACAGAGATACTCTGGGTTGTGCTCGTCCAACTGTTCCAAGATCAAATCCCTCGTCTTACAGGGAAGTACCAAGAGGATTTCTCTGAAGAACTACGTTAGAGTCACACTGCACTCGAAGATAGCGCGTGAGTCAGACGGGGTTTCATAATCGGATTCGTCGCCAGAGCCGCTTCGAGAGTCGTTCTAGACGGGTTTGAATCACGCATCGAGCGTTCAAAATCGGAGTATTTTCCCGCAAGAGATGGGAGAGCCGAGATTCGAGACGTAACTATGAACGGAGTGTGGGAGACAGAAGAAACCTGAAATTGAGGGTTTTCAGGCCACAAGACACCTGAGTAGGGATATGGTAGTACTCAGACGCAACAAAGATGCACTGCGAAGAGATTCCCCAGCCGGAAATCGACGAAATTCACACTTGAAAACCGCCTCGACACGCCGTCTAATGAGTATTCAGCCTGAGCCGCAACTCACTTTTGGACAGGAAAACCACCAGACGTAAACCGATTATGAAAAATTGAGCGGGAAGCCTAACGGATGAGTACAGACCTAATCACAGCAAAACCGCCGTTATAGACCCCACATATACTGATTTCGAGTATACAAGCCACATCCATTATCACGGTATATCTTACTAGCTCCCATTACCACAAACCACACTGCCCTCTACCGGGGAAAACGACCGATTTTGAACATGCAATGAAGCCCTGAGCAACGACTAGCGAACGCACAACCCGATTCTGACGGGTATCACTGATTCTGAAATCGAATCGTCCATCCGTCCAAAGTACGCCAGAAACAGGGCAACCAAACGCTGTTGAGACAAACCTACTCCTCAAATTTCCACAATCGGTTTCCCTCTGGTGGTTTCCCAACTTCGAGCGGAATCACCGAACGTGGAGAGTCCGCAAAACCACCATCCCGTAAAGCCGTTTCACGGGTGTTGAGTCAGTCGCTTTCGGGAGTTTTCAACCTCACAATCGGCGAAGAATCCGGAAGGGAAGAAGTCACAGAGTGAGTGAGCCGAGTGTGGAGGAAAGAGCGTGGAATTGCTGAGGAGGAAGGTATAACCCTAAATATGCTATAGAGCCGTCGAAACCCGAGAATTCGAGTGATCATCCGAGTGTGGAAATGAGGTGTGACCACTCACTTGTAGCCGTCAAACGTACGTTTGAAGTTCCACAATCGGTTTCAGTCGTGCGGTTTTGGGAAATAGCGTCGAATGAGGGGGTAGCGTGTCTGTGACGTGGAGCGTTGTATCATCCCTCAAACCCTGAAATACACCACCTGAACACCTCTATCGTCAAAATTCGAAATATCGAGTTCTCCACTTCTCTCGCAACAATAGGTTCCACACTCAGACCAAAACGCCAACCACACACCTTCTAGCGGGGTTTCAGGCCGATTGTGGAACTCGCCTCGCTGGTCGAGCGGTCCGCACTGGCGCGTTGGGCCGTGTTAGGGGCTTGAAACCGAGTGTGAGAATCGGTACTCGTTCTCCGACAGAGAACCGGTCTGTGTATCGCTCCCGAAACGGTCGTTGAGTGGGTTTTCGAGCTCGCCGTGGGTGGTGTGAATGCAATTACTCAGCCGGTATAGCCCCAGAACTGCTCGTACATGATTCGCTCGGGAGGGACGCCCATCAATTGAAGGATATCCCACAGTCCGCGAACCATCTCAGGAGTGCCACAAAGATAGAAGATAGGAGTCTCTAGTTCGCTCGCAACTGCTTCGACGAGAGACCTATCGACACGCCCCCTGCGACCCGTCCACTCGCTCGCTTCGGGTTCGCGGGTGAGTGTGTGAATCACTTCGAACTGTGGGTTTGACTCGACCAGTGTATCCAGTTCGTCTCGGTAGGCGATTTCATCCGCGGTCCGATTGCTGTAGATGAGCCGGATGGGAATGTCGAGTTGTGTGTCGGTCGCATACTCGGCCATGCCTTTGAGTGGCGTGATGCCGATGCCACCGGCGATGAGGACGGTGTCTCGCTCCGGGTTCAAAATGAAGTGGCCACGAGGACCTTCGACAAGAACCTCGTCTCCGGGTCCGAGGTTCACGAACGCTTGCTTGAAAGCACTCGCTGAAACACGGACGCCGTATTCGAGGTAGTCTCGGGTTGGCGAACTGGCCAGCGACATGGGTCGAGAGTCATCGAATCGCCCTGAGTCTGTAGACGTGTTGAGCGAGAGTCTCGTGAACTGAACCGGTTCGTACACGAATTGGGGATGGCGGCTAGTGCGGATGTGGTGGCTCGTCGGTGTCAATGGTCGAGATTCGAGGACCTCGGCCACGAACGCAAACCCGTGCTCTGATTGTCGAAGTGAGCTGTCGTCGTTCATTACGCTAGAATAGCGCACCGATGACGAAGGACTTGTCTCGGACAGCGGCGGGAAGTCTCCTGGCCGGCGAATGCGAGAGATGAACCCCAGGAGACGAGAATGGAGGCTGTAAGCATTCAGACTCCGCAAGCACGTTCGGGAATAAAACGCCAGGAGATTCACCGTTGGTTCGAGCGAGACGGCCGAATGGCCGCTTTCGGGATGACGGACAGTGGGACCGTGAGTCGAGGGAGGGGACGGAGATATCGCGCTGTTGCAGACACCCTCCCGCAAACGTACAAGCCACGATACGGCGTAAGCATCGGTACTAATGGCAGACGATACGCCAACTCGAACCCTGTTCGCAACCCACTTTATGACGCTTGATGGGGTTGTCGAGAACCCCTCGTGGTCAGCCCCGTTCTGGAACGACGAGATTGCGGCTTTCAAGCAGGAAGAAACGGATCGAACCGACGCCCTGCTGTTGGGTCGAGTGACCTACGAGCAATTCGCAGATGCGTGGCCAACGAGCCCGGATCCGGGTGCAGCGTTCTTTAACCCGGTGAAAAAATACGTCGTTTCGACCACCCGCACCGAGGATATCTGGGAGAATGCGACGTTCATCGGTGATGATGTCCGTGAGACAATCAGCAACCTCAAGGAAGACGGGGGCGGTGACCTGGCGGTTCACGGCAGTATCTCGCTTACGAAGTGGCTCCTCAAGGAGGGTCTCATCGATGAGTTACGGCGCCTCGTCTATCCGGTCGTGCAAGGGAGCGGTAGGCGATTATTCGACGACGTGCCACAGGCTGCGTTTGTCCTCGAACGCAGCGATACCACCAGCAACGGCGTCCTGGCGCTCGTCTACCGACCCAAGAACGAGCGCAGGTCGGCAGAGTCCAATGAAGAATCCAGTGGGACAGACTCGGTTCGCAGATAGCGCTTCAGGCTGGCCTCCCGCGTGTTTCCACGTTGCGAGTGACACAGATCGAACGGCTGTTTCAGTAGGGAAGGTATCGAACCAAGCGGAGTTCAACTACCGCAGTCACAGGCGTGCGCGAAGCGTAAATCAGACCTCTGTCTCAACCATCCGCTCGAAGCGGTCGAGTCCGAGTTCGATGCGTTCGAGGTCGTTCGCGAAACTGAAACGGAGGTATCCTTCTCCGGCGTCGCCGAATGCGCTTCCAGGCGCAGCGACCACGTCGTATTCGAAGAGCAGTCGCTCTGCGACTTCGAGGCTTGACCCCGGAAGCGCGCTCACGTCGACGAACGCGTAGAAGGCGCCTTCGGGTGGCGTCATCGAAACGGTGGGATATTCGTGAATCCGCTCGACGACTGCGTCGCGCCGCCGTTCGAAGGCAGCCTTCATCTCACGAACCGGCCCATCAGGACCGGTGAGCGCGGCGAGCGCAGCGTACTGGGCAGGTGTGTTCACACACGAGGTGGTACTCTCGTGGATCTTCGTTGCGGCCGCGGTCACGGGTTCGGGGCCGCTCAACCACCCGACACGCCACCCCGTCATCGCGTACGTCTTCGAGCAGGAGTCGATGGTCACGACCCGTTCCGGATACTTCGTAATGGCGGCGAGACTCGGCTGAGAACGCTCGTAGGTGAGTTCATGATACACCTCGTCGGCGATGACGTAGGCATCGTGGCTGACGGCCGCCTCGACGACACGCTCCATCGCCGAGACATCGAATACCCGACCGGTCGGGTTCGACGGCGAAGTTAGGACGACAGCGCCGGTTCGGTCGGTGATGGCGTCGATGACTCGATCAGCGTCGAACGCGAAGCCGTCGCCGGAAGCCAATGGGACCTCGACTGGGACGGCGTTCGCCAACCGCGCCTGTGAGAGGGGGTTCGGCCACGCTGGCGTGGGCACGACAACTTCGTCACCAGGGTCGGTTACTGTCAACAGCGTCAGGTAGAGTGCCTCCACGCCGCCGGTGGTCACGACCACGCGGTCGGGCTCTGCGTCGATGTCGCGACTGCGGAGTCCATCGGCGATTGCCTGTCTGAGCGCCCCGATACCGGCGTTGGGCGTGTAGTTCGTCCGACCCTCGCGTGCCGCCGTCACTGCTGCGTCGACGACGTGCGCCGGCGTGGGAAAATCCGGTTCTCCGACTTCGAGGTGGACGAGATCGTCAGCGTCGTGTTCATCTGCTAAGTCGAACAGTCGACGGATCTGTTGGGGCTCAATCTGTGCGACTCGATTCGACACGCCACGATCGGTCATTTGTCATACTGTGTGAACCAGTGTCTTGTCTATTCGGATATCCAGCAACCCGTGACTGAGAAGCCCTGTGTTTTTCCGCTCGCTCGTTGAGGAAGGGGCCTTAGCGCCACACTTCAGGTAATCCGTTACGTCTTCAGGGGACGCGAATCATCAGAAAGACGTGATAATGCACGCCGGAGAAGCGGAGGCGTCATGATCGAAGTGACAATAGCAACGAGAACAATAACAGTATAGAGTGTTGGTGTAAGGACTCCGATGGCTAATCCGACGGCAGCAACGACGATCTCCATTGCTCCGCGAGCATTGAGCCCAATTGCGATACAGAGCGTTTCCGCCCGAGAAAGATCTGTAACCATCGCTCCAAGCGCGACACCCAGAAATTTTCCGAATACGGCGACGACAAGTGTGAGCGCTGCGAGAAGCAGCGTCTCCGGCACGAATAATTCACGTAGCGTCGCCTGTAACCCCGCTGTCGCAAAGAAGATGGGTGCGAACAAGCCGAGCGTCACCATCTGAAACACTCTCGAAGTCTCTGCGTCCAACCGGTCTTTGACGAGGAGTCCGGCGAGGAATGCGCCAAGAACGGGTTCCAGGCCAACGCTGAGAGCCGACCAGGACAACGCGAATCCGAAGACGAGGACCATAGAGAATCCCGTCAATACGGGTGAGCGTGCATGAGCGGACACCACGAAGAGCCTGTTGACGATGCGAGGGCCGAGGACAGCGGCAGCCACGACGAATGCGACGAGGACAACAACTGTTCGAGAAAGTTGGGCGGTGTCGAAATGTCCTACTCGAGCGATGTCTGAGACCACCGTGAGCGCGATCCAGCCGGCGGCATCGATAATGACTGCGGCAGTCACGGTAAGCTGCCCGACCGTTCGATCCATCGCATCAAGGTCGATGAGTACACGTGTCGCGACGGGAACAGCCGAGATGCTGAGCGCTGTTGCAAGAAATAACGCGAGTGAAAAGCGGTGCTCTGCAGCAACGAGATAGGTTTCAGGCAGAAACCAACCGAGAGCGAATCCCAGAAGAAAGGGGACAAGAGAGGCTCCCGCGGCAAGAGCGATTGTCGGCCGCACGTACCGGCGTATCACTGACACGTCGATTTCTGTCCCGGCCAATACGAGAAGGAGGATGAGGCCAATAGAGGCAAGTGCAGACAGGCCTTCTGAAATCGGCACCACAATGGAGGTTACCGAGGGGAAGAGGAGTCCGAGGACAGAGGGACCCAACACCAACCCCGTGAGGAGCTCCCCCACGACTGGTGCGAACCCGAGCCGGTCGGCTGCGATTCCAAGCGCGTGTGCAGTGACGAGCAGGAGAGTGACACCGGAGAGAAAAAGGTAGAGTGTACTCATCTCGCTGGCCATAGGACTAGTAACCGAGTATGAGTGAAATCACTTCGCTCCGACCTGCCAGCTGAATCCAGTGGTGTCCATAACACATACTGGAGCGTCTCCTGTACGATATCGATGCAAGAGTTCTCGTGTCCGACTCGCCGAGCACATACACGTCCTTTTGAGACAGCATCGAAACTAAGACGGACAGCGTTCAAATTCAGAACAGGTTCAATCTATGGATATCACCAGAAGCTGTTCACAACATTCGAAAGTTGCACCGGACGACTACTTCACTGGCGACGTTCGGTTTGACTCGCTATTTGACCCACAGGACGAAGCCCGCGCGGCCGCAGCGAGCGTCACCTTTGAGCCGGGTGCTCGCACTGCGTGGCACACCCATCCGCTGGGACAGCGACTCGTCATCACGAACGGGTGCGGGCTCGTCCAGCGCGAAGGCGGCGAAATCAGGCAAGTCCGTGCAGGCGACGTCGTCTGGTTCCCGCCGGGCGAAAAGCACTGGCACGGCGCGAAACCGGAGAAAGCAATGACCCACATCGCCATCCACGAGGAACTCGATGGGGAGGTCGTCAATTGGCTCGAGCACGTCACCGACGAGGAGTACGACCCAGCGGCAGATAGCTAATACAACTACCACAGCTAGACTGTCGTGCGGTTTTGGAAAATACGTACGAGTGGCAGCCGACATTGTGTGGCTCAGCATACCTGTCGGCTCATATCTTGTCCAGAGAAATCCTTCCAGACGCCCGTTATCGACAATATTCGAGTTTCACATCGGTTCACTCACCCTCGGATTCAGCCTTCCACACGCACCACCAAACGTCGCTCATGACGCTTCGAAGTCGAAGCGAATCACTGTGTTTTCGCGAAGAGGTCGCCCTGTAGGTACTTCAGGCCGGTATCGCAGGCAACGGTGACGACCACGTCGTCTGGGTCGCGCTCGCGTGCGATTTCCACCGTCGCGGCGAGGTTCAACCCCGTGGACAGCCCCGCGAAGAGTCCGTCCGTCTTGGCGACTCGCTGTATCATGGCACGGGCCGCTGCCTCGGATGGCGCACGAACGTCGTCGTAGGGCTCTGTCTCGAAGATGGGTGGATGCACGCCAACGGCGATTCCCTCGATGTGATGTGGTCCAGAGTGGCCCGCACTCAGAAGTGGGGATTCAGCCGGTTCGACGGCGGTTATTCGAGCACCCGCTGGTTTGAGCACCTGTGCGTTCCCGGTCAAGCAGCCACCCGTCCCGTAGGACATCACGAAATCGGTCACGTCGGGACAATCTTCGAGAATTTCTGTGCCCATCTTTGTGTAGCCCTCAAGGAGATACGGGTTCTCGAACTGATGGGTGTGGTACGCGCCGGTTTCTGTTTTCACGTCTTCGACGTATTCCATCATGTCGTCTACGATACCTGGATAGACGCTTCCGTCGGGCGTTTCGTGGACGATGACTGCTGCGCCGAACGCTCGCATCGTCCGAATCTTTTCCTGGGCGAAGCAGTCTGCGGTCACCATCGTCGTCGGATGGTCCATGACGGCGCAGACGAAGGCGAGACTGGAGCCCGTTGACCCACCAGTATACTCGACGACACGTTGACCGGGTTCGAGCAGTCCGTCACGACGTGCTCCTCGAATCATCGCCAGCGCGAACCGGTCTTTCATGCTCCCCGTTGGATTCCCCCCTTCCCACTTCACGAAAATGCGTGCGCCACCCTCTGGACGGATGCCGGGGAGTTCGATGAGCGGCGTGTTTCCAACGGCTTCGATGACGGAGTGGGCGTGCATGCTAGGTACTCGATGCGTGCGCTGAAAAAGACAGGTCTCGGTTCCATCGCATACGAGACACGCCTCGCGTTCGCGGTCATGACGACGTGTGTAGCACGCCAAAACGGAAGAAGGAACCCGAATCTATCACCTTCATCGCGGTAACTGCGACGTTGGGAGGGCGTCTATGCGGTCAGCCTACTGCGTGCACCGGTACCGCTTGCGGAGTGCAACAACGCCACCATCTGCAGCATCCACTTCCTGACAGATGATGGTCAGGTTTCAGTGACCGTGTTGCATACAGGGTGCGTCGTCAGCAACGGGGCCGAACCCTTCGAGAGTCGTTCACCGACGTTCCATACCGAGATACAACACCAGTGTGGCACCCAGATACAGTACCATCCCGCCGACGACACCCCAGGTCAGTATGTTCGACGTGTCGAAGTTATCCCAGGCTCTGAGGACACCAATCAGGACCAGCGTGAATCCCAGCACCTGACTCTGGAGCAGGATCCGGGCAGCACTCCAGCGCGCATCGAGGGCGACAGCGACGTTCACGACACCGAAGAGCGCGAACCACCCTGCCAAGATTCGAGCCGTAAACGGGGAGACGGTCCACGGCCAGACCTCGATCATCAGTTCGGGGATGACGAACAGGGCGACGGCACTGGCTGTGACGACGAGTCCGAGGCCACCACCGAGGACGCGGACGGCTTGAGGAAGCGTGGGCTCACCGGCCGTCAATTCGCCAGTATCGGTCCACCGGTTGTGCGCCCAAACAACGGGAATGAGTACCGGTGTTACTGCGTAGAGAACTACCCAGAGGACGAATGTGAAGTGATTGTGATTGAAATTTTCCCAGTGGAGCACAGTGGCGATTGCCATGAGCCACGTGAAGACGGCGATGCCGAGGAAGACTGGAGCGACAGCGTGCCACGTGTCAACGGTCGAAACGCGATAGAAGAAGTACACGCCTGCTCCGTAGCCAGCACCCATGATGATGGGCGTCATCTCGGGCCGGATCGTCCACGCGAAAAACTCGGTGGTCCGAGCTGGGAGTCCAAATAAGACCAGAAACGCCGCAGCCAGAAACGGGATGATAACGCGCGCAATCCAGCGAGTACTGGGGAACACGCGATCGTCTTGGACCGCGCCATCCCTTCCGCTTCGAAGTGCCGATTTCCAATCGCTCATCGTCCCCTATCCATTCGACTATTGATTGCTTACGTGTTCGCCTCCTAACGATGGATAGAGACTCGGTATTCAGCAGAGAGGTTATATTGCCATCTGAGGGTTTCACGCCGGGTGTAGAACATTGAGAGGCAGGTATCTCCCCGTGACGTGCGTCGAGTGCGACGGAGACTGCGTCTGCTTTTCGGAGGGGCACGACCATCCGCGAATGGGAGTATGGCGTTCGGGGTTGCGCTCACCGCGGCTGGGCTCTCGTCGTCGCTCGTGGCGACGATGGCGGGACAGACGGTCATGGACGGCTTTCTCGATTTGAACGTGAACGTCTGGCTTCGACGGTCGGTAACGCTCGTTGTAGCGAGTAACTAGCGGGTGGAGAGCCTGAATTTGTAGATGACCGAATGGAAAGTGAATAGAGAGGGGCGCAGACAGCGTGCCAGCACGCAGTCGCAACGAGACGCTGACGCAGGGGGAGTCCTCTTTGGAGCCGGAAACCGACGCTAACCGATTGAGCGCTCAGAGCATCGGTGAAGTGACTTCTGCGTGGTAGCTCTCACGCCAGTTTGCGTATTCGACCAGCGCGTTTCTCCCGGCGTCAGTAATCGTGTAGTAGTTCGTGCGGCGGTCGATTGCACCCTTTTCTACGAGTTGCATTTCGACCAGCGTATCGAGGTTGGGGTAGAGCCTGCCGTGGTTGATGTCGCCGAGGTGGGTTTCGAGTTCTGTCTTGATGTCTTGGCCTGAGGGCTTCGTGTGTCCTGCGATGACGGTCAGGAGGTCGCGTTGAAAGCCCGTGAGATTGTGCATTTGCACCATGATACAATACCCATGGTAATGACGATGCTTTGTTAGGAGGGGGTTTCAAGCGCCGTGAGTGTGTTCCAATTCGTTCCATTCGTGGAACGGTTAGTCAAATTACAAGATGGTTTAAGTGGATATCCATGTGGAACAATCCCCGCCAGCGCTGGAATTAACGCAGAAAAAACGGAGGACGCGACTGCCAAGACATTCTTTTGGCCGATGAGAAATCGTATAGATAAGAAGTATGACATTTAAGCCCTCAGCATGCATCTAGGCGTACGGGTGCCACACATGGCAATCAAACAAGCAGATACAGGGGTTCGGGCGGCGTCGGACAAATTCTACAAGGCGTTAGGACAAATGGCAGCCGGTAACGCAGAATCGATGGCAGAGATCTGGTCACATCGAGATGATGTTACGACCATGCATCCGATTGGCGGCCGTGAAGTCGGCTGGGAAGCCGTCAAAGAGCCGTGGAACGCAGTCGCGGGCCTTGCTGAGAAGGGGACGGTTACGCGCAAAGACCAGTTCATCCGCGTCATGGGTGACGTTGCCTACGAACTCACGACCGAGCAGGCTTCGATGACGCTCGGCGGCCAGTCGCTCGACGCAGAATACCGGGCGACCAACATCTACTCCCTCGAAGATGGTGAGTGGAAAATCGTCCACCACCACGCAGACCTAGACCCGAAGTTTGTCGAACTTCTCGAAGGGCTTGAGCGTGGTATATAAGTCAGTCGAATGCATGAAGCGCGTCCGCAGTCTTTTTCGATAGCAGTGAGCCTGAAGGGACAAACTAACCGTTTGAAAAATGAGCGGCCCGCGAGGCGTGACCGGTTACTTGCCGTTGTTGCGCGAAGGCGTCACTTTGAACGTGTAGATGCCGGTCGTCATGTCGCTTGCAACAACGAGGTCACGCGCTTCGTTGTAGTTTGCACCCCACGCGTTCGGGGCCGAGCCGAGCCACGCTGCACCGTTTGCTTCGGCTGCCTTGTCGTCGGTTTCGTAGATATCGACCGGAACCGGGTCGGTCGGGTCGCTCATGTCGTAGACGACCACGCCTTCGTGGTAGCCGCCGTCAACGAGGAGCGTCGTGTCGTCTTTCGAAATAACGTCGTGGTTGTGGGTCGTCCAGTCGTAGGTTTCGCGGTCGTCGTCGCCTTGATATTCGGCGTTCGGTGAGTAGGTGAACCCGATGTGTTTCGGATTCGCCGGCGAGCCGTCGCCCCACCCGATGTCGAAGATGTGCTTGCCACCGGGCCAGCCGTGGCCGATTTCGTCGCCGACGACGGCGAGTCCGCGTTCGGGGTCGTAGTTCGCGTAGTGACAGCTCTCGAAGCCAGGTTTGCCCTGTTCGAGGCGTTCTTCGCTGTAATCTGGCAAGCCTTCGTAATCGAAGCGACCGACTTCCGTGGGTTCTGTCGGCGTGCTCACATCGACGATGACGTAACCATCGAGGCCACCGCCGATATACGCACAGTGCATGAACTCCGTGTCCGGGTCGATGACCAAATCGTGGAGGGCACCAGCCGGGCCTCCTTCACCGAGTTTCGTTGGGTTCCACGGGTCGCTCACATCGAAGATATCGTATCCCGTGTTTGCTTCGTCGTCGTGTCCGCCGTGGGCGTTGGTCGTGTAGACGATGTCCGCATTGGGATGACAGAAGATATTGTGCGTATCTTCTGCGTCCAACCGACCGATTACCGCAGGGTTTTCAGGAGTGGCGTCTCCGTAGCCGTAGTCAATGATTTCGACGCCGCCAACGCCTTCGTCGTCGTTAGGCTCTTGACTGCGATAGTAGAGCCCGTCTCGCGTGTCGAATTTGACGTCCGCATTTCGCGTGTGCTCGGAAGATGGCACACGATGAACCTCGGTTGGCTGTGTCGGATTCGTAATATCGACAAGGAAGCTACCACCTTCGCCAAGGAAGCTCCCGAGGACGGCGAAGTGGCCGTCGCCTCGGACGTCTACTTCGGCGTAGCTTCCGGGTGGGTCAGAGAGCAACGAGTGGCCTAACTTCTTGATGTTGCCTTTTGGCTTCGCTGCGCTGGCGCTCCCGATGCCGAATCCGAGTACACCGCTCGCACCGAGGAGCTTGAGAACCGTTCGCCGTGATGCACCAGTCATGTTATATCTCTAATCAATAGACTCTGGATAAAAATGGTTTTGGGCGAAATGATCCGTGTCGAGTGCTGGCGTGGCGTCGCCCCGGAACCGAAACGAATCGACCCGCGTCACGGAGTGAGATTGGCGTTCTAGCGCCCTGCGTCGGAGAGTTCCATCCCGTGTGGGCGAATGTCCAGATAGAGGCTCGGGGCACCGTTTTCGGAGACGGTCCACGAGTAGGTCTCGTCGAACGTGTCTTCGACAATCACGTGTATCTCGTAGGAACCAGCGGTATCCATCGGATTTAGCATCTGTTGTGACTCACCAGTGGCGAGCCTGATCGTCTCCTCGTAGGCGAGCGACTCGTCCGTACTGTGGTGCACTTCGACGGTGACCACGATCTCTCGGTCGAAGCCGTTTTCGACGGTCACAGTCGCAGGTTCGTCATCGAGGAAGCCGGTACAGCCAGCGAATGTTGCAGCGAACGCTGTCCCTGAGAACGCGAGGAACGTCCGTCGAGTGAGAGTTGGCGTCACATCGACCGTGACGCCTCAAGAGAAGATATAGATTATCTTACACCTAACGTCCATTTCACGATACGTGTGAACATAGGGCGTGAAGATGACGGGGTACAGAACCTGGGTGAGCCATCCAAATGGCGGATATCCCACCGATTTCTCGTTAGGAAGCGGAACAAACCGATTCAGCCGACGTGGCTATACGGGAGAAACCAGTTCAGCAGGTGGTTCGGGGCGGGTCTCCGCCGCCCGCTGAAGCTCGATGATGAACGTTGCCCCCTGTGGCTCTGTATCTTCGATTTCGATGGAGCCGTTGTAGACGGTCATCATCGAATCAGCGAAAAAGAGGCCAAAGCCACTGCCTGTCGATTTGACGTGGCCAGTTTCGCCTCTGCGAAAGATGGCTTGCTTTCGCTCGTCTGGAACCCCCGTGCCGGTGTCAACGATGCGGGTCGTGACCGTGTCGTCGTCAGCCTCCACGCTGACGGTGATGTGCAGGCCTTCGGGGTCGTTGTGTTCGACGGCGTTCGTGAGCAGGTTGCCAATCACTTCGCTCAACAGTTCGTCTGCCCTGACGAACACCTCGTCTTCGACGTGAACCTCGAAGGTTGTGGCCGGATATGTCGATTTGAGTCGGTCGACTTCTGTGTGAATCGTCTCTGAGAGTTCGATTGCGGTGAGTTGGGGTTTGCTGTCCGAGGTGAGCGCGTTGAGAATCGACCGGACGCGCTGGACGATTGTCACGACATCGTCGCTCCACTTGAGAATCGTTTCCGCCTGTTTGCGGTGGTCACCGTCGTCCAGTTCCTCATAGAGGATTTCTGCCCGCCCGCCGACGACGGTCATGCCGTTTAACACATCGTGGCGAAGGATGCTGTTGAAGAACTCGAGTTGGTCGTTTTGATACTCAAGTTGCTCTGCGCGAATGACGGCCCGCTCTGCGAGGCGTTCGCGTTCGATGGCGCGTGCCTCGATGACCCCAATGAGGAGACCGCCCCCAGCGCCGAGACACGACATAAATCGGCCCCATTGGATGTACCCACTGACCTCGTCAAGTGGCGGTGTGACAAACATGACGATGATATTAATCCCGAGGATGACTATCATGCTCGCGAAACACCACAGCACGATTCGCCAGTAACGTTGTGGGTCTATCCAACTCCGTTTGAGCCAGTAGCCACCGAAAAACAGGCCCAGAATTATTGGCATCGTAATCGCCGTATTCGTGAGCAGTTGATAGACCGGCTCCGTTTCCCCCATCGCGTTTACAATCATCCACTCGGCAGGAAACGAGAGGAGAAGCCCTCCACTTAGTCCCATGATGAGATACGGGACTTTCGTAGCGTGTGGAAGTTCCGAGAGGGGAGTGCGAGCCATCGTATGTCATAGTTACCGGTCTGACACATGTACTTTTCCACTATTGTGAAGTTCAAAATTATTTGAATGAGCGCGCTTCGAAAGAACGAGCACGGCAGTCACCAAGCACGACGGCGACAGCACACGGGAGCGCCGGGCAGTTGCCAGAGAGGTTTTAAGCGACGAATTGCTTACTTCGAGTGTGGCGTCCCCGTTCGATATTCTCGGGATTGAGTCGGATGCAGACGAGGCGGAGATTGTCGAAGCGTACAGAGCGCGAGTCAAAGAAGTCCACCCAGACCGTGGTGGCTCTGTCCGCGAGTTCAAAGCCGTCCAGACAGCGTACGCACAGATTGAGGCGGGCTACGATCCCACGACCGAATCAGACAACGAGCAGGCTCCAGAGCCGGCAGAAGACGAGCGCGAAGAGACGAAAGTCGAGTTTCTCAACTACGAGGTGTTCGACGACTTCGGCTGGGAGATTACCGACGCAGAACTGTTCTCGAAAGCCGCGAGTGAAACGCTCATGCCAGCGGATTACGGCGAGCTACTCGCCCACCCGCGCGATTCGCTCTTAGAAAGCGCAGAAGAAGTCGGCTTCTCGTGGCCGTTTGCGTGTCGGGGCGGTGCCTGTGCGAACTGTGCAGTCGCGGTCATCGAAGGCGACATGGAGATGCCGCCAAATCACGTCCTCTCGCCGTCGATGATGGAAAACGGCATTCGCCTCTCGTGTGTGGGGCGGCCGTGTACTGACGAACTCAAAGTCGTGTTCAACGTCAAACACCTGCCCGGGCTCGACGAACTCAAACTGCCCTCACAACGCTTCGAAACAGCAAAAGCAGAGGAATGACGCGTGCTTAGGCGTCGGTTCGGGTGGTGTCTTTTACGTGCTGGCGCAGGCCGTAGAGGAACGGCGCGCCGAGGACGGTTGCGACTCCGCCCGTGACGACTTTCCCAAGCGGCGAGAGCACGGGGTCTGGCCCGTTTCCGACGAGGACGACCCCACGCATACCCTGTTCGCCGTAGGCCGTACACTCGTAGGTGCTGAGGCCGTGGCCGCCGAACTCAACGGCGAAGCGATTGCCCGCGCCCGTGAGGAGGTCGCTGTGATACCCGAGGTCGGGGTCGGCCACGTCGTATGCTTTGTCGCCGACCCACTCCCAGACGACAGTGGTTCCAGGATCGACGTGGATGGCTGCGGGTTCAAAGGCGAACGCGCCGCCATTTCCGTCCGCACCAACGTCGACCGTCACCTGCTCTTTGCCGCGCATATCGACCACTTCGTCGTAGTTGTCCGTCCCCGAGAGCCACCCGTCGAAGGTCTCTTTCGGGGCGGCATCGCCTCCCGCCTCGCCAGCGGCCGCGCCGAGTGCGGCGTCTGCGTCGCCAACGACGAGCGCGCCTTTCATCCCCATCATCTCGTGGGGCGCACAGGCGTAGCGAGTCACGCCCGCGGCGTCGGGGACGAACTCGAACGTCTCGCCCGCGGTCGAGTAGAACTCAGATTCGAACGATCCGTCTTTGGCGACCACGTTGTGCATCCCGCCCTCGCCGGTCCACGTCCAGCGAACGGTGGTTCCGGGGTCTACGCGGACGGCTGCCGGTTCGAAACCGAACGACCCGCCGTTTCCGGCCGAACCGACCGCGATATCGACCGTTCCCTTCCCGCGCAAATCGACGAGTTCGGTCACGTTGTCGGTGTTCGCAAACCACGTTTCGAGGCTCGAATCAGCCTGCGCGGCGACCGGCTGGCTGAGCAGATTCACGCCGAGCGCGCTCCCGGCCGCGACGCCCGCGGTTGCGGCGAGAAAGCGGCGACGGGCGACGGGCAGTTGCGTGTTGTCGGACGCCATCTCTCTCACCCCTCGTACCCCGCGTACTCCATCAGACTGCGGAAGATGTCCGTGTCCATCGCGTCTGTGTAGACGATACCCGTGAGCATGCCGCCGGGGTAGCTGTCACCGTTGCGGACGTGGTCGACCTTGTGGCAGTGGACGAGGTAGATGCCGGGGTCTGCGTCGGCCTCGAACTCGATGGTGTAGCGCTCTGCGGGAGCGACGTTCACCACGTCTTGGAGGAACTGGAGCACCTCTGGCATCGGGCTGCCGTCCTTCTCGACGATCTTGAATCGGTGGTTGTGGATGTGCAGCGGGTGGCTCATGAAGCCCGCGTTCACCCAGTGGATGCGCACGGTGTCACCGGGTTCGACGATGAGCGGCGACCCCGTCTCGGGGTGGAGCGTCGCGGGCGCGGACTTGCCGTTGATGGTGAAGGCATCCGCGTGGCGCGACGAGAGCGAGTACTGGACGTTCTCGCCGCCGTGCTGGCGCGAGAGGCGGGTGTCCCACTCCTTGACCGTCATGAAGTACTCCTTGTCGGCCTCCTCGTACCCCTTCGGGTCAACGCGGAGAATGCCGTACATCCCCATCTCCATGTGCATCGGCGTCTGGTAGTGGCAGTGATAGAGGTGGGTTCCCGGGACGTTCGCCGGGATGGTGTAGGTGTGCGATTCGCCGGGCATGACCGTCACGCCCGTCGTCGTCGGGACGCCGTCGTTCTCCCACGATTTGCGTACGCCGTGGAAGTGAAGCGTGTGGGGAACCTGCATCTCCGAGTTGTCGAGTGTAATCTTCAGTTCTGCACCCTCGGTGCACCGAAGAATCGGGCCGGGAACGCTCGGGACGCCGTCGTCTGCCTGAAACGCCCACGTGACTGGGAGCGTGATGGGGCCGTTCATCGTCTCGCCGGGGTGGATATGGTGGCGCGCCATCACGGACTTGATGGTGACCTCGTGGCCGCGCTCATCTAAGTTCACAACTTCGGGCTTTCCCGTCTCCGGCAGGTCGGGATACGCGCTATTTTGTGAACTCGTGAGCGGAACCGTCCGCGCGGTGGGCTGTGAAACCGCCGTACAGCCCGCGGTTGCAAACAGCCCGGCACTACCGGTCGCGGCGAGGAATTTTCGACGGGAGATGCCAGTTCCAGGTGCACCAATTCTGTCACTCATACAGGTTATTCTACGAAGAAGAGGGTCTTAATCGGGGAAACTGAATCTCAGGGCCTGAGAATAGCGAAAAGCGTGACAGTCTCTTGCACGGTCGGGCGTGGGTGCAGGCTGTGCCCTCACTGTGAAGAGGGTGGTCGGATAGGATTGTATCAATTAACCACAAATTAGCAGTACAGTTTTTGTGACCCTCCACACTGATGTAAGGCACATGGACAACGGCAGGAGTCGGTCGGAGAACGCCTTGTCACCGCCCAGCGAGTGGGTCGCTCCACCGAGCGCGTTCGTCGCACAGGCGAACGTCACAGACGAGGGCATCTACGAAGAGTTCGAGGAGAACTGGCCTGCGTGCTGGGAGCACGCCGCGACACTCCTCGACTGGAACCGTCCCTACGAGCGCGTCCTCGACGACAGCGACGGGTTTCGCTGGTTTCCCGGCGGAAAGCTGAACGCCTCGTACAACTGCGTAGACCGCCACATCGAAGCCGGTCGGAAGAATCAAGCGGCGCTCACCTGGGAGGGCGAACTCGGGGAGACGCGAACCTACACCTATCAGGCGCTTTCGCGCGAGGTGAACGCCTTCGCGGCGGCACTACGAGAGTTGGGCGTCGAAGAAGACGACGTTGTCACCCTCTACATGCCGATGATTCCCGAGTTACCGATTGCGATGCTCGCGTGTGCCAGAATCGGCGCACCGCATTCGGTCGTCTTCGCCGGCTTCTCCGCGGACGCCCTCGCCACGCGAATGGAAGAATCCGGCTCGGAACTCATTGTCACCTGCGATGGCTACTACCGCCGAGGCAACGCCATCACGATGAAAAACACCACGGACAACGCCTGTCTCGCCGTCCCACAGACAGTCGAACAGGTCGTGGTCACCCGCCTCGGCAACGACGATACCCTCGACCGCCACCACGACTACTCCGCGCTCGTCGACGCCCACGAAGGGGAGCGCGTCGAACCCGTCGCCCGCGACGCAGACGACCTCCTCTTTTACATCTACACCTCGGGGACGACCGGCGAGCCAAAAGAGGTGCGCCACACCACCGGCGGCTACCTCTCACACGTCGCGTGGACGGCGCGTTCGGTGCTCGACATCAAACCCGAGGACACCCACTTTTGCTCTGCGGACATCGGCTGGATTACCGGCCACTCCTACATCGTCTACGGCCCGCTCGCCCTCGGCGCGACGACCGTCCTCTACGAGGGCACGCCGAATCAAGCCGAGAAAGACCGGCTCTGGGAGATTATCGAGCGCAACGCGGTGGACATCTTCTACACCGCATCGACCTCCATCCGGACGTTCGTAAAGTGGGGTGCTGAGTACCCAGAAAGCCACGACCTCTCCTCGCTGCGCCTGCTCGGCACCGTTGGTGAGCGCATCGACGCCAACGCGTGGCACTGGTATCACGAACACGTCGGTGGTGGTGCGTGCCCCATCGTTGATACGTGGTGGCAGACCG
The DNA here is from genome assembly GCF_036689885.1 of Haladaptatus sp. CMSO5. Lineage (NCBI taxonomy): Archaea > Methanobacteriati > Methanobacteriota > Halobacteria > Halobacteriales > Haladaptataceae > Haladaptatus > Haladaptatus sp. CMSO5. The sequence continues at coordinate 266,630 of NZ_JBAHVW010000001.1, forward strand.
AGACCGGCGGCATGATGGTCACCACGCTGCCGGGCGTAGACCGGATGAAACCCGGTGCAGTGGGCCGACCACTGCCGGGTATCGACGCCGACATCGTTTCCGAACGCGGCGAGACGGTCGCACCCGGCGAACCCGGACGCCTGCTCATCACGAAGCCGTGGCCGGCGATGCCACAGGGGTTTTGCGATGACGAGTGGGCAGTCACCGACCACGACGCCTACGAGGCGGGCGCGTGGCACTACGTCACCGGCGACCGCGCCGTCGAGACCGACTACATCCAGTTGCTCGGCCGCGAAGACGACGTGGTGAACGTCTCGGGGCATCGAATCGGGACGAAAGAAATCGAGTCGGCCATCGTCGATGTCGAGGGCGTCGCGGAGGCCGCCGCCGTTGCCGGACGACGCGACGTACAAGGGCGAACCATCCACGTCTACGTCACGCCAGAGCGGAACGTCGTCGGCGACGAACAGTTAGAGCAGGCGGTGCGGGATGCCGTTGCGGACGCAATCGGTGAGATTGCCATCCCAGAACGGATTACGTTCGCGCCCGCACTCCCGAAAACGCGATCGGGAAAAATCATGCGTCGGCACTTAGAAGCCATCGCCAACGGCGAGCAACTCGGTGACACGAGCGCGCTTCGCAACCCCGAAGTCGTCGGTGAACTCGAATCCATCGTCGACGAGTGAGCGTTTCGGAGAAATAGAGAAACGCGAAGGAATTTTCCGAGAACGTTCGGGAGAAGCCGCGCGAACAGTCGCAAAACCCGACTGTGGTCCAACAGAATCAGGGAAAGAATTAACTGCAGCTCTTTTGAAAAAGGTGAATGACAGTATGTCCCGCACAGCGCGTTCGACGGTGCTCACGCCCGAGGCGTTCGAGCGGCTGAAGCGAGCGACCGAAACCTACCGCGAAGACCTCGTCGTCACGCTGATGGGGGACGCCGGACTCAGGCCGAGCGAGGTGGTCTGCGTTCACCCGAGAGACCTGTCCACGCGCGAGCGCGGCGGCGGGTCACACGCCCTTTTGACCGTCGGAACCGACCAAGAGAGCCGGGTGGTGTATCTGCGCCCGGCCGCGGCTCACGACCTTCGGAAGTACATCTCGGTGAACGACATCGGCCGAGACGAACCGGTGTTCGACGTGAGCGCACGACGCATCCAGATGCTCGTCTCGGACGTGGCCGCTCGGACGGACGACGCGCGCTTGCAGTCGGTTTCCTCGCGTGATTTACGCCAGTACTTCGCCCATCGCTTGCTAAAAAGAGAGCGCATCCACCCCCAAATCGTGCGGGCGGTCGGCGGGTGGAAGAGCCTCGAAAGCTTAGACCACTACTTCGAACCGCCGAGCGAGGCGGCGATTATCGACGCCTTCACTGCGGAATCGAGGGGCCAGCGCCAGCCCGACCGCCCACCCGCCACACCGCAGGCCGGGGGCGATGCGGAGTTGGGCGACTGCATGGCGACGCTTGGCGCGTCTCTGACGGAGGCGACGACGCGTACGGAGGTCGAACGGGCCACCTGTGAAGCGCTCGCGGGCGTCTACCACACGGCGTGGGTGTGTGACGAACAGGGCGTTCCACGAACCTACGCGAACCACCGCGACGAAGGCGACGTCGACTTACGCGAGGTGGTAGACGAGGCGGGCGGGTTCGACAGCTTCGAACAGGAGGCAGAAACCGTCGTCCTGCGAAACGTCATGACCCACGTCAGCGGGCGGTTGACCGGGTGTGCACTCGTCGTCGCGCCACTCAAATCGAGCGACCGCGTCCACGGCCTGCTCTGTGTGGCCCACCAGACGGTCGAATCCGGAGACCGCGAGTTCGTCGCAGACGTCGGCAGACGAGTTGGTGAGGCCATCACGTCGCTCGAACGCAAACGGCTGTTGCTCGCGGATACGGGCGTCGAGTTGACGTTTCGCAGTACCGATACCGAGGACTTTCTGGTGGCGACCTCCCACGACCTCGGCTGTCGGTTCGAGCTCGAAGGCGCGGTGCCCGTCGAAGCAGACGCCCTGCTGTATTTCGTCACCGTCCGCGACGCGGACGTGCGCGCGGTGCTCGACCGTATTTCGAGCGCGTCGGGCGTCACCGAAGGCCGGCTGATTGGCGACCACAGCACGGGCGCGGTGCTCGAACTCGTCGTGCGCGACCAGACGTTCATCTCTGCGCTCGTAGACCGAAGCGGCACGGCCCAGAAACTCACCGTCGAAGACGGCGTTGCGGAGATTGCGGGCGTGTTCTCTCGGCGCGTCGATATTCGCTCGGTGGTCGAAACCCTCACACAGGAGTTCCCCGAGTCAGAACTGGTCGCAAAACGCGAGATAGAACAGCCGACCCAGACCACGGCGGGCGTCCGACAGGTGATGGAAGACAGTCTCACCGAGAAACAGCGCTCGGTGCTCCGGGCGGCGTACTTCGCTGGCTACTTCGAGTGGCCGCGTGGTTCGACCGCAGAAGAACTCGCGGCGTCGATGGGCGTCTCCTCACCGACACTGCATAACCACCTGCGAAAAGCCCAACAGAAGGTACTCACCGCGGTCATCGAAGATACAGACAGCACCGTCCGCGACGCCTGAACACATACGCAAACCAGACTTTCTTTCGCAGACAGGAAACGGACACTAACTACTTAGAGACGCGACGGCGGGAACGACAGCGCGTCCGTGGCTGTGACTCGCCAGAACGCCAAAAACGACCGCGAAAGCGCCGCATGCGGTTGTGTGTGAACAATTGGGATAGTTAGTTACACCACTTATTAGGGAACATAATGGTTGTTAACTCGGCTCACCATGTCGCACGACACAGACGCCGAACTGGAGGCTCGGTTGGCAGAACAAGAGCGATTCAGCCCGCCTGAATCGTTCGTCGCACAAGCGAACGTCACGGACGAGGGCATCTACGAAGAGTTCGAGGAGAACTGGCCCGAGTGCTGGGAGCAGGCGGCGGCGCTCCTGGACTGGGACGAACCCTACGACACCGTGCTCGACGATTCGAACCCGCCGTTTTTCGAGTGGTTCACGGGCGGCTCGCTCAACGCATCTGCGAACTGCCTCGACCGACACCTCGATGTACGCGGCGACGAAGCCGCCATCGAGTGGATTGGCGAACCGACCGAGGAGGAAAATCGCACCTACACCTATCGGGAGTTACACCGCGAAGTAAACGAGTTCGCCGCCGCACTCAAAGACCTCGGTGTAGCAGAGGATGACGTTGTCACCCTGTACATGCCGATGATTCCCGAGTTGCCGATTGCGATGCTCGCGTGTGCCAGAATCGGCGCACCGCATTCGGTCGTCTTCGCCGGCTTCTCCGCAGACGCCCTCGCCACGCGGATGAACGCCGCAGACTCGGAGTTCCTCGTCACCTGTGACGGCTACTACCGCCGGGGCGACCCCCTCGAACACAAGGAGAAAGCCGACGAGGGGCTTTCGGGCGTCGAACACGCGGTCGAAACCGTCGTCGTCGACCGGCTCGATGACGACTACGACCACCCGATGGAGGCGAATCACCACGACTACGACGACCTCGTGGAGGCACAAGCAGGGATGACGGTCGACCCCGTCTCCCGCGACGCAGAGGACATGTTGTTCCTCATGTACACCTCGGGGACGACGGGCCAGCCAAAGGGCGTCAAACACACCACGGGTGGCTATCTCTCGTGGGCGTCCTGGACCGGCCAAGCCGTCCTCGACATCAAGCCCGAAGACACCTACTTCTGTGCCGCAGACATCGGCTGGATTACCGGCCACTCCTACATCGTCTACGGCCCGCTCGCGCTCGGGACGACCACGATGATGTACGAGGGGACGCCAGACTACCCCGAGAAAGACCGCCTCTGGGAGATCGTAGAGGAGTACGAAGCGAACCAACTCTACACCGCGCCAACGGCGATTCGCGCGTTCATGAAGTGGGGGTCCCAGTACCCAGAAAGCCACGACCTCTCCTCGCTGCGCCTGCTCGGCACCGTCGGTGAACCCATCAACCCACGCGCGTGGAAGTGGTACTACAAGTACATCGGCGGCGAGGAGTGCCCCATCGTCGATACGTGGTGGCAGACCGAGACCGGCGGCATGATGATTACGACGCTGCCCGGCGTCTCCGAGATGTCGCCCGGGTCTGCCGGACCGCCGCTGCCCGGACTCGACGTGCGCATCGTGGACAACGATGGCGAACAGGTCAAACCCGGCCGCGCGGGCTATCTCACGGTGAACAAGCCGTGGCCCGGCATGCTCCGGACGCTGTATCGCAACGACGAGCGCTACATCGACGAGTACTGGCGCACCTATTCTGACGTAGACAGCGACGACCCGGACGACTGGGTGTACTTCCCTGAAGACGGCGCGAAGATTTCTGAAGACGGCTACATCACCGTCCTCGGCCGCGTCGACGACGTCATCAACGTCTCCGGCCACCGCCTCGGGACGATGGAAATCGAATCGGCTATCGTCGGCGTCGAAGGCGTCGCAGAGGCGGCGGTCGTCGGCGGCCACCACGACGTGAAAGGCGAAGCCGTCTACGCATACGTCATCACCGAAGACGGCTACGAGGGCGACGACGCGATGGCAGAACGCATCATCGAAGGCGTCAACTCGGCCATCGGCCCAATCGCCCGCCCAGAGCAGGTCGTCTTCACCCCCGAGTTGCCCAAAACGCGCTCTGGGAAAATCATGCGCCGCCTGCTCGAAGACATCGCAAACGGCGACGAACTCGGAAACACCTCGACGCTCAGAAACCCCGAGATTGTCTCTGAAATCGCGGCGAAGGTAAAGAACGACTGACTCACCAGTCGCGCTTTTTTCACACAATCGGCTCACACGACCACTGCACACTACGACCTATGGAAGAAAAACACACACATGATACGGCGGATGCACCGCGGGTCGAACCCGACGGAGGCACGCTCACGCAGGCTGCAAAGAAACACCGGAACACAGACTACCTAGACGAAGAGGTGAACCTCCTCAAACCGAGCACGCCCTTCATGCGAGACCACCTCAAAGTGGTCTGGGCCAGTTTCGCCATCTGGGCGCTCATCGTCTTCGGCCCGGTGACGGCGACGGCACTCGCCCCTGAAGCGATGACGGTGACGATGCCGGTCATCGGCTTCCCGCTGCACTACTTCCTCATCGCCTTCGGTGCACCGACGGGCGCGCTCATCCTCGCGGCCATCTACGCCCGTCAACGCGATAAACTCGACCAAAAATACGGAATCGAGCACGGCACCACCGGGACCAAGCAGACAAAAAGCAGCAAACAGCGCGATGTAGAGGCCACTGACGGCGGTGTCGAACAATGATACTGCCACTGCAAGCAGAAGCCCTCGACATCTCGTTCAAGCTCGTTCCGGCCATCATCGTCTTCCTGATGATGGCGTCGTTCCTCGTCATCGGCTACATCTTCAAAGTGGCAGACACTGAGGGGATGTGGGTCGCTGGACGGGGCATTGGCAACATCGAGAACGGGATGGCAATCGGCGCGAACTGGATGTCGGCTGCATCCTATCTCGGTCTCGCTGGACTCGTGGCGTTGGCTGGCTTCTACGGGCTCGCGTTCATCGTCGGCTGGACGACCGGCTACTTCGTCCTGCTCATCTTCCTCGCCGCGCAGATGCGTCGGTTCGGGAAGTACACGGCACCCGACTTCGTCGCAGACCGATTCAACTCACCGACGGCGCGTGCGCTCGCAGCATTTACGACGCTCCTCATCGCGTACGTCTACTCGGTCGGACAAGCCCGCGGGATGGGACTCGTCGGCCAGTACGTCTTCGGCCTTGACATCATTCCGATGATTATCGTGATGATGACCATCACGGTCGGCTATCTCGCGCTTTCGGGGATGCTCGGCGCGACGAAGAACATGGCCGTCCAGTACGTCATCCTCATCGTCGCGTTCCTCGCGGGCGTGTACGTCGTTGGCTTCACGCAGGGCTACTCGACGATTCTCCCGCAAATCGAGTATGGCCTGCTCATCAACGAACTGGGTCGCCAGTTCTCAGAACCGTTCCAGAACGCCTCGTACTACATCTGGGTTGCGACGGCGTTCTCGCTCATCTTCGGGACGTGTGGGCTACCCCACGTCCTCGTGCGCTTCTACACGGTCAAAAGCGAGCGGACGGCGCGCTGGTCGACCGTCTGGGGGCTGTTTTTCATCCTCCTGCTGTACTGGGCCGCGCCAGCGATGGCGGCGTTCGGCGTCGACCTCTTCGCAAAAGTCAACAACATCTCGCCTGATGCCGTCTTCAGTGGTGCACAGGCGATGTCCGGCGCGGAAGGCGACGTCATCGTCGTCCTCGCCGCGCAGTTCGCCAACCTGCCGCGCTGGTTCGTCGGCCTCGTGGCTGCCGGTGCGATGGCCGCGGCGATTGCGACCACGGCAGGCCTGTTCATCACGGCGTCGTCGGCGGTTGCACACGACATCTATTCCGAACTCATCAACCAGGACGCAACCCAGCGCCAGCAGGTGCTCATCGGTCGGGCGACCATCATCGGGATTGGCGCACTCGTGACCGTGACCGCGTTCAACCCACCGGCGCTCATCGGTGAGCTCGTCGCCTACGCGTTCTCGCTCGCCGGAACCGTGCTGTTCCCGATGTTCTTCCTCGGTCTCTGGTGGGAGAACACCAACCGAGAGGGCGCACTCGCCGGGATGACCGTCGGGCTGCTCCTCTGGATAACGTCGGTTATCAACAGCGTGCTCCCGGCCTACGTACCGTTCCTCGCAGACATCGCCGGTGGGTCCGGAAACGCGCTCATCCCGATTTACGCCCAGTACGTGCCCCCGATTGGGGCCGCGCTGGTCGGCACGCCGCTCGTCTTCCTCGTCACCATCGCCGTCTCGCTGGTGACGCCGGAACCATCGCTTGAGACGAAACGGATGGTTCGCCAGTGTCACAGCCCAGAACCGATGGGCCAGCAACAGAGCGCAGAAGACATCGTCTCAAGCAGCGGCGGTAAAACGCCCGCTGACGACTAACCATGTACGAGAACATCCTCATTCCGACTGACGGAAGCGACACGGCGAACGTCGCGGTTGCCCACGCCGTCGACCTCGCTGCAACCTACGGTGCCCGACTGCACGCCCTGTACGTCGTCGACATCGACGCGGTGAACTTCGGGCTCGGTACCGAACAGGTAGACCGCATCACACAGGGCAACTTCGGTGAGATGACCGAACTGCAAGAGAAGGCAGACAAGGCGACGGGAGCCGTCGCCGCAGCAGCCGCTGACCACGACGTAGAGGTTCACGAGGAGGTACGCGTCGGCGCGCCACACGACGTCATCGCGGGGTATGCCGATTCGAAGGACATCGACCTCGTCGTGATGGGCAGCCACGGCCGGTCGGGCGTCAAGCGAGCGCTCCTCGGGAGCGTCACCGAGCGCGTCCTCCGAACGACCCACCGCCCAGTGCTCGTCATTGACGAACGAGGTGACGACTGATGGGCGAGGAGGTTTCGGCGAACGGTGGGCTGGTTGCGACCGTCCGAAATCACGTCCACGAGCACCGTGACGGGATGGTCGTCGACCTCGCGTTCGCGCTCTGTTGGGTCACCGTTGTGACCATCCTGTTCGACGTGTTGCAGGGGCCAGAGTGGGCCTACCAACTGTGCCTGCTCTCCGGCGTGATTGCCTACTTCGGCTTTTTCGCCTCGCTCTCGGTCGCAAAACAGGGCCAGTAACCACCACACGCGCTCTTTTTCGGCCGCATTCTCCACTGGAACCGAAGGGGTTCACTGGGAGGGTTTCCCGACCGCTTAACCCGCTCGCCAGACCAGATCTGGGTATGCAAGTCGCACTGTTGACCGTCGGCGACGAACTCCTCGCCGGCGATATCGACAACACGAACGCCTCGTGGCTGGCCCGGCAGTTGGGCGAGCGAGGCGTCTCAGTCGTGCGGATTCTCGTGGTTCCCGATGACGAGGAAGTCATCGCAAACCAGATTCGAGCGTACAGCGACGCCTTCGACGCCGTCATCGTGACCGGCGGCCTCGGCGGGACGCCAGACGACGTGACGATGGCGAGCCTCGCCCGCGCGTTCGACCGCGACCTCGAAGTGAACGACGAGGCGCTTGAAGCGGTCGAAGCGCGTCTCGCCGCAATAGCCGACAAATATCCGGATTTGGACATCGACGCGACCGCAGAGGCGTCGATTCCGGCTGGTTCGCGGGTGCTGATTAACGACGCCGGACTCTCACCCGGGTGCGTGTTGAAAAATGTCTACGCCGTCCCCGGCATCCCCTCGGAGATGAAGGCTATGTTCGAACAGGTCGCAGCCGAGTTCTCGGGTGACATGCAGACGCGGACGCTCTACACGCCGACGCCGGAAGGGCAGTTGCTCTCGGTGCTCACGACGGTCAGAGACGAGTTTGGCGTCGCCGTCGGGTGTTATCCGAATCGCGAGGAAGGGCGAAACCGACTGAAGTTGCGGGGAACAGATGAGAAAGCGCTCGACGCCGCGGCGGCGTGGTTACACGAGGAAATCGAGACGGTCTGATTACTGGGATGGGTCGTCGAACATCTGTGACGGCGGGTCGACGGCGGTTTTGCCCGGGCGAACCTGCGTTGGTCCGCTCGACTGGATGATGTCGAAGGCGGTCATGAGGTCTGTCCGCGAGATGAGGCCGTGGAACGTGCCCATTTCGTCCACGACGAGCAGGCGGCCGATGCCGTGTTGTTGCATCTGCTGGAGCGCGTCAAGGGCGTTGCTCTCAGGCAGAATCGTGTGGAGTTCGTCGCTCATCACATCGGACACCGTATAGGCGTCGCGTTCGACTTCCTTCACTTCGCGGGCGTCAGAGAGCGTGACCATGCCGACGAGGTCGGTGTTTCGCATGACGGGGTAGCCCGTGTGGCGTTCTTCGAACATCCGGCGGAGCAGTTCGGTCACGGAGTTGTCGGGACTCACCGAATCGACCTGGTCTTTTGGCGTCATGATGTCGCTGACACGGACGCCCTCGAAGGCGGCTTTCATCGTCATCTGCTGGCTCTCTGAGGAGGCGCCGATGTAGATGAAAAACGCGATGGCGACCATGAAGATGCCACCGCCACCGAACAGGCCGATCAGGGCGAGGAAGATGGCGAACGCCTTGCCCACCTCGGCGGCGATGCGGGTGGCTTGGGCGTACGGCCGATTGCGCGCGAGCAGAGCACGGAGGACGCGCCCGCCGTCCATCGGAAAGCCCGGCAAGAGGTTGAACGCCGCGAGCGCGAAGTTGGTGAGTGCGAGATAGCCAATGACGAATTTGACCGGGTCGCTGAAGCCGGGAACCGCGACGAGAATGAGGTAGAATATGATGCCCTGTGCGATGCTGACGATGGGGCCAGCGATGGCGATGAGGAGTTCCTGTTTCCAGTTTTCGGGCATCTCGGTGAGTTGGGCAACCCCGCCGAGCAACCAGAGTTTGATGGAGGCGATGGGGAAGCCAAATCGCATGGAGACCAGCGAGTGGCCGAGTTCGTGGAGGACGACGCCGATGAACAGGCCAACCGCGCTCACCGCACCGAGAATCCACGGCATCTGGGTCCCATCGAGGTTTGCGGGGTCGATGGCTGTCCCCCAGAGGCTGTTCAGCGTCCCTGCCCACAGTCCGACCTGCGTCCCGATGAGCCAGGCGAACACGGGAAGTACCAGCAGGAATGTCAGGTCGAGTTTGATCGGGATGCCAAACAGCCGCCCGATCTGGAAACTTCGCATGACTGGGGGTAAGCGCGCAAGCCCCTTAAGAGCGCGTGCCGTGTGACCAATTCTTATCTCACAGGCGGGGCTAAATGGGGTATGACAGACCAGCCAACCCCACTCGTTCGACGCGCCGAAGACATCACCTACGAACCTGTCGGAGCCGCAGCGGGAATGGCAAAAGGCGTCCTCATCAGCGACCAGGAGGGCGCACCACATTTCGCCATTCGCCGGTTCACCCTTGACCCCGGCGCGAGCGTTCCGAAGCACACGAACGAGGTCGAACACGAACAGTACGTCTTAGAGGGCGAGTACGTCGTCGGTATTGGCGACGAGGAGTACACCGTCACTGCGGGCGATTCGCTGTTGATTCCGGCCGGAACGGTCCACTGGTATCGAAACGAAGGCGACGAGCCGGGTGCGTTCCTCTGTGCGGTGCCAAATGGCGACGACACCATCTCCCTCACCGAGTAGCGAGTGACTGAAGTACCCGGGCCTGCGTACATTCGACCGTGTCACAGCAGCTCGCCCGGGTCGACACGCTGTTCCTCCACGAGATTGGCGACTACTATCTCGTCTCCGTCATGCGCGACGGCGAGCGGGTATTTCGCGCCCGACTCGAACTCAAGGAGACGAACGCAGGCCCTCGACCCGCCCGCTTTCGGGTGATTCGCGGCTCCAACGAAGAGCCACGCAGCCCCGACCAGTTCGTCGAAATCGCCCGGCGAGCCAGCCGCATTCGCATCTCAGAGCAGACCTCATCGCACGCCGAAGCAGAACTCCTCGAGATGCTTGACGGCTACCAACTCGAAGCAAAACGCGTGCGAACCTGCCGCATTTGCGCCGGAGAGGGGCGCTATTCGCCGCTCACGAGCGAGACGGCCATCGAAACCGACCGCGAGCACATCTGTCCCGACTGTGCAAAACGCGAGCTAGAGCGCGAACTCTCCTTCCAAGGTGAGTTGACCGCGACCGCCGTCGAACGCCTCGAAGACCTCCTCCTGTCGGTACAGAACTTAGAGCGGATTACGAACCTCCTGAAGGGGAACTTAGACCCCGACCTGACGAAGTTCGACGAGATTTCGGCCACCGTCGAGGACGTAGACCCCGTGACGACAGAGTCACTCAAGATGCATCCGGGCATCAAGAACCTGCTCACAGACCGCTTCGAGACCCTCCTGCCAGTCCAGAGTCTGTCGGTGAGAAACGGCCTGCTCGACGGGAACGACCAGCTCGTCGTGAGTGCAACCGCAACCGGGAAAACGCTCATCGGGGAGATGGCGGGCATCAACAACCACCTCAACAACAAGGGGAAGATGCTGTTTCTCGTCCCGCTCGTCGCGCTCGCAAACCAGAAACACGAGGACTTCAAGAAGCGCTACGGCCACCTCGGCAAGGTCACGATTCGGGTCGGTGCGAGTCGGGTACAGGACAACGGCAATCGCTTTGACCCGAACGCGGACGTGATTGTGGGCACCTACGAAGGCATCGACCACGCACTGCGGACGGGCAAGGACTTGGGCGACATTGGAACGGTCGTGATCGACGAAGTCCACATGTTAGAAGACGAGGGCCGGGGCCACCGCCTCGACGGCCTCATCTCGCGGCTGAAGTACTACTGCGACGAGCGCGCCAAACGCAAGAAATCGTACTCAGGCGCACAGTGGATTTACCTCTCTGCGACCGTCGGAAACCCGAAGTGGCTCGCCAAACAGCTCAGAGCAACGCTCATCGAGTTCGAAGAGCGCCCGGTCCCCATCGAGCGCCACGTCACGTTCGCCTCAGGCGCTGAAAAGCCGCGCATCGAGAACAAACTGGTGCGCCGCGCGTTCGACACGAAATCCTCGAAGGGCTATCGCGGGCAGACGATTATCTTCACCAACTCGCGGCGACGCTGTCACGAGATTACGCGGAAACTGGAGTACAACGCCGCACCGTACCACGCGGGCCTCGACTACAAGCGTCGCAAGAAAGTCGAGAAAATGTTCGCAGAACAGGAACTGGCCGCCGTGGTCACGACCGCGGCGCTCGCGGCGGGGGTTGACTTCCCCGCCTCGCAGGTCATCTTCGACTCGCTCGCCATGGGCATCGAGTGGCTTTCCGTCCAAGAGTTCCACCAGATGCTCGGACGTGCTGGGCGACCTGATTACCACGACAAGGGCGTCGTCTACCTCCTCGTCGAACCTGACGGCTCCTACCACGGCAGCATGGAGCGCTCTGAGGACGAAGTCGCGTTCACGCTGCTGAAAGACGAGATGGAACCCGTCGAAACCCCCTACGACGAGGACGCCGCCGTCGAAGAAACGCTGGCGAACCTCGTCGTCGCCGGAAAAGGCGCAAAGCGACTGAACGACCGCATGCTCGGCGACATTCCGACGAAACACGCGATTGGAAAGCTGTTGCAGTACAACTTCATCGACGGGTTCGAACCGACACCCCTCGGGCGTGCGGTGGCACGTCACTTCCTCTCACCGGGCGAGGCGTTCACCATGTTAGACGGCATTCGGAAGGGCCTCAGTCCGTACGAAATCGTGGCGAACATCGAGTTGCGCGACCCGGAATCCTGACGACCGCACTCTTTTTCCCAGTTGCACCTGACATAGGTGTGTGGTACTTTCAGCGTTGACACCGGGAGCCATGGTGGTTTTTGCCATCATCCTCATCGCACTCGTTCTGTTTGCGACCGAGCCGGTTCCCGTCGACATCACCGCAATCGGCATCATGGTCGCGCTGATGGTACTTGGGCCGCTGACCGGCATCACGCCCGAAGACGGGATTTCTGGCTTTGCGAGTCCGGCAACCGTCACCGTACTCGCGATGTTCGTGCTGAGTTACGGCATCCAGCGAACCGGGGTCATCCAGATGCTCGGGGCGTGGGTGGCGAAGTTCACCCGCGAGAGCGAAGGGCGACAGCTGTTTGCGACCGTCGGCATCGTCGGCCCAATCTCGGGGTTCATCAACAACACCGCGGCGGTGGCGATTCTCCTGCCGATGGTGACGGATTTGGCCCACAAAGGACGCACCTCGCCCTCAAAGCTCCTGATTCCGCTTTCGTATGCCTCGATGTTCGGTGGGATGTTGACCCTGATTGGAACCTCAACCAGCATCCTTGCTTCCGACCTGTCGGCGCGACTGCTCGACCGCCCCTTTACGATGTTCGAGTTCACGCAACTCGGCGCGATTGTGACCGTCGTTGGCGTGCTCTACTTGCTCACAATCGGGCGATTCCTGCTCCCAGAGCGCATCAAACCCGAAGAAGACCTCACCGAAGAGTACGAGATGGCCGAGTACCTGACCGAAGTGGTCGTCCGAGAGGACTCACCCATCATCGGCCAGACGGTGCAAGAAGCGCTCAAAGAGACCGATTTCGACGTTGACTTGATTCAGTTGATTCGCAACGACGCCGTCTTCTTAGAACCGCTCGGCCCGAAGATGATTCAGGCGGGCGATATTTTCGCGGTGCGTACCGACCGACGGACGCTCGTCCAACTGATTGACGCAGAAGGGTTAGACCTCCTTCCCGAGGTGAAAGTCACCGACGAGGAGCTGGAGCAAATCGGTGAGGGGCGCAACCTCATCGAAGTCGTCATCGCACCCTCGTCTGCGCTCGTCGGCCAGTCGCTCTCGACGGCGAACTTCCGACAACGGTATGACGCGACCGTGCTCGCGCTGCGCCGGGGTGGCGAACTCATCCGCCAGCGGATGGACAACTCGCCGCTTCGCGTGGGTGACACGCTGCTCGTCCAAGCGACGGCCGACAGCATCAACCGCCTCAGCCGGAATCGCAACTTCATTATCGCCCAAGAGGTCGAGCGGCCGGACTACCGCGAGTCGAAGATTCCGATTGCCGTCGGCATCGTAACGGGCGTCGTCACCCTCGCCGCCCTCGGCGTGGTGCCCATCGTCGTTTCTGCGCTCGGCGGGGCGGTGGCGATGGTCGCAACGGGCTGTCTCCGCCCGCCGGAGGTGTACGAAGCGGTGCAGTGGGACGTCATCTTCCTGCTCGCGGGCGTGATTCCGCTCGGCATTGCGATGGAGCGCACCGGTGCGGCTGAGTTGCTCGCCAACCTCATCGTGATGTCCGCAGACGTGTTGCCCGCGATTGGCGTGCTCGGGGTGTTCTACATCGGAACCGCACTGCTCACGAACATCATCAGCAACAACGCGAGCGTCGTGCTCATGATTCCGGTGGCGATTCAGGCGGCGGGCGACATCGGCGCGAACGCGTTTTCGTTCGTGCTCGCGGTGACGTTCGCCGCCTCGACGGCGTTCATGACGCCCGTTGGCTACCAGACCAACCTGTTCGTCTACGGCCCGGGCGGCTACAAGTTCATGGACTACGTGAAAGTCGGGACGCCTCTCCAACTCTTGTTCGCCGTCGTGACGACGGTGGGCATCTACATGATCTGGGGCGTGTGAACTACTCGCTAATCGCCCGACGCATAACGAAACCCTTTACAACTGCTGCCGATAAGCCAGTATTGCGGGACCATGGGGTAGCTTGGTATCCTTCAGCGTTTGGGACGCTGTGACCCTGGTTCAAATCCGGGTGGTCCCATAACTTATTCCGCGAACAACACCGACGAGCACCGCGAGGCGTGTGCGAATCACGCCGTGAGAGGATATGATTTTGAAGAGCAGTCGGTTTGAATCCGACGAGACCGAACGTAGTGAGGTCTCGGCTTGGTTCAAATCCGGGTGGTCCCATAATTCTCTCGCGAGCAAATTGGCGAGCGAGAGCTTTCTGATGAGCCGCGGATTTGAAGCAGAGAGCGAGCGATAGCGAGCGACCGTGGTTCAAATCCGGGTGGTCCCACTGAACTTCTGTCGCGAACAAACTCGTGAGCGGAGGTGTTCGTGACGAGCAGCCGATTTGAACGAAGGAGCGACAGCGACTGGCGTTCAAATCCGGGTGGGAACACGCGTGAGAGCGACGATTTGAGCAATCCACTCAGAAACCCGGTTCGGTGCGCTCTACAAGGCCGTCGAAATCAGTATCAAAACTCAACACGGCGTCAATGCCGCGTGACTCGCACTGTGCGAGTATCGTCGCGTCGGTGAAACTCAGGTCGTGGTCGTCGTAGCGTCGGAAGGTTTCGAGCGCTGCCCGAACCTCGTCCGGTTCGACGTGAAGCATGTCGAAGACGGAGGGAAACGGGTCTTCGCCGAGGATACGACGGGCGACGGTGTCCGCAGCGTCAAACGACCCGGTCCGAACACGCGTGAGTGTCACGGTTTCGTCGAGCACGTAGTCATTCGTATACGGTTGTCCGTAGGCTCCGTCGAGCAGGTCCTCGAAGGCTGAGACTGCGCTGTCGTGGCGGTCTGCGTCCGTATCGTGGTGCGCGAAGAACACGCCGGTATCGACAAAGACGCTCATCCGTACAGTACGTCGTCGATGTCATCTTCGGTCGTTGTGACCCCAGAGGAGACCATTCCCGCGTGGAACTGCTCGCGTTCGGAGTCGGTAAGGGGAACGCGTTGCTCACGGAATGAGTCGATGAGGTCTGCTTTGGACTCGATGGCACGTTCGACAAGCCGTGCCAGAATCTCCTGTTGGGTGACTCGGTTCCCAGTTTTCAGCCGAATCTCAGCCTGAAGCCGTTCAAGCTGGGATTTGGTGTCGTCGTCCATCTTTACCGAGGTTGCCATAGTAGTAGTAGTAGTAGAACGTTCTACTGGGTAAATGTTGCTACCACCATTGTGAGTGAGAGAGAATGGGATAGAGACGTCTGCGGTAGAGAGCACCGTGTTTGTGGCCGGGTTCACGTCTGGGAACGTCTGAGCAGAGAGACTACTACGTGGGAGACCAATCATAGAGCATGACAGACCCAGACCTGCTCATTCGACTCGATGTGCTCATCTCGCTGGTCGCCACTCTTGTGGTGTTGTTCACCGTCACGATGCTGTTCGTGGTGAACTTCTACGTCTGGGTGCTGACGGTGCTGTTCGTCGGCGGCTTCGGATACTATACGTACACCGGATACAGGGGCGGAATCGAAGAAGGGAAACAGTCCAGTCAGCTCTGAGCCGCCCGCCACTCGTCTTCGAGGACGCCGTACAGCAGCAAGTCCACGTACTCGTGGTCGATGAACCCGCCGTCGCGGAGGTGGCCTTCTTTGGTGAAGCCGAGGTTTTCAAGCACGCGCTGTGACCCGGTGTTAAAGTCGTAAACGTAGGCGATGAGTTTGTGCAGACGACGGTGGCCAAAGCCGTAGTCGCAGATGAGCGAGACGGCTTCGGTGGCGTAGCCATTACCCCAGTGGTCGGGGGCAATCCAGTAGCCGAGGGTGCCAGAGCCGTGGACGGTGTCGAAGTCGCTCAGGCTGATGAAACCAACGGACTCGCCGTCGACACGAATCAGGAGGCGCACGTCGTCGCTGTCGCTCCACGATTCGTACCACTGTTCTTCCTGTAACTCGTTTACGGGTGCGGCTTTGGCGAGCGAATGCCAGACGCGCGGGTCGTTTGCGTGTTGCTGGATGAAATAGAGGTCGGCGCGCGACACGGTGTGCAACGAGACGGTGTCACCGGAGAGAAAGGCGGGGCCGGGCATCAACGAATCACTGCATGTGGCGAGGTCGGCTTCGTATATAGTGATTCGCCCGAGTGAGATTCACTTTCAGTCCGCCCTTTGCCAAACTACTTAGCCGATGGTGGGGTACATTTCAGTTGAATGGCGCACGCGGAAAACGCAGAGCTCATTGACCGATTCGAAGAGTTCTACCGGAACTACTACCGCGACGCAATCGGGGAACTCGCACAGAAGTACCCCAACGAGCAGCGGTCGCTGTATCTGGATTATCAAGACCTCTACCGCTTCGACCCCGACCTCGCAGACGACTATCAGTCACAGCCGGGCCAACTCCAGCAGTACGCAGAGGAGGCGCTTCGGATGTACGACTTGCCGGTGGACGTGGGTCTCGGCCGGGCGCACATCCGCATCCGCAATCTGCCGGAGGCGACGGACATCCGGAAGATTCGCGCCCGGCATCGTGGCCGACTCATCGCGGTGCAGGGTATCGTCCGAAAGGCAACCGACGTGCGGCCGAAGATTCAGGAGGCCGCCTTTGAGTGTCTGCGCTGTGGGACGCTATCGTTCATCCAGCAGGCGGGTGGCGATTTCCAAGAGCCCCACGAGTGTCAGGGCTGCGAGCGACAGGGGCCGTTTTCGATCAACTTCGACCAGTCTGAGTTCATCGACGCCCAGAAACTCCGGGTACAGGAAAGCCCCGAGGGACTGCGCGGCGGTGAGACGCCCCAGAGCATCGACATCCACATCGAAGACGACATCACAGGGAAGGTTACGGCGGGCGACCACGTCCGCGTGACCGGGATTTTGCACTTAGAACAGCAGGGGAACAATCAAGAGAAGTCCCCGATGTTCGACGTGTACATGGAGGGAAGTTCCATCGTCATCGAAGACGAGCAGTTCGAAGACATGGACATCACCGAGGAGGACAAGAAAGCCATCATCGAACTCTCACAGGATGCGGAGATTTACGAGAAGATGGTCGGTTCGATTGCCCCCTCGATTTTCGGCTACGACCAGGAGAAGTTAGCGATGATTCTCCAGTTGTTCTCGGGCGTGACCAAACACCTCCCCGATGGGTCTCGCATCCGCGGTGACCTGCACATGCTCCTGATTGGTGACCCCGGGACGGGGAAGTCCGCGATGCTCCAGTACATCCGAAACATCGCGCCGCGGTCGGTGTACACCTCCGGGAAGGGGTCGTCCTCTGCGGGTCTCACGGCCGCGGCGGTGCGCGACGACTTCGGCGACGGCCAGCAGTGGACGCTCGAAGCCGGGGCGCTCGTCCTCGCAGACAAGGGGATTGCGGCGGTGGACGAACTCGACAAGATGCGCCCGGAAGACCGCTCTGCGATGCACGAAGCGCTTGAGCAGCAGTCATATCACCCGAGTTCAGAAATCTTGCTTGCTGATGGACGACGTGAGAAAATCGGCGAGTTTGTTGATGCCAAGATGGCAGCCAATCCAGATGCAGTCGTCGATGGAATCAACTGTGAGATTATTTCGGTTGATGATACTCGAGTCCATTCTGTTGATTTCGAGTCGAATAAGACGACGAAACACCCTGTTGACCGAGTCAGCCGCCACGAGGCACCTGACGAGTTCGTGAAAGTGCAGTTTTCGAACGGACGCGAGGTATTGGTCACGCCAGAGCATCCAATGTTCATTGCAGGAAGTGACATTGAGACGGTCGAAGCGCGCGACATTTCGGTCGGTGATTTCGTCCCCGCGCCACGAAAGCTCCCAAACTCTGCGACTGGTGTCACGCTAGCTGACGAACCACTACAGGGGAAAGAAAAAGATGTGCGACTCCCCGAGTCACTTACACCAGATCTCGCCGAACTTCTTGGACTCCTTGTTGCCGAGGGACACTCATATGCTGGCTCAAGCCACGAAATCGGATTCTCAAATCAGGATCAACGGTTACTCGAACGGGCCGCAACACTCGCACGAAACGCGTTTGCAATCGAAAGTACCGACGCAGTAAACGGTGCCGGAACGGTGACAAAGCGGTGGGTCTCAACCAAATTGTACCGATGGTTTGAGGCGAACTTCCCTGAATTCATGCACACGGCCCGCGACAAGAGAATTCCAGCGAAGGTGCTCGGAGCGTCTGAGGAACACATTCGTCGGTTCCTCGTCGGTGCATTCGCAGGTGACGGTGGGGTCGAAAGCGAGGCCATGTCATTTTCGACGGCATCAGAAGGGCTCGCAGAAGACTACGCGGATGCGCTTGCGAAGATCGGCGTTGGTTCCCGCATCCACCATGATATCGCCGAAAATTCGTGGAAAGTATACGTGATGGGCGATTCAACCCGTCAATTCGTCGATGCGGTAGTCGAACAAACAGACAACCGATACGACGATGCTGTGGCGTTTGCAGACCGAAGCGAGGCCACTCCGAGACACCATGACGTAATGCCAACAGACGTGGCACGAGAGATCCGTAACCTGCGGAAACTCGTCGGTCTCAATCTCACCGGGAAGTTCGGTCCGACGCTTGATGAGGGATTCGGCATTCGAGTGGAAACCGTACAGGATGAGATTGCAAAGATTCGCGACCGCGTAAAAGTAGTCAAACGAGAACTCGAAAACGCAACTACCCTCGCTACGATTCGGATGACAATCAACTGGTCCGGTCGTCAGCTCGCAGAACGGTTGGACGGCGTGACGACGAGCACAATTCACTACGCAGAAGCGGGTGGCTATGACGAGCAAGCGCGGGAACAACTGACAAACCGTGCATATGCTACTGTGCAACGAGCTCTCGAAGAAGCTGAACAGCGAATCAGCAAGCTCGAAACAGGATGTGAACTCCGGTACTATCGTGTCACGGACGTGGAGGTCATTCCGAACGCTGGTGAGTACGAAACAGAGTGGGTGTACGACGTAACTGTTGAGCCAACCAATACGTTCGTCAGTCAGGGAGTTGTGCTCCACAACTCGATTTCAGTCTCAAAAGCGGGCATCAACGCGACGCTCAAGTCGCGGTGTTCGCTGCTCGGCGCGGCGAACCCCAAGTACGGTCGATTCGACCCGTACGAGCCGATTGGCGAGCAAATCGACCTCGAACCGGCGCTCATCTCGCGGTTCGACCTCATCTTCACGGTGACGGACAAACCGGATGCAGAGAAGGACACCGAACTCGCAGAGCACATCATCAGAACCAACTACGCCGGCGAACTCCACACCCACCGCACGCACACGAACTCCTCTAACTTCACCGAACAGCAGGTGAACGACGTGACCGAGGAGGTCGCTCCGGTCATCGACGCCGAGTTGCTCCGCAAATACATCGCGTTCGCAAAGCGCACCTGCTACCCGACGATGAGCGACGAGGCGAAGGAGGCCATCCGCGACTTCTACGTCGACCTGCGCTCGAAAGGCGCAGACGAAGACGCACCGGTGCCCGTGACCGCCCGGAAACTCGAAGGGCTGGTGCGGCTCGCAGAGGCGAGTGCGCGGTTGCGTCTCTCTGATACGGTGCACGAAGAGGACGCAGAGCGCGTCATCGAACTCGTCCGGTCGTGTCTACAGGACATTGGGGTTGACCCAGAAACCGGCCAGTTCGACGCGGACGTAGTCGAGACGGGGCGCTCTAAGACCCAGCGTGACCGCGTGAAGAACATCAAGAACCTCATCGCGGAAATCGAAGACGAGTACGAAGACGGCGCGCCAATCGACGTGGTGTTAGACCGCGCAGAGGAGATTGGCATGGACCACTCGAAGGCCGAACACGAAATCGAGAAGCTCAAACAGAAAGGCGAGGTGTACGAACCCCGCACCGACCACCTCCGGACGACGTAGATGGACCGGATTTCTGCCCTCCGGAACATCGAGGACGCGCTCGCCGCCTTCGAGCACGGTGAGATGGATTTAGCGACAATGGAACAGCGGGTCCGAGGCGTGTTGCGCACGTATGCGACCGAGTTTGCAGACAATGCGCTGGCTGCCTACAGAGCATCGGGAGATGCGTCAGTCGATGGATTGGTCGTGGTCGCGGCGTCGAGAGCACAGGCGCGCGAGCGCATCTTGGAGTTGAGTGAACAACCATGCACCTTCACCGTAGAGCGCGTCGACTCGTCGTAATGTCGAAGGTTGAGACGTTCTGAAAAGGCGCAACGATTTTAGTCTTGCCAGTACATGTTACTGAGGAACGAGTTTGAGCCAACAGGAATCACAGGAGCAATCACTCCACAGTACGCTAGCAGATACGGCCAATATACTCCTGTGTACACCACCAATGAGTCCGACGGCGGACGATTCGTGCATAGAGTTGCTGACGCCACCGACGGAGACGGACGTGAACGTCCTGTGGGTTGCCTACTCTCGGACGCCGGATAACTGCCTCACGCACTGGAACCAACACGGGAACGCACAACCAGCAGACATTTCGATTATTAACGTCGGTGATAGCGTGCGGTCGGCCGCCGCGGCCACTGGTGGAACCGGCGGCCCAGGCCCAATCCAGACGGTGGCGAGCGCGGGCGACCTGACTGGACTCGGGATTGCAATCAGCAACGTGCTCTCTCAGTGGGCAGAAACCGACGCCCAAACCGTCGTCTGTTTCGATTCGCTCACGGCGTTGCTCCAGTACGTCGAACCCGAGAAGGCCTACGAGTTTTTACACGTGCTCACGGGACGGCTGTTCGCCGCAGACGCCATTGCCCACTTCCACATCACCTCGGATGCTCACGACGACCAAACCGTTGCGATGCTTCGCTCGCTGTTCGACGCCGAAGTTTCGATTACAGAAGACGACGAGCGCATCGTACTCACTCGCTGACTAGTCGATAATTTTAACAACCAATATTTCTGAAACGAGTAGTGTGCTCCTCGTCGTCACCTACTCTACTGCGGCCCGCCAGACGCTCCGAAACATCTGTCGTGCGCACGATGCCGTCGTGATTCGTCGCTTCGGGCGAGCCGCGCTGTTCGACGCGACCGAACTGGGAGCCTTCCTCGCCTTGCGGCTGCTCGAAAAACACGGCCAAGACGTCCAACTCGCAGAGACAGTGCCGTTCAACGAATTCGACGGTGTTCCGGACCGAGTGCGTGAGGCGGCGAGTGCGTACGAAGCCCGCCCAAATGCGAGTACGCCGTATGCGAAATTCGCCGTCGGAACGACCCATCCTACGCCCGAGGAGATGGCGACGCGCGAGCTATGAAACTGCGGGTGAATGGCAGCCTGTACGAAGGACGCGCGATTGACCTGTCGGCCGAGCCGGTCGAGGCTGAAGCGGTGTGTCGGGCCGTCTCGGGTGACGACGCCGAGATTTCACTGTCGTGTCCCGACCCACAGCCCGTCTACGACCACGTCGGGTACATTCACCCGTCCCTCTCGCTTTCTCGCCGGAGCGCGCTCGCGGCGGCGGCACGGGCGTGTGGCTACACCGCACCACAAGCCGAAGCGGTGCGGGAGGTGCAAATGCAGCTTGAAGCGATTGACCCACCGTCGATGTCGGTCAAAGCAGCACGCAAACGTGCTGCCAAAGCCGGTGACGAGTGCGAGCGGTTACGGGAAGCAGTTGCGGCAAAGCGTGGGCGCGTACAGGCGCTTCGTGACCTCGGGAAAGCGACCGCCGACGCAGAAGCCGCGCTCAGAGAGACGGTCGCGGCACTTTCAGAACAGGAGACAGAGCGCATCGCAGCAGCACAGACGCTCGCCCACGCAGAGAAACAGGCGCGAGCCGCCCGAGACAGCCGCGAGCGACGGATGCGACTTGAAGATAGGAAGGCGAATCTCCGGCGTGAGGCGCGACACGCGCTTGCAGCACAGGTGGAAGCCGAGGTCGAAACCGCACGCGCCCACCTCCCTGTCGACTGTCCACAACCGGTTGCGTCGGCACTCTCGATTGCTCGCGTGGCCCCGGTTCAGGCACCGATTGTGCTTTCTGGAGCGTGGTTCGAGACGGCGACGGCGGCCGCAGATTGGCTCGCTGCACCCGTGGTTCGGCTGTAGTTTAAACCACAAGCCGCAGCCAGTTCCCGCATGGTTGAACTCGAGTGGACGCTGCGCGAACAGGAGGGTGTGTGCCTCGTGGAACTCCGGGTCGCAAATCCCACGAAGACGGCGGTGCGTGTCCGGATTGCAAACGAACTACCAGCACCGCTCTGGCCGCCGCGAAGTGCGGGGCTGCCCGTTTCTGGCTGGGACGACGGTGGCTGGGAAGGCTTGATCGCCGCCGGAACGGCGGTTGCACTCGGGTATGCCGCTCCTGCGCCATCGGTCGAACCCCCGGCGACGGTGGTCTTAGAAGAGCGTACTGAATCAACGGCTGAGACAGCGTACGATTCGCCAAGCGCGGTCGTACAGGCTCTTGGCGACGCCACACCGCCAAGAGACGCCGTTCCCGTCGAGGGAGCGACGGACCCGACCGAACAAAGACAGCCAAACGAGCCGCACGCCAGCGAAGCGCCGTCACCACCAGAGCGGGCTGGCCAGCAGTCACCTCCTGTTTCGCTGCCACCCGCAGTCAGTGAGTGGCTGTCGGCCGTCGAACGCGACGTTGCCCGCGCAGAGCGACTCACTGCGGTCGAAACCGTCCCCGACGCGACAGCCGCGGTCGCGTCCGTCGGTGGCCTCGACGAGGTGCGACAACTCGCTGAGACGACTGCAGAAACGAAGCGCGTGCTCCACTCGCTCAGCAAAGCGACAGCAGCGCTCGAAACGCGACTCGACGAGACAACGATTCCGGTCGAAACCCTCGTGGCGCTCGCATGATTCTCGCAGTTACGGGCGGGAAGGGTGGCGTTGGGAAATCCACGGTTGCCTACAATCTCGGCGCGGAAATCGACGCCGTCGTCGTGGACGCAGACCTCGGAATGGCAGATTTGCCCACCCCTCGCGGGCCTGACCTCCACGATGTCCTCGCGGGGCGGGCAGCGCCTCACGAGGCAGTTGACGACTCAGGTGACGTGACGCTCGTGCCGTGTGGGCGGAGTCTGAACGGTGCACGCGCGGCCGACCCGACAACGTTGGGAAGCGTGGGACGCGCACTCGAAGCCGAGTTCGGTGCTGTGGTCATCGACTGCCCGGCGGGGCTTGCGAGCGATGCTGGCTTGCCGCTGTACGTCGCTGACTGCTGTCTCATCGTGACGACCGCAGCGCCGACGGCGCTCGCAGACGGCCTGCGGACGCGGGCGCTTGCGCGAAAACTGGACGCCGGGTTGTGCGGGGTCGCGCTCAATCGCAGCGGTGAAGGTGCGCCGACCGACCGGGTTGCACGGCTGTTCGGTGCGCCAGTCGTATCGCTTCCAGAGACGGACGCTGCACAGGTGGCACTCGATGCAGCAATTGCGGTGAAAACAGTCGAGTCAAACGGGACGTTTGCCAGACAGATGAACAACCTTGCGCAACTCGTTCACTCCTGTAAGGCGTGAAACGTGGTCCGAAGGGTGACGGGGGTGACGCCAGCCACGGCAGCGGCGTCGGCTTGCGTGAGCGGACAGCCGTGTTCTTTCGAGGCAGTGTAGAGGCAGGCGGCCGCGATGCCGCTCGGATTTTTCCCGCACACGAGTCCCTGTTCGTGGGCGTTTGCGACGAGTTCCCGCCCGCTGCGTTCGACCGCGGCCGAGAGGTCGAGTTCGCTCGCAAATCGCGGGAGGTATTCGGCCGGGTCGATTGGGCCGGTGGGCAAGCCGAGTTCGCGGTTGAGCGCGTCGTAGGCGGCTTTGAGTTCGGCTTCTGACGCCCGGGCGTGGGAGACGACTTCTGCGAGCGTCCGCGAGACGGTGGCCGTCCGGCAGGTCGCGTACACCGTGGCGGCGGCGAAGCCTTCGAGCGAGCGGCCTTGTAGCAAGTCAGCGGACTGGGCGGATTTGAACAGCACGCACGACTGGTCTCGGAGGCTCTCTGGCAGGCCGAGTTGGCTCACGAGTCGGCGGATTTCCGTGAATGCGTAGACGCGATTGCGCTCGCGTTTCGAGGAGATTTTCGCCCGGTTGTGCTGGCGCCGCATCCGGGCGACGCGGCGGCGCTTGCGACCCTTGAGTCGGGTTGAGTAGCCGATTTCCGTCGACAGCCCGCGGTCGTGGCGCGAGCGGGTGAGCGGCGCGCCGGTGCGCTTTCGCGTCTCCTCGCTGTCGGTGAACGCCCGCCACTCGGGGCCGCGGTCGATGCGGTCTTCTGCGACGACGAGCCCACAGCCGGGGCAGAAGGTTTCGTCCGATTCGGTGCGGAGGTGTTCGCTACATTCGGGGCAGTCCTGCGCTGATTGTGCCGAACTCATTACAGTTTGAACTTGGTGCCGAATGGGTATTTAAAGACGGGACGATTTGTCGAAAACCGTCCGAAAGCGGCGCATCGAACCTACCGGTCACCGGTAGGCTACAGTTCTGAAAGCGGTCGAGATTCCACAAACGTGGAAAATTTTTAACTATGATACGTCAGAAGACACACGTATGACACTCTCGGACATCGCCGCCGGGCTGGAGGTGACGACCGAGCAACGCCAGCGCGGGGTTGCGACGGTCGATATCACCGAAACGGCGCTCGCAGACCGGCTCGAACCCGTGGCAGACGACCTGCCCTGTTCTGCCGACGCGGCGGCGACGGTCATAGAGACGTACGCAACCGGCGCGAGCGTGGGCGACTGTGGTCTTGAAGCCAGCGTCGCCCCGGTCACCGCCGCGAAGGTGTTACACCTCGCAGGCGAGGCGACGACGCCACTCAGCCCACAGGGTCGGCAGTTCGTCCGCGACTGGCTGTCTGCAACGCTCTCGCGGGCGGACGCCCTCGCGCTCTCGGGGGCGAGCGACGCCGAGTTTGCCCTCGCGACGTACTGTGAAACCCACGACCCGCTCGCGGCGGTGTGTGAGGCGGCAGAAGGCGCACTCGCGCCGACGGGGTCTGCGAGCGTAGAAAAACGCAACGCGCTCGCGGAGACGATGAGCGACAGCGGCGAGTTCTTCTAGCGAGAAAGCGAGTACGTTTCGAGCAGTCCGGGTTCTTCGAACTCGATCCCGAGGTCGGTGTCGAACAGCGATTCTGCAACGTCAACGACCGACGGCGCAAACTCTCCGTCCTCGGCGGTCGCACAGACCGGTGAATCGGGATCGGTTTCTGGCGATGTTGGAATCAACAGCTCCGTTTCGCGGGCGAACAGCGAGCCATCTGCGCGGTTGGCAATGAGGGAGTCACCGCTCGTGCCCACGTCCTGCAGGCGACCGCGCGTGGGCGAAATCGCGTCCAGTCCGCGTTCGGTGGCAGGCGCGACGAGTGCGACGGCATCGGCTGCCGTGACGGCCGCAACCGCCGGGTTCGAGGCCAGTGGCGGCGTGTCGATGAGGACGACGTCGAACCTGCTGGCGAGGGCTGTTGCGTAGTTCGAGAACTGTTCTGCGGCGGCAGGAGCTTTCGCGCGAGCCAGCTGCTCGAAGGTGGCGTGAGCCGGGGCAATCGAGAGTTGTCCGTCGAGGGCGAGTGGAAGGTCGGAGATGGCGGCTTCAATCGGCTCGTCGCCGGTCACGGCGTCGGTCACGTCCGTTTCGATGGGGCCTGAGACGTACCGCGCCAAGCCCTGCGTTCCGTAGGCGGCGTCGAGGAGTACGACATCGTGGCCGCCGCGGGCGAGCGTCGCACCGAGTTCGAGCGTGAGACGGGTCGTTCCCGCACCACCGACGACACCACAGAGGGCGAGCGACTGCGTCTTCGTATCCATATTTTGAACTACTCAACTAATCGTACAAAAAGGTACGGAGCGTTACTCGGAAGCGGCGCGAATCCCGTCTGCGATGGCGTCAAACTCCTCATCCGTCAGTTCCGGCATGGTTCTGATGATGGAGTGGACGGCCCCGCCGCCGTCGCCCTCGAAGCGCGGGACGATGTGAGCGTGGACGTGTTGTACCTCTTGACCTGCGGCCGTGCCGTTGTTGACGCCGATGTTCGACCCGTCCGCGGAGACGGCTTCTTCGACCGCGGGCGTGAGGTGATACAGCGCCTCGAAGACGGCTTCACCGAGGGCGTCGGGCATGTCTGCCACGGTCCGGTGGTGGGCTTTCGGGATGACGAGCGTGTGGCCTTTCGTGAGTGGATTCACGTCGAGAAACGCCAACACGTTGTCGTCTTCGTACACCGTTCTACTCGGAATCTCTCCAGCGATAATCTTACAGAAAATACAATCGTCGGTCATGCGTTGTGTGTCGCGCGCGGATTTGAAGAAGGTTTCCCGTCTGAGAAATAATCGCGAAACGCATCGTTTTATCGAAGAAGTTAGTGAATTTGTAAATTCGAGAGAGTGGATTCCAGAATTTAAAATCCATGGAGGGTAGCGGCATATAACTGACCGAAATATATAACACCGCACATTACAACATTGTTCAGGAGTAATAATGATGAATGGTCACATGAAACAGAGTACCGAATCACAAGATCAGCCTGCTAGCACGCAGTCTCGACGACGATTCATGCAGGCTGCGGGTGCTGCAGGCCTCCTCTCGGTCGCTGGCTGCCTCGGCGGTGGCGGTGGTAGTGGTGGCGAAGGCACGCTTTCGATTCCCGGCCTCTACGACCAGAGTGGGCCGACCTCAGACGTCGGTCGCCCGACCGCACTCGGCTCACGAGATGCGTTCAAATGGATTAACGAAGAGGGCATCATCGACCAAGAGATCAACCACAACGGGGTCGACTACGCCTACGACGTCGCTCAGGCAAATCAGCAGTACGACGAGTTTACCTCAGACGGGACGCCCCCAATCATCATTGGTTGGGGTACCGCAGACACCGAAGCGCTCGCGCCAAAAGTCGCCCGCGATAAGATTGTGTACATTTCGGCGTCCTACTCCGCGAAACTGCTCACGGAGGAAGCGCCGTACAACTTCTTCGGCAACTTAGACTACACGAGTCAGGCGCGTGCCCACCTGAAGTGGATTGCGGACAACGACCCCGACGGCAAAGTCGCGTTCATCTTCTCTAACACCTCGTTCGGGAAGGCACCCGTCGAAGGCGGGAAGGCATACGCAGAAGAGTTGGGCTTGGAGGTCGGCGACGACATCGACCTGCCGCTCACGGCGAACTCTGCGACGACGCAGCTTCGCAAGGCAAAGGACGACCAAATCGACTACCTCATCCACCAGAACACGGCCGCGCCGATGCAGGTGTTGCTCAAAGACCGCCAGGACGTCTACCCCGAGGTCAACGTCATGGGGCTGACCTACACCGTAGACGAACTCCGCGTCCAAGAGTCACCGGAGACGTTCGAAGGCGTCCGCTACGCGAGTGGGTTCAAGACGTTCGCCGAGGTCATGGAAGGCAGCGGACAGGGTAAAGACGCCATCGAAGCCTCCTTCGAGCGCGAAGGCCGCGACATGGAAGACCCGGGCGTGGCGAACCTCAACTACGTCCGCGGCGTCATCCACGCGATGGTCGCCCTCAAAGGCATCCAGGAAGCCACCAACCTGGACTTAGACCCCTCGATGGGTGAGAACATCCGCTCTGCGATGTTCGAGATCAGCGACTGGGACGTGTTCGGCCTCGCAGAGCCGTTCACCTACGAAGAGGATGACCGTCGACCAACGATGACGGGCCGCATCTACCAAGTCGAAGACGGCGAGATGAAGTTCGACTCGAAGGCCGAACTGCCCCGCC
This sequence comes from Haladaptatus sp. CMSO5, assembly GCF_036689885.1. Taxonomy (NCBI): domain Archaea; kingdom Methanobacteriati; phylum Methanobacteriota; class Halobacteria; order Halobacteriales; family Haladaptataceae; genus Haladaptatus; species Haladaptatus sp. CMSO5. The sequence goes on from NZ_JBAHVW010000001.1 coordinate 294,419, forward strand.
GCGACGACTGGATTGGCCTCTGACGATGACGGCAAGCGAGGCAGAGACGACAGACCGAGCCACAGAAACGGGGCCACCGCCGGTCGTCGAACTCGACAACGCAGAAATCGTCTACGACCGCCACTTCCTCGCCGTCCAAGGCGTCTCGATGGAAGCGAACGAAGGCGACATCATCGCACTCCTCGGCCCGAACGGCGCGGGCAAGAGTACCATCTTGAAGATGATTTCCGGCATCGGCCGCTCCGAGCGTGGCGAGGTGTCTCGGGGACGCATCTACTTCGACGGCGAGGACGTGACCAACTTCGGGACAAACGAGATGGTCTCCCGCGGCGTGACCCACATCCTCGAAGGACGGCGGTCGTTTCGCGACCTGACGGTCGAAGAGAACCTCCGCTGTGGCCTCTACCGACAGGGCCGCCGGTTGCGTTTCAGCGAGGACGACTACGAACTCGCGTTCTCGTATTTCCCGCAGCTACAGGAGATAATGAACCTGAAAGCGGGGTATGCAAGCGGTGGCGAACAGCAGATGCTCGTGATTGCACGCGCGTTGCTCCACCGGCCGCGACTCCTCTTGCTCGATGAGCCATCGCTCGGCCTCGCGCCGAAACTGGTGCGCGACATCTTCGAGACGCTCAAAGAAATCAACGAAAAGGAGAACATCACGATGGTCATCGCAGACCAGAACGCCAAACGCACCCTCGATATCGCAGACTATGGCTATGTTATGGAAAACGGGCAAATCGAGCTTCACGACCCAGCAGACAGCCTCAAGAACCGCGAGGAAATCAAAGAGTTCTACCTCGGCACGAGTCGTGAGGAAGGGCGATATACGGACATTCGCCACTACAAGATTCGCAAACGGTGGACCTGATGGGAGGTGACTCGTGAGCAACGCATCGTTCGACGTTCGAGGCGGCCCACCAGTTCCCCCGGAGGAAGCCGCCCTTGGCTGTAAGGGCATCACCAAAACCTTCGGCGCGGTCACGGCCGTAGACGACGTCACCATCTCAATCCAGAAAGGCGAGTGGGTGTCGATTGTCGGCCCGAACGGCGCGGGAAAGACGAGCCTGCTCAATGTCATCAACGGCTTTTACGAGCCAGACCCCGGCGGACAGGTGTTCCTCGATGGGCAGGACGTGACGAACATGAAGTCCTACCAGCGGGCGCGCCACGGCCTCGGGCGGACGTTCCAGGGCCTCGAACTGTTCGAGAGCGAAGACGTCATCGAGAACGTCATCACGGTCAAGTCAATCAGCCGTCGCCCGAACTTGCTTGAGGCGATGTTGTTCTACTGGCGCGGCCGGGACATCGAGGAGAAAAATATGCGCGATGTCGAGGAGATTATCGACTATCTCGAACTCTGGGAGTATCGCCACAGCCCGATTTCGAGCCTCCCGCTTGGCATTCGTCGGCGGGTAGATTTGGCCCGGGCGCTCGCGCTCGACCCTGACGTGCTCCTCTTAGACGAGGCCATGAGCGGCCTCACCTTCGAGGAGAAGTACGACATGGTGCGCTTTCTGACTGACCTCTACGAAGAGCGCGGCCTGACCGTCGTGATGATCGAACACGACCTCGAAGTCGTCACCGACGTTTCAGACCGGATGATCGTGCTCCAAGAGGGTGCGGTCATCGCCCGTGGGCCGCCAGAGGCGGTCACCGCAGACTCGCTCGTCGCAGAAGTGTACACGGGGGTTGAGTGATGGCCCAAGACGAACTCTCGACCGGCGTGAGCGTAGACCGCGTGGCGAGCGCGCCCGAAGGCGACATCGACATCGTCTCAGACCGCTCGCTGCCCGAGATTCTGTTAGACCACGTCGCAAAACACGGCGACGATATCGCGCTTCGCTGGAAGCAGTTCGGCATCTGGCAAGAGTTCAACTGGACGGCCTACTACGACCGCGTCCGGTGGTTTGCCCTCGGCTTAGAGGAGTACGGCTTCGGTGAAGGCGACGTGCTGTTCACGATTGGCTACAACCGCCCCCACCAGCTGTGGGCGTGGCTTGGCGCACAGTCGCTCGGCGGGATGGCCGCGCCGAACTATCAGGACATGCTCCCCGAGGAAATCGGGAAGCAACTCAACTTGCTTCGCCCGCGCATCGTGTTCGCAGAAGACCAGGAGATGGTCGATAAGGTGCTCTCGGTCGCAGACGACGCACCCGGCTTAGAGACCATCATCTACCGCGACGAACGCGGGATGTTCCGCTACGAACAAGACGACCCGAAAATCGTCAGCTACGCGGAGGTAGAAGCCCGCGGACGCGAACGCTTAGAAAACGGCGAGGTCGATAGCGATTACGTCGCAGAGCGCATCCGCGCCATCGACCCGAACACGCCCGCCATGCTCTCGCCGACGAGTGGGACGACGGGCACGCCAAAGCGGGTGCAACTGTCGCACTTTAACTTCGTGAATCTCGCGAACGCGGCCATCGAAATCGACCCACTCCCGAAGGAATCGGACTACTTCTCGTACCTGCCAATGGCGTGGGTTGGCGAACAGATGATTCTCATCGCCGCCGCGTTCGTCGGCGGGTGGACGGCCAACTTCCCCGAACAAGAGGAAACCGAACGCGAAGACCTCCGCGAGATTGGTCCGGAAATCATCTTCTCGTCGCCGCGCACCTACGAGGCGTGGGTCGCAGACATCAAGGCGAAAATCGAGAACACCACGCGCCTGAAGCGCTGGACCTACGAGAAGGCGATGGCCATCGGCCAGGAGTACACGAAGTACATCACGGGCGAAAAGGCTGGCCAGACGCCGCCCGCAACGCTGCGGGCGAAAAACTGGCTCGCCTACTGGCTGGCCTACCGCCCGATTCTCGACAAAATCGGGCTGAAACGTGCGAAGAACGTCTACACCGGCGGCGGTCCGCTCGGTGAAGAGCACTTCGAATACTACCACGCCCTCGGCGTACGCCTCAAACAGATTTGGGGCCAGTCGGAGGTGTGTGGGTTCGTGACGATGCACCGCGACGGCGACATTCAGGCCGACACGGTCGGCCAAGTGTTCCCGAACGTCGAAGTCGGACTCACCCCCGGTGGCGAACTCGTCGTTCGCGGCCCGGTGGTCACCTCCGGGTACTACAACCAGCCAGAGAAGACGGCGTCGGCCATCGAAGACGGCTGGCTCCACACCGACGACTTCGGCGACATCACCGAAGACGGCCACGTCAAGGTGTTCGACCGGATGGACGACGTGCTCGAACTCGCAGACGGGACGGCAATCGCTCCCATCAGCGTCGAGACGAAGCTCAAGTTCAACCCGTACATCAAAGAGGCGATGATCGTCGGTGACGGCCGCGACTACCTCGCGGCGGTGCTCAACATCCGCTTTGACAACGTCGCAGAGTGGGCAGACCAACGCGACATCCAGTACGCTGGCTACCGCGACCTCACCCAGAAACCCGAGGTACTGGACCTCATCACGGGCGTGGTCGAGGAGACCAACGCCCGTTTAGAAGGCAACGAGATTCGAAAGTTCATCGTCCTGTTCAAGGAGTTCGACCCCGACGACGGCGAACTCACCCGGACGGGGAAGATTCGCCGCAAGGTCGTTGGCGAACGCTACGCCTCGCTCGTGGAGGACATCTACAGCGACAAAGAAGACTGTGAAATCGACATCACCATCACGTATCAGGACGGCCGCGAGACGCGCGAACACGGCGAAATGGCGATTATCGACCTCGACACGGTTGACGAGGAAGAGGTTGCTGCAGACGGAGGGGCAGAATAATGGTTGACGTTCCGGCCCTGTTCGCGACGCTCGTCGCGGGCGTCGGCATCGGTGCAATCTACGCGCTCGTCGCGATGGGCTTTTCGCTCATCTACAAGGTGACGGGCGTGCTCAACTTCGCCCAAGGCCAGCTCGCGCTCGTCGGGGCGTACTTCGTCGCGATTTTCGCCGCGCCGAGCATCATCTGGTTCGTCCCCGCAGGGGTACTCCCGACGCTCGGTGGCGTCGTCGCGCTCGTCGCGACCATCCTCGTCGGCGTGCTGCTTGGCGTGCTGTTAGAGCGGGCCATCTTCCGATTCTTCATCGGAGAACCCGTGCTGTCGGTGATTATCGTCACCCTCGCGTTGGGTGGCATCTTCAGCGGCTTCATCCAGTTCCTCGTCGGCCCGAACTTCCGCGCCTACCCGGAGGCGATATTACCAAACTGGAGCGTGCCGCTCCCGTTCGGGACTGAGATTGGCGGGCCGTTCGCCATTGGCGTCGTGCTCTCGCTGGTCGTCGTCATCGCGCTCATGGTGTTCTTCCGGTACACCGTCACGGGATCGATTCTCCGGGCGGCATCCTCAGACCAGCAAGCGGCGATGGCGCTCGGCGTTTCCATCGAGCGGACGATTATCATCGCGTGGACGCTCTCGATCACGATTACCGCAATCGGGGGCATCCTGCTCGCCATGGCGAACGGCGGGGCTGGCTTCGCCATCGAAACCACGGGCATCATCATCCTCGTGGCGGTAGTGTTCGGCGGGCTTGACAGCGTTCCGGGGGCGTTCCTCGGGGCGATTGTCGTTGGCCTGCTGCGGGAACTCGGGCGCTTTTACGTCGAGGATTTCGTCGGCGCAGGGTTCGCAGAAATCCTGCCGCTCATCTTCCTGCTGTTCATCATCGTCGTGAAACCGTACGGCCTGTTCGGCACCGAACGCATCGAGAGAATCTAACCCATGTACGAACTCAACACACATCGGTCGCTCGTTTCCACCGCGGAGGTGTCGAATGCCCTGCGGTGAGTACTTCACGGACTACGGGTCGCGGATGGGACTGTTTCGCTGGCGCACCCAGCGAATCGCCCTCGTGTTCGGCCTGCCGATTCCGTTCCTCCTCCCGTTCGTGATAGGTGGGGGGACGCTCAATCTGTTCGCCCAGATTTACATCTTTGCGATTGCCGTCCTCGGCTTGAACGTCATTCTCGGCTACGCCGGGGAAATCGTGCTCGCACAGGGGGCGTTCATGGCAATCGGGGCGTACAGCACCTCGCGGATGCTCGGGACGGGCGCTGGCTTACTGCCTGCCATGATCGTCGGTGGCATCATCGCCGCGGGCGTGTCGGTGGCCTTTGGCCTCCCCGCAGTTCGCGTCAAAGGCTTCTACATCGCCATCTCGACGCTCGCCCTGCAGTTCATCGCCGAGTGGTTCTTCCTGAACGACAAGGCGGCGTTCATCCACGGGGGCGTCCAGCAGACTGTTCCCGTAGATGTGGGCCTCCTCGGGAGTTTCATTCGGATTAGCTCGCGGACGGATATCTACTTCCTCGCGCTCATCTCGATGCTGGTGTTCGCGTTGCTGTCGCTCAACTTCAGTCGGACGGGTATCGGGCGGTCGTTCCGTGCGGTCCACGAAAACGACCTCGCCGCGGCCGTCCTCGGCATCAACGTGTTCCGCAACAAGCTGCTCGCGTTCGCCATCGGCGGGTTCATGATTGGCTTTTCGGGCGGCCTCTACGCCGTCTTGATTGGCTTCTTAGACCCGAGTTTCTTCACCATCGAACTGACGCTCCAACACTACGTCATGCTCCTGTTCGGGGGGCTTGGCCGCGTCTGGGGCGCGCTGCTCGGCGTGACGATGGTGGCGATTCTCCTCGACAACCTCCAGGAGTTCTTCAACACCTACGCACCCGACGCGACGTCGTTGATTCCGGTCATCTTCGGAGCCATCATCATCGTCGTGCTCGCCGTCGAGCCAAAGGGGGTGTTGGCTGCGCTCGGCCAACTCAAGGAATACCTGCGCAAGTGGCCATACGCCTATTAGCGAATGGCCACAATCTGAGCGCATGAATCGGACGCAAACCGCCCGCTCTCTTCTCGATAGTTTGCCGTTTCACGAAGCCCACGGCATCGAAATCGTCGAGGTGACCGAAGACACCGCGACGACGCGCATCCCCTTTTCTGACGACCTCGTTGGCAACCCGGACGTGCCCGCCATCCACGGCGGCGTCCTCGCCGCGCTCGTCGACCTGACCGGCGCGGCGCTGTTCGTCGGAAACCTCGGGCGCTACACCCCGACCATCGACATGCGCATCGACTATCTCACCCACGCCGGAGCGGAGACGCTCGTCGGCACCGCCACCCGCGTCCGCGAAGGCGAGTCGATTGGCGTCGCGGACATCGAGATTCGCGCCGGAGACACGGTGTGTGCCGCCGGAATGGGCACGTACAAGCTCTCGACATGACGTTCGCCCCCGCAACCGACGCCCACGTCCACCTGATGCCAGACAGCCTGATGACCGCCATCCGCGGGGCGCTGTACGACGCCGCCGAGTGGGAAATCGACCACCCGACCGACCGCAAGACGATGGAGGCAGAACTCACCGCCGAAGGCGTCGCAAAATACATCGCGCTTCCTTACGCCCACAAACCCGAGATTGCGGCCGAGTTAAACGACTGGGTGCTCGCTCAGTGTGCGGACTCAGAGATGGCTGTGCCGTTCGCCACCGTCCACGGCGACGACGATGTTGGCGAAGTCGTCAAAAGAGCCTTCGAGAAGGGCGCACGCGGCCTCAAGTTCCAGTGTCCGGTGCAGGGCTGTGGCCCCGCAGACCCCCGGCTCGACCCGGCCTTCGAACTGGCTGCCGAATACGACCGGCCCATCATGTTCCACGCCGGCACCGCACCGATGTTCCGCGACAACCCCGCCGTCGGATTCGACCAGTTCGCCCAGTTCGTCGAGACCTATCCCGAGGTACGCGCCTGTTGTGCGCACATGGGCACCTACGACCACGAGGCGTTCATCGAGTGCGCCCGCGAGAACGAACAGGTGTTCTTGGACACGACCGTCGCCATGTCCGCCTCCGCACCCGAGTACATGGACTTCGACCCGGCGGTGATTGATGACGACGTGTTCGAAGACCTTGCTGGCTCGATCATGTACGGTTCTGACTACCCGAACATTCCGTATCCCTACGAAGACGAGCGGACGCACCTGCTCTCGCGTGACCTTTCTGCAGAAGCGTTCGAGCAGTTGTTCCGGGGCGCAGCAGAACGGTTTTTGGGGGAAAATTAATCTCGCGTCCGGGGCTGGGTGCCGGTGAACTCGCGCGGTTTCAGTTCTTCGCGTTTGAGGAAGGCGTTTGCGCGTTCGGTGAACTCGTCTGAGGCCCAGACGTTCGCGGTCATATCGCGGGCCATCTCCTCTGCGAGCAGGCCGAAGTTCGTCCACGGTTTGAGGATGGTTTTGATGGTGCGGTAGGCTTGCGGGCTTTTCGTGTCCACAATCGTCTGGAGCAGTTCAACGGCGTGGGCTTCTGCGTCGCCATCTTCGACCACGCGGTTGATGAGGCCGATGCGTTCGGCTTCCGGCGCGGAGAGGAGCGACCCGGTGAGAAGCATCTCGCGGGCGCGTTTCTCGCCAACGATGAGCGGCAAGAGTTGGACGCCACCCCCTGCAGCAGTCGAGCCGACGCCGACTTCCGGCTGGCCAAAGCGCGCAGAGCGCCCGGCGACGATGAGGTCACAGCCCATCACGAGTTCGTTACCGCCCGCGACGCAGGTGCCTTCGATGGCGGCGACGGCGGGTTTGCCCGTGTCCCTGAGCATGTCGATGGCCTCGAAGTAGGTGGTGAGCCAGCGCGCGCCTTCTTCGAAGGTGAGGCCGTTCAGTTCGCCCAAGTCAGCCCCGGCACAGAAGGTATCGCTTGAGGAGGTGAGGAGAATCCCTTGGACGGACGAATCCTGATCTGCGCGGTCGAACGCGTCGTACAGTTCGAGGACCATCCGCTCGTCTAAGACATTGTGTCGCTCCGGGTTGTCGAGACGGATGGCGGCGAGGCGGTCATCGTCGGCGTGCAGCTCGTACACGATTCGCTCGTAGGACATGGGAAATGCAAACACACCCCAATAGTATAACTCCTCTGCGGGAGTCGATTTCAGCATGCGCGGACTCACTGGAAAAACGGCGTTTGTGACGGGGAGCGGCGGTGGTATCGGACGGGCGATTGCAACGCGACTGGCCGAGGAAGGGGTGACGGTGGCGGTCAACGACATTGACGAAGAGCGGGCCGAAGAGACGGTCGAACAAATCACCGACGCGGGCGGAGAGGCGTTCGCCGCCGTCGCGGACGTGACCGACCTCGACGACGTGCGCGCGGCTATGCAAGCGACCGTTGAGCAGACGGGCAGTCTCGACATACTCGTGAACAACGCTGGCTGGGACCGCATCGAGTGGTTCATGACTCAAGACCCCGCCGTCTGGGACCGCATCATCGACATCAACCTGAAGGGGCAAATCTACTGCTCGCGGGCGGCGGCCGAGCTCATGACCGACCGCGACGACGGCGGGCGAATCATCAACATCGCCTCCGACGCGGGTCGGGTCGGAAGCTCGGGTGAGGCCGTCTACGCCGGGGCGAAAGGCGGGGTGATTGCGTTCACGAAAACGCTCGCCCGCGAACTTGCGCGCAACCAAATCACGTGCAACGTCGTCGCGCCTGGCCCCGCGGACACGCCGCTCACGCGCACCATGCGCGAAGAATCAGACCTCGCAGAGAAGATTCTCGGAAGCATGGCAAAGCAGATTCCGCTCGGCCGGATGACCGAGCCGGAAGACGTGGCAGCGGCGGTCGCCTTCTTCGCCGCAGACGACGCGAGTTTCGTCACCGGACAGGTGCTCTCGGTGTCGGGCGGCCTGACGATGGCTGGATAACTAGTAGCGTTCGTCGACCACCGACGGGCCGTCTTCGAGTTCCTCGACACACTCGACTTCGTTTGGCTTGATGAGCAGGCGGTCTGCGAGTGCGGCGCGGAGTTCCTCCGTGTCCGCCTCGCCCTCACAGACGATGGCGAGGTGGTCGGTCGATTCGGGCCGGGAGACGGTGAGCCGGTAGGTCCCGGTGAGGCCGTCGAAGCCAGCGAGAACGAGGCCGATGGCTTCGGGGTAGAGCTTCACGCCTTTGACCTTCAGGCGGCCGTCGGTACGCCCGATGACGCCGTTTGGGAGCACGACCTTCCCGTCGCGCACGTCAAGGTCAGCGAGGTCGCCGGTGCGATACCGGACGAGCGGCGCGCCCTCCTTTTTCACGTGCGTGACGACGAGTTCGCCGCGGTTGCCCGGTTCGAGCACCTCGCCCGTGTCCGGGTCGATGAGTTCGACCAGCGCGTAGTCTGAAGCGACGTACAGCCCGTCCTCTGCGGCGGTTTCTGCGGCGACAGGGAGAATCTGGCGCGACCCGAAGTAGTCACACGCCGTCTCACAGCCGAGGGCGTCTTTGACCTGCTCGCGCATGCCCGGAATCGACGTGAACGGCTCGCCCGCGCCGATAAAGTGGTCGACCTGCCCGCCCGCCGCGCCGATTTTAAGCGCGTAGCTCGGGTTGCCGATGAGCGCGTCTACCCCGTATTCGTCGATGACGCTCGCGGCCTGTTCTGAGTCGCCCGGACCCAGGGGAATGACCTCTGCGCCGAGTTGTTCTAAGCCGCGATGGATGAGCAGCCCCGTCCCGAACAGGTGGTAGCCAAAGGTGTTGAGGACGCGGTCACCCCGCGAGATACCCGCCTGCTCAAAGAGGGTGGCGTTGACCGCCGCCATGTGGTTCAGGTCTTCGGGCGTGTCGAAAACGGGTTTGAGGTCGTCGCCCATCGGCGTAAAGCAAATCATCGAATCGCCGGGGTAACACGAGCCTTCGGGTGGGTGTGCCTCGAAATCGGCTTCGAGGTCCTCGCCCGAGGTAAAGGGAAGATTTCGGAACTCCTCCCACGAGGACACGGCTTCCGGGTCGATGCCCGCCTCCGCGTAGGTGTCTGCGTAGAACTCGTACGCCGCCACGCGAGAGAGTTGTGCGCGAACCGCCGCAAGCGTCTCGTCGTCGTACATGGTGAGAGATGCGGTGGCATCCCGCATAAAGTCAGAGGGAGGCGCGAAATCGCTCGCGGTCGACGACGCGAAAGACGAGGGCTACCTCGCCGAGCACGCGCCCCCCACTCGAAACCGTCGCGTCGAGAAAGAGCTTCGGCCCGTCTACGTCCGTGAGCCGGGTTTCGACCGTGACCGTCGCGCCGACGGGCGCGGCACTTCGGTGATTGAGACCGACGTACTCGCCAACGGTGCCGGTTCCCTTCGGCAGCAAGCCGTGGAGCGATTCGCGGCCGGTGAACTCGGCAAACGAGACGACGAAGGGCGACCCGAGCACCCGGACGGCTTCCTCGGGCGTGGCGTCTGCGGCGGCGGGTTTCCCGGCGGGGTCTGTCTGCTCGCCAAAGACGGTGGTCGTGTGGTGGGGTTCGACCGTGAACTCGCGGGTGTGGGTGATGTCCTGTTCGCGGAGGCGAGCCAGCGCGTCGTAATCGACGGACATTGTGCGGAGAGACGCCCGCGGGTGAGAAAAATGCGCGGGCACTCAGAGCGCGGCGACCTGCTCGCGGATGGCGTCGAGATACGCCTCGTAAGTGTAGCCGAGCCGCGAGAGCCAGACCGCTTGGTAGGACGGATGGAGGAGTGGAAGTACCGTAACGCCGAGACCCGGGCAGTCGATGGGCGTGAGCACCGCATCGAGAAACCCGTCGAGACGGCGCGACTCCATGGTGAGGACGGTTTTCGTCGCGTGTTTACCGGTCGTCAGCACGGCACGCGGTTGAATCTGTGATAGTTCGGTTTCGAGGTGTGTCCGGCAGTTTTCGAGTTCCGTGTCGGTGGGTGCGCGATTCGACTCACCGTCTTTCGGATAGCACTTGACCGCGTTTGTGTAGTAACACGACTCTGCGTAGCCGAGGTCTGCGACGAGCCGGCGCACCTTCTGGCCCGAGTGTTTCGAGGTGTATGCCATCCCCGTCCAGTTGCCGCCTTTCCACGGTGGTGTGTCAGGGTCGCCCGCAGCGGGCGCTTCTCCCACAACAACGAGGTCGGCGTCGAGCGGCCCGTTGCCCCACGAGATGCACTCGCGCGCTTCGACGAGCGCGGGACAGCGCAGACACGTCGCTGCGAGTTTGTTGCGCGTCGCCGGGTCTGGAAACGCCACCATGCGTGGTGCTACGGTCAGATGGACGGTAACTCCTACAGGTATCGTTCACAGTCGTCAATGAAGCCCCGGAGGATGCGCGCCGCGTCCGGGTCAAATCCCGCGGCAACCCCACAGGACTCACCCTGTGGGAGGTGGACGACGACAGCGTCTTCGAACACGCGGACGGTCGCTTTGAGCGCGTCGTACGGCGACGAGAACGCCGTCGTCCGTGGGACGTCGCCGCGAAGCTGGGACACGATGTCCCGCACAGCGGTCTCGCCCGTTTCGGCGGTCGAATGCAGATACAGCGTCTCATGGCCGTCCTCGTAGGCGGCGACCCACGACAGCGAACTGCCCGCTCGCTGGCGTAAAAATTCAACCAGTTCGAGTGGCTCCACGCTCGCGTGGTGTGCGTAATTCAACTCAGAAGCGATGCGCTCGCTACGTCCCCCAGTCCCCATCTCTGTGTTCATTTCCCCAGTACTATGACGACTGGAAAGACTATCAAAGTAGCTGGAACGTATGAATTTTCTGACAGTCTGTGTAGCTCACTCGGTCAGCGGCAGGATGATGCCGAAAAACAGTGGCACGAGGAGTGCGCCGAGCACGCCAATCACTTCGAGGTCGAAAAACAGCGTTTCTTCCCACGCGGGCAGCGAGGCGTACAGTGCGTGGCCGATGAGTTCGCCGCCCGCACCGAGCGCAAAGAGGCCGAGGCTTGCTAAAAATCCGAATTTCGTCACAGTGGAATAGTCAATCTTCCCGTAGCGTCCCATATCCGCTACTCGGCAGTCTCAGGCTAAAATGTTCTGCGATTGAGTGTGACATACCAGCACGCAAAGTAGATAATACCCCGCCCAATTTGTGTGGATATGAAAGAACTCATCGTCGATCTGGCCGCAGAGCTGTTTGCGGTGTTGCTCTACGCTGTGAGCGCAGGAGCAATCACCACGCTCAGTCTCGCCGCAGAGTTCACGGGCATCGAAAACCTCACCGCGGGCAACCTCACGATGGGGCTGTGGTTCGCGTATATGGGCCTCGTCCTTGGCTACCTCGGCGTCGCCTTAGTCGGCCGCGAAAAGCTGCTTCCGGCGCTGTTCGCGCTCGGAACGAGCGACACCTGAACCTGTTGTGAGTCAATTTTGCAGACGCCTGCCCGAGTGATACCCCTGCGCCGGACAGCCACAGGCCGAACAGTCTAACCGATTCTCCTTTAATGCCTGAGAGGGTTCACCAGTGTATGAGCAGGTTTGCTGACGTCGACGACCAGTACGACCCCGACGCCGTAGAGGAACGGGTGTTCTCCTACTGGGACGACGTTTCCGCCTACGAGCAGACGAAACAGCACCGAGAGGAGGCTGAGACGTTCTTCTTCGTCGATGGCCCACCCTACACCTCCGGGGCGGCCCACATGGGGACGACGTGGAACAAGACGCTGAAAGACGCCACCATCCGCTACAAGCGGATGTGCGGCTACAACGTCACCGACCGCCCCGGCTACGACATGCACGGGCTCCCCATCGAGACGAAAGTCGAGGAGAAACTCGGCTTCGAGAACAAGAAAGACATCGAGGCGTTCGGCATCGAGAACTTCATCGACGAGTGCAAGCAGTTCGCAGACGATAATCTCGAAGGCCTCCAGAACGATTTCAAGTCCTTCGGCGTCTGGATGGACTGGGACAACCCGTACCGCACCGTCTCTCCCGAGTACATGGAAGCCGCGTGGTGGGGCTTCAAGCAGGCCGCAGAGCGCGGGCTGGTCGAACTCGGCAAACGCTCCATCAACCAATGTCCACGCTGTGAGACCGCCATCGCGGACGCAGAGGTGGAGTACGACGAGATTGAATCGCCCTCCATCTACGTCAAGTTCCCCCTCCGCGACCGCGAAGGCTCCCTCGTCATCTGGACGACCACGCCGTGGACCATCCCGGCGAACACGTTCGTCGCGGTTGGCGAAGACATGACCTATCAGGCGGTGAAAGCGACCAAGGACGGTCAAAGCGAGGTGCTCTACCTCGCAGAGCCGTGCGTCGAAGGCGCGCTCAAAGAGGGTCGCTACGACGACTTTGCGGTCGTAGACGAGGTCACGGGCGCGGAGATGGTCGGCTGGGAGTACGACCACCCGCTCGCAGAGGAAGTACCAGACCACGCCGCCTTCGAGGGCGCGGGGCAGGTGTACACCGCAGACTACGTCGAAGCAGACCGCACGGGGCTCGTCCACTCCGCACCCGGCCACGGGCAAGAGGACTTCGAGCGCGGCAAAGAACTCGGCCTCGACATCTTCTGTCCCGTCGCCGGTGACGGGACGTTCACCGAACTCGGCGGCAAGTACGAAGGCGAGTTCGTCCGCGACGCGAACGACGACGTCATCGCCGACTTGGAAGCCAAAAACTTGCTTCTTGCTTCGGGCACGCATCGCCACCGCTACGGCCATTGTTGGCGCTGTGACACGGACATCGTCTTCCTCGCCACCGACCAGTGGTTCATCACGGTCAGCGACATCAAAGACGAACTCTTAGCCAACATCGAAGACTCGGAGTGGCACCCCGACTGGGCGCGCGACAACCGCTTCCGTGACTGGGTGGAAAACGCCCGCGACTGGAACGTCTCCCGACAGCGTTACTGGGGCATCCCCATCCCAATCTGGATGTGTGACGACGCCTCGTGTGGCCACCTGAACGTCGTCGGCACGCGCGAAGAACTCGCAGAACGCGTCCACCAGGACGTAGACCCGAACGAGGTTGACCTCCACCGCCCAGCAGTGGACCCACTCACCATGTCGTGTGCGGAATGTGGCTCTGACGCCCACCGCGTCCCCGACGTGTTCGACGTGTGGCTCGACTCCTCGGTCGCCTCGTGGGGCACGCTCGACTATCCCGGCGAGACCGAACAGTTCGAAGAGCTCTGGCCTGCAGACCTCATCATCGAGGCCCACGACCAGACTCGCGGCTGGTTCTGGTCGCAACTCGGCATGGGTACCGCCGCACTCGGCGAGATTCCGTACAAAGAAGTGCTCATGCACGGCTTCGCAAACGACAAGGACGGCCGCAAGATGTCGAAATCCGTCGGCAACGTCGTCGAACCCCACGAGGCCATCGACCGCCACGGCTCTGACGCCATGCGCCTGTTCCTCCTCTCGGTGAACCCGCAGGGCGAGGACATGCGCTTTTCGTGGGACGAGATGGCGACCATGCAGCGCCACCTCAACATCCTCTGGAACGTCTTCCGCTTCCCGCTGCCGTACATGCGGATGGACGGGTTCGACCCCGAGGCCCAGACCGTCGCCGAACTCACCCTCGAACAGGAAGACCGCTGGCTCCTCTCGCGCCTGCAGACGGTCAAGCAGGCCATGTCCGAGTCGATGGAGGACTTCCGCTACGACCGCGCGGTCGGCACGCTCATCGACTTCATTGTCGAGGATGTCTCCCGGTTCTACATCCAGGTCGTCCGCGAGCGGATGTGGGAAGAAGCCGAGTCCGATTCGAAGACGGCGGCGTACACGACGTTCTACCACGTCCTCTCAGAAGTCGTCTCGCTGCTCTCGCCGTTCGCGCCGTTCATCACCGAAGAGATCTACCAGAATCTCACTGGCGACGAAGGCTACGACACCGTCCACATGTGCGACTGGCCGGAGTACGACCCAGCCCTCCACAACGAGACGTTGGAGTGGGAGATGAAAGTCGTCCGCGCCGTCGAGGAAGCCGGGTCGAACGCCCGCCAGCAAGCAGAGCGCAAACTCCGCTGGCCGGTCACGCGCATCGTCGTTGACGCCGGTGACGACAGCGTGGCAGAGGCCGTTCGCTCGCAGGCGACGCTCGTCGCAGACCGTCTCAACGCCCGCACCATCGAGGTCATCGACCCCGAAGAGTCGTGGGGCGAACTCCACTACAGCGCCGAAGCCGACATGAGCCTCCTCGGACCCGCCTTCGGCGGCGACGCCGGGAAGGTCATGAACGCACTCAACGAGGCGCGCATCGAGGTGCCGTCGCTGTCGGTGCTTGAAGACGCCGTGAGCGAGCAACTCGGCGAGGACATTGAATTGGAAGACGACATGGTCACCTTCGTCACGAAGACGCCAGAAGGCACGAGCGCCGCGCCCTTCTCGCTCGAAGGCGGTTCGCACGGAACGGTGTACGTGGACACCACGCTCACCGAGGACATCGAGAGTGAGGGCTACGCCCGTGAGGTCATCCGCCGCGTCCAAGAGATGCGCAAAGACCTCGACTTAGACTTAGATGCCGCCATCCGCCTCGACTACGACATCGCAGACGAGCGCGTTGCAGACCTCGTCTCGGCGCACAAAGACCTCATCGCAAACGAGGTTCGCGCCACGGACGTGGGCGCAGTCGAAGACGGCCACCGCAAAGAATGGGACGTCGAAGGCGTCACGATGACGCTCGCAATCGAGAAAGCAGACGCTTAGTCAGCTAAGTCATTTTTCGGTTTCTTCGATTTCACCGATTACTGTTGTATTAATCGCCTCGGCAATCGCCGGGGCCACCGTCACGCTGCTCACGGCGCGTTCGATGGTGTCCGTGCCGTAAATCGCTTCGACGCCCGCGCGGGCGAGTTTCGTCTGGGCGTTGCTAGCGAGCATCGGGTGGACGCAGGTGACGAACACGCGATTTGGGGAGCGCCCTTGGAGGATTTCGATGGACTCGCTCATCGTCGAGCCGGTGGCGATGATGTCGTCTACGAGCACCACGTCGCGCCCCGAGACGTCGGTGTCGCTTGGGGTGATGTCTACGTCGCTCCCCGAGAGGCGTTTTTTGACGAAGTAGTCGGTGTCGCCTGCGCCGTGGGCGTCGCGGACGGACGCGGCGAGGTCGATGGCCCCCTCGTCGGGTGCGAGGAAGACCGGTTGGTCGAGGTCTGCAGGGAGGGCGTTTGCGAGGTGTGGCGCGGCGTCAACCGACTCGCAGGGAACGGAGAAAAAGTCACAGAGGAGTTCTTCGTGCGGATTGACGGTGATGACCCGGTCGGTTCCGGTGGAGATGGCGCGGGCCATCGCGCGGGCGGAGACGGGTTCGCCCGCTTTGAACGACTTGTCCTGTCGGCCGTAGCCCATGTACGGGATGACGGTGATGATTTCTTCCGCCCCGGCCTCGCGGGCGGCGTCTTGGAGTTGGAGCAGTTCGACGTGCGCGTCGCTCGAAACGGTCGAGGAGACGATGATGGCGCGCTCAGCGTCGAACGCGCCGACAGACGCGAGCAGTTCACCGTCCGGGAAGTGTTCGGTTTCGGTCATCGCAAGTGGTTCGCCCAGCTCGGCTGCGAGTGCCGCTGCGAGCGCCTGCGACGCCGACCCACTGACAATCATAGTCGAAGGGTACACCCACGGCATCAACCCATTTTCGGTCCACTACAGCACGCAGAGTGCGTGCACGTCACGCAGGCCAAGCGGGTAGGTGCGCCAGCCCTCTCCTGCGTCGAGCAGGAAGGTGCCGTCCACCGTCGCGGCGTAGGTGGCGTCGGCGTAGGCCACGTCTGCGACCTGCCCCGAGACGGGGAGCGAGACGGCGTCCCACTCGTCGTCGTGGGCGTAAAATGTGTCTGCGGTGGCGGCGTGCGCCCCGCCGTCTTCGGCGGTGGCGACCATGTGGAAATCGCCGTCGAGGGCGTCCATCCAGCCGTTCCCGAGGTAGTAGAGGCCGTCTGCGGTGGCGGCGTGTGGCGTTCCGTCGGTTGACACGTCGCGCACCGTGGAGAGTCCGGCTTCGATGCAGTCTGCGGTGGTGACCTGACAGACGCCCGCGTCGGTGGCGACGAGGTTGCTCGAAATCGCGTTGATTCGGGCGTCGAGTTCCGCGATTGTCGTCCAGCCGGCGTCGAAGCGCGCGAGCGTCCCGTCTTCGGCTCCCGCGAGCAGGACGCCGTCGCTGAATCGGACGGCGGTCGCGGGGCCGAAGTCGGTTTCCGTGAAGTCGTCGCCGTCGTGGAGCAGTACGTCTTCGTCCGTGGCGATGGCCACTTGGTCGTCGCTCGTCGCTACGTCCCGGGCGGTACACTGCGCTAAGAGTTCTATTTGTCCGACCTGTTCGCCCGCAAGAGAGACGGCAGCAACGCCAACATCGGTGGCCGCGAGGACGACGGTCTTGCCCGTCTTTTCCCCAAACACCCGTTTTTCCTCGAGGCTTTGCATACCTGACACACGACTCTGCGGCGGTGAAAACGGTTGTGGAACGAGTCAGACCGCCATGATGACCAGCACGAGGCCGATGAAAAGGAATAAACCGCCGGCAAACGGCGCGAAGTCGGTCTGTCCCGCCGACGGTTCGATGCTTCCGGGCTCCTGCATCGACCCCGAGCGAAGCGAGATGGCGACGATGGCGAAAAACTCCGGGTCGCGGATGGCGAGGACGCCCAGTCCGGCGAACACGAGGCCTCCGAGGATGAGCCCGAAGTTGACCATACGACGCCTGCTCGTGGCGACGTGGTAGGTTTTGTGGTGATTGGATGATACGAGTGCGCAGGTAGAGGAACGATTAGGAGCGAAATCGGCGTAGTCCACCTATGGCTCGACTCCATTCGGACACGGTGGCTGCACTCCTCGAACTGGCCGGGCCGAACGCGGATGAGATTCTCACGGAGATGGAACAGCGAGCGACCCGCGAGGGGTTTCCTATCGTCGGCGCAGAAGTTGGCCGGACGCTCGCGCTGTGTGCTCGCCTGCGTGGGACGAAAACCGTGTTCGAACTCGGCTCTGGGTTTGGGTATTCTGCGTACTGGATTGCGCGCGTACTCCCCGAAGAAGGAACGATCACCCTGACCGGCCGAGATGCGGGATTGCTCGCGGATGCGGAGGCCTACTTCGAGCGCGGCAGCCTCGCACAGAAGGCCACATTTGCACAGGGAGATGCCATCACACTCGCGCGCGAAGCACGCGGCCCGTTCAACCTCGTCGTCCTCGACCATAACACCGCAGACTACGTCGAGGGGTTCGAGGCCGTTCGAGACGCCGTCGCGCCGGGTGGGGCGATTATCGCAGATAACGTGCTCAGCACCGACACCGAACAGCCGCTCACCCCCGCAGGCTTGGAGGCGACGCTCTCG
The DNA here is from genome assembly GCF_036689885.1 of Haladaptatus sp. CMSO5. Lineage (NCBI taxonomy): Archaea > Methanobacteriati > Methanobacteriota > Halobacteria > Halobacteriales > Haladaptataceae > Haladaptatus > Haladaptatus sp. CMSO5. The sequence goes on from NZ_JBAHVW010000001.1 coordinate 312,403, forward strand.
GGGGAACCAGCGCCGAACGAGCGCACCCGCGCGGTGGCCGCGTATTTTGACTACGTTTCGCACGCCGACGGGTTCGAGACCTACGCGCTCCCGGTCGGGCAGGGAATCGCCGTGTCCTGTCGAATCTGAGACACCACGCTTCTTTGTACTGGTCGTGCGAGAGTCAAGTATGGCAAACACTCCGACGTTCGAACTGTTCAAAGACGCCGCAGGCGAGTGGCGCTGGCGGCTCGTCGCCTCGAACGGGAACATCATCGCAGACAGCGGCGAAGGCTACCAGACCAAACAGGGCGCAGAACGCGGCATCGAGAGCGTGAAGAAGAACGCCCCACGCGCGGACATCGACGTGCTCGATTGAGCAAATCGACAATCTACCCCTGATTTAGTCGAGTATCGGGGTTTGAGGCCCTCTATCCGGCAAATCCCCCACCACCCGCAAAACATCGGATTTTTGAGCCTCAGCGCTGCTCACACCCGAAATCGCCAAGAAGACGGATAGCTTGTGGATTAAATACGTGACGCGCTTTGTCACGGACGAGACACACTACTCGAGACAGACATGATACGCGTATCATCCGCGTGCTGGAAGGCAGGCGACGAGGAGGGGCGAATCGACAGATGAAACGACAAGCACTCGGTGCGATTGCGGCGACCGTCGCGCTCACGCTGCCGTGGATCGCGGTGTGGCTGGGGCTGATTCCGTCGCTCTCGACGATGGCCACCGTGGCCGTGAGCGGCCTCGCCGTCCTCGGCGCATCCTTCCTGCTCGCGTGGGGGGCAGAAACCGCAGAAAAAGACGTTCCCCGGGCGTTCGCCATCGCCATCTTGGCGGTGCTCGCCGTCGCGCCCGAATACGCGGTTGACGCGCTCTACGCGTGGAACGCAGGCGTGTATGCCGGCACCGAACGCGGTATCGAAGCCGGTAACCTCGCCGTGGCGAACATGACCGGCGCGAACCGCATCCTCATCGGTCTCGGCTGGGCCGGAATCGCGCTGTTCACCATTTTCCGGCGCGGGTCTGGGGACGACCCGGCCGTCGAACGCCGCAGTGGCTTCCTCGCAGACGTGGTGAAACTCGACCGCGACGTCGGCCTCGAAATCGTCTTCCTGCTCGCCGCGACACTCTGGGCGTTCCTCGTCCCGCTCGGCGGCGGCATCGACATCTTCGACATGGCGTTCCTCGTCGGTCTCTACATCACCTACATCCTCATCGTCCTCAAAGGCGACGTGGAGACCGAAGAACACAACGTGGGCGTGCCCGCCTATCTCCAGCAGTTCCCCCGCGGGCCGCGCCTTGCAGCCGTCTTCGTGCTGTTTGCCTACTCCGGGCTGATGATTTTCACCGCCGTCGAACCGTTCGCCCACGGCCTCGAAGAACTCGGCACCGCAGTCGGGATTCCGTCCTTCTTCATGATTCAGTGGATTGCGCCGCTCGCATCTGAGTCGCCCGAACTCATCGTCGTCGCCTACCTCGTGAACAAGGCGCGCTCGACCGCCGGATTCAACGCGCTCATCTCCTCGAAACTCAACCAGTGGACGCTCCTCATCGGGACGCTCGTGGTCGTCTACTCCATCGCACTTGGCACGTACGGCGCACTCCCGTTCGACCAGAAACAGTCGGGCGAAATCTGGCTGACTGCAGCCCAGTCGTTCTTCGCCATCGCCCTGCTCGTGAACTTCGAGATTTCGGTGCGCGAGGCGATTGCCCTTCTCGTGTTGTTCGTCTCGCAGGTCGTCATGGAGTTCCTGCTCATCCGCGACCTCATCACGCTCTCTATTTCGAGCTACGAACTCCTGCTCGCCTACACGGCGCTCTATGTCGTCCTCGGGGGAGCCCTGTTCGTCGCCCGGCGCAAGGCCTTCCGCGGCATCTTGAAACAGACGGCTGGCACCGTGAACGAGGCGCTTGGAAATGAGAGTAGTGGGTCGGTGAGCGCGGACGACTGAATAATACATCGCGACTGCTGTTTTTCACCGACACGGACATGTCATTCAGAGATAATTTATCCATCCCTCAGCGAACGCTTTGTTGTGCACTTGAAAACTCAACGCACCGTTTCGAAAGGGCTTGCGCTGTTTGTGGCGACGGTGGTGGCGTGGGGAATCGCCAATGACATCGCTCCAACGGTGTTGGGACTACTCTGTGGCTACGCATTCGTCTTTGCAGGTGGTTCGGTTCGGGTAGTGTACGACACCGTTCCGAACTACATGGAACTCGGATTCGTCGTGATGGGCGTCGCTGGCGGGGCTGTGTTGCTTGCAGGGGTGAGTCCAGATTTGGCGAAATTCGCGGTCGTCGTCGGTGTGGGCAACGCGCTGTCCCTTCTCTGGGGGCGACGAACACCGGAGGCAACCGGTAGCGAGTAGGGCAAAACAGAGCAAGGTGGTCGGTTTGATATCCCCGTTATTGGTTTATCACGCCGTGCACACCTGACCGTCGAATCCTGCCCGAGACTGCCACACACCCGCCGGAGAACGTCGCAAGGCTTTCAATTGGCCGCCGCTAGGGATTCGACAATGAAAGTATTCGGGTCGAGTGGCACCCGTGGGGTGGCGAACATCGAACTCACGCCCTCGTTCGCCCTGCGCGTCGCCGCGGCCGCTGGAACGGTCTGGAACGCAGACCGCGTCGCCGTTGGCCGAGACACACGAACCACTGGACGGATGTTCGCAGACGCCGCCGCGAGCGGGCTTGCGAGCACCGGGGCGAACGTAGACCGCCTCGGCATCATCCCGACGCCGGGCTTACAGGCATATGCCGAGCGCGAAGGCGTCCCCGGGCTCATGATTACGGCGAGTCACAACCCGCCGGAGTACAACGGCATCAAACTCATCGGTGACGATGGCGTCGAACTCTCGAAACACCAGCTCGAACGCGTCGAGGGCACCATCCTCGGGGAGAAGTTCGACAAGGTAGCGTGGAACGAGACGGGCACCACCCGCGTCGTCGATGGCGCGCGCGATGCGTACGTCGAAGAACTCCTCGACTCGGTCGACCGCGAGGCAATCGCCGCGGCGAACCTGACCGTCGCCCTCGACCCGGGCCACGGCGCGGGCTCTCTCACCAGCCCCGACTTCTTCCGCGAACTCGGCTGTGAGGTCGTGACCGTAAACGCACAACCGGACGGCTACTTCCCCGGACGCGACCCCGAACCCATCCCCGAAAATCTCGCAGACCTCGGCCGCCTCGTCCGCGCGTCGGGTGCGGATATCGGCATCGCCCACGACGGCGACGCAGACCGCGCCATCTTCTACGACGAGAAAGGGCGCTACATCGAAGGTGACGCCACGCTCGCCGCGCTTGCGGAGGCCGAACTCACGCCCGACGACGCCACCGTCTCCGCGGTGAACGTCTCCCAGCGCCTCGTTGACCTGACCACCGAAATCGGTGCGTCGCTCGAACTGACGCCGGTGGGAAGCACGAACATCATCACGCGCATCGAAGAACTCCAACGGGGCGACGTGCACGTCCCAGTCGCCGGAGAGGGCAACGGCGGCGTCTTGTTCCCCGACTATCGGCTTGCCCGTGATGGGGCGTACACTGCCGCGAAGTTCCTCGAACTGCTCGCAGACCGCACCGCGAGCGAGGTCGTAAACCGCTTCGAGGGCTACGAGAACGTCCGGACGAAGATTCACTACGACTCCGACGCCGAGTACGACGCGATGCTGTACGCCGCAGAGCAGCAAGCAGAGAAGGCGTCTGCGGAGCTTTCGACCATCGACGGCTTCCGCCTCGACTACGGCGATGCGTGGGTGCTCGTCCGCCCGAGCGGCACCGAACCGCTCATCCGCATCTACGCCGAGGCACGCGGCATCCACCGCGCACAGGAACTCGCAGACGGGATGTACGACGCACTGATTGCGGCCAAAGAAGAAGCCATCGAAGCCGAGAAAGAAGAAGCGACTCAGTAGACGTCGTCCGGGTCGAACGCCTTTTCACCGACCACCTCACCCGAGAGCGTGCGGTAGAAACACGAGCGATAGCCCGTGTGACAGGCCCCGCCGCCGTCCTGCTGGACGAGGTAGAGTAGGGTGTCGCCATCGCAATCGACGCGAATCTCGGAGACGTGTTGGACGTGGCCGCTGGTTGCCCCCTTCTTCCAGAGTTCGTCGCGCGAACGCGAGTAGTAGTGAGCGAGGCCGGTTTCCTCGGTTTTCGCAACCGCTTGTTCGGTGACGTAGGCGAGCATCAGCACCTCGCCCGTCTCATCGTCCTGTGCGATGGCTGGGAGCAGGCCGTTCTCGTCGAACGCGAGGTCAATCATAGTCGGGAGAAGGGAGGAGGCGGCTTTGAGTCTTTTCACGCGAGTCCGAGCGCCTGCAAGAGCGAATACAGCACGTCGCCGTAGGTGAGCGCGACGAGCAGGCCGACGAACAGCGGGACGATGAACGGCACGCCCGGCGACACCCACACCTCGTCTGCGGTGACGAGTAAGTCGAGTCCCTCGCGCAGTTGGGCGGGCGTGGTGCCGTAGGCCGAGTGGTCGATGTCGTCGAGAAACGCCTGTGCGCCCCACGGGTCGTTTGCGGTGGGGTCTGCGGGGTCGGGTTCGGTCGCTTCGAGTTCGACGCCCCCGTCGGTGAGCGCACCGTCGCCCGGCGGATTCGGCTCTGCGGGAAGCGACCGCGGGTCGCGGTACGTATCAGGGTCGCCTCTGACGGCTTCGAGCGTCAGCCCGCGATAGCGCAGGTACATCCGCAGCGCGTCGATGTCGAGACCGCCGCGGGTAAAGCCCGCGGGCGTTTCGAGCAGGCGGCCATAGGATTGGGTGACTCGCTGCCACGAGACGGGTCTGCCGACGAACATCACCGCAGAGACGTTGCCAGAGAGGGCGTTTCTGAGCGTCAGCACCACCGGATAGAACAGCCCGATGAGGACGGTGTTCGTGAGGATGGTGAGCGAGAAGACGCCAATCGGCGTCCAGGCGTAGGGGAGCACCGTGTCCGCGACGCGATAGACGGGAAACGTCGGAAACAGGACGGCGAGGACGAACATCGCCTTCGCGTCTGCGCCGCCAAAGCCGCCGATGCGCCAGAACAGGTAGCTGAGCGGGATGACGAGGCCGACGCTGAGGCCTGCACGGATGAGGAACAACTGGCGGGCGAACGCGCTGCTGGTGTAGGCGGTGTAGCCGTCCCACGCGAACAGCGAGACGGCGAGGAGTGCGAGGGGAATCCACGTCACGTTCGGCACCCGGCGGGTCTTAATATCGCGCCACGCTGCCCACCCGAGAACCGGAATGATGAGAAGCCGCAGGAGGTCTGGAATCGAAGCGAACACTGACAGAATACGGACACTCAAGCGAGATAAGCGTTTGTGGTGGGCGAGTGCTGTGGCTCACGGCTGTAGCAGCGCGGAAAAGGTTGCAGGGAAGCGTTTAGATGACGCGGTTCTGCAGGTAGTCGAGGTGCTTTGCGTTGTAGACGATTTTGATTTCGTCAGCGGCAGGGCTGCCGATGCAGGTCAGGCGAACGCCCTTCTCCTCGACTTCTTCGTCGGAGAGAATCTGCTGCATGTCCATCTCGATTTCGCCTTCCATGATGATGGCTGCGCAGTTTGCACAGGCACCAGCACGGCACGAGAAAGGCCAGTCGTAGCCCTGTGCCTCTGCTGCTTCGAGGACGTACTCGCCCTGGTTGACTTCGAGGGTACCGTAGTCCTCTGCGTCGAGACCGGCGTCTGCAGCCTGCTCGAAGAGGTCGTCGTCGTCCATGTCCCAGCCCTGGTCGTCCAGTACTTCGTAGTTGAGGTATTCTACCGTGGGCATCATGGCTCGGTTGGGTCGCCTGCTTGTTAGACCTTGCTGTTTGCGAGGTCATGATAAATCAGGCGGGATGCTCACACGAAGGGGGCAAAGCGGAAGAGTAGGTACGAGGCGACGGCGGCGAGCGTCGGCGTGAGCAACCAGAGCATGATGACTTTGCCCGTCGCCTGCGGGTCGAACAGCTCGCTCGCGGTGATGGAGTCGGGTTGCTGTTCGCCAATCTTTGGCACCGTCTCCTCGCGCTCTGCGGTGAGCGCGTTCACCGAGACGCCGCCGTCTTCGGCCGTCGCACCGCCTGCAGTTCCCCTGACCGCGACGCTCGCGGCCTGTGAGATGGTCACGGTTCGGGTGGCGCGCCCCCAGCCGAGGCCGATGATGCACATCGTCGCGCTCACGGCGAGGCTCGCGGGAATGCCGAGGTACGAGAGGCCCGTAATCAGGCTCGCGCTCACGACTTCCACGATGAGCGCGGCGAGAATCGGGAGGTCGGTCAGGTCGTTGCCAACCGTATCGAGGGTGCGCCGGGCGATGGTGAACGCCCCGAGGCCGATTGCGCCCCCGGCGAGCAGGATGCCCTGATTCATCGTGATAGCGCCGTTGCCATACAGCGGCGCGATGGCGTTTGCGACGTTCGACGCGCCCGCAGAGAAGGCCATGTAACAGCCAATGGCGATGACGAGGATGCCGCCGAGGATGTTTCGCGGGCTCACAGTCTCTCCGAAGTGCGGGCGCGGGATGACCCCCGAGCGGTCGAGTTCGATGAACGCGCCGTCGCTTCGGTCTAAGGCGAACCAGTGGTCGAGATAGGGGTAGAGATAGCGCCCGATGACCGCACACACCCAGAAGGCGAGGATGGGCGCGACGAGCCACCAGCTCACGATGTGGCCCATCACGGCCCAGTCGATGCTGCCGGTAGCGACGCCGAGGCCCGCAATCGCGCCGACGGCGGTCATCGAGGTCGAAGCGGGGACGCCAAACAGGTTCGAGATGAGCAGCGCGAGACCGATGAAAAACAGGATGGCGACGCTCGCCGCGAGCGTGAAGTAGTCCTGTGGGACGATTTGGCCGCCCATGGTTTCGACCACGTTGCGGCCCACGGTCCAGCCGCCGAGCAGGGCGAAGCCGGACATCAGCGCGGCAGCGGCGAGTTTCGAGATGACGCGACTGCCAACAGCCGGGCCGAAGGCCACGCCCGTAGAGGAGCCACCGATGTTGAACCCAACAAAGGCAGCGACGAGCAAGCCAACGATGAGCAGCGCGCTAAGCACGTCACATCGATGGTGGCGAGGCGGTTAAACCGTGTCGGCCTCGGAAACGGCCAACGGAGGTATATTGTCGAATGGTGTAACTGGGCTATGATAGAACGGTTGGCGTTCGTCACGGTGTATGTCGAAGACCAGGACGACGCGCTCGACTTCTACACCAACACGCTCGGGTTCGTCCCGCGTGAGGATACGGAGGTCGCACCGGGCGTTCGGTGGGTCACGGTGACCCCATGGGCACAGACGGAAGTGGCAATCGCACTGGAAAAACCACACGACGAGTTTCACGGGCCGGAGACCGCCGCGCGAATGCGCGCCCAAATCGGGAACGCCACGCCGTGGGCCTACGTGGTTCACGACTGTCGGGGCACCATCGAACAACTCGCGGAGGGCAACGTGACGATCCGCCAGCAACCGGCAGAACGGCTGTTCGGCCTCGAAGCCGTCATTGAGGATTTGTACGGCAACCCGCTGGTGTTGGTCGAACCCGACGAGGACGAAGCCGAGTAGCAGTTCCTGCCGAAGCCGAGGGCTTTACGCACACGCCCTCCCCACCTCCGGGCAATGAGCGCATTTCCAGAGTTTCGCGTCATCCCGGCAGTGGACATGCAAGACGGACAGGTCGTCCAGCTCGTCGGCGGCGAGCGCGGCACCGAAAAGACCTACGGCGACCCTGTCGAAGCCGCAGAGAAGTGGATTGCGGCGGGCGCGACCACCCTCCACCTCGTGGACTTAGACGGCGCGTTCGAGGGCGAGCGCCAGAACGCGACGGCCGTCGAAGCCATCCTCGACGCCGTGGACGTGGACGTGCAACTCGGCGGTGGCATTCGCACGGCCGAAGACGCCTTCGACCTGCTCTCGCGGGGCGTTGACCGCGTGATTCTCGGAACCGCCGCTATCGAAAACCCCGAGATTGTCGAGGAGATTAGCGAACAGTATCCGGGCAGCGTGATGGTCTCGCTCGACGCGAAAGGTGGCGAAGTCGTGGTTTCGGGATGGACTGAGGGCACGGGACTCGACCCGGCAGAAGCCGCCAAACGCTACGAGGAACTCGGTGCGGGCGCGATTCTCTTCACCGACGTGGACGTGGAGGGCAGGCTGGAAGGCGTCCAGACTGAGCCGGTGAAACGACTTGCGGAAGCAGTCGAGATTCCAATCGTTGCAAGTGGCGGCGTGGCGACTATCGAGGACGTGGTGGCGCTGCGAGATGCGGGGGCGGACGCCGTCGTGGTCGGGAGTGCGCTGTACGAGGGGCGATTCTCGCTCGCAGACGCGCAGGCGGCGTTGGAGTAAACCCGGATAAACGGAACCACCATGTAGGTGGACAGTCTTTTTCCTGCTATGAGTGAACGCTCGGCGGCCGTCACGCGCGAAACGGCCGAGACGGACATCGAGGTTACCCTCGGAATCGACGGCGAGGGCGAATCCGTCGTGGACACGGGCATCGGCTTTTTCGACCACATGCTCGAAGCATTCGCCACCCACGGGCTGTTCGACCTGACGGTGCGGTGTGACGGCGACTTGGAGATTGACGACCACCACACCGTCGAAGACGTGGCAATCACCCTTGGCCAAGCCTTCGACGAGGCGCTTGGCGACAAACGCGGCATCGTCCGCTATGCAGACCGCAAGGTACCGCTGGACGAGGCCGTCGCCTCCGTCGTCGTTGACATCTCGGGTCGCCCCTACTTCGGCTTCGAAGGCGAGTTCTCCCAAGACCACATCGGGGAGTTCACGAGCCACATGGCAGAGCACTTCGCCATGTCGCTCGCCATGAACGCCGGGCTGACGCTGCACGCGAGCGTCACGGGCGACAACGCCCACCACGAGGTCGAGGCGCTGTTCAAAGCCCTCGCTCGGAGCCTCGACGACGCGACGCGAATCGACGAGCGGCGGACGGACACGCCGAGTACGAAAGGTGCGCTCTGAATGTTCGACGAAATCATGCAGAAGTTCGAGGGCAGCCCGAGCCAGCAGGCGGTCATCCGCCTCCTGCTCGAACGCGGCTTCTCGGTGAACGAACAGGGCCGGGTCGTTTCGGGCGGCATCGAAATCCCGAACACGGGCATCGCCCGCGAGATTGACGTAGACCGCAGAGTCGTAGACGCGACGACCGACGCGATTCTCGCAGACGAGGAACTCAAACGTATCTTCGAGAACATCTCCGCGATTCCGAGCCTGCGCGACCTCGCGCCAGTGCTCGATTTGACCGTGCTTACGGTCGAAGTCGCAGATGCAGACGAACCGGGCATCGTCGCCACGGTGACGGGCCTGCTCGCGGACAACGGCATCTCGATTCGCCAGACCATCAGCGAAGACCCGGAGTTCACCGACGAACCGCGCCTCTACATCATCATGGACGACGAGCTGCCCGGCGACCTCATCAATGAGATTCGTCGCCTGCCGTTCGTCCGGAAAATCGAACTCGAATAGACAACGTTTTTGCCGCCTCTCGCAGTCGAATTGGCAATGGCTGACATTGCGTCTCTTATCGAGGAGTGTGGCGCTGTGAAGTACGGCGAGTTCGAACTGGCGAGCGGCGAGACCTCGACGTACTACGTGGATAAGTATATCTTCGAGACCCAACCGGCGGTGCTCGAAGCGATTGCCGAAGAGATTGCGTCGATGCTCGCAGACAGCGACATAGACGTGATAGCTGGCCCCGAGTTGGGAGCAGTGCCGCTCGTCGCCGCGGTGACGATGAAGACGGGCATCAAGGGTGCGTTCATCCGCAAGGAGGCGAAGGGCTACGGCACCGACACCCGCATCGAGGGAACCATCGAGGAAGGCGACAAGGTGGCGCTCCTCGAAGACGTGACGACGACCGGCGGCACGATTCTCGAAACCGCCCAGTTCGTCGAAACCGAACTCGGCGCAACCGTCTCTCGGCTCATCGTGGTCGTCGACCGCAATCAGGGCGCCGTCGAGAACTTAGCGGAGGGTGGCTTCGACCTCGAAGCCATCGTCCGCGTGGGCGAAGACTTAGACGTCAGTAAGTAACACGTGTGACAAAACCTGCCGCTGAGCCCCCAGTTCGGTCGATGGATTGAATAGAAGCGCCGTAAACGTACACATGGCGACGGACTGAAACGACGCGACCCGTCTACGCCGTCGCAGTCAGAGGCACCATCGAACCACATTCTCTCCCGGAGAGGGCATTGGCCCTCGCTTTTCTCATCTTCTCGTAACGCGTATAGGCGCGGCTGTCGAAGCCATGGGACATGACGACAGACCCGTATCGCACCGTCCGCGGCCGCGGCGAAGCCCGCGTTTCCGTGCGCGGGTCTGAGTTCATCGGCCACGCCATGCCCGCCTCGACCGTCGAGGACGCAGAGGCATTCATCGACGCCGTTTCCGACGAGTACGCAGACGCCACGCACAACGTGCCCGCCTACCGAATACGAGCAGACCCGTTGCGCGAGTGGGAGAGCGACGACGGCGAGCCGACCAACTCCGCCGGGAAGCCCGCGCTCTCCGTCCTGAAACACGAGGAGTTGGAGAACGTCGTCGTCGTGATTACGCGCTACTACGGCGGGACGAACCTCGGCGTTGGTGGGCTTGTTCGCGCCTACTCACAGGCGACAAAGAAAGCGGTCGAGGCGGCGGGTATCAAAGAAGAACGACCCCACGAGCAGGTGTCGATTACCGTCGAATACGACGATTCAGGCACAGTTCGTGGCATCATCGAATCGACGGGCTACGAGTTCGACGCGGCCTACGAGGCGGACGTTTCCTTTTCTGTGCGTACACCGGTTTCTGAAGCCGCGACGCTCCGTGACCGAATTCAAAGTGCGACGAGCGGCCGCGCAAAAATCGAGTGACCGAGTCGTAAATTATGCCGTCGTGTCGGAAGTCGCGCTCGCACCCTCAGCGCGAGGGCCGGCGGCGCGACGGTTCGTGACAACGAGCAAGACGAACAGGATGGCACCCACGCCGCGAAGCGCGAGTTGCACCGTGCCGAGTTCGCCCGTGTTCGCAATCGAGTCTACGACGTTGGTGAGCATCCCGGGAGCCATGAGCAACAGCGCGGAGACGGCGAAGAGGGCGCGGTTTGTTCTGCTGACGTCGGTGTAGAGGTAGCCGATAACCGTGGCACCGAGACCGACGACGCCGATGAACACACCGATAATCGGCAAGACGACTTCGGGGATGAAGAAGCCGAGGTCGAGCACATCAGCCAAGCCAATGACGTGCACTTCCTCGCCCGTCCCGACCCCACGGATGAGCAAGATACCCGGCGAGAGGACGAACGCGAACGGCACGATGGCCTTGTTCAGCGAGAGGCTGAACGCTTCGACCCCGGTTTGGAAGGGATCGGATTTTGCGACACCGGACGCGGCGTAGGCAGCCACGGCCACCGGCGGCGTGATGTCTGCGATGACGCCGAAGTAGAGGATGAACAGGTGGGCTGCGAGAATCGGAATCCCAAAGGAAGTCATCGCTGGCCCGAGCATCGACACCAGAATGATGTAGGTGACGGTGGTCGGCATCCCCATCCCGAGGATGATACACGAGATAGCCGTGATGATCAACAAGAGGACAAACGACGTGCCGGCGACGTTCAAGATAAGCGCCGTCAGATTCGGTCCCAGCCCGGAGGTCGCGATGACGCCGGGGATGATACCGGCTGCGGCCACAGCCACGACAACGGTAGTCGCGGTACGTGCACCGCCGTCCATCGCCTTCAGGATGAAGGTGGCGTACCGTGCGGCCGCAGTGTCCATCAACCGTTCCCGGTTGAGCACTTTGCCGACCGTCTCCGCTGCGTCATCGACTTGGTCATCGTATTCGAGCAGCGGTGCCTCGATGTTCGGCCGGGCGAGCAACGTCGCCACGCCGACGCCGAGCATGATGATGCCGAGCGAGCCGCCAGCGGCGAACAGCGCTTCGACGGCACCTAAGGCTGGCCCCGTCTCACCGAGTGCCGCGCCGACGAGACCCGTTCCCGTGAACAGGTAGGCAGCGAACTGCAGCGCGAACAGGCCAACGATAGAGCCGATGAGCGGGACGCGCGTCCGTTCGTTGTAGGCGGCCACCACCACGATGAGCGCCATGATGGCCAGCAGCGTGAACCACGCAGAGCGGGCCACAGAGAGGCGCACAATGATGAGGTAGTAGAGCAGCAAGCCAAGCGGCAGGAGGTAGAACCAGCCGCTTTTCATGTGGTCACCGACGTTGACGAGGTCAACGCCTTCGACGCCACCGATGTCGAGCCGAGAGGCTTCGAGGTGAACCATCACCCAGACGCCGAAGAAGAAGACGATTGCGGGGATGGCGGCGGCGATAATGACGTCGGGGTACGGCGTCAGCGTGTACTCAACGATGAGGAACGCGGCCGCGCCCATGACGGGCGGGAGAATCTGGCCACCCGAGGAAGCCGAGGCTTCGACCGCCCCCGCGAACTCGGGGCGGTAGCCAGAGCGCTTCATCAGCGGGATGGTGAACGCACCGGTCGTCACCGTGTTCGCAATCGACGACCCGGAGATGGTTCCCATGAAGCCTGAGGCGAGAATCGACGCCTTCGCCGGGCCACCCTTGCGCTTCCCGGTCACGGAGTAGGCGAGGTCGATGAACCATCGACCCGCCCCCGAGGTTTCGAGGAACGCCCCGAACAGGATGAAGATGTAGATAAACTCGAGCGAGACGCGCACGGGAACCCCGAGAATCCCTTGGTCTGTGTACCATAGATTGCGGATGATTTGCCCCCACGACGTGTCCGTAATCGAGAGCACGCCGATGACGGGCGTGTTCGGCGCGATGAGCCAGCCGAACTTCGCATAGACGATGAAAAAGCCCACGATGGCCATCAAGTAGAATCCAAGCGCCCGGCGGGTCGCCTCTAAGACGAGCAAGACGGCGATGATGCCGAGCAGATACGCCCACGACGAGGTGCCAATTATGGGCAGGGCGTCGAGTGGGCCGAGGAACGTGTACACCTCACCGAGCGTGCGACCCGCCGAGAGGCCGACCGCCCGGAGGTTCAAGATTTCCTCGAAGTTCGTGAGGTAGTAGTGGCCCGCGAGCACCGCCAAGAGCACCAACACGAGGTCGAAGGGCGTGATGCGGTCGATGTTTCGGTCGCCCATGAACCAGTAGAAAAAGTTAGCCACGCGGTCTGCAACACCCGCGACCGCGCTGTTCTCGCCCGCAGACTCACGCACCCACGAATGCAGGCGGGCGAGTCGGCCAGAGACGAAGCCATCGCCGGTCGAGGGCGGAAAGAGTAAGAACGCAATCACGAGGGCGAACACGACGTGGATGGCGTTTAGCTGGAGCGACTGGAGCTGGCCAAACCCAACTTCGCCCACGAACGGGAGGGTGACGTTGAACTCAAACCCGCGTGCGGCAAGCCACATCTGATAGGTCGAGAAGGCGAGTGCGATTACCGTGACGACAATCGAGGCGACGCCACGGAGTGACCGCTTTCGTTCGAGTTCCTTTAACAACGCTTCTTGTTCTTCTTCGGATAGTTCGTCTACATCCTCGGGTTCAGCCGGTTGTGTGGTATCAGTCATGGTTCAAGTGAGAGGGCGGTTGAGAGCACAGAGCGGCGCTCTACGGTGATGCGGACGGATTGAGCGTCAGAGAGCGAGACGAGGTCGTACGTCTGGTCACCGACGGTCAAGCGATGAGAGGCGATACGACCCGGCTTGACGTAAAGTTCGTCATACGACCGATTTTCTGGGTTGAATACGAAAAAGCCGTTTTCGGTGTAGACGTCCTCTCGGGCCGGGAGCCCCCAGCCGTACGACTGGAAGCGCATCTCGGTGTTATCAAGGCGCTCGCCGTGGACTTCGTAAATGTCGTACACGGGGGTCTTTTCGACGCTGTGCATGTAGGAAAGGTTCACCGTCGTGTTTTCTTCGACGGGGACGGCCAGTAACTGCTCGCCAGTGTCTGCATCGGAGACGACGAGGACGCGTTCGCCCGGAATCGCTGTCGCAAGCCCTGCACTGCAGACAAGCAAGAGCACGGCAAGCGTCACGAGTTTGTATCGGTGTTGGGGCATTGTCTCAGGAGACAGCAAAGATGAGTGCGCGTTCGAAAGGGTAACAGGTGCTTAGCCGAAGTAAGCGGCTGCACCCTCGTGGAGGTCGATCGACATACCCTCTTGAGCGGATTCCTTGCTGATGAAGTTCTTTTTAATTTCCAGCTCGTCGGTGTGGTCGAAGATTGCCGCGGTCACGCCTTCGACGGTGTCAGCTTCGAGTTCCGCACGCGTTGCGATCATCGCCTGGACGGAGACCGTCTGGCGGTCCTCGCTCACGCCCTGGTACGTGCCGCCGGGGATGGTGTCCTCTGCGTAGAACGGCGCGGCGTCAAGCACCTGCTGGCGGGCGTCGCCCGTGAACGAGACGATTTCGATGTCGTTGTTCGCGGCGAGGTCGGAAATCGCACCGACTGGCCAGCCGCCGACGACGAACGCGGCGTCGATGTCGCCGTTTCTGAGCTGGTCTGCGGCCGTCGAGAAGCCGGCGTTCTGCTCTTCGTAGTCGGTGACGCCGATGGCTTCGAGAATCTGGACAGCGTTGACCTGCGTCCCGGAGCCAAGGTCACCGGTGTTGATGGTCTTGCCTGCGAGATCTGCCGGCTCGGTGATACCCGTCGATTTCAGCGTGACGACGGTGATGGTTTCTGGATAGAGCGTCGCGACGCCGCGGAGGTTCTCCACGGGATTACCCTCGAACGCTTCGATGCCTTCGCCGTTCTTTGCGAAGTAGGCAACGTCGTTCTGGATGAGCGCGAAGTCCGCGTCCCCAGACTGGAGCGACCCGACGTTCTCGACAGATGCACCGGTCGACTGCACCTGCAGCGTGAAGTCGGTGTACTCCTCGACGATGGTCTTGAACTCGTTGGAGAGCGGGAAGTACGTCCCGCCCGTCCCGCCTGCGTGCCAGGAGAGACGGGTCGTGTCGCCACCGCCGCCGGTACAGCCAGCGAGCGCGGCGATACCGGTGGCACCGGCCACCTGCATGAACGTCCGACGGCTTGTGTTCGAACCAGTCGATTGGTTGGAATTGCTATCTGCCATACTGCACCAATGGCGACTCTGAATGAAAAGCTTATTCACTCACGCTGACGATTTGTTATCCTCTATAGATAATTCGGCAAATATGTGTAGGGACATAGATTTGAGGAAATACGGGTACAGAGTTTGAACGCTAGTTCGCAATACACGCGAAACCGAAACTGTAGTGTCACGATTTGGTAGCATTTACTGTTTTATTTGTGACTAGAAAAATTGGTACGCACAACTATATAGAATTTGGATGGTTTGGTTCACCAACAGGAATGTCAGGGCGACTGGCAGCCTGAAAGAGACGGACAAGTGCTCTGTGGGCACACCGACAGCCCCCGAGCGGGGCGGACGCCTGCCGTGGCATATAGAGCGCTCACGAGAAAAACAGGGGTCGGTTTCGGTAGCGATTTCCCATCGAACAGTCGGCTTCCTGCTGGTGGTTTCCACCCGAAATCAGAGGGTTCGATGTGGCGACACCGCGACGCGAGCGGCCACGACAACCGACTCGTGTGACTATCTTTCGCTATAGAGATGAAAGTGGTGGGGTTCGTTCGGAACTTCGGCGCCGGCATCCGAGTTCCCGCAGGCGATTTCCACCCGAAACAGGAGGGTCAGTCGATGATGATTTCGCTCGACCCGTCACCGACGGTTTCAGGGCCGGGTTGCATCTCCAGCTGGTAGCGGGCAATCCACGTCGCAAAACAGTCCGGACAGAGGCGTTGGGCGTCGATCTGCGACCGGTCTACGCTCAGTCGGACGGTTCGCGTCAGGGCATCGGCCACGGCGTCGCCGCAGTCGTCACAGGGAGCAGCATCGCTCATGTCACGAAATCTGGCTGAAAAGATATAAGTATAGATTACTGGGTGCGGAACGCGCGGTCGCCGGCGTCACCGAGCCCGGGGATAATGTAGCCGTCGTCGTCGAGGTAGTCATCGATGGCGACGGTGAGGATGTCCGCTTCGGGAACCGCATCCGCGACGCGAAGCAGGCCTGGCGGCGCGCTCACCGCAGAGAGTACGATGAGGTCCTGTGGGTCTGGCGCGTCTTCGAGGACGTGTTCTAAGACGGTGCACATGGTCGAACCCGTTGCGAGCATCGGGTCTGCGACGATGACCGTGTCGGTTTCCTTGATTTCGGGGAGTTTCACGTAGTCAATCGTGATGGGGAACTCGCCGTCCGCCATCCCGGCTTCCTCGTCGCGTCCGGCGCTGATGACGCCCTGTTTCGCGCGGGGGAACGCTTTGAGGAGGCCCTCGACGAATGGCGTCGCCGCGCGGAGCACGTTGATGATGACGACGTCATCTAAGCCTTTGACGCGCTCGCCGGTCGTCTCCTGCATCGGCGTCTGGATGGTGACGTACTCGGTTTCCATGACGCCGTCGATGATTTCGTAGCCACAGATGCGCCCAAGCTTGACGAGGCCTTTGCGGAAGGCTACCTGTGAGGTCTTCACGTCTCTGAGTTTCGACAGCGTGTCTTTGGCCAGTGCGTGCGTGACGACTTGCGCGTCGCCGCGGTCCTCGATGGTCATTGTTCGTATGGGCAACGCCGATTGCCATAAATGACCGGATGTGACCCACGGACGCGACACTATCGCATGATGACGAGATAGGTGAGCGCGGTCAACACGAGCGCGGCGGTCGCGACGTTCTCAAAGGTGAACGCAAGCAAGTCGATAAACGACGCACCCCAGACGACCACCGTCGCAAACAGCGCCGAGAGAACGAGATTCATCACGAAAAGGACGCGCGGGTCGCCCTGTGACTTCGGACTCATGGCCTTTCTCGCCGTTCCGGTGACTTATACTGTCGGGTGTCTCCGCAGAAACTCGCTGGAATCGGCCGTTTGCCGCAGGTAGTTCCGTGATAATCGATAAGACACATTCTTGGTATGTCATGGCGTATCGTAGGGTATGGCGCTTCGGACTCGTCGCAACCAACCAATAGACCCCGTCCCGTTTCTCGTCGTCCTGTGTACGGCGTTCCTGCTCATCTTCTCTGCGGGGCCGGTGTACGTGCTTTCGCTGGGCGCGCCGATTCATACGGCGGTTGGCGCGTCTATCGCCGTTTTCCTCGGCTGTGGAGCCGTTATCTACTACCAGATGGTCTGGGTGGCCCGCCCCGAACTCGCTGGTGAGGTCCCCGCACAGGCTGTCCTCGAACGCTACTTCTACGGTATCATCGCCGCGTTGCTCGTGATGGTCCTCCTGAGTCTCCCGCTCCTCTAGCGGCCGTGCGCGAGGCACGGACACGCGAGATAGTACTATACACGACGACCCTGAGCACAGAGCTATGGGCCTGCTCGACACGCTCAAAGAAACGTTCGAAGCGTCCACCCAATCGACCAATCGCGGCGGTGGAACCCGAGAATCGAAAGGTGCCTACTGGTGTCACGACTGCGCAGAGCGCATCCTCGACCTGAACGTTGAGGGAGAAACACCGCCTGCGTGTCCCGCGTGCGGTGACGACATGGCGTTCGAGCGCTCGCCCGGTTCGACCGGCTGTGCCTGTTAGGGTTCTGCGAGCACGACGAGGTCGTCGAGTTCCGTCGGCAGTGGATTCTCAAAGGCGTCCCAGTCTGCGGCCATCTCCTCGTCGGTGAGCAAGCAGGCTTCGAGGTTTTCGCGCATGGTGGCTTCCTGTAAGTCGGTGCCGATGAACACGAGTTCCGTGCGTCGGTCGCCCCACTCGTCGTCCCAGTCGAGGTTCGGTCTATTTGCCTTGTAGAGTTCTTGGTCGAGTTCCGACAGACTCGCAATCCACGGCCCCGACACCTCGATTCGCGCGGACGGGCCTGCCTGCCCGAAAACGAGTTTGTTGTCGCCACAGCCTGCCGCCCAGCACGCCCCTTTCGAGCGGATGATGCCCCGTGGCAGGTCGCCGAGGAGGGCTGCGATGCGCGTCGGGTGGAACGGCCGTCGCGCGCGGAAGGTGAACGAAGAGACGCCGTACATCTCCTCGGGGTGGGCGTGGTCGTGGTGGCTGTGGTCGTGTTTGTCGTCTGCGGCGAGTGCCTGTTTCCAGCCCGCCGCGTCGGCCGCCGTCTGCGGGTCGTAGAGGTGCTGACCGAGGAGTTCGTGCGGGTCGAGTGCACCATGCGAGGTGTAGCGAAGTTCCGCGTCCGGGCGGAGGGCGCGAACCAGTTCCGTCACCGTCTCTAACTCCTCGTCGGTGACGAGGTCGGTTTTGTTCAACACGACCAGATTCGAGAACTCGACCTGTTCGATGAGCAGGTCTGAGAGTGGACGGGTGTCCGCGTCGTCGGTGCCACGACGTTCGGCCACGCCCTCACCGCCGAAGGCGTCGAAAAAGAGCCGTGAGTCAACGACGGTGACGAGTGAATCGACGGTATAGAGCGCCGCCGCGCGCGACTCGGTGGTGAACAGCCGGGCGACGGGTTCGGGTTCGCTGATGCCAGAGGACTCGACGACGAGGTGGTCGAAGTCGCGGTTCTGTGCGAGGCGGACGACGGCTTCGTTCAGGTCGTCTTGGAGCTCACAGCAGATACAGCCGTTCGAGAGTTCGGTGACGCCACCGTCTGCGACCGAGAGTTCTGAGTTGTCGCTCACGAGCGCCGCGTCGATGTTGATTTCGCCCATGTCGTTTACGAGCACGGCGATGTCGAGGTCGCCCGCGTTGTGCAGGAGGTGGTTGAGCAAGGTAGTCTTCCCCGCACCGAGGCTCCCCGAGAGAATCGTGACGGGAATGGCGTCCGCGTTCATGCCTGCTTCGTCGCTTGTGGAACACCTTCAGTGTTACCGAGTTGCACGCGGAGGCGACACTGTTTTATCCGACACCACAGGAGGTTGTGAACAGATGACACTCGCAGCGCGGATTGCGGCATTTCGGGAGGTGCTCGAAGAGTGGTTGGCCGGGCTGTATCACGGGATGATTGCCCATCCGGCCTACGAACTCGTAGAGAAGGAAGCAGAGGACGTAGAAGACGACTTCATGCTCGCGTGTTTCCCCGACGCATTTGGCATCCCGAGCCCCATCTCCTACTACACCGCAGAACTCCTGCCGTACTTAGAAGACGAGTTCGAGGCATGGGAGCGGCGCATGTGGGACCGTGGGTCGATGCTCGAACGCAAGGGCCAGCAGTACCACTTCTAACCATGCGCAAATTCGTCTTCTTCGGCGGCAAAGGCGGTGTTGGCAAGACCACCGTCTCCTCTGCGTTCGCGCGCAAGTGTGCGACCGCGGACATGGACACACTGCTGGTTTCGACTGACCCCGCCCATAGCACCTCAGACGTGTTCGACCAGCAGTTTACGGACACGCCGAGTTCGGTCGAGGGCATCCCCAACTTAGACGCGATGGAAATCGACCCCGACGAGGAGGTTTCGAGACATCTCATGGAGACCAAACGCGCGCTCTCAGACCAAGTGAGCGCGGCGATGGTCAACCAAATCGACCGCCAAATCGAGATGGCACACCAGACGCCCGGCGCCTACGAGGCGGCGCTGTTCGACCGGTTCGTAGACGTGATGCGAAACTCCCCGACGTACGACCGCGTCGTGTTCGACACCTCGCCCACGGGCGGCACCCTCCGGTTGCTCTCGCTTCCTGAGTTCCTCGACGGCTGGATTCAACGCCTGCTGCTCAAGCGAAAACAGAGCGTTAAACTGTACGAGCGGGCGGCGATTGGCAACAACGAACCGCGGCGCATGATGGACGGCGACCCCATCATCGAGCGCCTGCAAAAACGAAAGGAGATGTTCGAGTTCGCCACCGAAACGCTCCGCGAGGACGCGGCCTTCTTCCTCGTGTTCAACCCAGACCAGCTCTCGATTCGAGAAAGCGAACGTGCCATTGAGCAACTCGAAAGCCAAGAGTTGCTCGTCGCAGGTCTCGTCGCAAACCGCCTGACGCCGGAACCAGACCCGGACGAAGACGGGCGAGGGGCGCGCTATCTCCGCGACCGTGTGGCGATCGAGCGCGAGCGACTCGAAACCGCACACAAGGTGTTCGGCCCGCCCATCGTCGCGGAAATCGAGACGCGAATCTCCGAAATCAAAGGCGAGTTCCTCACCGACGTTTCGAGCGAATTAGCTATTGATGTGACAGTTTAAAGTTGGAAATAACGAGACGCTTACGCAGACTATTGCACCGGAAGCGACAATCCATCTAGGTAAAACAATAGTTAACCTTTATATACGATTTCTCCATGTTTGAGAATGAGTCACGCAACCATGGTACAGATAATTTGGCTGGTGTTAACATCGCTCATCCTGTTCACCGTCGGCTACCTGGGCTATTCGCGGTACCTCGCCCGGTTCGTTGACCTGGATGACAGTCGTGAAACACCGGCACACAAGTACGAAGACGGGCAAGAGTACGTTCCGGCGAAAAAGCCGGTGCTCCTTGGCCATCACTATTCAAGTATTGCAGGCGGTGCGCCGATTGTCGGCCCCATCACCGCCGCCGCAGTGTGGGGCTGGTTCCCCGCACTGCTCTGGATTGCCATCGGCAACCCGCTTTTAGGCAGTGTTCACGACTTCGTCTCGCTCGCGGCAAGTCTCCGCCACGAGGGGAAGTCCATCGGATACATCATCGGTGAGTACGTCGGCGAGCGCGGCAAGAACATGCTGCTCTGGTTCGCCTTCCTCACCATCATCCTCGTCGTCGCGGTGTTCGCCCTCGTGGTTGGCATCGTGTTCAATGCCTATCCGCAGGCGGCGACTGCGAGTCTGTTGTACATCGCGCTCGCGTTCATTTTCGGGGTGTACCTCTATCAGATGAACCTGCCGTTCCTCCCGGGAACGGTCGTGTTCGTCGCTGGCGTGTTCGCAAGCGTCTGGGTCGGTATCCAGTACCCAATCGCGCTCACGCCGCTCGCCGAGACACCGGCGACGTGGCCGAGCAACGTCATCATCCTGCTGAACGGGCCACTCCCCGTTCCGAACGTCATCAACGCAAACGTCGCGGCGTGGATTCCGATTGTCATGATTTACGCCGCAGCAGCGAGCGTTCTCCCGGTGTGGATGCTCCTGCAACCGCGTGACTACCTCTCCTCGTTCCTGCTCTACGCAGGTGTCGGTGGCGCACTGCTCGCCATCATCGTCGGCACGCTCGGCAGCGCGCTTGGCATCGGCGCAATCACGCCAAGCCAGCCACTCGTCATCAGCGACCAGATTCCGGCGTTCGCCGGGTTCTGGGGGACAACCGGTTCCACGCCATTGTTCCCGTTGCTGTTCATCACCATCGCGTGCGGGACAATCAGCGGGTTCCACTCGCTCGTCTCCTCGGGGACGACCTCGAAACAGCTCCACAAGGAATCTGACGCGCGCGTCATCGGCTACGGTGGCATGCTCGGCGAAGGGCTACTCGCCACCGTCGCGCTCGGGACGATCGCCATCGCTGGCGTGACCGCAGGCGGCGGCATCGGCCGCGCACTGCCGAACTTCGCATCGGGCGGTGGCATCATGCTCACCAGCTTCGGCATCCCAGCGGCCTACGGTGCGCCGTTCATGGGCCTCGTGCTCGTGAGCTTCCTGCTCACCAGTACGGACACCGCCGTGCGCCTCGGGCGCTACATGATGGAAGAAATCGTGGGCACGCCCGAATCGAGCGTCGAATCGTTCGCCGCGAATCGCTACTCGAACGCCGTTATCCAGACCGTCCCCGCTTACGTCCTCATCACGAGTGGGTCGTGGCTCACGCTCTGGCAGCTGTTCGGCGGCGCGAATCAGTTGCTCGCTGCCCTCGCACTCCTGACGGCGACCGTGTGGCTTGCAAACTGGGACGAGAGCAAGCAGCTCATCTCGACGGGCGTCCCGATGGCGGTGATGGTCTCTATCACCATCCTCGGGCTCGGTTGGCTCGCGTTCTACGAGAATATCTACGCCAAGTTCTTGAGCGACGCGTGGATGGCCGAGGCAACACTGAGCGCCCAACTCTCTGCGGTCGTACAGATTGTGTTGGCACTCACACTGATTGGACTCGCACTCGCGCTCGTCCGTATCGGCTACACCAACATCAAAGACGCTCGATCTGGAACCTCCATCGCGCAACCGAGCGACGACTGACGCAGAACCAGTTTTTCTTTTTTCGACCGCTTAGCGCCGCAGCCGTCCAAGCAGGCGCGAGACGAAGCCAGGTTTTTCGAGATCGAGGTCGGCCCACAGCGAAAAGGCCTGTGCGACGTCCGCGCTCTCGCTTGCGACGATATCCTCGCGCTCTGGGGCGACGACGATGAGGCTGATTTCGTAGTGGCCGTAGTAGCCGTATTTGATGAGCGTCCGGTCGCTGAACGTGTCGACAAACGAGCGAACATCCTCGGAGATTTCGGGGACGACGAAGGCGTAGGTGAAATCCGTGCCAAAGTGCGTTTCGTCAGCCGCGATCCACTCGTCTGCGAGGTCGTGAGCCAGCTCAACGGCGCGTTCTAAATCGTCCACCGAGAGCGTCGGCCGGCGTTGGACGAACAGGTGTTCTTCTGACTCGTGGTTGGCGTAGTTGATGGAGGGGTGGAGAAACTGTTTTTGGGTCTGAAGATTCATCCGCCCATACAGCGTGTACGTCTCGCCACGGACGCGCCGGTCTTTTTCGAGGTCGTAGTTGAACATCAGCCGGTCGCTCACCCGGTCTACGTAGGCGTCTTCCCAGTCGGGAACGGCTGGTTCCTCCGGTTCTGGCACCTCGGTCATGGTCGCCTCCCGTCGCGCGCAAACCCGGCTCGAAGATACATGTGTGTGCAGACAGCATGGACGCTAAAAAAGCCCGTCGGGGTTCTCCGAACACCAATAGTTAACATCATCGTCGGCACAGTAGCGTGTAAGAGTGAGTCATGGGAGGGAAAAACGTCGAAACCTGCGGTCGGTGCGCGATGAGTTCCGTCGTGTCGGTCACGACCGACAGCAAAGACAGCGAGGACCGCGAGCGACACGACCCCTTTGGCACCGCTCGCATCGAAGTCGATGACGACGACTTACGGACGGTGTCGCCCGGCGCGTGGCTGTCGGGGCTGCAAACGCGGCTTGACAACCTTGCGACGCGGCTGACCTACGGACGCGACTGATTGTACACCAGCGGTGACGTTTTATACTGGCCCAGCCAAGGCCTGTGCTAAGCGATGGAAGAGAGTATCTCCGGATTCAAACGTCGGGGGTCGTGGGGCGATATCGTCGAACACGGCGAGCGCATCACGCGTGCGCTGCGCGACCTCGGGATAGATGGGGAGGCCTTCGAAGCGTGGGACGAATGGCGGCCAAAGAGCCACGAACGACTCGACGAGGACGTAAGTGAGAAAACCGCGAAGCAAGCCTCCATCAGCGAGGGGCGGGGGGAGAAAGCGGGCAAAGAACCGAACGACGACCTGAAGACAGCGGGCAAGAAGCTGTCTGAGTCCTACGAGAAGTTAGACGACCCGGACGAGGCGATGGGGCGGTGGAACGAATCCATCGACTACGTCGCGCGTGCGGCGGACTCCGCGGGGCGCAAAGCCATCCGCAAGGTCGAAGACACCGTCTATCGCAAGGTCATGACCCAACTCGCACCGTACTACTTCGACAACGAACTCGTGAGCGCGAACCTCCAGCAAACCGCGCGCTTCGAGGCCGAAGAGACGTTCGTCTTCGAGGTGAACGTCAACGACGACGCGGTGAAAGCGCAGGTTTCAGACCTCCTCGCCGAGTACGAAGACACCATCGACCGCTGGCACATCGACACCGAAAAACAGACCGAGACGGTCGAAGCCGCAGAGGGCGTCGAAGCCCCCGAGTCAAAAGGGCGGTCGCGTTCGACGACGAACTGACTGGGTGCGTTTTTTCGCGGACGCGGCGAGATTGGTGGTCAAACGTTCATGAGAAATAGCACCACCGACACGGCGATGCCCGTGAAATGTTCCAGCCGATAGTGTAATACCGACACCGACTGTAGGCCTGCCCAGATGGTCGACGCAGGGACACTCCTGACAGTCGTCGTTGCCGGTGGCGCGAGTTTCTTCATGGCCTGGGCAATCGGAGCCGGTTCCTCAGGCTCGACACCGTTCGCACCCGCCGTCGGAGCGAACGCTATCTCTGTCATGCGCGCCGGATTCATCGTTGGCCTGCTCGGCCTCGCCGGAGCCATCTTACAGGGCGCAAACGTCTCAGAGGCCGTTGGCAGAGAGCTCATCACGGGCGTCTCGCTGTCGCCACTCGCGGCGACGGTCGCCCTGCTCACCGCCGCGACGCTCGTCGCAATCGGTGTGTTCGCGGGATACCCCATCGCCACCGCATTCACCGTGACCGGCGCGGTTGTCGGCGTGGGCCTCGCCGCGGGCGGGAATCCTGCGTGGGCGAAGTACCAGCAGATAACCATCCTCTGGGTGCTCGTGCCCTTTGTCGGCGGCGGGACGGCCTACGCCACCGCACGCCTGCTCAGAAGTCCGAACGTCAACGAAGAACTTGCCGTCCCCGCACTCGCCGGCCTCATCGGCCTCATCCTCGCGAACGTCGAGTTCGCCATCTTTGGGCCGCCCGGCTTCGGTGACTCCTTTGCGGCACTGATGGCAAAGCAGGCGTCAAGCCCGCCGATTTTCGGCATCCCACTCATTCACATTCTCGTCTCGCTGGCCGTGGCGCTCGCCGTGGCACTGTTGCTCGCCCGCGACATCCGCGGGAACAAAGCGCGCGGCCAGCGCCACTTCCTGCTCGCTCTCGGCGGTCTGGTCGCCTTCTCGGCCGGCGGCAGTCAGGTTGGCCTCGCCATCGGCCCGATGCTTCCGCTGCTCGAACCCTACA
The DNA here is from genome assembly GCF_036689885.1 of Haladaptatus sp. CMSO5. Classification (NCBI taxonomy): domain Archaea; kingdom Methanobacteriati; phylum Methanobacteriota; class Halobacteria; order Halobacteriales; family Haladaptataceae; genus Haladaptatus; species Haladaptatus sp. CMSO5. Next base: position 337,174 of record NZ_JBAHVW010000001.1, read on the forward strand.
CGGTTCCGCTCACGGCAACGCTCGTCGGCGGCGGGTGTGGCCTCTTACTTGGCAGTTGGACCGGCGCGCCGCGTATGATAAAGGCGCTCGCCCAAGACTACTCCTCGCTCGGGCCGCGGCGGTCGATTGCCGCGCTCATCCCGTCGTTTGCGATTGCCCAAGTTGCGGTGTTCCTCGGCGTTCCCGTCTCGTTCAACGAAATCATCGTGAGTGCCATTATCGGCAGCGGCTATGCGGCACAAAACGCCGGTGTCAGCCGGAAGAAAATGGTGTTTACCGTCCTCGCGTGGATTGGGTCGCTCGCCCTCGCCCTCGGCGTGGGCTACGGGCTGTTTTCCGCCGTTTCGAGCCTATGAGGAGACTTCTTCGGGGTCTGTCTCTTCGAGTTCTTCGTCCGGCGTAATCGAGACGCGGGCTTTCATGATGCGGGTGTTCTCGACCTTCTCAACTTGGATGCGGACGCCGTCGTAGGTGATGACCTCGCCCTCTTCGACGAGCCGACCCACGCGGTTGAAGATGAACCCGGCGATGGTCTCGAACTCCTCGCCTTCGGGCAGGTCGATTTCGAGCGCGTCGTTCACCTCGTCGATGTTGACCTCTCCGCGGACGAGCGCGGTGGTCTCGTCTAAGAACTCGATTGGCTCTTCTTCCTCGCTTTCGAGTATCTCACCGACGATTTCCTCGGTCATGTCCTCGGTGGTCGCAAGCCCTTCGGTCGTCCCGAACTCGTCGATGACGATGACCATGTGCATGCGCTCTTTGCGCATCTCTGCGAGCAGGTCATCGACGTTTTTGGATTCGGGGACGTGGAGAACCGGCTCCAACAGGTCTTCTAAGTTGAGGTTCTCGCCGCCCTCGCCGTAGTTCAGGTCGCGCACGAGGTCGCGGATGTGGACGACGCCAAGGATGTTGTCAAGGCCGCCTTCGTACACGGGAATCCGCGCGTGGCCGCTCTGGACACACGTCTCGATGGCCTCTTCTAAGCTGGCGTCTTTCGGCACGCCAGTCACGTCGAGGCGAGGCGTCATGACCTCCTTTACGATGGTGCTGTTAAAGCGGAAGATGCGCTGGAGCATCTCGTGTTCTTCTTCCTCTAAGACACCTTCGCGCTCGCCGGTTTCGAGCAGGTCTTGGAGTTCTTGGCGGGTGATGTACGAGGTTTCGATGGACGACCGCCCACCAGTCACCTTGTTCACCAGCCGCGTGAGGTAGTCGAAAGTGACGACCAGTGGGAGCAAGATGTACTCAGAGAGCTTGAGCGGACGGGCGATTTTGAGCGCCCACGACTCGGTGTTCTCGACGGCGTAGGACTTCGGCGCACTCTCACCGAACAGCAATACGAGCGCGGTGATACCGAGGGTGGCGATGAGCACCGACTCGCCGCCGGAAAACCCGAGCAACGCGAGCAGCCCCGTCGCAATCGAGGACATGGCGATGTTGGCGATGTTGTTGCCAACGAGAATCGTCACTAACAGCCGATGCGGGTCATCTTTCAGGTCTTTCAGGACGCTCGCGCCGGGTTTGCCGTCTTCGACCAGCGACTCGACGCGGTGGGCGGCGAGCGAGAACATTGCAATCTCCGAAGAGGAGAAGAATGCAGACAGCGCGATGAGCCCGATAATTGCTACAACGCCGAGACCGATGAAGGTCCCATCGGCCACTTGCAACCCGAACACCTCGACGTCGAGGGGGACGGGTGGAGTTGCGACAAGTGGCGTCGTAGCCGCAGATATACCCATTAACGTGTCGCTATTGAGAGTGTGCAGGATTAAGAGTTGTCATACCTCAGTTGAGCGAAGCGCTCTTTGGCGTGACCCCCGAAGTGCGGGTATGTCAGACACTCCGTCGATTACGCTGTACCGGTTGCAGGCTTGTCCGTACTGCGAGCGCGTCGTGCGAAAGCTCCAAGAGTACGATGTCGAATACGACTCGCGGTTCGTCGAGGCGATGCACTCAGAGCGCAACGTCGTCAAGCGCATCAGCGGGAAGCGAACCGTCCCTGCCATCGTCGACGAGGAGACGGGCGTGACCATGTCAGAGAGCGCAAACATCGTCGCGTATCTCGACCGCGTCTACGGCGAGGAGGCAGCCTAATGGTCGATTTCGACGTCGTCGACCTTCCCGAGACAGACCACGTGGACGTCGGCGACACCGCCCCCGACTTCACGCGTCCGCTCGTAAACGAGGAGTACTGGGAGGACGTTGCACTCTCGGACCTGCTCGAAGATGGCCCGGTCCTGCTCGTCTTCCACCCGATGGACGGCGCGTTCCCCGCGACCTACATCTGGAACGAGATTCGCGACCGCAACTGGGGCGACCACCTGCAAGTCGTTGGCCTCTCTATCTCCTCGCCCTACGAGCACAAGACGTTCATCGCAGCACGCGAGATGGACTATCAGCTATTTTCAGACCCCGCAAACGAGGTCGCAGAGTCCTACGGCATCGTGAACGACTTAGACGGGATGGCAGGAATCGAAGAACCGCGCCCCGCCATCTTCCGCATCGACGAAGACGGCACCGTCGACTTCGCGTGGGTCGCCTCCGAGTGGCCAGACTTCCCCGACTACGACGCCGTCGAAGAGGCCATCTCGAACTGAACGATGACGGTCAGTGACGCCGACATTGACCGCGCCGCACGCGCCATCCGCGACGGTGACGTGGTCATTTTCCCGACCGAAACCGTGTACGGGCTCGGAGCCGACGCACTCAACCCCGCCGCCATCGACCGCGTCTTCGAGCTAAAGGGCCGCGCCCGTGACAAGCCGCTCTCGCTCGGCGTGCCCGACGTGGAGACGGCGCTCGCCTACACCACGCCGACCGACCGCGAACGGCGGTTCATGGAACAGTTCCTACCGGGGCCGGTGACGGTCATCGTCGAAGGCAAACCGGTGGTTCCAGACGAACTCACGGGTGGACTCGACAAGGTCGGCATTCGGATTCCCGACCACGAGGTGGCGCTCTCGCTATTGGGCAAAGTCGAGCCAGTGACCGCGACGAGCGCGAATATTAGCGGCCAGCCGAGCGCCCACGTCATCGAAGACATCGATCCGGAACTCCGCGAGGCCGTCGCTGTCGTCCTCGACGCGGGCGAGACCCGCGGCACCGAGAGCACCGTGGTCGACGTGGAGGCTGGAATCATCCACCGGCGCGGCACGCTCGCAGACGACATCGAAGCGTGGCTAGGAGAGCAGTGAGCGCAACGAGCGCGTTTTCACCCCGCATTTGGTGCGAAAGTCACACGCACCACACTTCTCGCGGTTTTTGAGGCGGGGCGGCGGCCCGTCTAACGCGCGGACAGTTCGAAGCGCCCGACGATAGGTCGCTTTTTTGCGAGTCGTCAGGCACACCTCGCGGACGATGCCGTGAGTCGGGTACTCCACGAACGCGCGTTCGACCGGCGTTTCTCGCTCCCACGAGAGGGCCTTCGCCGCGGCGACGGCGTGGACGGTTTGGGGATGCCAGACACCGTTGGGGGGCGGCGATCCAGTGAACACAAGCGAGGGGACAGGCGGGTCGCCAATGACTTTGTGCGCGATGCCACGGGCGTCTTTGCCAGTGAGGAGAACCATCTCGTCAGCGGGGTCAGCGAGTTCATCGAATCGGTCGAATCGTGCGCGTGCGCAGTGTAGATTCGTTCGAAACTGCGTGGGCGTCACGGCGATTTCGGTGGGAAGTTCGTCCACCTCCAACAATTCAGGATACTGAAAGGCCAGTTTCCGTTTCGCAGCAACGTCGGGGGGTGGCGACCGGTCGTCTTCCCGACGCTCGTAGTACAACTGACGCGGGCAGTAGGCGGCGATGGCGAGGTCTCGGAACGTCGGCACAGCCAGTGCTGGTTCCGGAATCGAATATAAATTTCAGGGTGAATGCGGTGGGGTTGCAGAGGGAGGAAAGAATGACGTTATGCGGTACTGTGCGGTTGCAGTGTAGTTGTGGTTGCGGTAGCCCTCAAGCGTTGCACCCGAACGCAAGCGAAGCGAGCGTTCGGCCTTTTTCATGAAAGTTTTTGCGCTGAGCGGTGTGCGAAGCACACCCGAAGCGGAAAAAGTTTCTCTAGAAGGAAACGTTCGACTCCATCCCTTCGGTCGCATCCTCAAGGCCAGTTTCGCGGGTGGATTTGGTCATCGAGGTGCTGAGGTTGGCGTCTAAGACTTCTTCGAAGTCGCTCACGAACCGGTCGCTGACGCGGCGGCGTGCGGCTTGGGCGTTGCTGACGCGCTGAGCGCGGCGAACCGTGGCCTCGTCGGTGTCGAGGTCGGTGGCGATGGTCGTGACTGGGGTGTCTGCGGCGAGCGCGGTGCGGAGGGCGTCAAGGTCGAAGTCGGTGTCCACGTCGCTGTCGCGGACGAGGTGGAGGTCCATGCGCGCGTGGAACACGGTTTCTGGCGTCACGTCGAGCGTGGTGGCGATGGCGTCGTCGGATTCGTCTTCGTAGTAGGCTTCGACGAGGGTGGCGAGTTTCGCGTCCGTGAGTTCCGTCGTGAACGCGTAGCGCTCGCGCATCTTTGCGATGATGGCGGTGAGGCGTTTTCTCACCCCGGTTTTCGACGTGAGCGACCCGCGGCTTGCTTCCTGTTGCTCGGTGACGGTGGTGTCGCCCGCGACCGAGAGGAAGAGATTTCGGAGGGATTCTGTTTTTTCGTCCATGGCTGCGATACCGAGAATGTGAGACCGTCGAAGGGTAAATAGCTGTTGGCGAGCCAAGTCGTCAACCGAAGAATTAACCGTGGTTGACGGGAAGGTGGAAGATGATGTTTGCAGTTGAACTTCCGGGTGAGCGCAGATGAGTGTCGATACGAGCGATGTGAACCTCGTTGGCGACGAAGTCGTGTTGAACGTGGCGCGGGCGGCGCTGATGGCCGCGTTGACCGGCGCGTTCGCGTACATTTCGTTCCCGATTCCGTTTTCGAGCGTGCCGTTTTCGATGCAGGTGCTCGGCGTGTTCCTCGCCGGACTCCTGCTCGGTCCCGTCTGGGGTGGCGCGTCGATGGCGCTCTATCTGCTCGCCGGAGCGGTTGGCGCACCCGTGTTCCAAGGCGGTGCGGCCGGAGTTGGCCACCTGTTCGGGAGCACCGCGGGCTACCTCTGGTCGTACTTGTTCGCGGCCGTTCTCATCGGCTTCATCGCCCACGGCGGCCTCGAAATCAAGCCAGCCGAGGAGCTTCCGGTACCCCGAATGGTGGTTGGCCTCCTCGTCGGGACCGCCGTCATCTACGGCCTTGGCGTCCTCGGCCTCATCGTGATTGCAGACCTCGGTGCGATGGCGGCGCTCACGGCGGGCGCGCTCGTGTTCATCCCCGGTGAGCTGTTGAAAATCGCCGCGGCCGTGGCAATCGTTCGGAGTGACCGTCTCGTCGCCGCATGATTGCGGTCGAGGGTCTCGTCCACCGGTACGCAGGCGTGGCGGCCGTAGACGACGTCTCGCTCTCGATAGCCGATGGCGAGTTTTGCATTCTCGCCGGGCCGAACGGCTCGGGGAAGACGACGCTCGTTCGTCACCTGAACGGCCTGCTCGAACCCGACGAGGGAAGCGTCTGCGTGAACGGAATTTCCGTACAAGACGACCTCGTCGCCGCGCGCGTCGCCGTGGGCATGGTGTTTCAAGACCCGCGCGACGGCTTCGTTGCCGCGACGGTTGGTGAAGACGTGCGCTTTGGCCCGGAGAATTTGGGACTCTCGCACGCAGAAATCGACCGCCGAGTCGAAGCTGCGCTCGCGTCTGTGAACATGGCAGGCCGTGAGGCAGAGCGCATCGACCGGCTCTCGGGCGGCGAACAAGAGCGCGTCGCCATCGCGGGCGCGCTTGCGATGGAACCCGATTTTCTCGTCCTCGACGAACCCTTCACCGGTCTCGACGAACCCGCCCGCCAGTCGGTGCTCGCACGGCTCGAATCCCTCCAAGAAGCCGGGACGGGCATCATCATCGTGACCCACGACCTGCGCGACGTGTTCTCGCTCGCAGACCGCGTCGTGGTGATGAGCGACGGGCAGATTGGGGTCTCTGGCGCGCCGGACGCAGTGCGGTCCGCGCTCTCAGACCTCGGCGTTCGCCCGCCATGTTGACGTACGAACCCGGCGAGTCGTTCGCCCACGCGCTTGACCCGCGAACCAAATTGGCGTTCCAGCTTGCGTTTGCGGTGGCGGCGTTCGCCCACACCACATTCGCGGGGTTGGCGGCGCTGTCGGTCGTCGCGGGCGTCTCGCTGTGGGTGTCGGAGACGCCGCTTTTCGCCGCGTTGCGCGAGTTGCGCATCGTCCTCGCAGTGCTCGTGTTCGCGCCGATACTCGAAGGGCTGGTGCTCGGCCCGCCGTGGTTTTCGATTGCAGAGGCGACAGGCCCGGCGCTCGCCAGTTATCGCGCGGTACTCATCGTGCTCGTCGCGGCGACGTACGTCCGGACGACCCCAGCACGGGCCTCTCGGGCGGCGATTCAGCGCGTAATACCCGGAAAAGCGGGCCAATTTCTCGGGATGGGTGTCTCGCTCGTGTTCCGATTTCTGCCCGTGTTACTCGCGGATATTCGCCGGATGCGGCTGGCGATGCACGCCCGCCTTGGCGACCAGCGCTCGATTCCAGAGCGCGCGAGCATCATCGCGCTGTCTGGCCTCTCGCGGGCGTTCTCGCGCGCGGACACGCTCTCGCTAGCGCTCCGAGCGCGGTGTTTCGCGTGGAATCCGACGCTCCCACGGCTACGCTTTGCGCGCCGCGACGTGCCCGGACTGGTGGCGGCGGCGGGGTTGGTGGCCGTCGCCTTTGTATAAACTTTAACTAAATTGTTCATTTACGAAGACGGAGCCACGGCTAGGCTTGCGTGGGTGACAAGACTTAAGCGCGTATTGTTCCACGGTGATTATAGATGACACTCCTCCTTCAGGCGGGAGCAACGCAGACGCGGCCAACGTTTTGGCAGATCAGCCCAGTCGGCGAGGTGCTGTTCTACTATCTGGCCGCCGTCGTCGTCGCCGTGTTCCTCTACGGCGTCTACGACCGCTTTGCCCGCTACACCCGAGGCACGGACGACTGGTTCGAGCGCCTCGACGACCTTCCGGGGCGCATCGTGAGCGCCGTGAAAATCGTCGGCTCGAACGAGAAACAGTTCAATAGAGACCTCTATGGCGGCGTGATGCACGCCTTCATCATGTGGGGCTTTCTGACGCTGCTCATCGGGACGACCATTCTCGCCATCGACATGGACATCTGGACGAAGGCGCTCGGCCAACCGTCCTTTTTCGTAAACGAGTTCTACCTCTCGTACTCGCTCGTGATGGACGCCCTTGGCTTCCTGTTCGTCATCGGTATCGGCATGGCGCTCTACCGGCGCTACGCCGTCCGCAAAGACCGCCTCTGGGGCAAACACACCTCGCTCGAAGACGACCTCTTCATCTGGACGCTGTTCCTGCTCGGCGTCGGTGGCTACCTCACCGAGGGTATCCGTATCCTCGCACAGGACTTCCCCGGCTTCGAGACCGTGAGCTTCGTCGGCTGGTTCGTCGCAGACGTGCTCCGGGTGGCAGGCATGACGCCAGAACAGGCGCTTGCGCTCTACCCGCTTTCGTGGTGGAGCCACGCGCTGCTCGCGCTCGTCTTCGTCGCCGCGGTGCCGTACGCGAAGCCGTTCCACATGATTTCGAGTTTCGCAAACGTCGTCACCCGCGACGAGATGGCGGGCAAACGGCTTCCCGGCGTACCCGAAGACGCCAGCCCGGACGAGATCGGCGCGTCCTCGATTGACGACTTCTCGTGGAAGCAGATCCTCGACCAGGACGCGTGTACGAAGTGTGGTCGGTGTTCGTCGGTCTGCCCGGCGAATGCGTCCGGCCGCCCGCTCGACCCACGCGACGTGATTCTCGACCTGAAATCCTACCGTGAAGGTCTCGACGCTGGCACCACCGAAGAGATGCCGATCATCGCAGACGGTGGCACGAGCGTCATCGACAGCCACACGATGGAGTCGTGTATGGCGTGTATGGCCTGCATGGACGCCTGCCCGGTCGAAATCGAACACCTCTCCTCCTTTACGGAGATGAACCGGCGGCTCACCGAATCGGGCCAGATGTCCGAGAACGTTCAGGAAGCCATGATGAACATCTTCTCGAACGGCAACTCCTTCGGTGACCCACAGCGCAAACGCGCAGACTGGACCGACCAGTTGGACTTCGAGATTCCGGACGCGCGCGAGGAACCCGTCGAGTACCTCTGGTACGTCGGTGACTACCCAAGCTACGACGAGCGCAACAAGCGCGTCGCCCGCGCCCTCGCCACCATCTTCCACGAGTCCGGCGTGAGCTTCGGGATTCTCTACGACGACGAGCAAAACGACGGCAACGACGTGCGCCGCGTCGGTGAGGAAGGCCTCTACGAGATGCTCACCGAGGACAACATCGCCGCCTTCGAGGACTGTGAGTTCGAGAAGGTCGTCTGTACCGACCCCCACTCCTACAACACGTTCAAAAACGAGTACCCGGACTTCGGCTGGGGCGGCGAAGTGTACCACTACACGCAAGTGGTCGAAGAACTCGTGAATTCGGGTACCCTCGGCCTTCAGGGCACCGAACTCGACTACACCGTCACGTACCACGACCCGTGTCACCTCGGGCGGTACAACGACGAGTACGAGGCACCCCGCGAAGTCATCCGCGCGACGGGCGTGATGCTCGATGAGATGCCGCGCAACCGCAGCAATTCGTTCTGTTGTGGCGGCGGGGGCGGCGGTCTCTGGATGGACTTCGAAGAGACCTCGAAACCGAGCGAAGAGCGCATCCGCGAGGCGCTTGAGGACACCGACACCGGCAGCGCCGTCGAGAAGTTCGTCGTCGCCTGCCCGATGTGCATGACGATGTACGAAGACGGCCGCAAGACCGGCGACTTCGAAGACGACATCGACGTCGTGGACATCTCCGAACTCGTCGTCGAAGCGCTCGGGGCAATGGACAAAGCGAACCTCTAATCGGCCCCTCGTTGTCCGATTTCTTACAGAAAGGTTGTTCTGCTGATTTTTAAGTGAACGCTGTCCGCATGTGTAGACATGGATTCTCGTATTCGTGAGCAAGCAGCGGTCATCGTCAATCACTCGACGGGCGTCGAACAGGGAGACAACGTCATCATCACCGGCTCTCCCGAGTCAGAAGACCTCATCGTCGCCGTCTCAGAGCTGTGTGGCGAGATTGGGGCGACCACTGAGGTCAAGATAAGCAGCGAGCGAGCGACGCGCGCCTACATGCGAGCGGTCGATGAAGACGATATCACGCTGAACGAGATGGCCCTCGCGGGAATCGAGGCCGCAGACGTGTTCATCGCCATCCGCGGGCAGTCGAACATGAACGAGCAAAGCGACGTCCCGCCGAAGAAAAACCAGAAGAAAGCAGCCGAGAACCGCGAGATTCAGGAAGCCTACTTAGAAAAGCGCTGGAACCTCACACAGTTCCCGACGAAAGCCGGGGCGCAGAAAGCAGAGATGTCCACGGACGCCTACGAAAACTTCGTCTTCAGCGCGGTCAACAAAGACTGGGACGCCGTCAAAGAACACCAAGCGCAACTGGTCGAGATTCTCGAAGACGCAGATGAAGTCCACATCAAATCCGGCGACACGACGGACGTGACCATGTCAATCAAGGGCAATCTCGTGCTCAACGACAACGGCGAGCACAACATGCCCGGCGGCGAGGTGTTCACCGCGCCCGTCCCCGATTCCGTCGAAGGAGAAGTGCTGTTCGACCTGCCCGTGATGGTCCAGGGCCGGGAAGTCAACGGCGCGTGGCTCAAGTTCGAAAACGGCGAGGTCGTGGAGTTCACAGCAGACAAGAACGAAGACGTACTCGAAGCACTCCTCGAAACCGACGACGGGGCGCGTCGGCTTGGCGAGTTGGGGATTGGGATGAACCGAGACATCGACCAGTTCACCTACAACATGCTCTTTGACGAAAAGATGGGCGACACCGTCCACATGGCCGTCGGCCGCGCCTACGACGACACCGTTGGTGAGGGCAACGAACGGAACGATTCGGTCGTGCACACCGACATGATTGTGGACATGAGCGAGGACTCGTTCATCACGGTGGATGGCGAGGTTATCCAGCGCAACGGCACGTTCATCTTCGAAGACGGATTCGAAGCATAACAGCGAGTTTCACTTTTACTTTCACCGTGCCCGTGGCGGACGCTTAATGGCCTGTCTGGTGCAGATTTCGTATGGATTCTCGCATCCGTGAGCACGCCGAAGTCATCGTCTCGCATTCCACTGAAATCGAACGCGGCGACAACGTCATCGTGAGTGGGTCGCCCGAATCGGAAGCTCTCCTCGTCGCCATCGCAGAGCGGTGCGGTGAGATTGGGGCGACGGCCATCACGCGAATGGCGAGCTATCGCGCACAGCGCGCCTACAAACGAGCTATCGACCCGGAAGACATCGAGGAAGACGAGATGACGCGCGCCCAGTTCGAGGCCGCAGACGTGTTGATTCTCGTGCGCGCGCCGTCGAACATGACAGCACAGAGTGATGTACCTCCCGAGGTGAACCAGCGAAAAGCGCAGGCGGACAAGGCCGTGAGAGAGGCCTATCTCGACACGCAGTGGGTAATCACACAGTACCCGACGGCAGCGGGCGCGCAAAAAGCCGAGATGAGCACCGACGCCTACGAGTCGTTCGTCTGGGACGCCATCAACAGAAACTGGGACGCCCAGCGCACCCACCAACAGCAGTTAGCAGACATCCTCGACGACGGGGAATCGGTGCGGATACGGGCGGGCGAGCGAACCGACCTCACCATGTCCATCGCCGGAAACGGCGCGCTCAACGACCACGGCGAGCACAACATGCCCGGCGGCGAAGTCGCCACAGTTCCCGTCTGCGATTCGGTCGAAGGCGAAGTGCTGTTCGACCTGCCCGTGCTGGTCCAAGGCAGAGAGTTGACCGACGTCTGGCTCCGATTCGAGGCCGGGGTCGTGGTCGAACACGCAGCCGAGAAAAACGAGGAGGTGCTTGACTCGTTGCTTGAGACCGACGAGGGCGCGCGCCGCCTTGGCGAGTTGGGGATTGGGATGAACCGCGACATCGACCAGTTCACCTACAACATGCTGTTCGACGAAAAAATGGGCGACACCATCCACCTCGCGCTCGGACAGGCGTTAGCTGAGTGCGTCGGGGCGGAAAACGCGTTCAACGACTCGGTGGTGCACACCGACATGCTCGTAGACATGAGCGAAGACGCGGTTCTCGAAATCGATGGCGAGGTCGTCCAGCGAGACGGCGTGTTCCGGTGGGAAGACGGATTCGAGGGCTGAGACGCATCCTTATCTTTCACAGACACCTCCCTCAAGCATGGCAGCGAAACGTGTGGGAATTCTCGGGAGCGGGGACGTTGGACAGGCACTCGGTCGCGGCTTTGCCCGCCACGGCTACGAGGTCATGCTCGGCACACGCAGCCCCGACAAACTCACCGAATGGGTCGAAGAAGTGGACGATGCCGGGTCGGTTGGCTCGTTCGCAGAGGCGGCCGCGTTTGGTGACATCGTCGTACTCGCGCTGAACGGCGAGGGTGCCGAGAACGCCCTTGAGATGGCTGGCCCCGAAAACTTCGCGGGCAAACTCGTCCTCGACGCGACGAATCCGCTCGATTTCTCCGCGGGGATGCCACCCCACCTCTTTACCGGCGGCCAGGACTCACTTGGCGAGCGGATTCAGGCAAGACTCCCGGACGCCCGCGTCGTGAAGTGCTTTAACACGGTGACGAACGCCCAGATGGTTGACCCGGAATTTGAGGGCGAAACGCCGAACATGTTCATCTGCGGGAACGATGAGGGGGCGAAAGCAGAAACCGACGACCTGCTCAAAGAACTCGGCTGGCCCGGCGCGTTCGACGTGGGCGACATCACCGCGGCGCGCTATCTCGAAGCGCTCGTGCCGCTCTGGGTGCGGGCTGGAAGCGAACTCGACACCTACATGCACGCGTTTACGGTCGTAAAGTAGCCAACTACCCGAGTGCGTAGAGCCAGCCGTCGTTGAGCGCCACGTAGAGTCGGTCGTGGGCGGGAACGAGCGTCGCCCGAAGTGGTACATCGAGGCGCTCACGGAGCGACAGCTCGCGCGTCCAGCGAGTCGACCCGGCTGTGAGGCCGGTGAGCAAGCCGTGTTCAGTTGCGAGCGCGACAGTCTGATTGGCGGCGACAAGCGGCGAGGCGACGCCGCCGTTGAGAAACGACCGCCACTGTACGTCGCCAGTCGATGCGTCGAGGCCGGTCACGCGGCCCGAAGCGTCTGCGAGAGTGACGGCGTCTGCGGTCACGCACGGACACGAGAGACCGATTTTCTCACCGAGCGCGCGCTCCCACACGCGCGTACTATCGGTTTCGAACACGCTGAGACCGCTCGCCGTGGTGGCGTAGACGCGACCGTTCGCCACGACGGGCGGGCGCGTGAGCGGAGCGGAAAGCCGACGCCGCCAGCGAACCTCGCCGGTCGCTGCGGTAAGCGAGACGAGTTCGCCGCCGTCTGCGACGAATACGGATTCGTCGTGGAGCGCCGCCCGTGGCCCGTCGGTTCGCGCGACGATGGACGTGGTCCACTGGCGGTCGCCGTCGTGGCTAAACGACGAAACGCCGCCGTTTGGCGCGGCCGTGAGCACCACAATCCGGTCGTCGGTGACGACGGGCGGGCCGTGGGCGGCGCTGTCGAGAAAGTTCGTCCAGCGGGTGTCGCCGGTTTCTTTCTCGAACTTCGCAAGTCTCGGGCCGGACGGACCACTCGCCGTGACGAGGAGGCCGTCTTCGGTGACCGCGAGGCCGCTCACCGTTTTGTGCGAAAAGTCGTGCGACCAGAGTTGGTCGCCATCGGGTGCAGAAAGCGCCGTCACCCGTGAGTACGCCGCGGCGTAGACGGTGTCCGTGTCGGTGACGACGTGCGGGCTGACCGACCCGCCCGTCGTCGGTGCGAGGTGGCGAGTCCACGCCTCGGCTTGATTCTGGAGTGGGTCAGAAGCCGGGTTTTGCCCCGTCCCTGCTGGGCCAAACCCAGCCATTGGCCACGGTGCAGTCGCCGTGAACTCCGCGACTGGGTCGGGCGGCGGTGACGTCGTCCGCCCGCCAACACAGCCACAAACCCCAACACTGCCCACCAAAGAGAGAAACCCCCTACGTTGCATTATTGACAACTTCGTGGGTCGGTCAGTAAAGCGTGTTGAAATGTCAAAGAGCTATTTCACCGACCACGCGGCGTGTTACCATTCGTCTTCTAAGATGGCGTAGTAGCGCGTATCGACGAACTCGCCGTCGTCGTACTCCTCATCGCGGTGGGTGCCCTCGTGGGTGAAGCCAAGTTTCTCCCAGATGCGCTGGGAGGCGGGATTCGTTTCGAGCACGCGCGTCTGCACGCGGTGAAGACGCTGTTCTGCGAAGGCAAAGTCGAGGATGAGCCGTGAGGCGGCCGTCCCGTAGCCGGTGCCGTGGAACTCGGGGTCGACCCAGATGGCAATCTCGGCGTGGCCCTCACGGCGGGCGACTTTGAACAGCGTAATCATGCCGACCGGCGTGTGCTCGTCGGGCGTGCAAATCAGCAGGTGAAACGAGTCGTCTTCTTTCGAAATGTGGTCTTCGAAGTACTGGCGCGTCTCGGCCATCGTCCGGGGAATGGTCGAGGTGAGCGGGCGGCGCACCGCGGGGTTGTTGATGTTGCGATTCATGAACGACAGGTCGTCTTCAGAAACCGTACAGAGCACCACGTCGTCGCCAAGAAGGAATGGGTCGCCAGGCATATTGGAAAGTTGACCAGTGTGATGAAAGCCGTTTCGAGATGCAAGCACCCATCCGAGAACCCTTTTAGCGTTCCTCACCCACGTGCGCACATGAACCTCACCCACCGGCCACGCCGTCTGCGAACCGACGGTGTGCGTCCCCTCGTGCGCGAAACCGAGCTGTCTGCGAGCGACCTCATCACGCCCGTGTTCGTTGATGCGACCATCGATGAACGAGTAGCGATTCAGTCGATGCCGGGCCACGAGCGCGTGCCACTCGATGAGATTGTAAATCGCGTCGAAGAGGTCAGAGAGACGGGCGTCGAAGCCATCATGCTGTTCGGCATTCCGCAGTCGAAAGACCCCGACGGTTCGCGGGCGTGGGCCGAAGACGGCGTGATTCAGGAGGCGACCCGCCGGATTACTGCGGAGACGGACGCCTACGTCATGACCGACATCTGCCTCTGTGAGTACACCGACCACGGCCACTGCGGGCCGCTTGAGGAGGGCGCACCCGAACACGCGCACATGACGGTGGACAACGACGCAACCCTGCCGTTGCTCCAGAAAATCGCCGTCTCGCACGCCGAAGCCGGAGCCGAGATGGTCGCTCCGAGCGGGATGATGGACGGGATGGTTGGCGCGATTCGAGAGGGACTGGACGAAGCCGGGCACACTGACGTGTCGATTATGGCGTACTCCGCGAAGTACCAGAGCGCGTTCTACGGGCCGTTTCGGGACGCGGCGGACGGCGCGCCCTCCTTTGGTGACCGGCGTCACTACCAGATGGACCCGGCGAACAAGCGCGAGGCGCTCCGCGAGGCCACGCTCGACGCCGAGCAAGGGGCAGACATCCTGATGGTGAAACCCGCCCTGCCGTATCTCGATATCGTCTCCGACCTGCGCCGAGAGTTCGACCACCCGATTGCGGCGTACAACGTGAGCGGCGAGTATGCGATGCTCCACGCCGCCGCGGAGAAGGGGTGGCTGAATCTCGAAGCGGTCGCCTACGAATCGTTGCTCTCGGTAAAACGTGCGGGGGCAGACCTGATTCTCACCTACTTCGCCGAAGACCTCGCAGACCGGCTCTGAGGCGCGTCACGCGCGCCACGCGACGACAGCGCCACGAACGACAGTGGACAATTGTCCAGCTTTTTACTGGACGAACCGCTACTTTTGTGAAAGAGAATAACCTTAAATAGATAATAGTATCCCTAATATTCGTCGTTCGTCATTTTATGCATTCTGGAAATTGTGATTGTCAACTATAACTTTTATATACCCAGTGATAGTCAACTTCAAGCGTGATTTGGAACACTAAACACGAGGTTTGGGGCGGATTGGTGGGTGAATGTCCAGTGGCATGCGCAGGAATTGAACCATGACGGTACCACTGGCACTCGACCCAGCGGTCATCGCCCAAGGTGTGAACAACACCTGGATTCTGATGGTCTCGTTCCTCATCTTCTTCATGCAGGCGGGCTTCGCCCTGCTCGAAGTCGGGCAGGTTCGCGCGAAGAACGTCGGAAACGTCCTGATGAAGAATATGATGGACTGGTCGCTTGGCGTCCTCGTCTACTTCTTCGCCGGACTCGCCATCGCGAGCATCGCGGCGGGACTCACCTCCAGTGGGTCGTACAACATCGCAGAGGCGTTCGCGTACATCAACAACCCCGACGCGTGGATTGGCTGGCTGTTCGGCGCGGTGTTCGCCATGACCGCAGCCACCATCGTCTCGGGCGCGGTCGCAGAGCGCATCAAGTTCAAGGCATACGTCTTCTACTCGGTCGGCATCACCGCCGTTGTCTACCCCGTGATTCAGGGCTTCGCGTGGGGCGGCGGCCTGCTGTCTGCTGACGGGTTTATCGGCGCGGCGCTCGGCGTTGGCTACTTAGACTTCGCGGGCGCGACGGTCGTCCACATGCTCGGCGGCGTCGCTGGGCTCGTGGCCGCCTACATGGTCGGCCCACGCCGCGGCCGGTTCGACGAGAAGGGCAACAGCATCCCGATTCCGGGCCACTCGATCACCTTCGCGGTGCTCGGCACGCTTATCCTCGCCTTCGGCTGGTACGGCTTCAACGTCGGCACGCAGGCCGCCGTCCTCGAAGTCGCCGCAGACGGCGAATCACTCGTCTACAACGGCGCAGCGCTCGGGCGCGTCGCCCTCGTGACGACCCTCGGCATGGGCGCCGGTGCGGTCGCCGCCTCACTCATGACGACGTACACCGAAGGCAAGCCCGACCCACTGTTCACCGCAAACGGCCTGCTCGCGGGCCTCGTTGGCGTGACCGGTGCGGTTCCCCACGTCACGTGGTGGGGCGGCATCATCATCGGCCTGCTCGCCGGTGCACAGGCTCCGCTCGTCTACCGCTTCGTCGTAGACAAGCTGAAAATCGACGACGTGTGTGGGGTCTTCCCGGTTCACGGTAGCGCCGGGGCGCTCGGCACGTTCCTGATTCCCGTCTTCGCCGTGGGTGGCTTCTCGGCCACCCAACTGCTGATGCAGGGCGTTGGCATCGTCGTCATCGCCGCCTGGACCATCGTCACGACAGTCATCATCTTCAAAATCGCAGACGCTGCGGTCGGCCTCAACGTCAGCGAAGAAGAGGAACTCGAAGGACTCGACCAGGGCGAACACGGCATCTCCGCGTACCCAGAGTTCGTTGGCAACAACAACCCAGACCGCGCGCTCGCCGGTGTGAGCACGGACGGTGGCGTCCGCACGGATGGAGGGAAGACCGATGAGTGAGACCCCGAACGACGGTGGCATCAAACTCGTCATGGCGTACATCCGCCCCGACAAGCTCGGCGACGTGAAAAAGGCGCTCGCGGAAGTCGGCGCACCGAGCATCTCGGTGACGAACGTCAGCGGCCGGGGCAGTCAACCCGCCAAGAAAGGGCAGTGGCGCGGCGAAGAGTACACGGTCGACCTCCACCAGAAGGTCAAAGTCGAGTGTATCGTCGCCGACATCCCCGCAGAAACCGTCGTTGAGGCCATCGTCGAGGGTGCGAGTACCGGCCAACCGGGTGACGGCAAGGTGTTCGTCCTTCCGGTCGAGGAGGCCGTCCAGATTCGCACGGGCCTCGAAGGGACAGAGGCGGTCTGAGGGACCACCGCTTGCGCGCACCACCGCGCGCACACTGAGGGAGGGAGAGGGGCTCAGAGAGAATCGACAGCGGGCGACACTTTTTGCGAAACGTCTCACACGCAGGCGGTGAAACAGCCAAAAATACAGCTGGTTTACATTCCCAACATCTGTGGCAACATTTGTCCTGCCAATGGACAAAATACATCCTTATATCACTCTTATCCGTTTGTAATTTGCGCGTTTGTCGAGTTATCCTCCAAAAATAGGTGTTTTTTCAACGCCAACACATATGTATGGCCATACCATGGCAAACTACTGTGACTCAGTACAGTAACGCACGTTTCACTGCGGATTTAGTGGGCGAACGGGCACATACACACGAAAAACCATTACAGATGGCGGAGGAAACATGCTGACGCTTCCACTGCAGGTAGATCCGGCAGTCATCGTAGAGGGCGTCAATCTGCTGTGGGTGCTGGTTGGCACCTTCCTCATCTTCTTCATGCACGCCGGCTTTGCCATGCTCGAAGCCGGACAGGTGCGCTCGAAGAACGTCGCAAACCAGCTCACGAAGAACATGTTGACGTGGAGCGTCGGCGTCATAGTCTTCTTCCTCGTTGGCGCGGCTGTTTCGACCATCGTCGGTGACATCACCGGGGGCAGCGCGTACTCGGTTGGCGGGGCGTTCGCAGACACGCTCTCGCCTGCGAGTAGTAACGCATGGGTCGGTTGGCTGTTCGGCGCGGTGTTCGCCATGACCGCAGCCACCATCGTCTCGGGCGCGGTCGCAGGCCGGTGTAAACTCCGTGCCTACGTGGCCTACACCATCCTGCTCGCCGCCATCATCTACCCAGTCGTCGTCGGCTTCACGTGGGCCGGTGGCATGCTCGCCGCGCTTGGTTTCCACGACTTCGCCGGCGGCATGATCGTCCACGGCATGGGCGGCATTGCGGGCCTCACCGCGGCGTGGATTATCGGCCCGCGCCTCGACCGCTTCAACGCAGACGGCAGCGCGAACGTCATCCCCGGCCACTCCGTGACGTTCGCGGTGCTCGGCACGCTCATCCTCGCCTTCGGCTGGTACGGCTTCAACGTCGCCACCGCGGCAACGGTGTTCGCCGTCGAAGACGGCCAACTCGTCCTCGGCGCGTTTCAGTCGGTCGGTCGGGTCGCGCTCATCACCACCCTCGGGATGGCTGCGGGCGCAATCGGTGCGGGCGGACTCTCACTCATCCGGACGAAGAAAGTAGACACGCTCTACGTGGCAAACGGCATGCTCGCCGGACTCGTCGCCATCACGAGCAGCGCAGACGACCTCGTCTGGACCGGCGGCCTCATCATTGGCCTGCTCGCGGGCGCACAGCTCCCGCTTGTCTTCGAGTTCTTAGAAAAGCGCCTCCAAATCGACGACGTGTGTGCGGTGTTCCCCGTCCACGGCTCTGCGGGCATCCTCGGTGCGATTCTCTACCCCTTCTTCGCCGTCTCGGGCTTCTCCGTAAGCCAGCTCATCGCCCAACTCGCGGGCGTCGGCGTCATCGCCGTCTGGACGATTGCCGCGACGGTCGTCGTCTTCGGCGTCATCAAGGCGCTCGGTGAAGCGCGCGTGAGCGCAGAACACGAGCGCGAAGGCCTCGACATCTCCGAACACGGCGTGGACACCTACCCCGAATTCGGCCAGCCAGACACCCTGACCGATGGTGGTATCCGGACGGACGGCGGAGTGTGTGACGATGAGTGACACGGCAAACGACGGGCAGATTAAGCTCGTCATGGCGTACATCCGCCCCGACAAGCTCGGCGACGTGAAAAAAGCACTCTCCGAGGCGGGCGCGCCCAGTATTTCGGTGACGAACGTGAGCGGCCGGGGAAGCCAACCCGCCAAGAAAGGGCAGTGGCGCGGCGAAGAGTACACCGTTGACCTCCACCAGAAGGTCAAAGTCGAGTGTATCGTCGCCGACATCCCCGCAGAAACCGTCGTGAGCGCGATTCAGGAGGCGGCGAACACCGGGCAGCCGGGCGACGGGAAAATCTTCGTCCTTCCGGTCGAGGAAGCCGTCCAGATTCGCACGGGCAAGCGCGGCCGCGACGCGGTCTAGACCAGTCTCTTCGGGCTCTTTTCCGCCTGCTCCCTAACAGGTCAGCCCAAACAAATAACTCGCTCGTCCAGTATGCTTTCGTAGTGACAAAAGCCCCTCCACAGCCGTGGCACTTGCTTTTCGTCGTCGGCACGCGACCAGAGATTATCAAGATGTCACCGGTCATTCGCGCAGCCGAGGCCCACGACGACGTGACGTTCACGATTTGCCACACGAACCAACACTACGACGAGGAGATGAGTGCCGTGTTTTTCGAGACGCTCGGGCTTTCGAATCCGGCCGAAAATCTCGGCGTTGGGAGCGGCGGCCACGCTCAACAAACCGCAGACGCGCTCACCGAAATCGACAGCCTGCTCGATATCTACGAGCCTGACGTGGTCGTTGCACAGGGAGACACGAATGCGGTGCTCTCTGCGGCACTCGCCACGAGCAAAGCCCCAGCCCTGTTCGCACACGTCGAAGCCGGCCTCCGAAGCGGCGACCAAGCGATGCCAGAGGAAGTAAATCGGGCGCTCGCAGACGACGTGGCAGACTTGCTGTTCGCTCCAACCGAAACCGCCCGAGAGAACCTCCAGAATGAGGGTATCGAAGACGGGGTGTTCGTGACTGGAAACACCATCGTAGACGCCTGCGAGGAGAACCTCGCTATCGCCAAGCGCAAATCGACGATTCACGACGCGCTCTCGCTTGAGGAACCCTACGCCGTGGCGACGATTCATCGACCGCGAAACACCGATTCGACTGCCCGGCTCCACGCCATTCTGTCGGCGCTTGCGTCACTGCCGTTCCCCGTGGTGCTCCCAGCCCATCCGCGCGTCGCCGCGAAAATCGACACCTGGAGCGAGGGAGACCCGACGGCGCTCACGGTCACAGAACCGCTCGACTACGTCGATTTCCTTAGCCTCCTCGCAGACGCCCGCGTGGTCGTGACCGATTCGGGTGGCGTCCAAGAGGAAGCGTCCATTCTCGAGGTGCCCTGTCTCACCGTCAGGCCGAACACCGAACGCCCCGAAACCGTCGCCCACGGCGTAAACGAGTTGGTAACACCCGATGCCCTCGGCGACCGCCTCAGAACCCTGTTCGAGGATGCCGAGGCGCGGGCGGCGATGCGCGGTGCGCCGACCCTCTACGGCGACGGCACCGCTGGTACCCAGATTATCGACCGTATCTGCACCGCACTCGAACCACCGGGTCAGCGAGCGACCGCCACCGCCGAATAACAAACACAGTCAATGCACATTTGCATGGTTCTCGCGCAAACGTACCCGCCAGACGTGCGTATCGAAAAAGAAGTCGCCTCGCTCACGGAGGCAGGGCACACGGTCACGCTCCTGTGCCGAGGCGAATCCGGCGCACCGACGCGCGAGCACGCAGACGGGATGGACATCGTCCGAATCGAAGAGGGATCGCTCACCGCGAAAACACGGCGACTGACGAGCGCGGCGGTCAATCTGTTCGCAAACGTTCACCCGCTCTGGGTGCGCGAACTCGACGCGCTCGTCGCCGAAACAGACGCAGACGCCATCCACGTCCACGATCTCCCGCTCGTCCGAGAGGGAGTCATCGTCGGGAATCGAGCGGGGATTCCCGTCGTCGCAGACCTCCACGAGAACTACCCCGAGGCACTCCGACTGTGGCGAGAACCCCATTCGGTGAAGACCGTCCTCGACGACCCCGAGTTCGCGGTCCACTGGGCACTCAAACCCGTTTCACGCTACAAGCGCATCGAACGGCGGTGTGTGAAAGCCGTAGACCACGTCGTGACCGTCACCGAAGAGGCAGCAACCCACTACCATCACGACTGCGCCCTCTCGCCGTTTCGTTCGACCGTCGTCTCGAACACGGTCAATCTCGACTGGTTCACCGGCGACGAAACCCCCGTTCCCGGCTACGAAGACGAGTTCGTCATCAGCTACGTCGGGACGTTCGGCGTCCACCGGGGGCTGACGACCGCGGTGAAAGCGCTGGAAACCATCGTCACCAACGTCCCGAACGCGCGGCTCCTGCTCGTTGGCGCTGGCGCAGAACCCTACGAGAACGAACTGCGCGAACTCGCAGCACGTCACGGCGTGACAGACCGGGTTACGTTCACTGGGTGGGTTGACTTCGCTGACTTCCCGGCGTACATGGCGGCGAGCGACGTGTGTCTCGTCCCCCACGCCTCGACCCCCCACACGAACACCACCATCCCCCACAAACTGTTTCAGTACATGGCGATGGCGAAACCGGTCATCGTGACGGATCTCCCGCCGCTCGCTCGCGTGGTCAAAGATGCCGACGCTGGCCGGGTCGTCGAAGCAGGAGACGCCACCGCACTCGCGGAGGCGGCCTGCGCGCTCGCCGCGGCTCCAGACGAAGCCACGCGGCTCGGAAAAAACGGGAGGGACGCGGTCGAACACCGCTACAACTGGGAGCGCGAAGGTGAGAAACTCGTGGCGATGTACGAGCGGTTAGTTGCAGACGAGTGAGGGCTACGTGGTGCCGTCACCGAGCACGGAGACGCGAAAGCCAGCCTGCTCCCACTGAGTCTGGTCGATGAGTGCGCGCGTGTCAACGACGGTTTTCGTCGCCATCTGTGCACTGACTGACGATGGGTCGAGCGTTTCGAACTCGCTGTGGTCGGTGAGGATGACGATGCAATCGCTTTCTGCGACCGCCGAGTCGAGTGGTTCTGGTTCCACGACGAATTCGGTGACGAACGGGTCGTAGACGCGAATTTCGTAGCCGAGTCCGGTGAGGAGTTCGACGAGCCGTTTTGCCGGCGTCCTGCGGGTGTCGCCAACGTCTGCCTTGTAGGCCGCGCCGAACAGCGTGACCGTCGCCCTCGTGTCGTCTGAAAGCACCGACCGAATCAGGCGGACGACGTGGCCTGCCATCGAGGAGTTCACCTCGCGGGCCAACGAGATGAGTCGGTCGTGGGTCGCGTGCTGCGAGAGGAACTGTGGGTCGACGGGGATGCAGTGGCCGCCAACACCCGGCCCGGCGCGGTGGACGTTCACTCGCGGATGCTCGTTTGCGAGCGCTGTGGCTTCGTGTCCGTCGAGGGAGAACTCCTCTGCAATGAGCGCGAACTCGTTTGCCAGCGCGATGTTCACGTCACGAAAGGTGTTTTCGACGAGTTTGACGAACTCGGCGGTTCGGGGCGTCGTCGTGCGAATTGCGCCGTCTACGAACGAGTCGTAGAACGCGACGGCGTGAGTTATCGATGCCTCGTCTGTGCCGCCAACGACGCGGTTGTTCTGCGTGATTTCTGTGAGGGTGTCACCCGGACTCGCCCGTTCGGGGCAGTAGGCGAGGTGAAACTCCCCGACGGAGAGTCCGCTATCTTCGAGAATTGGCGCGATGAGTCGCTCGGTCGTTCCCGGCGGCACCGTCGATTCGAGAATTACGAGGTCGCCCGCATCGAGCGTCGGGACGACCATCTCTGCTGCCGCGCGGATGTAGCTCAAATCCGCAACCCGGCTCTCGGTGTGAACCGGTGTTGGTGTGACGATGACATAGATATCCGCGTCAACAACGCTCGTGTGGGCCGAAAATCGGTCTGTGACCGCTGCATAGAGGTCGTCGATACCCGGTTCGGAGACCGGAACGTCGCCGTCGTTGAGCGCGGCGACGTGGTCGGCATCGATATCCACGCCGACCACGTCGTGTGATTGGGCGGCGAGCAGGGCAGTTGGGAGGCCAACGTGGCCAAGCCCAAGGACGCACACACGCGCGTCGGAAGCCAGTTGTTCTGCGCTCATCGGAACGGCCCGTCCGCGTCGAGGAGATTGGTGAGCGCCATGATGTACGAGCCAACTTCGTAGGCTCCCTTGTACATCTGGTCGGGGACGTCCATGTGACCATCTCGGGTCATGAATCGCATTGGGACGCCGAGGCCGCTCAGCTCTGTGAGGTCTGCGTCGAGCGCGTTGGTTCCGTATATCCACGCCATGGCCTCACCGACTGCGCGGTCGTAGTCACGCTCACCACCGGCGGCATAGTAGTGGGTGACGGCGTTCACGAAGAACGTCTGGTGACACTCGTACAGGAAGTCCCAGTGTGGCGGACGGCGGTCGAAAAAGTCGATGACGAACTCCGTCCAGCCGCGAATCGGCTGAGCGACGTCCTCCCAGATGAACGCACCGTCTGCCTGCATTCGCTCGTCGATAGTGTAGTCCAACACGAGTTCGAGGCTGTCTAAGTAGCCCGTCTTGCCCGTCACCTCGATGGCGCGGGCCATCCCCCAGATAGTGTACATCTGATTCTGATGGCGGCGGGTCGTGCCGTTGTCGAACTGGAAGGTTCCAGAGGGTGGGTCGAGCCGTTCGTTGATCTCCCAGAGCGCGTCCTCGATGGCGTCGAGCACGTCCTCGTCGCCGGTCTGTTCGTAGAGGTACGACCAGCCGTAGGCGAGCAGGCTGTCCTCCGCGTGAGAGAAGTCAAACGCCTCGCGCGAGTAGTCGAACAGCGTGCGTGCCATCTCAGCATACTCCTCCTCGAAGACGGAATCAGCGAGCGCGTAGCTCAGGATGAGCGGGCCGATACCGTAACTGGGCATTCCGATTCGGCTGGGGTCGTCTGCGAGTTTGTCCTCAAAGTAGGCGAGTTGGTCGCGCAGCTTCTGGTCTACGGCGTCGGTTCCTCGCTCGGAGACGCGCCACTGCATCGCCCCCATGAGCGCGAACGGGGCGTAGCGCCACTGGATGGTGTCGTCGCGGGTCCACGAGAGGTCCGCCGGGCCCGCCGGGGCGTGTTCCCCGGTGTCGATGGAGTAGTCGAGACCGCGGATGAACTTCGAGTCGTGTGTATCCCAGAAACCGTTGTCCTCGGCCGGACGAAACAGGCACTCAAGGGCCCTTTCGAGCGAGTCGTCGTACTCCATGGGTTTCGCGCCGAGCACGAGATACGCCGCCTCGTTCCAGCGGTCGCGTTCGGTGAGTTCCTTCGTGGCGCGCCATGAGAAGTCCACGAACGGTTCTTGCATCGTGGTCGGCAGCGACTTCACGATGCGGTGGATGCGGTCTGGGTACTGGAACACGAGGTCGTAATCGACCAGTTGCCAGTCGGGCGCGATGATGTCGAGCGCCTCGTCGGGTTCGTAGTAGCGAAAGCGGTTGCGCCCACGGGTGGCGTACGGCGAGCGGGGCGTCGGGACAGAAAACGAAAAGAGGCCGTCCGATTCGAGGACGCGGTTGACCTCCGCGGTGAGGTGGTCGATGTCGAGGAACTTCCAGTCGTACGGCCCAATTGAGACGGCGGCGTCGAAGTGGTCGTCCGGAAACGGGAGGTCGGGTTTCTCAGGGTCTGTGACCTCGTATCTGTCTACGTCATCACCGAGAATGTCACGGGCGTGGTCGATTGCGTCGGGCGAAAAGTCAACGCGGGCGACTGCTTCAGCCTGCAACCCGGCGGTGACGTTCGACTCTGAGGCGATGTCGAGCACCCGTGTTCGCTCGCCGAGTTGTTCCCAGGCGTTCAGTCGCTCTGCATCCCTGAGATACTGGATTTCCGGACTCGCCGGCGGTTGCTTGACCCATCGCTGGAGGACTTTGTCTCGCATTCGTTTCGACAGTGGAGTCACACACCGTAAGTGTCACGGCCAAGACCACTTGCAAACGCGCCGAGGGCGCGCGAAGACGGACACGGGCGGTCAGCGGTAGCCGAGGTCTTCGAGTCGGTCGAGGACGGCATCATCCATCGGCGTTTCGTCCCCGTCCGCGGCCACGGAAACGGCACCGAGAGCGGTGTCGAACTCGGTTCTCACCCACGAGGGTACCGACGACGTGTCAGGCGGTCTCGATTGCCAGCACGGTCTGTCGTGGTCGAGTTCGACCGCCTGCTCGACACCGAGACTGTCCCATTCGTATTTCGTCTCGCCGTCGTACACACAGCGGATGCGTCGGGTCCAGTACGCAGGGTCGGTTTCTCGAAGCGGGTCGTTTCCGGGCGTCATCGCGAGCACCTCCGCGGGGATGCGGTCTGCGGTCACGTCAGGCGTTTCGTCGTGCGCCAGCCCCGCGAGCAAGCGACGGAGTTCGAGATGAGAGACATAGTCGGATTCGACGGCGTCGTAACCGGCAGGCGGATTGATGATGAGCAACGGAACGTGCAGGACCCCTTCCGTGAGACTCGTGATGTGCCCGAGGTGCCCGTCGTCTTCGGGCAGTGCGAGGTTCTCGCCGTGGTCTGCCGTGATAACGACAGTAGTCTCACGGTCGGTCGCGGCGAGGACGTCGCTCACGAACTCGTCGACGACGCGGTCGAGGTACGCAATCGACGCGCCGTAGAGGTCGCGATACCAGCCGAGCTGTCGGTCGGTTTCGGGCGACGGCTCCACCGCGTCCCACGTCTGGAGTGGGCGAGACGACCAGCCCGTGGGCACGTCGTAGCTGTCACGGTCGTAGCCCAGCGTGTCGCGGTGGGGTTCGTGCCCCTCCATGAAGTTCACGAACAAGAAGTAGGGGTCGTCGCGGCCGTGGATTCGAGAGCGGGCCGCTCGACACGCCGACCTCGCCCCGTCGTCGAAGAGGGTCGGGAAATTCGAGAGTGGGCCGTTTCGCGAGAGGTGCTGGAGTTGGGCGGCAACGGTGTTCGCAACGCTTTTTGCCGTCTCGGGGTGGGCGAGGCAGGCGCGAAGGACGGCGGCGTATCGCGCCAGCCCCGGCTCGGTTTCTTCTGTGATGAACGTCGAGGCGTCGAGCGCGTCGGGGTAGCGGTGGTCGCGGGTGATGTCCACGAACTCGTCGAAGATGGCGTCGAAGCCGTAGGCCGATCCGGCGTAGATGTTCGAACTCACGCCGAGAAAGTGGTGGTCGGGCAGGTCGTCGCGAATGGTCTCACGCGCTGAGAGGGCGTCGAGACGCGGGTTTTTCGCGTGTATCCCGTGTTCGTGGGGGAGGTCGCCGGTGACCATGCTCGCGTGGCTCGGCACGCTCCAGCAACTGGCCGCGCGACACTGCTCGAAGGTGACGTCAGCCCGGTCCTGCAGGCGCGTCGAAAACCGGTCGAAAAAGTCCTTCCTGACCGTGTCGAGACAGCACAGGACGACGTTTCGTGACATGCAGCTACTCGACGCAAAGCGGGCGACTCGCATAAGCCCACGGGCAGTCAGAACAGGCCGCTTCCGAGCAAGCGTTCGCGCATGGTGACGTTGGTCAGAATGACGCCACCGTACACGAGCGCACCGACGGCGACGAGCGCGAACAGGCCGAGTTCGTTGCCAAGCGGGAAGACGCCGGCCAACGCGGCGACGACGACGCCCATGACGACCGCGCCGCCAGCCTGCCACGCGAGCGTGACGTAATTGACGCGTATCTCGATGTACTGGCGGAGATAGTAGACCTGCGAGACGGCGGCGACGGTTGCCGTGGTGAAGGTTGCGACGGCCGCACCAAGCATGCCGAACGGCGGCACGAGGATGAGGTTGAGCACGACGTTCGCGCCAAGGGTGAGGATGTTCGTCCAGAAGACGTGTTCGGGCTGGTCAATCCCGAACAGCGTGTTCTGTGTGATGTTCTTCACACCCTCTGAAATCTGCCCGGTGAGGAGGATGAGGAGGATGGTGGTTCCGGCGCTGTAGCCATAGAGGGTCTGGAGCAGCGAATCACCGATGAGGTATGCGCCGATGAGCGCGGGAAACACGAGGATGAGTGCGAACGAGAGCCCCTGCGTGAACCCGCGTTCGACGCGGTAGAGTTGGCCCGCCTCGTGCCAGCGCGTCATCGACGGGGCGAGCGAGATGCCGATGACTTGGGCAGCCAGAAGCGTGACCGCACTCAGCATCCAGACCGTCTCGTAGATGCCGACCGCGGCTTTGGTGGCGAATGCGGCGAGGACGAGCGTGTCAGCCCAGTTGTAGGCGAGTGAACTGACGTTCATCCCGACGGTGTACTTAGAGAAGTCAAAGAGGCTCGTGAGCGTCGTGAGTGTGGGCACCGAAAACGAGGTTTCGAGGACGGCGTAGGAGGCGATTCCCTTGAGGACGTTCCCGGAGATCCGCCCGACGACGAGGGCGAGGACGCCCCAGCCTGCAACGAGGAGGGCGACGCTAATCGCGAGGCGGCTAATCTGGTCGAGCAGTTCTAACACTGCCGTCGTCGCGACGCGGTTTTCGCCCTTGAGGGCGGAGCTGAGTAGGTTCGAACTGACGGCAATCGCAACCCCTGCAACCGCGAGCGGTGCTGCGGCAGCGAGGCCGACGTAGTCAGTCAAGTGCGGGCCAAACAGCAACAACAAGCCACCCGCGATGGCGAACGGAACGATGAGTAAGACAAACGACCCCGAGAGATATCTCCCTCGCTCGTGGTCGGTTGTCGCCTGATTCATCCGCTTGACCACGGCCCCCGGCAGGCCGAATTTCGAGAACACGCCGGTCACACTCACCACGGTAACGAAGGTGAAGTAGACGCCGAGACCCTCCGCTCCAAGCTGTTGGGCGAAGTAGATGACGCTCACGAATCCGAGCAACTGAGAGAGGATTCGCGACCCGAACAGCGCGATGCTCGCGCGGTCTACCTCACCCATCGTGTGCCATCACTCCGAACGCGACCAGGCCGGTCATTGCCTGCATGCTCAGTCGACCGGCCCCTTTGCTCTTTCGTCCACGAGTCACGAAAATCGACCTGCGGCACCGCCGCGGGCAACAGAATTAAGCCGCCACCGCCGAAGTCCACAGGAAATGCACGTCTGCATGGTGCTCCGAAAGGAGTTTCCGCGAGACATCCGCGTCGCAAAAGAGGCGCGCGCCCTGCAGGCCGCTGGTCACGAAGTGACGCTCATCTGTCGCACATCAGCCGAGAAGCCAGCCCGCGAGACCGTCGACGGCATCGATGTGTGGCGTTTTTCCGAACACGACCAGTCTCCACTGAGACGCCAACGCCAGACGTTGCAGTACCTCGTGACGTTCGTCCATCCCTTCTGGAAACGCGCCATCGAAACCGTCCACGAATCGAAGTCAATCGACGCCATCCACGTCCACGACCTCCCGCTCGTGGGCACGGGACTCGCCGTCGGCGACGACCGCAGCGTCCCGGTGGTTGCAGACCTCCACGAGAACTACCCCGAGGCCATCCGACAGTGGCGTCGGATGCACAGCGTCGAAGACGTGGTGACGAATGTTGGGTTGCTCACGAAGTACGCCGCCCTGTCCATACGGCGGTGGAAGCGACTCGAACGAAACTGCGTCCAGCGCGCAGACGGCGTCCTTGCCGTCTGCGAGGAGGCAAAAGCCCACTACGTGACCGATTGTGGGGCCGACACCGACTCGGTCGCTATCGTCGGAAACACGGTCGACCGAACCCACTTCGACACCGACGCGAAGCCCGTCGCTGGGTTCGAAGACGAGTTTGTCATCAGCTACGTCGGCAAGTTTGCCCCTCACCGCGGCCTCGAACCTGTGGTCGAAGGGTTCGCCGCAGTCCGCGACCGACTTCCGAACAGCCGCATGCTCATTGTTGGCGCGCCCGGAAGCGCCGAGTATGGCAGTCGATTCGACGCCTTCTGCGAGCTCCACGGCGTGATGGATGCGATGACGTTCACCGGGTGGGTCGATTTCGAGGCGGTGCCCGCCTACATGGCGGCGAGCGACGTGTGTCTCGTCCCCCACGCCTCGACCCCCCACACGAACACCACCATCCCCCACAAACTGTTCCAGTACATGGCGATGGGCAAACCCGTGCTCGTCTCCGACGTGCCACCGTTAGAGCGCGTCGTCGGTGAAACGGGTGCTGGCGTTGTTGCGACAGCCGACGACGCAGACGCGATGGCGGCCGCACTGCTCGAACTTGGCACTGACCAAGAGCGAGCGGCGCAGTGGGGGGAGAATGGCCGCAGAGCCGTAGCAGAGCGGTACAACTGGATGCACGATGCGAAAACGTTGCGAGAGACGTACGACTCGCTCTCCTGAGTTTAGCCGAGTAGGTAGCGGAGCCACCGATGTTCGGCGGCGACTGCCGATTGCTCTAGCTTTGCATCGAGGCCAGCGATGCGGCCCGCGCCGAACGCGGAGAGACAACCGAGCGCGAGGATGTAGATGATGTGTTGATCCACAAGGATGCCGTTCGAGAGCGGGAGGCTACTCGCCCAGAACATCGCCATCATCGCGCTCGCCCAGAGTGCACTCCAGCGGACAAACGCGCCGAGCAAGAGGCAAAGGCCGGTGAGGGTGAGGCCCCATTGGACGAGTAAATCGACGGCAGGGATCGTGGCGAGGGTGGGCCAGAGGGTGGAAAACGGGTTACCGGCCGGAACGGCGTTTTCGAGGTAGCCAGCGGCTGTCCACGTCGGGTCGGTGACCTTGGTGATGCCGCCATAGAAGAATACCCACCCGAGGGTGACGCGGAGCACGACGAGCGCCGGAGCGGCGAGGAAACTCGTAGAGAACGCGTTGCCGTGGCCGGTCGCCACTGAGCGATCAGGAGCCATGTTCAGACCTCCGTGCCGGTTGCGGTTTGGTGTCGGTACGTGAAATGCGTGCCATTAACGGGTAGCGCATATTTTTAGACGCGTCTAAAGATATTATTAGTGTTACGGAAACAATTGATTCGTGTTGGAGGATAGTGAAGTTCCCAAATTCTCCCCTTCGGTGGCTGAGTGTCAGCAGCGGGCAGAAACAGACGTACCGAGTTGAGAACGGGAATTGTTATAAATTGTATTCTGCTATACTAAATTCGGATGTGGACGTGCGGTCGCGCGTGGAAATTCGCGCGAGAGACAGCGATAAAGGTGGCTGACCCCGAATAACGGGATAATGGAGTGGGAAGCGCCGGGAGTAGCGTTGCACGCAGCGACGACGGCGACAGACCTGTCGCTGGTTGCAGTCGTCGCGCTCGCGTCGATTGGGGGTGCGCTCTTGCTCGGACTCTCCCTCGCCGCGTTTCTTCGCCGGCAGTCGCGGCCGTACCTGCTCGTCGCCCTCGCGCTTGCGGCGCTCGTCGCCCGGTCGGTCGTCGCAACACTCGCGATGACGGGCACGGTCGATACGAACGTCCACCACCTGCTCGAACACGGCTTCGACGTGGCGCTCGTCGCCCTCGTCATCGGCGCGGTGTACTACGCGCGGACGATTTCACAGGAGGCTGTCTGATGGCCCACCAACGTGACCGCATCTTCGCCCACATCGACACCCACGCGGGGTTGCACTTCAACGAGCTGGCGCGCCAACTCGACTTGGCCCCCGGACAGGTGCAGTACCACACCCGGAAACTGGAGCACCAAGGGAAAATCGTCGCGGAGTCGCTGTTCGGCCAGACACACTATTTTACCACCGGCTACGACCCGTGGGAGCGCAGAACGCTCGCGCTGTTTCGCCGCGAGACCGCCCGTGACGTGCTGGTTTACCTGCTCGAACACGGCCCCTCGCGGCCGAATGCGGTGGCTGACGCGCTCGACATTGCGCGGAGTACGCTCGAATGGCACCTCGATAACCTCGTCGAGGCAGCGATTGTCGAAAAGCGCCGCGACGAGCAAAATCGCGTTACGCTCGCGCTGTGTCGGCCAGCTGAGACGGCGCGACTGCTTGGTTCGATTACGCCATCGCTCCCCGACCGGTTCGTAGACCGATTCATCAGGTTGGTCGATTCGTTCCTCGCGGAGTGAGAGAGTCAGTTCTTTCGTCCCCGAGCGAGAAGCCCCGGCCATGAACGAGTCGAACTCGCGCGCACTCTACGACCGGGCACTGTCGGTGCTCCCCGGCGGGGTCAACTCACCAGTCCGGGCAACCAGACCGTATCCCTTCTTCATCAATCGCGGCGACGGCGGCCACGTCATCGACGCGGACGGCAACCGCTACATCGACTTTGTGAACGGCTATGGCCCGCTTTTGCTGGGTCACGACCTGCCAGAGCAGGTGACCGCAGCCATCCAGCGCACCGTCGCCGAAGGCCCGATGTTTGGCGCGCCGACCGAAGTCGAAGTCGAGCACGCAGAGTTCATCGCCCGCCACGTCCCGAGCGTCGAGATGGTGCGCTTTGTCAACAGCGGCACGGAAGCGACGGTGTCTGCGGTGCGACTGGCTCGCGGCTACACCGGTCGCGACAAAATCGTCGTCATGCAAGGCGGCTACCACGGCGCACAGGAATCGACGCTCGTCAAAGGCGACGCGTCGGAGGCCGCCCCATCGAGTCCGGGCATCCCGGCCGAGTTCGCCGCGAAGTCGATTCCCGTCCCGTTCAACGACGAGGAGGCGATCCGCGAGGTGTTCGACGCCCACGGCGACGAGATTGCGGCGGTGATAGCCGAACCAATTCTCGGCAACTACGGCATCGTTCCGCCCGTCGAGGGTTACCTCGAATCGCTCCGGGCGATTACCGAAAATCACGGCAGCCTGCTGATCCTCGACGAGGTCATCACCGGCTTTCGCGTTGGCGGCCTCGGATGTGCACAGGGGAAATTCGGCATCGACCCCGACCTCACGACGTTCGGCAAGGTCATCGGCGGCGGGTTCCCTGTCGGCGCAATCGGCGGCAAAGTCGAAATCATGGAGCAGTTCACCCCGTCTGGCGACGTGTTCCAAGCCGGGACGTTCTCGGGCCACCCCGTGACGATGGCTGCGGGGCTTGAAACCCTGAAATTCGCCGCCGAGAACAAGGTGTACGACCACATCAACGCGCTCGGCGACCAACTGCGTCGGGGGCTCACGGACCTCGTCGAAGACCAGGCCCCGTCGTACACCGTGGCGGGCACCGACAGCATGTTCAAGCTCATCTTCACCCGCGACGCGCCCGACTCGTGGGACGGCCACTGCGAGGCTGGGTGTACCCAGAACCCCGACTGCCCGCGGTATTCGACCTGTCCGAAAAACGGCGGCGACGTGAAAGCCGCAGAGACCGACCGCTGGGAACGCCTGTTCTGGCCGAAGATGAAAGAACAGGGTATCTTCCTCACGGCCAATCAGTTCGAATCCCAGTTCGTGAGCTACGCGCACACGGAAGAAGACATCGAGCAGACGCTCGAAGCGTACAAACACGCGCTGTAGCGTTTTTTGTAGGCAGCCTATTGCACTGGCGTCGCGGTCACCGCCTGACCCCGAACGAATGTGCTTTTGCACGTCGAACGCAGAGAGCCACGTAATGACTACCGAGAAGACGACGATTCGCCTAGCCACGCGAGGCTCTGACCTTGCGCTGCGACAGGCGAGCATCGTCAAGACGGCGCTCGAAGACCGCCGTCACGAGGTCGAACTCGTGGAGGTGGAGACCACGGGCGACCAACTCGAAGACGCCCTCATCCACCAACTGGGCAAGACGGGCGCGTTCGTCCGCAGTCTGGACGAAAAAGTGCTCGACGGCGAGGTTGACGCCGCCGTCCACTCGATGAAAGACATGCCGACCGAGATGCCTGAAAATCTCGTCGTCGCGGGCGTCCCCCAGCGCACCCACCCCGGCGACGTGCTCGTGACCGAGGACGGGAGCGAGTTGAACGAACTCCCGCAGGGCGCGGTCGTCGGCACGTCGAGTCTCCGGCGCAAAGCCCAGCTGCTCGCGGGACGCCCTGACCTGCAGGTCGAACCCATCCGCGGCAACGTCGATACCCGCGTCCAGAAGCTGTTTGCCACCCGTTTGCAGAAAGAGCACGAACAGCGCATGGAGGCAGAGCACGCGCGCAAAGGGAATCTCGACAATCCCGACTACGAAAACGAGTACCGCCGGAACTTCGAACAGTGGTTCAACGACCTCTCCGAGTTCGAAAAGGGCGTCCTCGAATACGACCCAGAGCCGCGCTACGACGCGCTCGTGATGGCCGAAGCCGGCCTCGTGCGCTCCGGGTTAGACGAGAAAGTCAACATGAAGCGCCTGCCGATGACCTCGTTCGTTCCTGCGCCCGGCCAAGGTGCGATTGCGGTCACCGCCCTCGACGGCGAACTGGGCGACTTCCTCCACAAGAAACTCGACCATCCTCGAACGCGCGTCGAGACGACGGTCGAGCGAACCATTCTCGCGGAACTGAACGGCGGGTGTATCGCGCCAATCGGCGTCCACGCCGTCGTGCAAGGCGCACACGTCCACACGACCGTTCGCGTGCTGAGTCAGGATGGTGAAGACACGATTTCCGTGACCCGCGATTTGAAAATCGAACGCCACCCCGTCCAAGCCCGCGACCTTGCCCACGAACTCGCAGACCGAGGGGCGCGCGAACTCGTCGAGGAAGCAAAGCGCGCACTCGACAGCGAGGAATAACATGACGGGGAAGGTCTATCTCGTCGGCAGCGGCCCGGGCGACCCCGAGTTGCTGACCGTCAAAGCCCGCCGCCTGCTCGATGAAGCCGACGTCGTCCTCCACGACAAACTGCCCGGCCCGGAAATCATCGACCTCATTCCCGAAGCCCGACGCGAGGACGTGGGCAAGCGCGCCGGCGGCGAGTGGACGCCCCAAGAGTACACGAACAACCGGCTGGTCGAACTTGCCCGCGAGGGGAAAACCGTCGTGCGACTCAAAGGCGGCGACCCATTCGTGTTCGGCCGCGGCGGCGAGGAGATGGAACACCTTGCCGAGAATGAAATTCCGTTCGAAATCGTCCCCGGCGTGACTTCGACGATTGGCGGGCCGGGCGTCGCGGGCATCCCCGTCACCCACCGCGACCACGCCTCAAGCGTTTCGTTCGTCACGGGTCACGAAGACCCGACAAAAGAGGAATCGGCGGTCAACTGGCAGGCGCTCGCGGACACCGGCGGCACAATTGTCGTCGTGATGGGCGTCGGCAAGCTCCCGAACTACACGAAGGCACTGCTCGAAGCGGGCATGGCCCCTGATACTCCCGTCGCACTCATCGAACGCGCGACGTGGCCCGACATGCGCGTGGCGATGGGCACGCTCGACACCATCGTCAACGTGCGCGACGAAGAAGGCATCAAACCGCCCGCAATCACCGTGATTGGTGAAGTCGCCGCGACCCGCGAGAAGGTACAGGAGTTCCTCCGATGATTGCCGTCTTCCGTCCCGATGACGGCCGCCTCGCAGCAGCAGTCAAATTCATCGAATCGCTCGGTGCAACCGCGCTTGGCGACGCCATGCTCGAAGTCCGCCCGACCGGAACCGCGCCCCGCGAAGATGCCGACTTCTCGATTCTCACGAGCAAGACCGGCGTCGAACTTGCGAACCAAACGGGCTGGAACGCGCAGGGAACCATCTGCGCGGTGGGCGAGGGAACCGCCAGCCGACTCCGCGACTTCGAGTATCCCGTCCACCGCATCCCCGACGAATTTTCGTCTGCCGGATTGGTCGAAGAACTTGCTGCCGACGTGGACGGCGCGCGCGTCGAAGTCGCCAGAAGCGACCACGGCAGCCCTGTCCTCACCGACGGTCTCGAAGCCGCCGGAGCCTACGTCCACGAGACGATTCTGTACGAACTCGTGCGTCCTGAGGGTGCCGGAAGTTCCGCAGAGGCGGCCGCCGCAGGCGAGCTTTCCGGCGCGATTTTTACCTCCTCGCTGATGGTCCAGAACTTCTTGGACGCCGCCGAAGCCCGCGGAATTCGCAGTGAAGCACTGGCGGGCCTGAACGACGCGGTAGTCGGCGTCATTGGCGAACCCACGAAATCGACGGCCGAGGGACTTGGAATCGCAGTCGACGTGGTGCCTGAAAAGGCGGATTTCGAGACGCTCGCGCGGGCAGTCGTCGCGGCGTCTGCAAACTAACTGTTCTGCTCGCAGCAAGCGAGTCTTTAAACGGGATACCGCCCCAACCATGGATAATGGCCGGTCCCGTCCCCGAACTCGAAGCCCGCGCCGAGGCGTGCGCTGACCGTCTCCGCGAGGCGGACAAAGTGCTGCTCGCCTCGCACATCGACGCAGACGGACTCACGAGCGCAGCGATAGCTTCTCGCGCGCTCGAACGCGCGGAGATTCCCTTCGAGACGGTGTTCAAAAAGCAACTGGACGAGACCGAAATCGCCTCGATTGCGGCGTGTGACTACGAGACGGTTCTGTTTACTGACTTCGGCAGCGGGCAACTCGACGCGATTGGCGCTCACGAGGAGGCGGGCGATTTTACGCCGATAATCGCAGACCACCACCAGCCCGCAGAGACCGAGACAGCGTTCCATCTGAATCCGCTGTTGTTCGGGTTGGATGGAGCCTCGGAACTTTCGGGTGCGGGCGCGGCGTACGTGCTCGCGCGAGCCTTAGGGGGTAGCGAGGTGCGAAGCACCTCGGAAAACGCAAGCGGGCAAAGCCCGCGCGCGGACAATCGAGACTTGGCCGCCCTCGCCGTCGTCGGCGCGGTAGGCGACATGCAAGCCACCGACGGCGAGTTGCTGGGCGCGAACGCGAACATCGTGGCAGAGGGCGTCGAAGTCGGCGTCCTCGACACCGGCACCGACCTCACCTTTTATGGGAAACAGACGCGACCGCTCCCGAAGCTCCTCGAATACGCGAGCGACATCAACATCCCCGGGATTTCGAACTCAGAGCGCGGGGCGCACAACTTCCTCTCAAAGCTTGACCTCGACTTGAAAGACGGGAACGAGTGGCGGCGCTGGGTTGACCTGTCGCTCGACGAGCGCCAGACACTTGCGAGTGCGTTGCTCAAACACGCCATCAGCCGTGGCGTGCCCGCAGACCGGATTCAGAGTTTGGTGGGCACGTCCTATACGCTCGCCACAGAGGACGAGGGGACGGAACTGCGCGACCCGAGTGAGTTTTCGACACTGCTCAACGCCACCGCCCGCTACGACCGCGCGGACGTGGGACTCGCTGTCTGTCTCGGGGACCGCGAAGGGGCACTCGACCGTGCGCGAAAACTGCTCTCGAATCACCGTCGAAATCTCTCGGATGGTCTGCGCTGGGTCACCGAGGAGGGCGTGAATCGGGAAGAACACATCCAGTGGTTCCACGCGGGCGACCGCATCCGCGAGACGATTGTCGGCATCATCGCGGGGATGGCCGTGGGCGCAGACGGCATCGACCGCGGCGTGCCCATCTTCGCGTTCGCAGACAAGACTGACGAACCCGAGGAGGTGAAGGTCTCTGCGCGCGGGTCGCCCGCGCTCGTCCGCAAGGGGCTCGACCTCTCGGTGGTCATTGGCGAGGCGGCGCGGTCGGTCGGCGGCGACGGTGGCGGCCACAACGTCGCGGCGGGTGCGACCGTCCCGAAGGGCAAAGAGCAGGCGTTCATCGCGGAAGCAGACCGCCTCGTCGGAGAGCAGTTGTCCTGACCGGCTGTGAAACGGCCGCATCACTGATACGCATCCTCGCGCGAAAGGTGATATGCGTCTCGTACAGGTGTTCGTTCCAAGCGAACACCGGGCTTCCGTCGAGGACATCCTCGACGACGAAAATATCGATTCTATCTCGACGGTCGAAGAGGGCACGGGCGACGGCATGGTCTTTCATTTTCCCCTCCCACCACAGGCGGTCGAGCACGTCTTAGACCGACTCGAAGAAGCCGGGATTGAACGCGAAGAGTACACGGTTGTGTTGAACGCAGAGACGGTGCACACGCCGCGATTCAGCGAGCTCGAAGCACAGTACATCGAGGGAACCGACGAAAACGACCGCATCGCAAGCGAAGAGATTCGGACGAAGGCGCGCAACATGCACCCGAATCCAGTGACGTACTACGCGATGACGGTGCTCTCTGCGCTCGTGGCGACGGCAGGGCTGTTGCTCAACTCACCGGCCATCGTCGTCGGGTCGATGGTCATCGCCCCGCAGGTTGGCTCTGCGCTGACCGCGAGCGTCGGTGCCGTCCTCGACGACCGGAAAATGTTCGCAGAGGGCATGCGCGCGCAGGTGTATGGGCTGGCGCTCGCCATCGTTGGCGCGGCCGCTTTCGGGTGGGTGTTGAAGTCGGCGGCGTTCATGCCAACCGCGCTCGACGTCGAGACGGTCGACCAGATTAGCCAACGCATCTCGCCGGGCTTTCTCTCGTTTATCGTCGGTATCAGCGCGGGGGCGGCGGGCGCGTTCGGGCTGGCAACGGCGCTTCCCGCCTCACTCATCGGTGTCATGATTGCTGCCGCGCTCATCCCCGCCGCCGCGGCGGTGGGAATTGGTATTGCGTGGGGGTACCCAACGGTCGCCGCTGGGGCGTTCGTCCTGCTCATCATGAACGCGGCGGCGATCAATCTCTCCGGGTTTGCCGTGTTGCGCTATCTCGGCTACCGGCCGGGTCGGGTCGAAAACGGCGACATCGGGCGACCGTCGATTGGTGCGATTGCGGCGGCCGTCCTCGTCGTGAGTTCGCTCGCCGTCGCCGGAGCCGTGACGACTCAACAGGTTTCGTTCGAGAACACGGTCAACAGCGACGTCGAAAACATCCTGTCACAGACGGAGTACCGCGAACTCGAACTCGTTCGCGTCGATACGTCGATTACGGACGCAGGACTGCTCACCGACGAACAGCAAGTCACCGTTGTCATCCGTCGCCCGCCTGACCGGGCGTATTCGGGGTTGGCACCCGCAATCGCGAGTGCCGTCGCAACGCACACAGACCAGAAAGTCGTCGTCGAAATCACCTACGTCGAGCAGGAACGCTACACCCAATCGTCGTGACTGAAAAACTCAGAGACTCGCGTTCGGGCCGAGTTGGCCAACCACCGATGCGAGATACGTGGACATTCCGCCGGGGACGCCATCCAACCCTTTGGTGAACACGGGTGTTCCCGGCGAACGGGTTTCGAGCGTGGTGAGCCACGCGGCGCGTTGTTCTTCTGAGAGCCCGCCGCCAAGGACGACGGCGTCAAAGTAGCCCTGTTGCCAGACGGCATCGATATCGCCGTGGCTGTGGATACCGTCTACATCGTAGCCCGCTTCTCTGAGGTCTCGCACGAGGGACGTGGTGATGTCGAAATCACGCCCCACGATGAGAATTCTCGGCATTACTGTCTGCATAGCGCCCCCACCGAGTTCACGCTCGGCTACTAGGCTATTCGCACGGTGAGAAATTCTCTGTTTCGCTCACACGCCAGCGAGCAGTCAGGTCTGGCCAGCCGGGAGACGCTCGCTTGAATGCAGCTCACCGCCTGAAAATTCGATGCGATAACAGTCCGGTATCGAAAGTCTGTTGCGCCAAAACTCGACGTCGAAGCGGTCGTCGTAGTGGTTCAAAATGAGCGTGAGGAGGTTGCCGTGGATGCCGACGACGTGGTCTCCCGCGTGGGCGTAGAGCACGGCTTCGAGTGCGGACACACCCCGCGCCTGGGCTTCGTGGTTCGACTCGCCGCCCGGCCACGCAAAGTCCCAGTCAGCCCAGACGGCGTCAATTGCGCGTTGGAAGGTTTCGCCAATCGCCTCCACTGGCCCATCGGTCAGTTGGCGCTCGTGGAAGTGGCAACGATCACGACGGGAAGGTCGTGGTCGGCGGCGATTGGCTCGACCGTCTGGACGGCGCGAGCGTAGGGACTGGAGTAACTGTGTCGATGGGGCAGTCAGTGAGCGTTGCAGCAAGGTTGGCGGCTGCCTCGTGGCCTGCGGCGGAGAGCGGGTGGGTGGCTTCTCGATTGGGAAGCCACGGCGAGTGGGCGTGGCGAACGAAGTAGACGATGGTCATCGACGGCAGGAGTCGTGAATCGACCAAAAAGCCACCGACGGGCGTTGTGCCGGGAGCTCACGCAGCCGGCGTGAGAGGTCGCAGACGGAATTTTATATCGCAATATACAGTTTATTCCCAGCCTGTTTTGCCAGTGGATATCGGCGTGAAACACCCTGAGAAGGCGGAATTTGCGGATAACGCGGCTCACACGAGCCGCATCTCGAAAATTGCCAGTTGAACAAACGATGGCCGCGAACGTTTTTATCCCACGGGTAGGATGCCCAACCAATGAACCGACCGTTGAGCGCCATCGCGGGAGGGGCCGCCGGTATGGCCCTGCTTTCGGTGATGCTCGTCATGTTCGAAGTGGAGACGCGGTCGCAAATCGGGCTGTTCGACGTGATTGCTCGATTCGTTGGCCTTCCCGGGCAAACGGCGCTTGGCTTCATCCTGTTTGCCCTCGCGGGCATCTTCGCCTGGCCCCTCCTGTTCATCTCGCTCGAAAACTATCTGCCGCTGTGGCCTGACCCCGCCGTCCGCGGGATGGGCTTTGCCGTCGCCTTCTGGGTCATCTTCATCGTGCTCGGCAGAGGGAGCCTCACAGGCCCCATCTTGCTGATGTACGGCGTCACCACCCTGCTTGCCCACCTCGCCTACGGCTTCACGCTCGGCGCAGTGTACGCGAGCCTCTCGGAGTCCCATCAATGAACCCAACCGTCCTGTTCGTCGCCGCGTGTATCTCACTCGCCACGCTCGCCCTCCTCAGAACAACCGGCTCAAAGCGCCTGCTCACCGACGGCGGGTTTATCGAATCGGCAGAGACAGCGACCCGTGAGAAACCGGCTGGACTCCTTCGGTGGATTACCACCGTGGATCACGCCGACATCGGGTTGCTCTATTTGCTGCTCGCCACCGTGGCTGGGCTGTGGGGTGGCATCGACGCGCTCATGATGCGCACCGAGTTGCTCACCGCAGAAACGACGGTGTGGAGTGCAGAGACGTACAACGCGCTGTTCACCACCCACGGCATCACGATGCTGTTTTTCTTCGCCACGCCCGTGTTCACGGGGATTGCGAACTACTTCATCCCGACGCTCGTGGGCGCAGACGACATGGCGTTCCCCCGTGTGAACGCCATCGCGTTCTGGTTGCTGCCGCCCGCGCTATTGCTCGTACGCGCGGGGCTGATTACGGAAGTCATCGCCAAAGTGCTCGCGCCGCTTGGCTTCCCGACGGCGGCGCTGTTCGCCATCAAGCCGCCGACGATTGGCTGGACGATGTACACACCAATGTCGCGTGCGGTGGCGAATCCGGAGGTTGACCTGTTCTTGTTGGGTCTCCATCTCTCGGGGATTGCCACCGTGATGGCGGCCATAAACATCATCGTCACCATCGTCGAAGAACGCGATTCGAGCATCATCAACTGGGCGAACCTCGATATCTTCTCGTGGACGATGCTCACCGCGAGCGGCCTCATCATCTTCGCGTTCCCCCTGCTCGGGAGTGCCATGATTATGCTCCTGCTCGACCGGAACTTCGGGACGTTCTTCTACTCGCTCGAAGCCGGTGGCCCCGCCCTCTGGCAACACCTGTTCTGGTTCTTCGGCCACCCAGAAGTGTACATCCTCGTCCTCCCGGCGTTTGGCATCGTGAGCTACATTCTCCCCAAATTCGCGGGACGCAAGCTGTTCGGGTTCAAGTTCGTCGTCTACTCGACGCTCGCCATCGGCGTACTCTCGTTCGGTGTGTGGGCCCACCACATGTTCACCACCGGAATGGACCCCCGGTTGCGCGCGTCGTTCATGGCCGTCTCACTGGCCATTGCCATCCCGAGCGCCGTGAAAACCTTCAACTGGATTACCACGCTCTACAACGGGAAAATTCGGCTGACCGCGCCGATGATCTTCTGCGTCGGTGGGATTTCGACGTTCATCATCGGCGGGGTCACGGGCGTCTTCCTCGCCTCGATTCCAGTTGACCTCCTGCTCCACGACACCTACTACGTCGTCGGGCACTTCCACCTGATTCTGGTGGGCATCATCGTGTTCGCCATGTTCGCGGCGAGCTACTACTGGTATCCCATCCTCACCGGGCGAATGTTCAACCAGCGGCTGGCCCGGGCGCACGCGTGGGTGAGCATCCTCGGCACGTTCCTCACCTTCAGCCCGATGTTGTTGATGGGATTGGCCGGGCTCCCCCGGCGGTATGCTGCCTACCCCGAAGTGTTCGTCCCGCTCCAGCGCGCCGCCACCGTGGGCGCGCTCATCCTCTTCCTTGGGGTGGGGATGTGGCTCTGGAACATGATACAGTCGTATCGCGTTGGCGACGTGGTCGAAGACGCAGACGTGTGGAACCTGAAGGAGACGAACCAGTTCGGGCGCGAGTGGGAGTGGTTCGAAGAGCGGTTAGACAGGAAATGAGGCGGGTTCGCGGCCGCTAGCAGCGAGTCTCCATATCGAGGGACTGCGCGTGATAAATGGAATAGGACGATATACAATCCGGAGGGGTGTACCACGACACTTCGATGCACGGCAGCAGCATCTCTCGACCTTCGTTGATTCGGCCAATTTTTATCCGCCGTTCTCCTTTCACCAGCCATGACCGAGTTCGACCCGGAGAAGTTCGAGGACAAGTACGTCCACTACTTCCCCCAACTCCAGCAGGCGTACAAGTCGGCGTTCAACCGCATGAACGACGAGTACGACTCTCAACTCATCCACGCCATCGACCAACAAGTGTTGAACGAGAGCGAACCGTTCTACGAGGGCGACGGCGAGTTCCGCATCGACCTCCCAGAAAACCCCCACGAGCGCGTGACCGCGGTCATCGTCGACGACGAGAAACTGGATGCTGTTCTCTCGGCGTATCTCGACTACATCAACGAAGAACTCAAAGCCGTCTTCGACCTCCGCGAATAACCGAAGACCAAACATCTAAGGAGA
This sequence comes from Haladaptatus sp. CMSO5, assembly GCF_036689885.1. Lineage (NCBI taxonomy): Archaea > Methanobacteriati > Methanobacteriota > Halobacteria > Halobacteriales > Haladaptataceae > Haladaptatus > Haladaptatus sp. CMSO5. The sequence goes on from NZ_JBAHVW010000001.1 coordinate 378,474, forward strand.
ATCGTCCCATAGCCGCGACCATGAGCACGGAATCCAGAGAGCCAGAAGACGACTTAGAAGAGCGCGTTATGAACTTCCTGCGGCGCAACTTCCCGCAGATTCAGATGCACGGCGGCAGTGCGGCCATCCAAGACATCAACCGCGAAGAGGGCTCGGTCACGGTCTCCCTCGGCGGTGCGTGCAGTGGCTGTGGCATCTCGCCGATGACGATTCAGGCGATCAAGAGCCGGATGGTCAAAGAGATTCCCGAAATCAACCAAGTCCACGCCACCACCGGCATGGACGGCATGGACGAGGGAATGGGCCACGGCATGACGCCGAACTTCCCCGGCGACGACGACAGCGACGAAAACGAAGGCCCACAGGCTCCGTTCTAACCGGTCTTCTGGCTCACGCACCCCGTGCGTGACGCTTCTCCCACGCTTTTAGCAAGTTCGTGAGCGACGCGTTCACTGGGACGGGAACGGCTCCCGCGTGCGCGACGATGTAGCCGTTGATGGCGTCGATTTCCGTCCGCCGGTCTAAGCGAATGTCTTGGAACATCGACGACGTGTTTTCAGCCGTGGCCGCTGCGACTGCTTCGACCGCAGCGACGGCGGCGGCTTCGGTGAGGTCGATACCCAGCGACTGGGCGACCCGGGCGGTTTCGCGGGCGGCTTCAGTTGCCAGCTCGTGTGCCGGCCCGTCAAGGATCTCGCCGTTTTCGATGCGCGCGAGGGCAGTAACGGGATTGATTCCCGCATTCACCGCGAGTTTCTCCCACCGGCGAAGCGGCATGTCGGCGGCGACGGTGGTGACGATTCCGGCCGTCTCGAACGCCTCGCCAACGCGGGCTGCGAGCGGGGCGTTCCCGCCGCCCGGCATGCCGAGCACTACGTCGCCGATGCCGGTACAGTAAACGTGGCCCGGTTCCGGGTTCACCGCGCCGTAGGTGCACGTCCCAGCGAGGATGGGACAATCGAGCAGCGCGCTGAGGGTTTCCTCGTTTCCCATCCCATTTTGCAGAGTGAGCAGGGCGTCTGCAGAACAGTCCGCGAGGGCGCGTGCCGCCGCCTCGGTGTCGAAGGCCTTGACGGTGACGACGACGAGGTCTGTGCTCGTGGGAACGGTCGTGCCCGCCTCGGGGTGGACGGTGAAATCGAACGCGCCGCCGAGGTGGAGTCCCGACTCACGCACGGCCTGCATGTGCGGGTCGCGTCCGACGAACGTCACGTCGTGTTCGCGGGCGAGAAGGCCGCCAATGAGACTGCCCAAACTCCCCGCGCCGAACACGACAATATCCATACCGGGAGTGGCCCCGGAGAGAAAATCAGTCTTCCGTGTAGTAGTAGAGGTCCTCTTTCGGTGCGTCACACGACGGGCAGGTGTCGGGAAGGTCATCTTTGATGTCCCCCATCTCGCCACACGAGAAACAGCGCCACATCAACTCGCCTTCACCGAACTCGTGGCCTGCCCGAAGGTGCTCAATTGAGAGGCCGCCGGGGCCGTCGTTCGTGGTGACGTAGAAGCCGTGTTCGTCGAACCCGCGAATTGTCCCGAGTTTCTCGCCACCTTCGTCGTACACGTCAAGGCCGAACGGGAGTTTCTTCTCAGCGTGTGTTTGTTCAGTGTCACCCATACCCACGACATTCGCTCGCTGACGGGATAAAACGCCACGTTAGTCGCTAAAACAGTCAGGATTGGCAGAATGAGTTCGGGCAGAAGCAGTGCGAATGCGGTGCGGATGTTGTGCGGTTGCGGAGGCGGTTGCGGTAGCGAGTCAGTGCGGTGGCGGTTGCTGTTGCGGAAGCCGTTAAGTGCGGCATCCGAACGCGCCAGCGGCGCGTTCGGCCTTTTTCATGAACGTTTTTGCCAGCGGGGGTCGCAACGCGACCCCCCGCCGGAAAAAGGTTCTACATGAAATCAGAAATCTTCGACGCCTTGTTTTTGTCATTCTCGAACACCGAACGAATCGACTGGTCGAGGATGTCGAGACGCTGTTTGGTGTACTCGCGTGCGCCATACTCGTCTGCGACGCGGATGGCGGTGTCCACGTACTTTTTCACGGAGCCTTCGTGGACAGTGAGGTTGACCCGGCCGCCACACTCGTTGCAGTCACCAGAGAGCGGGAACCGCCGGAACTTCTTGCCGCAGTCGAGACACCGGGTTTTCTGGCGTGAGAAGGCCCGGAGGTTGCCGATGATGTCGGGCATGAAGTGGTACTCGATGACGCGCTCTGCGACGTCGGTTTCATCGACGGCCCGAAGCTTTCGCGCGAGTTCGAGTTGCGCCTCCATCTTGTCCATCATCGACCCGAGCGTTTTGTACGCAGAGAGGTCGGGGCCGAGCGCGATGTTTGAGGTGTCGTGGGTGTGGCGAAACTCGGTGTACTCGCGGTCGGTTCCAAGATTCTCCTCTGCGATTTTGATGTCCACGTCGCCGGGGTCTGCCATCTCGCGGGTCGCCTCGTAGAACTCGCGGGGATAGCGGTCCACGATGTCCATGTTGTGCGCCTCGTCGTCGATTTCCGAGGGGTCGATGCGCGAGGACATGACGAGCGGAGCGTCCATGCGGCCGCCGCGCTTGTTCGGAAGGTACTGCTTCGAGAAGTTGAGCAGGCCGTCCATGAGGAGCATGACGCAATCTTCATCCCCGTCACAGTTTCTTCGCTTCGCGGCGTGAAAATAAGGGTGGGCATAGCCGACGGCTGCACTCGTAAAGCCAATCACGCGGCCGACGACGGCGGCACTCGTGTGGGGAGCCATCCCGAAGACGAGTTCGCCGACCAAATCCTGCCGGTCTTCGAACTCGTAGAACGGTTCGAGGTCGTAGTACTGGGCCAGCAGGTCATCGACAAAGCCGCCGATGCGGAGCATGTGTTCTGCCGCGCCATCTGAGAGGACGATGTCCTGCACTCGTAATTCGACCACTTGGTCGTCATGTTCGAGGGGGTCGCCGTTCATGTCCTCGTAGTAGCCGAGTTCGCGCAGTTGGTCGGCGGTGACGTCGAGTTCGTCCGCGCGGACGGCGGTGACGGGCAGGTCGGTCATGTCGTAGCGGACGGTGCCGTCTTTGAACACGGAGACGCCGTTTTTGCTCCGGAGGATGCCCTTCTCCATCGGTTCGGGCGTCTTGTGTTTCGACGTGAGGCCTTTCACGCCTTTCAGGATGTCAAAGGAGGTCTCGCGTTCGCCCACGTTATCGAGGGCGTTGCGATACTCCTCGCGGATGTTGACCGGGCGGCGCCATTCACTGGAGGCTTCCTTGCCACAGCGCGGGCACTCTGCACGGCCTGCTTCGTCGGGTTCGACCTCGATTTCACAGCTCCAACACTCGTACTGGGGTTGGGTCGAACTCTGACACTTCGGGCACTTGTTTTTGAACGTGATTTCGCCACAGGCGGTGCAGGTGCGCTTGCCTACGGTGACTTCGACCTCGCCGCGGACGGCGTTGCGGTCGGCGAAGTGGTTCGCGGCTTCCGAAACCGAGCGCTGGTTGCCCCCGGCCTCACCAATCGGGAACAGGGTGTGAACCGCCGGACTCAGGTCGCGCTTTTCCGATTTTTCGGGCCGCCCCATGCGGTTCCCGATGCGGGTCGGCGCGCGTTCTTGGAGGGTGAACGGAGCGACTTCGTTCACGGCTTTGTGTGCATTTGGCCAGTTTCGGGATTCAGCAGAGAGGTCGTCCCATTGTTTGTCTAACTCCTCGCTGAGGCCGAGCGACGCGACGAACGGTTTCCACGTCGGGATGCGAATCTCCTCTGGGCCCTGTGAGTGCTCGATGAGGAGCCATTCGAGCGCCTGTCTCGCGTCGTCCGTGTTCGGCACGTAGAGCGCCCCGTCATCGAGATACCCCTGCGAAACTGTGTCTGCGAGCGTTTCGAACTGCTCGACGGTGAGGTCGTGCCAGAGGTAGGTGTAGTCGGGATGCAGTGGCGCGTCGTACGCCTCGGCCCACGCGAGCGCTTGGGCTGGGTCAGGGTGTTCTACGTCTACGCGCGCGTCGTCTGCGAGCGCTTGGACATCTGCGCCCGCGTGCTCGAAGTCCTGAATCCACCACTCGTAGACATACGACGCGGGAATCAACTCGTGGTTGTTCTCGACGAACTCGCCGAAGTTGACGAGGTACTCCCCGAGGTCTAAGATTTCGACCACACCATTACGGAGTTTCAGCGCCTCTGCGGGGTCATCAATGCGGCGCACGTCCCCGTTTGCGAGTTTGACCGTGGGGCCTTCGATGGAGTCAACGGGAATCACGCCGCCTGCTTTCCCGGGGCGTTCGGTCTTGATTTGGGTGCCCGTTGCGAGGAAGTCGTCTACGACGTGCATCGTGGCGGGCTGGACGCCCGCGGTTGCGAAGCCGTGGTTGCGCGAGCGGCCGTAGCGCAGGCGAAAGCCGCCGGGCATGCTCGGGTGGGAAAAGACGGGGCGGCCCGCAATCAGGTCGCGCAGAAACTTGGTCTTGGGTTTGGCGCGCGGTGGCCCGTCGACTTCTGGTTCCGGCTCGGGTACGGCCTCCTCGTCTGCGTCTGCGATCTCTGTGGGCTCTTCGTCAGTTTCCTCCTCCCCGTCGTCTTTGCCAATGGTGCCGTCGATGAGGTCATCGAGCCACGGCCAGTCGATTTCGTCGAGTGCGGAGGTGTAACGCTTGATTTTCGGCGCTTTCTGGGCAATCCCTTCACCGAGGACGAGACACATCCCACCGCGAGGGTTGTTCGTGCCGACGCGCTCTAAGTCGCGAAACCCGGAGACCTCCTCGCTGCCGGTTGCCTCCCCGTCTAAGCAGATGGGGCAGTTTCGGGCGATGAACTTCGTCTCTTTGGGCTTTGGCGTGTACTGGAGGCCGGTCTCTTTGTCGTAGAGTTCGAGTTCTTCTGCGTAGCGTTCAACCTCGTCGTCGCGCGGTTTGTACTGGTCGATGCCGATGAGCGCGCGGGTGTAGTCTGCGACGAGCACGGACAGTGCTTGTGCCGTCCCACCCGCAGAGCGAATCGGGCCGGCGTAAAACACGCGGACGTACTCGCTGCCGTCGTCGTTCGGGACGATTTCGACGCGGTCGATGCCCTCGATGGGTGCGGCGACCACGCCTTCGGTGAGGAGGGCAACCGCCGTCCTGACCGCGCCTTCGATTTTTCCTTCGCGGGTTTCGTAGTCACCGACTTTGCCGTCTGCGAAGTCTTTGGCGAGTTCGAGCGCCGCCTCCTCACGGCTCATCTGGTCTTCGAGTTCGCGGACGCGGGCGGCGACCCCGTCGATGCCGAGGATGTTCTCGACGCGGTCTGCCATGTCTTTGGCAATCGGAATCTCGACTTCGGGTTTGGGGTCGTTGCCCTGCTCTTTTGCCTTCGTCGCGAGCGCCATCGCCTCGTCTAAGCGGTTTTCGAGCGTCTCGAAGTAGCGCTCGTCTTCCGGCCTCATAGCGGCCAGAGGTCGAGTTCCGTGGTGTCGTCAAAGGTTCGTTCGAGCGGTTCCTCGAAGGTTTTCACGTACACCTCACCGGCGAACACGGTGCCCGCGTTGAGGTGGCCAGCGAGGCTCTCGCCGTCCGCCCGCGAAAGGACGGCGTGGGTGTGGGCGAAGCGCTCGTCGTCGAGCCACGAGATGTTGCCCACGCAGGCGGCGACTTCGAGCGGTTCGTCGAATTCGACGGGATAGTACTCCGTGTCGGTCTGGTCGTAGAACCAGACTTCTGCGTCCTGCACCGCACCGAGTCCGAAAAAGAACGCTGCGTCGATGCCTTCGGCGGCGGCGAGCGATTCGAGCTCTTCGCGCCAGTCGGCACCCGTCTCTAAGCGAGTGACGAACTCGCGGGCGGTGGAGACTTCCCGATAGTGCATACGCTCGCCACGGTGGCGGCGATGAAAAATGTACAGGTCTGTGCGCGGGGAGTGAGGTTGAAAGAAGGTGTGTGGGTTATGCCCAGGCCGAGAGTGTCACGGTGTTGTTGACCGGACACGATACCCATGCGTCATCACGGCAAATGTCGGCAATGATGAGTCGGGAGATGCTCCCCGCTTCATCGACCGAGGCCATAACCTCGGCTTCGTCAAAGACCGGTTCCGACCGAGCCGTAATGTCCGGTGCCATACTATGCTATATCATAACAAACAATATAAACGCTCCGAATTGGGACGGCACGGTACGCAGTGTCACGGGGCTATCGCCATCATCTTTTACGATTAATCGACGGAGTTCTTAGCGCACGCGCGGACGGGTGAACTGTCTACTTTCAAGAGGTAGCGATAGGTGAAGTGCAAATTTTACCCTACGACAGGTATATTCCCAAAAAGCGTTAAGACAAATCTGTGCTTAATGCCATGTCAAAGTATACCAAAACCGTGCTACCGGACGGCATGGGACGCCACAGCGAAACAGCGGTAAATTTATCGGGTAACAAAGGAAAGGAGCAGATGGATGACAGACAGTAACAGCCTCAACCGACGTCGCTTCCTGCAAGCGACGGGTGCAGCTGCGACCGCGATGGCACTTGCCGGATGTACCGGCGGTGGCGGTGACGAAGAAACGACGACCACCGGCGGCGAGACCACCGACGGCGGCGACACGACGACGACGGAGGAGATGGAGGCCCAGACGGGTGGAACCCTCAACCTCATCAACTCCACGATGACGACGCTCGACCCAATCAAGGCCACAGACACGGCGTCGGGCCGCGTCATTCGTCAGATCTTCGACAACCTCATGATCTACCCGAACGGGGAGACGGCGGTTGTCCAGAGCCTCGCAGAAGACTATACCACGAACGACGACTTCACGCAGTATACGTTCACGCTCAAAGACGCCACGTACCACGACGGGTCGCAGGTCACAGCGGCTGACTTCGTCTACTCCTGGGAGCGCCTCGCGGCCTCCGAGAACTCGCGGCGTACCTACTTCATTCTCGACTCGCTCGGCATGGTCCACGAGACCGACTCCGACGATGCCTACGTGCCCGGCTCGATTTCCGCGGAAGCGACGAGCGACACCGAACTCACCTTCGAGCTTGAGCAGGCATTCGCGTCCACCCTCGCGATGCTCGCCTACACCTCCTTCGCCTGCATTCCAGAAGGCATCGTTGGCGACATCGAGGGCTACGACGGTGAGATGGAACACAGCGAATTCGCAACGAGCAACCCAATCGGCTGTGGGCCGTTCAAGTTCGGCAACTGGGACCAGGGTTCGAACGCCTCGGTCACGCGCTACGAGGACTACCACGGCGAGAAGGCCTACCTCGACAGCGTCAACTGGGAAATCATCGAAGACGACAACGCGGCGTACGAGTGGTCGATGGACAAGAAGTCCGACTTCCTCTCCATTCCGACCCCACAGTACGACCCCGGCCTCGTCTCCGTTGACAACACCGACGACCTCGGCCGCGACATCGGTACCTACGGTCCCGTCCGCAACGGCGAGACGGTCAACTACGTCCGCGTGCCAGAGATTTCGACCTTCTACTTCGGCTTCAACACGGCAAGCGTGCCAAAGCCAGTCCGTCAGGCAGTCGCCTACGTGACCAACCAGAAAGAGTTCGCAGAGCAGGTGTTCAAGAGCCGCGTCGCACCGGCGTACCACCTCACGCCACCGCTCATCTACCCAGGTGCAGGGAACGCGTACAACACCCACGCAGAAGAGAGCTACCCGTACGGCTACAACCAAGCAGACGTACAGGGCGCACAGCAGGTCATGGAAGAAGCCGGCTACGGCGAGGACAACCGCTACAGCCTGACCTTCACCCACTACACCTCCGAGACGTGGAGCCAGATTGCAGAGATCCTCCAGGGTCGTCTCGGCGCAGCCTACATCGACCTCGAAATCGAGCAGGCAGAGTTCGCCGCGATGCTCGAGCGCGGTCGCAACGGCAACTTAGAAGCCTACACCCTCGGCTGGATCGCTGACTGGCCGGGTGCAGACAACTTCCTGCAGCTCATCTACCCACCACGCACGGACACCTCCCAAGAGGGGCCACTCTCCTACACGAACTGGAGCGGCACCGAGGCGTCCGACCGCGCAGAAGAAGCCTTCCAGCGCGTCCTCGACAACCGCGCCCCAACGGAAGAAGCAGAGCAAATCCGTAACGAAGCGTACGTCGAGATGGAAGAAGCAAACTGGGAGGACGTCGTGTTCGTCAACACGTTCCACAACCTCCGCGAGCGCTTCTACTACAACAACGTTCACGTGCCAGTGTTCGGTGGCATGGGGACCTCGCGTCAGATGCTTAACCGCACCTGGAAAGAGCAGTAATTTCTACCCGCTCGTTTCCGTTTTTTCGCACTGCTGAACGCTGTTAGCGTGCTTCGGGAACGAAAGAGATAATTGCCGTAACAGGTAACCAAACAATAGCCTACAGCATTAATTATGACTTATACACAACGACACGGGGGTGACCAATCGTGAGTCGCTGGAGCTACTTCCTCCGGCGGGTGCTGCTCGCGATTCCTATCCTCGTGTTCTCGACCTCCATCACCTTCCTGATTATCCGGGTAGGGCCGGTCGACCCGGTCGCGTCGATTCTCGGGCCGACAGGATCTGCAGAAGCATACCACGAGATTGCCGTCCGCCTCGGCCTCGAAACAGTAAGCGGTGAGCCAGTGCCCATCTGGGAACAGTACTTCCAATTCCTCTGGGACCTGTTCACCTTCAACCTCGGGCAGTCCTGGGTCATCAGCCCTGACACCACCGTCTACCAAGTCATCGCCACGCGTGCGCCGCGCACCATCTGGCTCGGCTTCTGGTCGGTCCTGATTGCCATCTTCATTGGCATCCCGCTCGGTTTTTACGCCGGACTCCACCCAAACACCTGGAGCGACTACATCGCCTCGTTCGGAGGGATTGTCTGGCGGGCGATGCCGAACTTCTGGCTCGCCGTGATTCTGGTGAGTCTGCTCACCCAGTCACAGAAGGTTCTGTTCGGCTTCAACTGGAGTGCGTGGATCGTCGAAACGAACATCATTCGCTCTCCTGAACTCACGAACCTCTCAGACCCGAGCCGATTGCTCGCGGCGGTCAAACAGATTATGCCCGCCGCGCTGGTGCTCGGGTCGTCTTCGATGGGTAACGAGATGCGTATTGGCCGGACGGCGGTGTTAGAGACCATCAATTCGAACTACGTCGAAACAGCGCGCGCAAAGGGACTGCCCCGGCGCGCAATCGTCTGGAAACACGTGTTCAGAAACGCGCTCATCCCGCTCGTCCCCATCATCACGGGTGAGGCGTTCTTGCTCATCGGTGGTTCCGTGCTCGTCGAAACCGTCTTCGCCATCAACGGGATTGGCAAGCTGTTCTTCGACGCAACCGTCCAAGGCGACCTCCCACTCGTGGGGTCGCTCATGTACATCTTCATCCTGCTTACGCTCTCTGTGAACATCCTGCAGGACTTCCTGTACACCGTCATCGACCCACGAGTCGGCTACGATAACAACTAACAATGAGCCAAAACAGTGTAACAGAAGACGTACCGCTTCTCCAGCGTGTCAGGGAGAACCCGCGTCCTGCACTCATCTGGGGTTCCATCATGGCACTCCTGTTCGTGCTCGAATTCGGGGCGGTTGCGACGACCGTGCTCGGGTTCATCTCGTCGGTGATAGCTGCGATTCCGGGCGGTACTGGCGCGTCGCTCGCTGCCGCATTCAAAGATGCCTCGGCCAGTGCCGCACAGATTCCAACGCTCACCTCGCGGGAACTCATCCCGAATCAGGGCTATCAGGAATCGGCAAACGGCCCGTGGGTGAACACCTTCCTCGGGCTCGAACCCAAGTGGGCGTGGCTCATCCGCGTGTTGCTCACCTACACTTACGCCTTCACGTTCCTCGCGTGGGTGCTCGTCGGCTACAAGGTGTTCCGCGACAACTACCGCTACGCAGACTGGACGCCACGCGACGACGTGGTGCGCCGGATGAAAAACCACCGGTGGGGCCAGTTCGGCTTCATCATCGTGTTCCTGTTCGTGATTATGGCGGTGTTCGCGCCAACGCTCGGCCCAACGACGTTCGACGAGAACATCGACCGACCGTACGAAAATCAGTTCAAGTACTTCAACGAAGACACCCAGTCCGTCCAAGAGGCGTTCGTCGGTGACGCGAACCTGATGACCGCCTCGCGCGGGGCGGGGAGTACGAACATCCAGCCGTGGCAGTACGACGAATTCGGCAGGTTCCATCCGTTTGGCACCATGCCAACACCCGGACAGGACTTGTTTACCTTCATGGTACACGGGGCGCGGGTGTCGCTGTTTATCGGCCTCGTCTCCATCAGCCTGAGTACGTTCCTCGCGGCTGGCTTTGGCCTGCTCACGGCGTACTACAAGGGGCTGGTTGACCTCGCAACGGTTGTGGCGAGCGACTCCATCATGAGTCTGCCACAACTGCTCATCCTCATCTTGCTCTCGGTGGTGTTCCAAGACCACTGGCTGTCGAGCATCTACAACGGCGGCTTGCTGATTGCGCTCATCTTCGCCGGGACGGGCTGGCCGTTCCTCTGGCGCGCGATCCGCGGGCCTGCGTTCCAGGTCTCAGAGCAAGAGTGGGTTGACGCCGCCCGCAGCTACGGGCAGCGCTCGACCGTGACGATGAAAAAGCACATGCTGCCGTACATCCTCGGCTACCTGCTCATCTACGGCTCGATGACGCTCGGTGGCATCATCATCGGCACCTCTGCGCTGTCGTTCCTCGGGCTTGGCATCTCGCCGCCAACCCCTGAATGGGGCAGCGCCATCAGCGCCGGACAGAACTACGTGACCACCGATGCGTGGCACGTCTCGCTCATCCCCGGCCTACTCATCGTGCTCGTCGTGACCGCGTTCAACGCGCTCGGTGACGGCATCCGCGACTCACTCGACCCCAAAAGTGGTGTTGGTGACGACACCGGTGGTGAGGCTGCTGCCGCCGCCGGAGGTGGTGGTGGATGAGTTCCATGGACGAACTCGAACAGTCCACCCAGCGAGAGACGGGCGAGCCCGTCCTCGACGTCAGCAACCTGCGGACGGCGTTCTTCACTGACAAGGAGGTCATCCGCGCGGTCGACGGCATCAGCTTCGACATCCGCGAAGGCGAAACCGTCGGCATCGTCGGTGAGTCCGGTTCAGGGAAGTCGGTGACCGCCCGCTCGATTATGGGCATCGTCGACTCACCCGGCCGAATCTTAGACGGGTCGTCGATTCGCTTCAAGGGCGAAGAGCTGGTTGGGAAAACCGAGGCCGAGTACCGCAAGATTCGCGGGCCCGGCATCTCGATGATTTTCCAAGACCCGCTCACCTCGCTCAACCCGGTGTACACCGTCGGGAACCAGATCAAGGAAGTGCTTCGCCTCCACCGCGGCCTGCGCGGCCACGAGGCGACCGAAGAGGCCGTCCGCCTGCTCGAAGCCGTGAGCATTCCGGACGCCCGCCGTCGCGTTGACGAGTACCCCCACCAGTTCTCTGGAGGGATGCGCCAGCGTGCGGTCATCGCGATGGCACTGGCGAGCAAGCCAGAGCTCATCATCGCAGACGAGCCAACCACGGCGCTCGACGTGACGATTCAGGCCCAGATTCTCGAACTCTTAGAGGAGATTCAAGAAGAACGCGGCCTCTCTATCATGTTCATCACCCACGACATGGGTGTCATCGCGGAGATTGCAGACCGCGTGAACGTGATGTACGCGGGCGAAATCATCGAGTCCGCACCGGTCGAAGAGCTGTTTGGCGACCCCAAACACCCCTACACCGAGGGGCTGCTCGAAAGCATTCCGGGCCGCCATCCGGGCGAAGATCGGCTTCGCACCATCAAAGGCGAGGTGCCGACGCCGAACGAACCGGCGACCTACTGTCGGTTCGCACCGCGCTGCCCGAAGGCGTTCGATGAGTGTAACTCGGTCCACCCGGTGTCGGTCCCGATTCACGAATCGGCAGACAACCACACCGCCGCCTGTCTCCTGTATCCCGAGGACGGGACGCGGGAGGACGCAGTCGAAACCCACCGCGCGCGAAGCGAGGTGTATGAACAATGAGCAGTGAAACCGCAAGCGAGTTCGAGACGACCGTCGCAACGGGCCAGACGCTGGTCGAGGTTAACGAATTAAAGACCTACTATGAGAGCAGCGGGCTGTTCAGTGGGAACCCCGTCAAAGCAGTTGACGGCGTCAACTTCGAAATCAAGAAAGGCGAAACGCTCGGTCTCGTCGGCGAGTCCGGCTGTGGGAAAACCACGCTTGGCCGCACGCTCGTTCGCTTAGAGAAGGCGACCGGTGGCGAGGTCAAGTACAAAGGGACGGACATCACGAAACTGTCTGGCTCCGACCTGAAAAACTGGCGGCGCAACGCCCAGATTGTCTTCCAGGACCCAGAGTCCAGCCTCAACGACCGCATGACGGTCGGGGAGATCATCCGCGAGCCACTCGACGTACACGAGATTGGCACGCCCCGCGACCGCCGGGATAAGGTGCGAAACCTGCTCGAAACCGTTGGCCTGCGCGAGGAGCACTACTTCCGCTATCCCCACCAGTTCTCCGGTGGCCAGCGCCAGCGCATCGGCATCGCCCGCGCGCTCGCGCTCGAACCGGAATTCGTCGTACTCGACGAACCCGTCTCGGCGCTCGACGTGTCTGTGCAGGCGAAGATTCTGAACCTGCTTGATGACTTACAGCAAGAGTTCGGGCTGACGTATCTGTTCATCGCCCACGACCTCTCTGTGGTGCGTCACATCTGTGACCGAACCGCGGTGATGTACCTCGGCCACATCATGGAGATTGGCGATACAGAAGAGCTGTTCACCGACCCGGCGAACCCGTACACGCTCTCGTTGCTGTCTGCGATTCCAGATCCGAATCCGACGGTTGAACGCGAGCGCATCACGCTCCGTGGGACGCCACCGAGCCCGCGTGACCCGCCGAAGGGCTGTCCGTTCAGCACGCGGTGTCCGACGAAGATTCGCCCGCCAAAGTACGAAGACTTAGACGACGAAGTGTGGAGTGGCATCGAGTTACTCCGCGAAATCGTTCGTGAGCGCACGCGCGCAGACAAGTCGATTGGTGAGCGTGCCCGCGAAGTGCTTGGCATGGAGACGCGGTTTTCGAACATCGAGGAGATAAACCGCGAGGTGTTTGGCGACCTCGAAGTGCCCGCGGAGATTCGCACCCACCTCACCGAAGCGGAGGAACTCGTCGCAAGCGGCAATGAGAAAGACGCCGCTGCCTACCTTCGCGCGGAGTTCGGCAGCATCTGTGACGGCGTGGTCCCCGAAGACGCACAGCGCGCAAACGGCGACGCAGACACCATCAAACCCGAACAGCTTTCGGTGAGCGAGTCGGGCCGTCTGAGCCTGTGTCATCGCCACAAAGCCGAGTATCAGGAACCGTCTGAGTACTTAGACGAACACATCTTCGCTCGATGAGCACCGAGCCGTCACTGCGAACCCAGCAAGCGATCGATGCGCTGGTGTACGTCGGTGCGGTGACGCTCGTCCTCTTCTCGATTTCTGCGCTCGTGAGCTTCGGCCTCGGCGGCGGCTGGCCGGGCGTGAAGAACTTGCTGTTCGTGCTCGGCTTTCTAGCCTTCGGCGTCGCTGCCTTCCAGTTGCGGCCAAGCGCGCCGTGGAAAGACGAGAGCGATACGAGTCGGGACGAAACGCCCTTCGAACGGCTGACCTACCGCGTGCCGCCGCTCAAAGGGACGACCCTGCCGGTAAACGACCGGATGCGGGGGTCGACGAAGCTGTTTCTCGCAAGCCTCCTGACGCTTCTCGTCTCGCTCGTGATGGAGTTTGGCTTGGGGATTGGTGCCTAGAGTCAACAACTTTTACCGGGAGTAGCGGTCTAGAGCGAGTATGCCCGAACACGGAGACGACCAACAGGAGTACGCAGACCGGCTGGCCCAGGACGCAGACGTGCTGAAAAACGGCTGGACGGCCACCATCGACGAGATGAAAGCCATGGCCGCAGCATACGAAGACCAGGGCTGGAACGCGTACTACGTCGCCGCGGGTCACACCGCGACCGAGCCACCAGACGCCGGGCCAAAAGGTCGCTTCGGTCTCGTCCACGTCATCCCCGGCAACTACGCAGACGACTTCGTCGAAACGTTCGAAGCAGGCGAGTTCTCGACCTACGACGTGTTCCGCAAGGAGATGGACGGCCACGTGTTTTTCGTCACCAAACTGCTCGATGAACCCTCGAAAAATGCCATCTTCATCGCCGGGCAGTACGAACTCTGGAATGCGGGCAACCTCGTCTCCCACGCGATGGAAGCAGGCGAAATCTACACCCACGTCCAGAAACTCGACGGCACGATGCTCGGCTCGTTCAAACACGACGACCCGGCCAAGTTCTTCCCGCACGCAGCAGACTTCAAACAGCACTACGGCGCGATGGGCGACCAACAACCAGACGTGAGCGGACGGGCCGTAAGCGCGGAGGAAGTCGAAGCGATGCAAGAGCAGTCTGAAGAATAAGGGTTCCAGCGGAAACGAGGGGGTTTCGGGACTTTTAGTCGTCGTGGCAGGTGGACGTGACAGTTCTCCCGTCGCGTTCGTTTCGTGGGTATGACCTGCATGCCCAAGGTGGAAGTACTTAGTACCTGCATGGCGCAAGTAACAGACAATGAAAGTCTCTGATGCGATGACGCCGCGTGACTCGCTCGTGACGGTGGAGTTACCCGGCACGCGAGATGACGTGCTCGAATATCTCCAAGAGCGCAAGTTTTCCTCGGTGCCGGTCATCAAGCAGACCGACGACGGCGAGGAGTTTCGCGGTCTCGTCTCGCGTGAAGCCCTGATTACAGACCCGGACGAAGACCAGCTTGCACTGCTCGTCGAAGAAGTGCCGACGACGCAGGCAGACGCCGACATCACCGACGTTGCCGAGTTGATGATTGCAGAAGGTGCCCGCCGCATCCCCGTCGTGGACGGCCAGCTTGAGGGCATCGTCACCGTGACCGACGTGGTTCGCGCCATCGCCGCCGGTGACGCCCCCGGCGAGATGGAAGTCGGCGAGCTCTACGAATACCGCGTCAACACCGTGTACGCAGATTCGCCGCTGCGCGTCTGTGAGCGCGAACTGTCCTACGCCGACGAAGCCTACGGCATCGTCCTCGACGACGAGGCCGAGGTCGCGGGTATCATCACCGAAGTGGACATCCTGAACGTCGCACGCGTGGTCGAAGGCGAGGACGGCACGGGCGACTCCATCGCCAATGAGGACGACGAGTGGATGTGGGAGGGCATTAAGGCGACGGGCAACCGCTATCTGCCGACCCGCAACGTCGAACTGCCAAGCGGCCCGGTCAGCGAGTTCATGAGCGACGACCTGAAGACGATTGGCCGCCGGCGCACCGCACAGGACGCGGCGAAGCTGATGCGCAACGAAGACATCGAACAGATTCCGGTCATGAGCGGCGACGAACTCATCGGCATCGTCCGCGACATGGACCTCCTCATCGCCTGTCTCCAATGAGCTCTGACGCAGAACGACTCTCGGAACTCGCAAAGCGCCGCGGCTTCTATTTCCCCGCTTCGGGTGCCTACGGCGGCGTCGCCGGCTTCTACGTCTACGGCCCGCAGGGTGCGGCCTTAAAGCGCAACCTCGAAGACACCTGGCGCGACCAGTTCGTCGTCAAAGAGGGCCACGAGGAAATCGACGCGCCGACCATCATGCCCGAGCCGGTGTTCGAAGCCTCCGGCCACTTAGATGGGTTCGACGACATGATCGTCGAATGCCCGGAGTGTGGCGAGAGTCACCGCGCAGACCACCTCGTCGAGGACAACACGGACATCGAGGAAGCAGAGAGCTACTCGCCCGAAGAGGTTGCAGAACTGATTGCTGAATACGACCTCGAATGCCCGTCGTGTCACGCGAAACTCGCGGGCACCGAAGTGTCAGAGTTTAACCTCATGTTCGGCACGAACATCGGCCCGGGTTCGTCGTCGCCGGGCTACCTGCGCCCCGAGACGGCACAGGGTATCTTCGTAGAGTTCCCGCGTCTCAAAGAGTACGCCCGCAACACGCTTCCGTTCGGCGTCGCGCAGATTGGCACGGCCTACCGCAACGAGATTAGCCCACGGCGTGGCCTGATTCGCGTGCGTGAGTTCACGCAGGCGGAACTCGAACACTTCATCGACCCCGAAGCGGACGAGCCACCGCTCCACCGCGTCGCGGACGTGGAAGTGACGCTCTATCCGGCGGCCCAGCAGCAAGCAGACGGCCAGGAGTACGTGACCATGACCGTGGGCGATGCCGTCGAACAGGGCGTCATCGAGAGCGCGTGGGTTGGCTACTACCTCGGCGTCGCCGCGGGCTGGTACGAGCGCATCGGCGTGGACATGGACCGGTTCCGGTATCGTCAGCACCTCGCGGGCGAGCGCGCCCACTACGCGAGCGACTGCTGGGACGCAGAAGCCGAGTTGGACGGCAACTGGGTCGAAATCACCGGGTTCGCCTACCGAGGCGACTACGACCTCTCGCACCACGGCGCGCACTCGGGCGAAGAGTTCACCATCTTCAAGCAGTACGACGAGCCGAAGACGGTCGAACGCGCCGTCGTAGACCCCGACATGGCCTACCTCGGTCCTGAGTACGGCTCTGCGGCTGGTCAGATTGTCGAAGAACTCGAAGCGCTCGCCGCCCGCGACCGCTCGGCATTCGACGGCGACGATGTGACCGTCGAAGTCGATGGTGAAGCGTACACCATTCCCGTCGAGAAAACCGGCTTCGCCGTCGAAGAACAGACCGAGTCGGGCGAGCACATCACGCCTCACGTCGTCGAACCGTCGTTCGGCGTGGGTCGCATCGTCCACACCGTCCTCGAACACGCGATGACCGAGGACGAAGTCGATGGCGAGGAGCGAACGTTCCTCAAACTCGTCCCCGAGCTCGCGCCGACGAACGTCGCCGTCTTCCCGCTGATGGACCGCGACGGCATGGGCGAACAGGCCCACGAAATCGCAGACACCCTCCGTCAGTACGGCCTGTCCGCTGCGTACGACGATTCCGGTAACATCGGTCGCCGGTATCGCAGACAGGACGAAATCGGCACGCCGTTTTGCGTGACCGTGGACTACGAATCGCTCGAAGACGGCACGGTGACCGTCCGTGAACGCGACACGACCGCCCAGGCCCGCGTCGCCATTGCCGACCTCCCCGAACTCCTGCTCGCGCTCCGCGCAGGCGACCGTTCGTTTGACGACCTCTGATGGACGACGAAATCGAACGCCGACTCATCCACGCCTCGGGCATTTTCGCCCCCCTCTCGTACTGGCTAGGCGTGCTCACCTGGCAGCAGTTGGGCTACGCGCTCATCGCCGGGTCGGTGGTCGTGTTGTTTCTCGAAATCGTCCGCCTCATCGTCGGCCTCGACTGGAAAATCTACGACGACCTGACCCGCGAGTACGAGAAGGACAATTTGGCAGGATATGCGCTCTACGTCTGGGGCGTCACCGCGGTTGCGCTCGTGTTCGAACCGCGGATTGCGATTCCCGCCATGTTGATGCTCTCGATTGGCGACCCAATCAGCGGGATTCTCGGCTCCGGTGAACTGCGGGCTGCCAAACAGGCGTACGTCCTGCTCGCGATGTTCGGCGTCTGTCTGTTCATCGCGGTGTGGTCGGTTCCGTTCGTCGTCGCCGTCTGCGGCGCGCTCGCCGCAACCA
Source organism: Haladaptatus sp. CMSO5 (assembly GCF_036689885.1). Classification (NCBI taxonomy): domain Archaea; kingdom Methanobacteriati; phylum Methanobacteriota; class Halobacteria; order Halobacteriales; family Haladaptataceae; genus Haladaptatus; species Haladaptatus sp. CMSO5. The sequence continues at coordinate 396,061 of NZ_JBAHVW010000001.1, forward strand.
TCGCAGACGGCGTGAAACCCGTCATCGCGGGGTACGTCATCGACGACAACCTCACGATTCCACTCGGCTCTGCGGTGACGATGTACCTCGCGCTCACCTACCTGCCAAGTGCGGTGCAGAATCTGTCGTTCCTGCTCTGAAAGCAGTAATCTTCTTGTGAAGGCGGTGAAATTTGTCGGCTATGACCACCCCGAAAACGCGACGCTCTGCGCTGAAAGCGGTAGCGACGGGTGTGCTCGCGGTGACAGCGGGCTGTCTCAACCTCGAAGGCATCGAAGGCGGCAAGCTAACCGTCCGGTGGGCCGACGACCCGCCGGAAGACGCGACCGTGGTGGCGATGGCAGACGAGCACGTCTCCGAGGTCGTCATCCTCCAGTCAACGCTCCAGCGCGTCTCAGCAGAGAATCCCCAAGAGATGGTCACGTTGAATCGCGGCCAGTACGCCGAAATGACCGACGCGCTCTCCGAGGTGCCACGCTACGACGGCACGGCGGCTGGCTACTATCTGCGCCGTGACGAACAGGTGTATCGGCTCAACTACAGCCCGTTCTGTACGAGCGTGCCGGGTGTCGAATCGCGGAAAAACGGGCGGTGTGTGGTCGGTTCCTCAGACAGCAACCCCGAGCCATCGCTCGACCGTCTTTGAATAGCGCATCGCCATCGTCCCCAAGATGCTCATGACGAGCACGTAGCCGACGCCAATCGCGGGAATCGTCTCGCTCAACACGAGCGACCCCCCGGCCGTGGCGGCGATGGCAGCGACGACGAGCGAAAACTCGCCGCGGGCAATCATGGCGAGTGAGACACGAATCGACCGACGGCGACCGAGATTGTAGCGCTGGCCGCTCACGTAGCCCGAGAGCAGTTTGCTCGCAGTGGTCAAGACGACGAGCACGAGCACGGGCACAGCGACCGTCGCCAGGAGCCGAGGGTCGGTGCCGAGCCCAATCGAGAAGAAGAACACGGCGGCGTAGAGGTCGCGCTCGGAGGAGATGATGCGTTCGATGCGGTGGGCGTGGGAGGTCGTGCCGAACGCCGCGCCGATGAAGAAAGCGGCGACGGCTTCGCTCACGCCGAAAGCGAGGGCAAGCCCGCCGGCGAAAACGATAGCACCCACCACGCGGAGCAAGAACAGTTCGGACGATTGCACGTCAAGCAGGCGTTCGACGAGCGGCTGGCCGCGGGCGGCGAGGGCGACGAGCACGACAAGGAACGCCCCAGACCGCGCGAGCGACGCGCCGATGGAGGCGAGGCCGCCGTCGCCAAAGGCGAGGGCGGTGAGGATGGCGAGATAGACGGCGAGGATGATGTCTTCGAAGACGAGCACGCCGAGGATGGTTTCGCTCTCGGGGTCTGCAATCCACCCGAGGTCGACGAGCGTTTTCGTGATAATCGCACTCGAAGACGCGTAGACGATTCCTGCGAGGAAAAACGTCTCAAGCAGCGAGAAGCCAAGGGCGAACCCGGCGACGATGCCGATACCGAAGTTCACGACGAAATCGACGCCACCGGCGATACCGAGCTTGCGACCCGCCTGTATCAGCCGGTCGAAGCTGAATTCGAGGCCGATGAAAAAGAGCAAGAAGACGATTCCGAGTTCCGCGAGCAGGCTGATGAACTCCCGCGTCTCGATGAGCGTGAGCGACTGGCCCGCGATATCGGGCGCGAAGGGGCCGATGAGGATGCCAAAGAGGATATAGGCGGGAATCACCGACTGGCCGAACCGGCTTGCGACGCTGCCACCGACGGCGAGAACGGCGAACACGACGCCTGCTTCGAGGAGGAGGTTTCCGGCTGACGCAGCCGCCATCTTAGGCCCCGGCCGAGAGGAGTTGGTTGAGCGCGGTGACCTGTTCGCGCGTGCCGAGGGCGACGAGGTAGTCGCCGGGTTCGATGGTCGTCGTCTCGGGGTCGGGGTTCGGGATGGTGTCCTCTGCGCGTTGGATGGCGATGACGGAGGCCCCCGTGTGCGCGCGGATGCCGGAGTCAGCGAGCGTGGTTCCGGCGAGTGGCGAGTTCTCGGGAACCGCTTCCCAGTTGATGATGGCATTGCCGAGCGGGACAGAGAGGTTTTCGACGGCCACGGATTCGAAGTACGCGCCTTCGAGAATCGCGCCGAAGTGGCGGGCGCGCTGGCTGTCTAAGTCGAACAGCTTTTGGCTGTCTGCATCCGGATTCGGTCGGTAGAACACCTCTCGGCGGCCGTCGTGGTGGATGAGAGTGATGAGTCGCGCCCCACCACTGAGTTCGAGTTCGAACTTTCGCCCCACGCCCGGGATATCAGATTCGTAAACCGTCATACGAGAGCCTTCGCAGGAGAGACCAATAAGCAGTCGGCCACTTTCACCCCGCTACACGAACCCTTAACCGGCGGCACGGCAAATTTTCTGGAAATGGCGGCGACCGACCAGCAAGCCTACGTAGACCACCCATTGCTCCGACCGTCGGTCATCGAGCGCCGACTCTACCAAATCGAACTCGCCGGTGACGCTCAATCTGACCACACGCTCGTGTGTCTGCCAACCGGCCTCGGGAAGACCACCGTGAGCCTGCTCGTCACCGCCCAACGCCTCCACCAGCACGGCGGCAAGTCCGTGTTGCTCGCGCCGACGAAGCCACTGGTGCAACAACACGCCGAATTCTACCGGATGGCCCTCGACATCCCCGACGAAGAAATCGTCGTGTTCACGGGCGAGGTTCGCCCGGACGACCGCGTCTCCCTCTGGCAGGACGCGACGATTATCATTGCAACCCCACAGGTCATCGAAAACGACCTCGTCGGCAGCCGGATTTCTCTCGCCGACGTGACCCACCTCACCTTCGACGAGTGTCACCGCGCGACCGGCGACTACGCCTACTGCTACATCGCAGAGCGGTATCACGCCGACGCAGAGGAGCCGCTCGTGACGGGGATGAGCGCGTCGCCGGGTGGCGATGCTGAGGAGATTCTCACCGTCTGCCAGAACCTCGGCCTCTCGAACGTGGCGGTCAAAGGCGAGGGCGATTCTGACGTAGACGAGTACACCCACGACACGGAAGTCGAGTGGAAGAACGTCCAAGTGCCGAAGGAAATCCTCGAAATCCGCGACGGGATGAACGAGATTGTCAAAGATAGGCTTGAGAAACTGAAACAGCTTGGCGTCCTGAAGTCCGCGCGCGTAGACATTTCGCGAAAGGAGTTGTTCGCCGCCCAGCGCGAACTCCAGAAACTCATCCGCAACGACCAGTCTGAGGGGTACAAAGGCATGAGCGTCCACGCCGAAGTGATGAAGCTCAAACACGCCGTCGAAGTCGTCGAATCCCAAGGCGTCGAATCGCTCATCGCCTACTTCGAGCGCCTGCGCAACGAAGCGCGTTCGTCGGGCGCATCGAAGGCTAGTCAGCGCCTCGTCTCAGAACCAAAGATTCGCGAAGCGATGCGGAAAGCCCGCGAGTACGACGGTCTGCACCCGAAGCTCTCCCAGACGCGGATGCTGATAGCAGAGACCCTCGGCATCAAAGACGGCGAGCGTGTCATCGTGTTCACCGAGTACCGCGACACCGCAGAGACGCTCGTGGAGTTCCTCTCCGCGCACTTTTCGGTGCGGAAGTTCGTCGGACAGGGCGACCGCGAAGGCTCCGACGGGATGACCCAAAAAGAGCAACAAGAGACGCTCGACGCCTTCCGCAGCGGCGAGTTCGAAGTGCTCGTTTCTACCTCCGTTGCAGAAGAAGGGCTTGACGTGCCCGAGGTCGATTTGGTGCTGTTCTACGAACCCGTCCCGAAGGGGATTCGCTCGATTCAGCGCAAAGGGCGGACCGGCCGACAGGCAGAGGGTCGTGTCGTCGTCCTCATCGCCAAGAACACGCGCGACGAGGCGTTTTTCTGGAAATCCCGACAGGAGGAGTCGAAGATGCAAGACGAGTTGCAGAAGCTGAAAAGGATTGTCGCGGACTTAGAGACGGAACTCGGCCAGCACGCCCTGAGCGAGTTTGCGAGCGCGGAAACCGGGACAGAGAGCGCGGCGGTGAAAGCCGAGACCAACGGCGGGAGCGAGGCGAAAAAGAACGTCCAACCGGCGCTTACGGATTTTGCGGAGGCGAAAAAAGAGAAAGGAGAGAGCGAATACGACGACCCTGAGAAGGACGTGCCGCGGGCGGGCGGCGTCAAAGACGAGAACTCCATCGAAATCGTCGCAGACCAGCGCGAACTCGACTCGACCATCGCCCGCGACCTCTCGAAGCGCGACGGCGTGAAAATTCGCTTAGAGACGCTCGAAGTCGGTGACTACGTACTCTCAGACCGTGTCGTCGTTGAGCGCAAATCGGTCTCTGACTTCCTCGATACGCTCACCGGAGGCGACCGCTCGATGTTCGAGCAGGTGGGCGACGCGGCGCGCTACTACGGCCGCCCGGTCGTCATCATCGAAGGCGAGAACCTCTACGGCGAGCGCAACGTCCACCCGAACGCGATTCGCGGCGCGCTCGCGTCGCTCGCCATCGACTTCGGCGCGAGTGTGTTGCGAACTGAAGACCAGAAAGACACGGCTGACCTGCTCCAAGTGATTGCCTCGCGCGAGCAGAAAACCGACCAGCGCGAAGTGAGCGTCCACGGCAAGAAGACGAAGAAAACGCTCACCGAACAACAGGAGTACGTCGTCGCGTCGATTGCGGACATCGGCCCGGTGACCGCGCGGGCGTTGCTGTCTGCCTTTGGGACGGTCGAAGCCGTGATGGAAGCCACCGAGGAGGAGTTGATGGAAGTGAAGGGTGTTGGCAAGGTGACGGCCGAACGGATTCGAGAAGTGGTGGGCAGCGACTACTCGAAGAAGAACTAACGGCTCGCTTTTTTCACGGCGGCAAGGGCGTCTGCGGCTTCGTGGGCGGCTTCGAGGTACTCTTTCGTGCGCCCAACGTCGTCTTCCTGTTCTGCAGCAGTCGTGAGTTTGGTGAGCGTGCGGACGAGCGACTGCTGGGCTTGGCTGAGGTCTGCAGCCTGTGTGGACGGTGACTTTCGCTGTGCGGGCTGTGTAGGCACGCGCGCGATTTCGGTCGCTTGCTCGTCGAGGTCGTCCATCGCGGAGTCGGCCGCTTGTGTGGCGGCTTCGAGTTCGTCTGCCTTTGCCTCGGCGGCCGCCTGTTCGACCGGGTGTTCGCCGTTTTCCGCCTCTTGCGGGGCGGGTTGCGGTTGGGACTGCTGTGTTTGCTGTGCCTGTTGGGCTTGCTGTGCCTGCGCGTCGCTTGCCTCCTGTCTGTTGCCCTCGCAAGTCGCACAGAACTCCTGGCCCTGATAGCGGAAGATGGGGTCGCCACAGGTGTCACAGTGTTTGTTGGTCATGGTCGCGCCCTTGAGCAACAGCTCGCTCATGCGCTCGGTCTCTTTGCGATTCGCTTCATCCTTCTTGAACTGTTCGCGGAGGCGTTGGCGTTCTGCCTCTTTGTCGAACCCACTCATATCTGAGTGCACGCACGCAATCTCAAAAAGGCCTCCGACGAAGTTTGCGGCGACATTTTCCCGCAAGTAGGCCACGGTTTCGAAGCGTTTAACCCGGAAACAGAGAGTGATTCAGGTATTATGGCGAAAGTTAGCATAGTCGGTGCTGCAGGCACGGTCGGCGCCGCTGCTGGGTACAACCTCGCGCTTCGCGACGTGGTAGACGAACTCGTCTTCGTGGACATCCCGAAGATGGAAGACAAAACGGTCGGCCAGGCCGCGGACACGAACCACGGCATCGCGTACGACTCGAACACGCGTGTCGTCCAGGGCGACTACTCGGCCACCGAAGGCTCCGACGTCGTCGTCATCACGGCTGGCATCCCACGCAAACCGGGCCAGACCCGCATCGACCTCGCAGGCGACAACGCGCCCATCATGGAGGATATCGGCTCCTCGCTCGCCGAGTACAACGACGACTTCATCAGCGTCACCACGTCCAACCCGGTTGACCTGCTGAACCGCCACCTCTACGAAACCGGCGACCGCGCCCGCGAGCAGGTCATTGGCTTCGGCGGCCGCCTCGACTCCGCGCGCTTCCGCTACGTCCTCAGCGACCGTTTCGACGTGCCCGTCAAAAACGTCGAAGCCACCATCCTCGGTGAGCACGGCGACGCACAGGTGCCCGTGTTCTCGAAGGTGCGCATCAACGGCGCAGACCCTGCGTTCTCGAGCGACGAGAAAGACGAGATTCTCGCAGACCTGAAGGAGTCCGCGATGAACGTCATCGAGCGCAAGGGCGCAACCCAGTGGGGCCCCGCAACGGGCGTCGCCCACATGGTCGAAGCCATCCTCAACGACACCGGCGCAGTGCTCCCCGCGAGCGTCGCCCTCGACGGCGAGTACGGTCACGACGACGTCGGCCTCGGCGTCCCCGTCAAACTCGGCGCAAACGGCGTCGAAGAAGTCGTTGACTGGAACCTGAACGAGCTCGAACGCGAGCAGCTCGGCGCGGCCGCAGACAAACTCTCTGAGCAGTACGAGAAAATCAGCTAAGCCGGTTCACCCTGCCAGTTTTTTCGCGCCTACGCCACAGAGTGGCAACGCTCAGGCTTGTCGCTGGTCGTCGGTTCTGCCGCGTGGCTCGTCCGGAACGGGCACGCCGATGAGTGCCGCCCATTCTTCGAGATGCCGGTGTTCGCGTCGCTGTGCCATTCTCTCACCCGATTCACAATAGGTTCAGCCGAGAATATAATCGTTTTGTCAATTCACCCGAGACGAGTCTGACACTCGTCGGTCAAGGGGTGAAAGCGGACCGACCGAGAAGCAGCGTGAATCGGCGGCTCAGGGGATGAGCTGTTCGCCGTCGTCGTCATAGATTGTGATGGCATCAACGGGACAGACGCGGGCGGCGAACTTCGCGTCGAACTCCTCGTCTGCTGGTACGTCGCGGACGAACACGTCTTCATCCACTTCCTCTCCCTCAAGCAGGTCTGCTTTGCCCGCCGTCTCGTCGCGGGCGAACCCTTCCTCCCATTCGGCAACGCACTGGAACATGCCAATGCAGGTGTCGCGGTCGAACTCGACTTTCATGGCCTGCGCTTTGGCCGATTCGGTAATAGGGTTGACGGAGCGTGCGACAGTTTAAACGGCAAGACGCGAGAAAGGAGAGTAATGGATGTCGCGGACCTCACTGGCGTACCCGAGTGGTTCCCGGGCCACTTACAGGACGCCGGAATCGAATCGCTCTACCCGCCACAGGGCAAGGCAGTCGAAGCCGGTATCACGGACGGCCAAAGCATCGTCGCAAGCGTGCCAACGGCGAGCGGCAAGACGCTCATCGCCCAACTCGGCATGCTCGCGAGCGTCGAACGCGGCGGGAAAGCACTCTATATCGTTCCCCTGCGGGCGCTCGCAAGCGAGAAAAAAGCCGAGTTCGAGCAGTTCGAGCAGTACGGCCTGACGGTCGGTGTCTCGACGGGCAACTACGAATCCGACGGCGAATGGCTTGGGAAGTGCGACATCATCGTCGCCACCAGTGAGAAAGTCGACTCGCTCGTCCGCAATGGCGCACCGTGGATAGACGACCTGAGCTGTGCGGTCGCAGACGAAGTCCACCTCGTCGACGACCGTAGCCGCGGCCCGACGCTCGAAGTCACCCTTGCTAAACTCCGCCAGCGAAATCCCGGCCTGCAGACGGTGGCGCTCTCTGCGACCGTTGGCAACCCCGAAGACATCGCTGAGTGGCTGGACGCGACGCTTATCGACTCCGATTGGCGACCCATCGAGTTACAGAAGGGCGTCCACTACGGACAGGCACTCCACTTAGAAGACGGCACCCAGCGGTCGCTCCCGGTGAAAAACGGCGAAAAGCCGACCGCCGCCATCGTCAAAGATACGCTCGCAGACGAGGGGTCGACGCTCGTGTTCGTCAACTCGCGACGGAATGCGGAGGCGGCGGCACGACGACTCGCGGGTGCGGTCGAGGACTTCCTCAGCGCAGACGAACGCCGAAAGCTCGCGGCCCTCGCCAAAGAGATTCGTGACATCTCCGACACCGAAACGAGCGACAACCTCGCGGACGCGGTGAAAAAGGGCGCGGCGTTCCACCACGCCGGGCTGACGACCGAACACCGAACGGCCGTCGAAGACGCCTTCCGCGACCGCCTCATCAAGGTCGTCTCCGCGACGCCGACGCTCGCTGCGGGTGTCAACACACCGAGTCGCCGCGTTATCGTGCGCGACTGGCGGCGCTACGACGGCACGCTCGGAGGAATGAAGCCGCTCTCAGTGCTCGAAGTCCACCAGATGTGTGGGCGCGCGGGCAGGCCGGGACTCGACCCCCACGGCGAGGCCGTGTTGCTCGCCAATTCGCACGACGAACTCGACGAACTGTTCGACCGCTACATCTGGACTGGCCCCGAAAACGTGCGCTCGAAGTTGGCCGCAGAGCCCGCGATGCGCACCCACATCCTTGCGACCGTCGCCTCCGGATTCGCAGACTCCAGACAGGGACTGCTCGACTTCTTAGACCAGACGCTCTATGCGACCCAGACGACAGAACAGGGGCGCATCGAACAGGTGCTCGACAACGTCCTCGACTACCTCGAAGTGAACGGCTTCTTAGAACGCGAGGGCGACGACATGTTCGCCACGAGCATCGGCCACACCGTCTCGCGGCTGTATCTCGACCCGATGAGCGCCGCAGAAATCATCGACGGACTGCGGGCCACAGACGAGCGCCCGACCGCCTTCGGGCTGTACCACCTCGTGAGCCGGACGCCGAACATGTACCAACTCTACTTGCGCTCTGGCGACCGCGAGCAGTACACAGAGGAGTGTTACGAGCGTGAACGCGAGTACCTTGGGCGAGTCCCAAGTGAGTTCGACGCCGGGCCGTTCGAAGACTGGCTTGCGGCCCACAAGACGGCCCGCATGATGGAAGATTGGGCGAGCGAGGAGGACGAAGACCGCATCACCGACCGCTACGGCATCGGGCCGGGCGACATTCGTGGGAAGGTCGAAACCGCAGACTGGTTGCTCGGGGCCGCAGAGCGACTCGCAGGCGAACTTGACTTGCAGTGGGCACCCGCCATCCGCGAGGCCAGAAAGCGCGTCCAGTACGGCGTAAGCGAAGAACTCCTCGACCTCGCAGGCGTGCGCGGCGTGGGGAGAAAACGCGCCCGGCGGCTCTACAAAGCTGGAATCACGACGCGCGCCGAGTTGCGAAACGCAGACAAAGCCGTCGTGCTCGGCGCGCTTCGAGGGCGGCGCAAAACCGCAGAGAACATCCTCGAAAACGCGGGTCGACAGGACGCGTCGATGAGCGGTATCGACCCCGACGCCGAAGCGAAAGCCCGCGTGACGCGCGCCACGGGCGGGGAGGAACCCACCGACACCGAAGAAGACCAGGCGACGTTTGGTGATTTCTGATGCGGGTTGTCGAAGGAACCGCGACCATCGACGACATCACCGAGTTCGTCACCAGCCTCCAAGCCATCGGCGTGGAGACGGGGTGTACGATTCAGGCGTTCGACGCGCGCTACGTCGTGAGCGAGGCGCACCTCCGGCGGGCGGTCGAACTCGCAGACCGTGCGTTTGCGCGCGGCGAGAACGTCGCGGACGACCGTGCGGTCGAAATCCTACTCTACGTCGCCGCACGCCGCCAGATAAACCGGGCGCTCGAAGTCGGCGCGAACGAAGGCGAGTGCGACCTCGTCGTACTCGTGGTCGAAGACGGAGCCGGCGACGAAGCGGCCGCAGCAGGAGAGGTCGAAGCCCTGCTCACCGAAAGCGCAACGCTCGGGCGCTACGACGAAGCGCTCGTCTGCGACCTGTTCGATATTGGGGACACAGAGCGCGCTGCCTCGGGAGCACCGCTCGAAGCACTCGTCCTCGAACGCGTTGCGCTGCTCGACGTGTCGAAGTAGGCGAAAGCGGCTTTTTACTGTCACACCGCATAGATGAGCGTATGCCGTCGCTTCACGATCCGGTAGCACTCGGCGGCGTCACGCTCCCGAATCGGCTGTATCGCGCACCACTGCTCGAATGTGCGGGCAACGGTCCGGATACACCAGCGATACTGCGCCGAAAGCTCGAACCAGCCGCAGCGTCGGGCGTGGGACTCATCTTTCAGGGCGCGACTATCGTCCGCGGAGAGGGTGGGTGTGCCGCCCCGGGGATGACGCGCGTCCACGACCCGGCGTTCGTCTCGGAACTCACGGAAGTGACTGACACGATTCACGACCACGGGTCGCACATTTTCATCCAACTCGAACACGGCGGACTCAGGAGTATGGAGACATGGCACGCGGGCTATCGTGCAGAACATCCGAATCTTACGCAGTTGGCGGTGTCGAAACCGCCGGGATTCCTCCGGGCACTCGACCGGTTGGGTGTGTTTTCGTATACGCCTCACGTCCTTTCGACCGACGAGGTGTACGACTTGGCCGCGGATTTCGGACGGGCGGCGGGCCACGCCGTCGATGCGGGCTACGACGGCATCCACCTCGCCGGGGCGAACATGGGCATCATCCAGCAGTTCCTCTCGCCGTACTACAACCGGCGAACCGACGAGTTCGCAGATGGGTTTCGCTTCCTCGAAACCGTGTACGACGAGATTCGCACGCACGCGGGGGACGTACCGCTCGTCACGAAGATTCCGGCGGAGACGGCCGCCCCGTGGTTTGTTCGGCGGAAACTGTCGGTCGAAGACGGCATTGAATTGGCCAAACGCGCGGCAAACCTCGGCTTCGACGCGCTCGTACCGGTCGAGGTTTCGACGTTCTGGGACATGAGCATTGTTCGGGGGCGGTTCCCGGCGCGGGCGTGGCACCTCGAACAGCTCGAACCGGGCTACGAGGAAGTGTTCGGCGGGCGCATGCGGGCGCGCGCGGTCGAGATGGGCAATCGACTGCAAGCCCGGCGGTTTTCGGACGCGGAAGGCTGGAACGAGTCGTTCTGTCGGACGGTTCGCGCAGCGGTCGATGTGCCCGTACTCATGGAAGGGGGTGTGCGGACGCGCCCACAAATCGACCGACTGCTGTCGTCTGGCGCGTGCGACATGGCCGGGATGGCGCGGCCGTTTTACGCAGAGCCGCGGCTTGCGGCGCGATTGCTTGCCGATGCGGAAAGCGCGGTGGTGTGTGCGAGTTGCAACAACTGTACGATTCCCCAAGTGACGGGTGCAGACGGGGTGTGTCGGACGCCGAGCGTTCTCAGGCGGCGCGGCGAGTTCGAGCACGCGGGCGCGTACGACCCCAAGTAGCCGGTTTCCAAAGTCTCATACGTCGTCCTTTCGGAGCATTTTCAAGATGAGTTCTTCCGAACCGACATCACAGCGCGTCTCGCTTCCAATCGAAGATGAGCGCGTTTCTGTGCGATATTTCGAAGCCGGTGAGGGGCCGCCAGTCGTGTTGCTCCACGGCATCGGCCTCGACGCTGCCACCGTTTCGTGGCGACACACGATTCCAGCGTTGGCAGAGACCCACCGCGTCTACGCGCTCGACTTCCCCGGCCACGGCGAGAGTGAGAAGCCACGACGGTGCTACACGACTGCGTACTACCGCGAGGTGCTGTCGGCGTTTTTAGACGAACTCGACATCGATGCGCCAACGCTCGTCGGCATCTCCATGGGTGGGGCGGTGGCGCTTGGTCACGCGCTCGAAGAAGCGGTCGAGAAACTCGTGCTCGTGGACAGCCACGGGCTTGGCCGGGACGCCCCGTGGCGACTTCCGGCGTCGATGGCGCTCTGGACGCCCGGCTTTGGCCCGCTGTGGTGGGCTGGCACGACGAGCACGCACCTGTCGGTCAGAGAGAGTCTGCGCGGGTTTACCACCAATCGAAGCAGCGAGTTCGTAAACGACGTGTTCGACGCGGCAAGCGACCCGGCCGTTGGCGAGACGCTGTCGAGTTGGCAGCGCAGTGAGTTCCTGTTCAATGGGTTTCTCACGAACTACGTAGACGAGTTGGCCGAGGTTGACGTACCGACGCTGGTGGTCCACGGCGAAGACGACCCGCTGTTTCCGGTGCGCTGGTCGGTGCGTGCGGCGGAGGAGATTCAGGAGAGCACGCTCTCCGTGTTCGAAGACTGCGGTCATTGGCCGCCGCGAGAGCGGCCAGCCGCATTCAATGAAGTGATTCGGGCGTTTCTAACGCCCGAGACAGAAGCCGTACAGGCTTAGACGTCAGGGCGTTTATCAAGGAGGACAACGGCTTCGCCGTCGACGATGGTGTCGTCGCCATCGGTGACGATGGTCGAGAGTCGGTAGCGGTAGTCCCCGAGGTCCTCGACGATTTCTACTTCCGCAGTGATGCGGTCACCGATTCGGACGGGGTTACGGAACTCCACGTCCTGTGAGAGGTAGATGACGAGCCCCGGAAGCCGGGCGAGGGCGGCGCTGATGAGGCCAGCGGCGAGCGTCCCGTGGACGATACGGCCTTTGAAGCGGGTTTTCTCTGCGTAGGGCTTGTCGAGGTGGAGGCGGTTCGTGTCGCCGCTCGCGCGGGCGAACTCGATGACATCCGCTTCGGTGATGGTTTTCGTAAAACGAACTTTGTCACCGATGTCGAGGGCGTCGCGGTGGTCTGCGGTGACTTCGACGTCCCAGCCCTCGAGGTCGACCCCGGCGAGGGCGTGTACGTCTTCAGTCTCCGGAACGGTTGTCGTGCCGTTGGTCGGCACGGTTGGAACCCCAAAGGCGGCAAGGGTGGCCCGGTTTGCCTCTATCGCGCTGTTGAACAGTCGAGTAGATGTTTTCATCCACGTTTCAGCCAAAGACTGATGCCGCGGTTCAGAACTCATTGATACTTGCGATTCGTTCTCACACATCATAAAGTATTGTGTTGAGATACACAACGGAACCCACCCGAAACCATTGAATGGTATTGGATGGTATCGAAGGGAATCTTTATCCCCTTGGAGGGAGTAGGTGGTGATGAGCAATGACCGAGAATGACGAGATGATGTGGACGCCGGCGCAGTTCGCCCGGCAGTTCCAGCAGGCGAGCCAGCAGGCGCTCGACCAACAGCAAGACTACGTACAGTCGATGTTGGGGGCGAGCACGGGGTCGGGGCTTTCCGGTCTCTCGCAACTTGGCGCGATGAGCATGGGCATGGCGACGTTCAAGACCCGTGTCCAGAGCGGGGGACGCATTAGCATCCCCGACGCAGAGCGCGAAGCGCTCGATATCCAAGAAGGAGACATCGTTCAAACCGTCGTCATTCCGGTCAAACGCAACAGAGAGGACTAATCATGAGTCAATACACCACGCCCGTTTCGGCAGCATTCGAGATGCAGCGCACGATGATCAACCAGAGCCAGCGCATGGCAGAGCAGTCTGTCGCCTTCCAGAAGAGCATGGGTAAGCTCTTCCTCAACGGCTTAGAGAGCCAGAAGTCCGCCCAGCAGTCGGGCGTTGCCTTCACGAAGGCCGCACTCCACAGCTACTTCGACGCCATCGAGGCGACGATTCCTGGCTCCCGCGGCAACGTAGAGCAGGTCCGCGACATCGTTGACGAGCAGTTCGAAACGCTCTCCGAAGGGCACTCCGAACTCTACGAGGGCGTCGAACAGGAGTTCGAACGCAGCCTCGAAAACTACGACGATCTCTCAGAAGAGTACCTGAACGCGCTCAAAGAGCAGACGACGCTCGTGCTCGAGAACGCAGAGGATATGGAAGCCCAGACGGTCGAAGCCGTCGAGCGCTTCGAGTCCCAGGCAGAGGAGTTCCAGGAGCAGGCCCGCGAGCAGCTCGACGCCTAAACCGACGAATCATTTTTCACCGCGGTCACCCGATTATTTACCATGAGTAACATGAGCCAAAACGACATGCAAGCACAGTGGAGTCAGTTCGTAGAACAGTGGAACGAGAGCGTCGCGCGCTCGTTCGAACAGAACATGGAAGCGCAGTCTGCGTTTATGGACGCCTGGGCAGACGCCTTCGAAGGCTCCGTGCCTGACGAAGAGCAGTTGAACCAGGGGATGAAAGGCTACACCCGGGCCTACGAGGTCTGGATGGACGCCGCAGAGCGCATGATGACGCGCGCAGGCGACGTGGCCGAAGGCGAAGACGTCGACATGACCGAGTTCCGCGACATCTGGCTCCAGAGCGCCAACAAGGCGTTCAAAGAAGTCATGAGCACCTCGGCGTTCGCCGCCGGAACCGGCCAGTTCGTCGAGACGATGATGGAAGCGCGAAAGCAGGCAGACGCCGCGAGCGAGGAAGCCCTCCAAGAATGGGGCTTTGCCACCCGCAGTGACGTGATGGAAGTCGGCGAGCGACTCGTCGAACTCGAACGCCGCCAGCAGCGCGTCGAAGAGAAGTTAGACCAGCTCCTAGAGGAGAACTGAGATGTCCTATACGAACCCGCTCGCAGCGACACTCGACCTCCAGCGGCGCGCCTTCGAAGCCGCGACCCAAGGCTTCGAGAAGGGCGAAATCGCTCCCGAACAGCTCGAGCGAATGCTCGAAGTTGACGTGGGCGAGACGCCGAGCGAGGTCGTTTACACGGAGAACAAACTCGAATTGCTCCACTACGAGTCGCGGACCGACGAGCAGCACAAGGTTCCGATTCTCATCGTGTACGCGCTCATCAACCGGCCGTACATCTTAGACCTCCAGCCAGACCGCAGCGTGGTTCGCCACCTGCTCGATGCAGGCCACGACGTCTACCTCATCGACTGGAACGAGCCATCCCGAATGGACGCCCACCTGACGCTCGACGACTACGTCAACCGCTACATCGAAAACTGCGTTGACGTTGTGCGCGAGCGCTCGGGCCAGGATTCCATCAACATCCTCGGCTACTGCATGGGCGGCACCATGAGCGCGATGTACGCCGCACTCCACCCCGAGAAGGTGCGCAACCTCGGGCTGATGGCCGCGGGGCTGTGTTTCCGCGACACCGGCGGCGTTCTCGAAATGTGGGGCGACGAGAAGTACTACTCGCCGTCTGACGTGACCGACACGTTTGGCAACATGCCAAGCGACATGCTCGACATCGGCTTTGCGCTGATGGACCCCGTTGACAACTACGTCAACAAGTACGTCCGGCTGTTCGACAATCTCGAAAACGAAGACTTCATCGAGAACTTCGGCCGGATGGAGCAGTGGCTTTCTGACGGCATCGACGTTGCAGGAAAGACCTACGTCCAGTTCTTAGAGGACATCTACCAGCAGAACAAGCTCTACAAAAACGAGCTCGAGCTGAACGGCAAGCGCGTCGACCTCACGAACATCGACATGCCCGTCCTCCAAATCATGGGCGAGTACGACCACCTCATCCCACCGGAGTCCTCGAAGCCGTTCAACGACGTCATCGCAAGCGACGACACGGAAACCTTCGAGTTCCCGACGGGCCACATCGGCCTCTCGGTCTCGGGCAGCTCCCACCGCGACCTCTGGCCGCGCGTGAGCGAGTGGTACCTCGAACGCTCGCAGGTCGAAGAAGAAGCCGACGAGGAACCGGAAGCAGCCGAGCCGGACGCTGACAAACCTGTGGCTGAAGAATCGGACGCCGACGCAGAAGCAGAGTCGGCAGCCGAATCGATGGACGAAGACGAAGCGGCGACCATCGAAATCGAAGACACGGGGGACGCAGACACCCAGCAGTCGAGTCTCGTCTCGGACGACGAGGCAGCGGCGGACGTCGAAACCGTAGACGGCATCGGCCCAACCTACGCAGACCGCCTGCGCGAGGCCGGCATCAAGACCGTCACCGACCTCGCCGTCGCAGACGTAGAGACGCTCGCGGAGATTGCAGAGGTCTCACAGTCCCGGGCACAGGCCTGGAAAGACCAACTCTAAGCAATCCATTTCTTTTCTGCCGCCGAAGTGTGAGCTATGCTCACAACCCAAACCTGCCTGGTGACCGGAAGCTCTCGGGGCATCGGTCGCGGGATTGCACTCGATTTGGCGAGCCACGGCGCGACGGTGGTGGTGAACTACCGGTCGAGTGAAGCCGAGGCCGCGACCGTGGTCGAAGAAATCGAAGCGAACGGCGGAACCGCCATCTCGATGCAGTGTGACGTCTCTGACTACGACGAGGTCGCCGCGATGTGCGAGCGCGTCCACGACCGCGTTGGCCCCATCGACGTGCTCGTGAACAACGCGGGCATCACAGTGGACAAGACGTTCACCAACATGACGCGCGAAGACTGGGACGCAGTCATGGACGTGAACTTAGGCGGGGTGTTCAACAGCACGAACTGCTTTTTCGACGACCTCCTCGACGCAGAACACGGCCGACTCATCAACATCTCGAGCGTCGTTGGCCAGCAGGGGAACTACGGGCAAGCGAACTACGCGACCACGAAAAGCGGGCTGTTCGGGTTCACACGGACGATTGCCCTCGAAATGGCGCGGTCTGGCTCGACGGCCAACTGCGTCGCGCCCGGCTTCGTCAAGACCGACATGCTCGACATCGTCCCGTCGGAGGTGCAAGAGAAAATCCTCGGGCGCATCCCCTTGGGCCGGTTCGCCAGCGTCGAGGACATCACGGGCATGGTGAGCTACGTGGCCAGCCCAAAATCTGCGTACATGACCGGACAGGTGCTCTCGGTCAACGGCGGCATGGACTGGTAGCGTGCCTCGCGCGAGAGCTTTTTTGTGTCTGGTTGCTTTCACTGAGCCATGCGAGTGAGTGTCATCGGTGGGAGCACGGTCGATGAGCCGACCTACGAGACGGCGGTCGAAGTCGGCAGAGAACTCGGGCGACGCGGCCATACGGTCATCTGTGGCGGACTCGGTGGCGTGATGGAAGCGGTCTGTCGCGGCGCGCGCGAGGAGGGCGGGCACACGATTGGTATTCTCTCGGGGACAGACCCGGCTGCGGCAAACGACTACGTCGACACGGCGCTCGCGACGGGCTTGGGAAACGCGCGAAATGTCCTCGTCGTGATGAACGGGACGGGCGTCATTGCAATTGACGGTCATTACGGAACCCTGTCAGAAATCGCGCACGCCCTTGATTTCGGAAAGCCCGTCTGTGGACTCAACACGCACGATATCGACGGAATTGAAACAGTAAATTCACCAACCCAGGCCGTTGCGTACCTCGAAGAGATTGTCTTGTGACGCAATGTCGAGAGAAAAAGGTAATGTATCTGTCCATCACAGAGTAACAAAAGAGATGACTGTTCGGATTGGAAATGTGACAGAGGTGTGCAATGAGCGGCAGTGAAAATGCCACTAGTGACGCAGATTTCCACGACGCCGTTGAGTCACTCGAGCAGTTGGGGCTCACGACCTACGAGGCAAAGGTGTTCATCACCCTCCAGCGGCTGCGGACGGGAACCGCCCGCGAGGTGAACGACGCGACGAGCGTGCCGCGCTCGCAGGTGTACGCCACCGCAGAGAGCCTCGAATCGCAGGGGCTCATCGAGATTCAACAATCGAATCCGATTACGTACAAGCCCGTAGACATCACGGAGGCCCGCGAACTGCTCACAGAACGCTTCGAGCGAGAGCAAAATCGCGCGTTCAGCTACGTCGAACAAGCGATTTCAGAGGGGACGGGCATCGAAGAGCGCGAAGACATCTGGACGATAAGTGGGGCGGCCCGCATCAACAATCGCGCGGTGAGCCTCATCGAGACAGCGAACGACCGCCTCATTCTCGGCACCGGCGACACCCGACACTTCCCACCCGAGGTGTGCGAGGCGCTCGCGTCGGCCGACGCGCGCGGAGTTTCAGTGAGCGTCCTCAGCGACGACGGCGGCGTCAACGAGATTGCACGCGACCTCGGCGTGGCCACCGAGCCAGCGCGTGGCTATCGCCCGAGCGACGACCAGACCGGCCGTATCTTGCTCGGTGACGACGACATCATCTTACTCTCGGTTTCGACCTATCGCTCGGGCGAGGAAGCGGGACTCTGGAGTGCGAACACCGAGTTTGCGACCATCCTCATGCAGGTCGTCGAAGCCGGGCTGTACGAAGGCTTCTGACGTGTTCGGTCGCCAAAAAATCCGCCATCGGCAACTACTTTGCACCGGAAGCGAGTGACTGTGTATCAATGGCATACGAGACACTTCTCGTGGAGCACGATGCTGGTCGTGTCACGGTAACGCTGAATCGCCCGGAGAAACTGAACGCGATGACCGGCGAGATGTTCGTCGAACTGCGCGCGCTGTTTCGGGAGTTAGCAGACGAGGACGTAGACGTGGTGACGATTCGCGGTGCGGGCGACCACTTCTCTGCGGGTGTGGACATGTCCGGTGTCCCTGAGTGGGCAGAGCAGAAGCCAATCGACGTGCGCGACAACCTCGAAGTCGTCCACGATGCGCTCAGAACCCTTGAGGCGCTCGACGCGCCCATCGTCGCCGCCATCGACGGCTACGCGCTCGGCGGCGGCCTCGAACTCACGCTTGCCTGTGATATTCGCGTGGCGAGCCACCGGGCGCAGTTCGGCCTCCCTGAAGCGAACGTCGGTCTCGCCATGGATTTAGGCGGGTCACAGAAGCTCCCCGGCATGATTGGCGAGGGGATGACCAAGTGGCTCATCATGACGGGCAAGAACATCGACGCAGACCGGGCCTACGACGTAGGCCTCGTCGAACAGGTCGCAGACGCAGGCGAGTTCGATGCGATGGTCGCAGACTTAGAGGACACGCTCGCAGAGAAACCGACCTACGTGCTCGGCATCGCAAAGCGTCAGGTGCACTCGGTGCGCCCGCTCAATCTCGATGAATCGATGAATCAGGCGCTTCATCACGCGCTCACGGCGTATCAAGAAGACGAGACCCAAAAGCTCGTTACGGACTTTTTAGACCGTTAGGCGTCTCGGCCAATCATTCCGAGGGCTTTCATCGATAGCACCTTTTCGTCGTTTTGATTGTACGTCGAGAGTTCGTAGGTGACGTTCCCGCGCGTCGGGTCGTTTTCTGCGGGCGAGGTTTCGAGCACTTCGATACGCACAGAGAGGGTGTCGCCCGGTCTGACCGGTTGGAGCCAGCGCAGTTCATCGACACCGGCCGCACCGAGGCTCGCGGTTTTGTTCATGAAGTTATCGACGAGCAAGCGCATCGTCACCGAACAGGTCTGCCACCCGCTTGCGATGAGGCCGCCGAACATCGTGTCCGCGGCTGCTTCGGCACTGACGTGGAATGGCTGGGGGTCGTACTCCTCTGCAAACTCAATGATTTCGGCTTCGGTGAGCGTGTGACTGCCGAATTCGAAGGTCTGCCCCGGTTCGAACTCCTCGAAGGAGGCGGGAATCATGTAGCAGTCGCTTCTCGCCTTGCGCACCTAAACATGTGGGATGTGGTAACTCACTACCCCTTTGTTTCCACTGGAACTGTGGCCGTTTCAGTCGATGAACGGTCGAAAAATAGCCAGAACGGCCAGCTACGAGGGGTTGCAGTCGAAATGAAGGGGTTCGAGAACGCGTACCACGTTAGATGAGTTCGCGCAGGTGGTCTGCGAAGCCGGTCGAGTCGCGGACGTTGCGAAGAATGATTTCGAGGTGCCCACTCCCGCCGGCGGCGATTTGGACGTTTCCGAGTCCGACGACGGTTTCGAGCAGCGACCGGTTCTCTTGGATCCCCCTGACCTTAGAAAGCGGGAGTTCCTTGCGGACGAGCGAGAGGAATCGGTACTCGCTGATGACTCGCTCGTTGGTCAGGTAGTAGGTCGTAAGCGAGTTCGCCCAGTAGGTGAACAGCCCCTGTGAGAACAACACCAGCCCGAGGATGAGCGCCACGAGCGGGTAGACGAGCGGCTCTTGGGTGAAGTAGGTGAGATACGTCGCAACCGAGAGAAAGACGAAGCCACCGGTGAGCCGGACGGTCGCGACGCGCTGAGTCGGATGGCGTCGGTCGATGATGTACTCGTTGGCGCTGAGTTGCACCGCGGCTGGGGCCGTCCGCTGGACGTACGCGCCGATGGCGACGATGATGAGGCCAAACACCACCAGCGCCCAGCCGAGCAGTTGCGGGTAGACGAGGGTGGTCATGCCGAGTAGAATCCGCCCACCGCCGATGAGAAACGGCAGGGAGATGAGCACGCTCCAGATGAGCGGTGCGCCGCGGGCCATCAGCGCCCCCTCGTGAGTTCGACCAGCACGCCGATGATGGAGACGACCAGCCCGATGATGGCGAGCGTTTCGGGGTCGGTCAGTCCGCGGTCGCCGCTACTCAGGAAGCCCCGGTCTTCTGCGAGGTCGTTCGACGACCGGCTTGCGGTTGCCTCCGCCCCGAACGATTCGGTGGTCACGGCCTCACTCGTGGGCTGGGGCGTGTTCTGGCTCTCGGTCACGACGACGGTCGACTGTTCGGTCGGCACGGTTTCGGGGATGAAATCGACGTAGAACCAGATGTTATCGACATACTCGACCTGCTCTGTTGCGGGGTTCCACCGCGAGAGTGTGAGGTTGAACAGCTCCTCGCCGTAGCCGAAACTGTCCGGTGAGACGGTGTACCACGCGGTGTAGGAGTTGCCATCGTTCACTATCACCCAGTCGGTACAGCTTTCTGCGTAGGTATCGGTCGCCAAGCAGAGGAAGTAGTAGTCGTAGCCAGGGTCGGCGTCGAACTCGTAGATGATGAAAAAGCCTTCAGACGAATGGACGTACGGCACGCCGTCTGTGCGCGTCGTGAACCCATCGCCATCGTGGACGAGCGCGTCACCCGAGAGCCACACCGTGAGGTGGTGACTTTGGTAGATGAACAGAACGTCATCATCCTGTGCGGCGACCGGAGCCACCACGACGCTGAGTGCTATTCCAACGACCAGTACACCTATCAGCGGACGATACAGTCGTCTCACCGCCCCTCGAAGCACTGTTGTTCCCCACTAGATACGTCAGAACCATCGAAAACTGTTTGCGTGGGAAAGTCACGCAAAGTCGTGGCACCAAAACCATATTTTCGACTGCGCAGCGTTACGTATTCACAAGACACGAGAATGCAGATAGGCGATATTCAGGGCGTTTTACACTCGAAATAAGGGGGTTCGCACTCGCACGGGGAGGCCGCGGGCTCAGGGGCGCGAGTTCGTGAGGACGTGCCCTGCAACCGCGGGTCGGGCGAGTCTCGAGAGAACGAGAGCGCGATTCGAAATAGTCCCACGCAGATTCGAACTGCGGTCGTCAGCCCCAGAAGCTGACAGGATTGGCCACTACCCCATGGGACTCCTTGCTGCACACATCGGTAGACTGTGCCCCTTTGTAAGCGTTGCGCGTTCGTCCGCGGTGTGTCAGTGGGTTTCGCACGGACGAACGTGCATATATCGACGGCTACTTATGCCCAACCTATGCAGTACCGTGTATGTACGTTGGACGATTCATCGTCATCGGGCCAGACATCGGTGCGTATCGCGTTTCCTCCCGCTCGTTTCCGAACCGCCAGGTCGTAGACCGTGAGGGGACGCTCACCGTCGCCCCAACCGCCGACGCAGAACCGACGGACAACCCCTACGTCTCGTACAACTGCCTGCGCATCGCGGGCGACACCGCCGTCGTCGGCAACGGATCGCACGTAGACCCTATCACCGAGAAAATCGAACGCGGCTACCCCGCCCGCGACGCACTCGTGGAAGCCCTCCTGGCGATGGACTACGAGAAAGACAGCTACAACACCCCGCGCATCGCCGGCACCGTAGGCGAGCGAAGTTACATCGGCACCGTCCGCAGCGACGCGCTCATCGTGAAAGAAGTGGCCGAACCGACTCTCGTCGCCACCTACGAGAGCGACACCCCCGAATCCTACCCGTTCAACACCAAAGTCGCCACAGAAGCCGCGAAAGCCGTCTACGACGCGGACTTAGAACACGCTGTCTGTGCCGCCGCCGTCGCCCGCACCGAAAGCGGGTTCGAGACGGCCATCGAGAACGGGAACTAAACCCTCGCGTCACCTTTTTTCAGTATGAAACTCGGCGTCATCGCTGACGTACACAGCAACCTCGTCGCCTTAGAAGCCGTCATGGAGGCGATGCCCGCGGTCGATGCGCTCGTCTGTGCTGGTGACGTGGTCGGCTACAACCCGTGGCCCGGCGAATGTATCGACCTGCTCAGAGCGAACGACTGTGTCTCGATTATGGGCAACCACGACCGCGCCGTCGTGACCGGCACGACCGACCACTTCAACGGGATGGCCCGGGCGGGGGTGCGCTACGCAGCGCGTGTCCTGTCGAGCGACCAGTTCGAGTGGCTTGCCGCCCTCCCACCAACGCGCACCGAGTGTGCTGGGCGAGTGAAACTCGTCCACGGCCACCCGGACGACCCCGACCGCTACACCTACCCCGACCTGTTCGACGCCGCGATGCTCCGCGGCGAGGACGTGCTCGTGACCGGCCACACCCACGTCCAGGGCCACCGCACCTTCGAGGAGGGAGTCGTGTTGAATCCCGGCAGCGTCGGCCAGCCCCGCGACGGCGACCCGCGCGCCGCCTTTGCCGTGGTCGATGTGGAAACAATGAGCGTCGATGAACGGCGCGTCAGCTACGACATCGACGCGGTCGAGGAGAAAGTGAACGCAGTCGGACTGCCAGAAGATATCGCCACCCGACTGCGCCGCGGTCGATAATCAGACCGGGCGGAGTTCCGCAGAGAAGTGGCGCAGTTCTTTCATCGGCGGTTCAGAGACGATTTCGAGCCCCGACACCGAGTCGCGTCGCTCGTAGACGCCTGCGACAGTGTCTGCGATGTGCTCTAAGTGTTCGCGGTGGTAGGTGCGCCGCGGGATGGCGAGGCGGACGAGTTCCGGGCGGTTGGTGCCGGGGAAGGCAAAGCTCCCGAGTTCGACGCCGCGGACGCCGCCCTCGCGGTAGAGTTCGCAGGCGAGCGCCTGTCCGGGGAACTGGCCGAGCGGGATGTGCGGGAAGAAGCCTTCTGCGTCGAGGTAGACGGCGTGGCCGCCTGCGGGGAGGTAGACGGGGAGGTCAGCCGCATCGAGAAGCGTGGCGAGTTCCTGGACTTGGCCGACGCGCGATTCGATGTACTCCTGCGTGACCGCCTCGCGAAGCCCCTGTGCCATGGCTTCAATATCGCGTCCGGCGAGGCCGCCGTAGGTCGAAAAGCCCTCATAGAGGATGGCGCGCTGGCGGGCGTGTTCGAAGAGAGTCTCATCGCGGCAGGCGACGAAGCCGCCGATGTTCACGAGCGCGTCTTTCTTCCCGCTCATGACGAGCGCGTCGGCGTAGGAGAGTTCCTCGCGGGCGATTTCTGCGACCGAGTGGTTCGCGTAGTCGGCCTCGCGCTGCTGGATAAAGTAGGCGTTTTCGGCGAATCGGCAGGCGTCCATGACGAACGTGGCGTCGATGTCGGCTGCGAACTCGCTGACGGCGCGGATGTTTTCCATGCTCACCGGCTGGCCGGCCGTCGAGTTGTTGGTGATGGTGAGGATGACGACGGGGACGGCGTCTTCGCCGTGTTCTTCGACCACGGCCCAGCCCTTGTCGAGGTCGAAGTTGCCCTTGAACGGCTCGTCCGATTGCAGCTCCATCGCGCCGTCTACGGGGCAGTCAACGGCTTCTGCACCGGCGTTTGCGACGTGGGCGCGCGTCGTGTCGAAGTGCGTGTTGTTCGGGACGACGTCGCCGGCTTCGAGGAGCGTCCCGTAGAGGACGTTCTCTGCGCCGCGTCCTTGGTGGGTCGGGACGACGTACTCCATGCCCATCACGTCAGAGACGGCGTCTTGGAGGTTGTCGAAGCTCCGGCTACCGGCGTAGGCTTCGTCACCGAGCATCATCGCCGCCCACTGTTTCGCGCTCATCGTGCCCGTGCCCGAGTCGGTGAGCAGGTCGATGTACACGTCTTCTGAGGGGAGGTTGAACATGTTGTAGCCAGCGCGTTCGAGATTTTCCTCTCGAACCTCGCGTGATGGCAGGTGAATCGGCTCTACCATCTTCGATTTGTACGCAGTCATGGCAAGAAAGGGCACAGGGAGCACCATAATTTCACGCATTCAACAGTGAACACTCCCGCGTCTCGGTGGGAGGCAATGCGCAAATTTGGGTACTGCTGTCTACAATTCGAGGCGGCTCAGAAGTCAGACTGGATGGCCTTGAGCGCGGACTCTCGAACGTCCCAATCGACGAACACGCCGACGGACGAGGCGCTCGTGATGATGTCGTGAATCGAGATGTGCGCGTCGGCGAGCGGGCCGATGATATCGCGGACGACGCCGGGTTCGCTCATCAGACCGCCGGTGACGCGGATGACCGCGATGTCGTCTTCGACCGTCACGCTCGACAACAGTTCTTCTTCGACAACGCACTCGTGAAGCACTTTTTCTGCCTCAGATGCCCGGTCTGCGGCGATGTAGAACGTCACCGAGTCCATGCCGCTTGCGACGGCGTCGATGTTGATGTCCGCCTCGCCAAGCGTCTGTGAGAGCGTGGCGAGAATCCCGGGCTTATTACGAATCGAACGCCCGGCGACCGTGATGCACGCGAGGCGCGTCTCGCGCAGGTCGATGATGTTCTCGAACTGGCCTTCGATGCTCGTCCCGCCAGAGAGGAGGTCACCGTGTTGGTAGTGGACGACGCGAACGTCTAAGTTCTCGTCTTTGTAGGTGAGCGCGCTCGGGGCGACGACTTCAGCGCCGCGAAACGAGAGGTCGCGCAGCTCGTCGACCGTAATCTGGGAGACGTTGCGTGCGCCTTCGACGACGCGTGGGTCACCGGTCATGACGCCTTCGACGTCGGTGACGATGACGACCTGGTCTGCGCCGGTGTACTTGCCGAGCATCACCGCTGTCGTGTCACTGCCACCGCGGCCGAGCGTGGTGACGTTGCCCGCGTGGTCTTGGGCGAGAAAGCCCGTGATGACGGGGACGACATCGTCCATCGTTTTTGCGAGTGCTTCGGCGTTTGCTTTCGTGACGTCTACGTCCACCTCGCCGTGTTCGTCGGTGATGATTGGCCAGCCCTCGCTGCCGGGTTCGAGAAACACTGCATTGACGCCGCGGGCAGTGAGGGCGGCTTTCAGCATTCGGACGCTGGTGCGCTCGCCCATACTCACGATTTCTGCGCGGTCTGCCTCACCGGCTTCGAACGTGATTTCGTCGAGCAGGTCGTCCGTCGTAGATCCCATCGCGCTCGCGACGACGGCGATTTCGTGGCCCGCAGCCACTGCAGCCGCTATCGAATCGGCTGCTCGATTGATTCGGTCACCGCTGCCGAGGCTGGTGCCGCCGAACTTTGCAACTACGCGCATGCTACCACCGTATGCGTGTGAACGTGACTCATTGGACCCTCTTTATGAGTCGCGCGAGATAACCTTGTTCATCCTCCGAATGCTTGCCGTCTGTCACATTTAGCCCGTATCGTCGGGCCGATCGGTGTGCTGGTCGTCAGTTTCGGCGTCTGCATGGTCAGGTGTGTTTTCGTCGGTTTCTGTCGCCTTCGCCGCGCTCTTTGCTTGCTCTTCTTCGGGGTCGAACGTCACCATGCCAAGCCCGGAGGTGTACTCGTAGGTGTGCCACTCGGGGATGACGAGCACGCCGTTCATCTTGCGGATGCGAATCTGCTTTAACAGCGTTTCTGGGACGAGTTTTTCGGTGAGCCGCAGGTCGATAACGCCATCGACGGCGTACGCCAAGTCGTGGGGGAACAGCGATTCCTCGGTGACGACCGTCGCCCCGGCGTAGACGGGGACGAACCGGCCTTTGCACACGTCTGCGCGAATCGTGCGGACGAACTCGTAGGCTCTGACGGGTTGGACGAGCGCACCGAACTCGGTGAGCGAGTCGATGAGCACAAGCCCCGAGTCCACGAGGTTGTGGTTTTCGAGGCAGTTGTCGAGTTTGTTCGTCACCTCGTCTATGTCCGTCGGGTCGCGGATGGTCGTCGTCGCCTTCTCTGCGACGCGGTGGAGGTGTTGGTTCCACTCGTTCATGCGCTCGTACATCCGTGCTCGCGTCGAGAGCCGGTAGGTGAAACAATCGAGGATGTGGAGTTGGTCGCGCTCTAAGTAGGGCAGGACGTTCCACTCGAAAGTGAGAAACTGCTGGACAATCGAGCCGGGCGGTTCCTGAAAGCTCACGATAATCGCGGATTCGTCCCGTTGGAGGGTGCGCCAGATGAGTTCGGCCTGCAACGCACGGTCACGGGTGCCCGCAGGCCCCGACAGAAGGACGAAAGCGTTGCGTGGTGCGCCCTGTGGAAGACTGGTGTTGAGTGCAGACACGCCGGGGTCGAACCACATGAAGCCGTGAGATTCGGTGAAAACGTACGCGCTCGTTTCGAGCGCCTCACGACACGCCTGAGAGCAAAATTGGTACTCAGACTCCTCAACACTGGCCACGACCGGTGTCTCCGGGATGAGATGGCGGCAGAAATCACACCGCGGCTCCTGCTCCTCAGCATGCCCAGTGGTATCATCTACCATGACAATCCTACGGAGCGAGGCGACAAGAACCAACCGGGTCAGGGATTTAATGTATCTCCATGCGAACTGAGGGCTATGGACGTGCGGGACGCCGTCGAAGACGATGCAGGCACACTGGCAGAAATGACCGGTTCGCCAAGCGATGTCATGCGGAACCTGATTCACGACCGCAGTGTGCGCGTCGCAGAGGACGAAGGCGACATCATCGGGTTCGTGAGCTTCGACGCAGAACAACAAACCGTGTACGTCACCCAACTCTCGGGTGAAATGACCGTCGCAAAACGATTGCTCGACGAACCGCTCAGATTCGCGACCAAAGAGCAGATGAGCGTCGAACTCCTCGTGCCGGAAGACCAAAACCCGATTCTTGATGCCGCAGACAGCGTCGGGTTCAGCCGCGTTGGGAGGGGGCCACGATTCGATTCAGTGCCGACGGTCAAGTTTCGCAAAGACCCTAATTGAACGAGCGAATCGTCATTTCGAGCGTGTCTAAGTCGACGATAGGCGCGAAGCCGGAGTCCGGGTTGATGTTCACACTTTTCTGGAAATCCGTCTGTGCCTGCCAACAGCCGCTGTTGAGCGCAAGCACGTTGTGGTACATTCCGTAGCCGAGTTTGTGGACGTGACCGGTGTGGAAGATGTCCGGGACTTCGTCGATGACGAGATAGTCCTTCTCTTCGGGTGCAACCCGCGTGTGACCGCCGTACTGTGGCGCGACGTGGCGCTTTTTCAGGAGTTGGTACATCGCCTTGTGTGGCTCTTCGTAGCTGGCTTTGTCCGCGGGAAGTTCTGCGATGACCTCGTCGAGTGACACGCCGTGGTACATCAACACGGACACGCCTTCGAGCGTGACGACGGAGGGGTTCGACGCAATCTGTGCGTCGTGGGCGGTCATAATATCTCTGAGTTCGTCGGAAAACCCGGGTTGGGGTTCTGCGAGGCGCACCGCGTCGTGATTGCCCGGAATCATCACGATTTCCATATCGCCGGGCACCTCCTTCAGGTACTCAGAGAACTCCTCGTACTGGTCGTAGATGTCGATAATGGTGAGTTCCTCGTCCTGATTCGGGTAGATGCCGACGCCCTCCACCATGTCGCCCGCGATACACAGATACTCGACGTGTTCTGCCTCCTCGGTGTGGAGCCAGTGGGCGAAATCACTCCACGCGTCGGCCATGAACTCCTGGCTGCCGACGTGCACGTCGCTGATGAGCGCCGCCTGTACGTGGCGGTCTGCGGTCGAGGGCTTGTGGGTGCGCGGGATGTCCGGGAAGTAGAGCGATTCGACAAACAAGATACCTGCGTCGTCAGAGAGCGTTCCGTCCACGGCGATGACTTCGTCGAGTAAAATCTCGTCGACGAGGTCTGCGAGCGGTCGGTCTTTCATCACGAGACACGGGAACACGCCGTTCGTGTCCTCAAGCTCGATTATCCAGTGGCCGTTGGCGGTCGAACGCACGTCACTGACCATCCCGATGATGCCCGCCTCGCTGTTTCCGGGCATGGACTTGAGCGCGCGCGTCGTGCGGTGGTTCACGCGCGAGCGGAGTTTTGCAGACAGCCGCTCGTAACGGTCGCGAAACACGGCGACGAAGTCCTCGTATCGCCCCGTTCCGGTGCTCTCGCCGGTCATATCGTTCGCAATCTGAAGCGAGCGAAGCGAGTGGTCGACCGTCCGCTCGAACGCTTCGGGCGCGGTTTCGACTGGAGTCGAATCCGAGACACTATCGACCGCAGTCTGCACATCTGCAGTGGAAGCAGAGGGGTCACTCTGGTCGAGGATAGCCCGGACGTGGGCGGCGGTGAGTTTGAGCGCATCCGCAGGGAGCGTATCGAGCGCAAGAGTGAGCGTGCGCGTCGGATCGGCCGAACTCGCGATGAGGGTGACCGCTTCGCGTTCAGCGTTGTATCCCCGGCTGACGAGTTCGCTGACGACGCGGGCGTCGCTCTCTAAAGGCACATCTGTCTGTCTTCGGGGAGTGCCAAAAGTATAGCGAACCACTAGCGGATCAAAGCCAAACGTTGAAACGACCACCCTGCGAACGACCGCTAATGAGTGTCCCGGGTGACCGACCCGACGAAGAGCCGTCCGGAGTCGTCGGATGGCTTCGATGGCTTGCAACCACCGACCACGAGGGGGTTGCCTACGCCCGCGAACTGCTCGTGAGCGTGGGCGCAGTCGTCCTCGTCGGGCTCATCTTGTTCGCCGTGAGCGGCATCTGGCCGCCGATGGTCGCCGTCGAAAGTGGTAGTATGGAGCCCAACATGATGACGGGCGACCTCGTATTCGTGATGGAAGAACACCGCTTTGCGGCGGGTGAAGCCTACGACGAAACGGGGGTTGTGACCAACGCCATTGGCGCACACACGGAGTACGTCAAATTCAACAACTACGGCGACGTCATCGTGTTCCAGCCCAACGGCAACAGCGGAACGACCCCGATTATCCACCGGGCGATGTTCCACGTAAACGAGAGCGAAAACTGGTACACCAAGGCGAACCCCGACTACATCCAAGGGGCACAAAACTGCGAGCAACTCGCCCACTGCCCTGCCCCGAATGACGGCTTCGTCACGAAAGGCGACGCAAACAGCATCTACGACCAAGTCGGCAACCAGAACCCCGTCCGCCCGTCGTGGGTGATTGGCACCGCGGAGTTCCGCATCCCGATTCTCGGCAACATCCGGCTGTGGGTTTCAGAGACGTTCTCGCTGTTCGGCGGGATGGTTGCATTCGGACGGCCACGGCTGTTCGCCTGAGCAGTCTGTAAAACCCGTTTTTGCTTCGGACTCGCTTGCTTAGTTATCGAACCGCGCTTGGACGAACGGTTGGACGTCGCCTATCTCGCTGAGGCGCGAATCTGAGAGGAGGACAGCTTCCGTTTCGTCGATTGGCACAGACAAGCTGATTTCTTTCGTGCGGCCGTAGCGCCCCTTGCTCACGACGACGGCGTTTACGATGCCGAGCATGTCGAGTTCGCTGATGAGGTCGGTGACGCGGCGCTGAGTGAGGATGTCGGCGTCGATTTCGCCACACAGGCGCTTGTAAATGTTGTACACCTCGCCCGTGTTGATGTTGTGGACGCCGTTTTTCTCGAGCATGATAGTCGAGAAGAGTACGAGTTTCGACTGCGTTGGAAGGGTGCGGACGACTTCGACCACGCGGTCGAGTTCGATTTTGTCCTGGGCTTTGCGGACGTGTTTCTCCTCTACGCGGTCTATCTGGTCGCGCTCTGCGAGTTCGCCCGCCGTCCGAAGCAGGTCGAGCGCGCGGCGTGCGTCACCGTGTTCCTGGGCGGCGAACGCCGCACACAGTGGAATCACGTCGTCAGAAAGTGAGTCGGGCTTGAACGACACGTCCGCCCGGTGTTGGAGGATGTCGCGCAGTTGATTCGCGTCGTACGGCGGGAAGACGATTTCTTCTTCGCCAAGCGAGGATTTCACGCGCGGGTCGAGGAAGTCGGTGAACTTGAGGTCGTTCGAGATGCCGATAATCGAGATGCGGGAGTTGTCGAGTTCCGAGTTCATCCGCGAGAGATTGTAGAGGGTGTCATCGCCGGATTTCTCGACGAGTTTGTCGATTTCGTCGAGCATGATGACGACGACGCGCTCGTTGTAATCGACGGCTTCGAAGAAGGTGGTGTAGACGCGGTCGGTTGGCCACCCGGTCATCGGCACGGGCTCGAACGACGCGAGGTCGTCTTCGAGTACCGACAGGCGCTCGTCGAGCGCGTCGAGCGAGGCAAACCGAGTCTCTTCGAGTGCCGCAGAGTCATCGGCCGCGCGCTCGCGCAACGACTCCAAGCGGTCGAGTTTGTCTTCGATGACCTGCTCGTTTTTCTCGATGAACTTGTTCGCGAGCTGCGCGAGCACGCGATACTGGGTGTCGGTCACCTCGCAGTTGATGTACTCGACCTCACACGGCACTTCGTACTTCTGTGAGGTGGTTTCGAGTTCTTTCGAGACGAACTTCGCACTCGCCGTCTTGCCGGTTCCGGTTTTGCCGTAGATGAGGATGTTAGACGGCGTCTCCCCGCGCAGTGCGGCGACGAGAATCGTCGCCATGTTGTTGATCTGCTCTACACGGTGGGGGAGTTTGTGCGGCGTGTACGACGGGCGGAGCACCTCCTTGTTCTCGAAGATTGGCTCACCGCTCAAGAGGTCGTCAAACAGCCCTTGTGACGCCTCTTCCGGGTCTTCGAGGCCGTGGTCGTCTAAGACGACGTCGTCTAAATCCACGTCGAACTCTCGACTGGTGTCTGTGTCGTCAGTACCGCCATCCGTGTGTGTTTCGTCAGGTGCCATCGATTATCTCCCCTATCTTTCGGGTGGAACTGATACGACGGCCCGGGAGAGAAGCCCGCAGCCGCCCTAGAGACGCCTTTCCGGCGAGTAGATTCGTGTTCGCACGTCCACTTGATGCAGACGAACCAGAGGTAGAATATCTAT
Organism: Haladaptatus sp. CMSO5; assembly: GCF_036689885.1. Taxonomy (NCBI): domain Archaea; kingdom Methanobacteriati; phylum Methanobacteriota; class Halobacteria; order Halobacteriales; family Haladaptataceae; genus Haladaptatus; species Haladaptatus sp. CMSO5. The sequence continues at coordinate 426,750 of NZ_JBAHVW010000001.1, forward strand.
TAAAGGTTGTGCTTTGCGGAGGACTGAACTGGTGGAAATCGACGTAAATCGGCTGACAGCGCCTCACTCTGGATGGATTTTGGATTGGCAGTAAGTAGTGAGCCTGAAGGGTGGTGTTTCAACTCGAACGGCCCGCAATCAGTTGTGAGCCGCCGATCACCTGCCCGCGAGAGACGAGAACAAGTGAACTAGACGGGTGAGTGCCAACAGAATCGACGACCGAACGGTCCGGCTGACACGCTCGAATAGGGTCTGGAGGTGAAACGAAGGTCGGGGTCGGAAACAGGTGAATATCTCCGGTTGGTCGTGGAGTGATGGATTCGTGCCCGAGTCAGTTGTGGTGACCCGTCTCGACCGCGCACCCGAGATTTGACCACAGAAACAGCATGGTTCGACCGGAAACAGAGGGGTTGTGGTTGCAGTTTCTCTAGTGAGACTAGGTTGCACTAGAAGAGAAGGGGTTGAATGATGAAGTGCTAGAAGAGAATCTAGGATAATCCGAGTCTTGTGAGTGTGTGACATGGTCGGTTCGAGGGCAGGCTAGTGGTTCGTCTGTGAGGAGGTCAGTGAAGATGTCACTGGAGATGGACGAGTGGTCAGCCGGGAAGGGATGCCCCCCACCCCTTTGTTTCCGGTGGAACGAGAAAAAGGAGGGGAGGGGGTCGAGCGGGAGTCTCTATAAAGAGGTATCTTTATATGATAGATAGTTCAACCACAACCGTAGTAGAGAAAGTCGTGCTGTTTGTTGTGTTGGTGCTAGTGGAATTAACTGGAACTGACCAGTCCATCCTCACCCACTCGGGTCGCTCCACTCGAAACAAAGGGGTGGGGGGATAGATTCCTGTCTTCGCTTCACTTCGACATCGGCTAACCGCTTGATTTGCTGGCTGAGAACGCTCTTTCCTCCACAATTCATATTCCCTATTCTCGCCCACTCCATTAACAATCACTAGAAATCCGGTGCGCCACCCCGTCTAGTTCAGGTGGAGTCGGGTGTGTTGTGCCCCCACACTGTCGTGTGCCACTCGACCTAGCTGTTTTTCGCGGCAAGTATCGCAGCCCCACTCACTTCGCTCATGGCTCAACGACTGGTCAACAGTCAGTCAAAACAGAATTAAGACATATACTCACCAGAACCCCCTCATTTCGAGTGGAAACCCGCCTGAGCGGCGTATTCTCCCGATTCCGTGGCCATCGCGCCGTCTCGTTTGGGACACCGAAACACCCTTGAGGCCACCGTCCGTCGATTGTCTATAAATCCAGACACATGTCTGACGCACGCTTAAGTGAGTTCAGAGTGCTTCTATGTTCAGAAGCACCCTTGACTACGATATATTCCGAGGGAGCGGGAGAATAGGATGGGATTATTTGCCGAATTACGAGATAGCATCTCACGAGTTACAGATCAGTTGTTCTCCGGCTCTGAGCCGAAACGCATTGGCATCTATGGGCCGCCAAACGCGGGCAAGACGACGCTCGCAAATCGCATCGCTCGCGATTGGACTGGCGACGCCATCGGGCCGGAGAGTCACATTCCACACGAAACGCGCCGCGCGCGGAGGAAAGAGAACGTCGAGATAAAGCGCAACGGGAAGTCCGTGACCATCGACATCGTGGACACGCCAGGTGTCACGACGAAGGTCGATTACAAGGAGTTCTTAGAGCACGACATGGAGAAAGACGACGCGGTTCGTCGCTCCCGCGAGGCCACCGAAGGCGTCGCAGAGGCCATGCACTGGCTGCGCGAAGACGTCGATGGCGTCATCTACGTCCTCGACAGCTCGACCGACCCATTCACGCAGGTGAACACGATGCTGATCGGCATCATCGAGAGCCAGAAGCTCCCGGTGCTCATTCTCGCGAACAAGACGGACTTAGACGAATCGAACGTCCAGCGCATTCGTAATGCGTTCCCTCAACACGAGACAATCCCACTGTCGGCGCTTGAAGGAGAGAACATGGACGAAGTGTACGACAAGATTTCGGACTACTTCGGGTGATTAGGATGGCAGAAGCAACCAACAAAGACGGCGTGCAAATCGACCTGTTCAGCGGCGAGCGCATGGACAGGCTCACGAGCATGGAGAAAATTCGGACCATCTTAGATGGCGTCCATGCGGGCAATATTGTGATTCTCGAAGAGGGACTCTCACCTGCAGAGGAGTCAAAACTCATTGAAGTGACGATGACCGAGATCAGTCCGGATGAGTTCAACGGCATCGAAATCGAGACGTATCCGAAGCAGGATGCCTCCGACGGCAGCCTGTTAGACCGGCTCATGGGGCGGCGTTCGACGGCGAAACTCACGGTCATTGGCCCAGCGAACCGCATCGAAACGCTGCACAAAGACGAGAGTCTCATCAGCGCCCTCGTCACTCGGCAATAATGCCACACCAGTGTACGGCCTGTGGCCACGAGTTCAGTGACGGCTCGAAGGAGATGCTCTCTGGCTGTCCAGACTGTGGCGGCAACAAGTTCCAGTTCTATCCGTCTGGCTCCGCGCCCGACCCGGCAGATCAGCCACCGGAACGCGAGTCCTCGGTGACCGAATCGGTTGGGAAGGCGACCACGAAAGTGCGCGACTGGGTGCGCAGAGACGAAAAACCAGCCCCGACTGCCGCCGCTTCGAGTGCACCCGAAGAGGAGGACATCATCGAAGCACCGGTCGAAACCGTCGATGACCGCGAAGACCGCGCCCAAGCAAGCGCACGCGGCGAGATGGTGACGCCGGACGAACTTCCCGAAAAACCACAGAAACCGCCCGCAGAGGGTCGCGTCGTTGGCAGTCCGAAAGAAGAGCGACCGTCGATGGAACAGCTCCGCGAGGAGCTAAACGACCAGTTCGAGAGCATCAAAATTCTCGAACCCGGCCAGTACGAACTCAACTTGATGGAACTGTACGACCGCGAGGAGTACATCATTGCGCTTCAAGAAAACGGCCGCTACATCATCGAAGTGCCAGAGACGTGGATTGGCGGGCGCGACGAAGACGAGACGTAATCGCGCGATTCCACCCGAAACCCTCCCCTTTTCTCCCATCTTGTTCTCGACTTCGCGTTGGTAGCCACGCATCCAACCGTTTCCTTCAGGGGCTCGCCGTCAGTCGTCGCCGCGAACTGAAGGTTTTAACCGCTCGCACGGAAACAGACGCGGTATGAGTCAGGCAACCAAGATTGTGGTCACGACCGTCGGCGTTTCAGCACTTCTTGCACTCGGTCTTATCGCGAGTCTCGCGCTTGCGTAATGTTCGACGCGCGTGATCTTTCCCGGGCGCTCGCAGCCGTTCGTGACGAGTACGCCCCCGGAGCGGTGGTGCTTGAGTGCGAACAGGATTTCGAGACGCTCGCCCCCGACCAGGCAGAAAGCCTCGGCCTCCTCGTGGATTCACTCTCGCCAACCAGCTATCCGAGTGAGTGGCTTCCCGACGACGCGCCACACCTCCTTAGCCAGTACGCGAGCACGACGTTCACCATCGGGATGCCGGGTGACGGCAGCGTGGTGTGGACGCGCCAGACCGAGCCACCGCTCGTGTTCGTGAAAGCGCGCACGCAGGGGTCGCCCGAGGCGTTTATCGACTTCCTCATCGCCGAAGCGTTCGTCGAACTCAGCACGGGCGAGCCAGAACACTTCCTGCCGTTTTTCGGGGAGTCCTACCGCGACCTCGACGCTGCGCTCGACCTCGGCCCCGTCGATACCTACCAGATTGCCGCGGCGTTGTACGACGCGTATCTCGGACTCCAGACGCGCGAGGTCTTTGAATCATGGGAAACCACCCATCCCGAGCTGTTCGACGCGTGGGAAGACGCCGGCGAACGAATGGAACCTCGCCTGTCGGGACTCTCCCGTGAGGTGGCCCTTGGAAAAACGGAGTTCGCGGCGGCGACCGAATACGCCTGTAGCGCGGTGAAACATGGGCTCTCGCTTCCCGCACCGTTTGGCGCGTTGGATACGCAGGCCTACCGCGAACACGGTGCGCCCTACGCGGTCAAGTGGGCTGAAAAAACGATTGCGCGACTGCGTGAAGACTGAGTTAGAACTCGCCTTCGACGTTGCCGTTTTCATCGAGCGTGATGATGCCGTCGAACAGGTCGCGGTACGCGGTGACCACGTCTTGGTCGTGGACTTCTTCTGCGAGGTGGAACAGGCCCACAGCGTCGTGTTCTTTGAGGAGTTCGAGGAGTTCTTTGACGGCCTCGCGGGCGCGCTCGTCGTCGGCGTAGTAGGCCATCTCGGTGACCGAATCGACGCTCACGCGGAGTTTGTTGCCGTCGTGGCGCTCTAAGAATTTGCGGGTCTCGCGGACGATACCGTCCAAATCGTCGGGCGAGGAGACGTAGTGGATGCCCTTCCCGCTGCGTCGAGAGTAGCCGCGTTCGATGGAGAGTGCGTCTAGAATCTCAGTTTTCCCGCGATCGACGCCGTAGTATTCGAGTTTCTGCTCGACTTCGCGTGCGGTGGTGCGCGTTGAGATAACGAGGATGTAGTCGGTGTCGGTGTTCAGAAAGTCGGTGTCGATGCGGTCTGTTTCACCCGTACTCGGGTGCAAAAGCAGGAGTCCTGTGCCGCCCGGGATGGAATCTGGCGTGTTTTCGACTGCAAGGGCGTAATCCATATCGCCAAAAAGCAACCGGCGATACCTTAAGCCTGCGGGTGTGGTTGACCTGTCGCTTAGAACACACTGTCTGCGGTCGCCGCGCCGACAACGCTGAAAATTGCGCCGACGGAGATGGCTTTTGCCGTCACTTCGTAGCGCGCGTTCACGGCGAGGTCGGAGAGGAACGTCTGTGGGGCGGCAAACGCCATGGCGAGAATGATGACCGACCCGAAGGCAACGAGCATGAGCGAGAGGAATCGAATCGGAATTCCCGCCACGTCCGCCTCGCGGTCCGGGTCGCGGCCGTCGTCTGCTTTGTACAGCGCGCCGTAGCCAATAGCAAAGACGAGCGAGAGCGTCACGAGGCCGTGCCAAATCGTCATATTTCTCGCAAGCACCCAGACCTCTTCGGTGACGACGAACGGGCCTGCGAGCAGGAATCCGCCCACCAGTTGCTGCGCCGAATCAGCGAGGGCGTACCGGCGCGTTCTCCCGACCATATTCTCTCTCGGCGTCGAAGCCGGTTAAACGCCCGGGCATCACGTCGAATCCGTTTAGGTTCCCCACTTCATTTGTCGTCGTATGAGCATTCGCCAAGAGTTCGATGCGTGGGCCACAGACGGCCGTGACAAAGGGATGGAAGACCGCCACTGGCACACGGCGAAACACGCCCTCGCCCGTATGCCAGTCGAGCCGGGCGACACGATTCTCGACCTCGGGACGGGCAGCGGCTACGCCGTGCGCGCCCTGCGCGAGACGAAAGGCGCGGGTCGCACCTACGGCCTCGATGGCTCGCCCGAGATGGCCCGAAACGCCCGCAGCTACACCGATTCACTCGACTCTGGGTACGTTGTTGGCGATTTCGACGACCTCCCGTTTGCCGACAACAGCGTCGACCACGTCTGGACGATGGAGGCGTTCTACTACGCGAAAGACCCCCACAGCACCCTCCGAGAGGTCGCCCGTGTGCTCAAACCCGGCGGGACGTTCTACTGTGCGGTGAACTACTACGAAGAGAACGTCCACTCGCACCACTGGCAAGACAACATCGCAGTCGAAATGACCCGCTGGACGCGCGACCAGTACCGCGCGGCCTTCCGCGAGGCGGGCCTGTACGTCGCAGCACAAGACCACATCGGTGACTTCGACGTCGAAATTCCCGACGAAGACGCCTTCCCCTACGAGGGATTCGATACCCGCGCGGACATGGTCGAACGCTATCGCGAACTCGGGACGCTCTTGACCGTTGGCGTCGCCCACTGACCTCGATAAATCGGCCGCATCACCCGGATGAACCCCTTCATTTCGACTGCAAATCTGCCGCTACATGTGCGTACACACCCGGTGTGCGCTCTCGATTTATACCTAGTATTTTATTACTTGCCGACTGACTGTTGGTGTGTCACACAGCGGCCAGCGCCAGTACGTTCTCGCCGGGTTAGTTACGCTCATCGCGTTGCTCGCCGCGGTTTTGCTCGCGGACGTGGTCGCCACGGTGTTTTTCGCCATCACGGTGGCCTACGTCCTGTTCCCCCTTCGAGAGCGGCTCGTCACCCACCACCTCAAACCACGCTACGCGAGCGCCCTTGCGACGGTTATCGCCTTTCTGAGCCTCGTTGGGTTGCTCGCGCCGATTGGCATCGTCATCTACCTCCGTCGCCTCCAACTCGCTGAGTTCATCCAGAACCTCCCGCCCGAAATCGTGCTTCGCTACAGCGAGTTTTTCTACGTCATTCGCACTGAAGACGCGATTCTTTATGCGAACAACACGCTGACTCACCTCGCCATCACCGGGGTTCAAGCCGCGCCGGTGCTCGCGCTCAAAGCCGCGCTGTTCACCTTTCTCGTGTTCGCCATCCTTCTCCAGCCACGCGGCGTCGCGGCCGCCATCTTCCGCCCCATTCCACCTGCGTACCACGACATCGTCATCGCGCTCCACGAGCGCATTCGCGACACGCTGTTTGCGATTTACATCTTACAGGGGGCGACTGCGCTCGGGACGTTCGTCCTCGCACTCATCGTGTTTTTCCTCCTCGGCTACGAGTCGTTTTTCGCGCTCGCCGTCATCGCGGGTATCTTCCAATTCATCCCCATCGTCGGCCCGAGCGTGTTGGTGGTGGCACTCACTGCCTATCAGGTGAGCATTGGCGATGTGAACGCGGCCCTTGCCGTGTTCGTGCTTGGCCTCATCGTTATCGCGTTCATCCCCGACGCGCTCATTCGCCCGCGGCTTGCAGAGCGAACCGCAGACCTGCCGGGAAGCCTCTATTTCATCGGGTTCGTCGGCGGCATCCTCAGCGTGGGTGTGATGGGCTTCATCGCCGGGCCGCTCGTCATCGCGGTGTTCGTCGAGGCAATTGACTTGCTCTCAGACCGGCAGATGCGACAGGGGTCGCTGTTTTAACTGTCCGATTCGATTTCCATCCCACGTGCTTCCCATTCGGTGAGGCTTCCTTCGTAAAACGAGAGGTCGGCGAAGCCAAGCCATGTGAGCACGAGGTAGGTGTGGCTGATACGCCGGGCGGTGTTGCAGTAGAGGATGACCGGCTTTTCGGGGACGATGCCTTTCGCTTCGAGTATCTCGGACGCTGTTTCGGGCGCGACGATGCCGCGGGTTTCATCGTCTACCAGCTCGCGCCAGTCGAGTTGCACCGCGCCTTCGATGTGGCCTTCTTCGTACTCCCACTGCTCGCGCGTGTCGATGATGACGGTGTCGGTGCCGATGGCGGCGGCCACCTCGTCTGCGCCAATCAGCGGTCGGTCGTCGGGGATGGTCGCCTCGTAGTCGCTCGGCGTTGGCTCACGTTGCTCGCTCGTCGTCTCGTAGTCGAGTTGCCACGCGCTGAAATCGCCAGAGAGGAGGTGGAGCTTTGCAGGGTCGTGGCCGTAGAGTGCTGCGGTCACGAGAAACCGGGCGGCGAACACGCCGTGGGTGTCGTCGTAGGCGACGATGTGGTCGTCGCGGGAGATGCCTGCGTCCTGCATGAGTTTTGAAAACGGCTCCGCGCCGGGGAGCATGCCTTCGTCGCCCCCGTCTTCGTCGCGGAAACTGTCGTAGGGGATGTTCACGGCTCCGGGGAGGTGGCCAATCCCACCGAACTCCCACGCGTCGCGTACGTCCACGAGGGCTACGTCGGCCAGTCGTTCGGCAACCCACGCCGCCGAAACGATGGTTTCGTCCATACAGAATGGCACGCGGGGTTACGCTTTAACCTTCGTCCTGCGCGTGAATTACCCGCGAGTTCGGAGTTGCGGAGAATGTTGCAACAGGGACGGCGATTGACTCTAACGGCCTCTGTGAGACTGTGTTTGGCGGTGGAACACCAGTACCGCGCCGAACGCCACGAGCGTACAGCCCACACCGAGGCTGAGAACGTTCTGACTGAGGCCGTAGTATCCCGGAACGGCGAGCAGTTGTGCCACCCCAAATAAGACGGAGCCACTCCCACCGACGTTCCGAGCGCGCATAAAAAATACTTCATTTATACTATTGTAAAAATACCGCTTTCACCACCGTGTCTGCAGGCGGTCTCTGGTTGTGTGAAATCTGATATCTCTGCAATACCAGAACGTGTTACCGCAACTCCCGACTTCTGTGCGGACGCGTTCTAACCACCAATTCCGTGGAGACGCAGGCCCACACTGCTGTTCACCCGTATTTTCGCACGCTGTGTCGCGTCACGCATGCCGGTGATATTTGTTGGGAGGCGTGAGGAGGGGCCGGACCTGCCTTGAGTGGTACTACTATGTGCGTCGCTCGCCTACGTATAGGCGCAATCATGAGCGATTACGCAAAAGACGTCCTTGTCTCCGCAGACTGGGTGGAGAGCCACTTAGATGAGTTCCAGAGCGACGACCCTGCCTATCGACTGGTCGAGGTCGACGTAGACACGGAAGCCTACGAAGACGCCCACGCGCCGGGCGCGGTTGGCTTCAACTGGGAGACGCAGCTCCAAGACCAGGTCCAGCGAGACATCCTCGAAAAGGAAGACTTCGAGAGCCTGCTTGGGAGCCACGGCATCACCGAAGATACGACGGTCGTCCTCTACGGCGACAACTCGAACTGGTTCGCCGCCTACACCTACTGGCAGTTCAAGTACTACGGCCACGAAGACGTGCGCCTCCTGAACGGTGGCCGCGACTACTGGGTCGAAAACGACTACCCAACCACCGACGAAGTCCCCGAGTTCAGCGAGCAGACGTACACCGCGCGCGGTCCGTTCGAGGGCATTCGCGCCTACCGCACGGACGTAGAGAAGGCCATCGACCGCGGCGTTCCACTCGTCGACGTTCGTAGCCCAGAAGAGTTCTCTGGCGAGATTCTCGCCCCACCTGGACTCCAGGAGACCGCCCAGCGCGGCGGCCACATCCCCGGCGCGTCGAACATCTCGTGGGCCGCGACGGTCACCGACGACGGCACGTTCAAGTCCGCAGACGAACTCCGCGAACTCTACGAGAGTCAGGGCATCAAAAACGACCAGGAGGTCGTCACCTACTGCCGTATTGGTGAACGCTCCTCGATTGCGTGGTTCGCCCTCTCCGAACTCCTCGGCTACGACAGCGTCGTGAACTACGACGGCTCGTGGACCGAGTGGGGCAACCTCGTCGACGCCCCAATCGAGCGCGGCAACTAAGCGACAGACACTCCGTTTTTTCTGCTGATATTCGGCCACTGCGTGCGGTGCGGCCCGTTCTCCGCGACCGATGGATAAATCCGACGAGCAATCGTAGAGAATGCTATGACTCCGGAGGACTTCCTCGACACCGTCCGTGAGGAGAACAAGACACCGCTGTCCCGGCTTGGCTCCTCGAAGGCGCTGTACGCCGACACCCATGGCGAACTCGACAAGATACCCGTCTTGAAAGCCGCCGCGACCGCAGAACACGCCGCCGCAGAGACGTTCGAGGCGTGGGCCGACTCGGAGGAAGCCGATACCGCCCGCGCCGTCTTCGAGGCCGCCGCCGCGGACGAGTACGACCACTACGAGCAGGTCGTCGGGAAACTCGGCGACGCGGATGTCGGTGATCGCGTGCCAGCGATTCAGGACTATCTCCGCGATCTCGACGAGTCGATTCCTCGCCTCGGGGGCTTCTGTGGCCGCGTGCTCGCTGCCCGCGCCTCGAAAAAGCAGTTGGTCGGCTTCTTCGTCGGCAAGGCAGACCCAAAAACGTCGCAGTTGTTCCGCGACCTCGCGAGCGACTTAGACGACCAAGAGGAACAGGCGGTTGCCGCCCTCGGTGACCTCTGTGAGACAGAGGAAGACTGGGCGCTCGCCCTTGACGCCGCGAGCGAGGCGCTGCAGGCGGCCTATGGCGAATACACCGACGCCCTCGAAAGCATGGGTGTGAACCCGAAACCGGTCTGCTGAACCTTCAGTCTCGGCAGAATACAGCTTCATTTTCCTCGCCGTCGTTTGAGCTAGTATGCCACACAACAACCATCATCGGTGTGCGCGCTGTGGCCGCGACTTCTCGAACCGCCTGCTGCTCGACGACCACGTCAAACGTCGCCATCCGCGCGAGGACGCGCTCTGGTGGGTGGCCGCAGAACGCCCGAACGACTTGCCGTTCGAGTACTGACGCCTGCCGCTTCGTGAACGTTTTTTACGACACTCTGTGACACACTTACGTGTGAGTCTCTGGTCTGACCCGTCACGACGCCGTTGGCTGGTGTGGGGTACCCTCGCGGTCGCGTTCCTCCTCGTGAGTCTCTACCGGCTCTCGACTGCCGTGCTCGCAGAGGAGCTGATGCGCGCGTTCGACACCACGGGCGCGAGCCTCGGAACCCTGCACGCCGCGTTTTTCTACATCTACGCGTCCCTGCAACTGCCGTCGGGCGTGCTCGTAGACCGCGCTGGCATCCGCAAGACGGCGACGATTGCCGTCCTCGTGATGAGTGTCGGCGCACTCTCGTTCGCGGTCGCTGACACCTACGTGCTTGCCTTCGTGAGCCGTGCGCTGCTCGGCCTCGGCGCGTCGGTCATCTACATCTCCATCCTCCGGTTTGTCGCAAACTGGTATCGGGCGACGGAGTTTGCCACGATGAACGGCCTGACCGTCGGCTTTTCTGGCCTCGGCGGCATCCTCGCGACGACACCGCTCGCGCTCGCGGTCACAACCGTTGGCTGGCGCGAGACGGTCATGGCACTCGGGGGGCTTGGCTTTTTCCTCGCTATCGCAATCTACCTGCTCGCTCGCGACACCCCCAAACAGGCGGGGCTCGAACCAATCGACGGCGTCCCGTCCTCACCGTCTCTTTCGCTTTCTGACGTTGCATCGAATCTCAAAGGCGTCCTCAGCGAACGCGAAACGTGGCTCGCAGGCACGATGTTGTTCTGTGTCATCGGCGTCAATATCACGCTGCTTGGGCTGTGGGGCGTTCCTTTCGTCGTCCAGCAGTACGGCGTCTCGGTCACGACGGCGTCCACCTACACCCTTCTCGGGAGCGTCGGGCTGGTCATCGGGCCGCCGACGTTCGGGTGGATATCCGACCGCCTCGAAAACCGGACGGCGATTCTCGTCGTTGCGGGGGTTGCCTACACGGCCATTATCGGCGTCGTTGTCGTGTTTGGCGCGCCACCGCTCGCCTTCGTCGCGCTCATGTTCTTCCTGTTGGGCTTCCTCATGGGTGGCTTCGCGATTGCCTACACGGTCATCAAAGAACGCCACGACAGCGCCGCAAGCGGCGTCTCGACGGGGACGGTCAACACAATCGCGTACTCGGGTGCCGCGGTATTTCCCACCGTGATGGGCATCGCACTCGACGCCTACTGGACGGGCGAGACGGTTGCCGGGTCGCGCATCTACACGGACCTCGGCTACCGAGTGGCGTTCACCATCGCGATGGCAGCCGGGGCGATTTCTCTGCTCTGTGCCCTCTCGTTGCACGTCCGGAAACACGGCTGGTCGTCGCTCACGTCCTCGACAGGCGGCGTGCTCTGAGCGGGCACACAGGTCAAGTGGCTTGGGGCCCAACACCTGCCAATGAGTGATTCCGGCCCGCTTTCTCCCGACAAACCGGGAAAGGGGCGACCGTTTCGGGTGGACGCGCCGTTCGACCCCGCGGGTGACCAACCCGAGGCAATCGAGCAACTCGCGGCGGGGTTCCGCGGGGGGATGGATCGCCAGACCCTGCTCGGGGTGACCGGCTCTGGGAAGACCAACACCGTGAGCTGGGTCGTAGAAGAAATCCAGAAGCCGACGCTCGTCATCGCCCACAACAAGACGCTCGCCGCCCAATTGTACGAGGAGTTCAAGAACCTCTTTCCGGACAACGCGGTGGAGTACTTCGTCTCCTACTACGACTACTACCAGCCCGAAGCGTACATCGAACAGACCGACACGTACATCGACAAAGACGCCTCCATCAACGAGGAAATCGACCGCTTGCGCCACTCTGCGACGCGCTCGCTGCTGACGCGCGACGACGTGATTGTCGTGGCCTCGGTCTCTGCGATTTACGGCCTCGGTGACCCGAATAACTACGAGTCGATGGCGCTGCGCTTGGAGGAGGGCCAGCAGTTAGACCGCGACGAGGTTCTCAAGCGACTGGTCGACCTGAACTACGACCGCAACGACGTTGACTTCACGAACGGGACGTTCCGGGTGCGCGGCGACACCCTCGAAGTGTTCCCGATGTACGGCCGCTATGCCGTCCGCATCGAGTTCTGGGGCGACGAAATCGACCGGATGCTGAAGGTCGATACGCTTGAGGGCGAGGTCAAGAGCACGGAACCGGCCGTCCTCATCCACCCCGCAGAGCACTACTCGATTCCCGAAGAGCGCTTAGAACAAGCAATCTCCGAAATCGAAGACCTCCTCGCAGACCGCATCAGCTACTTCCAGCGCAAGGGCGACCTCATCGCCGCCCAGCGCATCGAAGAGCGCACCACTTTCGACCTAGAGATGATGCGCGAGACAGGCTACTGTTCTGGCATCGAGAACTACTCTGTGCATCTCGACAACCGCACCGTGGGCGACCCGCCGTACACGCTGCTCGACTACTTCCCCGACGACTTTCTGACGGTCATTGACGAATCGCACGTCACTCTCCCGCAAATCAAAGGCCAGTTCGCGGGTGACAAATCGCGTAAGGACTCGCTCGTCGGCAACGGCTTCCGGTTGCCCACGGCCTACGACAACCGCCCGCTCACCTTCGAGGAGTTCCAGGAGAAGACGGCGAAAACGCTGTTCGTGAGCGCGACGCCTGCGGATTACGAGCGCGAGCACTCAGACCAGATTGTCGAACAAATCGTCCGGCCAACCCACCTCGTTGACCCAAAAGTGGAAATTTCACCCGCCGAGGGACAGGTCGAGGACCTGCTCAACCGCATCGCAGAACGCACCGAACGCGACGAGCGCGTGCTCGTGACCACGCTCACGAAGCGGATGGCAGAAGATCTGACCGAGTACTTCGAGGAGGCAGGCGTCGCCGTCGAGTACATGCACGACGAGACGGACACGCTCGAACGCCACGAGTTGATTCGTGGGCTTCGCCTCGGAGAGTTCGACGTGCTCGTTGGTATCAACCTCCTGCGCGAGGGCCTCGACATTCCCGAAGTCTCACTCGTCGCCGTCCTCGACGCAGACCAGCAGGGCTTCTTGCGGTCTTCGACCACGCTCATCCAGACGATGGGGCGGGCCGCCCGCAACGTAAACGGCGAGGTCATCCTCTACGCCGATAACGTGACCGACGCGATGCGCACGGCAATCGACGAGACCCAGCGCCGCCGGGAGATTCAGACACGCTTCAACGAAGACCACGGCTTCGAGCCGAAAACCATCGAGAAGGACGTGGGGAAGACGAGCCTGCCGGGAAGCAAGAAAAAACAGCGCAACGTCGCCCGCGTCACGCCCGAAACCGACGACGAAGCACTCGACCTCATCTTCGAACTCGAAGACCGGATGCAGGAGGCGGCGGACAATCTGGAGTTCGAGTTGGCGGCTGATATCCGCGACCGGATTCACAAACTCAGAAAGGAGTTCGACCTCGGTGCCGACGACGGTGTCCCCGCGCCCGGTGAAGTCTAGTTCAGCGTTTGGACCTCGTCGGTGAGGTCACTTGGCTCTGAGACCGGGCCGTTTACGAACAGTGCGTGGCCCATAATGCCGATTGCAGCAAGTCCCGCGAGCGTCACGCTCGTCGTGAGCGCCATCGTCGTGAGTACCCCGACACCGACGCCGAGGCTCATCGCCAGCGCGATTCCCACCAACACGAGATCGTAGTACTGCCACGTGTAGCTCATGTCCGCGTGTCGCGTCTCGATTCATGAAAATGCTGGGGCTGTACAGGAGCACTTGCACTCACCGCCCCGAATAACAACTAAACTTGTATTAGTGAAACTAATATTGGAAAGGTTTAACCGTCCTGCCGGGACACCACAGTATACACTACAGCCGCAGCCGCTCTCGGTTTCGAGCGGTGGTTAGCTCGCGCTCACGAGTGGTTACACTCGACCGACGCCGCGGCTGATTTTGAGACATGACACACCACCATTCACCTCCACACACCGACACCCTTCGTTCGATACTCGACCGACCCAGTCTCGGAGACCGCCTCCCGGCTGACCTGCGTGACGACCTCGTTGCCGAGGCAGAACGCAGCCTCTCGCCGGAAGCCGACCGCGAGCAACTGTACACGGTTCTCATCCAGTCACTCCTCGCGCGCAGTGAGCACGAACCGGGCTTCGAAGCCCTCGCTGCTACCCTGTTTCGGGACCGATGCTACGAGCAGGTACTCGGCCACACGGTGGGAAGCGACGCCTTCACCGAAGCCTACCGCGCCCACTTCAGAGACAGCATCCGCGAGGGCATCGCTCGGGATGTTTTCGATGAACGCCTCGGTGAGTACAATCTTCAGGAACTCGCAGATTGCCTTGTTCCAGTCCGTGACGTAGACCTCGGCTACCAGGCGCTCGAAACGCTCACGAGCGACTCCTTCTTGCGAACGACAGGCGGAGAGCCACCCGAACTCCCCCAGACGTGCTGGATGCGCGTGGCGATGACGCTCGCCCTTCCCGAGGACGAACAGCGCAGAATCGACCACGCCGTCGATTACTACGACGTGCTCTCGACGATTGACTGGTAGGTCAGACTGCCCGCGAGTAGACAACTTCCCCCACCGTCTCTTCACCCATCTTCACGCTCCCCGACCCCGACTGTTCGAAGCCCATCCGGGTGAACAGCGTCCGCGCCATTTCGTCGCTTTCGACTACGATGGCCTTCATCTCGGGAACGTTCGAATCGCGCATGTCGTCACGGAGACGTTCGTAGAGCCGGTAGCCAATCCCCTCGTCCCAGCGGTCGGGATGAGTGTACAGGCGAACGATGTCACCTTCGTCGTCGTCCACATAACCATGGCAGAAGCCGACGACACCGCCGTCGTCTGCAACGAGGAAGTCAGTCTCGGGCTGATCAAGAATGGCTTGGAGTGAACTTTCCGAATACCACTCCTCGACGGTTCGGGAAATGGTTTCTCCGTCGATGGCGTCCGCGTAGGTGGCCTTCCATGCGGCGTGGGCCATGGCCTTGATGCCAGCGAAATCGTCAGGGGTTGCGGGTCGAATCTCCATACAGTCCTGTCGCTCCGTGCGGGCTTGAGTAGGGAAGAAACGCTACCGATGTTGGACAAACTCCAGCAGATTTGTGATGGATTGTGCGACAGTCTGCGTTAATCGAGCGCGGCGGCGAGTTCCTTCCGGCGTTGGCGGCGCTGTTCGAGCGCGAGGTCCCTGAGTCCCGCCTGTTTCGTCGTCGGGCAATCGAGGTTCGGCACGACGGTTGGCTGTTCGTCCCCATCGAGCGCTACGAAGGTGAAAAACGAGGTTGCCGTCTGCTTGCACTCGCCTTTCTGCGGGCGTTCTGCTGAGACGTTCACTTTCACGTCCATACTCGTTCGGCCGGTGTCGAACACGTACGCTTCAATAGTGACGATGTCGCCGAGGTCGATAGCGCCCGTGAAATCGACGTGGTCCATCGACGCGGTGACGACTTGTCCTTCGCAAAATCGCCGCGCCGCTATTGCCCCACAGATGTCCATCCAGTGGAGGACAGAACCGCCGAGCGCGCGGCCCAAATTGTTCGTGTCGTTCGGCATCAGAATCTCGCTCATCTCCGTGAACGACGCATCGAGCGTGGTCTGGTCGCCTTCCATACCGGCCCGTCTCACGCACCACGCTTAAAACAAATGTAGTTGTCCTACCGAAAGTCAGTTTGTATCTTCGACGGTCACTTCGTGTTGGTTCACTTCTGTGGTCTCGACCTGCTGGAGAATCTCGTCGATGTCGTCCAGTCCGAGCAGCTCGCGGGTTTCTGCGTCGAAGGCTTGGCTCAGCAGCTCTTCACCGCCCTCGCTCACGTCGCTCCCAGTCAGGTGTTTGCCGTAACGCCCAACGAGCGAGGTGAGTTCTTGGGGCATGATGTATGTGGTCGAGGGGCTCGTCCCGATGGCTTCGAGCGATTCTAAGCCCTTATCGAGGACGGCACGCTCACCCATCGACTCTGCGGCCCGCGCCCGGAGCGTCGTCGCAATCGCGTCGCCTTGGGCTTCGAGCATCTGGGCCTGTTTTTCCCCTTGTGCGCGGATAACCGAGGAGCTTTTGTCCCCTTGCGCCCGCTCGATGGAACTCCGGCGTTCCCCTTGGGCTTCGAGAATCATCGCCCGGCGGCGGCGTTCTGCGGAGGTCTGTTCTTCCATCGCGGCGACCACGTCTTGGCTCGGCGTGATGGCTTGCACCTCGACTGCTTCGACGCGGACGCCCCACGCGTCGGTCGGCCCCTCTAACTCGCGGCGGATGCGGTCGTTGATTTCGCGTCGCCGGGAGAGCGTGTCGTCAAGCGCCATATCCCCGAGCACCGCTCGCAGCGTGGTCTGCGCCAGATTCGACGTGGCGCGCATGTAGTCGTCCACTTCGAGGAACGCCCGCTTTGCGTCGGTCACGCGGAGGTAGATGACGGCGTTTGCGACGACCGGCGAGTTGTCGCGCGTGATGGCCTCCTGTGAGGGCACGTCCATCGTCTGGGTGCGCATGTCAAAGGCGTAGGTCTGGGAGACGAACGGCGGGACAAACCGGATGCCGGGACCGAGCAGTTCGCGGAACTCACCGAAGATGGTGAGCGCCTGCTTTTCGTAGGCTTGGACGATGACGACCGACTTTGCGACGATGACGGCGGCTGCACCGAGCGCGAGGATGCCGAGAATCGCGGTGGTGTCGAGGACGCTCAGAAAGCCGAGGATGAAAAACGCGGCGACGACGAGGGCTACGATTCGCCCGATGCCGCTCAGGTCGGGGCCCGTAGAGCGCTTTCCGAGTTCGTAGAAGAAACTGTCCATACCCTCGATTCTCGTGTCACTGAGTTAATTGTTGGCCCGCTTACTGCAGTCGGCGCTTGATGGTCTCTGCCCGCGATTTCCCGACGCCAGAGACGGTTTGCAACTCGCGCACTGAGGCGGCTTTGATGCCATCGACGCTCCCGAACCGCCGGAGGAGTCGCTTCCTGAGTTCGGGACCGACACCCGGGATATCGTCGAGAACGGTTTTCACCTCGTCGCGGAGCGTCTGGTGGTACTGCACCGCAAAGCGATGCGATTCATCGCGCACGCGCTGGAGCAGGTGGAGTTGCGGTGCGTTCGACGGCCAGTCGAAGGTGCCATCGGGCGTTATCACGAGTTCCTCGGCCTTTGCGAGCGCAATCGCGGGCACGTCCCAGCCGGTCTCAGCGAGCGCCTCGCGCGCCGCGTTCAACTGCCCTTCCCCGCCGTCGATGAGCAGGAGGTCGGGGTCGGGGCGGTCGTCTCTGCCCGAGACGGCGCGGGCTGCCCGCCACCGGACGAGGTCGTGCATGTTCGCGTAGTCGTCGTTCGTGTCGGTGAGTTTTTTCCGGCGGTAGCCCGATTTCTCGGGAGAGCCATCGACGAACGTGACGTTGCTTCCGACGACGGCTTTGCCCTGTGCGTGGCTCACATCGAACCCCTCGATGCGGCGGATGCGCCCCGTGCCGAGGGCGTCACCGAGCGCTCTCCCCTCGTCAGTGGCAGGCGATCGGCGGGCGTTTTTCAGCGCTAAATCAACGAGCGTCGCCTCCCTTCCCGCCCCCGGCACCCGCACCGAGACGCCCTCTGCCTCCAGCCACCGGTCGAGTTCCGGGTCTTCGTGGCGCTCGGGCAGCAAAATTGCGTCCGGTAACTCGCGTTCGGCGTAGAACTGCGGGATGAACGCGGCGAGGACGGCTGCCACCCGTTCTTCGCCACCTTCTGGGGCGGTCATCGTGTACTGTTTTCGCTCCACGAGCTGGCCGCGTTCGCTGTGGAGGCGGGCAACCGTGGCGGTCTCGCCTTCGATGACCACGCCGAGGACGTCCACGACCATCTCGCTGCCCGATTTGGCGACGACATCGCCGCCACCGCCGTGGAACCGTTTGGCGGCTTCGAGGCGGTCTCTGAGGTTGGCGGCGCGCTCGAACTCCCGGTTCAGCGAGGCGCGCTCCATCTCGGCTTCGAGCGGTTCGGTGAGGATGCCGCTTTCACCTTCGAAAAATCGAATGACAGCGTCGACGTCCCCGACGTAGGCGTCCTCGGTGATTTCGCCGGTACACGGCGCGGTGCACAGCCCGATGTTGAAGTCGATACACGGGCGGGTTCGGCCTGCGAACTTGTGGTCAGAACACCCGCGGATGCCGTAGGTTTCGCGGATGGCCTTCACCACTGCATCGACGCGTCGGCGGTCGGTGTACGGCCCGAAGACGGTCGCGCCAGCCTCGGGGTCGCGCGTGACTTCGATGCGCGGGAACTGGTGGCCCGTGAGTTGGACCAGTGGATAGGATTTGTCGTCTTTCAGCCGGACGTTGTACTTCGGTTGGTGGCGCTTTATGAGATTCGCTTCGAGCAGTAATGCCTGCGTCTCGGTGTCGGTGACGGCGTAGTCGATCGTTTCTGCCAACTCGACCATCTGACCGATGCGGTAGCTCCGGGGGTCTGCGTACGACCGCACCCGAGCGCGCAGGTTGACCGCTTTTCCGACGTAGAGCGTGGTACCGCCCGCTAAAAACTGGTAGACACCGGGCTCGGTGGGCAGTGTTGCAGCCTGCTCACGGAGGGCGGCCACGTCCATACCTGACTCGAACATCTCGAAGCGTTTCAACCGTTCGCTACCGTGGGATACAAGCACAGGGCGGTCTGACCACCCGACATGACCGATTCGCTGCGCCTCTGGCTCGTCCACCGAACCTACGACGACAAGGGACTCATTTCGCTCGTGTACGCCACCGAGGACGGAACTCGCCATCTCCCGAAAGAGCGGGCGGCGAGCGCACTCGGTCGGATTCCGGTGACCGCGGCCATCGACGTAGACCCGAGCGACGTGTATCCCGTCGAAGACGAAGCAACCCGTGAGCGATACGAGAAGGAAGCGACGCGGATGGCAGCGCGTCACAACCCCACGGACGAGGTGTGACACAAAATTTTTCACTCGCTCAACACATGAGCCACTATGGCCGCTATTGAACTGACCGATGTCACCAAGCGATACGGTGACACGGTCGCCCTGAAACAACTCTCGTTACGTGTCGAGCAAGGCGAAATTTATGGCTTTCTCGGCCCGAACGGGGCGGGGAAATCGACGACCATCAACCTCCTCTTAGACTTCATCCGCCCAACGGCCGGCACGGTCACCGTGCTCGGCCACGACGCCCAACAAGAGAGCCTCGCCGTCCGCCAGAACACGGGCGTCCTCCCCGAAGGCTTCTCCGTGTACAACCGCCTCACCGGGCGCAAGCACGTCGAGTTCGCCATCGAGTCGAAAAACGCAACCGACGACCCGGACGCACTGCTCAAACGCGTCGGGCTTGCAGGCGACGGCGACCGCAAAGCAGGCGGCTACTCGAAAGGGATGCGCCAGCGTCTCGCCCTCGCCATGGCTATCGCGGGCAGTCCAGACCTCCTCATCTTAGACGAACCCTCCACTGGTCTCGACCCGAACGGTGCACGCGAAATGCGCCGCATCATCACCGAAGAGCGCGACCGCGGCGCGACCGTGTTCTTCTCCAGTCACATCTTAGAGCAGGTCGAAGCCATCTGCGACCGCGTGGGGATTCTCAGACAGGGTGAACTCGTCGCAGAGGACACCCTCGACGCCCTGCGCGACGAGACCGACGCCGGAACCACCCTCGTCATCACGGTCGGTGCGCTCCCCAACGAAGCACTCGCCGCCGTGCGCGACCTCGCTGGGGTCATCGACGTGACCCACGACGAGGACACGCTCACCGTTTCGTGTGAAGACGGGAGCAAGACGCGCGTCCTCACCACGCTCGAAGACAACGGCGCGACCGTCCAAGACTTCTCGACCAAAGAAGCCTCACTCGAAGACCTGTTCGCCTCGTACACGGAGGTGTCCGCATGAGCGTCGTCACCGTCGCCAAAAAGGACTTCGCGGACGCCATCCGCTCGAAAGTGCTGCTCGCACTTGCCACGCTGTTCGTCCTGTTCGCGGGCGGTGCGGCCTACATCTTTGCTGAATTCTTCAGTGGAGCGAACGAAGCCATCTCTGCGGTCGGATTCATCGTGTTCTTGCTCGGGCCGGTTGGCACGCTCGTCCCGCTTACGGGCCTCATCGTCGGCTACAAAGCCATCGTCGGTGAGCGAGAGAGCGGGAGTCTCAAGTTCCTGCTCGCGCTGCCCCACACCCGCCGTGACGTCGTGCTCGGCAAGGTGGTCGGTCGCTCTGGCGTGCTCGCCACGGCGATTCTCGCGGGCTTCGCCCTCGCCGCCGTCATCGCGATTGCCCTCTACAGTTCGTTCTCACCCGCGACGTTCCTCGGGTTCACCGCCCTCACGCTCTTGTTCGGTGCGGTGTTCGTGAGCGTCGGCGTTGGCATCTCCGCTTCGACCAGTTCCTCCTCGAAGGCAACCGCCGCCGTCATCGGCTTTTTCCTCCTGTTCGAGTTCCTCTGGGGGCTCATCCCAACGCTCCTCAACTACGCCATCACCGGGAGCTTCGGCTTCCGAGGGCCACCGCCGAGCTGGTATCAGTTCCTGACGAACATTAGCCCGAGCGCCGCGTTCGGCAACGCAATCAAGCTCGTGCTCCCGGCCGACGCCGGAGTCTCGATGCCCGGACAAGTCACGTCCGTCTTTGCCGAAGGCTGGTTCGGCCTGCTCATCCTCTTCGCGTGGGCGCTCATCCCGCTCGCACTTGGCTATCTCCGCTTCGAGCGCGCAGACCTCTAAGCCACACACCTTTTGTTTCGGCCGGCGTGTCCCCACCAATGCACCTTGCTGAAGGCGACACGCACACCTACGAACGCACCTTCACCCACGCGGACGTCCGCCAGTTTGGCGAGCTATCCGGCGACGACCAACCCCGCCACACCGAACCCGACGAGGAGGGCCGGCTCATGGCGCAGGGACTGCTCACCGCCACCTTGCCGACGAAACTCGGTAGCGACATCCACTTTTTCGCCCACACGATGACGTTTCGCTTCCGCAGACCGGTCTATACGGACGAGCGAATCACCTGTGAGATGACGCTCGATACGATAAACGAGGCCGACGACCGCTACAACATAGACGCCACCTTCGGCTGCACCAACGACGAGGACGTGACCGTCCTTTCGGGAGACGTTTCGGGGCTTATTTGGAAGGAGTAACCCCCTCGCCTGCGAGCAGTTCCCAGAAGGCGTCTTCGTCGAGAATCGGAACCTCGTTCGCCTCCGCATCGCTCGTCTTGCTCGCTCCCGGATTCTCCCCGGCCACGAGATAATCAGTGTTCCCCGAGACGCTCCCCGTCGCGTTCGCACCGTGTTGCTGGACGAGCCCTTGGGCCTCGCTGCGCGTCATCTCTGACAGGCTGCCGGTGAACACGAAGGTGAGGCCAGCGAGTTCGTCGCCACCCGCCCGTTCGACGGACTCGGGTTCGACGCCGCGCTCGCGTAGCTGGGCAATCACGCGCCGGTTTTCCTCGCTCGCAAAGAATGCGTGAATGTCCGCGGCGACGGTTTCGCCCACGTCATCTACTTCCTGTAATTCCTCTTCGCTCGCGTCAATAATCGCGTCGAGCGTGGCGAACTCGCGGGCGAGCGACCGCGCGGTGGTCGGCCCCACTGACGGAATCCCGAGGCCGACGAGGAAGGCTGAGAGCGAGGGGTGTTTCGCCGCGTCTAACTCAGAGAGCAGGTTGTCCGCGCTCTTTTCGCCCCACCCCTCAAGTTCTACGAGGTCGTCGCGCGAGAGCGTGTAGAGGTCGGCTATCGTCTCAATCAGCCCTTCTTCGATGAGTTGGACGACCTTCTCTTGGCCGAGGCCTTCGATGTCGAGCGCCCCACGGCTGGCGTAGTGGCCCACGGCGCGTTCGAGTTGGGCGCGACAGGCGAAGCCGCCGGTACAGAAGGCGAGCGGGCCGTCGCGTTCGACTGGACTGTCACAGACCGGGCAGGTGTCGGGGTACGCGAAGTGTCCCTCTGAGTGTTTCTCGACGACTTCTGCGACGTACGGAATCACGTCGCCCGCCCGCTCGATGCGGATTTCGTCGCCGATGTTCACGTTCATCGCCTCGATTTCGCCGGGGTTATGCAAGGTAGCTCTGGAGACGGTGACGCCCGACACGTCGACGGGGTCAAGCAGGGCAACCGGCGTCAGGCGGCCGGTGCGCCCGACCTGCACCACGATGTCCGCGATGCGCGTCTGCTCGGTGCGGGCGGGGAACTTGTAGGCGAACGCCCAGCGCGGGGCGCGAGCCGTCTCGCCCAACTCGTCACAAGCCGCCCGGTCGTTGACCTTGATGACCGTGCCGTCGATTTCGTAGTTCAACTCGTCGCGGGCGTCCTGTATCTCGTTTCGGTAGGCGATTGCGTCTTCAATACTAGGAACCAACCGCGAGCGAGCAGAGGCTTTGAGGCCCCACTCGGGGAGCCGGTCGTGTTGGGCGGCGTGCGTCTCGAATGTCCGGGTCGAATCGAGCACGTCGAAGAAAAAGCAGTCGAGCGGGCGCTGTGCGGTAATCTTCGGGTCGAGCTGTCGCAGCGTTCCCGCCGCCGCGTTTCGCGGGTTCGCAAACGGGTCGTCGCCCGCCTCGATGCGCTCGCGGTTGTGCGCCTGAAACGCGTCGCGCGGCATGTACACCTCGCCGCGCACGACGAGCCGGTCCGGAAAGTCGCCGTGCAGGCGCTGGGGGACAGAGCGAATCGTCCGGACGTTTGCGGTCACGTCCTCGCCGGTGATGCCATCGCCGCGGGTTGCGGCCCGTTCGTAGCGCCCGTCTTCGTAGACGACTTCGACGGAGAGGCCGTCGAATTTCGGTTCACAGAAATACTCGACTGCGCCCACCGCATCGCGGATGCGCTGGTCGAACGCGCGCACGTCGGCTTCTTCGCCCGAAGAGTCGATTGACTTCATCGCAGCGACGTGCTCGACGGTTTCGAGTTCGTCTAACGGTTCCTCACCGACTCGGCGTGTCGGACTGTCTTCCGCCCAGAGGTCGAAGGCATCTTCGACGTCTTGGAGGCGGCTGAACAGGGCGTCGTAGGTTCGGTCTGCGATGACTGGCTGGTTCTCGACGTAGTAGCGTCGGTCGTGATAGCGGATGGCTTCGCGGAGCAGTTCGACCTCTTCGCGGGCCTCGTCGTCGCTCAACTCTGCGAGCGGGCGAAACTCGGCTACGGGGTCTGAGAGATAGGGATTGTCGTCGCCGTCGGTCATTACTCCGTGATTGGTTGCCCGGTGTTAAAATCTCGGGGAGAGGGTCTCGATAGTTTCGAGTTCGGCGGCACACCGCTTTGCAACGGCGAGAAGGTAGAGGTCGGCGTCGGGGTCAACCGAGACGATGGCGCCCGTGCTCTCCTCGAAATAGAACCGTATGATGAGCGGGTTGCCGAAGCATGTGGGGGCTTTGTGTGTGAACATGGCCTGACACTGGCGACACTTGGTCAGACCCACAGGCGTTATCTGTTGGGCCTCAAAGTGAGAGGTATGTCGGAGGAGTTCCTCCTGTTGAACCCAGGACCAGTCCCGATCACCGATGCGGTACGCAGAGCCATGGACGGGTCGATGGTCTCTCACCGTTCGGCCGAATTCGAAGCCACCTACGCTCGCGCGCAGGACGGCCTTTCTTACATCTTCGAGTGTTCGACACTCGACGGGTCTTCTACGTCCGCAGGAGGAACCAGCCTCATCTTGAACGGCACGGCCACGATGGGCATGGAGGCCGCCGTGGCGAACCTCACGGACGACGACAGCGAGGTCGTCGCGCTCGTAAACGGGAAGTTCGGCCGCCGGTTCAAACGCATCGCAGACCGCCACGCACAGGTTTCGGCCGTCGAAATCGAGTGGGGTGAATCGTTCGACCTTGCCGAGGTTGCCGAGGCCATCACCGACGATACGGACGTGGTCACGATGGTGCACAACGAGACCTCGACGGGCGTGTTGAACCCGGTCGAACAGGTCGGCGAACTCGCCGCCGCCGCGGACGCCCGCTTCGTCGTAGACGGCGTCACCAGCATCGGCGGCGACGTGTTCAAAATCGACGACTGGAACGTCGATATCGCCATCACCGACTCCCAGAAGGCGCTCGCCGCGCCGCCGGGCGTGAGCGCGATGTACGTCGCAGACCGCGCCGTTGAGCACATCGACGGCGACGGCGCACCGTTCTACGAGGACTTAGACTGGCATCTTCGCAAAGCCGAGTCCCACCAGACGCCGTTTACGAGCGCCGTCCCGCTGTTTCGGTCGCTCGCAGTCGCCGTCGAGCAAATCGAAGACGAGACGATGCCGACGCGCATCGCCCGCCACCGCCGCCAGTCCGCGGCGTTCCGTGCTGGCTTCGAGGCGATGGGCCTCTCGCTTTTCGCCTCGCTCAACGAGGATTCGGCCTACTCGAACACGCTCACGTCGGTCGCGTTGCCCGAGTCGGTCAAAGAAGCACCGAGCGACTTTTTCGACGCGGTCAACGAGCGAAACGTCTCCATCAGCGGCGGACAGGCGCACCTCGGTGGGCACATCTTCCGCGTTTCGAACATGGGCAACCTCGATGACGACCAGATTCTGCGCGGGATTCGGACGATTGGCGAGGCCATGACCGACGTCGGCGTCGATGCGGACACCGAGGCCGCCCTTTCGGCCGCCCGCGCTGAACTGGACGACTAACTCAGCGTCCGGCTTCCGCGCCGAACAGCGACTGTTTTTCGAGTTTTAGGCGGACGAACACCGGAATCGTGAGCAGCGCGATGGCGATTTCCAGCCCGCCTGCGACGAGGAACGCGGCGAGGAAGCCGTAGGCATCGGCCACCGCGCCGCCGACGACGATGCCCGTGAGAAACCCAATCGAGCCGAAGATGTTGAACCCGCCCATGGCGACGCCGCGTTCGGTGTCCCGCGAGAGGTCGTTTACGAGCGCCATCGTCGCCGGGGCCATGAGCGCGCCAAGGACGCCGACGACGACCATGCCGACGCGGGCGGCGTTCAGGCTGGAGGCGAGGCCAACGGCGATGACGGCCACCCCATACAGGCCCGAACCAACGACGACCGGCCCGACTCTCCCGATTCGGTCTGAGAGTACGCCAAAGGGGTACTGAAGCAGGGCAAACGGGACGAAAAACAGCGCGAGCACGAGGCCCGTCTGGGCGGCGTCTAAGCCGAACGCGGTCCGGAAGTAGAACGTCCCGACGAGGGCGAAAAAGCCCGCCGTGAGGCGGTCGATGAAGCCAAAGGCGTAGGGCAGGAGGAGGACGGGCGTCTTCTTGAGGCCCGAAAGGGTGGCTGCGACGCCGTCGTGGTTCTTCGGGGCGCGGTCGGTGACGAATATTGTGAGCACGGCCACGAGGGCGAGCAGGCCGCTTGCGAGGTAGAGGGGTGCGAGTGGGTCTATTGTGGTGAGTCTGCCGCCGAGTGGTGCGCCGAGGGCAGTGCCAAGGCCGATGGCGATGCCCGCCGCGCCCATGTTCTTGCCATGGCCGCCGTCCAAATCCATCAGCATGGTCATGGCGAGCGAGAAGGCGGCGATGGTGACCGCGCCTTGGACGAATCGAAGGACGAGCACGGCTCCGAAGGCGGTGATGCCGACCACGGGGAGGACGGCGAGCATGGCGTAGCCAACTGCCCCACCGAGCGCGCCAAGGGCGATGTAGGGTGCTCGCCGTCCCGTCGAGTCGCTCAAACTCCCCCAGACGCCCGCAAAGAGGACGAAACCCAGAAATTCGGCCGTGAGAAACCACATTCCCGCGTCGAGGCTCGTGGTCGCGCCGAGGGCCGCGAGTAAGTCCGGGACGCCGGGGTAGAGCAGCACCTGCGCGAACAACACGACGAACACGACGAGTGCGAGGCGTATCCGGTCTGTCCCGACCATGTGGGTAGGAAGAACCTGAACGGGCTAAATCTCTGTGTTCGCAGTGGGACGACCGTTTCAGTGAGAAAACGCTCGACGTGAACGTTCTTCCTGACAGGTCTATCTCGTCAATTAGTACGTCTCTAATTATGGTATTTCCTGATTTACGATATGATTCTCACGCGAATGTGGGGACAGGGGACAGAGACATGCGATTTGATATTCGCAGGTCAGACCGGGGGATGTCGCCACTGGTGGGGGTGATTACGATGGTTGCGGTGACCATTCTCTCGGCTGCGCTTACGACGGGGATGATGTATGGAATGACCGACGCAGCGGGCGGTCCAGCACCAGTGATAATAATGACTGACGCGGCTCGTGCGTCACAGGTCGGCGACCAGACCTACGCCGACTTGCTGTTTTACCACGAGGGTGGCCAACAGGCGAACGTCGAGGACTTAGAGATTCTCGTGCGAGACGGCTCGCACACGACGCGCCACGCCATCCCGAAAACCGGTGACGTGGCAGACGGGTTCTGGACGGGCGGTGAAGTGTTGTCTGTCTCGCTCTCGGGCGAAGAAGTCTGTGCAAGCGGTGGTGAGTACCTCGACGTGTACGTGGTGCACAAACAAGACGAAAAGCGCTCGTCTATCATCGCAAAGCGGACGGTTCCGGTTGACCGCGAAGACCAAATCGTGCCCATCACGAAAGACGACTTCAACATCGTCGATGGTGCGGTCGTGCCCGGTGCTGACTACGATGCTGAGGTCACGCTGCTCGGAACGGCTCTGACGAAACACGACGGTTCTAACATCCCTGTGAATATCGAATTCACCGTCGGTGACGACGCCCTCGTTCCGTGGGCCGGCGACGTGAACGACGGCGAGAACCCACGAACCACGGAGTTCGTCGGGCGGAGCGCGGGTGAAGCAATCTCCGTCAAAGCAAGCGGGGTGCACACTGTCCGGTCTACCAAAGAGACCGAACGGGTGCTCGTGTTGCGCGACGGCGATGAAGTGCCAGACATCGAAGGGTTCAATGACCAGTCCAATGCAGAGGAATACGTCAAAAACTACATCGTTGACGGGAAGATAAGCCTCGAAGAGAACGAGGCGATTTTCCTCTTCGAACTCGGAACCAAAGACCTCGACAGCGAGTTGGCTGATTTCCAGGACGCGGTCGTGCTCGTGAGCATGTCGCGGCTCGAAGAGACCACCGAGACCGAGAACGTAGTCGAGAACTCCCAAATCAGTGACGTGCGCTCACACCGCACCATCATCTGTGCTGCGTAAGGCGATTTGCGCGACTTTTTAGCGGGCGAGTGCAGGTTTTGCCTATACTCACAGTTATAGAAAGCTCCGGGAATATGAGTCTCACACATGACTCACTCTGAGTGGCCGGGTTTCTCTACGCGCTGTCTCCACGCGGGACAGGAACCAGACCCCGCGACAGGGGCGCGCGCCCCACCTATCTACCAAACGACCTCGTACGTGTTCGAGGACGCCGCGACGGCTGCGTCCCGGTTTGCCCTCGAAGAAGAGGGGAACATCTACTCGCGCTTTTCAAACCCGACGACCGCCATGCTCGAAGCCAGGCTCACCGCGCTCGAAGGCGGGAGCGCGGCGCTCGCCACCTCCGCGGGCATGGCCGCCTTGGACGCCGCAACCACCACGCTCGCCCGCCCCGGCGACAACATCGTCTCTGCGGCCTCTATCTACGGCGGCACCCACTCGTACTTTTCCAATACCGCCGGAAACCGCGGGATTGAGCCACGCTTCGTCCCGACGCTCGACTACGACGCCTACGCCGAGGCCATCGATGAGGACACCGCCTACGTCCACGTCGAGAGCATCTCGAATCCGGCACTCGTGACGCCCGACCTCGAACGCATCGCGGAGATTGCCCACGCAAACGGCGCGCCGCTGTTCGTGGACAACACGTTCGCGACGCCGTATCTGTGCAATCCGTTCGAGCACGGCGCAGACCTCATCTGGCACTCGACCACCAAATGGCTCCACGGCTCTGGAACCACCGTCGGTGGCACGCTCATCGCAGGCGGCGATTTCGACTGGAGCGACTACCCCGAAGTCGGCCAACCGAACCCCGCCTTCCACGGGACGAACTTCACCGAACGGTTTGGCGACCGTGCGCTCGTCGAAGCCGCCCGCCACCGCGCCGTGCGGACAACCGGGAGCGGCCAGTCGCCGTTCAACGCGTGGCTTACCCTGCAAGGTATCGAGACGCTCCCGCTTCGGATGGAGCGCCACTGCGAGAACGCACAGGCAGTTGCCGAGTTCTTAGACGCCCATCCAGCCATCGACTGGGTCGCCTACCCCGGCCTCGACAGCCACGAAACGCACGACAACGCCTCCAAATACTTAGACGGCGGCTACGGTGGCATGATTGCGTTCGGGCCGAAGGGCGGCTACGACGCCGCAAAGCGGCTGTGTGAGGAGACGAAACTGGCGAGTTTCCTTGCGAATGTCGGTGACTCGAAGACGCTCATCATCCATCCGGCCTCGACGACCCACGCCCAACTCACCGAGCAAGAACAGCTCGAAAGCGGCGTCAGCCCCGACCTCGTGCGGTTTTCGGTGGGTATCGAGGATGTCGATGACATCATCACAGACCTCGCGGAGGCGCTGCCATGAGCGACGACGGCGTCGCGCAATTGGGGGAATTCGAGTTCGAGTGTGGCGAGTCCATCCCGAATCTGGAGATTGCCTACGAAACCTACGGCGACTTTACGGGTGACAACGCGGTGCTCGTCTGTCACGCGCTCACGGGCAGTGCGCACGTCTCCGGACTCAGGCGGGCCAGCCACGGCGGGCAGGCGACGGCGTGGTGGGACGACATCGTCGGGCCGGGCAAAGCCATCGACACGACCGAGTACTTCGTCGTCTGCGCGAACGTGCCGGGGTCGTGCTACGGGTCGAGCGGGCCGTCGAGCGAGAGGCCGGACGGTGAGCCGTGGGGAACCGACTTCCCGCCGGTGACCGTCGGTGACTGGACCCGCGCCCAGCGCGAACTGCTCGACCACCTCGGGGTGCCGAACCTCCACGCCGTCGTCGGCGGGAGCGTTGGCGGCATGAACGCCCTCGACTGGGCGAAACAGCACCCAGACCACGTAGACCGCATCGTCGCGGTAGCGACCGCCGCCCGCCTCGACCCGCAGTGTCTCGCGCTCGATGCGATTGCGCGCCGGGCAATCACCACCGACGCGAACTGGAACGGCGGTGAGTATTACGGGGGCGACCCGCCGAAGTACGGCCTCGCGCTCGCCCGCCAAATCGGGCACACGATGTATCTCTCGAAGGACTCGATGGACCGGAAGTTCGGCCGCCGGTCTGCGGGCAGAGACGCCGCCCGCGACGCCTTCCCGGTCGACCCGGCAGCCGGTTTCTTCCCGTATCGCGACGTGGAGTCCTACCTCGACTATCAGGCAGAAAAATTCGTCGAGCGCTTCGACGCCAACAGCTACCTCTACCTGACGCGGGCGATGGACAACTACGACCTGTCTGCGGGATTCGAGTCCGACGCCGACGCACTCGCGGCGTTCACCGGCGAGGCACTCGTCCTCTCGTTTACCGGCGATTGGCACTTCACGACCGAACAGGCAGAGACGCTCGCCGTTGCTTTCCGACAGGGAGAGACGCCGACGGCCCACCACAAGATCACCTCAGACCACGGCCACGACGCGTTCCTCGTGGAGCCAGAAAAAGTCGGCCCGCCGCTCGCAGATTTCCTCGAAGCTGGCGTCTCCGGCAAGGCCGTGACCGACACGATCTCAAGCAAATCAGACCGACAGTTTGCGCCCGTCCACACGAGCCTGTTCGGGAAGTGATTACTCGGCGCGGGCGATGAGCGCGAGGCCGACGACCACGGCAAGCGCGTAGGCCGGTTGTGCGCTTGCGAACTCGATGACGTGACTCGGCGTCAGCCCCATCGCGGCTGATTCTGTCTCCGCAACTGCCATAGAGAGCGACCGATAGGCGACGCGCCCGCCTGCGAGCACCGCGATGAGTCCCGCCGTTTTGAGTGGGTAGTCACTCACCACGCCCACAAGCCGCCGCGAAATCGCCCGAAGCATATCCATTCTCATTCGCCGGACGACTCCTAAACGTTCGCACTTCCGTCACGTGTCATAGTCTCGGGCAATTATTGCAAAGCATAGTGCGTACTTTTATATTACCTGTGGAAATAATACCGGCACGAACAATGTCAGACGAGCATACTCCACGTTTCGCCACCCGGAGCCTGCATGCAGGCCAGGAACCGGACCCGGCGACCGGCGCACGCGCACCACCGATTCACCAGACGACCTCATACGTGTTCGACGACGCAGACCACGCCGCCCGCCTCTTCGCCTTAGAAGAGGAGGGCAACATCTACTCGCGGCTGATGAACCCGACCGTTTCGATGCTCCAAGAGCGCCTCGCCTCGCTCGAAGGCGGCGTCGGCGCGCTCGCCACGTCCTCGGGGATGGCCGCGTTCGACCTCGCGAACTTCGTCCTCGCAGAACAGGGCAAAAACGTCGTCTCGTCGTCGGCCATCTACGGCGGCACGCACACGTATCTCAGCCACTCAGCACCGCGACGAGGCGTCAACACGACGTTCGTCGACCCGCTCGACTACGAGGGCTACGCAGAGGCCATCGACGAGGACACCGCCTACGTCCACGTCGAGACGATTGGCAATCCCGCGCTCGTGACGCCTGACTTCGAGCGGCTTGCCGATATCGCGCACGACAACGACGTACCCCTGCTCGTGGACAACACGTTTGCCACGCCGTATCTGTGCAACCCGTTCGAACACGGCGCAGACCTCATCTGGCACTCGACCACGAAGTGGATTACCGGCGCGGGCACGACGATTGGCGGCGCGCTCATCGACTCCGGAACCTTCCCGTGGGAAGACGGCGACTACCCCGAAATCACCGAGGACAACCCGGCGTATCACGGCGTGAACTTCCGCGAGCGATTCGGCGAGGCCGCGTTCACCGTCACCGCGCTCGCCCGCGGGCTTCGTGACCTCGGCAACCCACAGTCGCCGTTTGACGCGTGGAACGTCCTCCAGAAGCTGGAGACCTTACCGCTGCGCATGGAGCGCCACTGCGAGAACGCGCTCATCGTCGCCGAGTTCCTTGAGGACCACCCCGACGTGTCGTGGGTCACCTACCCCGGCTTAGAAAGCCACGAAACCCACGACAACGCCACGAAGTACCTGAACGGTGGCTACGGCGGCATGCTCACCTTCGGCATAGACGGTGGCTACGACACGGCCAAGAAGATGACCGAATCGACGCAACTCGCAAGCCTGCTCGCAAACGTGGGCGACGCGAAGACGCTCATCATCCACCCGGCGAGTACGACGCACCAACAGCTCACCGAAGAAGAGAAAGAATCGAGCGGCGTCCGCCCCGACCTCGTCCGCCTCTCGGTCGGGCTTGAAGACCCAGCCGACATTCTCGCGGACTTAGACCAGGCAATCGAAGCGGCCTCGAACTAGAGGACGCCGTCTTCTGCGAGCACTTTTTGCAGGCGGTCCATCCGCGCGACGACGATTTGACAGTGCGGACGAACGGCTGGTTTCGGCAGGTAGCCAATCGACAGCCCGGCGACTTTGAGCATCGGAAGGTCGTTCGCGCCGTCACCAACGGCCACCGTGTCCCGGAGGTCGATGCCGAGGTCTGAGGTTAGCGTTTCGAGCGCCGTGTCTTTCGTGCCCTCGATGAGCGGCCCCTCCACCTCGCCGGTGAGCACGCCGTCTGCGACGAGCAGCCGGTTTGCGATGATGGTATCGACCGAGACGCCTTCGCGGGCGAGTGCCGCTTCGACGCCGCGCTCGAAACCACCAGTCAAGATTGCGACGTGGACGCCCGCTTCGCGCAGGTCGCGGATGAGGTCTGCCGCACCGGGTCGCAGGCGCACCTTGTCGAACGCTTTCTGCGCTTCTTCGTCCGCGAGTCCGGAGAGCAGGTCTGCCCGCGAGCGCAGACTCTCTGCGTAGCTGAGTTCGTTGTTCATCGCCCGTTCGGTGATGTCCGCCATCTCCGCTGCGACGCCACAGCGCTCACCGAGCAGGACGGTCATCTCCGAATCCGAAAGCGTGCCGTCGAAGTCGAACGCGACAAGTTCCATACGAAATCGCCCGGGTGACGAGACTTGAGCATTGTGTCTTCGGCAGACATCGCCCATCGCCGAAGTCGTGTGCTACCGCGGCGAGAACGCGGCATTTTCCGCGAATGAAGAAAGCGTTAACCTTCGCGCCCTGTTCTCCCGACACATGAACGTACTCGTCACGGATCCTATCGCTGAGGCCGGGCTTCAGCAACTCCGTGAAGCGGGCCACGAAGTAGAGACGGCGTACGACGTCGAGGGCGATGCACTCCTCGATGCGGTCGCCGATATTCACGCGCTTATCGTCCGGTCTGGAACCGAGGTTTCCGCCGACGTGTTCGAAGCCGCAGACAACCTCATCATCGTTGGTCGCGCCGGGATTGGCGTCGACAACATCGACATCGACGCCGCCACCGACCACGGCGTCATCGTCGCAAACGCGCCGGAGGGCAACGTCCGCGCCGCCGCAGAGCACACCGTCGCCATGGCGTTCGCCGCCGCCCGCAACATCCCCCAAGCCCACATCCGTCTGAAGGCAGGCGAGTGGGCCAAAGGCGACTACCTCGGCACCGAAGTCAACGGCAAGACGCTCGGCATCCTCGGCCTCGGGCGCGTCGGCCAAGAGGTCGCAAAGCGTCTCGGCTCACTCGGCATGGACCTCGTCGCCTACGACCCGTACATCTCAGAAGAGCGCGCCGCCCAGATTG
This sequence comes from Haladaptatus sp. CMSO5, assembly GCF_036689885.1. Classification (NCBI taxonomy): domain Archaea; kingdom Methanobacteriati; phylum Methanobacteriota; class Halobacteria; order Halobacteriales; family Haladaptataceae; genus Haladaptatus; species Haladaptatus sp. CMSO5. Next base: position 459,478 of record NZ_JBAHVW010000001.1, read on the forward strand.
GCGCGGAGCTCGTGGAGTTAGACGACTGTCTCTCGCAGGCTGATTTCCTCACCATCCACACGCCGCTCACGCCCGAGACGGCGAACCTGATTGGCGAAGAAGAACTCGCCCAACTCGAAGGTGGCTACGTCGTCAACTGCGCCCGCGGGGGCATCGTGGACGAAGCCGCGCTTGCCGCCGCCTGCGAAGACGGCGTCCTCAAGGGCGCGGCCATCGACGTGTTCGCAGACGAGCCAATCTCGCCGGACAACCCGCTGCTCTCGGTCGATAGCGTCGTCGTCACGCCCCACCTCGGCGCGAGCACGGAAGCCGCCCAAGAGAGCGTCTCGACCAGCATCGCAGACCAGATTATCGCCGCCTTCGCAGAGGAGCCGGTCATGAACGCGCTCAACGCGCCGTCGATGGACGCGAGCGCCTTCCCACGGGTCAAGCCGTACATCGAACTCGCAGATACCGCGGGCAAGGTCGCCGCCCAACTCTACGGTGACCGCATCGGCAAGGTCGAAATCACCTACGCGGGCGACATCGCCGCAGAAGACATCGACCTCGTCACCGCGAGCGCCCTCAAGGGCGTGTTCGAGCCGCTCGAATGGCAGGTCAACGCCGTCAACGCCCCGCGCATCGCAGAGGAGCGCGGCATCGACGTGGTCGAATCGAAGTCCCACCAGTCAGAGGACTTCCAGAGTCTCATCACCGTCACCGTCGGGAACACGGAAGGCGACGAACTCAGCGTCTCCGGCACGCTGTTCGCGGGCAACGACCCGCGCATTGTCCGCATCGACGGCTACCGCGTGGACGCCATCCCACACGGCCAGATGCTCGTCGCGCGCAACTACGACGCACCCGGCGTTATCGGGTTTATCGGGACGGTGCTCGGCAACGCCGAAATCAACATCGCGGGGATGTTCAACGCCCGCGAAACTATCGGCGGGGAAGCACTCTCGGTGTACAATCTGGACGACGAACTCACGCCAGAGGACAAGGCAACCATCGAGAACGACGAGCGCATCATCGAGATTCGCACGATTACGCTCGACGACTAAGCAAAAGACGCAGACGCTGTTTTGTCCACCCCGCCGGGAGTCTGGGGCGGTGCGGTGTTATCGGGTCAGGAACGACTGAACGCGGTCTTTCGCGCTCTGGCCTGTTCGGTGGGAGTCCGAGTTCTTGTTTTCTGGGTGCCTCGTGCGTGTTTCGAGAATCTGTTCGTACTGGTCTACGATTGCCTCGGTGCGCTGTTCTGCGGCCTTGAGTTCTGCTTCGAGGCTTGCGATATGACCTTTGAGCGCCGCAATTCTCGTCTGATACAGTGCGCGTTGGTTGGAAGAGAGGTCGCCATCCACCCCACGCGGATTGTCGAGCCGACTTCGTTGGGACATGAGTCAGGGAATTTAGAGTATGACACACACCCACATGAATGTCAGTCAGACGAGTGTGAGACGAGAGGCACACGTCCGTCTCACATCGTCGCGCAGTCGCTCGGTTTAGCCCTGCAGGTGGTCGAGAACGCCTTCGGTCGTGCCGGGGACGGGTTCGGGGTCGCGGCCCGCCGCTGCGGCGGCATCGGGGTCTTTGAGTAGGTGACCCGTCGTGAGACAGACTACGCGCTCGTCTGCGGACACGACGCCCTGTGCGCGGAGTTTGCGCAGGCCCGCAACCGATGCCGCGCTCGCAGGTTCGACACCCACGCCTTCTTCGGCGAGCGACCGCTGGGCGTCGGTGATCTCCTCGTCGGAGACGGCGATGGCCGTCCCGCCCGTCGCGCGAATGCCCGGCAGGGCTTTCGGCGCGTTCACGGGGTTGCCGATGCGGATGGCCGTCGCCTTCGTCTCGACTTCATCCCAGCGCGTGACTTCGTCCGCGCCGTTCTCGATGGCTTCGACCATCGGTGCGGCGCCTTCTGCCTGCACACCAGTTAATTTCGGCACCTCGTCTTCGGCCAACTCGCCGGATGCGACGAGTTCGCGGAACGCCTTGTAGAGCGCTGCGGTGTTCCCGGCGTTGCCGACGGGGAGGACGATGCGGTCGGGGAACGCGCCGGTTTCGTCGCGCACCGATTCGAGGATTTCTAAGCCAATCGTCTTCTGGCCTTCGAGGCGGAACGGATTCAGCGAGTTGAGCAGGTACGCCTCCCCGCGGTCTGCGAGGTCGGAGACGATATCGAGGCAGGTGTCGAAATTCCCGTCGACTTCGAGGATGCGCGCACCGTGGAGGCTGGCTTGGGCGACCTTTCCGGCGGCGACTTTGCCTGCCGGAAGCAAGACGAGCGTTTCGAGGCCCGACCGGGTGCCGTAGGCGGCGAGTGCGGCGGAGGTGTTTCCGGTGCTCGCACACGCGAGGCGGTCTACGCCGAGGACGCGGGCGACCTGCACGCCAACGGTCATGCCGCGGTCTTTGAAACTCCCTGTTGGGTTCATACCTTCGTGTTTGACGCGGAGGTACTCGACGCCAACCTCGTCCTCGATTTCGGGGACCGGGTACAGTGGCGTGTTGCCCTCTTGCAGGGTGACGCCCATCTCGACGGGCATGGTCTCCCGGTAGCGCCAGACGCCGCTCCCCGAGAAGTCGTCGAAGGTGGGATAGGAGTCGTAGCGCGCTTCGAGCAGGCCGTCGCACTTGGGACAGGTGTAGAGGATGTCGTCGAACGGTGCGAGGGCTTCGCCACACTCGATACACGCGAGCCAAACGCCGTCGTCGGCTACATCGGGAACCTCGGAGTCCGGTTCCAACTGGAGATTCGTCATTGTCCGCGCCAAAGCGCTGGGCGTGCAAAAAGGAGGCGATTAGTGTAAGATTCGGGCAGTCGTTCTCGAATGAAAATTGTTAATTCACAGACACCATTTGGTTCTCATATGAGCTCTCCACTCGAAAATCCGGCTCTCCGGTACGGTATTGGTCTCAGCAGCGCGGTGGCAATCGCACTTGTCGCGTTCTTGTTTCTCCACGGAACGGTTCAGTTGGTCGCGTACGGAATGGCGGTTCTCGAAGCCGTCGCAGTCCCGCAGTTCCTGAAGCTGAGCGCAACCCAGTGACTGTTAGACGTGCCGTCTACGCCTGTGTTTCCTCACCGAACTCGTCAATACGGTTGTGGACGTAGGCGGCCCACTCATCGAGAGTCTTGTGCATGAGTTCGCGGGCTTCGGGCAGGTCGGTTGCGGTGTACTGATAGACGTGGCCGCCGCCATCGAGCAGGCGGCGTTCGCGCATTGCAAGGCCTTTGTCGAGCAGCGTGGCGAGCGAGCGGTTCACGTTGCTCCGGTCGCGCTCCATTTTGTCTGCGAGTTCGGCGACGGTGCTGCCGGGGTTTTCCAGCAATATGAGATATGTGCGACTCTCGTGGGTCTGGATGCCGAATACGCACGTCATCACGCCCTCGAAGCCCGGCTCACCGCCGACCATCAAATCACGAAACCGTTGGGGGTCTGGTTCGGCCGATACCATGGCTGGGATATGTCTGGGTCGTGAATAAATCCCGGCGTTACCGGCACCTCACTGCGATTCTGACGCGTCGCTGGTGTAGCCGTGTTTTAGAATGCAGGTTCGCATCTCGGCTTCGGTCGTGTGTTTGTGCAGGCGCGTCGGCGTGTCGCAGTAGAAGATGTTGCCGTCGTACCGGAGGGTGATTTGCTTCGGCGTGCCGAACAGCGAGGTTTTCACCACGACGCGCTGGCCGTCGCGGATTGCCGCGAGAATCTCGTCTGCGGTCAGTTCGCCTGCATCGACGACGAGGGGTGACGCCATTGGCAGAAAAGACGCGACCGGGTCATATCAGTCACTCGGCGTCCGCGAGGAACGTGAGCAGTGCCTTCTGGGCGTGCATCCGGTTTTCGGCCTGCTGCCAGACAATCGACCGGTCGGATTCGATTACCGCGTCGGTAATCTCCTCGCCCCGGTGGGCAGGGAGACAGTGCATGATGAGCGTGTCGTCGTCGAGGAACGTCTCGTTGAGCTGGAAGCCGTCGAACGCTTCGAGCTTCATCGCGCGCTGGTCCTCTTGGCCCATGCTCACCCAGACGTCGGTGTACACCACGTCCGCACCCGCGACGGCGTCGTCGGGGTCGTTTGTGGTTTCGGGGGCCTGTCCGAGGCCCGCTGCGGTGCCAATCACCGCTTCGGCTATCTCGTAGCCCTCGGGGGTGGCAACGGTCACGTCAAGGCCAACCATCGCCGCGCCCAAAACAAAGGACTGGGCGACGTTGTTGCCGTCACCGACCCACGCGACGGAGACATCTTCGAAGCCGTCGAAGCGCTCTTTGATGGTGAGCAAATCCGCGAGCGTCTGGCACGGGTGGGCGTCGTCGGTGAGACCGTTTACGACCGGCACGTCTGCGTACTCGGCCAGTTCCACGAGGTCTGCATGCTCGAATACACGCGCCATGAGGAAATCGACGTAGCGCGACACCGCCCGCGAGGTGTCTTTGAGCGGTTCGCCGCGGCTCAACTGGATGTCCTCGGGGCCGAGGAAGATGGCGTGGCCGCCAAGTTGGGTCATGCCCGTCTCGAAGGAGATACGGGTTCGCGTACTCGGTTTTTCGAACAGCATCCCGAGCGTTTGGTTCTCCAGATGCTCGTGGGCTTCTCCGGCTTCGACGGCGGCTTTCAGGTCAGCCGCGGTGTCGAGGACGGTGTCCAGTTCGGCAGTCGAAAGGTCGTCGATATCGAGGAAGTGACGGGTCATGATTTGAGTTTTTTACAGACAGCTTCGAGCACCGACACCGCGCGGTCGTATTCGGCGAGCGGCAGGTGTTCGTTCGGTGCGTGGTCTAAGTCCGAGTTGCCGGGGCCGTAGGTCACCATCGGGCAGTCCCACTCCCCGGCGAAGATGTTCATGTCGCTCGTGCCGGTTTTCCGGAGCAAGCGTGGCTGTCCACCTTCGGCGCGAATCGCCACACGAAAGGCACGGGCGACCTCGGTGCGCGGACTCATCATCACGGGCGGGATGTGGCGACGCCACGTTATCGTGCCCGTGTGCAGGTGAGTTTCCGCAATCTCACGGATGTCGTCTGCGGTGAGACTCGGCGGGATGCGAAATTGGATGGTCGCGGTGGCTTCGACGGCGAGGCCGTCTTCGGACGTGCCGCCGTGGAAGTCGGTCGGCTTCGCCGTCACCTGCTCGAAGACGGGCGTGTCGTCGGGTACTGAAAACTCCTCTGCGACGGCGCTCCACCACGCGATGGCGTCCTGCAGCGCGTTGTTCTCCGGCCGCGAGGTGTGCCCGGACTCGCTCGTGGCGATGTACGTCCCGGGTAGGAAGCCCCGATAGCCGAGCGTGATGCCGTTCCAGCCGCTCGGCTCGCCGTTGATGACGGCATCGGGGACCGTTTCGCGCGTTTCGACGAGGTGGCGTGCGCCGAGGGAATCGGTCTCCTCGCGCACCACGCCGACGAAGCTCACGCCGGTCGAGACGGCCGCGGCGGCCATCGACGCGAGCGGCCCTGTCGCGTCCACGCTCCCCCGGCCCCAGAGCGCGTCGCCCGAGCCGTCTTCGGCGGGGGCGATTTCGACGGGAATCTCGCCGGGGACGGTGTCGATGTGCGAGGTGAGCAGCACGCTGTCGTCTGCGGGTGCGCGGACGTTGCCAACCTCGTCTATCCACACCTCGCGGTCGTGTTCTTCGAAGTAGGCAGCGAGGCGCTCTGCGGCGGCGGCTTCGTCGCCGCTCACCGAGGGAATCGAAACGAGATCTGAAAGGATGGTTTGCGCGTCGGTCATTGCAGTATCTCTGCGAGGGCGTCTACGACCGTGTCGGCGTGTTCCTCCTCAATGATGAGCGGCGGGAGGAACCGCACGACAGTCCGCCCTGCGGGGAGGGCGAGAATCTGGTGGTCAAGCGCGAGGTCGCGGAGCATGCGGTTCGCGCCGCGTTTGACCTCGACACCAATCATCAGGCCTTCGCCGCGGATGTCGCGGACGGTGTCGCCGACCTTTTTCTCTAACTCGCTCGTGAGGTACTCGCCCATCTCGGCTGCGTGGGCGGGAATCTCCTCGTCTACGAGCGTCGAGAGCGTGGCGTTGGCCGCCGCGCAGATGACCGGGCCGCCGCTGAACGTCGAACCGTGTGGCCCGGCGTCTGCGGCAATCCAGTCTGCGACGAGCGTCGCGCCGACCGGGAGGCCGTTTGCGAGGCCCTTCGCGCTCGTGAGGATGTCGGGGGTAACGCCTGACTGCTCGCACGCCCAGAGGGTGCCCGTCCGGCCGAGGCCGGTCTGAATCTCGTCGAAGACGAGCGCCGCACCCGTCTCGTCGGTGAAATCACGGGCCGCCTGCAGGTAGCCCTCGGGGGCGGGATTGATGCCGCCTTCGCCCTGAATCGGTTCGAGGAAGACGGCCGCCGTGTCGTCGTCCACGGCTTCGTCCAGTGCGTCTTCGTCGCCGTAGGGGACGAACTCCACGTCGTCTACGAGTGGCTCGAAGGGAGCTTTGTACTTCTTCTTCCACGTCGCAGACAACGCGCCTGCGGTGCGGCCGTGGAACCCGCGGGTGGCCGCGATGATTTTCGTGTTGTCGGTCGCACTCCGGGCGAACTTGATGGCCGCCTCGTTGGCTTCCGTGCCCGAGTTGCAGAGCCAGACGTTCGAAATGTCGCCCGGCGCGAGGTCAGCGAGCCGCTCGTACAGCTCGTCGCGGGCGGAAACGGGGTACGACGCCTGCACGTATGTCAGCGTCTCGGCTTGGTGCTGGACGGCTTCCGTGACCGTCGGGTGGCAGTGGCCGAGTGGCGTGCAGGCGTAGCTTGCGCCAAAGTCGAGGTAGTCAGTGCCGCCGTCGTCGGTGACGGTGACGCCGCTGCCTGAGTCGATACGAATCGGTTTTTCTGAAAAGACAAAGCCGCTCATGACTGGAGTGCGCCGGGGGTGATGTGGGTACCGCCGCCGTTTACGGCCGCGGTGAGTGGTGCCTCTGCGTTCGCGTCTGCGACGACGACTTCGCTCGCGCCGCCTTCGAGTGCCTCAGTCGCGGCCATGACCTTCTTCGTCATGAACCCCTCTGCGGCGTCTTCGATGACGGCGAACTCTTCGGGCGTCGTCGCCTGCGAGATGAGTGTTGATGCGTCGTCCGGGTCTTCGAGGATGCCCGGCACGTCTGTGAGGACGACGAGCGTCGCGCCGAGTGCGCCCGCAATCGCCGCGGCCGCCCGGTCTGCATCCGCGTTGACGGGAACCCCGTCATCCGCGAGCATCGGAACCGTCGCAACGGGCGTGTAGCCTGCTGCGAGCAGGGTTTCGAGCAGGTCCGCGTTGACCGCGGTAATCTTCCCGGAGTGGTCGCCGCGACGAATCTTCTTCTTGCCGTCTTCTACGACGCGCACGGCCGACTTCCGAGGTCCAGTGAGGAGTTTCCCATCGACGCCGGAGAGGCCGACCGCGTTGACGCCCTCGTTCTGTAAGAGCGTCGTGAGGTCGGTGTTCAGCAGACCGGGCATGACCATCTTGAACACCTCGATGGTGGTTTCGTCGGTAAACCGCCCGACGACGCCGCCGGGGGTTTCGACGTACTCGGGTTCCTCACCAAGGCGCTCTAAGGTGTCATCGACGGCGGTCGAGCCGCCGTGGACGACGACGACCTGTTCGCCTTGGGAGACGAGGTCCGCAATATCCGCGACTGCGCCCTCGGGGTTGACCGCGCGAGCGCCGCCGATTTTGACAACGGTGACCATCTACGGTGCCCCCACGGGGTGCAGGCCGAGGAAGTCGAGGCCCGCAGTTTCCTCTAAGCCAAGGGCGATGTTGGCCGCGTGAATCGCCTGTCCGGCGGAGCCTTTCATCATGTTGTCGATGGCCGAAAACACGACGAGGCGCTTGTTGCGTGGGTCGAGTTCGAAGCCGACTTCCGCGAAGTTCGTTCCGGCCACGGCTTTGGGTTCGGGGTAACGATAGACGCCACCGCCGCCAGCGGCCATCCGGACGAACGGTTCGTCCTCGTAGCTTCCCCGGTAGGCCTTCCAGAGGTCGCCCTTCGTGACGCGCTCGTTCGGGAAGACGTGGCAGGTAGCCGATGCGCCGCGAATCATGTCCACGGCGTGGACGGTAAACGAAACGCGAAGGCCGAGTTCCTGTTCGATTTCCGCCTCGTGGCGGTGGGTAATAGGCGCGTACGGGCGGACGATGCCCGAGCGCTCTGCGTGCGAGGAGGCTTTCCCACCGCTCGCACCGCCCTCTGAGGAGCCGACTTTCACGTCAACGACGACCTGTTCGTCGCCGCCGAGGATGCCCGCTTCGAACAACGGGTAGAGGCCCATAATCGTCGCCGTGGCGTTACAGCCACCCGCGGCGATGAGGTCCGCGCCGGGGAGGTCCTCACGGTGGAGTTCGGGCAGTGCGTACACCGATTTTTCCAGCAGCTCGGGGCGCTCGTGGCCGTCGTACCACTGGTCGTACTGGTCTGTGGTCTCGAGGCGGAAATCCGCGCTCAGGTCAACGACCGTGTCCGCGGCCTCTTGGAAGCCGTCGATGTGCTGCATCGAGACGCCGTGGGGTGTCGCGGCGAACAGGATATCAACGCTTTCGAGGTCGTCAGGTGCAGAAAACCGGAGGTCAGTGCCCCGAAGGTTCGGGTGGACAGACCCAACGGACTTGTTCGCGTATTGGCGGCTCGTTGCCTGGGCCACCTCAAAATCGGGGTGGCCGGTCAGCAGGCGAAGGAGTTCGCCGCCGGTAAAGCCGGAGCCGCCGACGACGGCGGCTGAGAGTTGCTCGCTCATCAGGCAGGAACCTCGACCTTGACCTTGGATTCGAGCCAGTCGACGACCTTTGCGGGCACGTCCACGTCAGTCGCGTCGGTGAGCGCCTTGAACTCGACGGTGTGGTTGACCTCGTGGACCGTATATCCGTCTCCGGTCTCCATGAGGTCGATTCCCAACAAACCGCCGCCGACGGCGTCACTCGCCTTCTTGACGAGTTCGAGTGCCTCGTCGTCGAGTTCGAACGCTTCGGTTGTCGCACCCTTCGCGGCGTTGGTCAGCCAGTGGTCGGAGCTGCGAACCATCGCGGCGACGGGTTCGCCGTCGGTTGCGAGCACGCGGATGTCGCGGCCGGGCTTGTCCACGAACTCCTGGATGTAGAACACCTTGTGCTCGTAGTGGCCAAGCGTTGCCTTGTGTTCTAAGATGGCTTCGGCTGCGTCACGCGAGTCGAGTTTGGCCATCAGGCGGCCCCACGACCCGACGACGGGTTTGAGGACGCAGGGATAGCCGAACTTCTCGATGGACTCCATCGCGCTCTCTTTGGTGAACGCTACGTCCGTTTTGGGCGTTGGGACGCCTGCCTGTGCGAGCGCGAGGCTGTTTTTCGCTTTGTCGGCGCACACCTCGGCGGTCTCCGGGCTGTTGATGACCGGGATGCCGTAGGCGGCGACGTACTGGGTTGCGTACTTGCTCCGGCTCGTGGCGAGACAGCGGTCTAAGACGATATCGATGTCGTCGAAGATTTCAGGTGGTTCGGTCAGGCCGAACTGCACCTTGCGGACGTCGATTTTCGTGACCTCGTGGCCGCGCTCGCGGAGTTCTGCGAGCAGGAGTTTCTCGTCTTTGCGGATGCGCGAGTAGAGGATGCCAACGTTCATGCGAGCCACCTCGTCGTGGTGTGGGCGTTCGTGACTTGCAATTTACTCCCCCCAGTCCTCTTCCAGCTCAGGGGCCTTCTCGAGGACCGGCGGGTTGACGTCCACTACTTCGAGTTCAGCGCCACAGGTTGTGCAATCTACGATTTCGCCAATTTCTAAGTCGTCGTGAAGCGCCACATCGGCTCCACATTCGACACATTCTGCCATGGTGATTGCTCCTCCGACACGCACCCCTATAAACCCATCGAACTTGTCAGACTAAAACAATAAACAGACTACCGTCTAACCGCACCGAGATGGCAATTTTCGCGCGTTCTGAATTCGCATTATCAAATTCCAGATGTATTATTCGTCCCTCGAAGGGACGGCGGTCGTTCACACATACTGATTCACCTCGTCGTGGAGTTCGGCGCGGGTCGTCGTGAGGTCGTCACGGTGGAACGCCACGCACTCCTGGTCTGCTTCGCGTGCCTCGGTCGCCGCCGCGAGATGGGCCGCCACCGCCTCAGCGGCGGGGCCACCCTGTGAGTCGCGGCTCTCGACGCTCTGGGCGGGGTCAAGCGCCGCCTCGACGGCCTCCTGTGAGACGTACTCAGAAAGGGGCCCACCGAGTAGCTCCTCTGCGGCCGCCGCAATCGTCTCGTAGTCCTGACCTTCCGCTGCCGCCGTCGCCACGACTTCGTGGGCCGTGCGGAACGGAATCCCGGACATCGCAAGCAGGTCTGCGACGCCGGTCGCCGTCGAAAAGCCAGCCCCCGCCTCCGTGGCGAGGGTGTCCTCCTGCCAATCGGCCGTCGCCACCGCGCCCGCCGCGACGGTCGTCGCTTCGGTCACGGCATCTGCGGCCGCCCACGCGTGGGGTGTCGCGTTCTGTAAGTCGCGGTTGTACGCGCGGGGCAGCCCCTTCAGCGTCGTGAGCAGGCCGTTCAGGCCCGCGCTTGCGTTGCCCGCCGTCGAGCGCACGAGTTCGAGCGTGTCGGGGTTCTTCTTCTGGGGCATAATCGAGGAGGTCGATGAGTAGTCATCGGACAGCTCGACGTAGCCCTTGTTCGCGAACACGATGATGTCTTCAGCGAGGCCAGACAGCGTCGTCGCGAGCGTTGCGAGCGCGCTCACGCCTTCTACGAGGAAGTCGCGCGCCGAACTCGCGTCCATCGAGTTTTCGAGGACGCCGTCGAAGCCGAGCAACTCGGCCGTGCGCTCGCGGTCGATGTCGAACGGCGTGCCCGCGAAGGCCGCCCCGCCGAGGGGCGACTGGTTCACGCGGGCGTAGGCGTCCATGAGACGCGCCGTATCCCGCGAAAGCGCCTGCTCGTAGCTGAGCAGGTAGTGGCCAACCGTCGTCGGTTGGGCGGGCTGGAGGTGGGTGAAACCGGGCATCAGCGTGTCTGCGTGTTCTGCTGCCACCTCACAGAGCACCTCGCGCAGCGCGAGGGTCTCCTCTGCGGCGTCGAGGAGGTCCTCGCGGAAGCGGTGGCGGATGCACGCCGCGACCTCGTCGTTGCGGCTGCGGGCGGTGTGCATCTTCCCACCGACGGGGCCAATCTGGCCGATGACCGCCGTCTCGATGGCGGCGTGGATGTCCTCGCCGTCGGGGAGCGCCGAAAAGCCCTCCACCTCGACGACGTTGAGCGCTTGGAGAATCTGGCCCGCCTCGTCCTCGCTGATGATGCCCTGCTCTGCGAGCATCAGGACGTGGGCGCGGTCTACCTCTAAGTCCGCGGTGAAAATCCGAGTGTCCGCATCCATCGAGGAGAGGAATCCGCGGGCGGGGCCGCCGCTAAAGCGTTCCCGGCGAACCACGTCGCCATCTGCGGATTCCTCTCCCATTTCACTGGTCCTCGCCGCCGTCTGCCATCGGCGTTGGCGCTTCCTGTTTTGCGCCTTTGAGAATCGAGTTCGCAAGGCGCGACTGGAAGCCGTGGTACTTCGCCACGCCGGTCGCGTCTGCCTGCGTGATGCCGTCGACCGTCTCTGTGTTGAACGAGGCGGCCGATTCTGAGTACACCGCGAAATCGCTCTCGCGGGCGACGACGCGGGCCTGTCCGCCCTGGAACTTCACGGTGACCGTACCCGTGACGCGCTCTTGGGTCGTGTTGATGAACCCTTCGAGCGCCGTGACGAGCGGGGCGTTGATGAGGCCCTCGTAGGCTTTTTCAGCCCACTGGTTGTCGATTTGCGTCTTGAACGAGCGCTCCTCTTTGGTGAGGACGAGCTGTTCTAAGCCCTCGTGGGCGTTCAGGAGCACCGTCGCGGCGGGGTGCTCGTAGTTCTCGCGCACTTTGAGCCCGAGCATGCGGTCTTCCATCAGGTCGGTGCGGCCAATGCCGTATTTGCCTGCGAACTCGTTCAGGTACTCAATGAGCGACACAGCGTCCAGCTGCTCGCCGTCTACGGCGACCGGGTAGCCGTTCTCGAACGTAATCTCGACGAGTTCGGTCTCGCCGGTCGGGGCCGTCGTCCACTCGTAGATGTCTTCTGACGGGATGAACGAGGGGTCTTCTAAGTCGTCGCCTTCGACCGAGCGACTCCAGAGGTTCGTGTCGATACTCCACGCGCCCTCGTTGCCGCTCTCTACGGGGAGGTTCTTCTCTGCTGCGTACTCGATTTCCCACTCGCGGGTGAGGCCGAGTTCGCGCACGGGAGCGATGACTTCTAAGTCAGATTCGCGCCAGACGGCCTCGAAGCGCAGTTGGTCGTTGCCCTTGCCCGTACAGCCGTGGGCGATGCCGGTACAGCCGACCTCTTTTGCCTTTTCGAGGATCGCTTCGGCGATGATTGGGCGGGCGAGTGCGGTGCCAAGTGGGTAGCCTTGGTAGTCTGCGTTCGCTTTGACGGCGTCGAGACAGAGGTTTGCGAACTCGGCTTTGGCGTCGATGACGTAGTGTTCTAAGTCAAGCGCGTCTGCGGTCTCTTCTGCTTCGTCGAACTCGGCTTCCGGTTGGCCAACGTCGACGGTGATGCCGACGACTTCGTCGTAGCCGTATTCTTCTTTGAGCAGTGGGACGCAAACGGTCGTGTCGAGCCCGCCGGAGAAGGCGAGGGCGATTTTTGTGGATTCTGTGGTCATTGGGTGTGTGCTGTGGGATGGGTTGTCGGATGTGACACTCAGAACACGTAGTTGTACGTTCTGAGGAAGTGAGGCGAACCGGACGTTGAAGAATTGGTATTAAGGGCCTAGAGGCCCGGTCGCGGTCGCACGCTGACGATAACGGACGCCGTGCTCACCGAGAGGGGCGAGCCAACGACGGCAGTCCGTGACATGTGTTGAAATCATGAGAGAGAGAAGTACAAAAGTGTTGCGCATTTTCGGGCGGAAATCGCCTGCTGTGCGTGAGAATGTGTACCTCAGACGAGCGTCTTCGGGCGCGTCGAGAGGTAGTCAAACACCGCGCCGAGGGTGAAGCCGTAGGCGAAGTGGGCCAACAGCGTCACGACGAGGTAGAGGGCGAGCGCGAGTCCGCCCAAGCCCGGATAGAACGCGGGCGCAAAGCCCGTCCACAGCACGAAGCCAAAGGAGACGCCCTTTATCGCGTACTTCTCACCCGGGAGGTACGCTCCGAGCGAGGCGAGCAACAGCGGCCAGATTATCATGCCGCCAAGCAGGAAGATGGCGTAGCCAACCGCCGTGGGGTTCGCCGGATAGAGCGCATCGAGGCCGAGCAACGTCGCAAACGAAGCGAACTCGCTCACGTCGAAGACGTTCAGCGACGCGCCAACGAGCAGTCCAATCGTCATCGCCGCCGTGCCGACCAGCCCGCCTACCGCGCCGACGAACCCGTCGGTGATGACGCCGGTCAAATGGTCAAAATCCGGGTCTGCCACGTCGTCTGACATCTCCGCTAAATATTGCGCATCATTTTCGGCCATGTCATTAGTTACCATTACTACCGGCAAAAACGTTCCCTCTCTTGCTGCCACGTAGACAGTTTTTATTTCTTATGTATTTGGCCGGATAGGGTGTGTTTTGTGGGCATTAATCGGTCTGAAATCCGTGAATTCCCGAAATCACTAAATGTGTGAATATACATATAATAATAGATTGTGATAATGATTTGGGTACCACTTGTCACGAGTATCTTCCTCGCGTCTGGGCTTGGGGGACTCATTCCGGGGGGGACGCGCGCGAACGTGTTCGAACGAATTTTCGTGGTTTTCCTCATCCTCGGCACGCTCGTCGGGGTTGTCGTTATCACCTACATGTTGTACAACGCGTACAAGTACCGCGACCAGCCGAGTCGCGCGAAATCGGATGCGAAAGACCGCCCACGCCTCGGTGAACTCCCGACCGGTGGTGGCGGCGGGCGGAAACTGTTCGTTTCGTTTTTCCTGAGTTCGATTATCGTGCTCTCACTTATCACCTGGACCTACGGAACGCTGCTGTTCGTCGAAGCCGGGGACGTCCCTCAAGAAGACGAACTGGAAATCAAGGTCACCGGCTTCCAGTTTGGCTGGAAGTTCGAGTACCCAAACGGGCACACGACGTCGGGTGAGCTGCGGATTCCAGAGGACCAGCGCATCCGCCTCGTCGCCACCTCAGAAGACGTGTTCCACTCCTTTGGCGTCCCGGGGTTGCGGGTGAAAATGGACGCCATCCCCGGCCAGGAGACGACTCAGTGGGTTATCGGCGACGAACCGGGGTCGTATCAAGCGCTGTGTTACGAACTCTGCGGGGTGGGGCACTCCTACATGGCGGCTGATATTATCGTCATGGAGCGGGATGCGTTCGACGACTGGTACGAGAACACGACGGCGAACGAAACGGCGAATCAAACGGTGACAGCATGACAACAGACGACCGACAGCCAGCGGACGGGGAGCAGGAAATCGACCGGAGCGAAGGCACGCTGCCGACACCCGGCGCGGAAGACGGACTCGTCCCGACAGAAGGTGGGCTGCCACCGACTGCCTCGGTCAAACGTTGGCTCGTCACGACGAACCACAAGGACATCGGCATCCTCTACACCGTGACGGCGCTGTTCTTCCTCATCTTCGGCGGCGTCCTCGCCTTGCTCATCCGCGCCCAGCTCTGGACGCCCGGCCCGAGCATTCTCTCTGCGACGGCCTACAACCAGACCGTCTCGCTGCACGGGCTCATCATGGTGTTCTGGTTCCTCTCGCCGCTCGCCTTTGGCTTCGCCAACTACGTCGTCCCGCTCCAGCTCGGCGCGAAAGACCTCGCGTTCCCGCGGCTCAACTCGCTTTCCTACTGGCTCTATCTGGCTTCTGGGCTCCTCCTTGGCGTCTCCTTCTTCCAAGAAGGGACGTTTTCGGGCGGTTGGACGATGTACGCGCCGCTCAACGTCCCCGTGTTCACCCCCGAAGTGGGCGCGAGTACGGCGATTCTCGCGCTCATGTTGTTCGTCGCTTCGGTCACCGTCTCGTCGGTGAACTTCCTCACGACGATGCACCGCATGCGCGCGAAAGGCCTCACCCTCCGGCGGATGCCGCTGTTCTCGTGGACCATTCTCCTCACCGTCTGGATGATGCTGTTCGCGTTCGCTGCGCTGCTCGCCGCGCTGTTGATTCTCCTCTCAGACCGTCTGCTCGGCACGACGTACTTCATGCCGGACAACCCCGGCGGCTCCATCCTCTGGGCGCACCTGTTCTGGTTCTTTGGCCACCCTGAGGTGTACATCGTCTTCTTCCCCGCCCTTGGCGTGATGGCGGAGACGTTCCAGACGTTCACCGGCCGCCGCCTCGTCGGCCGACGCTGGTTCATCGCCTCGATGGTGCTCGTGGCGATTCAGAGCTTCATGGTGTGGATGCACCACATGTTCCTCACCTCGATTAACCTCAACATCAAGACGCTGTTCATGGCGACCACCATCGGTATCTCACTGCCCTTTGACCTGATGGTGTTCGCGCTCATCTACACCATGATTAAGGGGAGAATACGCTTTACGACGCCCTTCCTGTTCTCGTTTGGGGCGCTCTTGCTGTTCATCATCGGTGGCATCACTGGGGTGTTCCTCGGCGCGGTCGTCCTCGACTACGAGTTCCGGGGCACCTACTGGGTCGTCGCCCACTTCCACTACGTGATGGTGGGCGGGGTCACCGCCTTGTTTGGCGGCCTCTACTACTGGTATCCGAAGATGAGTGGGCGGATGTACAACGAGTTCCTCGGGAAGGTGCACTTCGCGCTCTACTTCGTCGGATTCAACCTGCTCTACTTCCCGATGTTTATCGCGTGGGAAACGCCCCGCCGGGTGTTCGAGTACCACGTCGCGCTCATCACGTGGCACCAACTCGCCACCGTCGGCGGGTTCATCCTTGGCGCGTCGTTCCTCGTGATGTTCTACAACCTCACGGTGAGCCTCTGGGCGGGCGAAAAGGCCGACGACAACCCGTGGGTGTACGCCACGACCGCGGAGTGGGCCGTCTCCTCGCCACCGCCGCTCGACAACTTCCCCGGCACGCCGAGCTACGGCACGGGGATGCTCACGTTCTCTGAAAGCACGCCCGAAGCCACCGATGGCGGGGTCGCAGTCGAGAATCACGACCACCATCCAAGCCACGCGAGCATCTGGCCGCTCGTCGTCGGCGTCGCGGCCTTCTTCGCGTTCCTCGGGCTGTCGGGGTTCAGCCAAGGCGTCCTCGCACCCGATTTCGCAGGCGGTTTCTACGTCCTCTGCGCCGTCTTCGGCTTCGGCCTTGGCATGTATGCACTTGTCTCGATGGGGTTAGAGAAGTTCCACGGCCCGGCAGAACCCACCGGCGAACGCTGGCCATTTGCGGGCATCGAGAACATGAAACTCGGCGTCTGGATTTTCCTCGCCTCAGACGTGGTGCTCTTTGGCGCGTTCATCGGGTCGTACATGTTCATCCGCGTGGCGTCGGGCTGGATCGCGTGGGAGCCAGTCCCCCACGACCCTGTGCCGGGGCTGATAAACACCTACCTCCTGCTCACGAGCAGTTTCAGCATCGTGCTCGCGCTCGTCGCCGCCGAACGAAAGAACAAGCGCCTGCTCATGGTGACGCTCGCCGCGACGTTCCTGCTCGGCGTGGGTTTCCTCATCAATAAGGGGATCGAATGGTACGAACTGTTCCACGAAGGCCTCTGGCTGTCGACGAACATCCGCACCTCGACGTTCTTCCTCACGACGGGCTTGCACGCCGCCCACGTCATCGTTGGCCTCATCATCATCGTGTACCTGTTCGTCCGCGCCTCGCGGGGGGCGTACCTCGAAAACAACCGCTCGATCGAGTACTTCGGGCTGTACTGGCACTTTGTCGATATCGTCTGGCTGTTCCTGTTCCCGCTGTTCTACATCCTGTAGGTAACCATCATGACATCAACAAAACTCTACGCCGCAATCTACGTCGTCCTGTTCGTTCTGGCGACGGCACAGGTGTTAATCGAATTCGCGGGCCTCGCCTACTGGGTGGCCTTTGGCGTCATCATCGTCCTCTCGTTCGTGAAGGCGCTGTTCGTCGCGGGCTACTACCAGCACCTCGTCAGCGAACCGCGCTCTGTGAGTTTCGTCATGCTGATTGGCCTGCTCGCAGCGCTCGCGCTCACGCTTGCGGCGTCGTATTCGATCACATGACGCAGTTGGTTCGCTATCGTCAATCGCTCCCTGCGGAACTGCCGTTCTGGGCGGCGTTGGTGGCCGTCGAACTCCTCTCGATATTCGCCTATCTCGGTTTCACCAACACTACCGTGAGCAGTTATCGGTATCTCGTTTACCCATTTCTCTGGATTAACGTCGCCCTCTGGGCGGTGATTCACACCCGACCCACACAAGCCAGTCGGCGTCTCAAAGCGGTCGCGCTCGTGGCTTCACTCGCCTACCTGCTCGCCCTCTCGATGCTCTCCGGGCTGGTCGAACTCTCCTCGCTCCAGGCCGCCCACAGCCACCTTCCGAGCGGGCTGCAGGTCACGATGTCCGCCCCCGGCTGGGGGCCGCGCGTGTTCTACACCGGGGCGTTTGGCCATCTCTCGTTCATTCCCTACCGGGTGATTGGCTACCTCGCGCTCAGCTACCTGCTCTACGTCACCATCCTCGACGTGGCGGTCGCCGCGATTTCGGCGCTGTTCGGCGTCGTCTCGTGTATCGCCTGTAGCTTCCCGCTCGTCGCCACGCTTCTCGCGGGCGTGACCGGCGGCTCTACAGGACTGGTCACGAGCCTCTCTGCGTACTCACTCGATATCTCGACTGTGGCGTTCCTCCTTGCGGTCTGTCTGTTGTACTGGCGACCCGGTCGGTAGTCACCCGGCCATGATGAGTTTCACGACGACGGCACCGAGAAACAGCAGGCCAATGCCCCACCCGCCGATGGCGGTTGCCTGCGCGCTGGTCAGCCCGCGGGCGCGCGCGGAGCCGTATACGCCAGAAAAGAGGAAGCCAGCGAGCACGCCGAGCGCCACGACGACCAGCACGACGCCGACGGTCTGTTTGAGCACGGCCGGGACTTCCTCGCCGCTCACGGCAAGGATGATGCCGCCACCGAAGCCAAGCGAGAGCACGAGAAAGCCCGCCACCCAACTCGCCGGATGGTGGACGAGTCGGGTTACTGCGCCGACAACGTCTCGGTCGGGTTCGGTGAGCGTCCTGATCGGCCCAGTTCGGACGAGAACTATCGCCACAGCGACCAAGAACAGGCCCATCAACAAGGGAATCAGGAGGGTGTCTGCTTGAACCATGAGTGCAACCTTCCCTAGACATACGCCATTGTTCGTTATAATTGTATGTTGACCACTCGCTTCGAGTAGCAACGCTTCTGACATCTCAACGGTGAATACAATTCCACAGACAGTCGTTTGTCGGAGTATTTTTATTGAGTCGTGTTAATTAGTGTCTATGTCAGATGCACTCAGTTCGATCAACATCGGGGACTTACTCAAGCTCCTGCTCGGGCTCGTGGTGGTTTGGGTCGCCCTCGAAATCGTCCTCCAGGTTCTCGACTTTGCCGTCGAATTTATGAGCTCGATCATGGGGCTCATCATCATCGCCCTTATCGTCCTCTGGTTCCTCGACACTATCTGAGTGTACAGCCTGAACGTCCCAGTTCCCGGTGAGGTGTCACGCCTCGCTGCGGACCTGTTTCCACAGCTTGTTGGCTTCGACCGGATTCGAGAGCGCCACACCCTCCTCGCAAAACGGCTGGGCGACGAGGAGTTTTACACGCTTGAGACACGCCTTCGACAAGCGCTCGCGGGCGCACCCGCCTTCGAAGTGCAGGTAACGGGCATCGACCAGTTCGACCAGCCGACGCGCGGCCCCGGCCCGGTCGTCTACCTCGCCGTCGAAAGTCCCGGTCTCATGCAACTGCACAACCGCCTCACGGAGACGTTTAGCAACATTGAGGGGCTCGAAGGCGACGACTACACCCCGCACATCACGCTCGGGCGCGGCGGGACGCTTTCTGCGACCATCGAGCCGATTACGTGGACGGTCTCACAGCTCGAACTGTTCGACGCGAAACACCGCGAAGTCGCCAGCCGGATTCGCCTCCCCGCTTAGGGCGCAGGCGGCCCCTCTGGCCCCCACGCATCCTTATCGCCGTAGAAGTTGAGCATCGCGAACTTGAGTTTATCAGGCGCGATATCGAGCATCTCTCCACGCTCCTCGGGCGGGAACGTCCCGCGGACGCTGTACTTGCCCATATCCTTGCGGGCGGCCTCGGTATATCGCTTATCCACGAGCGCCCGCACCCCGAAATCCTCGGGCGAGCGAATCACCCGTCCGAGGGCTTGGCGGGTTTTTCTGACCGTCGGAATCTCGACGGCGTACTCCCACCCAGCGTCCCGGCCGCGGTCGGAAAAGGCGGCGTCGTAGGCCGCTTGGACGGCTTCCATCCGGTCGTTTAGATGTGGGTACGGAACGCCGACGACCACGACGGTTCGCGCGTCGTCGCCGTCGAAGCTCACGCCTTCTGTCAGGGTTCCCCAGAGCGAGGTAAAGAGGGCAGCGTGGTCGTGATTCGAGAACTCTTGGCGAATGTCTTCGACCGACTGGCCGGGCTCGTCGCGGTAGAGTTTCGCGTCTACTGTGCCAGACACCATCTCGAAGTAGCGTTCGGCTTCGGCGTAGCTCGGGAAAAAGGCGAGGGTGTTGCCCGGCGTCATCCGAATCGCATCGCGGAGCACGTCCGCAATCTCGGATTGCGTCTCGGGGTTGCCCCGCTCGCTCGAAAACAGCGCCGGGGTCTCGACAGCGAACGTGCGGCGATTCTCCTCGGGGAACTGAAGACCGTAGGCCATCGTCGCGGGGTCTTCGAGGCCGAGTACGTCCTCGAACACGTCGAACGGTCTGAGGGTTGCGCTCATCAGAATGCTCGCGTACACTTCATCGAACAGGTCGCGGGTGACCTGCTGGGGGATGCAGGTGTACAGTTCGGCGCGGGCGTACACCTCGTTCGTCTGCTCGTTGCGACGCACGGATACGACGGGGTACTGGCCTCCCTTTCCGCCTTCTGCCATCCAGAGGGCGATGAACCGGGCGGCTTGCAGGGTTTGACACTCCTGTCTCGTGGTGGTCTCGCCGTTTTTGTAGGCGTCTTCGTACTCCTGGTCTAAGGTCGCTCCGAGCGCTTGGGCCTGCTCTAAGTCGGCGTTGATGCCCTGTCCCGAGTACGTTTGAAGAAAGGCCAGCGTGAGGTCGTCGCGGCGGTCGTCGTTGGCAATCGAGAGGTCTTTCCAGTTCTCTTTGACCCGCTTTTTCTCGCCGTAGCTGAGCGTGTCGTCGAGCACCTGCGAGACCGCCCGGCGGAACGCGCCAATCACGTTTTTCGCGGGCTGTCTGCGCGGGTCGTCGGTGTCTTCGAGCTCGTCTAACGCCTGGTCTACGGTGTTCTCGGTGAGCGTTTTCGAGGCGTGTTTGCGGGCGGCGTCCTCGACGTTGTGCGCCTCGTCGAACGCGACGATGATGTCCTCGGGGTCGCGGTCTAACCACCGGAAGAACTGCTCACGGATCATCGGGTCGAGGAGGTGGTGGTAGTTACAGACGACGAGGTCGACGCCTTCCATCCCCTCTTTCAGGAGTTCGTAGCCACAGAGGTGGCGCTGTTCTGCGTAGTCGTACACGTCGTCCGGGGTGCGCACGTCCGCGAACAGCCACGAGAAGAACTCGCTCGTATCGGCGGTGAGGTTGTTGTAGTAGTGTTCACAGACGTTCGATTTGAGGTCAGAGAGGTCGTCACCGAGCGTTTCGAGTTCTTTCATCACGGTGGCCCGCGCCTCTGCTGCGCCGTCTTCACCCGCCTGACTCGCTTCGAGCAACTCCTGTTCGCGCTGTTCTAACTGCTCGCGGTCTTGTTCGGTGTCGACGTACTCGCGGGTGGTATCCCGGAGCACCTGACACTCTTCGTAGCCCACGTCGATGTGGCACATCGACTTTTTGCCCTTGAACACGACCGTGCGAATCGGCTCCTTGCGCGTAATCGCGCGGGCCTCGGCGATGAACTGGCGCATCTGCTGGTGGACGTTCGTCGTGATGACGACCGTCTTGCCCGTTTCGCGGGCGTATTCGAGCGCCGGGACGAGCGCAGAGAGAGTCTTCCCAGTCCCGCAGGCTCCCTCGAAGAGGACGTCCTGCTCACGGGCGAGTGAGTTGTAGATGCGGTCCATCGCCTCGTGCTGGTTGTCGTACGGCGCGTCGTAGGGGAAGAATCGCAGGTACCCTTCGTCTGCCACGTTGGACGAGGGTTCGCCGTATTCGCTTAAAATACTTCGCCGCCTCGGCTCAGTTGAGCACTTCCGGCTCGATGTACACCTTCGTCACGTCCGGCTCTTCTTTCTTGAGCGCGGCTTCCATCTCGGTGATGATGTCGTCGATTTCTTCCGTGTCGTAGTCGCCCGCGAAGGCGATGTCCGCGAACAGAATGACGTGCTCTGGGCCGAAGTAGACGGTACGGAAGTCCTCGATTTTTTCGACGCCCTCCCAGTCGCGCACGATGTCTCTGAGGTCCTGTTCCTCTGTGGCGGGGAGGCTCTCGCCGAGCAACAGGCGCTTGTTCTCCCACGCGAGCGCGATGGCGAAGCCCATAAGCATCAGCCCGATGAGGAGCGCGGCGGCCGCGTCGTAGACCGGATTACCGGTCACACGGGTCAGGTAGATACCGCCGAGGGCGATGCCCGCCCCGCCGATTGCGATGGTGTCCTCGGTGAGGGCAGTCAGGGTCGTCACGTCGCTTGTTTTCTTGAACGCCTCGCGGAAGCCAGACCAGCCGTGTTCGTCGATTTGGAGGCTCATCGCCGTGTAGGCCTTCTTGAAGGCGTAGCTCTCGAACGCGATTGCGCCGATGAGGACGCCGTAGTTCACCCAGACACCGGGGATCGTCGCGCCGAGAAGGGTGACGGTCCCGGTGGACGGGACGTGCGGGTTCATGATGGCGTCGTAGCCGTGGCGCGCACTTTCCCACCCGGCGATGCCAAACAGCAGGACACTCACGAGAAACGAGTAGAAAAACTGGGCTTTGCCGTAACCAAACGGGTGGGCGCGACTCGCCTTTTTTTCGCCGTATCGAATCCCAATGAGGAGAAACACCTGATTGCCGGTATCCGAGATGGAGTGATACGTCTCAGAGAGCATCGCGGGGCTTCCCGTCAGCAGGAAGCCGAAGAACTTGAGAATCGTGATGGCTCCGTTCGCGAAGAGGGCGGCGTAGACGACGGATTTGCTTCCAGCCATTATGCATTCGTGTCATCCTGTGGCCAAAATCGTTCCGGGGTAGTCTTGTGTCATCGACGCGTACCGATTGCCATGATTACCGTCGTCTCAGACACTCACGGCAACACCGGCCACCGTCTTTCGGGACGCGTGTTCGATGCCGTCTCCGAGGCAGACCTCGTGTTGCACGCAGGCGATTTCTACACCGAAGCCGCCCTCTCCGCGTTCGAACAGGAAGCGACCCGACTGGAGGCGGTGTACGGCAACACCGACGTCCACGCGATTCGCTCGCGGCTCCCCGCAGAGCGCGTCATCGAGTTTGACGGCCTCAGAATCGCGCTCACTCACGGCCACGAACACACCGACACGTCGCTCACCATGTTCGGTCGGCAGGCGAACGCCCACCTCGTCGTGTTCGGTCACTCACACGAACCCGGCTTCGAGCAGCGCGGCGACATTGGCTTTCTGAATCCGGGGAGCCACGCAGACCCGCGCTGGCATCGCCCGGGCTACGCGGAACTTGAGGTCGTTGGAGACCACGCCGAAGGCCGCCTCATCGAACCAGCCGGGACGGCCTTCGACACGTTTAGAATAGAATTGGAGGGCTGACCCCACACGGTCAGCGCCAGCGGGTATAGGCGGGCATATCGCCGCCCCATCTGGTGGTATGGCTCGTGTGTAAATGTAATCTCGGTAAGGTCAAAGACGGATTTCACCTATCCGTATAGGCTACCACAGCCCACGCCAGCAAGACGACGGCACCGCCGGCGAAAAACAGCGCACCCGGCGGTAGCCCCGCGTCACTCGTGGCCGCGGTCGTCAGCTCGGCGGCGGCGCTCGCGGTCTGTGTTGCCGTCTCCGTTACCGTCTGTGTGGTCGCCTCTGCGATGCTGAACCCACCACCACTTTGCTGCGTCGTCGTGGTCGTCGCGGCCGTCGTCTGTGTCGGTGTCGTCGTACCTCCAGCCGGCACGCCGCGCCGACTCGCCCATGCGTGCACCACCAGACTCGCGCCGGCGAGAACGGCAATCCCCGAGAACAGTCGCGTGATGACGTTCTTGAGGCCACCCGTTTCCTGCTCGCGGCCCGCGAAGATGACGAGCGGTTTGTCGGCGGGTGCGTAGACGTTCATCTCGCGGCCCTTCTCCGAGTAGATGGTGTCAACCACCGAAATCGCCCCCGCCGATTCGAGGCGCTTTAAGTGATACTGGACGTTCTGGAGCGAGGTTCCGATGCGGTCTGCGAGCGCCGAGGGCGGGGCTGGCTCGTCGTGGAGCGCGGTCAACACCCGCCGGGCGGTTTCCGAGGACAACGCGCCGAGAAGGGCGTCTGCGTCTTCGCTATCGACGCCGATGACGCGCGGGGTGGCATCGTCCCCGTCGGCACTGGGAGAGGAGGGCAACAACGGCATTGTCGTACGGTTCTTCGCACTAACATATCAATCCTTTCACAGAATTGGTCCCCCGAAACGACTTTCCCCGCTCGGCGGGAACGCAACTGCATGATATTTGGCATGGACACCAACACGCTCGTCCTCGTCGGGCTTGTCGTGGTGTTCCTCTCGTTCATCCTTGCGGTCTATCTGTTCATGCGCCGGACGCTCCTCGCCTTCCGCGAGGGGATGGACGGCGGGCGTCGTTAGCGCGTCTGCCCGACGGCGTCGATGACGGTTTCTACGTCCTCTGTTGAGACGTTCCAGTGCGTACAGAAGCGAACGACACCGTCGGCAAACGGCACGCCGAGCACGCCCTGTTCTTTGCACGCCGAGAGGAACTCGTCGGTTGACTGCTCGCCCGTTTCGACGAGCACGATGTTCGTCTCCGGCTCTTTGACGGTGAGGCCGTGGTCTCTGAGTCCGGCGGCAAGCCGTTTGGCGTTCTCGTGGTCGGCTGCGAGCCGTGACCGGTTTTCGAGCGCGAGCAAGCCGGGTGCGGCGACCATCCCCGCCTGTCGCATCCCGCCACCCATGAGCTTGCGAACCTGGTGGGCGGCGTCGATGAACTCCTCACTGCCCGCGAGCATCGAGCCGACGGGCGCGCCGAGGCCCTTCGAGAGACAGAACATCACCGAATCTGCCTCTTTCACGAGGCGGCTTGCGGGCACACCTGCCCCGGCGGCAGCGTTGAAGATGCGCGCGCCATCGACGTGAAGCGGGACGCCGATGTCGTGGGCTGCGTTCGCTGCGGCATCCATCTCCTCGGGTGAGACGACGACGCCACCTTTCGCGTTGTGCGTATTCTCGACGCACACGAGGCCGGTTCCGGCTTCGTGGTCGCTCCCCTCTATGGCGTTCTCGGCGATGGCTTCCGGCGTGAGGACGCCGCGGTCGCCGCCGTCTATCGTGCGCACCTGCAACTGAGAATGCTGGGCGAGGCCGCCGAGTTCCCACTTGTAGATGTGGCTCTCGCGTTCGACGAGCACCTCGTAGCCGGGACTCGTGTGCACCTTCGCGGCAATCTGGTTTCCCATCGTCCCCGAGGGGACGAACAGCGCGTCGTCTTTCCCGATAATCTCCGCGGCGCGGGCTTCGAGTTCGTTGACCGTCGGGTCTTCGCCGTACACGTCGTCACCGACGTCGGCTTCGGCGGCGGCTTCGCGCATGGCGTCGTCGGGTAGGGTCACGGTGTCGCTTCGCAAATCGAGCATACCCCTCGTTTTTCGGGATACCCGAAATAGGTCGTGGTCGATACTGGCTCACGCTGAACCGGTGACTATCTCTCGACGGCGGACCGGTTGCAGAAGGGGAGTCTGCGTGACGCATCGAACGGAGACATGAGCTATTCTGCCGTGTGCGGCCACCCGAAAGGGGTATCGGCAACCTGCATGAATATCCGGTATGGACCCGCGTATCCGCGAACAGGCACAGGTTCTCGTCGAACACTCGACGCGCGTAGAGAAGGGTGACAACGTCGTCATCGTCGCCCCGGCGGTCGCCGCAGACCTCGTCGTGGCGCTCCACGAACTCATCGGTGATAAGGGTGCACACCCGTTCTACATGGCGAGCGATTCGCGCGCCGCCCGCGCCTATCTCCGGGCCTCCGACCCCGAGGATTTTGAGACGCCGAGCCACATCATGGCGCTGTTCAAGGAGATGGACGTGTACATCTCGATTCGCACCGAGGTGAACGCCACCGAGACGAGCGACGTGGCTCCAGAAGTGCTCGCCGCCCACTCTCGGGCCATGTCGCCCACGCTCGAAGAACGCCTCTCGAAGCGCTGGGTCGCCACGCAGTTCCCCGGCACTGGCAGCGCCCAACTCGCGGAGATGAGCCTCGAAGGCTACGAGAACTTCGTCTGGGACGCCATCAACAAAGACTGGGACGCCCAGCGCACCCACCAACAACAGCTGGTCGAAATTCTGAATCCAGCCTCCGAGATTCGCATCGTGAGTGGCGACACGACGGACCTCACGATGAGTCTCGAAAACATGATTACCATCAACGACTCGGGGATGCACAACATGCCCGGCGGCGAGGTGTTCACCGCGCCCGTCCCCGATTCGGTCGAGGGTGAGGTTCTGTTCGACCTCCCGCTCTACCACCAGGGCCGCGAGGTCACGGGTGCATGGCTCAAGTTCGAAGACGGCGTCGTTGTCGAGCACGCTGCGGAGAAGAACGAAGCGGTGCTCACGAACATCCTCAACACGGACGATGGGGCACGCCGCCTCGGTGAGTTAGGGATTGGGATGAACCGTGACATCGACCGGTTCACCTACAACATGCTGTTCGACGAGAAGATGGGCGACACCGTCCACATGGCCGTCGGCCGCGCCTACGACGAGTGCGTCGGCGAGGGTGCAGAACAGAACCAGAGTGCGACCCACGTCGATATGATTGTGGACATGGCAGAAGATTCGTTCATCGAGGTTGATGGGGAAGTCGTCCAGCGCAACGGGACCTTCCGATTTGAGGACGGCTTCGAAGCATAGACGCACGCAATGCGGTTTTCTCTGTTACAGCCCCAAGAGCGCACGCCCGCGGAGGAGCGAGGCCGTAATTCCGACGGCGACGTGCAGGACGAACGCCACCGCGGTCAGCGTCGTCGTGGAACCGGGCAGCGTTGGAACCACTGTGAACAGGGGGAACAGGAAGAAGATGAATACGAGCGCAGCGACGGCGAGGAAGTTTCGCGCCACCTTCTTCGTGAATCGGTCGAACAGCCCGTAGACGACCGTGGCGACGAGTGCAGCACTGGCGGTGACGGTGAGCATTTCACCCCACACGAGCGGGTTGAAGCCGGCGGGGACGGTGAGCAGTGTGCCGACAATTCCGCGGACGACGATGACCGCAAGCAGCGAGACGCCGACTGCGAGCGCTCCGCGTTGGACGAGGTCTGCCGTCGTGAGTCGGGTACGAACCGGTGGCGTCGCTGTGGTGGATGCCATAGACGCAGTAGGGGCGCTCTGTTCGAGAAGCTACGAGTTACTTCGGGTAACTCAGCTGCCTCACGGCACGAACGAACTCGCCACGCGGTAGATACAGAAATCGAACAGGCCGAATGCCGTGCCCACGAGTCCGCCGACGATGGCGGCGACCGGGATTCCGAACACGAGCACGATGAACGACGCGAGGTTGGCGAGCACTGCGACGCCAAAGGTGAGGAGGAAAACGAGGACGAACGCCACCGGGAGGAAGACTAGTCCCGTCACTGCACCGCCGAGGTAGCCCCAGAGCATGGCACTCCGGAGCCGACTGTCCGAGTTTTCGGGGTTGAGCGGGGCACGGGTGAGCACCCAGCGCGTCGTCCACCACGTACTTGCCCAGAGGGCGAGAAACAGGGCGAAGCCGGTGAGCGTATCGAGCCCTGCGAGCAGGCGGCCAATCGAGCCTGACGAGTGGAGCACGAACAGACCAGTCGTGGTGAGGAGCGTGACGTGGAAGGTGGCGAGTCCGAACACGAGGAGGTTGTCCGGGCGCGTGCGAGCCGTCTCAGCCATGGGCGAGCACCTCCGCGAGCGCGAGCAAGCCAAGTACGTAGAGCGTGGTTCCCGCGTAGGCCCGTGACAGGGTGGGAACGACGTTCGCTGCGATGTCCGCTTCTCGCAGGCGGGCCACTGCGACCGTTCGACCGGCCGAAAAGAGGAGCAATCCAATCACCGCCGCGAGTTTCGTGTACAATACCACTCCCCACTGGGTCGAGAGCGTCGGAATAGCGGGGGCGAGCGCGCCGAGATTGCCCACGCCGGTCATGACAAGCGTCCCGAGCGCCGCCCAGAACAGCCATTCGTAACCCGTCGCAAGCTGGAGTAGAAATCCTCGCTCGACCGGAGAGGGCGCTCGGGTTCGAACCGTCAACCAGACGACTGCGCTCCCGCCCAACAGCACTGCCATCGCGAGGACGTGTATCGAGCGAACGAGAAGATGCGAGAGCGCCATAGCTATACTAACGATTCATCGTGCTAACAAGATAACTGCACCTACGGTGTGGCTCGATGGACGATACGACCACTACCTTGGGGTGCGTCCAGGCGGTATGGAGAAAGTCAGGGTTGACGCAGTCGAACAGGTGAAAAATCCGTACCCGCGCTCGCCGGGGCCGTTTCGTGTGGGCCTCGCACTCGGGGCGACGGACATCGGGCTCAACTACTTCGAACTTGAGGCGGGCGAAGCGTTCTCGGGCGGGTATCACACCCACCACGACCAAGAGGAGATTTTCTACGTCCAGTCGGGGACGGCCACCTTCGAGACCGAGGCTGGAACCGAACGGGTTGCCACAGGCGAAATCATCCGATTTGCACCCGGTGAGTTCCAACACGGCTACAACGACGGCACGGAACCGGTCTCGGGACTCGCCATCGGCGCACCCTTTGGCTCAGACGACGTGGAAATCCTGAAAGCGTGTCCCAACTGTGGCGAACGCACCTTCCACCGCCGCCGGTCGCTCCTGAGCGACGATGTGACGAAAGCCGATTTACAACTCCTCTGTCCCGAGTGCGGGACAGAAATGATACCTACAAATCGCGGCGAGAAAGAGGAACCGGAGCGGTAGCGAGGTGGTTGCGGAGCGGCCTTTGTAAGAACGAGAACACGATGGGAGTCACGCGAGCGCACCGAGTGTGACCTCGTCGGGAATCGACGTAGGTGAGCAAACGCGAAGCGTTTGCGAGCACGATGGGATTCGAACCACGGTCGCTTCCGTTCGCTTCGCTCACCTCTCGCTCCCTGATTCGAATCCCACGAGAGTCGTCACTCACGACTCACTATCGTTCGTCGGAGATGACGAGCACGATGGGATTCGAACCCACGACCGTCGGATGTCTTCCCCTCCCAGCAGAGTGCTGAGAAGGATAGAAGTCCGACGCTCTATCCAGACTGAGCTACGTGCCCTACCGGTCGTTCTCGGTGACAGTCAAAAATTGTAGCGGTCTGCGTTTTACCCGTCGAAGCGATACAGCGAGGTGACGAAGGGGAGCAGATTGAACATCCAGTAGGCGATGGGGAGGCCGATGATGGTGATGGCGAAGAAGGCGGCGATGTTCGCCCACGCGAGGCTGAGCCACCAGCCGATGAAAATGAAGTAGAGGAGTCTAATGACCAGTGAGTGTTGGCCGCGGCTCGACTCCGGTGTCGAAAGCGAGCGTGGCTCTTTCAGCGTGAGGGCGGTTGGGACGAGGTTGATGAGTTTGATTCCGAGCGGGAGGAGGATGAGGGTGGCGTTCAGGAACCACGCGATGTTGATGAGTGCGGGGGTGAGCCACCAACCAACGGCGACGAACCAGAGGGCGCGAACCAACAGGGGGCGTTGTGCCATACTCGTCGTAAGTGGTGAAGCGAGAAAAGGTGTGTCCCACCCGGAGCAGAGGGCTTATGCGCGCCTCACGAGTACGCCGACGTAATGCGTGTTATCGGTATTGTCGGACTGCCGGGAAGCGGCAAGAGCGAGGCCGCGACGGTTGCGAAGGAACTCGACATTCCCGTGTTGACCATGGGGGATGTCATCCGGGCCGAGTGTCGCGACCGTGGGCTCGACATCACGGAGGACAACATGGGGATCGTAGCGACTGACCTCAGAGAGCAAGGCGGGCTTGCGGCCGTTGCAAACCGGTCGTTGCCGCTTATCGAAGCACACCTCGAAGACAGCGACGTGGTGCTCGTCGACGGGATTCGTGGCGCGGCCGAAGTCGAATGTTTCGAGGCGGCGTTTGGCGACCAGTTCGTCCTTGCGAGTATCGAGGTACCCTTCGAAACTCGACTCGAACGGATTCGAGACCGGGGCAGGGACCCGACGGCCGAAGCGAAGGCCGACCTGCGCGAGCGCGACGAACGCGAACTCGGCTACGGGATGGGCGAGGCGATGGAGCGAGCGGACGTGGTCATCGAGAACACGACTTCGCTTGCGGCGTTCCACGAGTCGATTCGGACGCTTCTCGAAGACGGTATCGACGCCCTTGAGACCGCCGCGAAAGAATCGGAGGCCACCGAATGATTTACTCCGTTGATGTCGAAATCACGGCGCCAGTCAAGGCGACGGAGGTCACAGACCGTGTGGCCGACGCCATCACGAACCTGTTCCCCGAGGCGACGGTCTCGACGAACCCCGGTGAGTTGGTGGCAGAAGCCCACAGCATGGACCACTTCTCGCAGTGTTTGCACAAACAGCAAATTCTCGACACCGCCCGCGGTGAGTTCTTTTCGACGCTTGAAGGCGACACCTTCTCGTTCGGGTTGAAAAAGCAGGCGGCGTTCAAGGGCGTCGTGAACTTCTCGGTCGGCAAACCCGGCGAACTTGGCGACCTCGCGGTTCGCGTGCGCGTGCACGAACCGGGTGTTGAGCAGTTCATCGACCACATCGCACCCCCAACGAAGGACGGAAAGCCGATTACTCCCGAGGAGTCTCGCTGAACCCACTCACGAAAATCGCCAGCCACTCGCTCACGTCTCTGCGTTCTCGCAGTTCTATTGCCGTAATCCATTTCACCCACTGGAAGCCACGTCTCCCGGGCGCGACCAGCCTGAGCGGCGCGCCGTGACCGTGGACGAGCGCTTCGCCGTCGACGTGGGTTGCGAGGAGCGCGTCACGGGCTTCTTCGATGGGGAGACTCCACCGGTAGCCGGTGACTGACCGGAAGGAAACCCAGCGCGCCGCCGGGGTGGGTTCTGCGAGGTCGAGGAGGGACCCAACGGCGATGCCCTGCCAGTCGTGGGCGGAGTACCAGCCACTCGTACAGTCGAGGATGGCGCGGGTTTCGTCCTCGGGTGTGAGGTCGTCATAGCTGAACGAGCGTGGCCGTGCGAGTTCGCCGGTGAGTGTGAGCGTCCAGTGTTCGACGTCGATTGGGGCGGGGTCGTCTGCGACCCAGCTGGTCAGCGGGAAGGCGTTCCCCGCGTCGCTCCCGCGTTCTTTCGAGCCGGTGAATCGTCTGGTTGCGCCGGGGAGGGCGAGGAGTCGGCTTGTTGCCTGTTGAACGCGCCACGTGAGCGCGCCGAACACGAGGAGCGACCCGTACTGGAGGGCGATTCGACGTTGTGTGAAGTCCGCCGGTTGTGGCGTGTGGTAGTGACGTCTCAGGTGGAGTGCAAGGATGGGGACGACGAGCAACCCAAGCGCGATGTGGACGTTGAGTGCGTTCCACAGCAAGAATCGAAAGTCGCCACCGAACGCCCAGAACACGCCGGTTGCGAGCGCGCCAAGGGTGACCGCTGCGAGGAGGGCGGAGAGTGCAGTCGTCCACCGTCCTGCAACCCGGGTTCTGAGGCGCGGGGCGACACGGCGCAGTTTCCAGGCAACGAGGACGGTAAGAGTGAATCCGAGCACCCCGTGGCTGACGAAGACGATGGCGTCGGCTGGTTCACCAGCGATGAGACTGAGGAGACCGGTTGCGACTTCGAGGGCGACGACGACAAACAGCGTCCAGTCGAGCGTTCGAGGGGTGGGTTCGAACCGAAAACGCGCCATTACTGTGTGGTGCTACGCGATGGACGGAGTTAGCCCTCTTGTTGGGCGTGGGTTGTGACTCCACCGTGTGAGTAGCGAAGGGAGAACTGGTGGGTTAGAACTCGTGTTCGACCTTATCTTGGTCTGCTTTTTGGATGATGATTTTCCCCTCGCGTACGCGAACGAACACTTCATCACCGATATCCATCCCTGCAACTTTCAGCTCGTCTTCGTGCAGGTTCAGGTGCACGTTGTGGTATTCCCCATTCTCGTCTTTTGCCCCACTCGGACTGAGCTTCTTTTTCCGTACCATCGCGGTATCTTATTCGCAGGTTCGCTGTAGTGGATACTTAAGTCTACCGTGAGTCGGCCTGTATCGAAGCGTCAGAGCGCTCAGCCGGTCATTATATTTAAAATGAGGGGTGCGTGCAAGGGTTGCACATACCAGCCTAGTCGGTGATTTTCGGTCGAATCGGCCAATTTTCCTGAATCACGTATATAAAGATGGCGTCGGAGTACCCCGATTTTGGGGATATCTTTATTAGGTGGCATGTGCTCGTTTGACATGGAGCCAAAACCATGGCACGTAGTGAGGATTCAAAGCGCAACTTTGCCCTGCGCGACAAGAGCGGTAAGGAATCGAGCGTCTTCTCAGGACGAACCCCCCGACAGGCAGCACTCAAAGCCGCCCGTCGACTGAAGCCCGCGAAAAGCGAGAGTGCGGCAAAGCGCACCGAACTTCGCCTCCGCGAAAAAGGGACGACGAAAGTCCACATCTACGATGGCTGGGCCTGGAAGGAGGAAGCACCCGATGATAAGCCAAACTGGATGCCTACCGTCATCACCGAGGCCAACGTCTCGAAGAAGGGTATCGAACACTTAGAAGAGATCTAAGCTCGCATTCATACGCATTTTTCGGCCGTAGTTACTCTTTCCGTACGCTCGCGTAGCGCGCTCGGGCACACCTCTCGATGAGACCGTGTCCCCTTTACCACCCCTGCTCGTAGACCAGTCTGCGCGGCCAACACCCGACCAGACCTGACGCGACAGGCGAGGGATGATCGGTCGGCCTCCATCCGCGCGACACCATTCATCGAGCCACTCTCGCTGCTCAGTCGCAACGCTCGCTGTTCGGCGGTCTTTGCAGAGCGGCTCGTCACACCACTGTGTGGCTCTGTTCTCGCGGGTCGTGTCTGCAGTACCCATGAAACCGCATGACGAAGCGCCGTTCGTTCGACGGTCTTAAGTGTAACCCCCCCATCGGGAATAATGTGAAGCAGCGCAGGAGGGTCGGACGCCCGACCCGGCCTCGTTGCACCGGATTGCATCCGTAGCCCTTAAGTGTGTAAGGGCATTCGGGATTAATAAGCGCGGGACGCCCGGAAATCGACACCCGGCGTCCACCTGATTCCGATGCCCTTAAGTGTGTAAGGGCGTTCGGATGTACTGTGAAGCGCGGGAGGTCGGAGCCACCCTCCGACACCCAACTTCGAATCGGAATCCGACGCCCTTAAGTGGGTAAGGACATTCCGAATGAATGCAGACAGAAAGCAAGCGTGACTGGGCGACGGTTGAATCCCGTCCCCACTCATGGGCCGACACGCACCGTTCGATGGGTTTATGACCCGTCCCGGAGTATGTTCAGGTCCGAAGGAAATGAGGATTCCACCCCTGCGGTCCGCCGTAAAGATGGGATCTGATGTTAGCCTTGATAGTTCGGTGACACCCGATCGGTAATCGTGTGTCGTCGAACTTGTGATACCAATAGCGATTTAGCGATATGGTAGCTGTGTTTCATACACAGCTCCCGCCACACCCCCCTGGTTTACCAGGGGAACATTCCGGTTGATCCTGCCGGAGGTCATTGCTATTGGGGTTCGATTTAGCCATGCTAGTTGCACGAATTTAGATTCGTGGCGGAAAGCTCCGTAACACGTGGTCAAACTACCCTATGGATTGAAATAACCTCGGGAAACTGAGGATAATGTCAAATAGGGGTCTTCTGCTGGAATGCTTAGACCTTGAAATGCTCCGGCGCCATAGGATGTGACTGCGGCCGATTAGGTAGACGGTGGGGTAACGGCCCACCGTGCCGATAATCGGTACGAGTTGTGAGAGCAAGAGCTCGGAGACGGAATCTGAGACAAGATTCCGGGCCCTACGGGGCGCAGCAGGCGCGAAAACTTTACACTGCACGACAGTGCGATAAGGGAACCCCAAGTGCGAGGGCATACAGTCCTCGCTTTTCTGTACCGTAAGGAGGTACAAGAATAAGGGCTGGGCAAGACCGGTGCCAGCCGCCGCGGTAATACCGGCAGCTCAAGTGATGACCGCTATTATTGGGCCTAAAGCGTCCGTAGCTGGCCGCACAGGTCCGTTGGGAAATCTGCTCGCTTAACGAGCAGGCGTCCAACGGAAACCGTGCGGCTTGGGACCGGGAGGTCTGGAGGGTACGTCCGGGGTAGGAGTGAAATCCTGTAATCCTAGACGGACCACCGATGGCGAAAGCACTCCAGAAGAACGGATCCGACAGTGAGGGACGAAAGCTAGGGTCTCGAACCGGATTAGATACCCGGGTAGTCCTAGCTGTAAACGATGCTCGCTAGGTGTGACACTGGCTACGAGCCAGTGTTGTGCCGTAGGGAAGCCGTGAAGCGAGCCGCCTGGGAAGTACGTCCGCAAGGATGAAACTTAAAGGAATTGGCGGGGGAGCACTACAACCGGAGGAGCCTGCGGTTTAATTGGACTCAACGCCGGACATCTCACCAGCATCGACAGTAGGAGTGAAAGTCAGTGTGATGAGCTTACTTGACCTACTGAGAGGAGGTGCATGGCCGCCGTCAGCTCGTACCGTGAGGCGTCCTGTTAAGTCAGGCAACGAGCGAGACCCGCACGCCTAATTGCCAGCAACACCCCTGAGGTGGTTGGGTACATTAGGTGGACTGCCGCTGCCAAAGCGGAGGAAGGAACGGGCAACGGTAGGTCAGCATGCCCCGAATGTGCTGGGCTACACGCGGGCTACAATGGTTGAGACAATGGGTTGCAACCTCGAAAGAGGACGCTAATCTCCTAAACTCAATCGTAGTTCGGATTGAGGGCTGAAACTCGCCCTCATGAAGCTGGATTCGGTAGTAATCGCGTCTCAGAAGGGCGCGGTGAATACGTCCCTGCTCCTTGCACACACCGCCCGTCAAAGCACCCGAGTGAGGTCCGGATGAGGCCACCGTAACGGTGGTCGAATCTGGGCTTCGCAAGGGGGCTTAAGTCGTAACAAGGTAGCCGTAGGGGAATCTGCGGCTGGATCACCTCCTAAAGACCGGGATCGGGCTTCGGCCCGACCCACCTTAACTGGTTTCACAGTTCGACCGCGTTTCACCGGTCGGGCACCTTAGAACTATCAAGGCTAACAACTGCCTTCCAGTTGGAAGGCGGGCCCATAGCTCAGTGGTAGAGTGCCTCCTTTGCAAGGAGGATGCCCAGGGTTCGAATCCCTGTGGGTCCATGCAAACGTGTTCAATCACGAACCGTGTCCCTTAAGTGGGAGACGGCGCTTTGATTGAATACCTGCAAGAACCGATGCACCACTCCGTGTAAGCGCGAGTGGGAAGGGTTGAACGCATCATCTTACCCGATGTGTGCGTGATGACGCTGTGTGTACGTGCAATCCAGACGTCCACTGGACGCGTTCCGAGTCACAACCGGAACAAACAATCGTGGAAACTATACTGGCTGGTGGATAGCTCGGCTCAAGTGCCGACGAAGGACGTGCCAAGCTGCGAAAAGCTGTAGGGAGCCGCACGGAGGCTAAGAACTACAGATCTCCTAATGGGAATCCCTTTACAATTGCTTCGCGCAATGGGGAACGCTCCGAATTGAAACATCTTAGTAGGAGCAGGAAAAGAAACCAAATCGGGATGTCGTTAGTAACGGCGAGTGAAGGCGACACAGTCCAAACCGAAGCCTTCGGGCAATGTGGTGTATGGGCTGGTACTCATCAGCAGAAATTTTGTGTGAAGTCTCTTGGAACAGAGCGTGACACAGGGTGAAAACCCCGTAACACAAATCAGTACGCTGTGCACCAGTACCTGAGTAGCGGGGGTTGGAAATCCCTCGCCAATAAGGCAGGCATCTACTGCCAAGACTAAATACAACTTGAGACCGATAGTAAACAAGTAGCGTGAGCGAACGCTGAAAAGCACTCCGAGAAGGAAGGTGCAATAGGTCTTGAAATCAGTCAGTGATGGAGCGACGGGGCATAAAAGGCTCTGAGAAAAAGGAACGAGGTGCGAGCCTCTAGTACGAATCTCAGAGAGCCGGTGTTCCGTCGTGCGTTTTGAAAAACGAGCCAGGGAGTGTGCTTGTTTGGCGAGTCTAACTCGAGTATCGAGGAAGGCATAGGGAAACCAACATGGCCGCAGCGCTTTGCGTGAGGGCCGCCGTATTCAAGTGCGGGGAGCCAAACGGGCACGACCCGAAACCGAGTGATCTACACATGGGCAAGGTGAAGCATGGCGAAAGCCATGTGGAAGCCTGCTAGGGGTGGTGTCCTACAATACCCTCCCGTGATCTGTGTGTAGGGGTGAAAGGCCCATCGAACTCGGAAACAGCTGGTTCCAACCGAAACATGTCGAAGCATGACCTCAGCTGAGGTAGTCTGTGGGGTAGAGCGACCGATTGGGGAGCTCGCCTCCGAGAGGAGTCGACTCCCCTGTCAAACTCCGAACCTACAGACGCTGTCGAAGCTGGGAGTCCGGTGCGCGGGGTAAGCCTGTGTACCGTGAGGGAGACAACCCAGAGTCGGGTTAAGGTCCCAAAGTGTAGACTAAGTGCGATTTAAAGGTGGTCTCGAGCCCTAAACAGCCGGGAGGTGAGCTTAGAAGCAGCTACCCTCTAAGAATAGCGTAACAGCTTACCGGCCGAGGTTCGAGGCGCCGAAAATGATCGGGGCTCAAGTCTACCACCGAGACCTGACGGCACGAGTAACATCGTGATTCAGTAGGTTGGCATTCTGTTTGGGTGGAAGCGCGGGTGAGAACTCGTGTGGACCGAGCAGTAACGAAAATCCTGGCCATAGTAGCAGCGATAGTCGGGTGAGAATCTCGACGGCCGAATGGATAAGGGTTCCTCAGCAATGTTCGTCAGCTGAGGGTTAGCCGATCCTAAGTCTTACCGCAATTCGAGTAAGACAAAAGGGAAGCTGGTTAATATTCCAGCGCCATCATAAACTAAAAGCCGACGCTTCGGGGTCGGTCGAGCCGGGCATTCGCCCGGTCGAACTGTCCAAATCCGTGGAAGCCGTAATGGCACGAAGCGGATGAACGGCAGGATAGGGAAACTCGACCCAACCTGGAGCCCGTGAAAAGGCAATTATGATGATCGTACCGAGAACCGACACAGGTGTCCATAGCGGAGAAAGCTAAGGCCTGTCGGGAATAACCGACGTTAGGGAATTCGGCAAATTAGTCCCGTAAGTTCGCGATAAGGGATGCCTGCCCCGGAATGGGGCAGGTCGCAGTGACTCGGGCGCTCGGACTGTCTAATAACAACATAGGTGACCGCAAATCTGAAAAGACTCGTACGGTCACTGAATCCTGCCCAGTGCGGGTATCTGAACACCTAGTACAATAGGACGAAGGACCCGTCAACGGCGGGGGTAACTATGACCCTCTTAAGGTAGCGTAGTACCTTGCCGCTTAAGTAGCGGCTTGCATGAATGGATCAACCAGAGCGCCACTGTCCCAACGTTGGGCCCGGTGAACTGTACATTCCAGTGCGGAGTCTGGAGACCCCCAAGGGGAAGCGAAGACCCTATGGAGCTTTACTGCAGGCTGTCGCTGGGACATGGTCGCTAATGTGCAGGATAGGTAGGAGTCGTTACACAGGTATCCGCGCTAGCGGATCACCGAGACATCACTGAAATACTACCCGTTAGTGACTGTGACCCTCACTCCGGGAGGAGGACACCGGTAGCCGGGCAGTTTGACTGGGGCGGTACGCGCTTGAAAAGATATCGAGCGCGCCCTAAGATGACCTCACTCGGGTCGGAGACCCGAGGAAGAGTGCAAGAGCATAAGGTCGTCTGACAGTGTTCTTCCCAACGAGGAACGCTGACGCGAAAGCGTGGTCTAGCGAACCAATTAGTCCCGCTCGATGCGGGCAATTGATGACAGAAAAGCTACCCTAGGGATAACAGAGTCGTCACCGGCAAGAGCACATATCGACCCGGTGGCTTGCTACCTCGATGTCGGTTCCCTCCATCCTGCCCGTGCAGCAGCGGGCAAGGGTGAGGTTGTTCGCCTATTAAAGGAGGTCGTGAGCTGGGTTTAGACCGTCGTGAGACAGGTCGGCTGCTATCTATTGGGGGTGCAAGGTGCTTGACGGGAACGTTCGTATAGTACGAGAGGAACTACGAATGGTTGCCACTGGTGTACCGGTTGTCCGAAAGGGCAAGTGCCGGGCAGCTACGCAACAAGGGGTAAGAGCTGAATGCATCTAAGCTCGAAACCCACCTGGAAAAGAAGCACTATTAAGACCACTCGTAGAAGACGAGTTCGATAGACTCGGGGTGTACGCGCTGAGGCAACGAGGCGTTTAGCCCGCGAGCACTAACAGGTCGCCACTTAATCATACCGCATTACGGATGGACTCGGAACGAGTCCGGGCGTAAACTGGATTGCACGTACATTACAGCACATACCACCGATAACTGGTGTTCACCACACACGGTGCCAGTGGTTCGATTCCACAGATCGGCGTTAAGGCGGCCAGAGCGGCAGGGTCACTCCCGTACCCATCCCGAACACGGAAGATAAGCCTGCCTGCGTTCCAGTGAGTACTGGAG
This sequence comes from Haladaptatus sp. CMSO5, assembly GCF_036689885.1. Lineage (NCBI taxonomy): Archaea > Methanobacteriati > Methanobacteriota > Halobacteria > Halobacteriales > Haladaptataceae > Haladaptatus > Haladaptatus sp. CMSO5. The sequence goes on from NZ_JBAHVW010000001.1 coordinate 497,368, forward strand.
TACGAGAGTCTCTGGGAGAGCTGACCCGCAAGGGTGACAAGGTACAGTCCCAGGACTGCCATCCATAGTACACGCAGGGTTTGTCCCGGTGGAATTGGAGAACAGTCCGTTATAACGGTCTGCAACCAGTGGTTCGCCGCCTCCATTCATACTTCATTCATTTAGCCTAGAGCGAGAGCTCTGGGCTTTTTTCATTTACAGACGGCGAGTGACAACGCTCGCGTCTGGTGATTCATTACAGACCGCTACGCTTAAGCGACTCACCCCACTACCATGTGATGCGCCAAGGTGGCAGAGTCCGGCCAAACGCAGCGGCCTGCAGAGCCGCCCATCGCCGGTTCAAATCCGGCCCTTGGCTTTTGTGTCGCGAACAACTCCGTGAGCGACAGCACCCAGTCGAGGATTTGAACGAGGGAGCAGCTTGTCTGCGACCGTGGTTCATAATCCGGCCCTCGGCATACAGCGTTTTCCGCAGAATCCAACGTCCAGCGAGCGACGGCGCCCCACTTGCACAATATCATACTGCCGGGTCTCGACGCACACCACTGAGTGGAAACGCCGTCGACGAATCACTGAGGTGTGCTACGTGAGTCGCTCGCCCGACTGGGCTGGAATCATCTGGGAAACTCGCGGGTATCTCAACTTGACCCCTGACGAACCAGTTTCGCTCGAGGAGTTCAAGTCAACTACAAAGGCAAACGGCTGGGCCGACTTAGAGGTCGTCAGGCTCCTTCTCAGTGCGGTTTTGGATGACCGCGACGGCGTCCGTAACTGCCAGTGAATCGATGGACTTCTCGCTGGGTTCCTCGTCCACCTGTGTCATGCGTGGTGGGCCGTAGAGGAGTCCGTTACCCCTTCCGAAATTGCGCGTTTCAGCCACGCTATCGCTCATTTGAGCTATATTGGCCCATGTAGATTCTCTCGGAATATGTTTTCAACCCATCTTTTATCAATCTTCGAACTGGATAGTAACCGTGACAATGTCTGCGTCAATCCTATTATTTGCTCGAGCCTCGGATAGAGGGTTCGTTGTCGGAGGCGGCGGTATTTCATGAGCGCCAAGCGATCCTCAATTCTGAGCGAGCGCGCCGTCAGAGCGGGGAGCGTCTGCCTCATCGCGTGCGTTGGCGCTATTTTAGCGATATTTGAACTCTGGCACACTTCTCAGATGCAGTCTCCTCTTGGCAAAGTCGTCCAGGCAGTTTTGCCGCTGACCATGGCTCTCGTCATCATCGCCGCCAGCTACGGGCTCTACCGGAGTGAGATTGAGGCCGGTGAACTGCGTAGAATCACCTCTTGGTTCGTCGCCGGTCTCCTTGGGATGTCGCTGATGGTTGGTTGGATTATCAGCCACCAGTTCATTCGTGGGATGGCGTTTCACCACTGGCAGTTCGTGGTTGTAGGCAGCATGACGGTGGGAGGGTCGGTTGGGTTGTTGATTGGGGTGTACGATGCGTACAGACGAATAGAACATCGCGCGGCCGAACAGACGAGGCAAGCGGTTGCTGCTTCGAGAGACGGCATGGCCATTCTCACCGAGTCGGGCGAGTACGAACAAGTCAATCAGGCACACGCCGAGGTGTACGGCTACGACGACCCAGCGGTGTTCATCGGTCGGACATTTCACATGTGTTACGAGGACGCTGAAGCCGCCCACATCGAAGAAGAGATTCTGCCCACACTCTCAGAGACGGGCAGTTGGCGAGGTGAACTCACTGGCCTCCGACGTAACGGGGAAACGTATCCACAGGAGATCACCTTCTCATCGCGACCACAGGGGGGTTATCTCTACGTCGTTCGCGACATCTCAGAGCGGGCTGCGTTCGAACAGCAACTCATCACCCGTGAGTTGCGATTGCGGACGATTCTCGAAAACATGCCGATTATTCTGTTCGTCATCGAAACAGACCGCACGATTACCCTGCAGGTCGGTAAGGGATTAGAGCAGGTCTCACGCGAGCAAAACCAGCATGTTGGCTCGACTGTTGCAGACCTGTTTGGCGCGGAAAGCGAGATAACCGACGCTATCGAACGCAGCTTCGATGGCGCGTTCGTCGATGTGATGCTTGAAATGTGGGGTCGAACATATCAAGTATGGGTCCAACCCGTAACAGAGTCTGGTGAGATAACGAGCGTCATCGCCGTTGCGATGGACGTGACCGAGCGGCACAAACGCGAACGCGGAATCAGCGCGCTCAACGAAGCAACGCGGGCGATGATGCAAGAACTCACCCACGAGGAGATTTCACAGATTGCGGTTCTCACTGCACAGAACGCGCTCAATCTGTCACGCCCCGGTATTTGGTTGCAAAGCGATGACAAATCGCTAAAACCGGTCGCGTGGGCGGCTACCACAGATGTTTCGACTGACGACCTGCCGACGTTCACCCCCGAAAACGGTGCCGTGTGGGAGGCCTACGAGAGCGGTGAGATTCAGATTGCTGACGATATCGGACGCGGCCTTGCGGACACAGATGGCGGTGAGTTAATCGTTCCACTTGGGGAACTCGGTGTGTTGGTCAGTGGCAGCTCGACCGCTCATGAGTTCGATGAAACAGACCTGGTACTCGCACAGCTCCTCGTTGCGAATACGCGGACAGCACTCGAACGAGCGACGCGTGAAAAGGACTTACAGCGCCAGACAGAGCAGATGGAGTTTTTCAATTCGATTCTCCGTCACGACGTGTTAAACGGGATGACGGTGATACGGTCGCGTGCCGAGTTCCTCGTAGAAGACCTCGACGCAGACCAGTCGAAAGACGCGGAGACGATTATCAACTGGAGTAACAACATCATCGGTATCGTCCGCCGGGTGCGGACCATCCTTGATACGCTAAACGGTAATACAGACCCGAACCTCGAAGACACTCACCTCTCTTTGGTACTCAGAGATGAGGTTCGCCGAATCAAAGACACCTACCCAGAAGTCGAGTTCGAGACCGATATCCCCGATGATATCACGGTTTTCGCAAACGAACTGCTCGGGGAGGTGTTCGGCAACGTCCTCACGAACGCGATAAACCACAACGACGCAGACGGACTCCGTATCTCAGTGACTGCAGCGGTGTCCGAAGACCGCGCCACGGTTCACATCGCCGACAACGGCCGTGGGATTCCAGATGACCACAAAGAACGCATCTTTCGGCGCGATGAGACGGGACACGCCAAATCGACTGGCTCTGGTTTTGGCCTCTTTTTCGTTGATTCGATGGTCGCAGAGTACGGTGGTTCCGTCTCGGTTGAGGACAACGTTCCAAACGGTGTCGTGTTCGTGATTGAACTTCCGCTTGCCTAATGGCGGCTCATAATCGAGTCGTTTTCTTCGGATGCAACTAGACAAAGTATCAAGAGGTCTGCATCCGTATCACACATCTATCATGGCAACCTCTGCGCGGCCAACTGTCCTCATCGTCGAAGACGAGCCAGATGTGGGCGAAACGTACGAACGGTGGCTGGCAGAGTCCTACACCGTCATACACGCTGCATCCGGCAAAGAGGCGCTCTCGAAACTTGACGATTCCATCGATATCGTCCTCTTAGACCGCATGATGCCGGGGATGTCCGGCGACGAGGTGCTCGAAGAAATCCGGGCACGAGACATTGATTGCCGGGTGGCGATAGTGACGGCCGTCGACCCAGACTTCGATATCATCGAAATGGGCTTTGACGAATACGTCACGAAACCGCCCACACGCGACCAGCTCCGTGACACCATCGAACGACTGCTCGCACGCGGTGCGGTCGCAGACGACTTACAAAACTACTTCTCGCTCGTTGCTCGCAAAGCCGCCCTCGAAGCCGAATTCACCCGCTCTGTCCTCGAATCGAACGAAGAGTACAGAGACCTCGTTGCCCGAATCGAACGCGGGCGCGAGAATCTCGACACGTCGTTCGACGGACTCTCATCTGATGCTGATTTTGTCGGCGTGTTGCGTGCGATTGTCGAAGATGATTCGACATAACCACGTCGTACGTCGAGTTACCAGATGGGCGCGAGCAAAATCGCCACCGCGAGTGAGATGAAAATGAGCTTCAGTCCCGTGTTCACGGCGATGACTTTCGACCCGAACTCTGCCCCCCAGATGCCGTACTGGAACGGAATCGAGCGTTTGAACGTAGTGACGGCAAACGAGATGATGCTTCCGATGAGCATCGTTGCCACCGCCGCCCGCGCGGTGAACGTCCCGTTTTCGATGAGTGGCGCAAGCACGAGCGCGCCGTTGGTCGTATCGAGGGTGAGTACAGCGATGACCGGTACGGCCGCGCCGGGCAGCCCCACCGCTTCGACGACGGGGTCTGCGAAGGCAGTCGCGGCGGCCACGTCGTAGCGCGCGGTGAGGAACACGACCAGCGTGTAGATGACGGCGAGCCGAGGGACAATGTTGCGGAGTTTTGTCGCGGTGTTCGTGGCTGCGTCTGTGAGTTTCTCTCGGGTCGATTGGGTCTCTGCATCCGGCGTTTCGATGGTGTCGGGTCGCGCCGCGTGATTCACGTTGCGCCCAGAGAGGAGGAGTGCTCCTGCGCAGATTCCGACGACGGTGATGGCGAGGGCGATGAGCGCCCGCGCGCCGACGTACATGAGACCGACCCGGAGGCCGAGAATCGGGATGAGGACGGGCGCGTAGAACGTGAAGATGTGCTGGGCGAAGCCGAAGAACGTGTTGATGGTGACTGCGACGAGCGTGGCGCGGTCGTCGAGCATGCCCGACTCGCGGAACTCTGCGAGCATCCCGTACCCGGCGGTGGTCGAAGCCGTCGTCGTCAGAATCGCGGTTCCGACTTCCTCGGGTAGATTTGCGGGTTGGGTGAGCGGCCGCGAGAGGGCGGCGATTTTCCGCACCGCGCCGAAGGCGACGGCGAGGTTGGCGAGGAAGACACCGATGGCGATAAACAGTGAAATCTTCGCCACCCGCGGGCCGACGGTCCAGAGAAGGTCACCGAACTGCACGTGTGCCCGTCGGGGCGAGCGGGGCAAATGTTCGTCGGTTCAGACGAAAGTCCGCACGGCGAGAAACAGGATGATGACGCCGAGCACGTCTGAGGCGTTCGTGACGACGGGAATCACCACGTCGTCGGGATCGAGTTCGAAGCGGTAGGCCGCATACGTCGCAATGAACGTGATGACGACGGCCACCACCGCGAGGGCCGCCCCGCTCGTCACCGAGACGAGCAACACCGTCAGTACCGAAAGGTCGGTGCCGACGGTGAGCCACGCGAGCACCCACGCGCCGATGCCGACGACCGGAAAGACGGTAAGCGCGAGGCCGATTGTCGCAAGCGCGTTTCCGAGAAGGGTTTCATCCGCCCGGCCAAAGGAGAGCAGTCCGAGGTGAAACGCCGTCGAAAGCCGCGCGGCGAGAATACTTCCAAGATTCCCCGCGGTGCCGATGGTGACGGGGACGAGCACGAGCAGCGAGGGGTGGCGAATAAGTGTGCTCTCGAACGTCCCGAGGACGAGTCCACTCCCGATTTCGACAAGCGTGAGCGGGAGTAAGACGGGCAACATCGCGCGGGTAATCGCTTTGATGGTCCACTCGGTGGGCATCTAGCCACCCCCCAGCGCGAGCACGGTTCGCACGGCGAGCAGGAGAAAGGCGAGACCGAACACGTCGCCGGTCGTCGTCACGACGGGGCCAACGAGCGTGTCCGGGTTGTGCCCGCGTCGGTACCCCGCGAAGACGACGGTCACGACGACCCCCGAGAGCGCAATCCCCGAGAGTAAGCCAGCGACGAGTGCAATCGCCAACAACGTCCCGAGCGGTGCGACCGGTCTCGACAGCCCATCGAGGACGAAAAACGCGACCGACGCTGCGAACAGACTGGCGAGAATCCCATTCGCCATCGCCGCCACCACCGCAGACTGGAGCCTGCGGTCACCGTTGAAGACGTGTGGCTCGACAAGCCCTTGGTGGAGTCCGGTTGCCAGTCGCGCGCCAAGCGAGCCATAGACGTTCCCGCGGGTGGCGAGAAGCGCAGGAATCAACACAAGCAGTCCGGCCACGTCCTGAAGTTCGGCGCGCATCCCACTGAGGACGACGCCCGCGAACAGGCCGCCCGCGACACTCGCAGTGAGCGCCGGGAGGGCTTCCCGGTACGCCTCTAGTGCGATGTCGCGGGCACTCATGGTCTGACTGTGCGCCCGCAGGGATAAAAAACCAGTTTACGGCGACTCAGAACGGTCCCATGCCGCCGAGGCCACCCATGCCGCCACCGCCTTGTTTTTCCATCCGCTTCATCATCCGCTGCATGTCGCCGTCGCCCATGCCACCGAACTGCTTCAGCGTCTGCTCCATCATCTTGTGTTGCTGGAGCAGTTCACGCACCTTCTCCTCTGAGGTGCCAGAGCCACGCGCAATCCGTTTGACCTGACTCGCGCTGATAGACCGCGGGTTCTCCAACTCGTTTTCGGTCATCGAATCCATGATGAACTCGAAGACGCGCATCCGGTCTTTGGTCACGTCCATCGCGTCGTCGGGGAGTTGGTCTTTGAGTCCGCCGCCGAGGCCGGGAATCATGTCGAGCACCTGGTCGAGTGGTCCCATCTTGTTCATCGCCTGCATCTGCCGGCGCATGTCCCGGAGGGTGAACTTGCCTTTCAGCATGTCCTCTGGGTCCCAGTCATCGTCTTCGTCCTGGGTTTCCGCCATCGCGCGTTCGACGCGCTCGGTGAGTTGTTTCAGGTCGCCCATCCCGAGCAGCCGCGAGATGAAGCCACTCGGCTCGAAGCGTTCGATGTCCTGGACCGTTTCACCCATCCCGAGGAAGGCAATCGAGGAGTTCGTCTCCTTGACCGCGGTGAGCGCACCCCCACCTTTGGCCGTCCCGTCGAGTTTCGAGATGATGACGCCGTTGATACCCACCGACTCGTCGAACTGCTGGGCTTGCGCTTTTGCGCCCTGCCCGATTGCCGCGTCAAGCACGAGCAGCGAGCGGTCTGGGTTCACTGCCGCGCGAATCTCCTCGATTTCTGCGATGAGGTCGTCTTCTAACGCGTGGCGACCGGCCGTGTCCACGATTTGCACGTCCGCATCCTTCGTCGCTTCGAGGCCCTCGCGGGCGATTTTGACGGGGTCTTCTTCGTCGGGGTCGCCGTAGAAATCGACTTCTGCTCGCCGACACATCTCTTTTGCCTGGTCGTAGGCACCCGGTCGGAAGGTGTCCGTTTGGATGACAGCGGGGCGCAGGCCTTTCTTCGAGAACCACCACGCCATCTTCGCGGCTGAGGTCGTCTTCCCCGACCCCTGTAAGCCTGCGAGCATGATGGTCTGTTTTTCGAGTGGCAGTTCGGTGCTCTCACCGACGAGGTCTACGAGTTCTTCGTAGACGATGCGCAGGACGTGGTCGCGCGCGGAGGTGCCCCCCGGCGGTTCTTCCTCCAGTGCGCGTTGTTTGATGTTGTCGGAGAGTTCCATCACGAGGCCGACGTCGACGTCGGCCTGCAGGAGAGAGCGCTGAATCTCCTTGACGATCTCCTCGACATCCTCCTTGCTGAGACGAGATTTCCCGCGGAGTTTGTCGAGGGTGCCCCGAAGGGAACTCCCGAGATTGTCAAGTACCATGTTACGCGAGCCTAGGCGGTCGAAGTGATAAAGGCTTTTTCTCGGGCGGTGGCCCCGAGATTACTCGCCAAGGAGGCGTTCGAGCATCTGCTCGGGGTCGAATCGCTCGATGTCGTCGTACCCCTGCCCGACGCCGAGGAAGAGAATTGGCTTGCCCGTGACGTGGGCGATGGAGATGGCCGCGCCGCCGTTCGAGTCGGCGTCGGCTTTCGTCAAGATTGCGCCGTCGATGGCCGCGGCGTTGTTGAACGTCCGGGCGCGTTCGACTGCGTCCTGTCCGGCCACCGCTTCGTCCACGAAGATGGTCATGTCCGGCCCGACGACGCGGTCGATTTTTTCGAGTTGCGCCATCAGGTCGTTGTTCGTGTGGAGTCGGCCGGCGGTGTCACCGAGCACCACGTCGATGTCGTTTGCCTTCGCGTACTCGACGGCGTCGTAGATGACCGCCGTCGGGTCGCTGCCTTGGTCGTGGGTGATGATTTTCTTCTCGAGCAGGCGCGCGTGTTCTGCGAGCTGCTCGTTCGCGCCCGCCCGATACGTGTCGCCGTTTGCGAGCACCGTCGAGAGCCCCTGTTTCTCGAAGTATTTCGAGAGCTTGGCGATGGAGGTCGTCTTCCCGACACCGTTTACACCCGTGAAGATGATGACGACGGGTTTGTCCGCCTCCTGAATCCGCCCGTCGAAGTCGAACTGCCCGACGCTAATCACGTCGTAGAGGGCGTCGTGCAGCGCTTCTTCGACGATGTCGCCCGTACTCCGTCCGCGGACGCGCGTCTCACCGACGAGTTTCTCGCGGATGCGGTCTAAAATCTCCTCTGCGACGTTCATCTCCACGTCGCTTTGGATGAGCGCCATCTCCAGATTCCAGAGCGGGTCTTCTAAGTCGTCTTCGTCGATGACAACCCGACCGGTGGCGAACAGTTTCGCGCGCTCGCCGAGGCTTCTGCCGTTCGATTTCTCGGCTTCCTCGGTTTCCACGTCTTCAGCTACGTCGACCGGTTCTGGCTCTGATTCGGACTCGGCTTCCAGTTCGGTCTCAGGTTCGGCCACCGGTTCCGGCTCGGCTGGCTCCGGCTCCGACTCCGGCGTCGCGTCGGGTTCGACAGATTCCGGCTCGGACGCGGCGTCCTGCACTGGCTCCTCGGTCGCGTCCGTATCGGCTGCGGGCGAGTCGTCGGCGTCCTCCTCGACTTCGGCCGACTCCTCGACGTCCTTTCGGAAGCTCGAAAGCTTCTCTTTTAGTCCATCGAACATCCTGCCTTATTCTTCGCCGCCTTCGCCCTGCTGTTGCATCTGCTGCATCTGCTGTTGCATCTGCTGTTGTTGCATCTGCTGGGCCTGCTGCTCTAACTGCGAGGACTGCTCTTCGATTTCTGCGACTTCGTCCTGAAGCTCGCTGATTTCTTCGTCGACCGTCTCTTTCTTGTGCTTCAGGGTTTCGATGGCGTCTTCCTGTTCGCGTTCTGCGGCGTAGCCGCCACCGAGGGTGACGACGACTTCGTCGATGTCCTGAATCTCTGCGCGGAGGTGTGCGCCGCCACCGAGTGGCACCTGCACCGTCGAGCCGGATTCTAAGAGTTCGAGGGCTTCGATTGCCTCGTCCATCGACTGCTTTTCTTCGCGCTTCTGCTCGATTTCAGCTTCGACTTCCTGACGCTCTTCATCGAGAGCCTGAAGCTGTTGGGAGAGCTGCTGCATCTGCTGTTGGGCACTCATGCTGCGACCTCCTCCGCCTCTTCGACGGAGTCAATGGTGATCTTCGCTCGGTTGAGACCGTGTTTCGAGCCGAACTGCGTGTAGATGCGCTCTTCTGCAACGTTCTCGTTTGGCGCGTCGATTGTTTTTGTGTACGACTCCCAGCCACGGCTTGTCTTGAACTGACCAGTCACGGTGAATTGACTCATGGAACAACTTTCGGAGAGCGAGCGGGAAGTATCTTCCCTTCTCCTCACGAGCGGGTGTCGCCTCGACTGCGGGCCGGAGAAAAATGGCGCTAGTCAGCCGGTTATGCGATGTAGTCAAGCGCGTCTTCGATACGGCCGAGTTCGGGGCCGGTCGTATCTTTGCCGGCGACGTAGCCGGTGTCGTTTGCGATGAGTCCGGAGCCAACGAGCGGGGCACCGTAGTTGATGGTGCCGATGTCGGCCGGGACGCCGAGCAGGGCTTCGATTGCGTCGAGTTCCTGGTCGGTCGCTTTCGGGTGACAGAGGACGCCCTTGTTGGTGGCGACCGCCGCCGCGCCAACGGTTCTGACGCCGGCGAGGTCGCCGCGTTCGACGGGCACAGAGAGGCCGTCGCGAACCGCCTCCACCGCCTCGTCGCTGAGGTCGGGGTGGACGTACGCGCCGGTGTCGTTTGCGAGAATCACGTTTCCAGCGGCGTTGATGCGCCCGGGCAGTTCGTACACCGGGACGGAGACGCCGTCTGCGAGACGCTCGTATTCGTACTCACTGATGCGGCTCGAAACGAGCAGGCCGTTTTCGTTTCCGGTGACGAGCGCGCCAAGCGCGCCCGACCCGCCGACGGTCGTTTGCACTGGGTCGACGCCGAGTTCGTCTGCGATATCGGAGACGAGGGTGTCCTCGACGTCGGGGCGAACGACTACGCAATCGTCAGTGGCCCGCGCGAAGATACCGACGTACGCGGAACCGGAGAATGCCGCACGAAGCACAGCGTTACTCTGCCGGTTCGGCTTCGACGATGTGGGCGCCGTCCTCTTCGAAGCGTGCTGCGCGAACGCGGAGTTTGCGCGGCGGACGCTTCTGACCCTGAGACCAGATGGCCTCGTTGATGGCTGGGTCGAGGCGGACGTCTTCTGCGTCGACTTTGAAGTTCTTTGCGAGGTGTTCGCGGATGATTTTCATCGCGCGGTTTGCTCGCTGGTGCTTTGCTACTGCCGTCACGTCACGAAGCGGCACCGTGATGATGCGCTCCTCGAAATCGCTTGCGCTCATGATTATTCGTCAGTGTCGCTTCGCCGCCAGCTGCGGCGCTTGTAGTTCTGTCGGACTTCCATGTCCGTCTTCATCATGACCCACGCGGGGACGCGCGTGTTCTGGCGAGTGAGTTTGGCCAGGCGCTTTTTCTTGGCCTTCGACTTCTTGCCCATAGTACACGGGCGTACCCCTTGATGGCTTAAATTCTTGTTCCTTTGACTCTGGCCACCCTCACTGGTTCAGATGAACGCGAGGGGCACCATGATGAGCACGCCCACGACGAGTCCGGAGACGAGTTCCGCCCGCCCACCGCCGGGCACTGCCTTGCCCAGTTCGAGCGCCTCGGGGATGAACTCAGAGAGGACGAGATAAATCATCGCCCCTGCGGCAAAGCCAAAGCCAAAGGGCAAGAACTCCCGCGCGATTCGGACGAAGTAGAAGGCAATCACCGCCCCGATTGGCTGGGGGAGGCTCGAAAACACGGCCCACCACACCATCCGCCACTTCGAGACGCCCATCGACTGCAGCGGGATGGAGATGGCGACGCCCTCGGGAATGTTGTGAATCGAGATGGCGATGGTCATGAAGATGGCGAGCAACGGCACGCTGAATCCGAGCAGGGAAAAGCCCCCGTCCAGATTCAGGTCGGCAAACGAGACGCCGATGGCCACGCCTTCTGGAAACGAGTGGACAGTGAGGATGCCGAGAATCAACAGGAGTTTGCGAAAATCCGCCTGCTCGTAGCGCTTTGGCGAGACTTCGACGCCCGAGATGATGCGGTGGCTCACGACGACGAGCACGACGCCCGCGGCGAGGCCAACGCCGAGTTCTGCGGGCGTTCCGTTCGCAAGCCCCTCGCTAATCAGCCCGAACAACGACGCAGACACCATGATGCCCGAGGCAAGCCCCCACAGCGCGACGTTCCATCGGTCGCTCACGCGTTCGACCAGAAAAAACGGCAACGCACCAATCCCGGTTGCCAGTGCGGTGATGAATCCCGCGACGAACACCAGCGTGAGATTCGCCAGTAGTCCCATACCCTTCCTTGTGCTGGCGCGGGCTTAAGAATTATCACTCAGTTGAAAAGTTTTGGCCGGCCTAAATCAGTTCGACCCGAGAACGCGTGACGTACACCGGGCCGTCGTCCGTAAGCAGACTCTCTTTGAGTCGCACCTCGGTCACCTGCATCGACCCCGCCGTCACCCCCTCTGCTTCGAGTGCGCGCTGTACCGTCTCTTTGCCCCCACCGTGGCGCATCCGCCCGAGGGTGACGTGCGGCGTAAATCCGTGGCTCTCCGGTTCGAACCCCTCCTCGATGAGGCGGCGTTCGATTGCTTCGTAGAGCCGCGTGAGTTCTTCGGTTCCCTCGCCCACGCCGAGCCACACGACCCGAATGTACTCCGCGCTCGGAAACGCGCCAAGCCCCTCGAACGTGGCTGAAAAAGGGCGCACCGCCGCGGTTCTGACCGCGTCTTCGAGGGCGGCTTCGATGTCGTCGATGCCCTGTTCTGCGACCTCGCCGAGGAATTTCAGTGTGATGTGGGCCTGTTCGGGGGCCACGAGGTCGAGGCCACTCGCCGTCGAAAGCGGTTCTTGGACGGCGGCCACCGCGTCTTCGAGCCCGTCTAAGTCGATGCTCACGAACAGTCGCATACCGAACGTTCGCCGGTCGAGACGATTACTCTGCGGGTCACTGTGGCGTAGCCCTTAATGCGCGTGATTGCCTACGCCCGGCAATGACCGACTCCGACCGCGACCCACACCAGTTCTCGGAGGGACAGGGATTCTCTGAGTCGTACGACGAGTTTGACCTCGACCCACCCGAACTGAAAGTCGACCCCTCGAAGGTCGACCCGGTTGACGCGCGTGTCCTCACCGACCTGCTCGACCAGCGCCAGCTCGCGACGGACAACGTCGATGCGCCACAACTGCTCGAAGTCGGCCTTGGCTACATGCAAATCAACCGCTACGAGCAGGCAACCGACGCCTTCGGGCGGGCCGCACAGTTCGCAGACGATGACCTGACCGCTCAAGAGGCGTGGGTGAACAAGGGCGTCGCCCACGCCGAACTCGAAGAGTTCGACGAGGCGATTGGGGCGTATCAAGAAGCGCTCTCGCTCGACGACCGCTCAGAACACGCCGCGAGCGCCGAGACCAACCTCGCCTACGCGCTCTGGGAGTTCGGCCGCCCAGAACAGGCGCTCGAGCACGCAGAACGCGCCGTCGAAATCGACCCGCGCTTCCCACAGGGCTGGTACAATCGCGGCTTTTTCCTGCTCGAACGCGGCCTCGCAGAGGAGGCGGTCAACTGCTTTGACAACGCCGTCCGCCTCGGCTTCCGGAGCATCGACCTGTTAGAGGAGAAAGCCCGCGCTCACGAGAAGGTCGGCGAAGACGAACTCGCAGAACAGTTCGCCGCAGAGGCAGAAGAACTGCGCCAAGAGGCAGAGCGCAAACTCGTCGACGAATGATTGTCAACGAACGCGAAACCCCGGAGGGCCTGCTTGTCTCCGTCTGTGACTCTGAGATTCTCGGAAAAACGTTCTCCGAGGGCGACGTCACCATCTCGGTGAGCGAAAGCTTCTACGGCGGCGAGGAGATGACCGAAGAGGGGGTCGTCGCAAGTCTCCGTCGCGCGACGGTCGCAAACATCGTTGGCACGCGCTCGATTGCCCTCGCGGTCGAACACGGCTTCGTCGATGAGAGCACCGTGCTCACCATCGGTGACACCCGTCACGCGCAGGTGCTTCGACTCGGGTAACGCCGCAGTTCGCCGTCTCTGGTATGATCTCTCTGTTCGTGTTTCTCGCCGTCTCGCGGCGCTTTTCGCCCGTTTTTCTGGCACAAGCAAGCGCCGACCGAAGGAAAGTTCAGTCTCCACTGCTATACTTCACCCAATGGGAACCCAAGAGTCAGCACCACTCGACGTCGCCCGGTTGCGAGAGGATTTCCCGATTCTCTCGCGGACCGTCGGCGACGACACGCCGTTGGTGTATCTCGACAACGCCGCGACCAGTCAGACGCCAAACCGCGTCATCGACATCTTCGGGGACTACTACCGGGGGTACAACGCGAACGTCCACCGGGGCATCCACTACCTGAGTCAGGAAGCCTCCATCGCCTACGAACAGGCCCACGACCGCGTTGCAGAGTTCGTCGGCGCAGACGGCCGCGAGGAGATGATTTTCACGAAAAACACGACCGAGAGCATCAACCTCGTCGCCTACGCGTGGGGCTTGAACGAATTAAGCGAGGGTGACAACGTCGTGCTCACGGAGATGGAACACCACGCCTCGCTCGTCACCTGGCAGCAGATCGCCAAGCGAACGGGCGCAGAGGTGCGCTACATCCGTATCACCGAGGACGGGAAACTCGATATGGAGCACGCCCGCGAACTCATAGACGACGACACCCAGATGGTGAGCGTCGTCCATATCTCGAACGTGCTCGGGACGGTCAACCCCATCTCCGACCTCGCCCAACTCGCCCACGACCACGACGCCTACATCTTCGCAGACGGCGCACAGGCCGTCCCGAACCGCCGCGTGGATGTGAAAGACTTGGGCGTGGACTTCTACGCCTTTTCGGCCCACAAGATGTGCGGCCCGACGGGCGTTGGCGGCCTCTACGGCAAGAAAGCCATCCTCGAAGACATGGAGCCGTTCCTTTACGGCGGCGAGATGATTCGCAAGGTCACCTACGAGGAGTCGACGTGGAACGACCTGCCGTGGAAGTACGAAGCGGGCACGCCGCTCATCGCGGAAGGCATCGCCTTCGCTGAGGCGTGTGACTACTTAGACGACATCGGGATGGACAACATTCAGGCGCACGAACACCAGCTTGCGGAGTACGCGCTCTCGCGGTTCGCTGAGTTCGACGACGTGACCACCTACGGGCCGGGTCTCGGTGAAGACCGCTCAGGGCTCGTCGCGTTCACGCTCGACAGCGTCCACGCCCACGACCTCTCCAGCATCGTCAACGACTACGGTGTGGCCATCCGCGCGGGCGACCACTGTACGCAGCCGCTCCACGACCGCCTTGGGATCTCCGCGTCCGCTCGCGCATCGTTCTATCTCTACAATACGCGCGAGGAAATCGACGCACTCGTAGACGCGGTGGACGCCGCTCGCGAACTGTTTGCTGATATTTAATCAGACCGTTCCACTGGCTGCTTTTTACGAATTTTTAAAAACCGCGAACGAAACCCCCCAGACACCCCTCGTTTTCTCGCCCACCCCCATGGGCGTGCAGTGAATCGTCCCCCAACGAGCCACCGCGGTTCACCCCCGTGAACCACCCCCCTTGCTGTATAGTATTGATTCGCGTCCCCACGCGAATTCGGTTACGAAACCGAAACATACGGCTCAGCAGTTTGCTGCAATTTTCCCCCACCAATCCCCCACAGTTGATACCCCATTCCAAGAACTCGGAATCTCTGGTATCAACCATATAATGAACGCTATCGGTAATAAAGTTATTGCTAATCACTCATTCTTGATAGGTGGAATTTGCCGTAATCAGACTTTATTCCACACACTATCGGTTATTGGGATATTTATGTATATTTTTTCAGACCATTTCTGAACGCACGTTTTCCGCTGCGGAATCCTTTTAGGCTGCACTCTCATATTCAGGACAATATGGGACTGGGTTCGGACATGTACCGACAGCAGATTCTCGACCACTACAAAAACCCGCGTAACTACGGGAAATTGGAGAATCCGACGTTCACGCACGTCGGCGAGAATCCGTTGTGTGGTGACGAGATTCGTATGGACGTCGTCTTAGACGAGGACGAAGAAACGATCGTCCACGTTGCCTTCACCGGCGACGGCTGTGCCATCAGTCAAGCAAGCGCCAGTCTGCTCTCACAGAAGCTGCCGGGAATGACCGTAGACGAACTCGAAGCCTTAGACCGCGACGACATGACCGAGATGCTCGGCGTTGACATCAGTCCGATGCGCATAAAGTGTGCCGTGCTCGCTGAGAAAGTCGCCCAGGACGGTGCGGAAATTTACTTCGGTGAGAAAGAACTCGATAAAACCGTCACCGAAGAGTAATCCAGCGCTCTGAAACCAATCGTTTTCGATTTTCACCCACGGTAGCAACGCCAACGAGAAAAATCGAGACCGCTTACTCTGGTTTCAGCCCTTCGCCTTCGACGCGCATGACCGCTTCGCCGTCGGGGAGGTTCGGAGCGTCAACGAGGCGGACGATACGCTTCGTGCCCTTCGACTTGCGCAGGTACATCCGGAACGTCGAGGTGTGGCCGAGGATGTTCCCACCGATTGGCTGGGTTGGATCGCCGAAGAACGAGTCGGGGTTCGAGGAGACCTGATTGGTCACGAGCACGGCGGTGTTGTTGAGGTCGCCAACGCGCATCAGGTCATGGAGGTGTTTGTTGAGTTTCTGCTGGCGCTGGGCGAGTTGGCCACGGCCGACGTACTCAGCACGGAAGTGGGCGGTCAGCGAGTCCACACTGAGCAGGCGCACCGGCCAGTCGGTTTCCTGTGAGTCGCTCGCAATCTCCTTTGCTTTCTGGGCGAGCAGCATCTGGTGGTTCGAGTTGAACGCCTTTGCGACGTGGATGTGGTCTAAGAAGTCCTGAATGAGCAGTTCCATGGCTTCGTCGTCGCCGGGACTGCCTTCGATTTCGCGCCGTTCCATCGATGCGGCGAGGATTTCGTCGTCGAGGCCACGAACCATGTCGTCGATACGCTCTGGGCGGAAGGTGTCCTCTGAGTCGATGAAGATGGCGCTGCCCTCAAGCCCGCCGAACTCGCGGGGGAGCTGGACGTTCACCGAAAGCTGGTGGGTGATCTGGGACTTCCCGGCACCGAACTCGCCGTACACTTCGGTGATCGACTGGGTCTCGACGCCGCCGCCGAGCAGTTCGTCTACCTCCGGGACGAGCCAGCTGAGTTTACCAATCTTCTGGCGTCGTTCGAGCACCGAGGAGCCGGTCTCGAAGCCGCCGATGTCCGCCGTCTTGCGGGCGGCGTTGATGATGTCTGCGGCGGTCGACTCACCGATGTCTGCGGTGTTCGACAGTTCGCCGGGGCTCGCGACTGCGATGGATTGGAACGTGTCGAACCCGGCTTCGATGAGCTTGTCTGCGGTTGCCGGACCGACACCAGGGAGACTCTCAAGATCGACGTCTTTTGCCATACTCCGTCCTTTTTCTCACAGGGGTATAAAGCCTCGTTAACAGGAGGGTGAAAGTGAAACTGCCGGGTGGTAAATCGGTGGTCACGACTTCCACGCAAAACTATTTCCGTGAAAACTCAGGCTGCTATTCCCACGGGTGGCGACCCGGCGAACTCGGCCAGAGCGGGTACCAGTACTCTTTCTGGGGTTCGAGTTCGAGTTCGCCGTCGAGGACGCTTTCGAGTTTGAACTCCACGCTCGAGTCGTGTTCTTTGCTGCCCTTCGGCGCGAACGGGTAGTACGCCCCGCGCCGGAACGAGTAAATCCAGTACGCCGATTGGCCGTCTTTCTCGAAGCCGAACACCGCGGCGAGCAGGCGCGAGCCATAGTCGCGTTCGATGAACGTGTCTGCGGCGAAGTGGATGCTCGTCACGAGGTCTTCTGGGTCGTCGTCTTCGAGCACCACCCACTCGTAGCCGTGGCCGTCTTTCTGGAACGACACGTCCGTCCCGGTCTCTTCTTTCCCGGCGTGGAGGATGTCGTCCACCTCGCGGACGGTGTCTGCGAAGTCGGTGTTGTCGACGCCCGCAAAGCAGAGCGCGGCCTCCGCTGACGGCTCGAAACCGAGGTCTGCTTCCATCGTGAGATACGCCGTACTCATGCCGAACAGGTCGTCCGGGTCTGCGGCGCGCATCGAATCGGCTTCGGCGCGCATCCCGAGGACTTCCCGAATGGTGTCGAAGATACCCATCTATGCGCGTTCCATCTCGCGTTCGAGTTCGCGGAGTTTCTCAATGCGCTTTTCCATCGGCGGGTGGGTGCTCGCAATCCGTCCGATGAAGCCGCTCTTTATCGGGATGATGAAGAACGCGTTCATCTCAGCCTGCTCGCGCAGGTCTTCTTTCGGCACGCGCTCCATCCCGCTCGAAATCTTCATCAGCGCGGAGGCGAGCGCCGACGGGCGACCTGTGATGATGGCCCCGCCGCGGTCTGCGGAGTACTCGCGGTAGCGCGAGAGCGCACGGATGAGCAGGAACGAGACCACCCAGACGACGAGCGAGACGAGGATAGCCACGATGACCGGCGCACCGCCCCCGTCGCGGTTGCGCCCCCCACCGCCGAACAGCCAGCCCCAGCGCACGATGAGGAACGCAATCGTCGAGAGGAACGAGGCGATGGTCATGACCATCACGTCGCGGTTTTTGATGTGCGCGAGTTCGTGGGCGAGCACGCCCTCCAACTCGTCGTCGTCGAGCGTCTGCATGATGCCCGTGGTGACTGCCACCGCCGAGTTCTTCTGCGAACGCCCGGTTGCAAACGCGTTTGGCACGCGCGAGTTTGCGACCGCGACCTTCGGTTTCGGCAGGTCGGCCTGCTGGGCGAGGCGGCCAATCATGGCGTGTAACTCGGGGTATTCGTCCTCGTCTACGACTTTCGCGCCCATCGAATAGAGCGCCAACTTGTCGCTGAAGAAAAACTGGGCGAACATGAAAATGCCCATCATCATGACGATGAGAATGAGGCTGTCAAAGTACAGCGTCAACACGCCGATGAAGACGATGTAGAGGGCAAACAACAGGAACATGGTGAGTGCCATGCGCCCGCGCAGACCCCAGTCTGGCTTCCAATTCATGGCTGGTCGTAAGCGACTCGCAACCTAAAGCTTCCCTGTTATACTGACGCACAGTTCTGGCCGCTCGGACGCGGCGTTTTTACCACCTGAACCGCGTAGAGCTACCAATGACCGATTCGCGCGCCTTCTGTCCACGCTGTGGGGAAACGATGGCCCCACCCGAGGAGCCACGGCCGGGTGAGCCAGTGGACCCGGACGCGAAGCTCTGTGATGCCTGTTACTTCGAGAACTTCGAGTTCGTCTCCGCGCCCGACCGCATCGAGGTGCTCGTCTGTGCCCACTGCGGGGCGCTCCACCGCAAGAGCTCCTGGGTAGACGTCGGCGCAGACGACTACACCGACATCGCCATCGAGGAGGTCTCTCGCCACCTGCAGGTCCACATCGACGTCGAAGACGTAAACTGGGTGGTCGAACCCGAACAGGTAGACCAGAACACCATCCGGATGCACTGTTATTTCACGGGCGTCATCCGCGACACGCCCGTCGAAGAGGAAGTGATGGTGCCCGTCAAAATCTCACGCCAGACCTGCTCTCGCTGCGGGAAAATCGCGGGCAGCTACTACGCGAGCACCGTTCAGATTCGCGGGCGCAATCGAACGCCAACTGCCGAGGAGATGAATCGCGCAGAGGAAATCGCAAACGAAGTCGTCGCGAGCATGCAGGAAACCGGCGACCGCGAGGCGTTCATCACCGAGACCAAACGCAGCGACGACGGCCTCAACGTCAAGGTCTCGACCAACAAAATCGGGATGAAAATCGCCCGTCGAGTGGTCAACGAGTTCGGCGGTTCCTACTCCGACTCAGAGACGCTCGTCACCGAGGACGAAGACGGCAACGGCGTCTACCGCGTCACCTTCGCCGTCCGGCTGCCGCCCTTCACTCCCGGCGACGTTATCGACCCCGACGACGACGCGGGGCCGGTGCTCGTAAAGAGCGTCCAAGGCCACCTGAAGGGGATTCGTCTCACGACGGGTGAGCCGTTCGAAGCGCCCTTCGGCGACGAAGAGGCCGCGAGCGCGAAGAAGGTCGGTTCTGCGGATGACGCAGAAGAGACGACGCTCGTCACCGTCGAAGACGAACACGCCGTGCAGGTGTTAGACCCCGAAACCTTCGAGTCAAAGACCATCTCGCGACCGTCGTATCTCGACCCGGACGCGACGATGGTGCCCGTCCTCAAGAGTCGCGCTGGTCTCCACATCCTCCCCGACGATGCGTAATCTCGCCGCGCTCGTCGCAAAGCCCGACGCGGAAGCCGCCATCGACTCGCTCAAAGCTGAGGGCGTCTACGACGACTCGCGCAGAGTCGTCTCCCACGACGACGAAACCGTCGAACTTCCGATTCTCACCGCGCCGAGCGAAACCGCCGTGTTCGACGTGATTCACCAAAGGAACCCCGAGCGGCGCACCCGCACGCTCGAAGACGTTCTTGCCACACGAGGCTGGACGGACGCAGAACTCGAACACGCCCCAACCTCGTGGGCGGTCATCGGCTCGGTCGTGCTCGTCCAACTTCCAGACGAAACGCCGCGCCCCGAAGAGGTGGGAGAGGCGCTCCTCACCCTCCACGGTGAGGCGGACACTGTCCTCTCCCGCGAAGGCATCTCTGGTGAACTTCGGGAACCTTCTGGAACCGTCCTCGCGGGCACCGGCGACACCGAAACCGTCCACACCGAACACGGCACGAAGTACGCCCTCGACCTCGCACAGGTCATGTTCTCGCCGGGCAATCAGGCAGAACGCGCCCGGATGGGCGAGGTAGTCGAAAAAGACGAGCGCGTCTTCGACATGTTCGCGGGAATCGGCTACTTCACCCTCCCGATGGCGCGCGCCGGCGCGTCCGTCACGGCCACCGAGCGCAACCCCAACTCGTTCAAATTCCTCGCAGAAAACGCCATGCTCAACGGCGTGACCGACCGCGTGAACGCTATCCTCGCAGACTGCCGCGACGTTGACGTGTCCGCAGAGCGCGTCGTGATGGGCTACTACGACGCCTACGAGTATCTGGACTTGGCGCTCGCCGCGCTCGAATCTGGGGGGACGCTCCACATGCACGCGACGACGCCCGAGAAACTGCTCTGGGAGCGACCGCTCGACCGGCTCACAGCGGCCACAGCCGAGACTGACCGCTCGGTCGAAATCCTCGACACGCGCAAAGTAAAGAGCCACAGCGAGGGCGTCTGGCACGTCGTCGTGGACGCGCGAATCGACTGACTACTCGCTCCAGATATCGGAGAGCGGGTGGTCTTCGAACGATTTGTTTTTCGAGTCACCCTTTCGCCGCGAGCGGGAGCCACCGGCAGCCGAGGATGTGGACGACCCCGATGACGACCCGGACGACTGCGTCGAGTTACGCGTCGGCGGCCGTTTTGCCTGCCGCGAGGGGCTGCCGAACTTCTCGCCCGCGGCGGCTTTCCCGTCGAACTCGGGCAGGTCGGGGACGCTCATCGCGTCTACCTGCTCTTTGAACCACGGCGGCATGTCCGGTTCGGCGCGCTCGAACAGGTCGAGTAAACTCGAATCCGCGAGGTACGTCGCGCCGTAGTCGTCCGGTGCTCTGACCACCCGGCCACAGCCCTGAATCACGGTTCGGAGGGCGGCGCGGTGGTACCACGCCCACTGCCCCTCTTCGAGGCGACGGGCCACCCGCGAGTCTGCGGTGTTCAGATACGGCGCTTTACAGAGCACCTGCCAGCGCGCGAGGTCGCCTTTCAAGTCGAGCGCCTCCTCCATCTTGACCGAGAGGAACACGTCGGGGTCGTCGGTGGCCTTCCAGATTTCCAAGTCCTCGTTGCGATTCTCCCGGCTGTGTGCCTGCACGCGCCCGCCGACGCCGAACTCACCAAGCATTCGCTTCAACTCGGCTTGAATCGCGTACGAGTGGGCGTGGACGATACCCTTCTCGTCGGGGTGTTTTTGCATCAACTGGACGATGAGACGGGCGATTTTTGGGAGCGTTTGCTCCCGGTGCTCGTAGGTCATCTTCCCTTGGGTCACGTCGTAGAGCTGCCGGTTTTCGAGCGGGAACGTGTGGGGTACGTCCACGAGCACGACTTTGTTGGGGTCGAGGCCGACCTGCCGACAGAACGCCTCGCGGTTGAGAATCGTCGCAGAAAGGAGTGCAAACTTGGTGCCTCTGTCCCAGACGGTGTGGCGCAGATACCGCTCCGGATTCATCGGTTTCACGGTGACGCCACCACCCTCGCCGTCGGGTTGGTCTACGACCCACGTCGTCGGACTCTCGGGGTTCCGGTAGTCTTCGACGAACCATTTGAGGTCAGAGATGAGTTTTTGCAGGCGGTCGCGCTCTGCGACTTCGGCGGGCGAGAGTTCGATTTTCCGGATGAGTTCGTCCTTCCGGCGGGTGCAGATGTCTTTGACGCCGTCTGCGAACTGCACGGCGCGGTCGAGGCCGTCGATTTCTGGAACCTTCAGGTGTTCCCAGACCGGCACCGTCCGCGGCTGGAGGTCAATGGTCGCGTACATCTCCGCCCACTCCGCGAGGCCGTGGGCTTCGTCTATCACGACCACGTCGCGCTGGCCGAACGCTTCGGTGCCCGCCGTTTGCATGAAGTAAGCGAGCGTCATCGCCGCAATCGAGCGGTTCGCCGCGATAGCGCGGTCAGAAAAGTACGGACACCGGTGTTTGACGTTGCAGTCAAACCCCTTCTCGCGGGCGCAGGGCGCTTGATTGACGGGCGTGGTCGATTCGCCCGGCAGGATGCATTTGTAGTTACCCTTGCCCCTGATAATCTGTAAATCTTCGAGCAGCGCGTCGCCTGCCACGTCGTCTAGCTGCGACACCTGCGGGGTGGTGTAGTACGCGCCAATCGGCCGGGTCGGGTCGCCCTCGCCCGGTTTGCGTGCGCATCCGGCGATGGCGCGGGCGAGCAGCGACTTTCCACTGCCCGTGGGTGCGCGCACGAGCACCACGTCGTTGCCCGCTTCGTAGGCCTGCTTGATGTCGAGGAGCGCCTGCTTCTGGGCACCGCGAAAGGACGGTGCGGGAAACTCGTCTAAAATGCGCTCCGGGTTCACGGTAGAACGCTCTGCCCGCGCGGGGAAAATACCACCGAACCCACTAGAGCGCCTCTACGTCCTCTGGGGTGGCAGCCGCCGGAAGCTGCTCGATACACTCAAAACAGAGGAAATACTCGCGGCCGTCTTCGTATTCGAGCGTCATCCCGTCTGACGGCCCGTAATCGAACGACCAGAGGTCGCCAATGCCGCCAGCTATCTTGACTTTGCGCCCGCACGCCTCACACGACCGTCGTGCCATACCCCATTGACTCGCTCCATGGGTAAAGCAATATCCCGACTGCGGTCCACTCTCGCCCCCTCGGCTCAATTTTTCGAGAAAACCGACACGTTGCGGCCAAAACCGACTCCCGGCACGATAACTCAAACCGGTATTTGATGTTAGGCAATCGCTATTTGACTCTCTCACCTTACTACATCCTGAGCAGTTCGCTCAGAGACTACCATGGTTCGCCTAACGCCGTTTCGCATCGTAACGCTCTCGCTCGTGATACTCGTCACGACGGGGGTGCTCGTCGGTGCGATGTTACCCGCACTTGACCGCCCGGGGGACACCCCGAATCCAGACCCGACGCCCGCCGCGCTCGAACGCTTCGAGTCGCAAGCCGCCTTCCAGCAGTATCTCGAAGCCGGACGCGCCCGGAGCAGTAGCTACGGCGGCTTTGGCGGTGACGTGGCCGTCGAAGAAACCAGCGCAGACGGTGCAGAGGGCGCGCCGTCGTCCACCACGAGCCAAGGCGGCGACGGTGGCGGCGACGCTGGCGTTTCACAGCCTGAACGCGTCTCTGGCACGAACGTCCAAATCGTCGGCATCGACGAACCAGACATCGTGAAAACCGACGGGACGCACCTGTTCGTGAGCCAAGGCCAGTACTACTACTATTACGAACGCGCAGACGACGGCTCGTACAAGGAACCGGAGACGAACGTCGTGAGCGCGCTCCCACCGGAACAAGCGGACGTGGTCTCGAAAATTGACGCCTCCGGCGAACTCCTGCTCGCGAACGACACGCTGCTCGTCCTCGGTGGCGACCGCATCACCGCCTACGACGTATCCGACCCCGAAAACCCACGCCAGTCGTGGGAAAAACAGGTGAACGGCTATGTCCACACCGCCCGCTTGATGAACGGCACGGTGTACCTCGTCGTCCAGCAGAACATCAACTACGGCGAACCCTGCCCGATTGAACCCCTCGCTGGCGTGTCCGTTCGGTGTACGGATATCCTCCACCCGTCTGAGCCAGTTCCAACCTCACTCACCTACACCGCGATGGCCGTCGACCCAGCGTCCGGTGACGTGACCGACCAACTCGCCTTCGTCGGCGGCTACGCCTCCGTCGTCACGATGTCCGAGACCGGCATCTACCTCACCTACTCCGAGTACCCAAGTCAGGGCGACATCATGCTCGACTTCCTGCTCACGGACGCCCGCGACCTGCTCGACCAGCAGACGGTCGACCGCTTAGAGCGCCTCGAAGGCTACGACCTCTCAGATCAAGCACGCACGGTCGAGGTGCAGGCCATTCTCCAGCAGTGGTACGCCTCGCTCTCCCAGCAGGAACGCGAACGGCTCGCCAAACAGCTCGAACAGCGTGCCCAGAACTACGTCGAGAAACACCAACGCGAGTTCATCACCACGAGCATCGTGAAAGTCGCCGTTGAAGACGGCTTTGAGGTAACCGCGACGGGCGCGGTTCCCGGCACGCCGCTCAACCAGTTCTCGATGGACGAACACGAGGGCAACCTCCGCATCGCCACGACCATCTCCGCGCCGTGGTTCCTCGGCGCACAGACCCAGTCGGTGAACGACGTGTACGTGCTTGACGAGTCGCTCTCGACGATTGGCTCGGTCCAAGATATGGGTGAAAACGAGCGCATCTTCGGCGTCCGCTTCGACGGCGACCGCGGCTACGTCGTCACCTTCCGCCAAATCGACCCGTTCCACGTCTTAGACCTCTCTGACCCGACCAACCCGACCCTCGAAGGCGAACTGAAGCTGCCCGGCTTCTCGTCGTACCTCCACCCAGTCGGTGACGACCGCGTCCTCGGCATTGGCCAAGACAACGGCTCGGTGAAGGCCGTCATGTTCGACGTCTCTGACCCAACGAACCCAACCATCGAAGACGACCTGAAACTCGATGACCGCTGGTCTGCCATCCAGCAGAGCCACCACGCGTTCCTCCTCGACGCGAAACACGGCGTGTTCTTCCTCCCCGGCGTGGAGCAGGGCCACATCGTCGCCTACGAAGACGGCCTCTCCATCGAGAAGTCGGTGAACATCGACAACCCACAGCGCGCCGTCTACATCAACGACCACCTCTACATCATCGGCTCGACCGAGATTGTGGTACTCGATGAGACGACGTGGGACGAAGTCAACCGCATCTCGTTGCGCTGACGGCGGTTCTTTTTACCCCGTGGTATCGTGGGTCACGCTATGCGCGTGAACTGCGAGGGCTGCGCTGGCTGCTGTATCGACTGGCGCGTCATCTCCCCGACGACGCTCGACCACGAGCGACGCGGCCCGCGCCAACCGCTCGATGACGTGTACAATCTCGTTCCGCTCCGCCGTGAGGAAGTCCGGCGCTTTCTCGACGCGGGCTACGGCGACGCGCTCGTCCCCCGGCTCTTTCAGGACGACAACGTCGCCGACTCCCGGGTCACGGTCGACGGTATCACGCTCGCCGCAATCGAAGGTGGCCCGGCGTTTTTCGTCGGGCTTCGCAAACCGCCGAAGCCGGTCGCTCCCTTCGACACCGACCCGACGTGGCTCCCGACGTGTGCGTTTCTCGACCCCGAAACGCTCCAGTGTCGCATCCACGCGAGCGACCTCTACCCCGAGGAGTGTGCGGTGTATCCGGGCTATAACCTCTCGCTCGACTACGAAACAGAGTGCGAGCGCGTCGAAGGACTGTTTGGCGGCGAGCGCCTGCTCGACCGGACGCCGACCGACGCCCGGCCACTGTTCGGCCGTCACGCCATCGGTGAGAAGGTGTTCGTCCACCCCGACCCCGATCGACTGTCGGGAATTGTCTCCCGGCTCGCCGCCCGCGAGGCGACCGACGAAGACCGCGCCGAATTTATCGCCGTCGCCGCCGCTTCGAGCCCCGGCACGACGGCGATAAACGAGGCGAAGTACGCCTCCGCCCGCGAGCAGGTGGTGGACGCCGATTCGTGGGTCGGGCAGACAATCGCTGAGTGGACAGCCCGGGCTGGTGAACTTGGGACGCCTGCGCCTCCCGGCCTCGCGGGGGCCATCGAACGCGCACGAGGCGCACCCGAAACCGCCGGGTGGGACACAGACAATTAAGCCGTCTGCGAGACTTCTTAGCAGTATGAACATTCTGGTCACCGGCGCGACGGGATTCGTTGGCCGTCGGCTGGTTCCTGCGCTGCTCGATGCTGGCCACGACGTGCGAGTTCTCGTCCGGGATGCCGCGAGCTACGACGCCCCCACAGGCGTCTCGGTCTTCTCGGGGGACTTACTCGACCCGTGGGGCGTAGACGCCGCCGTCGAAGACGTAGACGCCGCCTACTACCTCGTCCACTCGATGGGCGCGGGCGACGACTTCCGCGAACGCGACCGCCGGGCAGCCCACAACTTCGAGCGCGCCGCGAGCCGGGCAGGCGTTTCGCGCGTCATCTATCTCGGCGGCCTTGGTGAAGACCGCGACCACCTCTCAGACCACCTCCGGTCGCGCCGCGAGGTCGAACTCGTCCTCAGGGAGGGTGCCTACGACCTGACGACGCTCCGGGCGGCCATCATTATCGGTGACGGGAGTGCGAGCTTCGAGATGGTGCGCCAGCTCGCAGACCGCCTGCCGGTGATGGTCACCCCGCGCTGGGTGAACACGAAGTGCCAGCCCATCGACGTAGACGACGTGATTGCCTACCTCGTGGGCGTCCTCTCCGTCCCCGAAACCGCGGGGGAAACCTACGAAATCGGCGGCCCGGACGTGCTCACCTACCGCGAGGTGTTAGAACGCACCGCCGAGATTCAGGGCCACGACCTGACCATCATCCAGGTGCCGGTGCTCACGCCGACGCTCTCTGCGTACTGGCTCGATTTGGTGACGGATGTCCCTTCGAGCGTCGCCCACCCGCTGATTCACGGCATGAAAAACACGGTCGTCGTCACCGACCACCGCATCGAAGGCCTGATTTCAGTCCCCGGAATCCCGTTCGACGACGCCGTGAGAAAAGCCCTCGGCGCAGGTACCGTCGAGGTCATCGATGGGTGAGCCGCCGTCAACGTACGGCGACGCGTGGGTGTACGAGAGCATCGTCGGCGCGCTGCCCGGCGTCAGCCTCTCGCCGTGGCGCTCTGCGCTCGTCCAGTTCGTTCTCTTCGAGGGTGGCTTGCTCGTCGTCGCGGCGCTCTCTGGCCGCTGGAACGCCGTCCCGGCGGGGACGACCGCCATCGTGGTTGCGGCGGTCGGCAGTCTTGCCATGAGCCGGATTGCGAACCGGATTCGCACCGCAGATGCCCCGCGAACCTACCGGCGACTGCTCTTTGGCCCGAACGTCGAGGTCGTCCTCGCGGTGCTCGCCTTCGTCGCCTTGGTCACCTACCTGTTCACCTTCGACACGGGCACAGAGCCGTTGGTGACCCAACTGCTGGGCGAGTCGCCGCCCATGCTCGGGGTGTACCTCCTCTTGCTCGTCTGCTGGGACCTCTGCTATCGCATCGGCACGGGCTGGTGGGCGAGCGTCACCGCGCTCTGGCGGTCGTGGACGTACGAGTTCCCCCCAGACCAGGCGCGTGCGCTGTCTCGTGCGGACGGCGAAACGCTCGCATTCGGGCTGTTACAGCTCGCGCTCGTCCCGTTTGTGGCTGGCCAACCAGTGCTCGCCGCGGCGCTCCTTGGCCACGTCGTGGCGATGGTGGTCGTCACTGGCCTCTCGCTTTTGTTACTGTGGAAAAACAGAAGCGTTACTGTTGTTTCATCTTCTTGAACTGTTCGAGCAACGCCGCAGCGGAGTCGCCGGAGTCGTATTCGACTTTACCCTCGTACCGAAGGCGTGTGTCGTCTGGGTTGTCTGCGTTGACACGGCTGGTTTTCTCTTCGCGGCGCATGTGTTCCTGTTCGTCATAGGCACCCATTGACATGCGAAATACACTCATACTTGCAGGTTTTTCACTATCAATGTATCGGTACTTGTCTTTTTGCTGAAACACGCCAATTCGATGACCAGTCAGTTGTTCGTAACCCGTATGCACCTCCACCCCGTCTGACCACCTGTGGCAGGTCCGCTTCGCTTCCGGCGTTCACCCCAGCAGTGGTCCGAAAAGCGGGTGCGCCGGGCACTGCTTTCGGAACTCGACGACACCATCGGCGCGACCATGTCCGGGCCGTGGTTCAAACCACCCGGCGGCTACGACGCGCGCCGGTTCACGATGGACAACGGCGACTTCGCGCTCTTTTGTTGGAACGACAGCGAGGCCTACTGGCTTGGGAACACCCAAACCCCGAGTACGCTCTGGCGGACGGACAAGTACTCCTTTGACGAAGTGCCCTACCCCGTCGCGCGGTGGGCACAGCGCGAACTCTTGGCCGACCTCAAAGACACGGACCCGTGGCTCGCACGCTACGACCACGTCGCGTGGTTCTTCCTCCCCGTCTTCTTTTCGAAAGACGGCCGCGAGACCACCCGTCGGTACTTTTACGACCACGCTTCTGGGTTCCCGGACGCAGACCGCGACGAGGCCATCCAGTTCTACGAAGACCTCTTGGACACCGGCTTGCTCGACGAGTATCGCTACACGATGGCGTCGAAACTCGGGACGAGCGCCCGCCTCGACCAGACGCGCATGGACGCGACGATGGGCGAGTTCAACGCCGCCCGCCTCCTCATCGACGCGGGCTACGAGTTGGTGCCAGAAATCGACGTTCACACCGGACACACCCTCGATTTTCGCGCCCTCAAAGGCACCGAGGATGTCATCGTTGAGGTCACCCGCCCGCGTCCGCCGACCAAACGCGTGGCAAACACGCCAACCGCGGCGGTCAGGGACACCGCGGCGACCAAGACGAACGGCCAACTCAGCGAACACCATGACGCCGTCCTATTCGTTGACTGCACCTCGTTTCGGGATGACGAGTGGAACGCCGTCGCTGGCGAGCAACCGAACGTCCACCACGAACCAGCCGTCGTGTTTAGAGCACGACCCGACGGCTCGTTCAGTGGCTACAAAAAGGGGGCTGTGCCGCTCTCACTCGACAGCGTGATCGACTGGGCCTAGAAGGAAACGGCCTCCGGACTGTTCTCACCGATGTCGAACGATTCACGATCAGAGTAGTAGCGCCGCCCAACGCCCTTGTGGCTCACTGCCTGGAACGCCGCGAGCTTTGCGTCCTCTGCGTCGGTGAAGGTTTCGTCGGCTTCGTACAGGCCGAACACCTCACCGAACGTCTCTGCGCCGTTTGCGAGCTGGATTTCCTCCTCGCCGTACTGCTCGACGAAGTCGCCGGAGGTTGTTGGGTAGGTCTGGGCTTCGATGAGTTCGCTTGCGCCGTTGTTGAGTCTCATACCCAATCGTGCATGAAGAATAATTATAACTGTTGTCCATGTATGACTATTGATTCTTAATGGTCTTTAAGGAAATATTACTGACATGCGTCCACCCGAAGGGGTATCCGCCCTCCCTGCGTGGGGTTTTCTATGCCGGTTGCAGACCTCCACGTACACACAACGGCGTCTGACGGCACGATGGCGCTCTCCGACGTGCCGCGGGCGGCGACGCTCGCGGAACTCGACGTGGTGGCCATCACCGACCACGACCTCATCCACCCCGGCCTCGCAGCGCCCGTGACAACCCACGAGGACATCACGTTCATCCGTGGCATCGAACTGCGCGTTGACGCCGGAAGCTTCGACATCGACCTGCTTGGCTACGCCGTCACGCCGACCGACCCCCTCGTCTCGACGCTCGACCGCATCCAGCAAAACCGCCTCGAACGGGCGCGAGCAATCGTCGCGGCCGTCGAAGCCCGCCTCGGCGTCTCCCTCGACATCGAGTACAAATCGGGCGTTGGCCGCCCGCACATCGCCCGCGCTATCGAGGCGAGCGAGGCACCGTACGCCTATCAGGACGCCTTCGACGAACTCATCGGCGACGACGGGCCGTGTTTCGTCCGTCGGGCGGCCATCCCCTCCTTCGACGACGGCGCGAAACTGCTCACGGACGCCTGCGCCGTCGTCAGCCTCGCCCACCCGTTTCGGTACCCACACCCCGAGAAAGCTCTCGACCTCGCCACCGCGCTCGACGCCATCGAGGCGTACTATCCCTACGACCGCCCCGTAGACGACGCGCTCGTCTGGGAGGCAGTCGAAGAACACGACCTCCTCGTGACCGGCGGCAGCGACGCGCACATCGACGTACTCGCAAAAGAAACCCTCTCAGGGACGGAGCTCGACCGCTTTTGTCAACGCTTGTCGGGGTCGGAGCCTTCAACTGCTAGAGAAGCGTAGTCACTGTATGCGCTGTCACTACTGCGACCGAGAGGCTGCCTTCGCCGTGGAAAAAGACCACATGAAGGTCGGACTCTGTGAACAGCACCTCCGCGAACGAATGCGGGAACTCGCAGACGCGCAGGCGTTCGGCACGCTCCCGGACGGACTCGATACGAAGTAAAATTCGCTTTTTCGTTACCAGCCGCCACCGGCCTGTCGGCCGGCGTCCACGTCGATTGCATCGACCGGGCACACGTCTACACAGAGCATGCAGTCGATACACTGGGCTTCTTTAGCCGGGTCTGCCTTTCGCTCGCTTTCGGGGTGGCCGGGGGTGTCTACCCATTCGAACACGTCTACGGGGCAGTCTTCGAGACACGCGCCGTCTTCGATACAGATGTCAAAATCAACTGCGACGTGGGTTCCGTGGATACCGAGTACTTCGGGTTCGTCGACGGGACCCCACACGTCGTGGCCGTTGTGTTCGTCCACTACCTCGCGGTTTTCGTGGAACTGTGGGTCAATTGCCATGCTGAGGTGAATGTCGGCAACCCACTTAAAACCATGTTAATGGCTAGCGAGGCGTGTCGCTTTCGGGCGATTTCCGGCGCGTTCGCTCGCTTCTGCACCGTGAAAAACTCTCTCACAGCCGTCGTCAGAGCCGCACGGCCATCATCACTTCATCGATGTACGTCGTACCGAGTTTGTAGTGTTTCGCGCGCGTCGCCTCGATTTCCCAGTCGTGGGATTCGAGGAACTGGATTGCGTCGGTGTTCGTAGACGGCACCGAGTTGTAGATTTTCTCGAAGCCGTTTTCCTTGGCCCATTCGAGCCCGCGGTGCAGGAGATGGCTCCCGATGCCGTGGCCCCGGTACTCGTCGATGACGCCGACGGTCAACTCCGCGGTGTGACCGAGTTTTTCTAACTCAGGCGCGCTCAGATGCACCCAGCCGACGACCTCTCGGTTCACGCACGCGACGAAGAACATGCGCGACTCCAACTCGTTGTGCCGGAGCAACACCTCTTCGTGGTCGATGACGTCCGCGACCGACTCACCAACGATGTAGGTTTTCTCCTCTGAAACCTGGCGAATCGCGCCCACCAGCCCCGTGAGGTCTTCTTGCCGGGCGGGGCGGATGATGTAATCGACGCCCTCGTCGGTGAACTCCTCTTCTGCCCCGGCCTCGATGGAGACGAGCAGCTTGTCGTCTGCGACTTCGATGAGATCGTCGCGTTTGAGAATCGCAATGTGGTGTTTGAGGCCGCTCGGGTCGACGCGGAGCGTTCGCTCTAGCTCTTTTGGCGTCACCGCCCCGTGGCTCTCGATGTATTCGTAGATGAGACGTCGGTCTTCGTGGCCGAACTCAAGCTTGTCAGAGAGTTTCATGACAAGCCTTACCACGCCGTCTTCCCTAATAGTTTTTCGTGATTGTTGACCGTCTGGTTGGCACGCCGGTGAGCAGTTGTGCCGTGTCGCGGATGTTGTCCGTTTTTAAGAGTAGCTCTGCGACCTCGCGGACGGTGAACTCGGCTCCCAACTCGACGCCGTAACAGTGGGCATAGCAGTCGAGCCAGTCGTTCAGCGCACGTTCGAGCAGCGAGAACTCGACTGTGGAAAAGCGCACCTGCTCGTCGCCGGTGCGCGCCTCGATGTAGACGAGCGCGACTTGGCCGACTCCGTCGCGGAGGTAGGTTAGCGCCCGCTCGTCGGCCGCCTCGCCGCGTGCGAGTGTCGACTGCTCGCGGTCTGCTTGTGCCCGCTCTGCGAGCGACGAGATGCGCTCCCAGTACGGCGAGTGGGACATCTTAGCCCCACTTGAACTCGACGCCCTTCTCACCGCGTGGGTGTTCCCACTTCGTCTCTGCGACCACCGCGCAGGTGCCACATTCGACACACGGCTGGGTGTCGAGGCTCACGATGCGCTCTTCTTTTCCGTCCACCATAATCGTCTCCTCGCGGTAACAGCCACCGCCGAAGTCCATCGCGCTCACCGGACACGCCGTGACCGCCGCCCCGCTGGCCTCCAGTGAGTTGTCGAGCAGTTTGATGTGCGGGTTGCCCACGTCCGTGTCGTAGGTGAGGTTGCCAATCCGGTCTGCGAGCGACGGCGGCGTGACCTCGCTCTCGGTGCTGATACGCGTCCCGAGTTCCTCTGCAATCACCGTCGGTAGCGTGACGTACGGCGTCTGGGTGTCCGGCACCATCATCGACAGCGACGGCGCAGAGTAGAGTTTTTCGAGCCGGCCACCGAGCGCACGGACGCCGAGGCGACCCACCGGCGAGGTGAGCAAGCCATCGAGAATGCCCTCCGCTGGGCCGTTTTCGCCGACCCGCCGGGCCACCTGATAGCCGCGCGGGCGGAGCTTTTTCATCACGCCTTCGTCGTAGAGTTTGTCGGTGTAGCGCTGGCCAACTGCCTCGATGTCGCCGCGGGCGCGCGCCTCTGCGAACGCCTCTGCGGCGAGCGCACCGGCGGTCACGGCGTGGTTCATGCCCTTGATAATCGGCCCTTGGGCCTGCATCTGGCCCGCAGCGTCGCCAACGAGCACGAGGTTGTCCTTGAACGGTGACGTGTGGGCCACCTTCTTCGAGTCGGGAACGAGTTTCGCGGAGTATTCGAGTTCCGTGTAGTCGTTGCCGAGCCAGTCTGCGAGCAGCGGATGGGTGAGCAGGTTGTCGAGCAACTGGTGGGGCTCTGCGCGCTCTTCCATGAGCGAGTCCAAGTGGAACACCGTCCCAATCGACAGCGACTCTTGGTTGGTGTAGAGGAAGCCACCGCCGCGGACGTTGCCAAAGAGGTTCCCCGAGAACAGGTGGGCAACCCCTTCGTTCTCGCTCACGTCGAATCGCTCTGCGATAACGTCTGCGGGCATCTCTGCGACCGCTTTCACGCCCTGGAACCACTCTTCTGGTTCGTCCCAGTCCATCAACCCGGCTTGACGGGCGAGTTCCGAGTTCACGCCGTCTGCGGCGACGATGAGGTCTGCGGTGATGGGGTCGAGTTCGTCGCAGGTGACGCCCACGATTTTCCCTTTTTCTCGCAAGAGGCCGTTTACGCGCACGCCGGTGAGCAGGCCGCCACCGGTCTCGCGGGTCATCTCGTGGACTCTTCCGGCGAGCCACGAGTCCATCTTGCGGCGGAGCACCGCATCAGACCACTCGGTGTCGTGTTCGTGGAGATCGGTGATGTCGAACGACTTCACCTTGTTTCCGGCGATGTTGTGGAGGTGGTACTCCGTGATGGGCCGTTCTGCGGCTTCCTCGCGGAAGTCGGGGAACAGGTCGTCAATCGTGTAGGGGGCAGATTCCTCCGCGTAGAGGAGGCCGCCTGAGACGTTTTTCGACCCGGCGTCGACGCCGCGTTCTAAAACGAGTGTTTCGATACCGTTTCGTGCGAGCACCGCGGCCGCCGCCGCCCCACCGGGGCCAGCGCCGACCACGACTGCTTCGTAGTGTTCGTACTCAGTCATTGTGCGTCACCGCGTCCGTCCGCGAGTGCTTTCAGATTCAATTCGCCGCTTTCGAGCGCCTCGGTCAACTGCGGGAGCACCTCGAACAGGTCTCCCTCGATGAAGTAGTCGGAGAAATCGCGAATCCGCGCGTCGGAGTCGGTGTTGATGGCGATAATCGTGTCCGACTGGTCGACGCCGACTTTGTGCTGAATCGCCCCGGAGATGCCAGCCGCGATGTACAGCGGCGGCGCGACCACCTGTCCGGTCTCACCGAGTTGGCGCTCCTCTGCGACGTACTGTTCGACGTGGCCGCCGACCTTGTACGACGCCGTCACCACCCCGCGCGAGAGGCCGAGGTCTGCGTCGTCGAACTGTTTGACGAGGTCGAGCGCGAGTTCGATTCCCTTCGTCGGGTCTTTGCCAATGCCGCGACCCACCGCCACGATGACTTCGCGGCCAGTGAGGTCGACGCCCTCGTCGAGTTGGTTGAACTCCGTGACGTGTACCTTGAACCACTCGTCGGGTAATTCGAGGCTGTGGTCGACGATGAGGCCAACCCGGTCTTCGTCCGCCTCGGGGACGGGGAAGCTCCCCGGAATCACCGACGCGCCTTGTGGGTGGAACTCCCGAGTCGGGTTGTCGAGACAGAGAATCGTCGAATACTCGAATCCGCTGAAGTCGGGGCGTTTCATGTGCAACACGCGCTCGAACTCGACTTTCACGCCGGGTTCGCCCGTCTTCACGGGGTTCGAGATGAGTTCGTCCGTGATGTAGAGGTCAGAACAGTCACTCGCCAGCCCGCTGTCGAGTTCGGCCTGCACCATCGCAGAGAGGTCGCGGCCGTTGTTCGTCGCCGGGAACAGGAAGTATCGCGGTTTGTCGTAGTCGCGCCAGTCTGCGTCCCCCCGACTCATGTCCGAGACGATTTCGGTGTACGGCTTGTGCTGGAAGCGTTCGAGGCGGTCGTCCTCGTGGTAAATCGCCACGTCCGCGCCGTAGGCGATCACGTCGTCTGCGAGGTCGCTCGCATTGTCACCGATGACGACGCCGACGACCCGTTCGTCCGCGTCGTAGTCGTCGTTGTACTCGTCTATCAGCTCGCGCGCCTTCCCGAGCATCTCCTTTGACACGTCGATGAGTTCGCCCGCCTGGGTCTCGCAGTACACCCACATGTCGCGGTAGGTGCCGCCAACGAGCGCGCGGACGTGTTTTTTGTCCGCCGTGGGGTGTTCGAGGCCGTCCGGCAGGTCCTCGGCGAGTTCGATGACATCGATGGCGCGCTTGGCCTTCGGTCGCTCTTTCGCGCCTTCCGGCTCGTCCTGAACCTCGGCTTCGTCTACCTCGTCGCCCGTCGGTTCGTCAACCGCTTCCATGCGGGCTTCGATGGCGGCGATGGCGGTCGTTCGATTCTTCCCGTCTTTTTCGGCTTCGAGTAGCTCGGCTAGCGCCGTCGCGTCGTCTATCTCCGCGAGTGCGGATTCGAGTTCCGGAACCGTGTGGTTGGATGGGTCGAGTGCCATGATTAGTCCCCCGCCGCGAACGCGTCCATCACGTCAAACACTTCTTTCATCCCGTCCATGTCCGTCGCCTCGACCATCGTCGCCTCGCGCTCTGCGGGCGCTTTCGGAATCGGGTCGACCGAGGACACGATGGTCGGTGACCCATCAAGCCCGATGAAGTTCGGGTCTAAGTTCAGCGCGACGTGGTCCCAGACCGTAATCGCGTTCTCTGCATTCTCTGCGCGTTTTTGGGTCTCCTGGCGTAGGTCTTTGAACACGAGTCGGTGTTCGGCCCGTCGATAGCTCGGCTCGAACTCGGGGTCCATCACGATGAACGCAGGCAGGTCAACCTCGACGGTCTCTACCTCCTTGATGTCGCCTTCGACGAGACGTTTTGCACGAACGCGTTTTTCCTCCTCGTCCACGTCGAGGGCGATGACGTGGGTAATCATCGGCCAGTCGAGACACCACGCCGTCTGGGGACCGGTGTGGCCCGTCTCACCGTCTGCGGTTTTGAACCCCGCAAAGATGAGGTCTGGCTCACCGAGTTTCTCGATGCCCGCGCTGAGCGTAATCGCGGTCGCCCACGTATCAGAGGCGGCCATCTCGCGGTCTGAGAGCAGATACAGGTCGTCTGCGTAGACGTCTCGCATCGCTTCTATGAGGATGCCCTGATAGCCCGGTGGCCCCATACTCATCACGCTGACGCGGCCGCCGTGTCTGACTTTCGTCTGCATCGCCGCCTCCAGTGCGAACTTGTCGTTCGGATTCATCACCGTCGGCGTCTTTCCCCGTTCGAGGTGTCCCTCCTCGTTAAAAGAGACCTGTCCCTCTCTGAAGTCGGGGACGCCTTTCGTAAGAACAATTGAGTGCATTGATATCGAACCTCGTGACTCTTCGTCCCATGTTACTCCTACCTCATGGTTTATTATTATGTCGGGCCGCCAATTGGACTGGCGGGTGCCACTTTCACCCCTCTCCAAAATCCGATTCGCGCGTCTCCACGCCGTTCTCCCTTGGATTCGGTGAATGAGCGCGACGGAGCCTGGACTGAGAAACCACACGAATCCACCCGAATCCGCCGCCGACTACTGGACAGGCAAAAAACACGAGGGCTAGGATTTTTATCGCTCCGCACCCGCGTTCCACCCATGCAAAAGGTTCGTATCGACGAGTTAGACCGTCGAATGAGTCCGGCAAGCCGCCGGGTTCCCGTCGCAAAGGCACTCGAAACCGAGGGCCTCGCGCTCAACTACTTCGAACTCGCCCCCGGCGAGAGCTTCGCCTTCGGCTATCACTGCCACCACGACCAAGAAGAGGTGTTCTACATCCAAGAGGGCACGGCAACGTTCGAAACCGACGACGGCGAGGTCACAGTCGAGGAAGGCGAGGCCATCCGCTTTGCCCCCGGCGACCACCAACAGGGGTTCAACCACACCGACGAGCGCGTCGTCGCCCTCGCCATCGGGTCGCCCAAAGAATCGACCGACATCGACCTCTACGGCGACTGTGCGGACTGTGGCGAGCGCACCCCGCAGAAAATCGAGATGGTCGAGACCAAAGACGCCCTCGTCACCGTCTGTCTCGACTGTGGCGCACAGACCGGCCGGTACACGTAAGCTGCGAGCCGTTTTTTAGAACCCAAGCACCACGTACGCCGTCCCGAACAGCACCGCATCGTACAGTCCATGAACGAGCATCGGGATGACGAGATTTTGCGTGCGGTCGTAGAGAACGCCGAGGAGGGCGGAAATCCCGAACAGCACCGCGCCCGCGACGCCCACCGCGAGTGGGTCGGGCGTGGCGAGAAGTGACGTTGGGACGTGGGCGAGGGCGAACAACAGACTCGTGAGCGCGATGGCGCTCGCCGTGCTGAACGACTCGGTGAGATACCGCTGGAGGACGCCGCGAAACAGCAATTCCTCGGCCGGGCCAATCACCAAAATCGAGAGGGGGACCAACACGAGCAACGTGTCGCGAAACCCGTCGAGGGCGGGGTCAACGATGGCGTTTCCCGCGACGGGAAGGCCGAGGGCGAAGATGAGGAGCAACGAAAGGTATCGGAAGACGAGCAGGCCCACCGTCCCGGCGACGATGGCGACGTACCCGCGTCGCGCTGGCCAGTGGAGGTTGAAGTAGTCGAGGTGGTGGTGGGCAACCACGAGGAACACGCCTGCAGCCGCTGCAAAGCCGAGTTCAGAGAGGATGACGATAATCGTGAATCCGAGAAGCGTCTCCGCTGAGATAAAGAGCGCAGGCAACGAGAGCGCCACGCTGAGGACGAACGCCCCGGCGGTGATGAGGAGCGCGCCACCGAGGTGTCTCACGGGAGTGGGTGAACGGACTGCCATAGCCGTAAAAAGTGCGACTCGGGCTTAGTTAGTCGGGCGTTCCTACCGACGGGCCGGTGCGCGGGATGTCCTTGACCTCGCGGACGTAGTCACAGAAGTTCTCGAACACGAGTTTCGCCTGCTGGGCGCGGGCGTAGTTTTCCTCGGTGATGCCACCCATGACCTCGGCACGCTTCTCGTCGGTCAGGTCCTTGCTCTCGGTGAGCAGTCTCGCCGTCTCCATATCGTATTCGGGGTGGAACTGGACGCCGAAGCTGTCGCCCAACTGGAAGCCGTGGACGCCGTAGTCGTTCTCTGCGGTGCGCGTTGCGCCGGGTGGGAGTTCCGTGACGGCGTCTTGATGTGAGGTGAACGAGAGAAAGTGCTCATCGATCCCCGCAAACAGCGGCGTGTTGTCGAGGTGCGTAATCTCTCGATACCCGATTTCGTAGGCTCCCATCCCTTCGACCGTGCCGCCGAGCACGTCCGCGAGCAGTTGGTGGCCGTAACAGACGCCGAGGGCGGGCAGGCCCCGGTCTACGGCTTCGCGCGCCCAGTCTTTGAGGGGTTGAATCCACGCTTCGTCCCAGTACACAGACGAGCGCGACCCGGTCACGAGAAAGCCATCGAAGTCAAAGCTGTCTGGCAGTCTGCCTTCGGTGGCGTGAAACTCCACGAGGTCTGCGTCCACTTCGCGCCGGAAGTTGCGCTTCGTGTCCGTGTCGTCGTGAGCGGCGTTTAAAAGGGCGAGTCGAAGCCGAGTCATTACTGTCTAGAATGGGAGCAACCGTTTAGTGCGTTACGCTCCCGTGGGTTTCTGCCGGGCGTTTGTGCGCCCGAGCCGCCGATTATCGTGCTTCGAGAAACCCCAACAACTCGTCGTTTACGACCTGTGAGTGCTCGACATGACAGAGGTGGCCCGCACCGGAGAGCGGGAAAAAGTCGCCCTTCGGTAAGCCCTCTGCCAGTTGTTCGCCTCCCGAGACGGGCCACACCGCGTCCGCGGTTCCGTGGCAGACAAGCGCCGGGAGCGTGATTTCGTAGAGCGCGCCCGCATCGAACGCCTCGATGGCGACCTGCTGGGCGGCCCACCCCGCTTGCGTCGCGTCTTCTATGCGCCACTCGACCAACTGGTCGATGGTGGTGTCTTGCTCACTGAAAAAGTCGGGCGACAGCGCGTTCCTGAGCGACGCCCGAAGCGCCGCCGGGTCGTCGCGCGGTGCAGCAAGCGGCGTCGTGTCGATGCCCCCACCGTTCGCGGCCGTCCCAATCAGACACAGCGAGCGCGCCCGCGAGTAGCGCCGGGCGTAGTTGAGCGCCACCATCCCCCCAAGACCCGCGCCGACGAGGTGGGCTTTCCGCACGTCGTGGGCTTTCAACACCGATTCAAGGTCGTCTGCGAGCGTTTCGACCGTGTAGGGACCGGGCGGCGCATCCGAGCGCCCCGTCCCGCGGTGGTCGTACACGAGCGTTTCGAACGGCCCGGTCAGGGCGGCGTGCTGCCAGCCCCACTGCCACGCGCCGTAGCCAGCGTCGCCGACGAGC
The DNA here is from genome assembly GCF_036689885.1 of Haladaptatus sp. CMSO5. Taxonomy (NCBI): domain Archaea; kingdom Methanobacteriati; phylum Methanobacteriota; class Halobacteria; order Halobacteriales; family Haladaptataceae; genus Haladaptatus; species Haladaptatus sp. CMSO5. Next base: position 535,960 of record NZ_JBAHVW010000001.1, read on the forward strand.
GCGACCGTCTCGCCGCTCCCGGCGATGCTGGAGACGAGCGTCGTGCCGTCTGCGGTGGTGACTTCCATAGCTGGCACTCGGGGGACGAAGATAAAGAGAATAGCGACTGCGAAGCCCGAGTTACGCGTTCAGGACGCTTTTCAGGACTTCGGGAGCCTCGTCTAAGGCGTCGTCCAGCTTGTCGGCGTCTGGGCCGCCCCCTTGGGCGAAGTCTGCGGGGCCGCCACCGCCACCGCCGACGCGACGGGCGAGTTCGCCAACGACCTCACCGGCGTTTACGTCCACGCCGTCGGGAACGGCGACGACGAACTGCGCACCCGACGCGCCACTGCCGAGAACGGCAATCTTCCCGTCTTCTGCGAGGGCGTTCGCGGTCGCGCGGAGTTCGTCCATGTCGGCGTCGATGCGCTGGACGATGGCGACCGCGCCGTCGCCCAGTTCGACTTCCTCGCCGCCCGCGCCGCCGCTGGCGCGAATCTCGGCGAGCTGTTCTTTCAAGTCCTCTATCTGCTTGCCGCGGCCCTTCCACTCCTCGAAAAAGCGCGCTGCGGTCGCGGGCACTTCGTCGGGGCTCACGTCGAAGATGTCTGCGGCTTCGTAGAGCGAATCTTCGTTCTCCTGGGTCGCCTCAATCGCGGCGTCACCGGCGGCGAACACGAGGCGTTCGACCCCGTCTTGGACGCGCTCGGTGGTGAGAATCTTGATGGCTCCGATGTCGCCGGTTCGAGCGACGTGGGTGCCACCGCACGCCTGCACGTCGTCTGCGACGTAGATGAGACGGATGTTCTCACCCGGTGGGATGCCGCCTTGATACAGGTCGAAGCCGTGTTTGCTCTCTGCGTCGTGGCGGTCTGGCCACTCCTGTTTGACCGGCGTGTTGTCCATCACGATTTCGTTCGCGAGGCGTTCGATTTCCTTCACCTGCTCGCGCGTGATGCGGTTGTAGTGGGTCACGTCGATGCGCGAGGAGGTGAGTCCCTTCTGCGCTCCGGCCTGTCGGATGTGCTCGCCGAGCACCTTGCGCGCGGCGTGAATCACGACGTGAGTCGCGGTGTGGTGGCGCATCAGCCGACGGCGACGGGTCGTATCGACCTGTCCGCGGACGAACTCGCCCTTGCCGGGGTCGTCGTCGGTTCGATGCAGGACGACGCCATCGACGATTTGCACGTCGGTGACTTCGACGCTCACGTCGTCGGTCGAGAGCGACCCGCGGTCTGCTGGCTGGCCCCCGCCTTCGGGGTAGAACATCGTCTGGTCTAAGACGACGTCGTAGCCGTCTTCGCGCTCGAACACGTCGATGACGACGGCTTCGAACTCGGTGCGCTGTTGGTCTTCGTAGTACAGACGGTCTGTTTTCGGCAGTTCGGCGAGGCGGTCTTCTGCCGATTCTTCTCGCTCGTCTTCGTCCTCGAAGGCCTGCTCGCCGCCGTGGCGCGAGGCCACGAGGCTGTAGAAGTCATCTGGGACGTTCACGTCTGCCCCGACGTCAAGAGCAATCTCCTCGACCATGTCCGGCTGGATGCCGTGGGAGTCGTACAGTTCGATGAGTTCGCGCGTCGGGATGGCCTCGCCGCGCGCTGCGTACTCTTCTGCGAGCTGGCGAACCCGGCGACCGCCGCGTTCGAGCGTCTCGCGGTACTTCTCGACTTCCGTCCGGACGATGTCGCGGATGGTGTCGCGGTTGCGGTAGCCGAGACGTTCTGCCTGCATATCCACGAGTTCGTCTAACGGCGCGTCGATGCCGACGTTGTCCACGAGGCGTTTGGTGCGCCGCAGCACCATGCGCGTCAGGTAGCCCGTCGAGACGTTCGAGGGGACGATGCCGTCGCCGAGCATGTACGCGAGCGTCCGACAGTGGTCGGCGATGGCGTAGATGTCCTCTAACGGCTCCATCAACTCGGTCAGTTCGGTCGTGGAGACGCCGATGTGCTCTGCGATGTTGTCGCGGGCGGACTCCATGTCCTCTGCCTCGTCGATGTCCATGTGCCCCGCGAGCTTCGCGGCGCGGTGGACGATGTCCTCTTGTTCTGCGGTGAGTTCGATGCCTGCGTTCTCTTTGAGGAACGCAATCATGTCGGGGTAGACGGCTTCGTACACTGTCGGCGTGCCCTGACTGACCCACGTCCAGCGCTCTAAGCCGTACCCGGTGTCCACGATGTACGTGTCCATCTCGGAGTACGTATTGCCGTCTTTCATCTCGTAGTCGCCCTCCGGGTCCTGTTCTAAGGACATGAAGACGAGCGTGGCGAGTTCGACGCCCTTGAAGATGACTTCGAACGCCGGTCCGGCGTTGCCGCCGCCAACCCACGGGTCTTCGATGTAGGTGATCTCGACGGGGTCGACGCCGAGCGATTCGAAGAACTTGTCGCAGTACTCGACCGTCTCGGATTTCCAGTACACTTCGCCCTCGTAGGCGTACTTGTCGCCCGCCTCCTCTTTGGCGTTGAAGGCGTGGTGGGCCATCATCTCGAACGCCATCGTGTGGCGGCCCGTCTTGCCCACGTTGTCGATGTCTTGCATCCGGATGCACGGCTGGCTAATCGTGAGCGGGTTCGCCGGTGGCGGCGTCTGCCCGCTCGTGACGAGTGGCTGGAAGTCGTAGATGGATGCTTGGGTCAACAGCACGTCGTCTCGCCAGCGGTTCGCGGCGACGGGATAGGGGTCGATGCGCGTGTGGTCGTTCGTCTCGAAAAACGAGAGAAACGCCTCGCGCATCTCCTCTAAGGTGTATTCGCCGTCGAACCCGGGGTTGTCGATGAAACTGTACTCAGCACACGGCGGCTCACCACAGGTCTCGCGAGACCCATCTCGCGTCCAGAAGTGCGCCCCGCACTCAGAGCACTCCAGTCGGTGGAAGTCCTCCGTCTCGAAATATTCGAGACGATACTCCGCTTCGAGGTCGCTCATTCGTGTCCACAACTGGCCTGTGTGCGCGTAAAACAGTTCCGCATACTCTCTCAACAGTGGACAAATCGACAGGTAGCGCCCGTCAGGCGGCTTAACTGCGCGGTCACCCGACGTAACTCACTCACCTCCTGCTTACCTCGGGTATTTACATTACCAATAGTTACCGTCTAACTGGGAGTTACCCGAATTCGCGTATCGTCATATCGTGTTTGTGTCACGCAGGGTTGCGGGAACTCCTCCACCCACCAGGTGGCCACAGGCAAAGCGGGTTCCCCCACCCCCTTCCCGTGGAACATGGTATTTTCCCACCTCTCTCCCCTTTCCTCAAAACCCGTGAGCACGTACTGGTCACCATGGACGTCTCTCATTCGTCGCTCCCGGTCCGACGCCCGTACAGCACCCTCGCCGGAGCGATTCTCGGCGCAGAACTCCTCGGCGCGCTCGGAACCGTGTTCACCGCGTCGCAAATCAACACGTGGTACACAACTCTCGCCAAACCTGCGTTCAACCCGCCAAACTGGGTGTTCGGCCCGGTCTGGACGACGCTCTTTGCGCTCATGGGCGCTGGCGCGTGGCTGGTCTGGCGAGGCGGCTTCCACAGACGTGCCGTGCGCGTCGCCCTCGCCGCGTTCGCCCTCCAGTTCGCGCTCAACATCGGCTGGTCTGCGGCGTTTTTCGGCCTCGAATCGCCGTTTCTCGGGCTGGTCACCATCGCCGTGCTCTGGGTGGCCATCGTCGCCACCATCGCGCTGTTCGACCGCGTCGACCGCCGCGCAGCGCTGTTGCTCGTTCCCTATCTGCTCTGGGTGTCGTTCGCCGCGCTCCTCAACTACGAAATCTGGCGGCTCAACTAGTTGTGGAGCGCGAGCGAGGCCAATAGCGCCTCCAACTGCACGCGTTCGTTTGCGCCCGCGGTAATCCGGTAGTCGGCTTCTCCAATCCGATCCATGACGCGCACGGCGTCCTTGTCAGAGAGGCCGAACTCCCAGACAGAACGGTGGAGTTGGTTGATGATGTCGCCGCCCGCGAGCCCTTTTTCGGTGAGCAACTCATCGAGCGTCGAGCGCGCGGCGGTGAAATCGCCGTCGAGCGCCTTCATGACCATCTCCTTTATTTCCTCGGGGCGGGCGGTCGAGGTGATGGTGAAGACGGCTTCCTCGTTCACTTCTTCGCCCATGACCGCGGCGGCCTGCAATGCGTTGATGGCCTTTCGCATGTCACCATCTGCGGCGTAGACGAGGGCATCGACGCCCTCGTCGGTGACCGGGATCCCCTCGGTTTCTGCGATGATGCGCACCTGTGCAGCCACGGCCTCGTCGTCGAGGGGCGCGAAGCGGAAGACGGCACACCGAGACTGGATGGGGTCGATGATGCGCGAGGAGTAGTTACACGAGAGGATGAAGCGCGTGTTGTTCGAGAACTGCTCCATCGTCCGGCGGAGGGCGGACTGGGCGTCTGAGGTCAGCGAGTCTGCCTCGTCTAAGAAGATGACGCGGTAGTCGTAGCCGCCGAAGCTCGCCCGGGCGAAGTTCTTGATGCGGTCGCGCACCACGTCGATGCCGCGCTCGTCCGAAGCGTTCAGTTCGAGAAAGTTCTCGCGCCAGTCGTCGCCGTAGAGTTCGCGAGCGATGGCGACCGCCGAGGTGGTTTTCCCGACGCCTGCTGGCCCCGAAAACAGGAGGTGGGGGAGGTCGTTTTTCGCCACGTAGCTCTTGAGCCGTCCCACGATGTTCTCGTGGCCCACGACGTCGTCTAACGTCTGTGGGCGATACTTCTCGATCCAGATTTCCTCGCGTCCGGCTCGCGATTCAGTGTCCGCCTCGCTCATGGCCGAAGTGAGGGGCCATCGGCTTGTAAACGCTCCGAGACTCAGGTGGGGTCGAAGGGACGTTCCAGCCCGGGTGAGACTCTGTATTGCACACAACGCACTTTATCGTCTCTTCTGGCGTACATTTACCTACCATGAGGGTACGGGTGGGAACACACAGACACATCCTTGCGGCCTTGCTCACGCTCATCGTCCTGTTCGGAGCGATACCGGGCGTCGTCGCGGCTGACACGCGCACCGGTGGCGACGTGACGATCGCCGCCGGCGAGACCATCAACGACAACCTCGACATCTTCGCTGGCAACGTCGTCATCAACGGCGTCGTAAACGGCGACGTGAACGTGTTTTCGGGGAACGTCGTCATCAACGGTGAGGTGACCGGCTCCGTCTCCGCCTTCGCGGGCACCATCACGGTGAACGGGAATGTCGCCGGCGACGTGGGAGCCTACGGTGGAACGACAACGCTCGGGCCTGAGGCGACCGTCGGCGGCGACTTCGAATCCGGCTCCGGTTCGACCGTTGTGAACGGCCAAATCGCCGGTGACGCGCGCATCGACAGCGAGAGTATCGTCCTTGGCTCAACCGCGGCCATCGCGGGCAACCTCGAGTACGACGGCGAACTCAACCGCGCGCCCGACGCCACCGTTGGCGGCGCGGTCACGCGCAACGCTGGACTCGGTGTCGGCCCGGTCGTCGAAACGCCCGATACGGGCTTCTTCGACGCGACGCTCACCATCTACGGCTTCCTCGTGAGCTTCTTGCTCGGCGCGGTGTTATTGCTCGTCTTCCCGAAGTTCTCGGGTCGGGTTTCGACAGCCGCGACGACCGCCCCGCTGCGCTCGGGTGGCGTTGGCCTGCTCACGCTGATTGGCGTGCCAATCGTCCTGGTGGTGCTGTTGTTCACCATCGTCGGCATCCCGCTCTCGCTCGCGGGCATCTTCCTGTTCGCCGTCGTCCTGTGGATTGGCACCATCTACGGGCGCTTCGCCATCGGGACGTGGCTGCTTGAGTTCGCGGGCTACCCGAACCGCTGGGCCGCGCTGTTCCTTGGCCTGCTCGTCGTCGCCTTAGCCGCGCGCATCCCCTTCGTCGGGGGCATCATCTCATTCCTCGTCCTCCTGCTCGGGCTTGGGGCGCTCGCGCTCACGGCGTATCGCACCTACCGCGGCGAGCGGACACCACCGGAACCGCTGGTGGAAGAACCCGACGACACGGGCGATTCGTGGGTACCGCCGACCTAACGCGACACGTTTAGGGCGCGTCCGGTCGTGTTTCACGCCATGCGCGTCACGGTCGAAGTCGTTGGTGAGGACACCCACGAGGTCACACTCGAAGACGGCACGTACGCAGACCTCGTGGAAGCGGTGGGCCTCAACGTCCACGAAGTTTCGGTGTTAGTCGATGGCTCGCTCGTCCCCGAAGACCAGCCGGTTGACGCAGCGCGCGTGAAGATTCTCCGACTCATCAAGGGCGGATAATGCGTGTCCGGCCCGCCACCGTGGAGGAATTGCCGACGGTCATGACCATTTTAGACGGCGCGATGCTCGAAATCGACGCCGCCACCGTCCGCGAAAAGTGTGACACGCGCGAGGCGCTCGTCGCCGTAGAGGGCGGGCGACTTTTAGGTGCGCTCGTCCGCTCTGGTGGGCATATCGACGCCGTCGCCGTCCGCCGCGCCCGCCGCGGGCAGGGCATCGGGCGGACACTCGTGGAAGCCGCGAGCGAGGATGTTGACCAAATTGAAGCCGAATTCGACGCGAAAAACCGGCCGTTCTACGAGAAGTTGAATTTCGACATCGAAGAACTGGAAGAGGGACGATTTCGCGGCGTCAGGCGCTAACTTTCAGGCGTTTGCCTGCGTTCGCTCGCCGGTTTTGACGTACCACACCAGAAGCGAGAGACTCCCAACTGCCGCGAGCGCTGCAACCCCTGCCTGAATCGTGTTCCGGTCAATGAAAAACCCAACCGCGAGCGCCGCATAGGCCAGAAACAGGACGAACAGGAGTCGCAGATGATTCACTCCGCTTCAATCGCTGTGTGAGCTTATTACTGTATCGTGCTGCCATGTCTGCGAATAATGGCGCTCTCCGGCCGATTCAGACGAGCGGTTCGACCAGTTCTCGGCCTGCCTCCAGCAACTCAGCCACGCGCTCGTCGCTGCCCGCCTCCGCATACACGCGAAGTTTCGGCTCCGTTCCAGACGGTCGAACCAGCAGCCACGAGCCGTCAGCGAGGAGGATTTTGAAGCCGTCTTTCGAGTTCACGTCTTTGACCGCGACCCCGGCCACCGTCTCGGGGAGGTCGCCGTCGAGTGCTGCGAGCACCCGCGCTTTCTCCGAGTCGGGGCAGTCCAGACTAATCTTGTTTTGTCGAATCTCACCGTGCGTTTCGAGCAAGTCCGTGACGCGCTGGTCGAGCGATTTCTCGGACTCTGCGACGGCGGCGAGCAGCGCCATCAGGACGCCGTCTTTTTCGGGGACGTGGCCGCGAATGGAGAACCCACCCGACTCCTCCCCGCCGATGAGCGCGTCCGATTCCTGCATCGCTTGGGCGACCCACTTGAATCCAACCGCAGTCTCGACGACTTCTTGGCCGTGGGATTCTGCGATGCGGTCTATAAGGTACGTGGTCGACACCGTCCGCACCGCTGGCCCCGAGTCCGATTCTAAGAGGTAGTCGTAGATGGCGGCGAAAAACAGGTTCGCGCTCAGGTAGCCCCGCTCTGCGGTCACGACGCCGATGCGGTCTGCGTCGCCGTCGTTGGCCACGCCGAGGTCGGCCTCGCCCGATTCGACGGCGACTGCGAGTGCCTGCAGATTCTCGGCATTTGGCTCCGGTGGCGTGCCACCGAAGGTCGCGTCCTGTTCGTCCCGCAGGCGGATGACCTCCGCACCGGCGGCTTCGAGCAGGGCGTCGGTGACGCCGCGACCGCTCCCGTGCATCGCGTCGTAGGCAATCGTGAGTCCAGAGAGGTCGCCCGAAACGAGATCGAGCGCGTGGTCACGGTGTGCGCCGACGAAGTCCACTTCCTCGACGCTGCCGTGGTCGGCTTCGGGAAGCGATTCGGGTTCTGCGAGATTCGAGACGATTTCGTCCGTGACCTCGGGGAGGGCGGGCGCGCCGTTGTCCGGGATGAACTTCACGCCGTTGTACTCGGGTGGGTTGTGGCTCGCCGTGACCATGAGCGCGCCCGCGAGGTCCCGCTCCACGATGTTCCACGCGACGGCCGGCGTCGGGCAGTCACGCGGCGGCATCACCACGTCGAAGCCGTTCGCGGTGAGGACGTCTGCGAGCGCGTCTGCGAACCCGCGTGAGGTCTCCCGGGCGTCGTAGCCGATAGCGACGGGTCGCGTTTCACCCGTGTCTGCGAGGGTGGTGGCGACGGCTTGCCCGACCATGCGCACGCGTGGGGTGGTGAACACGTCGAGGGTGGCGCGCCACCCGTCGGTGCCGAATGAAATTTTGTCCATACGCTTCACTCCGGGCGTGGGGTGAAAAATCTCGCTGCTGGCGGGTCGGGAATTTACTCACTCACACAGCCGCTCTTTTCGCGCCCGGGAAAACTGTTTAATCTCGTATTCGCGGCTCATCGCCCGCGACTTCGATTCGAACTGTTCTGTGTGGACGAGTTCGACGGGGCCACGTCCGCGCGTGTACTTCGCTCCGGTTCCGGCGTTGTGTTCTTCGACGCGGCGTTCTACGTCGGTCGTATAGCCCGTGTAGAGTGACCCGTCTGCACACTCGATGAGGTAGACGTAGTGCATCTAGTTGCGTAAACGAAACCGACAGCCGTAGCGATTTCGGCGAATGAGAATGGGGGGTAGGGAGGAAAACGCGCCGAATAATTGGTCTCTAGTCGATACGAATCCGCGGATTATCTGGCGGGTTGTCGATCCGCACGGGTCTTGGATGCCTCCGCAATTCCCGCGTTCGCTGAGCAGTTCGGACATGCGTTTACCTGTCCACTCTCGTCTGCAAATACTCGAGCGAAGCGGTCAGACACGTGGGAGCCACAGTAGTTGCACTCTGGCATTATACGCGCCGGCACTTGTCTACCGGCAGGAATCGTTCGCGGCCGAGGTAGATATACTCTTGCACGATTCTTGCCCGATTCTCCTGAGAATCGTACGATAGTCTGGCAAAATCCGGTTAGTTCTGCCGATTCCTTGCAGAATGGAGCCGTCGCGCAATCAATCCGGCTTGCGCCCCTGCAACGAAGCCCGCATCGACGTTCACGGTTGTCAACGCCGTACACGACTGCAGCATACCGAACAGCGCGGCTTCGCCATCGCCGCCGACGCCGTAGCCAGAGGCGATGGGCAGGGCAATCACCGGCACGTCTACGAGTCCGGCAATCACCGTCGGCAACGCGCCTTCGCGACCCGCCGCCACGATGAGCACGTCGAGCGCGCGCAGGTCTTCTAAGGAATCGAACAGCCGATGGATGCCCGCCACGCCCACGTCGTCGATGCGTTTTACGGTCGCACCCATCTCGCTCGCAATCGCCGCCGCCTCGCCTGCAGGGCCGCCGTCTGCGGTTCCGGCCGTCACGATGCCGACCGTCGCGTCCAGATCACGGCGCTCGAAGTCTTCTGCGTGCGCTCTGAGCACGCCCGCGCGCTCGTCGAACGAGAGCGTCCCGGAGAATGCGGGGCGGAGCGCAGAACGCACCGCATTCGCGTCTTCGATGGTCAGTCTGGTGGCGATTGCTCGCCCCGTCGTTTCCAGTGCAGTTTCGACCAGCGAACAGATTTCAGCGGTCGTTTTGCCCGTCCCATAGACGGCTTCGGGGACGCCGCTTCGGTGCTCGCGGGCGGCGTCAAATCGCCCGGCGTCGTCGGTTGCATACCCCGCTAACTCGGCTTCCGCGGCCGCGGGGCTCAACTCACCTGCGGCGACGGCTTCTAAGATGTCGCGCATACCCCCTCGTTTACACTCGAAGCGCACCTAGTTATCGACTCGAAACGGGGGTTTGTCGGGGGTAGGGACCTTCTTACACCGAGTCCATTTGAGAAACCTTATAAACGGTGATGGGAAACAGAAGTCCGTATGGCAGACCTGATCGTCAAAGCCGCCGTCAAGGAAGCGCTCGATGACATGAACGTTGCGTCCGACTTTTACGACGCACTCGACGAGGAAGTCGCAGAGCTTCTCGAAGACGCCGCACGCCGCGCCAAAGAGAACGACCGTAAGACGGTCCAGCCGCGCGACCTCTAAACTCGGATAGTCTCTCTCCCATTCTGGGGGAAAATCAACCATTCTTTCACACCCCACACCCCTGAGCGCCAGCGCCGCCTAAAACGGCTGTTCTTCGACGCCCGCGTCCGTGCCGACGAACGCCGTATCGACGAGATTGATGAACAGGCCGTGTTCGACCACGCCCGGAATCGCGGCGAGGTCGAGTGCGAGCATGGCCGGGTCGCGTATCTCACCGAACTCGCAGTCGAGCACGACGTTCCCGTTGTCCGTGACGACGGGGCCGTCTTTGCGCTCGGCTTCGCGGAGGGTGGCTGCGCCGCCGACTTTGTTCGAAATATCGTCTGTGACGACGGTCCACGCCTCGGGGATGACTTCGACGGGAACCGGATGGTCGAGCGTCTCGACTTGTTTTGTCCTATCGGCGACGACGACGAACCGCTCTGCGGCCGCATCCACGATTTTCTCGCGCGTGTGGGCCGCGCCGCCGCCTTTGATGCAGTGGCGACCGGCGAGTTGGTCTGCGCCGTCGATGGCGAGGTGGACGGTGTCTACTGCATCGAGTGAGGTGAGTGGAATCCCGGCGCTCAGGGCGAGCTGGCGCGACTGAAACGAGGTCGGAATGCCTTGGATGTCGAGGCCCGCGTTCACCGCTTGCCCGAGTGCGCGAATCGCGTAGGCGGTCGTCGACCCCGTTCCAAGGCCGACGACCATTCCGTCTGTGGCTTCTGCCGCGGCGCGTTCGCCCGCGCGGCGCTTTGCGTCATCGCTTCCACCGGTCGCTTTCATGTGCCCACCATAGACGTGGGGTGTCAAAAAGCACCGCGGCCGGCCACGCCCTTTTTGGTTCCGTACTCCGTCGCCAGTATCATGTTTGGAACGAGTGGTATTCGAGGCCCCGTCGGTGAGGTCGTGACAGCAGACCTCGCACTCGCCGTCGGGCGGGCACTTGCCGCCGAAGCCGACCGCGTCGTCGTCGGCCGCGACCCCCGCGAAAGTGGTGAATTTTTGACTGATGCGCTGGTCGCCGGGCTGCGAGAAAGCGGCACCGACGTCATCGACATCGGCCTCGCCGCCACGCCAACCGTCGCCCGCGCCGTCGCGGGCGAGGACGCAGACGCAGGCGTCTCGATTACCGCCTCCCATAACCCCGCCCCCGACAACGGTATCAAGCTCTGGAACCCCTCCGGGCAGGCCTTTGACGAAGCCCAACGCGAGGCCATCACCGCACGCATCCGCGACGACTACTTCGACCCCGTCGGCTGGGAGGGCCTCGGCAAGCGCCACGCGAAAGACGGCGCAGAGCGCCACATCCAGACGCTCGTCGACGCCGTCTCGCTCGACGAACCGCTCTCGGTCATCGTGGACGTGGGCAACGGGGCAGGCGGCGTCACCGCAGAAGCGCTTGCCCGCCTCGACTGTGAGGTCGAAACCCTGAACGCCCAGCCGGACGGCCGGTTCCCCGGTCGCCCGAGCGAACCAACCGCAGAGACTTGCCAGTCGCTCTGCCAGCTCGTCGCGGCCTCCGACGCAGACCTCGGCATCGCCCACGACGGCGACGCAGACCGCATGATGGCCGTCACCGGCGACGGCGACTTTATCTCTGGAGATATGCTGCTCGCGCTCTTCGCACTCGACGCCGCAGGCGAGGGCGAGCGGGTCGCCGCGCCCGTAGACACCAGCCTCGTCGTCGCAGACCTGCTCGCAGAAAAAGGCGCAGAACTCACGCGCACCAAAGTCGGCGACGTGTACGTCGCAGAGCGCGCCACGGAACCGGACGTGGTGTTCGGCGGCGAACCCTCTGGCGCGTGGATTTGGCCCGACGAAACCCTCTGTCCGGACGGCCCGCTCGCCGCGGTTCGCCTCGTCGAACTCGCGAGCAAGCGCTCGCTCGCAGAGCGCGTCGGCGAATTAGAGCCGTATCCGATTCGCCGCACCAGCCTCGAAGTCGAGCGCAAAGACGAACTCATGGCGGCTATCGAAGCCCGCGTGCTCTCCGAGTTCGACGACGTGCAAACCTTAGACGGCGTCCGCGTCGACCTCGGTGACGCGTGGTTCCTCCTGCGCGCGTCTGGCACCCAGCCGCTCATCCGCATCACCGCAGAGGCCCGCGACCCCGCCCGCGCAGACGAAGTGTTCGAGCGCGCGACCGGCATCGTCGCGGACTCGCAGTAGCCGCCTTCGGAACGAACTGTTTTCTCCTCACGCGGATATTGAACAGCAATGGGCGAGACGGTAGTCATTTCGGGGGTGGGGCCAGGACTCGGAGCGGCGCTCGCGCGCCGGTTCGCGGTCGAAGGGTGTCAGATTGCGCTGCTCGCACGGTCGGGTGACTACCTCGACGCACTGGTCGACGAACTCGACGCCGCGCCCGGAACCGTCCTCGCCGTCCCCGTGGACGTGACCGACCCTGCGGCCGTGACCGCCGCCTTCGCCACCGTCCGCGAGGCGTTTGGCCCAGTCTCCGTGCTCGTCAACAATGCGAGCGACTCGGCGCGGAAGGGCGTGCGAGACATCTCGATCGCTGAGTTCGAACACGCCTGGCGCGTCGCCGCCGTCGGTAGTCTGCTCTGTACGAAAGCCGTCCTCCCCGACATGCTTGACGCCGGACGCGGCACCATCATCTTCACCGGCGCGACCTCCTCGGTTCGCGGTAGAGAGGGCGCGGTCGGCTTTTCAGCCGCCAAGTTCGCGGTTCGCGGGATGGCCGAATCCATGGCTCGCGAACTCGGCCCCGAGGGGATTCACGTCGCTCACGTCGTCATCGACGGCCCGATTCGAGACCCGACGGTCACGGATGCAGCCGTTGAGGGCGACCCGTATCAGTACCTCGACCCAGAATCGATTGCGAATTCGTACTGGCATCTCGTAGAACAAGAACCGGACTCATGGACGCTCGAACTGGACGTGCAAGCGCACGTCGAGACGTTCTAAAGCCGGTCTAAGACAGCTTGGGCGTCGTATTTCAGCGTCAACTCGCGCGACCGGCCGCGGCCTTCGACGTTCGTGTAGCGCGCTTCGATGAGGCCGAGTTGGTCGAGTTTGTTGATGAGTTCAGAATAGCGCGTGTAACCGAGGTCGGTCTCCTCGTGGAACGATTCGTAGACGGCTCCCGCCTGCTCGCCTTCGTGTTCTGCAATTACCTTGATGAGCGCACGCTCTGGCTCTGACAAGCCTCTAAGGCTCCGCGAGAGGTGGATGTACTTCGATTTGTCGAAGGCGGCTTCCACGTCGTCGCCCGTGACGACGCGACTCGCACGCATCTCAGCGTTCAGCCCCGCCCGGCGCAGGAGATCAATCCCGACGCGCAGGTCGCCTGCGTCCGCGGTGAGCGCGGCCACGCGGTCTAACACGTCGCCTTTGATGACGCCCTCGTGGAAGCCGGGTTTCGCGCGGTCTGCGAGGATGTCGCGAATCGCGGCTTCGTCGTAGGCCGGGAAGAACACCTCTTCGGGGCGGAACACGCTCTGGACGCGGCTGTCGAGTTCCTCGATGACGTCCAAACTGAGGTCTGAGGAAATCACCACGACGCCGATTTTCGCCCCGGCGTGGGCCTCGTGAGCGCGCAAAAGCGAGTAGAGCGTGTCTGAAGCCTCCGATTCGTAGAACAGGTAGTTCACGTCGTCGAGGGCGACCACCAGCACTTCGTCTTCGTCCACGAGGTGGTCGGTGACTTGGCCGAACAGCTTTTTAAAGGAGATGCCGCTTGAGGGCGGCTCGTAGTCGAAGATTCCCTGGAAAATGCGCGAGAAGACGGAGTAGCGCGTCGAATCCACCTGACAGTTGACGCGCACCGTGCGCACATCGGTTTCGGCGTTGAGTTCCCCGAACAGGCTCTGGACGGCGGTCGTCTTGCCAGTTCCGGGCGGCCCGCGAATCAGGACGTTCAGCGGGCGCGACCCCCGCACCGCTGGCCGGAGTGCGTATTTCAGACTCCGCATCTGCGTCTCGCGGTGGCGGAATACTTCGGGGACGTAGTCGATTTCGAACACATGCTCGTCTCGGAACACCGACTCATCCCACGAAAGCATCCCCCCGTCGGGGTCATCAGCCATCACTTTCACCGTGCCTGTGACGCTACTTAACTGTTCGCCAAATTGGGGTTTATCGGTGTCAGACGAGCGTCATCGTGCGTCTGACTTCTGCCCCGGAGACGGGCGTGTCGTGTTTGAGTTCGTGGTGTTTGACGGCCATCGTGAGGACGTGATTCTCGTCGTCGGCGCGCACCAGAAACGCACAGCCCTTCACTGGACACCGGTACTGGGAAGACATCACCGAAGATAGGCGCGCTGAAAGCTTAGAAGCCGCGGGCTTCAGGCTTCGAACTTTTCGAGCAACCGGCCGTAGAAGGTGGCGTCGCCCTCCGCCGCGAGCTTTTCGACGATTAACTCCGGCGTCGAGCGCGCGAGATGATTTTTCTGCGGCGAGCGGTTCACGACCAGCTCCCCATCCACGAGTCCCACGGCTTCGATGCCGTCCACCGCGACGGTGTAGTCCGCCGCATCGCGTATCTCTCCCGCGAGGTGGGAGACGAACACACCCGAGGCGTCGCGCTCGTCCAAGGCTTCGAGGATGCCCGCGATGATTTTCGCACTCGCGCCGGGTTCGGTAATCGACTCCAACTCGTCTACGAGCACGAGCTTTTTCGCCTCGCCCGTGACGAGCCCCGCGAAGTCGCGGAGCGTGCTCTCGAACGCACCGGCGTCGAGCGTGCCCTGCGTTTTCGCGTGATAATGCAGTTCTTCGACCAGCCCGACGCGCGCATGCTCAGCGGGCACGGGCAGGCCCATGTGCGCGAGGATGACGATGACCGCACAGAGGTCGAGCGTCGAGGTTTTCCCCCCGCTGTTGACCCCTGAGAGCAACGTCACGCCGGAGACGGCGTAGTCAACCGGCTCGACGTCTTCGAAGGACACGTCGAGCAACGGCGAACGCCCACCTTCGATGGCGAACCCCTCGCCCGACAACTCGGGCATCACGCAGTCGAAATCCGCGACGAAGCGCGCGATGGCGAGTTCCACGTCGAGTTCGAGCGAGGCGAACACGAGTTCGTCTACTGCCTCCGTCAGCCCAGCCAACTCGCGGGCGACTTCGCGCTTTCGGCGCGCTGCCCGGCGGTCACGCGCCACGGTCAAATCCTCACGGAGTCGGTTCACAACCTGCTCTTGATACCCCACAGGGAACGTCGGCTCCTCACCGAAAATCATGCGCCCGACTTCTTCTTCGCCTGCGTCGAGCGACAGCGAGTCAACGAGATGGTCGCGTGCCGCCTCGATGGCCGCGTCGTACTCGTCTGCGAGTTCGCGCGAGAGCAGGGAATCGACGCCTGCGCCCTGTTCGACGAGTGAAAGCAGGTCTGAGCCTTCGATGGTCACGTCGCGGGCCTGAATCGCCTCGCGCAGGCAGTCGTTCGCCACGTTTTCGGCCATCGACACCGCCGCGTCGAGGTCGTTTGCGGCCGCAGTGAGCCGTTCGAGTTCGTCGTCACCCTTGACCGTGCCGTCGTCGTTCAGTCGGGCGAGTCCGGCTTCGAGCGCGTCCAAATCGAGGCCCGCAGGCGGCTTCATCCCCGCCGCGCGGTGGACGCGAATCGCCGCCTGTAGGCGCTCGCGGTTGGTCGCAAAAAAGGAGAGCGTACGCTCGGGGACGATTTCGACGACGTTGTCGAGCGCGTCGGGTTTCACCTGCACGTCGCCGTCTATGTCCACGCCCGCGAACTCCTCGTCTAAGGCGATGACGGTGGCGTAGCCCCGCGCCAAATCTCCGAGACGGCGAGCGTCGTCGACGATTTCGACGCTCAACTCGGGGATGGCTTCCTTCGCGCTCGCGTAGGTCTCTGCGTCCATCGTCGCCAGACAGCGGTCGCGCACCCGGACGCCGCGCGGGTTGACGAGCGGTTCGACCGCAGAAAGCGCGTCTAATACCTCCGGTGTCGGTTCGCGCTCCGTTGCCACCTCCACGAACGCACGCACCTCGTCGATGCGCGAGCGTTTCGAACTCGGAAACAGCGTCTCTAAGCGCTTTTTCGCGTACGTCGTGACGGTGCGCTGTTGGAGCAACGACAGGGTGTCAGCGTACAGCTCGCGGGCGCGGCTGGTGGCGAGAAATCGGCCGGGGTCGCCGTGTTGCTCGCGGATGGCCGCCCGCGCGATGCTCGCCGCGCGCCCTTCGGTGATGCCGGGTGCGCTCGATAACCGCAGGACGTCGCCGCGTTTGAGCGCCGTCTCGGGGTCGTCGAGTTGCGCAAGCGCCGCCGCTGTTTTCTCGCCAACGCCCGGGATGCCCTCGAAATCCATTCAGCGCAGTGATACCCACCCCGAGACAAAAAGCGTTCGCGGTAGCACACCGCCGCGCCACGGCCCGAAAATTTCCCGCGAGAGTCCGGTTTTCTGGAGTTACAGGCCCTCATGAATCAGGATTATCCATGCTGCGAGCGACGTAGCTAGTATGGTGTGGTTAGTGCGTGGGGACAGACCGGTCGCCGCGCGGGGGATGGACTGATGGCTGGACGTTTCTCGTCGGGACAGGTTCCGTGGCGCTCACGGACGGTGCAGGTTGTGCTCTTGAGCACGCTGCTCGCGCCAATCGGCGTCCCGCTCATCGCCCCGGCGCTCCCGGTGATTCGTGACGCCTTCGTCGTCACGGACGCCCAAGCAAGTCTCGTAGTGAGCGCCTACTTCGTCGTCGGCATCGTGCTCTCGCCGTTTATCGGCCTGCTCGCAGACCGCGTCGGGAGAAAGCGCGTGCTCGTGACGAGCCTGTTCGCCTTCGGTCTCACCGGCGGGGCCATCTTCTTCGCGCCGAACTTTACGGCACTACTCGTCCTTCGGGCAATTCAGGGGACCGCCGCCGCCGGACTGTTCGTCGCCACGGTGACCATCATCGGCGATACCTACGAGGGCACCCAGCGAAACGCCGTTCTCGGCATGAACATCGCCGTGCTGTCTGCGGGTGCGGCGCTGTTCCCGCTCGTCGGCGGCATCCTCGTCACCTTCGGGTGGAACGTCCCCTTCGTCGCCTGCCTCCTCGCACTTCCGGTGGGACTGTTCGCCCTCCTCGCACTCGAGGAACCGGCCATTGACCGTGAGATGCGCAGCCTCACCTACCTCCGAAATGCGGTTTCGGTGGTCACGGGGCCGAACACGCTGTTCCTCTACGCCGCGGCCTTTGCGACTGAACTGCTGTTGTTCGGGGCCATCATCACGGTTCTGCCGTTCTTACTCTCAGAACAGTACGCCCTCGCGCCGGTGTTCATCGGCGGCACCATCGTTGCGGCGGAAGCTGGTTCCATCGTCGTCTCGACCCAGAATGGCCGCCTCGCGCGCTACATCTCGAACGGCCTGCTCGTCGCGGGCGGGTTCGTCTGCTTCGGCCTCGGCCTGCTCGTCATCTGGCTCGCGCCGAGCGTCCTTGTCGTGGCCGTCGGTGCGGTCATCGTCGGGGCAGGCCTCGGCCTCTCGATGCCCGCGGTTGACGCCGCCATCAGCGACGCGGTGAGCGGCGAGTACCGCGCCGGGGCGCTCAGCCTGCGCAACAGCACCACTTTCCTCGGCCGGGCAACCGGGCCGGCGCTGTTCGCGGGGCTTGCGACCGCCACGGGCTATCCGCTGCTCTTGCTCGGCGCGGGACTCGTCTCGATTCTCTTCGCGCTCGTCATCGTCGCCGTCGCAAGCCGACTGCTCGCAGAGACGCCGCTGCCGCCCGAAGAACCGGAGGAAATCGTATGACTGCCACACAGCTTGCCGTCCAAGATTCGTGGCCGGAGTTGACCTGCTACGGCTGTGGTCCCGCCAATCATCACGGGTTTCAGCTGAAGAGCTACGAAGACGGCGAGGCGCTTGTGGCTACGGTGCACCCCGACACGCAGTACAACGCCGGGTTTGCACAAGTGCTCTACGGCGGCTACATCGCCTCCGTCATCGACTGCCACGCCATGTGGACGGCGATGACGGCGGCCTATCGCGCCGAAGGTCGGCAACTCGGAAGTCAGCCGCGTATCGTCTGCGTCACCGGTCGTCTCGACGTCTCCTACTTGCGGCCAACGCCAATCGGCCCAATCCACCTGCGTGGGTGGGTGGAGGGAGGGGTTGGCCCGAAGATGCGGGTTCGAGTCGAACTTGGCCCTGAAGGCGAGGTGACCGCCACCGGGTCGGTTCTCGCGGTGCAGTACGACCTGTCGCGCGACCCGCTCGTCCGGCCCGCACACCCCTGACGCGGGACAACGTGCTTTTCTGCGCGCGGGAAGTAGCGACGCGCATGCCTACGGTCGAGGAGAAAGCACAAGCCGTCCGCGACGACCTCGCGCAAAGAGAGAGCGTCCTCGTCGCCTTCAGTGGTGGTGTCGATTCGAGCGTGGTCGCGGCACTCGCCGCAGACGCCCTCGGTGAGAACGCTGTCGCCTGCACCGCAAAGAGCGAGACGCTGCCCGACGCCGAACTCAGCGACGCCGTTTCGGTCGCAGAAGAAATCGGGATTCGCCACGAAATCGTGGAATTCAGCGAACTCGACAGCCCCGACTTCGTCAAAAACGACGAAGACCGCTGCTATCACTGCCGGACGATGCGCCTCGGCAAGATGTTCGACAAAGCCCGCGAACTCGACATCGAACTCGTCTGCGACGGCACGAACGCTTCCGACCTCGGCGAGGGCCACCGCCCCGGCCTGCGCGCCGTCGAGGAACTGAACGCTTACTCGCCGCTCGTCGCCCAAGGTATCACCAAAGCTGAAGTCCGCGAGATTGCGGAGTTGTACAACCTCTCGGTGGCCGACAAACCCGCGATGGCATGTCTCTCCTCGCGCATCCCGACCGGCCTCGAAGTCACCGAAGAACGCCTCACGCGGGTTGACAAAGCAGAACAGTTGCTCCGGACGTGGGGGTTCTCGCAGTTCCGGGTGCGCGACCACGACGGCCTCGCGCGCATCGAAATCGACGAGCAGGAACTGGAGCGCGCCCTCGACGTAGACTTCATCCGCGCCGCCCGCGACCACCTCAAAAACGTGGGCTTCGACCACGTCACGCTCGATTTATTCGGGTATCGAACGGGGAGCGTGAGTCCGGCCGGGCAGCAAGAAGATGAACCCCTCGTTGAGAACGTGTTCGATGCGGAGTATCCGACCGGTAACTAGTACGGCGTCTCGTTTTCGCGCACGACTCGCGCGTCTCCGTCCTCGACTGCGATTTCTGAGACGGCGCAGTTTTGCAGATTCATACGCATGTAGCTCTCGACGATGTCGTGACCTTGGAGGTGGCCAAGCAGCAAGTAGAGCGGGCCGCCGTGGCTCACGACGAGCACGGTGTCGTCGTCGTGGCCGTTTGCTGTGAGTTCCTGCCAGCCGCCGAGCACGCGCTCTCTGACCTGCACGATACTCTCGCCCCCGTCTGGCACCTTCGCGGCGGCTTCCAGTCCGGCTCTCTGGAGCGAAAACTCGGGGAATCGCTCGGTGATGTCGTCGTAGGTGAGTCCCTGATACACGCCGAGGTCGCGCTCGCGCCACGCGGCGTCGAAGGTGACGGCTGCCGCGACTGATTCGCGGATGAACGCCGTCGTCTCGCGGGTGCGCGTCAGGTCGGAGGCGTAGATGTGGGAGATGTCGTATTCGGCGGCAAGCCGTTCGCCCGTCACTCGCGCTTGTTCTTGCCCGGCTTCGGTGAGCTGTGAGGGGGCCCACCCTTGCATGCGTCGCTCCCGATTCCAGTGCGTCTCGCCGTGGCGGACCACCAACACTCTCATTCGAGTGGGCAGAGGGTGGGCGGAGAAAAGAGTGTTATCGCTGCGTCCAGCGCAGGAGCAACAGGGTGCCTTCGAACAGCGCAATCATCGTGGCGGCGACGATGATGGGGGCCATCCCCGTCGGGTCAGGACTGAACAGGAACGCAATCCCCGCGAACGCCCCCCAGAAGTAGAGGCGACGGTCTGCCAGCCACTTGCGGGTGGTCAGCCCCATCATGATGGCGAGCATGACCATGAGCGGAATCTGGAAGATGAGCGCGAAAAAGCCCATCAGCAACACGATGAGGTTGAACGTCTCGGTCAGGCCGTAGGCGACGGTCGCTGCTCCCTGCGTGTAGTAGGTGAAGTAGGTGAAAATCGTCGGGAGCACGAGATAGAACGCGAACGCGACGCCGATGAACGCGAGGATGAGACTCGTCGGGACGGCGGCGAGGTAGTAGCGGCGCTCGTGTTTGTAGAGGCCGGGGCGCATGAACAGATACGTCTCGTAGACGAACACGGGGAGCGCGATGACGAACCCGGCGAGCGTGGCGACCTTGAGCCGGGCGAGCAACAGCGCGAGCGGGTGGTACACCCGCGGGCGGGCAACGTCGGTGCCGGGGAGGATGTTGTTCCAGAGGAAGTTGATGATCTGGTCTGCGAAGGGAAAGACGATGCCGCTCACGACGGCCATGAGAATGAGGACGATGCCGGTGCGCCGCACCATCTCCTCTATGTGCTCTGCAAGTGGCATCTCCTTGTCAGAAGAGGGGCCCTCGCTGACGATGCCGCCGTCCTCTTCTACCGCCGGAGCCGAGAAGTGGTCAGCCATCGTCTCTCTCCTCCGCTACTCCCGTCATTACACGAGGGTAGTCCGGCCAACGTTTGTAAGCTTTCTTCTCCGCGCAGAGAACAAGATTGATAACTCAGACCGGGCTACGTTCGCCAGATACGGGGATGTCTGGAGCGATAGACGACGACACGAAACGCGCTGTCGCAAGCGGGCGCGAAACGCTTGGCGCGATGCTCAGCACCGCACAGACCCATCTACAGAAGGTGTTCATCGTGTTCGTCATCGGGCTGATGGGCACCATCTACGCCCTGCGTAAGTTCGTCTGGGTGCAACTCAAAGCCGACCTGTTCTCGAAACTCGGTGACAACGTCGCTTCCCAGACCGACGTGATTGCAGTCACGCCGTTCGACGTGATTCTGTTACAGGTGAAAATCGGCCTCGTCGTCGGCGCGCTCCTCGCGCTCCCCTTCCTCATTTACTATTCGCGCGATGCACTGCGCGAACGCGGCCTCTGGCCCACCCAGCGCATCGGCTTTTGGAAACTCGCGTTCGTGCTCACGCTCAGCTTCGTCCTGTTCGTCGCTGGCATCGTGTACGCCTACTTCCTGTTTTTCCCCCTCATGTTCGAGTTCCTCGCCGGGAACGCGATTAAAGGCGGTTTCCAGCCAACGTACTCCATCGTCCACTGGGCGCAGTTCGTCTTCTTGCTCACCGTCTCCTTCGGCCTCGCCGCCCAGCTTCCACTGGCGATGAGCGGCCTCGCCTACATCGAAGTCGTCCCCTACGAAACGTGGCGCGACAAGTGGCGTCACGCCGTGGTCGCCATCTTCGTCTTCGGCGCGCTGTTCTCGCCGCCAGACCCCTTCACCCAAATCATGTGGGCCGTGCCGCTGCTCATTCTCTACGGCTTTAGCCTCATGCTCACCAAGGTCGTCGTCTCGACGCGGCGGTCGCGGAAGGCCCCCGACGCGGCGAGCGCGGGCGACCCCGCAGACATCGACATCGAACCGCTCGACGCTGCCGCGGTCTACGCCGCACCCGCAGAAGTGTTCGCCGCCATGTCCGAAGACGAGGCGCTCCAACACGCGAGCGCCGCGATGCAAGATGACGACGCGGACAAGGCCCAAGCCATCTTAGACCGCTTCGACGAGGTACAAGAGGCGCTCGAAGCAGAGCCGGTCGAAAACGGCGCGACGGCGGCCGCGGCCAACGACATGGCCGAAGCCGACGCCGCAGAAGCGCCCGTCGAAACGGAAGCCGACGTCGAAGCGCGAGAAGAGCGGGAACGCGAAGAGTCGAGCACGCTGACGCGCACGACGACGGGCATTTTCAACGCCTTCTCAGAGGACGAGAAATCCGAAGACGACATCGGTGGCTACTACTACGACATCGCGTTCATCTTGGACAGTCTCACGTCCAAAGCGTTCTGGCTGGTCGGGACGTTCATGCTCGTCCTCGCGTCTGTGTTCGTCTTCCTCTACCAAGGTGGGATTGGCCTCATCAAGGCCGACTTCCTGCGTCGCCTGCCAGAAGCCGTGCGCCCCGAAGAGGTGGGCATCGTCGCGCTCCACCCCGTCGAGGCGCTCATCTTCGAGGTGAAAATCGCCACGGTGCTCGCCGCCGTCTCCATCATCCCCGTGTTGCTCTACTTCGCGTGGCCCGCGCTCAAGGAGCGTGGCTTCGCCCGTGGCAACCGCAACGTCCTGCTCGTCTGGGGGCTGTCGCTGTTCGTCGGCATCATCGCCGGCAGCGCCATTGGCTACTCCTACATCGCGCCAACGGTCATCTCGTGGCTGACAAACGACGCGATTCAGGCGAACATGATAATCTCCTATCGCATCAACGCCTTCGGGTGGCTGGTGTTCCTCACCACCGCCGGGGTTGGCATCCTCGCCATGATTCCGGTCACGATGTTGCTGTTCCACCGCGGGCGCATCATCACCTACCGCACCTTCCGCGGCCGGTGGCGCGAGGTCACCATCGCTGTCCTCGCGATTGCTGCGTTTGGCGCGCCCGGGGGGATGTTCATGATGTTCATCCTCTCGATTCCGACGCTGCTTGCCTACTTCATCGGGCTTGGGCTGCTCTGGGTCGTCACGCTCGGCGGCCGTCGCATCCCCGAGAAAAAGCAAGCGGGTGCGGACTAGTACAGGTTTAAGTAATCGAGTCGTAATTTTTTCATATGCCTAAAATCAGCGTTGAGGTCCCACAGGAACTTCTCTCAGACCTCGATGCCCACGTCGGAGACGAGGGAAAATTTGTCAACCGCAGCGAGGCGATTCGTGCGTCGATTCGGAAAATGCTCGATTTACTGGATGAAATTGACGACCGACACGGGAGAATCGAGGATGAGTGACGGGGACGATATCGTCGTTATCTCGCTTGCGTCTCTCTTCATCACTGCGCTCGTCACCGCCCAACTCACCGCCTCGAAGGTGCTCGCCTTTTCCATTCCTTTCTCGCTTCCCTTCACTGGCAACACGCTCACGCTCCCCGGCGCGGCGCTCGCCTACGCGCTCACCTTCTTCGCCTCTGACTGCTATGCCGAACTCTACGGCCGAGAGCGTGCGACTCGCCTCGTGAACATCGGCTTTGTGATGAACTTCATCATGCTCGCGCTCGTCTGGACGACGATTCAAGCGCCGACGTTCCAGTTTTCGCCGGTTGATGCCGGAACCTTCGCACAGGTGCTCGGCGCGAGTACGAACATCGTCATCGGCAGTCTCGCCGCCTACATCGTGAGCCAGAACTGGGACGTGTTCGCGTTCCATAGAATCAGAGAGTACACCGACGGCGACCACCTCTGGCTCAGAAACATCGGCTCGACCGCGAGCAGCCAGATTATCGATACCGTCATCTTCGTCACGCTCGCCTTCCTCCTCGTCCCCCAACTCCTCGGGACGGGCGCACCACTGCCCCTGCCGCAGGTCGCGGGTCTCATCATCGGCCAGTACGTCCTCAAACTCCTGATTGCGTTCGCAGACACGCCCTTTGTCTACGCCGTCGTCGGCTACGTCCGCTCGCGTGAGGAGGGCGCAGAAACCGGCGGCTTCGTGTTCGACTAACGCATCTTGCGTTTTCTACCCTACCGCAGCCGAGAGCGACGCCTCCCACAACCTCGGCAGTCTCGTGTTCGTAAAAATGACTGGCTCGCAGACTAGTTGTCGATGCGCTCTGCGAAGCCAAAGCGCGGCTTGATGTCCGTGACTTTGACTTCCACCGTTTCGCCTTCTTCCGTGCCCGGAACGAACAGCGTGTACCCCTCTAATTTAGCGACGCCGTCGCCTTCCTTGCCGACGCTCTCGATGGTGACTTCGACGCGGTCACCCTCGCGGACGGGCGAGGTGAGAAAGCCTTTGGCGACCAGATAGAGTTCGGAGGATTCGTCACGCGAGGCGTCGGGGTGGATGGCGCGGACGTATTTGAACTCTTTTCCCATGTCCTCGCGGAGCGGTTGGACGTCTTGGCCGTCGAAAATCTTGGCCACGAAGTCGCCGCCGGGGGCGAGGATATCGATTGCCGTCTCGAACGCTTGGCGAGCGAGGTACGCAGAGCGGGCGGAGTCCAAGCTGTACTCGCCGGTCATGTTCGGTGCCATGTCGGAGATGACGACGTCGGCCTCGCCTGCGGTCTCTCTCACCGCGTCTTTGATTTCGTCGGTCGTCATGTCGCCTTTGATGGTCTCCACGCCGTCGATGGGGTCGATGCGCTGGAGGTCGACGCCGATGACCGTACCCGAGGGGCCGGCCAACTCGCTTGCGACCTGCAGCCAGCCGCCGGGGGCGGCCCCGAGGTCGACTACGGTGTCACCTTCGTCGATGAGGTGGGCCTCGTCGTTCAGTTGTTTCAGCTTATAGGCGGCCCGCGACCGGTAGCCTTCCTGCTTCGATTTGTTGTAGTAGTGGTCTTTGCGTGGCATCTGATTGCCGTGGCGTAGGGAACGGGGCTTCTTACGCCCTTCGACCCACAGAAACGGGGCTGTGGGTGGTCGAGCGGAGCGAGAACAGCCCACTCATTCGGGCGTTGCGTCACCCGATTCTGGCTTCTCGCCCGTAATCGTCGCTGAAACGATGTAGTCGCTGAGATTGAGTGACGCGTCCCACTCGCGGATGAACTCCGCGCTCTCGTCCTTCGGCGTGATTTCGACGTTCTCGAACCCGGCCGCAGCCAGCATTGTTTCGAGGTTCTCGATAGTCGATGCTCCGGCGACGCAGGCGGCCACCGACTCGGGGTTCTCCCGAACCGATTCGGGAACTGTGGCGGTCATCACAACGTCGGAAATTGCCAGCCTGCCGCCAGGGTTGAGGACACGGTACGCCTCGCGGAACACCTGTCGCTTCTCGGGCGAGAGGTTGATGACGCAGTTCGAAATGATGACATCGATTGTCTCGTCTGCGACGGGGAGATGTTCGATTTCACCGAGGCGGAACTCGACCGTCCTCGAGCCGTTTTTCGCCACGTTGTCGCGGGCCTTCTCGACCATCTTGGGGGTCATGTCGACGCCGATGACGCGGCCCGTTTCGCCCACCTGCTGGGCGGCGAGGAAGCAGTCGAAGCCGGCTCCAGACCCCAAATCGAGGACGGTTTCGCCCACGGTGAGCGCGGCGAGCGCGGTTGGATTGCCACAGCCGAGGCCCAAATCCGCACCTGCTTCGACCGACTGCATTTCGTCGGCCGAGTAGCCGAGTCGTGCAGAGCTAGCCGGGGCTGACTCGCCATCACAGCAGCCGCCGTTCCCACAGCCCGTCTCCGTTGCGGTGGCGATGTTCGCGTAGCGAGCGCGAACCGCTCGTCGCTGTGTGGTCGCGTCGCGTTCGGTTGCGGTGTCGTCTACACTCTTTGTCTGCTCTGTCATTGTAACTCCTCCTCGATTTCGTCAAACAGCGCGTGAACGTTCGCCACAATCTCGTCTCGAATCTCGCGGACGCGCTCTACGTCTTGGCCGTCCGGGTCTGCGAGTGCCCAGTCTCGCACGTCGACGCCCGCGGCGGGGTCGAGTTCGAGTGTCGAACAGCCCATCGTCGCCACGTAGTCACACGAGGCCAGTTCCTCGGTCGTGATCTCGCGGGGAGTGCGGTCTTGGAGGTCGAAGCCTTCCTCTACCATGATTTCTACCACTTCCTCGTGGACGTGGGCTGCGGGGTGGGTGCCACCGGTCAGAATTTCGACCTCGGTTTCGAGGCCGCGGTCTGCTCGCTCACGTTCTGCGAACGCGGTTGACATCTGGCTGCGCCCGGCGTTCTGGACGCACATGAACGCGACGCGAACCGGTGTGGCGCTCATTCGTCTCCACCTCGGGTCGCGTCGAGCGCGGCGACGAGCTTCTCGGCGCGCGGCGTCGTCTGATAGTAGCGCCACGTCCCCGACTTTCGCCGCGACAGCAGTCCGGCTTCGGTGAGGTCTGACAGCGCGTGACTGACCGCGCTCTCGCTCACGTCGAACAGCGGGGTGATTTCACAGACGCACAGTTCGCCGTCTGCGGCGACGAGCAGGCGCACAATCCGGTAGCGTGTCTCGTTGCCGAGCGTTTTCAACACCGCACTGTCTGTCTCATAGGTCTCTGGCACCTGCTCGGTCAGCGAGGCGAGCGCGTCGAGTCGGGCATCCACATCCGCGTCACAACAGGTGCCGCTCTCGTCCGCGAGAAGGCGGCGAAGTCGCGTCGTATCTTGGGCCATGATTGAATAATTGAACAACTGTTCATATTAGGGTTTCGGCGCGTATCAGTGGCTCAGAAGGCAAAATCTATTGTCGGTACGCGTGAGTTCTGGAGCACTATTGTGTACTCAGTATGGGTTCTGGCCGTGGAGCGGGTTGGGGTTCTGTGGCACGCGTCGCTTTCTACTCGTACGTCCCCGCTCGCGGGGCGACAGCTGGGTTTTGATGTGAGGTCGAGTCGGCTGGTTGCTGGCCACAAAACTCACTGACGGCTATCGCGCACGCGCGGGTCCGCAGGCGCGAACGCGAGTCTTTTTATGCCGGGCTTTCGTACCCCGAAATACATGTTCAAGGCTATCGTGGGCGCTGAAACGCTCCGGACGGCCCTTGATTCCGTGAGTGTGCTGGTAGACGAGTGTAAAATCCACCTCAACGAGGACGGGTTCGCCATCCGGGCGGTCGACCCCGCGAACGTTGGGATGGTTGACCTTACGCTCGATGCCAGCGCCTTCGAGTCCTACGAGGCGGACGGCGGCGTCATTGGCGTTAATCTCTCCCGACTGGAGAACATCGCAGGAATGGCCAGCTCCGGCCAGCTTGTGCAGCTCGAACTCGACGAGGAGACGCGCAAGCTCCACATCCAAATCGAGGGCTTAGAGTACACCCTCGCGCTCATTGACCCCGACTCCATCCGGCAGGAACCAGACATTCCGAATCTGGACCTCCCTGCACAGGTCGTCATCGAGGGACGTGACATCGACCGGGCAGTCAAGGCCGCCGATATGGTCTCAGACCACATCGCACTCGGCGTCGAAGAGGCAGACGAGCTGTTCTACGTGTCTGCAGAGGGCGACACGGACGACGTGCGCCTCGAACTCCCCCGCGAAGACCTCATCGACCTCCAAGCCGGGCAAGCGCGCTCGCTGTTCTCGCTCGACTATCTGAAGGATATGAACAAGGCCATCCCGAAAGACGGGGAGGTCACCATCGACTTAGGCGAGGAGTTCCCGGTGAAACTCCACTTCGAACTCGCAGAGGGACAGGGCAGCGTCACCTACATGCTCGCCCCACGCATCCAGAGCGACTAACCACACTTCTCCCTCCTTTCGCCACGCACCATGAGCGCTGGTGCCCGTCGTGCCCATCGGCTGACCGAATTCTCAGCAAATCCATTCAATTTATTCGGACTCACCAAGAAGGTGCAGTTCAATGAAGCAACTCCACGCCAGATACCCGTTTCTCGCCACCTCACGTCAGGCGGTTCAAGAGGCGGGTGTCGACCTCGCAGAACTCGTCGCCCGCGAGGACGACCCCGTCGTCGAACGGGCGGTGGCGCGCGTGGAGGGCGCACTCACCGACGGCGACGTGGGCGAACCCGTGCGAAGCGTCCGCGACGAACTGCTCTCCTACCCGGTCGCACGCGTGCTCGTCTCACTCGTGGACGTTCACATTTGCACCCGGCGCTACGCCCGCGCAGAGGCTACTGCGGCCCACGAGCGGTTCACCGAGGAGTTC
Source organism: Haladaptatus sp. CMSO5 (assembly GCF_036689885.1). Classification (NCBI taxonomy): domain Archaea; kingdom Methanobacteriati; phylum Methanobacteriota; class Halobacteria; order Halobacteriales; family Haladaptataceae; genus Haladaptatus; species Haladaptatus sp. CMSO5. Next base: position 563,567 of record NZ_JBAHVW010000001.1, read on the forward strand.
GAAGACCGAACCGAACTCAAGAGCACGCAGACCGAACGCCTCTCGTTCGACCAGTTGCTCGCCGAGTTCGACCTCACGAGTCACGTCCACGAAGACGGCGCGGGCTACCGCGTCGATGTGGCGACGTACCTCCTGCTCGCGGCCGATATGTGGGGCGACGAGTGGCGACTCGTCAACCGCGAACTCGCAGACGGGCAGGTGCCGGTGACGCAAGCCGAGTGTTATGATTTGCTCAAACAGGCCATCCAACACCGCATCGAAGACGGCCTGCCGCTGAACGTCCCCGACGCAATCGCGGAGTCGCTCACAGCGGAAGTTGAACACGTAGAAGAAGTCATCTCGGAACTCGACTTAACTCGGGAAATCGACACCGTCGTCCCCGACCTGTTCCCGCCGTGTATGACTGCGTTGCTTGACAAGATTCAGAAAGGCGAGCACTTAGAACATCACTCGCGCTTTGCCATCACCGCGTTTCTCGCGAGCATCGGGATGAACACGGACGAAATCGTCTCGCTGTACGAGGTGAACCCCGGCTTCGGTGAGGACATCACGCGCTACCAGACAGACCACATCCGCGGGGCGACCAGCCCGACCGAGTACTCAGCGCCGTCGTGTGCGACCATGCAGTCCTACGGCGACTGCGTCAACAAAGACGACCGGTGTGAGACCATCTCACATCCGATGGCGTACTACGAAAAGGCGCTCGACGACGCCGACGACGACGAACTCACCGACTGGCGCACAGAGCAGGCGGAAGCCGAGTCAGAAGAAGCCTAATCTTGCCGCGAGAGCCAGAAGCCAACCACGCCCATCAGTAGCACGAACGCGACGATTGTGCCGACGAGCGCGAGCGCGCCCTGACTCGACAGCGATTCTTTCGTGTATGTTGCCCCGATGACCACCACCGCAGCGACGAACAGCACGACCGCAAGCGTCGAGACGACGATTTCACGGACTGTGTCCCGCTCTAATTCCATGCACGGCGTTTTCTTCCCCGCTCCAAAAGCGCTTCGAACCCTGTGGCTCGCCTTCCAGTCGAAACATGGGGGGCGTTTACACGCCAATCACGTCGGAGAAAAACACTGATAAGTCCGTGAGAAGAAGCCTTTACGTCTTTTGAACACCTATGTTTCTCGTGGAGTGGTTGGCGGACGCTACGGCGAATGACGTGTCGCCACCCACACAGAAACTATGACGCCTTTGCAAGCTACACCAGCGTCACCAGCACGAAAAATCGCACTCGCCCCGGACACCTCGCGGATGGACCGCCGGTCTGCGCGTGCGTGGACGGAACGCATGGCCGTCCGACAGCTTCCTGATGGACGCTACGCCGTCGATAGCGAGAGCGGTGCGACGTACGTCGTTGACCTCGCGCACCACGAGTGTTCCTGCCCGGATTACGAACTCAGACACGCAAAGTGCAAGCACTTGCGCCGCGTCGCCCTCGAAATCACCCTCGGCCGGGTGCCCCCACCGGGCAAGTTCACCACCAAGTGTGCGGTGTGTGGCGACCGCGTCGTCGCCCGGCGGGGCGAGCCTCGTCCGTACCTCTGCAGTGACCACAAACTCGAAGCCGGTGACCGCGTGACCGACCGTGAGACGGGCGACCGACTCATCGTCTATCGCGTCACGACCGACCGCGCGGATGAGGTCGAGATTCCGTCCGCGAACACGACCGTCGCCGGGTATCCCGGCAACCACCGCTACGACGCAGCCGACCTCGTGGTCGAAGTCGTCTACCCCAGTGACACCCTGCGACGCACCCGACTGCGCCGGTACTCGTTCCCCTACTCGCGGCTCGCCCGACCCGCAGAAGTAGATGCCTCGTCGGAGTCGGCTCCGGACGTGGCGCAAGCGGCCTAGGTCTCGTCGCTCAGGTCTGACAGCCGCGTCTTCTTTGATTTTCCAATCAGTTCGTCCAAGTCTTCGCCTTCTGCGAGCGCCGTCTCCTTTTTGACGCGGTAGTTCCCGCCGTCGGTGACGTAGAGGTCTGCGGGGTGGAAAAAGTACCAGTCCTCGCGGTCAAAGCGCACCGCGATGCGCGGTTTCGCGCCGAAGTTCTGCGAGAAGTACACGAGGGCTTCGACCTCTTCGCCCGTGAGATAGATGGGTCGCCCGGAGGAGGATTTCGCCTCGATCGCGTAGAACACGTCGCCGTTGCCGGCGAGCACGTCGGGGAGTTCGCGGGTGGTCGCCGCACCGCTCGCGGGCGCGCGCATGACCGCGAATCCGGCGTCGTCGAGGAGGTTCACGAGTTCGCGCTCGCGCCGATTCCCCTTCGAGTTGGAGTTTGCCATTCGTGGCTCAGAGTGGTCGCCGGGGACGTATAAAAGGCCCTACCCGCCGGGGATGTCGGCCACCTTGGGGGCCAGACGACTTTTACTGGCAATCGGTGAACCTGCGCGTAGCACCATGAGTGGCGAACCAAGCGCGGGCGAGGAACCAGTCACGGCCCAAACCTCCTCGAAGACGATTCTCTCGCGGCAAATCGATGAGGGGTTGAACGAACTCACGCGGCCCCGCACGGGGTTGTTTCTCTCCGCGCTCTCTGCGGGTCTCGACATCGGCTTTGGCCCGCTGTTGATGGCCGTCATCATCACCATGGCGGGCGACGTGTGGAGCGAGCCACTCCTGCACCTCGCGCTCGCAAACGCCTACGCCGTGGGCTTCATCTTCGTCGTCCTCGGGCGCTCTGAGCTGTTCACCGAACACACAACCCTCGCCGTGTTGCCCGTGTTGAACCGTGATGCCACGCTCGCCCAACTCGGCCGCCTGTGGGGCATCGTGTATGCTGGCAACATCATCGGCGGCATCGTGTTCGCCGCCATCGCCGTCACCGCCGCGCCGTCCTACGGTATCGCGGACGCCGCCGCGTTCGTAGAGATTTCGGGGAAACTCACCGAACACTCGACGTGGGGGCTGTTCACCGCCGCGATTCTCGCTGGCTGGCTCATGGGTCTGCTCTCGTGGCTCGTCGCCGCCGCCCAGGAGACCATCAGCCGCGTCTTTTTCGTCTGGCTCGTCACCGTTACCATCGGGATGGCGGGACTGCCCCACAGCATCGCGGGCAACGTCGAAGTGCTCGCGGGACTGTTTTTAGTCCCCGAACTCGGGGTCCTCGACTACCTGCACTTCCTCGTGCTCGCAACGGTGGGCAACGCTATCGGCGGCGCTGTGTTCGTCTCACTGCTGAAATACGGCCACGTCGTCCGTGGCGCAAAATAGCGTCGTGACCCTACGTTCCGTGGTCCCAGCTACCGAGATAGTCGGCTTGGGCCTCTGAGAGCGCGTCGAAGTCGATGCCTTCTGCTTCGAGTTTGATTTCTGCGACGCGGCGGTCGAGTTCGTCTGGAACCTCGTGGACACCAGCGTCGTAGCTGTCCGAGTTTGCGACGAGTTCTTCGACCACGACAGCCTGCACGCCGAAGCTCTGGTCCATCACTTCGACCGGGTGGCCGAGTGCGATTGGGCTTGCGAGGTTGACGAGGCGACCTTCGGCGAGGACGTTCAGGTCGCGCCCGTCGGCCATTTCGTAGGCCATGACACCGTCACGTGCCTCGTAGACGTTCGCTGCGAGGTCGTCGAGCTGGTCGAGATTGATTTCGACGTCGAAGTGGCCCGCGTTTGCGAGCAAGACACCGTCTTTCATGACTTCGAAGTGCTCGCGGGTGATGACATCGCGGTTGCCGGTAGTCGTGATGAACACGTCACCGATTTCTGCGGCGTCGGCCATTGGCCGCACCTCGTAGCCCTCCATGTGGGCTTCGAGCGCGCGGCGTGGGTCGACTTCCGTGACGACGACGTGGGCGTTCTGGCCAGCCGCTTTCTTCGCCACACCCTTGCCACAGTAGCCGTAGCCGGCGACGACGACGGTTTTGCCGGCGTACGAGAGGTTCGTCGTCATGGCGATGGTCGCCAAACTGGACTCGCCGGTGCCGTGGATGTTGTCGAACAGGCGCTTCATCGGCGTGTCGTTCACGGCGAAGACGGGGTACTTGAGTTCGCCGTCGCGGTCCATCGCGCGCAGGCGGTGGACGCCCGTGGTCGTCTCCTCTGCGCCGCCGATGATGGTGTCGATGAGTTCGGGGTGGCTCTCGTGGATGGCGGCGACCATGTCCATACCATCGTCAACGGTGATGGTCGGCTCGTGGGCGATGACGGCCTCGATGGCGTCGTAGTACTCGTCGCTGTCGACGCCGCGGACGGCGTAGGAGGTGATGTTGTCGTTCGCGTCGAGCGCGGCGCTCACGTCGTTGTGCGTCGAGAGCGGGTTGCAGCCCGTGATGGCGACTTCCGCGCCGCCGAGGGCGAGCAGTTCGACGAGGTTCGCGGTTTTCGCTTCGACGTGCATCGCCATCCCGATGACGTGTCCGGCAAACGGCTTTTCGGCTTCGTACGTCTCGCGGAGCGCCTGGAGAATCGGCATGTGCTGGAGCGCCCAGTCCATCTTGCGGCGTCCCTCAGCGCGAGCGGTCTCGACGTCGTCGAGATGCTCGCTCACTGGCGGATAGGCTTCACTCATGGGCGAAGAATTGTACAGGCGGGTGAAAACGCTACCGAACTCGACTACCGTGCCTGAAAATTGGTGGGTGAAAATCGGGGTGTGGGAGCTCCCACGGCGGGAGCGGGGGCCTCTGAGTGAGTGTGTTTTCAGTCGCTTTCTTCGGTCTCTTCGTCGTCTTCGTCGCTGTCGTCAGCACCCTTGTCCTGTTTGTCTTTCGGGCCAGCGTGGTCGGGTCGCTTGTCTTCGTTGTCGCGGGCGTTGTCTGCGCGCTTGTCGCTGCGGTCGTCGTCGCGGTCAGCACGGTCGGATTTGTCGTCGCGGTCGTCGGTGCTATCTGCTTGGTCGTGTTTCGCAGCGCGGTCGTTCGCCTTGTCTTTCTGGTCGTGGACGAACTCGCGCACCATCTGGCCGAACGGTTTGTCGTCGTCAAGGTCGTCGCGGTCTAACAGGTGGTGGACGAACCGAGAGACGTGCTGGCCGAATGGAGCATCGTCATCGTACGTCGGTTCCCAGTCACCGAGGACGGTGGTCACCGTCGCGTTCTCGCCGTTCGCGGTGGCGACGAGTTCGACTTCGACTGCCTCGTCCGGGGTTGCGAGGGTCACCGTGCCGTTCTCGTCGGTCGTGTAGCTACCTTCGCCCGCGTAGCTGGCATCACCGAGGGAGGTGACGTTCACGGTCGCGTCCGCGACCGGCTCTGTGCCGTCGGTCACCGTGACGGTGGCGTCGTCTTCGGTCTCGCTCACGTGGATGGCGAGCGGTGCGTCGTTACCCGCCGTCGACATCGAGTCGTTTCCGGCGGTGTCGTCTCCGGCGAACGCAGCCACCGGGCCGACGGTGGCGAGCAGCATTACCAGGACGGCGGCGACTGCGAACAGCTTTGGTTTCGAGCTCATCGATTCAGTGATATTCTGGAAAAGGGATAAATACAGATTTTTGTTCAGTTCAGTTTTATGTGGTTCTTTCAGTTCACTCGAGAAAAAATAGCCACTCAAATAGGGTTTAACGGTTCAAAAACGACTCTAGACGTTTATCTCGAATGTTGTGTCTTCGGACACATACTGTCCTTGACTCACGATAAAAATCCAACAATTCGGAAACGTGGCGGAACTTAGACTCGCTCTACGAGTGCATGGGCGGCGTCGGCAGCGCGCTCACGAATGGCGTCTTCGTCTGCGACGAGTACGTCACGGTCGCGCATGAGCACCCGTCCGTCACAGACGGTGTGGCGCACGTCAGACCCGCGGACTGCGTAGGCGAGGTGGCTCACGTAGTCGTGGGCGGGCGTCAGGTGTGGCGCGTCGAAGTCCACGACGGCGATGTCGGCTTTCGCCCCTTCCTCGAGGCGACCCACGTCGAAGCCGAGCGCGTCTGCGCCGCCTTGCGTCGCCATCTCCACGACGGCTTCTGCAGGCACGGCGCTCGCATCCTGTGCGGCGAGTTTGCCGAGCATCGCGGCGTCGCGCATCTCATCGAAGAGGTCTAAGTCGTTGTTCGAGGCTGCGCCGTCCGTGCCGAGCGCGACGGTCACGCCCGCGTCGCGGAGTTTCTGGACGGGAGCCATTCCGCTCGCGAGTTTCATGTTCGAAGCCGGGCAGTGGACGACAGCGGCTTCGCGGGCTGCGAGTACGGAAATTTCGGTCTCATCGACGTGGACGCCGTGGGCGAAGAAGTCGTCTGCTTCCAGCATGCCGAGGTCGTCTGCGTACTCGATGGGGCGTTCGCCGCGTTCTTCGACGATTGGCTCGACCTCGTTCACCGTCTCGTTCGCGTGGTAGTGTAGGGAGAGGCCCGCCTCACGCACCTGCGGGATGAACTCGCGGTAGTATTCCTCGCCCACGGTCGTGAGGCTGTGGGGCATCACAGCCGTCTTGATGCGGCCGTCTGCCGCGCCGTCGAACGCGGTGGCCACGTCGAAGGATTCGTTGATGTCGTCCCATGCTGCCTCTTCATCTCTGCCAATCGTGACGATGCCGTGACCGATGCGGGCGCGGACGCCCAACTCCTCGACGGCGGCGGCAACCTCTGGAACCTCGAAATACATGTCTCCGAACGTCGTGACACCGGCTTTGAGCATCTCGACGATACCCAACTCGGCTCCGGCGCGCACGTCTTCCGGCGTCAACTCGGCCTCTGCGGGCCAGATGTCCTCTTGCAGCCACTCTCCGAGCGGCTTGTCGTCGGCGTAGCCACGCAGGAGCGTCATCGCAACGTGGCAGTGGGCGTTTACGAGCCCCGGCATGACGAGTGACCCCGAGGCGTCGAGCGTTTCGTCGCCATCATCCACGTCACCCACGGCGAGAATCGTGCCCGAGTCTTTGTCTACGAGCACGTCTGCGGCTTCGACCGAAAGGTTCGGCAGGAGGACCTTCCCGCCGGTAATCTGGAGCGTAGTCATGGCCGGAGATTCTGTGTCGGCTGGCGAAAAGCCACCGGTCTGTCACGGACGAAACACAGTTGCCCCTTCGCCTCTTTCGCCCGAACATATGCGCATCGCCGTGCCGAACAAAGGCCGACTGCACGACCCGACGATTGACCTGCTCGAACGCGCAGGGCTCCATGTCGTGGACGGCGCAGACCGCAAACTCTACGCCAGCACGGTCGACCCCGACGTGACGATTCTGTTCGTCCGCGCCGCAGACATCCCCGAGTACGTCGCAGACGGCGCGGCAGACATCGGCATCACGGGCTTAGACCAGAAACACGAATCCGGGGTCACGAACCTCACCGACCTCTTAGACCTCGGCTACGGCCAGTGTCGCCTCGTCCTCGCCGCGCCCGAAGACGGCGACATCGAGGAAATTTATGATTTGGAGGGGAAAACCGTCGCCACCGAGTTCCCGAACATCGCGCGCAACTACTTCGCAGAACGCGACATCGACCCTGACATCGTGGAGGTCACGGGCGCGACCGAACTCACCCCGCACGTCGATATGGCCGATGCCATCATCGACATCACCTCGACGGGGACGACGCTTCGCGTCAACCGGCTTGCCATCCTCGACGAAGTGCTGAACAGCTCTGTCCGGCTGTTCGCCCGCGATGACGTGGTTGACGACGCCAAGGTGGGCCAAATCAAGACCGCGCTCAACTCCGTGTTACACGCGGAGGGCAAACGCTATCTGATGATGAATGTCCCGCGCGACCAGCTAGACGCCATCCGCGAGGCGCTCCCCGGTCTCGGCGGGCCAACGGTCATGGACATCGCGGGCGGCGACGCCGTCGCAGTTCATGTGGTCGTTGACGAACGCGACGTGTTCGAGACAATCACCGAGGTCAAACAGCTCGGTGCGTCCGGGATTTTGGTGACCGAAATCGAACGCCTTGTCGAATAATCAGACGGGTGCGGTACTGAGCAGCGCCAAGAGGTTTGCGAGGACGAGCGCGATGAGCACCGTCACGGTGTAGTGGATGACCGTGATGAGGCCGCCCGTTTTGAGCCTGACGCGATAGACGAAGCGAATGGCGAGGAAGTCTGCGAGAAAACCCATCACGAGCATCACCGCGACGGGGTACTGTTGGAGCAGAATCGTCACGAGTGCGGGCACGGGCCCGACCATGAGCGCGCGGGTGACGGGCACGTCTCCGAGGACGTAGCGGGCGGCGATGTGCGCCGTGAGTGCGTAAAAAAGCGCCCCAAGGACGAACGTTCCGGCGACCGCGAGCAGGCCGCCTTCTGCGGGAGTGACCTGCAATGCGGTAGAGTCCATACTGGGTGTTGAGTGCTCGAAAAGGCTTGTGTGTGGCGAAAGTTACTCGAGCAGGCCGAGTTCTTCCAGCCGCGAGACAATTTTGTCGACGGCGTGCTCTGCGTCGACGGGCTGTTTCCCGCCGGTGATGACGAGTTTGCCGGAGCCAAAGAGAAGGGCGACGACTTTCGGTTCGTCAATGCGGTAGACGAGGCCCGGGAACTGCTCTGGTTCGTACTCGATGTTCTCTAAGCCGAGGCCGATGGCGATTGCGTTCAGGTTGAGGTTGCGCCCGAGGTCGGCGCTCGTGACGATGTTCTGGACGACGATTTCCGGGTCTTCGTCGACGTCAATGTTGAGTTCACGGAGCTTGTCGAACACGATGTTCAGGCTCTCGTGGACGTCGTCGGTACTCTTCGCGCCAGTGCAGACGATTTTGCCGGAGCGGAAGATGAGTGCGGCAGATTTCGGGTTCTGCGTACGGTAGACGAGACCGGGGAACTGCTCGGGGTCGTAGTCCGCCCCCTCAAGGTCCATTGCGACAGACTGAAGGTCGAGTTCCTGACCGATGCCTGTGGAGGCAACGACGTTCTCGATATTAATAGTCTCCTTGGGGTCAGTCATATTTCGTTTAAAAACTTGTATTTAAGGTTTATAAATGTTGGTGCCCGATTCCGACAGGTTCCGGCGTATTTAACCGATACGCTCTTTGTTCGAGGTTTCAGAGTGCGGACTGTGTACGTCCTGGAACTCGGCGGCGAAGACCACGCCTTCGCTGCCTGCGAGGCCGAAAGCGCCGCCACGAGCGTCTCTGTGATGGCCACCGGCCTCGCTCGCTGTGGCAGTATCGACCCCGATTCCGTCTCCCGACTCGCCTACACCCACCGCGCAAGCGAACTCGTTGGCCACACCGACGCCTCCATCGGAAGCGCTCGCACCCTCCTTTCTGCTGCCACATTCGACCGTGAGGGGAGCGTCGCCGTCCGCGCCCGCAACATCCAGCGCACCGCGAACGTCTCGACGCAGCAAGCAGAGCGCGAACTCGGCAGCGTGCTCGTCGAACGCGGCTTCAGCGTCGATTTAGACGACCCAGACCACACGCTTCGCGCGCTGTTCGCAGACGACGTGTGCGCCCTCGGCTGGGAGGCGGCCGCGAGCGTCCGCGACTTTGGTGACCGGAATCCGACCAATCGCCCCTTCTTCCAGCCCGGGTCGATGGCACCCCTGCTCGCCCGCGCCCTCGTCAACATCGCCGGTGGCGGCCCCGGTCGAACCATCGTCGACCCGATGTGTGGCACCGGCGGCGTCTTGCTCGAAGCTGGACTCATCGGGGCGCGCGCCATCGGTAACGACGCCCAGTGGAAGATGGTGCGAGGCACTGAGGAAAATCTCGGAGCGCTCCTCCCCGACGACGCCGACTTCGGCGTGATACGCGGGGACGCAACCGCCCTCGCGCTCCGGGACGACGTTGCAGACGGCGTGGTGTTCGACGCACCGTACGGTCGCCAGTCGAAAATCGCCAACCTCGACCTCGAAACACTCGTCGAAGGCGCGCTCAGTGAAGCCCGCCGCGTCGGGAGCAAATGCGTCCTCGTCGCAGACCGCCCGTGGGCCGAAGCCGCCCGTGCGGCGGGCTGGGAGGTCACCCACGCCTTCAAGCGCTACGTCCACGGGACGCTCACGCGCCACATCCTCGTCCTCTCTCCTCAGGACATGTCGCCGGGGTCGTCCGACTCGTAGAGTTCGCGCACTTCTCTGAAGTAGTCATCATCCGTTATCTGGTACAACTTACCGAGCTGGATGAGGTGGACGCCGTGGTAGTAGTCGTTGCCCCGATACGGGTCTGGGTACCGCTCTGTCTGGCCGAGTTCCCAGCGTCGGTGACCGTCTAAGCCATAGTAGCTCACCTCACCGGGCACGCGCAGGTTTTCTGCGTACTGTTGGATGGTCGTGACGCTCGCGTCGAGCAGACGTTTCGCCTCTGCGGATTTCGTGTGCAGCCAGTAGTCGTACAGCCCCCAGATACCGATGCAATAGCCATTCAAGACGTGCGTTGGCGGCTCAAAGGGGTACTCCTCGACCCAATAATATCCATCTGAATCGACCATCGTCGTCCACGGGCCGTCGGTGGTGCGTTTGACGGACTTGAACGTCTGGAAGACGCGCTGTGCGAGTCTCTTGTACTTCTCGTCGCCGGTGAGTTCGTGGAAGTAGGTGTACGCAGAGAGGCCCACGCCCTGGCACATGCCGGAGTACCACGGCGCTTTCAGCTCGGCGCTCGACCCTGCTTTGTCGAGGCGATAGGAGAAGTACAGGCCGTCGTTTTCGCCAACGGCGGCGTCGTCAACGAGCGCCTGTGACATCTCTTCTGCCTTTTCGAGATATGCCGCGTCGCCCTCGGTACGATAGCAGTGCAGCAGCCGAAGCAGCCAGCGCGTCGTTCGCAGCGGGAAGTGGCCGGTTTCGCCGTCCACCGTGGCCGGAATGAGGTTCGGCACGCTGTCGAGGGCGTCCGGTGAAGTCCGACATTCCGGCGGTGAATCGCGGAATGCGCCGAAAAACTGCGGTCGCTTTTCGTACGGTAACTCACGGTAGGTGTGTTCGGTTCGCTGGATGGGGACCTCGCCAACCAGCGCTTCGTGGGTTGGTTCCGGCGACTCGGTGGTCGTCTGCGTCTCCGTGGTCTGTGTCTCTGTCGGCTCGGTGGTCGTGGTTCTGGCGGTGGTCGCCCCCGAGTCGTCGCTGTTGGGGGGTAACTGCGAACACCCGGCGAGGCCGAATGCGCCCGCGAGTGCGAGCAACCGCCGCCGGGAAGTCGTGAGGCGGTTACTGGGTGGCCGCTTACCCATCGCGTCTGTTCACGCTCCTCGTTCCCATTGCTGTCAACAGTCCTGAAGTATCTCGACCCCCCACCAGGGAACCGAGAACCCGGAGGGAGGTTCGCCGGTCGTGTCGTAGCATTCACTCCACTGTGACAGACAGTCGCTGTAAATGTTTTTTGGTCAACATTTACGTCCACTAATCGGAGAGGTCACTGTACTAGTGTCACTAAAATCGCGTGACTACGGGCGGTTTTGCATTTTCGTCAAGTTGAACTGGAATGTGGGTGTGCGTCACACTCGTCGCCGGTCGCCGGTCCAAAACTCTCGATTTGAAGGTCACATTTCGTGTCGATACCCCACCCATCCGAGCAACGCTTTAGCCGGTGTCTGTCATCTCTTTGAATAATGTCTGACGCCGCGTCCGCTGGCCGGTGGCGTGCCCTCTTCCTCATCGCACTCGCCGAGTTACTCATCATGTCGCTGTGGTTCTCCGCGACGGCGGCCGCCCCCGAACTCGCCACCGAGTGGGGGTTGACGCCGAGTGAATCGGCGTGGCTCACCACCTCCGTCCAACTCGGCTTCGTCGCCGGAGCGCTGCTCTCTGCGATTTTCACCCTCTCGGACGTGATTCCTCCAAAATACCTCATCGCCGGGTCGGCGCTTGTCGGGGCGGGCGCGACCGCCGCCATCGCCACGCTCGTCTCCTCGCTTCTCCCCGCCGTCGCGCTCCGCTTTCTCACCGGGATGGTGCTCGCAGGCGTCTACCCGCCCGGCATGAAACTGCTCGCCGGATGGTTTCGCGCGGGCCGCGGCATGGCCGTGGGCGTCCTCGTCGGCGCAATCACTGTCGGCTCTGCGCTCCCCCACCTCATTCGCGTCATCGGCGGCGTTGGCAACCCACGCGCCGTCTTGTTCGGCGCGGCGGGCGTCGCCCTCGTCGGTGCGGCCATGGCGCTGTTCGTGACCGAAGGCCCCTACCAGTCGCCCGCCGCGCCGTTCGACCCGCGAGCGACGGTGCGCATCCTCCGCGACCGCCCGACCCTGCTCGCAAACGGCGGCTACTTCGGCCACATGTGGGAACTCTACGCCGTCTGGACGTGGATTCCCGTCTTCCTCGTCGCCAGCCTCGCCGCCGGGACGCCCGGAACCGCGCAAACCGCCGGCCTGCTCGCTTTCGCCACCATCGCCGTTGGCGGGTTTGGCGCGCTCTTCGCTGGCCTCGCCGCAGACCGCCTCGGCCGAACTACCATCACGAGCGCCAGCATGACAGTGAGCGGGCTGAGCTGTCTCACCGCGGGGTTCGTCTTCGGCGCACCGCTCTGGATTCTGACCCCGTTTGTCTTGCTCTGGGGGTTCGCCGTCATCGCCGATTCAGCGCAGTTCTCGGTGTCAATCACCGAACTCGCAGAAGGCAGCTACGTCGGCACGGCGCTCACGCTCCAAACCGCAATCGGCTTCCTGCTCACGATTGTCTCGATTCAACTCATCCCGATTCTCGTGGAGTTCGTTGGCTGGCAGTGGGCGTTTGCCCCGCTCGCTATCGGCCCCGCGATCGGGACGCTCTCGATGCTCAGATTGCGGATGCGCCCGGAGGCTGAGCGGCTTGCTGGCGGCCGAAAATAGCTTACCGACCCAACTCAGCGAGTAGGTGCGAAATGTGAATCCGGTCGCTCATCGCAACAGGATTCTTATCGACCCAACTCAGCGAGTAGGTGCGAAATGTGAATCCGGTCGCTCATCGCAACAGGATTCTTATCGACCCAACTCAGCGAGTAGGTGCGAAATGTGAATCCGGTCGCTCGTCCCCTCTGCCAAATCCATATCAATCTCGCCTGCAATCTCGTGGAGGTGTGCGAGGTTCTCGCCGCTGTAGCGCGAGCGCGCCACCGATAGAATATCCTGTAACACCTCGCCGCCGCTGTAGCCTTCGTCTACGAGCAGGTCGTCGAGAATCTTTCGCGCGTCGGTGAACTGGCGTTTCTCGGCCTTTGCAACCATCGTCTCGACCTGTTCTTTGTTGCCGATGTCACCGAGGGTCTCGTAGGCGGTTTGCATCGTGATTTCGCCCGCGTCCTCGTAGGTGGTTTGCGCCCCCAAAATTGCTTTTCGTAAGTCGCCCCCACCGTAGCCCGCGAGGTACTGGATGCCGTCGTCGTCGTGGTCAACTTCCTCTGCGTCAACGATGCGCTGGAGCACTTCCGCGGACTCTTTGGCGGTCGGTGCGCGCACGGGAACCGGGAAACACCGCGATTTGATGGGCGGAATCAACTTGGTGGGTTGGCGCGTCGTGATGACGAACTGCGTCGTCGCGTGGTGGCGCTCCATCACCCGGCGCAGCGCCTGCTGGAAGTCCTCGCGGATGGCTTCTGCGTTGTCGAGGAGGATGGTTTTGTAGTTCCCCGACACCGGCGCGTAACTCGCCGATTCCTTGAGGACGTGGTTTATCATGTCGCGCTTTGGGAGGTCGCTTTTCCCGGTCAGGAAGTGCTCGAAGCGCGGGTCGTTCGTGATTTCTTTCTTGGTTCGGTTGAAGAAGTCAGCGACGTTGATTTCGACCAAGTCGTTATCCGGGTCGTCATGTGCGGCCGCGGCGAGTGCGCGCACGGCGGCGGTTTTTCCGCTTCCCTGTGGCCCGTGGAGGACGAGATTGAGCGGTTCGTCCACCGCTCGCGTGAGGTAGTCGCGTACCTCCGGCTGGGGGAGCTCAGAAAGCGTTGGCGCGTGCGTATCGGTCCACAGCGGCCCGTCCATTAGTGCAAGAAAGGAACGGCGGGGGTAAGAATCGGTCGGTTATGCGGCCGTCTCGGTGCCCTGTCCGTTGCCGTTCGCCGAGGCGTTTGCCGCCGCCGAAAGCGAGACTTCCGCTTCGCCTTCTGCCTCGCCGGAGACGGCTTTCACCTCCACGTCGCCTTCGGCGGGTGCGCTGAAGGTGAGCGTTCCGTCCTCATCCGTGGTTCCGACTACTTCGCCGTTCACGGTCACGTTTGCGTCCGCGACGGGTTCGCCCGCCTGCGTGACTTTCACGGTCGCGTTCTCGTTTGCGACGACTTCGCCGACAAACTCGACGGAGAGGTCGTCTGCGTCGTCAGATTCCTCACCCTCGTCGTCTTCTTCGGCGTCGGCTTCCTCATCGTCCTTCGCGCCGATGTCGGTGTACGGAATGTTCGCGCCGGATTCGCTCACGACCGGCTTGATGACGTACTTCCCGCTGTTGCCCGCAGAGTGGACCGTGATGTCGTAGACGAAGTCGGTCTCTGACTCCGCGTCAACCGTGAACTCGGATTTGATTTTGAGCGTGTTGCTCGGGAGTTTCACGTTCACTTTCTCGCCGTCGGTGAGCGTTCCGTTCACGTCTGAGATGTGGAGGCGTACCTCGGTGTACGTGCCCGCCTCGAGGTCGAACTCGGAGAGCTTCTCTGCGTTTTCGCCCTGCAACTGCGTCAGGTCGAACGTTTTCGCGTCAACGTCGTAGGTTTCCCAGCCGTCGTCGCTCTCGGATTCGGCTTCAGTCTCATTTTCCGCCTCGGTCATCGTCGCCGTCTCCTCGGTCTCCGTTTCGTTGTCTTGAAGTGCGGCTTCCTCGGCGGTGGTTTGGGTCACCGTCGTTTCGGCGGTCGTTTGCGCCGTCGTCTCGGTCGCCGTTTCGCTCGCGGTCGTCTCCTCGGCTGTCGTCGCCGTGGTAGTCGTTTCCGTCTCCTCGTCGCCACCGGCTTTGCGGAACGACACCGCATCGACCGTGACGTTCAGGTGTTCGAAATCGCCGATGGCGTTCTCTTGGTCAGAAATGTAGAAGTTTACCGTTCCCGTCGTCGCGGCGTCGCCGCCGCTCGCCGTCGTTGTCTCGTCTGTCGGTCCCATCCCGCCGGTACACCCTGCGAGGACGAGCAGGGCGGCCATGAGCAGCGAACCAATCAGTTTCTGTGACATACGCTTCTTTCGTAGTATTCCTGCGGGATAAGAACCATCTTTCGTTCCCAACCGTTTCAATCGGTTCACGTCGGTCGGTTTTACCGATGAACAGTTCGACGGGTCGCAGGCTGTTTCCGAAGCGCGTTTAATCCTCCATCGCCCAAATTCGGGCAATGCGCGTGACGTTTCTCGGAACGAGCGGGGCGGTGCCGACCACCGAGCGCAATCCCAGTGCGCTGATGGTCAACCGCGAAGGCGAGCGACTGCTGTTCGATGCCGCCGAAGGCACCCAGCGACAGATGATGCGCTTTGGAACCGGGTTCGCCGTCTCCCACCTGTTCGTCACGCACCTCCACGGCGACCACGTCCTCGGAATTCCCGGCCTCGTCCAGACGTGGGACTTCAACGGGCGCGACGACCCGCTCATGATTCACACGCCAACCGGCACCCGCCGCGAAATCCGGAATCTCGTCGAAGCGACGGGCGCACGCCCCTCCTACCCCGTCCACATCAACGAAGTCGAACCCGACGAAGTCGCCTACGCAGGCGAGGATTACGAGGTTCGAACCTTCGAAACCGACCACCGAACCACGTCGGTCGGCTACGCGCTGGTCGAAGAAGACCGCAAAGGCCGATTCAACCGCGAAAAAGCAGAGGCACTCGGCGTCCCCGTCGGTCCACTTTTTCAAGAACTTCACGCCGGTAACCCTGTGGAACTCGAGGACGGAACCGTCGTCGAACCCGAGCAAGTCGTGGGCAAGCCACGACCCGGCCGCCGCTTCGTCTACACCGGCGACACCCGTCCTTCCCCAGCGGTCATCGAGGCGGCCACCGACGCAGACCTGCTCATCCACGACGCGACGTTCGACGACGAGCGCGCAGGCCGCGCCCGCGAGACGGGCCACTCGACGGGTACCGAAGCGGGCGAAGTGGCGAAAAAAGCGGGCGTCAAACGCCTCGCGCTGACGCACATCTCCTCGCGGTATGCCGGCAACGCGGGGCTCATCCATTCGGATGCTGTTGCCGCGTTCGATGGTGACGTGTTCGTCCCTCACGACGGCCAAACCGTCGATGTCCCTTACCCGGATGACTGATACCCGGCGCACCGTCGCCGTCATTCTCGCGTGGCAGGTCGCCGCGAGCGTCTGCTACTACAGCGTGTTCGCCGCGACGGGCCTCATCCAATCCGGATTCAGCCTCTCGAAATTCTCGCTCGGCCTGGTCGTCTCGACGCTCACCCTCGGCTACACCCTCTTTCTGTTCCCGATGGGTGCGGCCGTCGATGGCCTTGGCGAAAAACGCGTCATGACCGCGGGGCTCGTCGCGCTCGCCTTCGGCGTCCTTGGGGTCACCCTCGCCTCCTCGTTTGCCTTTTTGCTGGGCGCGGTGTTCGCCCTCGGCGCGGCCTACGCGACCGCGATGCCCTCGACCAACCGCGCCATCGTCGAGAAAGTGCCAAACTCAAAGCGCAACCTCGCTCTCGGCATCAAACAGGTCGGCGTCTCCGCCGGCGCAGGTGCGAGCGCGCTCGTCGTCACCGGCCTCGCCGCCCGCGCTGGCGTGCCGTGGGATGCGGGATTTTACGTCGCCGCCGGCCTCGCTTTTCTCGTCACCGCCGCATTCTCACAGGGCTACCGCGACGGGAGCGCTGGAACGGGCGCACTCGCCATCCCGGACGTGCGCGGCCTCGCGGGCAACCGCGCCTACGTTCTGCTCATCGTGGGCGGGGTGTTCCTCGCCGCGACGCTGTTCACGATGACGGGCTACCTCGTGCCCTACCTCACCGAATCCATCTCGATTTCGGTGGGCGTTGCGGGGCTCACTCTCGCGCTCGTCCAAGTGATGGGGAGTACGGGAAGAATCGCCTTTGGCGGCCTCGCAGACCGGCTCCCGGGGGAGTCGGTGCGCGGGAGCGCACTCATCATGGTCGTCCTCGCACTCTGCTCTGCGGCGCTGTTTTTCGTCCTTCCGCTGGCCGACGCCCGCCTCACCGCGATTGCCGTGTTCGCGCTGCTCGGCCTCTCCGTCCTCGGCTTTACGGGCCTGTACCACGCCTCGGTGACGATGCTCGTCGCGCCCGACGAGGTGGGGGCGGCCACCGCGGGCGCGCAGACCGCACTCAACTCCGGCGCGCTCGTCATCCCGCCCTTGTTCGGCTACGTCGCGGACGTGAACGGCTACGCTGCGGGGTGGCGCGTGCTCGTCGTCTTCGCCCTGCTCGCCGCCCTCTTCTTCGGCGGCGTGGTCAGACAAACCGCCTGAGGCGGGTGCCGCCGTGAGTTTAAGTAACAAGGCGCCCTAACCGACCGTGTGAGTACTCGAACGAGTGCCCTCGACGCCCTGATTTTCGGGGTTGACGTGCAAAGCGGCGACATCCGGGGTGACGCGCCTTCCTTCGCCCTCGTTGCCTTCACCGGCGAGTCACTCGACCGCGATGTCGTCACCTTCCGCAAGCTTCGTCGGCTCATCCAGCACGACCAACCGGCCATCGTCGCCACCGACAACATGTACGAACTCGCCGCGGACAAGGACGCCCTCGTCCACTTTCTGCGCGAACTCCCGAGCGAGACGAAACTCGTGCAGGTGACCGGCGACGAACGCCCCGAACCCCTTTCGAGGGTCGCCTCGCGCCACGGCGTCCCCTACGGCAAAGACCCGATGCAGGAAGCAGAAGCGGCGGCCCGACTCGCCGCTGCGAACGTCGGCTACGAGGTGTCTGCGTTCACGAACACGACGAGAATCAAGGTCTCACGCGGGCGCTCGACCGGCAAAGGCGGCTGGAGCGAAGACCGCTTTACACGGCGGATTCACGGCGCGGTTAGAACCCGTACTCGCGAAGTCGAAGCCACGCTCAAAGACGTTGGCCTCGACTTCGAGAAAGCCGTGACCGAGAAGTACGGTGGCTATTCAAGGGCTATTTTCACGGTCGAGGGCCGTCCCGCAGAGATTCCAGTGACGACCCACCGCTCCGGTGACGTGCGCGTCGAAATGGAGCGCGAGCGCCGCGACGGCATCGAGTTTCGCCCGCTCGCACAGCGCCGCGACCACGTCCTCGTGGGCATCGACCCCGGGACCACCACCGGCGTCGCCATCGTCGGCTTAGACGGCGAAGTGCTCGACGTGCTCTCTACGCGCACCGCAGATACGGCGGCGGTTATCGAGTGGATTATCGAGCGCGGCCGACCGATTCTCGTCGCCGCGGACGTGACGCCGATGCCAGAGACCGTCGAGAAGTTCCGTCGCAGTTTCACCGCGGCGGCATGGGAACCGACGAGCGATTTGCCCGTCGATGAAAAACAACACCGCACCCGCGAGGAGGGCTACGACAACGACCACGAACGTGACGCGATGGCCGCGGCGCTGTTCGCCTACGACGCCCACGAAGACCAGTTCGACCGCATCGCGCAGAAAGTCCCCGCGCCTGTAGACCGCGGCGAGGTGACCGCCCGTGTGCTCGCCGGTGGCGAAACCGTCGAAGCCGTGTTGGACGACTTACTGGCAGACGACGACCCGGAAGAGGAGCAGACGGAACACACAGAGCGCGAATTGACGCGCGAAGAAAAGCGTATCAAACGCCTCGAAGCACAAGTCGGTCGGCTCCAATCGCACGTCGAAGACCTTCGTGAGACGATTGCAACGAAAAACGAGCGTCTCACCGAGTACGAAACTGAGCTGTCACAGGCCCGCCGCGAGGAGCGAAAAGAGGCACGCGAGCGCCGCGAAATCACCCGCGTCGAACGCGATAACGAGCGTTTGAAGCGCGAACTCGCCGCACAAAAATCGACGAACGAAGAACTCGCTGACAAACTCGAACGGCTCAAAGACCTCTGGCGCATCGACCACTCGAATCTTGCAGACGTCGCGGGCGACACCGACCTCGTCTCGGTCAAACCCCTCTCACAGTTCACGAAAGGTGCAATTTCGGAGACGAAAGACCGCTACGGACTGGCGAAAGACGACGTGATTTATCTCAGAGATGCGAGCGGGGCGGGCCGGAGTACCGCGGAAGCGCTCGCCGCAACCGAGCCACGCGTCGTCCTCAAACACGGGACGCTTTCCGATGCCGCTGAAGCGGTGTTGTTCGCCCACAATATTCCTGTCGGAGATTCGACAAACGTTACGATTCAAGAGATAGACGACCTCGCTGTGGCGCGCGAAAATGACGTGAATGCCGTCATCGAGGCGTGGGAAACGCGCGCAGAAAAACGCCAGAAAGAGCAACAAGAGGCGATGATAGACCGCCTCATCAGCGAGCATCGTGCTGGCCACGGTGAGAGTGACTAGAAATTATTAAAAACTGTTGTCAACTAGGGGCACGTTTAACCCATCCACTCCCCTATGTATCCATGCTACTTCCAACAGTGTGGCATTTTTCCACGTTGGAGTGGCATTAGGTGCCGGAAACGGCCCCTCCCCCCTACCCCACTTTACACCCTGTTAGAGACACCTCTTCCCGGAGAGGCAGTTGTCTGTTACGCGCGCACCCGAACAAAGGTGATACCTATGTGTGTAGGTTCCCTCCGCCATCCCTGTCGAAAAACGCCGATAACCGCTTTCGTTGGGCCGCTCTCAGGTGTTGGTGGAACGTTGCAGAGGATATGCCCATCGACGCGGCGATTTCCTCTGCGGTCGAACCACGTGGCCAGTCGAAGTAGCCCGCGTGGTAGGCAGCGCTGAGTGCGTCGCGCTGGCGGTCGGTCAGTTGCTCGTTGAGTTTGTGCCTGTACTCGCGGGTGGTCTCGACGGGACGGTTACGCTCGCGTTTTGCGGTGAGCGTGGCGTTCGGGTAGATATCAGACACCGCGTGGACGGCGGCGTGGATGTCTGCTTCGGGCGCGAACTCGACGACGATACGGGTCACTCCGTCTTCTGACACCGTGCGCGTAATCTGCCCGCCGAGGTCCATGAGCGACTTGGTCGCAGACGGGGCCGACACGTTGAACTCGAACAGGGCCGTCCCGTTGTCTTCGCGGATGCGTCTCAGTGTTGTGACCTCGGGAAACGCGCGCGCGGTCTGCTCTACTCTGTCGGCTGGCGCACCGCTCACCTCACAGTAGAGGACGAGTCCGCCGTCGTTGCGAGTCACGAGTTGGTGTATCTCGATGTGACACGGCGCTTCGCGCGCGAGCTTTGCGAACACGGCGTTTTCGTCTGTGATTTCGAATTCGAGTTCGATGACCGAATCGGTGAACAACAGCCGCCGTGCTTGGCTGGCGTTGATGGCGTAGCCAATCGTCTCGCCGAGTTCGGAGAGCACGTCGAGTTCTCCGGTGGTGAACGCATCCTCGCGGTCGGTCGAGATGACCAACACGGCGTACACCGTCGTGTCGTACACCAGCGGGATTGCCACCGACGACGTGCCACCGAGGTGCAGTGACTGGTGTTGGATTGACTCGGGAATGGCCGTCATCTTCGAAACGTTGTCTGCGAGGTAGTACGTCCCCGTTGTGAACACCTTCGCCGAGGGCCACTGCTCTGCGTCTTCGGGGCTGTTTCGGGCGAGCGATTTCAGCGTGTCGTAGTAGGCATCATCGACGCCTGCGCTCGCTCGCGGAACCACCCCCATGCCGCTCGCGTGTCGCACGCCAATCCACGCGAACGTATAGAGGTCTGAGGCGGCGATACAGTCACAGACGGCGGTTTCGATCTCCTCCTGCGTCGTCGCCCCGACGAGCGAGTGGTTGATGTCTCTGATAACGCTGTTAATCTGATTGACCGTCTGTAGCTCCGCGTGCTGCTCGATGAGCGCTTGTTCACGCTCCTTTCGCTCGGTGATGTTTTCGACCGAGACGACGACGAACGCGACCGACCCGTCGTCGTCAAAAATCGGGGCAGCGTTCAGCGAACACCACAGCCACTCGCCGTCGCTCCGGGGGATTTGGTACTCTTGGTTGTAGAGTGGCTTCCCGGTGAGAATCACCCGCCGAATCGGGAGGTCTGCTTTCGGGACGTGGGTTCTCGTCTCGTCGTACACGGGCCACTCTTCGAGCCGGGTGATTTTCGCGACGATTTTGTCCTTTGCCGCGCCAAGCAGGTCTGCGAGACGGTCGTTTACGCGAACGATTGTCGCATCGCCATCGAAGACGGCGATGCCAACCGGACTGGTTTCGAGAATCGTCGACGTAATCGCTTCCGACTGGGCGGCGTCGGTTTCGCGCGCCACTAGCTAACGTTGTGCAAGGGAGGCTGATAAAGTCTGTGCAGGTGACGATACATCAACACTGAACACAGTCTCAGACGCTATCTAAAGGGCCAGCAAGCTTTTACCAGTTGTGCAACGATTGAGAAATATGGTTTCGTTCGCCCTCGCTGGTGGTCCCGATTTGGGGGTGTTGCTGGTTCTCTTCCTTATCTTTAACGCGGTGTTAGCGGTGCTTGCCGGGTCGTGTGTCTACAGAGACGCACAACGAAGCGGGAAAAAGCGCGCGTCGTACTGGGGGGCGTTTGTGGGCACGCTGTTCTTGCTCAACGTGATGACCGGCACGGCCGGGCTGTTCGCGTATCTGCTCTCGCGCAACTAGAACATCCCGCCCATCCCGAACGCAGAGAGCAGCCCCGAGACGAGTCCTTTTGCGACGAGCCCAACGCCGACGAGCACGAGCGCGAGTCCGGCGGCGATAAGCGGGTCTGCAACGGCAATCACACCGAGTCCGGCGACCAGCACGACGAGGCCAACGAGGCCTGCGGTACCGAGTTTGTCCAACATACTCCGGGACTTTCGGCGCGGACGCTTAAGTGCGATGATGGCGGCTCAGAACTCGTTGACGACCGGAATGCCGACCGACTCGAAGTCCGATAAGGCCGCGAGCTTCTCGGGGACGGCATCGAGCGAAACCGTCTCCGAGACGATTTTGCCGGGGTCGAGGCTCCCGTTTGCAATCATGCGGAAGATTTCGTCGTAGCGGTTTGGCTGCATCCCGAACGCGCCGTAGATCTCTTTTTCGCCCATGGCGATGGCGTCTATCGGGAGTGCGATTTCGCCCTGTTCGTCGCTCGTCGTCAGCCCGATTTGGAGGTGCTGGCCGCCTTTCACGAGGCAGTTCACCGAGTTCTGGCACGTCTCTTCGATGCCGAGCGCGTCGACCGAGACGTTCGCCCCGCCGCCCGTGAGGCGCTTTATTTCGCGGGTGACCGAATCGACCTCGGTGGCGTTCACGGTCTCGTGTGCGCCCAGCTCACGGGCCTTGTCGAGTTTGGACTCCCCGATGTCCACGGCCACGACGGTCGCGCCGAGCGCGGCGGCGATGTGGACCGCCGAGAGGCCAACGCCGCCACAGCCGTGGACGGCGACCCAGTCGCCGGCGTTTACTGAGACGCGGTGGGCGAGACCGTGGAAGGCAGTGGCGAACCGACAACCGAGCGCCGCGACCGAAACGGGGTCGACGTCGTCGGGGAGGCGGACGGCGTTGTGGTCTGCGTCGGGGAGCGCGAACTGCCCTGCGAACGCACCCTGTGCGATGCCGACGAAGCCGAGCGGGACGATGTTCTCACAGATGTTCGCCCGCCCCGCCCGACAGTGCGGACAGGTTCCATCAGAGAGGTTGAACGGCGTGGTGACGCGGTCGCCTTCCTCGAATCGCGTCACGTCCGCACCGACCTCGCGGACGATGCCAACGGGTTCGTGGCCAAAAATCTGACCGGGTTTCGGTTTCACGCCCACCCAGTCCCAGTCGCCCTGCCAAGCGTGCCAGTCCGAGCGACAGATGCCACACGCCTCCGTCTCGACGACGATGCCGTGTGGCTGGCATTCTGGTTCCGGTACGTCCTCTACGGTGAGCGGTTCCCCCGCACCCTGAAACACTACTGCGCGCATTGGTACCAGTTCACTAAACGCGCGGTTAAGTGTGCGGGAGACGGCAGTCAGCGGTGTCATCGCCCGGTCGAGGTTGCAAATCTTAAATGCCCTCCCGATAAACAGGCCCCCATGAGCGAGAACGAGAGCAATGAGGGCAGGAAGAACCTGCGGATGCCCGATGACGGTGAGGTGTTCGCGGTCGTCACGGACATGCTCGGCGCGAACCGGGTGAAAGTGCAGTGCATGGACGGGGTCGAACGCACCGCCCGCATCCCCGGTCGGATGCGAAAGCGCGTCTGGATTCGAGAGGATGACGTGGTCATCGTCGAACCGTGGGACTGGCAAGACGAGAAAGCAGACATCGTCTGGCGGTTCAAAAAGCAGGAAGCAGACCAGTTGCGCCGCGAAGGCCACATCACCGCGTGAAGTGCCATCGCTTTTAGGCGTAGACACCTTACGCTCCCGTAGATGAGCGATGACTACGGCCTCGTAGACACCGAGATGGAAGACGCCGACGAATGGGAGGAAATCGACGTCCCCGATAGCGAGGCAGACCGCATCGCAAAGAGCCACGACCGCGACTTCGAGGAGTTCGCCATTCGATTGAAGGACACAGAACAGTTCAAGGTCGAGGCAGCGGTGTTCGACGACGCGACGCTCGCGGCGCTCTACAAACTCGTCCAAGACGGCTACATCGACGCGTTTGGTGGGCCGATTTCGACTGGCAAAGAGGCGAACGTCTACCTCGCAGACGGCCCCGACGGCGAAGTCGCCGTGAAGGTGTACCTCATCAACACGAGCAACTTCCGCCAGATGCGCGACTACTTAGAAGGCGACCCGCGCTTCGAGGGGATTGGCAACCGCAAACGACAGGTCGTGATGGCGTGGGTCAAAAAGGAGTTCGCGAACCTCAAACGCGCGAAGAAGGCCGGCGTCCGCGTCCCAGAGCCAATCGCCACCGAGCGAAACGTCCTCGTCATGGAGTACTTGGGGCAGGGCGAGGACCGCGCCCGCCGCCTCGGTGAGGTACACATCGAGAATCCCGAAACCGCCTTCGACGTCGTCCGCGAATACATGCGCCGACTCTACGACGCGGGCCTCGTCCACGGCGACCTCTCTGAGTACAACATCATCGTCCACGAGGGCGAACTCACGGTCATCGACCTCGGCCAAGCGGTCACTGTCCACCACCCGAACTACCGCGACTTCCTCACCCGCGACTGTCGCAACATTGCGAACTTTTTCGCCCGACAGGGCATCGATACCGACACTGATTCGCTGCTCGCTCACGTCACCGGGCAGGACGCCTGACCCAGCGAAACGCAGTTATCGGAGAGTGACGTTTCCCCGTCATGAACGAATCTGTGGAGGACGTCGGCCCTGACGAGGCGTTCGCGCTGCTCGGCAACGAGACGCGCGTCGCCATCCTCCGTGCGCTCGCAGATACACGAGACGGTCCGTTGTCATTTTCCGACCTCCGCGAACGCGTAGGCATGCGCGACTCCGGCCAGTTCAACTACCACCTCGGAAAGCTCACGGGTGTGTTCATCGACAAAGTCGAAACCGGCTATCGCCTGCGCTACGCCGGGTCGCACGTTGTTGGCGCGATTCACGCCGGGGCGTACGAACACGCTTCGTCAGTTGGCCCGTTCACCCTGCCCGACCCGTGCCCGGCGTGTGGCGGCGCGCTCGAATTCGCCTACGAGAACGAACGCGCGTCGGTCATTTGTGCGGCCTGCGAGCGAACCAGCTTAGACGGTGCCGTTCCACCGGGCGTGTTTGACGGGTACGAGCGCGACGAGTATCCGCTCGTGTTCGACCGCTGGCTGCGCTCGAAAGCCCGCAGTGCGGTCGATGGCTTCTGTCTCTCCTGTGAGGGACGGACCACGCCCGAAGTCTTGCTCGACGTTGACGCCCGTGGCACCGATGACCGGATGGCACGATTCGGCTGTAAGCGCTGTGATGAAGCCGTCTATATGACGGTTCCAGAGGCGCTCTTGTTCAACCCGGCGGTGATTGCGTTCCACCACGACCACGGCGTGTCGCCAACTGCCGAACCGACGTGGCGTCTTCAGTGGCTCAAAGACACGGCCGTCGAAACCGTTTCGACCGACCCGCTCCGCCTGCGCGCCACGGGCCACGTCGAGGATGGCACGCTCACGGTCACCGTCGATGACTCGCTTTCGATTACCGACGAACACCGCGCATAGTCTCTCCACTCTTACAGAATATCGCTTCTGCAACGCACGCGACAGAAGTGATATTCTGCAATCATTTATGGCCGCTTTCTGCGTCACTGCAGCCATGCACTCGCTCTCTCGAAATGGGCCATTTCTCCGGCTCATGGCCGGGCGGCTCATCACGAATGCGGGCGACAGCCTCTACTATATCGCGGCGATGTGGCTCGTCTACTCGCTCACGGGGTCGTCCTTCTACACGGGTCTCGCAGGCTTTCTCACCCTTCTTCCGGGGGCGTTTCAGTTTCTCGCGGGGCCGCTCGTCGATCGGCTGTCGATTCGCCGCGTGCTCGTCACGACGCAAGTGATTCAAGGCGTTCTCGTGCTCGCCATCCCGCTCGCCCACTACACCGGCCACCTCACGGTCTGGTTCGTGCTCGTGGTGATGCCCATCCTCTCTGCGCTCAACCAGTTGGTGTATCCCGCCCAAATCGTCGCGCTGCCGCGGCTCGTCGCTGACGACGAACTGGTGGCGGCGAACTCGGCGTTCTCGTTTGCCTATCAGGGTGTGGACTTCGTGTTCAACGCCGTTGGCGGCCTCATCGTCGCCTTCTTCGGCGCTGTTGCGCTGTTTCTCGCAGATTCGGTGACGTTCGCGGCCGCAGCGTTGCTCTTTTTTTCCGTTCGCGTGCCGCCTGCGGAGGACACGACTGAGACGACGGGCTCGCCCGTCCAGAACTACCTCACCGACTTGCGCGAGGGTATCGCAGCGCTTCGCAACTCGCCCCTGTTCATGCTCATCGTGGGTGCAGTCGTGGCGAACTTCGCCTTCGGCGGGGCGTTCGCGGTGTTTCCGGCGTACGCCGACACCCTCGGCGACTCTGCGGCCTACGGTTTCTTGCTCGCCTCGCTTTCTGGGGGGATGCTCGTCGGCGCGATTGCGGCGTCGTCGGTCGATCACTTCCCGATTGGCCGCCTCTTGGTCGTAAGCTACGCTGTCTCCGGGGCACTCTGGGTGGCGGCGATTCTCGCGCCCTCGCTCTCGCTGACCGTCGCGCTCATCGCGCTCGCCTCCGTGCCCATCGGCGCGACGAACGTGCTTATCATGACGCTCGTCCAGACGGGGATGCCAGAGCGTCTCGTCGGGCGGGTCACCTCGGTGCTCACGAGCATGGCCACGGTGGCGACGCCGCTCGGGGCGCTGCTCGGTGGGGCGGCGGCTGACGTGTACGGCACCCAGCCGGTCATGCTTGCAACGGGCGCGTCGTTCTTGTTCGTCGCGTTCTACGTGACCGCCCTCCCGACGCTCCGTCGGTTGGGGCCGATTGGGGACGTGGAGTTCGGCGTCACAGCGGGCGCTGAGTGAGCGCTTCGGCCGTGTGCGAAGGCTTAAAACTGCGTGAGAAAGTAGAGTCCGCCATGCAACACGTAAAGATTCCGCAAGACCGCATTGGCGTCCTTATCGGTGAAGGCGGTGCGACCATGCGCGAAATCGAGGAGCGTGCGGAGGTACGCCTCGACATCGACTCGGAGTCTGGCTCTGTGAAAGTCGAGTCGGTTGGCGATCCCATCACCGGCCTCATAGGCCCCGATGTGGTGCGCGCTATCGGCCGGGGGTTCTCCCCGGACGCGGCGCTCTCCCTGCTCAACGACGACATGATGATGTTCGACCTCATCGACATCGACGCTCACAGCCGCAACAAAAACGACATGAAACGTCAGAAGGGCCGCCTCATCGGTGAAGGCGGTCGCACCCGGCAACTGATGTCCGAACTGTCCGGTGCGGCGGTCACCATCTACGGCTCGACCCTCGGTATCATCGGCACGCCAAAACAGGTCGAAGTCGCCCGCAAAGCCGCAGAAATGCTCTTAGATGGCGCGCCCCACGGCACCGTCTACTCCTACTTAGAACGCGCCCACAACGAACTCAAAACCGAGGGCATGGAGTTCCACCGCTTCTCCGGCTAACAGTATATAAACTGTCGTTTGTCAGTCGTTCTCACACCCGCTGGCGGTGGCTCTGTGTCACGTTTTCTCAACTGGCTGCCAACAGATTTATATAGAATCGCATTCAATCTGCTGACTGATTATGGCTCAGCGAATGGGCAACCAGCCCCTCATTGTACTTTCAGAGGATAGCCAGCGCACATCCGGTCGCGATGCGCAGTCGATGAACATCACCGCCGGCAAGGCGGTCGCCGAAGCGGTACGCACCACGCTCGGCCCGAAAGGGATGGACAAAATGCTCGTCGACTCCATGGGGTCGGTCGTCGTCACGAACGACGGTGTGACCATCCTCAAGGAGATGGACATCGAGCACCCTGCGGCGAACATGATCGTCGAAGTCGCCCAGACCCAAGAGGACGAAGTCGGTGACGGGACGACGACCGCCGTCGTCATCACGGGCGGCCTGCTCCAGCAGGCAGAAGACCTCTTAGAACAGGACATCCACGCGACGACCCTCGCACAGGGGTACCGTCAGGCCGCAGCCAAGTCCAAGGAAATCTTAGAGAACATCGCCATCGACGTCTCCCCAGACGACGAGGAGATTCTCACCCAAATCGCCGCGACCGCGATGACCGGCAAGGGCGCAGAGAGCGCTAAGGACACGCTCTCTTCGCTCGTCGTCGACGCCGTCCGCGCCGTCGCTGACGAAGACGGCATCGACACGGACAACATCAAAGTCGAGAAGGTCGTCGGCGGCTCCATCGACGAATCCGAACTCGTCGAAGGCGTCATCATCTCGAAGACCCGCGTCCACGACAACATGCCGTACGCCGTCGAAGACGCGAACGTCGCCGTTCTCGACCAGGCGCTCGAAATCAAGGAGACGGAAATCGACGCCGAAGTCAACGTCACCGACCCAGACCAGCTCCAGCAGTTCCTCGACCAAGAGGAAAAACAGCTGAAGGAGATGGTCGACAAGCTCAAAGCCGTCGGCGCTGACGTCGTCTTCTGCCAGAAGGGCATCGACGACATGGCCCAGCACTACCTCGCAAAGGAAGGCATCCTCGCCGCCCGGCGCGTCAAGAAGTCCGACATCAAACGCCTCGCCCGCGCAACGGGCGCTCGCGTCGTCTCCAACCTTGACGACATCGAGGAAGCAGACCTCGGCTTCGCTGGCTCCGTCGCAGAGCGCGACGTTGGCGGCAAAGACCGCATCTTCGTCGAGGACGTCAAAGAAGCAAAGTCCGTCACGCTCATCCTCCGCGGCGGCACCGAGCACGTCGTCGACGAAGTCGAGCGCGCAATCGAGGACTCCCTCGGCGTCGTCCGCGTCACGCTCGAAGACGGCAAAGTCCTGCCCGGCGGCGCAGCACCGGAGACGGAACTCGCCCTCGGTCTTCGCGACTACGCCGACTCCGTTGGTGGCCGCGAGCAGCTCGCCGTCGAAGCGTTCGCAGACGCCATCGACGTGATTCCACGCACCCTCGCAGAGAACGCTGGCCTCGACCCAATCGACAGCCTCGTCAACCTTCGCTCGAAGCACGACGCAGGCGAGACGACGACGGGCCTCGACGCCTACACCGGCGACATCATCGACATGGAAGCCGAAGGCGTCGTTGAGCCACTCCGCGTCAAAACCCAAGCTATCGAATCCGCAACCGAAGCCGCAGTCATGATCCTCCGCATCGACGACGTCATCGCGGCTGGCGACCTCTCCGGTGGCCAGGTCGATGACGACGATGACGACATGGACATGGGCGGCATGGGCGGCGGCATGGGTGGCATGGGCGGTATGGGCGGCATGGGCGGCGCAATGTAAGCTCCCCTCAAAGGAACACCATACACCCACCTCAACCCACGTCCAGTATCGCTGCGAAACCAAACGCCGATTTTTTGCTGCTCACCCGCGAGCGGAGCGTCCATCGCTCCTCGATTTCGATGTTGCGTATTTGCAAAAACGCCGCTCTCGGCGTGGATATTTTCTGCCTCTGTGAAAAAACGTCACGCGAAATCGCCGTGCTCGGTGCCTGGTTTCGGTGGTTATTCTTCGATTTCTAAGTCGAACTGCTCGTGCTCTGCGGCGGCGTTCAGCACGACGCTCGTGTTCGACTCTTTGATTTCGGGTTCGACGAGCAGCGCCTTGATTTGCTTGTTCATGTCGTCTGTGTCCTTGAACTTGCCAATCGCGATGATGTCGTGGTCGCCGGTGACTTCGTAGACCGACACCATCTGGCGGTGGGTGCGAAGCTGTTCGGTGATGTCGGGAAGTGCCGAGCCTTCGACCTTGAGCTGGATGACTGCGGTGACGCCGTAGCCGAGCTTGTCGTAGCTGACTATTGGGGTGTAGCCGGTGATGACACCCTCTTGTTCTAAGTTCTTCAGGTGATTTGAGACAGTTGTCACGGACACGTCGAGTTCGTCTGCGAGGCTGCGAAGACTGGCGCGGCCATCTTCGAGCAGCGCGTTGATGAGTTTGCTGTCGAGGTTTTCGTACGTCATATTCTCTACCACTTCCTCCTCCCATTAGAATTTTACGAATATCCAATTTTGGACGCAAATCAGAGACTTGCACCGACCATTAGTGTTTTAATGATTGAGGTAGTCCGAAGGCGTGTAAGAGAAAGATGACAAACGAAAATATTGCCACTGATGGCGGTCTTTCGGCAGAAGCACAGGCTGTTGTGGACAAAATCGAGGAAAACAATGTTGATTTCCTTCGCCTCCAGTTCACTGACATTCTCGGCACTGTGAAGAACGTCGCCGTCCCCGCCTCGCAGGCGGAGAAGGCATTTACCGAAGGCATCTATTTCGACGGTTCCTCCATTGAGGGATTCGTACGCATTCAGGAATCGGACATGCGGCTCAAGCCCGACCCAGCAACGTTTGCGATTCTCCCATGGCGCAACACCGAAGACAGCGCCTCCGGCCGCCTCATGTGCGACGTCGTCAACACCTCGAACAACGAGCCGTTCGAGGGTGACCCACGCTACGTGCTGAAGCAGGCAATCGCCCGTGCAGAGGAGATGGGCTATGAGGTAAACGCCGCGCCAGAACCGGAGTTCTTCCTGTTCGAAGAGGACGAGAACGGCCGCGCAACGACGATCACCAACGACGCTGGTGGCTACTTCGACGTTGCCCCAAAAGACCTCGCCTCTGACGTTCGCCGCGACATCATCTACGGCTTAGAGTCCATGGGCTTCGAAATCGAAGCCAGCCACCACGAGGTCGCAGAAGGCCAGCACGAAATCAACTTCGAGTACGACGACGCGCTCACCACGGCCGACAACGTCGCAACCTTCCGCATGGTCGTCCGTGCCATCGCCGCAGAACACGGCTACCACGCGACGTTCATGCCAAAGCCAATCGCCAAAATCAACGGCTCTGGGATGCACACGCACCTGTCGCTGTTCACCTCTGACGGCGAGAACGCGTTCCACGACGGCGACGACGAGTTCAGCCTCTCAGAGACGGCAAAGCAGTTCCTCGCAGGCATCCTCGAACACGCGCCTGCGGTCACGGCCGTCTGCAACCCGACGGTTAACTCATACAAGCGCCTCGTTCCCGGCTACGAAGCCCCAGTGTACGTCGCGTGGTCTGACCGCAACCGCTCTGCGCTCATCCGTCGGCCTGCCGCCCGCGTTCCGGCTGCAAGCCGCATCGAAGCGCGCTTCCCAGACCCATCGTGCAACCCGTACCTCGCGTTCGCCGCGCTCATCCACGCCGGTCTCGACGGCATCGAGAAAGGCCTCGAAGCGCCCGACCCAGTCCGCGAGAACATCTACGAGTTTGACGCCGATAAACGCGCAGAGTACGGCATCGAGACGCTCCCATCCAACCTCGGTGAAGCCCTCGACGCACTCAAAGAAGACGAACTCGTCCAGGAGGCCCTTGGCGAGCACGTCTACGAGAAGTTCGTTCAGGCGAAAACTCAGGAGTACGACGACTACCGCATCTCCGTCAGCGAGTGGGAACTCGACCGCTACCTCGAAACGTTCTAAGGCCGAAATCCACCGGTTTTTTACTGGCGATTACTCACGAGCGGCAGCGCCAACAGTCCCGCGATGACGGCGGCGTTGCCGAGGAGCGAGGCAACCAGTATCTCCGACACGGTCGTCGTGAGCGCGAGCAAGAGGCCGAGGACGGGCAGCCCGATGACGGCGGTGATGTAGGCTTCGCGTCTGGTCGGCGTGCGGTCGAGTCGTGGCGAGACGGCCTGCCAGGTGAACACGCCGCCGACTGTGGCTCCGAGCGCGGCGGCTCCTTCGACCCCGAACCCAGTTGTCACGAACGCGATGGCCGCAAATCCGGCGGCAATCCAGAAGGCGAGTCGCGGGTCTTCGCCCGTGATGCGCCGTTCTATGAGGAGGTAGGCCGCCCCGAGGGTGATTCCGGCGAGGATGTCCACTAAGTAGTGAACGCCGAGGATGAGCCGCGACAGCGAGATGAGCGCAACGATGCCCGCCGCGGTTGCGAGTCGGCGGCGAAACGTACTCACGGTGAGGGTGAGCGCGAGACCGCCCCAGACGACGGTCGAGCCAAGGGCGTGGCCGCTCGGGAAGCCGTAGCCGTCAGAGACCGCGAGCCACTCGTAGGCGGCGTGGTAGGTCTGTGGGATGAACTGGCTGCCGGGCACGACGTCCGGCGCGGGTGGGCGCGGCAGGGCGAACAGCCCTTTGAGCGCGAGGGTGAGCGAGAGCGCGCCGAGTGTGAGTGCAATGACGTAGGCCATCTTCTCTCGGTCGACGCCGTCGCGCCAGAGCGGGGTTCGAGGCCCGAGCCAGTAGAGCACGGAGAGGACGACGAAGTAAAACCAGAGGTCACCGAGTTGGGTGACCAGCGCGAACAGTGGTATCAGTACCTCGGGGATGAGGGCACGCAGAAAGTCGAGTTCGCCAAAGCCTCTCGTCATCTGTCTTGTCGCCACGCGCTGTAGCGGTCACGCACCCGGCCGGGGACGTTGACCGCGTTCCCGACGAGGCCGACGCCGAGCATCACGACGTAGAGGCCGAGCGTCGAGAGCCAGACGACGAGCATCGCGAGGATGGCCCAGCCACCGGAGAGGTAGAAAAACGCTCCGAGGGTCATGACGGTGCCGTAGAGCAACACGAGATACGGGCCCCAGCCGCGGGCGTGGCCGCGGCGCATTCGGCCGCGAACGTAGCGCTCGAGATCGCCTTCGACTTCGTCGCGCGTGACCGTCCGCTGTTCGATTTCCTCCTCGAACGCTTCTAAGTCCGCGCGAAGCGCGGCAAGCTCGTCGGAAACCGATTCGGAGGCCGTCTTTGTGTCGTCGCGTTCGTCGGTCATGCTCGCAGGTTGTCGCTTGTCACGTCGTGGGCCGCCTTTGTGTAACTGCCGGTCTTTCGGTGCGCCGGTTCGCCCGGCGAGAACGGCGTTGATGACCGCCCCAGCGAGCAAGACGATGCTCCCGAGATAGAACAGCGTCACGAGCAACAACACCGCGCCGATGATGCCGTAGGCCTGAAACTGCTCTGCTTGCCCGGCGTAGATGCGAAAGCCGGTCTGGAGGACGGTCCAGCCAACCGCGGCAAACACCGCCCCTGGCAGTGCTTCACGGAGTGAAACGTCTCCCGCGGGCAAAAAGTAGTACAGCGGCACGAACGCCACCGCGAGGACGATGACGAGCGCGAACGGGCCGACGAGCTGGAGGACGGGCAGGCCGGTGAACGCGATTGCCGCGCCGACGGCGGCGGTGAGTATAAGGCCGCCCGCGACCGCGATGAGCGTCACGAGCCCGTTTTTCACTTGTGCGACGATGGAGTCGGGCAGCGCGCTGTCGTAGACGCTCGAAAAGGCGATGTCGAGGGCGCGAAAGATTTTGAGGCCGCTCCACAGCAGGAAGCCAATGCCGATGATGGTCGCGCCCCCCCGTCCGGCCGCGCCGGTGAGCGCGGCGGTGATGAGGGCTTCACCGTCCGTAGAGAGCATCCCCGAGAGCGCACCGACGATGGCTTCGCTGAATGTCTCTCCACCGAACAGCGACCCGAGGGCGAGCGTGAGCAACAGCAACGGGATGAGCGAGATAAAGGCGTAGTAGGCGAGGCTGGCTGCCAGAAACGTAATCTGCTGGTCTTGTGCCTCGCGGACGATGGCCTTCCCAGTGGTAGCAATGGTTTCGGCGCGTTGATTCACAGTTCGTCAATTCGTCAACGACTACAAAAAACTCGGTGGCCGCTCTGGTTCGACGTGGCCGTTGGTCACGGCGTTGTACACCACGCCAAGGAGGAGAAAGATCGCGCCGAGATACAGCCACGTCAGCACGACGAGGGCGATTCCCGCCGCACTGTAGAGTCGTGCCTGCCCGATGGTCGTGATGTAGAGGCGAAACACGAGGAACAACAGCGCCCACGACACGGCGGCCATGAGCGCGCCGGGGAGCGCCTCACCCAGTGGAACCGTCCCCTTCGGGAAGATGTGAAACAGTGGGAGGAACACGAGCGTGAGTCCGGGGACGAGGAGCAGCGGGCCGAGATACCGCCAGAACGCGGCGTCGAAGTGAACCGCGAGGGCGAACCCCATTCCGAGGATGAGCGCGACCGCGCCGGTCACGGTGATGAACGCGAGCGTGATGTTCTGGATGCGGTCTGCAATGCCGTGTTTTTCGCGGTCGCCGTAGAGTTCGACGAACACCGAATCGAGTCCGCGAAACAGCCGGAGCGACGACCAAAAGAGAACGATGCCGGAGAGTGCCGTTGCCCGTGTGCGCCCCGCGGCGTTCATCACCATCGACCGAATCTGTTCTGACTGTGCCGGGAGCGGCTTCGAGAGGACGCTTTCGATGACAAAGGCGGCGAAGCCGTCGCCACCCCACTTCGTGAGCGCGATGATACAGAGGAGCGCGAATGGGATGAACGAGGCGACGGCGAAGTAGGCGAGACTCGCGGCTTTGACGTTCAACTGTTTTTCTTTCGCCACGGTCACGACTGCTTTCACCGTGTGGAGGGCGGCCATTCGATAGATACTCCGTTACCGATGGGACCTTTCAAGGGTTGTGGCCACACTCTGCGATTCTTGACAGTTCAGCTAAACTGCTCGCGGGCGGCCTGCTCGATTTCCGCAATCGTCGCGTCGGTGTGGAAGGTGGTGCCACCGTAGTGTGCTCGTCGCGCGTCGTAGCCAGCCTCACGGAGTACGTCGAGGAAGTCGTCCATCGCGGGTGCCGAAACGCCCCACTGCTTGCAGACTTTGTGTTGGTCGAAGTGGAAGGGAACGTTGAGTTCGTCTTCGACGATTGCGAGCATGCGTTCGGCTTTTTTCGCTCGCCCCATCTCCTCGCTGAGGTGGTCGCGGACGGCCGCGGTGAAGTGTGGGTCGCGGATGGTTCCGAGCCAGACCGGGCCTGCGCTCACCATGCCCGTCTCGCAGTTCGGGCATGCTTCGGGTGGGTGGGCGATGAGGCCCTGCTCCCACTCGCGGTGCATGCACTCGTTGCAGTGGTGGACGTAGCCAAGTTCATCGACGGCGTGGTTCGCGTCCGTGGCGCGGGGGCTGCATTCGAGATACACGCGGACGTAGTGGCGGGTGACGTGGCTCAGGATGGGGGTGACGCCCACGTCGTAGCGGGCGGCGGTGCGAGCGAGCATCGAGAGGAGGATGCGCAGCCCCATCTCGGCGTGGTAGTCGGTGTTTCGCGGCACCGCAGAGTACTTGCGGACGCCGGAGTTGAAGTGTGCGCCACAGAGCGGGGCGGTGTCGGTCGCGGTCACGCAGACGAGATTTCGCGCGCTGTTGAACGCGGCGTCTGCAAAGGGCGTGGGCGTCCCGAACGGGTCTATGTCCACGACGTCGAAGCGTTCCTCGTGCATCAGTGCGTTCGCGTTTCGACGGACGGCGGTTCCCGTGAGGTCGTTTCGCGCGAAGTTTTCCTCACAGAGCGCGACGGCGTCATCGTCTACGTCACAGCAGGTGACCTCCCAGCCGTCGTTCGCCGCGCGGACGCCGCGAATCCCGCTCGCTGCGGTGGCGTCTAAGTAGGAACTCGCGTACTCGTTTCGCTCGGCGTAGGCTCTGAGGACGGCGATGGTGATGTCACGGTTCAACTCCTGATTTGGATTGAAGAACACGGCGTCCTCTATCGAGTCGCCTGACTGTTCTGGTACGGCGACCTCGATGTCCCCTTCCCGGACGTGCATATCTGTTCTCGCCGGTGGTGGACGAAAAGGGACACGCTCTCGGGACGAGTGAACAGGATTTTCTTCCTCCACCTGTGAGCACGGCTATGGGCCGGACCGTCCAGACGAGTCTGTACGCGGGGGTGCTGTTCAGCGTCCTTGCCGCGCTCGCGTGGGCGTCCGGCAACCCGTTCATCTTCCCGAGTCTCGGTCCCTCCGCGTTCATGCTCGCGGCCGATGATGACACGCTCTCGCCCCGTCGCGTCGTCGGTGGCCACCTCGTCGGCGCGCTGTCCGGCCTCGTCTCCTATATGCTTCTCGCAGGCGGCGTCACCATCACGGCCACCTTTGCTCCGGCGTCGCTCGCGGGGGGACAGCTCGTCGCAAGCGCGATTCTGTCGATTGTCCTCACGAGCATCGGGATGTTCGAAACCGACACCGTCCATGCCCCGGCGTGTGCGACGACCCTCATCGTCTCGCTTGGTGTGCTTTCCTCGCCTGAAGAAGCCGCGCTCATGGTGGTGAGCGTCGCGGTGCTCGTGGCGACACACCTCGTTTTCACGCGGTCTGTCGGCTGGGTCGACGCACGCACGACGAGCCAGACCTAACCCGGCCATCGCATGGGTTTTTGGTGCGCGACCCGTAGGGAACCTCGTGAACGCGGTCGAACGGTGGCAGGCCGATTTAGCAGAGTCCGGAGCACTCGCTCCGCCCATCGTCGACCGCATTATTTCGATACACGGCTCGCGCGGGGTGCGTGCCATCGAAGCCGTCTCGGAACTCAGAGTCAAACAGTACCGCGACTTCACCGTCGTCGTCGGCCATGAAGACGAGTACGTAATCGAGGGGCGCGCTTGCGAGTGTCAGGACGCGGCGTTCAACCTCGATAAAGCCGACCCAGAACAACTCTGCTGGCACGTCCTCGCCGCAGAAATCGCCCGCCGTATCGACATGGTGGACGACCACGACATGTGGTATTCGGACGTGCGCGAATTTCTGTAATCAGTCTGCGATGCAGATGTCCACGAAGTTTTTGAGGATGCGGAGGCCCGCCTCTCCGCTCTTCTCGGGGTGGAACTGCGTGCCGAAGACGTTGCCCGCTTCGTTTGCGATGATGGCGGGGAACTCGATGCCGTAGTCGGCGGTCGCCACAACCGCGTCCTCGTCGTCGGGGACGGCGTAGTACGAGTGGACGAAGTAGGCGTACTCTCCATCGACGCCTTCCACGAGTGGATGGTCGCGTTTCACGGTGAGTTGGTTCCAGCCCATGTGGGGAACCTTCTGGCCCTCGCGGAACTTAACGTTGTTTCCGGGGATGAAGTCGAGGCCGGTCACCTCGCCCTGTCCGGCGCGGTCTGCTTCCTCGCTTGCGGTCAGGAGCATCTGCATCCCGAGACAAATCCCGAAGACGGGCTGGCCGCGGTCTGCGGCGGCGCGGAGTGCCTCGCGGTAGGGGCCTGCGTTCTCGACACCCTCGCGGAACGCGCCGACGCCGGGGAGGACGATGCCGTCTGCGTCGGCAAACCGGTCGGGGTCGTCGGTGATTTCGACCGCCGCCCCGGCGCGTTCTAGCCCGCGGGTGACGCTTCTGAGGTTGCCAAGACCGTAGTCCACGACGACGATGTCCGCCATCGCCGTCTGCTGTGGGGCGCGCTGGCTCATACGTGAAGGTTCGCGGTGCAGAACAAGTCGCTTTCCGTTGCGGTGGGTTCTGCGCTCGTCAGAAGTCGCCGAGGCGTTTTTGCCCGCCCGTGTCGGTGGTGAACTCCGCGGCCTTCGTGAGCGTCTCGACGAAGGTGTCGGTCTGGCTGCGGTCGTACAACGTCGCCGCCGGATGTACCGAAATGAGGATGCGTCGGGGCTTTCCGGCGATGGTTTTGTCCACAAGACTCCCGGCCTCGCTCGTCACCGCGACCGACCGCCCCAAGAGGTGTTCTGAGGGAACTTTCCCGAGCGTGACGACGAGTTCGGGGTCAACGCGGTCGATTTCTGTCTCTAAATACTCGCGGCAGTTTGCGAGTTCCGCTTTGCGAGGGTTGCGATTGTCCGGCGGGCGACACCGCACGCAGTTGGTGATACGGACGATATCGCGTTCTAAGCCCACGTCGCGGAGCGTGTCAGAGAGGACGGTTCCGCTCCGTCCGACGAAGGGTTCGCCCTGTTCGTCTTCCTGTGCGCCGGGGCCTTCGCCCACGAACAGAATGTCCGCGTCCGCCGGGCCAACACCGTTCACGATTTGCGACCGACACTCCACGAGGTCGGGGCACTTCGTACACTCGGTGACGGTGAGGCCGTCCATTTTTCCCATTGGCAGACTCTGGGCGAGCGGGCTACTTAATTCTCCCACTCGTCGGCCGCCCGCGCCGCGAGTCTGGCCACCCGGAGCGGTTCTGGCCGCCCGCCTTCGGGCGTGAACCCGCGGACGACTTCGGCGGCTTCCTCGGGGGAACAGCCGACCGACCGCACCCACACCGTCTCCGTGCCCACTGAGAGTTCGTGGCGCGGCGGTTGGGCGTCGTAGATTGCCATGCGCGTCGCTAACTCGTCGCCCGAGAAGGCGTCTCGGAGGCCCTGCTCAAGTCCGTCGCTGGCTTCGTAGGTCACCGAGATGACCGGTCGCCCGGTTTCCTCGTGCACCCGGTGTAAGTCCACGAGGTTGTACCATGCGAGTGCGATGCCGGAAATCATGACGTAGCGTACGTCTTCGCGGTCGAGGCGCTTGTAGAGGGTACAGAGTGCTTCTGTGGCGTCGAGGCCGCCGACCGTACACGTCTCGAAAGAAAAGCCGTCGACGACGCAGCTGGCGCGTGTGACGACGCCAGCCAGCGTACTTCGCTCATTGCGGAACGACTCGGCGATGCCGAGCGCCCGCACGCCCTGTTTCACTGCTCCTTTATTTCCTGTAACCGGTCGAGCAGTTCGTCCGAAGACGCGCCGTTTTCGTAGTCGATGCTTCCATTGTGGTGTGCATCGCTGGTCGCTACAGCTTCACCAGCTTCTTCGTCACTATCAACCTCTTGTCGTGACTGCTCGGTTTCATCGTAGCTCCCAAATCCCATACTGGACCATTGTGGATTCACGCGGAAAAAGGCCACGACAACTGTTGTATTCTGAACAACTCTGTTCGCGCTGTCGAACAATCCTCTTTCGTGACGAAAGCCGTCGCGTCTCTCACTTGCCTCCCCCGGTAGCCTCAAGAACCCCCGGGTCCACGGGTTTGTATGCACGTTATCAATATCACCGAAGACGCAGAGGCGTTCACCTCTAACGTCTACCTCGTCATCGGTGAGCGGACGGTGCTCGTCGACGCAGGTGCGATGGATGGCGTCGTAGAAGCCGTCCGCGAGCACACAGACCACCTCGATGCGGTCGTGCTCACCCACCAGCACGGCGACCACGTCGCAAAGCTGGACGAAGTTCTCTCCGCGTTCGACTGTGAGTGTTACGCCTACGGCGAACACGACCTGCGAACCCACCACTTAGACGACGGCGAGACCGTCGAAATTGGCGACGAGTCGTTCGAGGCTATCTACACGCCGGGTCACGCTGCAGACCACATCTCTCTCGTGAGCAATTCGACCATCTTCTCTGGCGACGTGGTCGTTCACAACGACGCCGCCTTCGACTACGGCAGCTTCGGGCGCACGGACATGCCCGGCCAGTCGCGAGAACGCCTCATCGAGAGCATCAAAGAGATTCTCGAGCGCCTCCCCGAAGGCGTCGAACACATGTACTCGGGCCACGGCGACGAGTTCCACGGCGACGTGCGCGATGTCATCGAGACGGCGCTCTCTCGGGCAGAACAGCGCAAGTCGAAGTACCCCGAATAACCGCGCCGAGCAACTTTTTTGGGTCAGTTCTGCGTC
The DNA here is from genome assembly GCF_036689885.1 of Haladaptatus sp. CMSO5. NCBI lineage: Archaea > Methanobacteriati > Methanobacteriota > Halobacteria > Halobacteriales > Haladaptataceae > Haladaptatus > Haladaptatus sp. CMSO5. The sequence continues at coordinate 602,408 of NZ_JBAHVW010000001.1, forward strand.
CTGAGCGTCATGCCTGGCGCACTTTACATGGAAGGCGACGGCCTGTCGCTCTATACCATCGAAGAAGCCGACCTCGAATTTCTCCGCGACACCATCAATCACCCGCAGATTCGCCCAACGCTCTACAGTCGCGCGCCCATCAATCTCAAGCAGGAAACGAAGTTTTTCGAAGAAAGCATCTCTGCAGAGACTGCCGCAAACCTCCTGATTTGTGTCGATGGCGAACGCGCCGGAACCATTGGCCTCGGCCCGTTTGAGGCGGGAGACGGGAACGCAGAAATCGGCCTATTTCTCGCCCCCGAGTTCTGGGGGTCGGGCCACGGCACCGAAGCGAGTCGATTAATGACCGACTACGCCTTCCGCGAACGCGGCCTCCACCGCGTCTACACGGACGTGCTCGCGCCGAACGAGGCGTCTGCACGCATCTGGCAGGGCCTCGGCTATCGGCACGAAGGGACGTTCGAAGAAGCGGCGATTCTGGACGGCGAGCGCGTCGCAATCGAGCGCTACGCCATCCTCGGCCGCGAGTGGCAGCCTTAGGCTGCGCGCCGTTCTTTGCTCTTCGGTCGAAGCCTTGCGTAGCCGCATTTGCGGCATTTCTCTGCGCGTTTTGGGTTTCGTGCGTTACACCGCATGCAGATCATCTTTTCGAGAATCCGCTTTTCCGCGGCTTCAAAGCTGGCCATACTGGCGGGTTACCGCCTGTGGCGGTTAAAAGTTTCCGAGTTGCCCCGGGCTCACTCGCCGCGGTCTAAGTACTCTTGTTGCACCGCGACGATTTCCGTCGAATCGGCACACTCGGCATAGCGCCGGAGCGGTTCCTCGTTCAGTTCGAGGAAGGTGTGGCCCCACCGGAACTTAGAGAGGATGTCTTCTGCGTGCTCGCGCTCGCCAAGAATCGTGAGTCCGGCGGCGAACGCCTCGACCGTGTTCAACTGGAACGGCTTCCCGTAGTTCACCGGGTTCGCGGCGACGAGGAAGGGCAGGGCACGGTGTTCGCCGCGCATGGTGAACATCGCCTCGCCCGCCGTTTCCCACGAGCAGTCGAGCGCGACGAGGTTCGTGTGCTCGGCGTCCGCAGGCGAGAGCGCCTGCTCTGCGTGGGGGTTCAAGATAACGCCGTAGGGCGTTGCCCGCGCCGAGCGATGTAGCTCACAGCGGTCGAACCGTGCGAGTTTGCGGGCGGTACACTTCTTCGGGTCGTCGTCGCCCTCGTAGCGGACGTGCAGCTTCACTGCTCGCCGGTAGGGGGTGAGAAAGTAAAGGCGCTCCGTTCAGTCGTCGCCGGGGGCTGGGTTCTCGCCGTCTTCGCGCACGTCGATTTTCACGCCCGCGGAGTCGCGGTTCTCACCGAAACCGGCGGAGAGGACGCGAATAAGCGCGTCTTCTACCTTCTCGTCTACCTCCTCGAAGCGGTCAGACTCCGCTTCGATGACGAAGCCAGTCGTGATGTTCGGAGAGGTCGGTAAAAAGAGCACTTCGCGGCCATCAGGAGCGATTTTTCCCGTCTTGAACGCGGTCATCCGAAGCCCGTCCCACGTCTCGACTTTCACGGGCTTTTGGAGGTCTTCGGTGCCGGTTAGCGCGGTTTCAATTGCCATCTTCGAGGCGTTGTAGACGATGCGAAGGCCCGGCAGTCGATTCATGAGCCCGTCGATGGTCTCCTCTACGAAGCTCCCGAATGCGGTTCGCATCAGGTAGCCTACTGCGAGGACGAACAGCGAAAAAACGAGGAGCGTCAGAATGACGCCGAGCCAGATTGGTTGGATGTTGGCAACGCCTGAAATCGACGCAATCAGAATGTACAGTCGGAAGACCACGTACGCCACGACGAGGATAGGGATGAGGACGACCAGGCCACTGGCCATGTCGCGTTTCCAGGAGGCCATTTAGCGTACCAACACGCCCCACGATTATCAGCCCTTTCCTTCGTACCTCTCGGCTCAGCGACCAACAATCGCCCGCACCGCGAACAGCAGGTTCTCCTTTCGTTCCATCACGCGGCGGTAGAAATACTGCGCCCAGCGGTCGCCGTAGGGGACGTACTGCCACACGTCGTACTCCTCTGCGAGGTCGTACTGCGCGTCGGTGCGGACGCCCATCAGCATCTGAATCTCGAAGTCCGTGCCGTACTCGTCGTGGAGTTCCTTTGCGTAGGCAATCATCTCGGGGTCGTGGCTCCCGACGGCGATGCCGCCCTCGAACTCCTCGAACATGAACTGCAGATACTCTTTGTACGCACGATTCACCGCGGCTTTGTCCTTGTACGCGATTTCTTTTGGTTCGTCGTACGCGCCCTTGACGAGTCGAATCTTCCCGGGGACGTCGGCGAGGCGTTCTAAGTCCTCGCGCGTGCGCTTCAGGTTCGCCTGAATCGCAAGCCCGACGCCGCCTTCGTGTTTGCGCGCGAGGCTCTCGAACACGTCGAGGGTGTCGTCGGTCGTCGTGTGGTCTTCCATATCTAACCAGACGAACACACCCTTCGGCGCGGCGTGGTCGACGATACGCGTGACGTTTTCTGCGAACACGTCCGCGCCGAAGTCGATGCCCACCTGCGAGGGCTTTACCGAAATACACGCATCGAGATTCGCCGCGGCGATGTCGTCCACGAGGTCGATGTACACATCAGCATCGGCGTCTGCCTCCGCGCGCTCCGCATAATGTTCACCAAGGAGATTGAGAATGGCCTTTACCCCCCGTTGATTGAGCGTTCGTGCGTGGTCGAGGGCTGTCGCCTCCGTCTCCCCTGCCACGAATTTGCTCGCGATGGGCGGAATCATACCGGCACTTTTTGCGCTCCCCTATTCAGAATGTTGCTTTTCGTCTGTGACAGATGAAAACCACCTCCGATTAAGGTAGCCGCCCGAGTCAGGGCAGATATATGGGTATCTTTGCGGTGATTGCGATTGCCTTCTGGGCGATGTTGCCTGCCTACATCCCCAACAACGCCGCTGTCCTCTTTGGCGGCGGTCCGCCCATCGACGGCGGCCGGACGTGGAACGGAAAGCGCCTCCTCGGTGACGGGAAAACGTGGCGCGGAACCGCCGCCGGAACGGCCATTGGCATCCTCGTCGCCCTCCTCCTCAACGCCATTCGTCCCAGCCTCAACCACCAACTCGACTTCATGCTCCCGGCGTTCCCGCTCGTGGCGGGCTTTACGCTCGCGTTCGGCGCGATGCTCGGTGACATCCTCGCCTCGTTCATCAAACGCCGCTCCGGGCGCGAACGCGGCGCGGCGTTCCCCCTCCTCGACCAACTCGACTTCGTCGTCGTCGCCCTCCTGTTGACCTTCCTTGTCACTCCCGGCTGGTTCCGCCAGACGTTCACCCTCTCCATCATCGTGACCGTCCTCATCCTCACCCCACTGCTCCACATCATCACGAACGTGATTGCGTATCTGCTGGGGCTGAAAAACGAGCCCTACTAACGCGCATCTTTTTACAACTCGGGTTCGCCAGAGGCGAACCGCTCGTTGCAAAACCATGCTCTGGCGAATCGAAGATTCGCGGAGGCAGCGAGACGCTGTGCGTCTCGCCCGCCGTGAAAAAGGCCGAATGCGCCGCTGGCGCATTCGGATGCTGTGCTGGACGGCCTCCGCACCGCACAGCAACCGAACTACAACCCCACAGCACAGCCACCGCACCACAACCGCCGCACAACCGCCAAACTCCTCTCATAACCCCAACACGACGTGCCCATGCTAATGCACGCAAATGGTTACTTCCGGCCCGACAGTCCATCGATGTATTCATAACTGTGCAACCGTGAGGTACAGGGCATGAATCGCGCGGAGAAAGCCGCAATCCAGTTGCAGGCGGTCGCCGTCCTCCGAATGCTCAAGCAGAGTCGGACGTACGACGAACTCGCCTCCCTCACCGGCCTCCCCGCCGGTGACCTGAATCGCTACGTCAACGGCCACGTCCTCCCCGGCGTCGAACGCGCCCGTGAGGTCGTCGGCGGCGTCGGCCACGACGAACTCGCCCGCGAACTCCACGCCCGCATCCGCGTGGACAGCGAGGGGTACGTCGATAACTCCGGTGTCGTCTTCGACCAGTCATTCCTCGACCTCGTCGCCCCAATCGCCGCCGACACCTTCGAGTTCGAGACGCCTGACGTGGTGCTCACCGCCGCGACCGACGGCATCACGCTCGCCGCCGCGATGGCGAGTTACTTCGGCGCGCGCCTCGCGTATGCGAAAAAGTCCAAAGAAACTGCCGTAGAGGAGTTCATCGAAGCCCGCCAACGCCTCCAGTCTGGCATCGAACTCACCTACTACCTCCCGGCCTCGGCTATCGACGCGAACGACACGGTGCTCGTCGTAGACGACCTCATCCGCTCTGGGGAAACTCAAGAGCTCCTCCTCGACATCGCGGCGAGCGCGAACGCCGACGTCGGCGGCGTGTTTGCGCTCATCGCCGTGGGCGAAGAAGGCGTCTCTCGCGCCCGCGAACTCACCGACGCCCCGGTCGGCGCGCTGACCCAGCTCGAATCCTAACCTATACACGTTTGTGCTGATTTACGTGGCAGTGAGAGGATAACTTTTAAGTCAATTTCAGGCACTGTGCTTAAACGTGCATTATGGCGATACCTGACACAATTGCCGAGTATTTCGGCTTCGAGGAACACAACACAGACCTCAGAACCGAGGTCCTCGCCGGGCTCACGACGTTCCTCACGATGTCGTACATCGTGGTCGTCAATCCCGCAATTCTCAACCTCGCAATCGACGTCCCGGGGCGCACCGACGCACAAACATTCCAGATGATTGCTGTGGTCACTATGATTTCAGCGGCCATCGCAACGCTCGTGATGGCGTTCTACGCGAATCGACCGTTCGCCCAAGCACCGGGCCTTGGGCTGAACGCCTTTTTCGCGTTCACCGTCGTCCTCGGTCTCGGCGTTCCGTGGCAGACCGCGCTCGCCGCCGTCGTCGTGGAGGGTGTCGTGTTCATCGCGCTCACCGCCGTCGGGGCGCGTGAGTTCATCATCGGGCTGTTTCCCGAACCCGTCAAGTTCGCTGTCGGGACCGGGATTGGCCTCTTCCTTGCGATTATCGGCCTCGAAGCCATGCGCGTCGTCGCGGGCGACGCTGCGACGTTCGTGTCGTTCAATCCGGTGTTCGCCGCAGACCCCATCGCCATCATCTCCGCGGTGGGCCTGTTCGTCACGTTCGCGCTCTACGCTCGTGGCGTCCGCGGCTCCATCATCATCGGCATCATCCTGACCACGCTCGCCGGGTACGCCGCCCACGCGATGGGCTACCGCGCCCTGCCCGCAGAGCAGGTTCCAGACGGAACCACGCTCGCTGCAGGCTCACTCGTCGGTTCCACGCAAGTCACCTACTCCGCGGCTGGTTACGACATCACGCCGCTCGTCGGCGCGTTCGTCCAGGGCTTCCAGAACGTTGACGCCCTCGCCTTCTCGCTCATCGTCTTCACCTTCTTCTTCGTGGACTTCTTCGACACCGCGGGGACGCTCACCGGCGTCGCGCAGGTTGCGGGTTTCCTCGATGAGGACGGCGACCTTCCTGACATCGACAAGCCGCTCATGGCAGACGCCATTGGAACCACCGCCGGTGGGATTCTCGGCACCTCGACGGTCACGACGTACATCGAATCCGCGACGGGTGTCGAAGAAGGCGGTCGGACGGGTATGACCGCCCTCGTCGTTGCCCTCCTGTTCCTCGCGTCGCTCGCCCTCGTGCCGCTCGCCGCGGCCGTGCCGCTCTACGCTTCACACATCGCACTCGTGGTGGTCGCGGTGCTCATGCTCCGCAACATCGCGGACGTCCAGTGGGACAAAATTTCACACGCCGTTCCCGCAGGCCTGACCATCCTCGTGATGCCGTTTACGTTCTCTATCGCCTACGGCATCGCCGCAGGCATCATCTCCTACCCGCTCGTGAAAGCCGCCACCGGCGAAGCACGTGACGTGCACGCTGGCCAGTGGATTCTGGCTGGCCTGTTCGTCTTTTACTTCTTCGTCCGCACGAGCGGCCTGCTCGCCGGTCAACTCTAATCTGCCGCTGTTGTGTGCGCGGCACACACCTCCGTTCCCCTTTTTACGAACGACTCCATAGGAGGGGTCGATGAGCACGATTCAAGTTTACAATCTTCCCGGCTGCCCGTTCTGTGCGAAAGTCACGAACAAACTCGACGAACTCGGACTGGAGTACGACACAATCGACGTCCCTTCGGCGCACGCAGAGCGCACCGAAGTAAAGGAAGTAAGCGGCCAGACCGGCGTTCCCGTCATCGTTGACGAGGAACACGGCGTCTCCGGGATGGCAGAGAGCGGCGACATCGTTCAGTACTTAGAAGAAACCTACGCGTAAGCACCGATTTCGCGGTCGCTGCTGGCGTTCGCCAACGCAACCCACACCCCCTTGTTTCGACTGGAACACGCCCCCAGTGACACCTGTGTTTTTACCCGTCTCACGCCAATGTACACCCAATGGGTTCAACGGTTCGGGCACGCGCCGGAAAAAACGCCGCCGGTATCGCAAGTCTGCTCGTTACCGGTATCTGGCTCGCCGCCATGTTCACCGGGCAAAGCTGGTGGCTCGCGGCCATGCTGTTTGGCTACATCGTCGTCGTCCCAATCGTCGCGCTCCTCTTTGGCGATGACGAGGACGGTCTCGAGACGTGGTGGGACGACCAGTGGAACGCCCCGAGCGAGCGCGAACAGGCGGACGAGCCAGCAGAAAACAAGCGTGACGCGCTCGAAACGCTCAGAGACCGCTACGCACGCGGCGAACTCACCGACGAACAGTTCGAGCGCAAGCTAGAGCGCCTGCTCGATACCGATACGCTCGAAAGTGCAGAAGACCGGGCCGCTGTCCGCGACCGGCTGAAAGAGTAGTTAGGCCTCAGAGCCAGAGCGTTTCGTGCGCTCGTAGATGAGGTCACGCAGGTCGTCGGGGTCGTCGATGCGCTCGATTTCTTGCTGTTCGATGATGGCCGTGTGTTTGACCGAATCGCGCTTTGCGCGGTCGACGACGTACACAGACCGGGTCTGGGTGACTTCACCGAGCGAACTCATGATGCGAGCGCGCTTCTCTGCGGTTTTCGTGAACGCAGAATGTCCGGTGAGGACGCGGTCTTCGCGGTTGTCCGTCTCGCTTACGGCCTTGAACGGGGCGCGGGCGGTCGGATGGACTTGGAAGCCAACCCGCGTGAGCGCGCTCACGAAGTGCGCGTCGTCGGGGTCTACGGACTCCTCTGCCTGCCGTTCCTCCTTCGCCAGCTCCTCTGCGAGCATCTCGACGGGTGTCGTGAGCGGCTGGTTGAACAGCTCCTCTAAGTGGGCGGCCACTTCGACGCTCGCATTCATGCCGTCTTCGTATTTCGACACCGTCCGTCGTGAGACGCCGAGTTCGGTGGCAAGCTGTCCGAGGCTCCACCCGCGCTCTTCGCGGGCGTCTGCGAGCACTTCCTCGTCGATGTTCACGTAGAGGCCGCCGGGGGCGGCGTAGATGAGCGGTGGGACACCTTCGACGAAGAAGTCCATCGCGGTGTCGGGGCTGATGACGGGGACGCCGTGGCGGAAGTAGACGACGCCCGGTTTCAAGTCTTCGTCGCGGGTTCGGAGGCCGAGGACGAGCGGTGTCGCGTCCAAGAACCGTCCGAGGCGGCGCATCTCGATGCCTGTGTGTGCGTCTAAGGCGTCGATGTTGCCGAGAATCTTGACCAGAATGAGGTCATCGTGCCGGCGGGCCGCCACGTCGAAGCTTTTCGGACGGATGGCACACCGGTCGCTCACCGTAAAGCCCGCATCGGCGAGCATTGCGGTCACGTTCTCGACCAGTGCTGACCGTGACATGGACTATAATAAGCTAGTCCTGCCATATATGCGTTGTGCCACCCGAAAACCCGCGCCTTCGGTCGATTCACCCGGTCTGTGGGGATAGATTCATATATTCAATCGTCGGGTCGAAACCGGGAAATTCGAGCGCCGGTAACCCCCTCGCGTGACGCTCGTTGGCCTCGACGACACCGATTCGAGAGAACGCGGGATGTGTACGACCTACGCCGCCGCCCGCATCGCCGCCCGCATCCGCGAGGCCGACGGGCACGTCGCTCGTCTCCTCCTCATCCGGCTGAACCCAGCCGTGAAACACAAAACACGCGGCAACGCCGCGCTCTGTATTCACACCGACTGTGCCCCCGAGACGGCCTTCGAGATTGCGCGAGAGGAAATTGAAGCGTCTGCAGAAACCGCAGACCCGCGCACGAATCCGGGGCTCGTGGTGTCTCCGACGGACACTGTCTCCGACGCCGTCACCCAGTTCGCTCGTGACGCCGTCACGGAGTTTCACGACATCGCAGACGCCCGCGAACTCATCGCGCAAGAAGGGTTTCTCGCTGCTGACTGGAAGCGCGGGCGCGGCCTCATCGGCGCGCTTGCCGCTGTCGGCGCGTGGGACGCCTTCTCTGAGTGGACCTACGAATACATCTCCTATCGCCCCCGCGAGCGGTGGGGAACCGAGCGCGACATCGACTACGACTCGGTGTTTGTGGCCGCGGAGACGGGCTATCCCGCAGTTTGGGACACGGTTGACGAAGTCGAAGGACAAGCCGTCTGTGTACCCCACACGCCCGGTCCCATCCTCCACGGGATTCGTGGCGACGACCCGGGGGCCGTCCGAGAGGTTGCTCACGCCATCGAGAGCGAACCCGTCGAGCAAACCGCGCTGTTCGTGACGAACCAGGGCACCGACGCACACCTCAAGCAGGGTACGATTTCTACTGCAAAAAACGGCCACGCGTACCGGCTTTCGGGTCGTGTCGCCACCCCACCGGAAACGCGGGAAGGGGGGCACGTTTTCTTCGAGATTGAATCCGACGGAGCGCGCCTCCAGTGTGCGGCGTTCGAGCCGACAAAGCGGTTCCGCGACCGCGTGCGCGCCCTCCGCGTCGGCGACGACCTCGTGGTGTGTGGCGAACTCAGCCGAGGCACGCTGAAACTCGAAAAGTTCGCCGTTCGCGGGTTGAAGACGACCGCGCTCGAAACCCCCGAATGCCCGACGTGTGGTTGCCGAATGAAGTCTGCAGGCGCAGATCAAGGCTATCGCTGTCGGGACTGTTCCACGAGCGCGCCGGGGAAGGTAGAAGTGTCGGTCGCGCGCAGCATCGAGCGCGGGTGGTACGAGGTGCCGCCGTGTGCACGGAGACATATCGCGAAACCGTTAGTTCGTGGTAGGTTCGAGTGGGAAACTCACGCAGAGCGCTGACGGCCTGCGTTTTTTGGTGTCTCTTTCACTGTATTGCAGACCGTTTCAGACCGTTCTCGTCTTTAGAACGGAATTAACGGTCTGCTTAGTCGGTGTATAGGTATGGTGGGAGGGCCACTTGGCTTTGGTACGCGTCGATGACCCGACGTGAACGGAGACCCCAACCATGAGCGGAAACGAATACGATCTCAGCAAGTCCGGATGGTCGAACGGCGCGAAAGCCCAGTCGTTTACCTCGCGCAACCGCTGGCCAGAGTTCGACCTCGATTACACGATTGAGTCGAACGGCCCACGCGAAGAGTGCACCGTGTACCCACGCGAGGCGAGCGAAGACGCGCTGATGACGCAATGGATTACGGCGTCCGAGGGGTCTTTCGTTGACCTAACGGACGCTCGCTGAGAGTTCCCCGGCTTCGGCCCTTCCCCCACGCCCGGCTCCCACGTCGGGCACACGCCGGAATCCCCTACCGGTTGCATCGCCCCGGCCGCGCCCCCACGCGGCTGTGAACTACCCAACGCGCACCCTACTGCGCTGCACCAAACCGCGTGCCGCGGTTTCGCGACGGCGTCGCCAAACGCCGTCGCTGTCTGCCATGCCACTGCACTGCTGGCGCGCTCGCCACCGCTCACCACGGTGGCGAGACGCCCGATCGTCCCCTTGGTCGGGCCTCGGCGGCTGCCACCGCCGCCACGGCCGTTCCATCCGTGGTTCGCGCCAGCAGGTACACACCTACACTTCCTGAGCAATAGCGTACTCACCAGTTTTCCGGGAGCCTGCGATAGGTTCGCCAGAGCAAACTGAAACCAGCGACGACCAATAGCAGGGAAACGAGGGCTTCAACCGAGTCACCAGAACTCGATTCTGCGCGACCCGTCCCCGCGAGCATGACGTAGCCGTCGTCCGTGCGGATGATATGATTCGCCGCCGGGAGCGACTCATCGGTTTTCAGGCTTCCGACGAGCAATGCATACCGCCCTCGAAGCGACAACTCATTGGGTTCGATAGCTGTCTCCTCGATAACTGTCCGTGCAGAGACGGGACGAAGGGTGACGGTTGCGGTACTCCCGGATAGCTCCACGCGTCGCTCGTAGTACGGCGTGTCACCACCGGCGTGATGGACGAATCGGTCGCGTGTATCCATGCCTCCCCACTCAAGATCGAATTCACGCGCTCCAGTTTCCAGTCGTTCGCGCTCGTAGGCACACAGCGGCGTCATCTGTGGTGCTGAGCACTCGACTTCGGGGAGTTCGCTGTCAGGTCTCGACTCGCCGACGGTGATTCGACCGTCGTCCGTACTCACTGGCTTGACCTCGTAGGTCGTGCTCGTCAAGTCGAGATTGAACACGCCGATGTAGAGGGGATTCGCCACGAGTAGCGCGCCGAGAAACAGCCGGAGAGTAATCGACTGTCGGGCCGAGGGCGACCAGCCGCGTGCGAGGACGCTCATACCGCTGCTTCTCAGGAGGCGAAAATAGCTATTCGCTTGTCATCTCTCACTGCATCTTCAGCCCGCTCCCCGTGAGCGGGACGACCACGTCGTCGCCGTCGTCGATAACGCCACGCGCACGGTAGACAGCGAGTGCGGCCGTCGCGCTCGCGCTTGTCGGTTCGACGTAGAAACCCGCGCGGTGGAGGCGGTCGAGTTCGGCGTTCGTCTCTTCGGCTTCGACGGCAATCGCGTCGCCGCCGGTGGCTTCGATTGCGGCGAGCAACTGGTCTTTGCGGGCGGGGTCGCGTATCTGAATCCCGTCTGCAACGTCGTTTTTGGCGTCTGTCGGGCCGTGACGTTCGTCTGCAATCGGGGCGAATCCGGCGGCCTGCGCGCCCAATAAACGTGGCATTTCAGTCGTCCAGCCCGCTTCAAGCAGGGCTTTAAAGCCGCGATACGCGCCCAAAAACAGCGTCCCGTGGCCGAGTGGTAACACGACCGCATCGGGCACGTCCCAGTCGCGCTGGGCGGCGAGTTCGAAAGCGACGGTTTGCGTTCCGGCGAAGAAGGCGGGGTTCCACGCGTGGCTCGCGTACCAGCCCTCGCCGCGTTCTGCCGCCTCGATGCAGGCGTCGGTGACGGCTTGTCGGTCGCCTTCGATGGGGACGACGGTCGCCCCGGCGCGTTCGATGGCACGGCGCTTTGCGGGTTTCACCGCTGCAGGGACGTAGATTTCCGCGTCGATGCCCGCGCGGGCGGCGTAGGTGGCGATTGCCGCGCCCGCGTTCCCCGAGGAGTCTTCGATGACGGTTTCGACGCCCAGTTGACTGGCCCACGAGAGCGTCGTCGTCGCGCCTCGGTCTTTGAAACTCCCCGTCGGAAAGACGTACTCAAGTTTGAACTGGGCGTTCCACTCTGCGGCATCCACGAGCGGCGTCCACCCCTCCCCGAGCGTGACCCGCGGCTCCATCGGCAGAAACTCCGAGAACGTCCAGAGGCCAGGGCGCGTATCGAGCGCAACCGGGTCGGGTGCAGGGCCGTCGGGCAACGGTCGGTCGGCAAAATCGAGGGCGTGGCCGCACGCACAGCGCCACGGCTCGTCAGGACTCGATTCGTAGGTTCGACCACAGAACGTGCAGGCGTACATCAGATTTCGTCGATATCGACGCCGACCGAGCAGACGTACTCGCCGGTTGCAACCTGCGGAAGGCGGCGGGTTCGCCAGAAGATGCCGTCGGTGTCGGCGTCGATGGTGTCCTTTTCGGTGCCGAACACGTCGGTGACGCGAAACAGCGTGTCGCCCGCTCGCACTCGGTCGCCGAGGTCTTTCTCGAAGCTCACGAGACCGCCGGAGGGCGCGCCAAACTGGCGAAAGCCACGCGCACGGGTCTGGGGCTCGATGTCCACGTCGCCGTCTAAGAAGCCGTAGTAGCGAAGCACGTTGTAGATGCCGCGGACGCCGAGGCCGATGCTCTGTTCGTCCCAGCCAACCGCGCCGCCGAGTTCGGGGTCGATGGTCGGGATGCCCTTATCGGGCGCAGCACGGGCGAGTTGGCCGTTCGGCCCTTTCTGGTCCAAAATGTGGCCACAGCCGAACACGCGGGCGAGTTCGAGGCACTCGTCGTGCATGTGGTGGCGACGGCCACAGCGGACGCGGGTTTCGTTTATCATCCGGCTGGTCGAGCCCTGGTGGAGGTCGAGCACATAGTCGGCGCGGCTCGCGATTTCGAAGGTGGCGGCGGCAATTCGCTCCGAGGAGGTGCCGTTTTTGTCACCGGGGTACGCCCGGTTCATCTTCGTGTCGTCGATTGGGTTTCTGTGCTGTGCGACCTGAAAACCGTGATAGTTGACGATGCCGACGAGGAGAATCGTGCCAGCGAGTTCGGTCGGGTCGAGCTGTGGAACGAGCGTTTTCAACACGCCAACGCCGTTCAGTTCGTCGCCGTCACTCGCCGCCTGAATATAGAGCGTGCTCCCCTCGGAAGCCCCGTTTATCACGGCGACAGGGAGCCGAAGCGGGCTGCCGTCGCGGAGTTCGCCAACGGCTAACCGACCGACGTCCATCTCACCGGGAGCGGCCTCTGCCGTGCCGAGGGTCGTCATTACCCCTAGACGGCAACCCCACGCTCTTTAGATGTTCGGTATGCGGGAAACCAACGTGGTTTTTGCTCTCGCACCCAAACTCCGTGTGTGACTGACGAACCGTCCCGCTCGCCGCGTGCGAACATGGTTGCCGCGCTCAACGTGCCACAGAACGCACGGCGTGGCTTTGGCTTCGCTCTCCTCGCCACGCTCGCCATCTTCGTGTTTTTCGTCCTTCTGCCGGGAACGTTCCGCTCGCCGCTGTTTTACCTCGCGTTAGGATTCGTCCTCGCCACGTCGCTCGGCGCGTTCGCCACGGTGATTCTAACACTCATCTCCGCCTACAGGCTGTCGAGAGAGTCCTGACCGGCGAGTTGCGCGAGGCGTTCTGCCCCAGTTCGCGTACCCTTTGCGATGAGCACGTCACCGACGTGGAGCGCCGTGAGCGGCCCCGGCGAGACGACCCACTCGTCAGGGACGCCGCGAGCGTCGTGGGTTTTGTTCCGGCGGTGGACGGCAATCACGCGCATTCCCGTCTCGGTTTTCACCATCTTATCGCGCAGCGTCACGCCGTCTAAGTCGCTTCCCTCGCCCACCGTCAGGCGGATGATGACCTCGTCGCTTTCGAGGACGGCCTGTTCGACCACGGGGTGGGTGCCAAGGCCGCGCAGGACGCCCTCGCTGATTTCGAGCGCGGCGTCGCTGATGACTTCCGTCGAGCGCGCGAGGTGGACGAGCCCGCGCAACTGGACGGGGTCGTCGACGCGACTGGCCGCCTGCAACACCCACGCCTCGAAGCGCGATTGGAGCGCGTCCACTTCGGCTTCTAATTCGACGACTTCCTCTGCGACTTCTGCGCTGTCGAAGAGCACGGAGCCGTAGGCTAAGTCCACGGCGAGTTCGGCCATGTTCTTCATCAGCACAATGGAGTCGACCGCGCGCTCTAAGTCCTCGATGCCGGGTTCCGGCGGGTTCGGTGGGACGTAGGCGCGGCCGCTCGCTTGCTCGTACACCCGTGAGACGCCGTCTTCCGGTCCGCGCAGCAACATCACGTCACCGGCTTCGAGTTTCGTTTCGTGGTCGGGATTCAGCAGCCAGTTGCCGCTGCGCCGGAGCGCGATGATGCGCACGCCGGTTTCGGTCTCGATGTTCTCACGGCCGAGCGATTTCCCGTCGAGTGCGGACTGGTCGGTGATGGTCACGCGCACGAGGGTTTCGACGGCCTCTGGAATCGCCGCCCGCATCGCGTCGGGCAACCCAATATCTTCTAAGACGATTTTGGCGATATCGCCCGCCGCGTCGCTGATTTTCTCGGCTGCGCCGACGACGCCGAGGACGGGCGCGAGCGCCTCTGCGTCTTCGGGGCTGCGTGCGGCCATGAGCAGGCTCATGCGCGCTTGCATCTGGAGAACGTCCATGCGTTCTTCTAAGACGAGCACCTCCTCTGCGACCTCGTCGCTGCCGAGCAACACCGCCGAGTAGGAGAGGTCGATGAGCAGTTCAGCGATGTCTTTCATTTCTGCTAAAACCTGCTTTACGCTGACCGGCTCATAGCCGACCTCATCGGACATACACGGCAGTTTACTGGCACCGGCAAAAAACGTTGCCCGGAGCCCGCGGCAGTATGCGGACGAACAATAATGTTTTTCCCGGCAGGTAAGCTAGTGTCACGGTATGTCTGACGAGCTCAAGAAAGGGCTAGAAGGTGTGCTTGTTGCAGAGTCGTCACTTTCGTTTATTGACGGCGACGCTGGCAAGCTCGTCTACCGTGGCTATACAATCGAGGATCTCGCTCGAAATACAAGCTACGAAGAAGTACTCTACCTCCTCTGGCACGGTGAGCTGCCGACAGAGGACGAACTCGCCGAGTTCGCTGACGCGATGGCCACCGAACGCGAGGTCACAGACGGCCTGCTCGCCGAGGTTCGGGAACTCGCAGAGCAGGACGAAGAGCCAATGGCGGCCCTCAGAACGCTCGTCTCCGCACTCTCCGCCTACGACCCCGACGCAAACGCCGACGTTGACCCGACCGACATTGACGCAAACCTCCGCAAGGCGCGACGCATCACTGCGAAGATTCCGACGCTCCTCGCGGCGTACACGCGCATCCGCAACGGGAACGACCCCGTTGCCCCGCGCCAAGACCTCTCGCACGCGGCGAACTTCCTCTACATGCTGAACGACGAGGAGCCAAACGACGTCTTAGAAGACGTGTTCGACCAGGCGCTCGTGCTCCACGCAGACCACGGCCTGAACGCCTCGACGTTCTCTGCGATGGTGACGGCTTCGACGCTCACCGACCTCCACAGCTCCATCACGAGCGCCGTGGGCACGCTCGCAGGCAGTCTCCACGGCGGCGCGAACGCGAACGTGATGAAGATGTTAGAAGAGGTCGACGCAAGCGGCAAAGAGCCCGGCCAGTGGGTCGAAGATGCCCTCGCTAACGGCCGTCGTGTCCCCGGCTTCGGTCACCGCGTCTACAACGTCAAAGACCCGCGTGCCAACATCCTCGGCGAGCAGTCTGAATCGCTCGGTGAGGCTGCAGGCGACATGAAATGGTACAACTACTCCGTCGCCATCGAGGAGTACGTGAGCGAGGAGAAGGGCCTCGCGCCGAACGTGGACTTCTACTCCGCGACGACGTACTACCAGATGGGCATCCCAATCGACATCTACACGCCAATCTTCGCCATGTCCCGGGCCGGTGGCTGGATTGCCCACGTCTTAGAGCAGTACGAGGACAACCGCCTCATCCGCCCACGCGCTCGCTACGTCGGCGCAGAAGACCGCACGGTCACACCGCTCGCAGAGCGATAAGGCTCCGTCAGTTCGCTTTTTTCCACAACGCGCAAGGCACCGAGTCGTGTAGCTCTGGCTATGGATGTGTTCGTCTATGGCACGCTGACCGACCCCGACACGGTCAGCGAGGTGGTCGCAAGCTACGAGTTCGTCTGTGACGCCCGGCTCGATGGGCTCCGGCGCGTCGAAGGTACCTACCCGACGCTCGCCCCCGCACCCGGCGACTCCGTCACTGGCAAGCTCTTACGAACCGCTGACATCCGCTCGCTCGACGCCTACGAGGGCGTCGAAAGCGGGCTGTACGTCCGGGTGGGTGTACCGTTCACCGACCACTCCGTCGCGGTGTACGTTGGTGATCCCGACCGCCTCGACGTTGCAGAATCGGTCGCGTGGCCCGGCGATGACTCGTTCGAAGCCCGCGTGCGACGCTACCTCGCGGAAAATGCGGTGCGCGTTCACGAAGTCGCGTAATCTGTCCGCCTGCGAGCATACAGGTGTCAGACACCACCCCGACTGACACCTGGCGCACGAGCGTCTGACAGCTGCTCGATAGCGGCGCAGTCTATCGATTTCACTTTCACTCCGCCTCCCAATTCTTTATATGCTCTCCCTGCTGTCATCCAGATGCAGTCATACGCTTTGGGACCGCGTCCCCCATCCCCTGGGAATGCTCAGTCCCTATCCCCCCTACTTTACCATCCGAGAGCCACAGGTAACGATTAATGCAGCGGGCAAGCAACCACCAGTATGCTCGAACTTGCTGACGTAATCGAGGCCCGAGAGCGGGTTGAGGCGGTCGCCCGCCACACACCGCTCGACTATTCTCACACCTTCTCCGATATCACCGGCGCGACGGTGCATCTCAAACTCGAAACCTTCCAGCGCACGGGGTCGTTCAAGATTCGTGGCGCGTCGAACCGCATTGCCACGCTTTCGCCCGAGGAACAGGCCGCCGGTGTCGTCACCGCGAGCGCCGGGAATCACGCACAGGGTGTCGCGCTCGCCGCCACGCGAAACGGCGTGGACGCGAAAATCGTGATGCCCGAATACGCCCCCATCTCGAAGGTCAAGGCGACGCGCGCCTACGGTGCGGAGGTCGTCCTCTACGGCAAAGACTACGACGAGGCCGCGGACAAAGCCCACCAAATTGAGTGCGAGGAGGGGCGGTGTTACGTCCACGCCTTCGACGACGAGAAGGTGATGGCCGGGCAGGGAACCATCGGCTTAGAAATCTACGACGACCTCCCCGAAGTCGATACTGTCGTGGTGGGCATCGGTGGCGGCGGTCTCATCGCCGGGATTGCGACCGCGCTCAAAGCCAAGAATCCAGACATTCGCGTCATTGGCGTGCAGGCAGAGGGGGCCTCAAGTGTCGCCCAATCGCTCGAAAAAGGTTCTGTCCAGCAGATAGACAGCGTTGATACCATCGCCGACGGCATCGCAACCCGGAGCGTCGGCCAGCAAACGTTCGAGGTCATCGAAGAGCGCGTGGACGAGGTCGTCACTGTCTCTGATTCCGAAATCGCCGTCGCGCTCATCTCGCTGCTCGAACGCGGCAAGACGCTCGTTGAAGGGGCAGGGGCCGTCCCGCTCGCCGCGCTGCTCTCTGAGAAGTTTGACTACGAGGAAGGGGAGGTAATCGTCCCCGCGCTGTGTGGCGGGAATATCGACTTGAACGTGCTCACGACGGTCATCATGCGCGGGCTGGTCGAAACGGGGCGCTACCTGAAGATTCGGACCGTGCTCAAAGACCGCCCCGGCGCGCTCGAACGCCTCATCGAGGTCATCGCCGCAGAGAAGGCGAACATCTACGCCATCCAGCACGACCGCACCTCGCGCGACCTCGCGATGAACGCCGCGGAGGTCGAAGTCGACTTAGAAACTCGCGGCCACGACCACGTCGCAGCGGTGCTCGCCGCGCTCGAAGCCAACGACTACGAAGTGGACGTACTTATCTGAGCGACGAACGACCGCCCGCGTTGTTCGCCGTGTTCGAGCAAGTCTTCTACGAACGCGGGCGAGCGGTCGAGTTTCGACGCGCTCGGGAGTTCTCGCTTCAACTCAATTTTCCGGGTTCTGACGGGTTTGTAGTGTTCTTTCGGGAGGTGCCCGTCTTCGACCCATTCGTTTACTCGGTGGATGAAGCGCAGCTCTTGGTTGAGCGAGATGTTACCGGCCAACTCGTTGCGCCGGTCGTGAATCTCGACCAGCGATTGAGGCTCGCCTTCGCGCACCTGCGGATTTATCTGGATGACCCAGATCTCGTCTGGCTTCTCACCGGCTCCGGTCATGAGGTCGTGAATCGGCGGGTTCTGGCTGAACAGGCCGTCCCAGTGAACGTGGCCGTTGATTTCGACCGCCGGAAACAGGGTTGGAATCGCCGTCGACGCGAGGATGGCGTCCTCGGTAATCGCCGCGTTCTCGAACGTCTCGAAGTCGCCCGCGTTCACATTTACGGTTCCGACGACGAAGTTTGGCTGGCTCTCGTCGTGGAGGTCTGGAATACGCTCGAAGTCGATGACCCGCCGGAGCGTCTCGCGGAGTTGGTCGTGACCCCAGTTTGCGAAGGGGTGTCTGTAGGGGCTGATTTCGGGGAGGGGGAGTCCGCTGTTGCTCGCGCGCGTCCACGAGACGACCGAGTTGTTGACCCACTGGTCGACACCGGGCGTCGCCGCGATGTCGGCCCAGACGGCGTCGATGAGTCGGCAGGCTTCTTCCGGGCCGTCGGTGAGCAGGCCGTACCACGCCGCGAGCGCGGAGATGGCTCCGCCCGAGGTTCCAGAGAACCCAGTGATTTCGATGTCCGGGCGTTCCTGCAGGATGCCTTTGAGAACGCCACCGGTGAACGCGGTGTGGCTTCCGCCGCCCTGACACGCAATGGCGACGCGCTTACTCATAGGTGTGTGTCATGCCGCCGTCCCAGCGCAGGTCGCCCCCATCGAGATGCTGGCCGTACTGCGAGAACCCGAACGTGAAGAGGTTCGCCACGTCTACCGGTTCCATCATCTCTTTTACGCGGCTGTGGCCGAGCATCACGTCTTCGACCACCTCGCGCTCGCTGATTCCCCGCTCACGGGCGGTGTCGGGGACTTGCTTCGTGACGAGTGGCGTTTTGACGTAGGCCGTCGAGACGCTGAAACTTCGAACCCTCCCCTCGCCCTCTGCGGCAATCGCCTGTGTCAGCCCGCGGAGGGCGAACTTCGTCATGATGTACACGGGTTTGTCTTGGGTGGCGACGTGCCCGTGGACCGATGCCATGTTGGCGATTGCGCCAACGCCGTCGTCGGCCTCGCGGATGTGCGGGAGGGAGCACTTCGTGAGCAAGAACGGCGCGCGAACCATCACGTTCTGCATGAGGTCGTAGGTCTCCATCGGGAACTTCTCGATGGGGTCTATGTGCTGTAGTCCGGCGATGTTCGCCACGTAGCGCAGTTGGCCCAACTCGGCGGCCGTCTCGACGAGCGCTTCGACCGCGGTGTCGTCGGTGAGATTCACGTCAGCGGTCTCGATGGGACCGGTCGCGCCCACTTGATCCGCGATTTTGACGGTCTCTGCGAGGCCGTCTTCGTCCATGTCGGTGGCGATGACGGTGAGGCCGTTTTTGGCGAGGGCGACGGCGGTGGCGCGGCCGATGCCGGAGGCCGCCCCGGTCACGATGGCGACCGACTCGTCGGTGAATCGCGGGTCTGTGAGGGTGAGAATCCGGTCTGCGGTCAGTTCGGGCGGCGAAAGCTCGTAGTCGTCTCCCATGTGTTCGTAGGTTCGTTGACACACCACGGGCTTCAACCTTCGCCGGGGGCGAGACTCCTGCAGTTTTATCACGCTCGGCGTTGGGTCTCGTGGTATGAAGAAAATCATCCACACCGACGAGGCTCCAGAAGCCGTCGGGGCGTACAGCCAGGCAACCACCAACGGGTCGCTCGTGTTCACCGCCGGGCAGATTCCTCTCACGCCCGACGGTGAGCTGCTGGATGACGAACCCATCGACGTACAGGCGCGTCAGTGCCTCGACAACCTGACCGCCGTCCTCGCGGAAGCGGGCGCGGAGATGAGCGACGTGCTCAAAGTCTCCGTCTTCTTAGACGACATCGACGACTTCGCGGAGATGAACGACACCTACGCCACGTACTTCGACGACGAGCCACCAGCACGGAGCGCCGTTGAGGTCGGCAGCCTGCCAAAGGGCGTCGGCGTCGAAATCGAAGCCATCGCCTCCGTGGAGTAACGACCACGCGATGCACCCCCGGACGAAGGCGAGCCTGCTGTGGGGCGTCGTTGGCGCACTCGCGTTTCTGGTGCTCGTCCAAGGGTACGAACTGCTCACCAGCCAGCCGGTTGACCTGCTGGTGAAAGGTGGGGTGGCGCTCCTCGTCTTCGTCGGGGCGTCGGTGCTAACAGCCCTCGCAGATCGCCGTCTCGCCGCCGGAAAAAGAAGGACTTAAACGCATCACGGGGATAGTCACGGACGCGAGCCAGGATGGCCGAACGGTAAGGCGCACGCCTGGAAAGCGTGTTCCCTTTCGGGATTCTGGGTTCAAATCCCAGTCCTGGCGTTTTCTGCAACGCAACACCTTTCAGCAGCGCGTCTTGTCGCGCTGCAACTTCGTTGCGTTGCGAAACGCTGATGATGGGATTTGAAAACGAGCGGGAGGTGAGCGACCGAAGGAAGCGAACGGGAGCGAGTGAGTCAAATCCCAGTCCTGGCGTTTTCATCGATTCAGAACTTGAGAGCGACGCGTGAGTCGCGTCGCTCTCTCGTGGCGATGAAAACGGGGACTGGAATTTGAGCGGGGGTTGCGCAAACATCGCTAACGCGAGTTCGCGCTGGCGGATTGCCTTCAAATTACGCTGAGCACAGACTCAGCGAGGCTCGCAAACCCAGAGGGTTTGTTCACTTCCGAAGCAATCACAGATTGCTTCGACGTTCGCGAAACCAGTGGTTTCGCTCACTCCCAGTCCTGGCGTTTTCTGCAACGCAACCCCTTCCAGCAGCGCGTCTTGTCGCTCCCTGCACTCACACCTGTTACCACTCCAACAGTTATGGCGCTCGTCTGAGAACCTTCGCGCATGGTTCCCTCTCTCCACTCGCTGTTTTTCGGGTCGAAACTGCCACGCTGGCCGTTCGTTGCCCTTTCGGCCTTCACTCTGTTCTCGTTCACGTTCGCGGCCTACGCCGTGGGCGTGTTCAGGGTCACCGGCGGCGTTGTGTTCATTCCGTACGACGCCGCAGTCGTCGCGGTACTCGCCGCGTTCGGTATCGGGTATGTTCGACGTGGGCTGTTGGTCTCGTGGATTTTCGCCTACGCTTGCCTGCTTGGATTTCATACAGACCATGGGTTTCTCGGCCTGTCACACCGCTCGCTTCCAAGCCGATTCGGGTCTTTCCTCCAACTCGATGGACTGGGCTACCTCGCCATCGAAGCGGTCATCTTGGGAACGCTTGCGTTTTTTGTCGGGCTGGCCATCAGCGCGGTCATCGGATTCGTCCGCCGCGAACGAGGTCCTGCGCCCAATTCACACTAACACATCATCCAATAGACTATTCTTTGCTCCCCGCCTATTGAGGGTATGGCAGAGCAGAATATTTGGGTCAATGCGCTCATCGGCGCGGTCGTCGCAGTCATTTTTTCGTGGATTCCCTTCTCGCCGGTGCTCGGCGGCGCCATCGCGGGCTATCTCCAGAAAGACGAGGGGCTGAAAGTCGGGGCGCTCTCGGGCGCGATTTCGGCGATTCCTATCATGGGCATCGCCTTCCTCTTTTTCGGCATCGTCTCGTTTTTCACCATCAGCGCCGGTGAGCCACGGGGCGGGCTTGCGGTTGGCCTCATCGTCTGGATCATCCTCTTTTTCGTCCTCCTCTACACCGTCGTGTTGAGCGCGGTTGGCGGCATCCTCGGCGTCTACATCGCACGGGAAGCATAGGCGAGCCGATTTCACTACTTAAACGAGCGAGTTAGACTGGTGTCATGTCGTGAGAACCATCCACACGACCGTGCGTTTGAGACGGCCCTATCGCGTGATTATCGGCTGTTTCGGGGCTCTGTGTCCCGATTCTACCCTCGCAAGAAAGCAAAAAAGTTATATAGAATCGCAATTATAGTCGTTCTTGATTATGAGTCAGCGAATGCAGGGTCAGCCGATGATCATTCTCGGCGAAGATTCCCAGCGCATGAAGGACCGCGACGCACAGGCACACAACATCCGCGCAGCCCGCGCAGTTGCTGACGCAGTACGCTCCACACTCGGCCCGAAAGGGATGGACAAAATGCTCGTCGACTCGATGGGCGACGTCACCATCACGAACGACGGCGTGACCATCCTCAAGGAGATGGACATCAACAACCCGACGGCCGAGATGATTATTGAGGTCGCAGAGACCCAAGAAGACGAGGCAGGAGACGGCACGACGACCGCCGTCGCCGTCACGGGTGAACTCCTCAAGAACGCAGAGGACCTCTTAGAGCAGGACATCCACCCAACGGCCATCATCAAGGGCTTCCACCTCGCAAGCCAGCAGGCACGCAAGGAAATCGACGACATCGCAGACCGCATCGACACTGACGACGAACAGCTCCTCCGAAAGGTCGCAGAGACCTCCATGACCGGCAAGGGCGCAGAACTCAACAAGGGCGTCCTCAGCCAGATCATCGTCGACGCCGTCCGTCAGGTCACGGTCGTAAACGACGAAGGCGAGAACGTCGTCGACCTCGACTTCATCAACATCGAGACCCAGACCGGCCGCGCAGCAGGCGAGTCCGAACTCCTCGTCGGTGGCGCAATCGACAAAGACCCTGTCCACGACTCGATGCCGAAAGAAGTCGCTGACGCGAACGTACTTCTCCTCAAGGAAGCCATCGAAATCGAAGAGGCCAACGTCGACACCGAGGTCTCCATCACCGACCCATCGCAGCTGCAGCAGTTCATCGACAACGAAGAAGCCCAGCTGAAAAAGAAGGTCGAGCAGATCAAGGACGTCGGCGCGAACGTCGTCTTCTGCCAGAAGGGCATCGACGACCTCGCCCAGCACTACCTCGCAAAGGAAGGCATCCTCGCTGTCCGCCGGACGAAGAAGTCCGACATCGAGTTCCTCAAGGAAGTGCTCGGCGGCTCCATCGTCTCCGACCTCGACAGCGTCGAGGAAGCAGACCTCGGCCACGGCTCCATCCGCCGTGACGAAGAAGACGAACTGTTCTACGTCGAAGGCGAGGGCGAGGCCCACGGCGTCACCCTCCTCCTTCGTGGCTCCACGAAACACGTCGTTGACGAACTCGAACGCGGCATCACCGACGCACTGGACGTCGTCGCACAGACTGTCTCCGACGGCCGCGTCCTCGCCGGTGGCGGCGCAATCGAAGTCGAACTCGCCTCCCGGCTCCGCGAGTACGCAGACTCCGTCAGCGGCCGCGAGCAGCTCGCCGTCGAAGCGTTCGCAGACGCACTCGAACTCGTACCACGCGTCCTCGCAGAGAACGCTGGTCTCGACTCCATCGACACGCTCGTCGACCTTCGTGCAGCCCACGAAGCCGGCGAGAAGCGCGCTGGCCTGAACGTCTTCTCCGGCGAAATCGAAGACACCTTCGAGGCAGGCATCGTCGAGCCAGCCCACGCGAAAGAGCAGGCAATCTCCAGTGCCACCGAGGCCGCGAACCTCGTCCTCAAAATTGACGACATCATCGCCGCTGGTGACCTCTCCACCAACAAGGGCGGCGACGAGGAGATGCCACCTGGCGGCGGTATGGGTGGCGGCATGGGCGGTATGGGCGGCATGGGCGGCATGATGTAAAAGCCGGCCAGTAACCCACCACCCACCACTGACTCTCGAATCGCTTTTTGATTTTTACGACGCTGACTCGGGAGTGGCGTCGCCGCCCTCACCCAGCGCCGTCTCGACCCACGACGGTCGCTCGACGGTCGTGTTCCCCACCTGTCCCACAGAATAGTACTGCCTGACGTAGTACGTCTCGCCGGCTCGCTGAATCGAATATTCGAGCGAGTAGCCAAGTATTGCACCGGAACGTGAGACGCCGATGCCGGCTGTGAGGTTGGAGACGTTCCGGTCGCCGGTCATCGCCGCGAAGGCGTCTCGGTCAGCGACCGAGTTGCCTTGCAGCACGTACACGATCCGATTGTCGCCTGACGGTGCCCCACCCCCGTGTACTGAAACGTTGTCGAAGGCAATGCTCGTGAGGAGCGTCTCGGTCTCGGCTTCAGAAAGCGGGTTGACCCGCCGTGTACGTGCTGGGTCTACCGGATTTCCTGACTCGTCGGTAACGAGTTCAACGGCGTTCGCTTGCCCATCTCTGTGGCGTTCGACTCGCACCGTCCCGTTCGCCCACGCTTCGTACTCGGTTTGCTCGGTCGAGTTGTTGACGTACACCGTTGTCCGGTAGTGGCCAGCGTCCACGCCGAGTTGACCGGTGAACCGCTCCGTCGTATGGCGTGACTGGTAGTCGGTTTTATTTTCGCGTACCTCTCTATGCCGGGAAATGTACAGCGATTGGTTTGCGCGCGCCGCCGCGTTCGCGGTGGCGATGGTAGATTCACCGCCTCCGTTCGCGCCGACGAGCCACTGGTTTTCGTCCCACCACAAGGGCTGTGAGACGGTTGTATTCCCCACGTTGCCGTACTCCACGCGCCGGTTGAACACGTGTTTCCCCTCCGGCTTGGAGACGACGTAGCGTAACTGATACGACCGGACGAAGCCGTCGTCGTCGACATTTGCTTTGAAAAACACGTCGCTCACATTCTCGACACCCGCCCACTCCTCAAAGGCAGCTTTGTCTTTGAATGTGACGCCACGAATCTGATACCCAGCCCCACTGCCCGACCGAACCGGTGAGGGACGGGAGATTTCGACCGACGAGAGCGGGACGCGAAGGGAGTTTGTCTGTTCTACGTTGGCGACCTCTACTGGCATTGTCGTCTCCAACTCCCGCGTTTTGTATCCGTCTTGGCTACTGAGCTTGTGGACGTTCCCGCCGTCCGACGCCCATTCGACGAACTCGCTGTTGTATGGGTTCACGGTCGACCTGTACTGTTTTATCACGTGGAACCGGTCTCTGTCAGCGCCGATGTACACCCACGCGGACCGTTCGTGTGTATCTCTTTCTCCCGTCTGCCCGCTCGGTCGTTGTTCGCTCGTTTCTATCCTGACGGTTATTGATTGCTCGTTTAACGCAGCTTCGTGGGCGGCGACGACGCGCTCTGCGTCAAACACGCCTTCTTCACCGATGCCGGGGACGATTTCCGTGGGCGTCGGCGTTGGCTCGTCGGTCGGTACATCCACGGGCGTCGCAGTGAAGCCCTGTGTCGAATCGTCGCCAAGGAAGCCGCTACACCCGGCGGTGACGAGCAACAGCACGACGGCGAGGGTGGCACCAAGACGCCGCATTCAGGTCGCCTCCGTCGCGGTGGCCGTCTCGGCGGTCGGTTCGTCCGTCTCGTTCACCTTCGAAATCCAGTCGGGTGCGTCGACCGTCGTGTTCCCCCAGTTCTCGTAGGTCACGGACTGTTCGACGTGGACCCGGCCTTGCTCGTCGGTGATTGTATAGGAGCTGTTGTAAGACCGGAGTGCCCCGTTCTCTGCGACGACGAGCGTGAGGTGTCCATCCGAAACCGTTTGGTCACCGCTGCCGATGAACTCCTCTGGCTTTTCGAATCCGTCTGCAGTGATGCGATACAGCTTCGTCGGAGAGTCCTGAATCTGCTCGACTGAGACGATGTTCATCGAGTAGAGGTGGTTCGTGAGGATACCTTCGTTGTCAATAATGTACAGCATGTTTCTCGGGTCGACCGGGTCGCCGTTTGGATTGCGTGGTATCTGATAGGTGCTGTTCTCTGCGTGGGTTCGGTTCGTGTAGATGCGCTCGCCGTCGGCGTAGTAGTGAAGCACATAGGCGTCGTTGTGTTCTCGTCTCGTTGCCTTAGAGCGCGTAGAGAACAGGTAGTGACTCTGATTCGCTACCCGTGCGTAGATAGTTCCGTCGTAGATGACCGTCTCCCCCTCGCAACTGAACGATTCGCCATCGGTGGCGTTGACCCGATGGCAGATGCGCGTCGCCGTCGTTGCTTCGTGAACTGTCACCGACTGAGTTGCGAGTGCTTTTTTGTGTGCTGAAAGGAGTGTGCTCACGCTTTCGATGCCGTTCTCGGTGACGCCGGGCGGGTAGGTCGGGTCTTCGGGCACGTCAAGTGGCGTCGCAGAAACGCTCTGTTTTGGGTCGTCACTCGTCAAGCCACTGCACCCAGCGGTGAGGAGAAGCGCACAACAGAGGAGGGTCGCGGGGAGGGACCTGTGCATTAGCTGAAACGATTCGACGCCGTGGAATAGGCTTTTTGGTCAGTCTCCAAAGGTGAATCTGGACGTTTCCTGCGTTCTCCCCCCGGAATCACGGAAAGATGGAACTAAGTTCCGGGCGCAAAAATCGCCACCATGGACACGTTACTCCTCAATCGGGAGGCCGTAGACGAGAACACGCAGATGCCTGAACTCATTCAGGCAATCGAGGACGCCTTCGCCGCCTACGAGCGCGGTGACGCCCAGATGCCCGCGAAATCATACATCGACCTGCCACAGTACAACGGCGACTTTCGGTCGATGCCCGCCTACATCGACGCGGGTGACTGGGACGCCGCGGGCATCAAGTGGGTGAACGTCCACCCCGACAACCGCGACAAGTTCGGCCTCCCAACCGTGATGGGGACGATGGTCTACTCTGACCCGGAAAACGCCTTCCCGCTCGCCATCATGGACGGGACGGAACTCACGATGAAGCGCACGGGCGCGGCCGCCGCCGTCGCCACCGACCACCTCGCCATCGAGGACGCCACCTCCATGGGTCTCGTCGGCGCGGGCGTCCAGTCCTACACGCAACTCGAAGCCATCAGCCAGATTCGCGACATCGAAACCGTCGTCATCTCCGACTTAGACGAGGAGGCCGTCGCCGCCTTCATCGATGCCTTCGACGACCGCTTCGACGTGCGCGCAGGCTCCATCGAGGAGGCCGCCCAGTGTGACATCCTTTCGACGGTCACGCCGGTCGAATCCCCAATCGTTTCCCGGGAGGCCGTTGGCGACCACACCCACATCAACGCGATGGGCGCAGACGCGGAGGGCAAACACGAACTCGCAGACGAGATTCTCTTAGACGCAAAGCTCGTCATCGACGACTACGACCAGACGACTCACTCGGGCGAAATCAACGTCCCGTTCCACGAGGGCGTCCTCACAGACGAGGACATCTACGGGCAGATTGGCGAAATCGTCGTCGGCAAAATCGAGGGTCGCACAGAAGAAGACGGCCTCACCGTCTTCGACTCAACCGGCCTCGCGATTCAGGACGTTGCCGCCGCTCACGTCGTCTACGAACATGCAGACGAAAACGACAACGGCTATCCGTTCGACCTCATCGGCACCGCACTCCACTAACCCCTCCTCAACTCCCTACCCAGTGCGTCCTTTTCGAACGCGCTCGCGCGCTCGAATCTGGTCGCGGACGTGGACGTTCACTTCTTCTTCAGACAGCATCCGCTCGCGCACGTAGCCAATCGCCCAGACGAGCGCGATAAACGGCGCAAGCGGGATGAGCAACACGACGAGCAGGCCGAACCAGATGAGCCCAAGCAGGCTCATCTCGGTGTTGCCGTGCATCCCCATCTCTGGTTTGACCGTTCGGTACACCTCTTTCAGGTCGCCGGTAAGCCCCGATTCGTCTGTGGTGGCAATCTCACTCTCGCTCATACTGTCCTAGACGCGCCGAGAAAGAATGAACGTAGGCCTACACTCAGCGAATCCGACTTATTCCAGATGGATCGCCGGACGGAACGGCTCTGCGTGGCGGGCTTTGTCCGCCGGGTCAACGGCGTCTTCGCCTTCGCGGTAAATCTCGATGTTCGCGTCGAACTCCGCGCCGAAGAAGCGCGCGGCGTCCTCGTACACCTCAAATTCGTCCAACTCGGCCATCGTGGCGAGCACGTCGTCGTTGCGTCCACGGACCACGTCTACGAGACTCTGCACTAGGTCATTGACCTGATTGCCCTTCTCGCGCAGGGACTCGTGTTGCATGACCTTGCCCATCACCTGGCCAATGTTCGTCCCCGTCTCGACGACCTCGTCGAAGACGGTGTACTTCCAGTCGGCGGCGGTGTAGATGCGAATCGTCTCCGGGTTCGAGTCCGTGACGTTGACGATGTCTTGGATGTCGTCGGTCAGCCGGGTGATTAGCTGTTCGCGCACTTCGGTTTCCGTGCGGACGAACTCGGATTCGACCTCCGGCCACGGTGACTCCTCGACCGACTTTCCGGTCAACTGCTCGTGCAGTTCGTTCGTGACGAACGGGACGATAGGCGCGAGCAGGCGCAGGCGGGTTTCGAGCACCTTCCGCAGCGTCCACGTCGCACCGGGGCGCTCCAGATTCGCGCGGCGACGGTACCAGCGCAGATTCTCCTCGAAGCTGTAGAAGGCGGCCTGACTCGCCGTTCGCGTCTCGAAGCGGTCGAGCGCCTCCGTCGTCGTCTCGACCGTGTCCTGCAGCTTTGCGAGCAGCCAGCGGTCGATGTGTTTCAGGTCTTTTTCGCCCTCGTCGCCGTCGATGAGCGCTTGGGCGCGCATCCAGAAGCGGTCTAACTGGTTGCGCGTGGACTCGACTTGCTCTGCGCGCCAGTCGTAGTCCTGCCACGGCTCTGCGGAGTTGAGCAAGAACAGGCGGACGGTGTCCGCGCCGTACTCTTCGATGGCCTCTGCGGGCAACACGACGTGGCCCTTAGAGGAGGACATCTTGTCTCCTTCGAGCAGTCCCATCCCCATGATGGTGATGCCCTGTGGCTGCTTTGGCTTCTCGAACAGCTCTGCGTGGTGGAACAGGTAGAACGTCAGGTGGTTCGAAATCAGGTCGTTGCCCGAACATCGGTAATCGACGGGATACCAGTAGTCCCACTCCTCGCGCAGGTCGAGTGCCTTCTCGTTGTCGCCCTCCCCGAGCAGTAAGGTGTCGAAGAACTCGCGGGTGAGTTCCTCTGGAGGCACGTCTTGGATGCGGTGGGCGATGGTGTAGTACGCCAT
Source organism: Haladaptatus sp. CMSO5 (assembly GCF_036689885.1). NCBI lineage: Archaea > Methanobacteriati > Methanobacteriota > Halobacteria > Halobacteriales > Haladaptataceae > Haladaptatus > Haladaptatus sp. CMSO5. The sequence continues at coordinate 631,011 of NZ_JBAHVW010000001.1, forward strand.
GTAGATGGTCGAATCGGACAACGGCTCAATGACGAAGTCCGTGTCCCACGGCAGGCGGGTTCCCAGTCCGTAGTTGCGAATACACGGCCACTCGTTCAGCCAGTCGACCGTGTGCAGGTACTGTTCGCGGGTGTTTTCTGGAATCGCGTCCAAATCCGCGATGGCTTCTTTCGTTTTCTGTTTCCAGTCTTCGTCGTTGTAGCGCAGGAACCACGTGTCCTGTTTGGCAACTTCGACAACGCCGCCACACCGGCAGATAACCTCCTCTGAGAACTCGTACATCGCGTCGAAGGCACCCTGACTCTGGTAGTGGGCTTTCAGGTCGTCGCGGACGTGTTCGACGATTTCGCCCGCGTACTCGCCGTACATGTCATTCAATTTCCCGGCATGGAACTCGCGGTTGTAGACCTCCTTGGTCGCCTTCTCCAGTGCAGGGTCGTCCGAGGCCGTAATCCCGTGTTCTTCGACGGCGTCTTTGGCAGGGAACTCGCCGTACCCTTCGACTGTCAAAATGGCCCGCGGCTCGATGGCCTTGACGTCGGCGGGGTCGATGCCAAAGGCTTCCATCCGCGCGGTGTCGGCTTTCGCCTCTGCGAGTGCCACCCAGTCGTCCGGGCTGTGGGCCGGGACGGACATGACGACGCCCGTCGCGTTGTCGGTGTCCACGAAGTCTGCGGGCAGAATGAGGACTTCCTCGTCGGTCACGGGGTTCGTGACGAACGTGCCAATCAGGGCTTCGCCCGTCAGTTCCTCGGTGACCTCTACGTCGCGCTCTTGTAAGCGCAGTTTTTCGACTGCTTCGACCGAGACAATCCACTCCTCGCCGTCCACGGTGGCTCTGCGGTACTCGCCGTCCGGTTGGACGTAGGCGTTCGTGACGCCGTGAACCGTCTCCGGGCGCAGCGTCGCCATGGGCAACACGGTGTCGCCGTTGCGGAACTTGACCAGCGTGTACTCTTGGAACTCCGCAGTTTCACCCTCCAGCAAGTCGTGGGTCGTCACCGGGTTCTGCTCGTTCGTACAGAACTTGACCGGGTGGAGGCCCTTCTCCAACAACCCGCGCTCGCGCAGAGTCTCGTACTGCCACGTGATGAACTTCGAGTAGCGCTCGTCGTTCGTCGTGAATTCACGACGCCAGTCGATAGAGAGGCCGAGCGCCTTCATGTTCTTCTTGTAATGCTCTTCGATGAAGTAGCGGGCAAAGCCCATCGGCGTCTCCAGGTCCGAAAGCGTCTCCGCGGGGACGTTGTAGGTGTCGCGCAGGACGGAGAGCTGCTTCTCCTCGCCCTTCTTCAAGCGTTCGACGGCACCGATAATCGGCGTACCCGTGACGTGCCACCCGAGTGGGAACAGCACGTTGTCGCCCTGTTGGCGGCGATAGCGGGCGTACACGTCCGGGACGGTGTACGTCCGGGCGTGCCCGATGTGCATCCCGCCGCTCGGATACGGATACGCAACCGTGATGAACGTCGCCTCCTCTCGGTCGTCGGGGGTGGCTTCGTACAGGCCCTCCTCGGCCCACTGCTCGCGCCACTTCCCCTCGACTGCGCGGGGGTCGTAATCCATGTACTCTCGTTCAGGTGGCGAAGGTAAAAGAACTACCATACCTGACGCTCGCAGGTGTCTGATAGCCTCGCGGGCCCCACAGTGGGACCCGCAGAGAAAAACCGCTTAGTCGATGTTGATCTGCTTGCCTTTCGTCGCGCCAGCGACCTTCGGCAGCGTCACCGAGAGGACGCCGTTTTTGTACGACGCTTTCGCGTCGTCACCGTTTACGTCCTCTGGGAGGTGCAGCGAGCGGCGAACCGTGCGGTGGCGGCGCTCTTTTTTGACGTAGGTCGCGTCTTCTTCTTCCATCGACTCCTCGTGTTCGGCTTTGATCGACACGCGGTCACCGAGTACCGAGAGATGGATGTCTTCGCGGGTGAAGCCGGGGAGGTCTGCGGTGAGGACGAACTCCTCGTCGCGTTCCTCTACGTCGACCATAATCTGAGACATGCCCATCATGCCTTTTCCGGGCATATCTTCGAACTGGCGTCCCATGCGTTCAAACATCTCTTCGAGTTCGTCAAACGGGTTGTATTTTCGCATTGCCATTTGAAACCACCGGGTCTACCCCAAGACCCTCGGCTACTCTATACGTCAGACTGAGATTTAACGCTACTGCGTGTTCTCTCTCAGAGAGACCCTGCCCGCCGATTTCGCGCGCTGTGCCGCGCCCCGAGGAAGGCGTATGCCCCGCCCACACAGATGAGATACCAGAGCGGGAACCCAAAGGCGAGCAGCCCCACGCCCACCCCGAGTTCGCCAACCGCGACGACGCCAACCGCGAGCAGGGCGAGCACGCCCACCCCGACGAGTCCTGCGACCGCCGCCCACATGCGGGTCGCCGTCCGCTGGGTTAGGTCACCGCCGCGGCGTTCCGTCCGGCGTGCCAGTATCGCGTACGTCGCAAGCGTCGCCCCAACGGCGACGGTTAGTCCCACTGGAATCCCGACGAACAGCGACGGCCAGATGAGCGGGTCGAGCCACGCAGTCACGAGGAGGCCGCTCCCGAACCCAGCGACGAGACCGACAAACACGCCCAACGCGGCATGAAACAGGACAGTTCGCTCCATGAGTTAAGATTTGTCTGCTGAGTCGATATAGCGGCGCGTTGAGTATCACGCGGTGAGAATCGAGAGAAGAGACGGAGAACGCCTACCGATTCAGCGTGTGGATGGCCTCGCCGCGAGCGTTTGCGGCGGCTTCCATCACGGCTTCTGCGAGCGTCGGGTGGGTGTGAATCGTCGCGGTCAGGTCTTCTAACGTCGCGCCCATCTCAATGGCGAGCGCGAGTTCGGCAATCAGCTCTGAGGCCTCCGCCCCCACAATCTGGCCGCCAAGGATGAAGCCCGACTCCTCGTCTGCGACGACGCGGACGAAGCCATCACTGTGGCCGGTCGAGAGCGCGCGCCCGCTCGCCATGAACGGGAACTTGCCGACGGCAGGCTCGAAGCCGGCGTCTTTGGCCTCGTCTTGGGTCATGCCGACGGTTCCGACTTCGGGGTCGGTAAACACCGCGGCGGGGATGGCCTGATAGTCGAGCGCCGACGGCTCGCCCGCGATGACTTCGGCGGCGACGTGGCCCTCTTTCGAGGCCTTGTGGGCGAGCATCGGCTCACCGGCAACGTCGCCGATGGCGTAGATGTGACCCACGTCGGTGCGACACTGGTCGTCGGTCTGGAGGAAGCCCTTCTCGTCGGGTTCGAGGCCGGCGGCTTCGAGGTTGAGCGTGTCCGAGACCGGCTGGCGGCCAACGGCGACGAGCGTCTTGTCGGCTTTGAACTCCGAGGTTTCGCCGTCTTTGTTCTCGGTGACGACGGTCATTCCGTCTGCTTCTTTGCGCCACTCTTTGGCGGCCTCGCCGAAGTGGAACTCGATGCCGAGTTCCTCGGCTTTCTTTTTGACCACGCGGGCAACATCCGGTTCGTAGCCGGGCAGCGCGTCGTCAAGCATCTCGACGATGGTGACCTCGGTGCCGAGTTTGGCGAACACCGTCGAGAGTTCCATCCCGATGTAGCCCGCGCCGACGACGACGAGCTTCTCTGGAATCTCGTCAAGCGCGAGAGCGTCGCGCGAACTCAGCACGTGCTCGCCGTCGAACTCGAAGCCGGGAATCTGGAACGGCCGCGAGCCGGTCGCGATGATACACGAGTCGAATTCGATGGATTCTGAACCCTGTCCCTCGCCGCCGTGGGCGACGCGGACGGTGTTCTCGCCAGCGAACTCGGCGGTGCCCTGCATGAGGTTCACGCCGTTTGCTTTCATCAGCTTCTCGACGCCGCCGGTGAGTTGGTTCACGACGCCGTCTTTCCACGCGACCATGCCCTGCATGTCGACGACGGGGTCTGCGTGGATGCCCATGTCCTCTGCGTTTGCGGCGTTGTGCGCCACATCGGTTGCGGAGATGAGCGCCTTCGAGGGGATACACCCGTAGTTCAGGCAGGTTCCCCCGTAGGCGTCTTTTTCGACTATCGTCACGTCTAAGTCGAGTTGCCCGGCGCGGATGGCGGCCACGTAGCCGCCCGGTCCCGCACCGATAACCAATACGTCCGTCCCAGTTGCGATGTCTCCAACGACCATTATTCAAGTAGTAGTAGTGCGGGGTTTTCCAGATAGTTCTTGACCGTGTTGGCAAACTGTGCCGCGACCGCGCCGTCGATGATGCGGTGGTCAATCGAGAGCGAAATCGTCATGATGTGGCGCGGCACGACGTCGCCGTCGACCACACGGGGCTTTTCTTTGATTGCGCCGAGGCCGAGGATGGCGACTTCGGGGAAGTTGATGATTGGCGTCGCGTACTCGCCACCGATTGCGCCAAAGTTCGTGATGGTGAACGTCCCACCCTGCATGTCGCTGCGGGCAATCGAGCGGTCGCGTGCCTTTTCCACGAGGTCGTTCATCTCTTGGGACACCTGCAGCATGCCCTTCTGGTCTACGCCTTTCACGACGGGAACCATCAGGCCAGCGTCCGTCGCCACGGCCACGCCGATGTTGTAGTCCTTCTTGAGGACGATTTCCTCTGCCTCCTCGTCGAGCATGGAGTTCATGTACGGGAACTCCTTCAGCCCGGCCACGATGGCCTTCATGACGAACGGCATGTACGAGAGCTTGACACCGCGCTTTTCGGCCTCTTCTTTGAGGTCTGCGCGCATCGCCACGAGGTCGGTTACGTCGATTTCGTCGTGATGCGTGACGTGCGGGGCGGTGTACTTCGAACGCTCCATCTGCTTGCCAATGGTGCGGCGAATCCCGCGATACGGCACGCGCTCGTCCTCTTTGGACGTTTCCGCGATTGCGGCCACGTCCGCCTCCTTGGCGGCGGTTTGGGCCTCTGCGTACTCGCGGACGGCCTCGGGCGTCACGAACGACTGGCCTTCGCGTTTCTCGACTTCTGGCACGGCGTTCAGGTCGACGTCAAGTTCCTTCGCAAGCGTCCGCGTTGCGGGTGCAGCGAGCGTCTTCTCGCGGTCTGCTTTCTGCATCGAGACGGCCTGTGAACCACCTGCGGTCGATTCAGTGGTCTCTGGAGCGGGTTCCGACTCGACTTCAGGCTCCGGTTCGGCGGCCTGTGCGCCGTCATCGCCACCTTCTGCGGCGGTGCGAACGTCTTGGTCGGTCACGCGACCGCTCGGGCCTGAGCCGACGACTGTCGTGATGTCGACGCCGAGTTCGCGGGCGAGACGACGGGCGCTCGGGGCGGCGAAGATGCGGCCGCCTTTGGCAGACGATTCACCGTTCGAGGCGGCCTTTTCGGCTTCGACTGGTTCCTCTGTTTCCGGTTCTGCTTCTGTCTCCGCTTCGACTGGCGGTTCGTCTTCACCCTCCACGTTGAACGTGATGATGACGTTGCCAACCGGAACCATCTCGCCTGCCTCTGCGAGAATCTCTCTGACGGTTCCGTTTACGGGCGAGGGAATCTCGACAACTGCCTTGTCCGTCTCTGCTTCGGCAACCGGCATGTCTTCGGTGACGGTGTCACCCTCGGAGACGAGCCAGCTAACGATTTCTGCTTCCGTGAGTCCTTCCCCAACGTCGGGGAGCTTGAATTCGAATACCATCTTAGAACTCGTAGGCCTCTTTGATGCCTTCCTTGATACGGGCCACCTGTGGGAGGTAGTAGTTTTCGAGCGCGTAGAGCGGGAACGGCGTGTCGAACCCGGTGATGCGCTTTACCGGCGCTTCCTGATAGAGGAGGGCTTCTTCCTGAATCGTCGCGGCAATTTCGCCGCCGAGGCCGCCGGTGAGCGGGGCCTCGTGGACGACGGCCGCGCGGCCGGTCTTCTTGAATGATTCGATGATTGCCTCGTCGTCGAGCGGCGAGAGCGTCCGGAGGTCGATGACCTCCACGTCGATGCCTTCTTCAGACAGCTCGTCTGCGGCTTCGAGCGTTGGTCGGGTCATCGCACCCCACGTGAACACGGACACGTCCGTCCCCTCGCGGCGGGTGGCGGCCTTTCCGAGTGGTACGGTGTACGTCTCGTTTGGCACTTCCTCGCGGAAGGCGCGGTAGATGAGCTTTGGCTCTAAGAAGATGACCGGGTCGGGGTCGCGGATGGCGCTTGCGAGCAGCCCCTTCGTGTCGTACGGCGTCGAAGGCACGACGACCTTCAGGCCGGGTTCGTGCGAGAAGAACGCTTCTTTCGACTCAGAGTGGTGTTCTGGCGCGCGGATGCCGCCACCGTAGGGCGCACGAACCACCATCGGGCAGGTGTACCGGCCGCGACTCCGGGTGCGGAGGCGGGCGGCGTGGCTCACAATCTGGTCGAAGGCGGGATAGATGAACCCAAGAAACTGGATTTCGGGAACTGGCTTCATGCCGTAGGCGGCCATGCCGATGGCCGACCCGACGATACCGGATTCTGCGAGCGGCGTGTCGATGACGCGGTCGTCACCGAACTCGGCCCACAGGCCTTGGGTGGCGCGGAAGACGCCGCCGTTTTTCCCGACGTCCTCGCCCATCACGATGACATCGTCGTCGCGTTCCATTTCGCCTTTCAGCCCGTCGCGGACCGCCTGTACAAGCGTGAGATTTTGCGTATCGCTCATTTATTCCTCCAAGAGTTTTTCGTCGCCGTACATTTCGCGGAGCTGTTCGAAGTCCTCCCACTGGGCACGGACGCGAGCGGGCATCTCCTCGAAAACGTGGGAGAAGATTTCGTCGGGTGATGGCCGCGGGACGGCCTCTGCCTCGGCGATGGCCTCTGCCACGTCGTCTTCGATTTCCTGCTCGATGGCCTCAACTTTCTCGTCGTCCAGCAGTCCCTCGCCGCGGAGGTACTTCTCTAAGCGTGGAATCGGGTCTTTTTTCTTCCAGTGTTCGACCTCGTCGTCGTCGCGGTAGACGGTCGGGTCGTCGGCCGTGGTGTGCGCCCCGAAGCGGTACTGGACGGCCTCGATGAGCGTCGGGCGAAGTTTGCCCTGTGGGTCTTTTGCCTTGTCCACGGCGTCTTTCGTGACCTTGTAGACGGCGAGCGGGTCCATGCCGTCAACTTGGACGCCCTCAAAGCCGTAGGCAACGGCCTTCTGGGCAATGGTTTTCGCCGCGGTCTGGCGTTCGCGGGGCACCGAAATCGCCCACTGGTTGTTGTTACAGAAGAAGATGTTCGGCGTGTTGAAGACGCCCGCGAAGTTGAGGCCTTCGTGGAAGTCGCCTTCGCTCGTCGCGCCGTCACCGAAGTAACAGATGAACGCCTTGTTCTCGCCTTTGAGCTTCGAGGCCCACGCGGCACCGGTGGCGTGGAGCACCTGCGTCGCAATCGGGACGGAGGCGGTGAAGATGTTCACATCTTCCGGCGGTTTGTTGCCGTCTTCGTGACCCATCCAGTAGAGGAGGGTCTGTTTGAGTGGAAGGCCGCGAATGAGTGCGGCACCGTGTTCGCGGTAGGAGGGGAACATCCAGTCTTCGTCTTCGAGCGCCATGACGCTGCCAATCTGGGCTCCTTCCTGCCCCGAGAGTGGGGGGTAGGTTCCCATCCGGCCTTGGCGCTGGAGACTGACCGCCCGCTGGTCGAATCGACGTGCGAGTGTCATGTTCTGGTACATGCTCACGAGCGTCTCGTCGTCGAGGTCGGGGACGGTTGCACCTTCTAAGACGTTGCCCTCATCGTCGAGAATCTGTACCTGGTCGCTGGGGTCACGCTGAAGCGTGCTCACGGTCGAACCCACCTTCCTGACATGAGCAAAAAGTCATCATCCTTGGTTAAAGTGTTTTCGTAAATCCCTTTGGGTAACTCCTATTCTTGCCGGACTTTCTTAGAGAAACGTCCATTTTGGGCGAGAATAGTGGAATTATAACTCAACATCGTGGATTGTTACTGGACACTTCTGGTCGAATATGAAATTTGATGAAGAATCGAGTGACCCACTGGTTTGCCAGTGCGTCACTCACGCAAGACTCGTGGGTGAAACCAGCCGACTCAGGCCGACTGTGACGCCGCCCGCGCCTCTTCGCGTGCCTGCTCTACGGTCTTGCCTTCGCGCAGGATGGCATCGACGAACAGCTCGCCAGCCTTGTACGAAGACCGAACCATCGGCCCGCTGGCACAGTAGAGGAAGCCGAGTTCGTCTTCTGCCACCTGCCGCCAGACGTCGAACCGGTCTGGGTGGACGAACTCGGACACATCGAGGTGGCGACGCGACGGCTGGAGATACTGGCCGAGCGTGACGATGTCCACGTCCGACTCCCGGAGGTCAGAGAGCGTCTGGTACACCTCGTGGTCGTACTCGCCAACGCCGAGCATGATGCTCGTCTTCGTGTAAATGTTCGACTCGTCTGCGACCTGTTCGAGCACCGAGAGGCTCTGGTCGTAGGCCGCCCGCTTGTCCCGAACCGGCCACTGGAGGCGTTCGCACGTCTCGATGTTGTGGGCGATGACGTCCGGGTTCGCGTCGATGATTTTTCGCACTAACTCGGGTTCGCCCTGGAAATCGGGAATCAGCACTTCGACGAGGATGCCCGGGTCGCGGCGCTTGATTTCGCGGATGGTTTCGGCGAAGTGGCCCGCACCCTGGTCGGGGAGGTCGTCGCGGTCGACTGAGGTGAGCACGACGTAGTCTAGGCCAATCTCGGCGATAGCTTCTGCCACGTTCGCGGGTTCGTCCTCGTCGAGCGGTTCCATCCCGCCGGTCTGTACGTCACAAAAGTTACAGCCCCGCGAACAACGGTCGCCCATCAGCATGAACGTCGCCGTGCCCGGCCCGTTGCGACCACTCCAGCAGTCGCCAAGATTCGGGCAACTGGCCTCCTCGCACACGGTGTGGAGGTTGTGCTCGCGCAGGGTTTGCTTGATTTTGGTGAACTGCTGGCCGGATGGCGGGCGCATCTTCAGCCAGTCAGGCTTCCGCGAGCGACTCATACGCAAATGTCTGGAGACACGGGAACAAAAAGCTAAGGTAACCCCAATTTGTCGCACAAGCGTCGCGCCCTTACTGTACCAATGTGCGTCACGGTGTACGGTTTTGCGCACGAGTGGTATGGTATTCTTCCCCACGAGAATTCCTGACAAATATATGTATCTGGGGCAATAATTGTACTATATCTTTCAGAATGTGGCGTCCAAACTTTGAGCTCTCTCCGGCCGATATCACCGATGGGCCATTACTCCGCGCGTTGCTGGTTCTCTCGACTCCGCTACTGGTTCAGAATTTCGTGCAGGTAGTCGTCCAAATCGTTGACCTCATCTTCCTCGGTCGGTTGAGCGGTGACGCCGTCGCTGCGGTGGGACTCGTCGCGCCTGCGGTGGCGCTGTTGTTCGCCATTTCTATCTTCATCCCCTACGTTGGGACGCAGATTCGCGTCTCTCAACGCATCGGTGGCGACAACCTCACTGGCGCACGCCAGTCGTTCGGCTCTGGCATCTACATCACTCTTGGAATGGGCGTCGTACTCGGCGCACTCGCCTTTCTCGCCGCCCGCCCGCTCACCGCCCTTCTCGTGAGTACGAACCCACTGAGCGTGGATGGAGCGGTTCCGGCGATGGCCGCGGTGTATCTCGGTGTCATCGCACTCGGCCTCCCGCTCATCGCGCTCGGCGACACGCTCGAAGCCGGACTCGTCGCATGGGGTGACTCGCGCGCGTCGCTCTGGATGAACCTCACGTCGGTCGTCGTGAACATCGTTCTCGACCCGCTGCTCATCTTTGGCTACGGCCCACTCGAAGGGCTTGGCGTGGCGGGTGCGGCGCTTGCCACCGTCATTGGCTACACAACTGGAATGGCCCTTGGCCTCGTACTCATCCTCCGCGGCCGAAACGGTGGCATGCTCTCTGCGCAGTCGTTCGTGTTCGACGTGGCGGAACTGCGCTCCATCTTCAGCGTGGGGCTTCCGACGGCCGTCCAACAGAGCGCGAACCAGATTGTGCGCCTCATCATCGTCGTCGTCGTCTTCGCCGTTGGCGGCGTCGCGGGTATCGCCGCCTACGTTGTCGGGGCGCGCGTGGCGAGCGTCGCGTTCATCCCCGCACAGGGCCTGCAACAAGCCGCTCAGAGCATCGTCGGGCAGAACCTCGGCGCGAAGAAAGTAGAGCGAGCGAAGCAGACGACGTGGCTCGGCGTCCAACTCGCCGCCGGTGGGCTCGCGCTCATCGGACTGGTCCAGTGGCTGTTTCCAGCCACGCTCACGACGCTGTTCGTCCCCGAACTCTCAGTAGAAGGCCTCGCGCTCTCGATCGAGTACCTGCGCATCCTCGCCTACGGCTATCCTGCGCTGGGGGCGATCTACCTGTTTCAGGCAGGATTCAACGGCGCAAGCCGGACGAAAGTCAGCATGTACGCCTCGCTCATCCAGTACTGGGGCGTGCGCCTCCCCATCGCCGCCGTTGGCGGCCTCGTCCTCTCGTTTGGCATGGACGCCGTGTTCTGGGCGGTGACGCTCTCTAACATCACCGCCGCCGTTGGCCTCGGCGTCTATTTCTATCACTCGTCGAGCACGGGCATGTTCACCCGGGCGAGTGCAAGCGCGGCCGACTAGGAAACGCCTTTTGGCAGGGCGACTAAGGTGCTACCAGATGGCGGTCTCTCTCACGTTCCCTACTCGCATTGTGAGGTGTCTCGCGTGAAAGTCGCAGAGGCAATCCCGCAGTTCGAAGCCGTGTTCCCGTTCGAGGAGTTCAACCAGATGCAACGCGAGGCGTTGCCCGCGATTTTACACCGCGAGGAGAACCTCGTCGCGAGCGCGCCCACGGCGAGTGGCAAAACCGCGCTTGCCGAACTCGCAATCTGTAAAGCTCTCGCAGACGGCGGGAAGGCGCTGTTCATCGCGCCGCTTCGCGCGCTCACCAACGAGAAAGAGTCCGAGTGGGAACGCTTCGAAGACCTCGGCTACTCCGTCTACGTCGTCACCGGCGAACGGGACCTGAACTCCCGGCGGGCAGAGCGCGCCGACATCCTCGTGATGACCCCCGAGAAGACGGACTCGGCCACCCGCAAACACGACTCGCCGCGCTACTCGTTTATCACCGACGTGACCTGCTGTATCATCGACGAGGTACACCTGCTCGACTCAGACCGCAGAGGCAGCGTTCTCGAAGTCACCGTCTCGCGCCTCCGTCGGCTGTGTAATCCGCGCATCGTCGCGCTCTCTGCGACCATGCCGAACATCCAAGACGTGGCCGATTGGCTCGGTGCCGTTCCCGAAACCACCCTTGAGTTCGACGACGCCTACCGCCCGGTTGACCTCCACGCAGACGTCCAGACGTACACCCACGGAGACAACTCCTTTGCGGACAAGTATCGCAGACTCTACCGCGCCATCGACCTCGCAGAACCGCACATCAGAGACGGCGGACAGGCGCTTGTCTTCGTGGCCAGCCGCCAAGACACGGTGCAGGCGGCGAAAAAAGCCCGCGACGAACTCGCAGAACGCGACATCCCGATTGGCGCACGCGGCGACTACGACTTTCATACCGACGCCCAGAAACTCCAGAACAACACGCTCAAAAATTCGGTGACAGACGGCGTTGCATTCCACCACGCAGGACTCTCGAAAGAGGACAAGGACGCCGTCGAACAGTGGTTTCGCGAGGGCAAAATCCAACTCCTCTTCTCCACGTCCACGCTCGCGTGGGGGGTGAACCTTCCCGCCAGATGTGTCGTCATCCGCGACACGAAACTCCACGACCCGCTCGAAGGCGAGGTGGACATGAGCCCGCTCGACGTGCTCCAGATGCTCGGACGCGCCGGGCGACCGGGCTACGACGACGTGGGCTACGGCTGGGTGGTGTGTGACCGTTCTGAGGCCGATAAGTACCGCAAACTGCTCCGCGAGGGCAAGGAAATCGAGTCCCGACTCGCAGACGATTTGGATGCTCACCTGAACGCGGAAATCTCGATGGGCACGCTGCGCGACTTAGACGACGTGATGAGCTGGCTCGACACCACCTTCTACGCCGTTCGCGCTCGCTCGAAACCAGAGGAGTATGACTTCGCGGGCCTCCGCGACCGCGTGCGCGACGCACTCTCGGGCCTCGTCTCTCGGGGGTTCGTCGAGATGGACGACAATCTGGGCGTCGATGGGACGGGCCTCGGCGTGCTCGCCTCGAAGTTCTATCTCAGACTTGCCACCGCAGAACGCTTCAAACGCCTCGCCGACCGCGACTTCGTGGACGAGGCCGCGATTCTCGAAACCGTCGCGTGCGCCGCCGAGTTCGACAGCGTGAGCGCGCGCCAGTCCGAGCGCGACGCCATCAACGCTATCCTCGTCGGCCAGAACACGCCAGACAGCATGGAACCCGGCCAGCGCAAAGTGCTCGCCATCTTGCGAGCCAGCATGAACGGCGGGACGCCGCCGGAACTCCGCTCTGATGCGTGGGTCATCCAACAAAACGCCCGCCGCCTGCTCGCGGCGATGCAGTCGTTCTTAGAACGCTTCGACACCGCAGAAACCGCGAACCTCGCCCGCCGCGTCGAAGCCCGCGTGGAAACCGGGATTTCGAGCGCCGCCGTTGGCCTCACCGCCATCGACGGCGTCGGCTCGGGGCGTGCGCACAAACTCGCTGGAGAGGGCATCGAAACGCCAGAAGACGTGCGCGCCGCAGGTGTAGACGGCCTCATCGACGCCGGTCTCTCTGAGGGTGTTGCAGAGCGCGTCTTCAAAGCCGCCCGCAAACTCCCGAGCGTCGAACTCGACTGGGGTACGTTCCCTGAAACCATCTCGACGGGGCAAAACGACATGCGCGAAGTCCACGTCAAAAACGTCGGCAAGGGCGCGCGCGCCGGGCTTCGAGTGACGGGTAACGACACGGAAGTTTCTGCGAAGGCGTCGTATCTTGGCGAGGACACGCTGCTCGTTCCCGTTTTCGGCGGCAACTTCGAGGAAATCGAGTACTCCGTCCACATCGCGTTCCCCGACCTGCCGCTCCTGCCACAGGTTGAGCGAAAAACCGTCCGCGTGAACTGAGCAGTTTCTTCGGCGGCACGCTGACTACCAAGATTCACAGTTAAGTCAATTGAGTAATTATTTTGCCCAATGGACGATTCGGACACGATTCGGGTTGCCAAGACCAATCAGACACGGGGAGTCATCTTCGCGGTCAGTCTGATCGTCATCGGAATACTTGGCAGCACTCACGTACCCGGATTGGCTCCGTTCTTCTGGGGACTCGGTGGCCTCGGACTGTTCGTCTCAGGAGTCTACTTCATTCGGAGCTTCCCGCGCCCAGAGTAACTTCGCCACTCAATTTTTTATACGAACACGCAACCAGTCCGGGCCATGCCCGACTCGATTCGCGTCCTCGCTGGCGACTGTACGATGAGCGTCGAAGGTACCCGCGAACAGACCGCTCGCGGCCACGTCGTGGTGATTGCAAAGCCCGACAATACGCTCCTCATCCACGACGCCGACGGCTACCAGCCCGTCGCGTGGCTCACCCGCGCCGATTCCCTGTCGATGAGCGAGTCTGCCATCATCGCAACCGACGGCGATCAGTCCCTGACCGTCACCATCCACGACGAGTATTCAGAGGCTCGCGTTCCGGCGAGCGAAGCGGGAACGCCGGTCGGCACCTGTCCCGCGTGCGAAGAAACACTCGTCGAAACCCGAAAATTCGTCTCGTGTCTTGGGTGTGATGCATCCTATGGCCTGCCCCAGCACGCAGACATACTTGACGAACAGTGCGACGACTGTGGCCTGCCAAAAATGTGCGCCACCCACGGACAGGCATTCGAGCTCTGTATCGACCGCTCGTGTGAGTCGCTCGACGGGCTGATTCAAGCCGAGTTCGACGGGAACTGGCAGTGTCCGGAGTGCGGCGGCGACCTGAACATCCTCCGACGAGGAAGCCTCATCGCCGGATGTGAAAACTATCCAGAGTGCGAGACCGGCTTTGCGTTCCCGACCGGTCTCCACGCGGGCAACTGTCCGTGTGGCCTGCCCCAATTCGAAACGGCGTCGGGTCATCGGTGTCTCGACGCCACCTGTGACGCGGTCTGACCGCAGGCCCTTTGTCGTCAGCCGCCAGCAAATAGGCATGAACGGCACGTTCGAAGACGGCGTCGTCCACGTTGGCGGGAACGCCCGCCAGCAGTACTACGACGCCCGTGGTTACGGCCGCCCGCTCGGGGGCAACGAGGTCGAACTCGACCCCGTCGAAGCGGCGCACCTGCTCTTTCGCGGCGACCTTGACACGGTCGATGGGATGGACTTTCAGGCGTTTTTCTCCCACGTCACCGGCGACGGCTTCGCCGTCCGCTTTCAGGTCTACCGCGACCTCCGCGACCGCGGCTTCTATCTCTCTCCCGCACGCGAGGGCTGGGTCGAACCGACCGACGACGAGGATTTCGTAGTCTTCCCTCGCGGCAACGGCCCGTGGAACGACGAGATAGCGTACCGTATCCGCGCCGTTGGCGAGCGCCAACGCGTTCCCGCGGCTTCTTTGGGAACTCTCGTCCTCGCCGTGGTAGACGAGGAGGGTGAAATCACCTACTTCGACACCGACGAACTCAACATCGACGGCAGTTCGACGTTTGACCTCCCCGCCTGCTCGGGCACGCTCATCGACGACCGCGTCGTCGTCTGGGAGCCGCCGAGCGACCTCTACGCGTCAGCGTTCTACGGCCAGCCACTCGGTGGTCGTCGGATGGAAGACGGCCCGGTGCAACTCTCGCTGCTCGAAGCCGCCTACCTCGCTGCCAACGGGACGCTCTCAGTCGAAGGAGGCGTTGACGCAATCGTTGAGCGCGGCCGCGAAGCCGAAGGCGACCGATTCGACCGTCGCCTGACGGTGTACACCGAACTGCGCGACCGGGACGTCGTCCCCAAAACGGGCTTCAAATTCGGCGCTGACTTCCGGACCTACGCCGAGGTGGAGTCGGTCTCCGACCTGAGCCACTCCGAGTACCTGATTCGCGTGCTCGAACGCGACCACGCCTTCGCCCTGCGCGAGTTGGCGCTCGACGTGCGACTCGCCCACGGGGTCAGAAAACGAATGGTTTTTGCGCTGACGGATGCGAACGACGGAACAGAGACCTGGTTGTCAGTAGGTCGACTCACACCATGACACGCGATACAGACCACAACACGGGAGCAGCGGGCGAGACAGATGCGACGACGCTCGACCCGTGGGGTTCGTCGACCATCGCTGACTACCGCAAACTGTTCGAGGAGTTCGGCATCGAGGAGTTCGACGATTTGCTTGCCGACGTGGAGAATCCACATTACCTGATGCGACGGGGCGTCATCTTCGGCCACCGCGACTATCGGGCCGTCCTCGACGCGATGGCCGCGGGCAAGCCAACCGCTGCGCTCTCGGGATTCATGCCAACGGGCGACCCCCACATCGGCCACAAACTCGTTTTCGACGAAATCATCTGGCATCAACAGCAGGGCGCGGACGCCTACGCCCTGATTGCCGACTTGGAAGCCCACGCCGCCCGCGGCCTCTCGTGGGAAGAAATCGATGAACACGCCCGCGACTACCTACTGAGCCTGCTCGCGCTCGGCTTCGACCCTGAAGCAGGCGAACTGTATCGTCAATCAGAGAACCGCGGGCTGCAGGATCTCGCGTTCGAACTCGGCATCAAGGCCAACTTCTCCGAACTGGAGAACATCTACGGCTTCGACGGTGAGACGGACGTTTCGCATATGCAGAGCGTCGTGACGCAAATGGCAGACATTCTCTACCCGCAACTCGACGAACCGAAGCCGACGGTCATTCCCGTGGGTCCGGACCAAGACCCCCACGTTCGCCTCGCCCGTGACCTCGCCGCCCGGATGCGTTATTTCGGCGTCACCAAAGCGTTCGCCAGTTTCGAAGCCAGTGGTGACGAACTCGAACTGCTCGGGGCGGCCCACGGCGCGCTCTCGGCCGACGACGGTGACACTGTCCGGTGTGAGGACGCCGCTGCATGGCTCCGCGAACACGGGAACCCCGACGACGACGGCTTCGGCAGCGTCGTCGCCAAACTCGACTCTGCCGGGAAAGAGCCGCTCGAACCACGGGTTCGGTTCGTTGACCGCAACGCCACCAAAGAGGCGTTCGAGGCGCTCATCGAAGCCGTCGAGGGCGAAAAACGCGTCTACGACGAACACATCGACTCGTTCGACCTCACCCGCGAGGAGGCAGAGGCGTTGGCCCGAGAGGTCGAACTCGACAACGGCGGCTACGGCTTCTACGCGCCGTCCTCGATTTATCACCGCTTCATGACCGGCCTCACCGGCGGGAAGATGTCCTCCTCGATTCCGGCGAGTCACATCAGCCTGCTCGACGACCCACAGGACGGCTACGACAAGGTGAAATCCGCGACGACGGGCGGCCGCTCGACGGCCGAAGAACAGCGCCGACTCGGCGGCGAGGCCGACAAGTGTCCCGTCTACGAACTGTACGCCTACCTGCTCGCCGCGGACGACGACGCCTTCGCGAAGAAGGTGTACGACGAGTGCGTCGGCGGCGAGCGACTCTGTGGCGGCTGTAAAGAGCAGGCAGCAGAGCTGATGAAGGAGTTCTTAGAAGACCATCAAGAAAAGCGCGCAGAGGTCGAACACCTCCTCGAAGACGCGGACATCGAACTCGTCTCGTCGCGTCGCTGAGTCGCCGTTCAATATCTGCGGTTCGCGCTCTGCAGCAATGTCCGGAACGCTTTTTAGCGAATCCGCTCGTATCACCGGATATGGCATCCGAACCCACGCCTGTGTTGACCGGCGACGACTCTCGTGTGACCCCCGGGTTCGGCTTTTTTCGGTTCTGAATAGCGCGGCGGTGGAATCCGGCTTTCGGGCCAGAGGAAACCGGCGTGAGCGCATCCGGAACCGCTAACTGACTTGCTCGCAGTGTACGCGACAACACCAAATAATGAAACTACCCGAACCACAGGTCGCGGTCTTAGAGGCCGCGTCCGCCACAGACGTACAGACATTCTCCCGACTGGCAGAGGCCACCGACCTCCCCGCAGAGACGGTCGCCGGAGCCGCCTTCGCGCTCGAAGCCGAGGGCCTCATCACCGTCACAGAAGAAACAGACGAGACCGTCACCATCACCGACGAAGGGCTTGAGTACGCCGAGGACGGCCTCCCCGAAGTCCGCCTCTATGAGGCTGCACTCGAACAGGGCGCAGCCGAGCAAGCCGTCGAGATGGGGCGCATCATCGGCGCGTCCGGCCTTGGCGGCCCGCAGGTCAACATCGCGCTCTCGAATTTCGCGCGCAAAGGCTACGGCTCGATAGACAGCGGCGCGGTCTCGGTGAACCCTGACGCAGACCCTGACTCAGACCCAGAAGCGACCGCCCTCGCCGCCCTCGTCGCAGGTAATTCCGTCGAAGACAGCGACGTTCTCTCTCAGCTCTCTCGTCGCGACCTCGTCGAAGTCGCAGAATCGACCATCCGCTCTGTCCGCCTCACCGACGCTGGCGTCGATGCCCTGATGGCAGGGGTCGAAGTGGCAGAAACCGTTGGTCGGCTCACCACCGAGATGCTCACTTCCGGCGACTGGCAGGACGTCGAGTTCGCCGAATACAACGTCGAAGCCGACGCAGAGGAGTACCGCGGCGGCAAAGAACACATCCTCCGCCAGACGGCAAACCGCGTCAAAGACGTGCTCGTCGGCATGGGCTTCCAGGAGATGGAAGGCCCGCACGCGGACAGCGAGTTCTGGATTAACGACTGTCTGTTCATGCCCCAAGACCACCCGGCGCGCACCCACTGGGACCAGTTCGCCCTCGACGTGCCGCCGATGGACGACCTCCCCGAAGCCCTGCTCGAACGGGTGCACGACGCTCATCTCTACGGTGCGGGCGAGGACGGCGAGGGGTACCACTCGCCGTGGACCGAGGACGTCGCCCGCTCAATCGACCTCCGCGGGCACACCACCTCGCTCTCGATGCGGTATCTCTCCGGTCACGAGGTCGGGGAACTCGAAAAGCCGTCTCGGCACTTCTCCGTCGAGAAGGTGTACCGCAACGACACGCTCGATCCGACCCACCTGCTCGAATTCTACCAAATCGAGGGCTGGGTCATGGCTGACGACCTCTCGGTGCGCGACCTGATGGGAACGTTCACCGAGTTCTACGAGCAGTTCGGCATCACCGACTTGGAGTTCAAACCGCACTACAACCCCTATACGGAACCGAGCTTCGAGCTGTTCGGCCGCCACCCCGAGACCGGCGAAATCATCGAAATCGGGAACAGTGGCATCTTCCGCCGCGAAGTGCTCGACCCCCTCGGCGTCGAGTGCGATGTGATGGCGTGGGGGCTTGCCTTAGAGCGGTTGCTCATGTTGATGCACGGCTTCGAAGACATCCGCGACGTACACGGCACGCTGTGTGACCTCGACCTGCTGCGGAACGTGGAGGTAGTCTACTAATGCCCGTTGTTGACGTTGACCCAGATGAACTGCGCCGGCTCACCGGCCACGACGAAAAGAGCGACGACGAACTCAAAACCGACCTGTTCGGCCTCGGCCTCGAATTCGAGGGCGAAACCGACGACGGCGAGTTCCAACTGGAGTTCGCCCCGGACCGCTTAGACCGTCTCTCGGTCGAGGGCGTCGCCCGGTCGCTTCGCTACCAGTACGGCGACGACCGCGGCGTCTACATCCCCCGGACGAACGACGCGGACTGGTCGATTGTCGTAGACGAATCGGTGCCCGACGAACGCCCCTACGTGACCGGCGCAATCGTCCGTGGCGTGAACCTCTCAGATGAGGGGCTCGAATCGCTCATCCAGCTCCAAGAAAAACTCCACGCGACGATGGGACGCAAGCGCGCCAAAGGCGCAATCGGCGTCCACGACCTGACCATGCTCAAGGGCGCGAAAGCGACCGACGAAGCGGGTGAGCAGTGTATCACGTACAAGGGCGTTGACCCCGACGGCGTCACCTTCGTCGCTCTCGATTCAGACCAGGAACTCACCCCGCGCGAAGTGCTCACGGAACACGAAACGGGCACGAAGTACGCAGACCTCGTGGAAGGCCTCGACAAATTCCCGGCCATCTACGACGATATCGGCCTGTTCTCGTTCCCGCCGGTCATCAACGGCCGCCGCACGGAGGTTTCGACCGACTCGCGCGACCTGTTCATCGAACTCACGGGCACGGACCAGTGGACAATCGACCGGATGTGTAACATCATCTGCTACGCACTCGATGCCCGCGGGGGGACTGTCGAGCAGGTCACGGTCGAGTATCCAGACCGCGAACTCACGCGCCCCGACTTCGAGGTGGAGACGAAAACCGTCACTCACGAGCGCATCGAAAAGCTGCTCGGCCTCGACTTCGAGGAGAAAGAAATCGTTGACTTGCTCGAACGCGCCGGCCTCGACGCCGAAGTCGAGACCGTCGGTGACGACGAACTCGCCTACGAGGTGTCCGTCCCGCCGTACCGCGTGGACGTACTCCACCCGCTCGACATCGTGGACGACATCGGGCGGGCCTACGGCTTCAACGACCTCGAACCGACGTACCCTGATGTGTCGACCGTCGGCGGCCTCCACGAGCGCTCGCGGCTCGAAACCGCCGCGCGCGACACGCTCGTCGGGCTTGGTTTCCAAGACCTGCTCAACTTCCACATGACGAGCGAGGTCGAAAACTTCGAGCGGATGGGGATTTCGCCCGATGACGACGGCCTCGGCGCGGAAACTCCGGTGACCATCACCGAACCGTACAGCGAGGAGTACACCATGCTTCGGACGTGGAACCTCCCGTCGCTCATGATGGTCTTAGAGAACAACACCCACCGGGCGTACCCGCAGGACTTGGCTGAAATCGGCTTCGTCGCCCACCGCGACGACTCGCTGAACACCCGCGTCGCGGAAGCGCGGCACGTCGCCGCCGTCCTCGCGCGCAACGACGTGTCCTACGAGGACGCGAAAGCCCGCCTGCAGGCGCTCTGTCGCGCCTTCGACGTGGAACTCGAAACCCCAGCAACGCAGCATCCGTCGTTCATCGCCGGGCGCACCGCCGCGGTCGTCGTAGACGGCGAGGAAGCCGGCGTCATCGGCGAGGTACATCCGGAAGTGCTCGTCGAACACGGCGTCGAACTGCCCGTCGTCGGTTTCGAGTTCGACCTGAGCGCGCTGCAGTACTCAAGGTAAATCCGCACCGACGGCGTCTTCGACGCTGTCGTAACCGTCTTCTTCGAGCAGTTTCAGCAGGCCCTTGTTGATGTCTCGGGCGAGAGAGGGGCCGTGATAAATGAGCCCAGTGTAGAGTTGGAGGACGCTCGCGCCCGCTTTGATTTTCTCATACGCCCCGCGCGCTGAGTCGATGCCGCCGACGCCGACGACGGGTTTGTCCGTGCGTTTTGCGACGAAGCGAATCATCTCCGTGGCGCGGCCTTCGATTGGCTTTCCAGACAAGCCGCCGGTCTGGGCGCTGTTCGCGTTCTGGAGGTGCGCCGGGCGGTCGGTTGAGGTGTTGGTCGCGATGACGCCGGCTAAGTCCAGTTCATCGACGACAGCGAGGGCGTCTTCGACGGCGGCGTTCGTGAGATTCGGCGAGAGTTTCACGAGCAGCGGGCTCGCGCCGGCGTCTTGAAGCGTACGAAAAATGCGTTCGAGCGGCTCGCGATTCTGGAGTTCGCGCAGCCCCGGTGTGTTCGGGCTGGAGACGTTCACCACGAAGTAGTCGCCGCCGTTTTTGACACGCTCGTAGGTGTACAGATAGTCCTCGGCGGCGTCTTCGAGCGGGGTCGATTTCGACTTCCCGATATTGATGCCGAGCGGGAAGTCCACGTCCACGTCTGCGAGGCGGTCGCCAATCAGGTCTGCGCCCTCGTTGTTGAACCCCATGCGGTTGACGAGCGCCTCGTCTTCGGGCAGGCGGAACATGCGCGGTTTCGGATTGCCGGGTTGGCGTTCTGCGGTGACGCCGCCGACTTCGACGTGACTGAAACCGAGGCCAGCGAGCGCGCCGGGAATCTCTGCGTTCTTGTCGAATCCGGCGGCCACGCCAACCGGATTCTCGAACTGCTGATTGAACGCCCGCACCCGGAGACGGTCGTCGTTGACCGTGTAGGCGCGACGCATCGCGCTCATGATCGGCGTGCCATCGACCGCCCCGAGCAGCCGGTGGACCATCCCGTGGGCCGTCTCCGGGGGCA
Organism: Haladaptatus sp. CMSO5; assembly: GCF_036689885.1. Classification (NCBI taxonomy): domain Archaea; kingdom Methanobacteriati; phylum Methanobacteriota; class Halobacteria; order Halobacteriales; family Haladaptataceae; genus Haladaptatus; species Haladaptatus sp. CMSO5. Next base: position 652,080 of record NZ_JBAHVW010000001.1, read on the forward strand.
ACCGGAACAGCACGGGTTTGGCCGCGTTGTACAGTCTCATTGTGTCACGAAGCGGAGGCCACGTCGATAAAGCCCGTGGATGTGCCGAGGGCGGTGCATTGAAGGGAGCGCTGTGCGCAGGTTTGGTATGCCTCGCGGAACGCACCTTTGCGCTCTTTCCGACCTCTCAGAAACCGACTCGTACCTGTTCACCGTGCGCGTGAATTGGATGGGAGTGAGCAAATTCGGAGAAATTGCGAACGTCGTCGGGGGCTGAGATTTTCCGGTGGGAAATCGAGCGGTTCCGACGGTAGCGAAGAGGAAGTCATCCTCGTCAATCTCGCAGACTGCGTCGCGGCGTGGAAGAACTTCTGCCAGCACGAAACCGACCAACGGCTCGACCGCGGGACGGGCGCGGCTATCCGTGACGGTGAGCTTATCTGCCCCAAACACGGCTCGATGTTCGACGGCTGTTCTGGGCACTGCGACAACGGCAAAGCCGCAGGCTCGACGCTCGTGGAGGTAGAAATAACGGTCGAAGATGGCGACGTGTATCTCACGGATGCAAAATGTCGGTTCGTCCGCGAGGGTGGCATCGACGACGGAGACGACATGCCCTCGTCGTCCTCGCACCTCTCGTTTTAAGCCTCGTCGCTCGCTGGCGTGAGCGTCGTCGGGTCGAGTGCACCTTCGAGATAGTCGATTCCTCGCTCGGTGATGCGATAGACGACCTCGTCGCTGATTGCTTCGAGCAGGCCGTAGGCACAGAGCACCTCGATGCGCTGTTCGACGTATTTCAAGTGCATGCCAAGCCGATTGGCGATGAGCGGTGCGTAGTCCGGGCGCTCGCGCCGGAGATAGTCCAGAATCCTGTGGTCAGCGGAGTGCATCCATGCTGCTCGCTGGGTCATTGTAGCCATCGATACCCTTAGGAGTTATGCGACTCGGTAGCATATAACACTATCTCCGGCGTGCGCCGTGTTGGCTCGGTCTGCGAGGCGGCTGTGGGCTGTCCCCCGCAGATAGCCGTGCTGGCTTCCGGTTTGGGGACTTCGCGATACTCATTAGTAACCGTTATACGGCGTCCGTTCGACGCTTCAGGCATGCAACGACGCGCCGCGGCCATATTTGCAGTGTTCTTCGTCGTTGCCGGTGCGGGGGCCTACGGGCTCATCGCAACGGCCGAACAGCCGCACATCAAACTGGATAGCCCCACGTACGGCATGAACGACACGGTCACGGTCGGCGACCGAACGTACACGGTGACGAAAATCGCCCTCGAAGAGTCGGGCGGCGGCGGGCACGGCGGCGGCGGTGGTGCCAGCTACGCCGGTGAACTCCAGTGGACGAACCAGTCTGCGGAATACACCGCGGAGTTAGCGAACAACTCGACCGTTCCGTACAACGACGGGACGTACCGCGTCCTCGTCCCGAACGGCACGAACGTCTCCTCGTTCGCGCTCCACCAGGAGTTCAACGTCACCCAGCGGCTGGCCGCTGACCCTGCCGTGGACAACGAAACCATCACCCGCAACGGCGAGCGCTACGTCGTCTACTCGGAAAACGAGAGCCTCCGACTGCTCTCTGAGTACCTCCCCGACCCGGACACCCAAGAGTTCCAGACCGGTGACCAAATCCAGTACCAGAACAACTCGACCACCGTCAAGAGCGTGTCTTCGAGTGGGGTAACCGTCGATTGGTTCGCGCCGAAAACCAACACCATCGAACTCTCCCAAGGGGGTAACGTGACCCTCTCCGGTGAGTCCTACGTCGCGAACTTCGTCTCAGAAGAGGAAGTGCAACTCTCGCCAAACTATGACGAGTTCGCCGCACAAGAGCACGAAATCACCGAGTTCGAAGACACCATCAACGGACTTTGGGGCGTCACCATCTTGAGCCTCCTCTCGGTCATCTTCATGGTTACCTTCGCGTACCTCCCGAACAAAGGCTAATCCGGTCTACGCTTTTCTTCCTGCCCACACGAACCCTGCGCCGAGAGCCGCCGCCACGAGCGCCCCACCCACCTGTATCCCCGCGGCAAGCGCGCTCGCTTTGGTCGTCCACGGCATTCCCGCGATGGTTGCGAGACTCACGAGGATGAGAAAGACACCAGTCGCCGTCAAAAGAAGTGAGAGTGTGGAAGCGACGAGTTTCATGCCTGTTTCTGTGTTCGGTTTTGAGATAAAGGTGAGCCAAACGCGGAGCGTTTGGCGAACGACGCGGGACGTGTCCCGCGGAAGTGAGCACACGCGAAGCGTGTGCGAGCCTCGATGCGGCAAAGCCGCATCGGCGGTGAGCCCGAGAGAACGAACGACGACGACGCGATCTGTGCCCGCTGGATTTGAACGCCAGTCGCAGACAAGCTGCTCCTTCGTTCAAATCCTTTCAGCGTCGAAACAGCACTCGCTCGCGGAGTTGCTCGCGAGAGAATGTAACGGGCTGGGAGATAACCGCTGGATTTGAACTTCGGTCGCAGACAAGCTGCTCCCTAGTTCAAATCCCTTCATAGCGTTTTCCGACTCACGGGATGGCTCGCACACGCTGCGCGGTGCTCGCCGTATTGTTCGTCGTAAAAGCGGGCTGGAAGGGATTTGAACCCCTGGCCGTCTGGTTAAAAGCCAGACGCTCTGCCTAACTGAGCTACCAGCCCTGTACTTCCATCTACCGGTGGTTAGTGGTAAACCTTTACGATTCCGTCTGCGGGTTTGCTACTCGTCACCCCACACAGTATCGAGTGCCTCAGCGACGATGTCGCCGGGTTCGACGCCTTGGTTTGAGGCTTTCCGACGGAGTTCGCGGTAGGCGTCCATCGGCAGTGAAAGGGTGACTTCGCCGGGATGGACGCCCTGTTCCGCGAGGGCGGCTTCGATGCTCTCGCCGTTGTTGATGGCGCTCGCGGTGGCGCGCACCTGCCGGACGGTGAGGTCGTTGTCGAGGACGGCCCACGCCAGCAGGAAACGCGATTCGCCTCGGACGCGGGCGATGTGTTTGGCGGCGGTCGGAGCGATTTCGCCTTGGGCGACGTGACGGCGGATGGCCCGCGGGAGGTCATGGACGCGCGCCCACTTGCGGATGAAGGAGACAGTGACGCCGCCGTCAGCGCGGGCGGCTGCGGCTTTGTAGGAGCCTTCACCGCGCACGAGGGCGGCGCAGGCGGCCGCGCCTTCGAGCATGTAGACGTAGTCTTCGTCGCCGATGGTGTTGTTTGCGAAGTCGCGCACCGTTTGGGCGGCGGCGGCGAGGCTTTCTGGGTCGTCGGGGTCGAAGCGGGCGGCTTCCTGTGCGCGTTCGCCGGTGACCGACGGGTCGCCGCGGATGACGGGTTCACCGACGGGCGACTCGCGGCCTGCACCTATCTCGTCGCGTCGCCGCGGCTCTCTCATAGGACGCCGTAGGAGGATGGAACGTAAAAATCTGCGCGTGGCGTGCACGGTCTGCACACAGCTATCGACGGCCGTGTCGTCAGTCGTCTGCGGCTTCGCGTTGCTCTGAGAGTTTCTCCCAGATTTCGGTGCAGCCACTCCCATCTTCGAGGTCGTCTAAGTGGCTCGCATCGTGGTCGTTTGCTTGTTCTGAATCGGTGTCTGTGTTCGGTGTCTGGTTACTCAAGTGGTGTCCCTCCGTTCGATTGAGGCGCGCTCTGCGTCGAGAGATGAGAACGCGCCGGTGTCGGGGTTCGCTGACCTATCACCTCGTAGAAGCCTAACTCAAATAAGCCCGCGCTCACCTGAAAGTCTGACCCACAAAACCGCTTGTCGGCAACATCGCCCGCTTTCTGCGACGCCAAAGCTGTGCGACAATAACGCGCCTGCGTGCGGTTTTCGTCGTTCTGTCTGTCACCACAGCCGGGGAACGTTGCTCGGGCCGGTGGGCTTTGGGTCGTTCGGGGGTAAGCACGGGTATGACAGTCGCCATCCACACGCTCGACGACGGGGCGTGGATAAGCGTAAACGACGCCCGCAGAGTCAGCGTGAGCGACCTCTGGTTGCTCGCCCGACACGACGTGTGCGCCTGTGAGGTGGCCGATTTCCTCGCAGAGGCGTTCGTCAGCGTCTCCGTCGCAGACGGCGACATCGCCGCGAAAATCGCGGGTCGCTGTATCCTGTGTGGCGAAGAAAGCGTCACCGATTGGGTGACCGTGGGCCGAGTCGTAGACGGGGAGTTTCACGGCGTCGTCCCCGAAAGTGTGCACATTCCTCGGCTTCGCCACCGAAAGTCGGCCCGATAAAAGAGGCAATATTCCCCTCAATTAGGCAGACGCGGGGATGATTGACGGCACGCTTGGGCGTATATGAACCTAGGACAACTAGCCAGATATGCCAACCAAAGTCGAGGGCTGGAAAGACGAGACCTACGGTCTCGAAATTCGAGACCACCTCGAACGATTCGCCGAGGAGGGCTTCGAAGCCATCCCTGAAGACGAACACGACGCGTGGTTCGAACGCTTCAAATGGTGGGGACTGTACCACCAGCGCTCCGGCCAAGAGAGCTACTTCATGATGCGCGTCGGCGTCCCGATGGGCCGGCTCACGCCAGAACAGCTTCGCGTCGTCGGAGAGATTGCACAGGACTACGCAACCGGTCCCGCCGACAACCCCGAGTGGCCCGGCGCGGTCTGTGACTGGACGACCCGCCAGTCGATTCAACTCCACTGGATTCAACTCGAAGATATCCCGGACATCTTCGCTCGACTCGAAGCAGTCGGCCTCTCGACCATCCAAGCTTGCGGTGACTCGTGGCGCAACATCGTCGGCAGCCCGGTCGCAGGCCGCGACGCAGACGAGCACGTAGACGTCTGGCCCCTCGTTCAAGAACTCAACGAGGAGTTCAAAGGCAACGAAGCCTACTCGAACCTCCCGCGCAAGTGGAAGGTGTCCGTGACCGGCGACACACGGGGAGCCGGCCAGGGTGACATCAACGACCTCGCCTTCGAACCCGCGACCAAAGAAATCGACGGCGAGGAAGTCACCGGCTTCAACGTCCGCGTCGGCGGCGGACTCGCACGCAAAGAGCCGCGCATCGCCCGCGACATCGACGTGTTCTGTCGCCCCGAGGAGATGACCGACGTGTCGGCCGGTATCTCCGCGCTGTTTCGCGACCACGGCGACCGCGACAACCGCTTCAACGCCCGCATCAAGTTCCTCATGGACGAGTGGGGGCCAGAGAAGTTCCGCAGCGTGCTCCAAGACGACTACATCGATTACGAACTCGAAACCGCGGGCGACGACCTGCGCCACGAGTACGACTACAACGCCGGGCGAAACGACGCGCCGGGCGACTACATCGGCGTCCACGAACAGAGCGACGGCCAGTACTTCGTCGGCCTCTACGTCCTCGTTGGCCGCCAAGATGCAGCAGACGTCATCGAACTCGCAGATCTCGCTGAGGAGTACGGCTCTGAGATGATTGGCCTCACCCAGCGCCAGAACATCATCGTCGCAGACATCGCAGAAGAAGACCTCGACGACTTCCTCGCAGAGCCACTCTTAGAGGAGTACTCGCCAGACCCACACCCGTTCATGCGCGGGTCGATTGCGTGTACGGGAACCGAGTACTGCTCGCTCTCCATCGTGGAGACGAAAAACCGGATGGTGCGCTACGGCCGCTGGCTGCGCGACAACGTCGAGTTGCCAGAGGGGCTCACCGACTTCCACATCCACCTCTCTGGCTGTACCGCCTCGTGCGCCCAGCCACAGATTGCGGACATCAGCCTTCGGGGCATGAAGACGCGCAAGGACGGCGACCCCGTCGAAGCGTTCGACATCGGCCTCGGCGGCGGTCTCGGTGAGAACCCGCAGTTCGCAGAGTGGGTCGAGATGCGCGTCGCCGCAGACGAGGTGCCGGGCTACATCAAGAACCTCCTGCAGGTGTACGAAGCCCAGCGCGAAGAGGGCCAGAGCTTCCGCGACTTCATCGCCGCGAAGGACGAAGACGACCTCCAAGGCCTCGCTGAACCGGAGGAAACCTCGTACGAAGACCCATTCATGCACAACACGAAGATGACGTGGTACCCGTACGCAGAAGACGACGCAATGGACGCCTCGCCAGCGCCAGCAAACGACTGATGGCAGACCGACTCATGACGGTCAACGCGTACACCACGCTTGACCTCGTAGACGGCGAGGCGAAAGGCCACGGCTTCACCGAGGAAGCATTTGCGACGCTCAACGTCACTTCGCCGAGAAAAAATCCAGACCACGTCTCACTCCAACTCGAACTCGACCCGACGGAACTCGACACCCTCGCGCCGCACGCCGATTCGGTGCGACTGTCGCCAGAGCAGGCTCGCAAACTCGCCGCAGACCTCGAAAAACACGCGAAGAACGTCGAACAGGCCTAGCTTCTCGGTTTCGCGTTTTCCCGCCAGTATGACTGTAACTCGCGCTCGCTGACGTGGTCTACGCCACCAGCGAGTTCTCGACACACCCGCTGCTCGAACCCATCTGCGTCCGCGAGAAAGCCCCGCTTGAACTCCTCTACGAGTTCGTACGTCCATTTGTCGCCAACCACGCCCGCAGGGAGCTGGTGGTCGCGCAGTTCATCTGCGAACTCGGTGTAGCCCGCCTCCCGAAGGACGCGCTCTGCGGTGGCAAACCGATCCATCGCGTGGCCGATGCCGTGGTGAAATTCGAGAAACTTTCCGTAGGCACGATACAGGTGTTCGATACCGAGTTGGAGTTCGTGTAAGGCTGCCTTCTCCGCTGGATCGAGGTCGTGTTGGGCCATGCTAGACATACGGCCGCACGGGGAAAAAGGATTTCTCGGTTACACGTCGAGGCGCGCCACTTCGTCGGCAGCAAGGGTGATGCCGGAGGCGGCGACGTTCTCTTCTAAATGCGTCAGACTGGAGGTGCCCGGAATCGGGAGCATGACCGGCGAGTGCTGAAGCAACCACGCGAGGGCAATCTGATAGCGCGTGGCGCTGTGGGTCGCGGCGATCTCGTCGAGCATCTCGCCCGTCTTGCCGAGGTCGCCCGCGCCGAGCGGGAACCACGGGATGAAGCCGATGTCTTCGTCCTCGCACACCGAGAGGACGTCCTCTGATTCGCGCTCTTTGATGGAGTATCGGTTCTGGACCGTGGCGATGTCCACCAGCTCGCGGGCGGTCTCTAACTGCTCTACGCTCACGTTGCTGAGCCCGACGTGGCGAATCACGCCCTCGTCTTTGAGTTCTGCGAGTGTTTCCACCGAGTCTTCGAACGGCGTGTCCGGGTCGGGGCGGTGGAACTGATAGAGGTCAATCGCGTCGAGACCGAGGCGGTCGAGGCTGGTGAGGTGGGCGTTCCTGAGGTAGTCGGGGTCGCCACACGGTTTCCAGTCGGTCTCTCGGTTGCGAAGCAGGCCGCCTTTCGTCGCAATCACGAGATCGTCCGCGTAGGGCGTGAGTGCCTCACGGATGAGTCGCTCACTGGTTCCCGGGCCGTAGGAGTCTGCGGTGTCGATGAAGTTTACGCCCAGTTCGACTGCGGTTTGGAGTACTTCCTTTGCGTTCGCGACGTCCTCTGGCTCACCGATGATGCCGTCGCCGGTGATGCGCATCGCGCCGAAGCCGAGCCGGTTGACGGTAAGTTCGCCACCGATGTCGAAGGTGTCGCTCTGATTGGAGACCATCGCCGTACCTTCGGATGCCACACAGAAAGGGGTTCGTCTGGCGGCATCGAGAGCCCGACGGCTCTTGAAACTGAACAGTTGCTCGCCCTCTCCGAGCAGTATCGGCTGACCGTCCACTGCTGTCCAGCACGTGGTAAATATTGGCACTAATTAGTTAAAAAATTGGCAAAAATATTTTATTGCATGATATGTGAAGGCATAGAACATGGCTCCACACTTCGGGATACTATCCCTCGCACCACCACTTCTCGCCATTGCGCTGGCGATTATCACCCGACGGGCGATGCTCTCGCTGTTCGTCGGCGTGTGGATTGGTGCGGTCATTTACGCTGGAAACATCGGTGTCGCCCAAACGTTCGAGTGGATTGTAAACGCAATCGGAGCGAGTACGTTTAACGCAACGATTCTCGTGTTCGTGATGTTACTCGGGGCGGGTATCGCGCTCATCTGGAAGCTAGGGGGCGCACACGCCATCACCAAATTCGCAACGCGCCGCATCAACTCTCACCGAAAAATCGGCATCTCGACCTGGCTGCTCGGCATTCTCTGGTGCTTCGACGACTACGCCAACAACGCCATCGTCGGCAGTTCGATGAAGAATCTCGCAGACGAACTCAAGATGTCGCGCGAAAAACTCGCCTACATCCTGGACTCGACTGCCGCACCCGTTGCGACAATCGGGATTTCGAGCTGGGTTGCCTTCGAAATCGGCCTCATCGAAACCCAGTATCAAGAACTCGGCATCGCAGACCAGACGCCGTCTGCCGCAGCAACGTTCATCCAGAGCATTCCGTACAACATGTACTCCATTCTCGCGGTGGTGATGGTCGGCATCATCGTCATCTCGGGGCGGGACTTCGGTGAGATGCTCACCGCCGAAAATCGGGCGGTGAAAACGGGCAACGTCATCCGCGAGGACGCAAATGCGCTGCAGAACATCAAAGAAGAGTTGGGCGAACCCGTCACCGAGGACGCCCCGCTTCGCGTGTTCGCACTGCCGGTGTTCGCCCTCGTTGCGACCGTCATCGGCGGTGCGGTGATGATGGGATATGCACCCGACCGAACGTTCATCGAGATGGTCAACAACACCGCCGTTGCGACCGCGCTCGTCTGGGGGTCGTTCGCCATGGTTTCGACCGCCATCCTCCTCGCACTCAGCGAAGGGCTCATGTCCATCTCCGAGTCGATGGAGACCGTCTTAGACGGCTTCGGGACGATGCTCCCTGCGATAAGCATTCTCGTGCTCGCCTGGTCGATTGGCTCCGTTGCTTCTGCGCTCGGCACCGGTGCGTACGTCACCCAGTACGCAACCGGCGTCGTCTCGCCGGTGATGGTTCCCGTCGTCGTGTTCTTCACCTCGGCGTTCATCGCCTTCGCCATCGGTACTTCGTGGGGGACGATGTCGATTATGACGCCAATCGTGATTCCACTCGCGTGGTCGATTGGCAGTAACGACCCACATTTCCTCGCCGTCGCCGTCGGTGCGATGTTCAGCGGTGCGGTGTTCGGTGACAACTGCTCGCCCATCTCTGACACCACCGTCCTCGCCTCGACGTTCGCGGGGTCAGACCACATCGACCACGTCCGCACGCAGATGTACTACGCGTTTACGGTGCTCATCGCCACGGGCGTGATTTACGTCCTGTACGGCATCACGAACCTCAGCCCGCTCATCTTGCTCCCACTCGGCGTCGTGACGCTCGTCGTGCTGGTGTACGGCTTCTCCGAATTCGACGCCCGGCGCAAGGACATCTCCGCGAAGCCCGGTGCTTCAAGTGGTTTGCGAACCGGACTGACGAGCGACGACTGACCACACTGCGACCGCCGCGATTTTTCCGCAGTTTCTGCGTCTCATTGGTCACTGTCCGGAATCATCAGTTGACTGACGTTCCTCACCAGGGCTAAACACAGAACAATCATTACGGAATGTTCCGAATGCAGTCTATGGACGAGAAGGATATTCGGATTCTCAAAGCAATCGGGACGCTCGGCTCTGGCAGTCCAGACAGGATTACAGACGAGACGGGAATCCCGAAATCGACCGTTCACTATCGGCTCAAAAAACTCCAAGAAGACGGCATCATCGAGAACGAAGTGTTCGACATCAACTTCAAGAAAGCAGGCCTTGGCTTGACCCTCATCACCGAGGTGTGGGCGGAGTACGATTCCGGGTATCACAAGACCGTAGGCGAGAAGTTGGGGGAGATAAACGGGGTCAATCAGGTCTATTTCACGCTTGGCGACACGGACTTCATTCTCGTCTCACACCTCATGTCGCGTGAGATGGTCGAAGAGCTCATCGAGGCCTTCGAGGACGTAGACGAAATCGACAGAACGAGTTCGACGTTCGTCATCACGACGCTGAAAAACGAGCCAAACCCGTTCAACGACTACGATATCGAGAAACTGATGACGAAACTCTTACCGGAGATGGACTGACACTCGACGAGCCGGTTCAGAGTAGCGTCGTTTAGCGAACACTGCGGTCTGCTTGTTGCTGAGCGCGCCTCAGTGGCGCAATTGCTGGTCATCTTGAAACCAACAAGCGCACGCCAGCACGGAGTTTTATTCTTTGTTAGGAGTGAACACAAAACAAGGTTTTTATCCTTCTTCTGCAAAGGGCGTAATATGGTCGACCTACTCTTGGTTATCCAACAAATTTTTAACGGGATTTTGTTTGGTGGCCAACTTGCATTGGTGGCGGTTGGACTCACACTCATTTGGGGTGTGACTCGTATCCTCAACTTCGCCCACGGTGCAATGTTTATGATGGGTGGTTACGCCGGCTTTCTCACCTTCGAGCTAACGGGCAACGCACTGTTGGCGCTTCCGGGCGCGGTTCTCGTCGTGTTCGTCCTCGGCATGGTGACGGAGTTCGGGGTAGTCCGCCGCCTTCGGGACAGAGATAACGCTGAATTCGCCGCCATCATCGGGACGTTCGGCTTGGCAGTGGTTCTAGAAAACATCATCAGAGGCTCGCCACTGGGCTCTACTCGACGAACGCTTCCCACCATCGTGCCGGGCGTGTGGGAAGTCGGACCGTTTTTCTTCGTGGCAGAACAGGTGTATCTGTTCATCGTCGCGCTCGCCGCACTCGGCGTGCTCTTTGCGGTTATCAAATATACGCGCCTCGGCATGGCGATGCGCGCGGTTGCCCAAGACCAGAACACGGCAAAGCTCATGGGCGTTCGCTCTGATCGCATCTACGCCATCACCTTCGGCATCAGTGCGGCGCTTGCCGGACTCGCGGGCGCGTTGCTCGCCCCGATTTTCAACATCTACCCCTCTGTGGGCTGGCAACCGTTCTTGCTCGCGTTCATCGTGGTTATCATCGGCGGCCTCGGCAGCGTCCGTGGCACGCTGATTGCGGCGTTGCTCATCGGCGTCCTCCGCAGTGTGAGCCTCACGTTCACGTCGAGCCAGCAGACCTCGATGTTGCTCTTTCTCGCGATGATTGTGATTCTGATTGTGAAGCCAACCGGCATCGGAGGCGTGATCGACGGATGAGCCTCGCAGAGTCGCTTCGCCTGACGCTTTCACGGACGCAAACCCGACTCAGCGAAGACCTGCTCGGGCCGAAAGGCGTTATCTTCGCACTCGGCGTTCTGTTCGCGCTCGGCGCGCCGTTCTTCCTCCGCCAGTTCCATTTGAGTGTAACGCTCCAGATTCTCATCTTCATCCTCGCAGTTTCCAGTTGGAACCTGCTTGCTGGCTACTTCGGCATGTTCAGTTTCACGCACGCGGCGCTCTACGGCGTCGGCGCGTACGCAACGGTCATCTGCGCCGCTGAGTTCGGCATTCCACCGGTGCTGGCGCTCGTCATCGGCGGGTTGGTTGCGGGGTTGTTCAGTCTCCCGATTACGATTCCGTCGCTCCGACTCAGCGGGTCGTATCTCGCAATGGTGACGCTCGCATTCGCCGAAATCATTCACCTTGCGGTTATCACGTTCCGCGACGTGACCAACGGGCCAACGGGCTACACCGGCTTCGCGCCGATGTTCGGCGGCGACCGGATTGTCTTCTATTACTTCGTGTTGGTGCTCGTCCTCGCACTGCTTCTCGTGCAGTACGCCCTGCTCGTCTCTCGATTCGGACTGATTGCACGGGCGATTCGTGAGGCAGAGGATGCCGCACAGATGCTTGGCAACGACACCTACCGCCACAAGCTCGTCGGCTTCTTCATCGGCTCTGCGCTCGCCGGTGTCGCCGGGGGTCTGCAGGCGTACAACATCCTCATCATCTCCCCGCCGATGCTCGAACTCAACCAGATGATTCAGTTCATGGCAATGAGCATCATCGGCGGGCTCGGGACGTTCAGCGGCGCAATCGTTGGCGTCATCGCCGTTGTCGGCGTCGCGGAGTTGCTCCGGGGCGTTATCGAACAGCGCCTGCTCATCTGGGGGCTGTTGTTGATGTTGGTTATCCTGTTTTTCCCCAGCGGACTCGCGGGCAGTGCCACGCAACGCGATATCCTCAAACAGCAGTTCGACGGATTCACTGACCGCTTTAGCGACACGGAGGAGCGCGACAAATGACTGCACTACTCGAAATTGACGGACTGAAAAAGTCGTTTGGCGGCCTCGTCGCCGTAGACGGGCTGGACTTCGAAATCGAACGCGGCGAAATCGTCGGCCTCATCGGCCCGAACGGGAGCGGGAAGACGACGACGTTCAACCTCACCACGGGATTCCTTTCGGCTGACGACGGACGCATCGTGTTCGACGGCACCGACATCACGTCGAGTTCGACCCACGAAATCGCAACGCTCGGCCTTGGCCGGACGTTTCAGGAGACGAAGCCGTTTGGCAAACTCACCGTGTTCGAGAACATGCTCGTCCCCCAATCGCCGCTCTCTGGCGAGGAAAAACTCCAACACGCACGCAAATTATTGGACGACTTAGAACTCACCCGGGTTGCCGACAGCCACGGCGAGGATCTGAGTGGTGGGCAGAAGAAACTGCTCGAAATCGCGCGGGTGTTGATGCTCGACCCAGACCTCATCTTGCTCGACGAGCCAAGCGCCGGGGTGAATCCGGCACTCATGGACGACATCTTAGACCACATCGCCAAACTCAACGAGAACGGGCGAACCATCCTCATCATCGAACACGACATGTCCATCGTCGCCGAACTCTGTGACCGCGTCATCGTCATGAACAACGGACAGAACATCGCGAGCGGCACGTTCGAAGAAGTACAGCAAAACGACCTTGTGAGAGAAGCCTACCTCGGAGGACAATAACAATGAGCGAACAGTCTGCACTCATTCTCGACGGCGTCGATGCTGGCTACGGCGAGAATCAGGTGCTTCACGACCTGTCGATGGACGTCAAAGTCGGCCGGGTAAACTGCATCATCGGGCCGAACGGGAGCGGGAAATCGACCTCGCTCAAGGCGATGAACGGGCTCGTCTCCATCTGGGACGGCACCTTAGAAATTCTCGGCGAAGACATGACCGACGCCACGCCGCGAGAAATCGTCGAACGGGGCATCGTCACCGTCCCACAGGGCGGCAACGTGTTCCCGGAGATGACCGTCAAAGAGAACCTTCGGATGGGTGCGTATCTCGAATCCGACAGCGACGTGCTTGCAGAACGGTACGAACACGTCTACGAGACGTTCCCCGTCCTCCGCGAGCGCGCGAGCCAACACGCCGGGTCGATGAGCGGCGGCCAGCAGGCGATGTTGGCACTCGGCCGCGCGCTGATGGCCGACCCGAAATTCCTCTTGCTCGACGAACCGAGTGCTGGGCTTGCGCCGAACCTCATTGACGATGTGTTCGAGCATCTCGCACGCCTCAAGGATGCGGGCATCGACATGATCATCGTCGAACAGAACGTCCGGAAGGTGCTCAACATCGCCGAGTACATCTACATCTTAGACCAGGGTTCGGTGTCCTTCGAGGGCCGGAAAGACGAGCTCACCGACGAAGATGAATTAGTCGAGATGTACCTCGGGCGTCGGTCAACCTGACCATGCCCACCTCAATTTCGTGTGACGTCGTGGTCATCGGTGCCGGCGCGGTGGGGACGAGCGTGGCAAGGGGGGTCGCAGAACGCGGCGGCGACGCGATGCTTCTCGAAGCGGCCTCGATTGGCAACGGGAGCACCGCGAAAGCCGCGGGCATGTTCCGCAGCCAGTTTTCCACCCCAGAGACGGCACACCTCGCCGTCCGAAGCGTGCCGGTTTTCGAAGCCCTCGAACGCGAAATCGGAATTGGCCTCCACCAGCCGGGCTACCTGCTGCTCGGCAGCGACGACTACCGCGAGAAACTCGAACAGGCCGCCGACAACGCCGAGCGATTCGACACGCCCGTCACGCGCTACGAGGGGCAGGAATGCAGAAACCGCCTCCCGACGCTGTGCGACGACGCGGTTTCCTTTGGCACTGAAGTCACGACCGACGGCTACGCAGACCCGTACCTGTTTGCGACCGCGCAGGCGCAGGCTGCTCGTGAGGCGGGTGCGACGATTCACACGAACACGCCGGTAACTGACTTCTTGATTTCCGACGGCAGTATCGAGGCGGTCACGGCGGGCGACCTCTGTATTCGGCCACAGACCGTCGTGAACGCGGCGGGCGTCTGGGCACCGCGAATCTGCTCGTTGGCGGGCGTCTCGCTTCCAATCTCACCGATTCGGACGTTCGCGGTCACGTCGCCGGTTAGCCTCGACGACTCCCCGATGGTACTCTCGCTCGACCACAACGTCTACTACCGCGAGGAGCCGGGCGGCGGGTCGCTCATCGGCGGCCCAATCTCGGGCCAAACTGCAGACCCGGATGCGTACGATGGCAGCGTCAGTCTCGACATTCTTCTCGAACTCGGTGAACGCGTCGCGCGCGTCGATTCGCGCTTTGTGGACATGGAAATCGAACGCTCGTGGGCGGGCCTGAAAGCGGCCACACCCGATGGCATGCCGATTATCGGTGCGCACACGGCGGTTCCAAATCTCATCACGGCGGCCGGGTTCAACGGCCACGGCTTCATGCTCTCTCCGGGCGTCGGCGAGGCAGTCTCTGCGCTCGCACTCGGTGAGTCGCCGTTCGTCTCCCTCTCTCCATTCTCCCCGGCACGGTTTGCAGACCGCGACTCGCAGAACCAGCACACTCGAATCGGACTCTCATAATTATGACCGAAGACACACGAATCGGCGTCGATATCGGTGGCACGTTCACCGACTTCATCAGCATTGACGAACAGAGCGGGACGGTGCGCGTCGTAAAGACGCCCTCTGTCCCAGAAACGCCGGAGAAATCCGTCGGCAACGCGCTCCGCGAGAGCGGAGTCGAATCAGCGAGTCGGCTCTCACACGGCACGACCGTCGTCACGAACGCCATCCTCGAACGGGCTGGCGCGGAGACGGGGCTCGTCACCACCGCACCGTTCGCGGACATTCTGGAACTCGACCGACAAGACCGCGACGACATCTACGACCTGTCGTACGAACGAAAACAGCCGCTCGTCCCCCGGTATCGGTGCTTTGGGGTCGAAGAGCGCATCGGCCCCAACGGCGAGGTCGTCACGGAACTCGACGAGGCTGCCGTACAGGAGATTGCGACGGTGCTCTCAGCGGCGAACATCGAGTCGGTCGCCGTCTCGTTTCTCCACTCCTATGTGAACGACGAACACGAACGGCGCGCAAAGGAACTGCTCGACGCCGAACTCGACGTTCCGGTGACGACCTCCAGTGAAGTACTCCCCGAGTTTCGCGAGTACGAGCGGGCGAACACGACGGTGTTGAACGCCTACGCGCGCCCGGTCGCAGAGACGTACCTCGACCGGTTGACGAGCGAAATCGACGCCCACAGTGACGTCGATGAAATCGTCGTCATGCGCTCTGACGGCGGCGTTGTGCCTACGAGTGAAGCCGCACGGTTACCGGTCTACCTCGGCGTCTCCGGGCCTGCGGCGGGCGTGACTGCGGCTACCGCGCTCGCCCAGCAGGCCGGGTTCTCCGACATCTTCACTTTCGACATGGGCGGGACGAGCGCGGACACCAGCCTCGTCAGAAACGGGACGCCGGAAATCACGAAGGAGGGAACCATCGGCGAGCAGGCCGCCTCGATTCCAATGTACGACATTCGGACCATCGGCGCAGGCGGCGGCAGCATCGCGTGGGTGGACGACGGCGGCCTGCTCAAAGTCGGCCCGCGGTCTGCGGGGGCAGACCCCGGGCCTGCGTGCTACGGCCACGGCGGCACGGAACCGACCGTCACCGACGCGAACGTCGTCCTTGGTCTCATCAACCCGGACGCCAACTTCGGCGGCTCTATCGACCTCTCGAAACAGGCGGCAGAAGACGCCCTCGCCCCGCTCGCGGACGAACTCGACTGCAGCGTGCGTGAGGCGGCACAGGCCGTCTACGATATCGTGAACATGAACATGGTCGAGAGTGCGCGGGTGTTGAGCGTCCAGCAGGGCATCGACCCGCGCGAGTTCTCCTTTGTCGCCTTCGGCGGGGCAGGCCCGCTCCACGCGGCCGCGGTTGCCCGCGAACTCGGGGCAAGCCGGGTTGTCATCCCGCCGCGCCCCGGCATCCTCTCTGCGGTTGGACTGGTGTACTCCGACGTGCGGCGCACCGCCAGCAAGACGAACATCAGCCGACTCGCGGACACGCCCGCGACGACGCTCGAACAGCAGTTCGCCGCCCTCGAAACCGCTGCGCGCAGTGGGATTACCGTCCCCGAATCGGCGACGGTGACGCGCCACACCGACCTGCGCTTTGCGGGCCAAGCCCACGAGATTAGCGTCGAGACGCCAACCGAGTTGACCGACACAGCCCTCGACGCGCTCGCAGACCGCTTCCGGGAACGCCACGACGAACGCTACGGCTTCGTGATGGAGAGCGACATCGAGGTGGTGACTTGCCGCGTCGCGGTGACCGTCCCCGGCGAGAAGCCAACCATCCAGTGGGACATTGACGACGCCGCAGAACCCGAAACCCGCGAAGTGTACCTTGATGGCGACCACCACACGGCGACAGTACTGGAGCGCCAAACCCTCCCGCCGGGGTACGAAACGACCGGCCCGGCAATCGTGGAGATGGAAGTCAGCACGGCCGTTGTCCTCCCCGACCAAACCCTTCGCATCGACGACCACTACAACATGATTCTGGAGGACGCAGATGAGTAACATCGACCCGGCAACCTTAGAAATCGTCAGAAACTCGCTGCACAGCGCGGCCGAGGAGATGGGCGAGACCCTGCTTCGCACCGCCTACTCGTCGGTGATTCGAGAGGCGAGAGACTGCTCAACCGCACTGTTCGGCCCCGATGGCGACCTCATCGCGCAGGCAGAGCACATCCCGATGCACCTGGGGTCGATGCCCTACGCGCTCGCCCAGAACTTCGAGGTGGCAGCGTCGCTCAGCGAAGACGAGATTCTAGTGTTCAACGACCCGTACCACGGCGGCCAGCACATCGTGGATATCATTGCCTTCCACCCGGTGTTCGTTGGCGGCGAGCGCATCGGCTTTGCGGGCAGTATCGCTCACCACATCGACATGGGTGGACAGGGCGCAGCCAGCCTCGGAACGGGCGTTTCGACCACTTACGGCGAGGGCTTCCGGTTCCCACCGCTCGTTCTCGATACGACGAGCCGCGAGTTCGACAACTTCATCCGAACGCTCGCCACGAACGTCCGGGCGAGCGAGTACGTCATCGGTGACTTCAACGCCCAACTCTCGGCGAACCGGCGCGGCGTCGAGCGCCTGTCGGGTATCGCCACGAAGTACGGCGTCGAGACGTACAACGAGGTACTCTCAGAACTCGACAGCTACGCAGAGCGGTTCATGCGAACTCGCATCGCCGCACTCGAAGACCGCACCGCGACGGGAAGCGAGACGGTCGAAATTGAAGCACCCGGTGACGACCCCGTGGACACCACGGTTCGCGTCGAAGTCACCGTCGAGGGCGACGAGCTGACCGTCGATTTCACCGGGACGGCCGACCAGTTCCCCGGCTACATCAACTCGCCCATCGCCTCGACGCACTCTGCTGCGTACTTCGCGGTGTTGGCGTCGCTCGGCGGTGCAGAACTCCCCATCAGCGCCGGCGTGTATCGGCCAATTTCCATCGAAGCGCCGTCGGGGACGTTAGTGAATCCGACCGAACCGGCGGCGACGCGCGCCCGAATGAAGACGTGCTGTCGCATCTACGACGCCGTGCTCCGGGCGCTCGCCGACCTCTCTCCGGAACACGTCCCGGCGAGCGCGTTCAACAGCACAACGCCCATCGTGTTCGCCAAACAGTTCGCAGACCACACCGAGGTGTTCATGGACCTGCCCGGCGGTGGCTGGGGAGCCTACCCCGGAGGCGACGGCGCATCCGCGACGACGAACCCGCTGCAAAACGAGATGAACATCCCCATCGAAGCCATCGAACAGGACCACGAGTGGCTTCGCGTCGCGGACTACAGCCTCGTACCCGACAGCGGCGGCATTGGCGAGTATCGCGGCGGGCTCGGCGTTCGCCGCGCTTTCGAAATCGCCTCCGGTCCCGCGAGCGGCACGGGCTACGCTGGCCGCCTCGAAAACGGCGCGTGGGGAGTAAACGGCGGCGGCACTGGGATGACCGGCGACACGTCTGTCACGCGATCTGACGGCGAGCAATCGCCGCTCGGCACCGTGTGGGATACGCCCCTCGACACCGGCGACGTCGTCTCGGTTACGATGGGTGGCGGTGGTGGCTACGGCCCACACGAAAATCGCGCCGTCGCGCGCGTCGCAGAAGACGTTGCGAGCGGCTTCGTCTCGTTCGAGCAGGCGATTGCCTCCTACGATGTCGAATCCGAGGTACTCACCGACGCACTTGCCGACCTGCTCGGTGACGGGTTCGAGGCGTACGCCGCCTACCACGGCTGGCAGACGGCCTGAACGGGCCGATCGCCGCGTTTCGAATTATTATACTTCTTCAGCCCCATCGTTTCGCATGACAGTCTCGATTCCCTCGCTCGCAGACGGCCTCTCGTTTGCAGACGACCACGTCCTCGTGACCGGCGCGGCCACCGGCCTTGGTCGCCACATCGCGCTCACGTTCGCAGCGGCGGGTGCGACGGTTTCCGTCCTCGACATTACAGAAACCCCCCGCGACGAATCGCAGTCGGTCGTTGCAGAAATAGAAGAACGGGGCGGAACTGCAGCCTTCTTCCAGACAGACCTCACCGACGAAACCGCGGTGCGAGAGAGCATCCATGCGGCACTCGACCGGTTCGGCCCTCTCGACGTTTTGGTGAACAACGCGGGAGTGAACCACCTCGGGAGCGCAGATGAAGTTTCTGTTGATGAGTGGGACGAAGTTCTCGCGGTGAATCTTCGCGGTGCGTTTCTCACCGCTCGCTATGCGCTGCCGTCGCTACTCGAAACCGGGGGGAGCATCGTGAACATCGCCTCTACGGCGGGCTTACACGGCTCGCCGGGCTACGCCGCCTACGGGCCATCAAAAGCGGGGCTGGTGAATCTGACGCGCCAGCTCGCGGTCGATTTCTCGCCCGAGGGCGTGCGCGTGAACGCCGTTGCGCCGGGTATCATCGACGCGGGCATGGCAGCCCAAGAACTCGACGACCCCGAGACGGTTGCCTACAAGAAAGAACAGACGTTGGTACCGCGCTTTGGCACGCCACAGGACGTGTCGAACGCGGTGGTGTTCCTTGCGAGCGATGCCGCGTCGTTCGTGACGGGTGAAACGCTCGTCGTTGACGGTGGGTGGTGCGCCTAGGTTACTCGTACAGCGAGTTGTCGATTTCCGTGTCAGAGAGTTCGAACGGCCAGACGACGTTGTTTTGCTGGTCGACGATTTGCGACGCCAACGCTGGCACCGTATCCTTGCCCCAGAGTGCTTGGTGGAACGGCCCGTCTTCGGTCCAGTCGAACATCCCGGCAGACCCGGTGTGTGGGTCTAAGTCGATGACCGCCTGCTCCCACGTCTCAACCGAGAGCTCTGCTTTGCCGCCGATTTCCGCCATCACCTTCTCGACGATTTTGAGGTTGTCGTACGACAGCGACCCCGAGGAACCGGGCACGGCGGTGCCGTACTCGGACTGCCACGCGTCTGCCAGCCCAATCTCTTTGGTGAGTTTCGGGATTGTGCCGATGTTCGTCATCCAGAGCACGCCGTTTGCGGCGTCCCCGGCGAGGTTGATGGTTTCGGGGTTCGACGGCACGAACGTGTGCATGAAGTGGGTCTGGTCGAAGCCGGTCTGTCTGAACTGCTTGATGAGGTTCGCCCCCGCAGACGGCGCGGTCTGGACTGCCCAGACGATGTCCGGGTCGTTCGAGCGAATCCGGGTCAGCAGCGACGTGAAGTTCGTCTCATCGACTGCCACTTCGTCTTTCGAGACGATGTTCCAGCCACCCTCCTCTAAGTAGGACGCGGTGGCGTCCATCACGGACGTCCCGTAGGAGGTAGTCTCGCCAATCATCGCGATGCGCTTGTTCTCGTACGGGAAGTAACCGTCACCTGCCTCCTGCATCCCGTCTAAGAACTGCTGCCAGCCGAGGCCGTAGGCTTCGGATGGCGGACTCATCTTGAACACGTTGCGCATGTCCTGGCTTTCCATCTTCTCGTTGATGGCCGCGCTCACCGAGTTCGAAATCATCTGCGGGACGCCTTTCGCTGCGGTGACTTCGACCACCGCGAGGCTCACGTCACTGTGGAAGCCACCGGCAATCATATCGACTTCCTCTTCGTCGATGAGGAACTCGACCGCGCTGCGGCCTTTCGCTGGCTCGGACTCAGAGTCACCGAAGTAGAGTTCCATCTGCGTGTCAGAATCGCTCGCGTTAATCTCCTTTGCCGCGAGTTGTGCGCCCTTTTTCAGCGCGTCACCGATGTTCGAGGCTGGCCCGGAGAACGGCCCGTACACACCGATTTTGAGCGCGTCGCCGCTGGAGCCACCGCCGCCACCGCTGGTGGTCGTCTCTTCGCCGCCAGAACCGCTGGTGGTCGTCGTTCCGTCTGCGCCTTCGTTGTCGCCGAGACAGCCAGCAACCATCGACACGGTCGCTGCGCCTCCAAGCGTTTTCAGGAACCGACGACGCTGCGAGGAGTAGTCTTCCTTTGTCATGGTGTTACATAACATGAACAGATGATAAAACAATTCCGATGACTGATTGTCGGATACTGCCCAATAATACGGGACTAATAAAAACGTAATTTAGTTGTCTGTGGTGGTAGTTCCACACCAATCGAGCGCCGTGAGCGCGAGTGCCTGGGCCGTTTCGACGAGCGAGTCGAGTTCCACGTACTCGTCTGCGCCGTGGATGTTCTCACCCGTGGGACCGAGCGTCACGGCCGGGATGTCGTAGTAGAGGTTGTAAAAGCGCTCGTCGAGTCCGGCGTCGCCGCCGATGAACTCGCCGGTGCGTCCGGTGACGCTCTCTGCGTTCTGTTTTGCGAATTTGACGATTTCCTCGTCCGTCGACGTTTCGTGTGGGTCTGCGCTCCAGCCGAACCACTCGATGGTGGGTTCGTGTGCAGACAGCCAGTCGTCGCCCGCGACGGCAGCTTCGACTGCCGCTTCGACCTGTGCGCGAACCTCCTCGCGGGTTTCGCCCGGCGGCCACCCGATGCGACACTCGATGACGGCTTCGCCGGGCACCGTCGAGGGCCAATCGCCGGCTTCGATGACGCCGACGTTGAGGTTGGTGACGTTCCCGGCGGCGTCCGGGTCGCGGTTGGTAATGGGCGCGTATTCGATTCTGGCTTTGCGCTCTTTGTCGAGGTCATCGAGCGCTTGGTAGATTTTACACGCCTTCCCGATGGCGTTTACGCCCTTGTAGCCGCGCGCGGCGTGTGCCGACTTCCCGGGTACCGTGACGCGGAAGTACATCACGCCCGCGCTGGCGATGCCGACGTTCGGAATCATCCATGGCTCCGGGATGATGGCCGCATCCGGCTGATAGCCCCGCTCTAACGCAGAGAGCAGGCCGCCAACGCCGCCGTCTTCTTCTTCGATGGTCGTCTGGAGGATGAGGTCGCCCGCGAGGTCGATGTCGAGTTCCGAAAGCGCCTGATACGCGAAGATGAAGGATGCGACGCCACCTTTCATGTCAGCGGTTCCGCGCCCGTACATACGCCCGTCTTCGATTTCTGCGCCCCACGGCTCGTAGCTCCACGCCGAGGTCGGATTTGGCGACACCACGTCGACGTGCCCGCTGAACGCGAGCGACGGCCCATCGCCCGAGCCTTCGACGACGGCGGCGACGTTCGGTCGGCCATCGTACCCGTACTTTGCGAACGATGTCGTTTCGAAGAAGCCCGGATGTCCGCGGAGTTCTTCTACATCTGGCTCCCACACGTCAGGCGAAAGCCCGAGTGATTCGAACTTCTCGATGACGACCTCTTGGACGGGGCCTTCGTTCCCAGTGACCGACTCCTGTTGGACGAGATCCGAAAGCAGGGCGAACAGTTGGTCGCTGTTTTCCTCGATATACTCACACACTTGTGTTCTAGTTGTTGTCATGCCACACTGGCCTCGTGTTCCCATTTTCACAGAGTACCCTAACTGTATGCCTCCCTGTGGTATTGGCCGAAATTCTTGACGACTCAACGCCGCATCGATGGCTGGCACCCATTAATATTTTACCACGCTCGCTGAATCTTCTTGTGAATGTCTATCACGGACGCGAACTGGGGGGAGAATCGAGCAGCGGCGATGTTCAGTTTCGACCTTGACGCAGAAGAGCTCTGGCGGACGAAAATCGAAGCCGACCCCGCGTACGACAAACCACCGATAAAGACCCGCGGCGAGTTCGGTCCGAACGTCGCGGTGCCGCGCATCCTCGAACTGTTCGAGCGCTACGACCGCACATGTACCTTCTTCGTCCCCGGGAAAGTCGTCGAATCGTACCCCGAAACCATCCAAGCGATTCACGAAGCGGGCCACGAGCTGGGCCACCACGGCTACACCCACACGAACCCCGCGAACATGACCCCAGACGAGGAAGAAGAAGAACTGAAACGCGGCCTCGATGCGTTCGATGACGTCATCGGTGAGACGCCCGTCGGCTACCGAAGCCCCGCCGCAGACCTGAGCAACAACTCGCTTTCGCTGCTCGCAGACAACGGCTTCACCTACGAAAGTAGTCTCATCGACACCGATATTCCCTACTTCCACGACTTAGACGGCGAGCGCGAACTCATCGAAATCCCGTTCGAGTGGAGCTTAGATGACTGGCCGTTTTTCGGGTTCAACATGTATCCGCCGCTTCCCTACCAGAGCGGTATCTCACCCACGCAACCCGTCTTCGACACCTGGCAACGCGAGTTCGACGGCCTCCACAAACGCGGGCGCTGTTTCGTCCTGACGATGCACCCCCAAATCATCGGCCGCGCGGGGCGCATCGACATGCTCGAAGAACTCCTCCAGCACACCATCGCCACGGGCGATACGTGGGTGACCAGTGGCGAAACCATCGCAGCCCACTGGCGGGAAACCCACTGATAACCCTTCGAGTTAGCAGGTTTCAGCGATTGCTTCGACGACGACGTCCATCCCGACTTCGACCTGCTCAGGCGTCACGACGAGCGGTGGGATGAGCCGCAACACGCTGCCGTAGCGACCGGCGCTCCAGACGAGCACGCCGCGCTCGTAGCAGTATTGCTGGATTTCTTTGACCACGTCTTTGTCCGGTTTGCCGTCGCTGTCGACGAACTCAACGCCGGTGAACAGCCCGCGGCCGCGCACCTCGATGATGTTGTCCGTCTCGTCTGCGGCCGCTTGCAGGCGCTCGCGCATGTAGCCACCCATCTCTCGGGCGTGCGCGAGAAGGTCGTGCTCTTCGATGTAGTCGATGGCGCGAATGCCGCCGACCATCGCAGGCACGTTGCCACGGTAGGTGCCGACGTGGCCGCCCGGCCCCCACGTATCGAGGTCTTCGTGGTACATCGTCGCGGAGAGTGGCAGGCCAATGCCGCCTATCGCCTTCGCCATTGGCATGATGTCCGGCGTGAGGTCCTCCCAGTCGCTTGCGAACCACTCGCCGGTTCGCCCGAATCCGGTCTGGATTTCGTCAACGATGAGCGGCACGTCGTTGGCCGCGGCGAGTTCCTTTAGGCGGGGGAGAAAGCCCGCCGGTGGCGTCACGACGCCGCCTTCGCCCTGAATCGGTTCGACCCAAATGCCGGCCGGGTTCGCCAGCCCGCTGTAGGGGTCTTCGAGGAGTTCGCGGACGTTTGCCAACGCCGCCTCTGCGGCTTCTTCCGGCGACTGCTCTTGTCGCGTGGCGTAGGGGTAGGGGACGTGGGTCACGTCACCGAGCAGTGGGGTGTAGTCCTCTTTGTACTTCTTGCCCGCCGTGAGGCTCAGCGCACCCGCACTCCCGCCGTGATACGAGCCACGGAAGGCGATGAGTCCGGAACCGCCCGTGTTGTGCTTTGCGAGTTTGATGGTCGCCTCGATGGCGTCACTGCCCGTTGGCCCACCGAACACCACACGGTTGTTGTCGGGGAGCGCGCCGGGCGCGATGTCGTTCAGTCGCTCGATGAGTTCGAGGCGTGCCTCGGTCGGGAAGTCGACCGTGTGGACGACTTTCTCCAGCTGTTCTTGGACGCCTTCGAGGACGTACGGATTCGAGTGGCCGACGTTCAACACGCCAATTCCGGCGAAGAAGTCGAGAAACGTGTTGCCGTCTGCATCTCGCACCGTCGCGCCCTTCGCCTCCTCGATGGCGATGGGGACGCGCTTTGGATACGCGACGGCGTTGCTGTCGATTTTCGACTGCTTCTCGATGAGTCGCTTCGACGCTGGGCCGGGGACGTTCGTGGTGACGTCCGGTGCGTCGTCGAAGTGGATGTCGTGAATTCCTGGGCTGGCCATGCGCTGCATTCCTCAACTGCGGACAAAAAGTTTACCAAATAATCGAAAAACGCGCGAACCTTCGAACCTTGTCCAATAAAACTGAGTGTCGAAGAACGGTGCTGTGGGTGTGTGAACCCGAATTTCTCCCGTCATAAAATACGTGTTCGGTGTCCTGTGGTCACTCGTCGTTGTTCGAAGGGTCGACGATGACCACGGGGCGCGTCGTGTTTCTGAGGATGGTCTGGACGACGCTCCCGAACAGGACGCTCTCGACCGCGCTGCGCTTTCTGCCCGACAGCACGATGGCGTCTGCGTTAATCTTGTCTGCAAGCGCGAGAATCCCGTCCCGCGGTGGATACGGATGGTCCACGTCTCTGATTTCGGCTTCGATGTTGTGCTCGGTGAGCCACTCGTGGGCGGCCTGTACCGCGCCGACGCGCTGGGCGCTCTGGAGTTGCCTCGACGCTTCGAGTTCTGTCCCGTGTAACACGTGGGTGAGCGTCACCATCACCGCCTCCGTTGCGTTCGGGAGCGAGTTCACGTAGTGTGCCTGTGAGAGCGCACTCTGTTCGTCTGTGTCAATCGACAGGAGGACCCGATACTTCGAGTCCCCAAAGATGGGTGAATCGACTTCTGTTGCCACTGTTGTTCCCCAACCCTCTATAGATGCGAGACGAGCGCATAATCGTTGGTAGCGCTTGGCATGATTTTCCAGTTTGCCAGTGCGTCCGGGAGTTGGTCACTCGACGTGAACCGTCTCGTCAAGCGCAGGCGCACTCGCGTCGAATCCCTCTCCCTCTAGCTCCGCTGCAAACGCCTCACACCGGTCGCCGTGATTGAGCAAGACGGGCGTGTCTGTGTAGCTGGCGAGGAACTCTTTGAGCCCCTCTCGGTCGGCGTGGGCGGAGAAGTCGTACGCCTCCACTTGGGCGCTCACGGGCATCACCTGTCGGTTGATTTCTGCCCGCCCGTACTCCAGCAGTTCACGACCGGGCGTCCCCTCGACCTGATAGCCCGTAAAGGTGAGTTTGTTCACCGGATTCGTCCGAATTTCGGGGACGTAGGTCATCGCCGGGCCGCCGGTGAGCATTCCGCTCGTGGTCACGATGACCGTGTTCTTCCGGGCGATGCGCTTTCGCTGGCCGTTTTTCCCGGTCACGAATCGGGCGTTCGATTTCGCCCGCTTGAGTGCGTCTTCATCCCGGACGTACGTGGGATAGTTGCGCAGCATCTGCGTGATGTACTTGCCCATCCCATCGACGTAGCAGTCGATGCCGTGGGCCGCACAGACGTGGAGGAGTTCCTGGGTGCGGCCAATCGCAAAGGCGGGAACGATGACGGTGCCGCCCTCTCTGACCGTGGTTTGCACGCTCTCTGCGAAGCGGCGTTCGACCTCCTCGCGCGGGTCGTGGTCAACGTCCGAGTAGGTCGATTCACAGAGCACCACGTCAGCCTCGGGCCGGTCAGTTGTCCCCGAGAGCAGACGGGTGTCGTCGGTGTGAAAGTCGCCGGTGTAGAGCAGTTTAGTCTCGCCGTCATCTACGAGGACGTGGGCGCTGCCGGGGATGTGTCCGGCGTTGTAGAACGTGATTTCGTGCCCGGCGGCCTCGAACGTCTCGCCGTAGCCGTGTTCTTTCGAGACTTGCGTCATCCGGCCGACTTCGACTTCGGTGAACGGACAGTCGTAGGTTCCGCCGTGGAGTTTGAGCGTGTCTCGACAGAGCGTCAGGGCGAGTTCGCGGGTCGGCGGCGTCCAGTGAATCGGCGGTCGTTCGGTACCCGACAGCAGCGTCGGCAACGCACCGATGTGGTCTAAGTGACCGTGTGAGACGACGACGGCTTCGGGCGAAACGTCGGAGACGGGGTAGGCTGGCGGGTTGCCGGGGGCCATCCCGTAGTCTAAGAGGAGGCGGTCGTTTACGAGGATGGCACTCCGGCCAACCTCTCGCGCCCCACCAAGAAAGCGTAGCTTCATCTGGCAGACGTTACTGGCGCTGTTCGTTTGCCTCCATCGGTTCAGATGTCGCCAAACAGCGTCGGGAGAATCCGGAACTCAGCGTACCCGCCATAGGCCGTCTCAAGTGCGCCAAGCCACCAGTTCCAGCGCTGGGAGAGCGAACTGTGTTTCGGGGCGTCGCGCAGGTTCGCAACGATGTCCTCGACCGTCAGTTCGTGGCCGCGGTCGCGGGCGATCTTCCCCGAATCGGCTAGGTCACACGCCTGACGGACGACGACGCGCAGCTCGTCTGCATTCGGGTCAAACTCCGCCGTGAGTGCCCGTTCGAGCCGCTTTGAGTCCATGATGGCTGTGTGTTCGTTCCGGACGCACTTGACGCTTCGGTGATTCATACTGACAATTCGGCTGTTTTCGACCGGCTCCGGTCTTCTCCCGGTGTTCTGTCGATATGCGCTCGGGCATATCGGGTGACGTTGACAGGGGGCACAATCTCAGAACACGTACCCGGCTGGTCGCCCCACCAACCGGGGGAAAACGAGGTTTCGATGTGCTTTTCAAGCGCGACCATATTTACACACGCATGGCAGACTTTCAGGTCGTCGTCGCTGACCCCGAGTCCGGCGAGACCTTTCAGCGCGACATCGAGGGACAGGATGCGAACCGATTCATGGGCAAGTCCATCGGCGACGAGGTAGACGGCAACGCCGTTGGCCTCTCCGGTTACACGCTCGCAATCACCGGCGGCTCCGACAACACCGGCCGCGCGATGCGCCCAGACGTCTCCGGCCCGAACGTCAAGGCCGTCCTCCTCACCGGTGGCACGGGCTACAAACCGGAGCGCGACGGCGAGCGCCGCCGCATCACGGTCCGCGGCCGCGAAATCAGCGACGAAACGCGCCAAATCAACGCCAAAATCACCGCCCGCGGTGACGAGTCAATCGAAGACCTCCTCGGTGAGGGCGACGGCGAAGACGAAGAATAACGCTGATTTTTGGCGGTTTAGTTTTCCGCACCTCGCTTCGAGAGTGACACGGCTTTTCGCTCACAAAGCGCAGTACCTTTCCGGTCCGCGTTCGTGGTCTCACCAATGGCTGACAAGATTTCGAGTGACAACCCTTCGGTGACGGAGGTTCGCGCTCGCCTCACTCGCCGCGGTCGAACCGACCGTCCGTCGATTTCCATCCCCGAAGCGTACCACGACGCCTTCCCCGTCGGCGAGGTCGTCCGGCTCGTCCTCGACGGCACGCAGTATCACGCACGAATCGAATCACCCCTTGGCAGCGACGGTCCGGAGATCCACGGCGCGTTCGACAACGCTCGCCTCGCACGCGCCGCCGGTGAGGGAGAGAACCACCTCGACGCGTGGGTCAAATCCTCCGGGCGCTCGTTCGACAGCTCTGTCCTCGTCGATATCGTCGAAGAGGGATTCCTCTACGGTATCAGAAAACCAGGCGAACGAGCCGTGTACACGGCGGTTGAGTCCCCGAACTCGAGCCTCACCGATATTGCGCGGTCGCTCGACGAAACTTAGATGTGCTGGAGCGAGCCGTAGAGAAAGAGCCCAACCGCGAGGTGCTGGCGCATGGCGTCTTCGATGCGCTCGCGGGCCACGCCATCGTTTTCGATGGTGTACTCTTTTGTCCGCACGAGTTTGTGCATCTCAAGGACGTTCTCGGCTTCGAGCTCGTGCAACGCCGGATACACCGTCCCCGGGCTGAGGTGGGCGTTGAACAGCTTCGAGAGGTCGCCCATGAGTTCTTTGCCGTGGGTTGCCCCCCGGAAGCCAATGAGCAAGAGCAAAATCTCTGCTAAGTTGTCCTTGACAATCGATTCCTCGAACACGAACTCGTTTGTAGCGAGTTCGGCCGCGATTGTCGACAGAACTGACGTGTCAGTATCGAATAATAGCTCGACAGACGGAGTCTCTTCGGGACTCTCTCTTGAGAGTGATAGTTCTTCTACGAGTAAATTCAGGGGGTTTGCGTTCTTTGACGTGCGCATTTGTGGGCTCCTACACAATAAGACAAATTTCGGGTTATTCTAAACAGCCTGAATTGCCTATACACTGATAACACTACGATATATGATAAACATTTTGTAATTATACTAATATAATAATTCGAAACGAGGAGGTTCTGCGTGTGCCGGTTCAGCTGTCGATTGCGATGTTGGTCGCGGTCTGTTCGTAGTCGTAGGCGCGTTCGACGCGCCGTTCTGCGAGCCGGGCAAGCATCAGGTGTTCTTCTAAATCCGCCCCGTTGATGTCTGCGATGTACTGCAGTGACTGGGCGTGTGCGCCAAACGGCGTCCCGCTCAGGCCGTCGAGCGGCGGGTCGAGCGTCGCGGGTTCGTCGTACTTCTTCGAGTGAATCTCGGTGAGCGAGAGACCTTTCAGGTACTCGACCATGCGCACGCGCACGGCCGACGAAATCCAGCCGATCTCCTCGTAGTAGCGAAGCGAGTTGAGCGCGCCGCCCGTGCCGAACGTCTCACCGAGGTAGCGGGCCCACGAGAGCGTCGTTGCGACCTGCTCAGGTGCGATTCCCAACGTTGTCAGGTATGGTTTTGGTGCTCTCATGGCGACCTCTGTCTAGTCGTCTGTTCGCGTACGTTCCATATTAAAGCGGAGTTCATATCGAGTTCTGAGTCGTCTCAAATGGTGATGAGTGCGCCCACCGCCTCGCGCGTGAGCACGCCCGTGACGGCGGCGACCCACGACAGCATCACGAAGTGGACGTAGGAGTTCATGAGGTGCCCGCGGTCGATGACCCGAATCATGACCGCAGACAACAGGCAGTTCAGCAACAACACGAGCAACAAGAGGTACTCGATGAGTGGGAGGTTGTACACCTCTGAGTTGAGCAGGAAGCTCATCATGGAGCTGTCTAAGTTCATCGACTCGCTGATTTGGATGAGCAGTTCAACGACTTCGATGCCGACGAAGAAGGCAAACGCACTCGACGCGGTGAGTCCGTAGACGACGCCGATGAACGTCGAGGTTGCCTGTCCGCGTTTGTCACGCAGCTTCGCCACCTCGCTCAGATTCCGGCTGATGACCTGCCCGAGCTGGTTCGGGTCGCCACCCATCGACCGCCCGAGAACGTACATGTCACCGAACTTCTGGATGAGGTAGGAGCCGTTTTCTGCGGCGAACAGCCGCCACGACCGCGTGTCGTCGATGCGCATCGAGAGTCGCTTGTAGAGCGCGTCGATGCTCGCGGTGAGCGAGCCGAAGTCCTTCTTCCGGAGCGTCGCGAGCACGTTCGCCGTCGAGGTCTGCTTCACGCTTTCGACAGCCCCGAGCGCGCGAATAAAGCGCGGAAACTCCTCGTCACGCTCTTTGATGCGGTTTTCTTCGGCGCGAATCGCGAGCCCCGGAATCAACAGCGGGGTAAACGGCAGCGCCATGAAAATCGGGAGTGGCAACACGTCCGGGGCGTACGGCGTCCGCCCGGTGAGGATGGCGTAGGTGACGCCAATCGCCACCAGACTGCCAATCGCGCCGACGGCAAGGGCGATACGGAACCGCATATCGAGCGGGTGGCCCTCGCTGTCCGAACGGAACCAGATGGGGTCGTACGGCGACACGGTGTGAAGCGTGAAGACGAAGCCCGTCTGGACGACGACGAACAGCGCCGCGACCCCTCCCACCGCGAACGCTGGGTTGATGCCGATGAGTAGCGGGATGACGATGGCGAACACGAGGATGAACGTTGACGAGAGCATGAGCGAGAGGTACAGCTCTTTGAGCACGTCGATTTTCGTGAGGTCGCTCTCATAGCGCGTGACGAACTGCTGGATGATGCTGTCCTGTTCGTTGATGAGGAACTCGTCCATCGCCTGCCCCGCGCCGACGGTGTAGGCCAGCCGCTCGAAGAAGTTCGAAAGCAACGGACTCGCCACCTTCTTCGCGCGAATCCGACAGGCGTCTTCCAAACTCTGGTTGAACGTGTCGACGAGCGCGACGAGGTGCCCCATCTCGACGGCGAGCGACTTGTACTCGTCTTCGTCCGCGAGCGTGCGGAAAATCTCGACGCGGTCGATGTTCGTCATCGACAGCACGGTGATGTGCGTGACGAACAGGTGATAGCGCTCTCTGACCTCCTTTTTCTGGCGGTCTTGGACGACCTTCGGGTAGGCCACGGCGATGGTGAACGAAAACACTCCAAGGCCAGCAATCGGCAACCCGATTTCGAGCGGCACCGGCAGGTAAGCCAGCCCAACGACGCTCCCGACGGCGAACACGAACGTCGGCAACAACACACCCCACGCATACTGGGCGAGGCCAATGCCCATCCCGCGGTAGGCGTCGAGCATCGAGGTGACGAAGTTTCGAACGTGTTCGGTCGAAATCCGAGCGCCACCGCTTTCTGTCGACATTTCAGGTCAACCCCGCGATGTCGATGGAGAGGCCTTCGACGCCGTCGCGCTGGAAGGACTCGATTGCTTCGTTGCCCGCGTGGTATTCGAGGATGCCGTCTGCGATGAGTCGGCGTATCACCTCCGCGCGCCGGTCGAGTTCGTCGTAGATGTCCCGCGAGTCGCGGTAGCCAAGCAGCGGCGCAATCTGTTCTTCTAAGACGTAGGAGTTGTTGCGCCCTTGGAACGAGATTTCGTCTTCGATGGGGTCCCAGTTGAACGCCTCGCGGGTGACGACGCCGCCTTCGTACTCGGAGTAGCCTTCGATTTCTTGGACGCTCGTCACCCGGCGCAGGATTTTATCGCCCGACTTCACCCGATTTTGGAACAGCGCCACGTCACAGTTGTCCATGAACGTCTCCGGGATGTTGATGGGGTTCGACGTAAAGCGCTGAATCATCGAGACGATGTCCGAGGCATGGAACGTGAGAATCACGGGGTGGCCCGTCTGAGCCGCCTGAAACGCCATCTGCGCCTCTTTCCCGCGCACCTCCCCGACGATGATGTAGTCGGGGCGAGAACGCAGCGCGGCCGCCACGAGGTCGAACAGGTCAACGCCCGTCCCGCCGCCGTGGTCGTCACGCGTGAGCAGTTGCTGCCACGTCATGTGCGGCGGCATCACTTCTGCGGTGTCCTCTGCTGAGTATATCTTCGAGTCTCGGGGGATGAACGAGAGCATCGCGTTCAGCGTCGTCGTCTTCCCCGACGCCGTCTCCCCGACGACGAACACGCTCTTTTCGTTTTCCATACAGAGCCAGAGGTATGCGCCGAGTTCGGGCGTGAGCGTCCCCCAGTCGATGAGTTGGAAGATAGAGAGGGGCACTTCCTTCCCCTGCCGGATGGTGAGCGACGGCCCCTTGATGGACACGTCGTCTGAGTAGATGATGTTGATACGCGACCCGTCCGGCAGCGTCGAGTCGATGATGGGATGGGCGTCGCTGATGGGGTTGTTCATCCGCTCGCCCATGTTGCGAATCCAGTTTTCGAACTGGTCTGGCGACCCGAAATCGACGGAGGTTTCGAGCATCCCGTAGAGGCCGTGGTCGACGTAACAGCCGTGGGGACCGATGACGTGGATGTCCTCGTTCGCTGGGTCTTGCATGACCGGGTTGAGCGGCCCGAGACCGACGATGTCGCGCTGGAGGATATAGCGCAGGCGGCGGTATTCGGCTGCACTCACGGTAAACGAGCCGAACAAACTCCCGCGCAGGCGGTCTGCTGGCCCCTGAGTCTCGGTCACGCGAACCGCCTCATCGAGCAGTGAGTCGAGGTGGTCTCTGAAGGCGTCAGTCCCCGCGGGGGCGGGTCTCGTCGCACTCAGGTCGAGGACGCGCTGGCGAACGCTCTCGTAGAGCGGCCACTCGTGGTCGTGAAGCGTTGGTTCGACGACGTAGTATTTCGTGTCGATGCCCACGTCGCCGTAGATGTGACAGAACAGGTCGTCGGTGAGTTGATAGCAGATGTTTGGCCGCCGCGACTTGTATTCCTTGGTCGGCTCTGCAACCAGCGAGGGGTACTCGTTGGTGCGCTCTTTGAACAGCGAGAGGTGGGAGTCGAGATGTGGGTTTTTCGCGGCAAGTTGCTTCAACTCAGCCGACAGCCGCGAGGTGCCGAAATCCGCCATCAGGCCACCGTCCTGCTTTCGATGACGATGCCTCTGCCCTGTTGGACGGCGAAGCCAATCGCGTCATCAACCGGGAGGTCCATCTCAGAAAATCGTCGGACGACGACCTGCCGGCGGATGTTCGGGCCGACGACTTTGAGTTCGATTTGGAAGAACACGTCTGCGGCGTCACGAAGCGGTCGGAGCGCCCGCTCGGTCACGACCTCGTGGTTCACCGCAACGATGATGGTCTTGCCCCGGGCGGTCTGCTCTCTGAAAAACGAGACAACCTTCTGCATCAGGTGGTCTTCGTCCGCGGCCTCGGTCACCGACCCGAACGTCGGGTCGTTGCGCAAGAAGGCGTCGAAGCCGTCGATGACGGCCACGTCACCCTTCCAGATGACGTTTGGCGAACACAGCCGCGAGAGGAGTTCGCGTCGCCCGCGAATCTCGCCTGCTTCTTCGACGTGCGTATCGATGTCTGCGTGTAAGTACAGGAGCTGCTCTCTGAGCAGCAGGTCTGAAACGTTGTATGAAAGTGAGTGCATCTGCGCGAGAAAGGACTTCACCGTGAGTTCGGTCGAGACGAGCGACACGCTCGCGCCTTCGCTCGCCATCCCGTAGGCGAACCGCTGGCTGAGGATGCTCTTGCCTGCGCCATCGACGCCTTCGATGAGGACGATGCTCCCCTCGGTGAAGCCGCCGCCGAACGAGCCGTTGACGCGGTCGCGCCGTTCTAAGCCGAGCGAGTGGCGGGTCACGTGTAGAACTCCATCGTCTCGCGGTCGCCGTCTACGATGACGACGACGCGGTGTTCGCCCGACCCGAGCGTCCGGTCGATTTCGAGTTCGACGACTCGTCCACGCCGCCATTCGGTGTCGTCGAGGACGGTGAGGGTGAGGTCTGCGTTCGAGACGTACTGGCCGTCTACGAGCACGTCGATGTCTTTCGGCGCTGCAGACAGTGTCCGCTCGCCCGTGTTTTTGACGAGCACCGACACGGTGTCCGTGCCGCTGTCGTAGATGGCGTTACTGCCCGGGTCTGAGATGATGTCCACTTCGGTGTCGATTCGGTCTGCGACGTTCGCGCCGTGTGCGTCGATGGACTCTGCAATCCCCGAGACGTTCGTCACGAGGGTGCCCGACACGCCAACCGCGACGGTCACGGCGGCGATGAACAAGATGAGGTTGGAGACGGAGACGCTCGCCATGCTCAGACCTCCTCGACGGCGGCGACGCCGTACTCGGTAACGACCTTCACCCGCGACGGCTGGGGCACGACGCCGGTCACCGTGATGGTGAGCGTCTCACCCGATACCCAGACCGTCCGGTTCGCGTCACCGCCGACGCTCGTGGTTCTGGAAGCCTGATACGCTCCGTCTACGAGGAGGTCGGTCTGGGTGACTGAAAGCGTCGTACTCCCCGTGTTTTCGACGGTGACGGTGAGTTCGTTCAGTGTTGCGTTGTAGGTTGTTTGGGTCACGGTGATGGCTGTGTTGCGCTGGTCGAGTGCGCGGTCGTCGTGTGCGTCTCGTGCGTCGAACACGCGTTCGTCTGCGTGTTCCATCGCCGGATAGAGGGTTCCCACCGCGACGAGCAGACCGATGAAAATGACGGCCGTCGCGCCGCTCGTGGCGAACCCCATCCGACTTATTCCTCCGTGTGAAGCGGGCCGTCCATCTCGCTCAGTGCGTTGAGTTTAAGGATGTAGGTGTAGCTGTCAGCGTGGTCGCTCGCCGTGAGGTCGCCCGGCCGGTTCGGGTCGATGTGCACGTCTAAGTCTGGCCCGCCGAGGACGGTTTCGAGATAGTCGCCCACTTCCGGGGAAATCCAGTCAACGGCCTCGTAGTACGAGAGCGCTTTGAGCGCACCCGCCGGACCGGCGGCGTTGACGAGTTCGGAGAGCCACTCGAAGATGAGCAAGTCTGCGGCGTAGCTCTCTGCAATCGAGGTGAGACACACCGTCTGTGTCTGCTTGTCGTTCTGATTCGCGTGCCCGCGAGCGGCCGTCCCATTGGATTTGGTTTTCGCGGCGTTTCGCTCTGCCGGATGAATCGAGGAGAGGTTCTCGGCCGGGTCGGGTTCGGGCGCAGCCTCTTCTACCGGGTCGACAACGAGATCATCGGCAGGCTCTTCGTCCGCTGCTGACTCGTCGGCGTATGCCGCTTCGAGGTCGGAAAACGACACGACATCGTTGTCTGCGGGCTGTGCGGTGGGGTCAGGGGACGGTTCTGGGTTTTCGTCGGCCGCTGCAGGCTGGTCGATGACGCCGAATTTGAAGCCCGCCCCGTCCGAGTCGGTAAAGGGGTTCACGTCTGCGGTCAGTTGGTCGTAGACGCCCAGTAGTCGCCGGACGGTGTCGTTCATCTCGGCGACCTCGTCTCTGACGTCGTTTTGGGCACTTTCAATGCCGCGAATCGAGGAGTTCGTCCGCTCGATGTCGCCTTCGAGCTCGTCGATACGGTGTTCTAAATCGGTGACGGTGAGTTGGTCTTCTTCGAAAACCGGCTCCTCGGGTTCGACGGGTCCTGTCTCCTCGCTCACAGGCTCACCGTCCTCCTGCTCGCGCCCGCCGAAAATACTGTCAATGAAATCTTGAATCGCCATAGTAGTCTTCCTTGGGTGGCGTCGGCAACGTCGGAGCCGCCGGAGTGCCACCGCCGACCAGTTGCCGTGGTCACGCATGTACTGACTCAATCTTGTATAAAAGACCTGTACACCACCTCAGCGCCCGTATCGAATCTCGATACGCGCCTCGAAACCGTGCCGACTTTATTAGGGATATGCCGCATTCTTGCTCTCGTGGGAGTGACCCACGAAACAATGTCACTCGGCGATTCGTTCCGTCGGCCGCCACCTCTCCGCTGATGTCAGTGAGGGATGGTACCTACCGCTGTGGGCCGGTCTCTGGCTACGCAGGGGCTGCGGGTGAGTCGCGATGCACAAGGAGAAATCAAATCATGCAACTGTTCAATAAATCCGATGATAACGACCGCGGCCAGGTCGGTATCGGGACACTCATCATCTTCATCGCGATGGTACTCGTCGCAGCCGTCGCCGCTGGTGTGCTCATCAACACCGCCGGCCTGCTTCAGAGCCGCGCAGAAGACACGGGTGCAGACGCACAAGCACAAGTTTCCAACCAAATCAACGTCATCAGCGCGACCGGGGTCGTTGACACCACCGACGCTGAGGTTGACACCGTCACGCTCCTCGTGAAGAAATCACCCGGCTCTGACCCAGTTGACCTCAGTGCTGCAACGATTCAGTACGTGAGTGATACGAGCGACGCGACGCTCACGTTCGAGACCGGTACCGCTGCTGGCGCCGATAACTTCGAAATACTCTACGCGAACGATACTGACGCGTCCGTCACCGTCCTCGACGCAAGCAGCGACCGTCTCAAAATCGTTCTTGACACCACCGCAATCGAAGGTAGCGGCCTCGGTGAGGGCGAACACGCAACGCTCCGCATCGTCGACCAGTCTGGCGCAACCACCACCTACGGTGTGAACGTGCCTGACACTCTCGGCTCGAAGAACTACGTCCTGGTCTAATCCGGACTGTTCTTTCTTTTCACTTTCATACACGCGTCCACCCAGTCAACACTCACTTCACACAAACACACTACACATGGTCTCTGCACGCGCATTTCAATGGCTTTCAATCGGGACGATTCTCATCGTCCTCCTCGCGTCAGGGCCGTTCGTTCCTGCTGTGTCGCTCACCCAACCCAGTGACACACCAACCGACTTCTACGGCGTGTTTATCGGTGGTGGTGTCTCGGCCGAACGCCAATTGTTCGTCCACGTCACCGCGCTCAACGCCTCCGAGCTGTCGCTCACGGAAACGGACGACGGCTACGAAGTGACGGTTCCCGAGGCCGCCGTCGTCGTTGACCCGGTTGGCAAGCAGGCGAACCTCACCTACCACCTCTCGATTCCTGCCCTCAATCACACGTCATCCGTGAACCAGACGGTTCAATCGGGTGACCAGCAGTTGGTGACCTTTTCAGCGCGAATCGAGTCAGGTGACACAGCCCTCGACGCTGGAACCTACGACGCTACCGTCTGGGTCGAAGTCACCCACCGCGGCCAGACGTTTACGGCGAGAGAAGAGACGGTGACGCTCCGCGTGGATGATTCTGCATGAACGTCCGCGAACTCGGACGGCGTGTCTTCGCAGACCGGCTCGGGTTTACACTGTTTCTCGCCTCATTGGCCCTCTACGGGCTCATCTGGCGGGTGGACATCTTCATCGTCGATACGTTCACCATCGTGAACACGCTCGCGGCCGTGGTGGATGGCCAGCTCCACATCTCGAACCCCGCGTTCGGCCCGGCGCTCGCGGACACGCCGGGCATGGTCATCGTCGATGGCTATCTGTACGGCCGAAACTACGGCCAGGTCATCCTCTCGCTGCCCGCCTACGGACTGCTCACCGCCCTCTCCCTCGTCACCGACCTCCGGGTGGCGGTCGTCGGTGGCTGGTCGTTGCTGGTGCTCGCGGTGTTCCAGCAAGTTGGTCACCTCACCGACCGCCGTCGGCAGTTCGTGCTTGCCGGGTCGGTCGTCGCCGTCGTGCTGTTTTTCGTGAACCTCATCGGTGCGACCAAACTGCCCACGGAACTCATCCCGCTATTGGCGCTGCAGGTGACGTCGATGGTGGCCGCGGCGCTCGTGCCCGTGGTCTGCTACCGGTTTGCATCGCTGTTCACCACCCCACGCACCGCGAGCACCGTTGGCGTCGCCGCCATCGTGCTCGTCCCGATTGCGTTCTGGGCACCGATTCCAAAGCGCCACGCGTTCACCGCGCTGTTGGCACTCACGACGCTCTGGCTGTTCGCAGCAAGCCGCATGGCGAGTAATTCACTCCACGCGCGCCACCTTCGGGCGCTGTCGTACGTCCCGGTCGGACTGACGGCGTGGATTCACGCGCCCGAGGCGCTCGTCCTCTGTGTGATTCTCGTCCCCTTTGACTTCCTCACCGCCCGCTCGAACACGCGCGAGGACGTGCTGGTCGTCGCTTGCGCATTCGCTCTGTCGCTCGTGCCGTTTTTCCTCACGAACCTCGCCATCTCGGGCAATCCCGTCGCCCCGCCGCGACTGTTGCCGGGCTACACCGAAGGCGACACTGTCGTCTCGTTCACGCAGAATGCGTCGAACGGCGGCCAGCACGCCGCAGGCGGAGCACCCGACAGCGCTCCCGCTGCCGGCGGGCTTCTCGTGAAACTTCTTCACCCAGCAGTGGTGTTCTTGAACCTCGTCGTCCGCGGGGTGACCACGGTGTTCGACCCAACGCGGCTCTATCACGTGTTCATTCGGAGCGGGACCATCCCAACCGTGGACTACTCACAGACCGGGCAAGAGACGGTCGAGATGACGATTCTCGAAGCCGCACCGATTCTCGCGGCGCTGGCTGGCGCGCCAGTTGCGCTTGCTCGGTCAAACCGCTCGTTGGCTCGCTTGCGAGAGCCATTCGTCCAGACGGCACTGTTCGGCTGTGCCTACATCGGCCTGTTTACGATGCTCTACCTGCCACGCCTCCCGCTACATTCGACGATTACGGTTCGGTACCTCGCGCCAATCGTGCCGGTGTTGTTCATCTTCGTCGCGGCCGTTCCCGCGGTGAGGCGGGTGCTCGCCGCACACCGCGTCGAGGTTCTCGCCGTCGCAGCCGGATTCGCACTCGCAACGTGCGTGTTCGTCGTGTTCGCCTTCGCCGGTGGTGTCTCACCGGGAACGGCGGTCCAGACCCATGCCCTCTTGAACCTCGGTGTCGCGTTCCTCCTCGGCGGCTGGTCGGTTCTCGCAACCGCACGCGGCGGCTACGAGCGAACCGGTGTGGTGGTGCTCGGGCTCGCGATCGGCGCGATGGCCGCCCTGCTCGTGCTCTCCGGGCTCGACTTCTTCGGCGTTGAACGCCACTTTGCCCTCCCGCTTTCCCAGACGCTCTCTGACCTGCTCCCAACCACGAAACCATGACGAACGACGACGATACCACAGACCCGCTCGACCCAGACGACCTCAAACTCCCCGAGTCACACGCGAAATCGCTCGGTGACAATCGGTACGTCATCACGGCTGATAGCGACACGCCGATTTCAGTCGAGGAGGTCTCGGTGCCCGACGAACCGAGCAAGGCCTACGAGTTCGCTCTCTCGCTCACCGTTTGCGGCGAGCGCTCAGAGGCGACGATTTCGACCAACAATCTGGGCGAAGCCTTCGAGGAACTCTTGTTCACCGTGACCGACGCGGTCGCGCCCGACCTCCCGCCGGACGAGGCGCTTCGCATTCTCCTCGCGGCGACGAACTTCGAGCGCTAAGCCACACCGTTTTTATTTACTGCGCCGATAGCACGGCCATGAGCGAAACTGCGCGTGCGGAGTTCCTTGCTGGTGAGCGTACCGACGACGTGTTGATTTTCTTCGCCGCCCACGCCCTCTCGAATCCGGAGGCGCTTGCAGACCACGGCGAACTGCGAGACGAAGGCGTCGTGATGGTGCTCCCCGGCGAACAAGGCCGAGCGATGTACGAGAAAGCGACCGGCGTTGACCCAATGACGTTTGCCCAGCGGGCGATGGGCACCGAAGGTGACATCGGCGGCGACCTGCTCTCTGCGACCTGCCCGCGAAAGTGGGACGACGAGTCGGACGATGACCACCAGATTCGCAACATCTTCGCGTTCGCAGAGGAGCAAAACGAGGAGGTCGGCGGCCTGTACGCGGAAGGGAACGTCATTCACGCCTACGCCCACTGTACCTGCGGGGCGGCCTACTCAGACCGCTGGGTCGTTGGCGACCGCGACGCCTGAAACGCCGTCGCTCGCGGCGACGTAAGGGGGGTGGGGGTAGGGGCACAGAGAACAAATCGACAAGTGGCCCCTGTGGCTGTTATTGCAGTATTATGATATAAACGTTCGCCCTCTTTCGAGGCGTGAGTGCTATTCGTCGTCGCTGTCTGTGTCGTCTTCCGCAGACTCCTCGACTGCGAGTCGCTCGAACGCAGAGAGGATGGCCTGTTTAGTCACCGCACCTTGGGTCGTCCAGTGGTGTGCGTAATCGAGCATATCGTTGTAGATGTCAGGTTTACAGCCTGCGGCTTTCGGGTGGCCGCCGCCGTTTACCTGTTCGGCAACTTCGTGACACCGCTTGAACGTCTCAGTGCCACGAATCGACGCACTGCCTGCGGGTTTGACGATGACGGCGGCGTCAGACCCCTGTTCGCGGAGGGCCTCTGCGACCTCGTTTTGCGAACACCGGCCGTAGGTGACGCCGACCGTCCACTCACCGATTTCGTGGAAGTTGGCACGCGAAATCGCCTGTTCGATGAGTGCCTCTTTTTCGACACGCATCTCGGCTAAGAACTCCGCTGCTTCTTCCGGAAGGTCTGCACCGTGTTCTTGGATGAGTTCAGCGTACTCCGCTGGTTCGCTCCAGTAGGCGAGGTCTGCGAGGTCATCGCTGCGTGGGTCTTCGCGCAGCCAGAGGTCGTGGTCGCGCGTGACCGCGGCGAGGTCGACTAAGTAGTCGGGGAACTCGAAGTCGATAGAGCGAAGCGCCACGTCCGCGGTACACTCCTCTTCTGAGTTGCCAATAACGAGTTCGACGCCCGTCTCGCGGACTGCCTCGGCCACTTCATCGTTCCACTGGTGGTGGTCGTACCACGTCACGTCTGCGTGGTCTACGAGCAGGTGCAGCTCTTCGTCAACGTACTTGAACTTGTCCGGACAGAGGTCACAGATGAAGACGCTCGCACCGGGTTCTGCGTACGCTGCGACGCGCTCCATAGCGTCCTCTAAGTCGTAGGGGCTAGCGCCGACGAGCGCGGCCTCGCCGAAGGCGGCGCGGATGAGCGCCACACACGCGAGTCCGTCTGCGTCCGGGTCTGCGATGACGACGGTCGAGGCACCGTCTACGGCTTCCGCGACTTCCTGGTCTTCGAGTTCGTCTTCGAACGAATCGGGGGTGAAAAAGCCCGTCCCCGGGAGTACGGATTTTCGAGACAACGAGAGGTGTTCGTCGTCGATGAGATAATCGTCCATACGCACCCGTTGGGCTGGCAAGAAAAGAACGCCTCGGTTGGCGAGACGAGGGATTTCGGTTACTGGCTGGCTTCGCCTTCGAGCTGTCGAACCGTGAGAACGGGCACCGAACACCGGCGAACCACCGTCTCCGCGACGCTTCCCAAGAGGAAGCGGTGCTCGCCGTGACGGCCGCGGGTGCCGGTTGCGACGACGTCGATGTCGTTGTCGCGGGCGTACTCGCAGATGACGTTCGCCGGGCGGCCGGTTTCGATGGCGGTGACGACCTCGCCAGCAGCGCCCGCTTTCACCGCCGCAAGCGCCTCGTCTGCGGCGTCTTCGAGCGCGTCGCGGAACTCCGCACGGATGCTGTCGGGGGCGGTATCAATCTCGCTGTCATCGATGACGTAGAGAGCGTGGACCGTGGCATCGAAGCGGTTTGCGAGGTCGAGCGCAACCGTCACGGCTCGCTCGACGCTAGCTGAACCATCGGTTGCGATGACCACGGAGTCAATCATACGCTCTCGTTTTGCGCGATGATGTATAAATTCTGCCTGTCGCGCCCTCGGAGCCTTTTTTAGGTGGGGCGACCCAGGTTGGCACATGGCTGCGCCCGTTTCAGTTGACACGGTGCTCGCTCCCGTCGACGGCAGCGAAGCCTCGATGCAGGCTGCCGAATACGCGCTTGCGATTGCCGAACGTTACGGCGCATCGGTTCACCTCCTCAGTATCGTGAGCGAAGACTCCGTCCGTGCGATGGCGACCGGCGAACTCGAACCTGACACCGTCGCAGACCGCATGGAGACATTCGTCAAATCACTCGAATCCATCCGCCCGGAATCCGTCTCGGTTGGGCACTCTGCGGCCGCTGGCTTCTCGCTGCACCGCAAAACCCAGCACCCCGGAAGCGTCATCTTGGACGTGGCAGACGACGTGGACGCAGACTTCCTCGTCATCCCCCGCGAACCGCTTACGGGGCGACCTGACGAAGTGCTCTCGAAAGCCGCAGAATACGTGTTGCTCTACGCGAGCCAGCCCGTGCTCTCAGTTTAGTCGAATCGCCATTTCGAGTTCGAAGCTCTCGGTGCCGCTCGTCTCGAAGCCGACTTTGTGATACAGACCAATCGCAGCGGCGTTCCATCGCTCGACGGTGAGCCACACCTTTTTGACGCCTCGTGTGGCACCAAGCCCGAGCAGTGCGGTCAGCAGCTTCGAGCCAATCCCTGCGCCCTGATACGCGTGGAGGACGAAGATGGCGAGTTCGTACGACTCGCCGTCGTCGGGGACGAGCGTGGCGTGCCCGATGACATCGCCGTCGTGGCGGACGACCACGTTGTGCCCTTTCGGGACGATGTTTTCGAGCCACTTGCGGACGCTCTGTTCGCCAACCGGCGGGATGCCCTGTGCGCGGTCTGCGGGGTCAAACTCGACGTACATC
Organism: Haladaptatus sp. CMSO5; assembly: GCF_036689885.1. Lineage (NCBI taxonomy): Archaea > Methanobacteriati > Methanobacteriota > Halobacteria > Halobacteriales > Haladaptataceae > Haladaptatus > Haladaptatus sp. CMSO5. The sequence continues at coordinate 693,906 of NZ_JBAHVW010000001.1, forward strand.
GCCACGAGTTCTTCTATCGCACCGTCGTACGCTTCGACGACAAGTTCGCGGCCTTCCGTATCGGTGAACGAAAGCGGCGGTTCCTCGAAGGGGCCTGTCACCTCGTCGGGGTAGACGTCGTGGCTCATCGGATGAGCGTCACCGACGTTCGGGAGTTGAGCAGGACGAACTCAGAGACGCTCCCCAAGTTGATTTTCCCCATCGGACTGCGCTGGCCGCCGCCCAAGACGACACGGTCGAACTCACCGCTGTCTGCCAGTTCGACCAGCTTACTTCCGGGGTGTCCAGAGAGGTGTTCGATGCTCGCTTCGACGCCGTTTGCTTCGAGAACCTCGCGCACGCGTCGCTCGATGGCGTCTTTGGTGCGGTCTGATTCGGGGTTATCGAGGATGGCGATGGTGAGCGTATCACCCGTCGCTTTCGTCCGCTCGACGACTTCTGAGAGCGCGTAAAGTGAGTCGTCGGTTCCGCCGATACCCAACAGCACGTTCATAAGCGGGCAAACGAGTGCTGGTGGCAAAGTCGTTATCCCTCCGTCGATACGGTTTTGGGGCCGGCGAAACAGGGTGGCATATGGCAGGTGACCCGCCCGCTCCGGACAACGCTGTGGAGCAGGCAGACGAGGACACGGACAGCGACTCCCCCGAGACACACGCCGCTTCGGACGCCACGGAATCCGAACCGGCACCTCCGGAATCGAACACCCCACCCGAGTCAGAACCCGACCGCGACATCCCCGAGGACGTGCGCGAGTACGCCCGCTTCTCGAAGATGGACGGGGCGGCCTACGACCGCGTCAACCAGTTCCTGCGCGACCGCACGTACGTGACCGCCCGCGAGTGGGCCATCGCGCGCCTCTGCTCTGACTTCCGAACCGAAACCGGCGTCGAGATGACGAAAATCGGGCGCAACCTCCCCGAACTCGTCCCCTTCATGACCGACACCTACTCGCCACAGGCGGTCAACCAGGCGCGTTCGAGTTTCGAGAGCAAGGTGCGAAAAGCGGGTGCGACCTTCCTCTACGGCGCGATGTGTGATTTCTTCACCGCAGAGGAACTCGACGACGTGATGTACGAGGCGACGGAAATCGCCAAATTCCTCCTCGAAGTCGAGGGCGTCGATTTGACCGTGGACGAAGAACTCGCCGCAGAAGAGCGCATCTCGACGGTGATGCGCGAGGTGCGACAGGCGAGTCAAGAGTTACGCTACGAAGAAGTCGAGTGCCCCGAGTGCGGGTGCATTCACGAACCCTGAAATTGTTGGCTCTGAGCTGATTTTTCGCTTCACAGCACTTGGTCGTGTGGCTGAATACGAGACAACTACCGCTCACCAACCGACGGACCGTGCACTCTGCGTTCGAGCCGATGCCCACCGACCCCAATCAGGAACCCAAGTCCACCAAGGGCGACGGCAAATCCGAGCGGCAACACAGCAAGAACGTACGTCATTGAGTCCCCACTATCCATGAATCCGGTACGGACAAATCCACTCAATACCAGTCCTAACAGCAGTATGTATGAGATGGCGATGCTCGTAATGAAGCCATCATTTCGGTAGGCGTGGGTCGCGCTCACACCGATACCGACGAGCACGATGAGTCCTTGACGATACTGGAAGGAGAGCAATTGGTCGAATTGATTTCCCGTGAGGGACTGTGAGAGGCCCAATAGTCCAAGGAAGGCGAGGCCAGCAGCGAACACGAAGCGGTCGGCAGTCTGGCGATTTCGACCGAAGAGTATCGCCCACGTCCCGAACCGGTCTTGTCCCATACTCGTTCTTGTCACGCTATCAACAAAACCGTTTGCGTCAGTAGGCACGCAGTGCTCCAATTTCAGCTTCTACGTACTCTCTCGTCAGAAATGAATGAATCGTCAGAACCCGGCCGTTCTATTCTCGCTGTGGCAACAGCATCCCCGCCTGCTCGTGGGTGAAGGTGATGATGCGGTCGGTCGAAAGTCGGCGGACGTGGGTGTAGACGACGCCCTCCTCGCGGGCGCGCGAAATCATGTCTCCACCCGTTCGCACGTCGTAGTACGACGGGATGCAGATGGCGCGTTTTGCGGCTTCGTCGCGAATCACTAACAAGAGGTAGATGATGTCGTCGTTGCCTGCGCGAAACACCTCGTAGGACTCGAACGCGGCGGCCTCGTTGTCCATCCACGCAGCAATCGCTTCGAACTCAGAGGAGGGAACGATGAGGTCGATACCGTAGCGCACGTCGTCTGCGATGGCGACGCTGTCGCCCGGATGTACCTCTATGACTTCCCAGCCATTCTCGCGGTACTCCTCTGCGGTCGCCTCCATGTCCGCGAGCACGGCGTCCCACTGGCCGGTGACGCGGCCGAGCGGATTGTGGGCTTCCTCAGACATACCCGTACAAGTCCCTCCACGGGTCAAAAGAGTTCGGCTGTGCGGGTGCGTTGCGTGGGTGGCATTTGCATTCGGTACTGGTTTATATTGAGATTTCAAAATTTGCCTCAATGACCGACCTGCTCTCCATATCGGGGCTCCGCACGCAGTTCAACACGGAGCGAGGTGCGGTGAAAGCAGTCGACGGAATCGACCTGACCGTCCGCGAAGGCGAGACAGTTGGCCTCGTGGGCGAATCGGGTTCGGGAAAAAGTGTGACCGCGCTTTCGACCATGAACCTGGTCGACGACCCCGGCCACATCGCCGGTGGCTCGGTGGAGTTCCACGCCCCGGAGGTCGCAGCCGACCTCGCAGAGAAATACGACAACGCTCACGAGTTCGTCGACGTAGACGAGGGCGTCATCGACCTCACCAACACGCCGGAGTCCGCAATGCGCGAGATTCGCGGTGGGGCGATGAGCATGATTTTCCAAGACCCGATGACGTCGCTGAACCCGGCGCTCACCGTGGGCGAGCAGGTCGCAGAGAGTCTGCGCCTCCACCAGTACGGCGGCCGAAAGAAAGACTCGTGGCTGAACGCCGTCCGCGAAGTCCTCCCAAAACTCGGTGCTGACATGAGCGAGGAACTGTTGCAGGACACCATCGACATCCTCTCTGCGGTCGGGATTCCAGAGCCGGAAGCCCGCATCGATAGCTATCCTCACGAGTTCTCCGGCGGGATGCGCCAGCGAGTCCTCATCGCCATCGCTCTCGCCTGCCAGCCACAGTTGCTCATTGCAGACGAGCCAACGACGGCACTCGACGTGACGATTCAAGCCCAGATTTTAGACCTCATCAACGACCTCCAAGACGACCTCGGGATGTCCGTCCTGTTCATCACCCACGACCTCGGTGTGGTTGCAGAGACGTGTGACCGCGTCGCGGTGATGTACGCCGGGGAAATCGTCGAAGAAGGGCCCGTCGAGGAGATTTTCGACAACCCAAGTCATCCGTACACCTACGCGTTGCTCGAATCCATCCCGCGCGAGGACGCAGACCGCCTCACCCCAATTGAAGGGAACGTGCCGGGTCTCATCGACATGCCCGAGGGCTGCCACTTCGCAGACCGCTGTCCGTGGGTGACAGAAGACTGTACTGCAGGCGAGATTCCGTACCTCCAACACGGTCCCGATGACGTAGACCACCGCGCGAAGTGTATCTTCGAGTCGTTCGACAAAGACGAGTACGGCGCAGACAGCGAGGGCGTTTCGGCCACCGAGAGTTCGGTGGACTACGACGGCGAGCGCATCCTCGAAGTCCGTGACCTGAAAAAGCATTTCTCGAAGGCAGACGGCATGCTCGACGAACTGCTCACGCGCGAATCGGCGAGCGTGAAAGCCGTCGATGGCGTCGACTTAGACATCTACGAGGGCGAAACCCTTGGCCTCGTCGGGGAATCGGGCTGTGGGAAATCGACCACTGGTCGCACCATCCTCCGCCTGCTCGACCCGACCGAGGGCACCGTCGTGTTCCAAGGCGAGGACATAAACGACCTCTCGAAGACGGAGTTGCGCGAGATGCGCCGCGACATGCAGATGATTTTCCAAGACCCGATGTCGAGTCTCGACCCGCGCATGAGCGTCGGGCAAATCATCAAAGAGCCACTCGCTATCCACGACTTAGCGAATGGCCACCGCCGCGAGCGCGTCGAGGAACTGATGGAGGCCGTCGGCTTAGACCCGGCCCAGTACGACCGCTACCCCCACGAGATTTCCGGCGGGCAGCGCCAGCGTGTCGGCATCGCCCGTGCGCTGGCGGTTGACCCAGATTTCATCGTCTGTGACGAGCCGGTCTCCGCGCTCGACGTGTCCGTCCAAGCGCAGATTCTGAACCTCTTAGAAGACCTCCAAGAGGAGTTCGGCCTGACGTTCCTGTTCATCGCCCACGACCTCTCGGTGGTGCGCCACCTCTGTGACCGCGTCGCGGTGATGTATCTCGGTGAAGTCGTCGAAATCGCGGAGACGAGCGCGCTGTTCGACGAACCGCGCCACCCCTACACCCAAGCGTTACTGTCTGCGATTCCGGAACCTGACCCACACGCAGAGACCGACCGCATCCTGCTCGAAGGCGACGTGCCAAGCCCAATCAACCCGCCCTCTGGCTGTCACTTCCGGACGCGCTGTCCACAGGTCATCCCGCCAGAGGGCCTCGACATCGAACAGGCCGCCTACCGCGAAGTGATGGACTACCGCGAGCGCGTCGAGAACGAAAACCTCGCGCTCGATGCCATCTGGGAGCGTGCAGAATCGCGTCCCGAGACGGGCGCAGTCGCCACTGACGGCGGCTACCCGGCCCCGCTCTCTGCGTTCATCACCGCGCTCTACGACCGCGAGTTCGACCACGACCTTGCGGGCGAGCCACGCGAGGTCGTAGAAGAGTCGATGCGCCACCTCGCAGACGGCAACTGGGAGCAAGCAGCAGCCGACCTTCGGGACACGTTCGCAAGTCCGTGTGAACAGTCTCGTCCATTGTTGCAGGATACTGCACATCCAGCCGCCTGTCATTTATACGACCAGCCGTCTGAAAAGTAGCGTCTCGACCGCGTTGTGTGGCGTTTTCTCGACGTTATTGTTCTCACGAAATGTATCCGATACTATTATCAATGATGTATGTTGGACTATGACTCATGTCTTCTGAAGACAACCTGAAGCGTCGGAGCTTTCTCAAAGCAGCTGGTGGTGCAGCAGTCGCTGCATCCATGGCTGGTTGTATCGCAGGCAACGATGAGGGCGACGGCGACGGAGACGGCGACGGTGACGGCTCGGGCAGTGGCTCGGGCGGCACGCTGCTGTACTCCCGTGGTTCCCACTCTGGGACGCTCGACCCACAGAACACGACCTCCGGTGAGGACGTGAAGGTCACGAACCAGATGTACGACCAGCTCGTGATGTTCGAGCCCGGCAAAACCACTCTCATGGCTGGTCTTGCGACCGAATGGGATCTCTCTGGCACGACGGCCACGCTCACCCTCCGCGAGGGCGTCAAGTTCCACAACGGCGAGGAGTTCACCGCCTCCGACTTCAAGGCGACCTACCGCCGCTTCGTTGACGAGGAGTACGAACACTTCCCCGGCGCTGACTACGCTTCCGCCTACGGGCCGTTCACGCTCGGCAACTGGATTGACAGCGTCAACGCAGAGGAAGACTACAAACTCGTCATCGAACTCAAAGAGGAGTACGCACCGTTCCTGCGCAACCTCGCGATGTTCGCCTCCTCCGTCCACTCGGAAAAAGCCATCAAAGAGAAGGGCACCGACCTCTCCTCTGACCCTGTCGGCACGGGGCCGTTCGAACTCGACGCGCTCGAAGACAGCACGGAGTCCGTCCGTCTCACAGCCTTCGAGGACTACTGGGGCGAGGGACCGAAGGTTGACGAAGCGGTCTTCCTCACGACCGGCCAGAACACCGCTCGCGCGCAGTCGCTCGACGCAGGCGAGACGCACATCGTAGATGGCCTCGGCAGCGAGGCCGCGAAGGTCGTCGAAGACTCCTCCAATGCCAAACTCGAACAGTTCGAGGGCATCAACGTCGGCTACATGGCGTTCAACATGGCAAAGCGCGAGGAGTTCCGCAACAAACAGGTTCGCCAAGCTATCTCCTACGCCATCGACACGAAGGCCATCGTGGACAACATCTACGAAGGCTTCGCAAAGCAGGCGAGCCAGCCTATCCCATCGAACGTCCTCGGCTACAACGAAGACCTTGACCCGTATCCGTACGACAAGGAGAAAGCACAGTCGCTGCTCTCCGAAGCCGGCTACGGCGACGGCTTCAGCTTCGAACTCGCGACGTTCAAGAACCCACGCGGGTACAACCCATCGCCAATCCAGACTGCAGAGAAGGTTCGCTCTGACCTCGGTGCCATCGGCATCGACGTCACTATCAACCAGCAGTCGTTCGACCCGTTCCTCGACTACACAGCAGAGGGCAAACACGACGCGTGTTTCCTCGGCTGGTACACCGACAACGGCGACCCGGACAACTTCTTCTACGCTCTGCTCCACCCCGGCGTCGAATCGCCAGACGGCCAGGACTACGTCGCCTTCGACACCGAGGGCTTCAACACCCTGAACGTCGCAGGCTGGGCGAACAGCGAGTACATGACGCTCGTCGAAGAGGCACAGGCCACCTACGACGAGGGCACGCGCACTGAGAAGTACAACCAGGCCGCCCAGATTGCCCACGACGAGGCTCCATGGGTGTTCTTAGACCACGCACAAGAACTCCGTGGCGTCGCCAACAACGTCTCCGGGTACGTCCCATCCGCCATCGGTGGGCCACACCTGAAGGACGTTACCCTCTCCCAATAGAATCGGGCAATTTTTGATTAGACTCTGTTTTTTGTGAAGTATGGTCTCAAAGCGGTTCATTGCAAAGCGCTTGCTGTTGCTGATTCCGGTGCTGTTTGGAGTCGCAACGCTCGTCTTTGCAATCCTCCAACTCGCCCCGGGTAACCCAGCCCGCGTTATCGCGGGCCAACGGGCCACAGAGGAAGCAGTCAGGCAGATTGAGAATCAACTCGGTTTAAATGACCCCATCTACATCCAGTACGGGCGTTTCCTCGTCGATGCAGCCCAGTTCCAGTTCGGCAACTCCTTCGTTATCGACAAAGACGCGACCGTCCAGCAGCTCCTCCAGACGCGTATTCCGGTCACGCTCGAACTCGCCCTGTACGGCCAGCTCATCGGCATCTTCCTTGGGATTCCCCTTGGCGTGCTTTCGGCGGTCAAACAGGACTCGCTGACCGACCACCTGACGCGCATCGGCGCGCTCACGGGCATTAGCGTCCCCATCTTCTGGAGTGGGCCGCTGCTCATCTTGCTGCTCGCCCAGATATTCGATATCTTCCCGACCGGGCGGCGCATCGCGCCGATTTACTCGACGCCAGACCCCATCACGGGCCTGCTCACGGTGGACACGCTGTTGTACGGCCAGTACGATGCATTCTTCTCTGCGGTGCACCACCTCATCCTCCCGGCGTGTGTCATCGGCATTTACTCGATGGCGCTGCTCTCGCGGATGATGCGCTCGTCGATGCTCGAAGTCGTCCGTCAGGACTACATCCGCACCGCCCGCGCGAAGGGGCAGGGAATTAAAATCACGCTGATGAAACACGGCTTCAAGAACGCCCTCATCCCAGTCATCACGGTCATCGGGATTCAGTTCGGGACGCTGCTCGGCGGCGCGGTGCTCACCGAGACGGTGTTCTCGCTGAACGGCATCGGCACGTTGCTCGTCGATGCCATCGAGGTGGGTGACTACCCCGTCGTCCAGGGGACGGTGCTCACCTTCGCGTTCCTGTTCACGCTCGTGAACCTCGGCGTTGACGTCACCTACTCCTACCTCGACCCACGGATCGAACAATGAGCACGGAAACCAAAACCACCAAGCGGAACGACCGCGGCTTCCTCGACCGACTGCAAGCCTCGCCGTTCCTCTCTGAACTCTTGTCGAATCGCCTCGCCGTCGCCGGGCTCGTAATCATCTTCTCGCTGTTGGTGATCGCGGTGTACGCGCGGCTGTTCATCGACATCGGGCAAATCGTCCCCTCCCAACTCGGGACGAACCCGAACCGCGCTCCACCGTCGAGCGAGTTCTGGTTCGGCACGGACGGCCAAGCCCGCGACATCTTCACGCGCACGCTGTACGGCGCATGGCTGGCGATGAAGTACGGGACGATTACGGTCGGCCTCTCGACGATTTCGGGCATCACGCTCGGCATCATGGCCGCCTACTACTCGGACATGACCGACAACGTCATCATGCGGACGATGGACGTGCTGCTCGCGTTCCCGTCGCTCCTGCTCGCGCTCGCGCTTGTCGCCATCTTCGGTGCAGGCCTCTGGAAGGTCGTCATCGCGCTCACGCTCGTCTATACGCCGCGGTTCGCTCGCGTCGTCCGTGGGGCGGCCCTCAAGGTGCTCGAAGACGAGTACGTGGACGCCACCGTCGCGCTTGGGGCGCGCGACCCACGCGTGCTGTTCCGCCACATCCTGCCGAACACGCTCGCGCCCATCACCGTCCAGAGTACGCTCAACTTCGGCCTCGCCATCATCGACATCGCGGCGCTGTCGTTCCTCGGCTTCGGGGCCGCGCCCGGGACGCCGTCGTGGGGGCTGATGCTCTCGAACGGTGTCACCAACGGCCTTCTTTCAGGTATTTGGTGGTGGTCGTTCTTCCCCGGGCTGTTCCTCGCCATCACCGTCCTCGGGTTCAACCTCCTCGGTGACGGCATGCGCGACGCACTCGACCCACGGATGCGCGACGCCATCGACTAATGGACGTTGGCGCGTGGCTCCGCCCACGCATTCGACTTCTCGGCGGCGCGGGCGTCGTTGGCCTCGTCGTCGGCGTTGTCGCCACCGTCGCCTACGCGCTGTATCAGGGTGACGCCACCTTTGCGACCAGTCAGGTGTTCGCACTCGGCGCGCTCGCCCTTGGCTTTGCGACGCTCGGCTGGACTGGCTCGGTGTTCATGGGGCAAGCCATCGAGACGATGCAGACGTACCTCAGCGATGAAAGCGACTGGACAGAACAAGACTCCCGGCGCGCGATGGCGCGCATCGCCGGGTTCGGAGCGGGCATGATGGTGGGTTCGGTGCTCGCCTCGTTCGCGCTCTAACGGCGCTGGCGCGTCGGCGAGGCGCGCCCCACCACGGCGTCGGGGCGAATCTTCAGCACCGTCCGCGACGCCTCCGACGCACCTTCGCGCGGCGACTTTTTCTTTCCCGTGTAACGCTCTGCGAGTCGGTTGAGCTGTTCTTGCCCGACGTCTTCGGTCATCTCGACCACCTCGCCGCGGATGTGGAGGTACCGATACGGATTCTCGGGGTCGCTGATGGCGAGTGAGACGTGTGGGTCGCGTTCGACGTTGCGGTGCTTTCGGTTACCTGTCACCGTGTTCACGTAGAGAAAACCGTCGGCGTATTCGACCCACATCGGGACGACGTGGGGGCTGCCGTCGGGGAGGACGGAGGCGAACTGCGCGAAGGCACGGCCCTCGAACAGGTCGTGGAACTCTGGGGGAATCTCGGCCATTCCCCTAGCTACGAGCCGGGAAACCAAAACTCTCGCTCAGCGAACGTTCTGCCCGACTGTCTCACCGAACGCACCATCCTCGAACACCATTTCGCCGCGAACCATCGTCCACTCGGGGAACACGCCGCGCATGCCCTCGAACGGCGTCCAGTCGCACTTCGAGTGCAGGTCTTCACCGCGAATTGTGCGGCTGCTGTCCGGGTCTACGAGCACTACGTCGGCGTCCATGCCGACGGCAACGCGACCTTTTTTCGGCAGGTCGAACACGGCAGCGGGGTTCGACGCCGTAAGCTGGCGGACGCGCTCGTAGGTTAGGTTGCCTTTGCGCGCCTCTTCGAGCAGTAGCGGGAGGGCCGTTTCGACGCCGGGGACGCCGCTCGGGGCGTCCCAGATGCTCGCGTCTTTCTCTTCGCGCGTGTGTGGCGCGTGGTCGGTCGCAATCATGTCCACTGTCCCGTCGGCAACGCGCTTGTAGACGGCCGCACGGCGCTGTTCGCTGCGCAGTGGCGGGTTCATCCGCCCGAACGTGCCGAGTTCTTCTGAGTCGGCCCGCGAGAGCAGCAGGTGGTGGGGCGACACCTCGCAGGTCATGCCGTAATCTGCGGCGATGTCGATGCCCTCGGGCGTGCTCGTGTGGGCGATGTGGAGCTGTGCGCCCACTTCCTCGCCCACCCGGCAGGCGAGTTCGACGGCTTCCGCTTCGGCCTCTGCGGTGCGGAAGGCGCTCCACGCGTCGGCGTCGTCGCGGTCTTTCGCGGATTCGTCGAACAGCGTCGCGTCCTCTGCGTGGACGGTGACGGCGACGCCCTTCTTGGTGGCGGCTTTCACGGCGTCCTCGAACAACCCAGGGGCGATGCCCATGTTCCCGGTCGAGTCTGCGAGGAACACCTCACCGAGCGCGAACAGCGGCCGCGAGAGGAGGCTCTTTCGGCTCCAGTTTTCGGTCACGCCGCCGTTGATTCCCCAGTCTACGTACGACTCCTCTGCGAAGGTGACCTTCTCGTCGAACGCTTCACCGGAAACGGTCGGCGGCGAGGTATTCGGCTGGTCAACGACGGTGGTCACGCCGCCCGCTGCGGCTGACTGACTCCCCGTCTCCCACGTCTCTTTGTGGTCGTAGCCCGGCTGGCGAAAGTGGACGTGGGCGTCGATCATCCCCGGTAACAGAAGTTTGCCGCTCGCGTCTACGTCTGCATCGCCCGCGAGGGTGCGGCCGAGTTCAGTGATGGTCCCGTCTGCGATGCGCACGTCGCGGCGGCGGCCGTCCGCGAGCGTCGCGTTAGTAATGAGCATGGAAGCACCTGCGCCACGGAGTACCCTAAACGTCCCGAACCGAGACGACTTCGTGGTCGCCCGACCCGGCGAGCGCGCCTTCGAGCGCGTCGATGACTTTTTGGGAATCCGCCGGGCCGCCCGCCTTCTCGACGCTTCCCACCGAATGTGGGTCAAAGGGCACTCCGAGGGCGTCGTAGACGGGGTCGAGGACGGCCGCAATCTCCGCGTGGTCGGTGACGATGCAGATGCCCGCGACGAGCGCCGCGCCGCGACGGACGCGCTGGGCGATGCCGACGAGTTTCCCGTCGGCTTGCAGCGAGTGTGCGCCCGGGCAGAATGAGTTCGGTGGTTCGCCAGTTGTGGCATGGACCGAGAGGCGCGCGAGCGCCGTCTGTACGTCCGCCGTGAGGGTGTCGTAGCGGTCGCTGAGGCCGCTTCGCATATCTGAAATGGGCACAGCCCGCCCGAAGGCGACCGTCGTCCCGGTGTAGGCGACCGCGCGGCCGCCGACGTTGCGTTCGATTGGCGGGAAGCCGTGGGCGTTCGCCGCCTGTTTCGCTTGCTCGTAGCCCGGCGAACCCGCATCGCGTCGCCCGAAGGCGACCTGTCGGTGGGGCGTCCAGACGCGGACGGCTGGCTCTCCGGTGTCGGCTACCCAGTCGAGCAGCCGGCGACTGGCCTCCCGGTCTGTGGCCACGGTGGCTGCCCGGCCACGAATGACGCGCATGTAAAAATAGAGTTCCCGACGGGACTAAACACCCTCCCTTGCTACTGGCAGGCGATGGTCACGCTCGACTCGTCGGTGCTCGCTCGATACCCACGCTTTTCGCTCTACAACTCGCCGTACACGGCCCACGACCACGGCTGTGCCATCGACCTCTACCCCGAGACGAACGACGCGCCTTCACCGGTCGCAGGCGAAGTGCTCGACACGCGTGCCGTGCGCGCCCCACCAAAGCCCTACGCGCCGGAACACGACTACCTCATCCTCGTGGACACTGGCGAGTACGTCGCCCGATTGTTGCACGTCGAACCCGCCGTCGAAGCGGGAGACGTGGTCGATGTCGGTGACTCCTTGGGCGAAATGGTGCGCGCCGGATTCTTCGCACCGTGGGTGTCGAACCACATCCACCTCGGCTTTCGCCCACATGAGGCGAACCACTCCCGCGCGGCCGGGTCTGTCGAACTCACCCTCGGCTGTGAGGTGCGCCCCCTTTCGTGGGACGGGACGGGCACGGTGGTCGAAACCGGCGAAACGTGGCTTCGCCTCGATGAACCCGCACACCCGGCTCCGGGCGAGTGGTTCGCAGGCATCGAGGGCGCACCGGGTGTCGTGCTCGACGGCGGACTCCCCCACTACGACGGCGGGGGCGCACTCGGCAATCGCGGCGAGCAAGGAGTCACACTTGCGGGCGAACGCGTCGGCGTCGCCACCGACCGCGACGTGACGTGGGACGACATTGAACTCCGCGCAAACAACGTTCCGCTCACGGGGCTGTCACTGTACTGTTCACAGGACACCTTCGGCGCAAAACTCGTCTTACCGGGTCACGACTTTTCGGTTGGCGACGACGTGACGCTCAGTGTTGTTCGACAGTGACGGACTCTTCGAGCGTCAGGACGGCTACCCCATGGTTGGTGTTTACGTAGTAGCCGTCGCGTTCGTCTTCTTCGTCACCTTCGGTGTACGGAAGAAGCGAGAAGACGTGTTTGACGGCCTGAATCGACTCCTGTTTGGTGAGTACAAGCTTCGGCGTTTGCTTCGAGAGAAACGCCTCTTTGAGGATGTACTGAATTGGGTGACAGTCCTTAATTGGGTCTGCCCAAGCATTGCTGACAATCGCGTCTGGTGGCACGCGCGTCACCACGTTGGCAACGAGACACGGGCCGTCTGGTACGTGTTCTTCCATAGATTCGGTCTCTTGGTCTCTCAGATGGACGATGCCTGCCATCGAGCGAATGGCGTCCTCGAACACCGCCAATGCGATGACTAGCAGCGTCACGACAATTTCCCCGCCGACCCCCCACTCGAATATTCCTATCAACCCCAATCCCCCACACTGGCCCCAGCAGTGTATCTACAAACATCTTCGCGCGCTGAGCATATAAATATTCAAGATAGTTCGAAATTACTGATTGTCGGCACGACAAGCCAGTGCATAGAAGGCCGTTGCCCGTTAGCACCTGCATATGAGCGACCAGCAAATCCCCGACGGGACGGCCAAGACGATTCAACACGTCATCGACGAACAACACGGCTACCTCGCGTGGCTCGGCATGCGCGTCGACGCCGTCTCCTACGGGGAGATTTCGCTCACCATCCCCTTCGACGACAAGTTCACGAACCCAACGGAGCCACCCACAATTCACGGCGGCGTCGCGGCCTCGCTCATCGACACCGCGGGCGGCCTCGCCCTGCGAACGACGCTCGCAAATCCGCTCGAAGACACGCTTGCGACGGTCAACCTGAACGTGAACTATCTCCGTCGCGCCTCCGCCGACCTCACCGCGCACGCGGAAGTCGTCCGCACTGGCTCCTCGGTTGGCTGGGCGGACATCACGGTCGAAAGCGAGACGCCCGAGGGAGAGACCAAAGAAGTGGCGACCGGGCAGGCGGCGTTCCGGCTGTTTCAGTCCTGAGCGAAGGCCACGTCGGCCCGTGAAAGGACGTCACCGAACAGCCACGCCGCGTGGTCGAGGGCGTACTGTTTGTGCCCTTCCTCGATTGCGCCCACCGCCTCACGGATGATGATCGGGCGGAAATCACGCAGTGCCGCGCTCGACGCGGTGTGAAGGACGCACACGTTCGCAAGCGTCCCACAGATGAGCAGGTCGGTGATGCCATGGGCCGAGAGAAAGCCCTCCAATTCGGTCTGGTAGAAGGCGTCGTAAGTGTGTTTTTCGACGATGTGGTCCTCTTCGCGCACGTCGAGGCTATCGACGAGTTCCGTCTCCCACGTCCCCTCAACGACGTGTTCGCCCCACCGCTCGAACTCGTCGTAGTAGTGCGCATCCTCGAACTGTGCTGGCGGATGGACGTCCCGTGTGTAGACGATGGTCGCACCCGCTGTCCGCGCCCGTGCGACGAGGGCGGTCACGTCGTCTACGACGGCCTCACTGCCGGGGGCGTAGAGGCTCCCCTCGGGATGACAGAAGCCGTTTTGCATGTCCACGACGACGACCGCCGTGGTGGCTGGGTCGAGTTCCATGCTAGACATCTCCCGCCGCCGGGCAAAAATCCTGCTCGCAGCGTGAACTCGCCGGGTGCTTTTTCACTGCCACCCGCTATTGTAGAGGTATGCGAGCACTCGCCACCGTCCTGGTCGCACTCCTCCTCGTCCTCTCTGGGTGTAGCGGCGTGCTCTCCGGAGAGACCACCGATGCGACGACAACGACGCCAGCGGACACGCAAACTGCGTCGCCGAGTCCGACGACAACGACGCAGGCAGCGACACAGACGCCGACCACGACGCCCCGCCCCGACCCCGAGAGTGACGTACTCGGCTGGGAGAACGGCTACTGGCACGACGACGTGCTCTCGGTGACGACCGACGACGGCCTGAACGAGACGGAACTCGACGCCATCGTCGCCCGCGCGATGGCGCGGGTCGAAAACGTGCGCGAACTCGAATTCAACGAGACCGTCCCCGTCGAAATCATCACGCGCGCCGAGTACCAGAACCAGAGCCAAGAGGAGTACTCAGACGACTTTCGCGCCTTCGACAACGCGAAGTTCGAAGCGATGTTCTTCGTCGGCGAAGACAGAGACGCCTTAGACGTCCAGAACACGAATCGCGGCTCGAACGTCCTCGGCTACTACAGCCCGAAAGAGGACGCCATCGTCATCGTCGCCAACTCAGATACGCCGTCGCTCGATGCAGAAGGCACGCTCTCACACGAACTCGTCCACGCCCTCCAAGACCAACACTACAACATCTCCTCTATCTCGCGGCCAACCCGCGAACTCTACAACGCGCGAAACGGCCTTATCGAAGGGGAAGCAAACTACGTCCAGCGGCTCTATCTCGAACGCTGTGGCGGCGAGTGGGAGTGTCTCGAAGCGCCCGAATCGAGCGGCGGTGGCGGCGTCCCTGACGACTTCCACTGGGGTATCTACTTCCTCAACTTCTTCCCGTACAGCGACGGTCCCGGCTTTGTCGGCCAGATGTACCGCACGCAGGGGTGGGACGGCGTGAACGACCTCTACGCGAACCTGCCCAACAGCGCAGAACAGGTCATCTACCCGCAGAAATACGGCGAAGACGAGCCGACCGATGTGACCCTCGAAGACACGAACGCCGGTGACTGGGAGCGCGTCATCCCCGAGTCGCCAAACCCAGACCAAGAGCGCCCGGCCTACGCGAGCCTCGGGCAGTCTGCACTCTCTTCGATGTTCGCCTACACGTTCACCGATTCGTACAACCAGTCGCGCGTGGTGCAGCCCCAAGAGTTCATCAACTACGAGGACAACGGGCGGGTCAACAGCTCTGACCCGTTCAACTACGACCTGCGCTACACCCGCGGCTGGGACGGCGACCGGATGCACGTGTACAAAAACGCTGACGGCGAGACGGCCTACGTCTGGAAACTCGTCTGGGACTCCCCTGAAGACGCAGCGCAGTTCGTCACGGGCTACGAGCGGCTCCTCCAACACTGGGGTGCACACCGCGTGAGCGAGAACGTCTGGGTCGTCCCCGAGGGAGAACCGTTCGCAGACGCCTTCTACGTCTCCGTCGAGGGCGACACGGTGACCATCGTGAACGCGCCGACGACCGACGACCTCCCCGACGTGTCTGAGACCGCCGCCTGATGGCGCGTACTCGCTCGCTCGTTGCCCTCGCCTTTCTCGTCGTGCTTTCTGGCTGTGTCGGCGGCCTTCTCGGCCCGCAAGACGACCCCGACGACGACACGCTTGGCTGGGAAAACGGCTATTGGCACGACGACCCGCTTTCTATCGACGAGAGCGACGGCCTGAACGAAACCGAGCGCGAGGCCGTCATCGCCCGAACGATGGCTCGCGTCGAGGTCATCCGTGGGCTGGAGTTCAAAGAGTCTGTCTCGGTGACGCTCATCAGCCGCGAGGAGTACCGCGCTCGGCGCGGGAACGACGACGGCGAACCAACCGACTACGACCGCTGGAACGAACAGGTCTGGGAGGGGCTGTTTCTTGTCTCCGAAGACGCCACCGTTTCGGACGCCTTTGGCGGCGTCTACGGCAGCGCGGTACAGGGCTACTACAGCGGGGGCGGCGAAATCACGCTTGTGAGCGACTCTGCGACGCCGATGGTCGACCGGACGACGCTCTCACACGAACTCGTCCACGCCCTCCAAGACCAGCACTTTGGCTTTCCCGGCGGGCGGACCACCCAAGACGGCGAACTCGCCGCAGACGGCCTCACCGAAGGCGACGCGAACTACGTCGAACAGCTCTACGAATCGCGCTGTCAGGCCGAGTGGGACTGCATAGCCCGCCCCGACCGGGGCACGAGCAGTGCGCCAGACGACTTCAATCGCGGCGTCTTCTCGGTCATCTACCAGCCGTATGCAGAAGGGCCGACGTTCGTCGAGTCGCTGCGCGACCGCGGCGGCTGGGAGGCCGTAAACGCCGCCTACGACGACGTTCCCGAGAGCACAGAACAGGTCATCCACCCCGAAGACTACCCGGACGACCGCCCGGTCGAACTTGACGTGCCAGACCGGTCGTCGGGCGGCTGGGAGCGGTTTTCCCTCGACACCAACGCGGACACGGTTGGCGAAGCATCCATCTACGCCATGCTCTGGGCGAACGGCGTGGTCACCGACCAGTCGCCGTACGCCTACGCCTTCCCTGCCTCGACCGGGTGGGCGGGTGACAGCCTCGTTCCGTACCACAACGGCGACACGTACGGCTACGTCTGGGTGACCGAGTGGGAGTCCGAGGAAGACGCCCGCGAGTTCTACGATGCCTACCGGCAGGTGCTCGAACGAAACGGCGCGGACCCTCGTGGCGATGGCGTCTATCGCATCCCCGAGGGCGAACCGTTCGCAGACGCCTTCCGGGTGACCCGGTCGGGGACGCGCGTCAAAATCGTGAACGCGCCCACCGTCCGAGAACTCGCCAACATAGACGGGTAGCTTTTTCGCGCTTGGCCGGGAAACGCCGACTATGTCCGATGCGTTCGATATCGTGTCCACCGAAGCCATCCGTGCCGGGCGCGCCACGGATGTCTACTTCGAGCGGACCGAAACCACTCTCGACCACGCGGGGAAGAACCCGACGGTCGTCGCGGAAGTAACGGCCAATCAATTTCCCACGGGCGAGTTCAAGCTCTTTGCCGGCGTCAAAGACGCCGCCCACCTCTTAGAAGGCCTTCCCGTTGATGTCGATGCCCTCTCTGAGGGCAACCTGTTCGATGCGGGGCCGGTGCTCCAGATCACGGGCAAGTACCGCGACTTCGCGCGCTACGAGACGGCGTTGCTCGGCTTTCTCTCACACGCGACAGGGATTGCGACGAAGGCGCTCTCCGCCCGCCACGCCGCCCCCGACACGACCATGCTCAGCTTCGGCGCGCGCCACGTCCACCCCTCGATGGCCGCGGTCGTCGAACGCTCTGCGCTCCTCGCGGGCTTCGACGGCTTCTCGCACGCTGCCGCAGGCGACCTGCTCGGGCGTGAAGCCGGCGGCACGATGCCCCACGCCCTGCTCATCTGCTACGGCCGGGGCGAACAGGAAGCCGCGTGGCGCGCCTTCTACGAGGCGACTGGACAGGGCGTCGCGCTCTGTGATACCTACGGCGACGAGGTCGAGGAGGCGCTTCGCGCCGCCGCGGAACTCGGAGAGGACTTAGAGAGCATCCGCATCGACACGACGCGCTCGCGGCGCGGCGACTTCGCACACATCATCAAAGAGGTGCGCTGGGAACTCGACGTGCGCGGCTACGACCACATCGATATCTTCGTCTCCGGCGGCCTCCAGCCCGCAGACCTCTACGACCTGAAAGACCTCGTCGATGGTTTTGGTGTCGGCGGCTACGTCTCGAACGCAGACCCGCTCGACTTCGCGCTCGACATTGTCGAAGTCGAAGGCGAACCCGCCTCAAAACGCGGGAAGCTCTCGGGGAAAAAGCAGGTGTATCGCACCCGCGACGGTGGCCACGACGTCGGCCTTGCGAGTCGCCCCGGCCCCACCGACGGGAGACCGTTGCTCGAACCGCTCATCCGCGAGGGTGAACTCGTCCGTGAGTTTGACTTGACTGACGCGGCAAAACGCGCCGCGACGGACGCGACGAAGGTTGGCTTCGGCGAGAATTAGAAGGTCAGTTCTTTTATCGACCCGTTCGGGGTTCGCTCCTCGAACACCTGACTGTGAAACAGCAACACGTCCACATCGTCTTTCTCCCACGCCGTCGGCGAGAGCCCGGCTTTTCGGCACGTCCGGTCTAAGTACTCGAATTCGCTCCAGCCGTTTTCAACCGGGACGGTCGGGTAGAGCCAGCCCGATTGGCGGCCCTTTTGGACGGCGAGGCCGTGGGTGCCGACTTCTAAGTCTGCGGCAGGGTCGTCGGTCGGAATCACGTCGGTGACGATGCAGACCGAAAACGCGGTGCTCGAAAGCTCTGCGGCTTCGAGTTCGGAGCCACACGAGTCGGTGCTCGCCGCCTGAATCGCAGCTTCGATGATGGTGTGGCCCACGCGCTCTGTGCTCTGGACGGTTCCAGCACAGCCGCGGAGTCGCCCCCGTCCCTGCGTCGCTTGCAGGCGGATGAAAACTCCGGCTCGGTTGTAGAAGGCATCGCGCATACTCCCGGGCTGTTTTCGCTGGCCGTTGTTGACGAACAGGTCTACCGCCTCGCGTGCGAGGTCGACAGCCCCGCGGCCGTCGTCGTATGAAAAGAGCGCAGTTTGAGCCTCGGACATACCACCTGTAACGAGAACAATAGTAATCAACGCTTTCATTCAGACAATCTGGAACCCGAACTATCCCATCGCCTCCTGTCTCCCCGCCAATCGAACGCCTTAATTGTGGTACGCGGCCTACCATCTGCCGGCAGAGGGAGCCCGGTTCCCGTGGCGCAAGCCAACGAGGAAAGTCCCCCCACTGTCTGGGCAGGTGACCAGGCGCAAGTCTGGAGCGGGAGACCGCTGGCTCTGGAACAGAAACGAGACCCCTCCACCGGACCGATGAGGTGCGCGACCCCAACCGCAAGGACGGGAAGCTAACCCACCGAGGGTCGATGGTGGAGAACGGATGGAACGGCGAAACCTCACCGGTGCAAGTCCCATCGGCTAAGGTAGCCCGGACGACGATGTGGACGCTCAGCCGAATACCGGGTTGAACAGAAGGGGGCTTACTCCCCTCAGCCACTTTCATCACAGCGAGCGACTGCTCCCACCACAAGCATGATAGGTGGGGCGAGCCGATATGTGCGTAATGAACGGGCGCGTCCTCCTGCTTTCGTTCCTCATCGTCCTCGCGGGCTGTGCGGCCCCCATAGACCCGGGTTTTGCTGACACCGCCACTCCGACCACGCAGTCTACCGGCCAGACCACCGCCGCACAGGCCACCCAAACCCAGACACCGACGCCGCAAGCCACGCCGACGGCCGTTGTCGCACAGGACAATCCGTGGCAAGAACAGACGTTGACCGTTGCCCTTTCGATTCCCGAAGGCGACTCGCGCGACTACGAACCGCTCGTCGAAGCGGCGCTTGCCTACTGGGAGGTAAACAGCGAGCGCTACGCGGGCTATCCACTCTCGTTCGACCTCGAACCGAACGCCGAAAACCCGGACATCATCATCGAGTTCGTCCCGCACGTAGAAACCTGCGGCGACAAACGCGAGGTCGCGGGCTGTGCACCGTACATCACCGACGCCCGGCAGGTGCGCCGCCCCGAAACGATTCAGGTGCTCTCTGGGCTCTCTGACAAATCCACAACCCACGTCCTCAAACACGAGTTCGGCCACGCGATGGGCCTCGACCACTCAGACGAACCCCAGTCGATTATGGACGGGCAGGCGAGTCTGACGACGCTGCCACAGACGAACGCCACCGAACGCCCGCTCCCGTGGGACCACGCAGAACTCTCGGTGTACGTTGACTACGGCGTGGTTCCGGAGGGCGAACGCGCCGAAGCCCGCGCTCAGGTTCAACACGCCCTCGATTACTACGCAGGCGGGGCGGACAACTACGTTCCCGAGAACGTCTCGTTTGTCACGGTGGATTCGGCGTCCGAAGCCGACATCGTGATTCGCTTTACCGACCGTTCGCCGTGTGGTGTTGACCCCGGTTCGTGTGGCGCAGTCCGCGGCCAAGACCCGGACGGTGACGGCGCACTTGAAACCTACACGCACCTCGAAATCACGCTCACGCACATCGACCGCGACGCCACCGGCTGGCACGTTGGCTGGTGGCTCGGCTACGGCTTCGGGTTCGAAGAAGAATCTGAGTACCCAGACCCCTTCCGCGGAGCGTCGTATTCAGACCGTCGCGGCGAGTGGTGGGAATAACCGTCTTCACGCATTGACTTACCCTTCGAACCCGTCTTCCCACCTGAACACGCCGTTTCGCTGGACAACTTCGCCGTCAACTTCGATGCGCGAGTCCTCGCTCATGTCCGTAATCATGTCCACGTGGACGGCGCTTTTGTTGCCTTCTTCGCCCTCGGGGATGTTCGAGTCGTAGGCCCGACCCACGGCGAGGTGGACGGTGTCGCCCATCTTCTCGTCGAACAGAATCGAGTCGGTGAAGCGGTCGATGCCGCGGTTCATCCCAATTCCCAACTCGCCGAGTCGGCGTGCGCCCTCGTCCGTATTCAGAATTTCTTCTAAGACTTCTTCGTTCTGTCCGGCGCTGAACTCCACCACTTCGCCGTCCTCGAAGGTGAGGTGCACGTCGCGGACGCGCTTGCCGTTCAGCGTCATCGGCACGTCGAAGTAGACGGTTCCTTCGGTGTCGTAGGGTGCGGTGAACACCTCACCGGAGGGCAGGTTGTGCGAGTCGTAGGCGACTGAGGCCCCGGAGTTGACGGCGATGCGACCCTCGATAGACATGGTGAGGTCGGTGTCCGCTTTGACGAGTCGGACTTCGCTTCCCGCATCGAGAAGCTCCTTCATTTGCGCCATCTCGTCTGCGAGCGATTCCCAGTCGCGGAGCACGGCGTTATAGACGAAATCTTGGTACTCTGCGTAGGACATCCCGGCTTGCTGGGCGAGCGACCGGGTCGGGTGCACGGTCGATACCCAGTCGGTGTCCATCCGGGCTTCACGGGCGGCGTTGGTCGCCCGGTTGTACGCCTGTCGCACGTCGCTATCTACGTCCGCGAGTTCGGTGGTGTTGAACCCGCCGCCGAGAAAGAGGACGCTGTCTGCGTTCTCGTAGGCGGCGAGTTCCGGTCCGCGCACCTCCTCGAAGTCGCCGTCATGGTTTTTGAGGTAGCCACGGAGCATCTCGCCAGAACCGTAGGTGACGAACATGGTCGCGCCGACGTTCCCCAGTTCCTCTGCGACGGCGACGCCGAGGTCGTGGGCGTCTTCGCCGACGTTGACAACGACGGTGTCGCCGCGTTCGATTCGTGCACTCCAGTTTACGAGGGTTCGGGCGTGTTCGCGCACTCGCTCGTCCATGGAGGCGCTACACGAGGTGTGGCAAAAACAGGTGCGGTTGGGCGATATTTCTCTGGCGGCCAAAGACTGCTACGCCACGTACTCCTGAAACTCGATGTGGTCGGCTCCGATGGTGACTTCTAATCCGCGACTGTCACCACCATCCCCTCTCCAGCTATACGCGTCAGACGGGCCATCCTCGACCGAGAGGGAGACGCGAACCGCGTTATCGAATGCCGCAAGGTTCTCATAGGTTCGTCCGCCGTTACGCTCCAGTTCGAATGTGTCGGTGAACACCGGCTCTTCATCCGGCCCCGGGGTTCTCGTTTCCGTGAGCGTCTCGTAGGGGTCTTCTTTTTCCACAAATGGGCGTTCCCACAGTTCGATTGTCACCGTAATCTGCGACCCCGTCTGATTTGAAATCTGGAGGTCTGTCACGTCCCACTGGCCTGTTGTCGTTTGCTCCGGCGTTTCGTCCGTCGTGGATGCCGTCGTTGGCGTCTGCGTGCTGTCATCAGTATCCGTGGGAGTTGAAGCGCTACAACCCGCGAACCCAACCAGTGAGACGGAGAGCAAAGTAAGAACCTGTCTGCGAGAACGAGTCATGTGACTGCCATTTCAGGGTGGGATGATGAGCTTTCTGGTGAGAGGGGGAACAAATGGGATGAAATCGTTCGACAGCTTCTGCGACTGGTTCGACAAAAATAGCTGAGAATCAGCTAGGGGAACAGCAAGAGCGTCGCGCCCTCGATTTCGAGGACTTCGACCTCTTCGCCCGTCGCAGCCTGCTGTTCTTCTTTGATGTCGAAGGCGTCTGCGTCGAGGGTGATGGTTTCGCCATCGACCTCTAACTCGACTTCGCCCGTGCGCTTTTCTTTCTTCAACGCGGCGGGGTCTGCGGCTTCGAGGGCGGCAATGACCGCGCCTGCCTTGCCGCGGAACTTCGGCCCGATGACGCTGTGGTCTGGGTCAACGCCGACCGGGACGAGGTCGACGTTCGGCACGCCCTGTTCGATGTAGACCGGGGCGTTGACGGTGCCGGACAGGTCGTAGGTGTCAATCGAGAGGTCGTCCTCGGGGTAGAGTTCGATACGGTCGAGTTCGGCGTTGAGCGCCATGCCTTCCTCGGATTTCCACGCGCGGATGGTGGAGGCGGCGTTTGCGACGAGGTCGCCGCGCGCCTCTGCTTCCTCGTCTTCGAACGAGAGGACGGGCCACGCGGCTTTGTGAACCGTGTCCTCGCCACCGGGGAGGTGGCTGTAGGCCTCTGCGGCGAAGAACGGCGCGAACGGTGCGAGCATCACGAGCGAGGCACTGAGCGCCGTATAGAGGGCGTGGCGGGCGGCGTTTCGCTCGCCGGGACGACCCTCGTAGAGGCGGCCCTTGATGAGTTCCAGATAGTCGTCTGCGAGGTCGTGCCAGATGAACTCGCGCACTTTGCGGAGTGCGGCGTCGAAGCGGTAGGCGTCCATGTCTTCGCCCACTTCTGTGGCCGTGCGCGCGAGTTTCGAGAGAATCCATTTGTCCGCGTCGCGGTAGGCCGGGTCTTGAATCTCGGGCGTCTCCTCGTCCAAGTGCTGGAGTGCAAAGCGCGTGATGTTCCACACCTTCGTCTGGAAGCGCGTCGCGCTCGTGACCTCCTTCCACTGGAACTGGATGTCAGAGCCGGGCTGGCCGCCGAGGGCGATGGCTTGGCGGAAGGCGTCCGCGGAGTGTTCTTCTACAACCTCCTCTGGCTGGACGAAGTTGTTGCGCGATTTGGACATTTTGTGACCATCTTCACCGAACACCATGCCGTTGATGAGTGCCTCTTCCCACGGAATCTCGTCGGTGAGCGCCGCAGTGCGGAGGATGGTGTAAAAGGCCCACGTCCGGATGATGTCGTGGCCCTGCTCGCGCAGTTGGACAGGCGAGAACTCATTCTCTGGCCAGCCTGCGACGTGCATCGCGGAGATGGACGAGTCCATCCACGTGTCCATCACGTCGGTCTCGCCGCGCCAGTTGTCGCTGCCACACTCTGGACAGTCCCCGATAGACGGGCCGGCGTCGGTCGGGTCGACCGGCAGGTCGTCGGTGGTTGCGACGTGGACGTGGTCGCAGTCGTCACAGAACCAGACCGGAATCGGCGTGGCGAACACGCGCTGGCGGGAGATAACCCAGTCCCACTCCATGCCCTCCGCCCAGTCTTCGAGGCGGGTGTACATGTGCTCTGGAATCCACTCGATCTCCTGGGCTTTTTCCATGATTTCGTCCGTGTCGACGCGGATGAACCACTGCTCTTTGCTCAGGATTTCGATTGGCGTATCACAGCGCCAGCACGCGCCGACCGACTGCTCGGTCGGCTGGGTGTCGTTGAGGTACCCCTCCTCGTCCAATTTCTCGGCGACGGCTTCTTTCGCCTCTGCAATCGTGAGGCCGGCAAACTCGCCTGCGAGGTCGTTCAGGTGGCCGTCTTCGGTGAACACCGCACGCAGGTCTAAGCCGTGTTCTGCCCACCAGCGAACGTCCTGTTTGTCCCCGAACGTACAGATCATGACCGCGCCGGTTCCGAAGTCGCCGTCCACGTCGTCGTCTGCGAGGAGTTCGACTTCCTGGCCGAACAGCGGCACCTCGAAGGTGTCGCCGATGCGGTCTGCGTAGCGTTCGTCGTCTGGGTTCACGGCCATGCCGACACACGCCGCGAGCAGTTCCGGGCGCGTGGTGGCGATTTCGATGTCGTCGTTTTCGACGCCGGGGAAGGTGATGTAGTAGAGATTCCCTTGGCGGTCGATGTTCTCGACTTCGGCGTCTGCGATGGCCGTCTCACAGCGCGGACACCAGTTGACGGGGTGTTCGTCGCGGTAGACGAGGTCTTTTTCGGCCATTTCGACGAACGAGCGCTGGGTCTTCCCCCAGTAGGAGGGGTCCATGGTGCGGAACTCGTGGTTCCAGTCCTGGCTGAATCCGAGGGTCTGCATCGTCTCGTACATCGCGTCGATTTGCGCCTCGGTGTGTTCGATACACATCTGGCGGAACTCGTCGCGGGGCACGTCCGTCCGGTGGATGTTGTTATTCTCCTCGACTTTGACTTCCGTCGGGAGACCGTGGCAGTCCCAGCCCTGTGGGAACAGCACGTCGTCGCCTTTGAGGCGGTGGTACCGGGCGGCGAAGTCCATGTAACACCAGCCGAGGGCGTTGCCGATGTGGAAGTCACCGGTCGGGTACGGCGGGGGCGTGTCGATGATGTAGTCGGGGCGCTCTTCGTCGCCCTCGTAGGCGTACACGTCGGAGCCTTCCCACGCGTCGCGCCATTTTCGCTCTATCGTGTCGGGGTCGTAGGTCTCTTGCATATCTGTCATGGTTTGAAAGCAGCGAGTCTGAGCAGGGGCAAACCCGATACTGACGGGTCGCCGTCGGCTAAGGAATCGTGCGCGAGCATTCGCGCTAGTAGCGTACTACCGACGACATCACGCTCATACCCCGAGAGATTGCCCGTATTTTGATAAAGGTTCCCGTATCTCCCCCACGGCGAACCACAACCCCTTACTTTGCGTCCACGGAGGGTGCAATATGCAACTCGGCGTCATCGGACTCGGCAGAATGGGGCAAATCGTCGTCTCTCGCGTGCTCGCAGCGGGCCACGACGTGGTCGCCTTCGACCTTGACGAAGAGGCCGTCGCCACGGCCGCGGAAGCCGGCGCACAGCCTGCGGCCACGCTCGACGACTTCCTCGCACAACTCGGCGACCAAAAGCGCATCTGGCTCATGGTGCCCGCGGGCGACGCGGTGGACGCCACGCTCGCAGAACTCAACCCGTCGCTCACCGACGACGACATCGTCGTAGACGGCGGGAACTCCTTTTTCAAGGAATCGACGCGCCGCGCCGAGGAGTGTCCTGCTGCGTACCTCGACTGTGGCACCTCCGGTGGCCCCGCGGGCGCAGAACTCGGCTTCTCGCTCATGATTGGCGGCCCCGAGTGGGCCTACGACGAACTGACGCCGGTGTTTGACGCCGTCGCAACCGGCCCCGCAGGCCACGACCGTATGGGGCCTGCAGGCTCCGGCCACTACGTGAAGATGGTGCACAACGGCGTCGAGTACGTGCTCATGCAGGCCTACGGCGAGGGCTTCGACCTGCTCGCAAACGGCCGCTACGACCTCGATTTAGAGGCTGTCGCCCGGACGTGGAACAATGGCGCGGTCATCCGGTCGTGGCTCCTTGAACTCTGTGAGGAAGCCTTCGCAGAGGAGGGCAACGACTTGGGCGACGTCGCAGACTACGTCGCGGGTGGTTCGACGGGGACGTGGACGGTACAGGAAGCCTTAGAACAGGAAGTTCCCGTCCCGCTCATCTACCAGTCGCTCGCAGAGCGCTTCGAGAGCCGCACCGAGGAGCGTTTCGCGCGGCGGCTGGCCAACCGGCTTCGCTACGGCTTTGGTCGTCACGAGGTCGCGCGCAAGAACGACTAAAATCCGGCGGCTTTCGTGACAGATTCTAGAGTGAAATCTGGAAAAATGCCCACAAATTCTCTCGCGATTTTCTGAACGTCCGCATTGCTAGCGTTTCGATTTTCGAACAACGCGACGTGTTTCATGACATGGGTAGACATACCATCAATATCTGGGAATATAATCATTTTTTGCGTTATTCGCCGGTTTCGCTACGTTAAGTACCCCCTACTGCTGAACAGCAAATGATGCAGGCCAACCAAGACGGGATCCCCCGTGCGGTGGACCTGGAGTACGAGAACAGCACGCTAGACGTCGCATACCGCGGCGAGTACGTAGAACTGACCGTAGACAAACTCCGGGTGCTCGGAAACACAGAGTGGATTCGAATCGACCGCGACCACTTCGTAGAAGACCTCCGGTCTATGTGCTAATCCCCACCGTACACACGCAACTCCCCTACCCCAATCCCCCCGTACCCCCAATTTTCTGGACGTTCACACCCCTGAGTCAGTACTGTCTACAGACGTGAACGTTTAATTTCCCTCTCGGCAAATGTTGTGTGTGAGGGGAACTCATGCCAAACGTTACCGAATTACAGCAAATGTACGACAACATGGTAACTGCGCGTTACTATGAAGAGCGCCTTCAGAAGGAGTATCTGGAGGGGAAACAACCGGCGTTCGACATCTCCGCCGGGCCGATTCCAGGGGAGTTGCATCTCGCGGCCGGTCACGAGGCCTCGGGTGCGGGGGTCTGTCAACACCTGCGCGATGACGACACGGTAACCGGCCCACACCGGCCCCACCACATCGCCATCGCCAAAGGCGTCGACTTAAAGAAGATGACGGCGGAGATTTTTGGCCGCGAAACCGGCCTCTGTCGGGGTAAAGGCGGGCACATGCACCTGTTCGACCCGAGCGTCAACTTCGCCTGCAGTGGCATTATTGCGCAAGGCTGTCCGACCGCCGTCGGCGCGGCGATGGCCGCGAAAAAGCGCGGGCTCGATTCCGTGGCCGTCGCGTTCCTCGGTGAGGGAGCCATCGACCAAGGCGGCTTCTTCGAATCGCTGAATCTCGCGCAGGTCCAGCAACTCCCGGTCGTCTTCGTCATCGAGGACAACGACTGGGCCATCAGCATGCCCAAAGACCGCGTTACGGACGTCAAAGACGGTTCGATGCGCGCGAAGGGCCACGGCATGCCCGGCGAGCGCGTTGACTCGAACGACGCGATTGCGGTGTACGAAGCCGCGAAAAAGGCCGTCAGCCGCGCCCGCAACGGAAACGGCCCAACCTTGCTTGAGGTACAGGTACACCGCCACATGGGTCACTTCATGGGCGACGCCGAAGCCTACCGGCCCGACGACGAATTGGAGCGCATCAAGAAACTCGACCCGATTCCGCGCCTCGAACAAGACCTGTTGAACGAGGGCGTCGACCAATCGGAACTCGACGAGATTCGCACGAAGGCCCACGAGCGCGTCGACGAGGCAATCGCGTGGGCGAAAGAACAACCGGAACCGGAGCCACACGAGGCGCTCGAAGACGTGTTCCACAACCCACCGGAGGAGTGGGTCGAGGCGGCGAACATGGCCGCCGCACAGGAGGGTGATGACTAATGACCCAACAAGTCGCAGAACGCGAACTGACGATGAGCCGCGCGATGGTCGAGGCCATCAAACAGGAGATGGAGGCCAACGAAGAAGTGTTCGTCATGGGCGAAGACATCGCCGACTACGGTGGTATCTTCAGCTCCACGACGGGCCTGCTCGATGAGTTCGGCCGTGACCGCGTGATGGACGTACCCATCAGCGAAACGGCGTTCATCGGCGCGGCCGTCGGCGCGGCCCAAGCCGGGATGCGCCCGATTGCCGAACTCATGTTCGTCGATTTCTTCGGCGTCGCGATGGACCAAATCTACAACCAGATGGCGAAGAACACGTACATGAGCGGCGGCGCGGTGAGCGTCCCGATGGTGCTCATGACCGCCGTTGGCGGGACGTACTCTGACGCTGGCCAGCACTCTCAGACGCTGTACGGCACCTTCGCCCACCTGCCGGGCATGAAGGTCGTCGTGCCCTCGAATGCGTACGACGCGAAGGGGCTGATGCACAGCGCGATTCGGGACGACGACCCGGTCGTATTCATGTTCCACAAGCGGCTCATGGGCCTCGGCTGGATGCCGTCGCCCGAGGGGCCGAAGAACAACGTCCCAGAAGAGCCGTACACGATTCCGTTCGGGCAAGCCGACATCAAGCGCGAGGGAGCAGACGCGACCGTCGTCACCCTCGGACTCCACGTCCACCGCGCGTGTGAGGCCGCCCGCGAACTCGCAGACGAGGGTATCGAGACGGAGATTATTGACCTCCGGACGCTCGTGCCGTTCGACACCAAGACGGTGGTGGACTCGGTGCGCAAGACGGGACGGCTCATCGTCGTGGACGAAGATTACCGCTCCTTTGGCCTCACCGGCGAAGTCGTCGCCCGGGTCGCAGAACACGCCTTAGACGACTTAGAGGAGGTTCGCAGACTCGCCATCCCGGACGTGCCAATTCCGTACGCCCGGCCGCTCGAAACCGCTCTCAACCCGAGCGCGAAGCAAATCGCAGACGCCATCCGCGACACCCAATGAGCGACGCTGCGGTCCTCGTCGATTCGGCGGCGGTGTGGCCAGCGGACGCGATGGACGTAGACGAAGGCGTCGTCTCGAACTGGTTCGTCCGTGAGGGCGCGACCGTCGAAGCGGGTGACACCATCTGCGAGATTCAAATCGAGAAGGTGAGCGTCGACGTACCCGCGCCCCAGTCGGGAACCCTCGCAGAGCGCCTCGTCGGTGAGAACGAGGAGTTCCGCCGGGGGGATTCGCTCGCGCGCATCGAACCGTAATCGACCTCCGAATTCCAATTTTTGCCCCCGAATCGTCCGCCCTAATCAAAATGCTGTTAAACTAGGCTTCCGTACCGCCGACCATGGTTGAAGTACTGGGTGTCGCGCTCGGGGTGCTGTTAACGCTCGTCGCGGTGGCCTTGCACTATTCGACGGGAACGGCCAAGTCGCTTCCAGAGGACATCACCGACCAAGTCCTCGAACGGCGCGCCGCGTCCGTCGCAGAAACGGATTTCCCCGAACCGATGAACCGCTCGATTGGTGGCGGCGGCGCCGTCGGCGCAGTCGCTGGGGGCGAAGCGGGCGGCGAACTCGAAGAAGGCGGCGAGGCCGCTGGCTCGTCGAGCCCGGCCGACATCCCTGAAGACGAAGTCGAGTACTTCGAAATCGAGTTCGCAAAAGAAGGGAAAACGATTGAAGTCGCAAACAACGAGACAATCCTCGACGCGGGCGAAGACGAAGGCTGGGACCTCCCCTACGCCTGCCGTCAGGGCCAGTGTATCTCCTGTGCGGGCAAGGTCGCCTCCGGCGAGAACGCAGAGGACTTCGTTGTCCACGACAACCAGCAGATGCTGGGCGAAGAGGAACTCGGCAAGGGCTACATGCTGACCTGTGTTGCCTACCCGAAGAAGCCGTTCACGCTCGAAACCGGCGAGACGCCATAGCGGCCGAACCAGAGCGCTGATATCTTTCCTTCAATTGGATAACAATAGTGAGTAGTGGCCAAACCCAGAGTTCGATAACTGAGGGGGGACTGGCCCGACCGATGTTTCGCTTGGCGTTGCCAATCGTCATCACGCAGCTCCTCCAGGTCGCCTACAACATCGCCGACACCATCTGGCTCGGCCGCCTTTCGGCCGCCGCCGTCGGCGCAATGAGCCTCGCGTTTCCGCTCATCTTCCTCCTGCTTTCGGTCGGTGGCGGGTTCACCGTCGCCGGGAGCACGCTCGTCGCCCAGTACACCGGCGCAAAGAGCGAAGGCTCTGCAGGGAAAGTCGCGGGCCAGACGATGTCGTTCGTCACCCTGCTCGCCATCGTCCTTGGCGCGCTCGGCTTTTTCGCCACCAAGCCGATGCTCGGCCTCCTCCCGAGCGACCCTGAGACGGCTCTCGAAGTCGTCCCGCTCGCCGCAGCCTATATGCGCGTGTTCTTCCTCGGAACGCCGTTTCTGTTCGGCTTTTTCGTCTTCTCCGCGCTGATGCGCGGCTACGGCAACACCCGCACGCCCATGCGCATCATGGCCATCAGCGTCGCGCTCAACGTCGTGTTAGACCCCATCTTCATCTTCGGCTGGATTGGCTTCCCCGCCCTCGGAATCGAAGGCGCGGCCCTCGCCACGCTCGTCTCCAGAGCCATCGCCACCGGCCTCGGCTTCTACGTGCTGTTCATGACGACTTCGGGCCCGGACGTGCGTCTTTCTGACCTCAACCCTGACCTCGACATCATCCGCAAAATCGTCTCCATCGGCGTCCCGAGCGCGCTCGAACAGTCCGCGAGCGCACTGGCGATGATTACGCTCACCGCCATGGTCGTGACGTTCGCCCCGCCCGTCGTCGCCGCCTACGGCCTCGGCAACCGTCTCATCTCGCTCGTGTTCCTCCCCGCAATGGGTCTCGGACGGGCGACCAACACGATGGTCGGCCAGAACCTCGGCGCAAAGCAAACCGCCCGCGCAGAGCGCGCCGTCAAACTCGCCGTCGTCGTCGGTGCAGGCGTCATGCTCGGCGTTGCCGTCATCGCCGCACTGTTCCCCGAACCCATCGTCGGCGTGTTCCTCGACACCGGTACGGCCGACGCCGCAGCAACCATCCGTCTCGGCAGCGAGTACCTCCGGATTCGCTCGGTGGAGTTCGCCTTCATCGGCGTCCTCCAAGTCCTCCTCGGAGCCTACCGCGGCGCGGGCAACACGAAGACGGCGCTCGTCTTTTCCATGCTCGCCCTCTGGATTGGCCGCGTCCCGACGGTGTACTACCTCGCCTTTGTCGAAGGCATGGGCCCGACCGGCATCTGGTGGGGGATGGCCCTCGGCAACATCGTCGGCGCAATCGCCGCCGCCGCATGGTTCACCCGCGGGACGTGGAAACAGTCGGTCATCGACCAGCCCGGCCCGGCCATGGCCGACGGCGAAGACTGACTCACAACGGTTTTACCTTCTTGTACGGAACTCAACTGTGTGGGCCCGTAGCTCAGTGGACAGAGTCCTTGGTTCCGGACCAAGATGTCGCGGGTTCAAATCCCGTCGGGTCCGTTCGACTTCACTTCGTGAAGTCTCACTTCCCCGACGACCGTCGCAAAACCTACGGTTTTGCTCGGTCCCGTCGGGTCCGTTTTTGTGACGAACCTCCCTGCGAGCACCGCGTAGCGTGTGCTCGCAACTCCGTGAGGAACAAAGCGGTCAAGAGGGATTTGAAGTAGGGAGTGAAGCGAACGAAGTGAGCGGAATGACCGGGGTTCAAATCTCGATTCGCCGCCGGCGAATCGAAGTGTGCAACCGCTGCGCGGTTGCAAACTCCCATCGGGTCCGCTCGATTTTGCGGAGCAAAATCTCGCTCCCACGACGTACCTTGCAAAACCTCCTGTTTTGCTCGGTCCCGTCAGGTCCGTTTTTGAATCTTATACGACGCGCGGAGTGATGCGGCCGAATCCAAACACGTCAAAAAGGAAGCTGCATTCCCCGATTGCCCGCGTGTACAGACGATGTGCTCGTGTGGCACAACTACTAAGCCCCATCACGAATTCGTGTTAGTATGTACCATGTGGTAATTGGTGTCGATGACGATGCCGCACACGCGCTCGCATGTGTCGAAGAAGTCGGGAAGTTGCCAGGCAAGGCTGCAGAGAAGGAAGTCACCCTTGTCCACAGTTTCGTTGACAACCCGAGCGGAGCGTCAGCGACGCAGCTGCATTCGATTCGAGAGGCGGGAGAGTGGCTCGAAGCGCAGGATATCGAATACACTGTCAACGAAGCGTCGGGCGACCCGGCCACCGTTATCATCGAGTTCGCAAACGACGAGGACGCAGACCTCATCCTCATCGGCGGGCGCAAACGCTCTCCGGCGGGGAAGGCGCTGTTCGGGAGCGTCACGCAGTCGGTCATTTTGAATGCTGGACGACCGGTCATGGTGACGGGTGTTCCGAAAAACGAGTAACGCTAGTAGATGCGGTCGAGGAGGTGTCCGATTTCGGCGGCCGACTGTCGTCCAGACGTGTTTTCGACCAGTTCCCCAGCAGCGAAACAGAGCACCGTCGGTGCCGAATCGACAGCAAACGTCCGACAGAAACTGTCGGTGGCCTCGCCGTCAACACCCGCGACGGCGACGCCATCGGGAATGCGCTCGAGGATATCGTCTAGGTCTGCTTTCATCGCATCACACGGGTCACAGAACCGTCGCCAGACGGTAATCACCGCGTCGGGGTTCGTTTCGAGGAACGACTCATACGAGCTATCATCGAGTTCCGTGAGTTCGTCTGGAACCGGCGATGACGGCGTGATTTCGACGAGTAGCTCGGCCATGACCGCGAGCAGTTGCTGACCTACCGGCACCTCAAGAAACGACTGGGCAGCGAGGTAAGCGACCACGTCAGCGCGGGTGATGTCGAGGTCGTCGATTCGTTGCTCAACGACGTCCTCGTCGATACCGAACAGCTCTGCGACGGTGGTGTGGAACTCCTCGGTGGAGACCGCTCCGTACACGTCGTGGTACAGCGCCAACACCTTCTCGAACGGTTCGGTCGTGGTTAGCGTGCCGTCCGGCGCTTCGTCCACTGCACCGGCAGCGATGAGCGTGTCGAGCGCCGTTTCGAGGTCCGGCTGGGTTGCCGCCATCGGTCACACCCCGAGGTAGCGTTCGCGTGTCTCGGTGTCGTCGCGCAGTTCGTCGGCCGTGCCGTCGAACACGATGCCTCCCTGGTCGATAACGTAGGCGCGGTCTGCCAGCTTGATGGCCGCGGCAGCGTTTTGCTCGACGAGGAGGATGGTTGTCCCCTCGTCACTGATGCGTTTGACCGCGTTCTCTACGTCCTCTATAATCTTCGGCGCGAGCCCCTCGTAGGGTTCGTCGAGGAGCATCAAATCGGTGTTCTGTTTCAGCGCACGAGCAATCGCGAGCATCTGCTGTTCGCCGCCCGAGAGCGTTCCAGCCCGCTGGCTTTTGCGCTCGTCCAATCGGGGGAACTGGGCGTACACCTCCTCTGTGCTCATTCCCGTATGACCGAACGACATCGACCGGCCGAAGGTGTTCGACCTGTTGTTGACGACCTCTGCAAGGTGAAGATTCTCCGCGACCGTGAGGTTCGGGAAGATGCGGCGCTCTTCGGGGACGAGCGAGATACCTTGCACCGAGACGTCTTCCGTGGCAGTGCCGGTGATGTCGTTTCCTTTGAAGCGGATATGGCCCGCACGGACCGCAGGCGGTGTCGCTCCGGCGATACACCGAAGCGTCGTCGTTTTTCCAGCACCGTTGCGGCCGAGCAGGGTACAGATTTCGCCTTCCTCTACGTTCATCGAGAGGTCACGGATAATGTGGCTCTCTCCGTAGTACGCGTTTATCGACTCAAGTTCTAAGAGACTCATAGCTCGACTCCTCCGAGGTAGGCTTCTTGGACGTCTTCGTTGCCCCGAATCTCGTCGGGTGTTCCTTCTGCGATGATTCCCCCGCGACTGAGCACGACGATGCGGTCTGAGATGCTAAAGACGATCTCCATGTCGTGTTCGACGAGGACGAACGTGAGGCCGTGGTCGCGTTTGACCTGTTCGATGAGTTCGACCGTCGCTTTCGTCTCCTCGGGGGACATCCCCGCGGTGGGTTCGTCCATCAAGAGCAGGTCTGGCCCACTCGCGAGTGCGATACCAATCTCCAGTCGCCGTTTGTCACCGTACGGCAGGTCGGCTGCAATGGTCTGTGAGCGCTCCCGTAACCCGACTGATTCGAGGGTGTCGTGGGCGAGGTCGCGGACGTCGGTGAGGCTGTCGCGGTGGGTCAGGAACCCGAAGCCAAACGCGCCGCGCTCTGCGGCCAGTGCCGCAATCTCCGCGTTCTCTTGGACCGTGAGGTCGGGGAAGATAGCGGCGGTCTGGAACGACTTCGAGACGCCCCGCTGGACCACCTCGTGAGGCTTGAGGCCGAGGATGGACTCTCCTTTGAAACGGATGTCGCCACTCGTCGGCTCAAGACGTCGCGTGATGAGATTGATAAGCGTCGACTTCCCGGCCCCGTTTGGGCCGATGATGGAGACGCGCTCGTCTTGTTCGACGGTCAGGTTCACGTCGTCGGTGGCGACGAGTCCGCCGAACTCCTTGACGAGGTTCTCGGTCTCTAACAGCGCCATCAGTTCGCACCTCCGAGCCGCTCGGTGACGAACACGACGAGCCGTCTCAGTTGCTGGGCGATGAATCGACGGATGGACCCGAGGATTCCCCAGAGACCGTCAGGGGCGAGCCAGACGACCACGACGAACACGGTTCCGAGCAAGAGGTGCCAGTAGAATCCGAAATCCTCGATGAGCACGATGCTCGTTCCCGGGAGCGTCAGTGCCTGGAGCGTGCTGACGATGTTCTCGATGTAGAGATATACACCGACACCGAGAATAGGGCCGAACATCGACCCTGCACCGCCAAGGACGGTCATGATGACGATTTCACCCGACTGCGTCCAGAACAGCGATTCGAGCGGGACGTACGCCCCGTGAATCGCGAACAGACTCCCCGCGACGCCAGCGAACGCTCCAGAGATGATGAACGCCATCAGTTTGTATCGCCAGACGTTGAGGCCAACGAACTCGGCGCGCGATTCGTTCTCACGAATCGCCCGAAACACCATCCCATATGGCGAGTTCAGGATGCGGAATGCGATGGCGACGGCGGCGACGAAGAACACGCCAACGAAGGCGTAGAATCCCGTTCCCAAGAGCGTTCCCGCGATGGATGGCAGGTCGGCTTCGAGATTGACCACTCCGAGGAGGCTGTCGACGTGAACGCCGGTCAGTCCGTTCTCACCGTTGGTCAGGAATGCCAGCGGGGAGGCGGCCATGTAGTAGAACATCTGTGCGAACGCGAGCGTCAGAATCGAGAAGTAAATTCCACCGCGCCGAAGCGAGAGGAAGCCAAGCACCCACGCGAGGACGACCGCGAAGGCAGTCCCGGTGAGCACCATCACGAGTGGATCTGCGATGACGTTCTTGGCGATGATGCCAGCGGCGTACGCTGCCCCACCCCAGAAGGCCGCGTGGCCAAACGAGAGCAGGCCGGTGTAGCCAAGCAGGAGGTCAAAGCCGATGGCGAAGATGCCCCAGATGAGGATGAGTGTCGCGAGGTCCTGATAGCCTTGCAGGAAGTCTGCGACGACCGGTGCACGGGCGAACAGCCACGGGAATAAGGCCACGAAGATGGCAGTCAGTGCGACTACGGTTCCCTCCTGTCCGCGAAGGTGTTCCCAGCGGGCGATAACGCTACTTCCGAAGACGGTTCCGCCGTCACTGCTTGCGCTCCGGTTTGTTTCTTTTTGGCTCACGGAGCCACCTCCTCGTCACCGAGGATTCCCTGTGGGCGAACGAGCAGGACGATGGCCGCGATTGCATACAGTCCGACCTGCGACCACGCCGGTGCCAGCGACACCAGTGCGGCCGTGGTGAGGCCGAAGACGATGCCACCAACGACGGCACCGGCGATGCTCCCAACGCCGCCGATGACGACGGTGAGAAACGCCGGCACCAAAATGTTCGTCCCGATGGTTGGGTTGACGACGTTCAGGGGGCCGCCAACGACACCCGCGACGCCGGCGAGTGCGGCACCGATGCCGAACACGACGATGTAGGGTCGCGTAATCTTGATGCCGAGGAGTCGGACCATCTCCGCGTCGCGCGTCCCGGCGCGGACGACGAGGCCGAAGTCAGTGTACTCGACCATGAGGTAGACAAGTGCCACGAGAATGGCGGTGATTCCGATGACCCACAGCCGCCACTGTGGGAAGTTACCCACGATAGGCAGGGCGACTGGGCCAGAGACGGGAATCCCGGCGAAGGAACCGAACTCGAGGATTCGCTCTGGTTGGGTAAACGGGAGGCTGTTACTGCCAAAGAGGGTTCGGAACAGTTCTTGGACGACGATTGCGAGCCCAAATGTGACGAGAATCTGGTCCGTGTCAGGGCGGTCGTAGAACGACCGCGCGAGGTAGCGCTCCATCGCCAACCCGACGACGAAGACGACGAGTGGGACCAGTAACAGCGCGGCTAAGAATCCCCAACCCAGTCCAAACGTAGAAAATCCCCACTCCTGTAGTTTGCCGCTCGAAAGGGGGACACTGAGGGCGACAAAGAGTCCTGCGTACGTCCCGACGAGATAGAGGGCACCGTGGGCGAAGTTGACAAACTTGAGCGTCCCTAGGATGATGGAAAGACCAACGGCGAGAAGGACGTAGATGGCTCCCTGCTGAAGCCCGTTGAGGAGGATGACGATGATGTCTGACAGGACACTCATACCCTCGGACTCCGATTTCTGTTGTTCGAATCGAATTCTTTCATGTGTGTGGTAAATGTACTCATGCACTCGGCGGTGGACATCTGGAATTTTACTTTCATTAAGATAACGGTAGTTGCAGGACGGCCTTATTCGTACGAACCGAGCTCACACTCGGCGGCCGGACCTGCATCACAGGCATACCCGAGGTCGTCACGACTCGTGATGTTGACAATTTCGAAGTATTTGCCTGACTGCTGGTCTGCGGCTGGAAGCCCTTTCACGACTGGGACGTCACGCTGGGACTGGTGGTCGCACCCACGCATGGTCTCTGCTCCCATCCCGATGTTGTCGTATTCGTAATCCTCCAATTGCTTGATGACCTCTGGCGGGTAGAAGGTGCCTGCCCGCTCGACGGCCGCAGCGTACTGGAGCGTCTGGGCGTACGCAAGCTGTGCGGGCCCGGACGGCGTCCGGTCGTACTCTGCGTTGAACGCTTCGGTGAACTCCTTCGATGGGGTATTGTCGATTTGTGAGTCCCACGCGACTGTTCCGTAGACGCCTTCGATTGCGCCACCTGCTGCCTCGGCCATCGGGCGGTTGTACAGCGGAACGAGAATCTCCATATTCTCGTCAATACCCGCGTCGATAGCCTGCTGGACGGAGTTTGCGCCATCAAGCCCGTAGTGGTTGAGGATGAGGACGTCCGCACCGGAGTTCTGTGCTTCTGAGAGGTACGTCGAGTAGTCTGTGGTACCCAGTGGCGTCGCAACCGATTCGGTCTGTTCCCAGCCTGCGATTTCGGTCATGAACTTGTTCATCGAGGCTTGCTGGGTCTGCCCCCAACTATAGTCGGCGTATAGCTGATAGAAGGAGAGGTCGCTTCCGTATGCCTCCTTTACCACGGGTGCCAGTGCCTGCCCGGTCATGTACGCGTTGAACATCTCACGGAATGAGTAGCGCACACAATCTTTTCCGGTGGTGTCGTTCGAGTGGGTCAGACACGCCATGAACATGACCTTCTCGTTCTGACATAGCCCTTGGACGGCGATTGCCACCGCGGAGGACGACCCGCCCGAGATCATGACCGCGTTGTCACGCTGAATCATCCCGGACGCGGACTGTCGTGCTTGGTCTGCGTCGGTAGCCGTATCACCGTCTACGTGGTCGATGGTGTACCCGAGAACGCCGTCGCCCGAGAGGTCGTCGAACTGGGAATCGACCCATCCACCTCCCTCGTTCAGGTGCTTTACCGCGAGTTTGTACGCTCGCAGTTCGTCTTCACCCTCAGAGGCGTACGGCCCGGACTGTGGGACGTTGAACCCGAAAATTGCCGTGTCTCCTTCGATGGGGAAGTTCCCGAGTGGGGGGTAGTCTCCGCCATCGCCGCCACTGCCACCGTCTCCACCACTGCCGCCATCGCCGCCATCACCGCCGTCTCCACCATCACTACCGCCGCCCGTACAACCAGCGAGCCCAACTAATCCCGCAGTGCCAACTGCACCGGTCGCCTTCAACAAATCTCGTCGATTGAGTGGTTTGTTATCTCGTGCCATATTGTACCCGTGGAGACATCATTAATAATCGTTTTGTATCTCCCATCTTATTTGATGTTAACACCTATAATATGTGTGTGGTATCCTTAATATGATAATATTTACCAATAGTTATATTCTATTGGAATATAATGGTATAATATCATTCTTGGGTGTGTCGCGACAAAATATGGCGTTTCTCTCCCACCCGACTGAACGTTGCTATCCTTTGTCGTCTGCCACCGACCTCCAGTAACACGACGGATCTTTTCGCGACTAGACCCCTGTCCCAGTCGGCGCATCGGGCAACTCGTGCGCCGTCGCGTCCAGCCCCAACTCCTCTAACGCCGCCTTCATGTGCCTATCCTCTGCAAAGTCAGAGCCGTCAGCCTCCCGAAGCGCCTGCGTTTTTGCCAGCACCTCCCCGCGGCGGTCGTCGGGGATGTCGTACTTGTCGGTCGAGAGTTCGATGACGAGGCCGTTGTTGTCGTGGGTGTAGAGCGAGAAGAAGATGCCGCGGTCGAAGATGTTGTAGCTACGGCCGTCGTCATCGATGGCCTCGATCATCTCCTCGAAGCGGTCGGGTGCGATGCGGAAACAGAGGTGGTGCACCGAGCCAACGGCCCCGCGCTGGCCGTACGGGTTCGACTCGCGGTCGTCGCTCACGAAGAACGTGATGATGCGGCCGTCGCCCGTGTCGAAAAACAGGTGTGTTTGGGAGGGGTCGTCAAGATTCGGCTGGCGGAGCACGAGTGGCATGCCAAGCAGGTCGCGGTAGAACGCGACCGTATCCTCCTCGTTGCTCCCCCAGATGGTCATGTGGTCGGTACCGGTGGTGTGAATTGGGCTGTCTGGCAGGTCGTCGGTGACGGGTATCTCGTTGCTCATGGTGTTGGTTGTATCGGGTACTCTCAATCGACGAACGGGCCGCGTTGGCGGATGGATTCGCCGTGTGGCTTTCCTGAAATGGCCGCGACGCGGAGGTCGCCATCGCTCGAAAGCGTCGTCGTGCCACCGTCTCGACGCACGTACTCGCCCGCGGCGAAGTCGTGGCCGTCTACGCGTCCGGCTCCGGAGATGGCGTAGCACACGCCGCACCAGCCGTCGGGGACGCGCCAATTCCACTCCGCTGAAATCGTCACGTCGCGGTACTGGACGTCGGTTTCGAGGGTAATCGGTGACCCCGCGCCGACGACGGTCGTGACAGTTGCGCCCTCCAGTTCCTCAACTGGCAACTCGGCGGCCGTCGCGTCCTGATACGACGGGTCGAGTCCCTTCTTCTCGCGCGGGAGGTTCACCCAGAGTTGCAGGCCGTTGCACGCCGCACCGTCTGCGGGCAGCTCCGAGTGCTGGATGCCACTCCCGGTCGTAATTCGAATCACGTCGCCTTCGCGGGCGGTGTGTGACTCGCCAAGGGAATCGTCGTGACGCATCCCGCCCGCGAGCATGTAAGAGACGATTTCGAACCCGCGGTGTGGGTGGGTCGAAAATCCCTGCGTTGGCTCGATGTAAAACCGCTCGAACACGACGAACGGGTCTGCGTGCTGGAGCCGGGCCGTTGGCATGACGCGGTTGCCGCGCATGCCGCCCGGATGCGTAATGTCCGTCGCCGGGTGGGGCGCCGTCTGCGGCGCGAGTGGGTCGTTCGAGGTCATGGCCTATCCTCGTGTCGTGATGACACGATTCGCCTATTCCTACACGAGACAGGCTCTTAAGGCCGGTAGTAACACCGAAGTCAGTAGGTGTCGTCGCCGTCAGCCCCGACGCAAATGGGGTCGTCACCCGCGTGTTCGAGGACGACGTCGTGGCGGGTGTGGCGGACGTGCGTCTCTGCCCATCGACGCGCCGGACTTTCAGACAAGAAGTGCTCGCCGTCTGGACACTGCTGGCAATCGGCTATCCACGGCGTCACTTCGTCGGGGAAGTGGCCGGTGTGGCGCATGTGGTCTAAGGCGAACTGCTCGAACGACTGGTTGCCCACCCCGAGGTCGTCGAGTTCGTACGAAAGGCTCCACTCGCGGTCACACCGCGAGCAGGTAATCGTCGGCGTGTCGTCTACGTGCTCGGTCACGACGCGAGATACGGGGCGCGACCACTTCTAAGTGAACTTCTCACTCAATGGCGCGTTCTGCATCGACTGTGTCCCCACCAACGCGA
The DNA here is from genome assembly GCF_036689885.1 of Haladaptatus sp. CMSO5. Classification (NCBI taxonomy): domain Archaea; kingdom Methanobacteriati; phylum Methanobacteriota; class Halobacteria; order Halobacteriales; family Haladaptataceae; genus Haladaptatus; species Haladaptatus sp. CMSO5. The sequence goes on from NZ_JBAHVW010000001.1 coordinate 733,667, forward strand.
ATCCGCTCGTCCCAGTCCTCAAACATGCCGTAGTCAGTCATCGCTTTCATCCCCGCGAGCGCCGCAGAGAGTTTGATGCCGACGAGCGGCACGTCAGCCACCGAGAGCACGACATCTGCCTGCACGACGGCTCCTTCGCGGAGAATCACGTCGACAAAATCCACGAGCGCGTCTTCTTCGCCTTTGCTCGGCTTCATTCGAGAACGCCCTCTGCGACGTGGGTGTACGGCGGCCACGGCCCAGTGTATCTGACTTCAACGCCCTCCTCTGTGGCCACCTCGTCCAGTTCGTCGCCTATCCCTTCCGCACCCGACTCGGTGGCGAGCGCGGAGATTCGCGCGACGACTTCGCCGTCCTCTCTCCCTCCGCCCAGTTGCACCGACTGCTCACCGAGCGCTTTGACGGCTTTCGCGTGTGGCTCCACCCGCGATTCGAGCGCGTCCTGCTCGGCCGCCTTTCGTTCGCGGGCGAGTTCGGACACGCGTTGTTCGTACTGCTTTTCGACGAGAAATCGCTTTCCGGGCGGGGCATCTTCGAGGATTGCTTCGAGTTCGTTGAGGCGGTAGTCGGTCTCGTCTTCGGCCGGGCGGTCGTCGGCCCAGATGACTTCGACGCGATACTCCCAGTGACCGGCGAGGCGGTCGAGTTGGGTCGCAAGTTCGTCGCGCGACTCACGAAGCCACGCTCGCACTGCATCGTCACCACCCTCGAACACGGTGTTGAAGCGAAACGGCAGCGGCGTCCCGAACGCCTCGCCAATCTCGTCTACGATGGCGAGGTGGTCGACGAGCAACCGCTGAACATCAGCCTTCTCGGTCGATTCGAACGCCGTGTCTTGTGGCTGGACGAGCGCGCCGAGGTCACCGTCACAGACGAGGTACGCGTCGGTTCCGTCGAGGCCGACCGTCCGGTAGCTCTCGGGGCCGTCTGCGAGCGAGACCACACAGAACACATAGCGGCGCTCGTCACTCATCTCGTTCCACCCAGTCCGACGGCGTCGTCTGGCAGTTCGAGGGCGTGCTCGATGAGGCCGTTCAGGTCACCGCGCAACCGGGTCACGTCGTCCTCGATTCCTTCGTCGCGTTTGAACCGCTCCAACTCGGCTTCGAGCGTGGCAAGCCGTCTCCCGAGGCGTTCGATTTCCTCATCTGAGAGCGTTTCAGACTCCATCCGGCGGATAGCTTCGCGCTCCATCACTTCGAGCAACACGTCCGCGACGGCGGCGACGAGCGTGACGAGGCCGTTGTCCGAACCGTCCACCTCAATCGTCGTCATCCGCACCTCCTTCGGCGGTCATTTCCGTCGCGTCGATGGGTTCTGAGTCGAGTGGGGCTCGCCCGGAGGCTTCCGCTACCCGTTCCATGTCCGTGCCGCTCGGGAATTCGAGGCCGTACTGGGCGGCCGTCTCGAAGGAGGCGATGGCTGCGCGGATGCGAATGTCGAGTAGTTCCGTGTCGCCGACTGACACCGCGATGTCGGCGTTGATGACGACACCCTTGTCGAGCAGCAGTTCGACCATGTCCGCGAGGTCGCCTTGCTGGCGTGAGGGCCGGGCGCTATCCATCATCTTCCTCCTCGAAGCGACTCCCGTAGATGCGCGGACGGTTCGGCGCGGTGGAGTACTTCGTTTCTTCGGGAACCGTCGAGCCGCGAAGCCCCGGCACCGACTCGGAGTTCCGAGACGGCACCGTCGATACGGCAGTTGGACTCCGCGATGACGGCTGGCGCGAATCCGGCGTCGTCCGCTCTTTGTTCGTGTCGTGAAGTTCTTTCAGCCGCGCTCTCGCTTTCAATAACTCGTCGCGGAACTCGTCGACGGCCTCGCTCGCCTTCTTCTGGACCGCAAGTTGGCTGAACTGGTCTAAATCTTCGGGCTCGTCTACGGCTTCGTCGCTCACATCGGGCGTCTCCACGTCCCGTTCGTCGTCGCCTTTGAGCGCCGCGACCATTCGGCGGGCGTGTCGCCACGCACCGCGCATGTCCATCGCGTTTTTCGCCGCCTCGGCATCGACGGCCTCCGGCACGTCGTCTATGTCGAGCACGTCCGCCACGTCGCGTTCGGTAATCACGTCGTTCAGGTCGGCATCGTCGAGGGCGTCCGGTACCTCGGAGATGGTGATGGCCTGTGCCAATTGGGTCACGTTGATTTCATCAACCATCGAGGTTGCTTCGTCTCCTGCTTCTTGGAGGCGTTCTACCTCCTCGGGTGCGTGGTCTGAAACCGTGTCTGTGACCGTCTCTGCGACGTCTTCTGCGGTCTCTTTTGCCGTGTCGAGTGTGTCACCAAGGTCTGTGTCCATTATCGTTTCACCTCCACCCGCCCGCCGAGGCGTTCGTGGGCGCGTTTTGCCCGCTCCAGTTCGGCTTCGAGTTCTGCTTTTCTCGCTTCGTACGCCGCTTGCGAGAGGTCGCCGAGTTCGTAGAGCAACCGCGCTTCTTTGAGCTGGTCGCGGATGGCGTCGGTGTCGTACAGCTCGGTGAGCGCGACGGTGTGGATGGCGTTGAGGATGGAGACCAGCGGACGAACCAGGAGGTCATCGACCAGTAACATTGCTCCGTTCCCCGCTGATTTCGATGTCTACGAAGTTGTACGGTGCCCACGGCCCCGTGTACTGCACCCGCAGGTTGGTGTACTCGGCTTCGAGTTCCTCAACCACGGCGTCGAAGGCGTCGCGGTTCTCGCGGGCGACGAGATACGATTTGTTCAACACGAGGAGGTCGCTGAAGTGGTCGCCGTCTGCGGCCTGTTCTGCCACGGCGGCAAGCCGCGGGGCCACGTCATCGTGGACGGCCTCGGTGTCCACGTCTGCGTCCTGTTTTGCCACGAGTTTCACTCCGAGTTCCACCTTCCCCTCGGTGTCGCGCAGCGCCTTGGTGAAGGCTCTGCGCCCGCCACGCAGGATGTTCTTCACCCCGCGTGCGGAGTCGAACACCATTCCAAACCGCATCGGAACGACCGTCGTGCCGTCTAGCTGCATTACGGCCTGCAACACGTCGTCGTGTGCCCGAGCGTTCTCGTCGGTTTCGTCCGGCTCTTCGGTGTCGATGTCGGAGACGACCGCTGAGAACGGTGGATAGTCGACCGTGTAGATATCGGTCGCCCCCTCTACCCCGGCAACGGCCACGTCTACCGTCGTCTTTTCGACGACGCCGTAGACGTAGTAATTGCTCGTCATCGTCTCTGTGCCCGCCGCTGGTCGGTATGACGGTTCATTGTTCTCATAGCCATTTGCCACACCGCCTTCTAATTGTGACGGCCAAACAGTCTGGAAATTTTACCCGTCGGCCTCAACGAATAAAGGGGTCCACGAGAGACGGACACAGGCAATGGCAGGTTCCCAACCAGACACCTCCAGTCTCGCAGACGTACTCGACCGCATCCTCGACAAGGGCGTCGTCATCGACGTGTTCGCCCGCCTCTCGGTCGTCGGGATCGAACTGCTCACCGTCGAAGCACGCGTCGTTGCCGCCTCCGTGGACACGTTCCTCAAGTACGCAGCCGAGATGAGCAGGCTAGAGCAAGTAACCCAATCCGGTGACCTGGAGGACATCCAGGAGTTCGAACTCACGGCAACGAACTAAATGAGCACCGACGTAGACCAATGTCGCGCGCTCACCGAAGACGGCGCGCGTTGTGACCGGGAGGCGACCGACGGGTCGTTTTGCTACCAGCACGACGAAGACGACCCGACCATCGACGAGGACGCCGACGCACCCGCAGACTCATCGCTCGATGGCGACCTGTCCATCCTCGACGTTCGCACGCGCGTCGCGGAGACGGCAACCGACCTCATTGGTCACGACTTAGACGGCGTCTCTGAGGTCATGGCCACTGGCGACGACGGGTGGCGAGCGGTCGTCGAAGTCGTCGAACGCCACTCGGTTCCGGACACCCAGGACATCCTCGGCCAGTACGAGGTGCTCCTCAGCGAGCGCGGCGAGATAGAAGGCTACAGCCGCCTCGGGCGGTTCCGGCGGTCTGACACTGCCGTCCAGAGCTGAAACACCCTCGCCGTATTTCGCTCACACCGGCGTTCTGAGCGCCCAGCTATCAGTTTCCGGGTCGAGGCGATTTGGTTCTTTTCCCCGTTCTGCGAGCAGGCCAACGTGATAGAGCATCGCCTTCAACTGGAACACGGTTGGCGAGTGATACACGTTGCCGTCCGTGAGTGCCTCCCTCACTAACTCACCGTCCTCGTTGAGCACGGCAGACCGAGCCGAAGCCGTTCCCCGAATGAACAACTCAACTGTGAACGTTGGGTGTTGTTCGTAGAGCGTCGTCACGAGGTCGATGAGCGTTGGCTCGGGCGTGTTCCATTCGTGGAGCTGCTGGAGTTCCGTCACAAGCAGTTGGGTCGCCGGGTAGGCAAACACGACGCGCCGGGCGAGTTGCCCCCAGCGCGGGGCGTCGGTGTAAAAGCGCGACTGGGTTCCTTTCCAGTGTTCGAACCGTTCGAGGGCCGCTTCCACGCTGCCGCAGGTCTCCTGTGCAAATCGCACCACTTCGTGACCGAGTGGTGTCAGGGTCTCTCGACCGAGGTCGTCGTCTACAAGGCCAAGAAATAGGGCTCCCCGTCGGGCACTGTTCGTCTCACGGACGACGTACCGCGAGAGCGTTTGCTCGACCTCGTTTTGGTTCTCCCCGAGCGCAAACGCAAGCGCATAGCCGAGGTAGTTTTTCGGGTGATTCAACCCGAAGGACTTGTCGTCGACGCCCTGTGAGCTTGCCTGAAATCGGATTGCGTCCGTCGCTTCAGAGCCACGATGACCCACGAGTCGTGGGACGACAGTTGGCTCGACTGCGCCGTCCAGGGAGACGCTGAGGATGCCGACGTTCAACTCGCGTGCGAGCGTCGCATCAGTTTGCGTGATGGCGTCTGCCGGTGCGGCCAGATACGCCGCGTTCGCCTCCCCGAGGCGGTTGTACGCCTGCACGATGCCGCGCTCTGTGTCCACTAGTCCGTTGCTTGTGTGGCCTTTTGCCTCGATGGCGACGAGCGGCGGGTCGTCACCGAAGCGCTCGACAGCGAGCAGTTCGGGTTCGAGCGTTCTGACGCCGACTAAGTCCGGGTAGCCACTGCCAATCTTGACGTGGTTGAACGGCGCGAGTTCTTCGACGATGTCTGCTCGAATGCGCTCGTCTGTGAGCCACGTTCCCGTCGAAAACTGTGTGTCCGTGACCACATACACTTGCGAATCCTCAGACTTTGGAAACAGCCGTCGCTTCGTGTGTGCGAGCACGTAGGGTTCAGAGAGCGACCCCGAAGCGCTAGCGATACCCTCACTTCACCGACCACTGATAAGAACCTTGAGCTGGCAGAACGTTCAACCCGATACCACCCCAACCCCCGCCAATGCCCGAGGTTCGAGGCGTCGGCGTCGACTCAGAGACGCGTTGTGCCCACTACGACACAGCCCGCGACGTGGTCGCGCTCAAATTCGCCTGCTGTGAGACCTACTATCCGTGTTTCCAGTGTCACGAAGCTGTCGCCAACCACGACGCCGTCGTCTGGCCGCACGACCGATTCGACGAGCCTGCGGTGCTGTGTGGCGTGTGTGATACAGAACTCTCGGTTACGGCGTATCTCGACGCCGACGACGCGTGTCCCGCATGTGGAGCCGAGTTCAATCCGGGATGCCGGTCGCACTACGACCGATATTTCGAGCAGTGACCTCGCCAATGGCGGGGGTAGCTACTTGTTCGCACACTCACTTGTGAAGGCATGAAACTCGGGAGTATGCTGCCAACCCACTGCACCGGCGAGTATCGCGTCCCGGCGGAGACGATTCGCTGGTGGGCGCGCGAAGCGACCGGCGCGGGCTTTCACGGGCTCTGGGTGCTCGACCACGTCGTCAAACCAGACACCTACCACACGAGCCTGCTCGACCCACTGATTGCGCTGTCACACGCCGCCGCAGTCGCGCCGGAAATCAATCTCGGCACGTCCATCCTCATCGCACCGCTTCGGCACACCGCGAACATCGCCTCACAGGCCCTCTCGATTCAGCACCTCACGGAGGGGCAGGTCACGCTCGGGCTTGGAGCCGGATACGTGCCAAAGGAGTTCGAAGTGACGGGGGTTCCGCGCACCGAACGCGGCCCGCGCGTGAGCGAAGCCGTGTCCGTGTTGAACCGGCTGTTCGAGGGCGAAGCCTCCTTCTCCGGGCGCTTTCACGAGTTCGAGAATGTGCGCATCGACCCAGTGCTCGACACCCCGCCAAAGCTCCTCGCTGGTGGCTCGTCGATTGTTGACGAAGACGGCAACCGTCGCATTCCACGCCCCATTCTCGACCGGATTCTCGACTGCGGCGGCTGGCTCGCCCGGCCAACGCAGCCTGAGAAACTCGAAGCCGAGTGGGAGATCATCTCCGAGTACGCCCGCGAACAGGATGTCGACCCCGACTCCCTGCGCCGGGTGATGCTCCAGTACATCCACGTCGTGGACACCGACGACCGCGAAGAAGCCCACCGCGAACAGAAACCCGCGTTCGAAGACTATCTCGCGGGCGACCGGGATTTCGACTACGCAAAACGCTACTGCCTGACTGGCACGCCCGCGGACATCCACGCCGACCTCGATGCGGTCGAAGCCATGGGCTTTGACGAAGTCATTCTCGGACAGGTCGTCCACACGCCAGCCGACCTCGAACAGCAGTTCGACTTACTGGTCGAGACCTTCCTCGACGCCTGAGCCGTCGGCCATGATGCGCGCGGAGGGTGCTGGCTCTGGTTCGGGGTGCAGGGCGGCGTACGCCTCGGGCGAGAGCCGGGTGACGACCGCTCGGCCCTCGCGTTCGCGCACCACGATGTCGTCGGCTTCGAGCCGCTGGAGGTGGTGGGTCACCGTACTCGGGTCGCGGCCAAGGTCGGCGGCGAGCGCGGACACCGAAGACGGGCCGAGCCGCGAGAGCGCGTCTAAGACGGCCGCCGTCGCCTCGTCGTTGAGCGCCGCGGCGAGTTCGTGACTCTCAGTGTGGGCGGCATAGAACCGGCGCTTGCCCCGAATTTTCACCCCCGAAATCAGCTTCTCGTCTTCGAGCACCCGGAGGTGGTGGCGGGCCGTCGAAAGCGGCACGTCGGCGCGGTCGGCAACCGCAGAGAGGTAGATGCCGGGCGACTCGCTGATGGCCGAATAGACGGCGTCGCGCCCCTCATGTTCGAGCGGGTCTGAGTCGTCAAAGCGGCTGTAGCGAAACGGCGCGATGATGCGCGTTATGCGTTCGATGCCCGCAGACAGCCTGCTGGTGATGGCAGAGGGTGACGCCTGCGTTGCAACGTGGCTGAAACTCGACCAGTCGATGGCGGGACCGTAGCGCACCGCGCCCGCGGTGACGAGCGCGCCAACGCCGAGCGCGATGCCGGGTTCCTCAGGTACCGGCTCCGGCAGCGAACCCGTCGAAAACGGCGGGAGGAGCGCCGTGGCGTTGTCGTCCGAGGGGGTCTCCGCCGCACTCTGTTTGCTTTGCCGCTCGCTGTCGGCTGTGGAACCGGCCACCGCCTCGGCGTTGGCATCCCCGCTCGAATCTGCCTTCTGGGTTGCCGTGGTGTTGCTCGTCTGGGCTTCGTCTGCGTCTGTTTCCTGCGTCTCGCTCACGGTCTGCTCTGTCGTGGTTTCGACCACCCCGTCGGTCGTCTCCGCCGTCTCCGCAACAACCGCCTCGGTCGTCGTGGTCGTATCGGTGGCGAGCGTTTCGGTGACCGTGTTCGTCGGGTTACTTGCGACGGTGTCCGTCGTGACCGCCGTTTCCGTGACCGTCGTTTCAGTGGTCGCGGTCAGGTCGGTGGTCGCTGTCGTCTCCACCGAGACGGTTGCGGTGGTGGTCGACTCGACGGTTTCCACAACCGTGTCGGCTGCGTCAGTCGAACCGTCGGTGAGGGTGTCTGTGGTCGCGGATAACTCGCTCGTCGCGTCTCCCGTGTCAACGCTCTCGGTGGTCGTTCCGTCGCTCACGTCTTCGACGACATTGGTCGCCGTGTCCTCGACGGTCGATTCGACGCCATCGACGGTTTCGGTCGGTGTGGGCGTCGGAGCCGACACCTCGTCGGTTACCGTGTCCGTCGAAGTGGTCGAGGAAGTCGTCGTCTCGGTGGTCGAATCAGTCGAATCGAGCGTCGTCGAAAGCGTTGCTGTCGAGGTCAGCGTTTCCGTGTTTGCATCAAGCGTCGTGGTCGGTGTGTCAGTCAGCGTCTCCGTGCTGGTGTCGAGCGTCGTATTGGTGGTGTCGGTCGTGTTCGTTGTCCCGGAAAGTGGGTCGTCGGGGAGCGCGGTGACGGCCATCGGTGAGAGAACGAGCGCGACCGCTACCACAATCGTTCCAAGCACCCACACGCGTACACGGTCGTCAGTCACTGTCATGCCGAGGCATACCTTCCCACTCCGTCGATACGCTGGATTTCAGATACATTCGCATATAGGTTTTGGCCCGGTTCGCTGCGAGAAAAAGAATCGCGGACTGCTCAGTTCGTATCGACGCCGCCGACGGTGTTGCTGTCCGTGCCGGTCAGCGTCACCGTGCGCACCTCGTCGAACGTCGCGGTGGCCGCTGCGGGGCCGAACTCGTAGCTGCCCGTCGAGTCAGGGGCTTCGAGGAAGTACGTCCGAGTGACTGGGTCGTCGCCGTCTTCGACCGTGCCCACGGGTTCGGTGAACTCGACGTAGCGCGTGCCGTCTTCGGTGTACACCTCGGCGTCGTCGCCGCCGACGAGCGTCCAGTCGAACGGAATCGTATCCCGGACGAACGCAGATCCGGTCGAGCTCTCGACGGTAATCGTCACCTGATTCGTCTGCCCGGCGGTGAACACGGAGCCGTCGTCGGCCCTCGAGCCAGTTGCCTCAAACACCGTGTCAGTGGCCGTGCCGTCGAGGCTGGTGAGGTCTACGTCGTTGAACTTCGCCGGGTGTGGCTTGTTCTCCTCTGCGAGCGTGACCGCGCCGACGGCATCCACGAACCCGGCACCGATGTTCGCCGGATTGTAGCCACCGCGCACGTCCTTCGCGCTGGCTTCCATGATGAGCAACACGTCGAGGGGGTCTGGGTACGCACCGTGGGTCTGGTTGTAGGCGTCCACGACGAGCGTGGCGACCCCGGCGGTGACGGGACAGGACATACTCGTTCCCGAGATTTTTCCGTACCAGATTTCTGCGTCCTGTTCGTTCGGGTCGCTCGTGCTCGCGTAGGCTTGGAGTGGGTCGTCCGGTGACAGCGTGCTCATGACGAGGTTGCCGTTCGCGCCGACGCCGTTGCGGTAGATGCCGAACGGGCCTTCCGGCTGTTGGCCCGCAGGCGGGGCTTCGCGCGCGGTGAGGTCGATGGTCCACGAGGCAGTGAGGTTCGCGTACGGGACGATTTCGAAGTAGTACGTCTCGCCGCCGGTCACGGCTCCCGCGACGTGTTCGGGGTTGTCGAGGCTCGCACCACTTGCGACGACGGGGCCGTCTTTTGCGCCTTGGTGGAGGTAGATGTCTAAATCTTGGCCCGGCGGCGTCCACGACACGTCGGCTTCGACGTAGCCCGCCTTCTCGGGGGCCGTCCACTCCTGATACGCCGAGTCACCGACGCCCGCGTCGCTCGAACCGGGGCCGACGGTTCCGGTAAAGGAGGTCTCTGAGAGCACCGGCTGGTCTGCGAGGTTCGCGTCGAAGTAGTCGGTCAGATTCGACAGCGCGAGTTCGCGGTCGTACTGTGCGCCCTCGCCGCCGCCGTCGTAGTCGGCGAATCGGCCGCGGGAGGAGAAGTCGGTGACCGTCTTGTCGTCGAACGTCGCGGCCACGCTGAGGACGTGTGGGGCTTTCGAATAGTTATTGAGCGTGTCCTCGCCGGGGCCGTCGTTGCCCGCAGAGAAAATGGGGAGGATGCCGCGCTGGAACGCTTCCCACGTCGCGACGTTGAGTGCGTCGCTCGGCACGAAGTCGTCGGGACTCGAAGTACCATACGAGTTCGAGACGATTTGCACGTCGGTTTTCCCTTGTTCCACCCGCGAGAGCAGGTGGTCGTAGGCTCCTACGGCTTGGACGATGAGGAGGGTCGCCCCCGCCGAGTAGACGGTGAGTTTCGCGTCGGGTGCCATCCCGCGGTACTTGCCGTCGCTCGCAGTGCCGTCGCCAGCCACAGAGCCGCTGGTGTGGGTGCCGTGGCCGTTGTCGTCGGTGTCTGCGGGACCGGCATCGACCCACATCGTGCCCGCATCGAGCGGGTCGGTGTAGCGCCAGTTGTGCTGGAGGTTCGTTTGGTGGTCGGGGTGGTCGCCGTCGATGCCCGAGTCGATGACCACCGAATGGGCGGTTTCGCCCGTGTAAAACAGGTTCTCTTGGACGATGTCCGCGCCCGTCGCCTCCCGCGAATCGTCGTTGTGGTAGTCGAGTTGTGTGTTCGCTTGGATGTATTTCACGGCGGGAATCTCCGCGAGCGTCGCAATCTGGTCGCCCGTGAGCTTCGTATAGGCAATCGGCAACACTTCGAAGGCGTAGTGGCCCGCTGGGAGGTCGAACTGGGTGATGAGGTCGACGTTCGCGGGGTCGTCGAACACGACCAGCACTTCCTGTAATTCGGTGCTGTCGGTGTCGAGACTGGTGTCGATGGTTGGAGTCTGTGCAAAGCCGCTCCCCGTGAACGGGACGAGAGTGGCTGCGCCCGCCGCGCCTGTTGCTTTTAGGAGTGTGCGTCTGCTGAAGCGCATGGCACTAGGCAACAATTGTCTATAAAATACTCTTCTGGCCAAATCGTCCAAACGTTTGAAGTTCGGGCGTTCAGACCTGTTTGCTAACAATTAACACACTACTTTCTCCTCAGCGCGCGTATCTCTCGTATGGCCTACGAGTACAGTTGCCCGGAGCCAGACTGTGGCTTCCGCGTCCGGGCCGGAAGCGAGTACGAGACGTTCGAACACGCAGAACTGCACGCAGAGGAAAAGCACCTCGTGTGGCACTCCGGAGGCGTCCTCCGAGAGACCACGAAACTCATCTAATTATTCGCTCACGATGCTGACCTCGCTGAAAGTAGCGAAGTCGCCGTTTGCCGCCCGCGAGACGGCGGCTTCCGCATCGACAAAGCCTGCGCCGATGTTCGCCGGGGTGTACGTTTCTCGGGCTTCCGTGGCGGTTGCCTCAATGGTGTTCAACACGCCGAGTGGTTCCGGGTACGACCCCGTCGCGTCGTAGTAGGCGTCTACCATGAGCGTGGCAATCCCGGCGGTGACGGGACACGACATGCTCGTCCCGCTGAGCGGGCCGTAGTAGAGGTCGTTCCCGTCACCTGTCGCGTTGAGTGGGTCGAGGGGCGAAAGCGTGCTCACGACGGCGTTGCCGGGTGCGCCGACGCCGTTGCGATAGAGGCCGACCGGGCCGCTCACGGACTCGCCTGCGTGATACGCACTCAAGTTCTCGAAGGCGGTCTGGCGGTCGTAGTTCGTCTCGCCTGAGTACGAGGAGGCGCGACCGCGCGAGGAGAAGTCGGTGACCGCCTTCTGGTCGTCGGTGGCGGCGACGCTGAGGACGTGGGGGGCTTTCGCGTAGTCGTTGAGCGTGTTGGTCGCCGGGCCGGAGTTCCCCGCTGAAAAGACGGGGAGAATTCCGGCTTGGAACGCTTCCCACGTCGCCACGTTGAGCGCGGCATCGGGGTCGTAGTCGTCTGCGCTCGCGCTCCCATACGAGTTCGAGACGATTTGGGCGTCGGTGTTCCCGGCGAGGCGCTCAGAGATGAGGTGGTCCAGCGCGGACACAGCGTGAATGATGAGGAGCGTGAGGCCCGCCGAATAGACGGTGAGGTCGGCGTTCGGGGCCATCCCCCGGTTCTCGGCGGTGTTCGTCCCGTCGCCCGCAATCGACCCGCTGGTGTGGGTGCCGTGGCCGTTGTCATCGGTGTCGATGTTGCCAACGTCCGTCCAGAAGGTGGTCTCGCTCGACCCGAGCGGGTTGAGGTAGCGATAGTTGTGCTGGAGGTTCACTTGGTGGTCAGGATGCAGCCCCGAAATTCCCGAGTCGATGACGGCGGTGTGGACTTTTTCACCGGTGTAGCCGAGGTCAGACTGAACGGTCGAAACGCCGGTCACCTCGCGGGCGTCTGCGTTGTGGTAATCGAGTTCTTTGTTGGCTTCGACCCGCCGGACGGCGTCCCACGACGCGACTTCCTCAATTTGCGACCCGGTCAGGCGGGTGTAGCCGATTGGGAGGACGTTCAGGCCCACGAAGCCGTCTACGAGGTTGAGTCCGGAGAGCAACGAGATGTCGTCGGTGGAGTCGAAGACGATGAGCACTTCCTGTGGGTCTTCGCTTGTGAGATTGAGAACGTCGTCAACGAGTGGCAACGACGCACCTGCGCTTCCACTTGCGAGCGCCGTGCCGACGCTTGCCGCGCCGATGCCTTTGAGAAACGTCCGTCGTGGCGTGTTCTGACGTGCCATAGCAACTGCACGAGAATACCACATTAAAATCTATTGCTGACTGCATTAAATTATCAAAATATCGAGTGACAATACCTCGGTTAGTCGAGGTTTTCGCCCTGATACGACCCCTCGTAAACGCCCTCGTGATCGGCTTCTGCGAGCACCAGTTGGGCGATGCGCGCGCCGTGTTCGATTTCGATGTCGTGGTGGACTTGGAGCAGGCCTTCGCCTTTGCCTTCGTAGCCCGCGTCCCAGACCGCGGTGTTCAGCATACACGAGTTGCGAAGCAGCGACGAGCGCGGGTAGATGAACCCGACGTGTTCTTCGGGGATGGAGACGATTTCGGCATAGCGGACGATGTAACCGCCGGGTGGCAGGTAGTACGCCCCGTTCGGGTCGGGCTCTTCGGGTGGCACTTCGACCACTTGTTCGCCCGCCATGCGCTGGCGGTCGCCAACTTCCTTGCCGTCCGTGCCGATTCGGCCGGGTTCGCGCTGTTCGAACACGGCTTCGAGGGTGAGGTCGATGCCGTTCGGTTGGATTTGTTCGTCGGTGACCGGGGTAACGTTGTCTGCAACGAACTGCCCGCTTCGGAACATACCTATGGGAGTTTGGCCCGAGAGCAAAGGTCTGCCGAAGCACGAACCTCCCATACAGCCATCATTTTACCGATATGCTTATCTCCTCGAACCCCATCCCAGTATTTGATTGAACGTTCAAACAACTCTGTTGGGCGCTCACTTGGAAACACACAATGGCAACTACAAACTGGACGGCGGCAGACATCCCCGACTGCACCGGCAAGACAGTCATCGTGACCGGCGCGAACAGCGGCATTGGCTACGGGGCGACGAAACAACTCGCGGAAAAGGGCGCACACGTCGTGATGGCGTGTCGGAGCGCAGACCGTGCCGACGCCGCCCGACGCAAACTCGAATCCGAGGTGGAGAACGCCTCGCTCGACACGATGGAACTTGACCTCGCAAGCCTCGACTCGGTCGCACAGTTCGCCGCCGCGTTCACCGACCGCTACAGCGACCTTGACGTGCTCGTGAACAACGCGGGCGTGATGGTGCCGCCATTCTCGAAGACCGAGGAAGGCTTCGAACTCCAGTTCGGCGTGAACTTCATCGGCCACTTCGCGCTCACCGGGCAGTTGCTCCCGATGCTCCTCTCTACACCCGATTCGCGGGTCGTGACGCTGTCGAGCCTCGCCCACCGCCGAGCCAGCATCGACTTCGACAACTTCCGCGGCGAGAAGTCCTACAGCCAGTGGCGCGAATACGGTCAAAGCAAGCTTGCAGACCTCATGTTCGCCCTCGAACTCCAGCGCCAACTCGACGCACACGACGCGGACACTATCTCGCTCGCCGCCCACCCCGGCTTTACGCGAACGAACCTCCAGCGCCACAGCTCGCTCACGGACTTCGGCATCGGCTTTTTCAGCATGGACCAAGACCAAGGCGCGCTGCCAACCCTCTACGCGGCGACCGCGCCCGATGCACAGGCGGGCGGCTACTACGGCCCCGACGGCTGGTTCGAAATCCGTGGCTCCCCGGAACCCGCGAAAATCTCCACAGCCGCCCGTGACGAACAGGTCGCAAAACGGCTCTGGGAATACGCAGCGGAGGCGACTGGCGTCACGTTCTTCGAGGAAGGCGACAGCGAACACGACGAAGAAACCGTCGAGGCCTGACCCATTCTCGAAGTATTGAGGGTCACGCGCGTCGAAGTTCCGGTGAGAACTCTATGACCCATCCCGGCGTGCGAGCGGACTCAGGCTCCACGAAACACCGAATCATCGCGGCGGCGTTCGACGCGCTCGCCACCCACGGCTACGCCGACCTCTCGATAAAGGCCATTGGCGACGAACTCGGCCAGAGCCCCTCGCTCATCTACTACCACTTCGACGACAAAGACGACCTCCTGTTGGCGTTGCTCGATTTCCACCTCGCTCAGTTCACCGCAGAGTACATAGACGGTGCTGGCGCAGACCCCGAGACGAACCTCCGTGCGTTCGTCGATAAACTCCTCCCGGAGACGGTCTCAGCGGACAAACGAACCTTCCTGCGCGTGTACGCAGAGCTTCGCGCACAGGCGGCTCAAAGCGAGGCCTACCGCGAGAAGTTCACGGAACTCGACTCGCTGCTCGTCGCAACGGTTTCAGACTTCATCGAGGCCGGTATCGAGGCGGGCCAGTTCGCAGACGTAGACGTGCCCGTCGCCGCAGAACACCTCGTGGGCCTGCTGCTCTATGCGATGCAGACGCGCGCGACGACCACGCGCACGGCGACTATCTCCTCGATTCGTGCCGCGCTCGATTCGGTTCTCGACGACCTCCGCAGCGAGGCTGTGCGACCGCCTAGTTGATATGTCACCAAGTGTCTATCAGTTCGCGTGAAAATGGCAATTCTTTCGAGAAAATTGCCGGCGGAAGCGGTGTTTATGATGGTTTTCCATGGCTAATTTCACGGGATTTATAACACTGTAGCCTGCATTTTTAGCTGATATGGGACAGACGCTTACGGAAAAAATTCTTGCTGACCACCTTGTCGAAGGGGAACTTGCGACAGGTGAAGAGATTGGTATCGAAATCGACCAAGTGCTCACACAGGACACGACGGGGACCCTCGTCTGGCTCCAGTTCGAAGCGCTCGAAATCGACGAAGTCCAGACGGAACTCGCCGCCCAGTACTGTGACCACCAGACCTACCAGTTCGACTTTAAGAACTCTGACGACCACCGCTTCCTCCGGTCTGCAGCAGGCACGTTCGGGGCCTACTTCTCCCGTCCCGGCAACGGCATCTGCCACAACGTCCACAAGGAGAACTTCGCCGCACCCGGCAAGACGCTCCTCGGATCTGACTCCCACACGCCAACGCCCGGTGGCCTCGGCCAGCTCGCCATCGGTGCCGGTGGCCTCGACATCGCCGTCGCCATGGGTGGCGGCCCCTACTACGTCGAGATGCCGGAAGTCGTGAACGTTCGTCTCGAAGGCGAACTCCCAGAATGGTCGACCGCAAAAGACGTCATCCTCGAGATGCTCCGTCGGCTCTCCGTCAAAGGCGGCGTCGGCAAAATCTTCGAGTACACCGGCCCCGGTGTCGAGACGCTCACCGTCCCCGAGCGCACGACCATCACCAACATGGGTACGGAACTCGGCGCGACGTCCTCCATCTTCCCAACCGACGAGGCGACGAAGGACTTCCTCTCTCGGGTCGGCCGCGAAGACGACTACGTCGACCTCCAGCCCGACGAGGATGCGGAGTACGACGACGAAATCGTCATCGACCTCTCCGACCTCGAACCGCTCATCGCGTGCCCATCCATGCCTGACAAGGTCGTTCCCGTCCGCGAAGTCGCCGGCACGCAGGTCGACCAGGTCATGGTTGGCTCCTGTACAAACGGTGGCTACACGGACATCCTCCCGGCCGCGAAGATGGTCGAAGGCCGCGAAGTCAACAAGAAAACGGAGTTCATCGTCGCACCCGGCTCCAAGCAGTCTGCAGAACTCCTCGCCCGTGAGGGCTGGGTCGCAGAGATGATGGCCGCCGGTGTCAACTTCTCCGAGGCAACCTGTGGTGCGTGTATCGGTATCGGTCACGTCCCAGCCTCCAACTCCGTCTCCCTGCGGACGTTCAACCGCAACTTCGAGGGTCGCTCCGGTATCGAAGACGACAACGTCTACCTCTGCTCGCCAGAGGTCGCCGCCGCCGCCGGTATCACAGGCGAAATCGTCGACCCACGCGACCTCGCAGAGGAACTTGGCGACCTCGACGCACCGGGTGCCGTGATGCCAGACAAATACAACGGCTCGAAAGCGGACATCATCACGCCGGACGAACCCGTCGACGACAGCCTCATCAAGGGGCCAAACATCGGCGACGTGCCGCTGAAAGACCCACTCGACGCCCATCTCGAAGGCTCCGCGCTCCTCAAGATGGAGGACAACATCACGACCGACCACATCATTCCAGCGACGCAGGACATCCTGATGTACCGGTCGAACATCCCAAAGCTCTCTGAGTTCACGCTCTCGCGCGTCGACCAGAGCTTCGCCCAGCGCTCGCTCGACTCCGACGGCGGCTTCCTCGTCGCCGGCGAGAACTACGGGCAGGGCTCCTCCCGCGAACACGCCGCGCTGTGTCCGATGTTCCTCGGCATCCAGGGCGTCTTCGCCCAGTCGTTCGCCCGCATCCACAAAGCGAACCTGTTCAACTTCGGTCTCATCCCACTCGTCATCGACGAGGAGACCTACGACAAGCTCGAACAGGGCGACGACATGGAAATCGTCGACGACGTCGCAGAAGGCGTCCGCAACGGCAAGGAGACGTTCACGGTTCGCGTCAACGACGACTGGGAGTTCACCGCAGAACTCGAAGCGTCCGAGCGCGAGCGTGAAATCCTCGCAGACGGTGGCAAACTGCCACACACGAAGATGCAGACCGAAGGCGGCGCAGCACCCGCAGACGACTAATCTCTCTTCCCTTCTCTTTCGTTTTCACCGGCCCCGAGCGACGACTCTCGGTCACTGACTCGCCCCACGCCAGCGGGAGGGAGCCACCGGCAGAAAATGTTCGCCCAAATGTGATATATAGCGTTCCGTGCGTATTTCTCTCTGTGACAACGACGGCCGACGATGTCGGGCAGGCAGTCGAAATTCGGGAAGCAACGCGCACAGATTTGCTCTCAATTTTCCGCATCGAACGCCAGTCGTTCCCCCAGCCGTGGCCGTATCAGGCGTTCGAGTTTTTCGTTGGCGAACCGGGCTTTCTCGTCGCCGAAACCGACGACATCGTGGGCTACGTCGTGGCCGACGCGGTGGCGAACCATGGGCGGCCGATTGGCCACATCAAGGACTTTGCCGTCTCGCCCGCCCACCGCGGTGAGGGGATTGGCAGTTTATTGCTCGAACGCGCGCTGTTCGTCCTCGCCACCCACGGCGTGCGCTCGGTGAAACTCGAAGTCAGGGACTCGAACGCGGGCGCACAGGCGCTCTACAAACGCTTTGGCTTCGCCCCACACCACCGCGTTCCCGGCTACTACGAAGACGGCGAGGATGCGCTCATCTTCCTCAAAACAGACGAGTGAGGCGATTGCCTTTTTTCGACGGCTCACATTCCCCCCATCATGGGATATGTCTGCCCGGTCTGTGAGGCACCGCAGATGGACGGCAAGCATCTTGCGAACCACCTCGCCTTCACCGCCATCCTCGGCAACGCCGAGCACGAAGCGTGGTTGGACGAACACGCCCCCGGCTGGTCTGCGGAGGGGCAGAAAGAACTCGCCGCGCGCGTCACCGAGTTCGCAGAAGAACGCGAGTACCCGCAGGTGTTCGAGGATACGACGGGTCACGACCACGAACACGACCACGACGACGTGCGCCCGGGCGACCTCTTCGATGACGAGCCAAACCATGCACACCACACGGAAGCGCCCGACCAGTCGCCCGAGTTAGACGCGAAAACGCAGGCGGCGATGGAGGAGGCAAAGCGGATGGCAGAAGAACATCGCGCGAAAGACGAAGACGAAAACGCGTAACTGCGTCCCGCCACATACACAGACCATGCACGAAGACGGCCTTTTCTCGCCCGAGACTATAGAGGACGCCCGCGAGCAGTTCGAACAGGTCGGCCCCGCCGCCCAACTCACGGTCAAAGAGACGGCGAAAGCGATGGCGTTCGACCGCGAGGAGTACCACGAACGCGTCACCGACGACGTGGTCACGACCGCACGAAACGCGCTGTTCTCCTCACTGCTCAAAGTCACCGTCGGCACCCGCGAAGAGTTCGACGACTGGTGTGCTGCCCACGACGAGTACGACGTCGTCGAAGCCGGAAGCGACAGCGTAGACCACGTCGTCTGGCACGTCGCCCCGTTTGCGAACACGGTCGTGGCCGCCACCTTCCAGAACGAGGAGGCGGCCGCCGTGGCAACCCTGCGTCGCCAAGCGTTCGGCCGCATCTACCGCGAGACGCTCTCACTCTAGCGAGGCGCTTTTTCCCGTTCGCTCCCAACCCTCGGTATGCGCCCGGTCACCCGCAACGCGCTCCTCGCCATCGGTGTGTTTCTCATCCTCTTGCTCGCGCTCGGTGCGGTGCCGAGTCTGCTCAATAGCGGCGACCCCTACTACCTGACCGCGACGCCCACAGACGGCGACCACGAGGCGGTAAACGGGTCGTTCCTGCCGAGTAATCGCTATCCCTACACCACTGTGGCGCTCGCATCCGGGCAGTCTGAACCCTACTGGAAGGGGCCGATTGGCCTGAAAGAGGCGTTTACCCACTCACCTTTTGACGAACGGTCGGCGCTTGGCCAGCGCAACCCCGCCGCCGTGGACGGCGACGCAGTGTACGTCTCTCACAACGGCACACTTTATCGGATAACGGTTGTACAGGACGTATGACCGAGTCGCGCGACCACGACTGGCCCGTTCTCGAATCGAAAGCCGAGTACGAAACCGGCTGGTACACCGGCGGCTACGACCTCGTCACCCAACCGGACGGCTCCGAGAAGAAGTACTACTGGGCGGAACTACCCGACGCCGTCGTCGTGGTGGCCGTCGCAGACGACGAGATTATTCTCGTAGACCAGTACCGGCCCGCCATTGGCGAGCAGTGTCTCGAACTCCCCGCAGGCATCGTCGAGCAAGGCGAATCCTACACCCAAGCCGGGGCGCGCGAACTGCAAGAAGAAACGGGCTTCGCCGCAGACAGCCTCGCCCTCATAGAAGAGTTCTGGTGCTCAACTGGCGTGTTGCGCCACCGCCGCGGAATCGTGTTCGCAGAGGGCCTCCGCCCCGTCGAGCGCAAACTCGACGGCAACGAGTTCATCACCGTCACGTCGGTTCCCGTTGATGAGGCGTTGGAACTTGCTCGAAAAGAACCCGCAAACGACGCCACGATTGAAGGCATTCTACTGGCGAAAGAAGAAGGCCTCATCTAAGTCCAACTACGTGTTTCGCTGACTCAGACGACCAATCACTACGGGTGGGACTGAAAGGGGCTGCGCTCTGACCGAGCGAGACGATGTAAGCACCGCAGCGAAGAGAGGAGCGCAGCGAGTCGCAGCCGGTCAGAGCGCAGGGGCTTTCGAGGTCATGGCACTGCCATCCTCGACACGCGAAACGTTCTAATCCCTATTCTAACCCAGATGCTTATCCTCACCCACCCAATAACACAGCTATATGACCGACCGCAGGGACGACGAAATCGCGCCGGACGAGGTCAAAGCGCTGCTCGATGAGGGCGCAGACGTGCGTATCATCGACATTCGTTCGCCCGGGGCGTTCGCCCGGGGCCACATCCCCGGCAGCGAGAACATCCCGTTTCACAGCCTCGTAACCAAGATTCCGACGCTCACAGACGCAGACCACATCGTGACCGTCTGCCCGCACGGCGTCTCCAGTTTACAGGCGGTGCGGCTCATCTCGTCGTACGAAGGCACGTCTCACGCCCGCGTCGAGAGCCTCGCTGGCGGGCTGGATGCGTGGGAGTACGACTTTGCAACCGGCGGGCTCGAAGCAGAGCAGTCCAACGAAGGCCCGGGCGCACCGTTTTAGCACCGCTGGCGCTCTGTTTTCGTAGAAAGTAAGTGTGTGGCCCGAAGGCCGAAGGTGACGATTCAGTTGAAGGTCAGGCGACGTTGAAGCCCTTATCGCGCAGGAAGTCCTCTACGCGGCCCGTGTGGTTCCCCTGGAGTTCGATGGAGCCGTCTTCGACGGTGCCACCGCAGGCGAACTTCGATTTCAGGTCAGACGAGAGACTATCCATGTCCACGTCCTTTGGATCGAGACCTTCAATGATCGTTACCTCCTTCCCATAGCGACGCTCGTCGATGCGGATGTTAATCTGCTGTGATTCCCGAGCTACGTCCTCACAGACGCAGAGTTCCTCGGGCAATCCACACGTCGAGCACACTTCCGACATTACGACCCGAGATACGAAAGGGACCTACTAAACGCTGTCGGGTGTTGTGTTTTTAGAAATTCGTGAGACGCTACCGACCCAGCCGCCGCACCAACGGGGTTGCGTCCCGGACTTTATCGGTCACGAGCGAGAGCGCTTCGTCTGCCTCCTCGCGGGTCACGCGACCGGCGTACGTCGCTCGCTCGTAGATTGCGCCGACTCGCCGCGCATCGCCGTCTGCGTCCACTCTCGCCAGATACTGCCGGGGCGTCTCGCCCGGTCGACGCGGTCCGTGATGACGCGAGAGCAGGTATTCGAGGCGGGCGAACGCGCGTGTGGCATCCTCTTTTGGCGTGCCAGACTGTGGCCAGCGCAGCCAGAGGGCGCGATAGGCGCGCTTCGACGCTCCCGTGCGGTGGGCACCCGCGGCCATCCCGACGAGCGCGACCAGCCCAACGGCGGTCTGTTCGCGGCTCGGAATCGGGATGCCACCACCCCCATCTTCAGGCGCGGCTCCATCGGGACCGGGTGGTGGCGTACTCGTGTTCGAGGTGCCCTGTGAGCCGGGGTCGCCGCCGAGAATCTCGGAGAGGCGGTCGTCGTCGGGGCCGGAGACGGTGTTGTTCGAACTCGTGTTCGTGCTCGTGTCCGGCGTCTCGGTGGTGGTCGTCGCGTCGGTTTCGTTCGTATCGACGTTCTCCTCACCGGCCGCTCGCGCTTGGGTCAGGCGTTGGGTTTCTACGTTTTCGCGCGGGCCTGCGGGCGTCGGGTCGAACTGCACCCAGCCGGTCTCGGGGAAGTACACTTCCACCCACGCGTGGGCGTCTAAGCCGCGGACGACCCACTTGTCGTCTGCGACCTGTTCGCCGGGCGTGTAACCAACCGCGAGGCGCGCCGGGATGCCTTGGGTGCGGAGCATCGTCACCATCGTCGTCGCGTAGTAGGTGCAGTAGCCGCGGTCCATCTCGAAGAGGAACGAGTCTGCGATGTCGCCATCCGGCCGTTCGACGTCTAAGGAGTACGCTTTGTTCGATTCGAGATATACCTCAATGACGCGCGCGGTGTCGTAGGGGTTCTCGGCGTTGGCCGTGATTTGCGAGGTGAACTCACCCACGCGGTCGGGCGTCGATTCGGGGAGTTGGAGATAGCGGTCTTCGATGTATTCTGGGTAGTCCGCCCCTGCCGAACGCAGTTGGTCGGGGTGGGTCTGGGGCACCCGGCTCAACACGGTGTAGCGGTCGCCTTCGCGGAGTGAGCCAAGCGGCTGGATACCCTCGTGTTGGGTCACCCGCGTCCGGTCTGATTGCGTCCCGCGGACGCTCACCGGTTTCCACGCCGAGGGCATCGTGTCCATCCGACTGGTCTCTATCTCGAACGTCTGGACGAGTCGCCGCGAATCACCCTCCGGCGCGGCGAGCGAACTCGTATACAGCGTGCTTTCGCCGGTTCGCACCCAGCCGCCGCCGGTGTAGCGGTCGTAGCTCCCAACTTTCCAGTACTGTGAGCGGTCTGCGGTCACGCTAAAGCGCACCTCCGGTGAGAGGCTGATGCTCCCGAGGACGGCGACCTCCTCGTCTGCGGTGAGCAGGTTCGATTCGATGGTGTCGCCGCCTGAGTGGCCCGGGAACAGCGGGTTCGACGCGCCGCCGGGCACGACGCTGATGGTGAGCGAGAGCACGACCATCGTCGCGAGCACGACGGTCAACAGGTCTGCCTGTCCGAGCCTCGCGCCAAAGCGTTCGAGTTCGCCAAACCCGACGAGTGCGGCGGCGGCGGTCACGCCCATCGCGGTGAGCAGCATGTCGGCGTCGCCCGTGAGGACGAACAAGCCGAGGGGAATCGCGCCGACGAGCGCACCGAGGGCGTAGCGTCGCTGCATGACGAAATACCACGAGAGGAACACCGGCCCGGGTGCAATCGCCATCGCCCAGACGCTGGCTTTCGTCACCCGAAGAATCGACAGGCCGGTCATGAGCGCGGTCACGTCGCTCAGGACGCGCTCGGTCTGGAGGAGCAGGGCAAAGCCGTCGGGAATCGACTGGAGGTAGACCCACATGCCGCCGCCGAGCATGATGGCGGCGAGCAGGAGGGCAACCCACGAGGAGAGATAGCGCGCGAGTAGCGTGCTCACGAGGAGCGTCCCGGCGACGAGTACGAGGAGGTCGGTAGAGCCACCGACGATGGTCGTCACCTCGTACAGCACGTTCACGTAGGAGATGGTCAGGATGGCGGCGGCGACGAGCGAGAGGACGCGAAGCGGGTCGCGCAGGCCGAAGTCGGTGCGGTCGACAAAGGAGGGGGTTTCAGTACTCATGACTCAGGGCTCCCGCCGTCTGCGGCCACCGCAGCCCGGCGAGTCAGGTCGCTAAAGGTCAGTTCACGGTCGCGCAGTGAGAGGGTCGTCGGGCCGTCGCCCGTCGCAGAAACGAGCACATCAGCAGCCTCACGGCGGGCGGTTGCGACCCCGCCGGCGGGCGTCTGGGCGAACAGCGTGAGGACACGGTTTCGTTGGCTATCACCGCGGGCGCGGGTGACGTGGCCACCGGGAGCGGTCACGTCGCAGGAAAGTCCCGAATCGAGGACGTAGGCCGCGACGCTCGCGGCGGCACAGGCCATCTCGTCTGCGCGCCCGGCGTCGCCCTCTGCGACGATGGAGAGGCCGTCTTCTTCTGCCTCACCGATGAACTCCGCGACGAGCAGGTCGCCATCGCGTTTCGCGCTCGTCTTCCAGTGGATGTCGCGCAGCGGGTCGCCGGGGACGTACTCGCGCAGGCTGTCGAACTCTTGGCGCGAGATGACGGCTGCCTCGTCAAAGAGCAGATTCAGCGTGTGGCGTGCGTCGTCTGAGAGGTCTTCGAGTCGCGGATAGACGAGCGTCCGCGTGATGAGCGGGTACGAGAAGGTGCGCTCGAACAGGCCGAACATGTCTCGCACCGAAACGGTGACCGGGCCGAGTTCGTGTTCGCCCCGCCGGTCGTACTCGATGTCGTAGGTGATGGTGCCGGGGACGGAAGCCTCGAAGTGTGTCTTCGTCGCAGACAGCCCGTCGCCAACGGCGTCGGTGATGCTCGCGCTCGCGGTGTTCGTGCCTTCGACGGTGAGCGAGACCGTTCGTGTCTCGCCCGGGAAGCCGGGCGCTGGCTGGCTTCGTTTCACGTCCGGCTTCGAGAGGCGCGTACTCTGGATGGCTCCCGCGACGAGCGCGATGGCAGCGGGAACGACGATGGCGTTCAGCGCTCGCCCGCCGAACTGATACGACATGGCGAGTGCGAGTGCAATGGCGACCACCACCACGATGCCCCGGCGGGTGATGCTCATGGAACCGAAACGGCTTCGAGCGCGTCCTCGATGAGTTCGCGCTTGGTCACGCCAGCCGTGTCCGCGCCGAGTTGGATGCGGTGGGCGAGCACCGACACGGCCTCCTGTTGGACGTCGTCGGGGATGACGTAGTCGCGGCCGTCGATGACCGCACGGGCTTGGGCGGCGCGCAGCAGCGAGATGGAGCCGCGCGGACTCACGCCGAGGACGGCGTTTTCGCGGGTGTAGCCCGCAATCTGGGTGACGTAGCGGCGAATCGGCTCCTCAATGGACACCTGTGAGACAGTTTCGCGGGCCGATTGGAGGGCTGCTGCGCTCGCAACCGGCTGGAGTTCCTCGATTGGGTGATGGCCAACCACGCGCAGGAGCATCTCGCTCTCTGCGTCCTCGTCGGGGTAGCCGAGGTGGAGTTTCTTCATGAAGCGGTCGACTTCGGCCATCGGGAGTTCGTAGGTGCGATTTCGCTCGACGGAGTTCTGGGTCGCGATGATGGTGAAGGGCAGCGGGACACGGTGGGTGTCGCCATCGACCGTCACCTGTTCTTCTTCCATCGCCTCTAACAGCGAACTCTGGGTTTTCGGCGGTGCACGGTTGATTTCGTCGCCGAGGACGAAGTTTGCAAAAATCGGGCCGGGGCGAAACTCGAACTCCCGGGTTTGCTGGTTGAAGACGTTGACGCCGGTTACGTCAGAGGGGAGCAAATCGGGAGTGAACTGGACGCGCTTAAACGAGCAATCGACCGAGCGGGCAACGGCGCGCGAGAGCATCGTCTTCCCGACGCCGGGAACGTCCTCTAAGAGGATGTGCCCGCGTGCTAAGATGGCGGTGACGATTTGCTCGACGGTGCCGTGATTTCCGACGATTACCTGTTCTACGTTCTCGATAATGTCCTCTGCGAGTGCGCCCGCGTCGTCGATGGACAACGCAGTAGTTGCCGCACTCGGTTCGGCGCTAGTGATGTCGGCGTCTGTCATGGGAGGGGTAGTCACGCTCTACAATGAGGTTGTCTGACACTCCGGAGGCTGGTTACAAATGCTTTCTGTCATATACCCAACGAGAGTGTGCACCTCTTCGCCCGTTATAGAGCCCCAGAATATCTAACGTTACTGGGCACTCAACCCGTCAACTACCACGATTTACACGATTCACAGACTAACTCGTCGCCGTCGCGCCACCGGCGCTCGACGACTTCTCCGCACGCCTCGCAGGCGGCACCAGCCGGCGACCACGCGTAGGTCGAAGTGGCGGGCGCAATCTCGTTCGCACTCGGTTCCGGGGCCGCGTCCGCCTCTTCTTCTGCCGCCTCGCCCCCGGCGAACGCATCGAGCGTCGAATCCTCGCTCATACCTACTCTCTCGGCGCGACGGACTTATACCGTCTGCCGTGTCGGACAGTAGCAATCAAATACCCGCAGTACAATCCCACGACTATGGCAAACATCGCTTTGGAACTCCTGAACAACGCCGTCGAACTCACGATGCGCTTTACTGACGTCGCCCTGAGCGACCCACTCTCTGCGCTCTTGCTCACGATGGGCGCGCTCCTTACGGGCGTCTCGATGCTCGCTCTGCTCTACCTCGGCCTCGGTGCGGTGGGCGACGCGATGGTCGGTGACGTCACTCAAGGACCGCCCCAGCAAGGGCAATAGCCGTCTCGATATCTGGGCCAAGCGGCGACCCCATCACGATGCTATCGACGTGCGCGAGGACGCCGTCCACCTTTTCCGCCACTTCGTCGGGCGTCCCCGCGATACAGAAGGCGTCTATCATGTCGTCGGTGACCGCACCGAACGCCGCGGTGAATTTGCCGGCGCCAATCTGTTCACCAATCTGTGCCGCTGCGTCGGGGTCGATGCCGTGGCGTTCCAACACCGGCGGTGCGGCCCCGCCCGCGATGAACGCGACCGGCGGTCGGGCAGCCTCGCGCGCCGTCTCTCCGTCTTCTGCGATGCTCACGCTCGCGTAGGCCGCAGCATCGAACGCGCCACGGTCGGCCGGGCGCATTGCCAATCCGTCCTCAATCTTCCCGGCAGCCCACTCGACATCGGCCGGGTGTGAGGCGTTTATCAGCACACCGTCTGCGTGTTTCGCGCTCATTTTGAGCATGTGTGGCCCCTGTGCGCCAATGTAAACGGGAATCTCGCCCGCGTCGTAGTTGAGGCCCGCATCGGTCGCCGTAAACGTCCCATCGTGGGTGACGCGCTCGCCCGCCCACAGCCGTTGGGCGACTTTCATCGTTTCGAGCACCCGCCGGAGGGGCCGGTCGCGGTCGTAGCCCAAATTCGTGAGCGTCGAGCGATCGCCCGCGCCCAGCCCGAACACCGCGCGGCCGTCCGTCGATTCGTCGAGCGTCGCCATCCGCGAGGCGAGCGCGACGGGGTGGGTTTCGTAGGGATTGACGACGCCAGGGCCGACGCGCAGGTCGGTCGTCGCCTGTCCGATGCGGTCGAGTGCGATGAACGGGTCGCGGTTGTTGTAGTGGGCGGAGACGAATCCGGTGTCGAACCCAGCCGCTTCCGCCAACGTTCCGTACTCCGCAAGCTCCGAAACGGGGTGTTCCGGGGTTAGCTCAATTCCGTTCATACGACCACCCTCTGAGTGCTTGGCGGACGAAATCCGTCTCGACAGACCGATACAGGTTCTCGCTGCCGCCGTGGTCACCGAACTCCCAGTCGCGGACGATGGTCACGGGCGTTCCACCGTCGCCTTCGCCCGAGACGAGGTTCGCCGCGCCCGCCAGTTCGTCGACGACACACTGGACGGTGACGCCGAGTTCGCGGCCGTCTCTGTCGCTCTCGCCGCGCCAGTCGCGGCTTGCGGGCATGCCCGCCCACCCAATCGCCACCGCGCGTTGGCCGTGGCGAAACGGTCGCCCGCAGGTGTCGGTCACGACGACGGGGACGCCGAGTTTGTCGTGAATCCGCTCGGCGCTCTCGCTCGGGCGTTTCGGCAGGAGAAGCAGCTCTGCGTCGGGGACGTTTGAGCGGTCGATACCCGCGTTCACGCCGACGTGGCCAAAGCGGGTTTCCGTAAGTAAGAAGGGCGCGTCCATCACGATGTCCGTCGATTCTTCGAGCACGGCTTGGGCGAAGCGCGGGTCTTTTTCCTCGCCGGTAATCGCTTCGAGAGTCGCCGCAATTTCGCGGGCACGGGGACCGGCCGGGAACTCAGCAAGATTGGCCTGTCTGCCCTCCGCCTTCGAAATGATGGTGCTCGCAATCACCACGACGTCGTCGGGGTCGAGCGAGACGCGTTCTGCGATGAGCGCGGCGATGTCGTCGCCCGGACGCACCTCGGGGAGGTCGGGCACCGAGAACAGTTCCATAGGTGTTGGTCGCTGTCGTCACCTAAAAAGCGACCCGATAGGTGCAAGCTACCCGTCGATGCGCGAGACGGAGATGGCGTCGCCGTCGACATCCACAACGAGCATGGTCGTGGTGAGCGCGGGGGCTGCGCCAGTTGCACTGCCCGGATTCAACAGACGTACGCCGTCTACCACTTCGTCGAGCACCTGATGGGTGTGCCCGGAGACGCCGATTGTCGTCCCCGCCGCGTGGTCAGCGACAATACCAGCCACTCGCTCTTTGTAGGTGTCGAGGTCGCCGGTGCCGTGGGTGACGACGAAGCGAACCTCGCCCACGTCGAGGGTGGCAACCTCCGGCAAGTCGAGGTCGTCTGCGTCCATGTTTCCGAGACACGCCGTGAACGATTCGCCGGCAATCTCTTTGACGCGCTCGAAGGCGTCAACCGAGTCGAAATCGCCCGCGTGAATGGTGTACTCGGCTGATTTGATTTCGGCTACCACCCACTCGGGGATGGTCTCTTTTCGGGAGGGAATGTGCGTGTCTGCGATGAGTGCCACGCGTGGCATACGCGGAGATTCACCGCCCGCCCTTCTAAATGTTCGCCGGACGAAGGAGGTGTATGGACCGAGACCTGTCGGTCGAAACCATCCGCGACGACCGCGATCACGGCTCGGCACAGCTCTCGCTGTGGGCACTCGACGTCCTCCACGAGGGCGCGAAAGCGGCTGACGACTGGGAGGAAGTGGCCGCCCTCGCCCGCGACCTCGTCGCCGCCCGGCCGAGCATGGTGGTCATCGAAAACCGCATCAACCGCGTGCTGCACGCCGCCGCCCACACGTCAGAGGCGGTGGCCGCCGAGGCTCGCGCCGTTCGAACGCGCGCAGAACACGCAGACAATGCGGCAGCAACCGAACTTGACTGCCTTTCTGGGAAAACCGTGTTCACGCTATCGCGCTCCGGGACGGTGCTCACCGCCCTCAACCACGCGACGCCTGCCCACGTCATCGTCGCCGTCTCGAACCCCGGCGGCGAAGGCGTCCGGGTCGCAGAGAGGCTTGCCTCGGCGACCAAAACGACGCTCGTCTCGGATGCGGGTATCGCCCAAGCACTCGCGGACTTCGACGTGGCGTGTGTCGTCGTCGGCGCGGACACGATTCTCGCAGATGGCAGCGTCGTGAACAAGGTCGGAACGCGCGTCGCGGCGAGCGCCGCCAACACGCTCGGAATCCCCTTCTACGCCGTCTGCTCGCTCGACAAGGTGAGTCCGCGAGACGGCTACGACCCCGAGCCACGAGACGCGGACGAACTGTACGACGGCGACGCAACCCTCGGCGTGTCAAATCCTACCTTCGACCGCACGCCACCCGACCTCGTGACGGGGATTGCGACCGAGGCGGGACTGTTCGACACGGGTGACGTGGCGACCGTGTCTACGGAACTGCGCGGACTCGCTGATTGGTAAGCGTCAAATCCCTCCATCCGATACGTCTCACTGGGCGGCGGTGACGACAGTTACCCCCTCTGAGCCCCTTGTGACGACGCTCACATTCTGAGCCGCCCACTCTCAACCGTTGTGAGCGGCGCGTACCCACAGGCGCGTCGAACTTACGACGTAAAGAATTTGAGTAGGTCGTCGCGCTTGTTCGCGTGGGCGTGCTCTCGAAGCGCCTCGTTCAACGTGTCGATGTTGCCGCGTTTGGCGGTAATCGGGCAGATAACGTCTTGCCACTGCTTCCACGGCGGGGCGAGGCCGAGCCGGTCTGCGAGGTCGTTCAGGCGCTCGTCTTTGTCGTCCACCTTGTCCATCTTGTTGACGGCGACGACGACGGGAATCCCGAGTTCTCTGAGGAAGTAGAACATCTCCACGTCGTGGGGAATCGTCTCGTCTGTGGTGTGGCGGTCGATGATGTCGATGACACTCTTTCCGTCCACGACGAGGACGCCGAGCATGATGTTGTCCGCGTTTTCCTCGATATAGTGAACGATGTTGGTCTTGATCTCCTCGCGGTGGTCTTCATCCACGCCGGACATGAATCCGAAGCCGGGGAGGTCGGTTATCATGAAACTCTCCGGTGCCCAGTCGAAGTGGTTCGGTTGCCGGGTCACGCCCGGTTTCTTGCCCGTATTGAACTTCTTGTGGCCGGTGAGTAGGCGCATAAGCGTCGATTTCCCGACGTTTGACCGCCCGACGAGGACGATTTCGGTGTCGCGGTCGGGGCGATTTTGGAACATACGTGCTCTTTTCGCTCAGGCTTGAAAACCACCGCGGGTTATTTTTCACCCGCCCCCGTCGATTCGGTGTGCGACTCGTACAGGTCACCATCCCGGCGGGCAAACGTGAGGCGATTCTCGATACCTTGGACGACGAAGGTATCGACTACGTCCTCACCGACGAGACGAGCGGCCGGGAGTTCACCGGTGTTGTGTCGTTTCCCCTCCCAACGAACGCAGTTGAACACGTCCTCTCTCGCCTCCGTGAAGTCGGCGTTGAAGAGCACGCCTACACCGTCGTCATTGACGCAGAAACCGTCATCTCACGGCGTTTTGAGGCGCTCAAAGAAAAGTACGACGAGAGCGAGGCGGGCAACGAACGAATCGCCCGCGAAGAGTTGGTCGCAACCGCGACAGACCTCGCGCCCTCGATGGTCATCTACGTCACCATGACGGTGGTGAGCGCGGTCATCGCCACCGCCGGACTCTTGCTCGACTCACCAGCGGTCGTGGTCGGGTCGATGGTCATTGCACCACTCATCGGTCCGGCGATGGCTTCGAGTGTGGGGACGGTTATCGACGACAGCGACCTGTTCCTTCGCGGCGTGAAGTTGCAGTTCATCGGCTTTGCGTTCGCCATCTCATCGGCGGCGGTGTTTGCCTTTCTCATCAAGACGATTCACCTGATTCCACCGGGTATCGACCCGACCGAAATCGGGCAGGTCAGCGAACGCCTGTCGCCCGATTTCCTCTCGCTCGTCGTCGCCCTCGGTGCCGGTATCGCGGGCGCGTTCAGCCTCTCGTCTGGCGTCTCCGCCTCGCTCGTCGGGGTGATGATTGCCGTGGCACTCGTCCCGCCCGCCGCCACTGTCGGCATCGGCATCGCGTGGGGGCTTCCGATGGTCGTTCTCGGCTCTGGTATCCTCGCGCTCGTCAACGCACTCTCGATCAATCTCGCCGCAATCTCCACGCTCTGGTACACCGGCTATCGCCCAGACCGCTGGTTCAAACTCGATGCGGCCCGCACCACGACCATAAAGCGAATTGGCGTCCTTTTCGGTGCGATTCTCATCCTCTCTGTGTTCCTTGGCGGCGTGACCTACGCGTCGTACACGAGCGCAACTGCAGAAGAGGACATCCAGAACCAAATCGAACAGACGCTTTCAGCACCCGGCTACGAGCAGGTGACGCTGCTCGACGTGCAGGTGGAGTTCACGGATAACATCATCACACAGCGCCCATCTGATATCATCGTGTCTGTCGGTGTCCCGCCGGATACCGAAAAGCCACCGCTCGCCACGACGTTGCACGCAGCAATCGCGGAGAATCTTGGTTACGACGTTACCGTACAGGTGCAGTTCGTCGAACTCCAAGCCAGCTGAGCGCTCGCTATTTTTCCTTGTCTGACGTAGGAGGTGTATGGGGTACCGATTCATTACGCGCACCCTCGCACTCGCTGCGTTTGTGGTGCTCGCAGGGTGTTTGGGGACGATTGATTCACCGGGCGCTGATTCTGCCACCGGACAGCGAACGATTCAGATTTCGGCTGTGGGCGAAGCCACTGGCGAACCAGACCAGGCAGTCGTAACGCTCGGCGTCAGCGCGGTCGCTGCATCCGCAGACGACGCTCGAACGCAGGTTGCTGCGAACGTCTCTACGATGCGAACCGCGCTCCGCGACGCGGGCGTAGCTGACGACCAACTCCAGACAGCCTCGTTTTTTATCGGTGAAGAACGGCTAACCGACGAAACCGACTCGCGGATGTTCCGCGCCACGCACCTGTTCCGGCTCACGCTCACGGACACCGAGTCGGTTGGCGCAATTATCGACACGGCCATCGAGAACGGGGCGACGAACGTCCAAAGTGTCCAGTTTACGCTCTCGACCGACCGGTCGCGCGAACTGCGAGCTGTGGCGCTCGAAGACGCTATGGCGAATGCACGTAACCAGGCGGACACGCTCGCCGCGGCCGCGTCACTCTCGATTAGCGGGGTTCAGTCGGTAGAAACGGGGGAACTTTCGGTCGGGCCGGTGTTCCGAGATGTCGCCGCAAGCGCGGAGACGACCATCGAACCCGGGCCAGTGACCGTCACGGCGCAGGTAACGGTGGTGTACAACGCGACTGCCTAGCGGATGGTGAACTCGTGTTCGTAGCCGATGGCTTCGACAGCCGCGTCGAGCGTTTCCTCGACGCCTTCGTTTTCGGTGACGCTCATGTAGCAGTCGGCTTCGACCTCGTCTGAGCGGTCGATTTTGTTGGCGACGGTGAGCACCGGCTGTTGGTCGAACTGCGCAACGAGCGCATCGCGCAGGGCGAGTTGGTCTGCGAGCGGGTAGCCACACGAGGCGCTCGCGTCAACGAAGACGAGCACCACGTCGGCGAGGTGCTCGAGCGCGCTCACGGCTTGGGCCTCGATGTCGTTGCGTTCGTCTGCGGGGCGGTCGAGCAGACCGGGGGTGTCCACAATCTGATAGCGGATGCGGTCGCGCTCGATGTGCCCGACGTGGACTTGCGTCGTCGTGAACGGGTAGGTGGCCGTTGCGTTGCGAGCGTTGGTCACGGCGTTTACGAACGACGATTTGCCGACGTTTGGGTAGCCTGCGACGACGATTGTCGGCTCCTCGGGACGGATGTCCGGCAGTTTGCGGAGGATGTCGCGGGCTTCGTTGAGCCGTTTTAAGTCGTCGTCAACCTCTTCGGTCACGTCTGCGAGACGGGCGAACGCCTGTTTTCTCACCTTGCGCGCGGTGTCAACATCGCCGCTCACGCGGCGCTGGTACTCCTTTCTGATGTCGCCGCACTTGCGTCCGGCCCACATCACTTCGGAGAGGCTCTTTCTGAGTTCGTCTACGTCTACGAGCGCGTCTGCAAGCTCGTAGTAGAAGGGGTCGACGTCATTGAAGTCGGGCCACGACGTGCCGACGTTCTGGAGATTGTCAGAGAGAATGTTGGCGGCCGTCATCAGCATCGACTGCTGGGCGTCGAGGCCCTTCTTGGCACGACCCGCTCGCGCTGCCCGCGAGAAGGCCTTATCGATGAGTTCGTCCGACCGCGGCGTGGTCGGGAGGTCCTCGAAAATCATGTGCCTCGCTATGCGAGCCGAACATAAAAGCCCGTTCGTTGGCGTTTCCGAGCGTGTCTCCGTGTCATGGCGAACAGCCAGCCAGTGGTTTACGCGACGAGCGTGGCCGGACTCCCGCAGTTCTCGTCGCGGTTTACAGTCAGGACATACGGGCGGTGGCCGCGGCTTTGCTGATAAAAGTTCGCTCGCTCAGCGTCGGTCGGCTAGTTCCGCACGCAGGTCTTCGAGGTCCATGTCCTTCATCGAGAGGAGCACCAGCATGTGGTAGACGATATCCGCTGCTTCGTGGGCCAGTTCGTCGTGGTCGTCGTCTTTCGCCGCGAGGATGAGTTCGGTGACCTCCTCGCCCAGTTTTTCGAGGACGGCGTTTTCGCCCTTTTCGTGGGTGAACAGTGACGTGGTGTACGACCCTTCGGGAAGCTCTTCTTTGCGCGATTCGATGAGGTCGAACAGCTCGTCGATAACGTCGTCGCTCATAGTTGGCCAACCTCACGAATGTCTCTCAGTTCGTCGAAGTCTGCGAGCGGGCGGCGGCCGTCTTCGAACACGGCGTCTGAGATGTGGATGGGTGCGTTCGTGCGAGAGACGAGCGCGAGGGTGTCGCTCGGGCGGGCGTCGATGACGGCGGTGTCGCGCGGGGTGTTGAGATAGAGGTCTGCGATGTACGTCTCGTCTTCGAGTGTGCTGATTTCGACGTGGTCGATGTGGCCGCCGAGTTCCTGGACGAGGTCTAACATGAGGTCGTGGGTGAGCGGGCGGCCGATGTCGATTGCGTCCATCCCGCGGGCGATGCTCGCCGCTTCCTCGAAGCCGATGAAGATGGGGAGGATGTCGGTTTCGTCCTCCACGGCGAGTAAGACCACGGGCACGGGGCCGTCGGGCGTGTTGGCGACGCGGACGGCCTCGATACTGGCGTTCATACCCACACCCAAGCGGGGGCGAGTAAAAAGGGTGTCACTGCCGGTCGAAAAAGGCGAGTCCGTGAATGCGCGCGTCGGCGGTCAGTTCGGGGTGGAACGAAGTGGCGATGACGTTGCCGTCGCGGATGGCGACGGGGCGACCGTCCCACGCGGCGAGTATCTCGACCCCGTCGCCCACCTCGCTGATGAGCGGCGCGCGGATGAACACGGCCGGGAACGGTTCTTCGAGGCCGGTTACGTCGAGGGGCGCCTCGAAGCTGTCTTTCTGGCGGCCAAAGGCGTTGCGCTCGACGGTCACGTCGATGATATCGAGCGTTTTCACGCGCTCGTCGTGGGCATCTTTTGAGGCGACGATAAGCCCGGCGCAGGTGGCGAGAATCGGCTTTCCGGCCTCGTCGTGGGCCTTGATTTCCTCGTCGATGCCCTCTTTTTTGAGCAGCCGCGAGATGGCGGTCGACTCCCCGCCCGGGAGGAGTAGCAGATCACAGTTGGGGACGATGCCCGCTTTGCGGATTTCGACGGCGGTGACGCGCTCACCGAGCGACTGGGCGGCCTTTTCGATGGCCGCTGCATGTTCGCTGACGTCGCCCTGCACGGCGATGACGCCGGCTTTCAGACTCATAGCTCACGGTAGGAAAGACGCGGCGAAAAAGACCCGGTTTCGTTTACAGTGCGTTCAGCACCTGAATCATGATGCCGAAGAAGATGCCGAAGGCAACGACCGTCTTCGGGTCGATGCGGATGGCGTTGCGGTCTTCTGCGTCGAAATAGCGCACGAGACCGGCGCTTGACATGAGACCGCCGGAGTTCTGGCCTTTGCTCATACTCACCACAAAACGAGCGAGTGCCCTAAACGTTTCGACAGGCGGTTGTGAGCGGGGTTTGGCGATAGTGGAAACCCTTATGCGCGAGGCTGAGTAACCTCGGATAGACCTACCTATGACCGTCACGCTCAAGGATTTCTACGCAGACTGGTGTGGCCCGTGCAAGACCCAAGACCCAATCCTCGACGAGCTTGAAGAGGACTGGGGCGACGTTTCCTTCGAGAAGGTGAACGTAGACGAAGAACAGGACATCGCAAACGAGTATCAGGTTCGCTCGCTCCCGACGCTCATCATCGAAAACGACGGCGGCGTTGTCGAACGCTTCGTCGGTGTCACCCAGCGCGAAGACATCGAACAAGCCCTCGAAAAGGCGAGCGCATAAACGCCGACTTCTCTCCGACTTCACCGACTGTTTAGCGGAACGTAACGCCGAGGTCGTGCATCCCGTCGTTGTTCATGGCGACGTTGATGAGCAACGGCGTGATGGCTTCGACTTCCGACGCGTTTGCGAGGCCGCCCGCATCGACCGGCCGGAGTCCCTCGATCCCGTCTGAGAGCATCCGAACCGTCTCTTTTGCGTCCGGGTCGTCACCCACGAGCAGCGTGTCGATATCCAATTCAGCATCCAGATTGGCGAGCCGTGCGGCGGGCAGGTTGTGGAACGCGCCGACGACCGGCGTGCCCTCGGGGGCCGCACCGGCGGCCAACTGGGTCACGCTGCCAGCGCTCGGTGCGTTGTAGTGGAAGCCGTCGTCGTCGCGCTTCATCCCGACGGCGGGACTCACGAGGACGGTATTCTCGTCTAAGCCGTCTGCGACCGACTCGATGGTGTCGACGAGGTGGTACGCCGGAACCGCAAGCACGACCACGTCGGCGCGGTCTGCGGCCATCTGGTTGGTGAAGCCGGTGACCTTCACGTCGCGGCCGCGGCTGTCGAGTTCGGTCATGTACTCTTCTGCCTTCCCACGGGCGCGTTCGGGGTCGCGCGACCCGATGACGACCTCGTGGTTCGTGTCGTACGCCCAGCGCAGGGCGAGGCCTTCACCGATATCGCCGGTTCCGCCAAGGAGTGCAATTCGCATAGCTGACCCTCGGGTGTTGGGCGATTAAACGTTTGGAGAGCGGAGGGTGTTTCAGGAAAACTTCGCGCGAACCGTTGCAAAGCCGTCGCGGTAGACGAGCCAGTAGGCCGCAACAAGTGGAAGGCCAAACGCAAATGGCAGGAAGGGGAGTTGCGTGAGCGGGTCTGGCGGGAGGAGGAGTGCCATTGGCCCAACCGTGAAAAACGAGAGCACCCACGCGGTGAGAAAGAATTTGACGAAGCGATTCATGCTCTCACTTCGTGTTAGCCAAACATCAATTTTTGCGGAGTAGGTTCGGTAGCTCGTTGACCGATTCGAGCACGGCGCTTGCGCCCACGTCAGCGAATTTCTTGCGACCTGCGTCCCCGGTAAGCCCGCCCGTGAGGACGCCAATCCCGTAGTAGACGCGCGCGCCGTCGCCGCGGTCTGCATTCAGGGCGGTCTTCACGTCGTCTAAGGTGTCGCCGACGAATGCGACGTGGGCCGCCCGGGTTCGGTCGGCCAGTCGGATGAGGGCGCGTGGGTCTGGCTTGCCTGCTTCCCAGTCGTCCATCGTCCAGCGCAGGTTGTCGGGGATGTCAAGACCGACGCGCTCTAAGGCGATTTTCGCCTCGCCTTCGGGCCGGCCGGTGAGCACGGCCACGTCGAAGCGCTCGGTCAGGGCTTCGATGGTTTCGGGTTCGAGAAGCACCGGTTCGTCGTTGATGAACCCGCGCGTCTCCATCGTCGGCTCTGCGCCTTCGAGTTCTCGATAGCGGTCGCTTCCGAGATAGAGCTGTTGGAACACGTCGCGCAGACGCTCTGGCTCCCACTCGTCGAAGACGGCGTCGGGTTCATCGAGGATGACTCGCACGGCGTGTTTTGCCGCGCCGAGACCCCCACCTTCGCGGGCGATTGCGTCGGTGTATTCTTCGAGCGTCAAGTCGAGGCCTTCGTGGCGGGCGAGGATGTAGAGTGCCGCCGCGTAGGTGAGTTGCCAGTCGTTGTTGAACCCGCCTGCGTCCTTGAACAGTTGAATGCCTGCTTTCTCGATAGTGTCGCCGTACACCGTCTCGATGCTCTCTACGATGGCCCGTCGGTAGGAGTCGGCCACGTCAACGAGCACGCCGTCGATGTCGAGGACGACCGTGTCTACGCGCATATAACACACTTTGCCCGGTCAGTCATAACGGGTTCGTCCGCGTTCGAGCGCGCGAAAAAGGGTGTCCCCAGGAAGCATTTCAGGTTTCGCAGGGATGACTGCGGGGTCGGTGCCGAGGGTCGTGAAATAAAAGTCAGCGCCGACGCGCTTTGCGACCTCCGCGACCGCCCCTTGGAGGTCGGGTGGGCAGTTGAGCGCGTAGATGCACTCTGCGGTATCGTACACGCCGAGGCCGGGGTTGGTAATATCATCTCGTACGAACGTCACGCCGTCCGGCACTGGCACGTCATCGATATCTACCGCCGTCACATCCTTGCCGGAGGCGACGAGGCCCGCCGCAACGTCGGTGCGGCGGCCGATTCCCACCTCGACCAACCGGTCGTAGCGGGATAATCGGGAGACGAGTGCCTCGGTCGAGTTGTCCACGTCGGTGTGTTTATCATTGACGCAGACAAATGTGTTGCCATGCACGTCGACATCGTGCCGGTCGGCGAGGTGCCGGCGCTGGTCAAGCGTGAAGCCTCAGCCGGGCTCCGGTCTGTCTATGGCTGTGACGTCACGCTCCACGACGCTCTCGACATCCCCGAGAGCGCCTTCGACTCGAGCCGAAACCAGTACCGGGCCGAGGACTTTATCGAACTCGCCAGCCGCGTGGGGTCGGGGAACAAGAACATCGCCATCACCGCCCAAGACCTCTACTATCGTCGGCGTAACTACGTCTTTGGCCTCGCCTATCTCTCTGGCAACGGCAGCGTCATCTCGACGTACCGCCTCCAAACCTCCTCCGACGGCGGCTTCTCGAATCGCTCCTCAGAAGACGTGTTCGCAGACCGCGTCCGCAAGGAAGTCGTCCACGAAATCGGCCACACCCTCGGTCTCGAACACTGCGACAACAGCCGATGCGTCATGAACTTCTCGCCCACGGTGCGCGAGGTCGACGTGAAAGAACAGAACCTGTGTGGCACCTGCCAGCGGCAAGTTCTGTAGAACGAGATACATTTTCGAAACCACTATCACCCACTTCGGAGTGCCATCAGTCGCAATGGTTACACACAGTCCCCGCTCACGCGCACGGTGGGCCATCCGCGAGGGGGCCGTCATCGGCGGCATCCTCGGCTTCTGGTTCGTGATTTATCTCGTCTTGAACATCGTTACGTGGATAGTCGAACCCCTTGCGCTGACGCTCAACTTCGAACCACTGTTCAGACTCGCTCGTGAGTCACAACAGTTCTTCCTCCCACTCGTCCTCCAGGCCGCAACCGCGAACGTGGCGCTCTACACGCTGGTCAGGGGAGGCATCGTGGTAATCGACCACTGGCGAAAAACGAGTCTGCAGGTTCAGGGCGCGTAGTAGTACTCGCCCGCTTTCTTCTGTTCGCGGTCGAGTTGGCTGTCGAGTTTGTTGATGCGCGGACGACCCATGCGCTCGTCGCGCCGGAACGTGATATTGAGATTCGAGAGGAACTCGTTCATCCCCTCGCGCATTTCGAGTGGCGGCGCGGCGTGGCCGTGCATCGCCGGTTCACCGTCGAACACCATCAGGCGGTCTGCGAGCAGATCGATCATGTAGATGTCGTGGTCGATGACCATGACCGTCGCGTCGTGGTTCTCGGCGTAGCGACGAATCGCCGTCGTCGCGCGAACCCGCTGTTCGACGTCGAGGTGGGCGGACGGTTCGTCGAGCAGGTAGAGGTCTGCGTCCTCAGAGAGGCACGCGGCGATGGCGACGCGCTGGCGTTCCCCGCCCGAGAGGTCCGTAAGGTTCTGCTCCATGATGCGGTCGAGTTGGAGCGGTCCCGCAATTTCCGTCTGCCAGTACGACGAGCCGAAGTCGTCGGTGATAGAGGAGAGGAACACGTCGACGCGCATCGGCTGGTCGATTTCGATGTACTGCGGTTTGTATGAGATGTCCATCCGCCAGTCGAGTTCGCCCTCGTCTGGCTGGAGGTCGCCGGTTAGCAGCTGTGCGAGCGTGGATTTCCCAATCCCGTTTGGCCCGACGATGCCGAGCACTTCGCTCTTGTAGATGTTCCCGCCTTCGACTTCTAAGCTGAACTCGCCGTCGCCGTAGGATTTCTTCAGGTCGGGGTACGAGACGAGCAGGTCGCCTTTCGCCGTTTCCCGTGGCGCGTGTTCTTCGAACTTGATGGCGTTCGGGCGAATCCGCATGTTCTCGTTGTTGAGATACCCCTGCAGGTACTCGTTGATGCCGTTTCGCACGGATTTGTTGCTCGTGATGACACCGAACGCCCCGGGTTCACCGTAGGCGATGTGGAGGGTGTCTGCGAGCATGTCGAGAATCGCAAGGTCGTGTTCGACCACGAGCATCGAGCGGTTCTCTTCCTCGGCGAGTTCGCGGATGAGGCGCGCGGCGGTCATGCGCTGGCCGATGTCCAGATACGGCGTAATCTCGTCTAAGAAGTAGAAGTCGGCGTCGCGGGCAAGCGTCGCCGCAAGCGCGACGCGCTGGAGTTCTCCCCCAGAAATGGAGTCGATGTCCTGATCCATCACCGGGCGAATCGAGAGGCGGTCTACGAGTTCATCAAGGACGCCTCGTTCGTCGGTACGTTCGAGCAGTTCGCGCGTGTTCCCGTCGAACGTCTTTGGAATCTGGTCTACGTACTGCGGTTTGCGGGCAACCGTGAGGTCGCCTTCGCGCAGGTCTTCTAAGAAATCCTGTAGCTCGGTGCCGCGATACTCGTCGATGACGGCGTCCCAGCCGGGCGCATTGCCGAACTGGCCGAGGTTCGGTTCGAGTTCGCCGGAGAGAATCTTGACGGCGGTCGATTTACCAATCCCGTTCGGTCCGAGAATCCCGGTGACGCGGCCCTCTTCTGGAACCGGCAGGCCGTAGAGCGAGAAGGCGTTCTCGCCGTAGCGGTGGGTCGGTTCCTGGTTGAGCTCTTGGGGGAGGTTGATAATCTCGATTGCGTCAAACGGACACTTCGAGACGCAGATACCGCAGGTCTCACCGAGACATATCTCCTCTGAGATACGAATCTGGTCCGGTTTGCCCTGCAGCGTGTCCTCGCCGCGTTGGGTGATGCATTCTTTGCCCGTTCGATTTGGCGGGCAGTAGTTTGCACACTCGTAGTTACAGCGGTCGGGTGAACACCGGTCTAAGTCCACGACCGCGATGCTGTCATCCGCCATGTTTAGAAGACGTGGCCTTGCAACAGGAGCGTCCAAGAAACGAACCACAGCGAGAAGGTCATGAAGCCCACGTACAGGTAGTCCTTCGTCGAGAAGTCCTGTACGTCGATGCCGAGCAGGCGCAACAGCGGCAGCTGCACCAAGATTGCACCAACGAGGGCGAACACTGCCGTCGTGTCCTGTGGTCCGGTCGCGACCATCGCGGAAATGATAGCACCGGCCACCCCCGCGAGTGCCGAGACCGACGTGACCGTAACCCCACGCATATGGGCTTTACGGCGGTCGAGCGTTTCGGTTGCCATACAGCAGTGTTCGGCTATGGAGCGTAAAAAGGCGTTCGTTCGTGCGCCCTCAATCTTTATGCTTCCAGCGCCACAGTCATTTATAGTAATGGCTGAAACTACTGGGGAGGGGCTCTCTGACCTTCCACCGAGCGCGAAGCTGGTGTTTAAAGTGCTCGAATACAACGGGCCGCTGACGCAGAAAGGAATTGTCCAAGAGTCGATGCTCTCTGCGCGCACCGTCCGATACGCCCTCGAACGGCTCGAAGAAATCGGCGCAGTGAGCGAAGATGTGTATTTCGCAGACGCACGACAGAACCTCTACGAAATTCCGTCAGAACTTATCGCGGCAGATGGCGGTGCGGACCCGGCTGTCTGCGACGACTAACTCCACACCTACTTTCTTTGTGCTTCTGAACACTGAGCCGCGGCTGTATCTTGTGTTAGGAAAAAGGAACACTGTAACGGTGGTGTTTGAGCGCTTACAATCCGGTCATTCGGTCGGAAGGTCGACCACACCGAGTTGCTGCATCATGCCGAGTGTATCCGGCTGCACCCACCGTTCTGCAATTTTCCCGTCTTTGATACGGGTAAACACCATGTTCTGAACCTCGAACCGCTTGCCCGTCGGCTCGAGCCCCATGAACGCCCCTTCGTGGGTTCCACGGAGCGTCACGCGCATCGCCACCATGTCTCCTTCGGCGATGACTTCCTCGACCGTCGCCGAGAAATCAGCCCATGCAGTGCGCAATTCTTCGATTTGTTTCTTTACCGCATCGCGCCCTTCTACGTCTCCGAATGGGCTGTGATCGATAATGTCGGCTGCACAGTACTCGTCGATTAGTGCTACGTTTCCTTCCGTGGCGATCTCTTCGGGGAAGCGCCGCGCAATCTGTTTGTTCTTCTCAAGTCCAGCTATTGTTGCCATGACCAACCTCTCTGTGAGCTCGATTCGGCCGATATTTGCAGCCAGTTGTCTCGAGCTCACGTAGTATATTGGTCGCAAATCGTGTTAACCATTCGCTCGTTCGATCCGGTTCGCTAGCCGTCTTCAACCACCGAACCAACCGCTCTCGCGCGGCTCGAAACCACGCTTTCAAATTGAGCTCACCGCGAAAAAGGTTCTGCCGATAACAGGTTACGACGAGATGACCGAAATCTGTTGGCCGTGGTCGATGGCGCGCTCTAACTCTTCTGCGATTGCGCTGCCGCGCGACACCTGAATGTCGCCGCCTCTGGAGACGGTTGCAGTGAACAGGTACTCGCCGTCTGCTTGGACTTCGATGGTCTCTCCGGCCCGGTCCTTCCCGATGGGGATGACGACGTGGCGCGAGGAGATCTCAGGCGTGACAACGTCGCTGGTCTCTTTCGGGGTGCCTGCCTGGGTTCCCTTTCCGGACTCGTTGTGTTCTTCTGGGCGTTCGTCTAGCGTCCGCACGTCGATGCTCATGCCGAGGCGGTCTTCGACGTCTTGGATGCGACCGCCGCCTTTGCCGATGACGTAGGAGATGTCGCGGTCTTCGACGTACACGACGGCACTCGATTGGCTCTTAATTTCCACGT
The DNA here is from genome assembly GCF_036689885.1 of Haladaptatus sp. CMSO5. Lineage (NCBI taxonomy): Archaea > Methanobacteriati > Methanobacteriota > Halobacteria > Halobacteriales > Haladaptataceae > Haladaptatus > Haladaptatus sp. CMSO5. The sequence goes on from NZ_JBAHVW010000001.1 coordinate 774,836, forward strand.
CAACGTGGCCGCGGGCGATGGAGCGAATCTCGCGTTCGATTTCCTTCTTTGCGAGTTTGTTAACGCCCTTGTCGCGGCTGCCACCCGCGCCGACGGGAACGGTGACGACCTGCCGGTTGAAGGTGTATATTTCGTACTCGGGCTGGCCCGTCTCGTAGTCACGAATCATGATGACGGGCCGGGCGAGGTCTTCTTCCATGAGGCCTTCCGGCACCTTGACTTCCGTCGTCACGTCGTACACTTTCGCCACCTGTCCGGCCTCGATGTAGATGACCGTGTCTGCAACCTGTGGGATGAGGCCGAGTTCGACGCGGCCAATTAGGCGTTGGAGGGCGTCGATGGCGCGGGTCGCGTGGACCACACCAATCATCCCAACCCCGGCGAGGCGCATGTCCGCGAATACCGAGAAGTCGCTCGTTTTGCGCACTTCGTCGTAGATGGTGTAGTCGGGGCGCACCATCAGCAAGGAGTCCGCAGTCTTCTCCATCGACCCGGCGAGTTCGGTGTACTGTGTGATTTCGGGGCCGACTTGCAGGTCACGCGGTTTCTCCATCGTTTTGACGGCGAAGCCGGTGTCGTTTAAGAACTCGGCGACGGCTTGGCCGAAGGTGGACTTCCCCGCCCCGGGAGCCCCGGCGATGAGCACGCCGCGCTGGTGTTCGAGCAGGCGCTCTTTGATGGTGTCTGCGGCGTCGTAGTCGTCCATCGTCGTCTTGACGATTGGCCGGACCGCCGTGATTTCGAGTGCGTCGGAAAACGGCGGGGACGCAATCGCAATCCGATAGTCGCGGAATTGGACGATGGTCATGCCCGGCTCTGAGAGTTCGACGAAGCCTTCTTCGTCGTCCTCTGCGCCGTGTTCGATTTCCGCCGCCATGTCACGGAGTTCGCCTTGCGTGAGCACATCGTCGCGGATTTTCTCGAAAGACATCTCGCCGACAGAGCCGCGTTTTGCCATCGGACGGACGCCCACTTTGAGGTGGACGGACATCGTCTGGTCGTCGAAGTACTCCTCGATTTCGAGGGTGCCGACCTGCCGGATGGTCGGCTCTAAGTAGATGACTTCGAGGCCTTTCGCCTTCGCAACCTTGCTCTGGACGACGTCGCTCGTGACGAACGTGGCGTCGTACTCGGCCGCGAGGTCACGAATCAGCGCGTCGATTTCACCCTGTTTGGCACGGCTTCGCTCGCCGGTACTCGGTCGTCGTCCGACGTACTTCATGGTCACCTCACCGGCGTCGGCTAACTCTGCAAGTTTTTGGAGTTCGCTGAGGCCTGCCCAGCCACTCTCGTGGCCGTCGTTGGCCCGCGACTCAAGTTCTGCAACGACAGCTTCCGGGACGTAGACGGTCGCGCCAGCGAACTCGCCGCTTTCGACTCGTTCGGACACGCGGTGGTCGATGACCACGCTCGTATCCGGTACGACATTCATACCAGAGGTACGCCCGCGAACCCTGATAAGACTGTTCAACAGGCGGTCTCGCGTGGACGCGCACAACCCCTGAGAGGTAAGGCCCTCGCCCGCAACTCTTTGCTCATGACCGTCGCAGCCCTTACCCGCGACCTCGTCTCGATTCCGAGCCACGACGACGAAACCGCCGCCGGAGATTTCATCGAAAACTGGCTCCGCGAAGAAACAGACGCCGCCGTCACGCGAGACGACACAGGCAACGTCATCGCCCGAAAAGGGTCGGGCGACCGCTCGCTCGCGCTCGTTGGTCACCACGACGTGGTCGCCCCCGACGCCTCCCAACTCAACGGCGACGAGTACGTTGTCGAAGAACGCGACGGCCGGCTCTACGGCCGAGGCACAGCAGACATGAAAGGAGCCGTCGCCGCCGCCATGGTGGCGTTCCGTGACGCCGACCCCTCCTGTGAACTCGTGTTCGCCTCGTTCGTTGGCGAAGAAGTCGGCGGCACCGGCGCACGCGCCGCCATCGACGACGGATTCGCCCCCGACTTTGCCATCGTCGGCGAAGGCTCAACCGGGTACTCTGCCGCGGGCGTCACGGACGTGGCGGTCGCCCACAAAGGCCGCCGTGGGAGTACGATTACAGCGGCGGGAAAAGCCGCCCACGCGAGCGAAGTGGAGTCGGGTGAGAACGCCATCTACCGCGCCTGCGACGCCGTGAACATCGTGCGCGACCTCGATTTCCCGACCGCGACCGTGCTCGGCCACGACATGACGGGGAGCGTCGCCGTCACCGAAATCGAGGGCGGCAGCGGCTGGAACGTCATCCCCGCGTCCTGTTCGGTGACCGTAGACGAGCGCACGGTTCCCGGCGGCTACGCGCCGCTCGAACAGGTCGAGGACGTGGAAGGCGTCTCGTGGGCCGTAGACCAGGACTTACCGCCGATGGCCTGCGACGACGCCGACTTCGCCGCTCTGGTGCTCCGGGCGGCCGAGGACACACAGAACGTCGGCCCAGAACAGGTCACGAAACCCCACGCTACCGACGCGGGCTGGCTCGCACAGGCCGGGACGACCTGCGTCATCTGTGGGGCGGCAGAACAGGGCGAGGCCCACACCAAAGACGAGAGCGTCTCCATCGCGACGCTCGAAACGTGTGAAGCAATCTACCGCGAGGTAGCCGAATCGGTCTGAGCCACCTCGTGTGAGAGGATTGATAGGCGGCGGCTTCCTTGTTCCAGTATGGCACCGGACACACCCGATGCGTACGACGCCCTTCTCTCGAAGTACCGCCGAATCTCCGGCCTGCAGGACGCGGGCCAACTGCTCTCGTGGGACCAGCAGGTCATGATGCCGCCGGGCGGCACCGGTGCGCGGTCGCGCCAACTCTCGGCGCTCTCTGCAACCAGCCACGAACTGCTCACCGCAGACGAGATTGGCGACCTGCTCGGTTCGGTCGAGGGGAACGTCTCAGGCGAGCAAGCCTCCGCAGTCCGCGAGATTCGCCGCCAGTACGACCGGGCGACACGCGTCCCGACCGAGTTGGTCGAACAGATTTCGATTGCCACCTCAGAGGCGCTGCCCGTCTGGGAGGAGGCAAAGGCCAACGACGACTTCGACGCCTTCGCGCCGACGCTCGAAAAGATGGTGGAGCTAAAGCGCGAGTACGCAGCCCACATCGACCCGGACGAAGATCCGTACGCCGTCCTCTTTGCTGACTATGAACCGTACCTCGAACTCGACACCGCAGACCGCGTCCTTTCGCGGCTCCGTGACAACCTCGTCCCGCTCATCGAAGCCGTCGGGGAAAGCGACGTAGAGCCACCGCGTCCGTTCGCCGGAACGTTCGACACGAGCACCCAAAACGAACTCTCCCGGGACGCGCTCTCGTTGCTTGGGTACGACTGGAATCGTGGCCGCCTCGACTCCTCCAGTCATCCGTTCTCGACGGGGACGCAGTTCGACTCGCGCATCACGACGCGCTTCAAAGAAGCCGACCCAATCGACGCGCTCACCGCGACCATCCACGAGTTCGGCCACGCAACCTACACGCTTGGCTTGCCACAGGACAAGTACGGCTCCCCACTTGGGGAGTCCCGCGACCTCACCGTCCACGAGTCCCAGTCGCGCCTCTGGGAGAACCACATCGGTCGCTCGCGGGCGTTCTGGGAGCGCTTCCTGCCGTCGTTCAAAGACCGCTTCCCGCAGGTTGGCGACGCGAGCGCGGACGACGCCTACCGCGCCGTCAACCGGGTTTACGATGACAACTACATCCGCGTCGAGGCGGATGAACTCACCTACCACATGCATATCGTACTCCGATACGAAATCGAGCAAGCGCTCATCCACGGCGACATCGAGGTCTCAGAGGTGCCACAGGTCTGGAACGACAAGATGGAAGAGTACCTCGGCATCCGCCCCGAGACGGACGCAGAAGGCTGTCTGCAGGACATCCACTGGAGTCACGGCAGCTTCGGCTACTTCCCGACCTACTCACTGGGTTCGGTGCTCTCCGCCCAACTCTTTGCGAGCGTCGAAGACGCCATCCCGGACGTGTACGACAAGGTGCGCGAGGGCTCGTTCGACGACCTTCACTCGTGGCTCACCACGAACGTCCACGCCCACGGCAAGCGCTACACCACGCCCGACCTCGTGGAGGAAGCGACTGGCGAGGAGTACACGGCCGACTACTTTATCGACTACGCCACCGAAAAGTACAGCGACCTGTACGACCTCGACTGAGCCACAAACTATTCGTTTTCCCGTTTTTCGCCCACAATAGTTACATCTGTCTGGTTATTCGGCTGCCATCTTCACACTGTCAAAGCCAGAAACACTAAGTACTGTCGTGGTATAGCATACCATGTATGGCCTCAGCACCGAACGACACTGTATTCGACGAGTTTCTCTCGCAACGTGGCCACGAAACTGCTGTTGTTGGATGGCAGCAGAACTATAACAAACTCCAGTGCCCAGAGTGTATGGGCCTCCACGATACAGGAGCAACGGAGTGTTCGGTATGCGGTTGGTCCCCGCGAACCGCGTAGACCTCGTCGCTGATTCATTTTTTGCACAGATGCGCCGTTGATACCGGCTATCAGGGATACTGATTTATTGTATTATTTCCATAACGATAAATGAGAAATATGCCTGAATGCCAGAACTGCGGCTCTTTCGTGACCGACGCCTACGTCCGCGTTTTTTCACCAACTGGAATCAGCGACCCTCGCGTCTGCCCGCGATGTACCGACAAAATCAGAGAGGGCGCGTCCGTTCGGGACGCCCGTTCGCCCCGAAATCCGTAGTCTGTGGGCTTCTACGCGGGCTTTTGGAGGCTAACCCAGAGGTTTATCCATCACCGTCTCTACCACATGGACAATGACTGACGCCGAACCCACGGTCACTCGTCTCTTTGGGGGGCCGGGGAGCGGGAAGACGACGGCACTTCTCGACGAAGTTGAGGACATCCTCGCACAGGAGGGTGTCGAAATCAACGACGTGCTCGTTGTCTCCTACACCCGCGCTGCAGCAGCAGAGATTCGAGAACGCCTCGCAGAGCGCCTCGATGTCACCCCGCGGTCGCTCCAGGGTAACGTCTCGACCATGCACGCAAAGGCCTACGAACTGCTCGACCTCTCGCGCAAGGACGTGGTGGGCGAGAAGGAAAAAAAGGAGTTCTGTGAGGAGTACGGCCTCGAATTCGAAGACGAATATTCGAGTTCCCGCCGCCGTACCGCCCGCTCGACCACGATTGGGAACAAAATCATCGCCACGAGCCAGTGGCTCCAGCGCACCCGCCGCGAGGTGGCAGACTGGTACGACGTTCCCTTCCAGTGGAACGTAGAGAAAGTCCGCCTCCCACCGGATATCGACCCGAACGCCCAAGAGGGGAACAAGTACACCCCGACGTGGCCGTCTGACGACAAGCGCATCGACATCCCCGAGGCCATCCGCGCGTGGCAGTCCTACAAGGGCAAGCACAACAAGGTCGGCTTCGCCGACATGCTCGAACGCGTCCACCAGCGGTCGCTGCTTCCGAGCGTTGACTACCTTGTCATCGACGAGTTCCAGGACATCACGACGCTCCAGTACGCGGTGTACGAGGAGTGGAAACAGCACATGAAACACGTCCTCATCGCGGGTGACGACGACCAGGTCGTCTACGCGTGGCAGGGCGCAGACCCGAAACTCTTGCTCGAAGAGGAGGGCGAAGACGTGATTCTCCCGAACTCCTACCGGCTGCCGTCGAAGATTCTGAACGTCGTCCAACACGAGATTCGCCACATCGAAGAGCGCCAGGAGAAGAAGCTTCGGCCGCGGAAGGAAGGCGGCATCGTCGAAGCGATGAGTTCGCCCTCCATGCTCGACCTCGTGCGCGAACTCCGGCGCACCATCGAAAAAGAGGAGGGTACCATCATGGTGCTGTTCCGGGCGCGCTATCAGATGTTCCAGTTCATGGACGAGTTCATTGACGAGGGGATTCCGTTTCGCGTTCTCACCGACCAGCGCATGTGGACCGACCGCCTCTATCAGTACGTCACCGCGGTCGAAGCCATCGACGCGGGCGAGAACGTAGATGGGTTGCAAGCGCGCCGACTCGCCAACATGCTCGCGGATTCGGCGTTCGGCACGAACGACCGCGATTCGCTGTTCGAGGCCATCGAGGACGCAAAAGAGGAACACGACGAAGACGACCTCACGAATCTCGAATTCGAGCCGGATTTCATCCGCGAATTCGCGCCGTTCGTTCCCGCGCCCGTGTCCGCCGCAGACATGCTCCGGAAAGTGACGTCCTTCCAGAAGCGCTCGCTCAAAGCCTACTTCGCGGGTGATTACCAGCACTTAGACCGCGAGAACGTTCGTGTGGGCACTATCCACTCCGCGAAAGGTCGTGAGGCAGACCACGTGTTCGTCGCCACCGACCTCACCGAGAAGGTCGTCGAACAGATGGCCGCGCTCCTCGAACAAGAGGGGCGCATCCCCGAGGGCATCGAGTTCACAAAGCGCACGAGTCCAATTCCGATTATGACCGACAACGAACGCCGTGTGTTCTACGTCGGGATGAGCCGTGCGCGCGAACGCCTCGTCATGATGGAAAATCTCGTAGACGGCGCGCCGACGCTCCCGATTGACGTGTTGCTCCACAACCGTCCGGTCGAAAAGCCGCTCGCAGAACTGCTCGAAGAAGCCACAGACCCGCTGTCTGCCGACTGATTACTCGTCGTCTTTCTCTTTGACCACTGCGCCTGCGACCTTCTCTGCGGCCATCCCCGGCAGGTCGCCAGGAGTCGTGATGTACTCCTCGATTGCAATCATCAGAATCGCGAGGCCGATGAAGCCGCCGCCAATGAGATGCTCTCCTCGCGTGAGCATATCGAGGCCGAGCAAGCCCACGGGGATGGCGAAGGCGAGTGCGATAGCCAACTGGATGGTTCCGAGGATGCCCTTTCCCATTGGAAGAGTGTTTCGCTCGCGCGTGCAAAAACGCCTCGGCTGAAGGCGGGGGATTCTTTCGCTTCCCCTCCCTATCTGCCCCTATGTTCACCGGAATCGTCGAAACGACGGGTGACGTACTCGCCGTCACCGACACCGACGGCGGCCGACGGCTGAAACTCGGCGCGCCCTTTACTGACCTCCACCACGGCCAATCCATTAGCGTCAACGGAGCCTGTCTCACCGTCGAAGAATTTGGCGACGGCTGGTTCTCCGTGTTCCTCCTCACAGAAACCGTCTCGCGCACCGCGTTTGATGCCATCGAAGAAGGCGACGTGGTCAACTTAGAGCGCGCCATGCCCGCAGACGGGCGCTTTGACGGCCACATCGTCCAAGGGCACGTCGATGGCACCGCCGAGATTCGCCGCATCGACCAGCTCGGCGACGACTGGGAGTTCGAAATTTCGCTGCCCGAAGACTCGGCCAAATACGTCGTCGAGAAGGGGTCGATTACCGTCGATGGCATCTCGCTCACGGTCGCCTCGCGTGAGGACGACTCGTTTACGGTTGCCATCATCCCGACGACCTACGACCTCACGAACCTCTCAGAGAAACAGGTCGGTGACCGCGTCCATCTCGAAGTGGACGTCATCGCGAAGTACGTAGAACAGTTGCTTTAGGCGTCGTATTCTGTTTTCTCGACTTTCATCTCGCCTGCGTCGGGCGTGTCGTGTAGGTCGCGGTAGGTGTGGCTGTACCGGCGGAGTTTTCGCAGGAGGATGTAGCCAAAGAACCCATCGTAGACGATGACGAAGCCGAGGAACACGACGAACGGCGAGACGCTCGGGATGAGCACGCTGATGAGGTCGGGGACGATGGTGACGAGCGTGTTGTAGGTTGCGTGGATGAGCGCGGCGATGAGCAGGCCTTTCACGACGATTGGCCCGCGATTTTCGGGGTTGAACTTGGCGAGGCCAAGGTAGTAGCCCGCGAATGCAGAGTAGATGACGTGGCCCGGCCCGGCGAGCGCGCGCACGGCGGTGATGTCGGAGCCTGCGCCCACGATGTTCCCGCTCGCGAGGAAGGCGGCGTTCAGATTCTGGGTGATGTACAGGGCGTTTTCGATGGTAGCGAAGCCGAGTCCGGCTATCGCGCCGTACACCGCGCCGTCAATGACCGCGTCGAAGCGCTCTGAGCGATAGGCATACAGTCGGATGGCGAGCCACTTTACAGTCTCTTCGACGGGGCCAACGACGAGGTAGAACATGAACACGAGGCCGAGCACGGGGATGGTGCCAAAGCCGGAGCCGATGGCTTGGACGCCGTTGCCGACGTAGGTGTTCAATATGCCCGCAAAGCCCGCGAACAACACGGCGAGGACGAACGTCGCAACCATGAGTTCGAGTGGCTCTTCGCTCGTCGCATCTTCGCGTCGCACGTACCATGCAAGCCCAAGGGCGGGGAGTGCAGAGAGCACGACGAGTGCGCCAACGGCTGGCTCGGTAATCGCACCAACACCACCGAGGGCGAACTGGGCGACGAAGATGATCAGTGCCATCAGAAAGACGATGGCACGAAGGGAGAACTTGAGCCCGCGGAAAATGGAGACTGCAACGCGGTCGAGCCGAGACCGCACCTCCCACGTCGCAACATCGTAGAGATCTTGTGACCCGTCGGCGCGCGCCTGAATCGGGTCGCGTCTATCCGTCATGCACCGATGTATGCCATCCCCGACCCTAATTGTTCTGCCTACTAGCCCTCCTTCAAACACCTAATACAGGTGTTAGGGGTAGTTTTATCACTGCCTTCGTGCCGAGTGTTGGGTCATGACACGGTACAGCACGAGCAGAGGCCTGCTCTACACGGCCCCACCGAAAACCGACCGACGGACCACAGCCGAAGAACACGCACCGACGACGGCCGAAGAGCGCCCGACCGTCACCGACGACACCCCGACGGCCGCCCCCGCAGACGACTGAGCACAGACCGCGCTATTTTCAATCCCGCCCACCCAACCGTGGAGCATGCACTTCGACCAGCGAACGCAGGCGGCGCTTCGTGACGCTGGCCTCTCGCTCGACGACCTGAAAGCGGTCTCTCGCAATATCGTCGAGACGACGCAGGCTGACGCAGATCGCCTCCGCGCCTTCTTCGAGGAACACGACACCGTCTACTCGGACATGGATCTCGCCCACAGCCGCGACGACTTTCCAGAACACACCGTGTCCTACTGCGACCTGTTCACCCACGGCGCGGACATCCGCGGCTACCTCCGCTTTGACTCGTGGGGCGTCCCCGTCGAAGGCGGGCGCATCCTTGGCGACGACGTGGTCGAACTGAATCTCGGCGCGACGGTGCACGACCGCGTCCGCTTTGCCACCTCGCGCGACGCGCTATGAACGTCCGCGTCCGCGGCATCTACACGACCGCCATCACCCACCTGCTCCACGAGGCGGGCCACGACGTGGTGCTCGCCTCAGAACCCATCCAGAACCGGTTTGACGAATCGTTCTCCCACGCCGAATACGACGCAACCGTCGAGACCACCGCCGACCGCCAAGGCGTTTCGGTAATCGGTACCGAGGACGCCGTTTTCGCCCTCACAGACCTGCTTTCGGTGGCTATCGACACGTTCTCGTGGGCAGACCCAGCCCCGAGGGGGGCCATCTGCAACGCCGTCGTGATGGAGACAAAAAAGAGCGGCGCAATCGTGGATGTGGGCGACCGTGACGCCTTTCTCCCGTACTCGAAGGTTGACGACCGCGTCGAAGAAGGCGACGCGCTCCGCGTACAGGTGCGCGACCCCGCCGCCCCGTGGAGCGACGACCGGCCGGTCGTTGACACCCGCATCAGAGTGATGGGCGGCCTCGTCACTCTCGTCCGAGGCAGCAAACCGTCCGGAACCCGCCCGATGGCCCTTGGCGACCTGCTCCCGACCGACCCACCCGAGGGCTGGTACGTAAGCTGGGGACGGGACGCAGACGACGCCAGCCTCGACGCCCTCGACGACGCGCTTTCGGGAGCGGTCGAGCAGGCAACGGCCATCGAGCAGGTGCTGTCGTCGGCACCCGCACCCGACGACGACGCTCCGCACCTGCACTACGCGGGCGACGCAACGCGCTGGGCTTGGTTCGGCCGCGACTCCCGGTTCGCGCTCGACGACCACCGCCGCGCCGTGACGACGACGATGCCCGGCCACCACCGGACGAAGGCCGCAGACCGTCGCGCGAGCGCCGCCGTGGACTTCGCAGAGGCAATCTGCGACCCGAGCGGGGGCTTTCCCTTCGCCGCCGTCACTCGGCAGTTCGGCCCGCTGACGGGCGACCGACTGGCGATTGGTCACGGCAAACCGGAGGGACGCCTCATCACGCTTGGGTCAGGAACAGTCACCGACCGAGACGTAGACAAACAGCGCATCACTCTGACCCGCGAAATGTCGCCCGGTGGCTCCTACGACGCCTTAGACGTGCCCCGGCGCGCCGGAGACGTGGCGGTCACGAAGTTCACCGAAGGCAAGTGGTGGTATCCCACGGTGTACAAGAGTCAGGACGGCGAGCGCCGGGGCACCTACGTCAACATCTGCACGCCGGTCGAACTGTTCCCCGACAGCGTTCGCTACGTGGACTTACACGTCGATGTCATCAAACACGCAGACGGAACGGTCGAGCGCGTCGATGACGACGAACTCGACGACGCCGTTTCCGCCGGACACATTTCACCCGAACTCGCAGAAAAAGCGCGACGCGTCGCGAGCGCCATCGAAAACGCGCTCTAATCAGACTACTCTTCTCGCCGCAGATAGCGCCACGCGCCCAGACCAACTCCGGTAATCGCTGCGGGCACGCCAAAGCCCGGACCGGAGGTGTCGGTTGTCGTCTCTTCTGTTGTGGTGGTCGATTGCGTCGTCGTGGTGGTCTGGGTCGTGGTTTGGGTGGTCGTCGTCTGCGTCGCAGTTTGCGTCGCCGTCGGGGTTTCCGTTTCCGTCAACGACGGCGGATTTGCTTGCTCGCCCGCCCGGTCGGGGAAGGTGTACAGGGCCGCGCCGTTGGCTGGGTTGGCCCCGCTTGCGCTCGGATTTTCGTGGCTGGTTGCGACGAAGAACTCACCAGAAACGGCGAGTTGTGCCGTCCAGAAACTCGTCTCGTCGGGTTCGCGCCACCACGCGAGTTCCTCGGGACTGGCCGGGTCTGCGATGTCGTGAATCTTCACGCCGCCTTGGTACCACGAGGTGTAGAGGCGGTCGCCCGTGATGTCGAAGTTGTGCGAGGTGGTCCACGTCCCTTGGAAGGTGGCGTCTGCGGATTCTGGCGGTTCTATCATGGCGAGCGACTCCGGCGCGGTTTTATCGGAAATGTCGAACAGTTCGATGCCACTCGGCCCGCCCGTATCGTCAGCGGCGTCTACGTCCCATGACTCGCCGCCGACGCCCATCACCGTCGCGTCGTCGTTGACCGTGACGTAGTGGTCGTTGCCCGGCGGCTCGAACACCATCTGTCTGAACTGGTCGTCGGTGAGTTGGGCGAGTTCGTCCGGGTCTGGCGTCCGCACGTTGCCGAGATACTCGGGGTTCGCCGGGTCAGAACAATCGACAATCCACGTCCCGGCATCCCAGAAGACGAGATACGCAATTGATTCTTTGACGTAGAGGTCGTGGAGCGTCCAGACGCTCGTGTTGATGTCGGCCCACCGCTCGTCGTGGTCTGCAATCGACCAGCGGCCGACTTCTTCCGGTTCGCCGCTCACGTCAACGATGACGAGTTCGTTTCTTCTCGTATCGATGTCTGCGTGTTCGTTGTCGCCGAGGTAGGCGGTGTCGCCTTCGAGGTAGACGTTGTGGTGGAAGAAGTTCGTCTCGTACACAGCGCGCTGGGTCGGATTTTCGGGGTCTGAGACGTCGTAGATGACGAGTGCGTTGATGTTCTGACTCGCCGTGGGGTTCGCCGGCCCGGCGACGAGGAGTGTGTCGCCGTCTATTTTCACGTCGTAGATACCACGAAGTGGCCCACCCTCAACGTCGCTCAGTAACCCCAGTTCTTCTGCGAGCACCGTGGGGTTTGCGGGGCTACTCACGTCCACGATGGCGAAGCCGTTGGTCAGGGCCACATAGGCGGTTTCGCCGTCGGCGCTCACGACGACTTCCTTTGCACGAGGGAGGTCGAGGCGCGCAATCGGTGCATAGCCGGATTCCTGTGCAGTGCCGATATTACTGAAAAGAGGGAGGGCGGCGCCTGCGGCTGCAGCCTGGAGGACCTGTCTGCGGCGCATGCCCCATGTAAACTCGTTACATATATGATGGTTTTGGTCAGGTTACTCGTGGCTCAGTTGCTGTTGTTGTTGGTGGGCAACTGCGGAATGAGCCACGAGAGGAACGCGTCTTCGCTCCGGGTCTGCATCCAGATGCGTCCGGGACCGGTGAACGTCACGACGAGGCCTTCGCCGCTCAGCAGCGTCGACTTGAGGCCGCCTACTTTGTTCACCGTGAAGTTCGCCGTCTCCTCGAAGGCGACGACGTGGCCGGTGTCAACGATGTATTTCTCGCCTGCGTCCAACTCGACTTCCTGAATCGCACCGTAGCTCGATAGGAACGTGTCACCCGTCCCGGTGAGCTTGAGCAAGAACAGGCCTTCACCGCCGAAGAACGTCCGCCCGCCGCCGAACTTCGTGTCTATGTCGATGCTCGGGTCTGCGGCGAGAAACGACCCCGACTGGACGTAGAGCGTTTCGTCTTCGATGTCGTGGTTCACCACGTCGCCGGGAAGCGGTGGAGCGAGCGTGACGTGCCCGGCGGTGTTCGCGGTAAACGTGTTCATGAAGAAACTCTCGCCGCCGAGGACCGAACGCTTCAGCGACCCGAGAATCCCCCCGTTCGCCGCGGTCTTGATTTCGACGCCGTCTGTGTAACTGACCATCGAACCCGCTTCGGTGACGATTGCCTCGCCTGCATTGAGGTGAACGGTCACGAGGGCGAACGACGGGCGGTGGTCGATTTCGTGGTGCATTACACCTACGTGTTAGTTCGCCTCCACTAAGGAGATTTGCCCCGTTTGGGTCGCGTCAGTCTCGCCGGACGTACGTCACTGGGCACGGGGCGGCAAAGAGCACTTCCTGTGCCGTAGAGCCGAACACGGCCTTGCCCGTCGGGGAACGCTTTCGCCCGCCGATGACGACGCGGTCTGCATTGACGTTCTCTGCGAGGGTGACGATTGCGTCACCATGGGTTCCGACTGTGCCTTCGATTTCGTACGATACCCCCGCATCATCAAAGTGTGCCGCGAGGTCTCGAATCGTCGTGTGCCGTCGGGCGACTTCACCGGGCTCTGCACGGGTTTGCGGGGTGTAGTCGAGTTGATCTAACACCGATTCGAACTCGTCTTCGGTGAACACGTGGCCGAGTACCACGGTCGCGCTGGTTGGCTTCGCCACCTCGATAACGGTCTGTGCAAGTTTGTTCACGCTGTTTGCGTCGCGGGGGCCAACCGCGAGTAACATGGTGTCAAGTGCCATGCTCGGCTGGTTGTTTCGTGACCGGCTAAAAGGTGCGGCCATCAATGAGCGACTGCTTTTCTACCCCGCTCGCGTGCCACCGTCTCACACCCTAACCGACAGCGTTTCACGCCTCCCGTCCATACGCAGGCGTAGATGAGCAAGGACTACATCGAGGTTCGGGGGGCCAACGAACACAACCTGAAAGACCTCGACGTTCGCGTGCCACGCGAGACGTTCACCGTCGTCACCGGACTGTCGGGGTCAGGCAAGTCGTCGCTCGCCTTCGACACCATTTACGCCGAGGGTCAACGGCGCTACATCGAGAGTCTGAGCGCCTACGCCCGCAACTTCCTCGGGCAGATGGACAAGCCGCAAGTCGAGAGCGTCGAAGGGCTGTCACCGGCCATCTCCATCGACCAAAAAAACGGGGCGAACAACCCCCGCTCGACGGTCGGAACGGTGACCGAACTCCACGACTACCTGCGCCTGCTGTACGCCCGCGTCGGGATTCCTCACTGTCCCGAGTGTGGCCGTGAGGTGGGTGAACAGAGCGCCCAGAACATGGTACGCCGGATTCTCGAACTGCCCGACGGAACGAAAGCGAAAATCGCCGCGCCGGTCGTCCGCGACCAGAAAGGCGCGTTCGCAGACCTGTTTTCGGACCTCGTGAGCGAAGGCTACTCGCGCGTCGAAGTCGACGGTGAGGAGTACGACCTCACCACAGAGAAGCCAACGCTCGACGAGAACTTTCGCCACACCGTAGACGTCATCGTAGACCGCGTAAAAATCGCAGAGAAGGCGCGCTCGCGCATCACCGACAGCGTCGAAACCGCCCTCCGCGAAGCCGACGGCATCATCAAAGTCATCCTACCGAACCCACCAGAGGGCGTCCGCCTCGGCTCCGAGACGCGTTCGACCGGGTCGCTCGGCGCGGATGCGGAGAAAGACGGTCGCCTCGTCGTCGAGTTCTCAGAAGACCTCGCGTGCACCCACTGCGGCATCGACCTGAGCGAAGTCGAAACGCGGAGTTTCTCCTTCAACAGCCCGTACGGGGCGTGTCCGGAGTGTTCCGGGCTTGGGGAGACGAAAGAAATCGACGAAGCGCTCGTGATTCAAGACGCGAGCCAGCCGTTGAAACACGTCTTCGAGCCGTGGAGCTACAACCGGAACTACTACCGCCGCCAGCTCGACTCGATGGGCGAGCACTACGACGTTTCGCTTGACACGCCATTTGAAGACCTCGATGAGGAAGTCCAGCAGGGCTTTCTCTACGGCACTCGCGAGGACGTGCTGTTCGAGTGGAAGACGAAAAATGGAATTCGCCGCAAGGAACAGCCGTTCGAGGGCGTCATCCCGAATCTCGAACGTCGTCACGTCGAAACCGACAGCAAGCGCGCTCGTGAGCACATCGAGAAGTTCATGTCCGTCACGACGTGCCCGGCGTGTAACGGCTCGCGCCTGAAACCCGAATCGCGCGCGGTGCTCGTCTCCGGTACGTCGCTGCCCGAGGTGAACCGGATGAGCATCGGTGATGCACTCTCCTACTTCGAAGGCCTCGAAGACACGTTCACCGACCGCGAGCGAACCATCGCCACGGAGATTCTCAAAGAGATTCGCGCCCGGCTCGGGTTCATGTGCGAAGTCGGCCTCGAATACCTCACGCTTGACCGCGAGGCGGCGACCCTCTCGGGCGGGGAGAGCCAGCGGATTCGTCTCGCCACGCAAATCGGCTCCGGCCTCGTCGGCGTGCTCTACGTGCTCGACGAACCGTCGATTGGCCTCCACCAGCGCGACAACGACCGCCTGCTCAACACGCTCTGTGAACTCCGCGACATCGGGAACACGCTCATAGTCGTCGAACACGACGAGGAGACGATGCGCCGGGCGGACAACATCATCGACATGGGGCCGGGTCCCGGAAAACGCGGCGGCGAAGTCGTTTTCCAAGGCACCTACGGCGAAATCCTCGACGCCGACACCATCACCGCGGAGTATCTCTCCGGCCGGAAAGCGATTCCAGTCCCAACAGAGCGACGCGAAGCGGCCGACTCTATTACCATTCGCGGCGCGCGCCAGCACAACCTCAAGAACCTCGACGTGGACATTCCGCTCGGCTGTTTCACCGCCGTCACGGGCGTCTCTGGCTCCGGGAAATCGACGCTGATGCACGAAATTCTCTACAAGAGCCTCGCGCGGACGATGAACAACAACACGAGCGTCGACCCCGGCGAGCACGACTCCATCGAGGGCCTCGACCAAATCGAGACGGTGCGCCTCATCGACCAGAGTCCGATTGGCCGCACCCCGCGGTCGAATCCGGCGACCTACACCGGGGTGTTCGACTACATCCGCGAACTGTTCGCAAAGACGAAACTCGCCCGCCAGCGCGGCTATGAGAAGGGCCGATTCTCGTTCAACGTGAAAGGTGGCCGGTGTGAGGAGTGTGGCGGACAGGGCACCGTCAAAATCGAGATGAACTTCCTCTCAGACGTGTACGTCCCGTGTGAGGAGTGTGAAGGCGACCGCTACAACGACGAGACCCTCGACGTGACCTACAAGGGCAAGACCATCGCCGACGTGCTCGATATGAGCATCGAGGAAGCACTCGAATTCTTCGAGGCGGACACGCGCATCAAGCGCCGTCTGCAACTGCTCTCCGACGTTGGCCTCGACTACATGCGCCTTGGCCAGCCCTCGACCACGCTCTCGGGCGGCGAAGCCCAGCGCGTCAAACTCGCCGAGGAACTCGGCAAGAAACAGACCGGCGAGACGCTCTATTTGTTGGACGAGCCAACGACTGGCCTCCACTCGGAAGACGAGCGCAAACTCATCGAGGTGCTCCAGCGACTCGTGGACAACGGGAACAGCGTGGTCGTCGTCGAACACGAACTCGACCTCGTCAAAAACGCAGACCACATCATTGACCTCGGGCCGGAAGGCGGCGAGAAAGGCGGCCAAATCGTCGCCCGGGGCACGCCAGAAGACGTCGCCCGCAACGACGACTCCCACACCGGTCGCTACCTCCGTGACCTGCTTCCGGACATCGAACTCGACGGCCCACGCGCAGACCGCGTGGCTCCGGCGATGACGACCGACGACTGACGGCGCTACATCTCTTTCTGCCGAGAGCGCGTATCTCTGAGTATGACCGCCATTTACGCACCACTCCGTGAGGTACTCGTCGTCGCCACCGGACAAGGAGAAGATTGGCAGACAACCGAACGACTCGACGGCCATTCGATCGAATGCGTGGCCGTCTCGCAGGCCGCACCCGACCGTGTGTTCGTCGGAACCTTCGACGCCGGAGTGCAGCGCAGTCTCGACGCTGGCGACACGTGGGAACAGGTTGGTGAGGACGTCATCGAGGGTGCCGTGATGTCGGCGCGGGTGAGTCCGCACGACCCTGACACGGTCTACGCCGGCACTGAACCAAGCGCCGTCTATCGTTCAACTGATGGGGGCGATTCGTGGACGGCGCTCTCGCCGCTCACCGACCTTCCCTCAGCAGACGAGTGGTACTTCCCACCGCGTCCAGACACCCACCACGTTCGGTGGATTGAGGTCGACCCGGCGGACCCAGATCGTCTCTACGTTGGTATCGAAGCGGGGGCGTTCGTCTACTCCGAAGACGGCGGCGAGTCGTGGCACGAACGACCCTCCGGCTCGCGCTATGACAACCACTCGCTGGCCGTCCACCCAGATGCGCCGGGCCGTGTCTATGCGGCGGCTGGCGACGGCTACGCCGAGTCACGAGACGGCGGGAAATCGTGGAACCACCTGCAGGACGGGTTGCGCCACCGCTACTGCTGGAGCGTTGCGCCCGACCCGGGCGACCCGGACACGGTGGTTCTCACCGCGGCGAGCGGGCCGTACTCGGCACATAATCCGTCGTCTGCTGAGTCTTTCATCTACCGACGCGAAGGAGATGGTGCGTGGGAGCGCTGCGGGGCAGACCTCGGAGAAGGAGACGGACTGGTTCGCGCCGAGCTGGCGACGGTGGGAAAGCCTGGCGTCGTCTATGCGTTCTCGAACCTCGGCATCTCGCGCTCGTCGGATGCCGGGAAGTCGTGGGACTCGCTCTCAGTTCCGTGGAGCGACCGCTACACCGGACTGACGCCACGCGGCTTTGCGGTCATCGAATAGGGGCACACAGCCAGCACAGCACGCTCACGAAGCCGACTGCTGGACACCCGCGGCGGCTTCGTGGCAGTTCTCACATGGCCCGTGCTGGCCGCGTGCTCATTGATAAATGCTCGCACGGGACGCCGAGAGGCCGGGAAGTATATACTGGCGGAAAAGTTAGGCGAAGGCAATGTACGAATTCGTCGTCGTCGGTGCTGGCCCTGCCGGGTCGCGGTTTGCCCGTCGTACCGCCGAGGCCGGACACGACGTGCTCGTCCTCGAACGCGGTGAGGTGGGTAAACCCCTCGCCTGTTCTGGCCACGTCAGCACCGACCTCTGGGAGTTTACGCCGCCGGGTGCGCGCGAGCAACTCCTGCAGAACGAAATCTCGGGCGCGCGATTCCACACGGGCGGTCCCGGAAGCGACGCCCACCTTTTCTACAAACACGAGGTCATCTCGAACGTCATCGACCGCGTCGGCCTTGACAAGATTCTCGCAGACACGGCCCGCAAGGCAGGTGCCGACCTGCGCGAGAATCACAGCGTCACGTCCGTCACCGAACGCCGCGACCGCGTTTCGGTTGTGGCACAAACGCCAGACGGTACGGAAACCTTCGAGGGAAAAATCGTCGTCGGGTGTGACGGTCCCGTCTCGCGGGTGCGCCGCGAGTGTAACCTCCCCGAACCCAAGGAGAAACTGCAGGGCGTCCTCGCTTTCTCCGAAGAAGATGACCCCGGCGAGTACGTTGACGTGCACTTGACTGCGCCGACCTTCTTTGCGTGGCGCATCCCCCGTGGTGAGGCGGGTGTCGAGTACGGACTCGCCGCGCCGCCCGGCTCGGAGCCGACCGCACGCGAACTGTTCGACGAGTTTGTCTCCGGCTACGACGTCGAAACCTCGCATTTCTGTGCGGGCATGATTCCCATTGGCCCCCCAAAGCGCGTGACCGGCCGCCGGAGTTTGCTGATTGGCGATGCGGCCGCCCAGACAAAACCGTTCACCGGTGGCGGAATTGTGTACGGGATGACCGCCGCAGACCACGCCACGGCGACGGTTGACCCCGACGACCCGAGCACGCTTGGCGACTACGAGCGGGCATGGCGCGATGATTTACGTACCGAAATTCGTCTCGGTGCGTGGATTCGCAAGGCGTACTCGCTGCCGAAACCCGTGCAGAATGCCGGACTCGGGACGCTCGCAGGCGAGATTGGCGTCCACATGGACAAACCCACCACGATTGCCTCGCGCGAGCAGTTGAAGGCGCTCCTGTCGAGAAAGTAGTTAGTCGAGATACGTCGGCAGTCGCCCGGATTTCTGGCTCCCTTCCACAAACGGAAGTTGTTCGATGGTTCCAGTCGTCTTTCCGACTTTGAGGTCGGATTCTGTCAGCCCGTATTCGACGTAGGCGAGCGCGAGCGGTTCGTCGCGCGAGGGGCTTTCGACGGCGCGAGTCACGGTTCCAACTTCTTCGCCATCGACGGAGACGGTAGCTCCCGCTTCGGGAAGTTCTTCACAGACAATGCCGACGAGTCGGCGGCTTGGCTGGCCGCGATTTTCGACCCGAGAGACGACCTCTTGGCCGACGAAACAGCCCTTCTCGAAGTTGAGCGCGTTTCTGATGCCGGCGACGTTCGGAATTTGCCCTTCCAATTCGGTTTCGAACAGCGGCGTCCCGGCTTCGAGGGTGAGCGAGTCCCACGTCTCGTAGCCAAAGGGACTGGCTGCCATGCCGAAGTACAAGAGCGCGTCGAGCACTTCTTCGGCTTGGTCTGCGGTGCAAACGACTTCGTAGCCCTCCTCCCCAGTCGGGGCGTCGGTTGCGATGACGGTGACGCCCGCCTCGCCCATCGACCCACGGTCGAACGAGAGTGGGCCTTCGGGCGCGCCGGGACCAGTCAGGACGCTTGCGATTTTTTCGGTGGCTTTCGGGCCGTGGACGCCGAACACTGCGAAGTCGTCGGTGGCGACGCTGATGTCCACGTCTTGGATGAACGTTTTGCCTTGCCAGTCGTCTGCGAGTGCTTGTGCGTGGTCAGGCGGCGTGAACAGCAAGAGGCGCTCGCCCGCGTTGTAGACGTACATGTCCAGCTCGACGCGGCCTTGCGGGTCGAGAAGCAGTGAATAGACGCCCTGTCCGTCGTCGGTCGGGACGGAGTTCGAGATGGCGTTGTCCACGAACTCGACGCGGTCGTCGCCTTCGACGAGGACGACGCCATAGCCCATCTCGATGACGCCAACGACGTTCCGGACGGCCTTGTGCGCCTGTGCGGGTCGCCCGTAGTGGCGGACGACGCGACGGCCGCCGCGCTCTGTGAACGTTGCGCCGTGGTCTTCGTGGAATCCCTCGACGACAGTCATGGCTGGTGGTATTTGCTGGCCGGGAATAAACCTCGCCCTCTACGGCGAGAACTTCCCGAGAATCCGGTCTATCAATGACGGTTCGTCTTCTGCCTCTCCCGGCTCTGGAACGACCTTGTCGTCTGGGAGGATGACGGTTCGTGCCCCTTCGTCGGTTACCTCGATGAGCCCGGCGTCTTTCAGGCTCGCCAGTGCGTCTTCGAGTTCGTCGATGGAAATGTCTGCGTGCGCCCGCAGTTCGAACACGGTCAGCCCCTCGCCCTTTCTATCGACCAAGGCGTCGAGCACCGCAACCTCCGTCGCGTCGCGGTTCCGATACTCACGCTTTGCCCTCATACGCCACTGTATGTCGGGATACATCTTACCCTTGTCCCCCACCTGTCAGCTTGCTTGTTGTTTCACCCCCCGAAACGGGGGGTCATTTCGCTCCCACGTGGCCGTCTGGAGTACAGGAAACAGTACTCTTATACTCGCACGTTGGGATGCAATTGCCAATGAGTCTCAAGTGTTCGCTCCTCGGCCACCGGTACGGCGAACTGGAAGTCGAACGGGAGCGAGAGGAGCGCGGGAGCGAAGTCGTGGTGACGGTGCGTGAAATCGAGGTGTGCGAGCGCTGTGGGGGCACGCAGGTGCGCTCTGAAGCCAAAGAGGTCACGACGATGGAGACGGCGCAACGAGCGCCAGAACCCGTCGAGGACGAACCTGTCTCCGATGATGCAGCCGCTGTCACAGAACACGACGAGGAACCCGCCGACTTCGAATCGACCGACGAGGCAGCCGACAAGGAGGCCGTCCCGTCAGACCCCGCAGACGAAGATGTCGAAATCATCGATGAGCACGAAGCCGCAGACGTGGGGCACGATTCGGCCCCGAACTTAGCGGAAGTCGAGCAGTACGAGGAACTGGACGACTTAGACCCCGAACAGGACGACGGCATCATCCTCACCGACGAGGAAGACGAGGTGGCACAGCGCAAACCCGGCGAGTGGCCAGACGAACCAGAGCACGTCGACCCGACGGACACGAGCTGGGTGCGAAACGGCGACGGCGACGATGCTGCAGCGGAGCTTGACGAGCCTGCTCCGGCCGCGCGGCCGGGCGATGGCCACTTCCACTGTCCGAAGTGCGACTTCGAGACCGAGGTGCGCGAATCGCCGCTTCGCGAAGGTGACATCTGTCCGTCGTGCAAGCAAGGGTATCTCGACCGGGTTGCGACGCGAAAAGAGTAAAACCTGGCTACGCAAACACCTGTTCATGAAGGAGTATAAGATGCGCCGTGGCGAGACGCTCGAAGAGCGAATCCCCGACATGAAAGCAACCGTCGAAGACTACTTTGGGACAATCACGGGGACAGAAGATTTCAAAGGAAGTGACCTCTTCGTCGTTGGCGAACCCAAGAACCCAGTGTTCACGCGCATCATTGCCGGTGCGGTCAAATACAGCGGCAAAAAGGACAAACTCGCCGTCCACTTCGAAGAGCGAGACGCAAAAGAGATTCTCGATAAAGGCCTGGCAGACCACGCCGCAGACGCCGTGAGCGCCAAAAACGACTTCCTCCTCGAAGCCACGGGTCGCGACGCAAAGAGCCGCCGAAAGTCGATGAAGCGCGAAGTCGAAGACGACTCGCCGGACTTCTAACCTCGCTTCGACGTCGGTTCAGATTTTTCGGACAGTCCGCAAATAATACCTAGATTTATCGTCGTATGGTACGTAGTAACATACTGGCCTTCCGTGAGTGCTACTATGGTGGGAGTCAATAGCACGGAGTGAGGCCGCACTGTCTGTCATGGTCTTTCATACTCTCGGGCCCTTTTTGCCCGCAGAGAGAAAAGTCGAGCGCGCTTAGCGGCCGCCGAGTTTCTGGCGGCTGATAGAGACGCCCGTTGGCGTGAGGATAAGCTGGTCGTCGTCTTTCTGGACGATGTCGCCACCGACTTCCTGGGCGACCTGCTGGAGTTCGTCGCTGATGCGTTGCATCGTTCGGTCCTCGGTCGCGTGGCGCGTGATGTCCGCGATGACGAGGTCGCCGTCATAGATGGCGTCTTTGATGGCGATAACGTCCTGTTGATTGCCGATCTTGGCGATGTGGACGCGCATCTTCGCATCGCCAGCTGCGGCCTCGAAGTCATCTATGTTGAGCTCTAGGTAGTCGTCGGTCTTTCGAGACCCACGCTCACCCAGCAGCTTGTTCATAAATCCCATAGAACACACACCGGTTGCTTCGAGTATAGGTGTTACGTCAGACGTGGTCTGCTTGACACCATGCGCTCGGTCACTGTACCATGTCAACAGGGGTCAAGACTTAAATACTGTGGCCGGGTCGTAAATATTGCATACATGAGTGATGTAAATTTAACGCGACGCACATTGCTGAAAACCTCTGCTGTTGGAGCAGTTGGCACACTTTTCGTTGGGAGTGCGGCCGCTGAAAAGCCGCCCCGCCGCATCGTCGGGACGAGCTCCCCCGGCGCAAGCGCAGAAGCGCGCGGGCAAGCCCACACCGTCCACCGCACGCTCGACTTTGGCGCACATGGGCAGGCAGTTGCCGGGCGCTTTTCAGACCAAGCCGTTGCGCAACTGCAAAAACACAGCGAGGTCCGCTACGTCGAAGACGACATTACGATGTACGCCATCGGCAAACCGGGCGACGGTGTCACCACACAGTCCCAGACCCAGCCGTGGGGCATCGACCGCGTAGACGCAGACGTCGCCCACGCAAACGGCTACACCGGTAGCGGCGCAGACCTCGCCATCATCGACACAGGCATCGACTCAGACCACCCCGACCTCGCCGCGAATATCGGGGCTGGCCAAGCGTTCACGAAGGCAAAAGGCAACTACGCCTACGACTGGGACGACGACAACGACCACGGCACCCACTGTGCCGGTATCGCCGCCGGTATCGACAACGCAGAAGGTGTCGTCGGCGTCGCCCCCGAGGCAACCCTCCACGCCGTGAAAGTCCTCGACAAGCGCGGCAGCGGCTACCTCTCTGACGTCGCCGCAGGCATCGAGTGGGTCGCAGACCAAGGCTACGACGTTGGCTCGATGAGCCTCGGCGCGAGCAGTGGCGCACAGACGCTCAAAGACGCCTGCCAGTACGCCGTCGATAACGGCGTCTTCCTCGTCGGCGCGGCCGGAAACAGCGGGCCGTGTACCAACTGCGTTGGCTACCCCGGCGCCTACTCGACAGTCATGGCCGTCTCCTCCACTGACTCCGCTGACAACCTCTCCGGGTTCTCCTCACAGGGGCCAGAAGTCGATATTGCCGCACCCGGGACGGACATCTACTCCTCGGTCGTCGGCGGGTACGACACCTTCTCCGGCACGTCGATGGCGACGCCGCACGTCGCGGGCGCGGCCGCCCAACTCATGGCGGGCGGGAGTTCGAACACGCAGACGCGCTCGTCGCTTGCGAGTGCGGCAGAAGATATTGGACTCGGTTCGAACGAGTCCGGCGCAGGCCTGCTCGACGTGGCCACAGCGCTCGGCCTCGACTCGTCGGATAACTAAAACGCAACTCCTCTTTTATGCGGTAAAGTTGTACAACTCGTCGCCGACGAAGTGGATGGATTTGACGACTTTGCCGGAGTCACCGACCATGTCCGAACCCGCGGTGAGCGCCGTCCCGATGGCGAGCACTTTGCCGTGGGTTTCCTCTGCGATGGCGACGACGTCGCCCTCTTCGATGGAGTCGTCGGCTTCGACGATGCCCGGGCGCATCACGTCTGCGCCGTCTGAGACGAACGAGACGGCTCCGGCATCGACCGTCACGACGTTTCGCTCTGGCGGGTAGTCGTTTGCGCCTCGAACCGTGAGAAACGGTGTGCCATCGAGGCGGCCAACCGTTGCCGCGCCGTCTACGAGGATGAGTTCGAAGTCCGAGTCTTTGAACTCGACGAGCTCGAAACTGTCCGCGTCGAGGTCAACACCGAGCCCGTCTGCGAGGGCTTCTGTCACGGCTTTTACCTCGTCACTGCGGAGGTGATGGCGAGATTTGACTTCCATATCGGAGACTGTCACTGCCGGACATTAAATCGTCCGTCCGCAGATTTGCGCCCGCAACAACAGCTAAATATTCCCGCGTCTAAGCCCCGCTCATGTGGGGTTCCCGGAAGTCCCGGGCCAGCACGGTTGTCACCTGTACCGCGTGTGGCAAGACTGTCCTTCGCAACGAAGCGCGTGAATACGACAAGTACGGCAACCGCTGGGATCGCGATGGCAAACAGTTCGAACACCTCTGTAAGAAATGCGACACAGACCTCTGTCACCAGCCACGCGGCGGCCTCGAAACTTTGCTCACGGAGTGTGGCGCGGGCGAAGTCTCACAAGATGAGTTCCTCGCGCGCTACACCCGGACCGTCAGAGACCGGTACGACTCGCTCGGTGAGCGCTGACCGCCGCCCTCTTTTCGGGTCGATACGTCTTTCTGTCCGACTTCCGTAGCCCCGGGTATGACTGACGACGCCCAGGCCTACGCCGGGACGGCCGAGGGACAAGGTCCCGTCGAAATCGACGAAGACCTCGCCCGACACCTCGCGAACAAACGCGAGGAACTCTTCGAGAAGTTCGAGATTCGCGATGCCTTCCCGCCGGAAGTCATGGCCGAAGCAGAAGAACGCACCACCGACGTCCAGGAGGAAATCCACGCCGAGGTGGACAACCGCGCAGACCTCCGGGACATGCCGACGTGGACCATCGACCCGGTGGACGCCCAGGACTTCGACGACGCCATCAGCATCGAAGAGGGAGAAGAGGAGTACACGCTGTGGGTACACATCGCGGACGTGACCCACTACGTCCACCCCGAGTCGAAGATGTGGGACGAGGCGGTCAAACGCGGGAATACGGTGTACCTGCCCGCCTACACCATCCACATGCTCCCGCCGATGCTCGCGGAGACGGTCTGTTCGCTCGTGCCCAACGAGGAGCGCCTCGCGCACACCGTCGAGATGCACATCAGCAAGGAGACACTCTCCTACGAGTCTATCGACATCTACAAATCCGTCATCGAATCCGACGAACGCCTGACCTACTCGCAGGCAGAAAAGCGCCTAGACGACGAAGACGCAGACCTCCACGACGAGATTTCGCTCGTCTTCGAACTCGCGAACCAACTCCACGAACAGCGCAAAGAAGACGGCTCACTCGTGCTCAACCCGAGCCGTGACCGCGCTCACACCATCATCGAGGAGTGCATGCTGAAGGCGAACAAGGCCGTCACTCACGAACTCATGTGGGGCCGTGGAGTCGAGGCGATGTACCGCGTCCACCCCCAGCCAACGCCCGACGAGTGGGACAAAGCCCTCCAAGAAATCCAAGACCTTGATGGCGTGAAAATCCCCGGCAGCACGTGGGACGACCCGCGCAAGGCCGTGAACGCGACCATCGAAAATGCCCCCGGCCGCCAGCTCAACAAGATTCAGTGGGCCGTGATGAAGGTGATGCCCCGGGCGAAGTACATGAACGACCCGTTCGGCGGCCACCACGCGCTCAACTTCGAGATTTACGGCCACTTCACGAGCCCCATCCGACGGCTCTCAGATCTCATCAACCACTGGATTGTCTACCAGAACGACGTCCCCGAAAATCTCATCGAACTCTGCGACCGCGCTTCCGACCGCCAGAAGGCCGCAGAAACCTGCGAACGCCAATACAAGCAGTTCCTCGAAGAAGTCGGCCTCGACCCCTACGCGGTCAACAGCCGCGGCCTCGTGGTCATCGAGGACGATGACGACGAAGCCGACGAGTCAATAGACGAGTAACCCAACCCGCTTTCTCGCGCTTTCATATGTGAACCTCCGGTTAGTAGGCGCTGCCAGCCGTAGTCTGCGCCATGGCTTGGCACGTCACGGTTCCAACGGAGAGCTACGACACCGCGCGCGACCAGTTCGAGTGGAATCTCCCCGACGACTACAATCTCGCTCACGACCTCGTGAGAAAACACGAAGATAGAGGCGCCCCAGCACTGTATCAGGCGTATCCTGACGGACGCCGTGAGACCTACTCGTTTGCCGACCTCGACCGGCTGTCGAACCAACTCGCCAACGGCCTCGAAGCCCGCGGCATCGAACGCGGTGACCGCGTCGCCGTCCTCGTCCCACAGAAACCGGAAAACCTGCTCACACACCTCGCCTGCTGGAAACTCGGCGCAGTTTCGCTTCCGCTCTCGAAACTGTTCGGCCCGGACGCCGTCGGCTACCGCCTTCGCGACAGCGAGGCGAAAGCCATCGTCGTAGACGAAAGCGTGCGCGATGTGGTCACAGAGATTGGTGACGACTGCCCCGACCTTGAACACGTCATCGAAGTCGATAGAGCAGCGGACAGCCCCGAAACCCCGTTTGAGGACGTGCTCGCTGGACAACCAGACACCTTCGAAATCGTCGAAACCGACGCCGAAACGCCCGCCATCATTATCTACACGAGCGGTTCGACCGGCCCGCCGAAGGGCGCACTCCACGGCCACGGCGTCTGGGTAGGCCACTGCCCGGCGTTCCAGATGTACTTCGAACTCGACTTAGACGACGCCGTCTGCTGGACGCCCGCCGACTGGGCGTGGATTGGCGCGCTCGGTGACCTCGTCTTTCCCGCGTGGCACTACGGCCGTCCCGTCGTTGGCTATCCGATGGGGAAGTTCGATGCAAAGACCGCGTTCTCGCTCATGGCGGAGTTCGGCGTCACCGATTCGTTCCTCCCGCCGACCGCCATCCGCATGCTGATGGATGTTGACTCGCCTGCAGAACAGTACGACCTCTCGCTTGCCGCCATCTGTTCGGGTGGCGAACCGCTCACGCCAGAAATTTTAGACTGGGCCGACGCGGAACTCGACGGCGTCGCGGTGAACGAACTCTACGGCCAAACTGAAGCAAATCTGCTCGTCACGAACTGCCGAAAGTGGTTCGACGCGCTCCCCGGAAGCATGGGTAAACCCGTCCCCGGCCACGACGTGGCCATCGTCGACCCCGACACGGGCGCAGAGTGTGCCACGGGCGACATCGGTGAAATAGCGGTGCGTCGAGAGGACGACCCGGTCGTGTTCAAAGAGTACTGGAACAACCCCGAGAAAACCGCGAAGGCACGCGTCGGCCCGTGGCACCTCACTGGCGACCTCGGCAAGCGCGACGACGCGGGCTACATCTGGTTCAAATCGCGAGACGATGACCTTATCATGACGAGTGGCTACCGCGTCGGGCCGGGCGAAGTCGAGAGCGCCATCTTGGAACATCCAGCCGTCGCACAGGTCGGTGTCGTCGGCGTCCCGGACGACCGCCGAGGCGAACTCATCAAAGCGTTCGTGCAGGTGACCGACGGGACTGAACCGAGCGACGCGCTCAAAACGGAGATTCAAACGCTCGTTAAACAGAATTTGGCGAAATACGAGTATCCACGCGAACTTGAGTTCGTTACCGAACTTCCGCAGACGACGACGGGGAAAATTCAGCGAAAAACGCTCCGTGAATCGGAGCTTCCGAACTGATTATTCCTGTCCGCTTCCCTGCATCAGTTCTTGAATCGCCGGTTTCTTTTTGAGTTCGTGTGGGTCGCCCGAACCGACCACCTCACCGCGTTCGATGACGACGATGCGGTCTACGATGTCGGGGACGTGCGTCACGTTTGACTCCGCGATGAGCACGGCAATGCCCTGTTCGTTGATGGCTTTGATGTGGGTTTTCAGGTTCTCGACCACAACTGGAGCAAGCCCTTCGAGCGGTTCGTCTAAGATGAGCAAGTCGGGCTTGAGCGCGAGGGCGCGACCAATCGCAGCCATCTTCGCCTGTCCACCAGAGAGGTTCTCGACGTTCGCGTTCGAGCGTTCTTCGAGTTCGGGCAGCACGTCGTACACTTCCTCGATGACGGCGTCTTCGTCGTCGATGCCCCGCGCTTTTCCGGCCGTCCAGATGGGGAGTCGAAGGTTCTCCTCTACGGTCATCCCGGTGAACAGTTTGCGGTCTTCTGGCTGGTAGCCAATCCCGCGTTTCGGGATGAGTTCGGCGCGAAGGTCGGTAAGCTCCTCGCCTGCAAACCGCACCGACCCGCTCTGGAGGTTGGTGAGGCCCATAATTCCCCGGAAGGTGGAGGTCTTGCCCGCACCGTTGCGGCCAACGAGGCCGACTGCCTCGCCTTTGTTCACCTCGAAGGAGACGTCGTGGGTCACCTGAAAGCCCTCGACTTCGGCGTTTACGTTTTTCACCGACAGCAGAGAGTCGCTCATTTCTCTACCCCCAACAACAGGCGGCGAAGTTCGTCGTCGGTTTCGAGAATCGACGGGTCGCCCTGTCCGTGGATGGCTCCCTGATGGAGTGCCACGACGCGGTCTGCATACCCCTTCACGATGTCCATGTCGTGTTCGATTGTCACCGTCGTCACGCCCGCTTCTTTGCTCACGCTGGCGATGGTCTCGATGACGTACTCCTTCTCGCTGGTCGAAACCCCGGCGGTGGGTTCGTCAAGCAGGAGGTAATCGGGTTCGAGGCCGAAGGACATGCACACGTCGAGCAGTTTTCGCGTGCCGTGGGGCAACTCTGCGGCAACGTGGGCTGCGTGCTCGTCTAAGCCGAACTTGGTGAGCAGGTCGTCGACTTTCCGTTCGACTTCGGCGTGTTCGTCGCGGAGGCTGAACATGCTCATCAACTTCTTCTCTTTCGAGAGCACCGCCGTCCGGACGTTTTCGCGGACGGTCATCTCGTCGAACACCTGCACGACCTGGAAACTGCGGACGAGTCCGGCGTGGACCCGGTCTTCGGGAGCCATCCCGGTGATGTCTTTCCCGTCCATGACGACGCTCCCTGAATCGGGCGAGAGCAGGCCAGTCAGGAGGTTCACGAGCGTGGTTTTCCCCGCGCCGTTCGGCCCGACGATGAACACGATTTCGCCGTCGTGCCGGCCGAATTCGACGGACACGTCGTTGGTCGCTACGAGACTGCCGAACTGCTTTCTCAAGGTTTTGGCTTCTAGCATCTCACTTCACCCCGAAGACGAGGACTTTGACGTTCTGCACCGACCGGCTTGCGGCGGTGACGAGCGATTCTGTGAACGACGAGAGCCACGACCCGATGACAGCCGGGTCGTCTTTGAAACTGCTCGCGGCGTTTCTGACGCGCCCGCCTTTCTTGAGCGACCCCACGATACCCTGTGGGAACCCGAAGACGAGCGCCAGCAACACGAGGCCGGTCAACGCGTCGAAGTAGTTGGTCAGGTCACGACCCATGTCCTGCAATAGCACGAGGACGATACCGCCGACGAGCGGCCCGAGCAGGGTTTGATACCCGCCGAGGATGGCCATGAACAGGATGTCCCCCGACCGGAGGAAGTAGAGCACCGGGCCGGGCCTGACGTGCTGTTGCACCATCGCGTAGAGCGCGCCGGCCATCCCGCCGTACACCGCGGAGACGACGAACGCGAGCCAGACGTACCGGCGGACGGGGATGCCGATGAACTGTGCGCGGGTGCGGTCTTGGCCAATCGCGTCGAGCGCTGCGCCGAACGGCGAGTTGATGAGTCGCCACATCACGAGCAGCGACACGACGACGAGGATGACGGTGAGGTAGTACACCAGCACCTCGTAGGCGTCCGGCGGGAGCGCCAACCCGAAGATGTCGGGACGCATGTTCGGCCCCGGGCGAACCGGAATACCGTCGCTCGATCCGAAGAACGCTTGCCCCTGAACGAGCGCGTAGAGCAACTGCCCAAAGGCGAGCGTTAGCAGCGAGAAGTACAGTCCCGTGTGGCGAAGCGAGAGGTAGCCAATCAGCATCGCCATCAGCGTTGCGAGCAACATACTCGCGATGAGCAGGAGGGCGAACTCGGTCACGTTCCACTTCGCGGCGAGTAGCGCCGTCGTGTAGGCTCCCGTCCCGAAGAAGGCGGCGTGCCCGAACGAGACGAGTTGGGTGTGGCGAACGAGCAGGTTGAGGCCAACCGCCGCAAGCCCGAACACGACCCCTTGATGCAACACGCTGAGTTGAATCGCGGGCGAGAGCCGCGCGATGTCCGGGAGTGCGAAGAGAAAGAGCAGGCCAACGAGTGCAAGCGCCGTCTGGCGCAACGTGAGTTCAAGCCCGCGCATCACTCTGACCTTGCGCTCGCCGTCGCGCGAGACGAGGCCGGGCAGTCGATTACGCATCCATCTCACCCCACGTGCCAAAGAGGCCGTCCGGCTTCACGAGCAGGATGATGGCCATGATGGCGAACGGCGCGGCGAGTTCGGCTGGCGGGTACTGCCACGTCGCCCACTTGCTCAGAATGCCGACGACGAGTGCGGCGACGAACGCCCCGCGCAGACTCCCGAGGCCGCCAATCACGATAACGACGAAGGAGAGGACGAGTGGGTTTGCGCCCATCTCCAGACTCGCGTTCGTCGGCGGAAGCGCCATCGCGCCAGCGAAGCCAGCGAAGAATGCACCGACGGCGAACACGAGCGTGAAGGTGCGGTCGGTGCTCACGCCAATTGCCGTCGCCATCTCGCGGTCGATGGCCGTCGCGCGGATGATGCGGCCGGTTTTCGTCCGGTTGAAGAAGTAAAACAGCCCGACGACGACGACAGCGCCCACCGCGATGATGACCAGATTGTACGTCGGGTAGTTGAGGCCGATGAGCGACGCGGCGGGAATGCCGTTGATGCCGCTGTAGACGCTCTGCAGCCGGACAGGGGTTGGTCCCCAGCCGAACTTGATGGCGTCTTTGATGATGAGCAACAGTGCGAACGTCAATACGAGTTGGTACACCTCGTTGCGGTCGTAAATCGGTCTCAAGAGAACTGACTCAATGGCTGCGCCAACGGGCACGAGGACGGCGGCAGTGAGCACCGCACCCCCGAGGACGACGGCGACGAACACGGCCTGTGACGCCGCGTCGGTCGGTGGCGGCACCAGCCCGACGACGTAGCCGAGGACGCTCGATGCGACGTAGGCTCCAAGCGCGTACAGTTCGCCGTGGGCGAGGTTCAACACGTCGAGGATGCCGAGGATGATGGTCAGTCCCGACGCGATGAGAAACAGGATGAACCCGTACTGGACGCCGTGGAGCGTGTGTGTGATGAAGTTTGTGAGGACACTCATAGGTCGCTGTTCGTGGTTTGCTGAATTTTCGTCATGAAAGCGGTACTCGGGTTACCAGCTCTCGATCCAGTCGATGGACTTCGTGCCCGGCGGTGGCGACACGTCCGGTGGACTGTACGAGTTGATGTCGTTCAAGACGGGTGCGTCAATGTCGCTCGACCAGCCCATCTCGCCGAAGTACGTCGTCGAGAGGCCCTGGTGGCGCTCGCTCATGACGTGATAGCCGGCGGGCGTGAAGAAGCCGTGGCCTTCGAGGGACATGGCAATCTGCTCTTGGCTTGGCCAGCCGCCGAGGAGGTTGACTGCTTTTTCGGTGGCCGTCGCCCACGACGCAACCGCGCCGTAGCCGCTCATGAAGTGGCCACTCGGGATGATGTCCCACTTGCTGCGGGCATCGTCGAGCATCTTCTGGCCGGGACTCCAGCGGGAGGGTTCTGGCTCGCCCCAGTAGTAGTTGCGCGACCCAGAGAACGCCTGTGCCTGCTCGACGATGTCCTGACTCAGGTCATTGACAGCGCTGTAGAGTACCGTCCCGACGAGTTGGGTGTTGTCGAACATGTTGTTCGCGGCGGCCTGATTCATCATGGTCACCACGTCGCCGCCCCACTGACTGGAGAACGTCACGTCCGGCTGCTGATTGTTGATTTCAGTGATGTGCGTGGACATGTCGTCTGCGAGCAGGTCGGGGAACCCTTCGTAGACGATTTCCACGTCGGTGAGCTTCTGCAGCGCCGTCGTGTACACTTTCCACTCATCTTTCCCGAAGGCGTAGTTCGGGTTGATGCCCGCGACGGTGTTCACGTTCTCTGCGCCGAGACGATTGACCGTCTCGCGGGCCGCAGATACGCACTCCATCACGTCGTAGTTCTGGAATCTGAACGAATAGGTGGGGTCTGGAACCGTTTCCTCGTACAGCGTCGTGACCGTTCCGTCGGTCGAGACGTTCACCACGCCTTGGGCTTCGACCTCCGGCGCAAGGGCGGCGTGCCCGCCCGAGGAAACCGGCCCGAAGGTGACTTCCTTGCCCTCGGAGACGAACTGCGTGTAGTTCTCGACGTAGGCGTCTGCTTCGTGTTTCACATCAAGTTGGATTTCCCGACCGGCAATCCCGCCCGCGGCGTTGATGCGTTCGACGGCGAGTTCCGCGCCGTACTGCGACTGGAGGCCAAGCACGGCCGCTGGCCCTTCGGTGAACGTCTGGAGTCCCGCCTGAATCGGCTCGTCTGGCACGTCGCTTACCTCACCCGAGGTGTCTTGATTTGTGCCTGCACCGATGAGCGAACTACACCCGGCGAGCGCCGCCGCGAGTGCCGTTCCGCCGACGGCCTTGAGCATGGCCCGTCGGTCCATTCCGTCGTCTGGAGAAGTTTTGTGAGTCATAGCTGTATCATAGTCGTGCGCCTGCAGGGAGGGGGTCTCGAACCACGTCACGGCCTCCCGTGCTGGCCACTGTCACGGACTACTGTTCCTCATAAACCGAAAAATAGCACCGGGTTAATATGTGAACGTGCGCCTCATTCGAGGTCGGCCATTGCCGTGATAACGTTTTCGAGTAGTTTCTGTTGACTCCGTCTGAGATTCTTCGAGACGGCGGTTTTCGAGATGTCGAACTCCGCGGCGAGAGTCGAGAGATTCGCGTCGCGCGGGCTGTTGAAGTAGCCTGCTTCAACCGCCGTCGAAAGCGTCTCACGTTCGACCGTCGAGAGATTGCGACAGCCTTCGAGCAACGAGATTGCCGGGCCAGCGTTTCTGAGCAGGTCGAACAGTTCACCGAGTTCGTAGGAGCGTCGTGAGTCGATGCCAAACTCGTTGTGGCGTTCGAGTTCCGCGAGAAAATCGTCCGCAAGACCGCCGTCATCGACGCCGACGTGCCACGTCTCAGAGCCGTCTTCGATGTGGAACGGGCCGGTGATGTAGGCGTCGTACTCGCGCACCGTCGCCATCGCTTGTGTCTCGCCAATCGTCGTTTTTACCTGCGCGCGGTCGCCTCGCTTCGAGAGCAGTTCGAGGGTGTGCATGTGGTCGTGGTCTGCGAGGGCGTGGAGACCGTCATCGAGCGTTGACCGGTCTGGTGCTTCGACCAACATTCGGGTTTCTAACTCCTGAGAGCGGTTGTCGAAATCCCACTGCATGGCGGTAAACGAGACTGGGTGGTCGTCGGTGGTGTCGATGAACGGGCAGTCGTACTGCGTCATATCGAGAGTGAGGTCAATCATGGCCCAAGCCTGTCTGTGCCTACTCACATGGTCATTCGGTATAAATTCCTGTCACAGATTCTGGACAGGTAATTGTCTTGATTGATTCCGCAAAAAACGGGTCGAATGCGCCCCTGGGTGGTGTCTCACTGGCCCACGAAAAATGCACGCAGCGCGGTAGCTTCGAGTTATGAGAACCGCTTTTTCACTTTGCCGAACAGACCGCCGTCGTCATCGTCGGTGTCGTCGGTCGTGTCGTCGACCGTGGACGCTTCCTCGGTCGGTGGCTCGGAATCGGTGTCCACCGTCTCCGCTGCGGACGCGTCACCGGCAATCGAGACGGCCTCCTCAATCATCGCACCCGCGTCGTTCACGGCGTCTTTGACCGTGCCGTTCACGAGCGGTTTCCCCTCGAACCGGTCGGTCTGGACCTTGGTGTCCGCGGCGACGATAACCGCGTCAGCCCCGGCGATGTCGTCTGCGGTGAGTTCGTTTTCCGTGCCCATGGCCCCGTTGACCTCGACTTTGATTTCGTGGCCCAGCTCGGGGGCGCTTTGTTCTAAGTTCTCGGCGGCCATCTGGCTGTGTGCGATTCCCGTCGGACAGGCGGTTACGGCGACGAATTTCATTGGTTGAGCAGTTGTGTGATGTCGGAGATAGTCGTTGCGGCCAGCGCGTCGCTGGCGAGTGTGGCGGCGTCTGCCTGCGAGGTCGCGGCGACGCCCGCTTTCACATCCGGGATGGTGATGGCGCTCATCGACAGCTCGTCTAAGCCGAGGCCGACGAGCAGTTTGAGCAGCGATGGGTCACCGGCCATCTCGCCGCACATCCCGACCCAGCAGTCGTGTTCGTGGCCCACCTGTACGATGCGGTGGATGGCGCGAAGCACGGCCGGGTGGCGTGGGTCGTGGAGGTAGGAAATGCGGTCGTTCTCGCGGGAGGTCGCCATCACGTACTGCGTGAGGTCGTTCGTCCCGATGCTGAAGAAGTCCACGCGCGTGGCGAGTTCTTCTGCCATGAACACCGCACTTGGCGTCTCTATCATGACGCCGAACTCGGGGCGCGCCCACTCGACGTCCGCTTCCTCAAGGTCGGCTGCAACCTCGTCTACGGCTTCGAGCGCCCGGTCGAGTTCGTCCACGGTCGAGACGAGCGGGAACATGACCGAGAGGCCGTCGCCATGTTCGCTCGCCGCCGCACGCATGAGCGCACGCAGTTGCGTGCGAAACAGGTCGGCATCAGAGTCGAGTGACCGCCGGATGCCACGCTCACCGAGGAACGGATTTTCTTCGGGCGCTTGATCGAGATACGGAATCGGTTTGTCCCCACCGATGTCGAGCGTCCGGACGACGACGCGGCCGTCGGGGAACGCAGACAGCGTCTCCGCGATTGCCTCGTACTGCTCGTCTTCGCTTGGGGGCGACCCGCGGTTGAGAAACAGGAACTCGGTGCGAAACAGGCCAATCCCGTCTGCGCCGTGTTCAACCGCGCTCTCGATTTCTGCAGGGGTCCCGACGTTTGCGGCGACTTCGATGGACACGCCGTCGGTGGTCTCGACGGCGTCCGTATGGATCTCAACGTCGCGGCCACTCGCGGCGTCGGCTCTCACGGCCTCGTCAGGGTCAACGATGACCTCGCCTGCGTTGCCGTCGATGACGACTTCCGTTCCTTCCTGAATATCTTCGATGCCCGCGCCCGCGCCGACGACCGCGGGAATGCCAAGCGAGCGAGCGAAGATGGCGGCGTGTGAGGTGCGCCCGCCTTCGACGGTGGCGAAGCCCGAGACCCGCGAGGGGTCGAGCTGGGCCGTGTCGCTCGGCGTGAGGCGCTCTGCGAGGAGAATCGTTCCCGCGGGGAGCGCAGAGAGGTCGATGCGCTCGCTCCCGGTGAGGATGCGCACCAGCCGGTTGCGAACGTCGCGCAGGTCGTCTGCGCGCTCTGCCATCATCCCGTCCATCGACTCGAATTGCGTGATGGGGTCTGCGAACGCTTCGCGGACGGCGGCGGTCGCAGCGAGGCCGTCGTCGATACCGTCCTCGACGCTGGCTTCGATTTGCGGGTCTGCGAGGAACTGGAGGTGGGCGTCGAACACGCCTGCTTCGTCCTCGCCGACCAGGTCGCGGGTTCGTTCGCGCTCTGCTTCGATTTCTTCACGAGCGGTCTCCTTTGCGTCCTCGAAGTTAGCACGCTCCTCTTCGGGCGTCCCGGCGTCGGTCGTCTCGGGGAGGCTCTCGTCTGGGCGATACCAGCGGACAGTTCCGACATCGGAAAGCGGCGTCGCGCCGGTTCCAGTGACGGTTCGAGACATCTGTTCAGGCACTGTCTTCGGGGGTTGTAAGGATTGCTTCGAGCGCGTCGAGGGCGGCTTCTGCGTCCGCGCCCTCGGCGGTGAGCACCACGTCGTCGCCGGAGGCAACGCCGAGGCTCGTCACCGCGAGCATGCTCTGGGCGTTGACCGCATCGCCGTCTGCGGGGGCAATCGTAATCTCCGAGTCGTACTCTCCCGCGGCCTCGACGAAGTTCGCGGCGGGGCGGGCGTGGAGGCCGTCTTCGGGGACGACGGTGACGGTGCGCTCCATTACGCCACCGCCTCCTTGAGCGTCTCGCGGACGGTCGCCTCTGTCTCTGCGTCATACAGCGACTGGCGAACGTCCTCGTGCATGAGCGCCCGGGAGAGCGAACTCAGAATCTGGAGGTGGTCGTCGCTGCCCTCGGCCGGGACGAGAATCATGAAGATGAGGTGGGCCGGTTCGTCGTCCATCGCGCCGAAGTCGATGCCCGCCTCAGAGCGGGTAAAGGCGACGAGAGGCTCGTCTACGGCGTCGGTTTTCGCGTGGGGGATGCCGATGCCCATGCCGACGCCGGTCGTCGTCTGTTCTTCGCGTTCGAGGAGGGCTGTGAGGGCTGCATCGCGGTCGGTTACGCGGCCGCCGGAGACCGCGAGGTCGAGGAGGTATTCGATGCATGCGCGCTTCTCTGTCGGGGCTCCGGAAAGCGAGATGTGCGTCTCCGGAAGCAGGGTGTCAATGGTTTCTGAGTGCATTGTTGATGAAAAGGTAGACGCGTTCTGTGTGTGCTCAATCGGACGACTGTGATGTAGTTCCTGTGGCAGACTCGCCAACAGTTGCCTTGAGGCCGGTTGCCATGCCCGCGGTCACGAGCGAGCCAAGCAGGACACAGCCGATGAACAGCAGGGGTTGGTTCGAGAGCGGGACGACGAAGATGCCGCCGTGTGGGGCGGGCATCGTCACGCCGAGGGACATCGAGGCACCACCGGCGACGGCGCTCCCGGCGACGAGGGCGGGAATCACCCGAAGTGGGTCTGCGGCAGCGTAGGGAATCGCGCCTTCGGTGATGAACGACAGGCCCATCAGGACGCCGTTTTTCGCGTTCTCTTTCATCTCGGTGGCGTACCTCTGTGGGGCGATGAAGTTCGAAATCGCCATGCCGAGCGGCGGCGTCATGCCAGCGATCATGACGGCGGCCATCGGGGCGTACACGCCCTCACTGATGAGACCGACCGAGAACAGGTAGGCCACCTTGTTGACGGGCCCACCCATGTCGAAGGCCATCATCCCGCCGAGGATGAGACCGATGAGGAGCGCTTGCCCGCCCTGTAAGCTCTTGAGGAACGCGGTGAGCGACTGGTTTGCGATGGCGACGGGTGCACCGATGCCGAAGAGGACGACCGGGGCGAGTACCGCCGTCGTGAGGACGGGGATGATGAGCACCGGCATCATCGGAGCAATCTCTTTCGGGACGTTCAGGTTCTTGAAGAAGCGTGCCACATAGCCGGTGAGCAGTCCGGCCACGAGCGCGCCGAGGTAGCCAGCACCGAGGCCACCGGCGTCTAAGCCGATGAACTTGCCTGCCTCGGTGACGACCGTGCCCTGCTGGAGCAGATATGAGAGCACAAACCCGGGGGCGAGTGCGGGGCGGTCTGCGATTGCGTACGCGATGTAGGCACCGAGCACCGGAACCATCAGGGTCAGCCCGGCCACGCCAATCTGGGCGAGGAACCAACCGAGTGAACCCGTGTTGTCGAACACAGTCTGTGTGTCGCCAACGGCGAACCCGAGGGCGAGGAAAATACCACCAATCGTGACGAACGGAATCATGAACGAGACCCCGGTCATCAGGTCTTCCTTCACAGAAGTGAGGTGTGTTCGGAGCGCCGTTTCTACTGAATCGCTAGATGACATGGTCTGCTCGAACGCTAGAGACTGTGTTCAAAAGATGTTTCGAATATGATTATTTATGTACATTCGATAATGGAATTTATTGACTGGTTCTCCCTTTTGATAAAATAATGCACGGAAGAAAGCCGCTTACTCGGCTCTTACTGTCGTGCAGAAACAGTCACGCGGCCTGCGTTGCGTTGCACGTTTGACAACACTGGAACCTGCGTGCCGGGGGTAGTGACCACTTCTGACGCGATGGCGACTCCCTCTTTGAGCGCTGCTTCGTCTCCCACCCCGCGCGCGAACGCCGACAGCATGCCCGCGAGGAACGCATCGCCCGCGCCGACGGTGTCTACGACGTCCACGTCAAGTGCGGCCGCGTGGAACACGCGTTCTGGGGTGACGAGCAGCGCGCCGTCGTCACCGAGCGATGCCGCCACGCGCTCGTAGCCCTGTTCGCGCAGGGCTTTCGCCGCCGCGACGCAGTCTTCGAGCGACTCCGTCTCCACCCCAGTCGCCGCAGTGAGTTCTTCTCGGTTCGGTTTACAGAGCGCGTACTCCGCAGACAGCTCGGTGAGCAGGTCCCCGCCGACGTCCACGACGGTCTCCCACGCGCCCGCTTGCGCGATGCGATCTATCGCGCTCGCATCGAGTCCCTGCGGCAGGCTGCCCGCGATAACGACCGTTTCAGGGTCGTGTTGCTGTGCGGTGTCGATGATTTGCTCTATGGCAGCCACACCGACGTGCGGGCCGTCTTGGTTCACCTTGAACTCGCCGTCTGGCGCGTGCAGGGTCGTATTCAGCCGTGTGAGTCCCGCAATCTCGACGAAGTCTGTTGAGACGCCGGTCTCTTCGAGTCGCGTCTCGATGAACTGGCCGAGAAAGCCGCCGACGAGACCGGTCGCACAGGTCTTGACGCCGCATTCGCCGAGGTATTTCGAGACGTTGATGCCCTTGCCACCGGCGTCGTACTGGGCGTCGTTTGTTCGCGCCACTTCGCCGTGGCGGAGGGGTTGGTCGAGCGTGAGCGTGTGGTCAACTGCGGGATTCAGGGTGACGGTCAGTATCATTGTGTCTGAAGAACGTCTACGTTTGCCGCGTCGAACGCTTCTTGGTGTACTGCACTGAGCGACTGGTTGGTGATGAACACGTCAATGTCCGCGAGCGTGGCGAACTCGATGAAACTGCGCTTGCCGAGTTTCGACCCGTCTGCGACGAGCACGACGCGCTCTGCGCGCGCTATCATGACCTCTTTGACGAGCGCTTCGTCCTCGTTTGGCGTGCTCAGGCCGCCCGATTTGTCGATAGCGTTCGTCCCGAGAAACAGCAGGTCGAAGTTCATGCGTTCCATGAAGCCCGTCGCACTCGGGCCGACAAGCGCGCGGGTTCGCCGCCGGAGCGTCCCGCCGGTGAGTTTCACCTCGTTTTCGTCGCTCATGAGTTCCATGGCGAGCAACGGCGAGTTCGTCACCGCGAGAAAC
Source organism: Haladaptatus sp. CMSO5 (assembly GCF_036689885.1). Taxonomy (NCBI): domain Archaea; kingdom Methanobacteriati; phylum Methanobacteriota; class Halobacteria; order Halobacteriales; family Haladaptataceae; genus Haladaptatus; species Haladaptatus sp. CMSO5. Next base: position 813,561 of record NZ_JBAHVW010000001.1, read on the forward strand.
GAGCCATCTTTCGGCGCGCGCTTTGCGACCTGCATCGTCGTCGTCCCGGCGTCGAAAAACACGACCTGTCCGGGGTGAATCTGACCCGTCGCAACCTCCGCGATGGCCGCCTTTTCCTCTAACCGCTGGACGTCGCGCTGGCCGTAGCTCTGTTCGCGCCCGACGGCGGTCACCGGAACCGCACCGCCGTGTGACCGCTCGATGAGTCCCTCCTCCTCGAGCTCGCGGAGGTCACGCCGAATCGTTGCCTTCGAAAACTCAAGGTTCGTTGCGAGTTCGTCGACGGCACAGCCATCGTGCGCGGTGACCAGTTCGACGATTTTTCGCTTTCGCTCGGCGGGTAACATGCGTGTATCGTTCGACTAGCCATTAACGGGCATACTTGTTAATTGCTTGTGTTGTATCTCTGCGCGTTTGTGCGTGTAAAAAAGACGGAACTATGTACAGCGTTCAGGCTGGCTTCCCGGGCATCAGGTCGTCGCGCTCGCGCAGTTCGCGGCTGAAGTACGGCGAGGCGTCTTCGCGGGCGCTCAGTTCAGTCGCCACGACGAAGGCGATGGCCCAGACAACGGCCAGCGCACCCCAGAGTGTCCCCGCGCTTGACGCGAGCGTCGGAAGGACGATCGAAGCGAAACCTATGTACGCGGCGAACAGCCCCGCCAGCCAGGCGAGCAGGCGGAAGCCAATCGACTCGAACGCGACGAGCAGGCCTGCTGCGATTATGGCGAGCGCGATGGCTACCATTGGCATGTAGTGGCCGAACAAGGCGTGTTCGTCACCAGTGGCTTGGAGTTGGAACTGGTTTCCAGCGTAGGCCAACAGCGGAACAGCCGCTGCGACGGTGAGCACGAGTAGCGCAGGGCTGTATCGTTCACCGACGGTGAATAGTCTGCGACCTGCCGGGTGCAGGAGTCCAATCAGTACGATTGGGATGAAAAACACCACAACGCCAAGGTCGCCCATCATGACCTGAAGGACAGTCAGGGACGCCATCGCGAGGAACGTTGCTTGGTATGCGGCGACTCTCGTTTCGGGCTTGTAGAGCTGGACGAGGACGCCGAGCGTAATGAACGCAACGAGGCTTGCGAGCGCGATGAGGTGGAACTGGTGGATGCCGAGTTCCGCACCCATCGTGAAACCAAGGACGAGGAACACCAACAACTCACCGACGGTTAATACGAATATGCCAATCGTTGCGATAACGACGAGGTAGAACGCCACGCGCTTCGCACGCTGCATCGTGGTTGTGGTGGATTGGTCGACTGCCGATTCTGTAACTGTCATTATTATCGCTCAGTAGGCGTACGGACGGCCGGTGAGGGGATAATAATGGTTCGATTGTCTGGAAAAAGATGCTATTTTTTGAACAAACGGCTGGTTTTATCCGGCCGGCTTCCCGGGCATCAGGTCGTCGCGCTCGCGCAGTTCGCGGCTGAAGTACGACGAGGCGTTTTCGCGGGCGCTCATCTCCGCAACGGCGACGAACACGATTGCCCAGACGATGGTGAGCCCACCCCAGAGGACGCCAACGTTCGACGCCTGAATCGGGAGCACCACCGAGAGGAGGCCGAAGTATGCTGTCAGCACCCCGAGGAGCCAGGCGAGCAGGCGGAAGCCAATCGACTCGAACGCAACGAGGAGGCCGGCGATGACGATGGTGAGCGACAGCGTCGCCATCATGGCGTAGTGGCCCATGAGCGCGTGCTCGTCACCCGCTCCAGTTTGGAGTCCGAGCTGATTGATAACGAACGCGAGCAGCGGGATGGCCGCCACGATTGTCAACCCGAGTAGTGCTGGGCTGTACTTCTTCCCGACCGTGAGGAGCTTCCTGCCCGCGGGGTGGAGCAGCCCGACCACGACGAACGCGACGAAGAACGGGAGTACCTCACTCAGCGAGGCGTTGCCCGTGAGCGCGAGGATGAGCGTAGCGATACCGATCATCACTGCACCCGCTTGGAACGCCGCGACGCGCGTCACTGGCTTGTACAACTGAACGAGCATCGTCAGTGCCCCGAAGAACACGACGATAGCAATGCCCATGACGTGGAGTTGGTGGATACCGAGTTCCTGGCCGAGGCCGAAGCCAAGCCCGAGGAGCATGAACAGCTCGCCCGTAAACAGCACGAACATGCCCAGTGTGATGAGTACCGCGAGGTAGAACGCGCCCAGCTTGATTCTGCTCATCGTCATCCCGCCCGTTTCACGCATCGAAGTTTCTGAAGTTGCCACTGTAATTCACCTACTCATGCTGATTCGCCCGATGAGGAGATAATAATTCATGAATTATCACGTTTAACTGGTTATTTCTGTGATAGCTCGTCGTTGACGGGTTGTTACACCGATCTACGCCCAAATCACGCCCTCCGTAACCACTTTATCTCAGTTCATTGAACGAACACTAATGACTCGGTTCGTGTGTGCGTCGTGCGGTTCGAGACTTACAACCGCCGTCGAAACTCTCACTGACACCGCTCGTCTCTTCGACCGTGATACCGCTTCGTTTGACGAAACCGCTGGCACAGCATACCTCCCCGAAGGCGTCTATTTCGTCGCCACCGAGACAACGAATCCTCGCGAGTACGACGTTGGTAATTTCATCGTCAACATCCAGAGTGCGCCGGGAACAGTCATGTCCAACAACCACAGCCGAACTGCTGGCTGTTGTGGACTTGACGGCCTCGACGGCCCGAACGTCGTCTGCGAAAACGGCCACGAAGTTGGCACTCAACGCTCCGATTGCTGGACGTTGCACTACGTCGCGTTCCACCCTGAGTTAGTTGAGATGGTTGAGGGATGACGTGCGTTTGTCTCAACCCATCGACTCGCTTCGCTTGCCGTGTTGCGTCGTCAAAATGTATGGACTTGCCGGGAGTGAGCAAACGCGAAGCGTTTGCGAGGTACGGCAAGTCCACGACTGAACGAAACGTAGTGAAGTGAAGAAGTGGACTTGCCGGGAGTGAACACCTCCTTCGGAGGTATGAACTTCGAAGCGACTCTGTCGCTTCGAGATTTGAACCCGAAGGAAGACGGTCATCCTCACTACGTTCGGATGCTGCGTCTTCCAGGGCTTCAAATCCCGGCTGCGTCATGTAGTACTTACGCGACGCCAGCGACTCGCTGCGCTCGTCGATTTGGCGTCGCGAAGAAATATGGACTTGCCGGGATTTGAACCCGGGGCCTCTTCCTTGCGAAGGAAGCGATCTGCCGCTGATCTACAAGCCCGAACGCGATTTGAGGTAGCCGGTGTCGTTATTTGAAGCTTCGTTTTCTCGTCCGTGCGAGTGACACGCTCACAACCCCGGAGGGGGTCGGGATTCTGGTTCCCCTGTGCGTGTTCGAAAAAGGCGCGGATGCGCCGGGTCAGTCTTCGAGGACGATCTCGATGCTGACGTCGTTGGGAACCTGAATGCGCATCAGCTGACGGAGTGCACGCTCGTCGGCGTCCAGGTCGATCAGCCGCTTGTGGACGCGCATTTCCCAGTGCTCCCACGTTGCCGTCCCTTCGCCGTCAGGGGACTTGCGGGTGGGGATTTCCAGCGTTTTCGTTGGGAGCGGCACCGGACCGCTCAGGTTGACACCGGTCTTCTCCGCGATTTCGCGGACGTCGCTGCAGATTTTGTCGAGGTCCACGGGGCTGGTGCCCGCGAGCCGGACGCGTGCTTGTTGCATTGTGGTTTACCGTTCGTTGACGGAGAGGACCTTGCCGGCCGCGATGGTCTGACCCATGTCGCGGACTGCGAAGGAACCGAGCTCCGGAATCTCGGAGGACGGCTCGATGCTGAGTGGCTTCTGTGGGCGAACGGTGACGACTGCTGCGTCGCCGTTCTTGATGAAGTCCGGGTTCTCCTCTGCGACCTCACCACTGGCTGGGTCGAGTTTCTGGTCGATGGACTCGATGGTACACGCGACCTGTGCCGTGTGGGCGTGGAAGACTGGCGTGTAACCGGCGGTGATGACGGATGGGTGCTGCATCACGACAATCTGAGCCTGGAAGGTCTCTGCGACCTTTGGTGGGTCCTCTGCTGGACCACAGACGTCACCGCGGCGGATGTCGTCTTTGCCAATGCCACGGACGTTGAACCCGACGTTGTCGCCTGGTTCTGCCTGTGGGACTTCCTGGTGGTGCATCTCGATCGTTTTGACCTCACCGGAAACGTCGGACGGCTGGAACGAAACGTTCGCGCCGACGTCGAGGGTGCCGGTCTCGACACGGCCGACTGGGACCGTACCGATGCCGGAGATGGTGTACACGTCCTGGATTGGGAGACGCAGTGGTGCGTCCGTCGGTGGCTGTGGTGCTGGAAGCGAGTTGAGTGCTTCGAGCAGGGTTTCACCGTCGTACCATGGCGTGTTGTCGGATTCTTCGGAGATGTTGTCACCCTCGAATGCGGAAATCGGGATGAAACTCGCGTCTTCCGTGTTGAAGCGAACCTGCTTGAGGAGGTTCTTGACTTCTTTGACAACTGCCTTGTACTCGTCTTCGTCGTAGTTGACGACGTCCATCTTGTTGATGGCGACGATGAGCTCGTTGATGCCGAGCGTACGGGCGAGGAACACGTGCTCACGGGTCTGTGGCGCAACACCGTCGTCTGCGGCGACGACGAGGACGGCGTTGTCTGCCTGGGACGCGCCCGTGATCATGTTCTTCACGAAGTCGCGGTGACCAGGACAGTCGACGATGGTGAAGTAGAATTCATCCGTGTCGAACTCCTGGTGGGCGATGTCGATGGTGACACCGCGTTCGCGTTCTTCTGCGAGGTTGTCCATGACATAGGCGAACTCGAAGCCACCTTTGCCTTTGGACTCTGCCTCTTCGCGGTGCTGTTCGATGACGTGCTCGGGTACACTCCCTGTCTCGTAGAGGAGTCGCCCGACCAGCGTACTCTTTCCGTGGTCAACGTGGCCGATGACGGCCAAGTTCTGGTGCGGTTTGTCTTCGCTCATTGGTATCTCACGCACAGAGGCGCTATATCGGGTTCTTTTGGGAGTTGCGGTTAAAACAATTTCGGAACGCTGCTCGCGTCACACCGCCGCCGTCGGGCGTTTTGACAACCCATGGCACGGTTGTGCCACCCTATCGCAGTCGGCCGATGTCGGCCAGTACGGCGGTGGCCGTCTCCGGGCCACCTGCCCCGCGACCGCTGATGTTGAGTCGCCCCGCGTGCTTCGTCTCCAGTTGGACGATGTTCCGCGTGCCACTCACTGCGAGCGCACCGTGTTCGGGCACGAGTCGTGGCCCGACGCGCACCGAACCGTCCGACACCTCGCCGATGAGCCGAATCGTCTCACCGTCTTCTGCGGCGAGGTCGAGCGCGCTTGGCGGAATCGAGGAGATGCCCCGCACCTCCGCGTCAGCCAGCGTGTACTCGCGCGCACCCTCCGCGAGGACGTTCGCGAGGATGACGCACTTGAGCGCGGCGTCGGTTCCCTCCACGTCGAAGGTCGGGTCTGCTTCGGCCACGCCGAGGTCTTGGGCCTCTGCGAGGACGTGTTCGTACCCGAGGCCTTCCGCGGCCATGCGCGTGAGGATGAAGTTCGCCGTCCCGTTCAACACGCCGCGAACGGCGGTGATGTTGCGCGACCCCATGTCCGCAATAGTAGAGAGGGCGGGAATGGCTCCGGCCACAGTTGCTTCGAATAGCACCTCACCTTCGCTTTCGCGTTCGAGCGCGCGCACGTCGGCGTAGCGCTCTGCAACCGGCCCTTTGTTTGCGAGGACGACGTCGCAGTCTGCTTCGAGGGCGGCCCTGACGTGGCTGAACCCCGGCTCTGCGTCGCCGAGCGTCGTCGGCGTCGCCTCGACGAGCACGTCGTAGTCGCTAGAGAGGACGGTTTCCGGGCTCTCAGCACCGACTGCTTTCCCGCGCTCTTTGCGGTCGAGTGCGTGGGCAACGTCAATGCCAGACGCGTCGATGGCCGCGCTCTGTGAGTCCGCGAGCGCCGTGACGGTGTGGCCGTACTCGCCGGCCAACTCCGCGACCGAGCGGCCAACAGCACCGGCTCCAAGGATGGCGAGTTTCATTGGTCGCCTCCGTCGAGAAGCGGTTCAACGACCTCTAAGCCCTTTTCTGCTGCAATCCCCCGCACGGTTTCGAGCACGCGCTCTGCCTTCCCGCGTTGGGTGGCAAGCCGCATCCGGGCACACGACACCTCGTCAGTGCCGTTTGGCGCGGTTAGCGACACATCTGCGACCGAGGCACTCGTACACTCTTCGAGCCGCGTGAGCGTATCAGAGAGGTCCGTCTCGACCAAGTGGCCGATGAGCACGATGTTCATCTCCTCGCCGTAGCGCTCGGGGCCAGCTTTGGTGACGTTCACACCATTTTCTCTGAGCGCGCCCACGATGGTCTCGAAGCGCTCTGGGGTCGCCTCGAAATCGACTTCGACGGGGATGCGCCCGCGTGGGGTAATCGACCCGCGCTCGTGGAAGATAGAGAGAAGGTTCCCCCCGTTGTTTGCGATTGGTTCGAGCGCGGCCAACAGTTCACCGGGCTCATCGGTGAGTTCGAGTCGGACGATGTAGGCCCGTGTGTACTGCCCGCCGTCGGTCGTTGCTTGCTCACTCATCTGACCACCCGACGACGCGCGTCGGCGAGGCGCAAGCCGCCGTAGGGCGGGCCACCGAACGATGTTCGATGCAAAAGGCCTGAATCATGCGTTCCACTCACTCGTGCGACGATAAAAGCCTGATGTAACATGCAACCGTTGGTAAAATTCGCCGCACTGTCACATGGTGAGCTGACTGCGTTGCTCTCGGTCTGCTGAAAAAAAGATAGAGCCGCACCCGAACGCGCCTTCCGGCGCGTTCGGCCTTTTTCGGGCGCGTTTTTCAAGGAGGGGTTCGCCGCAGACGAACCCGACGATGAAAAAGGTGCGCTTTAGAAGTAGTTGATCGACTCGGGCAGTTCGAGTTTCATGCCCTTGCGCTCGCGGATTTCGCGGATGGTCTCTGGCTGGAGGTTGTCAGCCATGTCCTGGAAGCCTGCGTTCTCCGTGTTCCAGGAGGCGCGGCCTTCCGTCGCGGAGCGGAGGTCGGAGGCGAAACCAATCATCTCCTGCACTGGGGCAACGCCTTCGACAACCATGACGTCGCCGTCCTGGTACATGTCGTCGACGCGGCCACGGCGACCCTGAATCTCGCCGGAGGCGGCACCCATGTGCTCGGTCGGCACGTCGATGCGGACGTTCTGGATTGGTTCGAGCAGGGAGATCTCACCAGCGATGAGCGAGCGGTGGATGGCGTCGCGGGTTGCCGGGATGACCTGTGCTGGACCACGGTGGATGGCGTCCTCGTGGAGCTTTGCGTCTTCGAGGCGGAACAGTGCGCCTGCGACTGGCTCCTTTGCGAGTGGGCCGTCGTCGAGGGCCTCTTCGAGACCTTCGATGACGAGCTCCATCGTCTCGTTCAGGTGCTGGATACCCTTCGTGTCGTCGATGAGGATGTTCGTCCCGTAGATGTGTTCGACGTTCTGGGCCGTGTCCTTGTCCATGCCAGCTTCCATGAGCGCCTCGCGGCGTTCGAGTTCTGGCATGTCCATCGTCGCCTCACCGAGCTTCAGCAGCTCCACGATCTCTTCCGAGAGTGGCTCTACGCGGACGTAGAAGCGGTTGTGGCGGTTTGGCGAGATGCCTTCGACCGTCTGGGAGGCCTTGCGCGGCTTCTCGCGGTAGACAACGATAGGCTCACCAGTCGTGACAGGGATTCCCTGGTTGCGCTCGATACGCTGGGTGATGACTTCGAGGTGAAGTTCACCCTGCCCACTGATGAGGTGCTCGCCGGTGTCCTCGTTGATCGTAATCTGGATGGTGGGGTCTTCTTTGGAGACCTGGCGAAGCGTCGCGATGAGCTTTGGCAGGTCGTCCATGCTCTTTGCCTCGACGGACTTCGTGATGACGGGTTCGCTGATGTGCTCGATGGACTCGAACGGCGTCATCTCCACGGAGGAGACGGTGGAGCCAGCGATGGCGTCGCGAAGGCCGGTCACGGCTGCGATGTTACCCGCAGGGACGCGCTCGACTTCCTCGCGCTCGCCACCCATGTAGAGGCCGACAGACTGGATGCGGTTTTTGCCCGCAGTCCCGGAGACGTAGAGTTCCTGACCGCGCTCGATGGTCCCGGAGAACAGGCGACCGGATGCGACTTCGCCTGCGTGTGGGTCCATGGCGATGTCCGTGACCATGAAGACGACTTCGCCGTCGTCGTCGACGTCACGCATCTGGATCGCGATTTCGCTCTCTGGGTCTCCACGCCAGACGGTCGGGATACGACGTGGCTGCGCTTCGATTGGGTTCGGGAAGTGCTCTGCGACCATGTCCAGCACGACGTCCGAGAGCGGGGAGAGCTCTTTGAGCTCTTCCGTGTTGTCGTTCTGGTTGTAGTCGATGATGTCCCCGAAGTCGATGCCGGTTTCCTGCATGGATGGGAGGCTGACTGCCCAGTTGTAGAGGGCAGAACCGAAGGCGACAGTCCCGTTCTCGACGGAGACCTTCCAGCCGTCTTCCTCGTATTTCTCCTCTGCCATGCCGCGGATGAGTTCGTTGACCTCGCGGATGACCTTCTGGAGACGCTGTTGCATCTCCTGTGGGCCTTCCTGCAGCTCGTTGATGAGGCGGTCGACCTTGTTGATGAACAGTGCTGGCTTGACACCCTCACGGAGTGCCTGGCGGACAACCGTCTCAGTCTGGGGCATCGTGCCTTCGACTGCGTCAACCACGATGAGCGCACCGTCGACTGCGCGCATCGCACGCGTCACGTCGCCACCGAAGTCGACGTGGCCGGGCGTGTCGATGAGGTTGATGAGGTGGTTTTTACCGTCCCATTCGTGGGTCATCGACACGTTTGCCGCGTCGATGGTGATGCCACGTTCCTGCTCGTCTTCCTCGGTGTCCATCGCAAGCTGGTGGCCTGCAAGGTCCTTGGAGATCATACCTGCCCCCGCGAGCAGGTTGTCGGTCAGGGTTGTTTTACCGTGGTCGATGTGCGCCGCGATGGCCATGTTCCGGATGTGCTCCGGCTTGTCCATCAGGCGTTCACATTCCTGGACAATCTTCTTTCGTCGGCCCATATGGGCTAACCTTCCGGCAGGAGGTTCAAAAGGATAGTGTTTCGTGCGAGCCAGCGCTGACACGTCAATTCCGCCGAATATCCCCGCCAAACCCGCTCAGGGGGCGTTTTGTCTCTAAACCACACCTCTGCCTTTATTCAGCTCCCAAACCGAGAAAACGAGGCGTACGTCGCTCGAAATCGCCGCAAACCGTCTCTGCCACTCTGTATGTCAACAATCCCCACAAAATACTTCTCTCACCCTGTCGTTTGGTATGTATACACATGGATGTCCGTGTGCCAGCAGGCGTGTCCCAAGACCCGTTTCTCGGGGCACAGTACCTCTTTGAGACCGAATACGACCTCGACTGGCCAGTCATCGTCACGGTTCGCGACAACCCCGACGAGCGCACGTGGACGGCACACTACGTCGAACACCACTTGCTCAACATTTCGAGACAGGCCGCATCGAGCGCGATGGCCCGCGAGCTCGTGCTCCACGAGTACGCGCACATGTACCGCTACGAGCAGGGCCACCCCTCCCACCTCCAATCGACCGCAGAAGCGCTCGTCCTCGCGTTTACCGGGCGACAGGTCGAGCAGCGAAAGCTCACCCACTGCTATCAGATTGCGAATCACATGAAGGACATCTACGCCGACGATATCACCCTCGACGTGTACCCGGCGACGAAACTCCTCGCGTTCTTAGAAGCCAGCCTCGCAACCGCCGTCGCAAACCGGCCTATCGACCGGCCCGGAGCCGTCCGCCACACCCCGGCCGCAGACCCGGATATCACCGCCGTAAACGCCGCGTTCGCCCTCGGCCTCGCAGAGCGCCACGACCTCATCGAACCAGACCACCGCCTCTACGAACTCGCCGCCATCGCGGCCGCAGACGCACCGAACGTCAATTTAGATTCGTTCAAGCGCCGATTCCGCACGCTCGCGCGCGACACGAATACGAGCGAGTATCGCAAGGCGCTCGTGGATATCACGAGAAAATACGCCATGCACACCGGCGGTGCGGGCGACGCGGCAGCCGACTGAGCCTACGCCAGCCCGACGGTCTGCAAGGCGACGTCGAGTAACGTCCCATCAGACCCATCGCTGTCGGTGGTGTTCGTCGTATTGTCGTCGAGAGCCGTCCCCGTGGTATCGGTGGTGTTCTCGACGAGGTCTGTCGTTTCGGTGGTCGTCTCATCGACCGTTTCGACGGTATCGTCAACCGTTTCCTCGGTGGTGTTTGTCGTCTCATCGACCGTCGTACTCGTTTCTTCGGTTGGACTCTCGACTGTTTCAGCGGTGTCGTCAACGGTCTCCTCGGTAGTGTTGGTGGTGTTTTCGACTGTTTCTGTCGTCTCTTCGGTGGTGTCTTCAACCGTCCCTGACGTGTCAGTGACCGTTTCGTCAACCGTGTCAGTGGTCTCGTCGGTCGTGTCGTCCACCGTGTCGGTGGTCTCGTTCACCGTCTCATCCACCGTCTCAGTCGTGTCGCCCACCGTCTCATCAACGGTTTCTGAGGTATCGTTCGTCGCCCCGCCGGTGGTGTCGTCAACGAGGTCTGTTGTGTCGTCTACCGTCTCATCGACGGTATCCGTCGTGTCGTCGGTGGTGTTGTCTACTGTGTCCGTCGCGTCTCCGACGGTGTCGGTCGTGTTGTCCACCGTCTCCGTCGAATCATTGACTGTATCGTCTATCGTGCCAGTCGTGTTGTCCACACCCTCCTCTATCGTCTCGGTTGGATTCTCGATGACGTCGTCCACGGTATCGGTGGTGTCGTCCACGGTGTCTGTGACGTTGTCGGTGGTCTCATCGACCGTATCAACCGGGTTGTCGAGCGTTTCGTTTACCGTGTCGGTGGTGTTGTTCACCACGTCTGGCACGTCCTCCGTCGTGTCGTCCACCGTCTCGGTGGCGTCATCCGTCGTCTCGTCCACCACGTCGGTCGTCTCGTTCAGGTCGGGCGTGGGGCTTTCCGAGTTCGAGGAGTTGTTGAGGAGGTCTGGTGGCAGCTCCAAGCCGCCGGGTTCGGGGGCGTCTGCTGCCGCATCGGGGCCGGCTATCAGCTCCATGTTCTGTGAGTTGAGCGAGTCAGCAGACAGGTAGTACGCCTCGACGACTGTCGGGGAGTCTTGGTCAAGCGGGATGCACGCGTGCAGCGTGGCGAGCGTGTTCACCAGTTGGTTCTCGCCGTTGGTGTACATGACGAGCGACTGGTCTACCCGACTCTCTTCCATCTCGATTCGCTTCTGGATGGAACCGGCGTTCATGTAGATGGTCACGTCCTTCATCGTCGCCTTCGTCACCGTGACCTTGTTCACGTCAGGTGCTTGTTTCTCTGCGCAGATGAGACCGCCATTTTCGTCTAAGTCGATGGCACCGGTTTCGACGGTGAACGATTCGCGGTCCTCGACTTCTTCGGGGGCCGCGCTCGCCACGTCGGTCGCGAGGAAGCCGACGCCAACGCTCGCAACGACGAGCGACGCGGCGACGACTGCCAGAACGCTACGCACTGGCCTCACCGGCGCTCGCGTCGTCGCCTGTTTTGCGCTCACGTTTCCACGCAACACAGAGATTCCCGCCGATGATGCCGATGAGCATGCCGATGAGGAGGCCACCGAGCGCGCCCATGAGTGAGAGAATCGAGAGCACCACGCCCGCCACGCCGAAGATGGTCGCGTGTTCCGGCATGGCGAGTGCGCCCACGCCCGTAAGGAAAACGAACGTGGCGAACACTAGCCCGATGATGGTGAACGTCCCGCCGATGAAGATGAGTTCGCCCGCGAACTGAAGCGGGACGTAGCCGATGATGAGGCCGGCGAGGAGGAGCAACACGCCACCGAGGAACGGTCGCTTCACTCGCCACGCGGCAAACTGGTTGTGTCGCCGTCTGAGAGGAGCTATTCCCGGAATCATGGTGGTGTTGGTCTGCTCAGACGCCATGGGTCTCATTCTCCGTTGCCGCTGGTTTCGTCGTACTGTCCGTCGCCGTCCGCGTCGTACTGGATGTCGAGTTCCAGCCCGGGCAGGCTGATGGTGTTGGTCGCCAGATAGTGGGTGTTAATCTTGGCGTTTTTCAGGACTTGGGCAGGCCCGTCGCTGTCGATGCTGACCGTCCGCCCTTCTATGTCCTCGGTCGCAGAGCCGGACTTGATGTCGAACTTTCTGGTCGGATCGTCGGAGTCGTGTTCGTCGATAAGCTGGTGGTTGAACGTCGCCTGCTCGGCTTGGATGTTGCTCACCTTGATGATTTGCTGATCTGCTTCGACCGTCTCACTGGAAGTCATCACGATGCGCGCGTTCCCGCTGAGGCCGGGTATCGAATCGACGTTGAGTTCTTTGATGAGTTTCATCCCGTCGATTTCGACCCCTTTCTGCTCGACGACCGCCATGGGGTAGGCCCCTTGCTCGCTTGTGTCGTCGGAGCCGGGGTAGATAACGGCTGAATCGGCTCGAATCTCGTCTGCTTGAATCGTAAACCCGCCGATGCCTGCGAGCGGCGCGGCGTAGGCCGTTCCCGTGGACATTACGAGAACGCCCACGAGCAGGAGGGTTCCGAACGATGCGCTCATTCCTTTCGCCAGGAGTGCTTTTCTGTACATGGGTATCACTGAGGATGACGACGGGTGTGGCGGGGCACGCATCGAGTGATTATCCCGTAGTGTTGGGAACCCGAGCGTGACCCGTCGTCACATACCACGTGCAAGGCCAGAAATCCACCTCACAGTTTCCCCGGGATAACCCGGGCTTTTATGATAAATTGTGTGGAATAGAAACTTTACACTTCTACTATTAATTGAAAAACTAGTATTTTACTCGACCTGTCCGGTTTTCATGCATGTACCCTTGGTGCCTATAAACACCCGGTTGCAGACTGCACGACGTTTTTCACACGGTCGGTCGAACTGCGTGCCATGACAGAGACTCGCACGTTCGCCGTCGATATCACCGGCGAACAGGTAGAAGCTGCCGTTGCCGGTGGCCTCTTCGGCGCGTTTCAAGGGGGACTGCTTCTCCAACTCTGGAATCCGGATGCCATCCGCGAGATTGGCGCGACCGTGGGGATGGCGTCACTGAACGGTGGCTGGCTGGCGCTGTTTGGCTACGGCGTTTTATTCGGTGTTCCCTTCAGCGCGGTCGTCTCCGGGTCGGCTGACACCCTCGTCACCACCTTCACCGCACTCTCGCGTCGCAACGCGGTCCTCGAAAAACTCCTCGACCCACTGTTGAGCCGTTCACCGCTCGGCGCGACGCTGTTCGCGCTCGGGCAGGGCTACGGCATCCTCGTTGGTCTTCTGTTCTGGAGTCTTTTCGTACCCGGCTGGCTCGCCGTCCTCGGGCACTCCACTGCAACCCCCGTTTTCGACCCCGTTGCGCTCTTCAGCTGGGCGACCTACGGCGGCATGATGGGGCTGGTGTACGGACTCATCCGCGACCACTAACGGGCGTTACCGACCGAGAACCCGGTCTACCGCCCGCCGCACCGCGGCGCCGACGAACGCACCACCCACCGATTCGAGGGCGATGAACACCAGTATCGTCAGCAAGATGAGCAGGTGTCCAGTCCCACCCATGTGGTCGTACCACGGACTCACCGGGCCAACGGCGTTCAGCAACACCGATGGAGGCTCGCTGTAGAGGCCAATTAGGCTCCCAATCAGTATGACGACGAGCCCGCCCGCAAAGCCCGTGATGGCTCCGACGACAAGCCCGTGTGCAAGGCCGCGAACCCCACCACCCGCCGCGTAGGCTGCGACGAACCCGGCGAGCACCCCGCCGCCAACGATACCGAGAATGGGGATGATGAGGGCGTTCAGATTGACGAGTACCCCGACCGTTGACGCGCCGACGAGCACCGGTATCGAGAACTCAACGTCGGGAAGCCCATCTCTGGAGACTGGAACGCGAGTGTCTGTCTCTGTCATTCACCTAGGCGACTCTGTAGCTCTCAAAAAGGCTGCTGGCGGGAACACACGGGTGTTTATACGGGCGAACGCAGTCGCTCGCGACGTGTGAAATGTGAGAGAAGGGAACGGTTACCGAGCGGCGGCGGCGACGCGCTCTTTCTCTTCTTTCTGCCCGATCGGGTACGACTGGACGTCGTAGTCTGCTGCGCCCATCAGCTGGGATGCAAGCGCCTCTGCGGCGCTGGTTGGCTTCTTGTACGAGCCACTGTACGCACCCTGTGCGATGAACTTCAGTGCTTGGTCGACACGGCGCTGTGGCGCAACGTCGACGGCCTGTGGAACCGAGATGCCACCGTACTTGAGACGGACGGTCTCTTCACGGGGCGAGGAGTTCTCGACGGCGCGGACGAGAATCTGGACGGGGTTCTCGTCGGTGCGCTCTGCGATGATGTCGAACGCGTCGCGGACGATGGAACTCGCCTGCTGTTTTTTGCCCGTGTTCTCCTCGGTCTGCATCAGACGGTTGATGAGCCGTTCGACGATGCTGACTTCGCTCTTCTGGAACTGCTTGTTCGCGTGGCGTCCCATCGTGTGGGCGATGGGCGTCACGGTGATGTAGCGTTTGGTGCTCGGGTCCGTGTATTCGATTTCCGACACGTCCCACTTGCCAAACAGCTCAGCGACGGTGCTTGCCTCTTCTGCGTCGACTGGCTGGTCTGGCTCTGGAGATTCCTCGTCGCTCATCGGACTGGCTTCTCCTTGTTGCCACGGACGAGTTCGATCATGGACACGCCATTGACCTTCTCGACCTTGTAGTTGACACCCGAAAGGTCACCCATTGCGCGACCCTTCGCGCCGCCGATGCCGGCGATGGTGACTTCGTCGTGTTCGTCAATGAACGAGATTGCGCCGTCACCAGGACAGAAGGCGGTGACTTGCTTCCCGTTCTTGATGAGTTGAACACGGACACATTTTCGGATTGCAGAGTTGGGCTGTTTTGCCTCAATGCCCACTTTCTCCAGGACGATACCTCGGGCCTGCGGTGCGCCCTCGAGAGGGTCAGACTTGACGCCGAGCCCTCGGGCGCGCCGCGCGTACTCAGAGTCGGACCATCGGTGTGACTGACGGTCCTTTTTGAGCTTCCGCGCGGCGTACTTGCCGTTCGCCATAGTACGCTTTCGTACCTGATGGAGCTACTTAAGCCTCCCTTTTCGCACCCGCAGACGGGCGCTCTGTGGCGAATGTGGCTCGTGGTATCACGCGCCCGGGGTCGATAAAAAGATTATTACGGTTTTCGCGTCTACATTTGCCTATGTCCACCCCTCCGAACACCGAACCTTCCTCGGGCCAGGAGTTCTTAGAAACTCTGTTTCGGTATTCGTTCGTGTTGAAGCTCATCGGCATCGTCGTTGGCCTGTTTGTCTTTGGCTATCTCATCGATACCTTCGGCGCACCGAACTCCTTTACCGGCATCGTCGTTGGCATGTCTTGGAGCCTCTCTGTCCTCCTTGCGCTCACCATCGTCGTCATCGGCGGCCTCTCGCTGATTCGCCAGGCACTCCAGTAAGTCGCTTTTTTCAGGTATCTCACGGTTCACAGACGCACAGCGCGACCGCTGTCGGTCGTCGGTCGCCACAAAAAATCCGCCTCGTGCGTGCGAGTCAGGTTAACTGGATGTCGTCGATGTCGTGGTGGCGCTTTGCAAACAGGCGCGCCGCGTGGATGTTGCGCCCGCCTTTGCCAATCGCCACGCCCACATCTTCCTGTGCCACCTCGGCGTAAGCCACCATGTCGTCGTTCCGACTGATGGTGACGTGATACACCGCGGCGGGTGCGAGCGCGTTCGCGACGAACGCCTCGGGTGTGTCCGCGTTTTCGATAAGTTCGATGTCGCGGCCAAGTTTGTCTTCGACCTCTCGGACGTGCGTCCCGCCGGGGCCTATCGCTTGGCCCATCTCACCCGCACCGACGAGGATGAGTACGCGGTCGTTTTCCTCATCGACCACGCAGTCGCGGGCGCTCGCGCCGGTCACGTCCTCGAAGAGGGCGATGAACTGGCGCGCTTGGTCCGAGAGGGTGACTTTCATCAGTCTGCCTGCTCCGCACCCCGGTTTATCGACCCCATTCTGAGGTCGACGTCGCCGGTACCGAGTCGAATTGGCTTCCCAACGATGACGTTCTCGGTGACACCGTTCAGGTCGTCAATTTCGCCGTGGATGGCCGCGTCGAGCAGGTGGTTCACCGTCACCTCGAACGCTGCACGGGCGAGCACGGACTCCTTGCTGCCGGAGATGCCGTGACGACCGATGGACTCGATCTCGCCGCGGTTGGTCATGATGTCTGCAACGAGCATCATGTGGCGGATGTTCACGTCGCCAAGCCCCTGTTCTTCGAGCGTGTTCATCGTCTCCTCGATGATTGCCTCGCGCGCCGCTTCGATGCCGAGCGTGTGGTGAATCTCGTGGATGTTGTTACACGTCGTCCGCGAGGCGTCCACACCTTCGATGGTGAGCGCCTCACCGAAGGCCGACCCTTCGGTGTAGAGGACGAACTGGTCTTCGCCGTCTAAGTCTTCCTTGCGGATGACGACACGGCGCACGTCTTCGATACCCTTGAAGACGATTTCGCGCAGCTCTTCTACGAGCTGCAGGAGGTCGCGGTAGCTTGGTTTCTCTGGACCGAACTCGATGGACGTGCCGTTCTGGACGGTTTTCACGCCGAGTTTGTCCTCGATGATGCCCGCGACGTCCTCTGCGGTCAGGCCCCGCTCTGAGAGCGTGTCCTGGTTCAGGTTCACCTGCACGAGCATGTCCGCGACGTTCGTGCTGATATCACCGAGCGCGAGGATGCGCGTCGCTTCGACGTTCCAGACGACCTGGTGGGCGAGTTCCTTGTCGGTGGCGTACTCGTCTTCTAAGTAGACCGTCATCATCGGCGTGTCCGGCGTCTTGCGGGCGTCCACCAGCTCGATGAGCCGGGGCAGTCCCTGGGTCACGTCGATTTCTGCCACACCCGCGTAGTGGAACGTGTTCATCGTCATCTGCGTCCCCGGCTCACCAATCGACTGGGCACTCACGGTGCCAACGGGGTCGAGTGGGTCAACGCGGGTTTCGATGTAGCGGTTTTCGACCGCCATGACGATTTCTTTGGCCTGCTCGTCGGTGACGTTGCGCTCTTCTAACGTCTGGTAGAGTTTCGTCTTGAGGCGCTTTGGGAGTTCGGTCGCTTCGACCTGCTCCTGGATGGCCTTGGGTACGTCGTAATCAGTCATCGGATTCTACCCCCGTATCGTTGTACGCTGCTTCACGTGAGTCTGCGTACTCAGAGAGGTTCGTTGGCGGCCGCTTGAGGCCGAGATACTCCTCTTTGCGTCGTTCGGACTCGAACTCTGCATCGAGGACGCGGTCTGCAATCTGGTCGACGTCGATGTCGTAGTCCTGGAACGAGGAGACCTTCACCGGACTCGTGCCGTCCTCACCGAACTCGAACTGGACGATGGTGTCGCTCGTGTCGCGCACCGTGCCGTCGTACTGCGTTTCGAGTTCCGAAAGGGCGTTGATGAGCCGACGCTGGAGGTACCCGGACTTCGAGGTGCGGACTGCCGTGTCCACAAGCCCCTCGCGGCCACCCATCGCGTGGAAGAAGAACTCACGCGGGCTGAGGCCCTTCCGGTAGGAACTCTCGACGAAGCCGTGGGCGTCCGCCGAAAGGTCGTCCTTCTGGTAGTGGCTGAGGGTGCGGTCTTCGTAGCCGCGGTTGATGCGCTCGCCGCGCACTGCCTGCTGGCCAACACACGCGGCCATCTGCGTCAGGTTGAGCAGCGAGCCACGCGCCCCGGACTCGGCCATGATGACCGCCGGGTTGTCGTCTGCGAAGTGCTCCTCTGCAATGTCACCAGCAGAGTCACGGGCTTTGCCGAGCGTCTGCATGATTTTCATCTCGAGGGTCTCGTCAACCGTCCGGCCCGGCAGGGACTCTAAGTCACCGTTCTCGTAGGTTTGGATGAGTTCCTGGACGCGCTCGTAGGCGTTGTCGATTGCCTCGTCGATCTGCTCTTCGGCTTCCTTCTCGATGGACTCGTCGTCGATACCGAGCGAGAACCCGAAGTGCATGATGGCACGCATCGCAAGCGAGGAAATTTCGTTGATGAAGATGCGCGCACGGGTTGCGCCGTACACCTTCATGATGGTGTCCACGACTTTGCCACCGAACGCACCGACTGCGTCCTCGTCGATGGTGCCTTCGAGCAGCTGGCCGTTCTCGATGATGACGGTGTCGCCGGTCGAGGACGTGAACTCGAGGCTCAGGTCGCCCGGCAGGAGTTCCGAGAAGATGGTGTGACCCGTCCAGTACGGGATGCCCTCGTCGTCCTCGCCGTCCGGCGCTGGCAGCTCGTCTACGCGCGTCGCACGGAGCAAGTCGAGTGCCTGCGTCTCGTTGAATTTCGGATTCTCGTGGGTGAGCAGGTACGTACCCGAAATGTGGTCCTGGATTGCGCCGATGATGTTCTCACCGAAGCGTGGCGAGAGAATCTGCTCCTGGACACGCATCAGCACGCGTGCCTCGGCACGCGCCTCCTCGTTCTGGAGGGCGTGCATGTTCATCTCGTCGCCGTCGAAGTCGGCGTTGTACGGCGGACAGACAACCGTGTTCAGGCGGAACGTCTTGTACGGCATCACGACCACTTCGTGGGCCATGATGGACATCCGGTGGAGCGATGGCTGCCGGTTGAAGATGACGATGTCACCGTCGACGAGGTGGCGGTTGACCTCCCAGCCAACCTCGACTTTCTCTGCGAGCTCCTCGCAGTTTTTGTGCGTGACCTTCAGGCGTCGGCCGTCAGGGCGGCGCACGTAGTTCGCGCCGGGATGTCCGTCCGGACCGTTTCGAACGTACGTTCGCGCTTCCTCTAAGGTGCGCTCGGTGACGTTCATCGTCTGGGTCATCTCTTTTGCGACGCGGTCTGGGACACCGACTTCGTTGAGCGAGAGGGTTGGGTCCGGACTGATGACCGTCCGCGCAGAGAAGTTGACACGCTTTCCTGAAAGCGAGCCACGGAAGCGCCCTTCCTTGCCCTTGAGACGCTGACTGAGCGTCTTGAGCGGGCGACCCGAGCGGTGGCGGGCCGGTGGCGTTCCCGAAATCTCGTTGTCCATGAACGTCGTGACGTGGTACTGAAGCAGTTCCCACAAGTCCTCGATAATCAGCTGTGGGGCACCAGCCTCACGATTCTCCATGAATCGCTGGTTGATGCGGATGATGTCCACGAGCTTGTGCGTGAGGTCGTCCTCACTGCGCTGACCGTTGTCGAGCGTAATCGAGGGGCGTGCGGTGACCGGCGGAACCGGCAGCACGGTGAGAATCATCCACTCTGGGCGCGAGCGCTCTGAGTCGATGCCGAGTACATCGAGGTCTTCGTCTGGGATGTCCTCGAACCAGTCGCGGATGTCAGAGGGCATCAGCTTGTTCATGTCCTCGACCGTGAGGTCGATTTTGAGCGCCTTCTCTAAGGCGCGGCGGTCCATCTCACGCGGGCGGAACTCGCCCGAGAGGATTTCGTTGATGCGTGAGAGGTCGATTTCCGTCTTGTCGGCGAGTTCCTGTGGGGAGGTACCGGGGCGGTCTTCTTCCTCGTTTGGCTGCATCGCGGCGGCGATCTGCTCTGCGTAGTCAGAGGCCAGCACGTCCTGGACTTCGTAGTACGTCGTTGGCTTCTCGTGCTGGATGTCGTACTGCGTCTCGCCACAGAACGGACAGGCATCGGCCTTGCGGGCCTGTCGGATGGCGGCTTTCGTCACGTCGTTCAGGTCGTTGCCGAGTTCGCGGGCGACTTTCTGTTGCTCGCGGAACTCGTCGCGCTCTTCTTCGGTGAGACAGAGCCGCGAGCAGTCGCGACACGTCCCGCGCAGGAGGCGGCGGATGAGTTTCGTAAAGCCGACGTGGATGACGGGCGCGGCGAGTTCGATGTGGCCGAAGTGGCCGTTACACGACCCGGAGTGTTTCCCACAGGTCTTACACTGGAGGCCGGGGTCGATGACACCGAGACGCGGGTCCATGAGGCCCATGTCGATGGGGAACCCGTCGTCGTCGTAGGTGTCTGCGGTGATGATTTTCGTCGCGCTCATCTCTCGGTACTCCTCGGGGCTCATCAGGCCGAAGCTGATAGAGCCAATCTCTTTGGGTGTGTTGTTGGAACTCATACTGCGTCCTCCAGTTCGAGGCGTGGAGCGATGCCGAGCGCCTTCATCTCGTCAAGCAGGAGCTTGAACGCGTAGCTCATCTCGATTTTGTGGATGTCCGTCTCCTCGCCACAGTTTGGACAGTAGACGCGGTGCTGGTCGACGTTCTCGACCGCACTCATGCCACAGTGCCCACAGACGTAGATGAACTCTCGGTCGGACTCGTCGAGCAGCCGCTCTTTGAGCGCCATGGCCGCGCCGTGCCCGATGAGCACGTCGCGCTCCATTTCCCCGACACGAAGCCCACCTTCACGCGCACGCCCTTCGGTCGGCTGGCGCGTGAGCACCTGCACCGGACCGCGCGAGCGCGCGTGAATCTTGTTCGAGACCATGTGGTAGAGCTTCTGGTAGAAAATCACGCCGACGAAAATCTCGGCGTCAATCTTCTCACCGGACACGCCGGAGTACATGACCTCTTTGCCCGCAGAGTTGTACCCCTGGTCGAGCAGTGCTTGGCGAATCTTCTCTTCGTTCTCGCCGGTGAAGGCCGTCCCGTCAACGCGGCGGCCCTCAAGGGAGCCGACCTTTCCGCCGAGCATTTCGAGAACGTGGCCCACCGTCATGCGCGACGGCAGGGCGTGTGGATTCAACACGAGGTCGGGCACGACGCCCTCTGCCGTGAACGGCATGTCTTCTTGCGGTGCCATGTGGCCCACGACACCCTTCTGCCCGTGACGGGAGGCGAACTTGTCTCCGAGTTCGGGAATCCGCTCGTCGCGGACCTTGACTTTCGAGAGTTTCGAGCCGTCTTCACCCTCCATCAGCGTGACGGTGTCAACGACACCGTTTTCGCCAGAGCGCATCGTGACGGAGGTTTCACGGCGCTTCTGTGGCGAGAGCCCGCCCATGTCGTCCGGTTCTTCGAGGAAGCGTGGTGGACTCGTCTTGCCGAGCAACACGTCGTTTTCGGAGACGACGGTTTCAGGGTTGACGAGGCCGTCTTCGTCTAAGTGCGTGTACGCTTCTTCGCCGCGTGCGCCGCGCACTTCGTCGTCCGGAATCTCGAAGCGGTCTTCCTGACCACCGGGATACCGGCGCTCTTCGCCCTCGTAGGTGCGGAAGAAGTGCGAGCGGCCGAGCGCGCGCTCGACCGAGTTCTTGTTCATGACGAGCGCGTCCTCGATGTTGAACCCTTCGTAGCTCATGACCGCGACGACGAAGTTCTGTGCCGCCGGGCGGTCGTCGAAGCCAATCTGTTCGGTGGTCTGCGTCTTGACCATCGAGAGCTGTGGGTAGTGCAGGAGGTGCTGGCGCGTGTCGGGACGGATGCGGTAGTTCGCCGCTGGCATCCCCAGCGACTGTTTGACCATCCCCGACCCCATCGTAATCCGCGGTGAGGCGTTGTGTTCCGGGTACGGAATCATGCCTGCACCGATACCGAAGATGAGCTGTGGGTCGATTTCCAGATGCGTGTGGTCGTCGGTAATCTCCTCTGGGTCGACCGCGACGTAGATGTCCTCCTCTTCCTCTGCGTCAATGTACTCGACGTAGCCGCGGTCGACGAGGTCGTCGAATTCGAGTTCACCGGCCGAGACTTTCTCGACTTCCTCGTCTGAGACGAGCAGTTCGCCGTTCTCGACGATGAGGAGCGGACGGCGGGCGCGGCCCGCGTCTGCGTTGATGATGACTTCGCGGGTGCGACCTTTCACCGAGACGTTCACCATCTCGCTGACGTCGCCGCGTCGTCGGGCCTCTCGGACCTGGTTTGCAAGCTGTTCGGGGTCGGGGTGCGTCCCAACCAAACTGCCGTTGACGTAGACTTTTGCTTCTCTTCCCTGGCTCATATTAGTCCGCCATTGGTTCGACGCCTTCGAGACCCGGGATACCCTCGACTCCCATCGACGCCAGTTCGCGTTTGAGTTCCTGTTCGTCCTGAATGTTCTGTGACAGCTCCATCGCCTGTGCGAAGTTCTTCACGAGTCCACAGTTCGGCCCCTCTGGCGTTTCAGAAGGACAGATGCGACCCCACTGGGTCGCGTGCAGGTCGCGGGCTTCGAAGTGCGGCTGGCTGCGCGACAGCGGCGAGCGCAGTCGGCGCAGGTGAGAGAGCACACCCATGTAGTCGGTGCGGTCGACGAGCTGGGACACCCCAGAGCGACCGCCGACCCAGTTGCCCGTCGCAATCGGGTGCTCTAAGCGCTCGGTGAGCACGTCGGAGCGAACCACGGTGTTCACCGAGAGTTTCCGGTTGCGCATGTTCGCCCGTTCGAGCTGGTACTTCACGTCGCGTGCGAGCTTGTTGAGCGCCGTCCGGAACAGGTCTTTCATCAGGTCGCCGCTGACCTTGAGGCGCTTGTTTGCGTAGTGGTCTTTGTCGTCAGAGTCGCGGCGGTGGAGCGCGAGTTCGAAACACGCCTCGGCCATCCGACAGAGGTAGTACGCCTTGTTGATGCGGACTTCTTCTTCGTCGACGCCTTCCTCGTGGAGGTGCGGGAGGAGGTAGCGGTCGATGACGTAGTTGGCCCGCTTCAGCTGGTAGTTTTTGCCCTGGCCGCTGGCGACGCGCTTGCCGAGCGTCTCGATGGCTTCCTCGGTCGTCTGGACCTCGGCGGCTTCGAGATTTTCGAGCATGAACTTCACGACCTCCGGGTCCTCGGAGACACGGTGGACGATCTCCTCGTCGGATTCGAGTCCGAGCGCACGGACGAGCGTGACGAAACTCACGCTGCCGGAAACGGACGGGAAGGAGACTTCGAGGAGGCCTTCACGATTCCGCTCACAGAGCACGAGCGCGCGGTAGCCGCGGCGCTGGCTGAACGTTTTTGCCACCTGAATCTCGTCGCCGTACTTCGTGTCGTACTCGGCGAGAATCTTGTTCGGCGCGAGGTCTTCGCTCGTCATGAGCACGCGCTCAGACCCGTTGACGATGAAGTAGCCGCCGGGGTCTGCGGGGTCTTCACCGATTTCGACGAGTTCGTCGTGGTTGAAGCCGTTTAAGTTGCACTTGGAGGAGCCAACCATGATTGGCATGCGACCGACTTTCGTCTCAGCCTGGTCGACGACTCGCTCTTCTTCTTCCTCGCCGCCTTTGATGATGGACATTTCCATGAACACCGGGGCGGCGTAGGTGATGTTGCGCAGACGGGCCTCCTGTGGGTACAGGAGTTCCTCACTACCGTCGGCTTCGCGTACACGCGGGGTGACCACGCGGACGTTGCCGAGTTCGACGTACACCGGCTCTTCGCCCTCTTTGTCGCCGATGTCCGTCTCGATGGTCGCCTTTTCGTCGACGACTTCCTGCATCCCGCGTTCTAAGAACGCGTTGAACGAGCGGAAGTGGTGTTCTGCGAGTCGTTCCCTCGAAAAGTACTGTCTTGAGATTGCGCGTCTATCGTCCGTATTCATTATTCCACCACAAGGCGGTATACGACCGCCGTTTCAGTTGTTCGGGAGTTTCGCACGATTTTGATGACGTCACCCACTTCCGCCTCGTCCGGGAGTGCGGGGTCGGTGCGTTTGATTTTTGGAAGGTCGGTGCGTTTGATGTCGTATTCTTCCAGAACCTCCTCGACTGACTCGTCGTCGAGCACGAGATGGTCCGGGACAAGTTTGTGTTGGCTTACGTCTACCATGTTTGCCTCTGGCCAGTGGGAGAAGCGGCTCTCACGAGATACTACAGGCCAGTACTGGCGCGTTCCATTTAAGGGTTGTTAACCTCGTCTACGGGCGTGCACGCGTGGCACGCCCGCGAGAGGGCGAGACACACGCTACCACCCGCCGTCGTCCACCGATTTGAAAAGCCTTAAGCCTAACACCCCGTTACGATTAGTTGCGTCACCCGCCCGGGTGGTGTAGTGGCCTATCATACAACCCTGTCACGGTTGTGACCCGGGTTCAAATCCCGGCTCGGGCGTTTTCTACAGAACCCAACCATCGAGCAGCGCGGCTTGTCGCGCTGCAAAAAGCTGGGTTCTGGTGTAACGACTACAAAGGGATTTGAATCAGGAAGCGAGAGGTGAGCGAAGCGAACACCCTCAGACCGTAAAGCGGTCTGACGAGCCACGAAAATCGCACAGCGATTTTCGGACGGGAGCGACCGTGGTTCAAACTCCGATGCGACAAGGTCGCATCGAGGCTCGCAAATGCACCGCGTTTGCTCACTTCCGAAGCAATCACAGATTGCTTCGATGTTCGCGAAACCAACGGTTTCGCTCACTCCCGGCTCGGGCGTTTTTCCAACGAACTACCCCACGAGCACCGCGTAGCGTGTGTTCACCACCTCTCGATTCGCGCTCATCCCAAGCTAGTAAGCCTTAAGACCCACACCCCGTTACGGGTAAGTGCGTCACCCGCCCGGGTGGTGTAGTGGCCTATCATACAACCCTGTCACGGTTGTGACCCGGGTTCAAATCCCGGCTCGGGCGTTTTTCCAACGAACTACCCCACGAGCACCGCGTAGCGTGTGCTCGTGCTCTCGTGAGTCTCGACGGTAACTCTCACAACAAGTTGTCAGTTCATTCAATTTCGTGTCATACCAATCCCGTGAGTTCGCAGCTCGTAACCGCCGGAACGAAATGGTGTGATTTGCACTCGCCGGAGCGCATCGCACTCTCTCACGAATCGCCACGGATTCTCCGAATATTATCTAATTCCACTCTCGTGTTCGATTAGTTTCATTTAGTCTCACGCCTTAGTAAACGGCTTGGATATTCATGCCAAGGGGATATGCCCGTTCGCAAGAATCCATGATATGGTGCGGTCGAGCCATGCCCGGACTCGATACGTGCCTCTGACAATTTCGACCAGCCACACCTGCCCGGTTGTGGCTGGCCATCTCTCTTTCAGCAGCCGTTCACACGAGGAGTTTCACCGCCGTGGGGTGTTTTCCGGGGTCGAACTTTCACCGCGTGCGTGCGCTCTGTGACATCGTCCACGACGAGCGCCTCGCCCGGCGCGGTCGGCATCCGACTGGCAAACGAGCCGTCGAGATACGTCGGGCGCGCTGCTTCGAGGGCCGACCGGTCTGCTTCGTTCGTCACTCGATGAACAACGAGGAGGTCTGCCTGCGAGTGCGCAACCGACGGGAGCGCACCGGGGCGCTGGGTCGCCGCGACGAGGCTGACGCCGGGTTGTCGTCCGCGGGTGAGCAGCGTGCGAAGTGAAGGGCCAGCCACACCGTCGAAAAAGACGTGTGCTTCGTCTACGAGCAACCACGGCAGCCGCGAGGTTGTCCCGTCGATTCGCGCGCGATAGAGTGCCTCTGCAACCGCCCGACACACCGCGTTCATCGGCGGGTCGGCCAGTCCCGAACAGTCGAGGATGGTCACGTCGGGAGAACAAAGCTGCGACGTGGTGAGGCCGTCGTCACCGAAGACGTCCCACTCGCGTGCAAGCGCGAGGTGATTTCGGGCTGCTCGGCGCGTCGCGTCGTCCACCGTGGCTTTTTCGAGGAACGTTTCCATCACGTCGAGACTCGCTGTCGCGCTTGCGGCCTGCCAGAGCAGACTCCCAACAGCACCAGCCGGGTCGAGATTGAACAAACCACACCACGACCGCGCCGAGAGCGTATCCGCACAAATCGTCGGGTCGGACTCGACTGTCGCTTCGATTCCAGTGTCTGCGTTTGCAAGCGTCGTGAACGCGCCCATTGGGTCGATGATGACGGGTGCAATTCCGGGACAGCGCGCCAACTCCTCTGCGAGAACGCCAAGTGTGTAGGACTTTCCTGACCCGCGCTTGCCCACGACGAGCGCGGCGTGCGGTCGGTTCAGGTCGAGGCCAACTGCCCCACCGCGGCTCCCGTCGCGTGCTCGAAAATGCCCCAGACTCGCAACCGGCCCTCTGCCATCTCGCCGTCCGAGTACGTCCATGCGCCCTCTCGCCGTGGCTTCTCACTTCAACTCTCGGCCGAGCGTTTATCAACGAAGCCGGAACCAGCGCGGGGTATGTCCGCACTCAAGCGACTGTTCGCAGACGACCGCGCCATCGAGGGCCTTCCGATTCGTCTCGTCATCGCCCTCGTCGTGGGCGTGGCGAGCCTCAGCGTGATGATGAACATGCTCTCTGGCGTGCAGGGACTCGCCGTCTCGGAGCTCGACGTGCGTCCCCAGCCAGAGGTCGTCAGCCCTGGCTCCCAAGACGTGACCCTCAACGTAGTCGATGCAGACGGCACCACCGTCTCGAACGCGACCGTGGTGGTGAGAAGTGGAACCGCCTCCATCGACGGCGTCAAAACGGTGCGCACAGACGCCTCGGGACAGGCAACCATCTCACTCAATCCGCGATTGGGCGCGAACCGAGACACGGGCACACTCACACTCTCGGTCAAGCCACCGGCTGGCAGTTCGTTCGTCGACCGCAGGGAGAATACGGCGATTCTGGTGGTGCGAGAGTAAGGTTAGTCCCAGTCAATCCACTCGTGTTCCCAGCCGTGGCGGGACTCTGACTCGCGCACCATGTGCTCGAAGTCTTCGCGCGCGGTGCGATTGCGTTCGATCGTGCCCGCCTGTTCGCCATCGACCAACAGCGGCCGGAACAGCACGGAGCCATAGCGGTCGACCATGTCGCCGTCTTCGAAGGCAACGAGCGTTTGCTTACCCACACCGAGTGGCATTACCAGCCGTCCGTCGGGAGCGAGTTGGTCAAGCAGTGCCCGCGGCGGTCGCACGGCAGCGGCTTCGACCAGAATCTTGTCGTAGGGTGCGTACGCCGGGAGGCCGCGTGCGCCGTCGCCCTGGTCTACGTAGACGGTTTCGTAGCCCGCTTCCGCGAGGCACCTGCGCGCGTCGTAGACGAGTTGGCGCGAGATGTCCACCGCCTGGACGTTTTCAGGGCCGACGATGGCTGCGAGTACGGCGGCCGTGTAGCCGATTCCGGCACCGACGACGAGCACCGACTCGCCTTCTGCTGGGCAGAGCGCTTCGACGAGTCGGCCAACCGTGCTCGGGGCGAGAATGGTGGTTCCGCGGTGGTCGAACGCCTGGTCTGTGTACGCCCCGCGCGCGTCATCGATGAAACAGTGACGGGGAACGGTGCGCATCGCGATGCTAACTGCCTCGCTAGACACACACTGCTTACTCTCGTGTTCGAGGCTCGCGACCATATCGTCGCGGAGCACCGCGAGATCCATATTGCAGAACAGTGCGCCACAACTAATCAATGGCGCGCCTGCCGCCGACCAATTGCAAATCCGTTCCGGGGATGGATTCGACGCGAGCCTGCTTGAAGCTAGCCGCGGACAGCCACGTTCTGAACTGCTGTTCGGTGTACGTGTCACCGCGTTCGCTCTGGGCGAGCATATGCGCGCCGACGAGGGCGGCGTTCTGCGCGTGGTCACGCACGAACTCTGAGAGCACGAGCGAACCCCCTGCATCGAGTGCATCGTGTGCATGTTCAATGAACGATCGTACAGTCTCGGGGCCGTGCCAGTGGGCAACGCCCCCGGCGAAAACGAGGTCGTACGTCTCCGAAATCGGCGCTCCAAACTGGCCTTCGACCAACGATACGGCTTCGTGGCGCAACTGTGCGCGGTCGCGTTCGATGACTGCAGGCGTATCACAGAGCGTCACGTCGTAGCCTCGGCGGGCGAATTCGAGCGCGTATGTTCCCGCGCCACCGCCCACGTCGAGGACGCGCGTGCCACCGTCGTGGTAGTGGACGGCGGCGGTCACGACCGCCCGCACGGTCGCCTCGTCCATCGCGGCGTGCGCGCCGAGTTTGTTCACCGTCCACTCTGGGGGTTCGGGTGTCTGCTCACCGGTTCGCATCGCCTCAGGAAGCGCCACCCAGCGGTCGAGCGCGTCGAGTTCGTGTGAGAGCCGCCCGATTGAGTTCAGGTCGGTTTTTGCGAAGAACCCAAGCGCACGGTTCGTTGGCTCGTAGCCCTCACCTACCTGTTTGAGAAAGCCGCGCTCGGCGAGCGCCTCGATGGTGATGCGCGCGGCGCGCTCGGTCACGTTTGCTTCGCGGGCGACGGTCTCCGGGGTTCCGGCTTTCGTCATCACCGCATCGAGAATTCCTGCCTTACGAGCCGCCCAGAGGACGAGCAGCTCGCGGAACTCGTGGGCTCGCGTGGCGTCTCGGGTCGGCATCAGCGTCCCTCCGTCATGTGCGGCAGGTGGGGATGGGTCGTAAAAAAGCCGCGTGTCCACCGTGTGTTGATTTCGACGCAGGCAAACTGCGTGGGGTAGTGCCGGTTTCGTGACTGTCTCACCTGCCGTCTCCGCTACCTTTTTTCGCGACTGGCACGAACCCTTCGAACGTACTTTGATTACCTATGTCCGATGAGATGCCCAAACGTGGGATGGGGGACACAGACCATTCCCAGACGACCGTAGACCGACCCACACACACAACCAACTCCGGCGGGCAGGTGCCGGACATACTCACGGAGGTGCGCACCTAATGATGCAACGAAAAGAGCACGACTGGTGGCCAAACCAGTTAGACCTGAACATTCTCGACCAGAATGCTCGCTCTGTCGGCCCAATGGGCGAGGAGTTCGACTACGGCGAAGAGTTCCTCTCGCTCGACTTAGACGAGGTAAAGGCGGACATAGAGGAGGTCATGACGACCTCACAGGACTGGTGGCCAGCAGACTACGGCCACTACGGACCGCTGTTCATCCGGATGGCGTGGCACAGCGCCGGCACCTATCGCACCAGCGACGGCCGCGGCGGTGCAGGCGGTGGCGCACAACGCTTTGCCCCGCTTAACAGTTGGCCGGACAACGCGAACCTCGACAAGGCCCGTCGCCTGCTCTGGCCGGTCAAGCAGAAATACGGCCAAAAACTCTCGTGGGCAGACCTGCTGATTCTGACCGGAAACGTCGCCTTGGAGTCGATGGGCTTCGAGACGTTCGGCTTCGCGGGCGGCCGCGAAGACATGTTCGAGCCTGACGAGTCCGTCTGGTGGGGACCAGAAAACGAGATGGAAGCCTCAGACCGCTTCAGCGACGACGGCGAACTCTTGAAACCACTCGGGGCGACCGTCATGGGCCTCATTTACGTGAATCCGGAAGGTCCGGACGGACAACCTGACCCGATTGCGTCAGCGAAGAACATCCGCGAGTCGTTCGACCGCATGGCGATGAACGACGAGGAGACGCTCGCGCTCATCGCCGGTGGGCACACGTTCGGGAAAGTCCACGGTGCGGCCTCCGGCGACCACCTCGGTGCAGAGCCAGAAGCCGCCCCAATCGAGAAGCAGGGCCTCGGCTGGGAGAACAGCTACGGCGAAGGCAAAGGCCCAGACACCATCACGAGCGGCATCGAAGGCCCGTGGACGTCCTCGCCAATCCAGTGGGACATGGGCTACCTCGATAACCTGCTCAACTACGAGTGGGAACCGCACAAAGGCCCCGGCGGCGCGTGGCAGTGGAAGCCAACAGACGAGTCCCAAGTCGCCGCTGCGCCGGATGCTCACGACCCGTCAAAAGAGCAAACGCCGATGATGCTTACGACGGACATCGCGCTCATCCGTGACCCCGACTACCGGGAGATTGCAGAGCGGTTCCACGAGAACCCAGACCAGCTCAAAGACGCCTTCATGAAGGCGTGGTACAAGCTGACCCACCGCGACATGGGGCCACCATCCCGATTCCTCGGCCCGGAGGTTCCAGACGAGGAGATGCTGTGGCAAGACCCGCTCCCCGAAGCCGACTACGACCTCATCGACGAGGACGACATCGCCGCGCTCAAAGCGGAGCTTCTCGACTCAGGGCTGTCGGTCTCGCAACTGGTTTCGACGGCGTGGGCGTCGGCCTCGACGTTCCGCGGCAGCGACAAACGCGGGGGCGCAAACGGCGCGCGCATCCGCCTCGCACCGCAGAAGAACTGGGAAGTGAACGAACCGGAGCAGCTGGCGACGGTGCTCGAAACGCTGGAGGGTATCCAAGAGGACTTCAACAGCGCTCAGTCCGACGGGACGCAGGTCTCGCTCGCTGACCTCATCGTGCTCGGTGGCTGTGCGGCCGTCGAACAGGCAGCACAGGATGCGGGCTACGACGTGACCGTCCCGTTCGAACCGGGGCGCGTCGATGCCTCCCAAGAGCAGACCGACGTGGACTCGTTCGCCGTGCTTGAACCGGACGCAGACGGCTTCCGGAACTACGAGAAAGACGGCCACGACCGCCCAGCAGAGGAGGCACTCGTGGACAAAGCGGACCTGCTGAACCTGACCGCACCCGAGATGACGGTGCTCGTCGGCGGGATGCGGGCGCTCGACGCTAACTACGAGGGGTCTGACCTCGGCGTGTTCACCGACCAGCCGGAGACGCTGACCAACGACTTCTTCCTCAACCTGCTCGGCATGGAGACGGAGTGGGAACCGGTCACCGACGCAGAGAACGTGTTCGAAGGCCACGACCGTGAAACGGGTGAACGCAAGTGGAAAGGCACGCGTGCCGACCTCATCTTCGGGTCGCACTCCCGGCTTCGCGCCCTCGCGGAAGTGTACGCAACCGACGACGCAGAGGAGAAGTTCGTCCACGACTTCGTCGAGACGTGGAACAAGGTCATGAATCTCGACCGGTTCGACCTCGACTAAACGCGCCGCTCACTGGTTTTCTTTTTTTTGGCTTCGTTCTGCTGTCGAACGCGCAGCGCGTCGCGTCTAGAAAACTGAGTCGCTACCAAGCCGACCAGGCGGTCGAACTCTCGTCGCGCACGTAGAGCCGTTTGATGTCCTTTGCGGTCGCCGTGTCGCCGCCGAAGTCGAACTGCTCGCGGTCGTAGCCCTCTGCGTCGTCACGAATCATGATGCCTTCGACGGTGAACTCCTCGCCGTCTAACTCCTCTTTGCGGCCCACGGTGAACTCGTAGTCGCCGGGAACCTGCAATTTGAGGCTTTTCGTTTCGTCGCGCCGCCCGTCTTTCGGGTGCATCGTGACGTTCACGCTGATGTTGTCCACCGCGCGCGTCCAGAACGTCTTGATGTCCTTGATTTCTGCTTCCTCGACTCGCTGGCCGCCGTTGAGTTCGATGCTCGTGATGCGGACGGTGAGGATGGCCTCGTCGGTTTCGACGATGAACTCCTCGCCCACTGCGCTCTTCTCGGTTGGCGGGGCGCTGACGGTTGCCTTGAACGAGTCGCCGTCCTGTGAAACGACCACCATCTTCTCGACGGTGGACTCGGTTTCGATGGTCGTCTTGTGGACGTGGTCGCACTCTGTACAGCGGACGGTGACCTGTCCGCTTCCGGGCTTCAGAACCTCGTGGACGGTTTCGAGTTTCGGTGAACACGAGGGGCAGACCACGGCGACGCGGTCTGAATGAGTACTCATGGCCACCTCTAACCGGTCGAGCCTAAAAGTGCGTGGCGATTCTCGTCAGTCCGCTCAGGCCTGTTTTGGCTGTGGCAGCTCGATTTCGATGCCGTCTGCGTACACGGTCGGCTCGCGCAGGATGCCATCTAAGTGGAGCGGGGCGGACACGTCGCCGCCGATGCCCGCGTCGTCACCGATGGCGATGTGAACCGTCCCGGCAGCCTTCTCGTCTAAGAGGACGGAGCCGACGAGGTCTGCGACCGCGACGTTCGTCCCGATGCCGAGTTCCGCGAGGTTGTAGGCGTCCTGTCCGACTTCTTCTGCGGCGGTCTCGATTTGCCCGCGGATGTCATCGTCACTGACCTCGGTCACGTAGCCGTCTTCGACCGTAAAGGAGAGTTCCTGCCCTTTGTCGAGCAGCCCGTAGGGCATCATCGTCCCGTCTACGACGAATTCCCCAGTCGCGGTGACAGGGCTGATGAACACCTCGCCTGCGGGCAGGTTCGAGAAGTGGCCCGGCTTGTGGACGATGCCGGTGTCTGCGAGCCATTTGCGGTCGCCGAACGCGAAGGTGATGTCCGTCCCTTGGGGGGAGGTGACGCGCACTTCGTCTGCGTCTTCGACCTTCGCAATCGTCTCGTAGGAGGTCTGCTTGATGTTCTCGTAGTCGGCGTCGAGACCGGTCGTGAACACCTCCTCGGTGATGCCCGGCAGGGTCGCCCCACGCGCCCCGGCTTCGTTCGCGTTCCCGCGGGCGCGGGTGTGGCTCAGGCTCTTGGTGGTCGGCGCGAGGAACACGTCGGCTTCGCGCAGGGCAGCGGCGACGGGGGCAGATGGCTCTTCGCCGTGTTGGCTGAGCGGCGGGTAGCGCATGATGGTCGCGTCTGCGGTCACGTCGCGGGCGGCGGCGTAGAGCGCCTCGCCGATGCGCTCGCGTTTGTCGTCGGTGACGATGAGACAGCTTTCGTCAGCTTGGAGGTTGAGACACTGGCCGATGGCGGTTTCTGCGGCGGCGGCGAGTTCCGCGTCGGTCGCGCGAGTTGTCATGAATCAGGTGTGGTGGCCGGGGCCATTAGCAGTTCTCATCCGCGCTCTGTCGCGCGTTGACCACACACACGGTTGCCCGAAACGATTATGCAGACAGCAAAACCACCGCCACATATGATACAAGTCGGGATTAACGGCTACGGTACAATTGGCAAGCGCGTGGCAGATGCGGTTCGCGCCCAAGACGACATGGAAGTCATCGGCGTCGCAAAGACGCGACCGAACTTCGAGGCCGAAACTGCAGTCAAAAAGGGCTATCCACTTTATGCAGCCATCGAAGAGCGCGCCCCGCTGTTCGAGGAATCCGGGCTCGAACTCGCCGGGATGGTCGAAGAGCTCATCGACGCCGCAGACATCATCGTCGACGCGACGCCCTCCGGTATCGGCGCACAGAACAAGGAACTCTACGACGAGTACGAAACCCCGGCACTCTATCAGGGTGGCGAGGATGCAGACCTCGTTGACGTGAGTTTCAACGCCCGCGGCAACTTTTCCGAAGTCGAAGGCGCAGACCACGTCCGCGTCGTCTCGTGTAACACGACCGGCCTCTCCCGACTGGCCGCCCCGCTCGAAGAGGAATTTGGCATCGAAAAGATGCGCGTCACGCTCGTCCGCCGCGGCGGCGACCCCGGCCAGACCTCCCGTGGCCCCATCAACGACATCCTCCCGAATCCAATTACGCTCCCGTCTCACCACGGTCCAGACGTGAAGACCATCTTCCCCGACCTCTCGATTGACACGCTCGGTATGAAGGTTCCCGCGACGCTCATGCACACCCACAGCGTGAACGTCTCGCTCGAATCCGAGCCAACCGCGGACGAAGTGCGCGACCTCTTAGAACAGGAGTCACGCCTGTTCCTCATCCGCGAGAACATGAACATCGACGGTGCGGGCAAACTCAAGGAGCTCGCCCACGACATCGGCCGCCCGCGCGGCGACCTCTGGGAGAACTGCATCTGGCGTGAGTCCATTAGCATGGAAGGCAACGACCTCTACCTGTTCCAGGCCATCCACCAGGAATCGGACGTCGTCCCCGAGAACGTAGACGCCATTCGCGCCGTCCTCGGCACCGCAGACGCCGCAGAGAGCGTCGCAAAGACCAACGAAGCGATGGGCATGGGTATCTAACTGACCCAAGTCTTTTGCCCTCAACACACCTACTCAATTCCAATGAAACGACGAGATGACCGCGACCCGTTCGACGACCTGTTCCGGGAAATCGAGCGGATGATGAATGACGTGATTGGGGATGACGTGGACGTTAACGTCGAACGCGACGAAGCGGGCAACGCCCACGTCTCCGTGTACGAGGAGGACGATGTCGTTCGCGTCATCGCTGACCTCCCCGGCGTCGACAAAGACCAAATCGACTTGAAATGCGACGGCAAAACGCTAACCATCGCCGCGGAGAGCGAGACCCGTGAGTACGACGAACACGTCTCGCTTCCCGTGCGCGTAGACGAGCACTCCGCAACGGCCACCTACAACAACGGCGTCCTTGAAGTGACCCTGGAGCGCGCAGAGGACTCCGCTGACATCAGCGTCAACTAATCTCTGTTCTCTTCTGCGGTTTCTCGAATCACACCGGCGAGCCGGTCGTAGAATCCGGATTCGTACTTCTTCGGGTCGTCAATCGTGGGCCGCGCGTTCGTCTCGTTTACCACCGCGCGGTCGTCGGTGACGAGCAGGTCAACCCCTAAAAGCGGAATGTCGAGCACCGCA
This sequence comes from Haladaptatus sp. CMSO5, assembly GCF_036689885.1. Lineage (NCBI taxonomy): Archaea > Methanobacteriati > Methanobacteriota > Halobacteria > Halobacteriales > Haladaptataceae > Haladaptatus > Haladaptatus sp. CMSO5. The sequence goes on from NZ_JBAHVW010000001.1 coordinate 847,722, forward strand.
GCAGTCTGCTCTGCAAGCTCCTTGAGATGGTCGGGCAGGTCGATGCCCGTCGCTTTTGCGCCTCGGTGGACGTTGTGCTTCCAGTGGTCGCTGTCTTCGGGTAAGCGGCGTTCGACCGCACCGACGTACTCGCCGTCTAACACCATCACGCGGTAGTCTCGTGCATCTGGAAGGTACTCTTGGACGAGAAATGACTTGTCGCCGGTCGCGCGGTAGTCGTGAATGAGCGAGAGATAGTCAGAGACACCGAGAAACGAGTCTGCATCGTGGACTTTGACGACGCCCGTGCCGCGTGTCGTGGAGTTCGGCTTGACGACGACGGGCCGCTCGAACGCCACGAAGACGGCTTCGAGGTCGCTGCGGTCGGTGGGATTCGAGACCATCGTCGTTTCCGGGACGGGGAGTCCCTCACGGGCGAGGGCGGCGATGACCCCGGCCTTGTTTCGAGAGGTGAGAATCGCTTCCCGGTCGTTTAACCACGGAACGTTGAGAAGGGCGTCTGCGACGCCGCCTTCCATGATACGCGTGGGGTAGACAAAGCCCACGTCGAAGCCGTGCCAGGGTTCGGTGAGCGAGAGCGTCCGCTCTCTCGTTTCGACGTATTCTGCGAGAATCCCCCGCGCTTCGAGCGGCGCTTGCATCCGGTCGTAGGTTTCCTTGTTCGTCGCAACCGCGAGACGGAGCATACGCTCACTGAGCGCGGGCAGCAGTAAAAATGGTCCGTGGCCGATTAGGCGACGAGCAGTTCTTCACCGCGCTCGACGACGATGCGGCATGGTGGGGAGACCTTGTTGTAGGCACGGCGAAGGGCGTCCTTCACAATCGGTGCCTGGTCTACGCTACACCACGCGGTGAACAGGCGCTCACCTTTCGGGATGCGTGCGGCGGTGCCGACTGGCTTCCCGAAGGCGAGGCGCATCCCGTCAGAAACACGGTCTGCACCCGCGCCGGTTGCCTGTTTGTTCTCGCGGAGCACTTGGTGTGGGAACTTGCGAAGAATCATCTTGTAGTTGCCTTCACCGAGCTGCTTGATGAGCGCGCGGTTCGCGCTCAGGCGTGCTGCTTCGAGCGAGCCGTGACGAATCTGGCAGGCTTCCTCTAAGACGAGGGAGATCTGGACTGGATAGTCGTCAGGGTCTGCGTCCACGGCACCCATTTTGTACTGTGCGACTTTGGAACCGGGGATTCCGGTGATGTACTCGCGTCGGGTGTACGACGGCTTGTCGATGTCCCGGTACATCGAGGCAGGTTTGTCGGCCATGGTTACTACTGGAGGCTGACGCCTACCGCGTCAATAAACCCTTCGAACCGACGGCAACAGATGGGCCTCACGCGGCCGATTTCGTGCGAATCGCTCACACGATTGCGTGCGGTTATACGCATTCACTCCCATGCACCGCCCATGAAGATGTTCAACGATGGCGAGTGGGGCCATCATTACGAGTCGACGAACGAGGACGGCGAGTTCGAGCGCCAGTCCACGATGTTCCGCGACTGGGTGGAAGCCGACCCCGACGCCGACTACCCCGCCGAGGCCGGGCGCTATCACCTCTACATCTCGTGGGCGTGCCCGTGGGCCCACCGCACCGCACTCATCCGAAGCCTTCGCGGCCTCGAGGATGTCATCTCGATGGACGTCGTCGACCCCTACCGCGACGAAGGTGGCTGGCAGTTCACGCCGGAAAAGGCAGGCTGTACCGAAGACTCCATCAACGGCTTCGACTACCTGCGCGAGACCTACCGCGCGGCCGATCCGAACGTTACCGGGCGCGTGACCGTTCCAGTTCTCTGGGACACGCAAACGGAAACCATCGTCAACAACGAATCCGAAGAAATCCTCCGGATGCTCGACACCGCTTTCGCTGACTTTGGGAACGACGTGACGCTCTACCCCGAAGGCTACCGTGAGGAAATAGACGATGCCATCGACGCCATCTACGCGCCCATCAACAACGGCGTCTATCGCGCCGGTTTCGCAGACTCACAACAGGCCTACGAGGACGCCGTCACCGACCTCTTTGCCGCGCTCGACCACTGGGAGGATGTGCTCGCAGACCAGCGCTACCTCGCGGGCGACAAACTGACCGAGGCAGACATCTGTCTGTTCACGACACTCGTGCGTTTCGACCCGGTGTACGTCAACCACTTCCGATGTAACCTCCGGCGTATCGTTGACTACCCGAATCTCTGGAACTACCTCAAAGACCTCTACCAGACCCCCGGTGTCGCGGAGACGGTGAACCTCGCACACATCAAAGAACACTACTTTACGACCCACGAGAGCCTGAATCCGAAGGGTATCATCCCGGAGGGACCAGTGCTCGACTTCGAGGCACCCCACGACCGCGCCCGGCTCGCGGGTGGCCCACCGGGCGCGCTCATTCAGTAAACCCTACACGTCGATCGTTTTTTGCCCGGCAACGCAGATTCAAGTACTTTGGTAACGTATAGCATTCGTCTATGCCAGATGCAAAACGTGGCCGAGAGAAGAAGGGGCTTCGCAAGGAGAAACAACTGCTCGCGGCTGAGGCTGAACGGGAACTGGCAGTGGTCGACGAAGACCAACAACTCGAAGACTTCGAAGAAGACGTAGAAGACGTCTCCCTCGAAGATATCTTGCTTGATGACGGAGAGTCCATCGACGCATAACTCCACACTTTTTAGTGTTGCTGCAGGCGCTAGCTCCCGCTGTGTGTCTGTAAAAATCGAAAAACTGCAAGGGGACACTCTCGCAACGACGCTTGAATCGCGTTCGGTGCCCGTGGTCCCTCTCTACCAACGGTTCTCAGTTCTGGCAACACGGTTGCCAACCTTCGCGAAACCTAACGGTTTCGCTCAGTTCTGGAGAGAAACACCTCTCCAACCCTCGGAACGCGCTCTGCGCGTTCCTCAGTTCTGGCAACATGGTTGCCAACCTTCGCGAAACCTAACGGTTTCGCTCAGTCACTAATCTCGATGCGGTGGCTGCTGTCGTCCATCGTTTCCTCGGTTGGAAGGTGGATCTCGAGGACGCCGTTGCGGTACGATGCGGTGATGTCGGCTTCCCGAATCTCACCGGGAATCGTCATCTGCTCGTGGACCTGGCGGCGCTGGGAGGTGTAGTCGTCTTCTGCCTCGTGGGTGCCCGTAATCGTGAGCACGCTGTTGTCGAAGCGAACGTCGAGTTCTTCCTTCTCGAAGCCCGGCATGTCCGCGAGAACAACGTAACCCTCCTCGTCTGTTTCGAGGGTCATGTTGCTCCCCGCGTGGCGGAACTCGGGGGTGAAGTCGCTCCATTCCATCCCACCAAAGGGCGAGCGCATCATTCGCTCGCGCATCTGTTCCATCAGGCGGTCCATTTCGTCAAAGCGGTCGTTGATTCGCATGGTAGGTTACCGACATGCTTATAAGCGCTTTGAGATATTAAACGTAGCGTCACCCGTGATAGCAAGCGGAAAATCGCCTGAAAGGAGTTCCTTTACCTGAAGTGAATCTTATTTCGCTGGAATCGGGGCGTACTACTATTATCCCACCGGTTGTAACTCCTGTATGTACCAAAACATTTTACTCCCCACTGACGGGAGTGCTGGGACGCAAAAAGCCATCGAGCAGGCGCTCGACCTCGCTGCGACCTACGACGCGACGCTCCACGCCCTTTACGTCATCGACACCGCAGCGTTCGCCCCGGAAGTGGACGTGGGCCTCATCATCGACACCCTCAAAGAAAACGGCAAGAACGCCCTCGCGGAGATAAACGACCAAGCAGTCGAAGCGGGCATCGTCACCGAAACGACCATCGAGAGTGGGTCGCCCCACCGCGAAATCTTACGCTACATCGACGACAACGACATCGATCTCGTCGTGATGGGAACCCACGGACGGAAAGGACTCGGCCGCTATCTCCTCGGGAGTGTTACCGAAAAAGTCGTCCGCAGTTCGTTGGTTCCCTGTCTCACCGTCCGCATGACCGAGACGGACGACTGAGCCACACCACTTCGTGAATATCCGTTTTTCCAGTGGGTAGGGGTACAACTTTCCCCCTATCGAACGTACGTTTCTATGGTGATCGTCTGAACAGACCGGATCACCGTGGGGTGGATTGTCCTGTGTGTGACTCTCTCCGACAATTGGGTCCCACACTGTATCGACAACTGAGGAAAACACATGGCAACAACAGGCAAACAGGGGCCATCGTACGACGAAACACTCGCTGACATCGAAGCGACGCTCGGCATCGTACCGGGGTGGTTCAAAGCTCTGCCAGAAGACGATGTTATCGCAGAATGGCCTACTTTCAAGCGATATGCCGTCGAGGAGACGGAGATCCCAGCAAAGTATCGTGAACTGATCGGTCTTGCAGTCGCAGCCAACATTAAATGTCCGTACTGTCAGGCGTTCCACAAGGGTGCCGCGGAGATGAATGGTGCGACCGAAGCCGAAATGGCTGAACTCTTCACGCTTGCGAGCTACACGGCCCGCTACAGCGCCATATTGCACGCACAGCACTACGACATGGATACGTTCATGCAAGAGTTCGAGCAAATCGGTGAACACCTTTCGGGAAGCTAGTCCCGCGAGTATTTTTTGGTTAGAGCGACCCACTAGCCAGCGGCACGACGGTCGCCGCAGACAGCTTCCACTCGCCGTCGACGCGCTCGAACTCGTCTTCGTAGCGCCCCTGCATCCATCGTTGTTCGCCCTCGCTATCGGTGTACATGAGCAACACGTACCAGCGACCGGTCGCCTCGTCGCCCGCCACGTTGATGACGGGATTCATCAGCAGGTGGGCGGTCTGCTCGTACATTTCGTCGAAAATCTGGTTTGCGAAGTACTGGAGCCCCTCTACGCCTTCTGCACGGTCGTCACCGGCGCGCCCAAAGGAGCCGTCTTCGGTGTACAACGAGACCCACGCGTCGTACTCGTGGTCGTCGATGAGATAGCAGTATTCGTGTTTGAGCTGACTGATTTCGAGGTAGTCTTCGACAGCTGATGCCATGGTTCACCCTCGAAGGAGTGAGGGAAGTAAGTTTGTGTGGCGGTCACTCGCCGGGCATACTGTGGATGCGTCTCTCTATTTCTGCACGCGGCGCTCTTGACCGTAAAATACTCTGAGAAAGTTTAGTTAGTTGCTGAACGAGAAACCCGACTTACAGGCGGGTGACGTTCTTCGCGCGAGGGCCTTTGTCGGCCTGCTCGATGTCGAACTCGACTTCGGTTCCTTCTTCGAGGTCAGGACCGCCGACGTCTTCCATGTGGAAGAATACGTCGTCGTCTGCGTCGTCCGTCTTGATGAAACCGTAGCCGCCGGTGTCGTTGAAGAAGTCGACTTTACCTTTCGCCATGATTACAGACGCTCCAGGTTCGTTGCGCGGGGACCCTTGTCGGCCTGCTCGATGTCGAACTCCACTTCCTGCCCTTCTTCGAGGTCTGGGCCGCCGATGTCTTCCATGTGGAAGAACACGTCGTCGTCTGCGTCGTCCGTCTTGATGAAACCGTAACCGCCTGTGTCGTTGAAGAAATCAACGTTACCTTTCGCCATTACCTTTGGTTCGAGGGACTTGCCACTGTTAAGTCTTCTGAATGTAGTTTCAAGATTTGAAAATCTATGAGAAATATACCGACTATCGGACGACAAATGACTACTTATTGCCCGTACTTGCGCAATTTTACAAAATATTGTGCGTATTCGTCAGTTCGCCACGCTACTCTGTTGGTCTTGGCAGTTTCATCGAGGTGTGGCGCTCGCGACGTGGTTACGCGACACACGATGTAACCATTTTCTATCTATTCTAGGCCGTACCCGACGAAGTGTAACCACAATTGGTTTCTCTCCGCCCATGTGCGGATTCACACTTAAGCCGGGTGACCGACCATATCCAGCTACGATGACCACTGAGTCTGGAGACGTACCAGAGGACAGACAGACAATTAGCGACCGCCACGCCGACACGGCCGCGGAGGTCGTCCCAGACCAACTTGGCCTCTACATCGGCGGCGAGTGGGTCGAAAGCGCCTCCGGCGAGACGTTCGAGACGCGCGACCCGACCACCGGCGAGGTGCTCGCAGATATCCAAGCCGGAAACGCAGCCGACGTAGACCGCGCCGTGAGCGCCGCCCAGACTGCCTTCGACGAAGAGTGGAAACAGACCGGTCCCGCCAAACGCCAGAAACTGCTCGAAACCATCGCAGACCGCATCTCGGCCAACCGCGAGGCGTTCGCACAACTCGAAACGCTCGACAACGGCAAACCCATCAACGAAGCCCGTGCAGACGTCTACCTCGCCGCAGAACACTTTCGCTACTTTGCGGGCGTGACGCGCTCGCTCGAAGGCGAAACCGTCCCGTCCGACGGCCCGCGTCAGATTCAGACCGTCCACGAGCCCTTTGGCGTCGTCGGCCAAATCATTCCGTGGAACTTCCCACTCCTGATGGCGTCGTGGAAACTCGCTCCCGCGCTCGCCGCGGGCAACACCATCGTCCTCAAGCCAGCAGAGGAGACGCCGCTCACCGCGCTCAAGCTGATGGCCGAAATCGACGACGTGCTCCCCGACGGCGTCGTGAACGTCGTCACCGGATTCGGCCCCGACGCGGGCGAACCGCTCACCACGCACCCGGACGTGCGCAAACTCGCCTTCACCGGTTCGACCGAAATCGGCAAGCAGGTCATGAAAAACGCCGCAGACCGCGTCGCAGACGTCACGCTCGAACTCGGCGGCAAGAGCCCGCTCGTCATCTTCCCCGACGCCAACCTGAAAAAGGCGGTTGCGATTACGAACATCGCCATCTTCTACAACACCGGCGAGTGCTGTACGGCAGGCTCGCGCCTGTTCGTCCACAAAGATATCGCAGAGGAGTTCTTGGAGAAACTCACCGAAATCGCAGAAGGCCTCGCCCTTGGCGACCCACTGCTTGACGACACGCGCATGGGGCCGAAGGTCTCGAAAGAGCAAGCAGAACGCACGCTTTCGTACGTCGAGAAGGCCCGCGAGGCGGGTGCGACCATCCTCACGGGCGGCGCTGCACCGGACGACGACGCGCTCGCCGCGGGCAGCTTCGTCTCGCCGACGCTCATCACGAATCTCGACCACGACCACGAGGCCGTCCAAGAGGAAATCTTCGGCCCCGTCCTCGAAGTGTTCGAGTGGGACGACTACGACGAGATGATGGCGCTCGCAAACGACGTGGACTACGGCCTCGCCGCCGGGGTCGTGACCGACGACCTCACGAACGCAAACAAAGCTGCCCGCGACCTGCAGGCAGGCACGGTCTGGGTCAACCAGTACAACGACTTCCCAGACGGGATGCCGTTTGGCGGCTATAAACAGTCCGGCATCGGCCGCGAGCGCGCTCGAGAGACCGTCTACCACTACATGCAGACCAAAAGCATCGACATCTCGCTTCGCTGATTCCCACCCTAATTTTCGGTATCTCCCGCCTCGCTTTTCACCCGTGTTAGTTTCCAAGCCACCGAACGAGTAGGCCAACGAGCAACACCAGTGCGCCGCCGATGAACGTCCCCGGAATCGGCAGCACGAACAATCCCACGCCAAACGCCAAGATGAGTGTCGAGGTTTGCATGCCTGTGGATTCTTGCGTGCGACGGTTACCGCTTGTGGCCAGTCGAAATCTCTGGAGCCAGTCTCGTTCGACAACGACTGCATCTCGGCCGGGTCGTCGCACCCCTCGCCCGCGCTAGCGGCTTTATTCTGCACCCCAGCGTAGTTCTAGAGCGACGCATTCGGTGTTCGGCGTCGAAACGCGGGAGGGAACTGGTGGTTGAGAGAACGGCAACAGACGGCGTGGGGGAGGCACGCGGAGAGCCACCAGTCCGCGGACGCGACAGCATGGGGGTTGTCCACCACTCGACGCGTTTCCTGCGGGCAGCCAGACGTCCGCCGACGCTCTACACCCGAGAAGGTGACCGCCATGCGACGTGGTTAGAACTGTTTTTCGACCTCGTGTACGTCGTCGCCGTCGCAGAACTCGGCGGCCTGCTCCACGAAGACCATTCGCTCACGGGTTTTCTCGGCTTTGCTGGCCTCTTCGTCATCGTCTGGTGGACGTGGCTCGGATTCTCAACCTACGCAGATCAGTTCGATACCGACGACATCGTCCACCGGGTCGGGATGGTCGCCGTCATGTTCGGCGTCATCGTCCTCACGGGGACGATTCCCAGCGCGCTTCACGGCGGGTCGTTCGCCTTCGCCCTCGCCTACCTGCTCTTGCGCACCCTCTACATCGGGATGTACTTTCGCGTGTGGCTCAACGTCCCCGAGTATCGGCAGTTCTCCGCGTTCGTCATTGGCTCGACCACACTCAGCGCAAGCGTCTGGGCGGTCTCGCTGTTCTTCCCTGAACCCACTCGCTTTGCAATTTGGGGTCTCTCGTTCGTCGTGAGCATCGTCGTGACCGTCCGAGGCTACGTCGGCCTCGAAACCATCCCCCGACCCACCTCGCACTTCTCAGAACGGCTTGGCCTGTTTACCATCCTCGTGCTCGGTGAAACCGTCCTCGCCGTCGCGGTTGGCACCTCTGGCACCGACTGGGCCGTCGGCTCTGCGCTCACTGCAATCGCTGGCTTTCTCATCGCCGTCTCGTTCTGGTGGACCTACTTCCGCCACGTAGACGAGTGGTTCGTAGACCGGATGTACCGGACGAACTCGGGCGCGTGGTCGCGCGAGCGCGAAGTGTCGTTCGCCCACGTCATCGGCCACATCGTCGTGTTCATTGGCATCATCACCACCGGCGTCGGCATCGCACTCGCCATCGAAGCCGCAATCGAGAGCCACACACTCGAACCGAGCGCCACCGCCGCCGTCGCCGGTGGTGTCGCCATCTTCCTCCTCGGCACCAGCCTCGTCCACCGAACCACACCCGAACCACCCCACGACCACGTACTCGCCGTGCGATTGACTGCAACCGCTCTATTGGTACTCATGGCGTTTCTCGCGCCTGAAATCGTCCCGCTCACGCTTGTCGGGCTAGTCGCCGTGCTGTTGGTTGGGTTGAACGCCTTTGAGGGCTTTCGGGCGTATCTTCAAGAACAGGCGGTTGCGATGGAAACGTGAGGCGGCGGGGTGGACTTTCGGGGCTGTGGTGCCGCCTCCCGGATTGTGAACCTCGGTCGCTCGCACTGCTCGCTCCCTGCTTCAAATCGGCTCGGATAGAATGTTCATGGCCGACAGCTCGCTCGCTTCGCTCGTTCGTGTTGTCGGCCGTAGAAAATGCCGCCTCCCGGATTGTGAACCATGTCGAGATGGTCGCCTCGTTTCACTCGCCGCTGCGACTCGTCTGGCTCAAATCCGCTCGGTTCGCAGTTACAGATTTCAACCGAGTTGCTCGGCGACGAGACGCCTCGCTGGAGGTGTTGAAATCAGAAAATGCCGCCTCCCGGATTTGAACCGGGGACAGCCCGATCTTCAGTCGAGTGCTCTCCCAGGCTGAGCTAAGGCGGCGCACGTCGCTTGTGTGCAATCGGACGGAGGGTGACGGCACAAAAAAGGATTTCGAAAGGCGGCGGCAGAGTCAGGGCAAAAACAGGTCGGCCACATCAAAGGTTGTTCCACACTCTACGCACTCATAGTCAGTCCCGCCCGCGGATTTGACGTAGCCGCTGCACTTCGGACACGATTTTGCCATTGCACAGAATGGGGTGTGGTGGCACATATCGCTTCCGGCGGTGTCACCTGCCGGTTTACTCAGTTCGCTCGAATTTGTAGATGTATCCGGCTTCGGTCGCGACGTAGAGCGCGGTGTCGGTCAGCGCCGGGGTGACCGAAATCTCGGCTTGTGCGTCGTACTGGCGGCGCTCGGTGCCGTCCTCTGGGTTGAGTGCGCGAATCGTATTTCCAGCGCCGACGTAGACTGTGGCGTCAGTGGCGAGTGGTTCGGTGAGAATTTCTTCGACAGGGGTGTACGCCCACAGCCGTTCGCCGGTTGCGGCGTCGAAGGCGGCGAGTTGTGTCACCTGTTCAGCCGGGGCAATCGTCGCGAAGACGTGCGTTTCGGTCGCGGCGAGTCCGGAGACGGTGCCGGCGACCATCGTCTCCCACACGGATTCACCAGCGTCGTCGAAGGATGTGAGCATCCCGTCACCGGCGGTGAAGGCGTGCGTGGCGTTCGAAGCGAGTTGCGAAACGGTCGTGTTTGCGACCCACGCGACGCCTCCCTCGGCGCGGTCGAGCGCCCAGAGCGCGTCGCTCGTCCCGGCGAGCACCGTCTCTCCGAGGAAGACGGGGTCGGCTTCGACCGTCGCCATCCCGGGACAACTCTTTCCGGTGAACTCCCATTGCTGTTCGCCCGTGGTTGCATCAACCGCGTAGAGCGAGGCAGCTTGATCTTTGAACTCCGACCCGGCGTACACCATCGAGCCGTCAGAGAGCGGTGCCGTCGTGAGATTTTTCTCGAAGAGTTGTTGCCAGCGCTGGTTGTCTTGCCGGCCGAAGAGGCCGTCGTCAGTGATGAAGTCGAGGGCGGTTAGCCCCCTCCCGAGTGCAGTGTAGTACGCACCGTCGTCCACTTCGAGCTTCCCGCCCTTTCCTTCCCAGTGTGGGCCGCCTTTCTCTGCTTCGACGGCGATTCCTTGCGAGGTGTACACGCCGTATTCGCTTGCGACGAGCGGTTCGCTGACGGTGAACAGATAGGGGTCCGGATTCCCATAGTCGTGTTCGCCGAGGAAAAATCGCCAGTCGAGCGAGCGTGGCCCTTCGACGAGTTCGTACAGATAGTTGTAATGTGAGAGGAAGTACGGCGTTCCATCGTCGATGAACAGCCCGTACGGATTGTACACCTCCATATCGGTCACGTAGTACCGCCATCGCTCCTCACCAGTCTCCGTATCAATGGCGACGAGTTGCTGATAGAGGTCTGCTCCGGATGGGACGTAGAGCGTGTCTCCGGCCCCGGTCATCGGCACACGGTAATCTTCGAGGAGTTCGATGCTCCATCTGAGTGACCCATCAGCCGCGTCGTAGCCGTCGACAGCACCACTCTGTCGGCGGACGAACACACCTCCGTCAGAGACGACAGGCGGCACACTGACATCGTCATCGACGGTCACTCGCCAGCGTTCTTCTCCCGTGGTTGCATCGACTGAAACGAGTTCTTCGTCCGCGGCGAGAAAGAGTGCACCATCTGAGGCAACCGGCGCGACGAAACTCACTGCCTTGTTCCACTGCATCTCGCCGGTTTCTGCGTCTAAGGCGAACACGCCGAGCGTCGTGGCGATGAACACGAGTCCCGCCTCGACGCTCGGGATACCGTAGGAACTGTCGGTGCCAATGCTGCCACCGGTCTCGTAGGACCACACTCGTGAGCCGTCTTCGAGTGCCAGCGCGTAACACCAGCCTGTGTCGGTCGTGAAGTAGACGGTTCCATCGACGACCGTCGTCGAGGAGGTGTCTTCTTCGCCGGTGTCGAACTGCCACAGAACACTACCGTCCTGCGTCGAGAGCGCAGAGACGACGCCGCCACCGCTCAGGATGAGCGTGTCGTCGGAAACGGTCGGTGATTTGTCCGAACCGATTTGGTGGGTGGCGCTGTCGTACGACTGTTCCCAGAGGAGTTCGCCAGTTTCGAGGTCCGTTGCTTGAATGTCGAAGCCAGCAACGTACGCGACGCCGTCAACGATTGCGGGGCGTTCGTCGTTTTTCGGGTCGATTTCGACCGTCGAATTGGCTATTGGATAGTTGAGGTCAAGAGAATCGGGAACGAAGCCAGTGTTCCCTGCGTCGTACTGAAACGTGCTCCACCCCGTCGATGCGTGTTCGTCTGCGCGAGTCAAGAGGGCATTTGCGCTGCCGATTCCGGCGACACCTGCGGTGAGGCCAAGTGCTTTCAGAATCGTGCGCCGTGTACTTCGTGGCATAGGTAGCCACACAAACAACTCTGGACACGGCACCTTATTATCTGGTTACTAAATTGACAGACGAAGTGACCGATTTACGCCTCAGCGGTGGCGTCGAAAACCGGCGATTCGAGCCAGCCGTCGAACTGCACACTGGCGGTGTTCGTCCCACGGCGCGCGGAGACGGCGTCACCGGAGCCGTCTGCTTCCGTGCCGCTCACGGGGTCGACGACCGTTCCTGCGGCACTTTCGTGCGAGGAGACGCCGTCAGACGACCCCCAGTAGTTGTTCGTCGCATCGACCACGTCGCTGTCGTGGTTCACGACACCGTAGGCGTGGCTATTGACGAGATCGTTCTCGTGAATCTCGACGAGTTCTGCGCCCTCGCCGCCCGCGCCACAGAGTGCCGTCTCGTGGATTTCGATGCCGATGTTGTTACTGGCAAATCGGTTGCGCTCGATGGTCATCGAATCACTGACCGAACGCACTTCGATACCGTGGACGTTGTCGGTGAGGATGTTCCGCTTTACGACGTGGTCGCCGCCGTTGAGCTGGATGCCGCCGCCCGCCATGTCGATGCCCTCGCCGCTTCCGACCAGCGTGTTCTCTTCTATGGTCTGGCCGGTTGCACTCGCGGTGATGGCAAACTCGGTCGCGCCGATGATGTGGTTGTCGTGGACGTAGTTGTTCGAACCAGTGACGGCAATCCCGGTTTCGACGTTCTTGATGCTGTTGTCTGCAACTACGTTGTTATCGCTCCGGATGAGAAACGCCGTGCTCTGGTAGATTCTGCCGTCCGTCCGGAAGGTGTTCCCGACGATGGCGTTCCCGGGGGCATCGGGCCGCACGTCGACCGTTCCCTCCACGAACACGTTGTTCTTGATGTCGTTGTTGGACGAATCGTCAACGACGAGCGTCTCCTGAGCGAGGTGGTTCTCGCTGAAGTCGTTTCCGACCACCGTGTTCTCGTCTGCGTTGTTGAGCACGATGCCGAACATGCTGTGGGAGATGTCGTTGTTCCCAACCGTCACGTCCGTCGTGTTATCGAGGTAGATTGCTCCGGTCACGTCACCGTGTTTGAGTGTGAGGTCCTGCACGGCCCCGCCATCGACGCCGTGGAGCTGGATGCCACCACTGCGCCGTTGGACCGAGAGGTTCTCAATGGTCACGTCGGTGAGCGTCCCCTCGCCCTCGACGAGGATTGCCGCACCCTGTGCCGGGCCGTCAATCGTGTACCCTGCCCCGTCGATGGACACGTCGCTCGCGGTCACCTGCAGACACGCCTCGCGGCCCTCGTTCGAGATGTTTTGTCCAAGTCGGTACTCCCCACCGGCAGAAATCGTCTGACATTCGTCGATTGTCACGACCTCAGCCTGCGCGCCCCCGATCACGGTCCCACCCGCTGTTGTAGAAAGGAGGACGAGTAAAGTTCCAAACACTGCAGCCTGTGTTGACATAGCGGTGTAGACACAACTCAGTGGCTGAGTGTGTTTATTATGAACGCGCTAAGGCGATAAAACAACAGAAATTGGGCAAAAACGTCACTCAATCAACGTGTGAAACAACAGCAAATCCACCGCCACACCGTTTGAGCGTAGCGATTTCTCTCTTGAGTAGTAAACAGATGGGGGACCGCTGATGCAAGTGGGGGAGCATCAGCGACCCTGGGGGAAAGTGGACTCATTCGCTTACAAATGACTCCACACTGGATTTTGGGGGCCCTCCAGTTAGGCCACTTTACCATTACCTCTCTGACAACATAATCTTTTACCTTGTCTATCACGAAAGTAAGAGTTAATTGTTAACACACAGGTTTGGGACAGATGTGCAGAACTTGTTTTTTGAGTGGGATCGGGCTGGTGTGTGTCGAATCGGGCGGATTCGGACCACACGAACTTCACTCGCTTCGCTCACTCGTTCTCTACTCCGAATCGCCCTCGCGTTACACAACCGGCGCTGCTGAAAGTAGCAGCGCCAGAATTGAGTGGGCTCGGGCGGATTCGAACCACGCCCAGACGTACTCGCTTACGCTCCGTGCGTCTGGTCTGATTGAATCGCCCTCGCTTCAGAGTTCTGTCGCTCGCGGGTTTGCTCGCGACAAGAAAGATGGGCTCGGGCGGATTCGAACCAAAGCAAGACTCACTCCGTTCGCCTTGCAGGGTTCAAGAATCCGCCGACCGTCATGAATACGCGTCGCTCGAAAGTGAGCGACGCAGAAATTAATGGGCTCGGGCGGATTCGAACCACCGACCTCGGCCTTGTAAAGGCCACGTCATAACCAACTAGACCACGAGCCCGCACCCCAACCAAACCACTGCCCAAGAATAACAGTTACTTTCTCGTCCGGAACCCTTACCGGGTGGCCGCGCCTCCTCACAGCCATGGACCTCTCGGCTCGAACCCTCCTCAAAGGCCCAATCCCGTTTCTCATCATCGGGGTTGTCGCCCTTCTCGCGTTCAATTTCGGGCTCATCGGCCCACCCGCCCCGCCCGCAGACAGCGACTACAACTGGACGGAGGTGACGGTCACCGACGAAAGCGGCCAGCAGCTCGGCGTCGTCACCGCCCGCATCGCAGATACGCCAGCCAAACGCTACACCGGACTCTCGAACACCACCTCGATGCCCGCAGATGAGGGAATGTTGTTCACCTACGACTCGGAGGGGGAACACACCTTCGTCATGCGGGATATGGACTTCCCGCTCGACATCATTTTCGTCGATGCGAACGGGACGATTACCAAAATCTACCACGCGCCCGTCCCACCCGAGGGAACCAACAACAGCGACCTCACGCGCTATCCCGGCACGGGGCAGTACATCCTCGAAGTGAACCGGGGCTGGACGACCGACCACGGCGTTTCGGTCGGTGATACGGTCACTGTCAGTGAGTGACTGGGAATATCCTTTTCCGTCTCCCTCCCATGATTCAGGGCAATGGACGTCCCCGCAGACGAGGACGACCCCTTCGAAGCCCAGCGCGAACGCGTCGAGAACCCGATGTTGCGTCTGTTCACGCAGTACGGTAGTTCTAACAAACGCTCGTTTGCCGTCGGCCTTTTCGGAAGTGTTGTCGCTCGTGTTTTAGACCTCTTGCCCCCACTCATCCTCGCCGTCGCCATCGACGCCATCTTCTTCCAGACGGCATCGTTTAACCTCTGGCTCGTCCCCGATGCGTGGCTGCCGACCACCCGTACTGGCCAGTTGTGGTTTTCGGCTGGGATCATCGGCGTCTCCTTCTTCGGCGGCGCTGGCTTCCACTGGCTCCGCAACTGGGGATGGAACGACTTCGCCCAGAACATCCAACACGCCATCCGCACCGACACCTACGACAAGATGCAGCGGCTGAACATGGACTTCTTCGCCGACAAACAGACCGGCGAGATGATGTCCATCCTCTCGAACGACGTCAACCGCTTAGAGCGATTCTTGAACGACGGGATGAACTCCGCGTTCCGCCTCTCGGTGATGGTCGTCGGCATCGCAATCATCCTGTTTGCGATGAACTGGCAACTCGCCGTCATCGCGCTCGTTCCGGTGCCCGCAATCGCGTTTTTCACCTACAAGTTCGTCAACATCATCCAGCCGAAATACGCAGACGTGCGCTCGTCGGTCGGGAAAGTGAACTCACGGCTCGAAAACAATCTCGGCGGCATCCAAGTCATCAAGGCGAGCAACACCGAACCCTACGAATCCGACCGCGTCGATGACGTGTCGATGGACTACTTCGACGCCAACTGGGACGCCATCACGACGCGAATCAAGTTCTTCCCTGCCCTCCGCGTCCTCGCCGGCATCGGCTTCGTCATCACGTTCACTGTTGGCGGCCTCTGGGTGCTCAACGGGCCGCCCGGCCCGCTCTCTGGCACACTGAGCGCCGGGCAGTTCGTCGCGTTCATCATCTACACCCAGCGGTTCATCTGGCCGATGGCCCAGTTCGGGCAGATCATCAACATGTACCAGCGCGCCCGCGCCTCCAGCGCCCGCATCTTCGGGCTGATGGACGAACCCGCGCGCATCGAGCAGGCACCCGACGCCATCGACCTCGACATCGAAGACGGCAGCGTCGCCTACGACCACGTCACCTTCGGCTACGGCGAGGACACCATCCTCGAAGACGTGTCCGTGGACGTGGCGGGCGGCGAAACCCTCGCGCTCGTCGGCCCAACCGGTGCAGGCAAATCGACCTTCCTCAAACTCCTCCTCCGGATGTACGACGTAGACGAGGGAGCCATCACGGTGGACGACACCGACATCCGCGACGTGACCCTCTCCAGTCTCCGCAACTCGATTGGCTACGTCAGTCAGGACACGTTCCTGTTCTACGGGACGGTCATGGAGAACATCGCCTACGGCACCTTCGACGCGACTGACGAGGAAATAATCGAAGCCGCGAAAGCCGCAGAAGCCCACGATTTCATCCAGAACCTTCCGGAGGGCTACGACACGATGGTCGGCGAACGTGGCGTGAAACTCTCTGGAGGGCAACGCCAGCGCATCGCCATCGCCCGTGCCATCCTCCGCGACCCGGACATCCTCATCTTAGACGAGGCAACGAGCGACGTGGACACCGAGACGGAGATGCTCATCCAGCGCAGCCTCGACAAACTCACCGCAGACCGGACGACGTTCGCCATCGCCCACCGCCTCTCGACCATCAAGGACGCAGACCAAATCGTGGTGCTCGAAGCCGGGAAAATCGTCGAACGCGGCTCCCACGACGACCTGCTCGCCGCAGACGGCCTCTACGCCCACCTCTGGGGCGTCCAAGCCGGTGAAATCGACTCCCTCCCCGAGGAGTTCATCGAGCGCGCCGCCCGCAGACAGGCGCGAACCGAATCCACAGACTGACACATTAAGGTCAGGCAGGCACATGGGTCAGCCATGTACCTCGCCGAGGAAACGTGGACGGACGCAGACGCCCTCGACACAACTCTCGCATTGCTGCCCGTCGGCAGCACCGAACAGCACGGGCCACACGCCCCACTCGGAACCGACATCCTCACCGCAGAGGCCGTCGCCGCCGCCGGCGAAGAGGCCTACGACGATGAGGTGGTCGTCGCCCCGACCATCCCCGTCGGTATCGCCGAAGAACACCGCCAGTTCACGGGCACGCTCTGGGTCTCAGACGACACCTTCCGCCAGTACGTGCGTGAAACCGTCCAGAGCCTCGCCTCTCACGGGTGGGATCGCGTTGTCATTGTGAACGGCCACGGCGGCAACATCAACGCGCTCGCAGAAATCTGCCAGACCATCACCCGCCACGACGACGCGTTCGCCGTCCCCTTCACGTGGTTCACCGGAAACAGCGAGATGGGCCACGGCGGGCCGCTCGAAACCGCCCTGCTCCGCCACACCAACCCTGACCTCGTCCACGAAGACCGCATTGAGGAAGCCCGCGAAGGCGCAGCAGAACGGTGGGGCGACTGGACGAGTCGCGTAAACCTCGCGGTGGATTCGGCTGAATTCACAGAAAACGGCGTGGTCGGTGACCCGAGTGCAGGCGACGCAAAGCGTGGCGAGGCGCTGCTCGCGGACGCCGGAGCGGCGCTTGCAAAGCTGTTAGAGGCAGTCAGCGAGCGAGACGTGTCGCGGCCCGCCCACCGATAGTTATTCTTCCTCTTCGTCTTCTTCCTCGTCGTCCGCCTCGGCTTCCTCGCCCATCGCTTCGAGCGATTTGCGGAGCTTTGGAATCGTCGAGGTGAGGCCGCCGACCTTCTCGTGGGCGTCTTCGATGTCCTCGATGAGTTCGGTGAGTTCCTCGATTTGCTCTTCTAAGTCGTCTGCGTCCTCGAAGGCGTCCGCACGCACGCCCATCGTGTACCACTTCTTGGCGTTACGCAGGTGTTCTTCTGCGTCGCCGGGGTTCAGCGCAGAGCGCAGGGAGTTGAGCACGCCGAGGGTGTTCTCGGCTTCCACGTCCCACACGTCGTCTGCGGCGGGGAGCGACTCGTATGCTTGCTGGAGATGCGACTCGACGTCGGCCCGCATTTCGCTTGCCGCTTCGCCGAACAGTTCGTCATCGTTGAGCGTCGCTTGACTCATAGCACGGTATTCGTTGGCATTCCTTTTATACTATTGCCCGAAACTGAAAGTGAAAATCGCGTGCAGGAGGGGGGTTTCACTCGACATCGACGACGCGCATCATCGGATAGCCGTCTTCCATCGCCATACGCGTGCGCACGGTGACACCCTCGTAGGCGATGCGCATCTCCACATCCATGAACTTGCCCGTGAGTTCGGTGTAGCCGTGGTCGATGGCTGCCGCGAGGTCGGCTTTGCGGATGTCAACCGTCACGTCCTCGCAGTGAGGCTGGTTCAAGATAGCTTCCTCCATCGCGCGTGCGAGGCTGTCTGCGCTCTCGGGGCTAACCGGTGTGCCCGCGAACTGGTGGTACAGCGTGCCGAACTTGATGCCCGCCTCGAAACAGGCCGTCTCTGCGTCGGTCGGTTCCATGGCTGTGTCTCGGTGTGCGAGCAGTTTACCTCTTCGTGTGCCACCGCGCGATAACCAATCACGCAACTCCTTTACGCCCCCAACTCCTTTTCCGACCATGGACTACGAAGCCAGCTTAGATCGGGCCATGGAGTCTGTGCCCGACTTCCGGGGCAGCGAAGACCGACTTCGCGTGCCAGACGCGCAGGCGCAAAAAGACGGGGCCTTCACCCGCCTGACAAACCTGAATGCGATTGCGGACGCCCTCTCGCGCAAGCCAGAACACCTCCACAGCGCCATCCAGCGCGAGTTCGGTACCAACGGCCAAATCGACGAGAACTGGGCGCGTTACAACGGGTCGTTTTCGGCCTCTGACTTCGAGGCAGCCATCGAGAGCTACATGGAAGAGTTCGTCATCTGCTCTGAGTGTGGCCTCCCCGACACCCGCCTCACGATGGAAGGGCGCACCCAGATGCTCCGCTGTGAGGCGTGTGGTGCCTTCCGTCCGGTTGCAAAGCGCACGAAGACCACCACGACGCAGAATCGTGCCGTCTTAGAAGAGGGCAAAACGTACGAAGTCAAAATCACCGACACCGGCCGCAAGGGCGACGGCGTCGCTGAGAAAGGCAAATACACCATCTTCGTCCCCGGCGCACAGGAGGGCGACGTGGTGAACATCTACATCGAAAACATCTCTGGCACGCTGGCGTTCGCGCGGCTCGCCTAATCTGCAGACGGCTTTTCTGAATCGCACGTTACTTACTGTCCCCGCCCGGAGATGCATCTGAATGGACGACCCGGTCTTACTCACGGGCGCTGCGGGCCGCGTCGGCACGGCCATCCTGGGCGGCATTGCCGACAAGTACGAGTGGCGACTCCTCGACCGCGAACCCCCTACCGGCGAGGTCGACCACGAGTACGTCGTCGCCGACATCACGGATGAAGAGGCTATCCGAGAGGCAGTCGACGGCGTCGGCGCAATCATCCATCTCGCGGGCGACCCCCGCCCCGAGGCTCCTTGGGACAGCGTCTTACAGAACAACATCGACGGCACACAGACAATCCTCGAAGCGGCCGTGGACGCGGGCGTAGAGAAGTTCGCCTTCGCCTCCTCGAACCACGCGGTCGGCGCATTCGAGACCGACGAGCGAAAACCCGACATCTACCGCACCCACGACGAGTTCCGCCTCGACGGGACGGAACTCCCCCGCCCGAGCAACCTCTACGGCGTCAGCAAGGCCTCTGGTGAGGTGCTTGGCCGGTACTACCACGACCACTACGACATCGACGTGGTGTGCGTGCGCATCGGCAATCTCACCAAAGACCACCCGCCAATCGACTACGAGCGTGGGCAGGCGATGTGGCTCTCGTACCGTGACTGTGCGCACCTGTTCGACCGGTGTGTCGAGGCCGACTACGACTACGAAATCGTCTACGGTATCTCCGACAACGACCGAAAATACTACTCCATTGAGCGCGCGAAAGAGGTGCTCGGCTACGAGCCACAGGACAACTCCGCGCACTTCGACGACTAATCGAACAGGCCTTCAACGTCGCGTACTTTTGCGTTCCGCTGGGCGACGTGCTGGCTGAGCCGCTCGAACACGAGAGGCCGGTTCGTCTCGTTTGCAGCGAAGTCCATGACGAGCGTGATGAACTGATTCGTCTCGTTTTTCTCGATTGCTTCGCTCGCGTAGGCGACGGCCTGTGCGACGATGTCGTCATCGTACCCCAACTCGTCGGCCAGGATACGCGCGGCGATGGCGGCGGCGGGGAAGTCGAGGTGGTGGAGCTGACACGGCTCCCCGTCGTAGGTCACCACCAACGGTGCATCGAGGTCGATGCTTCTCGGTGACGTCTCTAATTTCGCTAGGTAGGCTCGAACCTCCTCGACGTTCACGCGGCGGTAGTCTGCAGGGAGGGCCGTGAGATACTCGCGTGCGCTTGCGACCAGCCCCGCCATTCCCTCCCAGTTCTCGCGTGTGGCGTGGTGAACGGCGGCGGTGAACTGAATCAGCCCGTGGAGCAGGCGCTCGTCGTCGCTGCCGGGTTCGAGTTCGAGCCATTCGTCTTCCCAGGCGTCGTGGGCGGCGTGGAACTCGCCTGCGTTGTAGATGGCGATGCCTGCTCTGAGGCTGTCATCCATACGCAAAAGACGCGAGCGAGACGGAAAAGTGTCGCTACTGACCCGCGTGCCCGGCTGCGATTAAGGGACGGTCGGTTTGCTCATCGAGCGTCGCCAGAATTTCGTCTATCGTCACGGGTGCACCTTCGTAGGCACACGGTGCAACCCCTACGAGGTCGTCGTCGTGATACTCTGCAAGCACCATGAGTGGGAGGACGATGCTCGTGTACTGGTCGCCCGTGATGGTCGAATCGATTTCTTGGACTTCGAACACCGACGACAGCGACCGGTCGTTTTGCGCTGCCCACTGCTCGAACTCCGCGATTTTTTCGAGCACCTGCTTGCCCGTGTCGGTGCGGGCGGCTTCAGTGGTGGCACACACTTCCTTGCCCCAGACTTCGATGGTGTAGTCGTCGATGGCGGCGGCGTCTTTGAGGTTCTTTAGCTGCGCGATAACGCGGTCTTGTTGCTCGCGCGCGACACCGGGTGCGAGCGAGCGGACGTATAATTCGAGTCGCGTCTCTGATTGGTTGGTCATATCCCCTTCCCCGTGGCCGGGAGTAGGCACTTCCGTTACAAATAGTTGTGTGGCCTCTGCCCAGACATTCAGACTTTGCAACATTGGCGTGATACTCCTTCCAATCGGGCGCGCTGCAGGCGATTTGCCGGGTCATCGTCACGCTGAGTGGGCAGCCAGAGTCGCCCGGTCGTTCGCGATTAACGCTACTATAGCAATGTGCTGGGCGAGAGAATCTACTCCAGACACCGCATGGCAACCCAACCATCCCGTACCCTCTCACAGGAGGGCTTTGGCTTCCGCATGGACTCGCTCACCTGGCTTCACTGGGCCACCGCCGCCCTCGCCGCGATAACCGGTCTCGTCCACGTCTACGTCTACACGCTTAACGGAACGCTGCCGTTCCTGTTCGCGGGAATCATCTTCTTCGCCGCGATTCTCGCCATGTTCTTGAACATCTATCGCCGCCTCGTCTACGCAATCGGCATCCCCTTCGTCGCCGGACAAATCGCCATCTGGCTACTTGCTGGAATGCCGTACTTTACCATTGGCGTATTCGACAAGGCCGTCCAAGTGGTCCTCCTCGTCGTGCTTGGGTACTTGTTGTACACTGGTGATTCGCCCGTTTCGAGTGAGCAATAACCAATGAAAATCAACAATTGCGTCGCTCCTCGCTATTGTGCTCGACAGAAACGTCCTGACGGAGTCTTACGCGAGCAAACGCGAGCGTAAGGCAAGTCAGGGCGCTGAATGAAATGAAGCGTCCTGACGGAGATTTGAACTCCGGTCCCTGGCTCCGCAAGCCAGGAGGATAGTCCACTACCCTATCAGGACTCATCTACACGTACCCCCGGCGGAGTTAAAGGGGTTACGATTCTCGCCCTTCTCCCGTCCGTCGATTTCGCGGGTGTGACTCACTCGCGCGCCCGGTTGTCCGATAGGTGAAAGAGCCGTTTGAACCTACCAAACGACCTTTATTACATGCGGATTACGTGCTGGTATGAACCGGCGAACATTCCTCACGTCCGTCGCGGTTGGCGGCGTTGCAGGGGTTGCAGGTTGTGTAAGTTCGACGAATCCCGGAACTGGTGGCGAGACGACGACCGACGACTCACCGACCGAACAATCACCCACGCTCACGAACAAGTCGTTCACGGTGGTGTCTGAAGACTGTGGCAACGAGGTGAGCAAGGCAAATGTTTCGTTTCAGCCAGACCAGTCACAGGTGCAGGTCTCGGGCACCATCTTCGGCCCGAGCGCGTGTTATACCGGGAAACTTGATTCCGCGACCTACGACGGCGAGTCCGATACTCTGAACATCCACGTCGTTACCGAGCAACCAGACGAGGACGCGATGTGCGCCCAGTGCATTCAGGAGATTCAGTACCAAGCGTCGATTGGCTTCGAAAATGGGTTGCCGGAAACCGTGGTCGTGACCCACACTACGGGCGGCGAAGACCACGAAGTCGCCCGCGCATCGCAGTCGGCATAGGTTCAAGACAGAAGGCGGCACAAGTGTGCGTCATGCACCCGAATTGTGACCCAACGAAATCGGCAGACGAGAGGCGTCTACTCGGCCAACGACAACGCTTAAGCGCGGCCATAACTTGGTGAATTGTACGATTATGGGCGATATTGAGGACATCTATGGGGACCTTGAGGCCGACGTCTCAGAGGAGGAGTTTCGAGAAGCAGTGGCTGCAAAGGTCGAGCAGATGGGCGGGCTTGCAGACGAGGAAACGGCAGCCATGCTCATCGCGCACGAACTCGCGGACGGCGAGGTCGAGGGCATCGCGGACATCAAGCCCGGCCAAGACGAGGTCAAGTTCCTCGCGAAGGTCATGAAAATCGGGGACCTGCGCACCTTCGAGCGCGACGGCGAGGACGAAGACGGCCGCGTCATCAACGTCGAAGTCGCAGACGAAACCGGGAGCATCCGCATCAGTTTCTGGGACGAGCAGGCAGAGGCCATCGCGAGCGACCAGCTCGAAGTCGGCACCGTGTTGCGCATCAAAGGCCGTCCGAAAGAGGGCTTCAACGGCGTCGAAGTCAGCGTCGACCAAGCAGAACCCGACGACGAGGTCGATATCGACGTCGAGGTGCTCGACACCCATACCATCGAGAAACTCTCACTCGGTCTCTCCGACGTGAACCTGCAGGGTAAAGTGCTCGACACCGGCACCGTCCGCACGTTCTCGCGTGACGACGGCTCCGAGGGACGCGTCTCGAACCTCACGCTTGGCGACCCGACCGGCCGCATCCGAATCACGCTCTGGGACGAGCAGGCTAATCGCGCCGAAGAACTCAGCGCTGGCGTGTCGGTCGAAATCGTCGATGGCTACGTTCGCGAGCGCGACGGCAGCTTAGAACTCCACGTCGGCAGCCGCGGCAAGGTCGAAGAAATCGACGAAGACATCGAGTACGTCCCCGAGTCCACGCCAATCGCTGACCTCGAAATCGGCATGAACGCGGACATCGGCGGCGTCGTCCGGTCTGCGGACCCAAAGCGCACGTTCGACCGCGACGACGGCTCCGAGGGGCAGGTTCGGAACATCCGCGTCCAAGACGCCACGGGCGACATCCGCGTCGCACTCTGGGGCGACAAAGCCGATTACGAGATTGGCCCCGGCGACGAGGTTCACCTCGCGGACGTGGAAATCAAAGACGGTTGGCAAGAGGACATGGAGGCCTCGGCTGGCTGGCGGACGACCATCTCAGTCACACAAGACACCGACCGCGAGGTCGAAACCAGTTCTTCAGACGACGCCAAAGACACGGGACTCTCTGCGTTCGCAAACGGTAACAAACCCGATACTGACGACGGCGAGTCTGACGACACAGACGGCGAAACGGTCGAGTTCACCGGGACAGTCGTCCAAGCCGGGAACCCGGTCGTCCTCGACGATGGCAAAGAGACCATGAGCGTCGAAACCTCCCAGACCGTCCAGCTCGGCCAAGAGATTACAGTTCGTGGTCAATTGCAAGACGGCCGTCTCAACGCCACAGACATCTTCTAAGCGACGCAACGCCCTGTAGCGTGACCGACGGAAACTCTTATGGGGCACTCAAACCCCTTCTGTGGTATGAGTGTAGAGCTACCGTTCGCCCCGGTAGACACCATCATACGCCGCAATGCTGGCTCCCTTCGCGTGAGCGCTGACGCCGCAGAAGAGCTTGCGCGCCGGATTCAAGGACACGGTGCGATGCTCGCGATTGACGCGGCAGAGCACGCGACGGCGGATGGTCGAAAAACCCTGATGGCACAGGATTTCGGTGTCGAACAGGCCATCGACAAGGATTCGCTGACCCTGCCGATTGCACCCGTAGACCGCATTGCACGCCTCCGCATCGACAACAAATATCGCGTGGCGATGGACGCGCGCATCGCGCTTGCCGACATCCTTGAAGACTACGCAGAGAACATCGCGCTCGCCGCCGCGACGCTCGCCCGCCACGCAAACCGCCGCACCATCAAGGCAGAAGACATCCAGACCTATTTCGAACTCTTTGAATGAAATTTGGCTACAGCGAGGTCTGTCTGGACCACGACACGGGGGTTCGCCATCCCGAGAGTCCAGACCGTCTCCGCGCGATTCGCCGCGGGCTCGCAAAACAACACGGCGTCTCGTACATCGAGGCTGACCCCGCCTCAGAAGCCGCCGTCCGCGCCGTCCACGACGACGACTACATAGACCGCGTCAAGCAGTTTTGTGCCGATGGCGGCGGCGAGTGGGACCCCGACACCATCGCCGTCGAAGCGACGTGGGACGCCGCCCTCGAGAGCGCCGGCCTCGCAGAATGGGCCGCGCGTGCCGCCCTCGACGGCGAAGACGGCCGGAATACGCCGTTCTCGATTGGCCGCCCACCGGGTCACCACGCCGTCTACGACAACGCGATGGGCTTTTGTTTCATCAACAACGCCGCCGTCGCCGCCCAGGCAGCACTCGACAGCGGTGACGCCTCCCGGGTGGCTATCTTCGACTGGGACGTCCACCACGGCAACGGCACCCAGGACATCTTCTACGACCGCGGCGATGTCCACTACTCGTCGTTTCACGAAGCCGGATTGTACCCCGGCACTGGAGAAGTCGAAGAAGTCGGTGAAGGCGACGGCAAGGGCACGACCCTCAACGCTCCGCTTCCGTCTGGAAGCGGCGATGCAGAGTACGCCGGTGCATTCGAGCAGTTGCTCGTCCCCGCCCTCACCGAGTTCAAACCAGACCTACTGCTCGTGAGTGCGGGATTCGACGCCCACGAACACGACCCCATCTCCCGAATGCGCGTCTCGACGGAAGGCTACGGCGTGCTCACCGACCGGGTTCGAACGCTTGCCTCTGACTTGGATGCCGCACTCGGTTTCGTCCTCGAAGGTGGCTACGGGCTCGACACGCTCGCAGAAAGCATCACGATGGTACACGAGGTGTTCGACGGGCGCGAACCGGTCGAACCCGAGGGCGACGCGTCAGCGCGCGCCAAACTCATCATCGACCAGGCCGTGAAGGCTCACGGTCTTGGCGAGAAGTAGCGCGCGAGCGCTTCGCCAAACTCGGCGGCGAGCGTGGCCACCTCGTCGCCAACGAGCACGTCGTACTCCTGTTCTATGTGTCGTTGGACGGTTGCCCCGAGCGCGACGTCGAAGAGCGCGTCACTCTCTAGAAACGCTTTCGCCGTCGTAAACTCCCGGTCGCGTTCGACGACGTAGCGGTCGCCGTCTACGAACGGCCCGAACACGGCAGGGTCGTCTGCGTACTTCTCGAAGAAGCCCGCTGCGTGTGCTTTGACGTGGACGGGTGGGCCTTCGTGGCGTTCGACAGCGGGTCGAGTGGCGACTTCGAGTTCAGCGAACAGCACCGCCGTGTCGGCTGCGAACGTGGCCGACCGGAGGACGTCGAATCCGCGGCGGTTCAACTCGCTTGCCATGCCATTGATAGATTTGCGCAACTGCGGGTAGAGCTGGTCTTCGACGATGTCCGGCGTCTCGAAGCGGACGGCGACCGGGACGGTTTCACGACGCTCGATGGTCGTTCGAACCTGGTCTTCTGTGAACGGGTCGGGGGCGGTGGCGACGAACAATTCTTCGCTCGGGTCAGCAAGGAACGCCCGAGCATAGTGTTGGAGGCGGGCGACGTTGTCGGGGGAGACGGCCGCCGCGACGTTGCGAAGTGGGTCGGTCGGGTCGATGACGACGAGCGGGTCGGTGAAGCTGCGTTGGCCGTGGCTCTCGGGGTCGAATTTCACCGGCGGTTTCCAGTCGGCGGCCGCTTCGAGCAACGCGAGTAGACTCCCGTATTCGAGAATCAAGAGCTCGGTGAGATACCCGGAGAAGCCCTCCGTCCGCAAATCGCTGCCGTAGACGCCGATGCCCTTCAGAAACTGTTTTGCAAGGCGCACGTCGCCCTCGAGTTCTGGCGTCAGGTGGTCGTAGAGATACGCGGTGTGAAACGGCGTTCGGTCAACGGCCGACTTGATATCAGACGCCGTCGGCACGTCGTAACACGGAACGAGGTCGACGCTGAAGCCGTCGAACTCACCTTTCGTGTAGGGATGTTCTGCGTACTCCTCGTGGCCGCCCGGGAGCACCTCCGAGCCAATCTGAAGCCCCAGTCGTTCGAGCTTCTCGCGGGGGAGGTCGGCAGGGAAACGGACGAACACGTCGATGTCTCGGTCGCCGCTAATCCACGTCCCGCGGGCGGTGCTACCGACGAGGACGGTGTCGGCCTCGACGGCGAGGTTGTCGATGGCGTCCTGCGTGCGGTCGAGGAGTGCGTCGGCTGCAGCCCGAAGCCGGGCCTGTTCGTCTGCGTCGGGTTCGACCCACTCCCGGACGCCCTTGAACACCCGCTCGTATTCGTCTCGCTCGGTCATTGAAATGGATTGACGGCGGGGTAGTGAAAGCGTGTCGATGCGAGGGAAAAAACGAAAGCCATATCATGCAACTCCCACTACCAGAAAACGCAGTCGTAAGCCGTCGTAGCTCAGATGGTAGAGCACCTCGCTGTTAAGGTTCGCAGTTCTTCTGTGGGCCGCAGACACGAGGTGGTCCCAGGTTCGAGCCCTGGCGACGGCGCTTTTCCCACTCTCAACCCGACGCGGAGTTTTATCTCCGCGTTATTCCTGAGAGTGGTGACCACGAAACTCGACAGGCTCGAATAACGAGCGAGCATCTCGAGCGAGTGGATTCGAGCCCTGGCGACGGCGCTTCTTTAACTCTCAACCCGTGAGGAACTCCTGTTCCGAACACTACAGAGAGTTGCTTTTGAAAAATTCGACACGGGGTTTCAACTCTCGTGGTTACAACCAATCCTGCCATCGCAAGCGATAGTCTAAATACGCAGACGAGAAAATTGGCCAACAGAGGGCCCTTAGCTTAGTCTGGTTAAAGCGCCCGGCTCATAACCGGGTGAGCGCTGGTTCAAATCCTGCAGGGCCCATTTGAGTGCCCGAACTATTGTGAGGGTCGAAAATGATGTACTGCAGATTTGTATCCTGCAAGATGAGTGGAGCGAATCTTGCTCTGGTTCAAATCCTGTAGGGCCCATGATTCTTCCGCGAACACTGTGAGCGGAGAATCATCTATCCCGAAGGATTTGCAGTAAGGAGCGAACGCAGTGAGCGACTGGGGTTCAAATCCTGCAGAGCCCATCAATTTTGCAACGACGGTGAGGCGCACATCGTTCCTAACTATCAACCCAACTCCTTCAGTACACACTCATTCGTCACTTAATCTTCACGTCCGCTGGTTTCGTTGCGTGCACGCTGAATGGCTGCAACGCGTTCGTCACGGCGCTGGATTGCTTCGGCGAGTGACTCTTCGTAGGTGTGGAAGCCTGCGCCAGAAGCGACGCCGGTATCGCCCGTTGCAATGCGGTCTTCGAACACGGGCCCGGCTTCAGTGGCAGTGGATAGCTCTGGGTACAGGTTATTGGCAATATCGCGGAACAGGTCTACTCCAGAGAGGTCTGCGGTCTCGAACGGGCCAACGGCGGCGGTTCTGAGGGCGTAGCCATCTCGTACCGCACGCTCTACGTCGTCGAGCGAGGCGACCCCTTCTGCGACCAGATGGGTGCACTCTCGGAGAACCGCGAACTGGATTCGGTTCCAGACGAAGCCGGGAACGTCCCGCTCGACGACGATTGGGTCGCGTCCGACTGCCTCAACGTAGTCCACTGTTCGAGCGACGGTTTCAGCGGCTGTCTGCTCGCCTCGAACAACCTCGACGAGCGGGAGCAAGTAGGGTGGGTTCCACCAGTGGCAGCCGACAAGTCGCTCGGGATTGGGAACGAACTCGCCGAGTTCGGTAATCGGAATCCCCGACGTGTTGGACGCGAGAATTGCATCGTCGGGGGCGGCTGAGGCGACGGTTTCAAGCACCTCCCGCTTGACCTCGCGACTTTCGGATACCGTCTCCAACACGAGGTTTGCGTCGGCAACGCCAGTGGCTGTCTCAAGTGTGTAGTCAATCAATTCACGGATGGTCGCGTGGTCTCCTGCCAACAAGCCCTCTCTCTGCAGAAAGGTGAGTGCATCCGTGACCGACTCGCGGGCCGTGTCGAGATTCGATTGCCGGTGGTCGATGAGCGTTGTCGACGTCCCGTGACGTGCAAATTGAACCGAGAGCCCAGCGCCCATATTGCCCGCACCAATGATTGCCACGTGTGACGGTGGATTTGCCATGTCAGTGACTGTCGCAGACGGACGATAAAGCTGCGGGTGAAACGCCCTACTGCGAGTGGATGTTCATGAGAGTATGGCTTGGTATGAGCCACCGGAGACCCCGATTTACCCGATCAGCTCATGTCTTCGACGAGTTCGACAACATAGCCGTCGGGGCCTTCTATGAATGAGACGCGGGCGTCTGCCACGTCCACGGTCAGTGGGCCGTCGATGACCGCACAGCCGGTCTCATCTACCATTCGCGCAGTTTCGGCGTCAACGTCGTCGACGGCAACTGCGATATGGTCGATGGTCTTGCGATCTGTGGAAGGCGTGGCGTGGTCAGGGGCATAGCGGAATTGGATTTCCCCATGTTCGCCTCCGATATAGACGTTCTCGATGCCGTCGAGTGTGAACGACCAGTTCTCTTCGAGCCCGAGTGCGTCTACGAAGAAGGCTCGGGTTGCTTCGAGGTCAGAAACCCAGATTGCTGTGTGGATAACGTCCATTTCCTTCGATTACCAGTGGCGGGCTTAAAACTCAGTATACCAGTAGGAACTGCCTCGCTGGGATGTCTATCTGGTATCTAAGTATGGATGCGACCGGTCTATATGAATAACATTCCTCCATTCGTCCGGTGAGAGACGGTCGGCGGGCTTCGCATACGCTTTTTTGCCATGCTGCTCCACTCACCGCTATGGAACTCGTTTCGGTCGCTGCCCTCGCAGAGAACCGCGTCATCGGCAAAGACGGGGAGATTCCGTGGGAGAGCATCCCCGAGGACAAACAGCAGTACCGCGCCCGCATCGCAGCCCATCCCATCATCCTCGGTCGCAAGACGTTCGACTCGATGCGCGAGGACTTGCCAGGCACGGCCCAAATCGTGTTGAGTCGAAGCGAGCGCGAGTTCGACGTTGAGACGGCACACCTTGCACACACGGTCGATGAGGCTCTCAATATTGCAGAATCGCTCGGTGACGAGACGGTGTACGTCATCGGCGGCGGGAAAATCTACGAGCTGTTTCAACCCCATCTCGACCGGATGGTGCTGAGCCGCGTACCCGGCGAGTACGAGGGTGATGCGTACTATCCCGAGTGGGACGAAGACGAGTGGACGCTCGAATCTGAGACGACGTACGATGACTTCACGCTCCAAGAGTGGGTTCGAGTGTAGTCGCGTCCCGTCCGCGCAGTCACCTGCACTCAAGTGGGCGGCCACTCGGTCAGTTCGACGGTGGATGCAGGCGTGCTTGAAGCTCCTCGGTGAGCGAAACGAGCCGCGGCGTCCAGCGGTTGAGTACCGTGCCGTCCATGACGTGAACTCGGTCTTTCTGGACGGCAGAGAGCGACTCCCAGCCGGGTCGGTTCGTCAGTTCACCCAACCGTGAGCGGGTTTCGGCTGGCTCGAAGCTACAGGGTGCGACGATGAGCACGTCCGGGTCGTACTCGCGTATCTCCGCCCAGTCTACGGTGACGCTTCGGTCGCCGGGGGCTGCGAGTCCATATTCACCGCCAGCAGCCGTGACGATTTCTGGCACCCAGTTCGCCGCGACGTGGAGCGGTTCCATCCACTCGATGACGACGACCCGCGGTCGGTTATCGGGCGCTGACGCTGCAATCTCTGCAAGCCGCCGCTGGCACTGGCCGACGACCTCGATTGCTCTCGCTTCGGTTCCCGTCTCTCTGCCGACCTGTGCCACACACTCGAACACGTCGGAGAGGGTGCTCGCGCTGAGGCCGAGGACGGTGGCTGCAGACTCACCGAGCGTGTCGCGGACGACCGTTTCGTCGACGGCACAGACACCGCATACCGACTGACTGAGGATGAGGTCTGGCGCACAGGCTTCGAGCAGTTGCTCGTCTAGCTCGTACACGCCGCCGTCGCGCCGTGCCGCGACGACCGAGTCGTGCCGGTCGGCGCTCGATTCGCCCGTCACCCGCGAACGGTCGATGACCGGCACGGATGCGACTCGCTTGGGAAAATCGCAGGCGTGGGAGACGGCGACCGGCTCGATTCCGAGCGCGTAGCAAATCTCGGTTCCAGAGGGCGACGTCGAGACGACGCGCGGGGTTTGGGTCGGCTCGTCCGGAAAGAGCGCGTCGCTCATCTCCACCCTCGACGGAACAGTGCGCCAACTGAGAGCACTGCGAGCGCGGCGAACACGCTCACGAACCCAAAGCCGGGGCCGGAGGTTTCGGTCGTTTCCGTGGCCGTCGTTGTGGCCTGCGTTGTGTTCGATTGCTCAGTGGCCGCCGTGGTCGTGTTCACCGCCGACTCGGCGCTCGCGTTCGCCTTGGCTTCGGCGTAGGTGTCTGGATGGAGCGTTTCAGCAAGCGTCGACACCGCTTTGACGGTGCGTGGAGCCGGGCGATTCAGATATTCGAGTTGAATCACCACGACGTTGCCTTCTTTCACCGCGGTCGTCTGGTTGTAGGCGTCGGTTTTCGGGACGTCTGGCGTGTCCGTGTTCCGAATAATCCAGTCGGGGTTCGCGCCGACGATGAACTCCGGATTCACCACCTGATAGCCTTCGATTCCGGCTTCTGCAGCCACGTTTCTGCCGCCTGCGCGCTCGATTATCGTGTTGATGAAGGTGTCTTTCCCGGCGGTGTAGCCGTAGAAACTGTAGAGCACTTTTGGCCGGTCTTCGCCTTCGGTCGCCGCGTCAACAATCGAGAGGTTCTGTTGCATCGTCGCCACCGTGTCCGCGGCACCGTCACAGGCTCCGACGAACCGACCCACGTTCGTCACCTTCTGTTCGATGTCAGCGAGCGTTTCTGCACGGTGGATGTGGTACACCGTCACGTCGGCGGCGCGCAGGGCGCGAATCGTGTCCTTCGAGGTCGCGTTCGGGGCGAGCACGAGGTCGGGTTCGAGGCCAACGACCGTCTCGATGTTGACGATGCTCTCGCTGGTCGAGACGTTCGTGCGGGTTTCTGCACCGTCGAGGTTCGCCGCGTACTTGGTGAGGCCAACGACTTTCTCGCGCTCGCCAATCTCCCACATCGTCTGGGCGGCACTCGGGCTGAGCGTGACGACGCGCTCCGGTTCTGCAGAGAGCGTCACGTCCGTCCCGGTTGCATCGGTGACTGTCACCGGGAAGCTACATTCGTCGGCGGTCATCGCGCCCGAACTCGTGGTTTGCCCCGTCACACCGGCTGGAACCAGCGTCACGGTCACGAGAAGCGCGAGGGCAACGGTTGTCGCAAAGCGTTCGTTCACGAGTACGCCGTCGTTCGTAATACAATAAAACTTTATCTAATGAAATTAAATTTGTTTACGATGAGCTCCAGCTGTGTCGGTTGCCACCAGAGACGACGGTCGAACGAGCCGAGAGGTCGCTGATGCGCGGGGTCGTTCTCGCCGGGACGGCGTCGAGCGTCGGGAAGACGGTCGCGACCCTCGCGGTGTGCCGGGCGCTTTCGCAGGCGGGCTACGCCGTCCAACCGGCGAAAGCCGGGCCGGACTACATCGACCCGTCACACCACGCCACGATCGGCGTCCCCTCGCTGACGCTCGATTCTTGGTTACAAGGTCGTTCAGGAATGCGCCGAAACTACGTACGCGGGACGGGCGACATCTGCGTCGTCGAAGGCATGATGGGCCTCTACGACGGCGACACCTCGACCGCGCGGGTCGCAGCCGACCTCGACCTGCCCGTCGTGCTCGTGGTGGACGCGAGCGCTGGGATGCAGAGCGTCGCCGCCACCGCTCTCGGGTTCAAGGAGTACGCCGAACAGGCGGGCACACCAATTGACGTGGTCGGCATCCTCGCAACCCGTGCCCATCCCGGCCGCCACGTCGAGGGCATCCGCGAGGCGCTTCCCGACTCCCTCGCGTTTTTCGGTTTCATCCCGCCACGCGACGACCTCACCATCCCTGAGCGCCACCTCGGGCTGTATCTGGGCGAGGAAGCGCCGCTTTCTGCAGACGCACTTTCGGCCGCCGCAGCCGGTATTCGCGCCGAACAGGTGGCGGAGATTGCCCGCGAACCGACGTGGTACGAAGCAGAACGCACGGCATACGACCAAGAGCCAGCGCCCTCCACCCCTTCCGACGCGCCAACCGTCGCAGTCGCCCGCGACCGGTCGTTCTGTTTCATCTATCCGGCGACGCCCGAACGCCTCCGCCAGCGGGCGACCGTCGTCACGTTCTCTCCCACCGACGGCGACCCGCTGCCGTCGTGTGATGGCGTCTATCTGCCCGGGGGCTATCCGGAGCGCCACGCCGATGCACTCTCAGAAAGTGACACGCTTGCTGCGCTCGCCGCGCAGGCCACAGAAGGGCTTCCGATTTTCGGTGAGTGTGGCGGCTTCATGGCACTCACCGAGTCGCTCACGACCACCGACGGGACCACCCACGAGATGGCGGGCATCCTCCCTGCAGCAGTGACCATGCACGAGCGCTATCAGGCCCTTGACCACGTCGAGTTACGGGCGACCGGAGACACACTGACGGCGAATCGAGGGGACACGCTCCGCGGCCACGAGTTCCACTACTCGGCTGCCACGCCCGCCGTGGACGCTCGATTTGCCTTCGACGTCGAACGCGGTACCGGCATCGACGGCAACGAGGGCCTGACGGAGTACCGGACGCTCGGGATGTACGCCCACGTTCACGCAGAAAGCGGCGCATTCGACCGATTTCTCGATGCCGTGGACGCGCGTCAGTTTCGTACCTGATGGCTCGTGGCCAGCGCGAGAAAATTGCCGAGCGTTTTGACCGCGTTCACGTCTGCAAACGACCGGTCGTTCTCGTCCCAGCCGAAGTCTCGCTCGATGGGTGCGCGCAACTCCTCGGTGAACTCGGGGTGGAACTGCACCGTCCACACAGGCGCGTCGCGGTGGCGGGTACCGAAATACTCGTAGTAGTCTGCGGTGGCAAGCCCCACCATCCCCTCGCCGGGTTCGACGACGTAGTCGCCGTGTACCGCCGGAATCACGTCGTTTACGCCCTCGAACAGCGGGTCGTCTGCGAGGGCTATCCGTTCGAGCTCCTTGTGCGTGGTGTGGTGTTCGACGCACCCGCCGAGGGCTTCGTTGATTATCTGGTGACCAAAGCAGATGCCGAGCGTCGGGACGTTTTCTGCGACGAGGTCGCGGACAAATGCCTTCTCGTCGTCCATCCACGGGTGGTCGTCGGCCTCGTACACGCCGGCCGTGCTGCCGCCTATGATGACCGCCTCCACGCCGTCAAGCGGGGGTGTTCCGCCGCGTGCGGGGTAGTCATACACTTCGACACCGTCGGGAAGGTGAGAGACGAGCGCCTCCCCGAAGTAGCGATAGGCCGGGTCAACCTCGTTTTCGAGGACGAGAATCATTGTCGGCAGTTTGCACCACCGGAAAATAAGCGTGTACCACCCGGGCGTTTATTCGTCACCCACGCCAACCGACAGCCATGGGATTGGACCTCGACGCCACGCAACTCGACCGCTACTCCAGACACATCATCATGGACGAAGTCGGGCCAGAGGGTCAACAGCGCCTGCTCGACTCGCGCGTCCTCGTTATCGGCGCGGGCGGCCTTGGCGCACCGATTATTCAGTATCTCGCCGCCGCGGGCGTCGGCACGCTCGGCATCGCAGACGACGACGTGGTCGAACGGAGCAACCTCCAGCGCCAGGTCATCCACGCCGATGCAGACATAGGCACACCAAAAGCAGAAAGCGCAGCCGAGTTCGTCGCCCGTCTGAATCCCGACGTGACGGTCGAAACCCACCAACTTCGCGTCTCGCCGGAAAACGTGGAAGAACTCATCGCAGACTACGATTTCGTCGTCGATGGCTCCGACAACTTCCAGACGCGCTATCTCGTGAACGACGCCTGCACGCTCGCGGGCAAACCGTTCTCCCACGGCGCAATCTACCGGTTCGAAGGGCAGGTGACGACCTTCTCCAGTGAGGACGACGCGCCGTGCTATCGGTGTATCTTCCCCGAAGCACCACCCGCCGGGACGGTTCCCGACTGCGCGACGACCGGCGTTCTCGGAGTCCTTCCCGGAACCGTGGGCTGCATCCAAGCCACCGAGACGGTCAAACACCTGATGGGCAAGGGCAAGACGCTCTCCGGGCGACTCCTCTTTTACGACGCGATGGACATGACCTTCGAGGAAGTCACCATCCAGAAAAATCCCGGCTGCCCCGTCTGCGGCGACGACCCGGCCATCGAGTCCATCCACGACGTGGAGTACGCAGAAACCTGTTCAATCTCGGCCGACTGAGACGAGTTCTTGCTCGAATTTTTCACCAGTCCACTCCCACGACCCCACGAAAGGACGGCCGGAAAGTGAGACGATGACGTACGAATAGCCCGCCCACGTCGCCTGCGCTTCGTCGGTCGCACTCGGCTGTGCTGGGCCTGCGGGATGTGAGTGATAGAAGCCAACGACGTCAGTCCCCTTTCCTTCGATTGCCTCCATCACCGCGAGCTGTGTCTCCGGGTCGAGCGTGTATCGGGTCTCGCGGTGGGTGGCGACGTTTTCTATCGGGTGTATCGCTGTTACTTGCGCCGTTCCACCCTCCCGAGTTCCTTCGAGGAGGCCACAGATTTCTTCTGGTACGCCCCTCTCAGCGTGGTCTACGAGCGCGTCGTAGCTCTCGGGGGTGAACTGTATCATTGGGTCGGCGTCGGGTGCGAAAGGTTTGCGACGAAAGCACGGTCTGGCTCCCCAAACTCCTTGGGATGAAGCACGCACGCGAGGTGTTCGAGCGTGTCCACGAGGCGCGGGCCGGGACGGTTCACGAGGTGGTGGCCGTCCATGGCGTAAGCGCGATTTGTGGCGACGGCGGTGAGGTCGCTCCACCCCGGCTTTTCCGCAAGAAGCTGTGCATCCTCTCGTGCCTGTGCCAAGCCGAATCCACATGGTGCGGCGGCGAGTACGTCCGGGTCGCAGGCGCGAATCTCCTGCCATTCGCAGGGTGTGGACTGGTCGCGGGGGGCTGCAAGTGGGTACGTCCCGCCGGCGAGGTCGATGAGTTCTGGCATCCAGTGGCCCGCGACCATCACCGGTGAGAGCCAGTCGAGAACGGCGACCGAGGGGGTTTCCGCGCACTCACTGGCTCGCCGTTCGACCTCGGAGACACGGGCTTTGAGGTCTGCAACGACTCGCGCTGCCGTCTGTGCTTTGCCGATTGCGTCTCCCACTTTTTGCAGGTCGCCGTACAAATCCGCGAGCGAGTGCACGTCCGTCGTGATGAGTTCGGCGTCCAGTTCGAGGTCACGGATAGTGTCTGCGACGAGTTCGGTATCCACCGCGCACACGTCACAGACGCCCTGCGTGAGGATGTAGTCCGGATCGAGCTCTCGGAGTTTCTCGCGGTCGAGTTCGTAGACGCTCCCGTGGGTTTCGAGGGCGGTCTGTACCTGTGCGTCGATGGTTTCGCTGTCGGCATCGGGGTCAACCTGAGAGCGAACGACGCTCGGCTGTTCGCGCGCGGCGGGCGGAAAGTCACACTCGTGGCTGACGCCGACGGGTTCGACGCCGAGGGCGTAACAGCATTCGGTGGCCGCGGGGAGCAACGAGACGATGCGCATGGGGGTGGTTTAGCGTGCGCACTTGTAAACCATCCCCGAGACGGGCGGTTCAAGAGGCTCCCCGGTCTACCGCCGGACATGCAGGTGACGACGAACGGCACGTTTCGCGTCCTCGAAAGTACGCGCGCTGAGGGAGAACTGCTCCTCCTCGACGTGGACTCCTATGACCCGACCTACGTGACCGCTGACGCGACCGTCGAAACCCTCGAACCGGGCTACACCATAGAGGCGACGGTCGAGTGGGACGACGGCACACCGCGGGTGACGGACGTGTCCGTACTCACAGAAACGCTGTTCGAGTTCGTAGACGGCGCGACCAACATTTTCGAGGCCGCACAGGACACGTGGCAGGAGGGTGAATCCATGGGCGAGGGGATGAACTCGACCGTCACCTACAGCACCGACAACGAGCCAAACGGCGTCGTCTACACCTTCGCCAAACAGGCGGGCGAACGCGACATATTCTCCGAGTTCAGAGACGGCATTACGCCGCTTGAACCGCTCGTCGAACGCTTAGAACAGCAGACGTCGCCGCCCTACGAGGTGTTCGTCCTCAATCCAGAAGCCGAGCCGTTCGTCGTGGTCTACCTCTGTCTCGACAAGGGTGGGATGCTCGCGAACACGGTGCGGGACACCTACGACTGCCCGCGACGGTAGCGGATTTTATACCACCGGACGCCTTACCACTCGCCAACACCCATGCAAGATTCATCCGACCGCAAGGCGCTCGAAAATCTCAGACTCCGCTTGCGCATTCTCTCGGGGGCGCACAAACTCGAAACCATCGAGCACGCAGACGAATGGACGCCGGAAGAAGAGGGCGAAGCTCTCGGAAAATCCATCGCCTACGGCAAAGCCGCCGATTTCGTCGCAGAAATCCTCTCTGGAGACTACGAATCACAGGACGTGACCGACCTCATCGAAGACCTCCCCGAGGAGTGGAGCCTGAACCTGCTTCGCTACGCCGCCTATTCAGAACACGGCGAAGAAGAAGCGTCACTCGAGTAGTTTCACACTAATTTTTACGGCTTAGAACCGCTGGGCCGTCTGTCTCGCCCGCGTCGATGCAACCGTGAGCACCGCGTGCAGGGCGTCGCGTTTGATGAGCGCGAAGCCGATGAAGATAGCGACGAAGCCCGTGAGGGTCGTCGTCCCGATGACGTGGCCGAGGAGGACGAAGCTCATCACCGTGGCGACGACGGGTTCTGCGTAGCCAATCAGGTTGATTTCGATTGGCCCGAGGATGTCGAGCAGTTCGAAGTAGAGCAAGAACGCGACGACCCCTGAGATGAGCGTCAAGTACGCGAGCGACGTGACGGCGGGAAGCGTCCACTCGATGGCGGCGAACGACTCTCCGCGCGCGAAGCTGACGACGTGGAGGATGCCAGAGCCAACGAGCATCGCCCACCCCTCAAGAGTGGCGAGCGGGAGCGACGTTTTGAACGGGCGGGTAAGCACCGAACCGAGGGCAAAACTCGCCCCACCGAGGAAGATGAGGACGATGCCGAGCATGCTCGAAGACAGCAGGTTGTTCGGGTTCGGATTTGCGATGATGACGACGCCGACGAGTCCGGCGAGCAGGCCAGCCACCCCAAGCGGGCGCAGGCGCTCGTTCGGGAGCAGCGCGCTTGCGAAGACGGCGGTCAGGATAGGTGAGAGGCTGATGATGGCTGCGGCAATCGCGCCGGGGACGTGTTGTTCACCGAGGTAGAGCAGGCCGTGGTAGGCAGCGATGATGAACGCGCCCGTGATGACGACGAGCAGCCACTCGGTTTTCGCCCGCGGGAGCCACCGGTCTGTGGTCCAGAGTGCGTAACCGAGGATAATCAGCCCAGCGACGTCATAGCGCAGGGCGGCGAACAGCAGTGGTGGAAACGCGTGGAGCCCCACTTCGATGGCGACGAAGGAGGTGCCCCAGAACGTCGCCAAGAGAGCGAACATTGCGAGGATGCGTTTGTTCATGTTAACTCAATCAAAAAGCCCGACGTTCTTAAACTCTTCTACAAACAATGGGGGTTGAGTTAGAGAAAACTTTGATAGAATTTGGAAAAGTTGTTTTTCACGGGTGATTAATCCTGACAATTTGGGTGTGAGGACGGTCGGTTGGGATGGGGTAGATTCAACCCGCTCGCTCACCTCGGTGAGCGCAATGGATGAGCGCGATATTACGCTCTTGAAGGCAATCGCAGACTTAGAAACCGGGAGTCCAGAGAAATTACACGCGGAGACGGACATCCCTGTCTCGACGATTCACTACCGACTGAACAAGTTAAAGGAAAACGGGGTCATCACGAACGACCTCTACGACCTCGATTTGGAGGCACTCGGCCTCGGCGTCACCGTGCTCGCGGAAGTGCTCACCGACTACCACGGCCCCCATCAGGACGTAGAAGAGAAAATTCTCGCCATCGAGGGCGTGACGAAGGCGTACTTCACGATGGGTGAGACGGACTTCATCGTCATCGCCCAGCTCTCTGATTCGGATAAGGTCGAACGGCTCATCACGGACTTCGAATCCTTAGCAGAAGTCGAGCGCACGAACTCGACGTTCGTCATCTCGACGCTCCGCGACAGCAAGCGCGCCCTTGAGAGCTACACCTTAGAAACCCTCATCGAAGAACTCGCAGAAGAGTAGGGAAATTATGTGTCTGCCCGCCCTCCATCCGGCCATGAGCGAGGCCCTCGCAGACGCCCTCGAAACCCACCTGATGAGCTTTGGCGTGTACGTCACCGACGCCACAGTCACCACAGACACCCTCACTCTCGAATACGAGACGGTCGCCCCAGGAACCGGCGTCCCCCAACAGAGCGTCGGGCAGGTCATCACCGTCTACCGCGAACACAGCGAGCGTCCACGCCGTATCGAGGCGCGCGTCACGGACACCGACGGCGACCTCCGCGGGACGTGGCACGTGGAAAAAGGCTGGCTCGAAGCGTTAGACGCAGAAGACATCACGGAAGTCGGCTTCTCTACGTACGTCCTGAACACCGTAGAGGACTGACGATGGATACGGCAGCGGTTCGACGCTTCCTGCTCGACACCCACGGCGACACCATCGCGGAGACGCTCCGGTGTGCGGACGCCGTGCGTGCGGCGTGGGACGGCGAGACGGTGACCGACCGCGCGCAGGTGGTGAAACCGTTTCGCGCGCTCTTGGGAAAGCGCGGCCTCCTCGACCAGTATCCCACATTGCTCGCCGGAGCCGTCGAAGCCGGTGGTGAGCGCCTGCAAGCTCCCCCTGTCGCTGCACCACCCTACGTTATCGTGACCAGTACGGGACCAGTGTTGCGTGCGACTCTCCCGGAGGGCCGACTCGTCATCCGCATCGAGGCATTCCGCGTCGCTGGCCGGTCGCCTCCTTCCTACTCTCGAACAAAAACGTCGTCAGACGATGCGCTCTCCGTTGATTATAGATAAATATTGCGACTGTTCATTTCGCCTGATTTTCCTGTATAGTGACCTCATAATTATAGTGGTATGCCTGTAATAGCTGAATAACGGTCAGGGGAGATTATCAGTGTTTAATCGAGTAAAAACCGTGTTTACCGTCAACGACGATCCGGTCGTCTACGAGTGCCGAGAGTGTGGAACAACCGTGGAGTCTGCGTTCAGTGAGTGTCCCTATTGTGGCCAAGCCGAAATCGCCCGGCTGGAAGTCGAGTAACAGGTATCCGAACGCTTTATTCATCTGACGAGAGTTGACTGACTTGGAATGGGCCAGCCAACTCCACGTGAAGCGATAACTGCCATCGAGAAGCGGCGTGGGATTGTTACCTGCCTCAAAGACGACCCACACGATACGCGCGACCTCGTGGATGCACTCGGTGCCTCTCGCTCGACCATCTACCGGGGGACGCGCGAGCTTGAGGCGCTCAGTCTCATCAAACAGGTGGGTGGGTCGTACGTGTTGACGACGTTTGGGCGGGCCGTCGCTGAGTCCTATTTTTCGTTTTACGACGACCTCGAAAGGCTCTGTGACCTCCAGCCGTCGCTTTCTGCCCTCTCGCGCGACGTCGACATTCCGACGCACGTTCTCACGGGTGCAACCGTTGTCCATGCCACCGAACACGACCCAGACCGCCCCGTCGCGGCTTTCGAACGCACTGTCCACGACGCAGACCACCTCCTCGGATTTTCACCCATCTCGCGATCGCGCTACATCGACCTCTTTTCTGACGAACTGCTCGCGGGGAACCTCACCGCAGACCTCCTCACTACCGACGAGGTCGTTGAGTACATGCTCAGCGAATACGATGCGTTGCTCACGGACGTGTTCGCCGTCGAAGAGTTCCGCTTTTTTGCGACCACCGACCCACTCCCGTTCGAACTCATGGTCGTCGAAGCGCCGCGTGAGTTCCTCACCGTGAGTCTCTACGACGAACAAAATCACATGCGAGCATTCCTCACGAACGACGACCCCGAGGCTATCGCGTGGGGGCGCGCGCAGTTCGACCGCTACCGAGAAAACGCGACCCTCGTAAACGCCTAGGTGAGCGCGGCGAGGAGTTCGTCTGCGTGTCCCTCCGGCGACACCTTTTCGTACGCCTCGACGATGGTTCCCTCCGGCCCGACGATGTACGTGTTGCGAAACACCCCATCGAACGTCTTGCCGAACATGTTCTTCTCGCCGTAGGAGTCGTAGGCCGTCGCCACCGAACCGTCCTCGTCGCTCAGCAGTTCGATGGGGAGGTCGTACTTCTCTTCGAACTTCTTCAGGTCAGCGACCGGGTCGTCGCTGATGGCGAGCACCGCCACGTCGTGTTCCTCGTAGGCGTCCCACGCATCGCGGAACCCACACGCTTCGGTGGTACAGCCCGGGGTGTCCGCCCGCGGGTAGAAGTAGACGACGACGTGCTTGCCAGCGTAGTCTGCGAGCGAAACGTCGTCGCCGTCCTGGTTTTTGAGCGTGAAGTCTGGAGCGTCGTCACCGATTTCGAGCATACCGTCGCTTCGGGTGCCACGACATTATGCTGTCGGCTCCACGCCAAAGACGAGGAAGTAGCCCGTTCCGAGGAGGCCAACCACGGTCGCACTCGTGAACGCGAGCGTTGGCGACTGGCTGTAGAGGAGCCCGCCAACCGCCGCACCGGGCACGGTGAGAGCATTTCTGAGTAAGTAGTAGGCGCCGGTCACTCGCCCGCCTGCGCCCGCTTTCGCGGGACCAACGATGAGCGCCTTGTGCGCGGGCAGTCCGGCAAAGCGCAGCCCCGAAAAGGCGAACACAAGCGCGACGAGCGCGGCGTCTGCGGGCACCGAAATCAGGAGTATCGGGGTGAGCGCGTACACCGAAAACCCGGTGGCGACGACCGGTTTCAGCCCGCGACGGTCTGCCACCCACGCGCTCGGGAGCATCACGAGCAGGGCAACCGCCATCTCGACGGCGAGCAGGACGCCGAAGAAGGCTTCCGGGCGCAAGAATCCGATGACGGGGAGCCTCACGCTCACCTGCAACTGGTCGACGACGACGAGGACGAAAAACACGTGGACCATGC
Source organism: Haladaptatus sp. CMSO5 (assembly GCF_036689885.1). NCBI lineage: Archaea > Methanobacteriati > Methanobacteriota > Halobacteria > Halobacteriales > Haladaptataceae > Haladaptatus > Haladaptatus sp. CMSO5. The sequence goes on from NZ_JBAHVW010000001.1 coordinate 889,302, forward strand.
CGTTTGCGAACCGGACGAGCGTATCCCCGACGAGCAGCGGCCGGAGTGGTTTCGGGAGCGCCGCGAGGTCTTCACGGACCGAGGCAAGCCCGCCCCACGCCTTGCCAATCGTGTCGCCAGTCGGGTCGTAGAGGACACGCTGGGCAACCGTCGCAAGGACGGCGAAGCCGATGGCGACGACCAACACCGCCTGAAAGCCGTCGAGGAGACCGACCGTGGCCGCGAAAATGGCCGTTGCAATGAGCGGGCCAAGCAGGAAGCCGACGCGGCGCACCACTTCGGTGGCCGCAAAACCGCGAGCGAGGTGGGCCGCATCGACGCTCTGTTTGACGAGCGCGAACGTCGCGCCGAGGCCGAGTGAGTTCCACGCTTGGACGAGCACGAGGCCGACGAACAGCCACGCCCATGCCGGAAGCGGGCCGCCGAGGCCGGGTGCGAAAAACCAGAGTACGAAGCCACCAACTGAGAGCACGCCGAACAGCGTGAGCGCGCGGCGCGTCCCGATGCGGTCGGAAATCGCCCCGCCGGGGTAGGGATAGACGGCCTCAATGAACTGCTTGAAACTCCCGAACACGCCGATGACGCCCGCACCCGCGCCGAGCGCCTGCAAGTAGGCGGCGATGTAGCGGTCGGTCATCTGGTATGAAAGGCTGAACGCGAGCATCGCAACCGACAACACGAGCACGTCGCGTTCGAGTCCTGCAACCTCACGGAGCGTCTCACGGACGCCGTCACCTGCCATACGACAGGTCAGGCCGCAAGCACGATAGCGGTTTTCACGCTACTGGCGTCTCGTCTCTTCGTCGTCCGCTTCGAGCCAGATGCGGTCGAACCACGCTGCCCGCCACCGCCAGCGAAGCCACTGGTGGACGGCGAGAATGGCGAAAAACGCCCCCACGACCAGTAGGCTCAGGTCCATGGGAGAAAGACGAGCCGGGACGTCCTAAAGCTAGCTTCTGAGACAGGTCAGACGCGCCGGCGGAGCAGGAACGACACCACGAGCACCGAGAGCACGGCCGTGAGCACCGTGAATCCCGGTAGGCCGACGTTCGTGGTCGTCTGTTCTGTGGTCTCGGTCGTCATCTGTTCGGTCGTCGTCTGCGCCGTCGTCGTCGTCTGCTCACTGGCTTCGATACCTTCGACGGTGATTGGCTCCGATTCGAGGCCGTCGGTCGTCGCCACCAGTTCGTGGTCGCCCGCACTTTCGATGGCCGTCACGAGCACGCCTTGGTCGTTCGTCTCTCCGACGGCTTCGCCATCGAGGGTGATGGTGGCCCCTGAGACGAGGTCGCCGTACTCGTCGGTGACTTCAAGGCGCACGTTTTCACCGACGACGATGCGGCTCTGTGCGGCTTCGACGTGGAGCGACGGTTCGCGGTTGATGTTCACGTCGTACGTCCGCGAGCGCTCGGGGATGGTCACATCGACCGTGCGCTCTGTGTAGCCGTCCTTGGTCACGGTTGCGCTGATGGCCGTGTTCACGGGAATCTGGAGAGTGGCCTCGCCGTTTCCAAGCGTCGTGACCGTCGAGCCGCCGACCGTCACGCGCGCATCCTCGATGGGGCGCGCCGGGTCGAAGTGGTCGTCTGCCACGACGAACTGGACGGTCACCGAACCGCGTTCGAGTTCGTACTCGCGGTTGATGTCGCCGGTCACCGAAAGCGGCCCACCGCCGGTGTAGTAGCCCGCTTTGAACACGCTGATGCGGTACTCGCCGCGTTCGATGGTGTCCGTGTCGACCAGCCCGTCGCTGTCGGTGTTCGCACGGACGACCTCACGGCCGTTTTGCGACAGGATGACGCGCGCGCCCTCTACGGGGCCGTTTTCGTCTATGACGCTGATGTCAGCAGACCCTTTTTTCGCCACGTTGATGGTGACTTCCTGTTCGCTCACGTCTTCGATGACGAACGGACGATTACGGATAAAATCGGGGTGCGACACGGTGACGGTGACGGTCTCGTCTTCGGGAACGTCGAGGAACGCTTTGCCGTTCCCAGCGGTGGTTCGTGTGGTCTCTCCCCCGTCCCACGACGCGGTGAGTTCCGCCCCGCCGACGGCGTTGCCCGAGTCATCCACGACGCTTACGGTGAGTGTCACGGTTTCTTGTGCGGCGACTGGCCCTGCGACAATTGAGAAAAGCATGACGAGGGCGACGATTAACGCACGAATTCTCATAGGGTACCCTTCATGTCCGAAGACTATAAATCTCTGTTATACTGTCGAATCCGTGTCCGATACGGGTGCAGTCGGCTGAATCTTTGCGTAAACGGGGGCTGTTGAAAATCCCGTTTTCCGGCCACCTGTTTGACCGCAAAGAGGTGTCTGACGCCGCTATAGGTCGTCTTTTGCCGCGCGAAACAGCCCATCGAGAATCTCCGGCGTTGTCGGGTGGTACGCCCGGTCGGGAAGCGTGCGTACGTCTATCTCGTTCGCCACGGCGACTTGCATCGTCTTCGCCATCACATCCGCGTGGTAGTGCAGTCCCTGATACCCGAGGACGGTGCCATCGCGCGCGCAAACGAGTGAGGCGGTTCCTTCCGGGTGATTTTTTGTCTTGAACACGCCGTCGCTCGATGCCTCGCGGGTGACGGTGATGGGGTCGAAGCCCGCCTCGCGCGCCGATTTTTCGGTGTGGCCCACCCGAGCGTAGGGATACACGCCGAGTCCCGAGAACACGACGAGGTGGCGGTAGTTTTCGTACGCTTCGACCGGCTCGCCCGCGCGGTCTGCGAGGATGTTTTCTGCGGCTTTGAACCCCTGTTCTTTGGCGACGTGCAACAGCGGCTCTTTGTCGTTCGCGTCACCCACGACGTAGGTTCGCTCGTCTTCAACAGCTTGCATCGTCTCGCGCACCCACCCGCGTTCGACCGTGAGACTGGTGTTTTCGAGCCCGAGACCATCCACGTTCGGACGCCGTCCCGTGAACACGAACAGGTCGTCGGCCTCGATAATTTCCTCCTCACCGTCGCGTTCGACGGTCAGCCGAACGCCCTCGGCCGTCTGTTCGACCGACTGCTCGTGGGTGTGCGTCAGAATCTCGATGTCGAACTGGTCGCGGTAGAGGTCGAGAATCCAGTCGCCATACTCGGCTGGCGCGTCGTCGAGCGGGCGGGCGTCGTGTTCGATGACCGTAACCGAGACGCCACACTCGCTCAGATACGGCGCGAGTTCGAGGCCGATGACGCCAAAGCCCATCACGATTCCCGAGTCGGGGAGCGAGGGTGCATCGAGTACGTCGTCGCTCGTCCAGAACTCCACTTCGTCTATCCCCTCGATATCCGGCACGTTGACGGTCGAACCGGTTGCGATGACAAGGTAGTCCGGTTCGATGGTTCTGTCACCGACTTCGACCACGCGGTCTCCGAGGAGGGTTGCGGTGTCGTGGATGAACTCGACGTTCTCTCGTTTCGCAAGCCGGTGGACGGCCTCTCGACGGTGTTTGGCGAAGTTCGAGATGTGCTCGTCTTTGGTTTCGACCACTCGGTCGAGGTTCACCTCGGGCACGCCGGAAAGCCGGTCGTCATGGCGAGCCTGAAAGCGGTGGGCAGCCGCAGACAGCACTTCCTTCGAGGGCATACAGCCACGGAGAATACAGAGGCCGCCGCCCGGCTCGCCGTCGTCTACGAGCGTGAGGTCCACAGCATCGTCTGCGAGCGACTGGGCGACGGCGACCCCGGCGCTCCCGTACGCGCCGATGATTGCGACGTGCGTCATGTCCTACCCGAGGCAAGCGACTCGGTTAGTCGTTTGGCCCGTTCACTCGGCGCGCCGACCCGCGTGCCCCGGGTAGTCGCGCTCGAAGCGCGATTCGATTTCCTCGCGCGAAAACTCGATGATGACCGGACGGCCGTGAGGGCAGGCGTAGGGATTCTCACATGCATCGAGCGCGGCTAGCAGGTCAACCACTGACCCTTCGGTGAGCGACGTGTTGCCGGTAATCGAAGGATAGCACGCCAAATCTCCGAGCAGATGGTCGCGGACGGCATCGACCGTCTCCGCGGGGCGCTCAGCGGAGACGAACTCCGAGAGCACATCCCGGAGCAACGCCGGGTCTGCAGCCCCCGCCACCACCGCCGGAACCGTGGTCAGTTCGACCACGCGCTCTGCTTCGAGCGTCGCCTCGAACCCGAGTTCTGCAAGTGCTTCACGGTACGCTGAGAACAACTCAGCCTCGCGAGCGGTGAGTTCGAGCGCGACGGGCGTAGCGAGTTCTTGGGCGGGCACGTCGCCCAAAAACTGCTGTTTGAGACGTTCGTAGTTCACGCGCTCGTCGGCTGCGTGCTGGTCTACGAGCACCATCCCGCCCGGCGTCTCCGCGACGATGTAGGTGTCAGAGAGCTGGCCAAGCACCCGCAACGACGGTAACCGGTCGTACCCGGTTTCCTCGCTGGTCGGCTCGCCAGTCAACGTCTGCTGTTCGGGTTGGGCGCGGAACTTTCGGCGTGGTTCCGGGTCGTTGTGTTGTGTTTTTTCCTGCGCTGTTTCCGGCGTGGCCTGTGGCTGATTCGCGGCTTCCTCACTTTCGGATGGCTGCTCGGCCGACGGTCGTGACGCCGCCGCAGGCCGCGACCGTCGCCGTCGCTCAGGACGCGAGTCAGATTGCCGCCGGGTGCGTCTGCGGGTTGCGGGATGCGAAATCGACGTGCTCGGGTCCTCGGCTGCGTCGGTCCCAGCCTCGTCGGCTGTTTTCTCACGCGCTGTCTCGGGCACGATTTCGGTCTGTTCGGGCGCAGATCGACCGCGTGGGGCAGCGGTTCTGACTAACCCTTCGCGCATGAGCGCGCCGCAGACGGCATGTTTCACTTGGTCGTGAACGGCTGCGTCGTCACCGAACCGCACCTCCATTTTTCGTGGGTGGACGTTCACATCCACAGTCTCTGCAGGAACGTCGAGAAACAGTACCGCGAACGGGTAGCGGTCGGGGGCAATTTGCGAGCCGTAGGCTTCGACCACCGCGTCGCGGACGGGTTTCGAGGTAACGTATCGGCCGTTGACGTAGGTCGAGACGTACTCAGAACTACTCCGGGTGGTTTCGGGGTGGCTTACGACGCCTGAGAGGTCTGCGAGTGGGCCGGGTGGCACCTGTTCGACTGCCATCATCGACGTCGCCACCTCGCGGCCGTACACCGAGAGAATCGTGGCTTCGAGCGACCCTTGCCCGGTGGTCGAAAACACCTCCCGGTCGTTGTGGGTGAGCGTCACCGCGATGTCGGGGTTGGCGAGGGCGTACTGGGTGACGACGGTGTTCACGTGGGCGAACTCCGTCCCGTCCTGCTTGAGATACTTCTTTCGAGCGGGCGTGTTGAAAAAGAGGTCTTCGACTTCGATGGTCGTCCCGGCCGGACACCCGGCGGGCTTTACGTGCTCGACGCTCCCGCCTTCGTAGCGCAGTTCCGTGCCGGTGTCGCCACCGCGCGGTTTCGTGCGGATGGAAAGCCGCGAGACCGCGCCGATGACGTGGAGCGCCTCGCCGCGAAAGCCGAGCGTGCCGATGCCAGCTTCGAGGTCAGAAATGTCCCGAATCTTGCTCGTGGTGTGTTTTTGAATCGCCAGTTCCACATCGTCGCGGCTCATTCCCACACCGTCGTCGGTGATTTTGATGCCGTCTTTGCCGCCGCGTTCGACGGCGACGGTGATGCGCGTGGCGTCTGCGTCGATGCTGTTTTCGACCAGTTCTTTCACCACCGATGCGGGGCGTTCGACCACCTCACCCGCCGCGATTCGCTCGATAGTGGTCGCGTCGAGCTGGCGGATGGCGGGCCGGTCGCTCATCGTCCCTCCGGTTGTGTGGTGACTGTTCGAGATGGTGTGTTGAGACAGTCGGTCATTGTCCACACCGACGCGATACCACCCTATCAATCCGGTGTTGGTCACGCCGCCTCTGACTGAACATTCAATCAGCTTTATTAGGTGGTGTGTCTACTCTCTTTGAATGGGGCAAACTCCCTCGGTGGATGAGACCACGACCGTCCTGGTCGGCAAGAGTGGCGGCCGACTCCACCTCACGGCCGATAGCGGCCCACGCTGTGCGATGTCCGGCGACTTTTCGGAAAAGCCGCTTTCGGTCTACCCGCCTGCCCACCGCGAGTGGTGTCAGACCTGTCTCTCACTCTGGCGCCAGTCAGGTGCGTTCGCCCATGGCGATGCCGACTGACGCCACGAAGAAAGAATCACTATCTACCATCGATTTCAGTAACTATGACCCACACGCCACCGTTCGCTATCGACCCGGCGGACACCCGGGAGGCGATCATGCTCGCGACCTACCGCGCACTCTGTACCCACGGGTACGCAGACCTCACCATCCAGCGCATCGGTGACGAGTTCTCGAAGAGCAAGTCGCTGCTCTATCACCACTACGACAGCAAAGACGAGCTGTTGCTCGACTTCCTCTCGTTCATGCTCGACAGTCTCGACGAACAGCTTCCCGTCCACGAGAACGGCGGGGCGGGCGACCACATCCAGGCGATTGTCGAGCGCATGTTCGCACCAACTGGTGAGGACGGAGAAGGGGCGTTCTCGCGGGCGATGGTCGAACTGCGAGCGCAGGCCGCCCACGACGACGCCTACCGCGAGCACTTCACCCGAAGCGACCAGTTTTTCAGAAAACACATCGCCCACACCATTCGCTCCGGTATCGAACAAGGCGTGTTTCAAGACGTCGATGCGAACGAGACGGCCGCACTCCTCCAGACGATGTTCATCGGCACGATGACCCAACGCGTCACCGGGGACGAAGAGGCGTTAGATGCCACGATGGCTGCGTTGAACGAGTACATCGACAGCCACCTCCTTCGAGACTAACCGGGCTGTTCTCACCTTTCTGCGTCAGTTGGCGGTTGCGAGTGAACTCGGCTTGCCTTCAGTTGCTTTCAGCGCTGCAGATGGCGCGTGGCCAGCCCCAGTATTGAATGACTGTTCATTCAGAATTGTTGTTTTTGTTGTTTCTTCGTCCCCGTCACGCTAGAAAAATCATCAGTGACGATGGATTACTTGGTGGAGATACGAATAGTCTTCGTGAACGAATCGCCGTCGTTGTCGGTGGTACGGACGGTCACGTCTTGGTAGCCACAGTAGGAGAGGTCCATCTCGATTTTCGGCCCGCTTCTATTGAACTCGCCGTCGCCGGTCGTGTCCCACTCGAATTTCACAATTTCGCCGTTCGGGTCGACCGACCCGGAGGCGTCGAGCGTGACTGAATCGCCTTCGTCGAAGTCCGTCGAATCGAGGTCGGGCGTGCTGTCGATTTCGATAGCATGCATGTTCTTCGCCGCGGGACCTTCGAGCACGTAGAGGTCTTTTCCACCGCGAACTGACCAGCCGATGTGGTGTTCACCGAAGTAGACGCGGTCATCGACGGGGATTGCACTGGTGGCGAACGCCTCTCGGTTCCCGACCGGCGTTTTCGAGTAGACGGTTCCGGTGGTCGCTTCGAGGACTAAGAGCAGGAGATTGTCGGGGCCACCGTTTGGATACAAACCGGTGAGATAGACGGCTCCGTTCGCAACCGTCGGTTCACCGCCCTCATTGCGAGAAATCCCCTCGAACGCCCATACCTCCTCACCGGTTTCCGCATCGTAGGCAGTGATGTCTGCCTCGCGGTTTCCGAAAACGAGTCCTTCGCCGATGGCTTCGAAGTATTCGCCCGGGAGCGTCCAGCGTTCTTCGCGGCTGGCTTCGTCAAGGGCGACGAGTCCGTCGTCCGAGTTGAGAAATAGGCTTCCCTCATACACTGCGGCTGTATCGACAGCACCGTACTGGTCGATGAGGGTCTGTTCGTCTCCGGTCGCCGCATCGTGCACACGCAGGCCGTCCTCCCACGGGACGTAGAGGGTGTCATTCGAAACGACCAGCGTTGTGTTGGGTTGGTATTCGGTTTCGATTTCCCACTGCACGTCACCACTGCGTCGGTCGTAGGCGCGCAAAACGTTCGTCTCCATCTCAGTGTCGTACCCATCTACGTACAGCGTTTCGCCGTCGAGAATCGGGTCGTTGCCGAGGTAGACTGGCGCTTCCCACCTGACGCTCCCATCGGCTTTATCGAGCGCGGCGAGCGTGTCGGTTTGATGATACACGAGGTCGCCCGCGACGGCTGGCGGGCCGCGGCTGAACGTCGATTCGTAGCTCCACCGTTCCGTACCGTCGTCGGCATCGAGCGCGCGCAACTGCGTCACGCCGCTGTCCATATCATCGATGACTTCGACGACGTACACCGTGTCGTCGTCAACAATCGGTGGCGCTTCGAGACCCTGCTCATCGCCGTTCCACGTCCAAACGGTTTCTAACTCCGTGACCGGGCTGACTGCATCGTCGTTGAATCTCGTTCCCTGTGCGTTGTTTCGAGCCATCGGCCAAGTTCCGGATGTGCCGGCTTCCGCGGCTCTGACGGTTCCATTTTCAACGGTCGAAAGTCCATATCCAGAAAGCCCGATTCCGGTTGCGATTCCCGCGGCTTTGAGTACGTCGCGACGGCTGTGATTCGACATTGGAGGGTTCCTCGAAAATGAATTCAGAATAGCCGGGTAACAGTCTTGTGGCCTCGCTAACACTATGCGTGCTGGTAGTTCTTCGCGGTCGAACTGCGAAAATCGTGTGAACTAATACCAACTTCGCCCGTCGTATCGTCGGTATCGACTGTGTTCTGTGCTACTGTGTGACATTCACCATGATTGTCAATCCCTTGGCCAAAATTGCTATAAGCAATATTTGCCGAGTAGCAGGCAGCAATGGCAGAACGAGAGCAATGGAAGTCACGACTCGGATTCATTCTCGCGGCCGTCGGCAGCGCGGTCGGGCTTGGGAACATCTGGCGATTCCCCTACGAGGCGGCCGCAAACGGCGGCGCGGCCTTCCTCCTTGTAGACATCATCGCCATCCTCGCTATCGGCCTTCCGGCGATGCTAGTCGAGTTCTCTATCGGTCGCCGGGCGCGCAAGAACGTGGTCGACGCCTACGGCTTGGACGGCCACAAGGCGTGGAAACTCGCGGGCGCACTCGCCCTGTTCACCGGTTTCTGGATTTTATCGTACTACTCGGTCGTCGGCGGCTGGGTGATTCGCTATCTGTTCGGAAGCCTGACCGGTGCGTACTTCGCAGACCCCTCTGGCTACTTCGGTGTTGTGGCGTCAGGCTACGACGCACTCGCCTTCGCCGGAATCTTTCTTGCAATCGTCATCGGCATCGTCGCGCTCGGCGTCGAACGCGGCATCGAACTCGGGAATCGCGTCATGGTTCCATCCGTCGTGTTGATGATGGTCGGGCTTGCAATTTGGGCGGCCACCCTCCCCGGCGCGGGTGCGGGCTACGAATTCTTCCTCCAGCCCGACTTTGGCCACCTCGCGGCGAACTGGCAGTCTATCGTTCCTGCGGCGGTCGGTGAAGTGCTGTTCACCCTCTCGCTCGGGATGGGTGCGATGATCACCTACTCGTCATACATCGACGGCGACGAGAGCCTCGTCACCGACGGCCTCGCCATCGTCACGGTGAACACCTTCATCGGCGTCCTCGCCGGGCTCGTCGTGTTCCCGCTTCTGTTCGCGCAGGGCATCGACCCCGGCGACCCCGGTCCCGGCGCGATTTTCATCAGCGTCGCCACCGCGTTCGAATCGCTGCCTGCAGGCAACCTGCTCGGCGCACTGTTCTACGCCGTCGTGCTCATCGCGGCCATCTCTTCTGCCATCAGCTTGCTCGAAGTCGTCGTCTCCTACTTCGTGGATAACTACGACATAGACCGACGGGTGTTGTCTGCGGGACTCGGGTTTGCGAGCTTCCTCATTGGCATCCCAACGGCGCTCAACACGGGCACGCTCGGCACCTACGACAGCATCGCCAGCTCCGTGCTCCTCCCACTCGGCGTGTTCCTCGCCACCCTCTACGTTGGTTGGGTGTACGGCCGCGAGGCCATCGTCGAACTCAGCCGCGGCACGAAAGAGCGCCTTCCCGTCCTCTGGCTCTGGCACGTCAGAATCAGCCTGCTCGCCGCCGTCCTCATGACGCTCGTGTTGAGTTTCACCGAGTTCTTCGGCAGCCTGTAGCCGTCACGTTCGAGGCGGGATATTCTGATTCAGGTGGAACACGTTGTCTGGGTCCCACGTTGTCTTCACGTCGACCAGTCGGTCGTAGGTGTCTGCGCCGTAGGCGGCGCGCACCTGCGTTTCGTCATCGCGTTCGCTGATGAAGTTGACGTAGACGCCGCCGGTCGCGTGAGGTTCGAGGGCAAGAGAGAGCGACTGCGCCCAGTCCATCTGCGCCTCGTCCGTTTCGGGGTCGTTCCACCGCGACTGGATGTTCACCACCCACGTCGCCTCGCGGTGTGGATACGGCGTCGCATCGGTGGGCACGTCCGCCACGGCACCGCCGAGCGTGAGGAGCCCGATGGTGCTCTCGGGAGTCGAAATGCGCGCTGCGTGCGCACAGATGCTGTCGATGGCTTCCTCTGTGAGTTCCTCGAAGTAGTGTGACTGCCAGTAGTTTCGCACGCCCGGCAGGCCAGCGGCGTCGAACAGCGACTGGAACACGGTGTACGGTCGCGGCGCAACCGCGTCGACGATTGGGTCGCCAATCGCCCGCAACGGGGCGAGTGCGGCTTCCCCCGTATCGGGATCGCCCACATAAATCGGCGTGACGGCCAACACCGGCTTGCCGTGCCACGCAAGCGGCAAGAAGGGTGCCGGTGGCGCGTTTCGCAGGCCGACCAGACACGACACCTCGTCGGGGGCGTCCGCCATGAACGCCACCACGTCGCGCACCACTGCAGGGGCGTCTTTCAGGTCGTACATTATCGGCCCACAGAGCACCGGCCCGGCGAGTTTGTGGAGGCTGAACTCGAACGAGGTCACGACGCCGAAGTTGCCCCCACCCCCGCGAATCGCCCAGAACAGAGCTGGGTTCTCGGTTTCGCTCGCGTGGACGAGTTCGCCAGTGGCCGTCACGAGGTCAACCGACCGCAGATTGTCTACGGTGAGCCCCCACTTTCGCGAGAGGTAGCCAAAACCGCCCCCGAGCGTGAGTCCAGCGACACCCGTAGTCGAGATGAACCCGAGCGGGGTCACCAGCCCGTGGGCCTGCGCTTCGACGTCGAAGTCGTGGAGCACCGCGCCGGGTTCGACGCGTGCAGTTTTCGCCACGGGGTCGATTCTGACCGACTGCATCTCAGCGCAGTCGAGTACCAGTCCCCCGTCGCACACCGCACTCCCCGAGACGTTGTGTCCGCCGCCTTTGACGGCGATTTCGAGGTCGTACTCGCGCGCGAAGCGAACCCCCTGCATCACGTCGTTTGCGCCGTGTGCTCTGAGAATAATCGCTGGATAGCAGTCTATTAGCCCGTTCCATATCCGGCGGGCATCGTCGTACCCGGTCTCCCCGGGCAGGAGAACACCTCCCCTGACGAGTCCTCGTAACTCATCTACGGCCTCCAGTGGAAACGGCTGTCGCTCTGTAAGTGCCATGCTATCACCCCTACTGACTACGCGAGGGAAGAGAATGAAACAGTATGCAAACTGATAGTTTGGCGGACTGTCCGCCGTCGCTGAATAGTCGAGGCGCGATTCCGGCTCAGTTCGGATTCGTGCCTGCCGATTTCGAACGCGCTCCGGCGTCAGCAGCGTCCCACGAGCCATACGAGGGAGAGTTTGGGTCGATGTCTGCGATGAGGTGCATGGTGGCGAAATTCAGCCCCAGTCCCACGGGTGAGAGGATGAGGACGCCGAAGATGATGCCGACGAGTCCGAGGTTGACGACGAACGCTGAAACGAACGCGGAGGCGAGGAGCGACAACGCGACGAACCCCAGCGTGTACCGCCAGAATGCGCCGCCGTCGAGCGCGAGTCCGTACGCTCCTTTTGCGGCAGAAATGATGTCCGTCTCCCGGAGCACGACGAGGTAGGGCGTCGCGTAGAAGAGGTAGGTGAGGGCGAAAAAGATGGGGATGAAGAGCACAAAGAAGAGTGTGAGCGACGAACTGAGCGGTTGCCCATCGAATACGAGGAGCGGCGCGATGAGAACCATTGGAAGCAGTGTGTAGACGAGAAATTGGACGAAGTACCGCCGGACGTTTGCGAAAAAGTCGTACGCTCCTGTTTCGAGCGCGTCTGCGAGACTACCGAAGTATCCGGCTGTCAAGGCGGCTTGTATCACGATGTACGCAGGCAACACGAAGGCCATGGGGCCAACCGTCGGCGCTATCGAATCGACGGTAAGTCCTTGAGTGGGGCCTTCGACGAACGTCCAGAGTGTGATGACGCCCGAGGGGAAACTGAGCCGGAAACTGACGTGCATGCCGTGATGCGCGACGATTTGCTGAATCTTCTCGACTTCCATCAGCGCCATGATGAGCGGGACGACCGCCAGTAACAGGTGTTCCTGTGAACGTCCCAAGCCAGCCATAACGCGGGTTCCAAAGGAGGGCATCGCTCCTGCTGTTCCCGCCGACACTTGTTAAATATTTGTCTTTAAATTGCACGCTGACCGCGCTCGCCTACTCCACGAGCGCCGATTCGACGACTTCGAGCGGATGGCGAATCTCGTAGCCAGAGCCGTGGCCCATCTGCATCGCGCAGGTCGGACACTCGGTGAGGCCGGTTTCCCCCGGCGCGTCGTCCATGTGCTCGAACATCTCCTCGCCGATCTTCATCGATGTGTCGTAGTTCTCCTCCTTCCAGCCGTAGGTTCCGGAGATGCCGGAACACGAATCGCCAACGTCCGTGACGGAGACGCCGTCTAAGTCTGCAAACAGGTTCACCGCCTGCCCGTCTAAGCCCTGATTGCGGGCGTGACACGGCGCGTGATAGGCGAGGTCGGGAAAGTCCGGTTTCGACCCCTTCAGGTCACCTTCCACGTCTTCGTAGATGCGGAGATATTCGAGCGCCTCGTAGGTGTGGGCGGCGACTTCAGCGGTTCCCTCGAAGCTGAACAACTCGGGATACTCTTGGCGCAGCGCCATCGAACACGACGTACACGAACAGACGATGTCGTAGCCCGCAGACACGAGGTCGTGGAAGGTTTCGACGTTGAACTTCGCCGCCCGCCGGGCGTCGTCGAGCATCCCGTTTGCAAACATCGGCGTGCCCGAACACCGCTGGTCGGGGACGGCGACTTCGTAGCCGTAGTGTTCGAACACGCGGACGAGCGCCTTCGCCACCTCCGGGGTGTTGTAGTTCGCGTAATCGCCGTGGAAGTAGGCGACGCGCTTTTCGTCTGACTGAATCTTTGCACCTCCTCGCGCCTCAAACCAGTCCACGAACGTCTCGGTCGCAAATTCGGGAAACTCGCGTTCTGCGGTGATGCCGAGGACTTTCTCGTTTAGCTGTTGAACCACTGAGTTACCCATGACGAAGTTGGTGAGTCGCGGGACTTTCGAGCCAACGCGAGCGAGCGTCCCGTAGTTTGCGAGGATGCGATTGCGCCAGTATTCGCGGCTGAGCATCGACATCTCCTCTGTGACGTACTCGCCGCGAGCGGTGTTGTGCATCTGTGAGAGGGGCACTCCGGAGGGACACGCCCCGTCACAGCGCATACAGTTCGAGCACTTCATCACCGATTCGTCGACGCTCACGTCCTCCTTTCGTTTGAGTCGCCACTGTTCTGGCCCCTGAAATTTCGGGCCGGGGAAGTCGTCGTCAACTTCTGCGACCGGACACGAGGTGTCGCAGGTCGAGCACTTATAGCAACTGTCCGCCCCGGGCCGGAGGTCCATCTCCTCCGCCTCGGGAAACACGTCGATGGGGAACTTTTCTGAATCACTCATAGGTCTGCTCCTGCGCCGCGTCCGGCAGCCCAACCGGTCGCAAGCGAGCTGCCGCTGCCTGATTTCTCCACTGCAAAGTCCGCACCGCCGAGGATGCCCCCGGCCGCACGGAGATTCTCGTATGCCACCGCACCCGTCTCGTCGCAGGGCTGCAGTTCCGTATCCACGTCCACGCCAAACCGGGCGAAGGCGTGGTCGCCAAACGCTTCGTCTTCGAACCAATCGTAGCGGTTTTCGGGCTGGGAGATGGGTACCGAAAACACCGGTTCGCGCACGCCTGCACGCGAGGAAGTGAGTCCCTTCCCGACGAGGCCGCCCGTCGCCAGCACGAACTCCTCAGCGTAGTAGGGAATGTGCTGGTGGGTGCGCTCGACTTCGACGTGGTCGATGTGCCCCCCGGCTGCTTCGAACCCAACTACGGGGTTACCCGTTTCGACGGCGACGCCCGCCTCACGGAGGGCGTCGAACAGTGTGGCTTCGAGGCGCATGCCGGGCAACGAGGGCGGGCCACCCGGCACCTCGAACACGTCCGCGCCGAGTTCATCTGCGAGTTCCTCGCGCACGCGCTGGGGATGGTCGTGGCCGAGCACCGCCGGGAAGCCAACTCGTTCTGCGTCGCCGACGTGGGGTTCGATGGCCTTGACAAGTTGGCCGCGAATGCCGGTCTCGTCGGTGTCGAGCACTTTCGCGTAGCGCGTCACCTTCGCGTCGGCTCGAAGCATCGGGAAGCGGGCGGTGATGCCCCGAACCGAGAAGGGGACGCCCGCGTTTTCGAGGTGGGCGGCGGCGAGTGGCGCGTCGAAATCGGTGAGCGTCTCGAAGCCGACGAGGAGCGTCTCGCGGGCGTCGCTTGCAAGCCCCGGGGACACGCTGTTCGGGTATCGTGCGGTCGGTTTCACCGTTCCGCCGGTGGTCGGGACGAGCGCATTTTTCTCGGTGTGGTCGCCCGCGTAGCGGTCGCCCGTCACCTCGTCGAACAGCGCCAGCCCCTTTCTGAGTGCCCTCTCGCCAACGCGCTCGTAGGGGTGGCCCTCTGGCAAGTCATCGAGCGCGGCAAAGGGGTCTGCGAGCAGGTCGCCGTCGTGATAGCCAAGTATGTCAATAAGGCCCGACGCGTGCCGGAGCGTCGATTCTTTGTGCGAGACGAGGCGCACCGATGCGCCCTCGCGGGCGGCGGCCAGCGCGGCGGTCGCTCCGGCGAGGCCGCCGCCGATAACGAGGACGTCGCTGTCTATCACGGCTTGCCCCCGTCGAAGGCGTCCCAGTCTGGTGTCCCCGTTTTCGCCGGGTCGCCGTCGCGGTTCAGCGTCGCCGCGTGGAGCGCGTGGTTCAGCGCGGATTGTGAGAGCTGTTCGCCCCAGAGCGCGTGACGCTCACCCTTCCAGCGCTCTTGATACAGCTCATCGAGTGCGCCGCGGGAGACTTCCTCGTCGTGGTCAGGGTACAGTTCGCTCGCCAGTCGGTGACAGCAAAACCCGCCCTGACAGTTGCCCATCGACGCCCGCGTGCGGATGCGGACGGCGTTCAGGTCAGTGCCCACCGCAGACAGTGCGTCTTGCACCTCGGCTCGGGTGACGGCCTCACACTCACAGAGCACGGGATTCGGCGCGTCGGTTGTGAGCACGTCGTCGGCTCGCGACCCGAGACGTTGGACTGACCGGCGGCCAACCGGCGAGCGAAGCCCGAACTCATCCATGTAGTCGCGGAGCACGGCGAAATCCTCGCTTCCGGGGAGGGGCACGTCAGCCGTTTCACAGGCGGCGCGGACGCCGAGTTTCTCACAGACGTGGTCGGTGATGGACTCGGCCATCATCCGGTAGGTCGTGAACTTCCCGCCGACGATGCTCGTCATGCCGGGCAGGCCGTCGCGCTCTGCGTGGTCTAAGAGGAAGAAATCGCGCGTGATGTCGGTCGGGTCGTCGCTCCCGACCTCTGGCGGTTCGTACAGCGGGCGCACGCCCCAAAACGAACGAATCGTGCGCGCTTCTGCGAGAATCGGGACGAGTTTCGTGAGTTCGTCGATGACCAAATCGACTTCCCACTGTTCTTCCGGGTAGGCTTCGGGGTCGCTCACTTCTTCGTCCGTGGTGCCGAGAATGCACGTCGTCTCGTGGGGCACGACGATGTCCGCGTCGCCCTTTGGCCGACAGCGATTGACGACGGTGTCCACTTGCCGGACGTTCATGATGGTCATGACGCCCTTCGAGGGGCGGACTTCGATATCCACGCCCGCCATGTCGCCAAGCCGACCGGCCCACGCGCCCGTGGCGTTCACGACGTGGTCTGCGTAGATGGTCTCGGTTTTTTTCGTTGAGCTACGTTCGTGGTGGATTTTCGCGCCGACGACTTCACCGGCTTCGACCAGCAGGTCGGTGACCGGGGTGTGGGTGAGGACGCGCCCGCCGTGTTGTTCTGCGCTCGCGGCGTTTGCGACGCACAGTCGGAAGGGGTCAACCGCCCCATCCGGAACCCAAATCGCCTTCTCGATGTCGGGCGCGAGATACGGTTCGACCTCGCGGGCTTCCTCGGCCGTGAGCACCTCTGCGGGGATGTCACAGGCGCGACACCCGGCGAGCTTCTCTTGGAAATACTCCTCCGTATCTTCGGGCCGTTTCACGAACAGCCCACCCGTCTCCTCGACACAGTGGGCGGCGATGTCGCGGAGGATGCGGTTCTCCTCGATACACTCGCGGGCGGATTTCTGATCTGAGACGGCGTAGCGCCCGCCGCTGTGGAGCAAGCCGTGCATCCGGCCGGTCGTGCCGTGGGTCAAGTTGCCCTGTTCTACGAGGGTGACATCGACCCCGCGCATGGTGAGGTCGCGCGCGATGCCACAGCCCGTCGAACCACCGCCGATAACGAGAACCGCAGTTTGTGACTCCATCCAATGGTACACCTGTCGAGTGAGATGACTTCAGGTTTTTCGCCGTTCTGGTGGGATGTGCGCTGATTCGTATCGACCGGCTGTCACTCGCCCCGAAGATTTATCGCCAGTTCGTGACCAGCCTATGACAATAGGCTGGCCAATAGGTCACTATTGTTCAGTCACAATCGACGGCGAAATTCCTCAACTCGTCGTCTCCCCCTCTACCAATGACAACACACACCTACGTCGGTGCAATCGACCAAGGAACGACCGGCACGCGATTCATGGTCTTCGACCACGCCGGACAGGTCGTCTCGAACGCCTACGAGACCCACGAACAGCACTACCCGAATCCCGGCTGGGTCGAACACGACCCGGTCGAAATCTGGGAGAACACCAAACTCGTCGTCTCACGAGCGCTCCGTGAGGCCGACATCGAACCCACCCAACTCGCCGCCCTCGGCATCACGAACCAGCGCGAAACGACGGTCATCTGGGACGCAGAAACCGGCACGCCGGTACACAACGCGCTGGTCTGGCAAGACCGCCGGACGACCGACCGCGTCGAACGTCTCGAAGCCGACGAGAAAGTCGAGTGGATTCGTGAGAAAACCGGCCTCGAAGCCGACGCCTATTTCTCTGCGACGAAAGCCGAGTGGCTGCTCGACAACGCAGACCCCATCAAGATTCAGCGCACCCGCCCCGAGGACGTGCGCGACCGCGCCGAAGCGGGCGAACTCCGCATGGGCACGATGGATACGTGGCTCATCTACAAACTCACCGGCCAGCACGTCACCGACGTGACAAACGCCTCGCGGACGATGCTCTACAACATCCGGGATTTGACGTGGGACGCAGAACTCCTCGCGGAGTTCGACATCCCGCGCAGTCTCCTCCCCGACGTGCGCCCCTCCAGCGACGACGAGTACTATGGGTACACCGATGCGGAGGGCTTCCTCGGCGCGGAAATCCCGGTCGCGGGTGCGCTTGGCGACCAACAAGCCGCCCTGTTCGGCCAGACGTGTTTCGATGAAGGCGACGCGAAGAACACCTACGGAACGGGGTCGTTCTTCCTCATGAACACCGGCGAGGAGGCCGTCAAAAGCGACCACGGTTTGCTCACGACGATTGGCTTTCAGCGTGCGGGCGAACCCGTCCAGTACGCCCTCGAGGGCTCAATCTTCATCACCGGCGCGGCAATCGAGTGGCTAGAAGACGTCGAACTCATCGCAGACCCCGCCCAAACCGCAGAACTCGCCCGGTCGGTCGATTCCACCGACGACGTGTACGTCGTCCCTGCGTTCACCGGCCTCGGTGCGCCCCACTGGGACGGTCGTGCGCGGGGAACCATCGTCGGCATCACCCGCGGGACGAAGCGCGAACACCTCGTGCGCGCGACGCTCGAATCCATCGCCTACCAGACCCGCGACGTGGCCGAAGCGATGGAGAGCGATTCGGGCATCGAGATGAACTATCTCCGCGTCGATGGCGGCGCGGTGAAGAACAACTTCCTCTGCCAACTCCAGTCCGACATCATCCAGACGGACATCGTTCGTCCCGAGGTTGACGAAACCACCGCACTTGGGGCGGCCTACGCCGCCGGACTCGCCGTTGGCTACTGGGAGACGGTCGACGAACTCAGGGACAACTGGCACGTAGACCGCGAGTTCACCCCGGAGATGGCAACGGCGGACGCCGACAAGAAATACGACCGCTGGCACGACGCCGTCGAACGCTCGCTTGACTGGGCGCGGGACGGAGGTAGCTAGATGGCGGTCGAACTGCTCGGCAACTCACTCGAAGCGTGGCTCGTCCTCGCCATCGCCGCGTTCGCGGGCGGCGCGTTCGGGGCGGCGCTCGGTGCGCTCCCGGCATTCATCTTCACCGGCTTCATGGTCATGGTCGGCGAGGCCGCGAACATTCTCAAGGCCGAACTCGGCGCGGCGGGCGTCGCCTCGGCCGATGCCATCAACGTGGGCATCACTGGGTCGATTGCCTTCGGCCCGGTGTTCGGTCCACACATCTCGTTTGCGGGCGGGGCAGCAGCCGCCGCCTACGCTGCGCGGAAAGGCTACATGGACACCGGGTTCGACTACTTCGAGGCGAAAAACATCGCCCACGCGCTCGGGACGAAACCCGACGTGCTCCTCGTCGGTGGCGCGTTCGGCATCTTGGGAATGGTCATCCGCCAGCTCTCGGGTGGCCTCGGCCTCCCGTGGGACCCTATCGCCATGGGCGTCGTCCTTTCGGCGATTTTCCACCGCCTCGTCCTTGGCTTCCCAGTCATCGGAGACGCCCGCGGCAGGGGGCTCCTCGACATGTCGCCGTTCGAGCGCGAAGAGATGCGCCAGACCGCAGAGGGCGGCAAAGTCGTCGCTGACGGCGGCCAGCCAGTCGCAGACGGCGGCGCGACGAGACGCTTTAAAGTCGAACCATGGCTCCCTCACCAGTACGAGTGGACGAACGTGGCGATGATTGGCCTCGTCGTCGGCATTCTCGCTGCCTACACCGCGGTCAAAACGGGGAGTTTCTTCCTCGCCTTTGGCATCAGCGCGGCGTCGCTCGTCTTCCTCGCCCTCGGTATCGAACAGATTCCCGTGACTCACCACATCGCGCTTCCGGCGAGTACGGCCGCGCTGGTCATCGTCCCCGAGACTGCTGCGACGGTGCCAATCCTGCCTGCGCTCGCGATTGGCGCGCTGTTCGGCGTAAGCGGCGCGCTCACAGGTGAAGTCATCCAGCGTGTCTTCTACGCGCACGCAGACACGCACTTCGACCCACCCGCGGCCGCCATCGTCGTCAACTCGTTTGCCATCGCAGTGCTCGCCTTTGTGGGTGTGTTCCCGCAGTTCGGGTGGATTCCCCATCCGTAGCGACGAGACACCGGTTCTAGTTGCGCGACTCAGTCCCGAACGTTTCCCGCAGTGACACTCGATTGATTTTACCCGTCACCGTTTTCGGAATCTCGTCGACGAACTCGATTCGCTGGGGCACTTCGTGTTCTTCGAGATTCGACAGGCAGGTTTCTCTCACATCTTCACGGGTCACGTCGTCGCTCGACCGGGTGATAATGGCGGTCACGACGGCCCCTCGAAGGTCGTCTCGGGCGTCGATGATGGCCGCTCCCGACACGCCCTTGATGTCGTAGAGGACGTCTTCGATCTCGCGCGGGTAGATGTTCGCACACCCCGTCGTGAACATGTCTTCGCGTCGGTCCACGATGAACAGGTGGCCGTCGTCGTCGAGCCAGCCGATGTCTCCAGAGCGCAGCCACCGCGTGCCGTCGCGTTCGACGAAGGATTTCCGGTCGTTTTGCGGGCGCTCGTAGCCCGGTGTCACGGTGTCGCCTGCCCATAGCAACTCGCCGCGCTCTCCCTGCGCGACGCGCTCGCCGGTGTCCAAATCCTCGATGCGTAGCGAAACGACTTCACGCGTCGGCGGACCGACGCTTCCGGCCTTTCGCTCGTGGGGGTCTGGTCGGTTGAACGCGGCCAGTGGCGTCGTTTCGGTCATGCCGTAGCCTTCGAGGACGGCGCAGTCGAGCACCGACTCGGCCTCGTTGAATCGGCCTCTCGGGAGGGGTGCCCCGCCGACGCCGACGAGTTCGAGCGACGAGCTGTCGTAGTGGTCGAGGCGCGGGTCGTCGATGAGGTCGATGAGCATGCTCGGGGTCAGGAAGGTGTAGGTCACTCGGGCGTTTTCGATGGTGGCGAGGACGCGTTCTGTGTCGAATTCAGATAGAAGGTGGTTCGTCGCCTCAGCGAGGAGGAGTGGCGTCGTCGTGACGTTGAGGCCGGTCACATGGAAGCACTGACACACGGTGAGGCCGACGGTCTGGCGCGTCAAGCCGAGTGCGTTGGTGATGCCGTGGGCGTTTGCGAGGATGTTCCCGTGGGTGTGGTGGACGCCTTTTGGTTGGCCGGTCGTCCCCGAGGTGTAGAACACCTCCGCGAGTTCGTCGTTTCGCCGTGGATGAACCGCGTATTCGGTATCCGCCGCTTCGAGCAGGTCGGGAAACGCGTGTCCAACGCTTCCATCGACGGAAATCGGCGTGGCCACGGATGTTGCGACTTCTGTGAACGATTCGTCGGTAACGAACACCGATACATCGCTCACGTCGAGGATGTGGCGAATCTTCGAGGGAGGAAACCGAGTGTTGATGGGGACGGGAATCGCGCCGCGCTTCATCGCGCCGAGATGCGCGGTCAGCAGCTCAAGGCTGTTTTGCAGGCAGATGGCAACGCGCTCACCGGGGGAGACGCCGAGCGTTTCGAAGGCGTTCGCAGCCGCGCCCGTCCGTTCTGCCAGCGTCGCGTAGGTGAGGAGCGACTCCGTATCGCTCACCGCCGGTTTGACCGGGGCGTTCCCAGCGGCGCGGTCAACGACGTTTGCGAAGTTCATGCGCGACGATTCGTTTCGTTGCCCATCTGTGTTTCCCACAATTGTTTGGTATCAACAACGAGACACAACGGGGTCGCCGCGGTGGCTGACTGCTGAACCGGTCGCCTCGCCGACGCTCGCCATCACGAACTGTCCCATAATGTGGGACACGAGGGTCAGTCAGAGAGCGTAGCAAAGACGATGTCCTCGCGGATGCTCTCCGCTTTCTCACGGACGATGGTTGCGAGGTCGCCGTCCAGTTCAGACCGCAGGTCGCTCGCGGGGCCGTAGGCGGCGATTGCGCCGTACACCTGTTCGTCGGTGGCGACGGGAGCCGCGACGCCGACGATGCCCTGAATCATCTCGCCGGTATCGACCGCATAGCCTCTCTCACGGATGGTCGTCAACTCCGCTGTGAGGGTGTCTTCAGTCGTGAGCGTCCGGTCTGTGCGTGCTGGCAGTCCGTGGTGGGCTACGATTTCGTGCACTCTCTTTGCTGTGAATTGGGCGAGAATCGCTTTCCCCGGGGCATTCGTGTGGAGGTGTTCGTGCGTCGGATAGACGTGTCGAGACGAGGGTGGGAGCTTCTCGTAGTCCCAGCGAGTTGCGAGCAATATAGCTCCCCGACCGTTTTCCTCGATGACGAGTTGACTGTAGGTGTTCGTCTGGTCTGCGAGCGATTTTGCCGCCTGGCGCCCGTGTAAGAACAGGTCGTTGCTGTTGCGCGACTCCCGGCCGAGACGGAGAAACTGCGTACTAAGCTGGTAGCTACCGCCGCGTTTTACGAGGTAGCCAAGTGCTTCTAACGTCCGAAGGTGGTTGTGGACGGTGCTTTTCGGGAGCGAGAGTGCGTTGGATAGTTCAGTTGTCCCGGCGATTTCTCGCTCTCGAATCTCATCGACGATTGCGTACGAGCGCTTCACCGAGTTGATGGGTACGGCCGGGTCATCCATGTCACTGTGTCTCAGTGTGTGCACTTAGTTCTGTTCGATAATGTGGGACAAACGTGGTTCGACAGACCCGCGGAACACCCTCAAAAATGCGTTCTTACCAGAAAATACGCATTTATTTCTGCGAGATAATCTCACCATCACTTGTTGGCTAATTTGCCAATAATTGGTGTTTGAATGGCTACTTGGCCACATTACTCTATGAGGCGAACCCACCTACTAACTCAAATTTATAATTTATCAATCAATACCAAGATTTATTTAACCACCCCAATATTGGCTGATACGGGATACGCCAGCAGTTGGCAGCCGGTTGTTGGTATTGCCCTCGTACAGTGACAACCATGACCAGAAAACGCTCTATGACGCGCAGAGGCGTCATGAAAGGCATCGGCGGTATCGCCGCACTTTCGATGTCGAACGCGACACTTGCAGATGCACAGGCCGCACTGACCGACCCACTTCCCAGTGACCCCCACACGGCAGACACCTATCGGTCAATCGTGGACGCAATCATTCCCCGAACCCCCGAGCTCGAAGCCGAACTCGGCCCGGAACACGTCCCGGGCGGGCTGGACGCAGAGTTGGAGAAGTTCCTCATCTGGGATTTCAACCACTTCCAGGAAATTCGCTCTGAGATGGTCACCGAAAACCTCGACGGTTCCGGCGTCGGGATGCCCCGCGCCATGTTCGAATTCAGCCTCGACACCGGTGGCCTCGGCTCGGATTTAGACGCACTCCTCGACCTCGCAGACCTCTCGTTGCTCGACTTACTCGACCTCGGCCTCGACGCCGACGCCCTCGAAGACTACCTTACCTTCGGCGCGCTCGATAGCATTGACGTATCGTTTGCCGACCTCGATACGACGAGAGAGGGCGTCGCTGCGTTCGACCTGACCGTCGAATCTGACGGGGAAGTGTTCCACCAAGTGCTCCAGAACTACCCCTACGCGCCGGTGTTCACCCTCGCGTTCGACCTCGTTGCGGCGGAGTTCCTCGCAACCGGAAAGAATCACGAACCGGCTGCACCCAACGACAAATTCCCCGCTGGCGGGACGTTCACGCAACTCGCGCCGAAAGACCGACTGCGCTGTCTGTGGACCATCGTCGATGGCGGCGTCCTCGACGCGCTCGACGACCTCCTTTCGCCCATGATCCCAGACGTTGGCATCCTGAAGTTCGTCGTGATGGCGGTGAACGGCCTCCATGGGTTTGGCTACTACACCGAGTGGTCTGGCTATGGCAGCACGAAAAAGGCCACACCGAACGACCGTGAGATGGAGGTGCCCGCAGGCGAGGTACAGAGCAGACAACAGACCGATTACCCCGGCCCCGCACCCGGCTACGCCGCAAACTGGCGACACGCGGTTCCCGGCGGGTTCAAAGACCCGAAAGCGAAGAATCTGAACTTACCCGACGACCTCGCTGGCGATGACGTCATCGACGGTCTCGGAGGTGGAAACTAATGAACGACCCAGACGTTATCGTCATCGGCGCAGGAGCCGACGGCCCGGCAGCGGCGTGGAAACTCGCAACCGACCACGGCTTAGACGTGCTCATCCTCGAAGCCGGCGCGTGGCACGGCAACAAAAACTGGCCACAGCCACACGCCGACGCGGGCGGGACCGTGAGCACCGACCCCGCTGACTTAGACGGGAAACTCTTAGACGAGCAGTTCACCCACCGCGAAGCCGACGCGAACGACCCGACGTGGGGATATCTCAGAGTTGGCCCCGCAGACCACTCCCGGGCCCCGTGGTTCCGCAACCTCCACCAGAACGCGTTCATCTGGCAGATTAGCGCCGTTGGTGGCACGTCGCTGCACTACTTCGCAAACCACCCGCGGGCCTACCCCTACGCCATCGACACCCAAGACCACTGGCCCATCTCCTACGAGGAACTCGTCCCCTACTACCAGCTTAACGAGGAGATGACGAGCACTCAGCAGGCACCCATGACGGGCAAAGAAGAGGTCTTCATCGAAGGCGCAACCAACGCGGGCTACCCGCTCATCGACACGAAAAACGTCACCGAAACCGGGTGGCGGCCACAGGCGAACGCCGTCGAAGTGCCGGGTCGCGAAACCTCGAACGGCCAACCGCTCGACGCCGACTACGAAGGGTCGTTCAGTTACGACGACGGCTTCCGCGGCGACACGCTCGTTGGCGACCACTTCCAAGGCTCCTCGACGCCGGTTGACGCGCCCGTCCGCGACAAGGCCCGCAAATCGAGCAACGTGAGCTACGTGCCTCCTGCACTGGACACGAACAACGACCCCACGATGGGGAACGTCGCCATCCGGCCAAACGCCTACGTCACCAACATTGAGACGACGGGTGGGCCGGGCAGCATCGAAGCAAACGGCGTCACCTTCCGCGATAGCTGGTCGGGCCAGACACAGACCGTGGAAGCCGATACCGTCGTCCTCGCGGGCGGTTGTATCGAGTCGCCACGCCTTTACCTCAACTCCGGGCTGCCGGACGACGGCTGGGTTGGCAAGGGCCTCACCACCCACTGGTTCGACTGGGTCGTCGGCGTCTACGACGACGAAACTGTCGCGGAGATCAACCCCGAGGGCGAGCACATGGACCCGTACATCGGCCAGAACTCCGCCGTCCGCTTCGACAAGCCGGGCGTCGGTGGGATGGAAGACATCGGGATGTCCCCCGGTCTCGTCTCCTACGCCGACTATCTGTTCAGCCAGGCCGGCTACAGCTTCGACACGCCCGTGGACCCCGACGAACCGTGGGACACCCGCGGCTACGTCGTCGGCGAGGAACTGAAACGTCGGATGTCGGATTACCGCAAGACGAAGGCGCTGCTCATCCTCACCGACGACCTGCCGCGCCAGGACAATGGCGTTTCGCTCGACAACACCTTCTCGGACGAACACGGGGCCGTGCCGAAGGTCAAGTGGTCGCCTCACCCTGACGACGACGCCAAACGCGACGAACTCTGTCGCATCGCCGCGCGCATCCACAAGGAAGCCGGCGCAGAGCACGTCCACCGGTGTGACTGGCCGCCGTTGCTCCTCCACATGCAGTCGTCGATGCGGATGGGTGAGGTGCTCGACTCGAACGCCGAGGCAAAGAACGTAGACCGCCTGTTCGTCGCAGACCACTCCGCGCTCGCAAACGGCCTCGGCGGTCCGAACCCGACGAACACGGGGCAGGCGCTCGCCCTGCGGACGGCCGACAAAATCGCCAGCCTCTATTTCTAAGTTCCACCCTCACTCCCTTTTCCCAACCCCCTCCCTTCCCCACACCCTCACTCCTCTTCCCGGCCTCCCACACTTCTTCCCACCCTATTCGCTTAACCGCGACTGCCACCGCTCGACCAACCCCATCAATTCGACCGGCGAAATCTCGTTGACGTTCGTTTCGCGCAACTCTTCGAGCACCGCCTCGGTCGTCGGGTCGCGCGGCGCTGACTCGGTTTCAGGCGCTTGTTCTGGCTCGTCGCGCAACTGTCCCGACCCCAAATCAAACACGACTTGTTTCGTCCCGCCTATGCCGCCGCGCACGTCGATTGCCTTGTCCTTTCGCAACCGGTCGAGCACGTCGTCTGCGCGGGTCACGACGGGGCGGGGAACGCCCGCCAACTCCGCGACGTGAACCCCATACGAGCGGTCTGCCGGCCCGTCTCGAATCGTCCGAAGGAAGGTCACGTCGCCGTCGCGTTCGTCTGCGCCCATGTGGACGTTGTGCACCGTCGGCAGGCGACCGGCGAGGCTCGTGAGTTCGTGATAGTGCGTGGCGAACAGCGTTTTCGCCCGTATCTCGTTCACGAGATACTCCGTCGCCGCCCACGCAATCGAGATGCCGTCGTAGGTTGCGGTGCCCCGGCCCACCTCGTCTAAGATGACGAGCGAATCCTCGGAGGCGGAGTGGAGAATGTTCGCCAACTCCTGCATCTCGACCATGAACGTCGACCGTCCCTGTGCCAACTCGTCAAGTGCGCCGACCCGGGTGAAGATACCATCGACGAGGCCGATTCGCGCCGCCTTCGCCGGGACGAAACTGCCCACTTGTGCGAGCAAGACGATGAGCGCGACTTGGCGCATGTAGGTGGATTTCCCGCTCATATTCGGCCCGGTCACGATGAGGAACGCACGGTCGTCGTCAAGGCGCGCGTCGTTCGGGACGAACTCGGTGGTCTGTTCGACCACGGGGTGACGGCCTGCCTCGATTTCGACTGCCCCACTCTCGGCTAACTCCGGGCGCACCCATCGGTACTTCGCGGCGTGGGCGGCGAAACTGGCGAGCACGTCGAGTTTCGCGAGCGCACGCCCCACGTCCTGCAACAGCGGCGCTTCGGCGGCGACTTCGGCGCGAAGTTCCTGAAACAGTTCGTACTCCAACTCGCCGCGCTGTTCTTCGACCTGCAAAATGTCGCGTTCTTTCTCCTCAAGCTCGGGAATCGTGTAGCGTTTCGAGTTCTTGAGCGTCTTTATCTCGCGGTACTCCTCGGGAACCTTCTCGACCTGTGACTTGCCGACCTGGATGTAGTAGCCGTCCGTCCGATTGCGGTCTACCTGCAGGTGTGAGATACCGTACTTCGACTTCTCGCGGCTTGCTACGCTCTCTATCCAGTCGAGGGCGTCGTCGTGTCGGGTGATGAGTTCGTCTAACTCCTCGTCGTAGCCGTAACGAAACAGGCCGCCTTGGGTCACCGTCGCGGGCGGGTCGTCTGCGAGCGCGTCTTCGAGGCGGTCGTGGAGTCGCGCGGCGGCCGCTCGGTCTGGTTCGCCGACGATGTGTGAGAGCGGCGCGTCGCTGAGAATCGGGTCGGCTGAAATCGCGCTGTCAACGTCGGGGAGCAACGCGAGTGTGTCTCGAATCTGGAGTAGCTGATTCGCGCCAGCACTGCCGGAGGCCGCGCGACTCGCCAACCGTTCGACGTCGTATGCGTCACCAAGAATTTCTCTAAGTTCTTCGCGCGCGAGGGCGGCATCTGCGAGCGCGGCGATACACTGCTGGCGGGTTTCGAGAACCTGTGTCGAGCGTCGGGGACGCTGGAGCCACGCCTTGAGCAGGCGGCCGCCGGGACTCGTTACCGTGTGGTCAACCGTCTCGAACAGCGACTGGCCGCCGAGGCCCATCGCCTCTGCGAGTTCGAGGTTTCGCTGGGTCGTCGCGTCGAGTTCGACGTGGTCGTCCGCGTAATACGGGTGCAAGCGCGTCATCGATTGGAGGACACCCACGCCGGACTCTTCGACGTAAGAAAGGACTGCCCCGGCGGCCTGAATCGCGGCTGTTGCCTCTGCGAGACCGACGCTTGCGAGTGCTTCGTCGCCGAACTGCTCTGTGACGGTGTGGCGGGCACGACCCGGTGCGAAGGCGTCTGCGGCGTGCAGCGAGAGCGAGGCGTCGGTTCGAGAGCGGAGCGAATCGAGGAACGATTCGTTGCCGCGAATCGTCGGACCGGGCAGGATTTCTGCGGGCGCAAAGCGGTAGAGTTCAGTGAGAGCGGCGGCTTCATCCTTGACTTCCGTGGCGTGGAACTGGCCCGTCGTCACGTCCGCGAACGCGAGGCCGAACCTCTCGTCACCTTGGACGACGGCGGCGAGGTACTGGGCGTCTGCGGAGGTGGTTTCGAGGAGCGTGCCGGGGGTGACGACGCGGACGATTTCGCGGGCGAGTCCACCGTCTGCGGTGTCGTACTGGTCTGCGACGGCGACGCGGTAGCCGCGTTCGACGAGCGCCTTGAGGTACGGGGTGAGTTCTTTGAGCGGGACGCCTGCCATCGGATACGACGACCCGTGGCTCGATTTCTGCGAGACTTTCAAGTCGAGTTCGTCGCCGACGAGTTCGGCGTCGTCTGCGAAAAACTCGTAGAAATCGCCACACTGCATCGCCAGAATATCGGCATCCGTAGACTCCTTGAGCGAGAGAAATTCGCCAACGATGCCCGTCGCCTCAGTCATACCTTGCACTCTCTGCGAAACAGGGTAAAACGCTGTGGGTTCGTCCGGACACCACGTTTCGGGGAGTCGTCTCCCTGCCACAATAGCTCTCTGTAGGGTTCATAGCGAGTTATTTGCCCCCGATGACACAATGTGCAGATGGCGTACGACACAGACAGGCATCAGCAACACAGCCCACACGAACCAGTCAATCCAGGTGGCAGTTACTGTCAACCGCCGGTTGCAGCCATACCGTTCGAAGACCGTGTCGAACCGTTCGATACCGTAAAACCGGCCGTCCAAATCATCCATCCAACCGCACCGCGGGCTGCGTACGCCATCTTTCTCTCCTTTCGATACCACAACCACACCAACACATGCGTTCTACAAACTCCACAAAAATCGCCTTCGTCTGCGTCCAGAATGCAGGCCGCAGCCAGATGGCGTTTGCCTTCGCAGAACGCGAACGCACCCGCCGAAACGCAGACCACATCACCCTGCTCACCGGCGGGACGAACCCCGCCGCCCACGTCCACGAGACCGTGGCGCAGGTCATGGCCGAAGTCGGTCTCGATATCGCAAACCGCGAGCCGCGTGAAGTCACACCTGACGACCTCGCTGAGTACGACTACGTCATCACGATGGGCTGTTCTGCCGACGACGTGTGTCCATTCGGCTGGGGCGGTGAGAGCCGCGACTGGGCGTTGGACGACCCGCACGGAAAATCAACAGACGAAGTCCGCGAGATTCGAGACGAAATCGAGCGGCGAGTTGGCGAGTTGTTTGACGAACTCGCCTAATCGAGCGCCGCGAGCAGGTCAAGCGCCCGCGCCGCGAGCGTGTCTGCATCCTTCGCGACGAGTTTCACGATTGGCTCCTTACCGATTTCTCCCCTATCAATGACCGCGACGGGCGTCTCGCCATCCCCACTAAAGGCACGGCGTGCACCCCAGCCCATCGTGTTGCCTTCTTCTGCTTTCACGTCGTCTGGCTCCTCGCCGCGGTCGAACTCTGCGAGCGACCAGCCCAATTCGTTCAGCGCGGCTTCCACGTCGTCATCGAAGCGGCAGTTCACCGCGAATCGAAGTTGTGGGACGGCTTCGCGGGCGCCGAGCAGGAAGCGCGCGACGTGGCTCGACGCGCCGAAGCGAACGCCGCGATTCGGTTTGACACCTGAAAGCGTGCGGGTGATGCGCCCTTCGACGGCCGCTGTTTCAGACACTGCTTCGGCGTACGGTGTCGCGCCCACGACGTTCATGCCGATTTCGGGGACGAGCGCACGCGCGTCTGCTTCGACGAACTGCTGGACGATACCCTCGACCGCCTCCGCGGTCTCATCGCGGGCGGCTTTGTTTCTGAGGCCGACGAGGTGGTGTACCGCGCCCGGTCCCTTACCCACATCCAGCGGATAGCGAACCGCGCGGGTCATGAATGAAATGCCCGCGCCGACGGCGTCGGTGAGCGCGTCGCCGTGCGCGAGCCGGGCGGCAATCGCACTCGACAAGGTGCAGCCGGAGCCGTGAGTCGCGTCGGTTTCAACGCGCTGGTGGGTGAAACGCGCCACCTCGTCGGTCACAAGCACGTCCACGACTTTCTTGCCGGAGACGTGCCCGCCTTTGACGAGCGCGGCGTCCGCGCCCATTTCGACCAACTGTTCACCAGCGGCGATGGCGTCTTCGGTCGTCTCAATCTCAATGCCGGTCAGAACGGTCGCTTCATCCGCGTTCGGCGTGACGAGCGTGGCCTTCGCAATCAATTCCTCGTAGGCGGCTTCGCCTTCTCGCTCGAACAGGCGGTCACCCGAGGTAGCGACCATCACGGGATCAACCACGAGTGGTGCGTCGAGGTCGGCCACGCGCTCGGTGATGGCCGCGACGACATCAGCGCTGGCGAGCATGCCGGTTTTCACCGCGCGCACGTCGAAATCCGAGACGACAGCGTCGTACTGCGACTCGATTTCCGCGACGGGCAGGGTGAACGCGCCGGTCACGCCTTGGGTGTTCTGGGAGGTCACGCTCGTCACGACGCTCGTGGCGAACGCGCCGTGGGCCTCCATCGTCTTGATATCGGCCTGAATGCCCGCGCCACCGCCCGAATCGCTCCCGGCGATGGTCAGGCACACGGGCGGCGCAACGGGGGCTGGCGTTCGGGTCATTGCAGGTCTGCAAGCTTGCCCATGTTCTCCTCGAACGCTCCCCAGAATGGGTCGATGCCGGGGTGGTCGGTCGGCTCGCCATCAACGACGAGGCCGGAGCCAGAGACCACTTCCCCGACCTCTGCGGCCGGAATGCCTTCTGCGTCGAGCGCGGCGAGCACGTCATCGACACCCTCCGGCGAGACGGTGGCCAGAAGCGTCCCTTCGCTGATGGCGTGCCACATCTCGATGTCGAAGAAGTTGCAGGTCTCCCGGACGCCCGGCAGGACGGGCACGGCGTCGGTTTCGAGTTCGATGCCGACGCCAGCGGAGCGCGCGACTTCGTAGAGCCCGCCGTAGATGCCACATTCGGTGGCGTCGTGCATCGCGGTGACCGGTCCTGCGGCCGCCGCGACGAGCGCGTCCTGTACCGGACTCATGTCGTAGAAGCGGTCTTTTGCGGCAGAAAGCGCCTCGGCGTCCATTTCACCCTCCATCAGCGGTTCGAACTGAATCGAGAGCAGGCCCGTCGCCTCGACTGCGGGTCCTTTCGTGATGATGACTTTGTCACCCACTTGCGCGCCGTTCGGTTTCACGAGGTCGTCGAACTCGCCGACGGCGATGGCCGTCGCGCCGCCGACCATCGGGTAGTTACAGCCAGCATAGCGGGCAGTGTGACCCGTCACGACGCTCACGCCGAGTTCCTTCGCCTCGGCGTCGAACGTTTCCCAGATGGTGGCGAACTCCTCGTCGGTGATTTCCGGTGGGAGATTGAAGTCAATCGAGAGGTGCGTCGGCGTCATGCCCGAGACAGCCACGTCGCTCATCAGGATGTGAAACGCGAACCACGCCGCGCGCTCGAAGCCGAGCGAGGGCATGATGAACACGGGGTCGGTCGCAAGCGCCACCGCCTTCCCACCCACGTCAATGACGCCGAAGTCGACGCCGTGTTGCGGTGAGAGTATCTCATCTTCCCGGTCTGCACCCAAGTTCGGGTAGATGTACTCGTCGAAAAAGTCGCCGTCAATTTTCCCCAAGTCTGCCATAGTGGGGATTACAACTAATTACTATTAGTCAGTAATGGTCTGGTGGAATTACGTCTTCTCTGCGTACTCGGCGTACACCGCCCACGACGGGTCAACTTCGGGGTGTTCGATGCGCTCGCCCGCCGCGAACACGCCCTCGCCCTCACTTATTTCGCCCACGTCGGCGACGAGGATACCTTCGGCTTCGAGGGCGGCGATGACTGCATTTGCGGCTGACGGCTTGGCGGTCAACAGCAACGTCCCACAGCTGGTCGAAGCCCACGGGTTCATGCCGAGGTAGTCGCAGACGGCTTCCACGCCGGGGAGCATCGGCACGGCGTCGGGGTGGAAGTCGATGCGGACGCCCGCCCCGCGCGCGAGTTCGACCAATCCGCCGTGGACACCGCCCTCGGTGGCGTCGTGCATCGCTGTGACGCCGCCCGTGGCTCCGGCGATGAGCGCATCTTTGACGACGCTCGTATCCGCCATGCGTGACCGGGCCTGTTCGAGCACGTCTTCGGGGAGGGTCAGCTGGTCGCCAAACAGCGTCGTGAGCAGCCCCACCGCCTCTGCGGCCGGGCCTTTCGTGATGAGCAGGCGGTCGCCGGGGCGTGCGCCGTCGGGTCGGATTACGTCTGCGGGGTCACCGACGCCGAGCACCGTCGCCGCGCCGACCCACGGAAACTCGATACCCGCATAGCGGGCGGTATGGCCGGTGACGACGCTCACGCCGAGCTCTTTGGCTTCTGCGTCGATGGTTTCCCAAATGGTCGCAAACTGTTCGTCGGTAATCTCCGGCGGGAGGGAAAACGAGATGGCGAGATGTGTGGGTGGAATTCCAGACACTGCAACGTCTGCGAGGACGATGTGGAGGGCGAAACGAGCGGCCTGCTCGAAGCCGAGCTGCGGGAGAATTGAGACGGGGTCGGTGGCGATGACGACGGCTTTCTCGCCCACGGAGAGGACGCCGAAGTCGATACCGTGTTTCGGGCCGAGCACCACGTCCTCGCGCGCCGCGCCCAGATGTGGGTAGATGTGGGCGTCGAAAAACGCGCGGTCTACCTTGCCGAGGTCGGTCATATGCGCACTTGGAGGCTGGGTGAGTAAAAGGCGTCCTCCTGTGGTCGCGTCGGAAAATCGATACACCTAATTCGTTCACCGGGTGGATACATGTATATGTCACGACATACCATGTCTCGACTCGGTCTGGTGGTTTACAGATGAGCGCTCTCGGTGCAATCCGTCGAATCAGTGGCCTCGCAAGCGACTACTTCGTCCTCTGGGTGCTCCTCTTTTCGGGTATCGCGCTCGCAGAACCGTCGCTGTTTACGTGGATTGCGAGTCGTGGCCTCATCGCCCCCGGACTTGGCCTCATCATGCTCGGCATGGGCCTCACCTTGCGTCCGGTTGACTTCCGCAGACTCGCCGAAGAGCCGCGCGACGTTGCCATCGGCGCGCTCGCCCAGTGGATTGTGATGCCGCTTGCGGCCTACGCGCTGACCATCGTCCTCTCACTGCCTCCAGAGCTTGCCATCGGCGTCATCCTCGTCGGCGCGGCCCCCGGTGGCACGGCGTCGAACGTGATGGCCTATCTCGGAAAAGGCGACGTTGCCCTTTCGGTCGCCATCACGACGGTGACGACACTCGCCGCGCCGCTCATCATGCCCGCGTGGGTCGTCCTCCTCGCGGGCGAATCGCTCGACGTGACGTTCATGAGCCTGTTTACGAGCATCGTCCAAATCGTCTTCATCCCCGTTGTCCTCGGGTTCGCGCTGCGCTACATTTTGGATGAGAAAGCTCCCGAGGTCGCAGAAGCCGGACTCGACATCTTCCCGCTCGTGAGCGTCGCCACCATCGTCGCCATCGTCGCGGCCGTCGTCGGCCTGAACGTCGAGAACATTCTGACTGCTGGCGCGGCCGTCCTCGTCGCCGTCGTCGCCCACAACGCCATCGGCCTCGGCGCGGGCTACGGCGTTGGCCGCCTCGCGGGCATGGACGAAGACCGGGTGCGCACCTGTACGTTCGAAGTCGGCCTCCAGAACAGCGGGTTGGCCGTCGCGCTCGCCACGGCGTTTTTCAGCCCGACCGCCGCGCTCGTCCCAGCGCTGTTCAGCGTCTGGCACAACGTCACCGGCCCAGCGCTCGCAAGCTACTTCTCGCGCGGGGAGTCGGACGTTGAGGCATCTCGAACGCACGCCATGAGCGAGTAACCTCCCCACTCTCTCACGGCATGGGCTGATTTTTACGCACTGCAGTTTCGAATCCGAGATTTGCAGGCACCAATCCCGTTGAATCGAAGGGGTAAGTCTATTGAGATATCCGCGCGTATCTTCTCTTGTAGACCATACACTGGTGATTCCCATGACCACAGCATCTTCACAACGACAATTGCTCTGGGTGGCGCTCGTCATTCTCGCCGCGTTTCTCATCCTTCCGGCCCTCCTCATGGGCTTTGGACTGATGGGCTATGGCCCCATGATGGGCGGCGTCTGGGGTGGCGGCTTTGGCATGAACAGCGGAACGGTTCCCGGTTGGATGGTGGCCGCTGGCTTCCTGATGCAGCTCCTGTTCTTCGTCGCCATCCTCGCCGGCGGCTACCTGCTCGTGCGGGCGGTGACCGGGACGCAGGGAAGCGACCGTGCCCTCGATGAACTCAGACTTGCCTACGCACGGGGCGACCTGACCGACGAGGAGTACGACGAGCGAAAACGGCGGCTCGAAACAGATCGCCCCTAAGCCAACTCACGGGTTTAGAACCTAGCATACATCGCCCCTTCTAATTTATTTTCGAAGCCACAACCGCATTAGGGTAGTCTCCCCAACATATGGATACACCGCTACCATGGACCGCTGGGAATACGCCCTCTTGACCGCAATCGCACTGGCCGTGGTGGGAATCGGTGTCGTCACCACGAACCAACCCTTGGACACGTTCTTCATAGAAAGCGCGACCACAGCCGCGACGACGACGGTGGCCATGGCGTGGATTACGTGGTGGGCGCTCGTCATCGGCTTCGCCATCGCAGGCGGCGTCGAGGCGTGGGTCAACTCTGACGACATCGCAGACCTACTCGCCGGACACGGTGCCCGCGAAATCGGCGCTGGTGCCTTTTTCGGCTTCGTCTCCTCGTCGTGCTCCTACAGCGCCATTGCGACCGCGAAAAACCTGTTTAAGAACGGCGCTTCTGCGGCCGCCGCGCTCGGGGCGTTCATGTTCGCCTCCACCAATCTCGTCATCGAAATCGGTGCCGTCATCTGGATTCTCCTCGGCTGGGAGTTTCTGGTCGCAGACTTCCTCGGCGGCTTCCTCCTCATCGGCCTCATGGCGGCCGCGTTCGTCTATTTCGTCCCAGACGAGGTCATCGAAACGGCGCGCGAGAACGCACAGCAAGACGGCGAGCCGACAGCCGAAGACCCAGTCTGTGGCATGGAGGTCAACCCTGAAGAGACGGAGTTCAGCGTAACCCACGACGGGACGACCTACTACTTCTGCTCGCAGTCGTGTAAGGAGAGCTTCGACCCCGAAGAAGCGAACACGACCATTCGAGAGCAAGCCACGTCGCTCGCGGGGTGGAAAGCCCTCGCCGACAAGCAGTGGAAAGAGTGGGGCATGCTCTGGGACGAGATTGCGATTGGCTTCATCTTCGCCGGCCTCATCGCCGGATTCATCCCCCAGAGCGTCTGGACGAGCATCTTCTCCGGCGGCGCAAACGGCGCACCCGTATTCATCGTCTGGACGGCCGCACTCGGAGCCATCGTCGGCGTCGCAACGTTCGTCTGCTCGGTCGGGAACGTCCCCTTCGGCACCGTCCTCTGGACGAACGGCCTGCCGTTCGGGTCGGTGCTCTCGTACATCTACGCAGACCTCATCGTCCCGCCCATCATGGACGCCTACCGCGAGTACTACGGCACCAAATTCGCCGCGATTCTCTCGGGGCTCATCTTCCTCACCTCGGTGGTCGTGGGTGTCGTCATCCACTTCCTGTTCCTCGGACTCGGCATCATCCCCGACCCACAGAGTGCGCAGGTCGCAGAGGTGAAAATCGAGATGAACTACAAGCTGGTGTTGAACGTGCTCGCCACGGCGTTCTTCATCGTATTGTACTGGCTGCACAGCCGCGACTCGGTTGGGAGCGACAGCCAAGAGATGGCCCACACCGCTGATTAACCCTGCACAACTCATTCCACTGAGCCAGCGCACAGCCGGGCAAGCCTCTTTGGCGTGCCTCCCTAGACCACGAACACGATGAGCCACGAAGGAGAATCCATCACCGTCTTTTCGGACTACGTCTGTCCGTTCTGTTATCTCGGCCGCCACTCGCTCAACCAGTATCAAGACTCGCGTGAGGAACCGCTTGACATCGACTGGCATCCGTTCGACTTGCGCAGCCAAAAGCGCAATCCGGACGGCACCATCGACTTCTCGGTCGATGACGGCAAGGACGAGGACTACTACGCACAGGCGAAAGAGAACGTCCGCCGACTCCAGGAAAAATACGACGTCGAGATGACGCTCGACCTCGCAACGGATATCGACTCGCTGCCCGCGCAGCTAGCCTCGTTCTACGTCAAACAGGAGTATCCAGACCTGTGGCTCGACTTCGACGAAGCCATCTTCACCGCACTCTGGCAGGAGGGCAAGGACATTGGCGACCGCGACGTGCTCCTGTCGCTCGCAGCAGACGCGGGAATCGACCCGGAGGAACTCGAACTCGCCCTTGACGACGAGACGCTGCGCGAGCAGGTGTTTGCGAAATTCTCAGAAGCCCACGAATACGGCGTCACGGGCGTGCCAACGTTCGCTTACGACGGCTACGCCGCCCGCGGTGCGGTGCCCCCAGAGCAGTTAGACCGCCTCGTCGAAGGCGTCTGAATCGGCATCTGCACTTATCGCCTCCCCACGCCTACAGCAGTCGTGAACCGAACGGCGAAACTCGCGGCGGCGTCTGCAGCCTGCGCACTCACGCTCTGGGCAGCGTGGGGCATCTATAGCAAGCGGTCGGCTGACCGCGTCACGTATACCGTACAGCGAACCGTCGATGGCGTCGAACTTCGCTCCTATCCCGAAGTCATCCTCGCAGAGACCAGAGCACCGAACGAAACCATCGCGTTTCGTCGGCTGTTCGAATACATCTCCGGCGAGAATCAGGGCGCGGCAAAGCTCTCGATGACCACGCCGGTCAGAACCCACACCAGCGCCCTCTCGATGACCACGCCACCGCGTGCCACAACGGACGAGGAGTTAGTGACGATGGGGTTCTATCTGCCCCGAGAATACACGCCTGCGGCCGTGCCAAAGCCAACGAATCCGACCGTTTCGTTGGTGGTCGAAGTGCCGCGAAGCCTTGCAGTCCGCTCGTTTTCGTGGTACGCGACCGAGAAACGGACGGCCCGCGAAAAGCGCGCACTGCTCGAAACGCTCGCCGCCCACGAAGTCGAGGTTCGCGGCGAACCGTTCTTGCTCCAGTACAACGACCCGTGGACGCCGCCGTTCATGCGGACGAACGAGGTTGCCGTCGAAATCGCGCCGCAAGATTAGCTCGGCTTTTTTTCTCTCTCACCTCTCGCCGGGCACCGACGTGTGTCGGTCGTGCATAGTCCGTACGACTTTGCCCCCTCGCCGCAAACTCCGCGTATGAACGCTTTCGAGCGACGCACACGCGTCTGTCAGGATGCACTCACTGCCGCGGACGCGGACGCCCTCATCTGTTTTCCCGGCGAGAACATGTACTACCTCTCCGGATTTCACGACGAACCGATGGAGCGCCACCTCTTTTTCATTCTCGCGCGCGAGGGTGACCCCATCTTCATCGCCCCGGAGCTGTACGAAGGCCAGATTCGAGCTGCCTCGTGGGTCGAAGACGTGCGGACGTGGGCGGACGGCGACGACCCGCGAAAGCTCGTCGAAAACGTCCTCATCGACCTCGACATCGTCGCCGGAGATCTCCTCGTTGACGACCAGATGTGGGCACGCTTCACCCAAGACCTCCGCAGGG
Organism: Haladaptatus sp. CMSO5; assembly: GCF_036689885.1. NCBI lineage: Archaea > Methanobacteriati > Methanobacteriota > Halobacteria > Halobacteriales > Haladaptataceae > Haladaptatus > Haladaptatus sp. CMSO5. The sequence continues at coordinate 926,302 of NZ_JBAHVW010000001.1, forward strand.
CGGCTCCCGGTGCGACGTTCGGCCTCGCAAGCACGGTTCTCGCACCGCTCAGAATGCGAAAAGACGCGGCAGAACTCGACGCGATGCGCCACGCCGGGCAAATCGCTGATACGGTAAGCGAACAGGTTCGGGAGATGGGCGACGACGCCCTCGGCATGACCGAAGCCGAACTCGCCCGCCACATCGAGAATCTGTGTATCGAGGCCGGTGGCGACGCGCTCTCGTTCGACGTTATCGTCGGATCGGGACCGAACGGCGCGAAGCCACACCACCGCCACGGCGACCGCGAAATACAGGCAGGCGACCCCGTCGTCCTCGACTTTGGCGTGTTCGCAGCCCACTATCCGAGCGACCAGACGCGAACCGTCGTGTTCGCAGGCGAGCCACCCGAAGGCTTCGAAGCCGCCTTTTCCGCGGTCAAAGCCGCCCAAGAAGCCGCCGTCGAAGCGGTCGAACCCGGTGTCACCGCGGCGTCAATCGACCGCGTTGCCCGCGACATCATCACCGAGGCTGGCTACGGCGAGCAGTTCATCCACCGGACGGGCCATGGGGTCGGCCTCAACGTCCACGAAGACCCGTACATCGTCTCCGGAAACGAGACGAAACTGGAACCGGGCATGGTGTTCAGCGTCGAACCGGGCGTGTATTTCGACGGCGAGTTCGGCATCCGCATCGAAGACCTCGTGGTCGTCACCGAAGACGGCCACGAACGGTTGAACCACTCTCCACGCGAGTTCTAAGCCGAGAGCCTTTTTGACACACGGGCCGACTCGTTCGTATATGGATGGGGCGCTTGGGCCACCCGAACAGATGGCCGCAAACGAAGACGAGCTGACGCCGATGATGGCCCAGTATTTCGAGCTAACGGGTCAGTACGACGACTGTCTGCTCCTGTTCCAAGTCGGCGACTTCTACGAGGCGTTCTGTGACGCCGCGGAGACCATCTCACGGCTGCTCGATATCACCCTCACCGCCCGTGAAGACAGCACCGGCCGGTATCCGATGGCCGGCGTGCCAATCGACAACGCGGCCTCCTACGTCGTAAAACTGCTCGACGCGGGCTTTCGCGTCGCCATCGCAGACCAGGTCCAAGACCCCGCAGAAACCTCCGGCATCGTTGACCGCGCGGTCACACGCATCATCACGCCGGGGACCCTCACCGAAGACGAATTGTTGCGAACCGACGACAACAACTACGTCGCCTGTCTGACGGCGGGCTACGGGCTCGCCCTGCTCGACGTTTCGACCGGCGAGTTCCTCGCCACGAGCGCGCGGTCGCTCGACGCCATCCGCGACGAACTCGGCCGCTTTTCGCCCGCAGAGGCCATCGTCGGCCCCGGCGTCGACGAAGACCTGTTCGACGCAAACTGCATGGTGACGCCGGTTTCTGACGATATTTTCGAGACCGACGCCGCCCGCGAACGAGTCGCCGAATACTTCGGCCCGCCAGACGCCCTGCTCGCCGGAAGCGCCGAGATTCAGGCGTGTGGCGCGTTGCTCGCCTACGCCGAGTACACCCGCGGCGGCGAAGACGGCCACCTCGATTACCTCAACCACCTCACGCGCTACGACCCGCGCGAGTACCTCCTGCTCGACCCCGTTGCCCTGCGCAGCCTCGAACTGTTCGAACCGCGCGCCGTCCACGCCGCGCGCGACGCGACCCTCGTCGGCATCTTAGACGAGACTGCCTCCGCGCTCGGCAGTCGCAAGCTGAAGGCGTGGCTCCGTCGCCCGTTGGTTGACGAAGAACGCATCGAAGCCAGGTTGGACGCGGTGGCTGAATTGACGACGGCGCTCCAGACGCGAGAAGCCGCCCACGACCACCTCCGCGACGTGTACGACATCGAACGGCTCATCGGAAGAATTGCCCGTGGTCGCGCGAACGCCCGCGACCTTCGCTCGCTCAAACAGACCCTCGACGTGGTTCCCCACCTGCGCGACCTCTTGCGTGACTGCGAGGCAGACAAACTCGGGTCGCTCAGAGACGGCCTCGATGACCTGCCCGAGATTCGCAATCTCATTGAGCGGGCCATCCGCGAAGACCCGCCAGTCGAGATCACCGAAGGCCGCGTCATCAAACCCGGCTATGACGACGATTTAGACGACCTCAGAGACACCGAACACTCGGGCAAAGAGTGGATACGCGCTCTCGAAGCGAAAGAGCGCGAACGCACCGGCATTGGCTCGCTCAAAGTCGGCTTCAATCAGGTACACGGCTACTACATTGAGGTGACGAATCCGAACATCGAAAAGGTGCCAGAGAACTACCAGCGTCGTCAGACGCTCAAAAACTCAGAGCGTTTCTACACGCCCGACCTGAAAGCACGCGAAGACGAGATTCTCCGCGCCGAACAGCACGCAGACGAACTCGAACACGAGTTGTTCCGCGAGATTCGCACCGACATTGCCACCGAATCGGCGCGGATTCAGGCGGTTGCGGACACGCTTGCCACTCTCGACGTGCTCGTCTCGCTCGCGGACGTGGCGGCGAAACACGGTTACACGCGCCCCGACCTCGGGAGTGATGGGATTCACATCGAGGGCGGTCGCCACCCGGTTGTCGAGCGAACCAAGCCATCGTTCGTCCCGAACGATACGCACCTCGATAGCGAGAACCGATTCGCCATCCTCACCGGCCCGAACATGAGCGGGAAATCGACGTATATGCGCCAGGTCGCGCTCATCACCATCCTCACGCAAATAGGGAGTTTCGTCCCCGCCGCGGGTGCTGAAATCGAACTCACAGACCGCATCTTCACGCGCGTCGGGGCGTCTGACGACATCGCGGGCGGACGTTCGACGTTCATGGTCGAGATGACCGAAGTCGCAGATATTCTCCGCGAAGCGACCGACTCCTCGCTCGTCCTCCTAGACGAGGTGGGCCGCGGGACGAGCACGACCGACGGCCTCGCCATCGCGCAGGCGGTAACGGAGCATCTCCACGACGAACTCGGCGCACGAACGCTGTTCGCCACCCACCATCACGACCTGACGGCGCTCGCTGCGGACTTTTCGGGCGTGCACAACCTCCACTTCGAGGCCACCCAAACGGACGGCGACGTCGAGTTCCAGCACAATCTTTCGCCGGGGGCGGCGACCGCCTCGTATGGCGTCGAGGTAGCAACCGCGGCGGGGCTACCCGACTCGGTTGTCGAACGCTCACGAGAACTCCTCGATGCTGCGTCAGCGCACGCGCACCCGGAGTCATCTGTAGCCGACGCAGACGACCGCCTCGAAGCCCTGCTCAGAGACGTTGACCTCGCAAACACGACGCCGCTTGAGGCGATGACCGTCCTCCACAATCTCAAAAACGAGCTCGACTGACTACTCGGGTTCGAGGGCAACGAATTCGAGTCCGTTCTCGTCGAGTAAGTCGCGCGCCCGGTCGGTCACCGACGGGGCGACGAGAATCCCGCGAATCGTTGCGTCTGTATGTAGGTCGCGTCTGAGCGCATCGACATAGCGCGCCAACTGGCCAACCGCATCCGGGCCGACGCGCCGCCGCTTTAGCTCTACCACAACGGTCGTGCCGTCTGCTGCTCTCCCAAAAATGTCCACCGCGCCTGCTGGCGTCTCTCGTTCGGTTGCGAGCGGTTGGAAGCCCGGTTCGATGAGCGACGGGTCATCGAGGATGCGCTGTTTCAAGTCGGCTTCCGTGCCCGAAACATCGAGGTCGCTTTCGTCGCTGAGGCTGAACGCGGACAGTTGCTCGACGGCTTCGAAGGTGACACTGAGTTCTTCTGCGGGCGTCGTGCGGAGGCTTCGAATCTGGAGTGAGTCGTCACAGACGCTCGGTTCGTGCGTACAGCCCGGCGGCTGCCAGTTGACCGGCTTTTGGCCTGTTGCGGTGTGAACGAGCAACGAGCCGTCGGGTTTGAGCATGACGTGGCGGTCGCCGGGACCGAGATAGCTCGACGCGCGACCGTCGTACTCGACCGTACACCGACCGAAGACGGTCACCAACTCGCCGCGCTCGATGGCGGCGCGGAGGAAATCGCGGGCCGCGGTCGCGGTCGGGGCAGTGAGCGTGCGGGGGGTGGTATCCTCGTCTGTCGTCGTCACTGCGGGTGATTTGCGCGGCGTGGCATAAAAACCGCCTGCTGCGGTCACGCTCGTTTCTGTGGAACGATACAGTTCTCGCCGAACCACTCGAGGAGCGCAGCCTCGAAGAAGGTCTGGCTGGTTTCTGCGGTGAACCCACACTCCTCACGGTGGGCGCGCAGACAGGCTTTCGCGCCGTCGACCCAGCCTTCGACGTAGCCCACGTCAACGGGTTCGCCGTCTCGAAAGACGACGGGGATGAGCGCGCCGTTTCCGACCACTTCATCGCTGGTTTCGAGGCCGAACCAGACGGGAAGGTAGGCGGTCACCTCGAAATCGGGGCTGACGAGGTAGCACGCTTCGTGCGCGAGGAAATCGAGGTGCTCTGTGAGGATGTCTGCGAGCGAGAGCCCCGTTTCGCGCGGGGCGGGTTCGACCGCCTCTTGGGGGCCAAAGGGCGTCGCTTCTGTAATCGCTTCGACCAGTCGAAAGCCGAGGGCACCCCATTGGGAGTAGTGGAGGGTGTGGGTGCCATCTGGCTGTTCGTAGGCGACGAGGGCGCGGTGTCCCACGGCTCACCGCCTCGCGTTGCGGGGTGGGTTTTGGACGGTACGTGCGGGGGGCTGGACGGAGACCATTGCATGGCCTGCTGGTCTCGGGTTCCGATAAAAAATTTAGGCTGCGTCGATGAACTCGAGTATCTGTTCTGCGCCCTGAAACCCCTCTGCGAGACGGCCCACCACTTCGCCGTCTTTGAATAGCAGGAGGGTTGGCACGCTTCTCACGTTGTACTGTTCGACCAGTTGGATGTCGGTGATTGGATTGATGAGCGCGACGACGGCATCGCCCGCGCGGTGGACGGTACCGAGCACCGGCTCGATGCTCTGACAGAGCGTACAGCCCTTGGTGTAGAAATCCACGAGCACGAGGTCGTGTGCGGCGACGAGCGCGTCGAGGTCTGCTGCGCGTTCAAGGTGGACGGGACGGGGTGGTTTCTCGGTGGGAACGTCTGTCGTCACTGGCGGGATTTCGGGCTGGCGCTATTTAGGGAATCTGGTGGGTCGAACTGTGGCACCATCAGTCGTCGGCCGGTTCGATAATCGAGGTGTCGAGCCACTCGTTTGCCCAGCGTTCGATTTCCTCAAACACGGGAAACAGCGATGCGCCCTTCTCGGTCAGGCTGTAGTAGGTCGCCACAGGCGCGTCCTCTTCGAGTCGGCGGTTTACGAAGCCGGTCTCTTGGAGGTCATCTAAGACACGAGAGAGGGTGCGCGAACTCGCATCGGTCGAGCGTTTGAGTTCGTTGAACCGCTTTTCGCCCTCTTGGAGGTCGTGGAGCACGATGAGTCGCCACTGGGAGCCAATCTGTTGGAGGGAGTCGATGACGACACACGCGTCCTCCGAATACTTCTCTTCGTCTGTGTCGTGACTTTGCATGTCGGTCTCTACGCTGTTCTGTGCACCCAGCCACTATAGAGGTTCGGATTAGAACCAGGTTGCAAAATGAAACTGAATGTGTTCGGCTGGTTGCGCCGCGATTAGGCTGTCGCGGCGTCCTGGTCTATTTTCAGAAGTTCGCGGTAGCGGTTGCGGATGGTGACTTCGCTGATGTCTGCGACCTCGCTCACTTCTGCCTGCGTAATCTCGGCGTTCGTGAGCAGGCCAGCGGCGTAGATCGACGCCGCAGCGAGGCCGACCGGCGACTTACCGCTCAGAATCCCCTCGTGCTTTGCGGTTTCGAGCAGTTGGCGGGCGCGCCGTTCGGTTTCGTCGCTCACGTCTAAGCCGGAGGCAAAGCGGCCGACGTAGCTGACGGGATCTGGCGGCGCAATCTGCAAGTCGAGTTCGCGGACGATGTAGCGGTAGGCGCGCTGGAACTCCATCTCATCGACGCGCGTGACGGCGGCCACTTCGTCTACGGTTCGTGGATTGCCCGCCTGTCGGGCGGCGGCGTGGAGCGACCCGGTCGCCATGCCTTCGATGGACCGGCCGGGGAGCAGGTCTTCTTCGAGGGCGCGTCGATAGATGACCGACGCCGTCTCGCGGATGGCTTTCGGGAGGCCAAGCGCACTCGCCATGCGGTCGATTTCGCCGAGGGCTTGCCGGAGGTTGCGGTCGCGGGCATTGCGGGTTTTCGTCCGGCGGTCCCACATCCGCAGGCGGCCGAGTTGCTTTCGCTTTCGTGCGCTCAGCGTGTTCCCGCGGGCGTCGCGGTCTTGCCAATCGATGGTGGTCGAAAGCCCCTTGTCGTGCATCATCTTCGTCATCGGCGCACCGACGCGGGACTTCTGGTTGCGCTCTGCCGAGTCGAACGCGCGCCACTCCGGGCCGCGGTCGAGTTCCGCTTCCTCGACGACGAGACCACACGACTCACAGTGGCGTTCGCCGTGTTCGTGGTCAGTCTTGAGCAGACTTCCACACTCGGGACAGGTCACCTCTGTTTCCGTACTGCGAGGTGGCGTGCGCTTCGTCTGTTCTGACTGATTGTATGAGGTTACTTGTTGCACGGGAATGAGGGATTGGAGGTTGGTGGGCGTGTCAATACATGCATTGCTCAGGACTGTTTCGGGTTATATCCTCGCTTGGTATACACCAAATAACATCGATGTCACCTGCTTACTGTGACGTGACCGTTGTTTCAAATTCTGCGTTTCTACGGCAATTACAGCCGAAATTCGCGTGAAATGCGAACGTACGATGATTCCGGCACCGATACGCTCTTAGGTTGGTGTGTACCAAAGATAGTCGATGAGAGAGTTCGTCTTCAGCCTCACCTACGAACCGGGGGTCGACCCCGTCGCTGACGTGTTTATGGAGTATCCGGCCGCCCTCGCAAAATCCCTCGACTGTGCGGTTGCCGGCAACAACATGTGGCGACTCGACCGCATCACCGGGCCGGAAGCGGCGGTGTCGAAACTCACCGACTTGCTCACCGACGCCTCTCGGTGCAACGAGTGTCTGAACGACCCGACGTGTGATTCCTACCGCGAACACGAACTGCTCGCCGCCGACACGACGAGCGCCACCATCTACACCTACCGCCAAGGGATAGAAGAGTGTCGCACCCTGCCGACGCTCGCCCACGAACACCTCGGCCCGGGCCTGCTCTACGAAACTCAACGCCGCGGCGACTCCTACGAGTGGCGCATCCTCATGCGCTCTGACGGGAGTGTCGGCGAACTGTACGACGCCGTGCAAGCCGAACTATCTGCTGGCGTCAACGTGAATCTCTCACACCTCTCGAATCCGACTCACTGGACCGACGAGGCCATCACCGCCTGTGAACTCCCGTTCGAACAACGCCAAGTGCTCGAACTCGCCGTCGCAAACGGCTATTACGAAACCCCTCGCAAGACGACGCTCTCAGAACTCGCAGACGAAATCGACGTGCCCCAATCGACCCTGCAGTATCGCCTCCAGCGCGCCGAGTCGTGGCTGGCGACCGGCTTCGTAAACGAGTGTCTCTAACTGGGCGACGGTTATCGTTGCTCGCCGCCTACGTCATTGTGACAAATCATGAGCGATGCACTTCCCGACGTTGGCCAGGGGCTTCACATGACCCGCCCGGAGATCGTCGAGTTCCTCTACGCCCAGGGCGTCGGGACCCTCTCGTTTGCCACTGGCGGGCGTGCCTACGCCATTCCCGTCTCATTCGCGTTCGACGGCACCGACCGCCTGTTTTTCGAACTCATCCAGTTCGGTGACGCGAGCAAGAAACTCACCTTCGCAGACGCCACCGAGGAGGCGTGTTTCGTCACCTTCGCCATTGACTCACCAGAGCGGTGGCAAAGCGTCATCGCAACCGGGCCTCTCGACCACGTCGAAGACGGCGAGTACGGCGACATGGACGCGCTCATGGACGACAACGCGTGGTACCCCAGTCTGTTTCCGGAGAGCGACGAGGTGACGACGATTCGTCGGGCCGTGCTCAGAATCGCGGACGTGACTGGACGGAGAGGCCCCGACGCTGGGTAATCAAACGCTTTCTCACAGCAGGCCGTGGGTCGCGTATGGACACCTCGCTTTCTGCCGCCCACGAACGCGATGCGGCCGACGACCTCGCCCACCTGCGCGAGCGGTTTCACACGCGCGAAGACGAGTGGTACATGGACGGCAACTCGCTCGGCCTCGCCTCCACTGACGCAGAACGCACCCTTTCTATGGCAGTCGATGAGTGGCGTGACCTTGCCATCCGCGGCTGGACGGACGCAGACCCAGACTGGTTTCACTACGGCGAGCAGTTGGGCGCACGCCTCGCCCCGCTCGTCGGCGCATCGCCCGACGAAGTCGTCGTCGCCAATTCCACAACGGTCAACATCCATACGCTCATCGGCACCTTTCTTGCAGACAATCAGGGTACGGTCGTCGTAAACGACCTCGACTTCCCGACCGACCACTACGCCATCCAGTCACAACTCCGCGCGCACGGACTCGACCCTGACGACCAGCTCAGGGTGGTCGAAAGCCGCGACGGGCGCACCATCAACGAAGCCGACATCGAGGCGGCCATCGACGACGACACGGCCATCGTGTTCATGCCCTCGGTTCTGTATCGCAGCGGCCAGTTGCTCGACGTAGAACGCATCACGCAGGCGGCCCACGACCACGACGCGCTCGCCGGATTCGACCTCGCCCACTCGGTCGGCGCGCTCCCCCACGACCTCTCGGGGTGGGACGTGGACTTCGCTGTCTGGTGTTCCTACAAGTACCTGAACGCCGGACCGGGGGCTATCGCGGGCCTCTACGTCAACGCTCGGTACTTCGGCACGACGCCCGCGCTCGCCGGCTGGTGGGGCCACGACAAGGCAACGCAGTTCGAGATGCGCCACGAGTTTACGCCCGCAGCCTCGGCGGGTGCGTGGCAAATCGGCACCATCCCGATTCTTTCTGCTGCCCCGCTCTCTGGTGCGCTCGACATTTTCGAGGAAACCACAATCGAGGCGGTCAGAGAAAAGTCGCTCGCACTCACTGACTCCCTCGTCGCACTCGCAGACGCGAAACTGGTGTCGCGTGGATTTACGGTCGGCACGCCCCGCGACCACGCCCGCCGCGGCGGGCACATCGCGCTCGAACACGACGAGGCCTACCGTATTTCGCTCGCGCTCAAAGCGCGCGGCGTCATCGTCGACTTCAGGCCGCCGAACGTTGTCAGGGTGTGTCCGGCCCCGCTCTATTCGACGTTCGAAGACGTGTGGCACGTCGTGGACGTGCTCGCGGAAATCGTAGACGACGTTGCATATGCAAGGTTCAAACCGCGACAGGGCGGCGTCACCTGACGGGTTGGCCATAGCCATTAATGTAGTCCCAATCTTCCTGCCCGACACACGGACGGTGGGGAATCGGTTGACGACCGATGAGCGGTTGCAGACGAACACAGAATATGGGACAGCTTTCACTCAAAGAAGCGGTCGCGATGGCGCTCGGCGGGATGATCGGCGGCGGAATCTACTCAGCGTTCGGTATCGTCGTCGCCATCTCCGGAGACGTGGCGTGGCTCGCGTGGCTCACCGCGGGTATCGTCGCCATGTGCGCAGGGTACAGCTACGTCAAACTGAACGGCCTCGTGGACGACCACGGGGGCGCACCGACCTACATCGAGGAGCTGGTGGGCAACTCAACGCTCGCCGGCATGACCGGGTGGACCCTCCTGTTCGGGTACGTCGGGTCGATGGCGCTCTACGCCTACGCCTTCTCCTCGTTTTTCTCGGAACTTATCGGCCGACTCCACCTGTCTGGGATTCCCGTGGCGAACGCCGTCTCGGTGCTCCTCATCGGGGTGTTCGTCGGCCTCAACCTCATCGGCGCGTCCGAGACGGGGAAAGCAGAGGACGTTCTCACCTTCATCAAGGTGGTCGTCATCGGCATCTTCGGCCTCTGGGGGGTGTACCACGCCTTTCACGTCCAGAAACTCACCTTCGGTCTCTCCTCGATGTCGATTCGAGACCCCATCCTCGGCGCAGCGATGTCGTTCGTCGCGTTCCAAGGGTGGCAACTCCTCCTGTACGACCAGGACAAGTTCGAGAAGCCAAAAGCGAACATCAAGAAGGCCATCTACATCTCGATTCCCGTGGCGACGGCGCTCTACATCCTCGTCGCGCTGACGACGGTGAGCCTACTCAATATTTCGACCATCGCCGTCTCGCCCGAGGTGTCGCTGCTGTACGCCGGTCTCCAGTTCATGGGGACCGTCGGCGCGCTCATCATCGGCATCTCCGCGCTGTTCTCGACGGCGAGTGCGGTCAACGCTACCCTGTTTTCGAGCGCGCTGTTCTCCCGGAACCTCATCGACCGGGGACTCCTGCCCGAGAAGATAGGCGGGAGTGGCGACGGCGAAATTCCAAAGCGCATCGTGGTCATCCTCGGCGTGCTGTCTGCCGGGTTCGCCGTGATGGGAAGTCTCAAAAGCATCACCTCCTTCGCCTCGTTGGCCTTCATCGCGGTGTTCGGCGGGATGAGTTACCTCGCATTCGCCAAGCGCGACCAGTTAGACCTCCTCACGCCGATACCCATGGTTGGTCTCGTGGGCACGGCGGCGTTCTTCCCGCTGTTGCTCTACGACCTCTATCTCAACAGTCCGGGGATGTTCGTCACCGTCCTCCTCATCGGGGTGGCGGTCATCGGCGTCGAACTGCTGTACTTCGAGCGAGAACCAATCGAAGACGTGCTGCCGTGGCTGTCGGGTGAGTAATCATGTCTGAAAACAGCGATCTCAGCAGACGCACCGTTCTCAAAGGAGTCGGCAGCCTCGCGGGCGTGTCCGCGCTGGCTGGCTGTTCGAGCGTGCTCGGAACTGACGCAAACGCGTCCATCCGGTATGCACAGGCGCTCGCACCGAAGTCGCTCGACCCGGTTCGGATTGCAGACCCGTGGTCTGCGTCCGTGGCGACCAACGTGTTCGAGGGCCTGTATCGCTACGACCACGACATGAACCTCGTCCCGGAACTCGCGGCGGGGACACCAACGGTGGAAAACGACGGGAAGACACACATCGTGAAACTCACAGACGGGGCGACATTCCAGGACGGAACTGCGGTCACCGCCGAGGACGTGGCCTACTCGTATCGCGCCGTCCGCGAGGAGGAGCGCCCCGATATGTGGCAGGTGCGGCCCATCGACCACATCGAGGTCCGCGACGAGCAGACGGTGGCGTTCCACCTCAAGAACCCCTACCCGGCGATGGACCACGCTCTGACTCGTGGAATCGTGCCCAAGGCGGTGCGCGAGTCGAACCCCGAAATGTTCGCGCACGAGAAACCGGTTGGTTCCGGCCCCTACGAGGTGGAGACGGCCAAACCCGGCGAGCACGTCTCGCTCACCCATTGGACGGAGTACTGGGGCGAGACAAACCCGTCACTTGAACACGCGCGATTCGTCCAGAACCACTCGGACCTCGCTCGGACAACGAGTCTGAAGACGGGGCAAAACGACATCGTAGAGCGCGTCAATCCGGGGCTCTGGAGCGTGACGCAGGACCTCTCGAACGCGGACACGGCTCTACAGGAGGGCTACCTCGCCCACTACATCGGCTTCAACTGCAACGAGGGGCCGACGGCCGACCCGAAGGTTCGCAAGGCAATTGACTCCCTCGTGGACCTCGACACGGTGACCGAGACGTTCGTCGGCCCAATTGGCCGTCGCCAGTACGGTCTCCTCCCGCCACAACTGGCCGCCGAGTGGGACCTGCCGGTCGAGGAGTGGCAGTCCATTCCGCGCGCGAAGAACAAGGAGAAGGCAAAACAGCTGTTGAAAGAGGCAGACGTGGGCAACTGGGCACCGACGATTGCCGTGCCGAAACACGACTTGTTGCGGGAGAAAATCGCCGAAGAACTCGCCCACGGCCTCGCAGAAATCGGCTTCTACCGCGCTCGCACCGAGAAGTACCCGTGGAAGGAGTTCCGCGAGAAAATCGTCTCGGGGAGTCCCAGTGAGTACAACATCTTCGTGGACGCGTGGGCGGGTGGGCCGGACCCGGACACCTACCTGTACCCGCTGTTCCACGAGAACGCAGAGGGGCGAACCAACGGGGCGTTCTACCAGAACGAGGACGTGATGAACGCCCTGCGCGACGCCCGCCGCACGACGGACGACGCAACGCGCCGCGACCTGTACGAGTCGGCCACGCGCACCCTCCTCACCGAGCGGGTGGCGTTGCCGGCGTTCACGCTCGACAACTCCTTTGGAGTCGCGTCGGGAATCGAGGGCTTCGGCCCGCACCCACTCCCCGGGGAGAATCCTCGGCTCGAAACCATCGAATCGACCGAGTGAGCGTGCGTGGGCGAGTGACGTTGGGGTCACCGAGTGGCTCCGCCGTCTGCGAAGGTATTTTCGTACCCATTTCGTAGATGGTAGCAACGTGACCTCAGATTTCGAACCGACGGGAGGCATTCACCACGTCACGGCTCTCGCGAGCGACCCGCAGCGAAACGTCGACTTCTATACCGAGACGCTTGGGCTGCGTCTCGTAAAGCAGAGTGTGAATCAAGACGAAGTTCACACCTATCACCTGTTCTACGGTGATGGCATCGGCTCTACTGGTACCTCAATGACCTTCTTCCCTATCGAACACGCCCGACAGGGACGCGTTGGTAGTGGCCAAGTGCAGACGGTGGCGTTCCTCATCGACCCCGACGCAGTCGAGTTCTGGGTCGAGCGCTTTTCGGCCCTCGGCGTCGATTATGCAGCCCCCGAAACACGCGGCGACGAGACGGTCATTCCGTTTCGCGACCCCGACGGCCTGCACCTCGAACTCGTCGCCCACCCCGACGCGCCAGCGGGCAACCCGTGGGAACACAGCCCGGTTCCCGACGCCCACCAGATTCGCGGCTTTTTCGGCGTGACGCTCGCGCTCCACACCGCCGGGCCGACGGCCGACTTACTCGAAGCGATGGGCTATGCGCGCGTTGGCGACATCGACGCAGCGCGCACGCGATTCCGGGCAGACGGCGACCTCGGTTTCGTCGTTGACATCATCGCAAATGAAGAACGCGGCCGTGGCGTCCCCGGCGCGGGGACCGTCCACCACGTCGCCTTTCGCGTCCCTGACGACGACACCCACGAACAGTGGCGACAGGCACTCATCGCGCGCAATCTCAACGTCACGGACGTTATCGACCGCAAGTGGTTCCACTCGATTTACTTCCGCGAACCCGGCGGCGTCCTGTTCGAGATTGCGACCGAAAACCCCGGCTACACCGTAGACGAAGAACTTGCGGCCCTCGGAACAAACCTCGTCCTCCCCGAGTGGCTCGAAGGCCGCCGCAGCGAAATCGAGTCGAAACTCACCCCACTCGACATCTCCCGTCCGGCAACGATGGAGGCAGACCAATGAGCGAAACTGACACCCACCCACACCAAGGCCAGCCAGTATCGACTGCAGGAACACCACTCGAAGAGGCAGACGCCGCCGTCGTCTTACTCCACGGCCGCGGAGCCATGGCGACGGGCATCCTCGAACTCGGCGGCCAACTCGCCATCGACAACGTGGCCTATCTCGCGCCACAGGCCGCGAACAACACATGGTATCCCTATTCGTTCATGAACCACATCTCGACCAACGAGCCACACCTCACCTCTGCGCTCCAACTCGTCGATGAGTTGCTCACAGAGATTGCAGACGCTGGCATCCCACTGGAGAACACGATGCTCATTGGCTTCTCACAGGGTGGGTGTCTCGCCTGTGAATACATGGCTCGCAACCCCAAACGCTACGGCGGACTGGCTGGCCTGAGCGCGGGCCTCATCGGGCCACGCGGCACGCCGTGGGACTACGAAGGTGACCTCGAAGGCACGCCGGTGTTCCTCGGGTGCAGCGACTCAGACCCACACATCCCACTCGACCGCGTCGAAGAGACGACGAAAATCCTCACCGACCTCGGCGCAGAGGTAGACGAACGCATCTACAGAAGCATGGGTCACACCGTAAACGAAGACGAAATCGACGCCGTCCGCGACCTCGTTGCGAACCTCGTCGCGTAACTACTTTTCGAGCGCCCGATGGGGCGCGATGTGCGGGCCGGTTTCGCTCGCCGCATCGACGTCCGCATCGACGTGAAACACGTCTGCGAGCAGTTCGTTGGTAACGACTTCGCGGGGCGGTCCCCAGTCGTAGAGCGCGCCGTCTTTCATCGCAATCAGGTTGTCCGCAAAGCGCGCGGCCATCCCGATGTCGTGGAGTACGACGGCGATGGTCACGTCGCGTTCGGCTTTGAGCGTCCGGATGACCTCCATCACGCGCAACTGGTGGTGTAAGTCGAGGTACGTCGTCGGCTCGTCTAACAACAATACGTCCGTGTCTTGGGCGAGCACCATGGCAATCCACGCGAGCTGTTTTTGCCCGCCGCTCAGACTCCCTAACTCCTCGTCTCGAATCTCCGTGACGCCCGCGAGGTCGATGGCGCGTTCGACCGCCTCGTGATCGGTTTCGGTGACGGTCTCAAAGAAGCCCCGATGCGGATACCGGCCGTGATACACGAGGTCTTCGACGGTCAGGCTGCCGGGCGATTCGTGTTCCTGCGAGAGCAACCCGAGCTTTTTGGCTAGCTCCTTCGAGCCGAGTGAGTGAACGTCCGCGCCGTCTATGAGGATGTGGCCGCGGTCGAGCGAGAGCTGTTTTGCCATTCCCTTCAACAGCGTGCTCTTTCCGGAGCCGTTCGGGCCGACGAGTGCCGTCACCTCGCCTGCGGGGATGACGACCTTCTCGCACTCGACAATCGGGTGTTTCGTCGTCGGGTAGCCAATGGCGAGGGCTTCGCCCACGAGGTCGCTCGCGGGCGTCGTTGCATCCTCGCGTTCTTCGTACACCACGCCACCGTCTGTGTTCGCGTGTTCGTTCGCCATCAGATTTCACCCAGTTGTTGCTTTTTGCGCATCAGGTAGAGGAAGTACGGCCCGCCGACGAGGCCGGTGACGATGCCGACCGGAATCTGCACGGGATTGAGCGCGAGGCGCGCGCCGATGTCGGCGCTCACCATCAGCGCCGGGCCGATGAAGATGCAGCCGACGATGAGCCGTTTGTAGTCGCTCCCGACGAGGTTGCGCACCATGTGCGGGACGATGAGGCCGACGAAGCCGACGATTCCAGCCGCCGCGATGCTCGCAGACGCCGCGAGAATTGCAATCCCCGAGAGGGCAAAGCGAACCTTCTCGACGGACATGCCGAGTGACTTTGCGGTTTTCTCGCCGAGCAACAGCACGTTCAACTGCCGGGAGGCGATGAACGCAAGGCCCATCGAGACAATCGTCCACGGGAGTATCATTCGGACTTGCTCCCAGTCAACGCCCGTGAGCGACCCCGTCGTCCACGCGATGGCCGTCTGGACGACGCCGATGTCGTCTGCGAAGAAAAAGAGCGCCGTCTGGAGCGAGCCGAAAATCGTCGAGACGATGACGCCCGCGAGCACGAGGCGTACCGGACTCGTTCCGTTTTTCCACGCAATCGCGTAGACGATGAAGAACGCCACTGCGCCACCCACGGAGGCGATGAGCGGCAAGAACGCAGACAGCCCCGAGAACACGACGAGCGTCAGCAGAATCGAGAGGCCTGCCCCGGAACTCACGCCGAGGATGAACGGACTCGCCAGTTCGTTTCGCGTCACGGCCTGGAAGATGGCTCCAGAGACAGCGAGGTTCATCCCGACGAAAGCGGCGACGAGCACGCGCGGGAGGCGGATGTTCCAGACGATAATCGTCTCGTTCGAGAGGTCGATTGGCGCGGTCGACATTCCGAGCGTACCGAGGACGGTTTTCATCAGGTTTTCACCAAGAAGGAACTGGAGGAGCACCTGCGGGTTCGTCCAGACGAGCGGGTCGAAAAACGCCTCCCACGTCTGGGTGACGGTCATCGAGTACGACCCGAAGCTCATCTGAATCAGCCCGGCGGCGACGACGATGGCCGTACTCCCGAGCATGACGATGAGCAGTTCGCTCGTGACCCACCCGACGCGGCTCTCTCGGTTGCTACTTGCCCGGTTCGGTCGTGTCGAATTCTCGCTTTTCATGAGTCGGAATGTAGGATGGCGGGGCTGGCGGCATCTGGGGCGGCTGGCGACACCTTCTAGGTCGAACCTCGAGTTCGACCGCAACTACCGTCCCCCGCGTTCGGTGAGGCGTGACCGCCACGGCTGGGACCACGCCGGTCGTCCATGAAGTTTAGGCGTGCCTAAATGAGTAAAAACGTTCCTATTTTTCGGCTGCCCTAAACTCCGTTCGCACGGACGGTTCTGCCCGCATACCAGAAGATGGTCCCGTGGATGAGCAACATCACCCCGAGCAGGCCGAAGTTCCAGATGACGGCGTCGTAGTAGATGGCATCGACGATGACTGGCGTGTCGGTGAACGGGAGAAACGGTTTCACCGGCGGGGCGATGTCCGGCGCAGAGAAGATGTCCGCGACGAGGTGGCTCGACGCCCCGGTGAAGAACGCGAGCGCCGAGAAGGTAAACACCTGTCCGGTCGATGGTTGCCCGCCAAGGTAGCGGTCGATGCGTGTCCGCAGGCGGGGAGCGACGACGGTCGCCGCTAGCGCGCCCAACACCAGCGCGAGCGTCGCGGCGAACGCGACGGTGTGGGTGATGCCGTGGTGTTCGACCGGAAACACGGCTCTGAGAAAGAGGTCAGCGTCGGGGAGCAACGCGGTCGGAGCCGCGAGCGCGAGAAAGAGCAGACTCTCTTTTCGACCGAATTTGAGCCAGACGGGCACGGAGAGCGCAAGCGCAAAGCCGACGTGTCCGGCAAGGTCTACCATGCCCCGCCAGATGGCCCACGGTTAGTTAACGGTGCGGGCCGGCTCAACCCACCCGCGGATCTATGATTCGCTCGTGAGCAACTCGCGCACCGCGCGGTCTAACACGTCGTAGCCCGCCTCGATTTCTGCGAGTTCGATGTACTCGTTGAACGAGTGGGCCCGTGAGAGGTCGCCCGGCCCCCACGTAATCGCCTCCATTTCGGCGTCGTTGACGAAGTTTCGCACGTCGGTCGAAGCCTGAATCCCCCACGGTTCGGGGGCGACGCCGCCCACGTCTTGAGAGTGCTTGCGGAACACCTCTGCGAGTGGGCTGTCCACGTCGATTTCCGCGGCCTCGTAGGTACGAATCCGTTCCCACGACACATCGAGGTCGTACTCTTTGGCGAACGCGGTCACAATGTCGTCTACTTCTGCGTCCACGCCTTCGACCGCTTCGCCCGGCAGGATGCGGCGGTCGATTGTGATGACGGCGCGCTCGGGGACGACGTTCTCTTTGGTTCCAGCTTCGAACTTCGTCACCGTCGCGTAGGCCTTTTCGACGAGCGGGTCGGTTCGGGTGCGGAGTTCTGCGTCGTACGCCTCGATGGCGTCGAGCAGGGGGCGTGCGTGCATTATCGCGTTCGAGCCTTGGTCCGGGCGACTGGCGTGTGAGGGTGCGCCTTCGACGGCAATCTCGTACCACGCGAGGCCCTTCTCGCTCGTCGCGGTGCGCATCTTCGTGGGTTCGAGGACGACGCCGTAGTCGCCGTCGTAGCCTGCTTCGAGCAGGGATTTCGTGCCGGGTTCGCCCGTCTCCTCGCCAATCGCGGCGTGGACGACGACCGACCCGGAGAGATCGCCGGATTCGAACTCGGGGGCGAGGTCGCGTGCGAGCAGCATGCCGATGGCGACCTGCGCTTTCATGTCCACGCTGCCGCGGCCGTAGAGGTTCCCGTCGTCGATTTCAGCGCCGTAGGCGTCGTAGTCCCACTGGGCTGGGTCGCCTGCAGGCACCACGTCGATGTGCCCGTTCAAGACGATGGTTGGGTCGCCGTTCCCGACGCGGGCGGCCACCTGCGGGCGGTCTGGGTACGGCTCTTCGACCAGCCACGAGTCGATGCCCTGCTCCGAGAACCAGTCGTGGATGTACTCGGCGGCGGCGGCTTCGTTTCCGGGTGGATTCTCGGTTTCGATGCGAACGAGGTCTTGGATGAGTTCGGTGAGTTCGTCAGTCATTGTCTACGGAGAGCAACGCGTCTGCCTGCGCCTCAGAGAGGTTGAGCAGGCGACTGCCTGTGACGGGGAGTTCTTTCATCACGTAGTGTGAGGATGTCTCATCGACGCCGTCTACGGCGACGATGTCGTCTACGAGGTCGTTCATCTGCTCGCGCGAAGCGACGCGGGCGATGACGATGAAATCTACGTCGCCCATGGTGTAGTAGACGTGCTGGACGCCGCCAATCTCGGTGAGCCGTGAGCCAATCTCGTCTGCGTAGCCGCGCTCGTGGGTCACCGACACCTCGGTGATCATCACCGTCGAAAGCCCGAGCGCGTGGGGGTCGATGTCCGCGGTGACACCCGAAATCACGCCCTTTTCTTTGAGCTTCGAGAGCCGGTAGTGGACGGCGGATTTCGACAGGCCGAGTTCGTCTGCGAGCGTCTCTAAGCTCACGTCGAAGTCGCGCTCGACCGCAGAGAGCAACGCGAAGTCGGTCTCGTCGAGCGTCACGGCGACGCCTTCCATCACTCCTCCATCGCCGCGTCCGAGACTTCGAGGGCAGTGTCGAGGGCGGCGACCGCCTCGTCGATTTCGTCCTCGGTGATGGTGAGCGGCGGCGCGATGATGAGCGTGTTAATCATGTTCGCGACGTAGACGCCCTGTTCGCTCGCGGCCCCAGAGACTTCGTCAACGACCGTCTTCCCTGTCGAAATCTTGTCGACACGCTGGCCAAACGGCACGCGACCTTCCGTACTCTTAGTGAGTTCGAGGCCACGGAACAGGCCCACGCCGCGCGATTCGCCCACGCTCGGGTGTTTCTCAGCGAGTTCGTCGAGTTTCGCGCCGAGGTACTCACCGCGTTCTTTGGCCTGCTCGATGAGGCCGTCGCGCTGGTAGGTTTCGACGGCGGCGAGGCCTGCGGCCACGGCGACTGGGTGGCCCGAGTAGGTGTGGCCGTGGCAGAACATGTTGTCTTCGAAGTGGGCGGCGATTTCGTCGGTGACGATGGTCGCCCCGAGCGGTGCGTACGCGCCAGTCAGCCCTTTCGCCATCGTCATGATGTCCGGCGTCACGTCGAACAGGTCACAGCCGAACCACTCGCCGGTGCGGCCAAACCCGGCCATCACTTCGTCCACGATGAGCAGCGCGCCGTGGTCGTGGGCGATCTCTTTCAGGCGCGGCAGATACTCGTCTGGCGGGACGAGAATCCCGTTCGAGCCAACGATTGGTTCGACCAGAATCGCGGCGACGGTGTCGCCTTCGAGCATCAGCATCTCGTCGATGTATTCGAGGCTCTCCATCGGTTCGAGCGTCGAGCCATAGGCGTAGGGGTCGGGCGCTTTGATGGTGCCGGGGATGCCGGGTTCTGCCATCAGCCGCCGGGGGTCGCCCGTGACGCTAATCGAGCCGTAGGTCGAGCCGTGGTACGACCGGTAACGCGAGACGATTTTCTGCTTGCCCGTGACGAAGCGGGCGATTTTGATGGCCGCTTCGATGGCTTCGGTGCCGCTCGTAGAGAAGAACGTCTTAGAGAGGTTCCCAGGGGTGACCTCCGCTAACTTCTCCCCGAGTTTCGCGCGGGCTTCGGTGGTGTAGCCCGGTGCGACGTACGCCGCGGTCTTCGCCTGCTCTGCCATTGCCTCTGCAACGGCGTCCGCCGAGTGGCCGAGGTTCGAGCACATGAGTTGGCCAGAAAGGTCGAGGTACGACTTCCCGTCCGCCGTCTCGATGCGGTTGCCAGACGCGCCGACGACCTGCGTCGGCTTGACTTCTGACTGATACGACCACGTGCCGAAGACGTGTTTTTTGTCCAGTTGTTCGAGTTCGTTCATCCCGGTTTCAGCCTCGTCGCTCGTCATGTGGCTTGACATCTACTCTCATGTGTGGTTAATCTTTTGCTCAACAGTCGAATCAGACAACTGTTTCGTGTAGTTTGCCAAAACAATTGAACAACGTTCGAAGAAATCGAAATCCAACTAGACATTTGACCGACCAAGATTTATGGTTATGGCTGAGAACCGTTCACGCACATGGTTTCACTTGACGCCCTCTCGCAGACAGGAGAGGTACGCAACTACGTCGGTGGGAACTGGACCGCAGTCGAGAGCGATGACGGGCAGGCCGTCATCAACCCCGCGACGGGAGAAGAACTCGCCTACGTGCCGTTTACCGGAACCGACCAACTAGACGAAGCAATCGCCACCGGACAGGAAGCGTTCGAGACGTGGCGAAACACCCCGGTTGTCGAGCGGATTCAGCCCCTCTTTCGGCTGAAGGCGCTGCTCGACGAACACCAAGAAGAACTCGCAGAGATTCTCGTCCAGGAACACGGCAAGACGTTCAACGAAGCGATGGGCGAACTGCGCCGCGGCATCGAGAACGTCGAAGTCTCCTGTGGCATCCCGACGATGATGCAGGCGGGCTTCCTCGAAAACGCGGCCCCCGGCATCGACGAAGCCGCCGTCCGCCAGCCACTCGGCGTCTTCACCGCCATCACGCCGTTTAACTTCCCCGGCATGATTCCGCTCTGGTTCCTGCCGTACGCGGTCGCGACGGGCAACTCGTTCATCCTCAAGCCGTCTGAACAGGACCCACTCGTCGCCCAGCGCATCTTCGAACTGATCGACGAAGCGGGCTTCCCCGACGGCGTCGTCCAGCTCGTGAACGGTGGGAAAGACACCGTGAACGCGCTCATCCAGCACGAGGGCATCGCGGGCGTCTCCTTCGTCGGCAGCACGCCGGTCGCACGCCACGTATACAAAGAGTCGGCCGCCACGGGCAAGCGCGTCCAGGCACAGGGCGGGGCGAAAAACCACATCATCGTCGCCGAATCCGCAGACCTCCGCCACGCCGCAGAGCAGACTGTCTCCTCTGCGTGTGCGTGTGCAGGCGAGCGATGTCTCGCAAACGACGTGGTGCTCGTCCACGAGTCGGTGTACGACGAGTTCGCAGACCTCGTCGTCGAACTCGCAGACCAGCAGGTCGTCGGCTACGGGCTGGACGAAGGCACGGACATTGGTGCGATGATTTCTGCACCCCACGCAGAGCGCGTCCGCGGCCACATCCAAAGCGGCGTCGACGAAGGTGCGACGCTCCTGCGCGACGGCCGCGACGTCGAAGTCGAGGGCTACGACGGCGAGTTCATCGGCCCGACCATCTTCGGTGACGTGACCCCCGACATGACCATCGCGCGCGAGGAGATTTTCGGCCCCGTGTTCGGGCTCGTCCGCGTGAGCGACATGACCGAAGCCATCGACATTCTCAACCAGAGCGAGTTCGGGAACGCCGCGAGCCTGTTCACCCGCGAGGGCGCAGATGCCCGGCGCTTCCGCAACGAAGCGCAAGCGGGTAACCTTGGCGTGAACGTCGGGACGAGCGCGCCGATGGCCTTCTTCCACTTCGGTGGCCGCAAGGCCTCCGCCTTTGGCGACCTCCACGCACAGGGCGAAGACATGATTCAGTTCTACACGGACAAGACCATCTTCATCGAGCGCTGGCCGGACGCCTAACTCTCGTCTAAAACTCTCACTGTCTTTTTCTGCTGATCAAACGTGTCTGAGCAAACGCACGCAGCTTTATGGTATGATGTGGCGTACCATATGTTGTATCGGGAACCGCAAGGATACACCGAACGATCTGTTCCAGAAAATCTGATTTCAGAAAGTACGGAAGAGGTTAGGGGCAACAACTGAGTCTCTGTGAAAGGAGAACGAAGTCAACGCTCCGAAGGAGAACCGAAATAACCCACAAACGTTGCCTTCCGGAAGGCGCGTTGTGAAGGCCATGTAACGGATGGGGCGTAAGCATCATTCGTGAAACTGGGAAACCAGAAGAGCCGTAGAGGGGTATGGAAAACGTTTCCCGTTCGGGTCCTAATTGCGGCTCTCGGTTGTTATCTCTCCCCTTGAGTTTTATCTCTGGAATCCACACTCACGTTTCGCTCGCTGCTAAATACTCGGTCAGCAACGACGGAAAATCCCGCCCTTTCAGATACCTGAGTCCAAACCCTTCTGCCCAGTGGATGATGCCCGTATCTTCGGTTACGACACCTGCTTCGAGTTCTCGGGCGAGGATGAGCAAGTCGAAGTCCTCGCGCGAATCGAGGATGCCCCGGCGCAGCGTCGAGCGGTACTCTGAACGAAGGTCTGAGATGACTTTGTCGACTTCACTGAGCTGATCTCCAGTGTCAGAATCCCGCGACTCCTCGGCTTTTCGCACGGCTTTTTCAGAGACGCGCAGCCCTCTGTCTACGCGATTGCTCATCTCTTCGATGAACTCGTAGACGATTTCTGCGGGAATCATCACCGTATACCGGTCGGGATTTTTCTTGATGAGCCACGTGTTGAGCTTCGAGAGCACCTCCTCTGAGACGCCTCTGTCTTTGAGCATCCGCGAGAGTTCCTCATAGACAGACGGTGGGATGTAACACGAGATGTGGAGTTTGAGCTTCGCTTCGGCGATGAGGTCTAACAGGCGGTCGACCGCCTGCGCCAAATCTTCGTCGTCGTCGCGTATCTCCTCGGTGATGAACGTAGACGTGTCGAGCACGAAGCGTTGTTTCAACGGATAGTCCGCCATCACCACCAGTTTGTCTCGCATGGCAATAGATACCAGTGCTCTGGGGCCACCCAACACGTTATTGGGCGTCGGCAGAGTAGTTGTGTATAACATGTCCAATATTACGCCCTCGGAAGTCAGCGCACGACTCCGCGACGGGGACGGCAACCTCCACGTCCTCGACATTCGAAACCGTGACGAGTACGAAGAGTGGCACATCGAAGGGAGCCACAACATCCCCGTGTACAACTCGCTGAGCGCCGGGCAAACCCAAGCACTGCGAAGCCGCCTCAGTGAGATACCCGACGACGCAGAAATCGCAACCGTCTGTATCGCGGGTATCGTCTCCCAGAAGGCTGCCGCAGTCTTGCGCGATGAAGGTTACGACGCGAAGTCGATGGAAGGCGGCATGCGTGGCTGGGGCACCGTGTACGAACCCTACGACACCGGCGTTGCCGGACTCACCCAAATCGTCCGCCCGGGGACGGGTTGTCTCTCCTACGTGTTTGCGGACGACGGCGAGGCGCTCGTGGTAGACCCCGCGCTCCACGCCGAGATTTACCAGCAGTTCGCAGACAACAACGACCTCGACATCGTCGGCGTCCTCGACACCCACGCCCACGCAGACCACATCAGCAGTGGCCCCCGTTTCAGCGAGTATCTCGACGTACCCTACTACCTCTCTGCGACGGACGCCCACGACCTCTCGGGATACACCCCCGTCGAAGGAGGCGACACCATCGCCGTTGGCAGTACCGACCTCGAAGTTTGGGAGACGCCGGGCCACACCCGTGGCAGCGTCGTGCTCCGCCTTGACGGGGCCATCCTCGCAGGCGACACCCTCTTCGTCCGGAGCGTTGGCCGCCCCGACTTAGAAGGCGGCACAGCCGAGGCAACAGAAGGGGCGAACCTCCTGTTCGACAGCCTCGACCGACTCGACTCGCTCCCCGACGACACGATGGTGTATCCGGGGCACTTCAGCAACGAGACCATCCGCCCCGTCGCAGACACCATCGCCGCGATTCGCGCGCGAAACGATCTGTTCGGTGTCGCGGACAAATCCGACTTCGTCGAGACCATCCTCGAAGATCTGCCCGACACGCCGAACAACTACAACCAGATTAAGGCCATCAACACGGGCAAAGAGCCGCTCACCCAGCAAGCCGCAGACTTAGAACTCGGCCCGAACAACTGCGCGTCGAACTAAATGGCGCTCGTCCACGGAATCCGAGAAAATCGAGGACAGTTCGCCCTCCAGTTGCTGACGGTGTTCGCCGTTGGCCTTACGATTGGCGCAGAACGGAACGTCGTTCCCCTCATCGGTCGTGACGTGTTCGGGGTCGAATCGCTCGCCATCATCGGCTCGTTCGTCGTCAGCTTCGGCTTCGTCAAAGCACTCCTCAACCTCTACGGTGGGAAGTGGTCTGAGACCTACGGCCGTCGCCCGATTCTCATCGCCGGATGGGTGGTCGCCCTCCCCATTCCGTTCATCCTCATCTACGCACCGAGCTGGTGGTGGATTACGCTCGGAAACGTCCTCCTCGGCGTCAACCAGGGGCTCGCGTGGAGTATGAGCGTGAACGCAAAAATCGACCTCGCGGGCGCGCAAGCCCGCGGCACCGCCGTTGGCTTAGACGAGGCGTTTGGCTACACCGGCGTTGCGCTTGGCGCGTGGATTACTGGCGTCATCGCCGCCGAGTACGGCCTGCAACCCGCGCCGTTTTACTTTCTCGCGGGTGTCATCGTTCTCGCGCTCATCGTGTCGATTCTCTTCGTCGAGGAGACCCTACCGTACGCCCACGCAGAAGCCGACGCGAGCGACGCGGGCGAACAGCTTCCGTTCAGAGCGGTGTTAAAACGCGCGACGTGGGGCGACCGGACGCTCTTTGCGGCCGCCCAAGCCGGGAGCGTCGAGAAGTTCGTAGATGCTCTTGTCTGGATTGCGTATCCCCTGTATCTCACCGCCAACGGCCTCACCGTCGCACAGGTGGGCGTCGTCGTCGGGGTCTACGGCGGTGTCTGGGGCGTTCTCCAACTGTACACTGGCAAACTCGCAGACGACATCGGTCGGCGTCCGCCGGTCATCGTCGGCATGTTCGTCGCGGGGGCTGGCGTCCTCGCCACGGTGTTCGTCTCGGGGTACGGGCCGTGGATTGCCACCGCAGGCGTGACCGGGGTTGGGATGGCGCTGCTCTACCCTACCCTCATCACCGTCGCTGGCGACGCCGCCCATCCGACGTGGCGCGCCACGGGACTCGGCGTCTACCGTATGTGGCGCGACGCGGGCTACGGCTTCGGTGCCATCCTCATTGGCGTCACCGCAGACGCGTTCAGCTTGCAGGCGGCGTTCGTGATGGTTGCCGGTGCGATGTTCCTCTCCGGTGGTGTGGCCCTCTTTTGGATGCGCGAGACGCACCCCGAGTTCGGCAGAGATGCGTCCCATTCGACGGTCTCGCCAGTTATCGAAGAGTGAAAAATCGAAAAGTCGTTGCGTTTGGTTACTCGCGCTTCTGACCGGCGCGAATGGACGGACGCGTGTGTTCCGTCCCTTTGCCGCGCTTGCCGAGACCACGGTTGGATTTGCCTGCGCCGGTGAGCCCGCGGTAGGCACGTCCTTTGTGGGTCTCGTCGCAGATCCAGTTGAGATCGTCGTCGTTCTGGATGGCTGGGTGTGCCGGGTCAACGAGGATTGCTTCGAACCATTTCTGGCGGCCGTCTTCCCCGACCCAGTAGGAGTTGAGCACGCGCATGTTGCGGTACTTCGTGGATGCGCGCTCCTCTGCGATGCGCTGGATGGACTTCTTGCGCGTGATGCGGTTTACGCCCTGGCGCTTCGAGCGGCGACCCGCTTTGTGGCGCTGTTTGCGAGCGCTGCCCTTGCGGACGCTGATGCGCACGACGACAATGCCCTGCTTTGCCTTGTAGCCGAGGTTGCGGGCCTTGTCGAGGCGGGTTGGGCGTTCGACGCGCTCGATTGCGCCCTGTTTGCGCCAGTCTTGCTTTCGTTCCCACTGGAGGTCGGCGAGTTTGCCGTCCCCAGGGGTCTTCCATGCGTCTCGGATGTGAGAGTAGAAGCTTTTTGCCATGGTTATCACCACGGGCGTTGGGTGGTTCAGCCATCTCGACGGCGCGACGCCGTGCGAATCGAGACTGTGCGTCTCGGCGGCCACATTCCGACCTGTGTTCACAGGTGCCCGCTGGTGCCCGTGTCGTCCAGCGAGTTCGTTTGCGAGTTCGGCTCTTATGGCGTTTAAGGCCTTCGACTTGGCCGTTCGTTGCAGACCATTTCACGCCTTACGTCGTACGTAAGGTCAGTTTTTTGGGGTGCTTTGCTCCCGCTTAACAAAGGCCATCGCCAGCAGAGATGGTGATGCCATGGTGCCAGAACTACTCGGCGCAGATGGCGACTTGCCCGCACACCAACTCGGTCACGCTGAGGTGAACTAACATGTTGGAGTTATTCACGCCGTTGCAGGCGTTCTCCGGCCAATTCCTCCAGTATGCCCTGTTGTTCTTCGTGTTGGCGATCATCGCGTCCGTCGTAGGTGCACGCGGTATCGCGGGGATAACGATGGAAATCGCAAAAATCTTCATTGCGATTTTCATCATTCTCGCCATCATCGCGCTCATCCTGTGACGGCCGTTTTGATTTTTCGACGCTCCTTGCCGAGCCGTGCTGCTCAGAAAATAGTGGGTCACCTCGATGTCACTCGTCGACTGATATCCTGAAAACGGCGAGAGGAACGTACCCCTTCGTTTCGTGCCCCTCTCAAAGTGCACTGACCCGTCTTGCCAGACAAGTGCGTCGCCTGCTGTGGGACCCGCTCCCCATCCCCGCTTCGCTGTTTCGAGGCGAGTTAAACGAGGCTTCTGCCTGCACTTGCAAGCCCTCGTAGATTTCCTATCGTAGAATATGGTTTATCCGTTTGGTGGTGGCTACGACAATTCGCGGCGCTCACCGGCTGTGGGGCAACAATTCGGGTCTTTCGAAAAATTTCCGCGCTCAGGCTGCCGCTTCGATTGTCTCGAACTCACCGGCGACCACTGCATCGACAATCGCCTGGACGTCCAGCTCGCGGCCCACTTGCTGGGGATACTTCTGCTGGAAGTGCTGGACGATGTTCTTCAGGTCGCGTGCGAGCAGTTCGGGGGCGTTTTCGTGGTCGGTTGCCACCGCCTGTGGCCAGTCGAAAATCGTGACCCCGTCTTTACCGACGAACACGTTGTACGCGCTCATGTCCGAGTGGACGTACCCCCGGGCGTAGGCGCTTTGCATCTCTCCGACGATGAGGTCGAGGACGGGAACCACTTGGTCTGGTTCGAGGGCGGCCCGCGAGAGTTCGACCCCGTCGATTTTGTCCATGATGATGGCGTGGCGGTTGTGGTCGATGGGCTGAGGAACGCGCACGTCTGGATACAGGGTTTCGAGCACCTCGTACTCACGTTCTGCGGCCTTCCGCGCGGTGTACTGCCACGAGACGTGCTGGTTGTCGGCGGTGTAGTCGCGCTCTTTTTGCACCTCGCGGAAGTTCGTAAACCCCTCGCGGTGATACTTGAGCGCGAGTGGCTTGTACGACTGCACCTCGTAGACGTCGCTTTCCTTCCCAACCCCGAGGGGTGCGCCAAAGCCACGGATGGTGTCGCGCTCTGAGAAGGTGCGAAGCGCGAGCGCGTCGTAGCCTTCGAACGTCAGACGGTAGCCCTCGTACTGCTGGGTCTTTCGCTCTATGAGTTCGCGGTCGTGACACCGGTCGATTCGGTAGTCCACCTCCTTTTCGGTGAGGTTCGCAAACTCGGGGAGCTTCTCCCGGTTGACCCACTTGCTAAAACGCATTCCGTGTTCGATCCCCGAGAGGAGATAGAAGTCCTCGGGTTCGAGGTTCGCCATCTCTGGCGCGACGTTTCTGACCATTAACGGGTGCTAGCGGGTCGGTGGCTAAAAGTTCGGCGAGTGACCGAAACGAGCTGATAAATCATATATTGAGATATGAAATCGAAGGTGGCGGGCCACACTCGCAGCCATCGCTCGGGACTCCGTGGTAAATACACCCTGAACATTCATGCAGCAGTTGTTACTCGGTGACACACATGGGTTGGCTACGGGCCGCCTGCGACGGTGGGTTTTTCGGGCCCGAATGAAAGCCGCCGCCACACGGCTTTCAGCCATTACCTTCTCCGTTCGCGAGCGACGCAACGCCTTTCTCTTCGGCCTTCCCATTTCGACTATGACTGACCTCGCAGACCGGGAGTGGCGGCTCATCCGGGAAGAAGCGTGGGACGGCCCGATGAACATGGCACTCGACGAAATCGCCGCAGAAACGGCAGCCGCAGGCGGGCCGCGAACGGTACGCGTCTATCAGTGGAAACCAAGTACGCTCTCGCTTGGCTACCGCCAGGAACCAGACTCGGTCGACTGGGAGTTCTGTGCTGACCACGGCATCTCCGTCACTCGACGCCCAACCGGCGGCGGCGGCATCTATCACGGCGAGCACACCGACATCTCCTATTCGATTACCGCTCCGGCCGCAGAACTCCCGGGCGACCTGATGGAGACCTACGAACTGCTCTGTACGCCAGTGTTCTCCGCCTTCGAAGAGATGGGCGTCCCCGCACACTTCGCCGACGAACCCCAGCCCTCGCTCTACAAACCCTCGTGTTACCTGCGCGACTTACACCCCGCCCACGACGTGGTGGCAGCGGGACGAAAGATTAGTGGGAACGCACAGTACCGTCGCCGCGACGCCATCATCCAACACGGCTCGCTCAAGTACGACCTTGACGCAGACACACACCTCGCGGTGTTTACAGACCCCGATTTGACCACTGACGACGTGGAAAACCGCATCACGTCGATTCACGAACTAACTGGAATCTCGCGTGCGGACGCCGTCACCGCACTCGAAGATGCCCTCGGCGCGTGGACAACGGCTGACGAAGGGACGTGGACACAAGATGAAATCAACCGCGCACGCGAGCGCGCAGACGAGAAGTTCGCCTCGGAGGCGTGGAACAGAAATCGCACGAACCCCCTTTCGAATTAGAAACCGAGCGTCTCGCTTTCGAATTAGAAGCCAAACGTCTCGCTTTTGAGTTCGCCAACATGTTCTGCGACCGCTTCGTGGAGTTCTGCGAGCGGTGGTGTGTCGAGCGTCGGGTCGATTGCGTTCTCCGCAATCCACCGATAGCGGATGATACCGTCTTGGTCTACGAGGAAACACGACCGGTGGGCGCGTGGAATCACCTTGAACGTGCGGTATTTCACGTCGTAGGCGTCTGCAATCGAGAGGTCTGCATCGGAGTACAGCGGAAACGACAGCCCGAGTTTGTCGATGAACCGTCGGTGGGTCGCTGGTCGCGATTTGCTCACGCCGACGACCTGTACTTGCTCGCCGCTTGCGAACCAGTCGTAGTCGCGGAAGGCACACCACTCACTGATGCAGTCGGGCGTGAAGTCGTTGGTGTAAAACGCGAGTAAGACAGGACGGTCTTCGAGCAGTGAGGAGAGCGCCGTTGGCTCGACTGACCCTCCTGCCGTGACCAGCGGTGCGGTGAAATCCGGTGCCTGAGTTCCCACAGAAAGCCCTCGTTCTCCAGTCATGAATTCTGATAGGTCTGTGTGTATGTATATACTTGGGTCGTCACAGGGTTCGAAGCCCCTTTGCTCCTCTACGAGAAACGACGGGTATGCGAGTCGGAGCACACGTTTCTATGTCGAGTTCGAAAGTGTCGAGTGACCCGGAAAAACCGCCACACGACAACATTGCGAACGCTGTTTTCAGACAGGTCGCCTTCGGCGGCAACTGCGGACAGATTTTCACCCACTCTCCACAGGTCTGGCAGAGCCCGGAAATAAGCGACGAGGAGGCCGACCTGTTCAAATCGAAGACCGAATCCGAGCTGGCTGACCCGTGGGTCATCCACTCGTCGTACCTCGTGAACCTCTGTACGCCAAAAGACGGGCTTCGCCAGAAATCCGTAGACAGCATGCAAGAGGAAGTCGATGCGGCCGCGCAACTCGACATCGAGTACGTGAACGTCCACCTCGGCGCGCACACCGGCGCGGGCGTCGAAGGCGGCCTCGAAAACGCCGTCTCCGCGCTCTCGGAGCTCGACATTCCAGAGAGCGTCACCGTCCTCTTAGAGAGCGACGCGGGCAGCGGGACGAAACTCGGCGGCGACTTCGAACACCTCGCCTACGTCCTCGAACACTCAGACCAGAACCTCGATATCTGCCTCGACACGGCCCACGCCTTCGCGGCAGGGTACGACCTCTCGACCGAACATGGCGTTTACGAAACCATCGCCGAACTCGACGAGGTTGTGGGCTTAGAGCACCTGCAGTGCGTCCACCTGAACGACTCGAAGCACGCTTGCGGGACGAACAAGGACGAACACGCCCTCATCGGTGAGGGCCTGATTGGCGAAGAAGGGATGCGCGCGTTCATCAACCACCCCGACCTCGAAGACGTGCCACTCGTCCTCGAAACCCCGACCGAAGACGGCAAAGGCTTCGCGTGGAACATAGCGCGCGTCAAAGAACTCCGCAACTAGATGCGTCGTTTCGGGGCTGAGTACCTGCGCGAGACGCGACGGGGAATGTGGGAGGACACGACGGCGCTTGCGGGACTCGACCTCCCGAACCGCAGACACGTCTTGGACGTGGGCTGTGGCACGGGCGAGTTGACGAGCGTCCTCGACGCAGCATCACCCGCCGAAGTCGTCGGCGTAGACCGCGACCCCGACCTCCTCGCCCACCTCACTGGCCCGGCCGTCCGCGGCGATGCGCTGGCCCTGCCGTTTGCAGACGCCACGTTCGACCTCGTGGTCTGTCAGGCGCTGCTCATCAATCTCCCCGACCCGACCGCGGCTGTCCACGAGTTCGGTCGGGTGTCGAGCGACCTCGTCGCCGCCATCGAACCGGACAACGGGGCGGTGACCATCGAGTCAACCGTCGACTCGGAGACGCGACTGGCCACGACCGCGCGTAAACACTATCTGACGGGCGTAAACACGGACGTCACGCTCGGCGCGGCCGCGGCCGACCTGTTTCGCGAGGCTGGTTTCTCCGACGTTTCGACGGTGCGCTACGACCACGTCCGGACGGTGTCCCCACCCTACGACCCCCACGAGTTAGAGGATGCAAAGCGCAAGGCCCTCGGCTCGGGGCTCTCGAAAAATCGCGAGGAAATGCTTGCAGGTGGTCTCACACCCGACGCGTTCGAAGCCCTGCGTGAGGCGTGGCGCGAGATGGGTCGCGACGCAATAACACAGATGCAGGACGAAACCTACGAAAAGAGCGAGACGGTGCCGTTTTACGTCACCGTGGGTCGCGTCTGACTCAGCCTTCGAGAATCGCTTTGGTACGCTTGTTCAGTTCTTGTATCTTCTCGATTGCCGCCTCGGGGAGCATGTCCTGTGGCGGTTCGAGCGCGGGTTGGCCCTCGGGCGACGGGTTGCCAACGATGACGGTTCCGAGCATGCCCACCTTCTCGTGGGGCGTACAGAAATAGTCGTAGACACCCTCAACGTCGAAGGTGTGTTCGAACTCCATGCCTTCGTCTACGAGCACTTCGCTGTCCCATGGCTCTGCCTCGTCGGGGATGCGGGTTGGCTGGTCGTACTCTAAGTGGTAGGCAGTCGTCGAGTGGACGCCGCTCACCTGTTTCCACGTCACGGTTGCACCTTTCTCGACCCAAACGATATCCGGCCGGAAGCCGGTCGAGTCGCCTTTGGTCCACATCTCGACGGTCGCACTCGACTGTGGCTCGGTCGGGTCTTTCGGCGTTGGCTCGCTGGTCGTGGTTTTTTCCGTGGTCGTCTCCCCACCGGATTGCGTGGTCGTGCTCGTGGTCGTCTCGTCGTCTCCGTTTCCGCCGGA
The DNA here is from genome assembly GCF_036689885.1 of Haladaptatus sp. CMSO5. Classification (NCBI taxonomy): domain Archaea; kingdom Methanobacteriati; phylum Methanobacteriota; class Halobacteria; order Halobacteriales; family Haladaptataceae; genus Haladaptatus; species Haladaptatus sp. CMSO5. Next base: position 957,718 of record NZ_JBAHVW010000001.1, read on the forward strand.
CGTACAGCCCGCAAGTGAGAGGGCAAGGCCAGCTCCCGTGAGCTGTACCAATCTGCGACGAGTCAAGTCAGTCATTGTGAAAGAACACGGGAGACGAACCTAAAACGTGTTGCGGCCGTCAGACCACGTCACCGCGTACCGATGCACCGTCTTGGCTCGCGCGATATTCCCGCATGACGTCTGCGGCGGTCGCTGCCTCTTCGTCGTCCATGCCGAGCATTTCGAGCGCGCCAGCGAGCGTGGGGAAGACGTACTCGCCGTTTCGCAGTTTGTCGAAAGCATCGGCCGACCGGGTGCCGTCAATCCACAGCGCCGCGCCGCGTGGGTCTAAAATCTGTTCGTACGCCTCGCGGGCCATCGCCCCGCGCAGGCGCTGGGTGACGTTGTTCTCGAACCCGGCGTTGCACACTTCGAGGTGTATCGGCTCGTCTGGGGAGACGAGGTGGGAAGCGAGGCACTTTTCGGGGGCGACGTGGCCGTTATCGTTCGCACGGATGTGTTCTGGGTACTGCTCTGCCCAGTCGAGGCGCACGGTTTGGCCAACGCCTTTGACGCCGTATTCGCGTCGGAACTCGGCTTCGCGGCTGCCGTCGCCGTGAAACAGGAGGTCTTTTCTCAGATAGATGTCGAGGCGGGAGACGGGGTCGAGCCCGAGTGCGAGGTCGCCGTACACCCAGATTTCGCGCACGGGAACCGGCATCGTCTCCGATTCGACCGTTTCGACGAGGCGTTCGACCCGGTCGACCGCCGTCGCGCGGTCTAATTCCATGCTCTCGTCTTGCAGGCGGGCGTGGAAAACGATTGCCTCTGTTCGAGGTATAGTTTCTTACCAATACTTACCAATATGTGAGTATGATTGCGTCTAGCGTTCAACGAGGGGTCAAACAGTGGGCCGTTTCACTTGTTGGACTGCTGTTCGTCCTCCTGTCGGTCGGTCTACTGGCGTTTGGGGACACGAATGCACGACCTGTTGAATTCTTACTCCCGCTGCTTCTCGCCTTTTCGCTCGTCGGCTTTGGCGGGTGGCTCGCTCGCTTCCGCTTGGCCCCGTCAAGAGCTTCGTGGGTCGCAGCTTGGACAGTCGCAGGAACCGGACTACTCGCGTTGGTGAGTGTCTGGACGACGTACCACAGTGTCACCGACGGCATCCCACTCACCGAAGCACTGGAACAGGGACTTGTCCACCTCACACTCGGAGGTATCTCTGGTGCAGCGGTCGGGTTTTTCGACGTGCGCAGAGAGGAACAACGCGAACTGGCCGCTCGCGTCCAACAGGCCGTTGATGCAACCATGGACGGGGTTGCGGTGTTCGATAGCGACGGCCGCTTCATATCGGTCAACAACGCGTTTCTTGACCTCTTTGGCTTTGACGATAAAGCGGAATTGCTCGGCGAAGAGTGGCAATCTATGGGACTCACAGCGGGCGATGCGCTGTACGATAACCACGTTCACGAGATAATCCTCAATAGAGGCACGTGGCACGGTGAGCTCGAAGTGAAACGGAGAGACGGTACGGTGTTTCCGGTGGAAGTGACTTTCAACCAGGCGGATACGGGAGACACGGCTGTAGTCGTGCGAGAAATTACAGACCGGAAGGACGCAGAATCCCGGGTGAAGTTGCTTCAGGAAGCGACACTCTCGTTCGGGACAGAACACGATATGGACGTCATCATTGAGTCGGCGATGGACGTTAGCCAGTCGATTATCGACTATCCGATGGCAATCTTTTGGTCGTACGACGAGGACGCAGACAAGCTGGTTCCAACGCACGCCTCTGATTCCACGCTCGAAATGCTCGACGAAAGCGGACTCTCCCTCGACGATGCCGTCGTCTGCGCGGGGATGGAACAGCTCAGGGTGTTCAAAAGCGGCGAGACCAAACTCCTCGAAAACTACCAGTCAGTGCCCGCAGCGCAACGCTTCCCACTCCCGCTTGGAAGCGTCCTGTACGCCCCAATTGGCAACTACGGACTTATGGCGATTGCGTCGAGAGAGCAGAAGCAGCTCTCACAGACGAACCAGTATCTTGTCGATATTCTCACGCGGAGCCTTCGAACGGCGTTCGACCGACTTTCGCGCGAACAGGCAATCGAAGACCTCCAGACTGAGATGCGAACGATGGTGGAGGCCACAGACGAACAGCGAATCGCTGAGGTGGCGATGATGACGGCGAGAGACGTCCTTGGATTCCCTATCTCCGGAATTTGGCTCATAGACGAGACTGGAACGAAATTAGAGCCGGTCGCGTGTACCACCGAGGCAGACAACGTGTTCTCTGACTATCCGACGTATACGCAAGGCGAGAGCCTCTCGTGGCAGGCGTTTGCGACCGGCACCTCGTATACGTTCGACGACGTGAGTTCCGTCGACGGTCGGTTCAATCCAGACACCAAAATGCGCAGCGAACTCATCATTCCGCTTGGTGAGTACGGCGTCGTCAATATCGGTTCGGTCGAGCCAAACGCCTTCGACGAGACCGACGTGTCGCTCGCCCACATCCTCGCGGCGAACACCGAAACTGCTCTTGGCCGGGCCAAACATGAAGCCGACCTCGAACGCCAAAACGACCGCCTCGAATTCCTGAACAGCCTGCTGCGCCACGACATCTTAAACGGGATGGTCGTGATTCAATCGCGTGCCCAACTGCTCGCAGACCAGCTTTCGGGTGACGAACAACGGCACGCAGAGACCATCGACCGCTGGTGTGTCACCATCATCGACCTCGTCCGGCACGTCCGAGCGATGCTCGACGTGTTCGCGGGGTCTACCCCCGTCGAGTTGCACCCAATCAATCTCTCGCGGGTGTTGCTGAACGAAGTAGACCGCGTTCAGTCTACGTATCCCGATATCGAGTTTTCTGTCTCCGTCCCAGACGACGTTACCGTCAGGGCAAACGACCTGCTTTCGGAAGTCCTCGGGAACGTCGTCTCGAACGCCGTCGAACACAACAGTAGCGACGACCCGTCTATCGACATCTCAGTCACCACAGACGACGAGACGGCGACGGTTCGCGTGGCCGACAACGGCCCGGGCGTTCCACAGGCACAGAAAGAAGCCATCTTCCGGCGCGACGAAACGGGCCACGCAAAGACCTCTGGCACGGGCTTTGGCCTGTTTTTCGTCGATGCCATGGTCTCGCAGTACGGCGGTTCCATCCACGTCGAAGACAACGACCCGACCGGTGCCGTGTTCCACCTCACGTTCCCGCTCGCCACCGTCTCCTCGACCGCCTAACTCCTTCGCTCACCACCGTTTCCGTCGTCAGCGCAGGTCAGCCACCCAGACATATCAACGACAAAAAGTTAATCACACTTCCGCCCCGATATGCTTCCCTCTAGTCGAATGTCTGTTCCCGTCTCCCGTCGCCACTGGCAGCCGATACTCATTATCCTCAGTGGCTGTTTCTTTGCCACTCTCACACTTTCTAGTATCTACACACCGCTCGGGCCGACCGTCTCAGACATCTCGTCGTACGTGATGCCGCTTTTGCTGTCGGGCGGATTGATACTCTTTGGGGGGTGGCTCACCCAAAGCAACCTCGAATCGCGCTATCAGACCACCATCGTGCTGTGGTGTGTCGGGTCGATGAGTTTTCTTGGCCTGCTCGGACTGTGGGCGTACTATCTCGTCATCACAGCTGGCCTCGACGCCAACAGCGCGGCCTTTCTGTTGGTCGCAAGCGCGTCGTTCGGTGGCTTTGGTGGGTGCATCGCAGGCTACTACAACGTTATCGGTCGCGCCAGACGCGAAGAGGCCGAACTCGCAGCACGCATCATCGACTCCACGATGGACGGCATCTCAGTGCTCGACGAAGACGGTGACTACCTTTTCGTGAACCCGTCGTACACCGACATCCTCGGCTATGAAGAAGCCGAACTCATCTCCGAGCACTGGACGATGCTCTACGACGACGAGACAGAACAGTACATCTACGACGAAGTCTTGCCGACGGTCGAACAGTCGGGGACGTGGTTCGGGACGGTGTCCGCACAGCGAGCAGACGGGACGGAGTTCCCACAGGAAGTCGCACTTAACCGGCTCGCTGATGGCAAATTCATCGCCGCCATCCGCGACGTCTCAGACCACCTTCGCTACGAACACATCGTCGAAGAACTCCACGAAGTCACCCGCGAGATGGTGAAAGCAGAGACGACCGAGGAGGTTTGTAAAATGGCAGTCGATGCAGCACACAACGTACTCTCGATGCCACTCGCCGCGGTTTGGCTGTACAACGAGTCAACAGAGAGTCTCGAACCCGTCGAAAAAACCGACGTTTCAGGGCTTCTCTTCCGCGACGTCCCCACCTACAGCGCGGACGAGCCGAGCCTTTCGTGGGATGCGTTCAAGCGCCAAGAGCTTCGTGTCATCGACAATCTTGCGACAGAGGATTCGCGTGCCAATCCGGACACTCGGATTCAAAGCGAGATGATTGTCCCGCTTGGAACCTACGGCGTGCTCAACATCGGTTCGATGGGCACGCACGCGTTCGATGAGATAGACGAGAGCGTTGCACGCTTGCTCGCCGCGAACACCGAAGTCGCCCTCGAACGCGCAGACCGTGAACACGCACTCACCATCAAAAACGACCAACTCGAGTTCTTGAACAGCCTGTTGCGCCACGATATCTTAAACGGGATGATGGTCATCAACAGTCGCGCTGAAACGCTCGCAGCGGAGCTTGCTGGTGACCACCAACGCTACGCCAAGACGATTGTGCAGTGGTGTACCGACATCACCGACCTCGTAATCCACGTTCGAGGCGTGTTGAACGCCCTGACCGGCGACGGTCTCGAAACCCGCACGGACGTGAATCTTTCTGCGGTGCTTGAAGCCGAACTCGACCGCATCCGCATGACGTATTCCGACGTGACGTTCTCGGTCGACATCCCGGCTGGTGTGACCGTCGAAGCGAACCAATTTCTCTCAGAAGTGTTCGGCAATGTCATCACGAACGCCATCGAGCACAACGCCAACGACACCCCGCTCGTCGAGGTGTTCGTGGAGCCAGACCCGGCAAATGACGAGGTAACCGTCCACATCGGCGACAACGGTTCTGGCGTGCCGGATGCACAAAAAGAGACGATCTTCCGGCGTGGTGTGACGGGCCACGCAAAGACCTCTGGCACGGGCTTTGGCCTGTTTTTCATCGATACCATGGTCTCCCAGTACGGCGGTTCAGTCGTCGTCAAAGATCGCGAACCGACGGGCGCACTGTTCTGTATCACGCTCCCTCTCGGGGCGACTGTGGAGGCCTGAAGCCCGTTCGAGACGAAACGGTGATACGCGCCGCTCCGTAATCCTCGCCCAATGGAATGCGACAAGTGCGACCGTGATGCCGTCATGCACGCGGCGTACTCCGGCGGCCACCTCTGTGAAGACCACTTCTGCCAGTCGGTCGAAAAGCGGGTGCGCCGTCGGATTCGCGAGGACTCGCTCGTCCCGCGCTCGGCCACGCCAGAGGACCCAGAGACGTGGGTGATTGGTCTCTCCGGTGGGAAAGACAGCGTCGTGCTCACCTCGATTCTCGACGAGACGTTCAAAAACGATCCGCGCATCGAGATGATTGCGCTCACGATTCACGAGGGCATCGAGGGCTACCGCGACGCCAGCCTCGACGCCTGTGTGGAACTCGCAGAAGACCTCGACTTGCGCCACGAAGTCGTCACCTACGAAGACGAGTTCGACCTCAAGATGGACGACGTGGTGAAAAAAGACCCCGAGAACATGGCCGCGTGTGCCTACTGTGGGGTGTTCCGCCGCGACCTTCTCTCTAAGTACGCAGACGAATACGGCGCGACCAAACTCCTGACCGGGCACAATCTGGACGACGAAGCCCAGACGGCGCTGATGAACATCTTAGAAGGCGACGTGCGACAGGTTGCAAAACACTTCGACGCGAGTCTTGGCAGTTTCGACGAACGTGGCGACTCCGAGCACTTCATCCCGCGAGCCAAGCCGCTGCGCGACATCCCCGAAAAGGAAGTCGCCCTCTACGCCCACGTAAAAAATCTCCCCGCCCACATCACCGAGTGCCCGCACTCCTCTGAGGCCTTCCGCGGTGAGATTCAACAACTCCTCCTCAACTTAGAGTCGAACCATCCCGGCACGCGCCATTCGATTATGGCGGGCTACGAAGAACTCGCCGCCATCGCCGCAAAGGAGTATCGCGGAGACGGCGACGGGGACGAGCAGACGTCGCTGGTCGAGTGCGAACGTTGTGGCGCGGCGACGACCCGAAAGGTGTGTCGCAAGTGCAAACTCGTCGAAGCCGTAAACGCGGTCTAATTACTGGTACTGCGCGCAGACGAGTTCTAAGCCTTCCTCAAAGGAGATCTCGGGTTCCCAGCCGGTCGCCTCGCGCATTTTCGCGCTGTCGGCCATCGTGTCATGGACGTACACGTCCGCAGGGATGGGGTTCTCGATGTACTCTGGTTCAACGCTCGTACCTAGTGCTTCATTTAGTTTTTCGACGAGCGTGTTGGTGGTGTAGCTCTCGCCCGTGCCAAGGTTGTAGATGCCGTCGAGTTCGTGGTCTGCGGCCAACTCAAGCCCGCGAACGATGTCAGAAACATGGGTGAAATCCCGGGTTTGGGTGCCGTCGCCGTAGATGACCGGCGCGTCGCCGTGAGCGAGGTCGTCTGCGAACTGCGCGATGAGATTCGCGTACTCGCCCTTGTGTGCTTCTGCGCCGCCGTAGCCCTGGTACACCGAGAAAAACCGCATACCAGCCATGTGCATGTCGTAGTGGTGGGAGAAGTACTCGCCGTAGCGTTCCCGAGCGAGTTTCGAGGCCTCATAGCCTGTGCGGGCAGCCACACTCATTGACTCGGGTGAGGGTTCGGTTCGGTTGCCGTAAATCGAAGAGGTCGAAGCGTACACAATCGTGTCACACCCGTCGAGACGCGCCTGATCCACCGTATTCACGAACCCCTCAACATTGACGCGAGCACCAGCCACAGGGTCGTCTTCGTGCATGGTGTACGACGACAACGCGGCGAGGTGGAACACGACGTCCACGTCGGTTGGGAGGTCGTCGTCGAGAACGCTTGTTTCGATAAACGTTACCTCTGCATCGAGGTTTTCTGGCGTCCCAAGATAACAGTCATCAACGGCGATGACGTCATTGTCAGTTGCAAGATAGTTTGCGAGGTTCGACCCGATGAACCCCGCCCCGCCCGTCACGAGCACACGCTTGTTTTCCATACTCATACTCTCGAAAATTATAGCTGTATAGCTGTTTGGGTACCAGTAAGGAACGCACCGTCACACGCACGTCTGACAAACCTCACAAATATGTTATCTCTACCGATATTATGAAAGGCTTTGAACTGTTCTCGAAATTTATTATAACAAATCAATTATTTCCGGTAACTACTTTGGGTGATATGAATATCAGATACTATGACTAAAATGAAGGAGTTGTTGCGCCTTCTTCTTCGGCGGGACGATGTGGTCGCACAAATACGGGCCGGGCCAGTCGATATTCGGACGCTGACGGATGCCGTTTCAGTTTCCCGTCCGACCGTCCATCGCTGTTTGAAGCAACTGATTGAGCACGAAGTTGTCACAGAGACTCCACGTGGGTACGTGCTTACGAGCTATGGGAGTCTTTTTTTCGACCAGTACCAGTCGTACATCGCAGAAACGGAGACCATTCACGAAAATCGTGACCTGATTCTCGCCCTCGACGACCCGTCTCACCTCTCTGGACGTGTGTTTCAGGACGCGAAGTTTACGAGGGCAGTGCCGTTCGCGCCGGAAAAACCAATCGCCGAAATCGAATCTATCGTCGAGGACGCGACCAAAATCCGCGGATTCTCTCCCGTCGTCGTCGGCCGGTACGTCTCGCTCTTTCACGAGAAGGTGACCGAAGAGACGTTGGATGCAGAACTCATCATCTCACCTGACGTTTTCGACTACCTCGCCGAAACGTGGCCTGAGCAACTCAAAGAGGCGCTCTCGATGGGTCTGACCGTGTTTGTGACCGACGAAACGCTTCCGTACGGCCTTATCCTCATCGACGAGCCGACCGCCCAACTTTGTCTCGTCTTTTACGAAGACGGTTCGCTTCGCGGCGTCGTACAGAACGACCAGCCAGACGTCATCGAGTGGGGGACTGACCTCTACGAAGCGTATCGGCGACGGGCACACGAACCCTCGATTTCCTCTGAATAATTCCTGCGTTCTGCGTCTCGCGTTCAGTTTGTGAACAGCTGTTCTTTTCGTGAATATCCGTACATTCTATGCATCACTATTCATTTAATTTAAAAATTTTCTCTAGATAATAATATGAATGTCTACACTTATGCTATCACAACTTACATGCTATGAAATCAAATCCAGCCGCGCCACCCATCCCGACTTTTTCGGTCGCACCGTCCGCAAACTTCCAGCGCACACGCACATTTCACCACTACGCCAAGCCGATTCGCCAGTGGAGACGGCGCAATGAGGGCCCTGTATGTCGCGCATAGCCTTCCTCTCGCGGGTATTGTCCGCGAACAGACGCGAAGTGCTGGCGCTCGTCATCACCGCGGGCTTGCTCGGCTCGCTCGTGGTAGCGGCCACGCCAGCAGGAGCTCTCAACACGGTTCTGCACGGCCCAGATGAGATTGATACCAACGAACGGCTCACCGTCACGGCGGAAGTCGATATCCGCCCGAGCGACCAGTTCTCACCGACCGAATTCACCTACACGATTTGGCCGACGGCGAATCCAGAGAAAACGGTCATGGTGACGTTCGCTCCAGACGGTACCGTCCTCGACATCTCCCCAGAACGCGGGACGGTTGACAACCGCATCCACGTCCGACGGATTGCAAGCACAATCGAAATCACGCCCATCAAGCGCCCCAACCCGGACTTTGGCTACGGGTACGGCTATGGATACGGCTATGGGTACGGCTATGGCTACGACAATGAGCCAGCGTATGAGTACACGATTTCCATCGACGCAAACGCCTTCAAGCACGGTTCTTACGAGAGTCAACTCGCCGTTTCCGCCGACGGCGGACAAGCCGACGAGTCGAACGTATTCGACTTCGACGTAACGATTCCGAGTGAGGAAGACGACGCCGTTGGCGCGGGTGACGGAGACAAGGAGAAAGACGGCAACAAGGGCAAGGATAAAGACAAAGACAAGGGCCGAGACAGCGACGACCAGCCGCTGGGTGGCGTTGGCTCGTGGGTGGCCGTAATTGGGGACTTCTTCCGGGGGCTGATTGCGAATCTCTTCGGTTCGTTCGGAGTGGTTCTCCCGTAGCTCATGGCCCCAGACAACAGTTTTACAGCTCGACAGTTCGCCACCGAGCCGGTCGCCACCCTCAGACAGTACGTCCTCAGCGACGACTTACTCCACCACGGTAGCGTGATGGCCGTCGCAACCGCCGCGAGTGGGGCGCTCAACTACGCCTATCAGGTGTTTATGGGGCGGGCACTCGGCCCCGAACAGTACGGCGTGTTCGGCGCGCTGTTCGCGCTGTTCTATCTCGTGAACGTCCTCGGACGGGGGATTCGCTTCAGCGCGACGCGCTTTAGCGCCGAACTCTCAGAAGACACAGCCGCACTCAGCGCATTCCATCGCGGTTTTCTCCGCAAATCGCTGGTGTTCAGCTGCGTCGTTTTCGTGGTGCTCGCTCTGAGCACACCGCTCCTCGGTGACTTCCTCGGCGTCTCGACGCCGCTGTTGCTCATCGCCATCGCGGGAACCGCGCCGTTCGGGCTCGCGCTCACGGCGAACTTCGGAACCTTCCAAGGGCTCCAGTGGTTCCCGACGCTCGGCGGCTACAAGGTGCTGCTCGCCGGGGTCAAACTCGCCTTCGGCGTCGGCCTCGTCACCCTCGGCTACGGCGTGTCCGGCGCGTTCGGCGCGCTCGTCATCTCCTCTGTGCTCCTGTTCGGGCTCTCTACGGCGCACGTTTTCAGAAACCTCGGCAACGAGCGAACCTCGTTCGAGTTCGAGTACAGTCGGGCCTACACATACACCCTCCCGGCCGTGCTCGCCGGATTCTGTCTGACCGTGCCGACGACGGTCGACGTCATTCTCGTCAAACACTTCTTCCCGAGCCATACCGCGGGACTGTACGCCGCAGCCTCGGTGCTCGGGAAAATCCTCATCTTCCTCCCGATGGGCATCAGCACGGCGCTGTTTCCCAAAGTGTCGGGCCACCGGACGACAGACGAGCGCCGAAGCCTGCTCACCCGGGCGCTGTTCTACACGGCCGTCATCGCGGGGGCTGGAGCCGCGTTGTTCGCGCTGTTCCCCCACTTCGTGCTGACTGCGTTCTACGGGATGCCCTACGCCGATGCGGCCGCCGTGCTCCCGTGGTATGGGATTGCGGTCTTTGCGTTTGCGCTGTCGAGTGTGACGCTGAACTTCCAACTCGCACTCGACCAGAACCGGTTTGTCTACCTGTTTACGGCTGGCTCGCTCCTGGAAATCGCCCTGATGTGGGCGTTCCACGGCTCGCTGCTCCAGTTCGTCCAAATTCTCTTTGTCGTGAATGTGGGCCTGTTCGCACTCGGCCTGTTTGAGGTGTACTCATGAGTAAAACTGATTCCACTCCTGTTCAGCCAGCATCGTCCGCAAACCAAACTCGCTCGGTCGTCGTGCCCGTGTACGGCGAACAGCCGGATACGGTATCCGCGCTCGTCTCTGACCTGTACGACGCAGGGTGGGACGAGGTCGTCGTCTGTGCAGACGACTCGACACCCGACCTCGAAGCGCGACTCTCGACGCTCGCAGAGGATGGTCGAACGACCGTCTCGCTGAGCGACACCCGACGCGGAAAGGGTGGCGCGCTCAGCGACGGCCTCGACGCCGCGGCGGGCGATATTCTCGGCTACGTGGACGCAGACCGGGCGATTCCCGTCGCAGAACTTGACCGACTCTACTCGGTGGTTGAATCCCATTCCGCCGCGGTGACGGTCGGGTCGCGCGACCTCGAAGGCAGCTGTCGGCTCTCACAGACGCCGGCCCGACAGTGGCTCGCAAAGGGCTACCGTTCGCTCGCCCGCCGCATGACGCGGGTACAAATCGAAGACCTCCAGTGTGGCGCGAAGGCGTTCCGTGCAGAGGTGTGGGAACAGGTTTCGCCGTGGATGAGCGAAGAGGGGTTCGCCTTCGACACGGAGTTCGTCGCCCGCGTCCACCGCCACGGCTACGAGGTGAGCGAGGTCGCAATCGAGTGGGACGACCCCGGCGACAGCAGCGTCTCGCCCACCCGCGACGCCCCCGACATGCTCCGGTCACTGTTCCGGATTCGCCGATCGCTTCGCGGGCCGATTCCCATCCACGACCGCGACGACAAGCTGTCTGTCGCGCTCATCACGTCGCACCCGCCAAACCGCGGGCACCTCGCGGAGTACGGCGAGGAGTTGGCCCGAGCCTACGGCCAGCGCGACGACCTCGACGTGACGGTGCTCGCTCGGCGGACGGACACCGCACCGCCCGTCGAGTTCCGCCGTGGCTACGAAGTTCGTCGCGTTTGGGACCGCGACTCGTTCGACGGCGCGAGCGCGTTGCTCGAAGAACTCGTCGCAGGCGACTACGACGTGGTTCACTTCAACATCCACATGACCTACTTCGGCAACGAGAACGTCCACCGGTTCATCGGCCTCGTGTTGCCGCCGTTGCTCAGCCGCGTCTACGGCATGAACGTCATCACGACGATGCACGACCTACTCGAAGTCGTCGAAGAAGAGATGATAGACGAGAACATCGGCCTCATCGAACAGGTCGGTGCGCGAGCGGCGACCCAACTGCTCTTGCTCGGGGACGCCTCGACCGTCACCTCAGAAGAGTACCTCGACATCCTCACCGACCGCTACTACTCGAAGGACGTCTTTCACGTCCCACACGGGACGTTCGCGTGCGCGGACGGTGGGGTCCAACAGATACCCGACCCGTTCCGCATCATGGTGTTTGGCCACCTCAGCCCGACGAAGGACATCGAGACAGTGGTCGAGGCGTTCTCTGAGGTTCGTGCAGCCATCCCGGACGCAGAACTCTACATCGCGGGTGACTCACATCCCGGCTTCCCGACCCACCGCCAAGACCTCGAAAAAGCGTACGGCGACCGGCCGGGCGTTCACTTCCACGGCTACGTCGAGGACGACGAGATGGACGACGTCTGGCAACACACTTCGGTCGTCATCATGCCGTACCGGACGTGTACGGGCGTAAGCGGTGTGTTCCAACTCGCCAAAACCTACGGCACGCCAGTCGTGAGCTACGACGTTGGCGGGATGCGCACCTCAACCGTTGAAACCGGCGGGGCCGCAGCGTTCGTCCCACCCGGAGACGCCTCGGCGCTGGCGGCGAAGCTCTGTTCGCTGTGGGACGACCCTGACCGACTCCACGAGATGGCCCAGCAAAACGCCGAGGCCGCAAACGCATACACCATCGGTGATACCGCAGACCGGATGGTCGAAATCATCGAGGAGCGTGTGCTGCCATGACCGAACTCACCGTTGACCAGACGATGGTGGACGCCCAGTCGGTCGAAACAACCCACCTCGAACAGACCGACGTCCTCACCGAACTCGAAGCGGAACCGTGTCCAGAGCCAACGTGTGACGGGTCGCTCGACCAGTCGACGTACAAGGGGTACGACGCCGTCGTCTGTGGCGACTGCGCCACCCCCGCGGTGTGCATCTGGGGAGACGGAAAATGACCGACGACGACGCGCATCTCGTTTCGAGTGGCGTGGATGTGGCCAAACGGAAACTCATGGAGTCGATGCCCGATGCCCTCAAGCGGCGACTCGTCGGCCCGTACAACCGCGTGCTGACGGCGAAGGGAAATCGGGCGTACAGGAATCGCCACCAGTCGCTTCCCAAACGCACGCCCAGCGCGGACGCGCCAGACCACGTTGTCTGCGTCGTAGTTGATGCGCTTCGGGCAGATGTCGTGACTGCAGAAGACAGCCCATTTCTTGCAGACCGCTTGTGGGGCGACCTCGTCACGCCCGCACCGTGGACGTTTCCCGCCGTCACCTCGCTCGTGACCGGCGAATACCCCCACGAACACGGGTCGATTCGCCAGTCCGACGAGTCCGACACCGGTGCGACCGACCTCGTCATCCCGCCGAAACTTCCTGACGACCGCGAAACGCTGCCAGACGTGTTCGGGAGTGCGGGCTACGAAACCTACGGCGGCTTTGCGTTTCACATGCCGTTTTTTGCTCTTGGCGGCCGATTTGCCACCCACGCACTCTACGACGACGCCCCGGCAGACACGCTCGTAGACGACTACTTGGACTGGGCGGACGCACAGTCCGGGAAGACGTTTTCGTACCTCCATCTCGCAGACCTTCACGAGCCAGTTGACCCGCCCGCACCCTACTGGGGACGGTACGAAGTCGATGCGTCGATCCCCAACCTCAAGACGTGGGACTACACCGAGACGGCCGAGGCTGGCCCCGACGGACGGCGCTACAGAACGAATCGAAAACAGCTCTACCGCGCGGCACTCGCCTTCGTCGATGACGAACTCGGCCGACTTTTCTACAACCTGAAAGAACGCCTCGACGGCGACGTGGCGCTCGTCGTCACTGGCGATCACGGCGAGGCGTTCTGGGAGCACACGGCGTTCGACGCCGCCCACTTCGCTGACTCGCGGCCTGCCTACTGCGTCGACCACGGCGGAACGCCCTACGAATCGCTGACGCGCGTCCCGCTCGCGGTCGATGGCTTCGATTTCGCACCCCCTGACGGCGGAACGCCCTCGCTTATCGACCTCACACCGTCTTTGCTCGACGGTGCTGGGTTAGACGAGGCACTCGAAACGACTGGCACGTCGCTCGTCTCGGACGTCCCGACAGACCGCGTCACGCTCGTCGAGAGTGCGCGATACGGCCACGAAAAGAAAGCTGCCTACTTCGATGGCTGGAAACTCATCGTCTCGAAAGGCGACGACCAGTCGGTCGGCTTCGACCTGCCCGCAGAGGAACCGACGACCCTCCCCGAAGCCGTAGAACGGCGGCTTACCGGGGCGCTCCCAGCGTGGCCAAACGGCGAACACGCAGACGTTCGCGTCTCGGGGATGGCCCAACAGCGGTTGGAGGACCTCGGCTATGTGTAACACAAAACACCGAGAAACCGCACCTGTGTCATTCCACACGCAACCCTCCCTCTCTTCGTCCGCGCAGGCAGCAGTTGCTGTCTCTTTCCCTCCATTGCAGTTGATTCCAATGAACCCCATCTCCATTACCACCAACCCAGCATCGCAAGAAAGCGCAGTCACCATCGCCGAGGTAACGCCATGAAGGTCTGCGTCATCGGGCTTGACGGCGCGACGTGGGACCTCCTCGACCCGTGGCTCGACGACCTGCCGACCATCAAGTCGTTCGCAGACGAACGCCGGACGGAACTCGACAGCTGTATCCCGCCGCTGTCGATGCCCGCGTGGAAGGTGTACTCGACGGGAATGAATCCGGGCGACCTCGGCGTGTTCACGTTCGTCGAACCCGACTTCGAAGACCAGCAGTTCAAGACGGTCACGAACGAGTCGTTCACCACGCGCGAAATCTGGGATTACCTCGGCGAGCACGGCCACCAAAGTGCTGTCATCAACATGCCGACGACGTACCCGCCGCGGGACATTGACGGCTGGATGATAAGCGGCCCCTTTTCGGGGAAACAGGAAGACTACACCTGGCCCGCCACCCTCGAACGCACGCTGAATCGCAACGAGTACACGATTCTTCCCGAATACTACCTCTCGCGTGACCCTGACGACATCGACGGGGCGGTTGCGTCGGTTGAGAAAAAACTCCAGACCGCACTCGGCTTCACCGAAAAAACTGATTTCATCCACATGACGCTGTACCTGACCGACACGGTGCAACACACCGAGTGGGACTCGCCCGTCGCAAAGGCGTTCTGGGAGGAAGTGGACGCGAAACTCGCGTGGTTCCTCGACCAACTCGACGAGGAGTGGAATGTGGTGCTCATGTCGGACCACGGGTTTGGCTACACGAAGGGGCGTTTTTACCTCAACACGTGGCTCGAAGAACAGGGCTACATTCACATCGACGACTCGGGGTTCGACCTCGGCGACCTCTTTGGCGTGGTCGGACTCGATTACGACCGCGCGCTCGCGCTCATGCAGAAGCTTCGCCTCTCCGGGTTCGTCCTCGATGTGCTCCCCGAAAGCTTCCTGCGGAAAGTCGCCCGGCAGATGCCCGGCAACCGCAAGTTAGAGGGCTTACAGGACAAAATCGACTGGGAGGCAGACGCCGTCGCCCTCGCACCGCTCATCTACACGCGCAACAAACAGATTGCGGACGAAATCCGCAGTAAGCTGCTCGAAGTCACCGACAGAGACGGCAAGCGCGTCATCGAGGAGGTGTACTACGGCGAGAACATCTACCCCGACGCGGACGTGCGCGTGCCAGACCTCGTCATCAAGCACACCGACTACGGCATCAGCGACATCGTGAAACCCGGCGTGCTGTTCGAGTACGACGGCAACTGGCGGCATCACAAAACGGCCCATCACCGCCGGAACGGTATCCTCACCGCGCGCGGGCCGGACGTTGAAGACGTGTCGTTTGACTCGCCCCGACTCTACGACATCGCCCCGACGATTCTCGACGGCTTCGGCATCGATATTCCGACGGAAATGCGTGGAGAAAGCACTGGTTTGCTTGGGAACAACGCCCAACGGAGAGACGTTCCTGTCGACCGCAACGTCGAACGGGTGGTCGAACACGACGCCCACGTAGAGCAGAAACTCAAAGACCTCGGATACCTGTAGATGTCGCTCGATAGCCCGATTTCACTCCCACGAAGCCTCGATGACAGCCGACTGCGCCACGGCCTGTGCTTTCTCGGCTTCCTCGCCATCTACGGTGTGCTCCTCCGTGGCATCACCCTCGGGAACCTGTACACGTTCGGGGATTTCGCCCCATTCTTTGGTATGGACGGACTCAGGAAGTTCACCACCGTCTGGGTCAATCAGGGGCTTGGCTACTCGTACATCTACCACGTCCTGCCCGCATATCTCGGGGCGATAACTGCCGTCGGTGGCGTCCTCGCACAGAACCTGCTGTTTTTCGCGTTCATCCCGGTGGGTTATCTCACCTTCCTCGTCTTTGGCCGACGGTTCGTCGAATCGATTCCGGCGCTCCACCTCGCCGCGTTCGTCTACGCAATCAACCCACTCACCATCGGCGAGTTCGTAAACGGCGGGGTCGCCGCGCTCATCGGCTTCGCGTTTCTCCCGTTGCTGTTGCACTACCTGTACGCCATCGTGGACGGCGATTCGTGGGAAGCGACGCTCAAAGCGGGCGCGGTGTTCGGCGCGACGACGGTCAGCCCGTGGCTCGGCTTCTGGATGGTCGCGCCGTTTGCGACGTACCTCGTCTACCGCGCACGATGGTCGCCACGCACCATCCTCAAACTCTGCGTGTCCGGTGTGCTTGGCGTGATTCTCTCACTGCCGAGCGTCCACCACATGCTCCAGCGCGCGCTCGGGTTCGACTCCGGCCAAAGCGTCCTCGAAAGCACGTTCATGTGGAACTACACGGAGGCGAGCGTCCTCGCTGTCGTCCGCCTCGCGGGGAATCACGGCGTGATGGCGATGAACCAACTCGGCTACAACGACGACCCCGCAATGTTGATTGGCTTGGTCATCCCCGGCATCGCGCTGCTCGCCATCCGCCAGCGCCGACTGACGGTGTATTACGCCATCGCGTCGCTCATCGTTTCGTTCATGGTGCTCACGAAGTACGGCTTCACGACGCCGCTGTTCGAGATGTTCCCGCCGATGTGGTCGCTCAGAAACCCGGTGAAACTCCAGTACCCACTCACCATCTGCATGAGCCTCCTGTTCGGCGCTGGCTTGGACACGGTGCTCGTCGGCCCGCGCGCGGAGCCACACCCGCTCGCTCAACCGTCTCGAACGACGCGGCCCGTGCTCACCGACGGTGGGACGCCTTCGCGGGCGAACGCCGTCGTCCTCGGCGTCGTCTTGCTCTCGCTGGTCGCCTACGCCGCACCCGCTGCGGGCGCACTCGGCCTTCAGGACGTTCGCGGCGATGATTACTACGTGCCCGACGAGCAGGCCGAACTCGCAGCCCAACTCGACGGAACCGTGATGTGGGTGCCCTACGGCTACACCTCACAGCTCCGCCTGCGCCACACCTACCCCGACCACGTCGGCCTCAAAAGCGGCGGCATCGCACAGGGGATTCAGAACGCGGGGTACGTCACGACGCTGTTCGAAAAGTTCGCCCGCGACCCCGAAGCGGTTCGACCACAACTCGCCAAACAGGGCGTGAAGTACGTCGTTGTCGAGTCCGACCCGCCCGGCGATATCGACCGCGGCCAGCCGCGCGTCGTCGAACGCTGGGGTGCGCCGTGGCTCTGGGGAAGTAGCGAGAACTACGACGAGCGACTCGCCGAAAGCGATGGCTACGACATAGCCTTCGAGACGGCCGACTACACCGTCTACCGCGTCGACGGCGCACGCGACGTGTCGCGCTTCGAAGAGTACGACGGCCTCCACCGCCTCTACTACCCAACATCGCGTGGCACCGTCGAAACGTACGGCGAAAACCGCATTGCGAACGGTGACTTTGATGACGACCTCGACGGCTGGTGGGTGTGGTCTGGGGAGAACGGCACCCAGTCGCGCATCATCGAGACTGACGACGGCGACCACGCAGTTGAGATGGTGACCGAGTCGGGCGACCCATACCCACTCGCCCAATCAACCACAGTCGAAGCCGACCAGCCCTATGAGTTGACGGTCGAAGGGGCCGGGAACGCGACCGTGTTCCTCTACTGGTACGACGGGAGTAAGTCCCAGGACAACCTCGTCGCCCGCGAGAGCCACCTGCTCAACGAATCGGCGACGACGGTTCTCGCACAGGGTGACACGCTCTCGGTGCGCATTCGACCTGACTCCCCACAAGTCACCGTCGAATCTGTCTCGCTCGAACGCGCGAGTTACCCGCGACAAACCGGGTTTACGACGAACGGCGGCGACATTCCCGGCGTCGTCGTTGACGGCTACGACGACAATCAGACGCTCGGCACAGCCGTCGCCGTTAATCTCAACAACTCGGAAGCCGACGCCGTCGGTGCGGATGTGGTCATCCGAGACGCAGAGACGGTTCTCGATGAGCAACTCGTTTACAACGAATCGTATCGTCAAGGCGCGGGTGTTCTTCTCGCAGAGGAGGACCTCGAAACCGTTGTTCCAGATGGCGCAACGGCTGTCACGTACAACCATCCCGATGGCGTCGTCCTCGACTACTGGCGGTTTGGCGCGTTCGACAACCGCTCGGTCACGGTGTTGGCCACCTCGTATGACGACCGGTGGGTCGGCCCCGCGGACGCAGAGCACTTCCACGCCTACGGCTGGGCGAACGGCTACGTGAACGCCGAACCCGACGAGATTCGGTGGACGGGTGGAGAACTCAGAACGTGGGTCGTTCGCATCTGGGCGGGCGCGTGGCTCGTTGTGTTGTCCGTGCTCGTCTCGAACGCGCTCAGAAAGCGGTGGCGCTCGCGCAAACAACCAGACCGATTAGGGTTATGAACGAGACACCCACTCGACGCGTCCGTGTCCGACTCGCGGTTCTCGTGTCCCACGACGCCTTCGCAGTGGGCTACTTTCTCCTGTTGAGCCTGCTCTTGTTCTACCCGCTGTTGGACTCCGGCTATCTCCTCACGCTGGATATGATTTTCGCGCCCACGGCTGACTACCTCCAGTTCGGGCTAACCACGAAGGGGCCGCTGTATTACGGCCGATTGCCGTTTCTCGCGGTGCTCGACGCCGCGGCGCTGGTCGCCCCCGACTGGCTCATCCAGAAGGTGATTCTCGTCTGCCTCCCAGTGTGTTGTGGCTGGAGCATGGTTCGCGCGTGTCGCGACCAGCCCCGTGTGGCCGCGCTGTTCGCGGGGACGCTCTACGCGTTCAATCCGTTCGTGTACGTCAGACTGCTCGCGGGCCACTGGTACTTCCTGATCGGCTATGCATTCGTCCCACTCGCCGTCGTCTCGCTCTCCCAGTATCTCGATGGCGGCAGACGGCGGACGCTCCTCGGTGCCGTCGGGTGGACGACGCTCGTGAGCGTGTTCGACCCGCACGCAACCGTTCTGGTTGCCGTGGCTGGCGGCTGTCTGTTCGTCACGCACGTAGTGAGCGTTCTCCGACATCACCAACACAGACCACTGCTCGTCCGTCGAATTGCGACGTTTGCTGCGGGTGCACTCCTCGTAAACGCCTACTGGCTCTTTCCTGCGCTCGCCGCGGGGGTGACTGGTGGAACCCGCCTCACAACCATCTCGGAGGTCGACCTCACCGTTTTCAGCGCAGGGGGGACGATCGTCGGAAACGTTCCCCTCTCCGTGTCGATGCTGTATGGCTTCTGGCGCGGCGGCTATCTGACGGCGTTTTCACTGCTGCCGTCGTGGGTGGTTTTCGGCCTATTCTGTGGGCTGCTGTATCTCGCCGTTCGTGGTGCGGTCACGGACAGCGATGACCCACTCGTGGGCGGGGTCGCCCTCTGTGGCGTCGTCGCCTTCGTGTTGAGTCTCGGCGTGAGCACGTCACTGTCTGACCCTCTGTTTCGCACGCTCGCGGACGTGCTTCCGCTGTTTCGCGGCATGCGCGATTCGCAAAAATTTGTCGGGCTGCTCTGTTTCGCCTACGCGTTCCTCGGGGGTCGCGGGGTCTCACACCTCCTCTCGCAGGGTGGGAAGCGAAGCGACACAGTCTCCTATCAACGTCGGACGCTCCCATCTCGGCACCGCGTTCTTCGTGCGGTGTGCATCTGTTTGGTGCTCGTCGCGCCACTCGCGTACGCCGCACCGATGTTCGGGGGCTTTTCGGGGCAAGTCGAGACTACGACGTACCCCGAGTCGTGGCACATCACCAACGACTACCTCGTCGGCGCGTCCGACGATTCGCGGACGCTCTTTCTCCCGTGGCACCAGTACATGGACTTCTCGTGGACTGGCCGTCGTATCGCGAATCCCGCACCCCTGTTTTTCGAAACACCGGTGGTTGCCTCTGAGAATCTCGAAGTCGGTGACGTTCGCTCGCGGGCGACCGACCCAACACACCGGGAGGTGGCGGCCATCCTTGAACACCCCGCGGACGAGGACGTTGGCGAACGCCTCGCGGCGGTCGGTGTCGAGTACGTTATTCTTGCCCACGAGGTGGACTATCGACGGTACGACGCACTCACAGACCACGAGGATTTCTCCGTTGCGGTCGCTTCATCGGGGCTTACGCTGTACAGAAATGACGCATACGTCCCCGGAGAGGCACCTCGTGCTGGCCCGCCGATTCCGCTCTGGCCGCTCGTGGTCGGAAGCGTCGTGTCCGTCGTCACCGCAATGCTGTTCGTGGTGACGCGACGAGAGCACTCCTAACGGAGTCACATTGCGGGTCGCTCGTCGTTCGAAAAAAATGAAAACCGGTGTTCTTGGAATGGGGTCCGACGTCTTACCGGATGACGTCGAGGCCGTTGTTGTTCTCGACTTCGTTCTGGCCGCCGTCTGACTGCGCACCGAACGTCTTGATGCCGTTGCCGTCATTGTCGTCGCCACCTTCGTTGAGTTTGGCGCGCGAGCGGTTGGCCTGTTTCTGCGTCGATGGGCCGAGGATTTGGGCGCTCTGGACGCCGGTCATGATTGCCATGACGCGAACCTTGCCCTTGTACTCCTCTTGGATGCGCGCGCCCCAGATGACGTTCGCTGAGGCGTCGAGCCGTTCAGTGATGTTCTGGGCGATGCCCTCTGCCTCTTTGAGTGTGAGGTCTGGGCCGCCAGTGATGTGGACGAGTCCACCCGATGCGCCGCGGTAGTCCACGTCGAGCAGCGGGTGGTTCATCGCGTCGCGCACCACTTCTTCAGTCTTGTTCTTGTCTTGGGTCTCACCAACGAGCATCACGGCGACGCCGCCTTGGTTCATGATGGCGGTCATGTCGGCGTAGTCAAGGTTGATGAGCGACGGCTGGGTAATCGTCTCCGAGATGCCCTTTACGGTTTCGGCGATAATCTGGTCCATGACCGAGAACGCCTTGCCGATTGGGAGGTTCGGGACGTAGTCGAGCAGGCGGTTGTTGTCGAGGACGATGATGGAGTCCGCGGCGTTGCGGAGCTTTTCAAGGCCCTCTTCTGCTTTCACCGTGCGGGCACGCTCGACGTTGAACGGTGTCGAGACCATGCCGACGACGATTGCGCCTTGCTCTTTTGCGATTTTGGCGACGACGGGTGCCGCACCGGTCCCCGTCCCGCCACCCATCCCTGCCGTGACGAACACGAGGTCTGCCTCGCCGAGCACTTCCTTGATGGTCCCCTGGGCCATCTCGGTTGCGCGTTCGCCCATCGATGGGTCGCCACCGGCACCAAGCCCCTGGGTCAGCGACTTGCCGACGAGAATCTTGGTGTCCGCCTCAATCATCTTGAGGTGTTGTTTGTCGGTGTTGATGGCGATTGTGTCTGCGCCCTCGACACCGATGTTGTACAGACGGTTGATGGTGTTGTTACCGGCACCACCCGCGCCGACGATGACGATTCGTGGGTCGCCAAACTCGTCACCAGTGGACGAGGCGTCGGACATCTTTCGCTGTTCTGCTTCCGAGTTTTCAAGCGCTGATTGAACGATGTCTTGCATTGTTAGACCCTCGCCCAGTTGCGCTTTTTGCTCGTGGGCTCGCGGCCCTCTGTCTGTTCGTTGAGCATCTCGCGGACTGCCGACCGAATGGCCTCACTGCGATTCGGGAACTCTCCCGTTTCGACCATTCGCTCAACTTCCTCGATCTGCTGCTTTGGAATCCGTAGTGTCACACGCTCCATGGTATATCCCCTTTGTAAGATGTACGTATGCAGGTCACCCGCATACTTGTCTTACACACCAAAACCGAGAGAGGTCGCACCGTTCCACCCCTACTTTGGCGGTCTGTAAGACAACCGTCTTACGCAGAAGTATGCACTAATTGAAGGGTTATAAATGTTGTGGCGATTGTAAGACACTCGCCCAAAAATTTGCTTTCGTCCGGCGTTTACGGTCGGTCAAGTACGTCCGCTGCCGGTGTCCGACGGCCACAGCTCGGGCAGAACGCCCAGTCTGAACGCACCTCATCGCCGCACTCACAGAACACGCGATGGGTCGCTTTTTCACCGCAGTTTGGACAGTACACGTGGTCGCCGTTGAGCGATTCACCACATTGGACACACGCGTTCTCCGGCTGTTCGCGGGGCGCTGACTCCGATGTCTTACGTACCGTCTCGCGAGCGCGTACCCCGTCGCCTTCGAGCGAGATGGTGACGTTTACGTCCTGTGCACGCTGACCGTGCGCGCCAAGGCGGGCGTCAATGAGCGTGTCGAGTCGTTCTGAGATGAGCGCGTCCACGCGCTCTGCGACGAGGGCGTCAAGGCTGTCGGCAGACGCCTCGGGTTCGGGCGTCGGACTCGCGTCGAGGTACTGCCTGAGCGCCTCGCGCATGACCTCGCTCTTCGAGGAGTCGAACTCCTCTAAGCGTCGAACGAGGTCATCGTCTGCCCGAAACGTGATTTTGCTCATCTCTGCAATCGTCTTACGGGTTGTCTCCCACGCATATTAACTTTCCTACCAGTCTGACGACTGTCGTCTGCCCGGCATCCGCACGCCGGGTGCGAATAATAATTCTTAAGTCGCACAATCGTCCTACGTTGTATTGTATCCGCTCTTAGCTCAGCCTGGTAGAGCAGTCGACTGTAGATCGACTGGTCCCCCGTTCAAATCGGGGAGAGCGGACTGAACTTCAACACCCGTGAGCGCAGCGAACCGGTGTTGAATGTGAGGGACTTCTCGACCCGATTTGTGCCTGTGAGTCGCAGCTCGTGAGCGAAGCGAACGAGACCGTCTCACTTCGTTCAAATCGGGGAGCGCGAATTCCTGTTCTCGCCACCTCTCAGCAGACACTCCGCGCTCGGGTCGAGAGTGACGACGAACAGACCAACATCGTTGAGAGACACACCCAACGGACGGTCAAAAACGCAGTTAGTAGTTCTTGTTCAGTCCAACACCGCAGCGAGCGGGTCGACGAACCCTGCGCCGTAGTACTCCTTGCCGTAGCCCTCTGGAACGCTTGCGGTGCGTTCGAGGACGTTGCGAACCTGACCGGCAGAGTAGTCTGGATTCACGCTTTTGACGAGTGCGGCGGCGGCAGCGACCTGCGGGGCGGCCATGCTCGTCCCGGCGAGCCACGAGTAGGTGTTTTGGATGCTAAAGGAGTCCGTGGCTTCGTCGTAGATCGGGAGGGCGTAGGTGTTGTACACGAGGTCGTAGAACCACGGGACGCCGGTGTCGATGGCGTCTACGTCCGCGTCGCCGCCGGGTGCGGCGAGGTCGACCGCGTTCGTACCGTAGTTGGTGTAGAACGCAGGCGAATCGAACGCCTCTCGCAGGCCGTCGTCACCCCACAGGTAGCCAACGGGGCCGGTCGCGCTGATGCTCATGACGTTTGCCGCCTCGTTTGGCAGGCTGATGGCGTTGCTGTCGTGTTGGAGGTCTGCGCCGTCGTTGCCCGACGACGCCACGATGAGCGTGCCGAGTTGGTTGCTCACGTAGGCGGTGGTTCGGTTGAGCACTTTCCCGTAGAACTGGCCGTTTGCGCTTCGAGAAACTGGGTACGCGCCGAGGCTCATGTTCGCCGCGTCACAGCCAATCTGTCCCGCGTACACGAGCGCGGCGAGGATGTCGCCGAAACTCGCGGAGGGGCCGGTCGAGAACACGCGACAGTCGATGATTTCGGTGGCCGGGGCGCTGCCGGTCACGCCTTCATCGTTCTGGTCGTTCGCGGCGATGATGCCCGCGACGTGCGTGCCGTGACCGCCACCGATGGCGCGACCTGCGCCGTAGCCGTCGCCGGTGAAGTTCCGCGAGAGGTCGGTGTTGACCGCATGTTGGAGGTCAGGGTGGTCTGCAGAGACGCCGGAGTCGATGACCGCAACGCGCGTGCCCTCACCGCGCGTCACGTCGTGGACGGCGGGGATGTTCTGTTCTTGCTTGTCCCACTGAATTGCGTAGCCGGGTTCGTCTACGGTTTCGGTCGCGCTCGCGGGAATGTCGAGTTCGTAAACGAGGTCGGGTGCAAAGGAGATACCGAGGGCAGCGACCGCCGACTTCGTTCCCGAGACAACGGCGTAGTCAAGGTCGCCTAGGTCGTGGACGACGCTTACAGCCGACGCGGCGAGCTGCTGGTCGCGCAGGTGTTTTGTTTCGACGATAAACCGGTTGGTTGACTCCGTAGCGGAAACGGTTGGACTGGCGGCAATCCCACCCACGAGAAGGCCACTCGCTTTGAGAAAACGACGACGAGAGTTGTTTACCATACACCTTACTGTCCTCACACGTTAATATATACCATTCTATAATTTAGATTGTTTAATCAAGTCTGAGACACAACGGAAAAAGACGTGTCTCAGTGGTACTGTTGGCTGAAAAGCGGGAGGAAGGTGGTGGTGTTACGCCGTCGCCTTGAGGACGTCGTCTAAGTACTGCTTTTCCCACTCTTTGCGCGCTTCGATTTCGCGGCGGCCGCGACGCGTGAGCGTGTAGAAGTTCGTCCGACGGTCGAGTTCGCCCTTTTCGACGAGGCCCTTGTCGACGAGGGTGTCGAGGTTCGGGTAGAGCCGCCCGTGGTGAATCTCCTTTTCGTAGTAAGATTCGAGTTCTTCTTTGATGGCGAGGCCATGCGGTTCGTCTTTGCCTGCAATCACGTACAACAGGTCACGCTGGAAACCAGTCAGGTCGTGCATTACTACACAGTATCACGTAGCCCTTCTTATCCCTAATGGCCGAATACGTGTTTCATTGACACATCTTCCCCCAATTATCTGTCTCAATCGATGCTGTGAGAACCAGCCGATGAAATTACGCAGACTGAATCCCCGAAATTTCGAATCGTGCCCCCCCAGACGCCCCCTCTCGAATCGAAATATCCCAGTCGTGCCCCTCAACGATTTGCTGTACGATTGACAACCCGAGTCCGGTTCCGTCAGCGGCGTCGGTGTACCCGGCTTCGAACACTTCGTCTCTGCGATTTAGGGGGATTCCCGGTCCGTCGTCTTCGACGTAAAACCCGGCCTCGTCTACGAGTGAGCCGACGCGAACTGCCACCGTCTCACCGCCGTGTTCGATGGCGTTTCGAAAGAGGTTCTCGAACAGTTCGTACAGCCGACCCTCATCAGCCAACAGCGTCGTGAAGTGGTCTACGTCCACGGTCAGCGTCGCCTCGTGTGACTCGACGTGCGACCACGCCGTTTCGACCGCCCGTCGAAGCGCGACTTCGTCCGGGTCGAGCACGGTCCGTCCCTGTTTTGCAAGCGTGAGCAACTCGTCTATCAACTGCTTCATTCGCTCGTGGGCACTCTCGACCGAATCGAGATGCTCCTCGCCGCCGACCTCCCGGGCGAGCGAGAGCTGTCCTATGGCGATGGCGAGTGGGTTTCGCAGGTCGTGGGCAATCGTATTGGCGAACGCTTCGAGCCGTTCGTTCTGGCGTTCGAGGTTCTCTTGTTTCTCGATTCGTTCCGTGATATCTCTGAAGATACCAATCCGCTCTGTTTCCATCCCGAGGTCGGTGATGCTGTCGGTGCGCACCTCCGTCACGAGTCGCGCGCCGCTTTCGGGTTCCCACTCGACCGTCATCGTGTCTGACTCCTCGCCAGTCATCTGTCGGTGGAATCGTTCCACAGACGCGGGAGGCGAGAGGTGGAGCGCCGAGATTGGCGCGCCCCTGACTGCCGACGCCTCGACGTCGAAGGTGGTGGTGAACGCGTTGTTCACCTCCGTCACGATTCCATCGGCCGTCCCGACGATAATGGGGTCTGGTGAGGCGTGGAACAACGTTTTGAACCGCTGTTCGCTCTGTTTTTTCTGCCGCGTGAGTTCGAGCGAAAGCGCGCGCCGGTCGAGGAGATTCTCGACACGAGCGGTGAGTGCGGTTTTGCTCACTGGACGCTGTATCACCTCGTCTACAACGTCTGTGACTGCAGGGGAGAGGTCGTCTGGCGAGTGCGTACCGGTGAGCAGCAAGTACGGCAGAAAGGTCGGTTCAGTCGCTTCCTTGTGTGCTTCGAGCTGCTCGCGATACCGTCGAAACGACCGCAGATCTACCAGACAGAGATCAAACGCCGGGTCGGAAAACGGGTCGTCTGCGTGCGTTTGGATGGCAACGTCAGAAAACTGGTTTGCGAGGAGCTCTCGATTCCGGTCGCTCTCTACGAGCAACAACAGCGTCGGCGTCGAGATGACGTCGCTGGCTATAGACGCCACTCGTTGTTCAGTCATTGCTCCGGTGCTCCGGTCTGACGTCCCATTCCGGAGAACCGCTGAGGATGCCGCGCAAGTCTGTGAGCGGGTCTCCAACGGTGATACCGTACTTCGTAATCTCGAATTCGCGAAGCGTTCGCTCGAAGTTACTGGTGCGCATCTTCAACACGCCGATGACCTTCCGCATCTCCCCTTCGAACTCGAGGTGTCGGAAGAAGACGATGTTATCTGCGAGATAGCTGATGCCGACGTTCGTCGCCTGGAACTCTCCGGTCACGCTCGCCACCTCATCGATGAGGATGACGGTCACGCCCATGTTTTTCAGGTACTTGTTGAGCGAATGCAGGTGCGTGATGAGTTCGTCTTCCTCGCCCTGAAGGCTGAGTTTGTAGCCAGCCACCCCATCTATCATGACAATGTCCGTGCCCTCGACTTCGACCTCGTGACGAACTCGTTCTGCGAACTCCTGTGGCGAGACTTTGAGCGGCTCTATCTCTTCGACTTTGAGCGACCCCCGCTCACACATCTTCGTGACGGGTGTGTTGATGGCTTCAGAGCGCTGTTTGAACGTCGCTTCTGATTCTTCAAAGAGGTAGATGACCGACCGTTCGCCCCGGCCTGCGGCCTCTTTCATAAACTGCGTGCCCGTCGTTGTTTTCCCGACGCCCGTCGGGCCGCTAATCACGGTGACTGTGCCGCGATTCAACCCGCCGTAGAGCAGTTCGTCCACTTCGGGAATCCCCGCCGAAATCTTCTCATCGACGAACGACTTGTCGTGGCTCTCCGGGTTAATTTCGGGGTAGACGGTGAGTCCGTCTGAATCCAGTCGCACCGAGTGATTCCCATTTCTGACGGACGACCCGCGAAACTTCGGGACGCTAATTCGGCGTCCAGTCGAGGTGTAACCGAGTTCGATGGTTCCATCGCTCATGAACTGGAGGTCTTCATCGGGTGCATTCTCCGTCGCTTGTGTCGTAAACAGGACGGTTGCACCGTACTCACTGAGAAGGCGCATGAACGACAGTGCCTGTTTCCGGAACTGGTACTCGTCGGTCGAGAGGTAGCGAAGCTGGGTAATCGGGTCGACGAACACACGGTCTGGTTCGAGTTCTTCGACGCGGTCTGTTATCGCCTCGACCATCGGGTCACGCTCGACTTCGCTCGACTCGAAAATATCGTAGCCTTGGTCGTCTGCGAAGAACTTTGAGTTCGGACTTAAATCGAGAAAGTTGATGCCCTCTACATCGAAGCCAAGCCCGGCTGCGTTCTGGGCGATGTCTTCGGTCGTCTCCTCAAGATTGATGAACAGGGTGGTTTCATCGTTTTCGACGCCCTGTGTGAGGAAGTGAAGGCCAAGGATTGTTTTTCCCGTTCCCGGGTCACCGCGAACGAGATAGCTTCGCTCCGTGATGAGCCCGCCGTTGAGGATGTGGTCGAGGCGATCTATGCCGGTCGAAATGCGTGTTGCGTGCGTGCGGTTCTTCTGTGGGCCAGGGTCTGAATCATGCGTCATGGTTGGCAGAGGCGGGTGTTGGTTGCGAATGGGGGCGGTTTCAAATACCCATTTCGGCCGTCGAGCGGCCGGTAGCACGTTTTCTGGCGCGGGCTGCCAGCGTTCGCGTCACGGGCGAAACCCGTCGGTGGTCTGTCACCTCAGAAAAGTTCTATAACTAATACAGATAGTATGGCTGTAAAAATGTTCTGGTCAGCTGTCCTAACCGACGTTTCCGCGTGCCACGCGAAGATCACAGTGTATTTGCTATCGTACTATGTGGTTTACCCGTCAGCAAGGCGCACCACTTTTTCGAGCTTTGTGGAGGTTCTTTCACCACGTGTCTCTCTCGAAAATCGCCTCGCCGTTAGCTTATCTCAGTAATATGACTGCGTTGTTGTAACTCGAATATCATTCCCAAAACATCTATGATACTTCAGAGAGTGGTAGTGTTGTGAACGTGGTCATTCTTGCTGAAGCTTCGGTCAGTAATGCCGTAGCCGAGGCACTCGCTGACCACACCGTCCACCGCATTTCGTCGGTCGATGCAGCCAGCAACGTGGCCGCCCCGGACGTGTTTTTCGCCTCGCTTTCGATTCCGGGTGTCACGGCGTTTGCGTCCACAGTGGACATCCCACTCATTGCAATTGCCAACGACGACACCCCACGCGATGAGTTCAGTGCCGTCCTTTCACAGCCACACGACCCCGAGGCCGTGCGCGCTGCTTTCGCTTGTGCCGAACGCGTCATTGACTATCAACGCGCCGTAGACGAACTCTACACGCTGTGTCGGGCGCGCGCAAAGGGTGACGCGGTGTCTTCGCGCGAACTCTGCGAAGCACGCTCGTCTGCGCGCGAACGCCTCCAAGCGGTCAACCGAAGCGGAATCCCGCCGCTCAAACAGTTGCTTCGGTGAGCCACGCGAACTCGCCACGCCAGTCGAACGCTGTCTTGACCTGTCCGCAAACTGCGAACTTTTATTCACCATACCGTCACAAGTAGGGCTAATGGTCGAGGCGTTTGCCGTCGCAAGCGGAAAAGGCGGGACGGGAAAGACGACGAGTACGTTGGCCCTCGGGATGGCGCTTGCCACCGAGTACGACGTCACGGTTGTTGACGCAGACACGGGGATGGCGAATCTCTTGTTCCACGCCGGACTCGCGGATGTCGACACCACGCTTCACGACGTGTTGTTGAGCGACGACCCCGCGCCCGTCTCTGCTGCCGTCTACGAACAGTTCGGGATGAAAGTCGTCCCCTGTGGCACGAGCCTCACTGATTTCAAGGCCGCAGACCCCGCCCGCCTCAGACACGCCGTCGCGGAACTCGCCGCTGACACGGACGTGCTCTTGCTCGACTCACCTGCCGCCCTCGACAGCAAGAGCGCTGTCCTGCCAATCGTGCTCGCAGACCGCATCATCGTCGTACTCGAACCGACGATTCCGGCGCTCTCTGACGCCCTCAAGGTCCAAGAGTACGCTCGGTCGTACAACACGGGCACGGCAGGCGTCCTGTTCAACAAGGTGCGCGACGAAGCGGGCATCGACCGCATCACCGAGCAGGCAGAACGCTACTTCGACGGGCCGACGCTCGCCACCGTCCCCGCGAGCGAACACGCCCGCGCCGCGCGACGCGCCGGAAAGCCACTGCTCGCCCACGCGCCGGAGTCGACGGCGGCCGACGCCTACCGCACCGCCGCAGCAACCATCGACGTGCGGGCGGGCGAGTCGGGCACGGTGGCAGACCGCTTTCGCAGTGCGGTGATTCCAAAATCGCCATGAAACTGCCCCGAGGCACGCTCGAAAAATCGCGCGTCGTCCCGAGCCCCGGAGCCACGTTCGAGACGGCGCTCTCCCGCGAACTCACCGGCTACGCCGTCCTCGTCCCACAGGACTCGCTGTTGCTCGACGAGGACGGCCGCGGTGTGGTGACCTTCGAGGCAGGCATTCCAATGCTTGCCTACCACACAGGGACAGACCGCGGCGGCCCGGCTGCGCTTGCCGATCTCGCCGTCCCGGGCCCCTACAGCGTCTCGCTGTTTTCGCTCAGCAGCGAGACGCTTGCAGCCGTCCACGAAAACGAGGCGCTGACCGTCCCACCGGGGATGCCCGCAGAGCGTCTCGCAGGCGACGCAGATCTCGCGGCGAGAACGAGAGTCGCTGCGCCGCAGGCCCGTCTCACTGCGTCGTCGGAGGAAGCAGACGAACCGGGTGCCGTGGAGGCGTTTCTCGCAGACGAGGCGAAAATCGAGGCTATCCAGCAACAGGCACGTGCAGAGGCCACCGCTCGCGCAGAAGAGTGGGGATTAACTGACCACACAGAATAATCGACAGCCACCCTCCCGCATCACCCACTTCGTACCGAGAATCCGCGCGAACCAACTTGGCGCATGAATTGCGTCTAACGCTCAGTTAATTTCTGGAGTCTCATAGCAGCGTCCGAATATTGTGCAATCAGGACGGGTTCCCAACTACTAATAAAATTTATCGTAATAACTGACTGTATAGGGTATCTGTCCTCCTAACAATGTAACTGATATGAGACTGACTCTAGCATGGGCTCGCAACCTGTGCAGTTGACCTCTCGCTCCCGTCGGGCTGGAGGGCCGCCATGACTGTCACCATCTCACTCGCGGATGTGGCAGATCAACAGCGTTGGAACAACTACGTCGCCGCGTCTCCACAAGGAACGTTCTTCCACCAACTCGAAGTTCTGGACGTACTTGCGACCCACTCCCAGACAGACCTTACACTGCTCATCGGAAAGAAGGGAAACGAGGTAGTTGGATTGCTCCCGATGTTTGTCACGTCGAAATTTGGCATCAACGTTGCTTTCTCGCCACCTCCGCGACTCAAAGTTCCGTATCTTGGTTCGCTGTTACTCAACAGCGATGACCTGCGCCAACGAACCTTCGAGGACCGCCACGAGGAGTTTGTCGAAGGCTGTTTCGACTACTTACACGACACCGTTCGGCCTCGGTACTTCAATATTCGAAGCACTGTTGGGTACCCAGACGTTCGGCCGTACCTCTGGCAGGATTTTGAGATACTGCCCCGATATACGTATCAGGTTGACCTCACGCCCGGAATCGAAGAATTGTTCGCACAGTTCAGTAGTGACGCACGATACAACATCCGCAAAGCCACGAACCAGGGAATCTCAGTCGAGATTGGTGGCGTGGAAGCCATCAAACGTATCATCGCGCAGGTGAGCGAGCGCCACCACGCCCAAGGCAAATCCTTTCCTGTCAACGCTTCCCTCGTCACCGACCTTTACAACCGGTTGCCTGCGGGCAGCGTTCTCCCATACGAAGCCTATCTAAATGGTACGTATGTGGGTGGAAACATTGTCGTTTCCTTTGGCAATACCGTCTGTGCGTGGTTCGGCGGCGTGGCTCCTGAAGTCGATGTACCGGTAAACGAGTGCCTCGATTGGCGAATTATCACGGACGCGACGAACGATGGGATGGAGTTGTATGATTTTCTCGGAGCAAATGTCCGACGAATCAACCGATACAAAGCGAAATTCAATCCCGAATTGCGGCCGTATTTTAACATTGAGCGAGCAAGCCCCGAGATGGCAGTGGTTGCTGGCGTGTACAAACTCCTCTCGTGACCCTCTCAAAAACCATTTTCGCGGACATAATCATTATGCACTCGTAGACCGTGACATACATCAACATGGTTTCGATGGGGGCGACCGCAAGCGCGGTCTACACACGCAGTCCGCAGATGGAGGGGGCAGATTGGTGCCAGGCATTCGAGTGTGCTGGCGCGGCGCAGTTGAGCGAGTTGTATCTCTACGTCGGCGTTGGACTGTTCACACTCGCGCTCGTCGCCACCGTCCTCTATCTCGGGCAAGCACGGAGTATCTGCACCACCGAGGTGTCGCGTACCCGCGCAGAACGCGATGCCTACGCGCGATTCCTTCGGCGCATAACGGGCATCAGCGCCTCGCAGGTGATGACGCAGGTGCAAACCGGCGGGATGACGGTCGCAAACGTGCAGACTGCAGACCAGTCGATAAAGGAGGTGCGAGAGGCGTTC
The DNA here is from genome assembly GCF_036689885.1 of Haladaptatus sp. CMSO5. NCBI lineage: Archaea > Methanobacteriati > Methanobacteriota > Halobacteria > Halobacteriales > Haladaptataceae > Haladaptatus > Haladaptatus sp. CMSO5. The sequence goes on from NZ_JBAHVW010000001.1 coordinate 989,538, forward strand.
GAACAGACGGTGATGGCGGTTCCACACTTCGCAGAGGAGTACGACGAGCCACTCGAAGTCCACATGGCACTCGAGTTCGGCGACGAACTCGCCCGGGCGGTGAGCCACGGCACACAGCTCACCCCACAGCTCAAACAGGCGCTCATCCAGCAAGCCGAGTTCGCGTGCACCCAGCGCGACGCGATGCTTGGGACGCTCGATACGGAACTCGAAGACCTCGAAGCAGCGACCACCTTGCTCGCCAACGTAGAAACCGAACTCGATGACGTGACCGCAGAGCCACTCTACAGGCGGTCGTACGCAGACCTCCACGCGGCGTGGGAACGCCTTGGCGACCTCGAGCGGAACATCAAATCGTTGCTCACCGAGCGCCAAAAGGAGATGCAGTCGGGGATTCAATTCGGGATTCGCCGCACCGACAGCGGCAAGTTCCACGACTATCTCTACCAGTCGTTAGACGTGTCCTATCCCGTGCTCGCAGACGGGGCGAACACGGTAGACCGCCTTCGGGATATCCGCCACGACATCCTCGATATGCTGACGCGGCGGGTCTAAGAAGTGGACTGTGTTCTGTTTTCTCGGCGGAATCAGATTTCATTGAACAGAACGAATTCAGATACGACTACAATTGACAGACTGGATTTTTGGCGGCTGTAACGCTCAATTCGCACGGATTCGCAGACTCCAGAGAACGCCAAAAACGCCGATAGAGACACTGAACAACGACCCATAGTGCACCACGTCTGTGAAGGAATCCTCGCACTCAACAACTTGAGAGGGGTCATCGTCATAGGTGTCGTGACACGTCTGGATGTTCTGCTGGTTCCCCGCTCCGACGATAAGCCCACCACCGAGTAGCAGGAGGGACAGAACTATCCAGATGGCACGACGATTCATATCAACAATCGAACTACTATTACACCCACCTTGGAAAATGCTTTGTGGTAACTATTCTACATATCGCGTCGATTCCCCTGAGTTTCCTCACTCAGCGTAACTGTCGCCGACTCACCCGAGAAAGAGTGATGCGGTTTCTTCGCCTATCTGAGCCATGTCTCTCGTCGAAACGCCCACGAGACGGCCGCCCGGGCCGACTGGCTTTCCGATGGTTGGAAACGGCCTCCAGTTCGGCCACGACCCACTCGGCTACATGACGCACGCAGCACGTTCCTACGGCGATATCGTCTATCTGGAGTTCGGCAGACGCCCCTTCTACCAGTTGAACCACCCCGACTACATCAAGTACGTCCTCGTCGAGAACAACCAGAATTACCTCAAAGGCGACTTGTTCCAGTACCAACTCCGACTGCTCGGGCAGGGTTTGCTGAACAGCGAAGGCGCGACTTGGCGCGAACAGCGCCACCGTCTCGAACCGGCGTTCCATCCGACGCGAATCGCGGCGTTCGCGGAGACGATGACCGCCTACACCGCCCGCCTCACCGACGAGTGGCGAGACGGCGAGGTGCGCGACATCCACGACGACATGATGCGCCTCACCTTGGAAATCGTCGCGGACGCCCTGTTCTCGGTGGATATTCGCAAGGAGTCAGTCGAAATCGGTGCGGCACTCGAAACCGTGATGGAACAGTTCCGTCGCTCCTCGAGACTCCCGGTTGAAGTTCCCGACTGGGTTCCGACGCCCGGCAACATCGAGTTTCACCGCGCGGCGAAGGCGCTCGACGCCGTCGTGGCAAACATCATCCGCGAGCGACAGGCAGGTGAGCGAGACGGCGCAGACGACGTGGTGTCGCGCCTCCTCGACGCCGGGGTTCCCGCAGACAACCTCCGCGACGAGGTGTTGACGCTCGTACTCGCTGGCCACGAGACGACGGCGCTCGCGCTCTCGTATTCGTTCGACCTTCTCACCCGCAATCCTGCCGTGCTCGCTGCTCTCCACGCCGAACTCGACGAACTGGAGGGCCAGCCCCCGACGATGGCGGACATTCCCCACATGAAACTCACCGACCGGGTGTTGAAAGAGTCGATGCGCCTCTATCCGCCGGTGTACGGCCTGCTGCGCGAACCCATCGCGGCCGACGAAATCGGCGGCTACCCCATCCCGCCGGGTGCGACCATCGGGATGCACCAGTGGGTGCTCCACCGCGACCCGCGCTTTTTCCCCGACCCGCGAAGCTTCCGGCCCGACCGATGGACGACGGCCTTCGAACAGCAGCTTCCGGCGTTCGCCTACTTCCCCTTCGGGGGTGGCCCGCGCCGGTGTATCGGTGACCGCTTTGCCATGCTCGAAGCGAAGTTCGTGCTGGCGACGATTCTCCAGCGCTTCGACGTGGAAGCCGTGTCGGACCGCCCGCTGAAACTCGACCCGGCGATTACACTGCGGCCAAAAAATGGCGTTTCGGTGCGGGTGACGCGGCGGTAATCAGGCGAGGAATCGGTAGTCACCACCCTCGTGTTCGACGTAGCCCCGCCGAATGAGTTTTCGGAGAATCGGGTAGAGTGCGATTTTGGCCATGTCGAGTGCCTCGTGGAGGTCGTCGATGGTAGCCTCCCGTTCGGTTCGCAAGTAGAGGTAGATGAGCTTTGCGCGTGGCGAGGCGAGGTCTGGCGGGAGTATTTCTGTCGTGGCTGTCGCGTGCTTCGAATGCATTGTCACCACTGACAGTTCGACAATAATAAAGACTCTCTACAACAATCGTCGAAATATTGTGCTGGGAACCGTCGGTGGCTGTGCTCACGGCGGCCGTCATACGTCCGTCTGACGTGTCATTATTGTCGTTCCGCCGGTAGGGAATGGCATGGAGAGTATCGCAGACGCCTACAGCAAGCGAGAACGTCCCGAGCGCGACCCGCGCCGGGTGCTCGCTGGTGGGCTGTTTCTCGTCCTTGGGACCGCCGGACTCATCTCCGCGATTGCCATGGCGACGACGGGCCTCTTCGAGACCCTTGGGCTGAGCGTGTTCGGCGCGCGAAAACTCGCCGGGGTGCTCGCTGGCGTCGCTATCCCAGCCATTTTACTCGGTATCGTGATTGCGCTCCCAACCGAGAAAGCCGCTCTGCGTGGTGTTCTTGGCGGGAGTTTGCTCGCGCTTATTGGCGTCGCCATTTTCCAGTTCGCCTATCCCTACTGGTGGAGCGGCGCGACGACGGGGAATCCAGACCTCACCTTGCTCGTCGTCGGGACGTACTTCCTCGGGACAATCGTCGCCTTCGCCTACGTGTTCGTCGCCGTCGCCACGTTCAAAACCCGCAACACGCCCGGTGATAAAGTGACCGTCGAAATCACGACCGAAGGCGAGACCCGCACGATTGAAGTCCACCGCTCTGAGGTCGCGGAGACGATTTCTGCCACCAACCGCTCGCACTCGAACAACTGACCGGACGAACGGCTTTCTTTCTCGCTCCCGTACCCGGAGTAGACTCCGTCGATGATGACGACAACGCACATCGCAGTCGGCATGACCCTCGCCTACGGACTCGTGGCGCTGTTCCCCGAGTTTACACCCGTCGTCCTCGGCGTCGCCATTGTCGCGAGCATCTTCCCCGACCTCGACGTGCTGTTCGAGCACCGAAAGACGCTCCATTTCCCCGTCTACTACGCGCTCGTCGCCCTCCCCGCCGCCGTGGTCGCCGCCGTTTGGCCCTCAACGCTCTCGGTTGGCGTGTTCACCTTCCTGTTGTTCGCGTGGGTCCACTCGGTGTCAGACATCTTCGGCGGTGGCGCAGAGGCCCGCCCGTGGGAAGTCGAGTCGCGACGTGCGGTGTACGTCCACTTCACGAAGCGCTGGCTTCCACCCGACAGAGGCGTCAGATACGACGGCTCGCCCGAAGACCTCGCGCTCGTGGTGGCGTTTTCGGTGCCCGCCTTCGTTCTCTCCGACGGCCCGCTGTTCTACCTGCTCTGCGTAAACCTCGCGCTGTCGGTCGTCTACACGGTGTTCAGAAAGCAGGTTCCCGATTTCGACCTCTCGTGAGCATCACGGATGCGAGGCTTTGATACGACGCCCGAACAAGCGAGAGTTATGTCCACCGGACTCGCTCCAGACGGCCTCAAATTCGCGGTAATCGCGTTCTTGGCTGGCCTCGCGGCGACGATTTTCTCCCCGATTGGCGCGCTGTTTGGCTTTCTCCTCTCCGGGTCTGTGTTGCTGTTCTACCGCGACCCCGACCGCGAGATAACCACTGAGGGTGTCGCCGCCCCCGCAGACGGCAAGGTGTCGGTCATCCGCCGCGAGGGCGACCAACTCCGCGTTGGCACCTACATGAGCGCCCGCGACGTCCACGTAAACCGCGCCCCGCTCGCGGGCACGGTGCAGAACGTCACGCACAAACCCGGCGGCTACAAGCTCGCCTTCTCGAAAGAGTCGGACAACAACGAACAGCTTCACATCGAATTCGAAGAGTTCACCGTCGTGCTCATCGCCGGCTGGTTCGCCCGGCGCATCCATCCCTACGTCGAAGCCGGTGATGAGGTCGAAAAAGGCGACCGTATCGGCCACATCTCCTTCGGAAGTCGCGCCGACGTGCTTCTCCCACCCGACATCACCGAAGACATGCTGGCGGTCGAAGAAGGCGACCGCGTGTACGCGGGCACCTCGATGCTCGCCCACGGGTTTAAGGAGTAATCAGCAGAACACACCGTAGATGGAGGGCGTTCTCTGGTACGTGCTTGCGAGTTCACGAGGCGGCCCGACGCGGGTTCGCATCCTCAAAGCACTCAAGCAGCGTCCACAGAACGCAAACCAACTTGCAACGGCGCTTGAGTTAGACTACACGACGATTCGACACCACCTCGACGTGCTGATGAAGAACAACGTCGTTCGTCGCACGGACGACGACTACGCGGCCGTCTACCTGTTCACCGACCAGCTCAAATCGAACTGGGACGTCGTAGAAGAGGTGCTCGCGGTCGTTGACCGGGAGGACCCATGAGTTCGGACGAATTTTGGACAGCACATATAGCGACGACACACCAACGAGGAACTGATGAGTAGCCTGCTCGACGCAGCACGCGTTGTCGCCGCCGTAAACGTGCTCTTGCTCGTAGCGCTTGGCTCGGTCTGGCTGCGCAACTTCCGCGCCCACGGGGCACGGCACACGAAAGGCCTGCTCGTGTTCGCCGCCTTCTTGCTCGTCGAGAACCTCCTGTGGCTCTACTTCTACGTGTTCCACCCCGCCTTTATCGGCTGGTTCGAGAACGCCGGCACCGACGTGCAAGTCGGTATGACACTGCTCTGTGGGCTGGAACTCGTCGCGCTTGCCTACCTCACACGCATCACCGTCGAGTGAAGCTTGGACGAATTTTGGATGAAGTTCGGACAACGCTCATAGCGCGGTCGCTCGCCGTTCTAGATATGGCCATTTCACGACGCCTGTTTCTCGCCGTGACCGCCTCTGCAAGCCTCGCGGGCTGCCTTGGCGGCTCTGGCGGCGAGACAACCGAGACGACAACGACGGCGTCCACGACCGAGGCGACGACCACGGACGCAGAAATGACAACCACCGAAGGCGGGATGGACGGGGCCACCGTGCAGGTCACGTCCCACCCCGACCTCGGCGACATTCTCGTTGGCCCGGACGGACGCACCCTCTACATGTTCGACCGGGACACCGAAGGCGACCCGATGAGCACCTGCAGTGGGGGCTGTGCGTCGACGTGGCCGCCGCTTACTGTCACCGACTCGCCCACGAAAACGGACGACGTGTCCGCAGCACTCACCACCTTCGAGCGAGACGACGGCTCGATGCAGGTGGCTGCGGGTGGCTGGCCGCTCTACTACTTCGCCCCTGATGAGAACCCCGGTGACGCGAAAGGGCAGGGTGTAAACGACATCTGGTGGGTGCTCAGACCCGATGGGACGCCGGTCAGAGAGATGGAGACCGCGACCACGGAAAATGGCCAGAGCTACTACGCGTTCTGACCATCCGACTGCAAAACTGCTTGGTTCGTTACTGCTCGAGCGGGACGTATTTGGTCGAAAGCAGCCATGCGTCCGTCATCGACGGGTCTTCGATGACCGCGACGGAGCGGAATTCGTCTTCGTATTCGGTGTAGATGAGGTCGGAGTCGTCAGTTTTCTGCGGTTGTTTGTAGTCCATGATGGGTGGTGTGTTGTGGGGTGGTCAAGTGGCGATTAGTCGCTAAGGCCAGTGTACGAAGAGACGCCGCTGGCTGGGTCTGCCTGCTTTGGTTCGAGAGAAATATCGACCGCGTCTGTGGCCGTGACTTCGATTGTGGCGACGACCTCTTCGAGTGGAACGGTCACCGTTCCTTCTCGTCGGCCGCCGACGCGCGTCGTTCGAAAGAGCGAATCGAGTGCTTCGGGGTCAACGTAGTCGAACACGCACACGTGCAATTCGTGTGGCTCGACTGCGTGCCAGTCTGCGAGCGCTTCGACGAGTAACTCGCTCACTGGCCGCGTAAATGCCCCCTCGTTCCCGTTCATCCGAAGCGTTTCGTACATCTTCGAACATTCATGGGTTTTAGACTTCCTAAGAAGTTGACCGTTGGTATGTTACACGCGAACCGAGGAAAATTTAGCATAGTAAATCGGCCGTCTGAGGTCCCTACTCTTGCGTCTGACGCTCGTCTCTGTCAAAGAGTAACTTGAATAAGGTCCGCTCACCGGCGCGAATATGTCGGTTGACGGTCGGTTGTGTCACGCCGAGTATCTCTGCGACTTCCTGACCATTACTCCGGCGTGGCCATTCGAAAAAGCCGCTGAAATACGCCGTTTTGATGACCTCTTCTTGGCGTTTTGTGAGCCGGTTTCGCACCTCGTTTTCGAACTCTTGTTGGGTCATCACGGGAGTGTCGAACTCTCGACGCGCATTGAGCGTGACGTGCCCAAACGTCGATTCGAGGTGGGCGACGAACTGGCGGACGTCCGTGCTCTGTGGCACTCTGACTTTCAACTCCGCCGCCCGATCTTCGACCGAGAGCCGGTCGAGACTCGCCCCCCGTTCGATGAGCGTCGAGATGAACGTCGAACTCTCGATGGTACACTCACAGAGACACTCGCCGTCCGACTCTGCGATGAGCGTGAACTGACTGACTGCAGCCGATTGCTCTGCGTGCGTCCGAATTACGTCGGGGGCAATTCCCCGCACGTTGAAAAACAGGTGCATGTTTCCGTCGAGTCGTCGCACGGCGTTTTTCAGCGTGAACTGGCCCTGCGAGCCGTCGATGAAGCCGAGGATTGGCGTTTCGAGGTTTGCGATGGTGAAGTCGAGTTCGACCGAACTCTCGCTTACGAGCGCGCGCTTTCGTTCGAGGGCGTTCATCGCATAGCCAATCGACTGGCCGAGTTCTCCGAGTACGGACAGCTCCATCTCCTCGAACACGAGTGGTTTCGTTGAATACAGGTTCAACACGCCGTACACTGTGTCTCTGTAGACAATGGGGACGGCTGCACTCGCCCGGAAGCCACGCGAAAGCGCCTCTTCGCGCCACGGCTCTGCGACCGCGTCGGTCAAGATATTGTTCTGGACCTGTGGCTCTCTGGTTTCGATGGCCCGCCTTGCAGGCCCGCGACTCGTCTCCGTGCCGTCGGTCGTGATGGTGATGTGGTCGAGATAGTCGTCGCCAGCGCCCGCAGAGCTAACCGGCGTAACCGCCTCCGTCGTCGGATTCGTGTGGCCAATCCAGACGAACGCAAACGGGTCTATGTCCGCCAACTTCTCACAGACGAGGGCTTCGATTTCCTCTTGGGTGTCCGCTTGAATCAGCACCTTCGTGATGTCGCGGATGGCTCGATTGATGCGGTTTACCCGGTTGAGTCGCTTGTTTTTCTGTTCGAGGCGGTCGCGCTGGTTGCGCAGGTCTGCTTCCCGGGCGGCGCGATTGAGCGACGAGCGCGCGTTCGAACAGAGCATCCCGGTGAGCAACAGGTCTGTCTCGCGAAACGCCTCCTTCTCGGGCGAGCACGTCACGAACACGCCGAACTCGCCAAGCGGGAAGATGCCCACACACTGGACGCTCGCGTTCTCCTCGGTGGGGGCGGAGAACTCGGATAAGACGGTCGCTTCGTCGCGGATGAACACCTCCCACACCGGGCTGTCGCCAACCTCCCCGAGCAACGGCGAGTCGACGAGCGCGGCCGCCCCGTTTGTCTGGGCGGCGAGTGTGAGGTCGCCTTCTGCTTCGTCGTACTCTAAGATGTAGGTGTAGGGGAGGTCGAGGACGTCTGTGGCCGCTTCGACCACGATTGAACAGACCTCGGAGGCGGTCTTCGCTTCGGGGAGCCGTTGGGCTTTTTCGTTCAACGCTTCGAAGCGCGTCTCGCGCTGTTTCGTCTCGGTGATATCTTCGAACGTGAAGATACCGCGCATCGCATCGCCGTCTTCAACGCGCGTCCGCGAGCCGTTTATCGACAGCCACACCCAACTGCCGTCGGGCCGGGTGACGCCCAACTCGAAGTCGTAGACGGTGGCTCCCGATTCGAGCACTTTCGTGAACGGGAGTTCGTCGATAGCAAGCGGTTCGCCGTTGCCGTCGGTAAACGCAAAGTCGGGTGGGGAGTTTCGCAACTTGTCGCGCGAGACGCCTGCAATCTCCACCGCGCGGTCGTTTATGTGTTCGATTTCCCCCGCTTCGTCGAGAATCATGATGCCGACCGGCGCGGTGTCGATGACCTGTTGGTTGAGGTTGCGCTGGGTGCGCAACTCGTCTTGGAGGCGTCGTTCTTCGCTGATGTCGAGTCCCTCTGCGACGATGCCGGTCACGGTATCGCCAACGAACACCGGCCGCGCTTGGAAATCGACGGCGACGGTGGTGCCATCAGACCGTTTGTACGTGACTTCGAACTTGCTGTACTCGCCGTCTGCAACGCGCTCGAGTTCGCCTTTTAGCTGCGCTTGGAGTTCCGCAGAGTGAGACCACCACGGGCAGTCCCAGAACTGCTTGCCAACCACGTCCTCTAAGGCAACGCTCGCCACGTCGAGGGCGGGCTGGTTTGCGTTGTACACCGTCCCATCCGGCCCGAGCAGGGCGAAAAACGTAAACGGGTCGTTGAACACCGCCTCGAACTGGCGTTTTCGCTTTCGCCGCAACTGCTCTGCCTGTTTTCGGTCTGCGATGTCGCGGATAACGCCCGTGAAATACCGGGTTCCATCCTGCGTAAACTCGGAAAACGAGACGCCAAACGGCACGTCGCTGCCGTCTTTGTGCACGCCGGGGAGTTCTGCGTAACTCCAGTCGAAATGGCGTTCGTTCGTCTCGAGATAGCGGGCGACCGCGTCGTGGTGTTGGGCGGCGAGGCTGTCGCTCATCAGTACCGCGAGCGATTCGCCGATGAGTTCTGCTGGTTTGTAGCCAAACAGCGCTTCGACCGCCGGATTCACGAACTGGATGATGCTGTCGGTGTCGATGGTGATGATGCAGTCTGCAGTGGATTCGACGATTGCTGCGAGGTGGGCGTCGTCGCGCGTCTTGAGGCGTGGTTCGCGTGGCTCGGTAGCGCAGACTTGCCGGAGTGTTTCGATGAGAATTTGCTCACTCTGTGGCGTTTGCTGGATGACCGCCGTCGCGCCCGCCCCATAGGCGTCAGCGATGGCGTCCGGAGATGGTGGGTCGTCGTAAACGAGAACTGGCACGTTTGCGGCGAATTCACAGAGCGCGTCACAGGTGTCGAAATCCGCGATAATAGCGTGGACGGTGTCTGTCGCAAGTCGAGTGCGACACTGTTCGAGACTGTCAAGATACTCAATACAAATGTCAACGGCGTTCGCCGCGAGCGAGCGGCGTGCCTCTGGCGACGGCGAACACCCTGTAACATACAGAATCTGTGACTGTGTTGACATTGTGGTTGAGTGCGTTACTAATTTCTCACCCTACCACTGTAAAAAACCGATGTGCTATTTCAGTCAGTCCCCTAGAATGTTCGGCCACGAAGTACGACAGTCGTCTTCTTCGTGCTCCATCCAGAAGCGTGATCCTCGTCTGCCACGGCGTCGGGCGTTACTTGAGCGACACTGTCGATTGCGACGTTTCTCCGTTCGTATCGAGTAGCGACATCCGCCGTTTCCGGAGCGTGTTTCTGAACATCTCCTTTGCTTCGATACGGTCTGCTTCCCACGCTCTAATGCGCTCATCGGGGATGTACTGACAGTGGTGAAAGCGTAGTTCGACACGACTCAATGCGTTGATGAAACTGTCGAGAAACTCGGCGACAACCGCGTAATCGGGATCGTGTTCGAGCAACGCTTTGACCGTTCGATGCCATTGCAAGAACAGTTTGTATAACTCGGGATAGTCATCTGCTGGGTAGGTGGCTTCCAAGCGGTCGAGCGCCGTTTCAACGACGCGACGGGTCGATTTGAGCCCCGGCTCGAAATCACCGAGGGTGGATTGTTGGTTGTAATCCGTCCGGTCGAGCCAGCGTCTGAGCGCATCAAGCGTTCGAATGAATTCGTTTGGTGCGAGGTGGTCGAACTGAAACTGCGTGATTTCGTCGGTGTTTTTCTGCCCTAACTGTTCGACCGTCCAGTCGATTGCGTCGTCGATTGCCGCTTTGGTGGACGCAGATGCGGCGAACTCCCACTCGCTGAGTCCGTTCACGGGAATGTACTCTTGGCCGTTCCAGTATTTCGCTGCGGGTGCGTGGTAGAAATCGCCGTTGAGCGCGTGTTCGTCGAGTGCTTCGCCGTAGATGTACCAATAGCGCGGCAACTCAATCTCCACACCGAGGGTATTTTGGAGATAATGGTCTGTGATACAACTCAACTTGAGGAATTTTGACCGAGAGATACTGGTCGTATTCACTTCTTCCAGTGCCACCAGCAGGTGGTAACACAGGTATTCGCGTGACCCTAATTGTGGTTGTCCGGTCGTCATGGAGCCTGGTGTCTTCGCTCGGTCAAGGCTTTGGTTCGCATTGGATATCACACTCGGTCGACCGTGTTCGATTCTGTGCCCGGGTCTGTTAGGGTGAGGTCACTCGCGTCAAGCCGTCCAGAGAGATAGTCTGCCCCGAGTTCGGTCAGTGCGTACGCGGCATCGAAGCCGTCGTATTCGAGTAGTCCCGCTCGCCAGAGCAGTTCCAATCGCTGTTCGAGATAGTCGAGCGGATAGTTCAAATCACCGCCCGTCTCTGCCAGTTCGGTTCGAAGCGTTCGGGCGCGGTGTGCGCCACTCGCTTCGAGAAATTCTAGGATTCGGTCGTCAGGTTGCGCCATCCATTGGGCATGTCTTCGCATGAATTTTTCAGTCTTGCATCTCCCACTCTGTTTCTTGTCGCCGGTGCATCTCATTCGATTGTTTCTCCGCGTTCGTCTTTTCCTCCTCATGTGGCCCGTCCGCCGAGCGTATGCTGTGTGTCTGACTAATGTGTGATTGACTACCGTAATATCTGTTTCCCATTTTGATATATCAATGACAGCAACTGTATGGATATGTATGTAGTAATATTGGTTTTGGCTTCGACATCCACCGTTCCGGTCGTCATCATTACGTAGTCGGGGCAACGTGGGCTCTCAAACCAATATCAATATTTTTACTGGTGTCCGGCCGTGCAGAGGATTGGTCGGGGATGGGAGAGTCTCAATTAACCACACGACGTGTAGGTAGGTACCGATGGACACTCACGAAGCGCCCACTCCATTGTCCGAGTCAGCAGACGCGTTCGACCAAGAACACGCTGTCACCCCCCTCGAACTGTTTTTCGACCTCGTGTTCGTCTTCTCGTTTACGCAGGTGACGAGCTTTCTCGCACATCACCTCACGTGGCCCGGACTGGTCCGTGGTGCGGCATTACTCGCCGTCCTCTGGTGGGCATGGGTCGGCTATTCGTGGCTCACGGGCGTCGTCGCCGCAGAGGACGAGTTGCCCGCCAGACTCGTGATTCTCACGGCGATGGCCGCGATGCTCATCGTCTCGCTCACTGTTCACACCGCGTTCGAGGAGGGCGCACTCGTGTTCGCCGTTGCCTACGTCGTCGTCTGGGTATTGCACGTCGTGCTCTACGCCGTCGCCTCACCGCCCGAAACGCGAGACGCCGTCCTCCGAGTTTCTCCGGGATTTCTCGGCAGCCCGGCGTTGCTCGTCCTCGCCGCCTACGAAACGCTGTGGTCGGAACACCGTCGATACCTCCGGACTGGTGGGCACAGCGTGCGTTAACCCAAGGAAACGTGTCCGTCGCCGTTGCCTATTCGTTCATAGTTGGTCTTTCCACGGCCAGTCTCGCTGCTCGCCCCACGGCCATGTGTAGGTCGCTTTCATCCCGGCATCGAACCGCTGTTCGATGGAGTCCTGTTTTATCTCCGTCGCAGAGACGTGTGGAGTTTCAATCGAGGATTCTGCGAGCCGTGCGACACCCGCCGCACACAGAATCGAGAGGTCGCGGAGGTCTCGCACGTCGAGTTTGTCGAGCGTATCGCCGTGGGTGTGACCCCAGCCGCGCCCGCTCTCTTTCGCTGACGACCGACCTTGGACGCCCGCGACGCCCTGTTGGACGAACGGCCAGTGGTCGCTGTGCGGTCTCAGGCCCTCCTCGATTTTAATGGGGATGTCGTACTCTGCTTCGACGGCTTCGAACGTTTCACCAATCGTCTCGAACCCGTGGGTGTGGATTTCGAGATTGCGCGAATAGCCCGCGCCGTCCATGTTGACGATACACTTAACGGAGTCGAGGTCGTGGGTGTGCGTCCAGTAGTACGACCCGTATAGGCCCGTCTCCTCTGCGCCGAACACGATGAGTCTGACCCGCGTTTCGAGGTCGTCTTCGAGTTGCGCGAGGATGCGACCGACTTCGACGACCAACGCCGTCCCGAAACCGTTGTCGTTCGCGGCCGTGCCGACGTCGTGTCCGTCTACGTGCGCGGTGTACAGCACTTCTTCGTCGGTCTCCGGGCCAACAACCGCCTCGATATTTCGAGAGGTTGTCCGTCCGTTTTCACACGCAACGTCGAGCGAGACTTCGACCGAGCCGTTCTTGCAGTAGCGTTTGAGTCGCGCACCGACTTCCCTGCTCACGCCAACGGCGGGAATCGGACCGGGACCGTTCGTCACTCCTATGCTCCCGGTTGGCGGGAGCGCACCCTCGATATGGTTGCAGAACACGAATCCGACCGCCCCGTTCTCTGCGGCGTAGTGGTACTTCTCAGACCGGTGTACCCACCGTCCGTACTCATCTGGTGTGAGGCTGGACGCCATCACGACGCACCCGCTGAGGTCTACGTCTTCGAAGTCTTCGGGCAGCCCGTAGCCCATATCGACGAGCTCTCCAGACACGTCACCCGAGGGCGTACCGGGGAGTTCAACGAGTTCGTGCGACCGGCGAAACGTCGTTTTCCGGTCGCCGTGTTCGACGGCCAATGCCGCTTCGCCTCGCCACCAGCCCGGAATGGGGAACTCGGTGAAGGTGACATCGTTGAGTCCGACTTCCTCGAACGCCTCGGCAACGAGGGTTGCTGCATTGTGCTCGCCGTCCTGTCCGGGCATTCGGTTGTTGATATCTTCGAGTTCTGCAAGCAGCTCCCAGCCTACGCTACTTCGGTACGTTTCACCGACGACGGTATCAGAAAGCCTCGTCATTCGTATGCAGTGTGAGACACGGTGACAATAGTGTTGTGGTCGGATAAAAAACAAATAATAATTATCTAAAAATATAGTTATTTTCTACTTTTTGCTTCATGTAAAGAGCTATATCCGGTTACCTAGTGATAACCTAACGTATGTCATCTAATAACGGGCCTCTCAATCGGCGTAGTTTTATTAAAGCGACGTCGATGGGCGGGCTTGTCGGATTAACCGCACTCGCGGGCTGTACCGGAGGAGGCGAGGAAGAGACGGACGAAGGAGAAAACAACGCAGGGCCAGGCTCGGGGCTTGAAACGTACACCTACGTCAATAACTCCCAGAGTTACAACCCACCACGCCACGACGCGATTAATCTCATCGCCCGACAGTTCAACGACCTTGGGCTTGATGTCGAAGTCGATGTGCTTGAATGGGGGACGCTGTACAATCGGGTGTCTGTCGAGTACGACTACAGTTTCTCGACGTGGCACACGTTCTTCACCGTCGATCCGGTGCTTGAACTGAGTAACACGATGCACTCGTCGAACACCGAGTCTGGGATGGGTAACTACGCGGGCTATGAGAACCCAGACATCGACTCGTTGCTCGACGACTACATGAGCCAACCCGACTCGGACGCACGCATTGAGACGGCTCACGAGGTTCAGAAGACGCTCATGGAAGACGTTCCCCAGATGCCGATTACGCACATGCCAGCCGCGGCCGTCTACAACCAAAACCAGACGGGCAACTGGCAGCCAGACCTCGCACAGGGGTTCAACTCCTACTGGACGATGATTAACCTGGAGATGAAAAACGGCGAGACGACCCTGAAGGGCTACTGGCCGGAAACGCTCTCTACGATGAACGTCCTCGGGCACAACGACGAGAACAAACACACCTATCAGTTTACGGTGATGTACGACACGCTGTTGCGCCTCGACAACGAGGGCAATCTCAATTCGGATGTCAGTCTCGCCACCGACTGGAATCGGGTGGATGAGACTACGATGGAGTACACCATCCGTACCGACCACTCGTGGCATGACGGCGAATCGCTCACCGCAGAAGACGTTGCCTTTACGTACAACTACCTCGCAGAGAAGGAGATTCCCGTGTACTCCGTCCAAGCAGAGTACATCAAGGGCGCAGAAGTCGTCGATGAGAGCACGGTTCGCATCAACATGGCGAAACCACTCGGCCCGTTCAACACGCTCGTCGGGACGCAGATACCAATCATCCCACAGCACAAGTGGGAGAGCAGAGACAACCCAAGCCAGGCGAACGTGGAACAACCGGTCGGCAGTGGCCCGCTCAAGTTCGATTACTGGAACAAAGGCAGCGAGTTCGGTCTCGCAAAGAACGAAGATCACTTCGCCCCGGTTGCCTTCGAAAAGCGCTTCTGGCGCGTCATCCCCGAGGCCTCGACGGTCTGGGAACTACTCAAGAGCGGCGAACTCAACTACGAACCGTTCGGCCGCATCGACCGGTCGCTCAACGAGAACCAAGACCACGAAGCGATTGGCACCAAATTCCAGCCCGCAACGTCGTTCTGGCACTTCACGCCAAACGAGCGAAAGAAGGGCCTCGACGACCCCGTCCTCCGCCAGGCGCTGGTCAACACCATCCCCCGGACGGCCATCGTTGACCAGATTCTGTTTGGCTTCCCGAACAAGGGAGAGAACATCGTTTCGACCGCATTCGGTCCGCTCCACACTGACGACGTTGCAACCTACGAAGAAAGCAAAGACAAAGCAAAGAGTCGCCTGAAAGAGGCTGGCTACAGCTGGAACGACAAGGGAATGATCGTCGCACCGGACGGGAGCTAACCCCGAAGCGAGTCGCATCGACTTCTCACCACTAATCACAACGCTATACATTATGGGAAAGGCCAGTTTCATACTCAGACGTTCGTTACAACTCCTCGTCACGTTCTGGGCAGTGGGGACCGTGTTGTTCTTCCTGTTCAGACTGATGCCGGGCAATCCGACTTCGTTCGTTATCTCACCGCAGATGACGCCCGAAGCGAGACAGCAAGTCATCGCCAGCTATGGCTTAGACCAGCCGATGCACATCCAGTATATCAAGTTCTTACAGAACGCGCTGACGCTCGATTTCGGGCAGTCGTTCCACTCGAACGCGCCCGTTCAAGACGTTATCTGGACGTATCTGCCGAACACGCTCGTGTTGATGCTCACGGCGTTCGTCATCGCCTACACCTTCGGTATCACCCTCGGCGTGCTCGCCGGCTGGTATCGCGGCTCCGTCTTCGAGCGGAGCACCGTTATCACCGCACTGCTCGCACGCAGCGTCCCGAGCTTCTGGGTGGGCCTCATCGTCCTCTGGATTTTCGGCGCGCACTTCAACCTCATCCCAATGGAGGGGATGACCACCGCAGGAACCAATTACGATGGCTTCCTCGACATGGTCACGTCGGTTGATTTCCTCACTCACCTCGCGGCTCCGGCGCTCGTCCTTGCCTACTACTTCATGGGCTATCCGCTGCTCATCATGCGCTCGTCGATGCTCGAAGTCCTCTCAGAGGACTTCATCGACGTGTGTCGCGCAAAGGGCCTGAAAGAACGCACCATCATGTTCAAACACGCCGCACGCAACGCCCTCTTGCCAATCGTCACGGCCGCGGCGATTGCGCTTGGCTACGCCGTTGGCGGGAGCGTGCTCATCGAGACCGTGTTCGCGTGGCCCGGCATCGGCCGAGAGATGGTGCGCGCGGTCTTGCGCCGTGATTTCCCCGTCGCACAGGGGACGTTCATGGTGCTCGCGGCAACCATCATCATCCTGAACTTCGTCGCTGACCTTGCCTACGGCTACCTCGACCCACGGGTGACTTACGACTAACATGACCGAAGACACTAGCTCGAAGTCGATTTTCGATGACCTCGGCGACGACAATTCGCACACCGAGTTCAACAAGTGGGAACGCACGACGCGCCTTTGGAAAGAGACGTTGCGCGAGCACTGGTCACTGCTGACCAAAGACCTCTTGGTGCGCCTCTCGATGCTGATGGTGGGGCTGTTCATCCTCATCGCAATTCTCGCACCGGTGATTGCGCCGTACCCACCGCTCGAACGGCAGTATCAAACCTCGGATGATATCCTCATCCAGAAGTGGGCAGAACCCTCGTTCCTGGGCGGCGACGGCGGCTACCTCCTCGGCACGACCGCAGAGGGGTTCGACATCTTTAGCCAACTCATCTACGGAACCCGGGCTGCACTCCTGGTCGGCCTTGTCGCAGCAGTGTTCACCGCTGGTATCGGCACACTCGTTGGCTTGGTCGCGGGTTACTACGGCGGCGCGATCGATGACGCGTTAATGCGCCTCGTGGACTTTCTCTACGGGATGCCGCTGTTGCCGACGGTAATCATCCTTGTCGCCCTGCTCGGCCCGAGCCTCTGGAACATCATCCTCGCGGTGATTATCCTCCAGTGGCGGGCAACGGCCCGCGTCATCCGGTCGCAGGCGCTCTCGTTGCGTGAACGACCGTTCGTGAAAGCCGCGCGTGTTGCGGGGGCGAGCGACTGGCACATCATCAGCCGCCACCTCGCACCGAACGTGTTGCCGATGTCGTTTCTCTACGGGTCGTTCGCCATCGCGTGGGCGATTCTCACCGAAGCAGGAGTCTCCTTTATCGGTCTTGGTGACCCCAACTCGGTGTCGTGGGGGACGATGTTGCAAGCCTCACGCGCCTACTCCGCACTCTCGTTTGGTGCGTGGTGGTGGTTCGTCCCACCAGGCATCTGTATCGGACTGCTCGTCATTAGCGGCTTCCTGATTGGCCGTGGCTACGAAGAAATCACTAACCCCAAACTACAATGAGTCTACTCGAAGTCGACGGATTAGAAGTGTATTACGAAACGGAAGACGGCCCGGCAAAGGCCGTAGACGATGTCTCGTTCACCTTAGAAGAAGGTGAGAATCTCGGCATTGTCGGCGAGTCCGGGTGTGGCAAGACGACGCTCGCAAAGGCGATTATCGGCATCCTCCCCGACGCCGGCTACGTAAATGGCGGGAGCATCGAATTCAAGGGCGATGACCTGACTACGATGACCGGCGAACAGCGTCGTCGTCTCAAGTGGGAAGAAATCTCGATGATTGCCCAGTCTGCGATGAACTCGCTGAACCCAGTGTACACCATCCGCGAGCAAATCGTGGAAGCCATCGAAACCCACCGTCCGGGGACGGGTCGCGTTGAGTCCACCGAAATCGTCACCGAAATGTTCGAACTTGTGGGCCTAGACCCAGACCGCGCAGACGACTATCCTCACCAGTTTTCGGGCGGGATGCGTCAGCGAGCAATGATTGCGATGGCGCTCGCGCTTGAACCGTCGCTGATTCTGGCAGACGAGCCAACGACGGCGTTGGACGTCATCATGCAAGACCAGATCTTAAAACGCATCAGCCAGATTCAAGACGAGGTCAACTCCTCGATGCTCGTCATCACCCACGACGTGAGCGTGGTCGCAGAGACGTGTGACCGCGTCCTCGTCATGTACGCCGGAAAAGTCGCAGAGATAGGCCCTGTAGACGAGATATTCAATCAACCGTACCACCCCTACACCATCGGCCTCAAGCGTGCGTTTCCAAACATCCGGAAGACCGACCAAGACCTGCTCTCCATCAAGGGCTATCCGCCTGAACTCGTTGACCCACCCGAAGGCTGTCGATTCGCAGAGCGGTGTCCGCTCGCCACTGAGAAGTGTCGCCACGAAGAACCGGAGGCACACTTCAACAATGGCCTCCGGTCGTATTGCCACTACGCAGACGACATCGACACGGAACTCAGGCCGGTCGCAGACAGTCCCATGACGTGGGAACAGACGGCCGCTGCCCAGCAAACGGGAGGTGACTGAGATGGCGAGTTCCACCGACGATCCGCTGTTGCGCGTCGAAAATCTGGAAAAGCACTTCAAGGTCGATAGTGGCTGGATTGCGAGTATCATCCAGTCGGTGTCCGGCGGCGACCCAGACTTCGTCCACGCAGTCGATGGCGTGACGTTCGACCTCAAACGGGGCGAAACGCTCGGTCTCGCTGGGGAATCTGGCTGTGGGAAGACGACCACGGGGATGTCACTCGTGAAACTTCACGAGCCAACGGGTGGCGACATCACCTACAACGGGCAGGCGCTCTCTGAAGCGGACGACACGGAACTCAAGAAGTTCCGGCAGAACGCCCAGATGATTTTCCAAGACCCGTTCGAGAGTCTGAATCCACGGATGACGGTGTACGACACCGTCGCAGAGCCACTCCGCATTCACGACATCGGGAACGAGACGGCACGGGTCGCGCGCGCCCTTGAGTTCGCAGAACTTCTGCCACCGGAGCAGTACTTCGACCAGTACCCCCACGAACTCTCAGGCGGCCAGCGCCAGCGCGTTGCGATTGCGCGGGCACTCGTCCTCGACCCCGATTTCATCGTGGCCGATGAACCCGTGTCGATGCTCGACGTGAGTCTTCGCGCGGGCGTTCTCTCGCTGCTCGAACGCATGACCGACGAGTACGGCCTCTCAGTCGTCTACATCAGCCACGACCTCTCGTTACTGCGCCACATGTGCGACCGCCTCGCCATCATGTACATGGGGAAAATCGTCGAGAAAGGGCCGACAGACGAAATCATCGAGAACCCACAGCACCCCTACACGCAGGCACTCATCAACGCGGTTCCCGTCCCCGAACCGAACGTGGGTCGCGAGCGCGTCGAACTGCAGGGTGAAGTCGGCGACGTTATCGACGTTCCGAGCGGGTGTCGGTTCAAATCGCGCTGCCCCGACTACATCGGCGGCGTCTGTGACAAGGTTACCCCACCGCTCGAACAGAAAGTCGACATCGATAGCGAGGTTGGCGTTGCCTGCCATCTCTACGAGAGCGCAACGGACTACGACCCGTACGATACTATTGAGGAAACACGCGAGCAAGAACAGTCCCAGTCTGACCCGTCGAGCTAGCGATTTTCTCCCGCGAGGTCGTGGCTGAGACACAAAGCGTATACCACCACCTCTTCTCGCCTGAACCATGCCAGGTGCACGCGTCACAAGCGGCGAGCGGGTCACACTTCGGACGGCCGAAGCCGAAGACATCCCCTTTCTCCAGCGCGCAGGTGCCGACCCGGAACTTCGGTATTCGCTTGGTCACAAGGTGAAAAACCAGGGCCAGTACGAAATCTCGGCCAATCGAAACGGCCCGGATACGCTCATTGTTTGTCTCGAAAATGAGGAGCACGCGGACGGCATCACTCGAATCGGACAAGTCGCGGTCATGGATGGCCACTACAAACGCCCGGAACTCGGCTACTGGCTCGTCCCCGAGGTACACGGTGAGGGCTACGGCAAAGAGTCCGTCTCGCTCGTCATCGACTACGTCTTTCGCTCGTACAACACCCCGGCGATTGGCGCGCAAGCGTTCGACTTCAACGAGGCGTCGCGCGGCCTCTTAGCATCGCTTGGCTTCACCGAAGAAGGGCGAAAACGCCAGTTCATGTTCGTCGATGGTGCCCACCGCGATATGGTCCAGTACGGACTGCTCCGCGAGGAGTGGGAAGACGCATAACCCGGGTCGATTTCTCGTTTCAAATGCAATCTTTCGTCACCATCTCCCGACCTCGAGTGGCATATGCTGTCACGCAGACACAAACGTAACAGAAATGCGAGTATTTTACGCCGTGTGTATGAGTGATTCTGCTTTCGAAACCTGTTAGATACAAGAAAATTCATCCAGAACGTCTCGTAGAAACTCGGGTAGAGTGCTGTCATAACGCTCAAAATCCCGTCTCAGCCAAAACCGTGCCCGTTATGTACTGGTGGTTCTGAACGGAGGTGTGAATACTTCCGAATCTCCACCCAAACAAACCCAAAAACTGACAAGTCGCGGATTTCGAATCACCGTCGATGAGGGTCGAGAGTCGTTTTTTGCCATCTGTATCGAGGAAGCAGACAGTGAGACGGCATGGATAATGTCGGACACTGTGACCTCCCTCGAAGAGATGCAATAACTCGCTTACGCTTATCGCTTTTCGAGCGTGACATGCACCCGAAGGCCCGGTGCTGTCACCGCCCACGGAAGTCGAGATTTGTGCTTTACTGCGACACCCGTTGTCGTCGCTCTGACGCTCCCAAGCGCGTCAATCTGCGTGAGCGTTTCCGGATCAAAGTTGAGCGTGACGTTCTCGATGCGACCTGCATGTTCGCCCTCGACCAGCCGATATCCTTCTGCAATCGGAAGCCTTGCCAGCCCTCGCTTCGGTCGGTCGGTGGTTTTTCGGTCGATGTCTTTCGCATAGGAAACGCTCGGGGGCATGACACCGGGGCGTTGGACGCATTCGAGTTCGTCGCATAACAATGGGTCGCCAAAGCACTCGACGAGCACGTCAGCCTCCACGCGAAGCGCGGCTGTTTCCGTTACTCCGGGCGTGACGTCGAGGTGTCGAGCGTGAATCCGTGGTGGGTGTTCAAATCCGAGACTCGGAACAGCATTTCCAGCCGGGAACGTTTCGGCCTCTGCGGCGCTCGTCGTGTTGTGGAGGGCTCGAACGAGGCGACCGTTTTCGACGAGTTGAACGGGCGATTGAGGTCTGCCTTCGAAGTCGTAGCTCCGGGCGGCCCATGACCCGGCGTGAACCGTATCTTCGATTTCGAGGGCTTCTGGGCCAATCGTGTCACCGACTGCGTAGGGGCTGAGCCCCATGAGTCCCATGTCGGCTTCGAAATACCGCGAGACGAAGTGGAACAGTTGGCCTGCGGCGCGCGGAGTCAGTGCCACGGTCGTTTCTCCAAGTGGCGTGGAGGCCTCCGTCGCCGCTTCCAGCGTGCGGGCGTCGGCTGCGAGTGAAGTGAATGTCTCTTCTAAGTCATCCAAAAACGGTGCGCCACGGGTCGAACCAGCGTGGCGTTTTACCTTCGAACCATCGCGGAGCGTGAGAATGACGGTCAGTTGGGCACGGTCGAGCGTTGTCTGGAGAGTACTCCCTGTCGTTGTTGCGAGCGTTGTCTCGATATGAGCGTCGGCATAGTTGACCCACTTGTGCGAACAGTCGATATTGGCCGTCTCATTGAGTCCAGCTTCGATTGCAGCGACCTTTTTCGACACGTCAACGTCGTCGATTCGTTCCGTGGCCCAGCCGCCATGGACGCCTTGGTGTGTGGTGTACGCGTCGAACCGCCCTGGGTCGCGTTGGGCGAGCACCTCTCCGCTTCGAATCGCCCGGTCTGCAACGTCAGCGAGGCTGTCCTCATCGAGTGCCGTCGTGTACCGATAGTCTGCCGCACCGTCTGCGAACACGCGAAAGCAGACGCCAGTTTCTGTAAACGGCGTCGCGTTCCGCGGGCCGTCTTCGGTCACGACGATGTCGGTTTTTGCTTGCGCGATTGCGCTGACCTCCGCGTACGCCACGGCCTCGTCGGATTCGAAGCGGTCGAGCAACCACTCCATCGCCTCCATGAGGTTGTCCCGTTCTACATCCATACGCTGTGCTACAGAATCACTACGCATGAACTTCCCGACCGACGGCGCTACTGTCGAGACTCCTGTTTGTTCGCTTCGGACTTCGCTTCGTACGTGTCTGCAATAATTTCATCTTGCACTTTGCGGCGAAACTCCCACACGCCCGCGCCGAGAACGAGGACGCCGAGTGCAACCCCTTCGACCATGGCTCCGTTGAGCGCGAGATAGCCAAATGCGCCGACTGCGAACACGATTGACAATCCGAGTCCGACCGTGGCAAGCCCGTGTCGTTTCAGCCGACGTTTTCGCATACGGATTCGATGCGAGCGGAAACGTATCAAAGTTCGGTGCTGCGAGCTGTCTCCTGTTAGGTCTCAGTTCGCAGGATTTGACGCCCAATTGATGGAGTCAGGGCACGTCTCTTTCGACATGAACTCGTACGCCGAATCCAGGTCACGGGCTGCTCGACGGAAGGGGGTTTCCGCTCCAGCGTACGGGCCGATAGACGCCGCACTCGGCTTTGCGCTGTTCTATTACCTCGTAGCCCGCGGGGGGCCGACCATCGAAGCGGTCGTGACTGAGCTGTTTGCGACCGTTTCGCCGGCAACCGTTGGCTTTGGACTGGCGGGCTTCCTTTGGTTCGTCTTTGTGGTGACTACCATCGACCAAGTCCGTCGGCAACTCGCCGCCCTCGGCGTTGGCTCAGAACGCGACGTTTCTCGGCAGGCTCGGTCGCGTGGCCCACCCTCCTCGGCGCGGCTGGCTGCCTACCTTGGCCTCATCTTGGTCGGCGGTGGCCTCGCACTTGCGACGTTCGCCAGTGCCATCGACACCGCCATCGCGCTGCTTCCCGCGCTCGCGGCGCTCGACGTCGGCGCATTCGTGTCCGTCGAATTCGTTGTGATGGTCGTCTTCTTCGTCTCCTATAGCGTGGCGACCCATTCGCTCGACCGGTTGCTCATCGGCGGGCTCAGAGCACTCCTGTCCACTCCCGTCTAATTGCCTATCGCGAAGAAAAACGCATCCACCGCGAAAATACATCGAATTTTTTCACAAGTCATCGCGTACGGCACGGCCGTCCGGCTGAAGTAATCGGTCTGCGCTCCTCACTCAGCCGAGGACAATCATGTAGACGACCACGACGATGGCGTACGTCACCGCGAGGCCGACGACGACTTTCATGTGGTACACCCAGAGTTCGTCGTCCTCTGCAGCGAGCGCCTCGTCGTAGGCCGTCTGGTCGGCGGTCGTCCACACGTCTGCGTGGTGTTCTCCGACGTGGAGTGCACGGGTTTGTGCCGAATCGAACGGCTGGTCGCAGTAGCGACAGTACGTTGCGGGTGGGTCTGTGTCCGAGACAACTGTTTCTGGAATGAGTTCGGTCATACGTATGGTGGCGTGGTAAACGGTTGGGTGAGTATCCACAGGCTCGTCATCGTGTAGAAAATCATGACGACAACGAACGGGTACTGACTCCGGATGGGTTTGAGCTTCCCGGGAAAGAGGTCGAACGCGAGGGCGTGGGCGGTCCAGACGGCGAGCAGGTGACCGAACAGCACGAAGCCGAGTTGCACGAGCGAGAACCACGCAGGGAGAATCAACACCAGTACGTCAGCCGGTTGGCTGAACGGTTGGAGTGCGACCGTCTGGAGCGCGGGCGAGAGCGTGATGTAAAAGCCAAGAAAATGGGCGAGGTGGTAGCCCGCTGCAATCGGCAACAGCGCCGGCGCGAACCAGCCCTCGATGAATCGTGGGGTGATGTAGGTTCGCCCCGAGCGCCGTGACCGCCGGGCGGCGAGGCGAAACACCGACAGAAAGAGTGTGAACCCGGCGACGATGGTTCCGAAGTAGACCGCAAGCGGTGGCACACCCACGGCGACGAGTGGGCGGAGGAGGGTCCCCCACAGCGGCGTCGAGATGAAGCCGTCGTAGGTGGTCACCCACAGCAACGCGATGATGAACGCGGTGTCGTCGGCTTCGAGGTTGTCTCCGCGCGCGGCGAGCGCGGCGGTCGGGAGTTTGAACGCCACGCCCGTCTCGGTTCGTTGCAGCGGGGCGATCCGTCCGTAACACCGAAACACTCGCGCGATTGGGTCGACCTGCTCGAACCACGCATCCGGCCCGAACACCACCGCCCCGGTGAGGGTGACCACCGAATAGCCGATGATGACGGCTGCGAGCAGTTGCGGGTCGCTTGCGACTGGACTGATGACTTCGAGCCAGACGAGGCCGAGCAGTGCGACGACACTCGGCCACCCGCCCAGTCGCTCGGGGTAGCTTCGATACCCATTTCGGGGAACAGGCGCCACGAGTGCGCGCCACGGGTTGCACCACTCCCACGTGTTTCCGAAGAGGTAGACGCTCATCGTGTAGCCCGCCCACCAGCCCGCCCACACGAAGAGAATCGCAAAGTTCGACGTTGGTGTCTGCGGGCCGATGAGTCCGGCTGTGACGACCACCACCAAGACGCCGACGCTAAGCCCCTGTACTGTGATGCGAAGCGCCTGCCGAACCGAGGTGGGCGGTGAGAGCAACAGCCGCCAGCCGTTTATCGCGCGAATCGCGGCGTGGTCGGTGAGCAGACTCGTGAACATGAACGACACGCCGACGATGATGCCGCCGGTGAGAATCGTGAGCCACGTCGGCACCGCCACCGGTGTCATCAACCCGCCGAGGCTGCCGACGTGGGCCGCCGCGGGTTGGGCGAGCAGCGTGGCTCCGACTAGCGTGAGTCCCACTCGCAGAAATCGTCGGTTCGCCTGCATTCGTATAAGTCGTATGACTATTCGACGGACGGGGTAATAATCACCGCGGCGTGTGGCTGTTCACCTGCGTGGCGTAGTGAGACGCACGCTCCACCCTATTCAACGGTGTTTGATTCGCGGGTGCCTTGTTCCGCGAGGCGGGCACTGGCTTGCTCGTACGCTTCATCGGTCATCGTCTTCGTGGTGAACGACAGGTCGATAGCCTCGCTCTTGTATCGGTAGGTGCCTTGGCGTTGAATCTCGGCCGCACCGCCGTTGGTGGTCGTCACCTGATGGGTGCCGTGAAACGACGGCGTCTCGACGTGGACTGCCGTGTCGGTGACCTCGACACTGTTTACTGGCTCGTTTCGGAGCACCGCTTTCGCAAGCTCTCTGGCTTGCTCTCGCTCGCCTCGTTCGAATAGGTCCCCAAAACGCTCGGCGAAGTTCATAGACCTCTAGAAGACAGCGTCACGTAAGCCCCTTCCGAACGTGATAGCCTACTGAACTCTGTTTGTAGGCCGTCGTGAAACGGTCGTAACCGAGACGGCGAGTGTGATTGGGTGGTGGTTCCCCTCTCGCGGTGCCCTCACTGTTCGTGGTCTAGCATTGGTCGTTCCGTAGCAGGTATCGGAAGTTCGATGACGAACACGGCACCCTGGGGTGTGTTGTCTTCAATCCAGACGCTGCCACCGTACGACTCGACCATTGAATCGACGAAGTAGAGGCCAAAACCGGAGTTCGTTTCTGTGGTGTGCCCTGACGTTCCGCGTCGGAATACCGCATCTTTCTGTTCGTCAGGAATGCCACAACCGTTGTCAGCGATGCGAATCGAGGCTTGTTGTGCCTGTTTCTCCGCTGTCACCGTGATATGGAGTCCGTCCGTCTCGTTGTGAGCGACGGCATTCGTGATGATGTTCCCGAACACATCACCGAGCAATTCGTTTGCTTGCACCGTGAGGTCTGCTGGAACGTCCGTTTCGAACTGCACCGCTGGATAGGTGTTCCCGACGCGCTCGATTTCCTTTTGGAGCGTCGTAGAGAGGTTAACCGCTTCGAAGGCTGCGCCTTTGTCGCCGGTGAGCGTATTCAACACCGTCCGAACCCGCTGGACGATGTCGATGATGTCGTCGCTCCAGCCCACAATCGTCTTTGCGAACCGTAACTGCTCTTCGGTGAGTTGCTCTGTGAGGAACTCGCCTCGACTTCGAATCACCATCATCCCGTTTAACACGTCGTGGCGCAGAATCGAGTTGAAAAACTCCATCTGCTCTTTTTGTTGTTGCAGTGTCCGTTCGCGGTCTGCTCGTTCGAGCGCGGCGAGGGTGTTGGCGACGAGGAGTTTCGACAGCGTGATATCCGTCTCATCGAACGCGCCGTCGTCGAGCGAGCCGATGTTCATCACGCCGTACTCGCCGAGTGGCAAGTTGAGCTCACTGCGCACCTTCGTTTCTGGATTGAACCGCTTCGTCGCCTCGCTCACGTCGTCGAAATGTATGAGTTCGCCGTCCTCATACGCTTGCCACACAATGCTGTTACCCGGTTCGCACACGGGTAGCTCGTCGAACATCGATTCGGCTTCCTTGCTATATGCAACTGGTTCGAGACGCGGTCGGTCGTCTGTCTTGAACCAGATACCCGACACTGGCAACCCTAGTGCGTTCTGTGCGGTTTCGACTGCTATCTGACAGATTTTGACAGGGTCCGTCTCCAGCATCATGTCGCGGGTCGATTCGTGCAGCAGTCGGATTCCGCGTTCGCGCTTTTCGCGTTCGGTCACGTCCATGGCGACGCCGAGGACGCTCGTGACCTCTCCATCTTCGCTGTCCCAGAGCGGCTGATACCAGACCTGATAGGTCTGTCCCCAGAGGTCGAGTGTGCAATCAACGAACTCGCCATTGAGGCTCTGTTCTGCTGCTTGTAGAACCGCTGGTGAGTTGCTGACAGCCTCTTCGAGCTGCAGTCCCACCATCTGATTCTGTTCCACCCCAACGTGTTCGAGCGCGCTTCCCACTTGGAGGGTGATTGTTCGCTCTTTATCGAAGGCGAACAGGATGACTGGCATGTTTTCTAAGATCGTACTGAGTCGCTGCTCGCGGCTCACGAGCTTTTGCTCTCGGTCGAGTTTTTCGATTGCCGTTTGTGCACTTGACCCGAGAATCTCCGCGAGAAGGCGGTCGGATGCAGAAATGCCATCCGATTTTTGCGTTCTGATGCTGAACATGCCGTACTCACCGAGTGGAACCATCAACACAGCCCCAAGGGGAATGTCCTCGTTTTGTCGGTTTTCGAGTGATTCGTACTGTGGCACGTAGGCCGACGTTCCTCGTTTGAACTGTTCTACTTCAGCCGACCCCGATTCGAGGGTGGGGAATTCGTCCACCCCTTTTTGTTGCATGAAGGCATGCGCGCCGTCGCTCACGGTATGTGGAACGAGTCGGTCGTTTGCGGCGTCGTACGTCCACACGACTGCGAGTGGGTAGCCGAGAATGTCGTTCGCCGTTGTAACCATCTGCTTTGCAATCGATTCGACCGATTCTGCCGTGAGGAACGCATGGGTAACGTTGTGCAGTGCTTCGAGTTTGGTTTCGTGTTCGACGCGGTCTGAGATATCTCGAACGATGCAGACGAGGCCGCCATCTGACCGCACTGAGAGCGTGATATCCTGTGGGAACTCACTGCCATCCTTTCGTACCCCGACGAGTTCTCCGCGCCACGACCCCTCTGTGGCGAGTTCCGGCATAACGTCCCGTTCGATACGGTTCGCTTCGGCTTCTGTGTAGCACATATGCCACGTCTCGCCGATGAACGTCTCGGGGTCGTCGTAGCCGTACACCTCCGCATGTGCGTGATTCATCGTCTCGTACTCGCCGTCTTGGTTGAGCACCGCGATTCCGTCTCTCGCGGCAGCAATCGCTTGCTGTGAGCGTGTCGCCTCCTGCAGTCGTTCGTTCCCCCGCCCATCGTACAGTCCGATGACAGAGCCGACGATTGCGCCGACTGTCGCGCTTCTCGAAGCTTCGTTGAGTGTTTGGCCAACGGTTTCAGTTCTGAGGATGTGAATAGCCATCTCCCACACCCCGAGTGCGCCGATGAGAATCATGCCAGCAACGCTCCATTTAACGATTGGTTGCATCCGGGTTGGAGAGAGGGGGCGGCGACCCAGCCTGATACCGTACGCGGTGAGTCCAACGGCGAGCACGAGTGGCACAATTGACTCAAGGGTAACCGTGAGTGAGGAACTCGAACTGGCCCAATAGGCGACGATGTTGAACAAAACGAGAAGACCGCCAAGAACTGCAACCGTCCAGTCACGCCAGAAACCAAGAGTGCCCGTAGTCATGTTCGATATTGTGAATGCAAACGATAACAATCTTTCTCACCAATTCCACTGGAATTTTCGACCGAATGGAGTTTCTCTTGGCCATTCGAACTCCGCTCACCTCACTGACGACACGTACGCACATTCAACCTACTGACAATTGTGGTGCTCGGTACAGTTGTGGAGTAACTCCCGCTGATAACTACTAGAAAAGTGAAACTCGACGCTGGTATGTTCAGTCCGCCGGATGCCCGGATACGTGCCCACACCCCCACGAGGTGTCGTCTAACACGATTTCTCCGTCACAATCTGGACAGTGGTACGTTTCGACATTCGACTGTTGTGTAGTTGCCATAAGTGAACGCAACCAATCGGGACGTTATAGTTCTTGTCGTGATAATGATGGTATTGTAATAGGGTGATATTCACACGTATTATTATACTCTGTCGCGTGTGGAAACTAAATTCCTGCATCTACGGGCTACCATATCGCAACGAGCAAATCGTGGGCGGACGCCCGAAAATGTCCGTTCCGTGAAATCAACTTTGGCTCACTCAGATTTTCGCACGACCTCAAAGGGGCGCATCATCTCGTGGTCTTCGTGTTCGAGGACGTGACAGTGCCACGGATATTGGCCGACGAAATCCCCGAATTTCACGAGGATTCGAACCGTCTCACCGGGATTCACTCGAACGACGTCTTTGCCAACTCGTTCGTTCGGCGCAGGTTCGTCCGTTCCGTCAGGCCCGCGTCCGAGAACATCGAAGTGAACCAGGTGGAGATGGAGCGGGTGGGTGTGCATGGTCTTGTTTTCGACGTTCCAGATCTCGGTCGTCCCAAGGTGTGGTTTGATAGTGGTTTCGTCGTTGAATCGTCGGTTGTTCAGCAAGTGAAGCGGACGACCAAACTCGTCTTGGGTCATGGTCATCGTCATGTGGCGCGTTTTTCGCGCAGCCTTCTCGTTTGGTCGCGGAACCGTTGGCAGGTCGAGTGTGGTCGGGTCTGCACTCTCGTCTGCCACCTTGCCGTTTGACTCTGCGACTCGAATCTGCATCAACTCGGGAAGGGGCGTTCCCGATTCCATGTGGCCATCGTGGTCACC
Organism: Haladaptatus sp. CMSO5; assembly: GCF_036689885.1. Lineage (NCBI taxonomy): Archaea > Methanobacteriati > Methanobacteriota > Halobacteria > Halobacteriales > Haladaptataceae > Haladaptatus > Haladaptatus sp. CMSO5. Next base: position 1,018,637 of record NZ_JBAHVW010000001.1, read on the forward strand.
GTGTTCGTCGAGGCCAGTAAACGGGAATGGGGCGTCGTTCCTGAGTGTGATCGTCTCGCCTGCGTGTGCTGAGAAATCAACGATAACGTCGCCGCGCTCGAAGGGAGCGAGCAACAGCGAGTGCAGGTCACCGTCCGGCCCGATGGGGACGACCCGGTCGAGGAAGCCGTGACCGGCGGCAAACTGGTGCATCGTCGGGACGTCCGCGCCGTCGTCGTTTTCGAGGTGGAGGTTGTACGTCCGGCCGTTCGAGGTGTTCACGAATCGGAGGCGATAGCGACGCGGTTCGACTTCCATATACGGCCACACTGCACCGTTGATTACGGCCGTATCGCCAGCGACGTTCGGTTCGAACGAGTCCGGATAGGAGAGTGATCCGTCTTCGTTGAACGTCCGATCGTGGAGCATGAGCGGAACGTCGTACTCGCCACTCGGCAGGTTGAGGCGCTCTTCTGCCTGACTGGTGATGAAGTAGAAGCCGACCAAGCCGGCATAGTTGTTCAACCGACTAATGCCTCGCGTGTGGTCGTGATACGACGTCGTCATCCTCGATTGCCGATTCGGAAACTCGTGGACGTGCTTGGCGAATCGAGGTCCGGTACTTCCATCGGGCGAGGTCCACATGTCCGCCTGACCGTCGCTCTCCGGTTCGACGTTGAGGCCGTGTACGTGCGTTACCGTTCGCACCTCTGGAACGAGACCGTCGAAGCCGGGATAATCCTCGGGCTTCGTTCCCGCAATTCGCTCGTCGACAGACAGGAGGTGGGCTTCCGGGAGCGAACTATTGTCGAACCGAATGTTGAGCCGCTCGTTTCGCCGTGCGTTGATAATCGGCCCGGGGTATTGCCCGTCAAATCCCCACAGCGTCGTTTTCGGGAGGTCGGGGTGCAGCCGCTCCGTAAACTCCACGATCGGGATCTCGTAGTATTTCGCTCCATTTCGTCGTCCATCGGGCGTTCGTTCAGTCGGAATCGGTAGCGGTTGGACGTACTTTTCGAGTTCTGGTGACGTGCCTGCGGTGGTAGCTGCGCTCGTTCCAGCGAACAGCGCGGGGAGTGTGAGGGCACTTCCTGCCGCCTTCAACACGGTTCGTCGAGTGGGGTCGGAGGACATCCTTCAGGGTCGGGCTTCGATTGTTGCCTTATTACTGTTTCTGGCCCAACTCTAGAATCACACGATTTGAGCTTCGCCGCCCTCCACTGGAAGTGTTGACGTAGTACCGAACCCTGCGTCAACGTTGGTTCATGACCATTTCAGAGACCGGGTTTACCCCGGTCTATCTGGGCTCTTACCTCTACAAACGGTAGCTCAGCCTTGGAATGCTTTGACCGTCGAATAGACACACGACCAAACCACCCCCTTTTTGTAATAACTTCAATTAAGTAACACAATGACAAGCACAACTGAATACGCGATTTTTGCAGCACTCGGTGTCGTGTTGCTCGTCTTCCTCGGATTCCTCATTCTCATTGGCCCACTGGGGTGGCTCACTGCTGCGTTCCTCCTTTTCGGCGTGTACGTCCTCGCAAAGTGGAGTGGGTTGCTGGAACGGCACCACCGCTCCCCACCATCGACGAAGGTGAACTGTCCCGGCTGTGGCGCTCGAACCACCCATACTGTGGATACGTGTTCGTACTGCGGCGACCCCCTCGCACAAGCCTAGGCGACTGTTCTCCCACAACCGAGACTCGCGGTTACCCTCACTACCGTCACGTCAAACGTCTCGAACTGGCGAGTGGGCTGCGTCCATCCGCGCGAATTGTCCCAGCACAAAATGGTATTGAATTGATAAATGGTGGCACGCTGGTCTTGCTAACCCCCGATTTCGCTACCCAACTCTCCAAGTGCAGGCCGAATCAGAGATGCGTGGAACTCGTGGCTCGACGTAGTTTGCAGGGCAACGTCCGCTGGAAGTGACACATGTGAATCAGTCAACAGTTTCGCCAGCCAAACTGCTTCGCTGAGGAGAGATGCTGGCAACCCTCCGAATCGAGTGAAATGACCAGAACCCCCATCATACAACGGGATTTCACTCGAACGAGGCACCTCTACTAGAATTATCATATATTTTTACCACCTCACAAACTACATTTTTCCTTACTATTTCGCTTAGGGGTCGAATTATCAGAAAAGCCGCCAGTTGAAGCGTCCATATTTGGCGAAAAATCCACTCCATAAGTGCTTTGTGGTGTCGGGGGTTGTGTCTGTGTGGTCGGTATCTCACACGGAACCTACTATCAGAAAAGTTGTATTGTGCTGTTGGCTGATGTTACGGGGCCAATGGCTGTCCATCATCTCCGCAGACTCGCAGTTCGAAAGCAGCGACCCTACGGGCTAAGATAACAATGCGCGACACGACTCCCTCGACAGACTCGAACCACAACTCAAACACCTCCTCCAAACTCGGACGACGGTCTTTTCTGGGTGCACTTGGGGCAACCGCGGCGGGCGCGTCGCTCCTCACGTCAGGCACAGCGGCTGCATCGCACGTCGAAGACCGGTACGACCGCATCATCGACATCGTCGACGACGCCGGTGCGGACAACTCCGGCGACGAGTCCATCACGCCGATTTTAGAGCAGTATGCAGCAGACGACACGCTACTCAAGTTCCCACCGGGCCGGTACTTCATGGACTCACAGTTCCGGTTTACGGGCTTCGAAAACTTTGGGATGGTTGGCGACGACGCCACGCTCGTCCCCGCAAACTACCACAACTTCGACGGGCCACAGTATCGGCTCTTCAGACTCGGTGTTGACTACGACCCCGGCGTCGACCTGCGCGTCCAAGGGTTCGCGGTCGACCTTCGGGCCGACGATACGGGCATCCGCGTCATCGAAGCAGAAGTCACGGATGGACTGTTTGTCGATGACATCACGGTCGTCGGCCGCCACGACAGTGGAACGTTCGGCCCAGGACTATTCAATATCCTCTCAGCAGACGGAAAAGGGATGGTCAAGCGTTTTCGCGCGAACGACGGTGGCGCGTTCTCCGAGAACGCACCGGGCGACATCTGGCGCGGCCCATCTGGGCTGATGACCTCGAAAAGTCACGTAGGACAACTTGAGTTCAAGGATTGCGAACTCACCGATTGGCCGGACAACGGGCTCTACACGCCTTCAGAAGGCCGCGTCATCGTAAACGGCGGCCGCTTCGCAAACAGTGAGGCTGCGAGCATTCGAATGAGTGGTCACGACTGTCTCATCACCGGTGCAGAGGTCGTCGTTGACCAGCAACACGACGAAAACCAGAACCAGCGCGGCATCCGCCTCGATGGAGGGTCTGACCTACGGGTGGACGACACCACGATTCGACTGGAGAAGCCGAACGGCCACGCGCTCACCGTCATGGACGACGTCGAGAGCGCATGGTTGAGCCGTCTTGACGTGCACGTTGGTGACGAAGTCAATCACGGCATCGTTGTCCAATCCAATGCTGGTTCGACGAAAATCACCCGCTCTGATATCGAGATTCAGCGCGGCGGCAACGCCATCCAAATCAACGGTTCGGACGCAGGCGCGGTCATCTGCAAGCACCTGGATATCACTGGCGACGCAGAAGGGTACGTGTGGCCGACTGCGATTCGCAGTACCCGAAACAACTGTGTATTCCATAACGTCAACTACAATCAGACGGGCGATCGCGGCCGGAAGGCGATGTGGCTGGACGGCGTTGGCTCGCGCGTCTCTGGTGGTCAGCAGACGACCGCTGCCTACCCGTTCGTCGTGAAGGGGTCCGACCTCCTCATTGAGAACCTGAACGCCCAGTCGGTAGATGGCTATGAGGCAATCCAACTGAGCGATCAGAGTTCGGACGTGACGATTCGAAACAGCGACATCGAACGCGGTGTCGAAGACAATGGCTGTGCGGGCCTTGAGATGTACGGCAACGATACGAGCTAACGTCGAAGGCGACGGCCCGAGCTGTGTTTCGCTCTCAGGTGGCTACGCCTCTCCTGGCTGTAGCTTCGACGGTGACCGTGTGAGCAGCGCGCACTCAGCTCCCCACTCACCGCAAAACTCAATTGTCAGCCCTTTCTCCGGGATTCGCACCCGATTGTGAAACTAACTGGACTGAGACGGCTCTGTTCGCTCACCCCTGCGATTTCCCGCTTCGGTTATCTCGGCTATTCGTCACCATACAACAGATGGAGGACGCTCCCGGACGCTTGCTTCGAGGCAGGGACATTGTAGTTCCGAGTGCTGGTATGTCTCGCCGGTTCTGACGCCCTGTTGGCCAACGGTAGTTTTGCCAAGCTACTTGGGCGAGCGGAGTCGTTAATCTATATGTGTTTTTTCACAGCTATTGAGCCCCGGTTCGTTCTTCCGGGGCAGGTGACCGTCGGAGAGGGTTGGTCGTGAACCCGAGCCGCGTCGACTCCATCGTCGACTTGACCTACGGGCTGTTAATCGCGGTTTCGGTTGGGTTGATCGTCGTCGCCGGAACTTCCATCGGGCTCGCGTTCGGGTTCGGGGTGCTGGTCTCTTATGTCCTCCACGTGGTCTGGAAGATGGCTCGTTTCGACCCGAACTGGATGACGACGGCCGTAAAGGAGACCGTCGAGAAAACGGTCAACGAGACAGTGGAGAAGACGGTTGACGAAAAGGTGGGCGAGACGGTCGAAAAGACCGTTGGCGAGACCGTAGAGAAGACCGTTGGCGAGACCGTAGAGAAGACCGTTGGCGAGACCGTCGAGAAGACGGTTGACGAGAAGGTTGGCGAAACGGTTGAAAAGACCGTTGGGGAAACCGTCGAGAAGGCAGTCGGTGAGACCGTAGAGAAAACGGTTGGAGAAACCGTTGAGAAGACGGTTGACGAGAAGGTCGGCGAAACAGTGGAGAAAACGGTTGGCGAGACCGTCGAGAAGACGGTCGACGAGAAGGTCGGCGAAACAGTGGAGAAAACGGTTGCAGAGACGGTGGAGAAGACGGTTGACGAGAAGGTTGGTGAGACGGTCGAAAAGACGGTTGGGGAAACCGTCGAGAAGGCAGTCGGTGAGACAGTGGAGAAGACCGTTGGAGAAACCGTCGAGAAAACGGTTGGGGAAACCGTTGAGAAGACGGTCGACGAGAAGGTCGACGAGAAGGTCGACGAGAAGGTCGACGAGAAGGTCGGCGAAACAGTGGAGAAAACCTTGGAAGAACAACTGGCGGCCAAGAAGGCAGAGGACGAGACAACCGAGGACGACGAGACAGAGGACCGATGATTAGCGTCCTCCTCGTCACTGGTGTTCTTGTCTCGATGTTCGTCGCCTACAACATCGGTGGGTCGACCACGGGCCCGGCGTTCGGGCCAGCGGTCGGTGCCGATGCCATCTCGAAGCCCGCTGCCGCGGGGCTGATGGGCGTGTTCTTCTTCATTGGTGCGTGGACGCTCGGCCGGAACGTCGTGGCGAAACTCGGCACTGAACTGGTCGTCGATACCGGTATCTTCACGCCCGAATCCTCCATCATGGTTCTCTTTTTCATCGGGATTGCACTGTTGGTCGGGAACGTCTTCGGCGTGCCAGCATCGACCTCGATGACTGCGGTGGGTGCAATCGCCGGCCTCGGACTGGCCGGTGGCGTGTTGAATCTTGCCGTGATGGGCCAGATCGTCATCTGGTGGGTCGTCTCCCCTATCATCGGGTTTTGGGTCTCGTTGATCATCGGTCGGTACTTCTACGCCCGGCTGAACGGGATGGTCGCAATGGAGCGCAGCACGGGGCCCCTGTTCGACATCGACCGGTCGGGCCGTATCCCCATCCCGCGGGTCCACCGGACGACCAACCGCCGAGAGCTGGGCGGGACGTTCACCGTCGTCGCAATCGGCTGTCTGATGGCCTTCTCCTCGGGAACCTCGAACATCGCCAACGCCGTCGCACCGCTGGTCGGCAGTGGCGAACTGGCGATGAACCCGGCCATCATCTTCGGTGGTATCGCCGTCACCATCGGGGCGTTCACCATCGCTCGACGAACCTTAGAGACGATGGGCAGTGACATCACGGAACTCCCCCTTACTGCGGCCATCGTTGTCGCGTCGGTTTCCTCAACGCTGGTCGTCTTCCTCTCGGCGCTCGGCATCCCCGCGAGCTTCGTCATCATCGCAACGATGTCTATCGTTGGGTTGGGCTGGGGGCGGGCAACCCGACCGATGACCGCCTCTGAGATAGTCGTCAGCGACGGCGGGCCACCTGTCACGGTCGACGCGCTGGCTGCCGACGAGGAGGGCGAAACGCTTCCCCCCATCGGCGCGGAGAGCCCCGAGGACATCCCCCGCCCAGGGGCGCTGTTCAACCCGGTGACGACAGCTCGAGTCGTCCTGATGCAGAACGTTGTGCCGGCCATCGCGACGGTTGGTTCCTATCTCATGTTCCGCTTTGTCCCGATATTCGGGTTCTGAGCCGCCCAAACCCTACCCGAGCTATCAAGCGAGAACCGCAGTGCGGGGGCAACGCCAGCCAAAGCAACGGCTCAGACGCAAACGCGGCCATCTCTATGCATCAAAACCAGAGTCTGGCCGTGACGATTGGAACCAGCGCTATCGCACGCGGTATCGAAGGCACCGAGCCGACCTGAAGATAGCGGGCAACGATACGGGCCACCCTCGAACACACTCAAAAGTGGTGTGCTGACGGGCTACTCACCGGCTGCAGCTGGCAGCGTGAGCTTCACGATAGATCCAGTCGGGTCGTTCGCGTTGATTGAGACACTGCCACCCAGCTTGGTCACCAGCCAATTGACCATCCACAGCCCCAGTCCTTGCCCGTGCAACAACGGTTCTTCGACGCCTCGTCTGAGCACTTCTCGCTCCATCATCGGAATTCCGGGGCCATCGTCTGCGATGCAGATACAAATTCGGTTGTCCTGGGCCTCCGAGATACGAACCTCGACCCGTGACGTCTCATCAGTCGTATGCACGAGCGCGTTCTCGAGCAGTTCTCTGAGCGCCATCTCGAGTGCTCGTTCGTTACCGCGCACTCCATCTGCCGTGGCCTCGACGGTAATCGACGCCGCTGGATACTGCTTTCTGTACGTCGCGACGAGGTCGTTCACGATTGGAGTCACCTTCACGTAGTCCGTTGATGAGCCACGTTGCAGGGTACGACTCACTCGACGGGCGTCCTCCGACATTTCGAGCAGCTGTTCTGCATGCGTGTGTATCTCTGCGAGCGATTCTTGTGCGTCTTCGAGTGAGAACGATGCCGTCTCTGTGAGCTGTTTCTCGAGTGGTTCCAGCGCGTTGAGGTCGTCTTTTAGCATCTCTGCATAGCCCATCATGACACCGAGTGAATTTCTGATATTGTGCCTGAGAACGCGGTTCAGCACCATGAGGCGTTGATTTTTGATTTTTTGGTCGGTGATATCCCGAATCACACCCCGCACTACTTCGTTCCCCCCACGAGGTCTCATCTCCCCTTTGGTATGCACCCAGCGCTCACGACCTGTTTCAGTGATCAACCGCACTTCAATACTGTACGGTTCACCATCCTCTAGACACCGCTGTACCGATTTTTCAAGGAGTTCTCTATCTTCTGGATGGTAGAACTCGATAGCCTCCTCGAGCACCGGTTCGTACTCGGGCTCGACCTCGTGTATCCGTTTGGTTCCCGCCGTCCATCGAAGGTCGTCCGTCTCGGGCTCCAGCTCCCACCCACCGATATCGAAGATAATCTCTGTCTCACCGATGTAATCGCCGAGGCGTTCGAATTCCTCGTATCGACGCTTTCGTTCTGAAACGTCTTGGCCAACCCCAGCCAACCGCTGTGGCTCATTCTTCGAATCGAATTCGACGATTCCCTGAGCCGCAATCCAGCGCTCCGCGTCACGGGCTAAGCGAAACTCCGTGCTGTACGCGCCCGTCCCTTGGATCGCCTGCTCGAAATCCTGTACAACCGCTTGCTGGTCTGCTGGATGTACTTGACGCATGAAGTCTTCGACCTCCGTAACCGGTGAAAAGATGTCCTGTGACGGTGGATAGACCTCAATTTCATCCTCAGGGATGTTCCAGTCCCACACGACGGTTTCCGTGGCGTTGAGTGCGTATTCAACGACCGAGCCTCCCTCGATTTGGTTATTCGATTGCTCGGTCGACTCACGAGTCATAGTTCATGATTGTCATTGAAACTGTATTAATTTGGCCGCCTAATTGAATTGGTTCGGGGAAGAGATTCTCTACTCATCTCGGGTTCCGAAGCAGTCACTCGACAGGAATTCTCGGAAGCAGCACAGTCACCCTCTCTGTTGCAAAAGGGCGAGTGGAGATACTCTTAGAGGAGGAAGAGGATAACCCGCATCTCCAAGCGACCGCACGTGCGCACAACCGCATTGAAGCGATCATCTCCGATGTTCTCGTCCTTGCACGACTGGGGGAAGTCGTTCACGACTCATCGATGATCTCGCTCGATGTCGCGGTTCGTGATTCGTGGCAGATGGTTTCCCACGAGAGGGCTGAACTGGTTCTCGATGGGGCACTCGGCAACCTTCTTGCCGATTTCGAACGGCTCTGTGCGCTCTTAGAAAACCTGTTCAGGAACGCGATTGAACACGGCGGCGAGGAAACAGTGGTCACCGTTGGCCTGCTCGATGGGGGACGAGGGTTTTACGTTGCAGACGATGGCCACGGCATTGCTGCAGAGGAGCGAGCGCAAATTTTTGAGTACGGGTACACTACAGCCACAACCGGTACTGGATTCGGTCTTCCCATCGTGAAATTGATCGCTGAAGCGCATGGCTGGCAGGTTCGCGTCACGGACTCCGAGACCGGCGGTGCTCGATTCGAAATTCTCACCTCCCCAGCCATAGACGGAGCGTAGGTGAAGCTCACTTCTCCCTCGTTCAATTTCCGAATCCAAGGTGGCGACACTGGACTCCTCTCTATTCAGTTGCTACACCACAATCGTCACGTCGGTCACCCCACGCGCCGTCGTCACCGTCACGTCGAAGGCGACGGCCACAAGGTGCGTCTCGCCCGCACGCTCTTGGACGACCACGCCACGAGTCGCTTCACACGAGCCGAACTGGCGATTCGGACCGCCCGGGCAGTTCGTCGCTGCCCACGACGCTGCGACCGTTTGATTCGTCGAAATTTCGTAGGCGGTGCCTTTTTCTATCCGCGAAGTTTCGAGCGTGTCGATGGTAGGACTGAGTCGGCCGTGGATGGTTTCGACCGCGGCTTCCCGCGAATCCCAGTCGTAGCGTTGGGGAATGTCCTCGCTTGCGGTCGCAACCGCTCGCGAAAGGACGTGTTCTGCGTTTTCGGTCGGGGCGTCGTAGTCGTTGCTCGCCGCCACATCGGGATGATACCCGAGCTGGAGATAGGCGAACACGACGGGGACAAGTGCGACGGCGAGGAGTGCCGCCGCGGCGAGCACCATCTGCCCGCGTCGCCTCATGCGTACCACACCCACATCGTAACGTCGCCGTTTGCCGTCGCCACGGTCGCTTCCCCGACGGCCACGCCTGCCGGTTTCCGATATCCGACCGCACCGTATGGCGTATCCACTCGATACATCAAGTTGTCAGGAAGGATGCGGTCGACACGCCGTTCAAGCGCGTTGCGCTCGCGGTCGAACGACTGGGCCGAGGCCACGATTTCTGCGAGTCGAGTGGTGCCCTGATGGCGGGGGGATTCGCTCGCGAGTACGGTCGTTGCATCTTCTGCGTAGAGGTCAAGTTGTGTCTCACGCGCCGCTGGCTGGGGCAAGTTGAGCGCAAAGCCCATCGTGACGGCGAGGACGAGCACCACACCGATACCGGCTTCGACCGCCGACAGGGACAACTGTCCGCGGGCGGGCTCACGCATCGACGGTCACCACCAATTGTGCCTTCGTGGTTTGGGTTGGATACGAGGTCACGGTAACGCTCCCCGGCGGGAGCTGACGGGTTGCTTCAAACTGGAGTGTCGTCGTCTCGAACCGAGAGGTGGCGACGGTCATCGTCCCAGTCAACCCAGTCTCATTTGCGAGTACGACCCGGTCGTTGACCCGGACTGCAGTGACGTTCGCCGCAGGCGGTGGCGTCACTTGGAGGGTTACCTCGTCAGTTCGACGCGGGAGCGTCACCTGATTCGACTGGGATAACGCTGGTGTGACGGTCACCGACTGAGTTTGCTCTACAAGCACAATCCGTCGAATCGTCGTTCCACCAGTCGGATCGCCCCGTTCGACTATCGTCTCGCCATCCAGTTTGATTCGTATATTGTGGCCCTGTGCCACGGGGAATGCCTCGTGTAGCAACTCGGGTGTCAGTGCGTCGCTGCTCGTTCGATTCACCACGTTCTCGCGGGTCGTGAGCATCGAGTCATCGTCTATGAGGCGCTCCGAGAGCGAGACGGCGAGCCGTCGTTCGGTGGCGTCACGGTCTGCACTGGCAAACGCGCCGTCTGCGAGCGTGAAACTGAGTCCGGCAGTCGCGGTCAGCGCGACGAGTGCAACGGCGAGTGCGGGCAGATTCGCCTGCCCTCTCCGAGTCATGGCTCTCCCTCCGTCAATCGAACACGAAGGCCGCCGGACGCGTCTTCGGCGACGATGGCCGTCTCGTCCGTGCTTCGCCACGTACCGGAGACCGACACGACGCGGTCAGGCAGTGCGAGCCGGGCGCGTCCGCCGATTGCGTCGTTCGGATGTACCAAGACGAGTGACTCGTTTTCGGCTCGAATCTCGTACTGTTCGCCGCGAATCGTCTGTGGAATCGAGACGGTCTGGCGATGATGCACGGTTGTTGCAGCCGGTGGAATCGACTGCTCTACGCGCTGGGTCGTGCTTGCGAGGACGCGCTCGCCCACCTCTTGTCCGGCCGCGGTTCGATAGTCGGGCACGGCGCCAGCATAGAGCGTGGTCGTAAGCAAGCCAATGTAGAGCGCCACCAATCCGACTTCGAACACCTTGCCCACGACGGGCGTCACCGCTCGGTTATCCATCGTCCACCTCAAGGCGCATATCGTGGACGATGAGATAGGCGGTTCTTCGACCCGGGAACGTTGCGACGACGCTCTCCGTACCATCGCCGTCGAAATCGGTTCGTGACACAGTTGCGTTCTGTTCGGTGAAATACCGCTCCCATGCGCCAGGCGTGGCCGTCTCAATTGCGACGCGGTAGGTTCCGTTTCCGAGCGCGGTTCGATTGTGTGAAACGGTCGTTTCGACGGTGACACGCGCCCCACCGCTCGCACCAATCGAGCGGGCAGACCCGTTCAATGTCGGCGCGCCCACAACGAGCACACCCCCGTTTTCAGACGCCGTGAGTGGCGGCGGCCGGTAGAGATTCGCGTTCCCCGGATTGCCTTGAACGATGGCTCCAGCGAGGAACGTGACCTGCTTTTCCTCCGTTTCGAAGACGAGCGCATCGACGGGAACCTGCGCGATGACGCCCGATTCGTTCAGTACGCGCAACTCTCTGGCCGCTGGCCCGAGCGTCCCGTCGCTGAACGACAGGTGGCCACGATGTGCCCCAGTGGTCTCTATCGGCCGAAGCGAATCATCCATCTCGGCTGCGACGCGGGTTGCGTCGGCGTGTGCGGCGTTGCCGTCGATGACCGCACCGATGCTCGCCGTGAGGATTCCGAGTGAGACGACGGTGATGCCGAGTAAGAGCGCAACGCCGACGACGGCCGATTGTCCGCGATCGTCGCGGCTCATATCATCTGCGCTCCTGCGAACACGAAATAACATATTGCGACGAGTGCGCCCGACTGCAACAGCGCATCGTAGAAATCTCGGTTGGCGGTGCCCGCGAACCAGCCGGAGGCGAGCATCGTCGCCTGCGTCACGATGTAAAAGCGACGGCGGTCGCGCGCCGGTTGCACCGCGTTCGGGTCGAGTGCGATACCATGAGTTCCGGAAACAGAGGACAACTGGGCGAAGCCATCGAGGACGTAGCCGTTCACCGCGACCATGATACCGATGACGAGGAGCGCCGTCGTCCAGCCAACTGCGACATAAACCATGAGTGCTGAGCGGAGCGCGAGTTTCTCACTGTAGAGTCGACCAATCTCTGTCTGCAACGTCTCGAAGACGTCTTCGGTGTCGCTGCCAACGCCGAGCGCGCCCGCGACGAGGCCGATAGTCTGGTCTGCAAGCGGCGTGCCCACTCGCTCAACGAATCGGTCGAGGGCCGCTCGTTGCAGGTCGCCTTCCTGTGATTCTTCTGCCGCACTCATTCCACGGGTAGTGAGGTTGATGTTGAACGCGAGGTCTTCTACGTCGGCTTGCAGTGCGCCGAGGTCTAAGTCTCTGCTCACGCGGTCGATTGCTTTTGGAAACGGTCTGCCAAGCCCGACGTGACCGGATACGGCGTGGATGAAGTCCTTAATCTCTCGGTCTTTGGCGTCGTCCAGCCGGGCTCTTCGAAACGCCACACCACCGACCGGGAGGCTGTAGGCGACGTATCCGAGGAGGACGACGTTTTCTGGCGCGTAGCCGAGCGACCAGAGGCCACCGGTGACCGCGAGTGCGACAGGCAGCCAGACGAGCGCCGCACTTGTCGGATTGCTCGTCGCTGTTTTGAAAAGGGAAAGAACGGTTGTGGGGCGGTCGTACGTCGTCGATTGGCCGGGTGGACGGATGCTGTCCACTAACACGGCGGCCCCTGCGCCCACGACGAGGACGAAGGCCGCACTTCCGTAGATGAACAACGCACGCGGTGACACCGGCCCGAGTGGTGTGTTCATTGGCTGTGAGAATCCTGGTGCAAGCACGCTCATCACGGTGAGGATGATGACGAACAGCGCAGGGATGACGAGCAGAACGATGAACATCTCTGCGAGGAGTTCGAGAAAGCCACTCGCACGCTCACGCGCCCGCGCCTGTCGGTGTGAGAGCATCCGACTCTCCAAGCGAAGATAGCCTTGGAGGGCATCCGTCCCCTGTGCTGCGTGTTCGCGGAATTTGACCAAGAACGGCGAGAGCAGGTCACGCGAGGGCGTGTCTCGCGCAACCATCGCCAGTCCCTCGTCGAGACTGCCGGTGAGCGACGCCTTGTTCAGCGCCTTCCGGAACGCGACCGAGGTTTCGCCGTAGGCGTCTTGATTGGCCACTTTGTGGAGCATCATCCGTCCGCCATCGCTTCCCGAGGAGAGGGCGCGCAGATATCTGACCGCGCCCGGAAGCGTCTGTTCGATGTTCGTCCTGCGAGCACTCGCTGCCCAGTGGAGGTAGAGCCCGCCAAGAACCACAGTCGACCGTTTCCCAAGTCCACCAACGAGCAGCCCAACGCCGAGGGCGATGTACTGGCGCGGAATCGCTGGCACAGTAACGCGATTGAGTACCGGAAGGCCCTGGTGGACGAAGCTCCCGATACTGGTGAGCAGCGAGTCAGGAACCGTGAGCAACACGACGCTTGCCCAGAGTACGAGCGCGCCAAACACGACCCACGACAGGCCGTACACACGGGCGAGGTACACGTCGAAGCTCGTCCGGAGGTCGGTTCCGCGGTAGCGTTTTCGGTCGCGCTCGTGTCGGGCGTGGTCTGCGTGTCGGGAAAACAGGGCGTACAGCCCGCGGTCGAACACCGAGAGCGACCGTCCACGCGGTTCATCAGTCGCGACCGCCATCGATGTGCACCTCCTGTGGTTGTTGGCGACGGACGACCCGTTCTACGGTCGCGGCCTCGTTCGTCCGAAGGTTTGCGAGGAACGAGAACAACTCGTCCATGTCGGTCAGGTTCTCTTGGACGAGATACTTGACGTAGCGGTGTTTACGGTGGAACTCGTCTTCGACCGCACGCACGGGACGGTCGGTGCGTTCGGCAAGGGAAGCGAACGCATCCAGTGCAATGTCGCGCGTGTCGTCACCCAACTGTGGGTGGGTGTAGTTAAACCCAAACTCGCCGTTGTGGTCGCGCCACGCGACGGTGTTCCAGTAGATGGTCGTGCCATCCTTTTCGATTGTGCCACACCGGTCGTGGTCGAGCGTAGCGTACGTTTCCACATCGACAAACTCGATGACCGACGAGACGTAGCGCTCCCCGTCAACGTTTCGCGGGAACACGACGAGGTCGATTTCTTGGAGCAAGTACGCCGGAATTCCGCGTTCAATGATGCGGTTTACGAGCTTGTGGACGTCCTCTGCGTGGAGCGTCCCGAGCAGGCCGTGGCCGGTGTTCATCGACTCGGCGAAGGTTTTGAAACTCGCGGGTGTGTTGATTTCTGCGATGACCTCTACGTCCGGGTTCAAGTAGTTGCACTCGGTCATGAGGTCGGCCATCGTCACGCGCTTGAACTCGTTTTCGTGGTCGCGCGTGGTGAGCGAGACGCCCGTTTCGTGGGGCAGATGCACCTCACGTGACCCTTCGTCGATGCTGATTGGGCGGTCGCGGTACGGGATGAACGGCATGTGCGCGTTCATCAGCGTCGTCTTCCCCACCCCGGTTGGCCCCGAAAAGAGTACGACGCCGCGATGTTCGTACAGCATCCAGAGGAGGGTGACGAGTTCGGTCGAGAGGCTGTTGCCGGAGACGAGATCAACGGGCGTGAGCGTGTCTGGTGCCTGTTTTCGAATCGAGATGTGTGGACCGTCCTCGGAGATGGTCGGGAGTGCGACTGCACAGCGAATCGTCTCGTCGTCAAGGCCCGCTGGCTGTAGGTTCACCTTCGCACTCGGCGTGCTGGCGTTGAGTTCGGTTCCGTCTGCTGCAGCTAATTGTGTAACTACGTTCACGAAACTCCGTTCTGAGGTGAACGTGAGATTTGCAGGCATTCGCCCGGTGTGGTCGCCAAGCCCGCGGGGAACCACCTTGATGCGCTCGCCAACGCGATTGGCTTCGATGTCTTCGAGCATCGGGTCGCGGATGGGGATGGTTAGTTTTCCGTAGCCGACGTAATCGCGCATAACGTAGTAGACGAGGTCAGAGAGCCGGTCTGCGGCGTAGCGCTCATCGACGGGTGGCACCGCAAACCCATACTCTGCAAGCGCAGACTGCATCCGATAGCGCGTCGCATCGAGCCACGCACGGGTGTTTCGCGCTGTCAGCCGACGCGAGAGAAAGGTTCGCGCCCGGTCGGAAACGAATCCGACGCGATCTTCGACCACACCATCGACGTTCGCTTCCCAGATGCGCTCTTTACACTCGTCGATGAGTTGCTCATCACCCGGGAGCAGGTCGGGTTCGATTACCGCGTACTTCGTGGTAAAGGGGTCGTTCCCGAGGACGTGCTCTTTGTAAATGACGACGGGCACCTCGAAGTCGTGAAATGTGACAGTGTGCTGGCCAAGGCGCTCGCTCGCAAACCGCGAGAGGTAGTCGGGATTCGGTGGCAGGTCGGTCGTCGCCGGTGCGAAATCTGTCGTGTGAACGAGCAGCCCGTCGTCAGCCGCATCCGCGACTTCGATGTGTTCGTCGAGTGCGAAGGCGGTGAGATCAGAAAGACACCGCACCTGACACAGCGCGTGGTAGCTCACCCGACGCCGACCCGCAGGAGAGAGGTCGGTCAGCCGGTCGATGGCTCGCTCGTACTTCGGCTCGAATCCCGCCGCAAGCCGTTCGCGCGCCCCTTCTCGGGTGAGTGGTCGTTTGAGACGTGCCCCCTCGAAGTAGTCCTGAATCGTCTCGAACGCAATCAGCTCAGTTGCTGACAAAACCGGCTCTCGAATCGAGTAGTGAAATCCGTCCCGTTGCTCCGTAATTGTCGCAACAACATCGTCAGAAAGGGTGTACTGTGCTCTGGTTTTAGGCGCATACCATGCATCGGAATCGTCCGGCGGACACGGCGGTGGCACTGAAAAGAGATCCGCAGGCGAACATTCTGCGTCTACAGACATGTTCTGAAATAGAATATGTTTGTAACTTAAATTTTCGCAAATTTAGATAAATAAATTGGCGGGTCTGAGTGGGTGACGAGACGGAGGTAACGCCCTTGCTCACGGAAAGTTGGCTTGTTCGTAGTCAGATGCACAGAAAAGAGGACGGCCCGAGACAGTGGCCGCCGTTCAGTTGTTCAGCCTCTGCTGGCGAAGATGCGACCGTGCTTCGCTTTTGCTCGGGAAGCCACCGGCCAGCCCAAGCAATACGGCACCGAGGACACACCACGCGAGGATGATTGCCCACTCGTAGACACCAAGTTCAGATGGCGACCCAGGCATGTAGAGGCCGATGAAGAAGACGGTCAACGCGAGGGCGAGTGCGCCGATTGCGTAGCCGCCGGGGAGCTTGAACGGCCGTTCCATCGCGGGGTCGCGGTAGCGCAGGACGAGGAACGAGATGACGACGAGGAACCACGCGGTGACCAGTCCGAGGCCGCCCGCATTGACAATCCAAATGAGCATCTGCTCGCCGAACAGCGGGGCGAGTGCGGCCAGCCCGCCGACGAGGACGATTGCGGTCGAGGGCGTGTTGTGTTTCGGGTGGAGCGTGGCGAGTGAGTCGGGGAGCATCTCGGAGTTTGCGAGAGCGTAAATCGCGCGGCTCGCGCCGAGGACGAATCCGTTCCAACTCGTGAGGATGCCAGCGAGTCCGGCGAGCGCCATGATGCGGCCGATGGTCTGGCTGTTGAACGCGATTTCCATCGCCTTGGCTGCGGGAAGGGCGCTGTCTACGAGCACCGCACCGGAGGCGACGTGTCCGGCGGCCCAGATGACGGCGATGTAGAACGTGGCGGCACAGACGACCGAGATGCCGATGAGGCTCCCGAGGAGCTTTGGCGAGATGTTCGCTTCGCCTGCCGCCTGGGGAATCACGTCGAAGCCGACGAACATGAACGGCGTCATGATGGCGACGGTGAACACGCCGCCGATGCCCGCGCCAGCAAACGGTGGGTCTGCGGGCGAGGTGCCGTTAAAGAGCGCGCCTGCGAGGAGCGTCGCGCCGGCGAGCGTGATGACGAGCGCGAGGATGGCCTGGAACTGCGCGGCGGGGCGAACGCCACGGTAGTTCAGGTAGGTGATGACGACAGAACCGATGACGCCGGTGGCGACCCACGAGGCGTAGACGGGATTTCCGGCGACGGTCCACAGCTCAAAGACGTTGAAGCCGGGGACGATGTAGGCGAGTGCGCTCGGGAGCGCGATTGCTTCGAAGGCGACGACGCTCACGTAGCCGAAGATGAGCGCCCACGTACACACGAACGAGCCAATCGGCCCGAGCGCCTTGAGGCTGTAGCTGTGTTCGCCGCCGACAAACGGCATCGCGGAGGCGAGTTCGCCGTAGATGAGCGAGACGACGCTCACCATGAACCCGCCGAGGATGAACGCCGCGATTGCGCCGGAGACCCCACTCTGGTCGATGAAGTAGCCGGTCTGTACGATCCAACCCCACCCAATCATTGCGCCAAACGCGAGCACGAAAATGTCGCGCTTCGAAAGGACGCGGGAGAGTTCCCCTGCCATGGTACTGTGTCTCGAAGATAAGTTGAATCGCCCTATTTATGTTTTTCTATCCATTTTGAATGCGTGAAAATAAATGAGGATTTCACTGCCATTTCACGACTGGAGTGCCGTGTATTTCCCCGCTGTGTAGTGAGCGACCTGCGCCGAAGACGGAAAGAATTACACGACATCTCCGTCATTGAGTGTTAATGACTCGCATTCTCTCGGGTGCAGACGTTCGAGGCCTTCTTGATATTGAAGACGTCCTCGCCGTCGTCGAAGACGCCTTACGCAAACAGGGTCGTGGCGAGGTCGAACGGCCGGAGCGCCCGCACTTTCCAGTTGGGCAAAAACTTGATGCAAGCCACCCAGACGAACCGCTCGGAACGGGACTCGTCATGCCTGCGTACATCCACGGCAGCGAGTATTTCGCCACGAAACTCGTGAGCGTCCACCCCGAGAACAAGCGTCGTGGGTTGCCGACGATACACGCCCAAATCGCGGTCAATGCGGCGGAAACCGGGCTTCCGGTCGCGTATATGGATGGCTCAGTCATCACGGCCGCGCGGACGAGTTGCATCGGCGGACTGGCCGCACGGGAGCTCTGTGAAGAACCGATTTCGCTTGCCGTCATCGGCGCTGGAACGCAGTCGCGCTGGCAGATTCGCGCGGTGACGACCGCAACAGCGGTCGAATCTGTGACGCTGTACGACCACAACGAGACGATGCTTGCGGAGGCGGTTCGAGAACTCACGGCGGAACTCAACGTGCCTATCGAGACGGCCGAATCGCCCGAAGATGCCGTCTCGGATGCGACGCTGGTTATCACCGCGACGACGAGTAAAGAGCCGGTGTTCTCGGGTGCCCACCTCGCACCGGGAACGACCGTCGTCGGAATCGGCGCGTACACCGCCGAGATGCAGGAAATCGACGCGAAAACAATCGAAGGGGCGAGCACGGTGTTTGCGGACGTCCCAGAAGAGGTGGCCGAGATTGGCGACATTCTAGAGAGCGCTCTCACTGAAGACGACCTCATTCCCTTCTCGGACCTGCTCACTGGCGAGGCGAAGCGAGCGTCGCCCGAGGACGTCATCGTCGTCGAAAGCGTCGGGTCTGCGGTGATGGACGCGGCGGTGGCCGGGCATATCTACGACCGAGCAGTGGACGAAAACGTCGGCAGCGAACTGTCGCTGTGATACAGCCGCCGACGCTCACCTAAAAATTGCACACAATTTCTAAAACCATCTATTTTTTGACCACTGTCCAACTATTGGGCAGATAGTAGGGGTTTAATTTTGTGTGGGTGGTTCACTGGTGTATGTCAGAGGACTTCCCATTGCCGGACAACCTCCCAGTACCGGAAGACGATGGTGCGGCCGTCCATCTCCGCGGGATGGAGCTGCCTGAGCTGTCACTCCCAGCAACCGACGGCACCACCGTTTCTCTCCACGACCTCCCACCGCGAACGGTCATCTATGTCTATCCACTCACGGGGCGACCGGACACGGACGTGATTCCAACGGGCTGGGAAGCTGTGCCGGGTGCCCGTGGCTGTACGCCCGAGTCGCTCGGCTTTCGCAGTCAGTACGAGGCCCTCCGAGAGGGTGGGGTCGGTGAGGTGTACGGACTGTCTACACAGACGAGTGAGTACCAACGCGAGGCCCGCGACCGGCTTGACCTTCCCTTTGAGCTGCTCAGCGATGCCGAGTGGGAAGTGGCGACGGCACTCGAGTTACCGACGTTCACCATCGAGGGGGCCGACTATCTGAAGCGGTTGACGCTGGTCGTCTCAGACGGGAGAATCGAACACGTCTTTTATCCAATTTTCCCTCCCGACGAGCACGCAGGCAACGTTCTGGCCTGGGTGAGCAACGACTCCCAGTAACGACCTAGTCAGACCGTGGGCTCTAGATTAATGGTGGCGTGGCATGTCACCACATACATGAGCGAAAACGGCGTGGTCGTTCGCATCTTCACCGCCCCCGATACGGGCGACGAGATGGTCGAACACGAGTCGGTGAACGCGGTCGAAGACCGTGGCATCGAGGGTGACCGCTATTTCAAGGGCAAGGGAATCTGGAACGAGTGGGAAGACAATCCGAACAACGAGGCGAGCGACATCACCTTCATTGAACTGGAGGCCATCGAAGCCGTCCGCGAGGATTACGACATCGACCTCGCCCTCGGGGATGCGCGCCGGAACGTCGTGACGCGCGACGTGGCGCTCAACCATCTCGTCGGCAAACGGTTTCAGGTCGGTGACGCCGTCTGCGAGGGGCTGAATCTCTGTGAGCCCTGTGGGTACATGCAGGGGCTCGTTGGAAAGGGAAAAGTTGCAGATGCGCTGAAACATCGCGGCGGCCTCGATGCACGAGTCATCGAGTCTGGACGAATCGAACGTGACGACGCGATTATTCTCTAATTCCACCAGCTACCGATGACTGATTCAACTCATCCACTCGAAGTCGCCCTCGGTGACTCACTGACGCTCCGTGTCCGCACTGGTCCCGACCATCCAGATGGCGGCAATCACCTCTGCTACGTCGACATTCTCGATGACGACGAACAGATAGCGAGCATCAACTCGCCGTCGAAGCCGTGGGAGAACTTTACGCGTGCGATGGTGAGCCAAATCGTCGCCAAACGGGTCGATGGATACGACTCTGCCGATGCAGTGAGCGACCGCATGTACGAGGCGTTCGAAGCCCGCAAAGCCGAATTTGACGCGATTTACGGCTGGGACTAACCCGAGCCGGCGGTGAATCGCGCTTCTTGAATGAAGGTGAGACGGGTAATGAGAGAAAACTCCTAAGACCTCACTCCGGTTACGGTGCCTCGCCTCGATACGGACATTCGCTGCCCGACCGCCAATGACCACACTCCTCGATGCGCTCGTCAGTACATACAGCGCACCGCTCTGGCGGCGGACAGCGGTCGAAAAATTCCACTATCAATGTCGTTTCGATGGTGGCACACACCCAGTCGTACTCGTCGGGGTCGAAGTCCAACGTGCCGTGTTCAGCCAATCCGATGAGCGTGATTGCTTCGGAGACGATGTGTTCGACGTGCGTTATCGTACTCAACGGATCGTTTTCCGTGAAGTCGAACGTCGTGTCGCAGCACACGTCACACCGGTCTTTTTGAACGAGCTTACGGGCGACACCGACGGCGCGTTCGTCTGCCCCTGCGATGATGGCATCGACGAGGCGCTCTGTTATCTCGTCTGAAAACCCACCCTCTGGAATTTCGATGCGCATGGTGCTCACCGCCGCGTTCCAAACAGACTCGATTCGGATGAACTGTCTTCTTGGACCGACTGCCACGCACGTTTGTGTTGCTTGGCACTCGGTTTGGAATCCGTGCGTGTCGGTGGGTTCAACTCTCGAAAGATGATGTCGTATTCGTCGGGGAACTGGGCGCAGACGAGCCACGGTTTGTAGTGTGGAACCGCGCTGCTAGCGATACGTGTGGGCTCGCGCGTCCACGTCTCGATGTAGACCAGTTTGTTCACGTACTGCCGGTATTCAAAATCGTCGAACGACCCGCGTCGAATCTCCGCGACGATGAAGTCTGACTGGATGTCGTCGTAGTGGACCTTCGGAAACCGAAACGGGGCAAATCCGGGTCGGACGCTGAGTTGCACACGGTCTGCGGTTCCCTGCCTAATCTTCGCATTTTCGTCGCACACGCGATTCCACTCCCATCGATGACGTGTCGCCCAAATTCGCCGTGCGCTTGGGTCTTCTTCCCCGTTCCAGTTCCACTTGCTGAAGTCTTCTTGATTGAACGCTTCCTCGCGCGTGGTGGCTCCAAATTCTCGTCGGATGGCGTCGAACACCTCCGGGTATTTCAGCGCAAGTCGCCACACAGTGGCGCGGATTCCGTTGGCCGAGGTTGCTCTGAGCGTCGGTGCGATTCCGATTCTCGTGTACCACTCGACGTAGACGAGGTCGTTTACGTACCGCCGATGAGCGGTGTCTTCAAACTCACCTCGTCGAATAGCTTCTTGGATGTGAGTTGAGCGAACCTCGTCGTACGGTATCTTGGGGAATTTGCCGGATTCTACGTCTCTGCCATCGATAGGCATGGCTCTGCATACAACCGAAGGTAATATTACTCTATCGAATTATTATCATAATGCATATTTGGGTGGTGTAGTGGGCAGTCTCAACATCGAGGAGCCGATTTCGACAAAGAACGTGAGTAAACCCAGCGCGCATTCGGCGTCAGCTCCCTTCGATTCGATAGCCCACATCTTCATCAAGGAATCGTCCGATATCCTCCACTTCCGCGTCTAACGTCGCGTGGCAATCGGCGAGACACTCGTCGAACGGCACGACAACCACTTCGGTCTGGCGCTTCGAGCGGTCAAGTTTCCACGTTGCGATCGCGCGACCATCGTGGATAACGGTGGGTTGAATCATACCGCCACCCGGCCAGATGTTGCTTTCCTTTGCTGGCGAAACAGCGAATTCCCGACTTGCGTACCCGAGGAGATAGGTGTCGAAACGGGGGAGCAATCGGAGCGACGATTCCTGAATCTCATCTTGATTGGGAACGTCTCCGGCCAACATCTCGATTCTATCTGCACCGTCGTTGACGACGGCTCGGTCGTCCTCGATTGCCGCCCACGCGGCTCGAACGTCAGCCATCGGCAATTTCGACCACGAGGCGAAGTCCGCGAGCGAGGCGGGCTGATACGCAGAAAGGTAGCGCCGCGCGAGGGTTCGCAAGCTGGCTTGTCTTTCCGGGAACTCTTGTATCCCCACCCACTCGCTGAGCAGTCCGTACGCCTCAGCCCCGTCTACCGGTGCGACCTTGCAGATGAGTCCTTGCAACGCCGCACGGAGGATGAGGTGAAACGGGGCCTGACCACGAGCGTCGAACGCAAACCCTGCTCGCTGGAGCGACTCCACAATCTCCGCTCGGGTGAGCGGTCCATGGTCGTCGATTGCGTCGTGAATCGTCTCGACTGCGTTCGCGCTTGCATCGTCGTCGAACCCAAGGTCGCTGAGTCGTCTCCGCCCCCGGGCGACGAACACGGGGCCGAACACCGACAGCAACCATGGGACGTCTTCGGTGGCGACGAGATGAAGGGTGCCTCGCATGCACCAGGTTCGAATGACGCTCCGGTTCTCGAACAAGGCCGCTTCAACATCCGCGGCGGTCACGCCCGAACTCCGTGTTCTGATACCGAGCGTCGCTGCGCCCGCATCCTGCGCTTGGAGGCCACAGACACGGGAGAGTACGTCCGGAACGTTTGTGGCAGTCCCTGTGTCGAGTAGCTGAGAACGCAGACGAAGTCGCCTCACCTCGTCATCGGAGAACGTCCGTACCATACGAATTTTACGGTGAAAGGCAAGAAAGCACTGTCTGCAAGAGTTCACTCACCGTTGCGCGCGAACAGCTGGTGTTTTGCCCACGAATAGCCGCCCGCGTACACCACACCGTAGGCGACTGCGAGCGACATAATCCACAGTGCGCCGATGACGAGTGGCGAGCCGTCGCCTTGTGGGGCATAGATGCCATTCGACACCACCGCGTTTACCGCGACGAAGAAGACGATCATGACTGCGTTGAACCCCCAGAGTTGCCTCGATTGTATGTTCGGATACCGACGGAGCAAGAGATACGCCAACAGGAGGCTACTTCCTGCCGTGACCAGCATGATGACTGGGACAATCGACTGTTGTGAATCAATGACTGCGCGGGAAATGCTGAGCAAACCAACCCAGACCGTGAGTATGAGGTCGGTCCAGAGGGAGATGAGCCGTCGAGCAGAAACCATCTACCATATGCTTCTAATGGAAATCCTATAGTTCTATTGTCAGAAATGACTTCTCGCCGGGACCTTACCTCGATTCTCGCTCCTCGTCTAAATCGTATGCACCCGGATGGTCGGAATCCTTCCAGCCCTCTTTCCCGCTCCACGATTCGACGGCGAATCGATACACTGCCGTCCGGTCGATGGACTCCTCGCTCATGAGCTCGTAATCCTCGCCGGGGACGAGTTGTGGCGCGTATTTGTCCATGAACAGTTCGAGCACGCGGCGTTTTTCGGCTTCCGCAGAGACGAACGAGATAGTTCCGTAGGCGACCACGCTCGAATACTCGACGGTGAAGTTCACGGGTTCGTCTGCGGGGATGAACCGTCCCATCTCGTGGGTCGTAAAAGACGCCCGCGGTTCGTCGCCCGCTGCCACGAGGTCGTGGGCGCGCCCGCCCTGTGCGCCGTGGAGGTATATCGCGCCCTCATCCTCGTCGTAGACGAACAGTTGTGTCACGAGGTGCGGCGTGTCGTCGTCAATCAGCCCGATGACGCCCGATTTTTGGGTGGCGAGGAACGCGGGGATCCACTCCGGGTCGGAGACCGCTTTGCCCTGATAGCGGATGGTGTCGGTGATGTTCTCGATGTCGTCGCTCATAGCAAAAGGAGCGCGGGGAGAGAACATAGATTCGGAGGTTTCGGTACGTGTCCGGTGCTCATGAACTGGAGGTCTTCGTCGGGCGCTGCGATGACGCCACCATTGAATAAGCCATCAGCTATCAATGCTATTCTATAACATGGCATATTTATACCTCCTCGAGACCTACATGATTGATGGTGATATAAATGGCATTCTTAGTTGCAAAGGCTACGGTAGCGGACTTCGAGGCATGGAAATCTTCGTTCGACAGTAACGATTCCTTCCGCACTGAACACGGACAACTGGGGTATCAGACCTTCCAGAGTGTGGACGATCCGAACGAGGTCGTCGTCCTGTTTGACTGGGATGATGCAGAAGATCCTCGTGCGTTCTTTGGGTCAGAAGAGATGCGTGAGCGGTTGGCGGCTGCAGGCGTGAAGGGGATGCCAGAACTGTCGGTCGTAAAGATGGTCGATCAGAAATCGGTTATCGAACCGTCTGCATAACCTGCACTCCTGCTGTCGACTCCACTTTCTACCGTTCCACTACATCGGTACGCAGCCTGCGCTTCGAGTCAATTGGACGCAGGGCTTTTTCCAGTTCACAAGTGTTGCTCATCCCAATGAGTCACCCGTCGGTCGATGACGCGAACGAGGAAGCCGACCAACTCTCGCCCTCGCCGTCGCACTCGGGATGTCCCTCGGCGCAGGACTCGGCGTTGTCTTCGATAATATCGCGCTGGGTATTGTAATCGGAACTTCAATTGGCCTTACGATTGGCCTCGTTATTGGTGGACAATTCGAAAAAGGCTGAAAGTCGACTGTTCGGGGTTAATCGTCAGCTGGAGCCATCTCTCTTTGCGCGAGTCGAGGAACTATCTCCTCGGTCGTGGTGGTTTCGTGTGCGATGAAGCCGTAGTTCGTGTAGGCGGCATCGAGCGCGGCTTTGCCAGCAGCGGCGGTTGCATCAGTAACGACAATGACCTCGAATCCAGCTTCAACGGCGTCGCGCAGGTGTGATTCGACGCACAGATTCGCACTCATTCCTGCGAGTACAATTGTGCTAATGTCACGTTGGCGGAGTTGGGTGTTGATATCGTTGCTCCAGAACCCACTGAGCTGCTTGTGCGGCGCGCACACGAAGGTGTTATCGTCGGGTTCGAGTTCGGGAATAAAGTCGCTCCCTGAGCCAGCGCGGTCGAACATCCGGGTCTCGAACATCATCCCATCGATAGTATTCAGGTGTCGCCAGCTTTCGTACTCGTCTTGCTCGTAGTAGTGTGGCGAATAGAACACCTTGATACCGCCTTCACGGGCAGCGTCTCTCAGTTGAACCAGATTTTCGACGACATTGTTCTCCTCGACTGTTTCACCGACGTGATCCCAGACGACGCTTTCAGGCTTGAGGAAATCAACCTGTGGGTCGGTAATCAGCAGTACAGTTCGTTCTGGTACGAGTGTGATGGACATGGCTCATCATTAATAATGATGTTAACCGGTTGGATATAGATAGCGGTGTCCCTGAGGTTACCCCAAATACCACCACACATGCCACCACAGGAGAGTTCAGTGGTGGCTGTCTTTCGGGTTTATCGTCCTGCTTCACGCGATCCACTCGATGCAGCAGTCTGTAGACGGTGGAATCGCTCCGTTTTCAGCCCGTTATGGTTGAATTCGAGAATGTGGCCAGAACCACTTTTTAACCCTCCCGGAAACTCACACTAAGACGAGCCATCCGTGGGAGGGCAGTGGTGGCGAACGCCTGCAGAAAAATGCTCAGCCAACTATGTTTCGAAGGAATCCAGGACACGACACAGCGTTGTTCGACCGAGCAGTCTTCGCAGAAGGGCACGCTGTGAGAGGTGAGAGAAGGGCAGTTTGCCATCCGGGTTCGAGTACGTACTCACCCAACTCGGTGGGAACGTTCATAGAACGCAACTCCTTACATGCTCTCTCAAAAATCGCGCCCAAGTGCAATGGGAAGCGTGGAGGCAACCATGACGAATGACCTGACACGGCGGCAACTGCTTTTGTTGGGTACGGCTGGGAGCGTTGGAGGTGCTGCGTGGTATGTGATTGGTCATACGATTCCTGAGCATGTAGCCTATGATTCGGAGCCATCTACGCCGGTCACCCCGAATGAATCGGCTATTCCAGACCGCTCTACGTATGACGATATTGACGTGCGTGGAGCGGTGTACATCCCCTCGCGAGCTTTCAACCTCTATCAGATGTGGCAGCAGTACGACCCGGCCGTCGTCGAACGAGACCTTTCGTATGCGAGGCAGGTAAACCTGAACGCAGTTCGGACGTGGCTGTGTTACGAAGCGTGGCTGGAAGACCCGGAGGCCCACGAAGCTGCTCTCGACCACTTCCTCCAGGCTGCAGACGACCGCGGCATTTCGGTTCTCATCGGCCTGTTCGATGCCATCGGAATCGAACCGACGCCAAGTCGACTTACGGATACCGACCCGAAGACCGCGATTGGGCTCAGCTCGCCATCGAGCATCGTGTTGTTCAATCGGGAGAAGTGGGACGAGCCGAGAGGGTTCGTCGATTGGTTCATGGAACGGTATCGCGATGATGATCGACTGCTCGGCATCGAAGTCATGAACGAACCGGGGTGGGAATCCTCGAAGTATGAGTTCGCAGCGGAGATGTTCGAACGGGTCGCCGCAAAACGAGGGAGCGTTCCGCTAACTGTCGGGGCGACGAGTCTGGTAAATAACGCAGACTACATCGACTGGGGGAGCGACATCCTCCAATTTCACTATAATTTCGCCTCGAATCCAGGGATGTTTCGGACGATGTTAGAGCGCGTGTCGTACATGCACGATGCGGTGGAATCCCCCATCTGGCTCACCGAGTGGCAGCGTGCACGCGCGTCGCCAAAGAAGCCGAGCGAACAGACTCCGAAGTATGCGAGTCTGGCGCCGCTCATCCACGAGTTTGGCTATGGGAACTTCTTCTGGTCGTTGATGGTAAAGCCAGCGTGGGTCGAACCACAGCGGAGTTACGGCGTTGTCAACGGCCTGTTTCACGAGGATGGGGCGGTCTGGAGTATGGAAGACGCTCACTCGATACAGGCGATGTCGGGTACGGCAGACTTCGAGGGCGAAGAGCGCAAGCGCATTCCTGAGTGGGGGCAGGTGTAGTCGATGTCAGTGACACGAATCGATGGACGGACGACGATTTCTGAACCGGGAACGTACGAGTTGGCGACGGATATCGAACACGGTGGCGGTACACACCTCTCTGAAGCGTGTATCCGAATCGAATCCGATGACGTCGTTTTCGACGGCGCAGGGTACACGATCGATGGCTTTGGCGTGAGCGATACCTCCGGTATCTTCGTCACCGAGTGTAGTAACGTGGTGATTCGAAACGTCACGCTCACCGAGTGGGATTACGGCATTTGGTTAGAGCACGTGACAGAGGGACGGGTTCTGAACTCACGCTTTGACAGAAATGGATACGGGCTATCGTTCGAAGAGACGAATCGAGTTTCTGTTACGGAGAACACCTTCACTGGAAACATCATCGGTATCGCCTTCGACTCGATGAGTAACGACTTCCTTCGAGACAACGTGTTCGAGTCGAACGTTGGCAGAGACGTCTATCGAAACGAACGTCGTGACTGACGTCCTCCTTACTTACCGTTAACTTTTGCGGGCGAACTCCCGACGAACGCTGATTCAGCGAGAACTCTGTGCTCGAGGAGCCCACCTCACGGGATGAAGACTAAGGTGAGCGTCCGCGTTTGGACACACCACTCGTTTCCATGACTTCCACGCCAGACATCGTCGTTCTCCGCGAGGGAACAGAAGGGCTCTCGATGGAACCGTACGCTGAGGAACTCCGCACGCGGCTTTCCGACCGAACCGTCGAGCTCGCACGCACACCCACAGAGGAACGCGAACTGGTCTCTCACGCCCGAATCGTTACGGGCATCACTCTCGATGAATCGCTCCTCTCACGGGCGTCGAACCTCGAACTGTTCGCCTGTACGTTCGCAGGGACTGACCACGTTCCGGTTGACGAACTCGCCGCCCGTGGGGTTGCCGTCACCAATGCGGGCGGCATTCACGCGCCGGGCATCGCAGAGCAAGCGCTCGGCAACATGCTGGTGTTCACCCGGCGGCTCCACGAGGGTTGGCGACGCAAACAACGCGCCGAGTGGCGACACTTCCAGTCGGGCGAACTCACCGGCTGTACGGTCACGATTATCGGTCTCGGGTCGATTGGACAGGCGCTCGTCCAGCGTCTCCAGGGCTTCGAGGTGGACACCATCGGCATCCGCTACACGCCAGAAAAGGGGGGTCCGACCGACGAGGTGTGTGGTTTCGACGAAGCCGCCATCCACGACGCGCTCTCGCGGAGTGATTTCGTCGTCGTCGCCTGCCCGCTCACCGACGAGACGCGCGGTCTCATCGGGGCGGCTGAACTGGCTACGATGCCACCGCACGCCGTGCTCATCAACACCGCCCGCGGGCCGATTGTCGATACCGACGCGCTCGTCTCTGCCCTCAGAGCGAATGCAATCGGCGGCGCTGCCCTCGACGTGACTGACCCCGAACCGCTCCCCGAAACCCATCCGCTCTGGACGCTCGAAAACTGCCTCATCACGCCGCACACGGGCGGCCACACGCCAAAACACTGGGAACGACTCGCGGATATTGTGGCTGAAAACGTCGGCCGTCTCGATGCGGGTGAGGAGTTGAGAAATCAAATCGTCGCTCCATCGAAGCCCCGATAGGGTCGGTGGAATCGGAGAGAACCCTCACAATTCTGAATGATTCTTCATATGTGCAGAACACGTAGAAGCGCGGTTTTCACCCTGCTTAAGCCGTTTTGAACGGTCTGAACGATACGGAGGATGCAGAACGATATTTCGGACTTTTGTAGTATTCGACGTACCTCCGGGTATGGTACAATTCGAACGCATCGCCACCGCCCTCATCGGAGGTGTGTTGGTCGTGGGGCTTGCCCTGCTCGCGCTCCCGGGGCGGCTCGCCGGGCTACCGATTCCGTACGAACACCTGCTGGAATTCGTCCTCTGGGGCACGACGGGGCTGTTTTTCGCCTCCGCACTGCTCTGGGTCGCCTTGAGCTACGTCCTCGGCGCGGGGTATGAACCTCCGGCATCCGAGTACGGCGGCGACGACATTCAGGTTCGCATCCTGACCATCGATGCTGCGGAAGTCGTGCAATCGACGGTCGATTCGCTGCCCGACGAACTCACGGACAGACACGTCATCGCCGAAGAAGCCATCGAGATAGACGGCGCGGAGGTACACGTCGTCCCCGACGAGTTCGAGTGTACGGCCGTCCAGAAGGGTCGTGCCATCGAGTGGGCACGCCGGACGCTTTCGTGTGACCGCGAGTTCGTTCTCTACCTCGACGAGGACAGCATCGTCGAGCACTTCGACGGCCTCCCAGATGCAGACGTCGTGCAACTGCGCGAGCGGCCGCGTCGAACCGGTTCCGTGCTCTCGTATCTCGCAGACGTGTATCGGATGGGCGTCCAAATCGAACAGCGCGCGTTTGCCCGCCTCCAAATCCCGCTGTTCGCGTGGGGTGGCGGTATCGCGGTGCGAACCGAACTCGAAAACGAGGTCACGTGGGACCGCGAGACGCTCGTCGAGGACACGGCCTTCGTCTGGGCTGCCGCCCAACAGTTCGACATCGACTTCGCGCTTTCCACGAGCACGTGCTCGAACGAAGCCCCACCGTCGCTCGGTGAAATCCTCCAGCAACGACGGCGCTGGGCGGCAGGCAATATCGAAGCGACCGCACTCCTGCCGCGGCCGTATCGTGCCTTGACGCGCATCCGTAACTTCGCGTGGGCGCTCTCGCCGATTGTCACCGTCGTCGCGTTGCCCCTCGCGCTGGTCGGCGTGAGCGTGGTCTACGCTGGGCTGTTCCTGCTTGCGTCGATGTCACTCGCCGTCTTCACCGCGTTCTGGTTCGTCCGTGGCCTCCTCTACTACGGTGTGTCCGAGTTCAAGTGGGTGTTCGCGCTCCCGCTCGTGCCGCTCATCAGCGTCGTCCACTCGATGGGGACGGTCGTCGGGATTCTCCACCCACCGTCGTCGTTCCGCGTGACAGAAAAAGTTGGAACCGGAAAGTAACAGCTTAGCCTCGTGGCGTACGTTCGGTTAGTGCTGTCGTCACTTAGGAGGCTCTGGGGAGGTCAATAACGAACTCCGCGCCGTGTGGCTGACTATCGACGACGTGGACGGTACCGCCGTAGGCCGTAACCATCGAGTCAACGAAAAACAGGCCAAAGCCATTCTCGCTTTTGTTCGCGTGGCTGGATTCACCCCGTCTGAAGACGGTCTCTTTTTCCCCATCTGGAATCCCTCTCCCGGTGTCGGTGATGCGAACGGTGGCGCTTTTCGGGCCGACGGTAACCGTTGTCGTGACGGTGAGGTCTGTTGGGTCGTTGTGTTCGACCGCGTTCGTGAGGATGTTGCCGAACACTTCGTTCAGCAGGTCGTCTGCCTCGACTGTCACATCGGGTGGCACTTTCGCGTCGAACGTAACGGTCGGATAGGTTGCGCTCACCCGTTCTAACTCGGTTTCGAGCATCGAAGAGAGGTTTACGGTGTGACGTTCGTACTCCGCCCCTTCGGTGAGCGTTTCGAGGATGCGCCGGACGCGCTGGATGACTTGGACGATGTCGTCGCTCCACCGGAGGATGGTCTCTGCGTGACTCAGCTGCAGTTCGTCTTCTTCGGTCTCGGTGAGGAGTTCTGCTCGCCCTCTGATGACGGTCATCCCGTTTAGCACATCGTGGCGGAGAATCGAATTGAAAAATTCGAGTTGGTCTGACTGCTGTTCGAGTTCGGCTGCGCGAATCGTCGCCCGCTGGGCGGTGAGTTCGCGGTCGATAGCC
Organism: Haladaptatus sp. CMSO5; assembly: GCF_036689885.1. Taxonomy (NCBI): domain Archaea; kingdom Methanobacteriati; phylum Methanobacteriota; class Halobacteria; order Halobacteriales; family Haladaptataceae; genus Haladaptatus; species Haladaptatus sp. CMSO5. The sequence goes on from NZ_JBAHVW010000001.1 coordinate 1,049,219, forward strand.
CGGGCTTCGATGATGCCGATGAACAGCCCACTTGCCGCGCCCGTAGCGATGGCAAACCGAAGCCAGCCGACCAACAGCGACGTCTGTTGGTCTGCGGGCAGAAACTCGATGAACAGCACGACGATGATGACGACGTTGATGGCGAGAAAGAGGAACAGACAGCCGAGACACCACTTCGCAATTCGCGTGTACCGCTGCGTGCTGAGGTCGCTTTTTCGCAGCCAGTATCCACCGAGCACGATGCCCACGGTGAGCGGAAATGTACTGACGAGGTTTGCGAGTAAGCCGGGTGACAACACTGGGCTGAAGGAGGTCGGTTCGACCACCCACTCCCAGAAATGCGAGAAAAACAACACGACACCGAGTACGACGATTCCGTGCGGTATGTCGTTGGCATCCGGCCACTGCACCCGTCTCACCGTCGTCATTGTCTGAACATACCCTCGCGCTTTCATGAGATGTATCTTTCGACAATTATGACTTTCCAAAAATACGATGTTACGTCGGCAGCACTCGCGTGCGCGGGTCGTTTTTCTCGCCGCGGGCCGTACCGCGAGCCAATGGACATCATCGAAGCACTCGCTGCGGACGCCGGACTCACCTGTGTGGTCGGCGCGGGCGGGAAGAAAACGACACTCTATACGCTTGCAAACCGGCTGGGGAGAGCCGTCGTCACGGCCACCGTTCGCATCCCGATTTTCGACCCCGAGGTCGGTGAAGTCATCGTCACCGACGAGCCAGTCGCCGCACTCGAAACGGTTCACGACTGGCCGCTCGGCCTCGTCGCCGCACGCGAACGCGAAGATCGGTATCAGGGCTACGACCCCGCCGTCGTCGACCTGCTTGCCAACGCAGCAGACGTACCCGTACTCGTCAAAGCAGACGGCGCGCGCACCCGCCTGCTCAAAGCGCCGAACGACCGCGAACCACAACTGCCGAAAACCGCGGACACGGTCGTCCCCATCGCCAGCGCGCGGGTCGTCGGCAAGCCACTCACAGAGACGCACGTTCACCGCCCCGAGCGCGTCGCGGGCGTGACGGGCACCGCGCTCGGTGAGGAACTCAGTGTTGAAGCCGTTGCAACCGTCCTCGCAAGCGACCACGCCGGGATGAAAGCCATCCCCGAGGGCGCGACGGTCATTCCACTCATCAATATGGTGGATGACGCAGCCCTCGAAACCGTCGGCCGCGAGATTGCAGCTGAGGTGCTCGCGCGTACCACCGTCCCGCGCGTCGTGCTCGCCCAGATGACCAGCGACTCGCCGCTCGTCGCCACCGTCGAACGCTGAGACACTCATCTACAAGCGTTCGGCGGCCGCCTCGAACTCCTCGCGGGTGTTGCAATTCTTGAAACTCTCTGTCGAACCGTGTGCGCGAATCGCCTCGTCTCCGACGACGACATAGTCCAGTTCGAACAGCGGCGCGATAATCTTGTGTTCCCCCGCCGTGAGCGCCGCCTCACAGGCGTCTGCCATCGCCCGTGCACGATACACCGCGTGGGTCGTCTGATACCAGCCGTCGTCCAATTTCGGAACCGCGGCGTCGTGACTCACCGCGCGCTCGAACAGATACGAGACGAGGCCCGCATCCACGAACGGCATGTCGCAGGCGACGACGATGGTGTACTCGGCTTCGACCGCCCGCAAGCCGGTTTTGATGCCCGCCATCGGCCCCTCATCTGGCTCCTCGTCTTCCGCGAACGTCACGGGGTGCGGATAGCCTGCCATCGCCTCGCGGATGGCCGCGGTCTGGTCACTGCGGCAGTTCACGACGAGTTCAGAAATTTCAGCGACCAATCGGTCTGCGACCCGTCGGATCATGGGCACGCCCGCGAGGGGGGCGACGGCTTTGTCCGCCTCGCCAAAGCGCGTCGAGCGCCCACCCGCGAGGATGACGGCGGCGCGCGCCACGGGTTAGTCCTCCACTGGGTCGGCCGGGCTGACGCGCACGCTCGCCACCTTGTACTCGGGAATACCGCTCACCTCGTCAAACGCCTCGTTGGTGAGGCGGTTCACCGCCCCCGCCGCGAAGTGCATCGGGATGAACACGACGCCCTTGCCGGGGCGGTCGGTGACGACGGCTTTCACGGTAATCTCGCCGCGCTTCGATTCGACGGTTACGTAGTCGCCATCTGCAATGCCGAGCGCCGCTGCGGTCTCGGGGTGAATCTCCACGAAACTCTCACCGATGTGGGACATGATGCCTTCGACGCGCCGGGTGAGCGTTCCCGTGTGGAAGTGATAGAGGACGCGCCCCGTCGTCATCGTGAGCGGGTACTCCTCGCCGGGCAACTCGCCGGGCTGTCCCATGTCGGCGGGGACGAATCGCGCCTTGCCGTCCTCGAAGTTGAAGCCGTCCTCGTAGAGGAAGGGCGTGCCCGGATGGGATTTGTCCCAGCACGGCCACTGGAGGCCGCCTTCGGTGGCGAGGCGGTCGTGGTCGATGCCGCCGTAGATGGGTGTCACCTCGGCAATCTCGTCCATGATGTCCGCGGGATGGTCGTACTCCCAGTCGAAGCCCATCCGGTTTGCGAGCGCTTGCAAAATCTCGTAGTCCTGTCTCGCCTCGCCGGGTGGGTTCATCGCCTTGCCGACGAGCTGGACGCGGCGTTCGGTGTTCGTGAAGGTGCCGTCTTTTTCGGGGAACGCGGCCGCAGGCAGAATCACGTCTGCGTACTGGGTCGTTTCGGTCGGGAAGATGTCTTGGACGACGAGGAAGCCGAGGTCAGCGAGGGCTTTCTCGGCGTGGCTGATGTCCGGCTCTGAAAGCGCCGGATTCTCACCCATGATGTACATGCCGCGAACGTTGCCCTCGTGGACTTCGTCGAACGCTTCCGGGACTTTCAGGCCCACCTCGTTCGGCGGGCGGACGCCCCACGCCTCCTCGAATTTGTCCAACACCGATTCGTCGGTCACGTCCTGATATCCTGGCAGAGAGTTCGGGAGCGTGCCCATGTCGCCGCCCCCACCTTGGACGTTGTTGTGGCCACGGAACGGCGAGAGCCCGGCTTTCTCCTTGCCGACCTGCCCGAGCGTGAGCGCGAGATTGGCGAGCGCGAGAACGTTCTGGGTGCCGTGGGAGTGTTGGGTCATGCCCATCGCCCAGCCGAAGACGACGTTTTCTGCGGCCGCGAGCGTCTCTGCGGCCTGTTCGAGTTCGGCGGGCGGAACGTCCGTGAGCCGCTCGACTTCCTCGGGCGTGAACGGTTCGACCTTTTCAACTAACTCGTCAAAGTGCTTCGTATGCTCCTCGATGAACGCCTCGTCGTGGAGGTCGTGGTCGATGATGTAGCGCGTCAGACCGCTAATCCACGCCACGTCGTAGCCGGGTTTCACGCGCGTGAACTGGGTTGCATGCTCGCCAATGCCGACTTTGCGCGGGTCGAACACGACCAAGTCCGCGCCCGCGTCTACGTTCTGTTTGATGCGCGTCGCAAGCACAGGATGACTCTCGGTGGTGTTCGACCCGGTGATGAGGTAGGCGTCGGTCTTCCCGATGTCCTCGTTGATGCGGTTGGTCATCGCGCCAAAGCCCACCGTCTGTTTGAGCGCGGCGACGGTCGAGGAGTGACACAGTCGGGCGCAGTTGTCGATATTCTTGGTTCCCAGCACTTGCCGGGCGAACTTCTGCATCAGATAGTCCTCTTCGTTGGTACACTTAGAGGAGGCAAAGCAGACGAGCGAATCGGGGCCGGATTCGTCTCGAATCTCGGTGAAGCCTTCGACCACCCGGTCTAGCGCCTCGTCCCACGACGCTTCGTGGAACGCGCCGTCCGCACCGCGAATCAGCGGCTTCGTCAGGCGGTCGTCCGCGTCCACGAACTCGTAGCCGAATTTCCCCTTCACGCAGGTCGAAAAGTCGTTTACGGGGGCCACGTCGGGGTCGGTTGGCTGAACCCCGAGGAAGTCGTCGTGTTTGGTGTACACGTCGAATCTGCATCCGACAGAGCAGTAGCCACACGTCGTTTCGGTCTTCTCGACGCTCCGCAGGCGCACGTCGCTCACGGCGTTCGCCACCGAGAACAGATAGCCTTCGGGGAGAGTTCGCGCCGCGAGGTCTTCTGCGGTGTGTTCGACCGTTTTCATCGCCTTCTCGCCCAGCCCATCAGCCGTCTTTCGGGCACGCTGTTTCGCCCGCGCCATCATCCGCGCGACGCCGGATTTTTCGGCGACTTCCGTCTCGCTCATCCCGCCGATGCCGCGATTCGGGGCGTCGTTTTGTACCGCAGTCTCCGCCTTCTCGTGTTCGATGACGTTCCCAATCGAGTTGCGCTGGTTGAAGCCGGGAATCGGCAGCGTCGCCAGATTGGCCATCCCCTTCGCCGTGAGCGACCCAGTTGGACAGACGGTTTCACAATGACCGCACGAGACGCACTCAGAGTCGGCCATCGCCTCCGCACCGTTCTGGAAGGCAATCCGGGTATCCGAGCCCGACCCTTCGATGCGGAGGATACCCTCCATCTGTACGTCGTTGCAGGCATCGACGCACCGCGTACACAGGATGCATTTGTTGCGGTCGACCTGGATGAACGGATGTGAATTGTCGAGCGGTTCGTACTCGTCGCGGTCGTCGAACACGCCGTAACGCGGATGCATCACGTCGTTTTCGATGCTCGCGTCCTGGAGTTCACACCGACCGTTCTGGTTGCACGTCGTACACCGGAGGTTGTGATTCGAGAGCACGAGGTCGAGATTCACGTCGCGGGCTTCAGTCGCTCCGCTCGCGTCCGTCGTGACCGAAAGCCCGTCTTCGGCCGGGAAACTGCACGCCGGAACCAGTCCGTGCGCGTCGGTTTCGACCATGCAGGTGCGACACTCGCTTCGCGGGCCAATGCCGTCTGCGGCGTCGGTTCGACACGACTCACCCGCCTCGTGGCGGTCGTAATAACAGAGAGCGGGGACGGTCGCGGCCGTGTCAACGCTCCCGAGTGCGTCGATGATGGTCGATCCGGGCGGGAGCGCGACGGGGGTTCCATCGACAGTGACGGTCGTCATCTCCTCGCCCGTCGTGCCCACCTCGGGGTCGCTGGCTGTCCCCGGATTGAACGTCTCGGTGAGGGGGGTGCTCGTTCGGGGGTCGTCGATGCGCGGCACGCCGGGGAGTGGGTCTTGCTTGTCGGTACTCATCTCACACCTCCTCGCACACGCCGGTCGGACAGCGCCCGGCGGCGTGTTCGATAAACTCGCGCTCGAAGGCGGCCATCGCCGACGTCACCGGCCGCGAGGCCATCTGGCCGAAGTCGCACGTACTCGTCTCGCGCATGACGCGAGCCAATTCACGGATTTTTCCGTCGTCATAGTCGCCATCGTAGACGCTCCTGAGCAGGGTCACCAACTGCGTCGCCCCCTCTCGACACGGCACGCACCGCCCGCAGTTTTCCTCTGCAGCGAAGCGCGAGCGCGTCCCTGCGAGCGCGACCGGGCAGGTGTCTGCGCCGAACAGTTCGACGACTCCATCGGTGCCGAGATTTGCGTCCAAAAGTGCGGGTGCATTCGCAGCAACGTCGAGCGTTCGTGTGAGACCCCCGAACTGCCCGCCGACGCAGGCGAGTTTGAGCGACTCGGAGAAGGACACTGCATCCTGAACCGCAGAGAGCGAGTCGTCGGGAGCGAGTTCGACGGTTGCGCTCGCTTCGCCACCCGTCACGGTCACGAGGCGTGTGCCGGGGTCTGTGCTGTCTGCGTCAAAGTGGTCGGGTGACAGGAGTGCCTCGCGCACCTGTGCGAGCGTCCGCGGCGTGTGAATGACGGTGGGACGGCCGTACAACCCGTACGCGGCGGGCGATGGCGGCCGAAGTCGCGCTTCGAGGCGGTCGTTGCCCTCCATCGCTTCGAGCGCCATCGTCATCTCACCGGCGATAAAGCGGTCGGGGCCACAGACGACTTCGGGCGTCGTTGGCAGGTCGAACGCGGCTTCGAGGGCGGCGACCGCATCTCGCACCCGCCGTTGGGCGAGTTCGTCCGTTTCGTTTAGGTAGAACACCACATCTGCAGCTTCGTCTTCGCCCACCACCTGCGCGACGGCGAGCGCGGCGTCGAGGATGTCGATGGGCGCACCACAGAGCAGGGTTCGGTCGGTCTGGTTTCGCGGGTCGCTCTCGTTTGCATTCACGACCACGACCGGGTCGCCCGCGGTCTCTCGGGCGGTGTCCCACGCCTCGGTGATGGGTTGGTCGGTGCGGCCGTCGCCGCGTCCGCGCCCGAGTACGCCGAGCGTTCGAAGTCGCGTGGTTGCCTCCTCACCCACCTCTTGCGCGTGTCTGAACGCAAAGGCGTCGTAATCTGCGGGTGCATCCGGGATGACCCAGCCACAGCGGCCAAGGGTGCGTCGCACCCCGACCGAGGGCGGTCCTGACTCGGGGACGGGGAACGTCCACTGCGTCGCCTCGTGGGTCACGGAGAAATCTGCGTGGTCGTCTGCGAGCGTTCCGTCTTCGAATTCGGAAATCGCGTCAGAAAGCGTGTCATCGTCGGGTTGTGTGTAGAACTCGGTCGCGCCGTCGCGGGTGAGCGCGACGAGCGGTTCGATGCCGGACAGGCCGGTCGAACCCACGGCAACGACTGGTGTGTCTGTCGCCGTCTGCGCGGCCACGGCCCTGAGCCGGTCGCTAGCCTCGCCATCGCCACAGACCCGAAGTATCGAGGAGCGCCCCACCGCACCCTGTGTGTCTGCCATTACTAGCGGTGCGGATGCAACAGAGGAAAGGCTTGTGGCACGGCGTACCACAGCGACTCGCTTGCAGGCGGATTTCACTGTCTAATCGAGAGCGGGTCGGAGGCGCTGACCGCCGAGAGCGCGACGGTAAACACCGTTCCTTCGTCGCCCGTCGAGGTGAGCGAGATGGTTCCGTCGTACTTCTCTACGAGGGTTTTCACGAGGTAGAGGCCGAGGCCGTGGTCTGTGTGTTCTTGCTGTTCAAACAGGGTGTCCATGACGTACGCAGGGAGGCCGGGGCCGTTGTCTTCGACGCGAACCGACACGGTGTCGTCGGCTTTCGTCACGGTGAGCGAAACGTGCGGTGCGTCGCTGTCGTTGTGGATGATGCCGTTTCTGACGAGGTTCATGAATATCGACCCGACCAGCGCATCTGCGTGGACGTAGACGTCCTCCGGTATCGTGAGGTCGATTGTCGCAGCCGGATACGCTTCGTTGAGCGCTGCTATTTCGACCGTAAGAATTTCCGTGAGGTCGACTGCTTCGAGTTCGTATTCGTCGGTCGGTAGCTGGGCGAGGACCCGCACGTTCTGGATGAGTTCGGTGACGAGGTCGCTCTGGCGGCGAATCCGTTCGAGGCGGTCGCGGGCGGTTTCGTCGGGATTCGATTCGAGCAACACGTCTGCCATCGCTTGAATCACCATCACCGAGTTCAGGATGTCGTGGCGCAACAGGTCGTTTAGGTGTTTGAGGCGGACCCGCTCTGCCTCTGCGAACTCGGCTGACAGCTCTGCCCGGGCGCTTGCGTCTGCGTGCTGTATCGCACGGGCTTCGTTCGTGCCGATAATGAAGCCCGCATTTGCCCCGATACCTGCGGCAACCGGCAGCATGAAACTCGCTTTCTCACTGAGAAGGGGGATTTCAATCGCGTACAGGACGAGCAAAGCCAAGGCCCCCACAGAGAGCATGCTGCCAAACACCCATCCAGCAATCCGACGACGGACAGTTTCCCGAAACGATTTCTTCGAGAGCCAGCTCACTCCTAGGAGCAGCGACGTTGGGAACAACGTGAGCAACCCCAACTCCACGATATGGTGGGGGTCGAACAGGTGCTCGATTTCGTCTACGAATGTTAAATGTAGAATAAAAAAGGTGAATAGTGCCACTCCGAGACCGGCGATGCTAACGATGGATGCGGCGAAAGGAAGCGTGCGAGTTGACACGTCTGGCTCTATCGTCTCATTCAGCGTGCTTAATTATTGTGCTAATGATGCACATATTACCCATCTGACGGACGCGACCACGCATACATCAAAAATTCGCCAAATATGCCTGTGTCAGCTCCAAGCTGCTGTCGTCACGTACAAGACAAACCTACTTGTCTTAGATACATTTTTATTGGTTTGTGTAGAGGTCACACCAACTGTGTTTCAGCGCATGCTCCCCAACCTACCGCAGCATTCGTCAAGTCGGAGGCAGCGATGAGCGTCTCGTTCGACCTGTTCGGGACGCTCGTTGAGGCTGAGTATCCGGAGAATCCGGCCGCCGCCGTCGGCGCGGAACTGGCCGCGAGAAACGTCGCCGTTCCCGACGATTGGGAGGACGCCTACCACGAGGTACACATCGACGCCCCCGACGGCGCGGAAGTGCCGCTTCCGGCCCACGTCAACGCCGCACTCCGCAGCCGTGACGTGGATTTCAGAACCGGTGGCGACGGCCACGGCAACGTGGTTCGCCGGGCGCTCGTCGCCGCGTTCGACCCGGAGGTGACCACCCGCGAGGGAGCCGTCGAAGCCGTCAAAGCCGCCGCAGACCGCGGCCCGGTCGCCATCCTCTCGAACTGCAGCGTCCCCGACCTCGCAAACCGGACGCTCATTCGCTCTGACCTCTACCCACCGATGTTCGACTGTATCATGACGAGCCTCGGCTGTGGCTGGCGCAAACCCGACGCCCGCGCGTTCGAGTCGGTGGCCCGAATGCTCGACACACCTATCGAGGACTTGATTCACGTCGGCGACGACCCCGCGACCGACGGCGGTGCGACAGCTGCGGGCGCAACCGCCGTCCTGCTAGACGACGTCCCCCTCACTGAGTTCCCCGACTGGTTGGAGGCGCACTGATGGGATTGTCGGCCGTCCTCGCCGTGGGACTCGCGTTCGCGCTCGATGCGCGCTTTGCGGAGCCACCCGCACGCGTTCACCCCGTGGCGATGTTCGGCCGACTCATCGCGCCGCTCGACCGCGATTGGCGCACGCCAACACTCGTCGGCGCGGCGATCGCACTCTTTTTTCCACTCGCGGCGGGGTTCGTCGCCGCAAGCACGATTTTCGTCATCTCTACGCCCCTGCTCGCCGCGCTCATTGCCGGACTCTGGCTGTTTTCGACCACGAGTCGGTCGATGCTCGTCTCGCTCGCCCGTGACGTGCTCGCGGCCATCGATGCGGATGATCCGACCGTACGCAGCCATATCCGCGGTCTCGTCGGTCGAGACACCACCAATCTCTCGCCGGGCGAACTCCGTAGCGGCGCGGTCGAGAGCGCGGCCGAAAATCTCGCAGACGGCCTCGTCGCACCTCTGCTCGCGTTCGCCCTCGGCGTGCAGGTCTCGCTCGCCGCCGGCGTCGCTGGTGCGGTGTGGGTGAAAGCTGTGAACACGCTCGATTCGATGCTCGGCTATCCAGACAAACCCCACGGCACCGCGAGCGCCCGCCTCGACGACGCGGTGATGTGGCTTCCCGCCCGCGCGAGTGCCCTCTTGCTCGCGCTCGCCGCCGGGAATCTGCGCGCGCTCTCCGTGGCTCGACGGTGGGCACACGCACCGCCGTCACCCAATTCTGGCTGGCCGATGGCGACGCTCGCCGCGGCGACGAACGCCCAACTGCGAAAACCCGACACCTACACGCTGAATCCCGAGGCATCGCTGCCGAGTTCTGAGAGGGCAACCCGCGGCGTCCGCATCGTGAACGTCGCGTGCGTCCTCGCCTTTTTCCTCGCCGGGGTGATTGCGTGGTTCTGACTGCCCTCAAGGGCGCGCTCGGCTTCCTTTCGCAGGTTCCCGTCGGACAGACCGGAACGGCGTGGGAGGCCTTTCTGCGAACGCCGGCCGCGTTCCCGCTCGCGGGGTACGTCATCGGTGGGCTCCTCGCTGTGCCTTTGCTCCTCCCACTTCCACCAGCGACGGCAGCCATCGTGTTCGTCTGCTGGCTGCTCGTCGTCACCGGCATCAACCACGCAGACGGCGTGGCAGACCTCGGTGACGCGCTCGCGGTCCACGGCGGCCCAGAACGCAGACGCGAAGTCATGCGCGATACGACCGTCGGGGTCGGAGCCGTTCTCGCCGTTTGTATCGTGTTTCTCGGCGTCGCAACCGCCGGATTCTCGCTTGTGAGCCTTCCACTCGCGGCGCTCTCTGTTGTCGTCGCCGCCGAGGTCAGCGCCAAACTCGGGATGGTGCTGGTCGCGTGCTTCGGGACGGCCGCCCACGAGGGGCTCGGCTCCGCACTCACCGAACCGCTTGGCCCGCGCTCGTTTGCCCTCCCGCTGTTCGTCTCACTTCCCGTCGTGGCGCTTTCGTGGCCGACACCAACGGCGGCCGTCGCGCTCGTCGCCGGACTCGCAACCGCACTCGTCGTGTTCTGGTGGGCGAACCGCACCCTCGGCGGCGTGAGCGGCGACGTACTCGGCGCAACCAACGAACTCGCGCGCGTCGTCGCGCTCCACGCGGGGGTGGTCGCATGGATGCGCTGGTGATGTGCGGTGGCCGGGGCACCCGCCTCACCGCCGACGTGGAAAAACCGCTCTACGAAATCGCCGGTGTACCGATGGTCGATGCCGTCATCACTGCGCTCGAAGAGAGCAATATCGAGCGCACCGTCGCTGTCGTCTCACCGCACACCCCCGAAACCGCCCGCCACCTCGACTCGCTCCCGCACATCGAGACGCCCGGCGAGGGCTACGTCGAAGACCTAGGGTACGCCCTCTCTCGCGTCTCGAAACCCGTCCTCACCGTCGCCGCCGACCTGCCGTTGCTCACGGGTGAGGTTCTCAACGCCATCCTCGACGCCTACGACGGCGACTCGCTCACCGTCTGTGTCCCCGCCGCGCTCAAATCCCGACTCGGCGTGAGCGCCGACCTGACCTTCGACCACGAGGGGCAAGCCGTCGCGCCGACGGGCGTGAACATCGTTGCCCCCTCCGACTCTGAAACCATGTATCTTGCAGCTGACCCACGACTGGCAGTGAACGTGAATCGACCAACAGACGCCCAGATTGCGGAGGCGTGGCGATGAGGTTCGTCCTCGCCTGCGCCGCGACCGAAACCGCCCAAATCGAGGGTATCAGTGCCGCTGGCGCGACCCGGACGCTGATGGCGCACACGCCCCCCGCAGACGCCGAACTCATCGAGTACGGCGAACCCACGCTCGCACCGGTCGTGCCCGTCAGCCCGGACGGCTGTCCTACCCCCGCAATCGTCACGCGCGCGGTACGCGAATGCACGGACTTTCCACTGCTGGTCGTGGACGCGGGACTCGCCGCACAGACGGGCGCACCAACCGTCGACCTCGGCGACCGACCGGGCGGCGACATTCGAAATCGAGACCCCGTCCCGAACGCTCAGGCCATCTACGACCGCGGCGTCGAACTCGGCGAATCGCTCCCCGACGACCACCTCGTCATCGGAGAGACCATTCCGGGCGGGACGACGACGGCGCTCGGCGTGCTCACCGCACTCGGCGAACCTCACGCAACCTCCTCGTCGCTCCCCGAGAATCCCCAATCGCTGAAAGAACGCGTCGTGGAGGAGGGCCTCACTGCGAGTAACCTTGCGCCCGGCGACTGCGCAGAACGCCCCCTCGAAGCAGTGCGGCAGATGGGCGACCCGATGCTCGCGGCGGTGTCCGGCATCGCCGTCGGCGCGCTGTCTCGGGGCGCGCGCGTCACGCTCGCCGGCGGCACCCAACAGATTGCGGCCGCCGCGCTCGTCCGACACGGAGGAATCGAAGCCCCGCTCGAACTCGCCACCACGTCGTTCGTCGCAGCCGACCCGTCGTCCGATGTCGAAGGGGCTGCGGCCGACCTCGGCCTCACCTTCACCGTCACCGACCCCGGATTCGATTACCAAGAACACGTCGCCATGGAGCACTACTGCGCGGGCGTTGCAAAGGAGGGCGCGGGCATGGGCGGGGCGCTCGCCGTCGCCGTAGAACGCGGGGTTTCGATGGCAGCCATTCGAGAACAACTCGTCGAGTGCTACGACCGGCTGGTGGGAGCGAATGGAGCCTGAGGCGATTCGCGCGACGGGTCGGGTTCCCCACGGCAGCAGCGACGACCCAACCGTCCTTGATTTCAGCGCGAACACGAACCCACTCGTGCCACGGGGCGTCCGCGAGGTGTACGAAACCGCCTTCGAGCAGGCGCGAACCTACCCGCAAGAACCGCCCGCGGCCTACCGGGAGGCGGCGGCAGAATACGTCGGTTGTGACTCAACTCAAACTATCCCGACGCCGGGCGGCCTCGCCGCGATTCGCCTCGCCATCGAGTGCACCGTCTCACCCGGCGACTCCGTGCTCGTCCCGTACCCGAGCTTTGGCGAGTACGCCCGGGAAGTACAGCTACAGGGAGCACAGCCCGAGTTCGTGCCACATGACGAACTGCTCGAAACCGACCCGGAGGGACATGCGCTCGCCATCGTGTGCAACCCGAACAATCCGACGGGAGACGCGTACGACCCGGACTCGCTCCGCGAATTTGCCCGTGCCTGCCACGAAGCCAGCACGCCACTGCTGGTAGACGAGGCGTTTCTCGGGTTCACCGACCACCCCTCGCTCGCGGGCGAACCGGGCGTCATCGTGGCGCGCTCGCTCACCAAACTGTTTGGCCTGCCGGGCATCCGCGCTGGTTTTGCGGTGGCTGATGGCGGGCTGCGAGACGCGCTGCTCACCGCCCGTCGGTCGTGGAACATGAGCACGCCCGCGCTCGCCGTCGGCGCGTTCTGTATGCGCGAAACCGAGTTCATCGCAGCGACCAGAACTCGCGTGACGAACGAGCGCGAGCGCATGACGGCGGCGCTCGCAGAACAGTTCGAGGTACACCCCTCGGACGCACCGTACCTCTTGCTTGACGTTGGCGACAGGGACGTGGCGAACCTCCTCGACCACACATTGGCCCACGATATTGCCATCCGCGACGCGACGACGTTCCGCAGCCTCGACTCGCACGTTCGGGTCGCGGTTCGCTTACCTGAGGAAAACGACGAACTGCTGGCGGTGCTCCGCGATGTTTGAGCCAACCGTCTGCGAGGAGGTACTTTGCGTCTCTCAGCCCGGTGGCCGCTGGCTTTCGACCGGGTGGAACGGTGGATTCGCCGACGCCGACGCCGCGTTCAACGTGAGCGTTCCGGAGGGGTGGGAACACACCGACCTCAGCGCGTACGCCAGAGAGCGCAGAGCGCAGGCTGGCTTCACCGGCTCGGGGCCGACGCTGTTCACGGGCGTCGATATGGAACACCTCCGGGGTGCGCGGCTGGACGGCGTCGTCGCCTTTGCCACTGCGGGCGTCTCGAATCCGGCGGCGCTTCCGATGGAACCGTCGGGTGAACCATCGTCGCCTGTCGAAGGGCCGGAGGCGGGAACCGTGAACGTCATTCTCTGCACCGACCGCGCGCTCGCGGACGACGCGATGGCGACGCTCCTCGGCGTTGCTGTCGAGGCGAAGACCGCGACCTTGCACGCGAAAACTGGGTTCACCGGCACGACGACTGACGCGGTCATCGTCGGCGCTGACCCCGCAGGCGAGGACGCCACGTTCACCGGAAGTTCGACGCCCGTCGGAACCGCCGCACGGGCCTGCGTGCGCGAAGCGGTGAGTGCCTCGCTCGCCGCCCGCTACGCGGGGAACCCCGACAAGCCGATGCCAACGAGCGTTGCAGACGCCAAATACGGCGTCACCACAACTGACCGCGCAACCACTTTTAACCCATACCGATGACCGATTCAAACTCAGACGAAACACGACGCGACGCACAGCTCAAAAACACGCCCGGAAAGGGCCGCACGCCGACTGCTCGCGCCATCGAACCGAACTCTCCAGAGGAGTTCGGGCTGGTGTCTGTGTGGTGGGGCAACGGGAAAGGAAAAACGACCGCCGCACTCGGCATGGGCTTTCGCGCCGCGGGCCACGGCTATCGCGTCCACTTTCTGCAGTTCATGAAAGGCGGCGCGTCGAGCGTCGAGGACGTGCGCGGCGAGTACAACGCCATCGACGCCTTCCCTGGATTCACCTACGAAACCTCGGGGAGTTACGGCTGGCACGGCTTTTTAGACGAAAGCGACGACGACGAACACGAAGCCCGCGCAAAAGCCGGGCTCGACCGCGCACGCGAGTTGCTCTGGGGGGCGTCGGGTGTGTCGCTCGACGAACCACTCGCGCTCGACGGTGAACCCGAGGAGGGCGTCCACATGCTCATCTTAGACGAGATTCTCTACGCCGCGAATCGCGGGCTGGTCGAACCAGAGGCCGTGGTCGCACTCGTAGAAAACAAACCGCCGAACCTCGAACTCGTGTTGACCGGCGGGCACGAACCACCCGAGTACGTTTTCGAGGGCGCAGACCTCGTGACCGAGGTGAAAAAGCACAAACACCCCTTCGACGCTGGCCAACGCGCCAGGAGAGGGACGGAGTATTGACGCGAACGATTCTGGTCGCGGGCACCGCGAGCCACGTCGGCAAGAGCACGGTCGCCGCAGGCCTGTGTCGCGCCCTCGCTGACGCGGGTGTGTCGGTCGCCCCGTTCAAAGCCCAGAACATGAGCAACAACGCCAGGGTAGCCCTGTCGCCCGACGGTGACTGGGGCGAAATCGGCGTCTCGCAGTTCGTCCAAGCGCGGGCGGCGCGGGTTCCGGCGACGACGGACATGAATCCCGTCCTGCTCAAACCGCGCGGCGACGGTCAGTCCCAACTCGTGATTCAGGGCAAAGCGGTCGGCAACTTCGAGGCAGGAGCCTACTACGAAGACGGGTGGGAACAGGCGAAATCCGCGGCCGAAGAATCCTTCGAGCGACTCGCCGCTGAGTACGACGTTATCGTCGCAGAGGGAGCGGGGAGCATCGCGGAAATCAACCTCGCAGACCACGACCTCGCCAACCGAGAAACCGCGCGGTTCTCGGACGCGGACATCCTCCTTTTGGGGGATATCGAACGCGGTGGCGTGTTCGCGAGTCTCTACGGGACGCTCGAATTGATGCCAGCGGAACTCAGAGAACGTGTGATTGGAACCGTCATCACCAAGTTCCGCGGCGACCCGAGCCTGCTTGATTCCGGCCTTGCGGATCTGGAAGCGAGAACCGGCGTCCCGTGTCTCGGCGTGCTTCCCTACGACGACCCCGGCTTGCCCGAAGAGGACAGCGTTTCGTTACCTACTGAAACGGAACTCGCGGTGTGGGGCGCTGACGACGGCGTTTCCGAACCGGATGCAATCACGATTGCCGTGCCTCGGCTACCCCACATCTCGAATTTCACCGACCTCGAACCGCTCGCCGCACAACCGGGCGTACGCGTCGCGTTCGTCCCCCTCGATGACTCACTCGACACGGCTGACGCCGTCGTGTTGCCGGGCACGAAGAACACCGTCGATGACCTGCTCGCCCTCCGCGACGCCGGATTCGGAGAGCGCATCTGCGCCTTTGATGGGCCGGTCGTGGGCATCTGTGGCGGCTTTCAACTGCTCGGCGACCGCCTCACGAACGTCGAAGTCGAGAGCACGCGCGAACGCGGCGCGATTCGGGGATTCGGCCTGCTTCCAGTTACGACCGAGTTCCTGCCCGAAAAGCGCGTGACGCGGACGACCTGCGAGGTGGCTGGCAGTGGCTTACTCGCGGGTCTCACGGGAACCATCACTGGGTACGAAATCCACATGGGCCGGACGAGTGCCTCAGAATCGGTGGCCCGGCCGCTTGGCCCAGAAAGCGCGGCGACCGGGAGCATACTCGGCACGTACCTACACGGCCTGTTCGAGAACGAGTCGCTTCGTCGTGTGTTCGTAGAAGCGGTGTTTTCGGCTGCTGGCAAGCAGGTTCCCAATGCGCTTGGAACGACTGACGACCCTGCAGACCGGGCGGCGCGATTGGTCATGGAAAATCTCGATTCAGATGTTATTGCGGGATGTTTCGATAGTCAGTAGCGACTGACCCGAGACCACAACGCAATTACCTGCCCAGACGGAGACCGGAACATGCTCAACGATTACAACCCCCTCTACATCGGCGACCAGCCCGAAGAAAAGGCCGTCTGTGGCACCCACGGCCAGATGGAAGAGCGCCTCGCTGCCATCGATTTCGAGGAAGAAATCTTCGCTACGGCCGACGGTTACGAGATTCACCAGTGTCCGACCTGCAGCGTGAAAATCGTCGAGTCGCAGGGTCGCTACGGCATCTCTGAGGAGGACGCGATGTTCGCCATGCTCAGTCACATTATCGCAGAGCAGTGGGACGACGGCCTCAGCCAGCACTTCGAGAGCCTCGGGCCGGGTCACATCACGGCGCGCGGTGACGTGTACACCATCCACCTCGAAAACTTCGATGACGTGGAGGTGCCAGCCCACATCCGCGAGGACGTGAACGTCTGGGTGCAGAAAGCGTAGGTCGGCGAACCTGTTGGCGCAATGGGAAAAACCTAAACTCTGCCCGCGGCCTACGTTTCGTGTGAACCGGCAGCACGTTGCGCTCGCCGCCATCGCCCTCCTCTCGGTACTCGCTCTCTCGGTCGCGGCTGCGAATCTCGACGCCACCGCAGCGTCGTCGCCGGGTGCTGGCGTCGGGGGAAGCGATATCGGCGTCGGCCCTGACGAGGAGTTCTCCTTTGGCGGCCCCGCCCCACCCGAACCAGTCGAGGAAGCGGCCTCGCCGTTCTATCGCCTCCTCTCGAAACTCCTTGGAATCCTCATCGTTATCGGCGCGCTCGTCGGCACCGTCGTCCTCTACAAAGACTATGGCGTCAAAGGCCCCGTCCTCGTATTCGGCGTCGGCATCTTCCTCGCCGTGTTCATGTACTACCTGCTCCGTGCGGGCGGCTTTTCGTTCGAAAGCGGGTCCGGTGGGTTTGGCTCTGGTGACCGCATTGCCTTGCCTGGGGGCGGCACGCTCGGTGAGGTGACGAACTCGGTGGTTTCCCCCCAACCCGCCGTCTCGACGCCGGTCGCCATCCTCCTCGGTCTCGTCCTCGTGCTCGGTATTCTCGCGTACACGAAGTCCGTACGGGGCGACGACGAGGAAGCGACGGTTCCCGGCGCGCCATCAGCCGAAGTCGCAGAACTCGGCGCGGTCGCCGGTCGCGCGGCTCGTCGCATCGAACAGTTCGGCGGCGAACCCGAAAACGAGGTGTACCGCGCGTGGAAGGCGATGACCGACCACCTCGACCTCCCGAATCCACAGTCGAGTACGCCCACAGAGTTCGCAGACGCGGCCGTCGCTGCCGGAATGGAACGTGAGGACGTTGCCGAACTCACGCGGCTGTTCGAGGACGTGCGCTACGGCGGCCAGTCGGCCACCGAAGAACACGAACGTCGCGCGGTGAGCGCGCTCAAACGCATCGAACGAACCTTCGGAGCGGACGCGACATGAACGTGAGTCGCGTGCTGTTCTCCCTTCTCGGGGCGAGTGCGGTTCTCGGCGGTATCGCCGTCGCGTTCGTTCCCGGCCTTCTCGATGGGGTCAGCCAGACCCAACTTCTCGTCACCATCCTCGGCGTCGTGGCGCTCGTCCAGGCCGTGAGTGCGGCCACAGACCGCCTCAATTCGACCGACGAGGCGGCCACGACACACCCGGTCGAGTACCGTGACCCCGTCACGATTCCCGGTACCGAGTTCGACGAAGGGTTCGGGGTCCTCGGGGCGATGGGGCGCATGCGCGGTGCTCGGCGTCGAGATGCCGTCAGAGACCGGCTCGAACGGGCGACCATCGACGTACTCACGCGCTATGGCGGCCTTTCGGAAGCGGAGGCCAACGCCCAACTCCGCGAGGGGACGTGGACGGACGACGTTCACGCCGCGGCGTTTTTCGCCGCGGAGGTAGACGACGCTGGCTTCTTCGGTGGCTTTCTCAAGACCTCGCTCATGAGCGAGTCGCTTTTTCAACAGCGCGCCCGGCACGTCATCGACGCGCTCAACCGACGGCTCATCACGGAGGAGCGCTGAATGCGCGAGCACCTGCGCCCCGACCCGGACGCCCTCCCAGCCCTCGGAACGAACATCGACCGACAGACTGGCCGGTGGACGGGCATCAGCGTCGTCGCCTTCATCGCGGGCGCGCTCGGCGTTCTCACGAATCGGCCCGCCGTGTTGCTCGCGGGCGTCCTCGGCGTTGGCTTCGCCGCCTACGCCCAGCTTCGAACCCCACCTGCGGTCTCGCTGCAGGTGTCACGAACCGTCTCGACGGAGAGGCCCGACCCCGGCGAGGAAGTCGAGGTTACGACGACCGTGACGAACGACGGCGATGGCAGGCTCACCGACCTCAGACTCACCGACGGCGTTCCGCCGGGTGTGGACGTGGTCGGTGGCTCACCGCGGTGTGCAACCGCGCTCAAGTCGGGCGAATCTGTGACCCTTTCATATACCATCGAAGCGGTGCGCGGCGGTCACCAGTTCCAGCCACTGCTCGCCCTCGCGCGGAACCTGCCCGGGACGGTCGAGCGAGCGGTTCAAATCGAGTGCGACTCGTCCATCGCCTGCGTCGCGCCGTTGCCCCCGGTCGGCACGTTTCCGCTTCGCACCCAGACCTCACAGTACGCCGGGCAGGTCGAAACCGACACGGGCGGGTCGGGTATCGAGTTTTTCGCCACGCGAGAGTACCGTCCCGGCGACCCGCTCGGACGCATCGACTGGAATCGCAAAGCCCGGACGGGGCGACTCTCGACGCTCGAATTCCGTGAAGAGCGCGCCGCAACCGTCGTGTTGCTCATCGATGCTCGCGACGCCGCATACGTCGCCCCCGACGAGGACTCGCAACCGGCGGTCGTGCGCAGCGTCGATGCCGCGGCCCACGCCTTCGTGTCGTTGCTCGCACAGGGCGACCAAGTGGGCGTGGCAACGCTCTCACCGACACCGCTCTGGCTTGGCCCGCGCTCTGACAGCGAACACCGCGCCCGGGTGAGAGAAGCGCTTTCGACTCACGAATCGCTCGCAGCGACGCCGCCGACCGGCCCGTTCTACCCGTCAGTCCGAGTCAACCAGCTTCGAAAACAACTGCCGAGCCACGCCCAGCTCGTCCTTATCTCCCCGATGTGCGACGACTACATCGCGTCACTCGCCCGCCGCTTCGACGCCTACGGCCACCTCGTGACCGTTCTCAGCCCCGACCCGACGGCGACGGCCACGCCGGGCCAGCGACTCGCCCGCATCGAGCGCCAGACGCGGCTGTCGAATCTGCGCGCAGTTGGGATTCGCGTCATCGATTGGCCCGCTGTTGAATCGCTCCCCGAGACGCTCGCAAAGGCCACGCGGAGGCTCGCCCAATGACCGATATCGACCGAACGCCACCCGATTTTGGCCGGGTGCTCACGATGGGCGTTGCGCTGGTTGCCGTGTTCGTCGCCGCCTACGCAGGCCCGTCTACGGTGTTGCTCGCGCTCGCGGGCGTTCTCAGCATCTCCATTGGCATCCTCCGCGGGCGGCGCGTCGCGGTAACACTCGGCGCAGGCGTGCTGTTCGTCGCACTCCTTTTCGCCGGGGTATCGGGGCTTTCTATCCCGCTCACGTTGTTCGGCATCGGCGCGACTGTGCTCGCATGGGATGTCGGTGAGAACGCAATCGGTCTCGGGGAGCAACTGGGGAGAAACGCACCGACGAAACGCGCACAACTCGTTCACGCAGGCGGCAGTGTCGCCGTCGTCGCGCTCGTTGGGATGCTTGGCTACGTCGTCTATCTCATGGCGATGACGACCAACTCGCTCACCGCGCTCGTGCTGTTGCTCATCGGCGCGCTGGTGCTCACGTCCGTGCTTCGCGGATAAGTTAGCTGTCGGTCAGTCGATGGTTGGGACCGGGACCTCGTCGAGTACGTCTTTGATGACGGTCGCTTTCGTGATGTCGCTGATTTTCGCATCCGGTGTGAGGACGACGCGATGGGCGAGCACCGCGGGAGCGATTCGTTTCACATCATCAGGGGTTACGTACTCGCGGCCGACGATGACCGCGCGGGCGCGTGCGGCCTCGAACAACCGCTGGGTTCCACGCGGCGACACGCCGATTCTGACCCGCGGGTCGGCGCGCGTCTCGCGTGAGATGGCGACCATGTACCGCAGCACGTCGTCTTCGACGTGAATACTTTCAGGGGCCTGCTGGAGCGCACGCACGCGCTCGGTCGTGAGAACGCGCTCGACCGACGGACTCTGGACGCGACGGGCCGCCCGACGCTTGAGCAGGTCGAACTCGCCGTCTTCGTTCGGGTAGCCAATCGCCGTCTTGACGGCAAAGCGGTCTACCTGCGCCTCGGGGAGCGCGAACGTTCCCTCCTGCTCGACGGGGTTCTGCGTCGCCATCACGAAAAACGGATCGGGAAGCTGGTGAGTGTCGCCATCGACCGTCACCTGTTTTTCCTCCATCGCTTCGAGCAGCGCGGCCTGGGTCTTCGGCGGCGCTCTGTTTATCTCATCTGCGAGCACGACGTTTGCGAAGATGGGCCCTTCGGTGAACTCGAAGGTGCGGTCGCCTTCGTTGAAGACGTGGGTGCCGGTCACGTCGGAGGGAAGTAGGTCGGGCGTGAACTGGATGCGCGAAAACGAGAGGCCGAGGGCTTTGGCAAAGCTCCGGGCGGTGAGCGTCTTGCCCGTCCCGGGCACGTCTTCGATGAGGACGTGGCCCTGTCCGACGATACCCATGAGGACGCTTTCGAGAAAGTCGCGCTCTGCGATGACGGCGGTGCTCACACCGTCTAAGACGGCCGCACACTCCGCACTCGCCTCCGTGACATTCATGCACATATCGCGGTCCGGCGGGCGTTTATGTCTACCGGATTTCATGCTTTCGGGCCAGCAAAAATCGAAACGGATAAACGCAACACGCCGGAAGTCTCTGATGGAGCCGAGATAGCCTAGCCCGGCCAAGGCGGTTGCCTCGAAAGCAACTGTCCCTCGGACTCGTGAGTTCAAATCTCACTCTCGGCGTACCACATTTCTACAACCCGTGAGCGACAGTGTTGTCGCAACCGCCTCACTCCATTGACGCCGGGAAGGTCGGGAGAAACGACAACTGCGAGGTCAGCAGATACAGCGATTTTCGGCTCGCACCAATCGAATACTGGCGGGCGCTCTTGTGAATCGGTGTCCGCTTCCCGTGAAACGTGGTGTCGCCGTCACGAATCGCGTCGATGAGCAGGTCGCCGGTCAGCGTCTCCTTGGTGAAGGACACGTCGGCTTCGTCGACGTGGATTTTCGTGTACGCGCGGCCGATGTTCGGGAGGTAGTGAGCGTCGCTCGCGCCGATTTTGGGGTAGTCGTGGCGCGTTGCGAACTTGTCCGCGCGGCGATTTCGATACCCGGTGAACAGCATGGAGTTGTACACCTCGATGCCGTCGCAGTCGGTGAGATTGCGCTTGCGGACGCCGTGGCGGGTGCGCTGGAACGGATGGGGCGCGATTGCGATACCGCCGAGATCGCGGACGCGGGACACGGTGTCTGCGAAGGTCTCACCTCGGGGTGGGCGTTGGTCGACGCCGAGTGCGAGCAGGTGACCGGCCTTGGTCGAAACTTCGACGCCGGGGATACCGATGAGGCCGTAGTCGGGGGCTAATTCGGCGGCTTTCCGGGACTCTTCGATGGTGTCGTGGTCGGTGATGACCACGCCGTCCAGTCCGATGTCGCTCGCGTGGTCGAGAATTAACTCGACAGGCTCCCGGCCGTCGTACGACCCCTCGGAGTGGACGTGGGGGTCGATACGAACGGAGATTGTGCCGGCCATTTTTCTCGTGTCAGAGGCAACTGCAAAGAGCGTGTTAAGCGTTCTGCCCGACTGACTGATTCCAGATTGGAGTTCTCTTCAACACCGTTCGCAATGGCGATATTCGCTTGCCAGAGAAGCCAGCTTTTTCGTCGCCCACCCAAAGTATCTGGTGTGAGCCGAAAGCAGACCGCTGCGCTGTTCGCCCTTCTTGGCCTGCTCTGGGGTGGGTCGTTCGTGGCCATCGAGATTGGGCTCGACTTTTTCCCGCCCATCCTCTTTGCCGCGCTTCGCTACTACCTCGCGGGGGCGCTCATGCTCGGCTACGCGGCGCTAACGACCGACCGCTGGCTGCCACGCCGTCGGACGGAGTGGCTCATCGTGGGCATCTCGGGGACGTTTCTCATCGCGGGCCACCACGCCTTTTTGTACCTCGGCCAGCGCCACGTTCCGGGAGCGATTGCAGCGGTCATCATCAGCCTCAGCCCGGTGTTGACGACGGCGTTTGCGAGCGTGTTGCTCCCCGACGAACGCCTCCGTCCACTCGGGCTGGTGGGGCTTGCCTGCGGACTGCTCGGCGTCGCTATCATCGCCAATCCCGACCCACAGAACCTCTTTACGGCGAACGTCCTCGGCATCGCTACGGTGTTCGTGGCGTCGGTGAGTTTCGCCCTCGGTGCAGTGCTCACGCGCCCGATTCGGACGGACTTTCCCGTCCAATCGGTGCAGTCGTGGGCGATGGTGTTCGGGGCGGCACTGCTCCACGTCGTCTCGCTTGCGCGCGGGGAGTCGTTCGTGGCCATCGCGTGGACGCAGACGGCGTTCCTCTCGCTTGCCTACCTCGCGGTCGGTTCTGGAGCGGTTGCCTTTTTCATCTACTTCGACCTGTTAGACCGCCTTGGCCCGATTCAAATCAACCTGATTGGCTACCTCGAACCCGTGTGGGCGACGCTGCTCAGCTTCGTCCTGTTCGGGACGCTCATCGGCGCGCGAAGCGTGCTCGGTTTTCTCGCCATCTTCTGTGGGTTCGCACTCGTCAAACGAGCGGCGTTGCTCGATAGCGTCGGCGCGGTCGTCTCGCGGCTGCGAACGCACGCGGATTCTTGATGCAAAAACGCCTGACAGTCCCCGTTTTCTGGAAGTTGGTCAATGGCTATCGCCTCGCCTATCGTCTGTATGACTGGTGGAAAGCCATGGCTGATACACAAACCATCGAGCAGAACAAAGACGTTGCCCGAAAATCGCTGGAGGCGCTCTGGGGGCAGGATTACGACACAATTGACGAGCTTTGTGCACCTGAGTACGTCGGCCACGATGTGACCGTTGACGGTGACATCATGGGTCCGGAAGGCGTAAAAGAGTACTTCAGAGCCATTCACGCCGGACTGTCTGAGACGTCGTACACCATCGACGACATCATCGCAGAGGGCGACCGCGTCGTCACCCGCGGGACGAGTCAGGGAACGCACACGGGCGAATTAAACGGCATTCCGGCGACGAACAAGCGTGTTACCGTCACCGACGCAGTCGAATTCCGTATCGAAAACGGGAAAGTCGTCGAAACGTGGGCGATTCCAGACGGCCTCTCGCTGATGCAACAGGTCGGCATGCTCCCCGAACAGGGCAGCTAATCACCGCTTTTTGTACTACCCGGGGCGCTGGGCGTCATCGACGTCCTTCCCGATGAAGCCGCTTTTGAACCCGACCCAGGCGAGGACGCTCATGAACAGAATGGGTGGGAGAATCATGAACCCCCAGAGCGGGTCGAGCCCCCAAAAGAGCAGTAAGACGATGTCTGCGATGCCCAACAAGAGGAAGGGTAACACCGCGACCACGGCCTCAGTCGTCCGTTCCATATCCTGCCTTCTATCTACGAACGCAAAAGTCGCGCGTTTGCGCTGGCTCGCCTCGATTTATTAACTCGGACCGAAGAAAATAGCGAATTTTATTAAATCCCGCCCCACAAATGGCAGCTTGATTAATAACCCGTGACCACGAAAAACAGCCAATGATTGCGGACTCGCCTGCGGCTTCTGGCCATGGACGCGGCCATGGCGGGAACAACCGGCAACAACTCTCCCTTTCTGTTCCCGAGATGGACTGTGCGTCGTGCGCCGGGAAGATTAGCAACGCCCTCGACGACGTGACGGGCGTCGTGGAGTACGACCTCCACCCGACGACCGGAAAGGCAGAGGTCGTCTACGATGCAGAACAGACCACGAGCGACGCCGTTCTCGCGGCGTTCGACCGTGCGGGCTACGAGGTGACGAATTTAGCCGAAGCCACCCAGTCTGCGAACGACGACACAACCTCGGTCTGGCACTCGACCCGCGCGAAACAGACGGCCGTGAGCGGCGTCCTCCTCGCGGCTGCCCTCCTCTTTGAGTTCCTCCTCGCGGGCGTGAACGTCACGGTCGCAACCGTCCTCACTCGGCCCTTCGTCGTCTCCGACGTGCTGTTTCTCGCGGCCATCGTCGTCGGTGGACAGGTCATCGTCCGCAACGGCTACTACTCGGCGCGGAATCTGAATCTCGACATCGACTTCCTGATGAGCGTCGCCATCCTCGCCGCGACGGGCGTCACGCTCGCCATTCCGTCGGTGGAGTTGTTCGTCGAAGCCGGGTCGCTCGCCGTCCTGTTCAACGTCGCTGAGCTGCTCGAACGACGCTCCATCGAGCGCGCTCGCACCTCGCTCGCAGAACTGTTCTCGCTCGCCCCCGAGACGGCCACCGTCAAACACGACGGCCACACCCACGAACGGTCGGTCGATGACCTCGAAATTGGCGACCTCGTCGTCGTCGAACCGGGGGAGAAGATTCCGACCGACGGCACGGTTGTAGAGGGCGAAAGTGCGGTCAACCAAGCGCCCATCACCGGCGAAAGCGTGCCCGTCGATAAGGCACGGGGCGACGAGGTGTACGCCGGGACGCTCAACGAGGCGGGCTATCTCGAAGTCGAAGTGACGGCCACCGCCGCCGACAACACCCTCTCGCGCATCATCGACCTCGTCGAAAGCGCACAGGAAAAACAGACCAAACGCGAGCAGTTCGTCGAGCGCTTTGCGGGCTACTACACGCCGGTCGTGGTGACCGCAGCCATCCTCACGGCGGCCGTGCCGCCGCTTCTGTTCGGTGCGGTGTGGGTCGAGTGGTTCGTCCGTGGGATTGCCTTGCTCGTCATCGCGTGTCCGTGTGCGTTCGTCATCTCGACGCCCGTGACGGTCGTGTCGGGCGTGACGAGCGCCGCCAAAAACGGCGTGCTCATCAAAGGCGGCAGTCACCTCGAAGCGATGGGTGAGGTCGAAACCGTCGCCTTCGACAAAACGGGGACGCTCACGACGGGCAAACTGTCGGTCACCGACGTGATTCCGCTCAACGGTAATTCAGAAAGCGACGTGCTCGAATGCGCACAGGGCGTCGAATCGCGCAGCGAACACCCCATCGCCTCGGCCATTACCGCCCACGCGGACGCAGAGTACACCGCGGACATA
The DNA here is from genome assembly GCF_036689885.1 of Haladaptatus sp. CMSO5. Taxonomy (NCBI): domain Archaea; kingdom Methanobacteriati; phylum Methanobacteriota; class Halobacteria; order Halobacteriales; family Haladaptataceae; genus Haladaptatus; species Haladaptatus sp. CMSO5. The sequence goes on from NZ_JBAHVW010000001.1 coordinate 1,074,289, forward strand.
GACGAGTTCGAAAGTCTGACCGGGAAGGGCGTGCGGGCAGACCTCGGCGGCGAAACCCACTACGCTGGAAAGCCCGCACTGTTCGAGGACTTGGGCTTTGATTTGGCGCACGTCCACTTCACGACGAGCGCGGGCGACCTTCCCACAGAGACGAAGACGCTCTGTGAGCGCGACGGCTGTCTTGACCTCGTTTCCGACACCATTCCGCGCCTCCAAGCACAGGGGAAGACCGTCATCCTCGTCGGCACCGAAGACGATATCGAGGGCCTCATCGCCGTAGCCGATACCGTCCGCCCCGAGGCCAAAGCCGTCGTCTCGGCCCTCAAAGAACGCGGGGTCCACACGGTGATGCTCACCGGCGACAACGAAGGCACGGCCCGGGCTGTCGCAGAACAGGTCGGCGTAGACGACTACCGCGCGAGCCTCCTTCCCGAGGAAAAAGTCGATGCCGTCGAAGGACTGCTCGCGGAGTACGACTCGGTTGCCATGGTCGGCGATGGCATCAACGACGCACCCGCACTCGCCACCGCGACGGTTGGCATCGCAATGGGTGCGGCAGGCTCCGCGACGGCCATCGAAACCGCAGACATCGCGCTCATGGCCGACGACCTCTCGCGGTTGCCCTACCTCTACGACCTCTCCCACGAGGCAAACGGCGTCATCCGCCAGAACATCTGGGGAAGTCTCGCCGTCAAAGCGATACTCGCCGTTGGCATCCCCCTCGGGTTCGTCTCCGTCGTCGTCGCGGTGCTCGCCGGTGACGTGGGCATGACGACGGTGGTCACCGGTAACGCGATGCGACTCTCGAGAATCGAACCGGATGACGACGCGTTTGGCGACGCGGTTGGCGACAGCGTTTGAGAACGTCGGTTGCGCTACTTCAGCCGCTTCTCGTCGGTGAGCGCGTGTACGAACACTGGCCGGACGGCGTAGAGTACCGCCACGCCCACGACGACCGCGGCGACGGTGAGCACGACGTTGCCCGCGTTGAACACGAGTTTGAGCGCGACAAGCGACCCGACCCACACGAACAGCGCTGCCCAGAGCAGGAGGAATTTCCCGGTATGGCCGTATGGTTGTCTGTTTGGCCAGTCTCGCCACATTCGTGACGCGTCTACGCCGTGTGCGAAGTCAGTTCGCCTTTCAGGAGCAAGCCCGAATCACCCCTCGCTGCCGTCAAACCTACACTTTTCACACCGTGTGAGAAACCCACATAGCATGACTGACCTGTGTTTCGAATCTGCGGCGTCGCTGACTCGGCAAATACGCGCTGGCGACCTTTCGCCGGTCGAGGTGGTAGACGCCTATCTCGCCCGTATCGAGGAGCGAAACGAGCGCACGAACGCCTACGTTCACCTCGTCGAAGCCGACGCCCGCGAGGCGGCCCGCGAAGCCGAAGATGCTCTCACACGCGGCGACGACCCGGGCGCGCTTTGTGGGCTTCCGGTCGCCATCAAAGACCTGTTCGAGACGGCGGGCATCCAGACGACCTTCGGGTCGAAGCCGCTCGGTGCGTACGTCCCTGATGAGGATGCCCTCGAAGTTGCCCGGGTGAAAGCCGCGGGCGGTATCGTCCTCGGCAAGACGAACACCTCCGAATTCGGGCACGTCGCCATCACCGACAACGAACTGTTTGGCACCTCGGGGACGCCCTACGCGCCCGAGTACACCGCAGGCGGCTCGTCGGGCGGGAGCGCCGCCGCCGTTGCAGACGGAATGGCTCCGCTCGCGCTCGGTTCTGATGCGGGTGGCTCGATTCGTATTCCGGCGTCGTGCTGTGGCATCTTCGGCCTCAAACCCTCGTTCGGGCGCGTGCCACATCGCAGTCGGCCGGACGGCTTCATCGACGCGTGGCCGTTCGTCCACTCCGGACCGCTCACGCGCACCGTCGAGGACGCGGCGTTGGCGATGGACGTGCTCGCTGGTCCCGAAGCACACGACCCCTTCTCGATTCCAGCACCTGAGGGAAGCTATCTATCCGCGCTCGACCAGCCCGTCTCCGACCTCACAGTCGCCTACTCGCCGGACATGGAGGCGTTCACCGTCGCAGACAGCGTGCGTGCGATTGCTGACGAGACGGCCGAAAAATTCGAAGAAGCGGGGATGACGGTCGAACGCGCAGACCCGGCGTTCTCAGAGTTCTGGGACGAGGTCGAAGACGCCGCGCGCACCCTGTTTCAGGCGCGGGTTTCGTGGACGGTCGAACATTCAGAGGAAGCCTTTGGCGTTGACCTCGCCGAACACGGAGACGACCTGAGTCCGGCGTTCGGCGCGATGGCACACCTCGGGAAGAAGCAATCGATGATGGCGCTCAGCGAGGCGAACGCCGTCCGGACGAAGGTGGTCGATGCCCTTGCAGACTTCTTTGCCGAGTATGATCTCCTCCTCACGCCGACGATGGGCACGCCGCCGTTCGAGCGCGGTATCTACGGCCCCGAAGAAATCGACGGCGAGGAAATCGACCCGTACACGGGCTGGTATCTCACGCTCCCGTTCAATCTGACGGGCCACCCCGCGGCGTCGGTTCCGGCGGGAGCCGTAGACGCCCGACCGGTCGGGATGCAAGTCGTTGGCCGTCGTCACGCAGACGACGTGGTGCTCGCGGCGTGTCGAGCGTTCGAAAAAGTCGCGTCGTGGCACGCTCACCGTCCGCCGAACTAACTGAAAACCAAACTACATTTCCTGGTCGGCCCGACTCGTAGCTGTCGCTACAGGATACTATCGCAGTTCCTCTCCACTCGCTTGTGATGTTGGAAATTAATCATTAACCACAAATTAGACTCGTCTAAACTTCTAGTTAGACCAATAGTATTAAATATCCTCCTCAATCTAACTCCGATAACTATGACTGATTCGCAACAACGGGCGACTGGACTGTTGACGCGCCGACAGGCGCTTGCTTCCGGGGCGGGACTACTGACGGCAGGACTCGCTGGCTGTACCGGTGGCGGGGCGACTGCGGGTGGTGGCGCTGAGAACACCGGCGACGACCCGGTCGTCGCAGCATCGTTCTTCAGCTTTTTCGACTTCGCGCGGAAAATCGCCGAAGACACGCCCGTACAGGTGAAGAATTTGGTTCCGACCGGCCTGCACGGCCACGGTTGGGAACCGAACGCGAGCGTTACGAAGGACATCATCGAGGCAGACGCGTTTCTCCACGTTGGCGAGAGCTTCCAACCGTGGGCTGACCGCGCGATTCAGACGCTCAAAGACGACAACGTCGATACGGCGCTCATCAACGCCCGCGAAGGCGTCGAACTCGTCGACCTCGCCGCGAGCTTAGACCCGGAAGAAGAGGGTGTTGGCGACGGCCGCGGGCAAGACCCGCACTTCTGGCTCGATCCACAGCGAGCGAAAACGTCGGTCGATAACATCCGCGCCGGTCTCATCGAGAACTTCCCCGACTACGAAGACACCTTCGCTGAGAACGCAGCAACGTACAAAACCGATGTGTTAGACCGCATCGACGCCGACTACCAAGCCGTCTTCGACGCCGCAGAGCGCAAGGTCGTCCAACTCGCGGCGCACAACGCGTTCCAGTACATCGGCGTGCGCTACGGCGTCGAGATGCGCCCGCTCGTCGTGAACCTCGCGGCGAGTGGCGACGTGAAACCGAGCGACATCACGGAAGCGAAGGACGTTATCGACGAACACGACATCAAGTACATCGGCGCAGGCGTCTTCGAGACGCGAAAGCCCGCAAAGCAACTGCTCGCAGAGACGCCGGTCGAAGCGTACTACCCAGTCACGCCGTATGCGGGCGTCCGCGAGGACTGGGTTGCAGAGAACTGGGGCTACGAGGAAATCGCCTACAACATCAACATGCCCACCTTCGAGGTCGTTCTCGGGAACAAAACGCCCGCAGAGGTCGGTCTCGACGGGTGGGACAGCGAGTGGAGAAACTTCGAATGAGCGCGCCGAGCCCCGTCATCGACCTCTCTGCTGTGTCGTTTGGCTACACCGCAACGCCGGTGGTCGAAGATATCTCGCTCCACATCGAGGCAGGCGAGTACGTCGCCGTCGTCGGACCGAACGGTTCGGGGAAATCGACGCTGATGAAACTCATGCTCGGATTGCTCCAGCCCGACGAGGGCACCGCGCAGCTGTTCGGCGAACCGTCGCAGGCATTCGACGACGGCGCGCGAATCGGCTACGTCGCCCAGCACGCGAGTGCCTCAAAGGAGATGCCGATCACGGTGCGCGAAGTCGTGAAGATGGGCCGGTTCCCTCACGTCGGGGTCGGTCGTCTCTCGCAGGAAGACTGGGCGATTGTTGACCGGGCGCTCGACACCGTCGGGATGACCGCGTTCGCAAATCGCCGGGTAACCCAGCTTTCGGGCGGGCAGCGCCAGCGGGCATTCATCGCGCGTGCCCTCGCTGGGGAAGCCGACCTACTCGTCTTAGACGAACCGACCGTCGGGGTTGACGCAGAGTCGGTCGAGGCGTTTTACGACCTCCTCTCTGCGCTGAACGAACAGGGAATCACCATCCTGCTCATCGAACACGACCTCGGCGCAGTGACCGAACACGCTGCGCGCGTCGTCTGCCTCAATCGGGGCATCTACTTCGACGGCCCGACCGACGAGTTCATAGAGAGCAACGCCCTCGGGCGGGCGTTCGGCACTGCCACCGCCATCGGAGGAGTTCAATGATTCCCTTCGACGTACTCCTACAGGCAAGCCCGCTTGACCCCGTGCTGACGCCGCTCTACGTGCTGCTCGACCTCTGGTACTGGCTTCTCACCCAACTGTACCACCTGACCGGCCTTGAACTCATCAGCCCCGAGTACAAGTTCATGCACCGAGCCATCCTCGTCGGCCTCTGTATCGGCGTGATGGCCCCGCTTATCGGGACGTTCCTCGTCCATCGCCAACTCGCGTTGATTGGGGACGCGCTTGCTCACACCGCCTTCGCGGGCGTTGCGATTGGGCTGTTCTTGAACGCCGTGCTCAACCTCGGCGTCTCGCCGTATCTCACGGCCGTCGTCGTCGCCATCCTCGCCGCGTTGCTCATCGAACTCATCTCCGAGGCGACTGACGCCTACAACGACGTGTCGATGGCAATCGTTCTCTCGACCGGGTTCGCCCTCGGGTCGGTGCTCATCAGCATCAACGCGGGCGGTCTCGCCGTTGGCGTCAATCAGTTTCTGTTTGGCAACCTCGCAACCGTCTCGGCCGAGAACGCCGCCATCTTGCTCGTGTTGTTCGTCATCATCGTCGGCACGGTTGCGCTGTTTCGCAACCAACTGCTGTACGTCACCTTCGACGAGACGGCCGCGGCCGTCTCCGGCCTGTCGGTCACGTGGTTCAACCGCGTGATGGTCATGCTCACCGCGATGGTCGTCGTCGGCGCGATGCAGATTATGGGCGTCATTCTCGTCGCCGCGATGCTCGTCGTCCCGGTTGCCGGGGCAACGCAAGTCTCGCGGAGTTTCTCAGAGTCGCTCGTTGTCTCGGTCGTCCTCGCCGAACTCGCCGTCTTGCTCGGCATCGCCGTTTCCTACTACGGCGGGGCGACCGCAGGCGGCGTCATCGTGCTCGTCGCCGTCGCACTCTACATCGGAGCCGTCGCACTTGGCAAACTCCAGACGCGCGTTACGGACGATACCGTGCCGGAACTCGGCAGCATCACCACGAAAAAGAAAACCGCAGAATCGGATTCGGACTGATTTTCACCCGCGAAGCGCGTCCACGGGATTCAGATTCGCCGCGCGCCACGCCGGATAGAGTCCAGAGAGCAGGCTTGCGCCGAGTGCGAAGCCGTAGGCCTGGGCGATGAACACGAAGTTCGTCACGGTGAACACTCCCCACGGGTCGCCAAGGATGAACTGGCTCACTGCCATGCCCGCGACAACCGACAGCAGGATGCCAACGACGCCGCCGAGAATCCCGAGCAGCAGTGCCTCGACGAGGATGATGCCGAGAATCTCGACTTTCTGGACGCCAACGGCGCGCAACACGCCGATTTCGGTGCGTCGTTCGATGGTGCTCATGAGCATCACGTTCAGGATGCTCACACCCGCGACGACGAGCGAGATTGCGCCAATCGCAATCAGGAACGAGCCGATGGCGTCGAACGCTTGGGTGATCTGCTCTGAGATGTCTGCGAGCTCGAACACCTCATAGCGGGTGTCGCGGTCGTTCAACTTGCGGATGGCGTCTGCGGTGGCGTTGGCTTCGAGGCCCGTCCCCGCATCGACCACGATTTGGTCGTACTCGCGGGCGGGGAACTCATCGATTGGCAGGACAACAGCATTGCTCGCGGAGGTCGGTGAGAACGCCTGACTCGCCGCGAGAATCGCGGTCACGCGGTAACTTTTCCCATCGACCATGATGCTGTTGCCGACGCGCACGCCGAGATTCTCCGCGAGGTTCGTCCCGATGAGCGCGCCGCTTCGCAGCGTTGGCGGGAGCGTGCCGGATTCTGCTTCATAGAGGTCGCCCGGTCGGGAGACGCCAAACAGTTGCACCACCTGTCGTTCGTTGCTGAACTCAACCACCCCCTGTCCTTGGGCAACCGGCGTGACGCTCGCGCCGGGGGCGGCCCGTTCTATGTTCTGGACGTCGCGGTCGTTTAAGAAACTCACACCCTCGTCGAACGCGGGTGAGACGATGATCTCACTCCCGATGTCGCCAAGCGACTCGGTGACGCTCACTTGGAGCGTGTTGCCGAAGATACCGAGTGAGGCAATGGCGAGGACGCCGATGACGATGCCGAGCATGGCGAGCGCAGAGCGAACCTTGTTGCGCGTCAGGTTGCGCCGCGCCATCATCACCGACGGGAATCGTCGGTAGAGTGGCTCAAGCATCGTGGTCCTCCCGCGCAAGCGCATCGTCGCCGTCGATGACGCCGTCTACGATGTTGACCCGGCGGTCTGCGTAGGCGGCCACGTTCGGGTCGTGGGTAACCGCGATGATGCCAACGCCAGAATCGCAAATCTCCCGGAGGCGGTCTAAAATCTCCTTGCCGGTTTTCTGGTCTAAGTTCCCCGTTGGCTCGTCTGCGAGCAGGACTTGGGGTTCGTTTACGAGCGACCGCGCGATGGCGACGCGCTGTTGTTGACCACCAGAAAGTTCCTTCGGGAGGTGGTCTAAGCGGTCGCCGAGGCCGAAGTCCGTGAGCAACTCGATGGCTTTCTCACGCCCCTTCTTGTTTCCGGCACCGCCGAACAGCGTCGGGAGTTCGACGTTCTCGGTCGCGGTGAGCGACGGGATGAGGTAGAAGTCTTGGAAGATGAAGCCAATCGCTCCCTGTCGGGCTTTGGTGCGCTCGCGGTCTGAAAGCGTGGTCACGTCCTCACCGCGCAGAAGGACGGTGCCTTCGCTTGGCTCGTCGAGCAGGCCAATCATGTTGAGCATGGTCGATTTGCCGGAGCCACTCGGCCCCATCACCGCGACGAACTCGCCGGCTTCGATGGTGAAATCCACGCCCTTGAGGACGGTGAGCGTCTCGCCGCCGAGTTCGTAGCGCTTGACCACGTCGCGCAGTTCAACGAGTGCCATTGCGTGAGTTGCGCCAAGCGTAGCCGATGACGCCGACCACGAGCAAGACGATGAACAGTCCCCCGATGATGAGTGGGAGGCTGAAGCCACCATCGTCTTGTGGGGCAGTCGCTGGCTGTGAGTCTTCGATGCGAACCTGCACCGTCTCCGAGCGCTCTTCGCCGCCTGCGAGGTAGGTGACGCTCACGGGGACGGCGGTCGCGTTGTCGCTGACCACGGCGTAGAGATCGAACACGACGAAATCACTCTGTGGCACCGTGCCAACGAAGTACTCTTTGAACGGCTGGGCAGGCGTCACGCCGTCTGCGGGGACGACCCGGACGACGACGCTCTCTGCGGTGCCTTGGCCGACGTTACTCGCACTTCCGGTGATGTGGAGTTTGCCGTCTTCGAACTCGGTGTTGATGCCGGTGAGCGAGACGACACCCACGCGCGGGGTGTAGCGGAGCGAGGTTTGGCTCGACCCTTCGACGGTTCCCATGTCGTAGCTGGCCGTGATGACGAGGTCGGCCGGGTCGGTCACCCCGGAAAGGTTGAGGCGGGCAACACTGGTGCTGTCTGCGTCAATCTCCGAGATGAGGGTGCGTGCGACCGGCACGCCGTCAACCGTGGCCGTGACGACGACGCTTTCGATGGCGGCGTTCCCCAAGTTGAGCACTTCGACGGAGACCGGCGGTGTGGCGGTGGTGTCCGTCTCTGGCAGGCTTACGACGCTCGCTTCGACCACGACGTTCTCATTGAGCGGTTCGATTGTTACGTCGCGTGTCGTCGTGACAGAGCGCCGTGCGCTCGCGGTCGCGTAGTCGAGTCGCGCGTCGATGGCCGTCCTGCCGGGATCTTGGCTCTCGACGGTGAAGTTGAACGTTGTGAGCGTGCCGGGTTCGAGCCGCGGCAGCACTCGCGCGTTGTCTTCGACGGTAATCTCCCGACCCGACAGCGTGAGGTCGAGGTCCCGTAGCGTGGCTTCCCCGCCGTTCGAAACGCGAACCGTCACGACGCTCTCGGTGTTCGAGACGAGCGTCTCAGAGAGAATTTGGACGCGCGGCACCGTTCCGGCGGCTTCCTGTGAGCGTACGTCGATGGTGACGGGGTAGCGAACCGTTTCGCTCGACCCGTTCACACTCCGCCCGCGCACTTCGAGTTCGAGGCGTTTGACGCCCGCCTCATCGAACGTCGTCGTGAGCGGGACGCTCAGGCTTTCACCCGGCGAAATCGTGCCGATGTTGTCCACTTGGTCGTACTCCGTATTTCCGGTGCGAGCGACCAGTTCGACCGACCGAACCTCGAACGCTTGCTGGCTTCCGGCCGAGTTGCGGATGGTCGCCGTCACCGTCACGAGGTCGCCAACTGCGGGCGATTCCGGTGTGGTGGTCGCGCCCGTGACCGAGATGAACGCATCTTCTTGGGCGACGACGGCCATCGGCGTGAGCAGCGAGCAGACGATGAGCGCCGCGACGAGGGGCGCTTTCATAGCGTGAACACCTGGCCGAACACCGCGAGTGCGATGTTGATGCCGACGGGAATCGCAACGGTGTACAGGCCCTGTCTGAAGGTGAGGTTTCGCGCGTGTTTCACGGCAAACGCCCAGAGGAACGCACTCCAGAGCGTGAACACGATGCCCACGAGCGACGCGAGTCGGAGCGTCGAACTCTGGGTGACGGCGAGTGAATACGCTTGGATTGCCTCCGGTGACGTTGGCGCGGGAATGCCTTGGAGTGCGAGGTACATCGCCCCGATGCCGAGTATTCCACCGAAAATGGAGGGGAAAAAGCCCCACCCGGTCAATGCGAGCGTTTTCGTGAATTTGCCCTCGCCATCGAAGACGATGGAGATGACGTGAAACAGGATGGCGAATACGAGCCAGATGACGAACTGTGCGACGAGTGCGCCACCTATTCCAAATGCGAATACGAGAAGCGATACTGCTCCGCCACCTTCGGCCGGGAGTACGGAAACGATGCGAGAGAGTAAGAGGTACGACGCGATAGCACCCAGACCCCCCGCGATGAACACGATTCCAGCGGCTCCCCAAAGCCGTGGTGACTCGGCCTCTTCCCGGAAGAACGCGTCCGGGTTGGTGATAAGGTCGAGAATCATCACTTCACGTTAGTTTCGAGGGGAGTTAACTGTATCAGGGGTACGGTATATCACACAACTCGTCATGTGTTTATTTGAGTTTCTCACCTGCGAGCTACGTCGTTGTCGGTGGCGTTTCTTGAAACTCGACCAGCGCCTCCCGGAAATCATCGGGAACGGCAATCGCCTCGCCGGTCGCTGCATCCACCGCGACGTAGGTGACGTGGCCTGCGGCGAGGAGCGTCTCGTCGGCCTTTCTGCGCACCCGGTAGGCGAATGTCAGGCTTTTCGTCCCAATCGTCTCTGCGCGCATCGCGTTTACGAGCACGTCGTCGAACTCCGCAGACGCGTGATAATCCATATCCACGTGGACGACGTGCACGTCCCATCCCTTCTCCGCGAGGGTGTCGTAGCCGTAGTCGATTTCGCGCAGGAAGGCGTTGAATGTCTCGTCTTGAAAGGTGATGTAGTTGCCGTAGAACACGATTCCCTGCATATCCGTCTCCGCAAAGCGCACTCGGTTTTCGAACACGTCGTAGTACTCAGCCATGGCTCACGTGGGGTGGCGCGCACAAAGAAGGTATGTCGGGGTTAGTCGTCCGCGAGGACGTGGTTCGAGTCGGCCGCAAGCAGACGGTCTAACGCATCGACCATCGCGTTCACGCTCGCGCGCGTGATGTCTGCCTCGCTTGAGGCGACCGTGACGTGGCGGCCATCGCGCGACATTTCGACTTCGACGGTCACGACGGCGTCGGTGCCGCCCGTGATTGCATCGACGTGATAGCTGTCGAGCTGGGCGTCTGCGGCCGGGCCGAGCGCCGAGCGCACCGCAGAGACGGCGGCATCGACCGGGCCACTGCCCGTGCCGGAGGCCACACGTTCTTCACCATCGACGAGCAGGCGGACGCTCGCGGTGGGCGTGCCGCCGCCCGAGGCAGCTGTCAGCCCGAGCAACTCGACGCGGCGGTCGCGTTCGCGCTGTTGGACTTCTTCTGCAATCGTGAGTAGGTCCGCGTCGGTGACGCGCTTGCCGCGGTCACCGAGCTCTTTCACGCGGGAGACGACCGTTCCCAGTTCTTCTGGGGAGACCGAAACGTCGTGTTCGTCGAGCGCGGCTTTGACGCCCGCGCGCCCGGCGTGCTTGCCGAGGACGAGCCGACGCTCCCTGCCAACCTTTTCCGGCGGGTAGGGTTCGTACATCGCGTCGTCTTTGAGCGTGCCGTCGGTGTGGATGCCGCTCTCGTGGCTGAAGGCGTTCTCGCCGACGACGGCCTTGTTCGGCGCGAGCGGGATGCCCGTCGCCGTCGCCACGGTCTGGGCGAGTTTGAACAGCCGCGTCGTATCGACGGTCTCGATGCCGTAGCCGTGGTCGAGGGCGATGGCGACCTCTTCGAGTGCGACGTTGCCCGCGCGCTCACCGATGCCGTTTACGGTGGCGTGGATGACGTCTGCACCGGCGCGCACGCTTGCGAGGGCGTTCGAGACGGCGAGGCCCAAGTCGTCGTGGGTGTGGGTGCTCGTTGGCCCGAGTGCAGCCAGCCGCGAGACGGCCTCGTAGGTGTGTTCGGGCGTCGCGTGCCCGACCGTATCGCAGTAACAGACGCGGTCTGCGCCCGCATCAAGGGCCGCACCAAGCAGCCGTTCGAGGTAGTCTAAGTCGGCGCGCGAGCCGTCTTCGCCGAGGACTTCGACCCAGAGGCCGTGGTCGCGGGCGTACTCGACGAGCGAGGTGGTCTTTTCGACCACGCCGTCGCGGGTCGTCCCGACTTTTGTTTCGATGTGACGGTCGCTCGACGGCACGACGAGGTGGACGCCATCGACGCCACAGTCGAGCGCGAGGTCGATGTCGCCTTGGACGCCGCGGGCGAAACTCGTCACCTTCGCGTCGAGGCCGAGCGAGGCGACTCGCGAGATGGTCTCGCGCTCGCCCGCGCCGGTGCAGGCGCTGCCTGCTTCGATGACCGAGACCCGCGCCCGGTCGAGTTCACGGGCAATCTGGGCCTTCTGGTCTGGGGTGAGCGAGACACCTGGCGCTTGCTCACCGTCGCGGAGCGTTGTATCTACGAACTGTACAGAAACGGGGTCAGAGGTGGGGTGTGATTCGGGAAGGGACCCGAATAAAACAGTCACTGGTCATGATAGCCATTCTCAGGGAACGCCTCTATGAACTTAAAGTGGGCCTATGTGGCAGATGTTGCTGCTCACTCGACAAGGGCGATGCGGTCACCGACTTCGACGCCTGCTGCGTTCCCCGCGGGAAGTTCAACGAGCAGGTCAGCAGCGGCCGCGCCGTAGCCACGCCACGGGCGGAGCGTTTTCACCTTCACCACCTCACCGTCTCGCGCCCATATCACGTCGATGGGAAAGAACACACAGAGCATGTGGATGTCGCGGCGTTTTGCCTTCCCGAAGCGAAAGACGAGCGCGTAGTCGTCGGGAATCGAGCGCCTGAACATGAGGCCAAGGCCTTGCTGGAGGATGGTGTCGGCCGTGTCTACCTGCGTGGCGAGGGGGTGTTGCCCACCGTTGCTGTCGTGAACGAGACGCACACCCACACCTCTCCCGGCGAGTGGAAAAGTGGTTCGGGAGGTACCTTGAAATTCGAGGACGAACGAGAGTGGGTATGGAAAAGACGCCGCAGGGTACGTCGGTCGGGGTGGACGACCCCTACGCCCACGTTTCGCGGTGTGACCACCTCACCGACGACGGCCGGTGTCGCTACGCCTTCCACTACGCCGGCAACGACCCCGAGTTCGCCGCAGCGCGCCGCGCAGACGAGTTTCACTGTCCGGCGGCGAATCCCGACCACGAGTGGACGTGGCGCGACTGCCCGCACTTTCGCTCGACCGAACACAACCGCGAGTGCGCCCGCTGTGGCTTGCCAGAGCGCCTGAACACCCACTCCGGCGAGCGACCGCTACTCGAAGAACACCACCTCTCGTACGCAAACCGCGAGGCCGGAACCCACGAAATCACGGTGTTTCTCTGTCGGTGGTGTCACGCGAAAATCCACACCTCGTTTGCTCGTATCGACGACGACGCCAGCCCCGACCCGGAGGCGCTTGCCGAGGCCGAAACGCGCCGTGGTCAAGAGATGGACGAACTCGGCTTTGAAACCGCAAGCAAACGGCGAGACAAGGAGTGATTAGCTGATGTTCGACGGGTTGTTCGACCAGTAGGCTCCGATGCTGCCAATCGGGTCTTCGTCCTCCCAGCCCACGGTCACGTCGGCCGCGTCGAACGACTGCTCGACTTCGTACGTAATGGTCTCCGTCCTCGTCTCGTTCCCGGCGAGTTCTCCATAAAACACGGGTGGTTGGTTGCCGTAATCGACGTAACGGTACGACCCGTTCGAGTAGAGCCACAGGAAGCCCATGTCCGGAATCGGTGCGGCCTCGTCCGTCTGATTCTCGCACGTAATCTCGACGTGGGTGACCGGATTCGAGGGGTCTGGGACGTGCTCGAAGGCGTTGACGGAAAAGCGAACGTCGTGTCCGGTGACGAACGCCTCGCCAAACGCCATCACTGGCCGCGTCGTCCGCACGTCCCTCGACTGGTTGAACGCTGAGAGCGAAATCGAGAACGGCGCTTCCCACCAGAGTTTGAGCGGGTCGCTTTCGAAGGTTCTGCTCTCGCCGGCGTCGAGCGTCGCCGTCCACGTCACCGGCGACGACGGATAGACGTACCACTCGGCGACGGAAGTGGCAATCTCGGTTTCGACCGTGCCCGTCTCGCCGCCCGTGTTCTCGACGGTGAATGAATAGATGAACGCGGCTCCAAGTTCCACCTCTTCAGGTGCTTCGAAGGCGGTAAGTTCGAATCGTGCGCCTTCGAGAGCTTCCTCGGCCGCACACGCGCACAACTCGCCGTTGTTGTAGGCGTCTAAGGTGTCGTAGAGACACTCGCCGTTCGCGTGTTTCGTGACCCATTCGCCCGTACACTCGTCGGGGAGGGTGATGTCCGTGTACCAACTGTCCATCGGCTCGTACGCAGGCGTTCCGAACTTCGCGAAGCCTGCGGCGTAGAGCCAGCGCACGGCCACGCCGGGCACGCCGTAGTGACAGATGCCGCCACCGATACAGTCGTCTGCGGTGCCGCGATACCGGATGCACGCATCTTCCGCTCCGGCGTACTGGTTGAGTTTGGCCGCGACGAGCGCCTTTGCGAGGATGCGGTTTTTGTCGCCGTCGGTTGCTCGGTTGAGCAAGTACGAAATCCAGAACTCCTTTGGTGCGCGTTTGTTGGAAATCTGGAGTTCGTCAACCGGCCACGCGTCCGGGTGACTCCCCCAGTAGCCCGGTGACCGTGCACAGACCGCGTTCTGTTCTTCTTGTGCCCCGACCGTGCCGGGAATGCCGAGCGATGCCGCCCCCGCGATGAGCGCCCCACGCTTCAACAGCGTGCGGCGTGACGTCGGTGTATCTGTCATGACTGTCTACCCAGCCAGACCATCATCGCTTACTGACTTTGTTACCAATTCGCTACTTCATGTTGTGTGTACCTACTGGATAGAATAATATGCGTGTTATCTGGAAATATCATCTTGTGTGTTCCGAAAATAAGGAGGTGCAGTCTGGTGAATGGCGCTCCTAAACGGTGTCACACTCGGCTCGCAACAGTGAGTTCAGGCTTCTTCGAGACAGTAGAGCGTCGTCTCGTTCTCATCCGTGCCATTTCGAGCCGCAAAGAGCGCGCTATCTGCGACGGCAAGGCCAGAAAAGTATCCCTTGTCAAGGGAGAATTTCCAGCGTTCTGCGTTGAGTCTCACACTCCGAATCCCAATCCCGCCTGTGAGTTTGAACGCGTGAACTGCATTGGTGCTCGCGGCGTACACCCGGTCGCCAGCGGCAATTGGACCTGTGGAGTCGAAGCGAGATTTGATTCGCCAAGAATGGTCGTCCTCGTAGCTTCGCCATGTCGAGAGCCCGTCTATCCCCGTGGTGTAGAATCGTGAGTTGACCAGCACGGGTGGCGTACTTGCCCAGTCGGCATCCACCATCTTACGTTGGTTTGAGCCCAGCTCTCTGTGGTGAAAGAGCTTTGCGGAATCACCGACAGTTGTCACGAACACACCATCTGAACTCGGGGTGATGGACAGAATCTTTGACCCTGCCGTCTGTCGGTTCATCTCTCGTGGCACGTCGCCAGCCGCGTCATACGTGTACACCTCCCCACTGTTGGTTCCGACATACAGCATACGGAAATAGTAACTAAGGGCAGTGACTGGTCCGAAGAGGTCTGTTTGCCATGTCGTGTCTCCCGTTTTTGGGTCGAGGCGAAACACTGCCCCGTCCCGCCCTCCGAGATAGAGCGCAGGCGTTCTAACGTCCTCGCCAGCGACGAGATGAAGCACCGAACTAATCTCTCCAAAATCATCTCGTGACCAGATGGTGTCTCCCGATGTTGCGTCAAATGCGTACAGTTGATTTTCGACCGAGTTTGTAAGATACACAATCCCGTCGAAATACATCGGATTCTCTATCCATGGATTTTCAGGCGGTTCGTACCGCCAGCGCTCTTCGCCAGTTTGTGAATCGAGCGCGTAAAGGCCAGTGACGGTTGGAAAGAAAACGGTTCCATTCGCAACTAGCGGCTCATCAGTTCCTCTCCATCCCATGTCTGCTGTCCATCGTACTTGCACGCTTTCGCGTGGTGCGACCGCATCCGGACTATAGGCCGAATTGCTGGTATCATAGCGAGGGAGTGGCCACTCTGCGTTCGGATTTCCCCCCGGCGTGAACGTCTCTGCGCTGTCATTGTTGGCCGCATACCCAAGCCCCACACCACCAACCCCCGCAAGACCCGCGAGAACGTGTCGTCGAGAAACCATTACGTAACGAACAAATGTTTTCACAATAAGCCTTCGGGAAATAAGATGGCGAACACGACGCCTGAACGCGCGTCAAGCCGGTGTGTTTCGAGGTAGACTGCAGAAGAAATCCGGACCAAACCACGCCCGCTTTCGCCCCGTTTCAGGAGGTTTATACGACGATACTCGTTACTCACCGCTAATGACCCGCATCGTCGTGATTAACAATCACGGGCAGTTCACCCACTTAGAGCACCGGGCGCTTCGTGACCTCGGCATCGACACCGACCTCATCGACAACGACACGCCACCCGAGGAGATTGACGCAGACGGCATCGTTCTCTCGGGCGGCCCGAGCATGGACGACATCGGCCGCTGTGAGGAGTATCTTGAACTGGACATCCCCGTCCTCGGCATCTGTCTCGGGATGCAGATTCTCGCTGAGAAACTCGGCGGGCGCGTCGGCGGTGGCGAGTACGGCGGCTACGCCGACGTGACGGTCGAAGTGCTCGACGAGGACGACCCACTCATCGGGTCGCTCGCCCCCGAGACGCGCGTCTGGGCGAGCCACGCAGACGAGGTCAAGGAACTCCCCGACGGCTTCACCCACACCGGCACGAGCGACGTGTGCGGTATCGAAGCCATGAGCGATACAGACCGCGACCTCTACGGCGTCCAGTGGCATCCGGAAGTCGCCCACACCGACGAGGGTGAAGAAGTGTTCGAGAACTTCCGCGCCATCTGCGAGTAACGGGATTTTTGTCCTCTGGCTAGAATTATTGGGTAATGACCGCCACGCAGGGTGACCTTGCGGCACTTTCTCGCTACATCTTCCGCGCACCGCGGTGGTATTCGAGCCTCGGGTTCGCCCTCCTCATCGCGGCCGTCGCGGGCGTCGCTGCCTTCGATTTTCGGTTCGTCCTCGAAGATGCTTGGCAGGGCATCTTTTTCATTGGCTTGCCAACCCTCATCGCGAGCGCGCTGACCCCGTGGATAGACGGGAAACTCGGTGGCCAACTCACGCGCAATCGCGCCTCATTGCTCGCGCTCGCGGGCGAACTCGTCGTGGTCGCCTTTCTCGTCCTCGCGGGCATCATCGCAGTGCTCACGCCGCTTGGCCAGGGGTTCGTCTTCGATACGCTGCTCGCCGCGCTGGCGAGCGTGTTCGCGCTTCGCCTGCTCGTCGTGATGGCCGTCTCCAGAAAGTCGCTGCTCATCGCGTCGATTCCGGCGAGCATCCACACCGTCGCGTCTGCGGTGCTCTTGTTCATCTACTCGGGGACGATGCGCTACTTCGAGATTGGCGGCCCGCTCGCTCGGTCGTTTCTCTCACGCCCTGAACGCGCCCCGCCGGAACTGCTCGTTGTCGTCCCCCAAGACTTCCTCGTTCTCGGCGTGATCTGCGTGCTCTATGCCGGGGCCGTCTGGGCGTTTCTCACCGTCATCGACCGCCCGTGGCGACGGAGCATGGACGTCTCTGTCCTCGATTTTATCCGCGGGTTCATTGGCCACATCGCTGAGGGGTCGCGCGAACTCGAAACGTTCTTCGAGGACATCGGTGAGGAGGCAATCGTTCCCGTCACCGTCCTCTCATTTCGGACGCCCGGTGGCAGGGAGAAAGCCCGCTTTACGCTCCCGATGATACACCCCGGCCCGATGGGAGAAATCGGCGGTGGCAACCTGCCAGAGCGCGTCGCAGCGTGGTCTGAGGGCATGGCGTTCCCGCCTCACGCAACCGCTGGCCACGACTTCAACCTCGTCACCGAGCGCGAGGTCGATTCGATTCTGGATGCCGCAAGCGAGGCCGTTTCGGCCATCTCCTACGACGGCGTGGCGTCTCAAAGCGTCAGAAAGCGCGTCGGTGATGCGTCGCTCATCGGGCAAGCGTTCGGCAACAATGCGTTGCTCGTCTCGACATTCTCGCCGCAGTTTGCAGACGACGTGGAGTTCTCGATTGGGATGACCGCCGGGGCAGAAGCTCGCGTCCACGGCCTCAAAGACGTAATGCTCGTCGACGCTCACAACTCGAACAACGGTCTCTCTGGTCCCGACCTCGGCCACGTCGTCCCCGGGAGCAAACGCTCCTACGACATGATTCAGGCGGCCGGAGCGGTGGCAGAAGGACTCATCGACGCGCCACGCGGCCCGATACAACTCGGCGTCGCGTGGGACCGAACGCCGTGGAGCGCACCTGAAGGCATCGGCCCCCTCGGCGTTCGCGTGGCGGTGGTCGAAGTCGAAGGCCAACTCACCGCGTACGTCCTCGTAGACGGCAACAACATGGAACCCGGACTTCGTGACCGCATCGTCGAGGCGATTCCTGACGTCGACGCCGCTGAAATAATGACCACGGACACCCACGTCGTCAACACGGTCAAGTCCGCAAATCAGGTCGGCGGTGCGATTCCACACGACGAACTCGTCTCGCTCATCTGCTCGCTCACAGAAACCGCCCGCGCCGATTTAGAGCCCGTCGAAGCGGGGATGGCGTCCTCGCGCGCCTCCGTCATCGTCTTCGGCAACGACCGCACTGAGACGCTCGCCAGTCACGCAAACGCGCTCATCTCGATGGGTGGCGCGCTCGCAGCCGCGTTCATCATCGTCGTGTTCGGTGTGAGCGTGCTCATCTTCCTGCTCGCGTAGGCTCAGTCCTGGGTGAGTTCGACCTGTTCGGCCGAACTCGGTGCGGCCTCGTGGAAGCGAAGCGTTACAACCGTGCCGCGTGGCTCGGTTTCCGTGATGGTCAACTCACCGTTTGCGGCCGTGACAATCCAGTGGACCAGCCACAGGCCAATACCGCTCGAGTGCTTAAGTTGGGATTCCACTCCGCGTTCGAGCACTTCGCGCTCCATCGTGGGGATGCCGGGGCCGTTGTCCGCTACGTGTATCTCGACGTACTCTGTGTCTTCGGTCGTGACCGAAATCGTCACCGCTGGTATCTCTTGATTACTGTGCTCGATGGCGTTTGCGAGAAGTTCTTCGAGTCCAACTTCGACGAGGGGTAAGGCGTTCGCCCACGCCGCGTCAGGCGTGTCACACGCGATGGTTGCCGTTGGAAACGTGCGCTTGGTAGCTGAAACCGCCTGTTCGACCTGTTTGACGATATCGACCGAGCGAACCTCCGATTTGCGGTCTAATCGCGTGTCGATGCGACGCGACTTTTGGCTCAGTTCGAGGAGTTCTTGCCCCGCGAGGTGGGCTTTCTCCATCCATGTTCGGACGTGTTCATTGTCGGTCTCCTCTCGTACCATCGAAATCGCCCCTTGCACGACGGACATCTTGTTGCCAACGTCGTGGCGCAACACGCGATTGAGCACTTGGAGGCGCTGTTCGTACTGTCTGCGCTCGGTCACGTCGTGTGCGGTCAACAGAATCGCACCGATGGCTGGGTTTTCGAGTAAGTTCTCGCCTTTTGCCTCCATGACGCGCCACGACCCGTCTGCGTGCTGGACGCGGAGTTCAACCCAGTCGCTCGTCCCGCCTTCTTGGATGGTCATGAACGTCTCGAAGATGTGCTCGACATCGTCCGGGTGGATGTACTCAATGAACGGGTCGCCAAGGATGTCCGCAGATGCGTAGCCAAGCGTTCGTTCGACCGACGGCGTGACGTATTCGAACTCGCCTGCTTCGTTCACGAGCACGGTAATCGTCGATGCTTGTTCGACAATCGTTTGATAGCGTCGCTCGACTTTGCGCCGCGTGGTGATGTCGTGGAGGCTCAGGATGTAGCCCGCCTCGGTCTGTGTCTCGAACTGCGTGCACGTGACGTCGTAGTAGCGTGGCATCTCGTCGTTTGTTGTGACGAGTTCGCTACACGGCCCCTCATCAGAGAGACACGAAACCAACACGGGATACGCAGAGAGTGCCGTCTGCGCTCGCTCGCCAACGAAGTCTGTGTCGGTATCGAAAAGGTGCGTTACCGTTGGATTGTAATCGACGATGCGGTAGTTCTCATCGAGAATGATGACGCCGTCTTCCATCTCGTCGATGAGTTTGCGCTGGGCGACCGGAATCACGTCTAAAAACTGGTAGTGAAACAGCGTGTAGGCGACAAGCGGGGTGGTCAGCCCGAAGGTAATCGGCGTCAAGTCTAGGTGGGGCAACGGGAGGGCTTCTGTGACGCTTGCCCAGCTTGCGAGCAGCGGAATCACTCCCGCACAGATCAGCAAGAGGCTCTGGCGTCTTCGAAATCCCTCCGTGCTGTACGCGTCGTGGGCGAGCAACCCGATGACGAATACGTCGAGGACGTACGTGTACAAGAGAAAGCCCAAGAACACGGGGCCGGGACTGATTTCGAGAAACATGCCCTGTGGATGGGTGTGAATGGCTTCTGGCGTGAACACCAGTTGTCGAAACGTGTGGCTCCAGACCAGTATCACAGCCGCAGCCGGAAGCACACTGATGCCAAGCAGCGAAGGGGGCGTGAGCAGGCGGTGTCGGCCCGTGTACGCAAAGATAAAAACAGGCCACGCAACCGACATGAGCGCCACGCCAATCCACACAAACCGAGTCCAGTACACCTTGCCTGCGAGCGTCGTTATCGAAAGTTGAAACCAATACGCAGTACACCAGATTGTGACGCCCATCGTGACGGCGAGAAACGCGGTCATCCGCTGTTGTTTGAACGTCTTTCTGTAGCTCAGCACGTACGCTGTTAACAGCAGCGCAACCGTGCTCGCAAGGAGGAGGGGAAATGTATAGGGCGTCGCTTGCCACGCCATGGCACTATTCTATTATCAGCTAATATACAAGCTTCGGTGACTTTCACACTGGAATACGTAATCGGTGAGTCCGCGGACTTCGTTGCAGAACATTATTGTCTGTCTGTTTCCATGTAGGTGTAATGGGCCTGTCAAACTCTCCCGTCGTGTTGATTGTCGAAGACGAGCCCGACATCGCGGAAATGTACGATATCTGGCTCGGATCTGACTACGACACCCGACTTGCCGCAAACGGTGAGCAGGCCCTCTCCCGCCTCGACGAGACGGTCGATGTCGTGCTACTCGACCGACGGATGCCGGGGATGTCGGGCGACGAAGTGCTCGCAGAGATTCGCGCCCGCGAGGTGGACTGTCGCGTGGCGATGGTCAGTGCCGTCGACCCCGACGTTGACATCGTCGAAATGGGACTCGATGAATACGTCGTGAAACCACCGACCAAAGAAGGGCTCCGAGATACCATTGCATCGCTCCTCGAACGCTCATCGCTCGATGCACCTGTCCAAGAATACTACTCTCTCGCCGCGCGTCGAAACGCCCTCGAAGCCACCAACTCGCCCGACGAACTCGCCACGCTTGAAGAGTATCAGGCCCTGCTTTCGCAACTCGAACGCGCCCGCGAGCGCGTCGCGCACAAACTCTAACGGCCCGATTCCGGCGCTGTCGCTCGTCTTTGTTGTTCCTGAAAGAAGTGACGACGTTAGGCCGACTGCGCCTCGTCGAACAGCTCGTCAACGGCGTCTTGTGCGGCGCGTGCCGCTTCGTCGGCCACGGCTTCCGCGTCGCCGGGGGCGTTTAGGTACACGTCGACTTCGAGGACGCCCTCCTCGAAGTGGACGGTGATGTCGAGGTCGGTGACCTCAGAGCGCTTATACCGTGCGAAGATGAGTCCTTCAGCCGCCTCGGCAGCCGTCTGAACGACGTCTTCGTCGGTTGGCATTTACTGTGCTGCGCCGCCAGCGCCGCCCATTGCGCCGCCGCCAAGCATCTGCTGGAGTTCCTGCTGGAGTTCCTCGAACTGACCTTCGACGCGCTCTTCTTGCTTCGTGAGCGTCTCGACGCGGATTTCGAGCGTGTCGACCTTGTCGGAGAGGTTCTCTTTTGCGTCCTCGTAGGTGGTCTGGACGAACAGCTCGCCGACCTCGCGGTACATCGTCGCGTCCTCGTCGATGTTTTCGAGTTCGTCGAGTGCCGTTTTGGCCTCCTGAAGGGAGGACTCTGCGGTCTGTTTCTGGGTTGCGACCTGCTGGGCTGTCTGCTGGAGACCCTGCAGTTCTTCGAGCTTTTCTTGTGCTTCCGGTGGGAGACTACCTTGCATATCACCACCGTGGCGATGCTAACTGAAAAACCCTGTCTCTTACTCGTGCGCGGTAAATCCAACGTCCGCGAGCGATTCCGCCGTTTTGACCAGGGTGAGCCACGTATTACACCCCGCACGGAGAGCAACGAGGTCATCTGCTGATACTTCGATGGTGACCGTGGCCCCCTCACGGGCGAGTGTGGCGCTCGTGCGGTCGCCTGCAATCTCATCCAGTTCCTGGCGGACGCTCCGTGCCACTATCCGGGCGTAGGCGGCGTCGTCGTACTCGAACGTTAGAATCGCGGTATGCAAGAGGAGTCCTCGGCAGGTACAGTTCGGTCACCACACGTCGCATCGGGGCGAACCCGACGGAAACGAGGGCACCGCTCAGTTGACGTCGACTTCTTTGACCACGCGACTGCGCTCTTTGAGGAGCACGCGGTGGCCACAGTACGGACAGCGAACGCCGCCATACTCGTCGAGTTCAACGTCTCGCTTGCAGCGCGAACACTTGTAGCTCATAGGTGAGAGAGTTATTCGTCGTCGCTCGAAAGCGCGGCGCGGATGGAGCGTTTGACCGCCGTTCCACCAGGCGTGGCTGGGCGGTACGTGCCGCCTGCGAACTTGTAGTCACAGCGGGCGCACTGCCAGATACCAGTACCCTTGCGGGAGACCTTGTGGTCGCCACACTCTGGGCAGGCGTGCTTTTTGTTCGTATCCGCTTCAATCTCGGCTACACGGCGTCGCGCAACGCGACCGTAGCGTGCGCCGAACCGACCGGCTGAACCGGTTCGTCGTCCCTTCTTTTGCTCGGCCATAATACGTGTCCATAACCAAAGGGGACAGATAAAGCCTTTGAGTTGCGGAGGCGCTCTGTGTGGGTTTGTCAGGGGGCATCGGCGGCGTGTGCGGGGCGTGCTCGACTCGCGTGGAAGCCGGAGGAGACACCCGCAAACGACAGGGATAACCCGCCGGTCGAACCACCTAGCGACACGCAATGAGTTCAGTGCTGTCGCACCGTGGGAGCCGGCGTCGATGAGCCGTCCGCGCACCATCATCGCCGCCGTCATCGTGAGCACCTTCTTCGTCGGCTTCGGCGGCGGCGTCGTGTTCCCCATCCTCCCGAACCTCGGGGCACTGCTCGGCATCTCGCCGTTCGTCGTCGGCCTCATTTTGAGCGCGAATCGGTTCACGCGCGTCGTCGCCAACACGCCCGCCGGCTCGCTCATCGACCGTATCGGGACGCGAAAGCCGTTCATCGCGGGACTGTTCGTCGAAGGGCTTGCCACCCTCGGCTACGTCGTCGCGCTGAACGCTGAATTCCCCGAGGCGTGGTTCCTCCTCGCGCGCATTCTCTGGGGACTCGGGAGCGCGCTCGTGTTCGCCACGGCCT
The DNA here is from genome assembly GCF_036689885.1 of Haladaptatus sp. CMSO5. Lineage (NCBI taxonomy): Archaea > Methanobacteriati > Methanobacteriota > Halobacteria > Halobacteriales > Haladaptataceae > Haladaptatus > Haladaptatus sp. CMSO5. Next base: position 1,097,087 of record NZ_JBAHVW010000001.1, read on the forward strand.
ACACCATCGCCGCGGACGTGAGCACCGGCGAATCGCGCGGGACGAACATGGGCGTTGTCCGCGGCGGCATCACGCTTGGCTTCCCAGCTGGATTGGTCATGGGCGGCGTCGTGAGCGACCTCTATTCGGTCACGGTCGCGTTCGTCCTCGCGGCGGCGTTTGCCCTGCTTGCGAGCGCCATCGCGTATTTCGCCATCCCAGAAACGCACGTCTCCGGCCCGCAAACGCGGGTGAAACCGTGGGACGTTGACGTGAGCGCACCCGCACTCACCATTGGCGCCGTGAACTTCGGGCTCTACTTCGCCTATCTCGGCGCGCTGTTCTCGACGCTCGTCCTCTTTCTCGACTTCCACAATTTTAGCATCTGGGGCTACGGTCCACAGGGAATGTCGGGGCTATTGATGGCGCTCACCGTCGTCTCGGCGGCCGTGTTTACCTTCGGCGGCGGCAAACTGAGCGACGATTACGGCGCGCGCATCCCCGTCTTGCTCGGCTTTCTCGCCATCTCGTTTGCGGGATTCGCCCTGCTTGCGGTCGCAGAGACAATACCCCTGCTCGCGGTCGCCTGCCTCCTCATCGGCACGGGACAGGGGGGCACGAGCGGCCCGCTCATCGCGCTGCTTGCTGATTTCACGCCCACCGAACGCATGGGTCGGGCAACCGCGACGAACAACGTCCTCGGGGATTTGGGCGGCGCGCTCGGGCCAATGGTTGCCCTGCCGCTTATCGACACTCTCGGCTACCCACCCGTCTACGCCGCCTGTGCCATAATCCCGCTCGTGGCGGGCGTCCTCCTCGTAGGCAGTATCTACTCACAGACGGGCGAAGTGAATCCGACGACGCTGAGCCTTTCTGACGACTAGCTACTGATATCCTTCCGAAGCGAGCGCGTCGTTCAAATCGTCGCGGACGCGCTCGCCCATCTCGCGGTCGCCCGCGGTCGTCACGACGCGATTTTCCTGTACACTGGAACCGTCACGAAGCAGGAGTCTGACGTTGCCGTGTTCGTCCGCGCGGGTGGCTTTCGCCCGGACGCCGGTTCGAGACCCCGACCCACCCGCGTCGATTGGACCGGGGATGACTTTCTTTACGTTCGGATGCTCCGCGACGAGCATGATGACTTTCATGCCGTCGCGCTCGCCGATGAGCGTGGTGTGTGAGCCGCCGAGTTTCTCTTTTGGTTTCAGGTCGACCACGTCGAGCGCTGGCTCGCCAAGCCGCGAGAGCACCGCCTCGACGGGGTCGTCGCCAGCCACTCGATAGAAATCGTAGTGCGCCTGTGCCCGAACCGCCTGAATCACCTCGCGGTCGCCGGTTGCGTACACTTCGTCGGGGCGTTTGCGCTGGAGGTCATCTGCGATGCGCCCGGCGAAGTTGCGGAGTTCGACCACGGTCAACTCGTCGTTTGGCTCGGGCGTGGTGCGCACGTCTGAGCGGCCGACGACCTCCTCCTCGAACAGGAAGGTGAGGGTGGCGTGGTCGCGTTCGATGTCGAGGACGACGGTGTCGCAGTTGCGCGTCCCACAGACAAGGCAGTAGTCACCCGGGCGCGTGAGCGACGAGGCGCACTGCCGACAGTTCATAGGAAAGGCCAACTCACAATTACAGTTAAGTAGCGTGTTTCACATCGCGTTCGGGTCGGACTTCAGATACTCGCGCAAGAGCACCGTCGCGTACGACCCTTTCGGCAGCGAGAAGGTGAACGTCGTGTCCGTCACGTCGAGGCCGGTTTGAAGCAGAATCGCCCGCCGTGTGCCCTTCGAATGGAACTCCCCGGGCAGGTCGAAGTCCTCGCGGGTGAGGTTCTCGGCGTCGAGCACTTCGCGGGCGATGTCGCCGGGTTCGCCGTCGGCGAACTCAGTTTCCGTCCCAATCAACGGCGCGGTCACGAACGCTCGCCCGCGCTCGCAGTGGCGGTTGATGGTGTCTACGCGCTTCTTGGTCACGGCCTGCTCGCGGTCGGTGTCGGGCAACACGAGGTCGCCGGGGGCGTTCGTGTCCGCAAAGCAGACCACGTCGCCCGCGACGGCGGTGTCGAACGGAATCCCCCGAGCAAGTCGTTCAGAGAGAATCTTGTTGAACAGATACGACTGCGCCGCGTTCACCATCAGGCGCTGGAGATTGGTGGGGAGCGTTTCGAGCGCCTCGCGGAAGTGCTCGGGCGTCTCCCCGCCGTTCTCTGTGAGTTTGTGGAGCATCGCCCGCTCGTAGCCGAGGTAGCCCGGATAGTCGTCTAACGCGGCTTTCCAGTCGCGCGTTTCCTCGACGAACTGGCGTGCCTCACGGGTCTGGTCGCGCTCTCTGTCTGCGGGATTCCCCACATAGGCCATCACCGCGTCCTCCCAGTCACCGCGGACGACGGCGAGACCGACCTCGTGGCTGACCGGGCGCTGGCTTCCGAATCGCTGGTGGCCGAAGAAGTTCGGCACACCAACCACGCCCTCGCGCCCGCCAAAGTTCGCAAGCGATTCTGTGATTTCGGGGACGTTCTCCGGGTGTTCTGCATCACGGACGCGAATCGAGAACTCGTTGCCCGCGAGGTCGCCAAACTGCAGGCCGCGCCCCGCCCGGCCGAGTACCTCGATATCCGCATCCGGAATCTCTGGCAACTCCTCAGGTGTCGCGTCGTAGATGCTGAACAGCTGGGTGGTGACGGCGTGTTTGTCCTTCGTCCCGGCCCACGAGAGGCGCTCGCGGCTGATACCCATACGTGAGGCGACTTCCTTCGTAAACTGGTTCGTGTCCCACGATTTGAGCGTCGCCCGGAAGACGAGATAGGCGTAAGAACCGGGGTCTGCGTCCACGGGTTCGACCGAGAAGCGTTCGAGTTCGTGCACCCGAAAGTCCTCGGGTGCGACACGAAGGCGGCCGCCGATGCCGTCTGCATCGCTCACATAGTAGTCGATGCCGACCACCTGTTCGACGGGCTGGGCCGGACGCATCAGGCACGGCCTCCGGACGAAGAGAGATTCATATCGTGAACTTCTCGTGGACTACCTTAAGGGCACCAACCTTACGCCAAGAGACGTCGGTGGAGAATTAGAACAGCGAGAGGTCGCCCGTCACCTTGTCCACGAGGTTGTCCTGTGCGGGGCCAACAGCGAGCGTCGTGACCGTCCCCGGCTCAAGCTGGGTGTGTCCGGCGTCGCGGATGATGGCGTAGGGGAGGCCTTCGGCGCGGGCTTTGTCCGCGAGTTCGAACAGTTCGGCTTCGCTGCTGGCTTTGAGGACGACCTTCTTCTGCCCCTCGCCTTTCCACTTCGAGCGAGCGCGAGAGTTCGCGTCTTCGTAGGCAGAAAGCGAGGCGTGGGCGACCTGTGCGGCGAGTTTCCCCGTCCCCATGCCGATGTCCGTGCGGGCGACGATGGCTTGTTTCATACACGAGGCGAGTCGGCGGTAAACTATAGGTGTGGCTACTCGCCTGTGGGATAAATACTTAAATTATTGACGTGAATGCCGGATTGTGTTTCGAACCCTCCTCTTCGACCCTAATGCGTTTTTCGCGGACAACCCGTGGGCGGACGACTTCATGGCCGCGGTCGGGGCGGTCGCTGTGGTGGCGGTGTCTGCGGTCGTCAACCTCCTCCTGATGGGCGTAGTCCTCGCCTGGAAAATCGATGCGACCACGACGCAGAACGGTCGAACTGTCTCGTTCGACTCGATACTCTGGGACGTGCTGGTCGGCCAGCTTTTTCTCGTGTTCTTCTCGATGTTTATCGGGTGGGTTATCGTCGCGGGCATGGTGCACATCGGAAGCAAACTCGCAGACGGTGACGGCAATTTCACCGATTCGCTCACCGTCACCGCGTGGGGCATGGTGCCGACGGTTTTCACCGCATTTCTCGCAACCGCGTCGGTCTTTATCGCGCTCCAAGGCGAACCCACGGTGACGTCAATCGGACAACTCACCGCGCTCGTCTCCCGTCTCGAAGGCGGAGCAGGAATCTTTGGAATCGTCGTCCCGCTCATCAGCGCCGTCTGGCAGGGCTACATCTGGTCGTTTGGCATCAAACACGTTCACAGCCTGAAACTCGACACTGCCATGGGCGTGGCTGGGATTATTGCTGTCATCTTTTTCATCTTCTCGGTGATTTGAGACCTCTCGTGGATTCGCGCCAACCAGCGCCTTTTACGACCCCCGGTGTGCGATAGTGTGATATGATACTTTCAGACGCGGACATCCGCGATCGACTCACGGACGGTGACCTTGTCGTCGGCCCCTTGGACGACCCGGAACTCCAGATTCAACCGGCGAGCATTGACCTCCGACTCGGCCCCGAATTCCTCGAATTTCAGCGCGCGAACATTCCCTGTATCCACCCGAACCGCGACGACGAAGTGGGAAAATACGTCAAAGAAACCGTCGTCGAAGATGGGGAGGAATTCATTCTCCATCCCGGTGACTTCGTCCTCGGGACGACCATCGAGCGCGTCGAAATTCCGGCTGACTTGCTCGCGCACGTCGAAGGTCGCTCCTCACTTGGCCGTCTCGCCATCGTCGTCCACGCCACGGCGGGGGTCGTAGACCCTGGCTACCGCGGCCAAATCACGCTCGAACTCTCGAATCTCGGCACGGCTCCGGTCGCGCTCACCCCAGGAATGCGCATCTCTCAGCTCATCTTCACGGAACTCAAAACCCGCGCAGAGCGCCCCTATGGTTCCGGACGCGGCTCGAAGTACCAGGACCAGGTCGGCCCACAGGCGTCGCGGATTGGGGGTGACCGGGAGTTCGGTGGCGACCAGTGAGATTCATCGAAGAAATCGTCGTAGACGAGTTCTTGCCGACGTTTCGGTCGATGCTCGCAGAGGCGCTGCGCGAGCGCGGTTTGACTCAGAGTGAGGTCGCGGACGTGCTCGGCATCAGCCAGAGTGCGGTCTCGAAATACGCCCACGGCGAGGTGACGCAAAACGAGCAGATTCTCGCAGACGCGCGCGTCGAACAGCTCGTCACGCGACTCGCAGACGGGCTTGCAGCGGGCGATATGAGTCCGGTCCAAGGTCTCGTGGAAACTGAGGTGCTCATCCGCAAACTCGAACGCGGCGACCTGCTCGCGCAACTCCACGAGGCCCAGGTGCCGGAGCTTGCGCGCTTCGACGGCTCGCTCTCGATTCACGACCCAGAAAGCGGCCTCAGAGCCTCAGAACGCGCGCTGTCGTCGGTTCGCCGCGGCGTGCGGACGCTTCAGAACACGAGCGGCTTTGCGATGCTCATTCCAAATGTGGGGTCGAATCTCGTCGAATGCCTGCCGGATGCGACGACCATCGACGACGTGGTGGGCGTCCCCGGGCGCATCTTCGACGTGAAAGGACAGGCGACCGTTCCTGGTGACCCCGAATTCGGCGTGAGCGAGCACCTCGCGAGCGTCCTGCTCGCCGCCCGCAGAAACGGCAATCCGGCGCGCGCGGTGCTCAACATTCGCTACGACGAGGACATCGTCGCCGCGCTCGAAGCGACCGACGCGAACGCCGTCTCCTTCGACGCGCAACTCCCGCTCGACGAAGCCATCGACGCCGCACTTGCGGATGCGCCCGACGCGGACGTGCTCTACCAGCCCGGCAGCTTCGGTATCGAACCCATCACCTACCTCCTCGGGCGCGACGCCCAAGCCGTCGCAGAGCGTATCCGACACATAGTATGAGCGGCGTGTCCGACGCACAGGCGTTCTACGGGCGGTGGGCGCGACTCTACGACGTGATTGCGACACACACGCCGGGTGTTGGCTCGGTGCGTGACGCCGCCGTCTCGACGCTCGCGCTGGAACCCGGCGATACGGTGGTGGACATGGGCTGTGGCACGGGAGCGAACTTCCCCTTTATCCGCGAGCAAATCGGCCCGGACGGGACGCTCGTTGGCGTCGATTACACCGCGGCGATGCTCGACCACGCCCGCGACCGCATCGACCGCGAGGGCTGGGAGAACGTCCACGTCGTCCGTGGCGATGCGAGCAGACCACCCATCTCCGGCCCCGTGGACGCCGTGTTTTCCTCGTTCGTCGTGGGCATGCTCACAGACCCGGCGCGCGTCGTTGACGACTGGATTGCGCTAATTCGGCCGGGCGGTCACATCACGCTGCTCGATGCGGCCCAGAGTTCACAGCTTGTGGGCGAGCCGTTCAACCTGCTCTTTCAGTTGTTCGTCCTCGCGTCGTCGCCGCCCGGCACCAGCCAACGCCACGTGGCTCCGCCGTGGGAGGTGCTCGACGAGCGCGTGGCCGCCGCCCGGCGGACACTCTCACATCGTACGACAGGCCGCCATCATGCGGAGCACGCCCTCGGTTTCGTGCAGGTAACCGGCGGCACGGTCTGATAGGTCGAAAAAACAGTAACGTTTGATATGCTTGGGAGCGAACTCTCTATCATGGTGGGTGCTAACAAACGACACGACCCCGCGGCGGGCGACGATGTTGCCACCTGTCCGCACGTCGGCGCGGTCGCACACCATGCATTTGGGCTGCTCGGGTTAGCGATTGTACTGGTCTTCTTTGCGAGCGGGTACTCGGTATTTTACCTGTTCGCACAGGGATTTGGCGTACTCGCCTCGACCGCCATCGTGTTCGCCGTCCTCCTGTTGTGGGTGAGCTTTTGGCTATCGATGGAGGTCGCGTGGACGCGACGGACGGCTTAGTCGTCTGCGGGCGCGGGTTCCGCGCGGAGGGTGACCGGCTCTGCGTCCACGCCTAACTCGTCCAGCGCGGCTTGCGCGGCCTTCTTCCCCGAGAGCAACATCGCGCCGAAAGTCGGCCCCATCCGCGGCAGACCGTAGGTCGTCGCGGTGGCCATCCCCGTGACGATGACGCCGGGGTGGGTGAGGCCCGTGTTTTCGACGACTGCGTCTTCTGATTTTCCGACCCACATCGAGTCGTGACCGGGCGAGTCGTGACCGGGTGCGCCGTACTCACCGGAGCCGGTTTTGTCCATGCCGGTGTTGTGCTCTGCGGCGTGGTCGAGGCCGGGTGCCGAAAACACACCACGCTCTCTGAGTTTACTGATGACGAGCGCGTCGTGGCCCGTGCCGTCGATGACGAGGTCACTTTCTACGGCAACCGGGTCGACACAGGTGAGTTCTCGGGGCAAGGCGTGGACGGGCGTCCAGTTCATCACGATGCCGCCGACGCGGTGGTCGTCGCGCACCACGATATCCGTGAACTCGGTCATGTTCTGTATCTTCGCACCGGCGGCACACGCCGCCGCGATGAGCGCGGAGGCCGCGTGGGGACCGTCTGCGAGGTAGAGGCCCTCAGTATCCGTCTCTTCGTACGGAACGCCGAGTTCGTCGAGCACGCGATGGGCCGGGCTGCGGACGGTGATTTTGTTCATCAGGAATCCGCCGAGCCAGAACCCACCACCGAGATAGTTGTTCTTCTCTACGACCATCGTTTTCACGCCGCGACTGGACAGCTCTTTGGCTGCGACGAGGCCAGAAGGGCCACCGCCGACGATAATAACGTCAGACTCGACGTGTTCTAAAAACTCCTCGCTCCACGACTGGGCGATTGCGCTCGTTACTGCTGCCTCACTCGCTGCACTGAATGGTTCGAACTGGCTCATACCACCTAGTGATATTACTAAGTGATATTAATGCCTTCTGGTCAGTGCGACTTGTGGTCTGCGGGGCGCAACTCGTCTGCTCCCCGTCCCTTCTGTCGGTACAGGCTGGGTCGAATTACTGCAGGGATACTCAGCGACGTATGGCGAGCGAGGCCACTCAGGAGCACGAAAGTGACTAGGACGACAGTACAGACCAGGCTCAGGGTAACGCTCAACTGTTCTGTGTACGTCGCGGCGGCCACGCCCAGAAGAAGGGAGCCAACGACGAGGCGGAGAATGCGGTCTGTCCCGGCGTCTGTCTGCATTGCATCCGTACAGAGGCGTGCGAGCGGCCTAATCTCGAAGCCTCACTGGTTCGGGTTACTCGCGGTCGATGCCGGTTCGAATCGCCTGCTCTGCGGCGTCGAGGGCGGCTTCGCGGTCGAACGCGGCGACGATGGCTTCGAGTTCGTCGCGCGAGGCATCCTGCAGGTCGCGGGCGTGGCGCGTGATGTTCGGAATCGCCCGCATCACGTTGTCGATGACGGGAACCGCGGCCATCTGCGGGGAGCGGGACTTCGGATTCAAGTCCACGACGATTTCGGTTTTTCCCATCGCGCCAAGCGCCTCCGCGCGGTCGCCGTCTTCGAGCGGCACGAGCACCACGTCGGCGTCGTAGATACCGTCTGCATCTACTTTGCCGCGCTCGTGGCCCAGGCCCGGAATCCGCGCGTCTGCGGTCAGTCCTTTCACCTCGGCTGCGCCGTGTTCTGTGAGGTGGTCTGCGATGGCCTGCATGCGCTCTGGCGTGCGGTTGAACAGGTTCACCTCGATGTCCGCACCCGTCGCTTCTGCGAGTTCGACGATTTCGCCGGGCACCAGTGCTGCGACGTTGCCGTTCACCGAGAGCACGGCGTGGTCTGCGAGCAGGAGGTGGGCGGCCGCGGCGCGTGCGGCGGCGTCAGCGCTCGGCAGCGTTTGTTCTCCGAGGAGGTAGTCGTAGGCCTCGCCGCGCCCTTCGGCAATGAGTCCCTGGAGGCTCGTAATCCCCTTTTTCACCCCTTGTTCGATACGGTGTCGCGTGAGCAGCGACGCGTATCGGGGGTGGTCTTCTGGAACCTCGATTTCGCTCATAGCACTGCTTTATCCGTCCACCTGAAAAATCGCGCGTTACTCAGCGAGGGTGGCTCCCGGCGGATGAATACGACACGAAGCCGCGTCGTAACCCGCATCAGAGAGGCCGGTACCGAGCGCGAACACCGTCTGGCCGAGCATCGCCATCGCCGCCTGCCCACCATCTGCTCGCACGGCCTCGATTGCTTCCTCGACTTCCGGCGTCAGCAAGTCCGCCTCGCGGGCGAACTTCCGTGAGGCAATCATGAACCGCGTGAGCGTCGGTTCCTCCATCAGGTAGGCGAGCGCGCGCTCGCCTGCTTTCGTGAGCTGTGCGGTGTCGCCGGTGATGATGTCGGCGGTCGAAAGCGACCCGAACGTGATGTACTCGACGCGCGCTCTGGCGGGAATGCCGTCCAACAGGCCGTAGCCGGGCGCGCCGGGTTCGAGCCGGACAGGAACGCCGCCGCGAGCCTGTGCAACCACGTCTCCAAGGCCGGTTCCGGCGGTCACTTCGCCTGCGTGAGCGAGGCCGACGAGCGCGTTCTCAGAGCGATGGCAGTCGGAGACGGCGTTCGCAGCGAGTGCCGCACCGAGGGCGGTTGCGCCGGAGACGCCAAAGCCCGCGCTGATGGGGAGGTCGGTCGTCGCCGTCACCGTACACGTCACGCCGAGTTCGGTGAGGACGTGGTTTACCGCGGCCATCTCTGCCTGCTGGTCATTGAGCGTGACCGTTGTCTCGTCGGCCGGTTCGACGGTGACGTGAACGCAATCTGAGAGGGTGAGGCCGGCCCCGCGCGACCCTGCACGGAGCGGGTTGTCATGGTGATGGGCGCTGAAAAATCCGGTGACGTGGCCAGGGACGAACGCTTCTGCACGCTCGCGGCTCATCACGCGTCTGCCTCCCGTGCCCAGTCGCCCAGCATTTTCTACTCGCGTCTCGGTTATGCGCTTGTAAAACGCTTACAGTTTGTCGTCGCTGAAGAAACCGGTGCGCTTTACGTCCTCGTCGTCGGTGCCCCACGGTGGGCTGAACTCCTCTATTGAGAGTTGGGGGAGGTGTTTTGCGCAGTGAATGTACGCCTCCTCGACTTCGACTTCGACCCACACCTTCTTTCGGTCGGTGTTCGCGGGGTCGGTGACTCCCGCTATCTCCTCACGGAGTCGGGCGGGGCCGTTTACGTGCAGGCCAACCGTCGTATCCCACCAGTCGACGAACGTGAGGCTAGCGTAGGGGTTTTCCTTGATGTTCCCGAGCGAGGCGTGGACGCCGTTGCCGCGATACTCGGGATAGGCGAGCGTCGTCTCGTCTACAACGGTGACGAACCCGCGGGGGCCAAGGCGGGGCGAGCAATCGGTGTGCCCCTTGCTGTCGGCGGTGGCGAGAAAGAACATGATGCGCTCTGCGATGAATCGCTGCATCACATCGTTTAGCTCCGCGTGCATGCTGTCCTCGTAGAAGCGCAACGCCTGTTCTTTGGTTTCAAACCGCTCCTGCAGGGTGTGCTCGCCGTCGCTGCCCGGCAGCTCGTCGCTCATTGTGAGCGCTTGGGAAGTCGGGACTATGGGCGTGTCGGTTTCCCGAGTTCAGTCGCTCTCGCCGCCTACAACCAGCGATTCGCCCCCCGTGAGCGGGACGTTCCCAACGACGACATACAGGCCACCAGCGAGCAAGATGCCGCCGAGCGCGACGACCGCCATCGCCGGAGACGTGGCATCGGCCAGCGCGCCGCTCCCGAGTTTGAGCGGGACGCTGGCCACCGAGACGGCCATCGACATCGCGGAGAGGACGGTCGCCCGACCGACCGAGGGCATCCGGTCGTTCAGGTGCTGTTCGACCATCGGTAGCGCCGCGTTGAACGTCGTGTGCATGAGCAAGAACGCCGGGAGCGCGACGAGCGGGACGGCGAGCGTTAACAGCAGGCTCATCCCCAGCGCGAGCGATGCAGCCATGAGCCAGCGCTGGACGCCAATCCTCTCTTTGATTTGGTCTGCGTAGCCAGACGCAATCGCCCCGGCCACCGCGAACGCGGCGTACATGATGCCCAACTCGCCAAAGCCAAGGCCGATTCGCGTGCTCACCGGCTGGACGAGAATCTCGATGCTCCACGTCGCGGCGTAGAACAGCGCGACGAACATGACGAACGCCCTGAGCGGCGGGCGAAACAGCTTGCGCTGGATGACCTCGCGGACGTGGGCAAGCGAGAGCGTTTCTGCATCCGACGCCGCCTCGATGGTCGGCTCCGGCATCGTGAGCAGGACAACCGCGCTCAGCACACCCATGATGGCGAACGCGACGAACGGATAGCGGATATCTACGTCCGCGAGCCAGCCTGCCGCGAGCGACGATGCCGCACCCGTCATGAGCAGAACCGAAAAGCCTCGCCCGCGAACCCGCGTGAACGTCTCCTCCGTGCCGTACTGCTTCAGCGTGTCGTAGAGCCACGCGCTGTCGTTCCCAGAGCGCATGGTGATGGCAATCGCCCAGATGAAGTAGACGACGAGGAACGTCTCGAAGCGCTGGGCCACGGCAAACGCGAGCGAGCACCCGCTCACGATGAGCGCGCTCAACAGCATGCTCGTCCGCCGCCCGATACTGTCCCCGAGGTACCCCGTCGGCACCTCCGCGAGGACGATGGTCACCGCGAACACCGCATCGAGCACCATAATTTCGGTAAACGAGAGATTTCTCGATTCGAGCAGGACGACCCAGATGGGCGCGATGAAGCCGAATGACGCGCCTGCCATGTAGACGTAGTAGCGGACAATCAGGCTCGTCTGTGTTCGTGTCATCCCCGTCCCCTCCAGTTAATAGAAGGAGGAATGCGGGAGGGAAAGCCGTTCCTCTGGGCAGTGCTGACACTGCGCAGGTTAGCAAGTGAAGAATTAGTGGTAGTGGTTCGCTTCCCGAGTCTTCGTCCTACGGACTCAGACGTTGGCGGCCTAACGAAACTCGCTTCCGCTCGTCTCGTTGGCAGTCAGGTCTTCGCCCTACGGACTCAGACGTTGGCGGCCTAACGAAACTCGCTTCCGCTCGTCTCGTTGGCAGTCAGGTCTTCGCCCTACGGGCTCAGACGCTGACGGTCTCGCGGGAACACGGTCGCAACAAGTTGCTCCCTGCTCCCACTCGATGGGTCGCGCCGTCGCCTATGGCGACAGGCGCTGACGGTCTGGCGAGACCTTCGGCCTCGCTGAAAGCCAAGCCTTCGTCCTACGGACTCAGGCGTTGGCGATCTCGCGGGAACAGAACCGCTTCACGAATGTTCGACAGTCCGAGCATCGTCATGACGAGACGCTCGACACCGTACGCCCAGCCGGCGTGTGGCGGCATGCCGTACTTGAACATCTTGGTGTAGTATTCGAAGGCGTCCGGGTCGAGCCCCTGCTGTTTGAAGCCTTCGACGAGGTTGTCGTAGCGGTGTTCACGCTGGCCGCCGGAGACGAGTTCCATGCGTGGGTGCATGAGGTCGAAGCCCTTCGAGAGGTCGGGGTCGTCGTCGTAATCCTGAATGTAGAACGGCTTGATTTCGCTTGGCCAGTCGATGATGAAGTAGTGGCCACCGACGTCCTTGCCGAGTGCTTTCTCGCCTTCGGTCGGAAGGTCGTCGCCCCAGACGAGCTGCTCGTCGAGTTCGCCCGTCGCGTTGATGCGCTGGATGGCTTCCTCGTAGGTGAGGCGTGGGAAGTCGTCTTCTGGCACTTCGAACTCGTCTTCGAGACCAAGCAGTTCGAGTTCGCGCTGGCAGTTCTCTGCGACCGCAGTGTAGGCTGCCTTGAGCGTGCCTTCGCACACGTCCATCGCTTCCTGGTGATCGATGAATGCGCTCTCGAAGTCGATCATCGTCGCTTCGTTCAGGTGGCGCGGCGTGTTGTGCTCTTCTGCGCGGAAGATGGGACCGATTTCGAACACGCGTTCTAAGCCAGAGCCGACCATGAGCTGTTTGAACAGCTGTGGCGACTGGTTCATGAACGCTTCCTGCCCGAAGTAGGTGATTGGGAACAGTTCCGTGCCACCCTCGGTGCCGGTTGCGACGATTTTTGGCGTGTTGATCTCGGTGCCGCCAACGGAGCGGAAGTAGTCGCGCACGGCGCGGAGAATTTCGGCGCGAATCTCGAAGATGGCCTTCGTCTCGTCGCGGCGGGCGTCTAAGGTGCGGTTGTCGAGGCGCGTCGAGAGTTCAGCGTCCACTTTTCCCGATGGGTCGAGCGGAAGCTCTGGCTCGGCCGGTGCGAGCACTTCGATGGAGTCGGGGACGATTTCGACGCCGGTTGGCGCGCGTGGCTCTTCTTCTGCCTTGCCGGTGACCTGCACGACGCTTTCGCGCGAGACGTGCGTGCCCGTCTCGACGAGGTCGTCGTCCATCTCGTCTTTCTCGAATTTGACCTGAATCTTACCGGTCTTGTCGCGAACGATGAGGAATGCAATGCCGCCGAGGTCGCGCGTCTCGTGCGCCCACCCCGCGATAGTGACCGTTTCGCCGGGCGAAACGTCTGCCGTGTGTGTCCGGTCTTCCATACCGGCGCATTTGGAGGCACTCCCTTTAACACCCGCGTTTTCACCGCTCACACACACCTCCTAAAACGAGGCGCATTCGCACCACGCGTGCCCTGCAATTTCTGCAACGCGCCCGTTTTCGTGACTTTCAGGGTTAGTATATTGGATACCGCAACGCGCCTTCGCTCTTCCATTCACACGCCATAGACTTACCATTCTGTGTGGGATTTATGTCGGACTTACCTATTCTAGTAAACCTGACACTCCAACGGCAATGAATATCAAATTCTAGATAGTATCGGATCCGTTGTGTGGGAGCTTCCGAGAGACTACGGCGGTATCTGTGGTGGTATTCTCATACTACCAGTATACTCCGATTCTGCCATGTTATTTAATATCTGCACATTTTTTGCGTAAATAATATCCGTTTCTAACTATTCTCCGTCAATTCGTGCGAAAGTAGCCCAGAACATATTCAAAAACTGCAACGTTGGATTAACCTTATCTTAAGAGAGCACATACTATTGTTTGGTTAAAGGTAACCAGCATGGTGGGCGTGGGGGCCCAAGGGGAATACAATGGGGGAACGGCCAGTGTATCTGTGCCATCAGTGTCTCTTGGTAACTCGTACGTGCATTTTGTGCTCAACGGTGATATACATGAGTTCACTACAATCCGTCGCGCAAGACGCAAACGTGGGGGGAGACGTTGCTATTAGAGCAGAGCCGCTTGAAAAGGACGTCATCTTCGAAATTTTGAAGAACCGCCGTCGCCGCGATGCGCTCCGCTATCTCGAAGAGAACGGGGGAACGGCCCGTCTCGACGAGCTCGCAGAGTACATCGCAGCGAAAGAGAACAACATCACGGTCATGGAGCTGTCCTCCGACCAGCGAAAGCGGGTGTACATCGGGCTTTACCAATGCCACCTGCCAAAGATGGACGGCGCAGGCGTCATCGCGTTCAACAAGAACCGCGGGACGATTCAGCTCCTCGATGCTGCTGGCCAGCTCGACCCGTACCTGACGGAGACGCAGCCAGAAGCCGCATCGTCGCTCGGCAAGTACGTGATGGCCGTCGCCATCACCATCGGGCTCGGCGTCGCCGCGGCCCTCGCCGGACTTTCGCCGTTCACGGCGATTCCCGGCCTCTGGTGGGCCGCGCTCAGCACGGCCACGCTCGTCGCCGTCACCGGCGTGCAACTCTACCAGCAGTACCTCCCGGACGGTCGCCTGTTCGAGCTGCTCTCGGCCCTTCGCGCCCAGCAAATCCAGCCTGCCGACTGAATTCGGTCCATACCGCACCTGAAACGGCCGCTGACCGGCCCATTTTTTTTGTGAGCGAACATACATATCCGATGGCATCCTTTTAGTAACGTGAATATGGGGCATATGGGGGGCAATGGAGACGGAGGAACGACGAGCAAACGCGTCCTCGACCTACTTGGCGATGCGGTTGCGCGCGAAATTTTACAGGCGGGCGTCGATGGGCCAGTGACGATAGACGACCTCACGGCGCGCACGTCGGTGTCCCAATCGACGATCTATCGGCGTCTCTCTGCGCTCATAGAAAGCGGCCTCATGCGCGAAGAACACGGCGTGACGAGCACACCGAGTAAACGTGCGTACACCACGACAACCGAGCACATCGGCATCGACCTTGCCGAAGACGATTTCCGCGTGCACCTTGACCCGGCGATGCCGTACACGAACGCGCCGCGTGAAATCGACATCGAGCCGCTGCGCGTCGACCTCGATACGCGAACGGTTACCATTGAACTCTCGCCCGACGATGCGCTGTTCGAACAGTTCGAGCGGTTGTGGGAGCTCCAACAGGAGTCGAAATAGATTAGCGTTCAAATAGATTCGGTGCGTAGAGAACGGATATGGCTAGTGACCGACCGGCTTCGGTGGCCAAAGCAGACCACTACCGACTTCCCGATGGCACGGTTGAAATCGTGTTCGCCGTCGAAGGTGGGCGCGTACTCACGTTCAGAGAGTACCAGTCGCCAGCGGAGTTCTCCACTGCGGTAGAAGACAGTGAGTATCTCGGCAGCCATGCGGGCGTCGCAGACCTCCCGAACGTGGAAGCGTTCCGTAATGATTTGTAACCTCACGGCTCTCGAAACTGTCTCCTAACCGTGATACTATCCAGAGCGTTTATCAGCCGACAGAACAAAAATACAGTTGCTCAGGGCCGCGACGCACCTATGCCAGTTCGCGTGCCAGCGACTATTGTGGTTGCGGCCCAGAGCCATTCTTAATTCATTGACATATCAACAGCCGGTGGCTCAGGCGCGGCCTGACAGACGCGGCCGGCGTGTCCCCTGAGAACGCCGGTCTTGGGCAGCGAACGCAGCTTCGAGTTGTCCGTAGGCTTTCGCCAGTCTGAGCAGGTAAAACAGCGCAAACACGCCGACTTTCTCGCGCACGCTGAGTGTCTCCCAGCCCGCGACGAGCGTCCGCAACGCCTTGGGCGTCGGCGGCAGGTACGCACCCGGATTCACGAGTCCTCGGCGTGGCCGCCCGTACCGTGCGGGATACAGCTCCCTGAGTTGGGTTTTCCCGTGTCCAATGCGGATTGCCTTTTTCACGAGCGACCGCACCGAGGTTCGCGCCGGGTGCCGAGCGACGATGTCGGCGGCAAAGCCGAGGGGATAGCCTGCCGCCGCGACGCGGTGTCCAAATTCGAGGTCGCCGCTCGACGTAAGCCGGTCGTCGAAGGGGCCCAATTCTTCTATCAGACTCGCGCGGACCACGAGACAGCACGTCGGCGCGAAATCGAGCCGCGAGACGAAGTAGTCAACGCGCAAGTCGGTCAGGCGATTGTACTTCCCGGCGAAGGTTTCGGTGCCTGGTGAGTAGATTTCGACCGCACACGCGAGGTAGGGCACGTCTTCTGCCATGCGCGCGACGACGGCTTCGAGCCAGTCGGGTTCGACGGTCACGTCCGCGTCAACGAACGCAAGCAACTCGCCCGTCGCGTGACGAATCCCACGATTGCGCGCCGCGTAGGAACTCTGGATGTCGGCTTCGACGTGCAACTGGATGCGCGAATCGCGCGCGGCGAACTCACGCACTACCGCACGGGTGTCGTCGGTCGAGTTGTTGTCCACGACGAGCACTTCGAAGTCGTCGTCGGTCTGTTCGAGCAGGGACGAGAGGGTGAGCGCGATCCCGGCTGGGTCGTTGAAAACAGGGACGATAACCGAGACCCGTGGGGCCATCTCAATCGCTGCCGTGGCGGTCTTTCCACTCGCTTACGGCGGCCGAATCATGGCGGACGGTCAGCGTTTTCGGCTGTGTCGGTTCTTCCGCTTTGCGCGCGCTCCACCGGCCAGATGCATAGTAGAGGGTTCGCGTCTCCTCCGCTTCTTTGCCGAGCAACGGTTGGCACAGCGCACAATCACTGGTGCGTCCGCCGGGGCGGTGCGGGCATCGCTCGCTCATAGGCTTCAATCGGGAACAACTCGCTTAGTTATGAGAGCGCTTCTCACACCGATGTTGGCGGTCGGTGTGGTTAATCGTCGGTTTCAATGAGAGATTGGCGTTCCCGTCCCACAGGTCACATCAAGGTACAGACACGAAGTCGCCAAAAGACGGTGTTTTCGAGCGCCTGCTGGCCGCTCTGGTCGTGAGTGCTGTTTAACCAGTCTATACTCTTGCACGTTCCTCCCCTCCTCTCGAGTAGGAATGTTTTCAGTTGCGTTCGTGGGAACGGGAGCAAAGCAAGAAGCCCCGGGTAAACAGGGTTTTGCGATGGCGTATCGCCACGCCGCGGCGTATGCTCGCCTCCCACAGTGCCGGTTGGTTGCCTGTGCTGATATCGTCCCGGAGAATGCCCGTGCGTTCGCAGATACGTTCGACATCACGGGCGTCTACGACGACTATGCCGCGATGCTCGACGCCGAGAATCCGGACATTGTGAGCGTAGCCGTCCCGCCCGGCGCACACGCCCCAATCGTCATCGGGTGTGCGCACCATCCCTCGGTGCAGGCCATCCACTGTGAGAAGCCAATGGCACTTACCTGGGGCGACTGCAAGGAGATGGTCGCCGTCTGCGAACAGGAGGGCGTCCAGCTCACCTTCAACCACCAGTACCGCTTTGGTAAGCCGTTTCGCCGCGCCAAAGAACTCCTCGACGCGGGCGACATCGGGAGCCTCCAGCGCATCGAATTTTCCGACAGAGACCTCTACGATACGGGCACCCACCTGTTCGACCTCGCCAACTACCTGACCGACAACTCGCCGGTCGAATGGGTGCTCTGTCAAATCGACTACTCAGAGGAGAATCGCTGGTTCGGCGCGCACAACGAGAATCAGGGCCTCGCCCAGTGGAAGTACGCCTCCGGCGTCTACGGCCTCGCCGCCACCGGCTGGGGGCGCGACCTTGTCGGGTGTTATCTTCGGCTTGTGGGCACTCACGGTGTCATCGAAATCCGCGAGGGCAAGCCCGCGCTGTTCGTCCGCACGAGCGGCGAGTGGCAGGCAATCGACACCGACGGGGAAGGCATCTACGGCCCGCCAAAGCAGGGGCGCGTCGGCGCGCTGCTCTCGCGGGTTGGCAGAGGCGACGAGCCACTCAGCTACATCGACCGGGCAATCGCGTCGGTGGTTGACTGCCTCGAAACCGGCCGCGACTGTGAACTGAGCGGTGTGCACGCACTCGCCGCGACTGAGGTCATCTTCGCGTGCTGGGAATCTGCGCGGCGGCGGGGTCGCGTCACGCTCCCGCTCACCATCGAGGACAACCCGCTTCAGGCGATGGTCGACGCTGGCGACTTACACCCCGAGCCAAACACCTCACCGACCGCATGAGCGCTGTGACCGCCTCTCTCGACGCCCGCTACGCCACTCACATCGAGTCGATAACTGACTACACCATCCCCGCACACGAGGTGCTCGCAACTGTGGTCGTCACCACCGCCACGGCCAACCGCGACCTGCTTACGACGGTGCTCGACGCGCTCGACGCCCAGACCGAAACGGCTTACGACGTGATTGTCGTGGATCGAGGAACTGCGTGGAACCTCTCATCGCTCCTCGCCACGACCCGCCGGGTCAGGCTCGGGGTTCGGGTCAGAGATGACACCAGCGCGGTGCTCGCGCACAACATCGGCGCACAGCTCGCAACCGGGCCGTTGCTCATCTTCCTCGCTGACGATGCGGTGCCAACGGCGACGTTCGTCGAAGCCCACCTGCGCGCCCACCGGGTGAACAACATCGTCGCCGCACGCGGCCGCGTGCTCCCGCACACCGCCCACCTCTACAACGCGACCCAGCCCGCCTACGACCTCGGCTCCGTGCAGTTTCCGACGTATCTCGACCTCGCGGGAAACCTCTCGTTCGACCGCGACACCTTCCGGTCGCTCAGCGGGTTCGACGACCAGCCCACGGGAAACGCGGCGCTTGACTGGACGCGCCGCGCGCTCGAAGCCGGAATCCCCCGAGAGAAATGCATCTACTATCCCGAGGCGGTAACCAGCCACGACTACGCCACCGATTTCTGGTCGTACCTCCACCGCCGTCGCCGCGATGCGAGGGTCACTGCCCCAGCGCCACCCCTCGATGCCGTGGTGGCCGAGTACGACGAGCGCCCGACGGTCGAACAGCCGCCGCTCGCCCGCCGCGACCGGCTAAAACTCCGGGTTCTCACCACGCTCACCGAACCGCTCACTGTACGCACAACCTGACGACGTTGATTTTTCGAGTGAGAAAAGCCGTTTACAACAGGCCGAAGTCTGCGAGTTGCGAGAGCGCGAGTTGCGCGCCGATGACGATGCCGAAGATACCCGCCGTCGCTTTCAGATAGGTCGAAAACTGCGTGTCGAGGGTACGTCCCCAGAGGAAGGAGACGGCGGCCATCGTCACGACGGTGAGCACGCTGAACGCGCCGAGGAAGGTGAGTGCGGTTTTGACCGTCGGCGCAGACGAGACGAGCGCGATGACGAGGATTCCGCTCCCGGCGACGCCGTGGAGGATGCCCACGAGAAACGAGTCGTCGTCTACGTGCTGATGGTCGAAACCGAGCGAGAGACTACCGATTTGTAGGTGAGCGTGGACGGTATTGCCGTGGCTGTGGGCGGCCACATCGACGCCGCCGACGAGCGAGTAGAGCATGCGCGCGCCGAGGAACACGAGGACGCCACCGACGACGAGTTCGAACAGACGGGTAATCGACTCGGGGAGGTGGATGCCGAGGACGACGAACAGCACGCCAAGCGCCAAAATGGGAAGCGAGTGGCCGAATCCCCACGACGCACCGACGAACCCTGCCCGGTCGGTGTCGTCTTCGACCAGCGTCGCCACCGCGGCGAGGTGGTCCGTTTCGAGTGCGTGACGGACGCCGAGAACCGCACCCGCGGCGGCCGCTGAGAGAAGTGCCATGTCAAAACGTTCTGGCAGCACTAATTATATGTGCTGATACGGCCGCGTTCAGTCGTCTGCGACGCCCTGGTCGCCGCCTTCGTTGTACCACACGTCGACGTGGCGCTCTGGCTCGTAGGGCTTGCCGACGATGTCGAGGCGGCCGTCGTTGTTCAAGTCGACGACCTTCGCCTCGTGGGTAGGGATGCCCTCTGCGATGAGTTCCGCCTCGAACGTGCCGTCGCCGTTGTTGTGGAAGATGAACTGGCGCGGGTTCGCGTGCTCACCAAGACCCATCTCGGCAACGTAGATGTCGAGACGGCCGTCGCCATCGATATCCGCGACCTGCAGGCTGTGGGGGCAGAACAGGTCTTCGTGGAGGAAGGTCGCCTCCCACGTCGGCGGGTCGAGGATGGCCACTCGCCCGGCGTGCGTGCCGTAGGTGGGCGAATCTCCCTCTGCGAGGATAATCTCTAGCTCGCCGTCGTCGTCGATGTCTGCGACGGCGGTGCGGGTGTAGTCCCAGCCCGGCGAAATCTCCTCGTGCTGCCAGTTTCCACCCGTTTCGTCCGGCTGCGAGAAGATGTGTGGCCCGGCGACCACTTCGGTTTCGCCGTCGCCGTCTATGTCCACCGCGACGAGGCCTTCGATGGCCAGCCCTTCTGCGATGACGTGGAGATTTTCTTCCGGCCACGGCGACTGGGTGGGGTCGTCTGGCACGTCGTAATAGAAGATGACCTTGCTCTCTTGTGAGAGGCCGATGACCTCGTTTTCGCCGTCGTCGTCCACATCTGCGACGGCGATGTCGTGGTACTTGTCGTACTTGTCGTGAATTAGGTGTTCTGTCCACGGCGCTGTGGGGTCTTCTGGCTGTTCGAGCCAGAACAGTTTGGTGCCGCGATAACCCTGTCCGACGACCAAATCGACGCGTCCGTCGCCGTTTATGTCGCCAAGCGCGTTGCCGAACACGTACAAATCCGGAGAGGTGGAGAGTTTGTGGCGCGTCCACCCCGGATTCTCGTACCAGAAAATGCTCGTCTCTTTCAGCCCGAGCATGTCTTTTACGCCGGCGAGATTCGGGAGGTTGCTGTACTTGCCGCGAATCTTCAGATTCTTCATCGCGCCCATCCCGCCGACGATAACGTCCTGATAGCCGTTGCCGGTCAGGTCGGTCGTGAGGCAGATGCCGAGGCGGGTACACGGCGGACTGGGGTCGATGGTTTCGTGGCGAAACTCCATTGGCGGTGAGACGTGGCGGTACGGGTTTGTAAGCGACTGCTTAAACGACAGGTTCGCCGTAGACGGCCCGCTCGTCACCCCTTAACGACGTTCCCAATCGTCCGGAGGTTCTTCCCAAGCCCCCAGCCAAAGCGCGTCATGAGGACGAGTACAATCGCGCCGTAGACGGCAGCGCCGACGAGCACGAGGACGACGAATTCGAGCAACGGTGGAAGCGTGAGGAACGATTGAGCGGCCCAAACGGCCCCACCCATCGAGAGGCTCGCGATGAGCGGATAGGCAATCTCGCGGAAGAAACGAGCGTAGGTGGTTTCGACGGTTTTCACGACCAGATAGATGTCGAGCGGAACCGAGGGGACGAGGTACGTTGCGACCACTGCGCCTGCGGTGCCCACGATGCCGAACTGGAGCGTGGCCGGGATGATGATGAGCGCGAGGAAGATGGTGCGCAGCGTCGAAACCTTCGTCGCGTAGTCAGGGTGCCCGCGCGCCTGCCAGACCGGGCCGAAGGTCATGTTCATCGAGACGAGGAAGGCGTACACCCCGATGAGTTGGATGGGGACGATGATGGGCTCCCACACCGGGCCGAGGAAGGCGATGACGAACGTCGGAGCCACCGCGACGATACCCACCGCGAGCGGGAACGAGACGGCGGTTGACACCTGAATCATCTGGAAAAACGCCTCTCGCAAGGCGGGAACGTCGTCCTGCAGTTTCGAGTAGCTCGGGAACGCCACCGACGAAATCACGGCGGCGATTTCCGTGGCCGGAGCCATCGCAAACTGATAGGCGAGCTGGTAGAATCCGAGCGACGTGGCGTTCAACAGCCAGCCCACGACGGCGTCATCACCCTGACTGTAGAGGAAGGTGATGATGCCGCCGCCGGTCACCCACTTGCCGTAGCCGAACAGTTCGCGGGCGGCGGGGAGGTCGAAGGCGAGTGAGGGGCGGAAGTCGTGAGCGACGTAGGAGACGACGAGCCGGGCCGCATCAGCGAGCACATAGCCAAGGACGAGCGCCCAGACCGAGCCGTAGGCGACGGCGATGGCGACGGCCACGACGAAGTTGGTGAACGACCCCGACAGCTGATAGACGAGCTGTTTGTGGAACTCGAGATTCTTCTGGAAGTAGATGACACCCGGATTGCGAATCCCCGTGAGGAGCGGCGAAATCGCCACCACCTGCAAAATCGGGAGTGCGCGCGGTTCGTGAAACAGGGCTGCAACGAACGGGGCGACCGCAAACGTCACCACCGCGAGGATGAGCCCTCGCGTGATCTCCATGCTCCAGGCTGTGTTGAGATAGTGGTCGACGTCGTCCTCGCGCTGGTAGATGAGCGCCTGATTCAAGCCCAAATTCGAGAGCCTGCGAAGCGCCGTCGCCGTGAGCAGTGCAATCCCCATCAGCCCGAAGTCGGCCGGTTCGAGCAGGCGAGCGAGGATGATGAGCAACACGAGTTGCAAGCCCCTGTCGGTGAGATTCGACAGCGTCACCCAGATGCCGCCTTTGATGGTTTTGTCCGCCAGCGAGTCGCCGGGCAACAGCCGGCGGATAAGCCCGCGTGCGCGACTCATCGTCCACGCCCTCGCTTACTTGTCGGTGACACTTCCCTCAAAACGCGCGACTCGCTCATTGGGACGTAGATGGGTCACGTTCAGCAATTGTTATAACAGAGTTAATGAGAAAACGGCGTCCCTAGCCGCAGTCACTGCGGGCTACGATTCCTTCCGAATCCGGCGTGTAGTCCCGCAATTGTGTCTCCCGGGCGACGTGACAGGCGCGGGCTAACAATGTAGCCACCGGGCAAAGGAGTGGTATGACCGGTCGGGAAACAGAACCGTTGGTGAGCGTCGTCGTCCCGACGTTTAACCGGCCAGCGGCGCTCAGAGCGGCCGCAGAGAGCGTCAACGCCCAAACCTACGATTCGATTCAGCTCATCGTCGTAGACGACTCGACGACGCCCGCAGAAGCCGCGCTCACGGGTCTCGATTTGGACGCCATCGCGGAGATTCACTTCATTCGGTCTGCGAACCCACAGGGCGCGGCCGCCGCGCGCAATCGCGGTATCGCCGCCGCAGACGGTGTGTACGTTGCCTTCCTCGATGACGACGACCGATGGAACCCGGAGAAAATCGAGAAACAGGTCGAAGCCTTCGAGACGGCGGCTGCCGACGTTGGCGTGGTCTACACCGGCCAGCGCTACGTCGATGGGGCCGGGAACACGACGACGATTCGGACGCCGACCACGCAGGGGTGGGTCACCGAACAACTGCTCGCAGGCGCGCCACTCGCCCCGTTCTCGACGGTGATGGTGCGCGCGGCGGCCATCGCGGACGCCGGGACGATAGACGAACGTTTCCCCATCTGGGAAGACCGCGAGTGGTATCTCCGGCTTTCGACGGTGTGTCAGTTCCTCGCCGTTCCAGAACCGCTCGTCATCCGCTCGATGGGCGACCACGGCCAGTTGTCGAGCGACTTCGCCCGGATTCAAGACGTGTCCTACCCGTTGTTTCTCGACACCCACGCGCCACTCGCGGCGTCCTACGGGATGGAACGCCAATTCGAGGCGTCGATGGCGCGGATGCTCGCCGTCGCCGCCCTCGATACTGGCCACTACGCGGCTGCGCGCCGGGCTTCGATGCGGGCGGTTCGAGCCGAGCCAACGAACGAAACGGCGTGGGTGTATCTCGTGCTCTCGCTCGGCGGTCGCGTCACCTACCGACTCGCGCAGTCGGCCAAACGCCGAATTTCGACGGCTCAGGCTTCGAACAGCACGTCGCCATAGACACGAACAGTCGGCTCAGAACTCGTTTCTTCTCTGATGTCGGCAATTCTGATGACCGACTCGTGGGTGCCGCTCACGTACGGGGGTGCGGCGGTGACGATACACGCATCCAAGAGCTCGGCTGCGAGTTCGTGGAGCACGGGGATGGCTTCGATAACGAGTTCCTGTGAGGTGAGTTCTGGGAGGTCGCCAAGTTCGAGAAGACACTGCCCGTCCGCGAGACCGCTGTACTGTATTGTGATGGGATAGCGCCCGGCGTCGATTGTACCGCCGTCGATGAGACAGCCGACCGTGTCGATGAAGCGAATCCCATCGCGCCCCGCGCCCGGCTGTTCGATGGTGCAGTTGCTGATGGCCGAATCGGTGCCACCTTCGATGCGGATGGCCTCGCCGCCGCGCGCCGTGCCCGTGATGGTGACGTTATCGAGCGAAATCCAGTGTGGCTCCGGCGGGATTTGTTGGTAGGGTCGCCACGGTAACTCACCGGGCTTCGCCCGCCGTATCGCGGGCGTGTCGTCTAAGTCACACACGATAGTCGTGTCCCTGACAATCATGCTCCGGCCCTGTGGCGAGAGTTCGATGAGCGACTGGGATTTCGGTGAGTCGCGGGCGAGCACGGTGCAGTTTCGAATCTCCGCGCCCGGTTCGATGGCCGGAACGTTGAGTTGGACGCCGGTTTCGACCACGATTGCGCGGGTGTTAAAGCCCGTTTCGGTGGTTTCGAGTGGCGGGCCGGTGTACTTGCTGAGGTCGATTTCGATGGTGCAGTTTTCCGCGTAACTGCCTTTCCCGCCGAGGCGAATGCTCGACGCGTTGTTGTTGAGAAAGTACGAATCGACGATTTGTACCTTCCCCGGCGTGCGCGAGGTGTAACAGGCGTTGTTCCCAAACTCGCGGAAATCGCATTCCTCGATGCGAATGGTGCCCTTGTTGTCCCAGCCAACCCACACCGCGATTCGCCCGTTACCGTTCACGTAGGCGTCGATGCGCGAGCCCTGTTTCGAGACGGCTCTGCGGAGCGTGCCGACGCCGTCTGGGTCACTGACCGAGAGGAGAAACGCGCTCACCTGCCCGCTTATGGTATCGACGCCTCTGCCGAGGTACTCCACGTCCTCTACGTGAAACCGACTTCGCGCTTGGATGCGGATGCCTGCGGTCGTGTCGGGCGCAGAGAGGTCGATATCGATGTTCTCGATGACGATTTCGTCGTGGACGCCGCCGTTGGTGTCGAGCAGGATGCTGTCGAAGCCAGTCGGGGGAACGAACGTCACGTCACCCTCCCCGAGCAAGCCAACGGTGTCGGCCTCGAACAAAAACCGTCCATCCAACTGGTAACGTCCTTCCGGCACACGAATGAGCGTCCCTGCCGTCGCCGCAGTCGTGAGCAGCGCGTTGATTGGCTCGGTTCCGGTCGGGTCGGCTCCGAGGTCTGCGACGAGGTCTACGTCGCGGGAAAACTGGATGCCGTGGCGAAGCAACTCGGGCGGGCCCGCTGGCGTCTGCGTCGGGGTTTCTGTCGGTGTTTCGGTGGGCGTCTCGGTCGTCGTTGGCGTCGGCTCCTGTCTGACCTGACAGCCCGCAAGCCCGCCCAGCGCAGCCGCTCCGAGGGCGGTAAGATAGCGTCGTCTGGACGTGGGCGGGCCCATTACCGACAAAAGACGACAGAAACGTATTGTTATACCGCGATTACCGCGAGAAACCGGGATGTTCAGGGGGCGGCGTGTGGCGCAAACTGGCTGGAGGGGCTATTTGTCGAGGTCCTCGAAGGTGATATACGCAGAGCCACAGACTCTGAACCGCGTCACATTGCCTTTGAACCGGTAGGCGTCGACGCCCTCTGCGACCACGCCGACTGCCTTGCCGTCTGCGACGGTGTCTTCCATCCGGTCCCACGTCGTCGCGTCTTCGGGAGCCGTGCTGAGCGCGTCACTGCGTTCGAGTTCGCCGTCAACGGCGATGCGGTAGCCCGTCACGTCGTCGCTCAGGCTGCCGTTGATGATGAGGAGGTTCGGCAGCTCGGGCACCGTGGCGATTGCCTCGTGAGGGTGGACTCGCTCGCCGTCTAAAAGGATGATGCCGGGGCCTTCTGCGGCGATGCTGGTGATTTCACCCGTGAACTCGTAGGCGTGGGTGGCGTTTCCGACCGCACCTTCGACCGTCGTGTCGAACACATTTGCATCAAGGCCGAGGCTGCTCTCTTCGGCCTCTGCAACCTCACCGCTCACGTTGAAGTAGTAGACCGTCGGCGCGTCGCTCGTTCCCGCGAAGGCGAGCGTATGGGTCTGTTTCTCGTCGGTGGACGACTCGCTCGACCCGGCCGAGGAACTGCTGTCGGTGCTCTCTGTCTCGGTGCTCGTCTCCGTGGTGTCAGTCTCGTCGCCCGACCCAGTGTCGTTGCTCGTCGTTTCTTCAGTGTCGGCTTCCGTCTCCGAGAACGAATCCGGGTTCACGGCTTCGCCGTTGACCGTAATCGTCGGCTCGCCACCAGAGAGGCTGAAGTCGGTGATTTCGCCGGTGAAGGTGTAGCTGTCGATGCCGCCTTCGACCTGCCCGTTCGCGGTCGAACCCGAGAGCGAGTCGTTGTCGTCTATGGTCGCGCCGTTCGCATCGCTTTTCTGGAGGTCGCCGCTCACGGAGAACTCGTACTCGCCGGGCGATTCGACACCGTTGATGCTGAGGACGTTTTCGCTGTCCGCGTCAGCGGTTGTCTCCTCGGTTGCGTCCGTGTCCGTTGTGTCGGTTTCTGCCGTGTCGGACTCCGCCGAGGACTCGGTCGTCGTTGTCGTGGGTTCGTCAGTCGAGTCATCCTCTGCTGGCTCGCTCGATGCACCGATATCCGTGCTCGGGACGGGACAGGTTCCGGACTGCTCGATACCACTCGTCTCGCCCGTTGAGTTCTGGTAGTCGACGGCCGTGCCACTCACGTTGACGGTGGAGTTCGTCACGTCCACGTCGGTCGAATTGATGATGCGCACGCCGTCGCGGTCGCTGCCGGTCTGCTGGATACAGCAGTCTTTGATGTAGCTCGCGTCCGCGCTATCGATGAAGACGGCTTCGCGTCCCTCTGCACTGCCGGTGATGCTACAGTTTTCGAGGCGGACGTAGTGGGGTTTGGGTGGGGTATCCTGGTATGGCCGCCAGCTAATCGACCCGGGTTCACCCCGGCGGACGGCGGGTGTGTCCGGCAGGTCACACTGGATGCGGGTGTTTTTGACCGTTACACTGCGCCCCTGTGGGGAGACGTTGATGAGGCCGATGCCCTGTGGGGCGTTGCGGCCAATAATGTCACAGTCGATGATTTCTGCGCCCGCTGGGATGGCCGGGACGTCCTGTTGGACGCCCTGGTCTACGGAGATGCCGCGGATACCGAACTCGGTTTCCGTGTCGATTGGCGTCGGGCCAGTGTACTTGTCGAAGTCGATTTCGAGCACACAGTTTTTGACGTAGCTGCCCTCGCCGCTGATGCGGATTTGGGAAGCGTTGTTGTTGCAGAAATAGGAGTCAACGATTTGGACGTTGCCGGGCGTCCGGGAGGTGTAACAGGCGTTGTTCCCGAACTCGCGGAAGTCACACTGTTCTAACCGAATCGTCCCTTTGTTCGACCAGCCAATCCACACACCGATGCGGCCGTTGCCGCCCTCGTAGCCGTCGAATCGAGAGCCTTTCTTGGCGACGGCGTTTCTGAGGACGCCTTCGCCGTCTTCGCTTTCGAGCGCGAGGAGGAACGCGCTCGTCTGTCCGCCGCTGGCGGTGAGGCCACGCCCGAGGTATTCCACGTCCTCTATGTGGAATTTGGTTTGGCATTTGAGCCGGATGCCCGCGGTCGTGGTCTCGTCGCGGATGTCGATGTCGATGTTCTCGATGAGCAGTTCGTCGTAGCCAGACCAGCTGTCGATGAGCAGGTCATCGAAGCCCGCTGGCGGGACGAACGTCACGTCGCCCTCACCGAGGAACCCGAGTCGGTTGTTTCGTGGGATGTATTTGCCGTTGAATTGGTAGGTTCCTTCGGGGAAGGTGATGAGCGTGCCATCGCTCGCCGCCTCAGAGATGGCGGCGTTTACGGGTTCGTTCCCGGTTGGGTCTGCCCCGTAGTCCTCGACGATGTTGACGACCCGGTCGAAACTAATTCCGTGTCGAGTCGTCGCGGCCGCCGCGCCACCGCTTGCGACTGCCGTCGCGGTGGTGCCAGCCGCTGCCGCGTACGCACCCATTCTCAAGTAATCACGACGGTTGAGGAGCGTACCGTCCTCATTGTCCGCCGATTGTTGTCGCTGTTCGCGTGCCAGTTTGCGTGCCATTGCAATTGTTAAGCACAAGTTATAGGGCATAAATATTTTGTTTCTGACATTAGTTCGATTCCATGATTATCACGATAACATACTAATTTTTTCGTGAATATCATGATTGAAAACACATCTAGAAGACGGATGATTCATCCGGTCTTAACAGTTGTCGCAGCGAAATTATTTCTGAATTAATCACGTGCATGCGAACGAATTTGGCTAGAACAGCCGCGTTGACTGTCCATCTCGTGAAACAGTACGGACTGGGTGACACTCGTCATACAGAGATTTGCTCGACGGAGTTTCCACGTTCTGTGAGTATTTCTCTCCGTGGGGTATGCAGTCGTTACACACGGCCTTGAAGACGTGTTGTCCTCGCTACGAGTCTCATTCTTGTCACCTCTATAGCCACGGAACTTCGAAACCTGTTGCTTCCGGGATTTCCCTCCAGTTGTGACGCCTTTCCGACTGTACGAGCACCGTCATTCGGGTGCAAGCGTCACGAACCGATGTGCGCGGCTAGCTCCCGTCTGCGGGAGACGGCGAGTCAGCCCCGTCGGAGTCGGCTGGCGCGGGGAGGTCTGTCGCCACAGCGTCGTCTTGGTCGTCTGTGGCTACCTCGTCACTCTGTCGGTGGGGACTGACCAGCCACGGGAAGATGATTCTCCCAAACTCGTAGACGACGGCCAAGATGAGCGGGCCAAGGAAGATGCCATACCAGCCAAACAGCAACGGGCCGAAGGTGTAGGCGAGAATCACGGCCCCGATGTGGAGCGACCGGCCGCTCACGTAGGGGCGAAGCAACTGGTCTGGAATCGTATCGACGATAACAATCGAGACGACGCTGAACACGACAGGGAACCAGAGCGCCTCGGGCGCGACGAGCGCCGCCCGCGCGAAGAGAAACACCGCGACGGGTACCCAGATGAGTTTCATACCGATGACCGGCACGAGGCTTGCCACCCCGACGAGCAATCCCACGAGCGCGGGTTCGGGGATGGCAACGGCCTCCGGGGCGAACAGGTTGAGCACGATGTAGGTGACCACGCCGAGAATGCCCGTCGCAAGCGCGTTCAGGATGTTCCCGAAGTAGATCGACTTCAAGTCGGCATCGACCGTCTTGAAGTAGTGTTCGAGCGGGTTGTCGTCTCTGAGAATCGTCTGTCTGCCCCACGCCACAAGCCGGTAGTCGTCTTTGAGGAGGAAAAACGCAATCAAGAGCGCGATAAAGGCGTGAAAGCCGACGTTCAACAACGTCGAGAGCGAGGCAACCAGCACGTCAGAAAGCTGCGTGAGCACGTCACCCAGCCCGGACTCAGCGAGCTGGCTCGGGTTCGTCACGAGCAGGCGAAGCGTCTCCTCTGAGTCGTGGAGGACGCTCGTGAGGTCGAGATACGGCTCGATGAGCGCGGTCAACTCGCTTTGGCGTTCTGCGTCGAGGAACTGGGAGATGGCGGTGATGACGATGGCGAGCGCCCACCCGACGAGGCCCAGCACCGGAATCGTCACCAGAATGAGCGTGGCGACGACAGCGAACAGCCGGCGCTCGATACGCTTTTGCACCTGCCGGAACACCGGCCGCGTCACGTAGTACATGAACAAGCCGAGGACGACCGTTCCGATGAACTGCCAAACGATGAACGACAAGGTGAGAAGGAGCAGGATGGCGACCACCCACAACACGGCTCTGTCTCTGCGCATCCCCTCGAAAAACGGGAGTCTACGCAGTGCGTGCTCGCTCGGCAAACTGCTGTCTGTGTGGTTTTCTTCTGCCATGATACAGGCGGTTACCCACGACTGCTCTCCCACCCCCCAATGATGAACAGTAACGGACTCGCTTCAAAAGTGGTTGGCTCTCTGTCGGCTTAATCGTCCCGGCCCTGAACTTCCTATTCGAGGTAGCCAAGCCCGCGCAACCGGTCTTCGACATCGCTGTAATCTTCTGCGACCGCGCCAGCCGCCTGTGAGCGAGTGTACTCGCGGGTTTCGACCGCGTGCGTCGAGTCGGCGGTGAAAATCTCTGCGAGCACGCGCCCGTCCGCCCCACTCGAAACCGGCTCGCCTGCGGCGTGGAGCACGGTTGGCGCGACATCAACGACCGTGGCGTCGCGTACGGTGACGCCTGCTTCGATGTCCGACCCCCACGCGAAGAAGATGCCTTCCGGCCGGTGGTAGGCCTCTGCCACCCGCGAATCTGCGATGATGTGCGGCGACAGCGTCGGCTCGATGAGGTAGCCCTCGTTGGCCGTCACGACGATGTCCGGGCCGTCGGGGTCGCGGGGGTTCAGCGTCGCGCCGTCGTACACCGTGAGCACGCGCTCACCCGTTTCCGGGTCGGTCAGCCGTTCTAACACGCCCATCAGGTGGGTTTTCACCTGGGCCTTCTCGGCGGGCGCGACGATACCCTCGTCGAATCGTTCGGTGTCGTTCAGGTAGATGCTTCCGAGACCGTGGAGGAACGCCGTTGTCTGGCTGTGGTCAACGTCGTGAAGCTGGTGGGTGCCGGGAATCTGGCGGGCGGCGGCGTTCACGAGTTCGTCCGGGAGCGCGTGAACCAGTCGTTGCTCGGTGAGCCCGATCCGCGCAAGCGCCCCAAGGACGCGCGGCTTCGTGATGCCGAGCGTCGAGAGCACGCCGCGCGTCCCAGTCTGCGATTTCGGGACGAGGAACCCCTCCTCGACCAACAAGCGATTGACGCTCACGACGCGGTCTATTGGGCCAAACCCGTGGTCTGAGACCACGAACAGCGTCGCATCGCGCTCGGTCGCATAGTCCATCACTTCACCGAGAATCTCATCGAGCAGTTGGTAGTGAGCGAGTAGCACCGCCTCGTCCCAGATGAGGTGCTGGAGGCGGTCTGGGGCGACGTAGACGAAGAAGAACAGTCGCCAGTCGTCGTCTGCCATGAGCAGGCGCATCAGTTGACGACGGTTTTCGACGAGCGTCGTGAGTTCCTCGAGAAACTCGGCTTTCCGCCCGTCGTACTCGTGCCACCTGAGTTCGATTTGGTAGTCTGGAATCTCGCGTTTGATTTGCGCTTCGAGCGACTCCGGGAAGGCAAACCGCGCGGACAGAGAGGGCGTCATCATCCCGGTCACGAGTTTCCCGTCGATGGGGGCGGGTGGGTAGGTCATCGGCAGGTTCGCCACCACCGCCGGCGTGAGCATCTCCCAGAGCGTCGGCTCGCGGATGTCGTTTCGCGTGTAGGGCCGCTGGGTGTAGTTTTCTGCTACCTTCATGAACTCGTAGATGCCGTGGCGGTCTGGCCACGTCCCGGTCGCGATGGATGGCCACGCAACCGGCGTGTTCGCCGGTTTCGAGCTTTCGAGCGGCCCGCTCGCCCCCTCCGCGATGAGTCGGGCAAAATTCGGCAGGTCCTCCGTTTCCGTCCACTGCTCGATGAGGTTCCACGGAATCCCGTCGAGGCCGAGGATGAACGCCCGGCGACTGGTGTCTGTGACCATCGTTACTATCGCCCACAAGGTGGGCGATGGGCATTGTTAATCGGCGGCTACAGCCCCGTTACTCGATGACGACCGGCGGCGTGTCTCGGTCTATCTCGTGTGGTCGGTCGAGCAGGCGGGCGTACAGCGCGGTCAACTGCATCGCCACCTCCTGCCACGTGTACGCTTCCTCAACGAGCGTGCGATTCTGTTGGGCCATGTTCCGAACCAGCGTTGGGTCTGCAAGGAGCGCGGCCAGCGCGGTTGTGAGGTCGTCTGCATTTCCCGGCGTGACGAGACGCCCGTTTTCCGGCCGGATGAGTTCGGGGATGCTGCCAACGGGCGTCGAGAGAATCGCGTTGCCGCCCGCCATAGCTTCGAGAATCCCAATCGGTAGGCCCTCTGCGTGCGTCGGGAGGACGTAAATCGAGGCGCTGTCGAGCAGCGCGCGCTTCTCGGTTTCGCTCACGTACCCGACGTAGGAGACGTCCTGATATCGCGTGGCGAGCCCTGCTGCGAGGTATGAGAGCGGGCCTTTCCCGGCAATCGTGACGCGAAACGCCAGCCCGGTTTCTTGGAGCTGTTCGACCGCTTCGACAAACTCTCGAATCCCCTTTCGCTCGACGTGATTCGAGATGAACACGACGTGGGGTGGCGTCACGTCGAAGTGGGGGTCGTATTCGTCAGGGTCGATGGCGTTCGGGAGGACGAACAGCTTCGTCTGGCCCGAGACGGGTTCGAGGATGTGTTTCCAGTACGCAGAAAGGACGATTACCGCGGTCGCGGCGGCGAACACGCGTCGTTGGAAAAAGCGCACCAGCCACGACTCGGACTGGACGAACGTGTCGAACGCAGAGCCGTGGACGTGGAGAATCGTCGGCCGTCGCCACAGGTAGCGAGAAACGAACACGAACCACGACGAGAGGTAAAACGACCGCTCGTGTGACGTGTGGACGTGGACGATGTCGGGGCGCGACTGGAACGGGAAGCGCAGCGCACGCTTGCCCGCATGGAGGAGTTCTCTCACGAGCCACCGTCGCCCCTCGCCGTCTGCGCTGGGAGCGATGTCGTAGGTCTCCATCCCCACCGACGGCGGGAGGTGTTCGCGCTGTGCGGCGATGTAGCGCGCAATCCCGCCGGTCTCTCTGTTTGCCGGGCCGACGACGAGCACTGCAATTTCAGGTTCTGGGTTCATGGTACGGTGGGTCTGCTGGCTCACGAGTTCGACCGGAACGTGCCTTCAGGAACGGGCGGGCGTTTACCAATCTCGACGTAGAACTGGTAGAACTCGCCGTTCGACTGCACGAGGTGGACGTTGCGCTCGCGGGTTATCGCGGCAAAGCTCTCGCGTGAGTAGCGAAGTTCCTTGTACGCGACCACCTCGCGCTCGATGTCCGTCTCGGTGACGACGAGCCAGTGGTCGCGCCTAACGACCTCCTCTGGATGGTTCTCGAAGTACGCGCGCAACCCGGTGAGCATCCCCTCCTCGGTCACGGGGCCGCTGTGGACGACGAACGGCTCGTCGTAGTAGGCCGCCTCATACCGGTCCATCCCGGTGCGAATCGCGGCGTACCAGATGGTTTTGTCCGCCGGTTGGGTGTTGAACGACGCCTGATAACCCTCCATGTGCTGGGCCGAGACGTGCTGGCCGGGGAGGAAGATGTACGGCGAGGGGAACATGCTCACGACCGAGAGCACGACGACGAACACCGCGCACATCAGTAAGATGGGACGCAACAGCGTGCGCACCGACGACGTATCGAGCGAGCGGTTGAACTGATGGACGCCAATCGCCCCGAGAATCGTGGCGATGACCATCCCGAAGCCGAGGTGACGGAAGAAGTACGTCGACACGTCGCCGATGAACTGGGCGGCCACGATGGGTACGAGCGCGAGCGACCCCCACAAGAAAAACGGGAGCATGCTGTCGATGCGGCTTGCGGTTCGCTTCCCGCGAATCCGTCTGAGTACCAGCATGGCTGCGAGTGCGAGGTAGCCTGCGCTCACGAGGAACAGCTTCACGAACAGCTCGAAGATGCTCACGCCGATGTCGCTTGCCGAATCAGACTGTGCGCTCACGACCTCGCCTGCGACTTCAGTGCCGAAGAACAGCCCTTCGATGGCGGCGAGCGTCTGGTCTAGCGTGTTGAACGTCGATTGGTGCTGGTCGACCCAGAAGACGAAGATGATGAGCAAGATGAGTGCCTGTCCGTAGATGACGCGGTAGTAGGCGGTCGGACTCTCCGGGCGGGCCAGCCGATAGAGCAGTTGGACGCCCGCAACCCCGAAAACGAACAGGAGGACGTTGAGCGTGAGCTGTGGGTGGAGGATGATGAGGACGAATGCCGTCGGCGGCATGAGCAGCGTGACGGCCGTGATGCGACGCGGCAGGCGGTCGTCGTCCGCCTCGTGTACCATGTGTTTGACGAGGAGAAAGAGAAAGACGGGGAAAAACAGCGTTGCGAGCGTGAACGGGTGAAAGGAGAGGTGGGTTGCGAGGCTGTTGATGGGGAGGAGTAAGAACGCAGAGAACGCCGCGATGGTCGTCACACGGTGGTCGGGGAAGATGAGCCGTGCGGTGAGCGGGACGAACATGAAGTAGAGCAAGAGGAACACCATGACGGTGAGCATCATTGCGGTCGGCATCGCCACACCGGTCGCGCGCGAAATCGTGGCAGCGAACAGGTGACTGCCCGGATACGGAATGCTGTAGACGGTGAACACGCCCGCATTGAGCGAGCGCGCCCAGCCGAGGTGGATGAGCGCGTCAAGCAGGCCGTAGAAGTAGTACCCGCGAATCAACGGCAGGCCAACGATGGACGTTGTCGCAGCGCCGGCGAGCAGCACGCTCGCGGTGCGGACGGTGCGCCCCGACGCGTAGAAGGCGATAACAATTGAGATGAGTAACGCGACGCTGACGCCGACCCAGTAGCCGACCGGCGTTGCCTGATAAATTGAGAGTTCGTAGTTCGTCGCCGGGTCGCCGCGGGCGACGAACACCGCCGCCATGAGGCCGAGAAAACCAATCGTGAGCGCGACCTTTTCGCCGCGACGCCGGGCGTACGAGCTATCGACAACGACATCGTGGCGGTGTTTCGTAAACGCGCCGTCTACCAGTCGGTCAACCGCAGACTCCATCCGCTCTAGGTTTGTTCGATCTGGGTGCACAGACGGCTCCTTGTCTCTACCAGCCCACAGACAGGCTTTGTTATAGCTGGGATAATGGTCGGAGACGCCCGCAAAGCCGCGTTTCCGTCACCGAACATCGGTCGCCTCCGGCGGCTGTACGCTCGCTTCTCTGTACGCCAGTGCGTATTCTGAGAGCGCATAGGCCATCCACGCTTCCGCCCACCGCATCAAGACGATGCGCTTCGTGTAAAAGCGCTCTTTGCGGTAGTAAAACCGGCCATCGCCCGCATAGAGCGTTTTCAGCGTCCATTCGAGGATTCGTGTGGCAAAGTCGAGGTCGCCCGCTCGCGTGAAGACGATGATGCCCTGTGCGGCGGCGTGGATGTCGCGCGGGAAGATTCGCTTCTCGTCCCAGCGGGGCGCGCCGTCTCGCTCGAACAACTGGTCGCGATAGAACTGCAGACTCCGGTCGAGCGCCGGGGCAAACCGCGTTGCATCGACCTGTTCTGCGTAGCGCACGAGACATTCGATGATGAAGCCGTTGTGGTGGCCGTCCATCGAGAGGTGCGACGCCTCCGGCGGGTCGCGGTAGTACCACCCGCCGAGGGGCGTTTGCCGGGCGACGACGAAGGAGAGCAACGCCGTGGCCTGTTCTGCGTACGCCACGGTTCCCGTGTACTCGTACAGGTCACAGAACAGGCTCGCCGCGAGCGCGATGGCGTTCAGCGTGTGGTAGGTCGCGTCCTCCGCGGCGACGTAGGTGATGTAGGCTCCGTCTGCGGTTTCCGTGTAGTTGAGGTCACGCGTGAGGAACTCCGCGGCGCTCTCTGCCAACGTCGCGTAGTCGGGGTCGAACGCCGACAGTGCGAGCAGCGCACGCACGCCGTAGGTGGTCGAGACCACGTCGCCCTCGGACGGCACGCGCCGACTGCCGAGGTCTTGGAGGGCGTGGGCGTGGCCGCCACAGAAGCCGTGGTACCCCTCTCGACGGTTGTCTACGAGCCAGTCCGCCAGTCGCGTGGCTTCTGCATCGTAGTCCACCTCCTCGCGCCCGAGCAGGCTCGCGTTGTGGTTGGCGAGCGCGAACAGCGCACTCCCCTTGAAGCTCTGGCGTTGCTCGACGAGAAAGAGCCGCCGGAGGTTAATCGGGGCGCGTTTGATACCCTCCTGGACGACGAGGTTGAGCCACTGGTTATCGACGGGAACTGCCTGCAGCAGCCGACTGCTCATACCATCTGCGTAGTCCCAGCCCGTGTACGCCCGCGTTCGGGCGTAGCGAAGCGTCTCTGCGAGTAGCGATTCGGCGTCGATGGAGCGCTCCAGAGCGGCAGTCATTCAGCAAACAGAGGAAGGCACGACGAATTGTTATGGCGAGCGTGTGCGCGATTGCCTGACTGTAATGCCACCTTACACGAACCCACCGAATTGCGGTCTGGTGTACCCCACACATTATGTCGGGCTTACAGTGAATCGGTGAAAATATGCGCTGATTAGTAACGCCGCTTGCCCGCCTTTTTCCGGCAGAGATGCGATACCTGTTTTTCACAAACACCCCCGCCCACGTCCACCTCTACAAACACGCCGTGGCGCGACTCGAAGCCGCGGGCCACGACGTGCTCGTCCTCGGGAGAGACTACGGCGTCACCGTCCCGTTGCTTTCGTACTACGAACTGCCATACCGCGTCTACGGGAAGTGCGGCCCGTCGAAAAACTCGCTGCTTCGAAATCTGCCCAGTCAGTTTGCCACCATCTTCCGCGAGGCCCGTCGCTTCGACCCCGACCTCATCTTCGGGATGGGGTCGTACGCCGCCTTCGCCGGGGCGGTCTCGCGCACGCCCGTCGTCCTCGTTCTCGACTCTGAGCCAACGACCTTCGATCACGTCGTCTCCCGTCCGTTCGCCCGGGCAATCCTGACGCCCCGCGCCTTCCGCAAAGACCTCGGCCCGAAACACGTCCGCTTTGCGGGCTTCAAAGAGACGGCCTACCTCCACCCGGACGTGTACGAGCCGAATCCCCACATCCGCGAACTGCTCGGCCTCGACCCCGACGAGCGGTTCGCCATCGTTCGCTTCAATGCCTTTGGCTCCCACCACGACGTGGGCCACGCGGGCTTCAGCCCGACCCAGCGCCGCGACCTCATCTCCGCGCTCGCCGCCCACGTCACGGTGTTCGTCTCCGACGAGTCGGAGGCAATGGACTTCGACACCCTGCCCGCCCGCCGGTTTGCGCTGCATCCGGGCTTGCTCCACGACGCGCTCGCCGCCGCCTCCCTGCTCGTTGCAGACACCCAGACGATGGTCACGGAAGCCGCCTTGCTCGGGACGCCCGCCATCCGGTCTAACTCATGGGTCGGCGCAGACGACATGGGCAACTTCACCGACCTCGCTGCCCACGGCCTCATCTACAACATCCGGGCGTTCGACGACGTGATCGACACCGCCACCGCGCTGGTCGCAGACGAATCTGCGAAAGACGAGTGGGCCGCGAAACGCGACGCCTACGTCGCGGACAACGTGAACCTCACCGACCTCATCGTGGCCGTCGCAGAGCAGTTGGGCGACACAACCGGCCTCGACCTCACCGCCGACATCACCCCCGTCAGACCGGCGGCCTGACCCTTGTCCACGTCACGCTGACAGTCTTGTTTTCTCCACTGTTCGGTGAGTGCTATTACCTCAGCCGACGTTATGTGTCCAATGGCAGAACTCACCACTTCCATCGACATCGACGCATCGCCAGCAACGGTCTGGCAGGTGTTGACCGACTTTTCGACATACCCAGAGTGGAACGACTACATGCATATCTCGGGGTCGCCCACGGTCGGTTCGCGCCTCCACATTCGCCCCGGCCCCGCCGCCGGCCGTGTACCATCGTTCAAACCGCGCGTGCTCAAAGCCGACGAAAACCGAGAGCTGCGCTGGCTTGGCCACCTCTACGTGAACGGCCTGTTCGATGGCGAACACCGCTTCGTCATCGATGACCTGGGTGACGGCCGCTCGCGGCTCACCCAGGCAGAGCAGTTCTCCGGGCTGTTCGTCGGCCCGTTCAACCGCTTCATGGGTAGCCAGACAGAGCGCAACTTCACCGGCGTGAACGAGGCGCTCAAAGAACGCGCAGAAACACTCGAAAAATCAGTCCGCTCAGACGCGGCGGTCTAACTCAGTTTTTCACGGCAAGCGGCGCTTCGCGTGAGAGCACTTCGGAGATTTTTGCGGCGGCGTGGCCGTCGCCGTAGGGCGTCGGCTTCTCATCCATATGTAACGCAAACTCGTGGGTCAGGCCCGCGCGAATCGCGTCCGGGTCTGCGCCGACCAGCACGTTCCACCCGGCCTCGACCGTCTCCACCCATTCGGTCTCTTCACGGAGCGTGACGCAGGGCGTATCGAGGAAAAACGCCTCTTTTTGAATCCCGCCAGAGTCGGTCGCCACGCGCTCTGCGCCCGCGAGCAGGCGGACCAGGTCGCGGTAGCCAACTGGCGAGATGAGTCGCAGATTGTTGTGGGCCATATCGAGCAGTTCGAATTCCTCTAGGCGAGCGACGGTGCGCGGATGAGCCGGGAACACGACCGGGAGCGGTGCGTCACCGAGCGTCTGGATGATGCGCTTCAGCGTTTTCGGGTCGTCCGTGTTCGACGGCCGGTGGATGGTGGCGAGGATGTACTCGCCGTCACTGAGGTTGAGACAGTCGAGAATCGGTGATTCGGCCATCGCCCGGTCGTGAACCGCGAGGATGGCGTCGTACATCACGTCGCCGGTGAGGTGGACGCCGTCGGTGATGCCTTCGGTTTTGAGATGCGAGACCGCGGTTTCGGTCGGCGCGAACAGGAGGTCTGAAGCGTGGTCGGTGAGCACGCGGTTTACCTCCTCTGGCATCTCGCGGTTGAAGCTTCGGAGTCCGGCTTCGACGTGGGCGAGCAAGCAGTCTCGTTTCGCCGCGACCATCGCCGCGGCGAGCGTGGAGTTGGTGTCGCCGTAGACGAGTACCACATCCGGTTGTTCTTCGTCGAACACAGCATCCAGTTTCTCCATCATCGCCGCTGTCTGGTGGGCGTGAGTTCCGGAGCCGACGCCGAGGTTGTAGTCCGGTTCTGGAATCCCGAGTTCGCTGAAGAACACCGCCGACATCGTTTCGTCGTAGTGTTGGCCGGTGTGGATGAGCACTTCGTCGTGGTCACGGCGAAGCGCCTGCGAGACGGGGAACGCTTTTACGAACTGTGGGCGGGCGCCCACGACAGCACAGATTTTCATTGCATATCACGTCGGTTTGGTTCGAGTGTGGGCGAGGAATCAGTTGGTGACGACACCGACCGAGGGACGGGTTCCATCGCGTGGTCGCCCCGCCCCTCACCCGGCTTGTGGTGGACGAGCACGACGAGGTGGGCGTTGCGTTCGACATCTGCGCTCACGGCGAGGATGAGCAAGAGCGCAGAGAGCCAAAACATCGTTATCGTCAACATCACGTCGGCCATCATCGCCACGCCCGCAAGCACGTCACGAATCGTGAGTACGGCGGCGACGACGCCGACGAGGAGGCCAAACAGTCCGAAGATGTAGCCGAACACCGCCGGGTGGAAATCGTAGACGAAAAACTTCATCTTGAGCCGCCAGAGGAACGTTCGCAACAGGATGTACGAGAGATGCGGGACGAACGTCGAGTAGTGAATGTCGCTGACTTCGTCGCCGTAAATCGAAGGGTGGGCCACCTCCGCGAGGCGCTGGTCGTAGACGTTGAGCATGACGAGGAGGTCGTTCTCGAAGCCGTAGCCCTCGTAGAGTTCCTCGAACGGGATGGTTTTGAGCGCCTCTATGGAGATTGCGGAGTACCCGTTTTGTGGGTCGACCATCTTCCAGTAGCCACTCGCCACCTTCGTCAGCCCGGTGAGAATCGAGTTGCCAAACACCCGCCATCGGCTCATTCCCTCGCGGTACTCTTTGTACCAGAGGCGGTTGCCTTTCACGAAGTCCGCCACGTCGTCCACGATGGGGTCGAGCATGCGCGGGAGCTGCGTGGGGTCCATTTGCCCGTCGCCGTCCATGCGCGCGACGATGTCGAGGCCGTCTGCGAGCGCGAGCGCGTAGCCCTGTTTCACACAGCCGCCAACGCCCACGTTTCGCGGGTTGTTCATCGGAACGACTCGCTCGTCGTAGCCTGCCTCACTCGCAATCGCCGCGTTTGCGGTGGCAGCGCTCGCTTGAATCACGTCCCACGTGTGGTCGGTCGAACGGTCGTTAAAAACGTAGATGCGGTCGATAAAATCGGGAATCGTTTCGATGACAGCCCCAATGAGTTGGGACTCGTTGTATGCGGGCACGACGATGCCGACACGTTGCCCGCGGTACATCTATCGGCTCCCGATAGTGTAGACGCGGTGGTCGGCCGCCCGGCCGTGGAGCGTCCCGCGTCCGTCGATGACGGCCACGTTTTCGAAGCGCGACCAGTCGATGTCGTCGAACTCCTCGTGTGGCGTGACCATAATCACGCCGTCTACGTCGTACGTTTCATCGTCGTCGAGCGAGACACGAACCGCGTCGAACTCGCTCGTGTCATCGAGGATGGGGTCAACCGCGAGCACCTGCGCGCCCATCCGTCGCAGCGACTCGATGAGCGGCTTTGCGGGTGCCGCGCGCGTCTCTTTGATGGCTGGCCGGTAGGTCAGCCCGAGGACGAGGATGGTCGAATCCGCGATCTGCTTCCCGGTCGCTTCGAGCTCCTCGCGCATCTTCCCGGCGGTGAACTCGGGCATGCTGTCGTTGACCTCGCGGGCGGTGCGAAGCAACGGCATGTCGCCTTCTACCCGGCGCATGACGAAGTACGGGTAGTAGGGGATGCAGTGGCCGCCAACGCCCGGTCCCGGCGAGTGCAGGTGGCAGAACGGCTGGCTGTTCGCCACCTCGATGGCTTCGTTCACGTCCACGCTCAGGTCGTCTGCGTGGCGCGCCAGCTCGTTTGCGAGCGCGATGTTCACGTCGCGGTAGAGACCTTCGAACAGCTTCACGGCCTCCGCGGTGGTCGCATCGGAGACCACGAGCACGTCGTTCGAGTTGATTTCGTGGTAGATGAGTTCTGCCACGCGGGCGCTCTCTGCGTCCACGCCGCCGACGACTTTCGGGTACGCGCCACGAATGTCTTCGAGGGCACGGCTGCTTGAGGTGCGCTCTGGACAGAACGCGACGCCAAACTCACCGAACTCAAGGCCGCTTTCGGCTTCGAGTAGCGGAACGACGAGGTCTTTGCTCGTTCCCGGCGGCACGGTGCACTCGATGATGACGAGGTCACCCGGTTTGAGGCCACGGCCAATCTTCGAGACCGCGTCTTCGAGAATCGAAAGGTTGGGGTCTTTCTCCTCGGTGATTGGCGTCGGCACGATGACGACGTGAATCCGAGCTTCCGCAACGGCGGTGTCGGCTTCCGTCGTCGCCCGAAGCTTCCCGTCCATCACGAGTTCGGAGACGAGTTCGTCCAGTCCGGGTTCGCGCTCGATGGGGCACTCGCCCCGGTTGATGGCCTCGACAACGGCGGGGTTTACGTCCACGCCGATGACGTTGCTCGTCGCCTCTGCGTAGCATGCAGCGAGCGGGAGCCCCATCTTCCCGAGTCCGAACACGGAGACGGGAATTTCGCCCGAAACGAGTGCGTGGCGTTGGTCTTCGTGCGATTCAGTTGCGTTGTAGAGCCCGTTCATTCGGTGAGTACCTTTGCTTTCATCTCGCTCGCAGATGCGAGGCCGTCGATTTGCCGGGCGACTTCGATTGCGCGAAGCGCCTGTTCTGGGGTCACGAGCGGCGTTCCGCCGGTTGCGACCACGTCGATGAACGCGCTGAGTTCGCGCTTCAGCGGCTCGCCGGTTTCGACGAGCGGTCGTTCGGTCACGCTCTCAAAGCGCTGGCGCATCTTCCCACTCTCGTCCGTGTACTGCGGGTGGAACTGGCGGTGGATGCGCACCGTCTGGTCGATGTAATCGACCTCGATTTGGCATTCGCGGGCGGTGACGTTGAGCGTCCGCACCTTCTTCTGAGTGAGGCGGCTCGCGGTGAGCACGCCGAGGACGCCGTTTTCGAAGGCCACCTGCGCGGTTGCGTGTTGCACGCCGCG
This sequence comes from Haladaptatus sp. CMSO5, assembly GCF_036689885.1. NCBI lineage: Archaea > Methanobacteriati > Methanobacteriota > Halobacteria > Halobacteriales > Haladaptataceae > Haladaptatus > Haladaptatus sp. CMSO5. The sequence continues at coordinate 1,138,556 of NZ_JBAHVW010000001.1, forward strand.
CGCCCCGGTTGCCGAAATGCGTTCGATGGGGCTGTCCACGAGCGACAGCAGAATGTCGATGTCGTGAATCATGAGGTCCATCACGGCGCTGTCTTCGATTTGGCGCGCCAGCGGTGGGCCAAGGCGGTGGGCTTCGATGGCGATGACGTCGAGGTCGCCGATGAGTTCGAGCAGCGCGCCCACGGCCGGGTTGAACCGCTCGATGTGGCCGACCTGGATGATGACGCCGTGTTCTTTTGCGAGTTCGATGAGTTCGCGGCCTTGGTCTAGGTCGTCAACGAACGGCTTTTCGATGAGGACGTGGACGCCATTCTCGATGCACTTTCGTGCCACTTCGTAGTGGAACTGGGTGGGCACCGCAATCGAGATGAGGTCAGATTGCTCGATGATTTCGTCCAGCGTGAGCGCGGTCGTCCCGAAGGTTTCGGCCACGTCGTGAGCCGCCGCTTCGTTCGCGTCACAGACGCCAACGAGGTGGACTTTCGAGAGTTCGCTGTAGATGCGGACGTGATTACGTCCCATCACGCCGGTTCCGATAACGCCTGCTTTCAGTGTGCCGTTCATGTTGTTCATAGTTGTCCTTCCGTGTAGACGGTGACCGCATCCGCGATGCGCTGTAGGTCCTCAGCCGAGAGCGTCGGGTGGACAGGGAGCGAGAGCACTTCTCTGGCCGCCTGTTCTGCTTCCGGCGCGTGGAACGTGATATCCGCGTACGCCGGTTGCTGGTGGATTGGTTTCGGGTAGTAGACGCCCGAGTCGATTCCCCACTCGTCTAAGTGCGCCATGAGACCGTCGCGGTCTGGCGTGCGCACCGTGTACTGGTGGTAGACGTGTGTCCGGTCTGCAGGCACGTGTGGCGTGAGAACGTCCACGTCTGCGAGCGCCTCGGTGAGGAACGCCGCGTTTGCCTGTCGCGCCTGCGTGAAGCCGGGTAGCTTTTCCAATTGGGCGCGCCCGATGGCCGCGCCGATGCTGGTCAGCCGGAAGTTGTGCCCGACTTCTGAGTGTTCGTAGGTGCCGACGCGACCGTGGTTGATGTAGCGCGCGGCGCGTTCTGCAACCGCTTCGTCGTCGGTGAGAATCATGCCGCCTTCGCCGGTGGTCATGTTCTTCGTTGGGTAAAACGAGAAGCAGGCGGCGTCGCCGAGCGAGCCAACGCGCTTTCCGTTCACCGTCGCACCGTGGGCCTGGGCTGCGTCCTCTACGAGGGCGAACCCAAACTCGTCGCGGAGTTCGGCGAGGTGCGCCATGTCCGCGGGAAGTCCGTAGAGGTGGACGGCGAGCACGCCGTCGATCTGTTCGCCCGCGCGAAGCTGGGCTTCGAGCGCGTGCGGGTCTACGTTGTACGTCGCCGGGTCGATATCGACGAAGCCGACGTCAGCGCCCGCGAGGCGGATGCCGTTTGCGCTTGCGATAAACGAGAACGGCGAGGTGACGATGCGTGAGCCTTCACCGAGGCCGAGTCCCACGAAGGCGGCGTGGAGCGCGGTCGTCCCGTTCGAGACCGCGACGCCGTGGGTCGCGCCACAGTAGGCGGCGAACTCGTCTTCGAACGCCCGGACTTCCGGGCCGTCTGCGAGCTGGCCACTTTCCATGACCGCGACGACGCGCGCGATTTCCTCTTTGCCCATGCGTGGGTCTGCAAGGTGGATTCGCTGGTCGGGAATCGACATCATGCGATCTGATTTCCTCCCTGCAGCGACTCCGGCAGCGGGCGATAGGTCGCGGGCACGCCGAGTGCGAGCGTTCGCGGTGGCACGTCTTCGATGACGAGCGCGCCGGCGGCGACAAAGGACTCTTTTCCGACGGTGACGCCGGGAAGAATCGTCGCGTTCGCGCCAATCGACACGCCGTCTTCGAGGGTCGGTCCGACGAGGTCGAACTCCTTTCGAATCGGGTACATGTCGTTGGTCATGGTGACCCCCGGGCCGACGAACACGTCGTTGCCGATGGTGGTGTTCGTCGGGATGTAGACGTTCGTCTGCAGGCTCACGCGCGAGCCGATGGTCGTCTGCCCGTCGATGACGGTGTTGGTTCCGACGAGCACGTCATCCCCGATGGTCGTCCCCTCGCGGATGAGCGCGTTGTGGCCGGTTCTGAGATTGTCGCCAACCGTGACATCGGCGTAGATGTTTGTCCCCGCGCGGATGGCCGCGCAGTTACCGATGGTCGTTGGGCGCTTGTGTACGTCGTACGCGGTGGCGAGATAGACGCCATCCTCGATACGGCAGTGATCTCCAAGCTGTACTTGCTGCGGTGCCGGCTCCCCCGCATTCACCGGCTGACTGTTATCGTAGCTGTGACTCATAACTCCCTGCCCTCCCCCCGTTTCCACGATACCCCGTGTTGGTGGTGGGCTTGTTAGTTGAATGCCTCTTTTCGCGCTTTGTTATTCAGGTACTGACCATCGGAAGTGTGGGATTTATTTGCGGAAAGGAATGACAAATCGGGCGTACTGTCCTGCGATTCCCGAATATATCGGTCGTTAATCTGCTCAGTCACGCGGGGCAGACCGCTCGCGGCGTCTCCGGCCCGAAAGCGAGAGTCCCGGGCGGCCATCGAGGAGCCAGAGCCCGAACGCAGCAAACAACAACCCGAACTCGAAGATGAGGTAGGCTGTGGCTTCCGGCGTTCCAAGCACGTCTACGTACTGGCCAAAGTAGTAGAAGAAGTTCGCAAGCAAGCCTTGGCGCGTACTCGACTCGACCTGAATGAGCGGCCAGAAAAACGAATCGAACTTCGGCGGGCGGCCAAGCGCAAGCGGATACAGGGCGTCGGCCGGCAGGTGAAGCAGGTAGCCAACGCCGAACGCGGTTCCCACGTCGCGCCGCCCGCGAAACAGCGCGACGATCCAGACGAGCGTGACCACCGGAACGGCGATGAGCACCGAATGGGCAAGCGATGTGCCACTCGGGAGGATGGCGAACGTCCAGCCAAGCGGTTTGTCGATCAGGTCTGGGAACTGCGAACCGAACGCTACGGCGAGTGCGGCACCCGCGGAGGGGCCTTTGCGGTGGGTGAGTCGAACGGACAGTGAATAGACGAGATAGCCAACCGCGAGGTGTTCCCAGGGCCACATGCTCAAGCAGCCTCAGTAACCGTCACCCAGAGATAGAGTTGCCGGTAGGCGTTTGCCTGCGTCGGCGTCTCCGGGGCGTCCCCCTTGTAGAGGAGGTACGCGATTCTGAGGTCCTCGCCCGTCGTCTCGGGCGTCACCGTGTGTGGGGCGACCCAGCGGTCGCCGTCCGCGACTGTCTCTGAAAATCGATCGAGTTCGGCGGTTCCCGTCACCTGCCCGGCGTCGTTTACGCGCTGTATCTGGACGACGACGGTGTACGTGACTGATCCTTGCTCGTAGTTCGAAACGGCGAAGACGAGGTTAGCTGGCTCGCCGCGAACCAACTCAGTCGGATAGCCTCCAGCGATGAGCTGGCCGTTTTCCTCTGCGAGTAACTGGAAATCCGTGTACGATTCGCCTGATTCCGGCGCGATGAGCGCGAAGCCAAGCCCGGTAAGCGACCCGGCGATAGCGACCACCAACACGAGCGTGATGGCGACATCGACGGAGTCGGTTTGCTGTCGCCAGCGGTGAATCGCTTCGTACTGTTCGTGTGGGACGACTGCAAACCGGACGGCTTCTGGCACGCGCAATCGGCGCAACGCCCCGAGCAGCGAGAAGCCAATCGTCAAAAACGAGACGGCGGTGACGAGCGGTCCAACCGAGAGGCCGAACGCCGTCTGCGAGATGAAAAACGCGGTGAGAACCACGACGATGAGGCTGAACGCGACCGAGAGCGCGAGGCGCTCTGCGGTGTCGAGACTCGGCACCACGCGGTCTGTGGCCGCCGCCTCGTCGTGGCGGTAGACGTGTCCGGGAAACGCAACCGTCGTCAGGGCGAAGCCGGGAAGGAAGGCTAACGCAAGCAACGAAAGGAGGATACGAACCGGCGATGCCGCGTCGAGCAGGATGATCGCCTGTGAGAGGAGGACGAGAACGATGACGATGCTCACGTCCCACGGCAGTCGGCGGTCGCTCGTCTCTTGGCCGAGGCCGATGCTCAACGGTTTCATCAGCTCCCTCTGGCCATCGGTTTCCCCCCACTCAGACCGTGCGTCTCCTGACTCATTTGTCTGTTACACGCGAGGAATGTGCTTTGTTAGTCGGCAGCTATCTGCCCGCTGGCTGTGGCTACTGGCACTGAGACGGTTTTTGGGAAAAAGCGGTCGTGTCCGTGTATTACTGCGATAGGAGTGTTCGAACTGTGACAGCCCGCGGACAGTCTGTCGCTCCTATGTTCTGGTTACATCACGGCGCTTAGGTACTGGCGTTCCCATTCGCGGCGCTTTTCGATGAGGTCTTTCCCCCGCTGGGTGATGTTGTAGTAGTTCGTGCGCCGGTCGATTTGCCCCTTCTCTACCAGCTCCTTTTCGACGAGCGTATCGAGATTCGGATACAGCCGCCCATGGTTAATCTCGCCTACGTACTGCTCGAGTTCTTCTTTGATCGTTTGCCCTGATGGCTTGTCCTTGCCGTTTATGACGTACAGCAGGTCGCGCTGGAAGCCAGTCAGTTCGAACATCTCCATTGACATGTAGAGCATATACTGGCGCTAGGGATTTTGTTATCCACCCGTGAATGTCTGTTAATTGCGAAACACTATTCGGGTTGTATCTGCCCGCTGTCGTGTAATACATGCTTTCTTGTACAGGTTCTTGGCAATCTGACAAAACGTCTGCTCGCGGCTCAATCGGGCGAATTGTGGCCATAGAGGACGAATAGTGTGTGCTTGAATCCCCCAGAACTCAGCGATTAGGAGATACCTGTTCTCGACGTATCATTAATCGGTGGTTTATAACGACTCTGTAACAAAGATGGTCGCTCAAGTATAGTTGGTTGTTCGGGCACATGATGCACACAAGGGTGGGCAGGGATGTCCGTGGTCGCTCTCAGGAGCTGAACATGTCACAGACGACGGATACACTCTCAAAAGATAACATATTCGAGGTATTGAGCAGTTCTCGGCGTAGATACGTCATCTACTACCTCTACTCGCACGAGGGAACAGCGGAGCTGAAAGATTTGGCGACACATATCGCAGCGTGGGAAAGTGGTGAGCCACTCGACGCCATCACTGACGAAGAGACCAGACGAGTCTACATCTCACTCTACCAGACGCATCTGCCCAAGCTCGCAGAGTTCGACATCGTTCGCTACGATAGCGACGCCAGGATTGCAGAACTCACCCCGAAAGCAGACCAGCTGTCTCGCTATCTCGACTCAGAGCCAGCGCCGACGCTTCCGTGGCCGCTCTACTACGCGGTGCTCTCGGTCGTGAGTTTGTTCTTGCTCGTCGGGCTGTGGCTGCAGTTTCCACCGTTCGATTCGATGAACGGCACCTCTGTGGCGTTCATCATTGCGATTGGTGTCATCGGCATCACGGTCGTCCACTATCTCTACACGCGCCAGCGCGGGGGCAAGGATTTGTCCTCTATTGAGTCGTTGATCGAATGACCAACAATCGAGAGGATCTTTAGGTCGAGAGTAACTAATGTGGCAGCTCTCGTCTTTGTTTTCCATGATTTCACAATGGGTGGACACTGTCCCCAAAGCCTGTGCATACATCACCCGCGAGGTCGATGGCTGCCCGCAGTTGCTCGTGTTCCACGAGGCTGCGGTTTCTGGCCTGCAAGTCCCGAAAGGCACCATCGAACACGCGGAGTCGCCGTACGACGCCGTGCTCAGAGAGGTCGCAGAAGAAAGCGGCCTCACCGACTTCTCGGCCATCCGCCCGCTCGGTGCAGATACGTGGACGCGCGAGAAAGCAGACCGTCTGAAACACTATCGTCGATATTTCTTCCACCTTGAAGTAGACGAACCGCGCGACGCCTGGGAGCACACCGTCACGGGCCGGGGCGAAGAGGTCGGTGACGTATACTCGTACTCGTGGGTGCCACTGCCGACCGATGCCGCGTTCCGACAGAACCTCGACGCACAGCTCTCGAGGCTCGGCTAACGTTGGTCTGCGAGGCGTACCGTGTTTTCGTGGTGGGGTGTAATCGAAATGTGGCCGCTACTGTGGACGCTCACCTCGTAGTTTTGGATTGAAAAGTGGATGTATCCAGAGCCACGCGGTCGCCCGTCCGGTTGGGAGTGAAACAGGCGGTCAAGGGCGTCAGGGTCGATGACGTCGTTGAGCGGGCCAAGCTCGCTCGGCGATTGCTCACTAATCGACGTGAGCGCATCCATGATTGTCGTTCCGATTCCGCCGTTGCCCGGTTCGTGGTAGCTGTGATACGCGTTTGCGTGTTGCTCGTGCAACGGTACCGTTCGGTTAGCAGTTTGGTGTGAGTCCATCGTAGGTGGGGTGAAATATCGAGTGCTCAGATACGTGGTCGCATTGTGGTGACTGCGGGTTTTCTACATTCGCTTGTGCGTTAAACCAGTATATAGTCATTCGGGTTTTGCTGGCATATAAATACCATATCGTTTTGAAATGCTGAGTGTCAGGAATATCTAGATGGGCGTTCTAGAGGTAGTGTGTTCGGGTTAACCCCTATAGTGGTTCAAATACCATACGTCCGAAATCTGGTATATTTGTCTGGCAACCGTCCGGTGGCCACATCGTTTAAGTACGACTTTCTGCGCAGTTTCCGGCACACATTGCCTACACCGGGGGCTGTCTGGTCGTCGATCGCCGGAAAATCGGTCGTCGGTTACTTCGCGTCTTTCGCGCCGCGAACGGTCGCTTCGACGGCATCGACGCCCTCGTCGTGGACGAGGTCGCCAACGATGACCGTATCGGAGACGGACGCCATCTCGTAGGCGGCGTCGTAATCACCGATACCCCCGCCGTAGAACAGCGTCGCGTCGTCGAGGGCGTCGTGGGCTGCGTTCACCGTTTCAGGGTCACCAAGCATGCCCGAGTACTCGATGTACACGATTTCTTGGCCGAACATGTGCTCTGCCACCTCGGCGTAGGCCGCCACGTCGTCCGGTTCAAGGTCGCAGTTCGCTTGGGTGTACTCAGCGACAGAGGAGTCAGGGTTGAGGACGATGTAGGCTTCGGTCGTCGTCATCTCCCAGTCGATGCTGTCGTCTATGCGCACCCACTCTTTGTGTGCGCCGGTCATCCACGTCATATCGCCCGCGTTGAACACGACTGGGATGAGATAGCCGTCGAGATAATCAGAGTGGACGACTGCCCCGGCGTGACTCGGCTCGATGTAAAGCGGCGTGTCGTACTTCCCACAGGCATCGACGACGCGAGACATCTTCTCCTCGGTCATGCCCGTCGTGCCACCGATTTCGATGGCGTCGGTTCCCGTCGCACACACGTCTTCGAACGTCTCGCCGTCGGCGAGTGTCTTGTCTGGGTCGAGCTTCACGATGTGGTCCCAGTCATCCCACGGATTTCGCATACGCTTTCAAATCCGATGGCTGACTAAAACCCCTTCGGCCTTAGTCTGCTTGGGCTTGCCACTCGCGGACGCGGTCTGCGCTCACGCCCTGTACCTGGTCTGCAACGTCTTCCGGGCTGGCGTTTTTGAGGTCGTCGAGACTCTTGATACCTGCCTCTTTGAGCTTGTCTGCGGTCTTCTTTCCAACCCCCGATAAATCTTCTATGTCTGTCACTTCGTTGCGCGACTTGTACTCCTCGTAGTTACAGATGGGACAGCCGAGTTGCCACGGCTCGTCGCCGCTGTGGACGACGAGTTCGGGCAAGTCGTGTTCCTCACAGCGCTCTTCGGTGACCTCAATCTCGCCGCGTCGAGGGAGCGGGAGCGAGTAGTCACAGTCTGGATAGCGGGTACAGCCGACGAGCCGCGACCCCGTCCGCAGGCGTTTGATGGCGAGTTCGCCGCCGTGTTCCTCGCCACACTCCGGGCAGACCCCGATGACTTCGTCTTCCTGTTCGTCGGCCTCGTCTGCCTTACACTGGGGGCAGCCGTGGACGAACGTCTGGCGACCGGCGAGCATCTTGACGTGGCGCAGCTCGTGGTCTTCACACGTTTCATCTAAGATGAGCGGCTTGCCCGTCGAAGGCAGTGGCAGCGTGTACGTACACTCGGGATAGCCGTCACAGCCGACGAAGTAGGAGCCGCGTCGGGAGCGGCGCACCAGCAGGTCGTTGCCACACTCAGGGCATGGTCCGAGCGTTTTGTCCGCCTTGAGCGACTTCTGGATGTGTTCGCCAATCTCCTCACGGGAGGCTTCGAGCTCCTCGAACACCTTTTCGAGCATCTCCCGCGATTCGGTGGTCACCTCGTCTAAGGTGGCCTCGCCGCGGGCGATTTTCTGCATGTCGGCTTCGAGTTGGCTCGTCATCTCCTCGGTGACGAGGTTCTCCGCGTAGTCTTCGCCCGCTTCGACCACCGCCATGGCGAGGCGGGTCGGACGCGGCGGGTCGGATTCGACGTAGCCACGGTCGTACAGTTTCTCTAAGGTTTCGTGGCGCGTCGCCTTGGTGCCGATGCCCATCTTCTCCATCGTCTCGATGAGCCGTGACTGACCGTATCTGCGTGGCGGCTGGGTCTGTTTGTAGTCGTTTCGCACGTTGCTGACCGCGAGTTCTTCGCCTTTGTCCACGTCGGGGACGAAGTTCTCGTTGGTCGAATAGTACGGATAGACGGCGTGGTAGCCGGGGTCGAGCAGGCGTTTGCCGTTTGCTTTGAGGCTGAGGCCTTCTGCCTCCGCGACCACGCGCAGGTGCTCCCACTCCGCGGGGTCTGCACACGTCGCGAAGAAGCGCCGAACGACGAGTTCGTACACTTCCCACTCTGCCTCGCTGAGTTCGGTCGGCGTCGGAATCTCTCCCGTCGGGTGGATCGGCGGGTGGTCGGTCGTCTCGCTGTCGCCGCGCGTCGGCTCGATGGATTCGACCTCAAGCAGCGATTTCGCGTCCTCACCGAAGGTGCGGTGGTTCTGGAACGTTTCCAGTAAGTCGCGCACGTCCAGGTCGTTCGGGTACACCGTGTTGTCCGTCCGTGGATAGGTGATGAACCCGGAGGTGTAGAGGTCTTCTGCGATGCTCATCGCCCGCTTTGCCGAGTGGCCAAGCGACCCCGCCGCGCGGATGAACTGCGTGGTGTTGAACGGCGCTGGCGGGTCGTCGGTGCGCGTCCGGCGGTTGACCGACGTGACCGTCGCAGCCGTCACTTTCTGGAGCGTCTCGAACACGTCTGCTGCCGTCTGTTCATCCCAGACGCGTTCTGCTTCCGTGCCGTCCTCTGCCTCGTAGAAGTACTGCGCTTCGAACGCCTCGTCGTCTTTGGTGAGGTCTGCGAACAGTTCCCAGTAGTCTTCGGGGTCGAACGCCTCGATTTCGCGCTCGCGGTCAACGATGAGTTTGAGCGTCGGACTCTGCACCCGGCCGACGCTGATGAAGTCGTTGCCCAGCTGTCGGGCCGAAAGCGAGAGGAAGCGCGTGAGCGCTGCGCCCCACACGAGGTCGATAATCTGGCGCGCCTCGCCGGAGGCCGCGAGGTCGAAGTCGAGGTCGTCGGGGTCAGCGAACGCGTTGGTGACCTCGTTTTTCGTAATCGAGGAGAAGCGCACACGCCTGACGGGTACGTCCTCGTTCACCTCGCGGACGAGTTCGTAGGCTTCCTTGCCAATCAGTTCGCCTTCGCGGTCGTAGTCGGTCGCAATCGTGACCGTGTCTGCCTTCCGCGAGTAGAGGCGCAGGGTGCGGACGATGTTCTCTTTGGTCGCCGTTTTGACGACCTGTGCGCCGATGAGTTCGACCGGTTCGACGTCGCGCCAATCCGAGTACTCAGGCGGGAAATCCACGTCCACGACGTGGCCGGACAGCCCGATGACGCGCTTGTCGGCCCAGCGATAGACGTTGACGCCGTGTTCGCGCTCGACGCTCGCGTGCTCGCCGGAGAGAATGTCGGCAATACGCCGGGCGGCGATGTCCTTTTCTGTAATTATCAGCTCCACGAGGGGACACCCCGCGAGATTGCAGTCATTACCACCGACCTACGCGCAGGTCGTTTCTATACTTTTCGCCGTAAAACCGCCACACAGCGCCCGTGCGCGTCGTGCGCTTGCGCACGCGAGAGTGAGAATCGATTGCCTCTTACCCTATGGTGCCAAAGCCGCGGGCATGGACAAGGGAACCGTCCGCGTCCTCGAATTCATCGCGGCGCAACTCGTTCTCATCTCGGTGGGCGTTCACCTCTTTCTCGGTATTCCCCGCGTGCTCGTCTACTCCCGGCCGAGTGCCGTCTCCTACTACCTGAACTCGGCGGCGTTCCCTGACCCACGCCCCTTCTTGTTCACGGTGTCCGCCATCGTCGTCCTCGTCGGCCTCTACGCGCTGTTCAATGGCCTACTCGACCGCAAGCTGCTCTACCTCCTCGGCATTGCCATGATGTGCACCTACATCGGAAGCTGGGTGCTTTGGCACACCGTCATCAACCACGGCCAGGCGTTTCTCGCGGCGGGCGGCCACACCCACGGCGGGGGCATCCTCACGACGGTCATCCAGCACCTCGTGGAGGTTCCCTTAGACGCCGCCTCGAAACTCTCTGAAGTGGGCGCGGCGCTCATCTTTGGCCTGCTCTACTGGAAAACGGATTAGGGTTCGGTGGCCATGCCGGTGTCGCGCGGCTCGTAGGTCTCTTTTGCCCGCTCGTAGGCCGATGAGACGTTTATCTCGCCGTAGCCGCTCGCCGCATCCACCCCGTCTCTATCGATGTCGGTCGCGGAATCGGTGAGCAACGCGGTGATTTCGTCGCTCGACAGGCTCGGATACGCGGATTTCAACAGCGCGGCCGACCCAGCGACGTAGGACGCAGATACTGAGGTTCCCGCAGAGACGCCCGCAATGTCGACGCCGCCGACACCACCCGGCGCGACGAGGTCAACGCCGGGGTCGCCCGCCGCGGTCGGCCCGCGCGAACTAAACGCGGCGACGGTGCCGTTTTCGCTCGCCCCCACGGTCACCACCGACGGCGTGGTTGCCGGGGCAGCGAGGCTTCCCGGCGCGGTCGCATACGAGAGCGTGTGACTGGTCGAAAACAGGTTGAGCGTCGCGTTCCCGGTGGTGTCCTCGCCGTAGATAGCGACGTAGTACTCGCCTTTGGGCACCACCACGGAGATGCGCTCGACACCGTCTGTCCCTCGACTGGTCGATTTGGCAACCACGGTGTCTTGGCCGCCGGTCTCACGAAGCAAGTAGAGGTCGTAATCTTCGCTCGTGTTCCACGTCAGCGTGAGGTGAACTTCGCCTCTGACGGGGTCGCCACCGGCGAGCGCGTTGCCTTCGACGCCGTCTGCAAACGCGACCCACGGCTCGTCTGTCGGCTGTAATTGCCCTTGCCAGTGGCGCTCTGCGTAGTTTCCGGCGGAAGTGACGAACAGCACCTCTTCGCTCGCGCGGGCAGCGATATCGTTGATTTCTGACTCGCGCTCCCCGTGGTCGAAGTAGCTGCCCGCATCGAGGATGATGTCCACCTTTGCGTCGAGCAGCCACGTCACCGCCGCGTCGTATTCATCGGAGGTGGTCTCGGTGCCCACATCAGCGAGATACAGCGATGCATTGGGGGCGGTGTCCGCGACGATGCTCGCAACCGCCGTCCCGTGGGCGTCTACAGCGGGCGGCGAGTCTTCTGTCGAGAACGTCCGATACGCGCCGACAGAATCTGCGATTTCGGGGCTGCTCACGCGAAAGCCCCGGCCGACGATACCAACGGTCACGTTCTCACCGGTGATGCCGTGGCGGTGTAACTCGGTCGCGCCAATCGTCTCGACGCCTGCAGCCACGCGATTTTTGAGTCGTGGCATGTGCGGTTGGCTCTCGATGAGGATGGTTTCGGTACTCGGGTCTCGAGAGAGCATGGTAATCTCAGAGTACGGAATCGAGCCGTGGAGATACTGGCTACCTTCGCGCTCCTCTACGCGCTCTATCTGGAGGCTATGGCCCGTTGGCACTGGTGCGCCCTGTTTCAACATCACGACGACTTGCGCGTCACGGTCTACCTGCTCGTGGCGAAACTCCTCTTCGACGGGGCGAAGCTGCTCTTCGAGTTGCGCAAGTCGCTCCTGACTCGGCCCGTCGAACTGGTCGCCCGTATCGAACACGAAACCGGGAGCGACGGCGACAGCCACCAGTGCGAACACCAGTACAAAAACTGCAAACTGCCCCCCGCGCTCCCACATACCTATACCCCTGTTATTAATCGTTAAATTCTTTCTCTTTTAGGTGTGCCCCGTTCGTTGACGTAGAGCCAGCCCGCGACGAGCGCGAGGACGAGCGCGCCACCGGCGAAGAACAACGCGCCGGGTGGCACGGCGTCGAAGAACGACAGCACACTTCCCGACGACCCGACGGAGTCGGGCACGCGCGGAAGGCTGCCGGGGCTGCCAACGCCAACGACGGTCGTTTGGACGAGCAGTTGGACGAGCAAGCTGGCGACGGCGAGCACGCCAACGGCGGCGAACAGCCGCTTTAACGAGTCGACGAAGCCGTCTTTTTTCTCTTCACGCCCGACGAACACTACGAGCGGTTCCTGTGCCGGGGCATAGACGTTCATCTCACGACCCTTTGGCGAATAGCGCATGTCCGCGACGCGAATCAGCCCCGCGTCGTCTAAGTTGGTGAGGTGATGGCGTACGTTCTGGAGCGAGGTTCCCACGGAATCGGCCAGCTCAGAGGCTGCCTGTGGCTCTTTGTGGAGCTCCGTGAGAATCGCCCGTGCCGTCTCGGAGGCGAGCGACGATAGCAGGTCACCCGCGTCCTCGTTGTCTAGCCAGAGCGTTCGCAGCTCGCCCTCTTGGTTCGAGAGAGCATCGCTGTCGGAGGGCATCAACCCTGACATTGTCATGGATACGATGTGGAGCCATATTAAGCCCCATTGCCACCCGTCTGTTATCGTGAACGTTCGCCTCAGGCGTCGAGGCGCTCGCGTAACAGCTTATTGACGGTTCCGGGGTCTGCACTACCGCCGGTTTTCTGCATCACCTGGCCGACGAGGAAGTTGAGCGCGCTCCCCTCGCCGCTGTGGTAGTCGGAAACGGCGTCTTCGTTCTCCTCGATGGCCGCTTCGACTGCCTGCTCGACTTCGCCCGTGTCCGCTTTGCCGAGGCCTTCTTGCTCGACGATGGTGTCGGGGTCTGTGCCCTCGTCGAGCATCGCGCGGATGACGGTTTCCTGGGCGTGTTTGACCGTGATTTCCTCAGTATCCACGAGTTCGATGAGCCGCATGAACTCGTCTAAGCGGTCTGCAACGTCCGTAATTGCCATGTCGCGGTAGTTGAGTTCGCCAAGCAGGTTGTCCGCGACCCACGTCGCCGCGAGGTCGGGGTCGAACTCGGTGGCGACCTTCTCGTAGAAGTCTGCCACCTGCTTCGTGGAGGTGAGTTTAGAGGCGGCTTCCCCAGAAAGGCCGTACTCCTCTTGGAACCGTTCGCGGCGGGCGTGTGGGAGTTCTGGGATGTCGAGTTCTGCTTTCCAGTGGGCGACTTGCAGCGGCGGCAGGTCTGCTTCACCGAAGTAGCGGTAGTCTTTTTCCTCCTCTTTCGAGCGCATCGAGACGGTGATGCCGCGCGATTCGTCCCAGTGGCGGGTCTCCTGTTCGACCTCGCGCCCGCGCATGACGGCGTTCTTCTGGCGGGTGACTTCGTAGGCAAGTGCCTTCTCTGCACCCTTGTGACTGGAGATGTTCTTCACCTCGGTGCGGTTCGCGGCGGCGAGGTTCTCGTCGCTAATCGACCCGTCGGCTTCGACCTTGTCCGCGCCGATGAGCGAGATGTTCGCGTCGATGCGCAGCGAACCGTCGCGCGTGGAGTCGAACACGCCGAGGTAGTCGAGCACTTCCTCTAGCTTCTTCAGGAAGGCACGCACCTCGCCCGGCGAGCGGAAGTCGGGCTTGGTCACGATTTCCATGAGCGGCGTCCCCGCGCGGTTGTAGTTCACGAGGACGTAGTCTGCGGTGTCGATGGAGCCGCCGACGTGCTGGAGGCTGCCGGGATCTTCCTCAAGGTGGGCGCGCTCGATGCCGATGACGCGCGCGTCGCCTTTGACGTTCACTTCGAGTTCGCCGTCTTGGCAGATTGGCGCGTCATACTGCGTAATCTGGAAGTCTTTGGGCAGGTCGGGGTAGAAGTAGTTTTTCCGGTGGAAGGTGGTCTCCTCGGGAATGGTCGCCTTCAGCGCCTTGCCGATTTTGACGGCGGCTTCGACGGCTCCCTCGTTGAGGACGGGCAGCGCCCCCGGGAGGCCAAGACAGACGGGACAGGTGCGGGCGTTCGGCTCAGCGTCGGCCGCGTCGGTCGAACACCCACAGAAGATTTTCGTGGCAGTCTCTAGCTGGACGTGGACCTCTAACCCAATCACGACGGCGAGGTCCTGCGTCTCGGCAGCTTGTGCGGTCATTAGCCGCGATTTGACGGCTGGCGGCTAAAGACTAACGGGAACGGCCGGCCGCCGAATTTGAAATCTCGTTCAACTATCGCCCACATATTATGTGGTAATGTCAACATTATCTCCGGTGGCTGAATATTCTTATATACTAGTGTGATAACCTCACAACTCACACGAGAAAAAGTAACACATGACTTCTGACTCATCACGGTGGGAGCCAATCCGCACCGCCGGGCGCTGGTCTGCACACCTGCGGACCCACGGAACCGTTTTCGCAATCGTCGTCGTCGCAGAACTCATCGGAACACAGGTCTTCCCCCTCGGACCGGGGCAGGTCGTTTTACTCCCGATGCTGTTCGCCGTCATCTTCGGCATTCTGCTCAGCTACAGCGTGCTCGGTAAAGTCGTCGAGCCGCTTCGCAACGTCGTTTCGAAGGACGTGAGCAAGATTGCCTCGCCGCTGCTCATCATCGCGCTCATGCCACTCGGCGTGAAGTACGGCTCACTCGTCGCCCCTGCCTTCTACAGCCTCGTCGAAGCAGGCCCGGCGTTCGTCCTCCAAGAGTTCGGCAACCTCGCCACGATTCTGTTCGCGCTGCCACTCGCCCTCGCGCTCGGACTGAAGCGCGAAGCAATTGGTGGGGCAGTGAGCATCGCTCGGGAGCCGACCCTCGGCGTCATCACCGACAAGTACGGAATCGACTCGGCTGAGGGCCGTGGCGTTCTCGGTACCTACATGACCGGAACCGTCCTCGGGACCGTCTTCTTCGGCATCCTCGGCGGGTTCGCCCCCGCAACGGGCCTGCACCCACTGTCGCTGTCGATGGCCTGTGGGATGGGGTCTGCGAGCATGATGACGGCGTGTTCGTCGTCACTCGCAAACGTCGTCACGACCGTCCCCAAAGAGGACATCCTCGCATTTGCAAGCACGAGCAACCTGCTGACCGGCATCACGGGCCTGTACATGGTGCTGTTCATCGGTCTGCCGGTCATCAACCGACTCTATGCGAAACTCGCTCCGCTGTTCGGAGGTGACGACTGATGGAAACCTCAGAGTTCACCACAGAATCGCTGAAAATGTTGCTCGTCATTGGTTTCCTTACGCTCACGGCGAACACCATCGCCACGGACACCGGCCCGATTGCGGCCCTCCCGGGAATGCTCATCATCATCGCCATCGGCCTCGCCGCACTCTTGCTCGGGCGGGTCGTTCCGCTCGACCTTCCGGCGTTCGCCTACGCCATGATAATCTCGTTCTTGCTGGCGATTCCGTTTTCGCCAGTGCAGGGCGTGTTTCTCGAATACGTAGAACGGATCGGCTTCCTCGCTACGACGACGCCGATTCTCGCCTACGCCGGACTCTCGATTGGTCTGCAGACCGGGCGCATGAAAGAGGTGAGTTGGAAACTCGTCATCGTCGCCGTGTTCGTCTTCTTCGGGACGTTCTTCGGCTCTGCACTCATCGCAGAACTCATCTTGAGCGCACAGGGGATTATCTGACGTGACCGACGCCCTCAAACGGCGCGTCTGTGCCGCTATCGACGACCACCGCGAGGAGATTATTGCACTCGCACAGTCGATTCAAGCCGAACCGGAACTCGGCTTCAAGGAAGTCGAAACCACAAAGAAGGTCGCCGCGGTGTTCGAATCGCTCGATTTAGAGGTGGAGACGGACATCGCCATCACCGGCGCTCGCGCTCGCGCTGGCTCTGGTGAGTTCACCGCCGCGGTGTTCGGCGAGCTCGACGCGCTCGTCAACCCCGAACACCCGCTCGCAGACCCCGAGACCGGCGCGTGTCACGCCTGTGGCCACCACGCGCAGGTGGCGAATCTGGTCGGCACGGCGTTCGGCCTCGTCGCAAGCGACGTGGTAGACGAACTTGACGGCGAAGTCGAGTTCATCGGCGTCCCCGCAGAGGAGTATCTCGACCTTGGCTATCGCCGCGAACTGGTCGAATCCGGTGACATCGAGTTCTTCGGCGGGAAACAGGAACTCATCCGTCGCGGCTATCTCGATGACATCGACATGGCGATGATGATGCACGCGGGCAGCGATGAACCCGACCGCGTCATCACGAGCAACTTCTCGACCAACGGGTTTGTGGGCAAATTCGTCACCTACACCGGGAAAGAAGCCCACGCGGGGGCCGCTCCCGAAGAAGGTATCAACGCGCTCAACGCCGCGATGATTGGGATGAACGCGGTTCACGCCCAGCGTGAGGTGTTCAAAGACGACGACGCCGTGCGCGTCCACCCGATTATCACGAAGGGTGGCGACGGCGTGAACGTCGTCCCGAGCGACGTGCGCATGGAGTCGTATGTTCGGGCGAAAACGGTGGACGCCGTCACGGAGGCAAACGAGACGGTCAACCGGGCGCTCACATCGGGCGCGCTCGCGGTCGGCGGCGACATCGAAATCAACGACTTCCCCGGCTACATGCCGCTTCGAACCGACCAGACTATCGTCTCAGCGTACGACGAAAACGCCCGCGAACTGGTGGGCGAGGATGCGGTCACACCGGGCCGTCCGCACATCACCGGTTCGACGGACATGGGCGACGTGACGCAGATTCTGCCGGGCATCCACCCGTGGACGGGCGGCTTCGAGGGCAGCGTCCACTCTCGGGAGTTCGGCGTCGTAGACGAGGAGATGGCGTACATCCTGCCGGCCAAACTCACCGCCTGCACGCTGGTTGACTTGCTCACCGACACCGAAGCCATGGACACCTTGCGGGCCGAAAAGGCCGAAAAACTCTCGTCCGACGAGTATTTGTCCATGATTCGGTCGATTCGAGCCGACGTCGCCGAATCCTACCGCGACTAATCGACTCTCCGATTTCACTGGTTATTTCCCCGAACCATCTCCAAACCTGTCATGTTTTTTCACAATGTCTGACGTATGTTTATGGGTGTAGAAAGGCGGGTATAAGTATGACTCGCGGCAACCGTGTCGAGGAACTCGAAACGCGCGTGAAAGAACTCCAGGCCTCCGTCTCAGGGCTGACCGACGAACTCATCGAGACCAAAGAGCGTGTCAAAGCGCTCGAAGAGGAGGTACAACCAGAAGACCTGCTCGACCGGAAACTAACCCGAAAAACCGAAGCCGAGGACACCTCCGAAGCCACTAAAGGGCAGGAGAGCGAGGATGCAGACAGCACCGACAAGGAATCGACGCAGACGGACGACATCATCGTCGCATAACACAGCCGACACCGTCGTCACCCAAGATTCCTGGCCGCGTCGCGCGCCAGCTATGCGCGACATCTCGCTGACCTATGCATATCAAAGAAATCGTCCTTGACAACTTCAAAAGCTTCGGGCGCAAGACGCGCATTCCGTTCTACGAGGACTTCACCACGGTCTCTGGCCCGAACGGGTCGGGGAAGTCGAACATCATCGACAGCGTGCTGTTCGCCCTCGGACTCGCCCGAACGCGCGGTATTCGCGCCGAAAAGCTGACCGACCTTATCTACAACCCCGGCGACGACGGCGACGCCCGCGGCGACGAAACCCGCGAAGCCAGCGTCGAAGTCGTCCTCGACAATTCAGAGCGGACGCTCAGCCGTCAACAGGTCGTGAGCGCCGCTGGCACCGAGAACATCGGTGAAGTAGACGACATCTCCATCCGTCGACGAGTGAAGGAGACGCCCGAGAACTACTATTCGTACTACTATCTGAACGGCCGTTCGGTGAACCTTTCTGACATTCAAGGGCTGCTCGCCCAAGCGGGCATCACACCTGAAGGCTACAACGTCGTCATGCAGGGCGACGTGACTGGCATCATCCAGATGACGCCGTACGAACGACGGGGCATCATCGACGAAATCGCCGGTGTGGCCGAGTTCGACGCGAAAAAAGACGCCGCCTTCGAGGAACTCGAAGTCGTCAAAGACCGCATCGCGGAGGCCGAACTCCGCATCGAGGAGAAACAGGCCAGACTCGACCAGCTCAAAGACGAACGCGAGACAGCGCTCGAATACAAGGGCTATCGCGAAGAGAAACAGGAGTACGAAGGCTACCTGAAAGCCGCGGAACTCGAAGACAAGCGCGCGGAGTTAGCGAAAACCGAAAAGCGAATCGAGCGCCACGAAAAGAAGCTCGAATCGCTCCAGTCCGACTTAGACGAAAAGCAGGGCCGTGTGCTTCGCTTAGAGGAAGAACTCGAAACCCTCAACGCCGAAATCGAGACGAAAGGCGAAGACGAGCAACTGCGCATCAAGCGTGAAATCGAGGAGGTCAAAGGCGAAATCGCCCGCCTCGAAGACGCCATTTCGGCGGCAGAAGAGCGGATTCAAGAGGCAGAACAGCGCCGCCGCGAGGCGTTCATCCAAATCGACCGTAAGCAGGAAACGGTCGATGACGTCGAAAGCGAAATCCGCGAGACGAAAGTCGCAAAGGCCTCCGTCGTCGCGGAGATTCAACAACACGAAGCCGACCTCGCAGAGCTACAGGCGGAAATCGACGCGGTTGACACCGAGTACGACGAGGTGAAAGCCGAACTGACCGAGAAACGCGAGGCCTTAGAAGAAGCGAAGACGGCGAAAAATGCCACCCAACGCGAGCAAGACCGATTGCTCGACGAGGCGCGACGGCGCTCGAACGAGCAGGCAGAAAAGCAGGCAGAAATCGAGACCGTCCGCGAGGAGGTTCCCGCGCTCAAAGCCACCGTCCGCGACTTAGAGGACGAACTTGAGAAGGCGAAGAAGAATCGGGAAAACATCTCACAGGTCGTAGACGACCTCAAACAGCAAAAACGCGAGTTGCAAGACGAATTAGACGAGGTCGAACAGCAACTGCGCGCCCGCCAACAGGAGTACGCAGAACTCAACGCACACGCAGACGAGTCCGGCGATTCGTCTTATGGGCGCGCAGTCACGACCATCCTGAACGGGGACCTCGATGGGGTTCACGGCACGGTTGGCCAACTCGGCGGCGTCTCCCAGCAGTACGCGACGGCGTGTGAAACCGCGGCTGGTGGCCGTCTCGCCCACGTCGTCGTTGGTGACGACGGCATCGGTCAGCGGTGTATCGAGTACCTGAAACGCCGGAATGCGGGTCGCGCGACGTTTTTGCCCATCAACAAGATGCACACGCGGCGCTTGCCGAGCGTGCCGAACCACGACGGTGTCGTTGACTTCGCCTACAACCTCGTTGACTTCGACAAAGAGTACGCGGGCATCTTCTCGTACGTCCTTGGCGACACGCTCGTCGTGGACTCCATCGAGACCGCCCGCGACTTGATGGGTGATTTCCGGCTCGTCACGCTCTCTGGCGAACTCGTCGAAAAGAGCGGCGCGATGACCGGTGGGTCGTCCAGTGGCTCGCGCTACTCGTTTTCGAAATCCGGAAAGGGGCAACTCGAACGCGTCGCGGAGAAAATCGCCTCGCTCGAAGACGAGCGCCGCGAGTTGAACGAGGAGATTCGTGGCGTCGAAGAGCGCCTTGACGACGCGCGTGACCGAAAAACGGACGCGACCGACCAAGTCCGGGACATCGAAGCCGACGTAGAGCGCGTCCAAGGTGAACTCGACAGCACGGACGAGCGCATCGAAGCGCTCGAAGCGCGCATCACGGAAATAGAGAGCGAGCGCGAAGACGTAAACGAGGAGATGCAGTCGCTCGAAGCCGACCTGTCGGCCCACGACGAGCGCATCGCGGAGATTGAGTCGGCCATCGCGGAGCTGGAATCGGAACTCGCAGACTCGAAGATTCCACAGCTCACGAACGAGATGGACGAGATTCGCGCGAGCATCGAGGAGTACGAGGCTCAACAGGACAAGTTCGACGCGCGGCTCAACGAACTCGGCTTGGAGAAACAGTATGCAGAGGAGTCCATCGAAGACCTCCACGGCGAAATCGAGTCCGCCCAGAACAAGAAGGCAGACCAGCAAGAGCGGATTGCCGACCTCGAAGGCAAAATCGAAGACCAGCACGCCGTTCTCGAAGAAAAAGAGAGCCAAGTCGAGGACTTAGAGGACGAACTCGCAGACCTCAAAGCAGAGCGCGAGGAACTCAAAGGCGACCTCAAGGCAGCCAAACAGACCCGCGACGAGGCCCGCGAGAAGGTTTCAGGGGTCGAATCCAAACTCGACAGCGCGAAGAGCGCCGCAGACCGCCTCGAATGGGAGGTTGACGAACTCGCCGCGCAGGTGGGTGAGTACGACCCCGAGGAAATTCCAGACCACGACGAGGTCACACGCACCATTGGCCGTTTAGAGCGGAAGATGGAGGCCTTAGAGCCGGTCAACATGCTCGCCATCGACGAGTATGACGAGGTCAAAGACAGCTTAGACGACCTCACTGACAAGAAGGGGACGCTCGTAGACGAACGAGAGGCCATCAACGACCGCATCGAGTCTTACGAATCCTTGAAAAAGGAGACGTTCATGGACGCCTTCTCGGACATCAACGACAACTTCGAGGAGATTTTCGCAAGCCTCTCGCGCGGGTCTGGTACCTTGCATCTCGAAAACGAGGCCGACCCGTTCGACGGCGGTCTGACGATGAAAGCTCAGCCGGGCGACAAGCCAATCCAGCGCCTCGATGCGATGTCCGGCGGCGAGAAGTCGCTGACTGCGCTCGCGTTCATCTTCGCGCTTCAGCGCTACAACCCCGCGCCGTTCTACGCGCTCGACGAGGTGGACGCCTTCTTAGACGCGGTGAACGCCGACCTCGTCGGCGAGATGGTGGACGAGCTCGCGGGCGACGCCCAGTTCGTCGTCGTCTCCCACCGCTCTGCGATGCTCGAACGCTCAGAGCGCGCCATCGGCGTCACGATGCACGACGACAACGTGAGCGTCGTGACTGGTATCGACCTGAGCAGTCAGGAGGTGCCCGCCGATGACTGAAGCCGAACCAAAACCGATCATCGAAGAAGAGGCCCACGAAGAGCCGGTCGAACTGCTCGTACAGTTGGCAGAAGAGGGCGAAATCGAGCCGTGGGACATCGACATCGTTGAGGTCACAGACAAGTTCCTCGCCGCACTCGACGAAGCCGACCTGCGCACCTCGGGACGGGCGTTGTTCTACGCGAGCGTGTTGTTGCGGATGAAATCAGACGCGCTGCTCGAACCGGACGACCCGGAACCCGAAGAGGAGTGGGTCGAGCCGTGGGAAGCCCCGCCCGGTCAGGAACCCGAGTTCGACGGTCCCGACCCCATCGCCGGACTCGAAGCCGAGATGGAGCGCCGTCTCGACCGTAAATCGGTACGCGGCACGCCCCAGACGCTCGACCAACTCGTGCGCGAACTGCGCGAGGCAGAGCGCGGAACGTGGTGGAAAGAGAGTCGCCAGTACGACACCTCGAACTCACCGAAGGGCTTCCGTCGGGGTACGCAGACGCTCGACTATCGGTCGGCCGACGACTTCCGGATGGACGACGAACCGACCGAAGAGGAGGTCACGGGCACGGCCCACACCGAACACATCGAAGAAGTCATCGACGACGTGTGGCTGATGCTCAAAGAACAGTACGAACACGGCCGCACCGAAGTGCTGTTCGAGGAGGTTTCCTCTGCAGGCGGTTCGCGAGTCACGACGTTCCTTGCGCTCTTGTTTATGGCACACCGTGGGCGGGTTCATCTGGAGCAAGAGGACATCTTCGGTGACCTCTGGATTCAGAATCCGTCTGCCGTTTCGACGGCGAGCGATGCGGTGGCGGAGACCGACTGAAGCGGTTTTGTTGTTTTCGGTGTTCTCAGTGTCGAGTGGCGATACAATTATAATGGAAAACCATGTATGGTAATGTGTAGCATGACTCCAACGAAACTTCAGGAACGGCTCAAAGAGACGGAAGGACGGGTTGACCACGACGAACTCCTCCGAGCGCTCACGTACGTGCGACATACCCGTCGGTAATACCCTCTTTACAGCTGTCGAAAAACGCCGTGAGCGACGGCGCTACAGGTAGTCGCCGACGAGCAGTTCGACGCGCTCGCGAGTTGCTGCTGGAATCGCCTCCGCTGGCGTGTTTATCGTGCCTTCGAGCGCCGTGTGCGCGCCACATTCGAAGTCCTCGGGGAGCGTGCGGATGGCTTCCTCGACCGTGCGCTTGATGGCTTCTTGATTCTTTTCTGCGTTCTCTAAGACTTCAGCGAGTGTGACTTCGTGGTCTTTTTTCCACACGTCGTAGTCGGTGACGCCGGCGACGGTGGCGTAGGCGATTTCGGCTTCGCGGGCGAGTTTGGCTTCTGGAATCGAGGTCATCCCAACCACATCCCAGCCCTGTGCGCGATAGAACTCGGATTCTGCGCGCGTCGAGTACTGTGGGCCTTCGATGCAGACGTAAGTGCCGCCCTCTTGGACGTTGGCGTTCGTGACTTCTTTCGCCGCCGCAGAGAGGTGGCTCACGAGTTCGGGGCTGTACGGTTCGGTGATGGGCTGGTGGACGACGATGCCGTCGCCGAAGAAGGTGGATTTCCGGTGTTTCGTCCGGTCGAAAATCTGGTTCGGGACGACGAGCGTGCCCGGGTGCAGGCTCGATTTCAGGCTGCCAACTGCGTTGCTCGCGAGGATGTACTTCACGCCGAGCTTTTTGAACGCGTAGATGTTCGCGCGGTAGGGCAGATGCGTCGGTGAGCGACCGTGTTTCGAGCCGTGGCGCGGGAGGAAGGCGACTTCGCGGCCGGTGTCGCCGAACTCCCCGATGGTGACGGGTGCGCTTGGTTCGCCATACGGCGTCTCGACAACCTCCTCGCGGGTGTTTTCGAGCGGGAGGGCTTCGTAGATTCCACTGCCGCCGATAAAGCCAATCATAGACAAAACTTCTCGACCCCGCCACCTAAGAATTGCGAGACGCTACTCTGTGAGCGTCCACTCGCCCTGCCCGACCGATGTGATGACGCCGCGGCGGTTCATCTCACCGAGGACTTCGTTCAGGCGATTTGGCTGGGCGATTTCCATCTCGATGCGGTCTACTTCGTGGTAGTGTTTGAGGAAGTGGCGGATGTCCTCTTGGGTATAGCTGTCCTGTCCGGCTTTCTCCATCACGCCGCTCGTGAGGTCAATCATGTCCTCGATGAAGTTCCACGGGTAGACGACCCACGCCCACTCTTCGAGTTTTTCGCCAACGAAATCCGGCTCGAACTCGCTCGTCCCGAGCAGTTGGAGGGTTGCGGTGCGGACCTCGCCGGGGTTGCGGTCGCGGACGTATTCGTCTGCGCGCTTGATGGAGCCGCCCGTGTCCGCGATGTCGTCGATGATGAGCACGTCTTTGCCCTCGACGGAGCCTTCCGGCATGGGATAGCGCACTTCGGGGCTGCCCGATTTCTGGGCGGTGCCGACGTAGTGTTCCATCTTGAGGCTCGTGAGGTCGTCAAGCCCGAGGAAGTCACAGATACAGCGCCCGGCGAACCAGCCACCGCGGGCGAGTGCGACGACCACGTCCGGCTCGAAGTTCGCGGCTTTGACCTCGTTGCTGACCTCTCTACAGAGGCCATAGATGTATTCCCAATTCGTGATGGTGCACTTGAATTCGTCCGGCAGGTCGCCCATACTAGATGTTCACCACCACGTCGGAGGTGGCGCGGACAATTAAGTGGTATGAAAGCGCTCAGCGGGGTGCGTGCCAGCGCGAAAAAACGGGGACTCAGACGATAGATCGGCCACCACGAGCGTGGCAGTTCGGGCATTCGACCTTCGCCATGTGTTGTTCGGGCGATTCGAACTCGGTGTCGCATTCGAGACACCGATACGAGTAGGTTTTCTCCTCGCCTCCCGGGACGAGGCCTTTTATCTTGTCTGTGAGGCTCATACGGCTGTCCTCGACAAAATTGCGTGCTGAAATACAATAAAGAAAATGGCCGTTTTTTTGGACTGTCCCCGTCGGAGACTTGATAGGCGGGGCCGCCAACGGGTGAGCTATGGAGACACGCCGCGCGCTACAAGTGGACGCCTTTACCGACGAACCGCTCACGGGTAACGCAGCCGGGGTCGTCCCCGACGCAGACGGTCTTTCTGACGGCCAGATGCAGGCTATCGCCCGCGAGTTCAACCAAAGCGAGACGGCGTTCGTCCTCTCGACGGGAAGCGCAGACCGACGGGTGCGTTATTTCACGCCGAAACAGGAAATCGAGCTCTGTGGCCACGCCACGATTGCGATGCACGCTGCTCTCGCTGAAAACGGCGACCTCGACGTGGGCGACCACACGCTCGAAACGAACGTCGGCGTCCTCGACATAACTGTTGAGGAAGATGACACTGTCTGGATGACTCAGAGCCAACCCGCGATTCGTGAAGTGGACGTAGACCCCGTCGAGGTGGCAGACGCCCTTGGCATCGACCCGGCGGCGCTCACAGACATCGAAGACGAACTGCCAATCGCGCGGGCGACTACCGGCTTGCCGTTTCTCATCGTCCCCGTCACCTTCTTAGAACAGCTCGGACAGGCAGACCCGGACATGGCGGCGGTTGAGCAACTCAGCGAGGAGGTGGACGTGACGGGCCTCTACGCCTTCACGTTCGACGTACTCTCTGCGCAGGCGACGCTCCACGGCCGGATGTTCGCGCCGCGTGCAGGCGTTCCAGAAGACCCCGTGACCGGCACCGCGAGTGGCGCGACGGGCGCGTATCTGCGCCACTTCGGCGCGTTCGATACGATGCCCGACGAAGTGCTGTTCGAGCAGGGGCACTTCATCTCACGGCCGGGTACGGTGCGCGTGCGCGTCGGTGACCAGATTCAGGTTGGTGGGCGCGCCGTAACGTCATTCGACGGGTCGGTCGTGGTTCCCACGCTCGACGAAGACGAGATTCTCGAAGCCTGAATCCTGTCAGTTTATCGCAACTGAGGAGGCGGATTCCGTCTGCGAATTTTGCCCAAACCCGCAGTTCATGCTACGTTATCTCATCCATAAGAGCCGGAACCTTCTTTATCGCACTTAGTCAGCATATGGATGAAGATAATGCCTGTACTCTGGCTGGACGAAATCAGGGCTGATGACCTCGAATTCGTAGGTGGCAAGGGCGCGTCCCTTGGTGAGCTTACGAATGCGGGGCTTCCCGTACCCCCGGGATTCGTCGTAACGGCGGGTACGTACCGAACATTCATCGAAGAAACCGGCATCGACGAGGAGCTGTTCGAAGCAGTTGACGTCGATGCCGATGATTCGAAAGCACTCGCGGAAGCCGCACAGCACGCGAGCGACCTCATCCTCAAGACCGAGATGCCCGACGACCTCCGCGAGGAGATCCTCGACGCATACCGGAATCTTGGAGAGGGAGATTCGTTCGTCGCGGTGCGCTCGTCTGCGACCGCAGAAGACCTGCCTGATGCGAGTTTCGCGGGCCAACAGGAGACCTTCCTCAACATCCGGGAAGACGAACTCCTCGATAAGGTTCGCGAGTGCTGGGCGTCGCTGTTTACCCAGCGGGCGATTTACTACCGGCAACAGCAGGGCTTCGAACACGATGTGGTGAACATCGCGGTCGTCGTCCAGCAGATGGTCGATTCTGAGAAAAGTGGCGTCCTCTTTACGAGCCACCCCTCGACTGGCGACCCGCGCGTCATCATCGAAGCCGCGTGGGGGCTTGGCGAAGCGGTCGTCTCCGGGTCTGTCTCTCCTGACAACTACGTCGTAGACCGCAAATCCGGCGAGGTCGAGGAAGTCACCATCGCGGACAAGAAAATCAAGTGCATCAAAGACCCAGAGACGGGCCACACCATCGAAACGGAAGTCGAAGACGACCTCCGAACGAAGCGCGTCTTGACCGAGAGCGAAATCGAGCGCCTTGTCGAACTCGGTGAAATCGTCGAAGCCCACTACGACACGCCACAAGACGTCGAATGGGCCATCGTCGACGGCGAAGCGTTCATGCTGCAGTCACGCCCCATCACGACCATCTCGAAGGAGGCCGCGAAAGCCAGCACCGACGGCAACGGGACGGCCACACAGAAACACAAAGACAGCGTCATCTTGAACGGGCTCGGGGCCAGCCCCGGAATCGCCAGTGGCAAGGTGCGCATCGTCCGCAAGCTCGACCAGCTCGACAAGGTCGGCGAAGGTGACATCATCGTCGCCGAGATGACGACGCCCGACATGGTGCCTGCGATGAAGCGCGCGGCGGGTATCATCACGGACGAAGGCGGCATGACGAGTCACGCCGCCATCGTTTCGCGCGAACTCGGCGTCCCTGCCGTCGTCGGGACGGGAAGCGCCTCGCGCGAACTCTCTGACGACCAAGTCGTCACCATCGACGGCGACAAGGGCACCATCCGCGAGGGCGGTGCAGCGGACAAGGCACAGGAGCGCGACCCAATCGAGGAAGCCCGACCGAAGACGCCGGTCAAGCCGATGACGGCGACCGAAGTGAAGGTCAACGTCTCCATCCCCGAAGCCGCCCCACGCGCCGCCGCGACGGGTGCAGACGGGGTTGGTCTGCTCCGGCTCGAACACATGATTCTCTCGACGGGCAAGACGCCAGCGCGCTACATCGAAGACCACGGCGAGGACGCCTACGTCCAGGAAATCGTCGAGGGCGTCCGCGGGGTCGCAGACGAGTTCTACCCGCGTCCGGTTCGCGTCCGCACTTTAGACGCTCCGACCGACGAGTTCCGTCAGTTGCAGGGCGGTGAAGACGAGCCGAACGAACACAACCCGATGCTCGGGTATCGTGGCATCCGCCGCAGCTTAGACCGACCTGAGGTGTTCGAACACGAACTCACCGCCTTCCGTCAGCTCTACGAGATGGGCTACGACAACGTCGAAATCATGTTCCCGCTCGTCAACGACGCAGAGGACGTGGTGAAGGCGAAGAACCTGATGGAGGGTGCGGGTATCGACCCACGCAAGCGCACGTGGGGCGTCATGATTGAGACGCCAGCGAGCGCGCTGTGCATCGAGGAACTCGCCCAAGCGGGCATCAAATTCGCCTCCTTCGGGACGAACGACCTCACCCAGTACACGCTCGCAGTTGACCGCAACAACGAGCGAGTCGCAGACCGCTTCGACGAACTCCACCCGGCGGTTCTCAAGCTCATCGGCCAGACCATCGAGACGTGCCGCGACTACGGCGTGAAGACGAGCATCTGCGGGCAGGCCGGTTCGAAGCCACAGATGGTTCGCTTCCTCGTCAACAAGGGTGTCAGTTCCATCAGCGCGAACATCGACGCCGTCCGCGACGTGCAACACGAGGTAAAGCGCGTCGAACAGCAACTCCTGCTCGATTCGGTCCGGTAAGCGAACGGAGTCTTTTTTCAAACCCCGCCACAGACCTGAGCGCATGCAACGGACAGCGACAACGCTCGCGCTCGTCGCGCTCGTCGCGCTCGCGGGGTGTTCACTCCCGTTTGCGGGGAGTGACGCGCCCGGTGCGGGCGATGCGACCACCGCACCCGGCGTGACCGCGGAGGGAATCACCAACGAAACGGCGCTGTTAGCGGCGCACGTAGACGCCTTAGGAGCCCAGAGCTACGAAACCGACATCGTCATCAACGGCACCATCATCCGCGAGGAGCAGTCTGTCGAGTTCTCGCGCCACCAACAAGTGCTCGTCGCTGAAGGCTATTCGCCGTATCAGTATCGCGTGACCGAAACCGCCGGGGCGTCTACGGCGCAGTTCGACGTGTGGGCAAACGAGAGCGCCCAGTTCGTCCGCGTCCAGAGCGGCGGTAACACCCAGTATCAGCGCGGCAACCCACAACCGCCTGCGAGTCTCGCAAGCGCGTCGTTCATCGACACCTTCGTCGACGACAGCTACACCGTCGAGAGCACGAAGGAAGAAGACGGGCACACGTACACGACGCTCACCACGGACACCGCACCGGACAATGTGACGAACCTCGTGCAGGGCGCATCAGACGTGTCCAACTTCGAGGGGACCATCATCGTCACCGAAGACGGCCGCGTCCACGCCATGTCCATCACGATGGAGTACATGCTGAACGGGTCGAAAGAGACGATGACCGTCGAGTATCAACTCATCCAGAACGGCGCTCCAGTCGAAAAGCCGTCGTGGGTCTCGGGAGGCGAATAGGCTAGTATGTCGTAAATTTGACTCCTGCATATGTGTCAGAGTGTACCACGATTCCTCGTGCCGTTCCCTCAAGACTTAGGTTCGCTGGGTCCTGACCAACGAGTGTGTCACCCGTTGCACTGGTGTCTGTCATCGAACTTTCCCTCTCCGTCGATGGCTTCTTCCATGCATTAGAACAGGCCGTTCAGACTGCGACGGGACCGCTCGGCCTCTTTATCATCGCGCTGTACTCGTTTCTCATTGCGATTGTCCTCCCGCTACCGAGCGAAGTCGTCCTCGGCGCGCCACTTGAACTTGGTCTGCCTCACTCGGTCGAACTCGGACTCATCATCTTCGTCAGCGGGCTTGGCAAGGCCGCAGGGAGCGTGTTCGCCTTCCACCTCGGTCATCAGGCAAAGCAAGCCGGGCCAATCGTTCGTGCGCTCGAACGCTCCGGTATCGACATCGTCGCGTGGTCTGAGCGGCGCATCGTCGCGCTCGCCAAACGCTTCGGGTTCGTCGGCCTCGCCCTCGCGCTGTCCGTGCCCGGCTTCCCGGACACCCTCTCGATTTACGCATTCACCGTTTTAGAAGAGGACTACGTGAAGTTCGCCGCGGCCACGTTTGCGGGGAGCGTCGGGCGATTGTTGTTCACCCTCGGCGTCCTCGGGGCGTTCTCGTCAGTGTTCTAACAAAACGATACGCTTAGGCTCTGAGGCGGCGAATTTCACTACTATGGCAGCTAGTCGTCGCAGGTTCTCTGGCCAACTGCTCACCGGTGGGGTTATCATCATAATTGGGCTGCTGTTGCTCATCCAGACAACGGGTTTGTACGACACCGGCCGGCTCTGGGAGTTCGTCCCGTCGTTGTTCGTCCTCCTTGGCGTGTGGGCCATCGTCCGCAGCAGGGGGCGCAATCTCGTCGGGCCGGTGTTCCTCATCGTCGTCGCCGGAACCATCCAACTGCTCGTCCTCGATGTGCTTTCCGATGCGTTCGTCGCCCAGTGGTGGCCCCTCGGAATAATCCTCGTCGGGGCAGCAATCATCCTCAACCGGGCGCGCCGTCGTGACGTACCTGCCGAACTCGTAGACCGTCTCGATACGATTGTTGCCTTCGGCGGCGTAGAGCGCCGTCTCGCATCGAAAGCGTTCACCGGTGGCGAGGTGATGGCGATTTTCGGCGGCGCGGACATCGACCTCCGCGACGCGACGATTGCCCCGCCCGCGACGCTCAACGTCATCGCCATGTTCGGTGCCGCAGAGTTCAGAGTGCCCCCGGAATGGGACGTTCGCTTGGAAGTGTTGCCCATCCTCGGCGGCGTCGAAGATTCGCGCCTGCGCCACCCGATGGATGAAGACCGGGAGGCACCAGACCTCGTCATCACGGGCTTTGCGGCGTTTGGTGGCGTCGAAATCACCGACTGAGGCGCGAACCTTTTTATTCGATTGCGGACTACGGGCTTCTGTGACGCAGACGGCTCCGTTCCAGTTTTCGATGCGTATGTAGCCCGCGCTCCATACGGAGCCGTCGTCGGGAGGAAGTCGCGCAAATCGCCTTCATACGGTGGCTGCGTGGTGGAAACCCGATTTTTCAAGTCCTGTACCGAAGCGCGACCAGCAGCTAATGAACTAATGACACACGACCGAAATCGGCGGGTTTTACACCGCCACGAGAGTGAGCACAGAGTATGAGTCACGATTCGTTTCCGACGGACAATCCCGCGGTGGTGACCTGCGGGTTGCCCTACGCAAACGGCGACCTGCACATCGGCCACCTGCGAACCTACGTGGGCGGCGACATCTATTCGCGCGGCCTGCGCAAACTCGGCCAGCAGACGGCGTTCGTCTCCGGCTCCGACATGCACGGGACGCCCGTCGCCGTAAACGCGTGGAAGGAGGGCGTCACGCCCGAGGAGTTCGCACTGCGCTTCCACGAGAAGTACGAGGCGACGTTCCCGAAGTTCAACATCGCCTTCGACAACTACGGCCACACCCACGACGAGACCAACACGGAACTCACCCAGGAAATCGTCCGCAAACTGGACGAGGAAGGGTACATCTACGAGAAGGAGATTATGGTCGCGTGGGACCCCGAAGAAGACCAACCGCTCCCCGACCGCTACGTCACCGGGACGTGTCCCTACTGTGGGGAAACCGCGCGCGGTGACGAGTGCGACGAGGGGTGTGGTCGCCACTTAGAACCCGGCGAAATCGAGAACCCGACCAGTATCATCACCGGGAACCCCGCAGAGTACCGCTCGCGGCCACACAAGTTCTTCAACTTGAACGAACTGCAGGGCTATCTTCAGGAGTTCATCGATCGCTTAGAAGGGACGGACAACGCCCGCAACCAGCCACGCGAGTGGATTGAAGGCGAACTCCAAGACTGGTGTATCACCCGCGATATGGACTGGGGTATCGACTACCCCGGCGAAGGTGCAGAAGACCTCGTCCTCTACGTGTGGGTTGACGCACCAATCGAGTACATCGCTTCGACGAAACAGTACAGCGAACGCGTCGGCGCGGACGTGTACGACTGGGAGGAGACGTGGAAAGAGAGCGGCGAAATCGTCCACGTCATCGGCCGCGACATCATCCAGCACCACACCATCTTCTGGCCCGCAATGCTCCACGGCGCGGGCTACAACGAACCGCGCGCCGTCATGGCGAGTGGGTTTGTAAACTTAGACGGCAAAGGCTTCTCGACCTCGCGAGGCCGTGCGGTTTGGGCGGACGAGTACTTAGACGAAGGCTTCCACCCGGACCTCCTGCGATTCTACATCGCCACCGGCAGTCGCTTCCAGCAGGACATCAACTTCTCGTGGGAGCGCTTCCAAGAGCGCGTCAATTCCGAACTCGTCGGGACGGTCGGCAACTTCCTCTACCGCTCGCTGCTGTTCGCCCACCGCAACTACGAGGGGACGCCCGACGCAGAACTCTCCGATGAGGTGCGCGACCGCATCGAACAGGCCATCTCCGAGTTCGGCGACGGCCTGAACGACTACTCCATCCGGCAGGCGACGACCGCCGGTGTGCGCCTCGCCCAGTTCGGCAACGAGTACATCCAGCGCAACGAGCCGTGGAAGCTCACTGACGACGACCCAGAAAAGGCCGCACAGGTCATCTACGACTGCGTGCAGCTTTCGAAGGCCCTCGCCGTCATCCTCGCCCCCGCGCTGCCCGAGAAGGCGGATACTCTCTGGAGCCAACTCGGTGAAAACGGCTCGGTCCACGACGTGGGCATCGAGGCCGCCCTCGATGAACCACAGCCCGATTTCGACGCGCCGAGCGAACTGTTCGAGAAGATTCCGGACGAGCAGGTCGAAAAACTGAACGAGAAATTAGAACAGGCCATCGCCGCCGCGGCGGCTGAAGACGACGCAGACGAAGACGACGATTCCGACATGCCAGAACTCGAACCCCTCGCAGACGACCGTATCAGCTTCGACGACTTCCTCGCGCTCGACCTCCGTGTCGGGGAAATCGAACTCGCAGAGCCAATCGAAGGCTCCGACAAACTCGTCCGCCTCGAAGTGGATATTGGGATTGAAACCCGCCAAATCGTCGCGGGCATCAAGCAACTGCACGACGTAGACGATCTCGTCGGCGAGCGCGTCATCATCGTCGCAAACCTTGAGAAGGCAGAACTGTTCGGCGTCGAGTCGAACGGCATGTTGCTCGCCGCAGGCGACCAAGCCGACCTGCTGACGACGCTCGGTGACGCAGAACCGGGCACGAAGGTCGCGTAAGCACCGGCTGGTCGAGCAACCTATTTGTTGGTAGGGTGACGAATTCACGTATGTCACTCCGCCAGGCGATTGCGTTCCCCCGACTGATTATCGTCGCCGGATTTTTCTCGATTGTGTCCGTCTCTATTTCGATAGGCATGCAGGTCGAATCGACCGCGTCGCCGCGTCTCACGCAACTCGGCTTCGCCCTTGGGACCATCCTCCTCTCGATTGGACTTATCCACCACGCCTACACCCGGCTGTGGTGACGACCTCTCACAGCCTTTTTCCCGTGCTGTCCCTTCGTTTCGAGTAATGCGAAACGCCAAAATCGTCTGTACGCTCGGCCCTGCTTCTTCTGGGTCCGGCGTCATCCGCGACCTTGCGGACGCGGGGATGTCTGTCGCCCGACTCAACACGAGCCACGGCTCCACCGAAGCGCGAAAAGACCTCGTCAAAACCGTCCAGCAGGTGGACGACGCGACCACCGAACCGCTTTCTGTCCTCCTTGACCTCGCCGGACCGGAAGTCCGAACTGCACCCTTAGACGACTCCATTGTCCTCGAAACTGGTTCGACCATCGAGTTCTACGAAGGCGACGACGCCACCCCAGAGCGCGTCGGCCTCTCGGTGAGCATCGACGGTGTCTCCGAAGGCGACCGCGTCCTCTTAGACGACGGCCGCATCGAAACCGTGGTCGAAGCCATCTCCGAGGACGCCGTCACCGCCCGCGTCGAGAGCGGCGGCGAACTCAAAGGCCGTAAGGGTGTGAACATCCCCGGCGTAGATTTGGGCTTAGACGTGCTCACCGAAGACGACCGCCGCGAACTCGATTTAGCGGTCGAAGCGGGCGTGGACTTCGTCGCCGCGAGTTTCGTCGGGAGCGCAGACGACATCTACGCCGTCCGCGAAGCCCTCGAACAGCGGGGCGCGGCCATTCCCGTCATCGCCAAAATCGAGCGCGCGGATGCGGTCGAGAATTTGGATGAAATCGTCGAAGCCGCCTACGGCATCATGGTCGCCCGTGGCGACTTGGGCGTCGAATGCCCGATGGAGGACGTGCCAATCATCCAAAAGCGCATCATCCGCGCCTGTCGGGACGCTGGTGTGCCGGTCATCACCGCGACCGAAATGCTCGATTCGATGATTCACTCCCGACGTCCGACCCGTGCCGAGGCCTCAGATGTGGCGAATGCCGTCTTAGACGGCACCGACGCCGTGATGCTCTCTGCTGAGACGGCGGTTGGCGACCACCCCGTGCGCGTGGTCGAAACGATGAACCGCATCATCCGCGAGGCAGAATCGAGCGACGACTACGTCGAAGGGCGCGAACAGCGCATCCCGAAAGCCGGTGAATCGCGCGCCGAGGCACTTTCTCGCTCCGCGCGCTACCTCGCCCGCGACGTTGGTGCGAGCGCGGTGGTCGTCGCCTCCGAATCCGGGTACACGGCGCTCAAAACCGCAAAGTTCCGCCCGGAAGTGCCCATTGTCGCCGCCACGCCGAACGATGTGGTGCGTCGCCAGTTGACGCTCTCTGCGGGTGTCAACCCGCAGTACGTCGATTTGGGCGCGAGCGAAGGCGTGGGGACCATCATTGACCGCGCCGCACAGGCCGCCCTCGACGCGGGCGTCGCCCAAAGCGGGGACACCGTCGTCGTGGTGTCTGGGATGATGAGCGAACTCGAAGGGCGTTCGACGAATATGCTCAAGGTGCACGTCGCGGCCGAACCGATTGCGACCGGCCGCAGCGTGCACATGGGCCGGGCAGTTGGCCCCGCGGTGACGCTCTCAGACGGCGACCTCTCGGATGTGAAACCCGGCTCGATTCTCGTCCTCGATGAGAACTTCGACGACGAGTTCGACGGCGACCTCTCGGTGATTGCGGGCATCGTGGCCCGCCAGCCCGGCCTGACGGGGTATCCGGCGCTCGTCGCCCGCGAACTCGACGTACCGATGGTGAGCGACGCGGAGCTGTCGGTACCTGCGGGCACGACGGTAACCCTCGACGCTGAACGCGGCGTCGTCTACGAAGGTAACGTGTTGCGCGGCCCGCGACGGGAGCCCTTTTGAGGCGGGAGCAACTAGAGTAACGCATGTCTGATGGCGACTGGAAATACGAACTCGAAGACCTAGAAGACCCCGACGCCGAGGCGGACGCAGACTCGGGGCTCACCCCTGGCTCGCCGAAGCCAGAGCACATCGCGTTCGTCGTCCTCGGAGCGTTGCTCGCCATTTTTGCCCTCTCGCGGCTCCTCCTGTAGGCCAAACGTTAATCCACACCCCGTACCAAAGTGGGGTATGGTAGAGCTTCTCGACCAGTCGCTATCGCTGTTGCTCGTTATCGCGGGCACCATTCTCGTCGTTGCAGAAGCACTGGCACCGGGTGCACACTTCATCGTCCTCGGCGTCGCCCTGCTCGTCTCCGGTCTCATTGGTCTCTTTCTCGCCTCGTTTATCGGTCCGGCGCTCATGCCCTTCGTCCTCGCTGGGCTCGTCCTCGGCGTTGGTGGGGCTGCCCTCTGGGCGTACCGCAACCTCGATATCTACGGCGGAAAGGGGTCGGGCCAGACAAGTGACTCTGCCTCGCTCAAGGGCCAAACCGGCCGCGTCACCGAAGCGGTCACCCAGACCGCAGGCGAGGTGAAACTCGACGCTGGCGGGTTCAACCCCTACTACGCCGCCCGCTCGGTACACGGCGTGATTCCCGTCGGCGCTGAAATTGTGGTCGTAGACCCCGGTGGTGGCAACGTCATCACCGTCGAATCGCTCGAACTCGCAGAAGACGACATCGACCGCGAACTCGCCCGTGGACGCAGCGACGCAGAACGCGTTGAGCGGGAGTCTGAGTCGGACGTGGTCTGACGCTCCGGTAATTTCCTCCGTCTCGGTTGCAGAAAACATATGCGCTGTGACACTCCACTGTCTATCACCAGACATGAACCGCCGTACACTTCTGGGGGCGACTGGAGGCCTTCTTTCTGTTAGTGCAGGCTGTCTCTCTCGCTTTGACACATCCAAGAATACGGAAGATCCCTATTCCTCGTTTCGAGTTACGAATAGAACTACTAACCTTGTCACTGTAACTGTCACAATTACCCTCTCCGGAGAGGAGACACCAGCTTTTGATGAACGCCTTTCTCTTGACCCGAATGAAACAAAAGCATTCGACGAAATTCTTGAAGGCGAAACTACGTATGAATATTCTGCGGTTACTGAATCTGGAATACGTGCTAGGGATTCGTTTGACACCTGTGGGCGGGGTGACGACGGGTGTTGGCTAAACATAGCAATTTTCGAAAATCACATCGATATCAGTTTGCAGGCTTACTAGACTCAATAGGGCCCTCAATCCCCAAAATACGCCAGTCGGTGGCCAGTTTCGGAGGAACCCTTTTCAGCCTACCCTTCTAGAGATTCACATATGCTCCCTGTAATACCCTTGCAAACGCTGGGGCCGAACTTCGTGTTCTCGATTGGAGCGGTCGTGGCGCTGTTGCTCGCCATCATCATCGTTTACCAGATGGTCGAAATCGTCAACGCGTACGAAAAACGCGCGCTGACGGTGTTCGGTGAGTACCGCCGCCTACTCGAACCCGGTATCTCCTTTGTCCCGCCGTTTGTCTCCCGAACCTATGGCTTCGACATGCGTACCCAGACGCTCGACGTGCCGCGCCAAGAGGCCATCACGCGCGACAACTCGCCGGTGACTGCCGACGCAGTCGTCTACATCAAGGTGATGGACGCGAAGAAGGCGTTCCTCGAAGTCGAAGACTACAAAACTGCGGTTTCGAACCTCGCCCAGACCACGCTGCGCGCCGTCCTCGGTGACATGGAACTGGACGAGACGCTGAACAAACGCCAAGAAATCAACGCGCGCATCCGCCGCGAACTCGACGAACCCACCGACGAGTGGGGGATTCGTGTCGAATCGGTCGAGGTGCGCGAGGTCAACCCGAGCGCCGACGTCCAGCAGGCGATGGAGCAACAGACCTCCGCCGAACGTCGTCGTCGTGCCATGATTCTCGAAGCCCAAGGTGAGCGCCGCAGCGCCATCGAGCGCGCAGAGGGTGACAAGCAGTCGAACATCATCCGCGCCCAAGGGGCAAAACAGAGTCAAATCTTAGAAGCACAGGGTGACGCCATCTCGACCGTCCTGCGCGCGAAAGCCGCCGAATCGATGGGCGAGCGCGCCGTCATCGACAAAGGCTTAGAGACGCTCGAAGCCATTGGCCAGAGCGAATCGACCACGTTCGTCCTGCCACAGGAACTCACCTCGCTGTTCTCGCGCTACGGCAAGCACCTCACTGGCAGCGACGTCCAGATGAACGCAGACCAGCTGACGAGTCTCGAATTCGACGACGAAACCCGCGAGATGCTCGGGCTTGACGACATCGAGAAAATCCTCGGTGAAATCGACCAAGAAGCCGAAGTCGATATCGAAGCCATGGAGGAGGCTGCCCAAGCCGTCAAAGCGGGCTCTGCTGACATGCAGAGCATCGACGAGGCCATCGAAGAAATGGACTCGAAACTCAGCGACGACCTCGATGTAGACAAGTCGAAACTCAAAGCAGACGAAGCCAACGAAACAGAGCCTGAAGCAGAACCGGAAGCTGAACCTGAAGCAGAACGCGAGTGAATTTCAGCCAAGCGAAGGCGTTTTATCGCAGAGCGCCTAATTTCACCGCATATGTCTGGTGGCCAG
Organism: Haladaptatus sp. CMSO5; assembly: GCF_036689885.1. Classification (NCBI taxonomy): domain Archaea; kingdom Methanobacteriati; phylum Methanobacteriota; class Halobacteria; order Halobacteriales; family Haladaptataceae; genus Haladaptatus; species Haladaptatus sp. CMSO5. Next base: position 1,175,302 of record NZ_JBAHVW010000001.1, read on the forward strand.
AACGTCGACGAAAGCAAGCGGGCGACGCTTAAGCGGTTCGCTGCACTGGGTGCGGCAAGCCCGCTCGCCCGCCTCGTCGATTCCGGCCGAGACACGGGCGAGAGTGACGCTCGTGAGGCCATCGCTGGCTACCTCGCGGCCACCCCCGGCGCACACTTTTCGAAGATTCGTGACGACCTGAAACTCGGGACTGGCGAGACCCAACACCACCTGCGTCGCCTCATCGAGGCCGGTGCCGTCGAAAGTCGGCGCGACGGCGATTACAAACGCTTTTTCGCCGCGGGGCAGTTTACCGAGTTCGAGCAAATCGCGCTTGGCTATCTCCGGCGTGAAACCCCACGCGGGATGCTGATTGCACTCCTGCGCGACCCCGAAATCACGGCGAGTGTGCTCGCAGAAAATCTGGACGTGTCGCGACCAACGGTGAGCAAGTATGCTGCCGAACTCGAACGCGCGGGCCTCCTTTCGCGGGCCGATGGCTACGCGGTCTTGAAACCAGAAACCCTGCTCACGCTGCTCGTCCGCTACGCAAACTCCTTTGACGAAGACGCCGCAGCGTTCGCCGCAGACGCCGCCTCGCTGATTCGCTACGACCCTTAGACGGTGACCTTCCACGTCGTCGATGAGGAGTAGCCCCACTTTTCGACGTGAATGTCGAATTCGCCGTTTTCGATGGCCGTCATGTTCGTCCCGACCTCTTTTGCCGACAGTCCGAGGTCTTTGCCGATGAGCCGCGATTTGAAGTAGGTCTTCGTCTCGCCGCGTTCGCGCAGGTACTGGAGGATGCGCCGTTGTTTATCGGAGAGATTGACTGCTGCCGCGCTCGTGCTCATACTCCATTCTATGCGCGAGGGTACTTTAGCCGGTTTGGTACGGCCAGTTAACACGCCGCAGTCTTGCGGTTCTTGAGTCGAATACCCACTCTGTGACCGCCCCTGTTGGCCCCGTTGGTACAGCCGGTTAACGTCCACGCCCGAGTGAGACTCCACAGTGTGTACGTGTTAGCCGGCGAGCGGCGGTACTTCTTTATCAGTTGCCTTCATTACCTCACGACGGAGGTTTACCCTTGGAGATTTCTGATAAGCTCTTGTGTCTGTTCAGCGCGGACGTGACGGTCACCGACGACACGTACGTCGTCGAGATTCCACGTCGTGAAATTGAAACTGGTTCTATCGAAGCCGGCGAAACCTATCGAGTTGCACTCATCTCCCGCCAAGAGGCGGAAGAATCGCAGAGCAGCGACGCTAGCGAACCAGCACCATCGTCCGGGTCTACGGTCTCATCTGAGCCCCAACCACCCGTCGAAATCGGTGAAATCCGCTACGTCGAAATCGAAGATATCGGCAAGCAAGGTGACGGCATCGCTCGCGTCGAGCGCGGCTACGTCATCATCGTTCCGGGCGCTGAAGTCGGTGAACGCGTCAAAATCGAAGTGTCGGAAGTCAAGTCGAACTTCGCCGTGGGCGAAATCATCGACGACGACGTCCTCTAGGAACTTTTTGCTGTGGGGGGTCGCTGCGCGACCCCCTCTTGCAAAAACTTCCATGAAAAAGGCCGAGAGCGATACCTCGCTCTCGGGTGCTAAAACGTGGAGCGAGCGCGCCACACCGCGACGCTCCACAATTCGCTTCGTTCTCCGAAAAACAAGCTGCTAATGGAAGTTCTCGGTCAGTCTGAGGCTTCCATCTTCTTTACGCCCTCACTGGCGGCTTCGAGAGTATCCTCGTAGGACTCGTCCAGTGGGCTGAACTCGACGAGTTTCGTCCCAGCTTCGATGGTCACGTTGTGTCCAGGCTTGATGTAGTACACCTCGCCAGCCTCGACAACCTCCTCCTCATCTTCGAATCGGAGGGTCATCTGTCCTTCAATCAAAAATCCCCAGTGGGACGACTGACAGCGGCCGTCTGGTAGGTCTTTGAACATCTCATCGGTCTCGACGTGGGCGCTAAACGTTTCGTAGCCTACGTTCATGTTGCCGAGGTGCATCTCGCGGAGAACCATCTCGTCGTTCGAAACTTCGGTGGGAATCGATTCTATTTTCGTGTGCATTTGCGCTTCCCCCAAGGAGGATTGGGTGCACGAACGCTTCGTTAGATTCAGACGACCTACCGATTTGACCTATTAATAGTGAGTGTCCACTCTTCTAGCCGATAGCACGGTTGGCGTGTCGTTTCCAGCCAACAGCCCACTATTCAACTTCTCTGGGGTGGCGTCGTGATGACGGAACCGAGTGGGAAAATGGCAAAGGTGCCGCAACCCCCGAGGCTTTACCGCCGCCGAAAGTGGTTCCACTATGACTACTGCGGGAGCATCCTCTAAGCGCCCATGGCTGGCACTTGTGGGCTGTTTCATCGTCTCAATCGGGTTCAACGCCTACCTCTTTGCTCCCGCGAGCATCATGCCGTCGTTCGTCGCGGCGTTCGGCATCGACAAACCGACTGCCGGCCTTTCTATCAGCGCCGTCTTCCTCGCGTGGGGGCTGTTTCAGATTCCGAGCGGCTTCCTGATGGACCGCTACGACAATCGGAAACTCGTGTGGGCCGGGGTGTTCCTCTTTCTCGTCGTCTCTGTGGCAAGCCTGTTCGCCCCGACGTACCCGACGTTTCTCGCAACGCGGTTCGTTGGCGGCATCACGGCCGTCTTTCTCTGGACGGCGAACGCCAATATCGTCAGCCAGTCGTTTCCACAGTCACATCGGGCCCTCGGGACGAGCCTGTTCGTGGCGAGCGCCCCCGCCGGAGTCACGCTCGCGCAGGCCGCTGGGCCGACGCTCGAACCACTCCTCGGGTGGCGGGGCGTCGTGGCCGTGTACGCTGTCGTGACGCTCTGTGGCTTGCCGTTGTTCGTCTGGGCGCTCGATGAGCCGGTTCGGAACTCGTCTGTCCTCTCGGTGTCGAAATTCGTGGCCGCGCTGGGGAATCGCCGGGTGTTGGCCATCGCGGTCAGCAGCTTCTGTGCGTACTCTCTGTTCGTGTTTTTGAACTCGTGGATGCCCACGTATGCGACCGAAGTGATCGGGGTTGATATCGCCACCGCGGGCGCACTTGCCGCGCTGGTTCCCGCGATGGGACTGGTCGCCCGGCCGGGCGGCGGGTGGCTCTCAGACCACATCGGTGGCCGACGGCGACCGGTGATTACCGCCGCGTTCTTGCTCGTGCTTCCGGCGCTCATCGTCGCCGTGTTCACCACGTCTGTGGTCGGCTTTGTGGTTGCGCTGGTGCTCGCTGGCATTGGTTCGCAGCTCGGGACGGGCGTGTTCTACGTCTACGTAGAGGAACTGTCTCCGAGCGAATCCGGCGGGACGAGCCTTTCGGTGTTGATGACCATCTCTATCGCGGGGTCGCTCGTCGCGCCGGTCGCCGCTGGCTGGCTCATCGACGTCGTCTCGTGGACGATGACGTTCGCCATTGGCGGCTTGGTCGCTGTGTGCGGGATTGCCGCCTTGGCTCGCCTTCCAAAAACAACATCTAGTCACTGACAGCCGAACCAGACAGCCCACCCCTCAGCGGTCGACCGGTGTTCCGTCCCCTTGCTTTGCCCCTTCCGAATCGTGTACCACGATGTCGCCGTCGTCGGGAGTGGTACCTGTGTAGTTGTCGCGGACGCCGATGGCTTCCTCCAACTCGCGAATCGCGCGTTCTTTGAGCGCCGCTGCCAACGCCTCCGCCTCCTCACGTGAAATATCGCGGCCCAACCCTTCGCACTCGTGGGCGCGAACCATCCCTGCTTGGTCGACGGCTTCGCCCATTGGCTGGCTGGTGCCGCCAAGCGCCACACTGAATGGGTAGGTCTGGCAGATGAGCGGGCGGTCGTCGTGAATCGAACACGCACCCACACCGTCTTTTTCGACATAGAACGAGCAGTCGCCACAGCCTGTGGTCTGGATGGCCCATTCGAAGGTCTCGCCCGCTCCGTCGTCTAAGCCGTAGGGCATCGGCCGGGCCACGTCGCGCCAGTCGTACTCGTGGGTCTGCTGGATGTCCCTGATTTCGTCGGGGAAGATAGTCGCCGTGTGTGGGTCGTCGTCGTCGGCTTTACAGCACGCGCCACACCGGGTACACTCGAAACCGATCGACTCGATGGCGTCGGCTAACTCGGAAACAGCGAGCGAGCGGGCCGTTTCGAGTTCGGCTTCGAGGCTTTGCATACGCCTGCTACCGCCCGAGTGCTGAAAAACGCGTCGTCAGCGTGGACTGGCGCGTGCGCCGTCCCAGTCCACCTTGTGCTCGACGGCAAGTTTCTCTAGGTGGGCGGCGACGGTTCCCTCCGCGAGCGGTCGCACCGCAGAGATGTCCTTTTCGTAGGCCGCGTCCGTGATGGCCTCCAGCGTGGTCGCCCCCTCGCGGACGGCGGTGAGCACGCGCTGCTCGCGGTCGAGTCGGTGGCGAATCAGGCGCGCACAGGTCTCACGCACGTTCTCGATGTCCTCACCGTGGCCCGGATACAGCCGCGGGGGGTTGCGGGCGGCGAGCCGGCGCAGGGAGGTGAGATAGGCGCGAATGTCGCCCTCGCCCGCGGCGACGACGACGCTTCCTTCGGCGACGGCGAGGTCGCCCGAGAAGATGCCATACTCGCTTTCGAGGGCGACGTGGTCACGCGCGTGGCCCGGCGTGTCGAGGACGGTGACTTGCTCGCCACTCCCTGCAGTGAGCGTCGTGCCCTCGATGCAGGTGCGGTCGGGCGCGACGCCGGTCGCGTCCTCGAAGGCGGCTTCGCGCCCTCGGCGCGCCCACACAGTCGCCCCAGTCTCTGCGGCGTAATCGGCGACGCCACCAACGTGGTCGGGATGGGTGTGGGTCACCAAGATGTGTGCGACCGTTCGTCGGGAGACTTCGCGGTCGAGGCCGTCGCTCCGGGCGGCGGGGTCTACGAGAATCGCGCCGCTCGTCCCGATGAGGTAGGCGTTGGTCGCCCCTTCCGGTGCGTAGGTAGCGACGCTCACGGGGCGTTTACAGACGGGTTCCATACCACAAAAACGTGGGTGGGTGACGAAAAGACTGGGTTCAGTTTTTCAGCGTGTAGACCTGCTTGCGCGCGTCGTGAAACGAGTAGCGCGAGTTCACGAGGTCGACTTCTTCGAGGCGGTTGAGCGCGTAGCGAACCGTGCGGTCTGGGAGCAGCGATTCGTCCGCGAGTTGGCCCTGTGAGAGCGGCGATTCGCCTTCGAGGACTTTTGCGACGAGCTTTGCGCTTGGGGGGAGCTCCCGCAGTCGCTCGCGGAACTCAGGATCTGCGAGTGGTGATTCTTCGGCCGTGCGAGTACGTTCCTTGGTGGTCGTGCTCATACCACTGGCTCAGCGAAGGTCTGTGGTAAATCTTGTCTCTATACACATCCAAATAATAGGGATGCATAAGTGCATATAATCATCCTTTAAACATAGAAGGTTGACCAGTCATGCTCGTTGTCATGTTCGGGCGCTACGCGCGCCGGAAGTGGTCTATTTGTGGATTGTCACCGTGGCGGTGGTAGCGACCAAGCGGTGCGTTACAGCCCGGACAGTGGATGACCACGAGGCGCGGGCGTTCGTGACGGATGAGTTGCTCGGTCGCGTAGTCGTTGCCGCAATGCGTACACGTCGGCATCGTACTATGTAGTTTGGTAGCAAGGGGCATAATTATGCCGCTCTTACCCGCTTTGGTCAGACTGTTCCAGTATCGTTTTATCCCCCCAACAGAGTAGTGAAGGTAGCGTGAAAGGGCAGGAGTGGTACCAGGCGGACGAGGTGGCCGAAGAGTACGATACAAAGCGGTTCTCTCGCGGCGGCCGACTCATCGACCGCCGGGAAAAACAGGCGTTGCTCGATGCCATAGGCGACCTCGAAGGCAAAGCCGTCCTCGAAATCGCCTGCGGGACCGGTCGGTTCACCGTGATGCTCGCAGAGCGCGGGGCTGACATCATCGGTCTCGACATCTCGACGGCGATGCTCCAACAGGGTCGCCACAAGGCACAGGCCGCGGGCGTCGCAGACCACATCGAGTTCATGCGCGGCGACGCCGCCCGTCTGCCGTTCCCCGACAACCACTTCGACATCGTGTTTGCGATGCGGTTTTTCCACCTCGCAGATACGCCTGCCTCGTTCCTCTCTGAGATGCGCCGTGTCTCGAAGGAAATCGTCTTTTTCGATACGTTCAACGCGCCGAGTGCGCGTTCTGTGTACAACTGGCTGCTCCCGATGGGCTCGCGCCTCTACACCGAAGACGAGGTCTCCTCGCTGTTTCGCGAGACCGACCTCTCGCTCGAACACGTCGAACACGACTTCCTCTTGCCCTACGGCTTCTACCGAAGCATTCCAAACGGCATCGCCTCGACGGCGCGCCGTCTCGACACCTCGCTTGGCGACACCCCACTCGGTGACCTCGCTTCCGTGTCCTACTGGAAAGCGACGATAAATTAACAGGTTCGCGGCCCTGAACACCGGGTATTTTTACCTATCCGTGGCGCTATCGAGTACTATGAAGCTCTCGGTGGTCATCCCAACGCTCAACGACCGAGAGCGCCTCGTTCGCAGCCTCGATTCGCTGCGTGAACACGCTCCTGCCGTCGAATGCGTCGTCGTAAACGGCCCATCGACCGACGGCACGACGGGCATGATTCGTGACCGCGACGATGTCGCGACGCTCGTCGAAATCGCAGACCGAAACCTGAACGTCGCCCGGAACGCCGGGGCCGTGCGGGCGACCGGCGACGCGATTGCCTTTCTCTCCTCGAATCGCGCCATCGAACCCGGCTGGTACGAAGCCGTCATCGAGCGTCTCGAAACGGCAGATGCCGCCACGGGCCCGACCCACCGCGAACTGCGGACGGGTCTCGCCTCCGAAGTCGTCGAATCGCGCTCGATTGCGGGCCGCGAGGTCACCTACATAAACGGGTCGAACGCGGCGTTCCACCGCGACGTCCTCACCGAGTTAGACGGCTTTGACGAATACCTCCAGACAGGGGGTGCCCGCGACCTCTCGCACCGCCTCGCAGCAAACGGCTTTTCTGTCGGCTGGGCGGGCAAAATGTGCGTTCGAAGTGGCCTCGAAGCAGACGGCGGCCGCCACGAGCGCGACTGGGGATGGAAGTATCGTGCCCTCTCGTATCGCCTCGTGAAAAACTACGGCATCCGACCGACCGTCGCCCGTCGGATGTTCAGCCACGGTGCGTCGGATGCCGTGGGAACGCTTCGTGACGTTGCTCGCGGCGAGGCGACGCCCTCGAGTTGGGTGGGCAACGGCCGCGACGTGCTGAGAGGGATGGGTCGGGGCACCGCAGACGCGGTGTTCGCGCGGCGAAAAGACAAACACACCCGACGCAACCCGAACGGCATTTCCGCACGCGCAGACCGTGCGGTCGAAGTGTACACTTGGCGTTAAGGTGCGAGCGCGTCGATGACGCGCGAAGGATTTTTCGAGAACACGCGAGCCATGGCGTCTTCCGGCACGTCGAGCGTGAGTATCTCCATCACCGAGACGTTTGGGTGGGTGTCGGGCGCGCCGCTGCCAAACAGCACCCGGTCTGGATGTTCGCGGATGGCGCGTTCGAGCTGGCCGCGATACCGGACGAAACTCGTGTCGAGATAGAGCGAGTCGTAGTCGTCTAACAGCGAGATAGCCTCGCCCATCAGGCCACGGTTGAGCGGATGGCCGCCGAAGTGTGCGAGAATCACGGGCACGTCCCAGTCGAGAAACGCCTCTGCGACGGCCGTTGGGGGGAAACTCTCGCCCCCGCGCACGAGCAGCGGAAGCGACACGTCTGCGAGTTGCTCGACAACTTCAGTGTCTGGGATGCCGTCTGTCTTCGGGTCGAGCATGAAGCCGCTGAAGCGGTCGTCGTAGGCGTAGCGTTCGACGTCCTCGGGCGAGGTGTGGTGGGGTTTGCGTCGAGCGGTGAGATTGCGCACCCGCGCACCGAGTCGTGCGTCCGCATCGAGCGCGCCGTTGATGCGGGCGAACGCGACAAACGGGCGTTCGACGCTCATTCGGGCGACGGCGTTGTTCGCCCGGAGGTAGTTCCCTTCGACAGAGCCGGGATAGACGACGGCTTTCACGACACCTGCTTGATGAATCTCGCGCTCTAAGTTCTCCGGGCCGATAGCGCGGCCGCGTTCTGAGACACCTTCTTCCGCCGTGCTGAGACGGGTGTGTACGTCCACAACACGGAATCCGTGTTCCAACTCCAGCATTTCACAAGGCATGGTTGGGGTGGGATATGGTCGTACCGATTCATGTCTGATGAAATACGTGTCGGTGGGAGTGAACACGCCCGCTTTGCCCCACGGTTTTCGAGTTGGCTGGCGGAGACTATCATATAGTTGAACGACCCTCTCACCAGAATGCGCCGCGCTACACCGTCGCTTGCGTGCGATTTTTTCGCACAGGCAGCAATCTTTATATAGAATTGTAAACATTCCTATAGCGAGGTTTCAATTATGTCACAAGCATTCTACGCCGGGGGTCAGCCCCTTTTCATTCTGAGTGAGGGAACGCGACGAACCCGCGGGCGCGACGCCCAGGGGTCGAACATCGCAGCAGGCAAAGCCGTAAGCGGCGCGGTTCGTACGACACTCGGGCCGCGTGGGATGGACAAGATGCTCGTCTCGTCGTCCGGTGACGTGGTCATCACGAACGACGGCGCGACCATCCTGAACAAGATGGACATCGAGCACCCGGCCGCCCAGATGATTGTCGAAGTCTCCCAAACCCAAGAGGACGAAGTCGGTGACGGGACGACCACCGCGGCAGTTCTCGCTGGCGAACTGCTCGCCAAGGCAGAAGACCTGCTCGAAGACGACGTCCACGCGACCACCATCGTAGAGGGCTACCACGAGGCCGCCCGCCTCGCCCACGAGGCCATCGACGCGCAGGTACTCTCCGACGAACTCGACGACAACCTGCTCGAAAAGGTCGCAGAGTCCTCGATGACCGGCAAGGGAACCGGTGACGTGGCCGCAGACGTGCTCGCAAGGACTGTTGTGAAGGCAATCCGCCACGTCCAAGGCAAGAAGAAAGTCGAGCGCGACAACGTTCGCATCCACACGCAGGTCGGCTCGTCGTCGTCTGCGACCGAACTCGTAGAGGGCGTCATCCTCGACGAGGAACCCGTAAACGAGAACATGCCACGGACGGTCGAAGACGCGACCATCGCCGTCCTCGACATGGAACTCGACGTGCGAAAGAGCCACGTCGATGCCGAGTACAACATCACCTCCATCGAGCAGCTAAACGCCGCAATCGAGGCAGAAGAGGGTGAACTCCGCGGCTACGCTGCGGCCCTCAAAGACGCCGGTGTTGACGTGGTGTTCGCCACCGACGACATCGACGACCGCGTCGGCTCGTTCCTCGCCAAAGCCGACATCCTCGCCTACGAAAACGTGGGCAAGAAGGACGCGACGGCCATCGCCCGGGCGACCGGCGCGACCCGCATCGGCACGCTCGAAGACGTCTCCGACGACGACTTCGGCCACGCAGACCGCATCCACGTCCGCCGCTTTGGCGACGAGGAACTCACCTTCCTCGAAGGTGGCGCGGCCGCAGAGTCCGTGACCGTCTTCGTCCGCGGCGGCACCCAACACGTCTGTGACGAACTCGAACGCGCGCTCGAAGACGCCCTCGACGTGGTCACCGCGGCCCTCGACAAAGGTGGTGTCGTGCCCGGTGCGGGCGCGACCGAAATTGCGGTTGCAGACTACATCCGTGCGAAATCCGCGGGTATCGAGGGGCGCAAGCAACTCGCCGTCAACGCCTTCGCGGACGCGGTGGACATGCTCCCGCGCACCCTCGCAGAGAACACCGGGATGGACCCCATCGACGCGCTCGTCGACCTCCGCTCGCGGTTCGAAGCCGAGGGTCGCGCAGGCGTCATCGCAGAAGGGCAGACCGGCGTCATCGGTGACCCGCTCGAATACGGCATCATGGACCCGGCCGCCGTCAAGCACGAAGCGGTCGAATCGGCCACCGAAGCCGCGACCATGATCGTCCGCATCGACGACGTCATCGCCGCAAAATAAGCTCACCCACCCACTTCGACGCGTGGTAACGACCAGTCGAAGCGAAGGGCCAGTAATCGCAACAACACGACCGTCGCGGCGCAGGCCGCGGCCGAAAGCTGTTCGCCCACGCCATTTATCGTCGCTACCCAGAATACGATGCCACCAGCGATGGCGCACGTCGCGTAGAAATCTTCTTTGAGCACGCCGGGCACGCGCTGGAGCAGTATGTCAGAGATAAGGCCGCCGCCGACGCCCGTGAGCGTGGCGAGCAAGACGATACCGAACCCTGAGACGCCCGCGTCCGCACCGACGAGCGCGCCCGTGGCGGCGAACGCGGCGAGGCCGATGGCGTCGGGGACGAGAATCGCGGAGTGTTGGACCCAGTTTTTCCGACTCCGTGAGAGTACGAGCGCGAGGACGACGCCCACGAAGGCAATCGTCACGTCGTCGGTTGATTGGAGCGCGTTCGGAATCGCGCCGACGAGCACGTCGCGGGTCATTCCGCCGCCGAGGGCGGTGAGGATGCCGAGCACCGCGACACCGAGCACGTCTAAGCGCTCTTCGATGGCTTTGAGCGAGCCGGTGACGGCGAACGCGAGCAGCCCGACGATGTTCATGACGGCGAAGGCGTCGAGCATCACCACGACAGTTCGACGCGGTCGCCGGGGTCGAGCGAGAACGCCTCGTCGCCGCGCCCGCGGTTCACCGCAAGTTCGACGTTGCCGTGGCTCCCGACGGTGACGACCTTCGCGCCGATGCCGACGGCCGCGAACGTGTGTCCAACGGGAACCTGCAGGTCGCCCACGCGCAGCACGTCTTTGTCTGCGAGGACGTGCCCCGGAATGTTCGTAATCACGTTGCCAAAGTCATCGACGACGAGCACCTCACCTTCTGCGCTTCCGGCGTTGAGGACGGGGTCGGGGAAGCGTTCGATTGCGTAGTCGTCGGTGGGCGTCACGCCGTCTATGACTGCGAGCGCGTCTACGCCTGCGTCGTGGATGATCGCAGCCCACGGCGCGAACACGTCGCGGCCGTGGAAGGTCGCACTTGCGGGGTTTTCAGCGTCGAGTTCGAAGACCTCGATGTCGTCTGCGAGGGAATGGGCTGCGGGCAGCGCGACGCCGTTGTCGGGCGCGACGATGGCGTGGTCACCCGCGCGCACGGCGAGGGCTTTGCGGTCGGTGCCGACGCCGGGGTCAACCACGACGAGGTGGACGGCCGGTGGGAAATGAGGGAGCACCTCGCGGAGCCAAAACGCCGCGGCGCGCACGTCTTGGCGTGGAAACTCGTGGCTCACGTCGACGAGGCGCGCCTCACTTTGCTGGAGGATGACGCCTTTCATCGCCGCCGGATAGGGCGAGCCGAAATCAGAGGAGAGCGTAATCATCCGTCGTTTGCGTCCGTGTCGCTTACGTGCTGGATGCGCTCGATGCCGTCGATTTCCTCGATGACCTCCGCCACTGCATCTGGGACGAGTTCCTCCCAGTCGGTGCCATCTATCATGCGCGCGCGGACTTCGGTTCCTTCGAACACCGCGCGGTTGAACATGGGCGATTGTCGCACCGTAACGCCCGCCTCTTTGAACAGGCGGACGACGAGGGGGTTGTTCGAGTAGGCAACGTCGAACGTCGGGCTCATGCTCTGGACGTGGCTCACCCAGACGGAGTTGCGGTCTAAGTCCTCGATGGGAACGGCGTAGGTGACGAGGTCTAAGTCGGTGAGCGCTTTCGTTATCATCATGATGCGCTCGCCCGCGGTGAACGGGTCGTTAGTGGAGTGGCTGTCACCGGCGCTCCCGATGCCGAGGACGAGTTCGTCTACGTCTTCTGCGATGCGCTCGACCATCGCAAAGTGTCCGTTGTGGAACGGCTGGAAGCGGCCGATGAAAAACCCACGAGTCATACCCGGAGTTACAAGCCGGGTTTATAAAATCCGTCGGGTCGGCCGAATCGGCTGGCAAGTTTCTCCGCAACCTCGCTCAGTCCGGGAGTTTCGGTCGTGTTTGCCCGGGACAATCGGGGAGAAAGTATATCAAAGGATAGCCCCTGAATCTCAGGTAGCGGAAACCGTAGTTCTATGAGTAACGACATGGATACTGACAACGTCTCGTCGGAAGCCGAAGAAGAGGTTTCTCCGGAGCCTGAACGAGACGAATCCAGAGATGAACTCGGCAGTGATGTCGAGGTCGGGGCCGAGTCGGCGGTTGTCAAAGCGGACGAAGACAGCCTGCTTGGTGGCCTGCAAATCACGTCCACAGAGGACATTGAAATCCCCGACAGATTGGTCGATCAGGTCATCGGCCAGGACCACGCCCGAGACGTCATCATGAAAGCCGCCAAACAGCGGCGTCACGTCATGATGATTGGCTCGCCGGGTACGGGCAAATCGATGCTCGCAAAGGCGATGAGTGAACTCCTGCCAAAAGAGGAGATGCAGGACGTCCTCGTCTACCACAATCCGGATGACGGCAACGAGCCAAAGGTCCGCACCGTCCCCGCGGGCAAGGGTGAACAGATTATTGAAGCACACAAGGAGGAAGCCAGAAAGCGCAACCAGATGCGCTCGTTCCTCATGTGGATTATCATCGCCATCGTGATTGGCTACTCGCTGCTCGTCGCCCAGCAGATTCTGCTCGGCATCCTCGCAGCGGGTGTTGTCTATCTCGCCTTCCGGTACGGCAGCCGGTCGAGTGACGCGATGATTCCGAACCTGCTGGTCAACAACGGCGACACGAAGAGCGCGCCGTTCGAGGACGCAACGGGTGCCCACGCGGGTGCACTGCTCGGTGACGTGCGCCACGACCCGTTCCAGTCCGGTGGGATGGAGACGCCGAGCCACGACCGCGTCGAGGCTGGTGCCATCCACAAGTCGAACAAAGGCGTGTTGTTCATCGACGAAATCAACACGCTCGACATTCGCTCCCAGCAGCACCTCATGACGGCGATTCAGGAGGGCAAGTTCGCCATCACGGGCCAGTCCGAGCGTTCCTCGGGTGCGATGGTCCAGACCGAACCCGTCCCGACTGACTTCGTCATGGTCGCCGCCGGGAACCTTGACGCGATGGAGAACATGCACCCCGCACTCCGCTCTCGTATCAAAGGGTACGGGTACGAGGTGTACATGGACGACTCTATCCGCGACTCCCCCGAGATGCGCCGCCGGTACGCCCGGTTCGTCGCACAGGAAGTCGCCAAGGACGGTCGCCTCCCACACTTCACGGAAGACGCCATCAGCGAGGTCATCCTCGAAGCCCGCCGTCGCGCGGGCCGGAAGGGTCACCTGACGCTGCGCTTCCGTGACCTCGGTGGCCTCGTCCGCGTCGCGGGTGACATCGCCCGCGCCGAGGATGCACAGGCAACCACGCGCGACCACGTCCTGCAGGCAAAACAGCGCTCGCGCTCCATCGAGCAACAGCTGGCAGACCAGTACATCGAGCGCCGCAAGGACTACGACCTCACCGTCAACGAGGGCGCAGTCACTGGCCGCGTCAACGGGCTTGCGGTCATGGGAGAGGACTCCGGTATCGTCCTCCCCGTGATGGCAGAAGTGACGCCATCGCAAGGCCCCGGCCGGGTCATTGCGACTGGCCAGCTCCAGGACATCGCAGAGGAAGCCGTCCAGAACGTGAGCGCCATCATCAAGAAGTTCTCTGACGAAGACATCTCGGAGAAGGACATCCACATCCAGTTCGTCCAGACCGGACAGGGTGGGGTCGACGGTGACTCCGCCTCTATCACGGTTGCGACGGCCGTCATCTCCGCGTTAGAAGACATCCCCGTCGAGCAGAACCTCGCGATGACGGGCTCGCTCTCGGTTCGTGGCGACGTGCTCCCCGTCGGTGGGGTGACCCACAAAATCGAGGCTGCCGCGAAGGCTGGCCTCACGAAGGTCATCATTCCGTCTGCAAACGAGCAGGACGTCATGATCGAAGACGAGTACAAAGAGCAGATTGAAATCATCCCGGTCAGCCACATCAGCGAAGTGCTCGAAGTCGCACTCGCGGGCGAACCGGAGAAAGATTCGCTCGTCGACCGCTTGAAGAGCATCACCGGACAGGCGCTCGACAAGTCGGGCCGTCCCGGACCCGGTAGCCCGAGCCCGAACTAAGGCCGTGGCTAGGTGGGCGGCGTTTTCGGGACTCGTCGCCCTCATTTTACTGCTCTTATTATCGCTCTCCTACGCCTCGCGTTCGGTCGTGAGCGAGGAGGATGAACCTGAACCGACACAGAACCTCTCGACGGGCTTGTTGCTCGTGAATGTCGCCTTCTCACAGGGTATTCTCGGCCTCTTTTTACTCCTCGCGGCGTGGATTGCCCAGATTCCATGGGCTGCACTTGGCGTTCACCTTCCTGATACAGCAACCGTTGGCCTCGGCCTCGGGCTTGGGGCCGTCCTATTTGGCGGCAATCAACTCGGCGCGTGGACTATGCGACGGTTTGGCTTCGACCACGAAAACGACCTCCGCGCCGCGCTCGCGCCGACCACGACGCGCGGCTGGCTGTTGCTCTTACTCGGTGTGTTGCCCATCATCGCAGGCTTCGAAGAACTCCTCTTTCGCGGGGCGCTCGTCGGGGCGTTGAGCGCGGGTTTCGTCGTCTCGCCGTGGGCGCTCGCCGCCTTCTCCTCGCTCGCATTCGCGCTCGGTCACGGCGCACAGGGCGTCGCGGGCGTCGTCGTCACCGGCCTCGTTGGCTTCGTCCTCGCCGCCGCGTTCATAGCCACCGGCAGCCTCGTGGTCGTCGTGGTGGCCCACTATGTCGTGAACGCGCTCGAATTCGTGGTACACGAAGGCATATTGTGAATTACGGCTCGACTCGCACACGCAGCTCGATGCTGTCCGGGTCGTGGACTCGAAGCTCGGAATCGGAATCGTCCACGTCGTAGCCCGCATCGGAAAGACGCGCAGATAGCGCGGCGAGCGCGTCTGCATCTGGAACGACGAGTTCGAACCAGTCAAGGCCGCGGCCCGTCGCCGGTTCGGTGCGGCCGTTCCACGAGTTCGCGCCGATGTGGTGGTGATACCCACCAGCCGAGACGAACAGCGACGATTCGCCGTACGGCGACGGCAGCCCCACGGGTTCGTCCATGCCGACTACTTCGGTGTAGAACGTCCGCGACGCTGGAATTTGCGACACTTCGAGGTGGATGTGTCCCACGTCGGTGCCCGCGGGCATTCGGCGCTCTGGATCGCCCGCCTCGCGCAGTGACGAAAGCGAGAGCGGGAGCGTGTCCATCCGGAGATTTCCAGCCTCGTCGCGCTCCCACTCCTCACGGGGGCGGTCTACGTACAGTTCGATACCGTTTCCTTCCGGGTCTCTGAGGTAGAGTGCTTCGCTCACGAGGTGGTCTGATGCGCCAGAGAGCTGCCAGTCACGCTCTACGCGCACGAGTGCATCAGCGAGCGCGGCTCGAGTGGGCACGCGAAACGCGGTGTGAAACAGCCCAGTTTCCTCTCGTGTTCGCTTCGGTAGGTCGGTCGCGGTGAGTTCGAGCAACTGCGTCTCACCCACACCGAGGGTGGCTGTCGTGGCCGTCGTTTCGAGCACGTCCAAGCCAATCGTGTCGCGGTAGAAGGACACGAGTTCGTCGAGGTCGGTGACGCGCAGGGCAACGCGGCCAATGTGTGTATCGGGGGCGATAGAATCAGTCATCGAAATTCACCGTGATTGTGTTTGGTAGGGGACGTGTTTGGATAGCCCCATCGCTCGGTGCAACGTGTGTCGCGTTCTGTCCGTCAGAGTCCTTCGAGCGACCGGAGTTTCTGCTCGATTTCCGGCGGTGCGGCGCTCGGTGCGTCGCGCACGCGGTGGTCTGGAATCAAAATCGGCGTCGGATTTTCGTCCAAGGCGGTTCGTACGAGCGTCATATCGTCGTCGTCCTGAGGGTTCAATTCGGGGGTCAGGCGTGCCACCTTCTCGACGGTGTACTGTTCGCCGTACGGGATTTGTCGGACCGTTT
The DNA here is from genome assembly GCF_036689885.1 of Haladaptatus sp. CMSO5. Lineage (NCBI taxonomy): Archaea > Methanobacteriati > Methanobacteriota > Halobacteria > Halobacteriales > Haladaptataceae > Haladaptatus > Haladaptatus sp. CMSO5. The sequence goes on from NZ_JBAHVW010000001.1 coordinate 1,191,231, forward strand.
CGAGCACTCGTCGGTGAGCGGTGGGCACGGTGAGTGCAATATCGACCGTGGCGAACGACTCACGAACACCTTCTAAATACGCAAAAATGCGGTCGAGAATCGGGTGTTCCGAGGAACTCGCAGCATCGACCGTGTCGGGAAAAGAGACGGAGATGACCCGGTCGCCTGCGACGCCAATCTGAACGTATCGGTCGAGATACTCGGATTCTCGTGCGTAAATACCGGCGGACTCGTCCATAGCAGGTAGAGGGTCGTCACGGACTTGAACATTCGGCACTGACGGCCGGACGGCGCAAGTCTTATGTACAAATCAGTTCATCATTGAACAACAATGGTAGTTAGAGACGAGGTCGCCCCCGAAGTGGCCGCCATTCTCGCCTCCGCTCGCGAGCGAGATGGGGCCACAGAACGGGTGTCCGTCGACCCACGGTCGCTCGAATCGGCGTTTGCAGCCGTCGAGGGCGCCGGTCGGGTGCCACTCATCACGGAGGTGAAACCGACGAGTCCGACGACCGAGGGCGTGCGCGCAGACGACCCGGCCGAACTCGCCCGCGAGATGGTCGCGGGTGGGGCGGCCGCCATCTCGGTACTCACCGAACCCGACCACTTCGGCGGTTCGCTTTCGAATCTCAGCGCCGTCCGCGAAGCGGTGGACGTGCCGGTGCTCCGCAAGGATTTCATCCTCCGCGAGGAGCAACTCGACGCCGCCGAAGCAGACGTTGTTCTCCTCATCGTCCGCTTCGTCGATGATTTGGAAAACCTGCTCACCGCCGCCCGCGACCGCGGCTTTCAGGTGCTCGTCGAAGTCCACACCGAAGCCGAACTGGACGAAGCTCTTGGCGCAGGCGCGGACATCATCGGCATCAACAACCGCGACCTGACCTCGCTCAGCGTCGACCTCGGCACGTTCGAGAAATTGGCACCAAAGGTGCCAGACGACGTGACACTCATCGCAGAGAGCGGGGTGTCGACGCCGGACGACGTGGCGCGGATGCGCGCCGCTGGGGCGGACGGCCTGCTCATCGGAACGGCAATCATGGACGGCGACGTGACTGCAAACACGCGACTCCTCTCACAGCTATGAGCGATTCACCTGCGAAATTTGGCGACTACGGCGGCCAGTACGTCCCGGAAGTGCTGATGCCCGCCATCGAGGAACTGACCGACGCGTACGAACGCTACGTGCTCGAAAACGAAGACGGGTTCATGGACGACTTTCGCGCCCGGTTGCGGGACTTTGGCGGTCGCCCCACGCCGCTCCAGCACGCAGAACAGCTGAGCGCACGCTACGGCACGGAGGTGTACTTAAAGCGCGAAGACCTCGTCCACGGCGGCGCACACAAGCTGAACAACGCGCTCGGCCAAGTGTTGCTCGCCAAGTACATGGGCAAAGAACGCATCGTCGCGGAAACCGGCGCGGGCCAACACGGCACGGCGACGGCGATGGCCGCGGCCCATCTCGGCATGGACTGCGAGGTGTACATGGGTCGCCGAGACATCACCCGCCAGCGCCCGAACGTTTTCCGCATGCGCATCAACGGCTCCAAAGTCAACCCCGTCGACGTGGGCCGCGGAACCCTGAAAGAAGCCATCAATGAGACGATGCGCGACTGGGCGACCAACGTCGAAGACACCCACTACGTTATCGGGTCCGTCGTGGGGCCCCACCCGTTCCCACGGATGGTGCGCGACTTCCAGTCGGTCATCAGCGAGGAAGCGCGCGCGCAAATTCGTGAAAAGACCGGTGGCCTCCCCGACAGCGTCGTCGCGTGTGCGGGCGGCGGGTCGAACACGATGGGCGCATTCCACAACTTCGTCCCCGACGAGGACGTGGCGCTGTACGCTGTCGAAGCCGGTGGCTCCAGTCTCGACGTAGACGAGGAGACGGGCGTTGCGCCGAACTCCGCATCTCTTTCGACTGGGTCAGTCGGCGTGCTTCACGGCGCGCGCACCCGCCTGCTCCAGTCACGAGACGGCCAGATTCTCGAATCGCACAGCATCAGTTCGGGTCTCGACTACGCCGGCGTCGGCCCGGAACTCGCCCACCTCGTCGATACTGGGCGGGTGACGCCCGTGACAGTTCCCGACGACGCCGCACTCGAAGCGTTCCACCGCTTCTCGCAGGAAGAAGGAATTATTCCAGCACTCGAAACGGCCCACGCGATTGCCTACCTCGAAACGGCCGACAACCTCGGGGAGTCGGTCATCGTGAACATCTCCGGGCGCGGCGACAAGGATTTGGAGTCCGTGCTTGAGGAGACGGCAAAGCGCGACCTTGCGAACGCGCCGGAGATGGGGGTGTTCGAATGAGCGAGATTGGCGACGCCTTCCGCGACGGCCCGGCCCTGATTCCGTACATCACGGCAGGCGACCCGGACGCAGAGAGTACGAAAGCACAGGTTCGCGCGCTCGCCCGCGGTGGAGCGGACATCATCGAACTCGGCCTGCCCTTCTCGGAGCCAATCGCGGACGGGCCAACCATCCAGAACGCCATCCAGCGGTCACTCGACGCGGGAATGACGCCACAGTCGTATCTCGACCTGGTGGCCGACCTCGACGTGGCCGTGCCGATTGTCTGCATGACGTACTACAACCTCATCTACCAGTACGGCGACGAACCCGTCCGGGCGTTCGTCGAAGCGGCCGCCGAAGCAGGAATTTCGGGGCTCATCGTCCCCGACCTTCCCGTCGAGGAGTCGGACGACCTGCGGGCGGCCTGCGACGAGTTCGGCCTCGACCTCATCTTCATCGTCGCCCCGACGACGAAAGGCGAGCGCCTAGACCGCGTCATGGAGCAGGTTTCAGGATTCGTCTACGTCCAAGCCCGCCTCGGGACGACCGGGGCGCAGGCGGACGTGAGCACCCAGACCCACGACAGTCTCGGTCGGTTGGCAACGTACGACGTGCCAAAGGCCGTCGGCTTCGGCGTGAGTGAGGGCCACCACGCCCGCGAAATCGTCGCGGCGGGAGCAGACGGGGTCGTCGCCGGAAGCGTCTTCGTCGATCTGATTGGTTCCGGGGAGGATGTCACGTCGAATTTAGAACGAAAAGCGAGAGAACTGGCAGAAGGCGCACGGACTGGATTCGAACAACGTGTGCCGCGACCGGAACGCACATAACTAACGCTTGCCACACACTAACATACTAATGACTATCGGAAAAGCAGCTCGGCTCGAACGCATCGGTACACGGGGTCGATTCGTCATCGTCCCGATGGACCACGGCATTACACTTGGGGCGGTACAAGGCCTCAAAGACATCGAATCGACAATTGATGCGGTCACACGCGGTGGCGCAGATTGCGTGCTCACCCAGAAGGGGATTGCACCACGCGTCCACGGAAACAAAAACGGCAAAGGCTACATCGTTCATCTCAACGCTTCTACGACAATTGGACCGGATTCTAACGACAAACGAATGACGGGCACCGTAGAGGACGCCATCCGCGCGGGTGCAGACGCCGTCAGCCTCCACGTCAACGTCGGCTCTGACCATGAGCCAAAGCAGATGGAAGACTTAGCGCGCGTCACCTCCGAGGCAGACCGCCTCGGCATCCCCGTGCTTGCGATGACCTACGCCCGCGGTCCCGGCATCGACGAACACGACGCAGAAGCCCTCGGCCACGCCGCTCGCTTCGGTGAGGAACTCGGCGCGGACATCATCAAAACCGCCTACTCCGGCGACCCAGAGAGCTTCCGACACGTCACCGAATCGACCCGCCTGCCGGTCGTCATCGCCGGTGGCTCGCGTGGCACTGACTTAGAGACCATCCAGATGGTTCGCGGCGCGATGGACGGCGGTGCGGCGGGCGTCTCGATGGGCCGGTCTATCTTCCAACACGAGAGTCCAGAAGCAATCGCCCGTGCGGTCACCGACGTCGTCCACAATGACGCCCCCGCGGACAAAGCCCTCGAACGCGCTGGCCTCGCCGTCAAAGCCTGAGCCCGACACACTGTTTCTCTCGAAATCCCCATACAGAGCGGCCGCACTGAAATCGGGCGGTGAGACGGAAGTGCCACTTCCGCCACGTTCAAGAATCCCCGCCGCGAGCGTCAAAGTATGACACGCTCCGTATGGCTCAAAGCCGACGACACCGTCGGCGACTGGGAGGCGCGACGAAAACGAATCACCGCCGGACTCGAAGCCGGTGTCGACTGGGTGCTCGTCGATAGCGAGGACGTTTCGAAAGTCCGCGAACTCGGTCAGGTGAACGTCGCGGCGTTCGCAAACGGCGACGTCCACGTCATGGACGCAGAACCCGACGCCGTCGAAGACCTCCCCGACGTGACCATCGTCGGCAAAGAAGGCGAAGGCGACGGCACGGTCGACCTCCCCGCTGATTTCTCTGGCTCTGCTGACCTCTCTACCCTGCGTCGGAGCGACGACCGCGCCCACGGCGCGTACGTCCGCATCCTGAACAAAGAGTACGAGGCGTTCGCAGAAGCCGCCGCCCACGACGCAGAGTACACCATCGTCATCGGTGAAGACTGGACCATCATCCCGCTCGAAAACCTCATCGCTCGGATTGGTGAGGAGACCGAACTCGTCGCAGGCGTCCAGACCGCAGAGGAGGCCAAAACCGCGTTCGAGACGCTCGAACTCGGCGCTGACGCCGTGTTGCTCGACACCGACGACCCGGACGAGATTCGCCGGACGGTCGATGTGCGCGACGAATCAGAGCGCGAATCGCTCGACCTCCAGTGGGCGACCGTTACCGCCGTCGAACAGACCGGCTCTGCAGACCGCGTCTGCGTCGATACCGGGTCGCTGTTCGAACACGACGAAGGCATGCTCGTCGGCAGCATGAGCCGCGGGCTGTTTTTCGTCCACGCAGAGACCGCGGAGTCGCCGTACGTCGCTTCCCGGCCGTTTCGGGTGAACGCCGGGGCGGTTCACGCCTACGTCCGGACGCCAGACGGCGGCACGAAGTACCTTGCCGAACTCAAAAGCGGCGACGAGGTGCAGGTCGTCGACACGGCGGGGCACACCCGCGAGGCCATCGTCGGACGGGCGAAAATCGAGAAACGTCCGATGTTCCGCGTCGAGGCCGAAACGCAAAGCGGCGACCGTATCGAAACCCTCCTCCAGAACGCAGAGACCATCAAAGTCGCCACATCTGAGGGTCGCAAGGCAGTCACCGACCTCGCCGTCGGCGACGAGGTGAAAATCTACTACGAGGACACGGCTCGCCACTTCGGGGAAGCCGTAGAAGAGAGCATCATCGAGAAATAATCAGTTTGCGTCGTCGCCCATCGTGGGCGGCAATTCCGTCGTACACCAGTGACAGAAGTCGAGTTCGGGGTCGATGTCCCGACCACACGACGGACACCGCGTCCCCTCGACGACGGCTTTGACCGCCTGATTTTTCGTTGCCGCGAGCCGGTAGGCGTCAATCATGCTCAGCAGCGTGATGAACAGCACCGTAAACGCCGCTTCGAGCGACAGCTGCTCGCTCGCGCGAGTGAGCGCAGCAATCGAGAGGTCGGCCGTCTGGACGGCCTGTTCTGGAATGACGAACGACGCCGTTGCAATCATCAACCCGAACCAGAGCAGTGCTCTGAGCCATTCACGGATGTAGACGTGACCAAGGCCGGGATAGACGAACGCCAACAGCGCCGCAAGCCACGGGCGCTTACGCGAGGTTTGCCCCATTACTTCCTCCGTCTCGGTTGTCACCGTTTGTTAAACTTCCGAAGGTCACTGTCTCAGTCATTGCTGTCGAGTTTGTCTACGAGCATGCGCATCGTTTCGAGATCGTACTGGCCGGGTGCGGTCGCATCTTCCGGCTTAATTGGGGCATAGCCAATCCGCGACCCATACAGCGGCGCGACGACGCGTGAGTGTCTGCCCACCTCACCCATCGCCATCGTCGCTACGGCGCGGCCGTTCGCATCGAACGTCCGGGTGGCGAACAGCACGTCGAGGACGTCATCGAGCGAGGTGGCCGTACACGCGAGTTTCGCCACGTCGCCGTGGTCGCTCGCGGTTTTAAGCAGGTGGCGAAGCTCGGCAATCGGTGGCGTCGCCTCGAAATCGTGCATCGAGACGATGACGGTCGTCTCCGCCTCGCGGGCGGCCGTAACGACGCGCTCGCCGTCGCCCGATTCGATGGCTTCGAGTTCGATGTCAACCGCGCAGACGGCGTCATGTTCGGCCGCCTCACAGAGCGCGTCGAGGCGGGCTGCGTCGTCTGCGGCCTCGCCGCCTTCCCAGTGGACGCGGTTGGTCGCGATGAGTGGCAACTCACCGTCGTAGTCGCGGAGCGCCGAGCGGGGGTTTGTGGCGAGGTCCATCCGGTATTCGACGGCGTCGGCCACGGGGCGGGCGTCGGGTTCGTCGCTGAGCGTCGCCGTACTCGCGGCGAGGACGAACTCGTCGAAATTCATAGCTGTGTGTACGCGCTCAGATGGAAAAACGTACCCCTATTCGGTGTGGCGCTCGTGGCGGACGAGATAGCCGTCTTCGTGGGGTTCGACCGCGGCGACGTCGTAGAGCAAGATGTTGCGCTCTTGTTTGGTCACGACAGCAAAGTCGTAGTGGGTCGCGTCGTAGTCGAGCGACTCGCCCGTCGCGGCTCTGGCGGTCACGAAGTCGCGGTGGGAGTCGAGTCGGTTTTCGAGTCGTTCGCTGGCGATTTCAGGCGCGTTCTCGACGCGGTCGTCGAAGCGCTCGATGAGGGTTTCGTCGAGTTCGTAGCCCACCGAGTTTCGCCCTGCGACCATCGCTGCGAGCGTGGTCGTGCCGGTTCCCCAAAACGGGTCTAAGACGGTGTCGCCGTACACCGAATACATCTGAATCAGGCGCAAGGGAATTTCGAGCGGGTAGGCTGCAGACCGCTCGCGGGTCGCCCCGTCTAGCGACTGCCCGGTTCCCTGTACGTCCGTCCAGAGGTCTGAGAACCACTCGTTTCGCTCCTCCCAGAAGAAGGCGCTCTCGTAGCGTTCTGCACACCCGGGGTCGAACGCGCGGGTGCCGCCGTTTCGAAACACGAGGATGTACTCGTGTTCGAGGGTCGCGTAGGCGTTCGACGGAAGCATGCCAGAGCCCATGAACTTTGTCAGCCGGTTCGAGGGCTTTCGCCAGAGGATGTCGGGGAGGACGGAAAACCCGCGGTCGCGCATGGCGTCGATGACGGCGACGTGATTCGGAAAGAGTTGAAACTCGCCGCCAATCGAGCGGGTGGCGTCGCCGATGTTGATGCAGGCGATGCCACCGGGGCGAAGGACGCGCTTGAGTTCGTCCCAGACCGGGGCGAGGGCGTCGTGCATGGCATCGAAGGCGTCGTCACCCGCGCCCGATTCGAGGTGAGATTCGACCGTCGAATCAAGCGACGAGAACAGCCCATCCCACATCTCTATCATCGGATAGGGCGGGGAGGTGGCGACGAGGTCGACTGCACCCTCGTCTACGTGTGCCATCTCGCGGGCGTCCGACGCGTAGATGGCGTGGTCGGTCTGCATGGACGTACAGTCAGGGGCCTTCCGTACTAGTCTTGCGGTCTCTCGACTCGGCGGTGGTGAAAACGCAAAAATGGTAGTGCCGAACTTACGCCATCGGCACGTCCTGCTCGGCTTCGAGCAGTTCGTGGTAGCGGTTGCGGATGGTGACTTCGCTGATGTCTGCGACTTCGCTCACGGCGGCTTGGGTCGTCTTCTCGTTGGTGAGCAGCGCGGCGGCGTAGACGGCGGCGGCGGCGAGGCCGACCGGCGATTTGCCGCTGTGGACGCCCTGTTCTTTCGCGTTGCGAAGGAGCTGGCGGGCGCGGTGTTCTGCTTCCTCAGAGAGGTCGAGCGAGGAGGCAAAGCGCGGGACGTAGCTCTCCGGGTCGGCCGGGCGCACTTCGAGGCCGAGTTCGCGTACGACGTAGCGGTAGGTGCGCGCGATTTCGCTCTTTTCGACGCGGGAGACCTCTGCAATCTCGTCGAGACTGCGGGGCATGCTTGCTTGGCGGGCGGCGGCGTAGACGGCGGAGGTGGCGACGCCCTCGATGGAGCGGCCGGGGAGGAGGTCTTCGGTGAGCGCACGGCGGTAGATGACGGAGGCGGTCTCGCGAACGTTGTTCGGGAGGCCGAGGGCGCTGGCCATGCGGTCGATTTCGCCGAGCGCCTGCTTCAGGTTACGCTCTTTGGAGTCGCGGGTGCGGAAGCGTTCGTTCCACTTGCGAAGCCGCTGCATCTTCGCGCGCTGGCGGCTGCCGAGGGACTTGCCGTAGGCGTCCTTGTCGCGCCAGTCGATGTTGGTTGACAGTCCCTTGTCGTGCATGGTGTTGGTCGTCGGTGCGCCAACACGCGATTTTTTATCCTTCTCGCGGGCGTCGAATGCGCGCCACTCCGGGCCGCGGTCGATTTCGCCTTCGTCGACGACGAGACCGCAGTCCTGACAGACCGTCTCGCCGTGGGTCGAGTCGGCGACGACCTTGCCGGAGCCACATTCTGGGCAGTCGAGTTTACTGCCCGATTCCTGTTCTTTCTCGCTCTCTTCTTGGTTCGCTCGGGTTCGTGTTCGAGTGTGTTCTCTCATGGGTGTGCGCTGGCGGGGGCTGTCCGGGAAGCGTATCTGGAGAAATCCCGGATGGCTGTCCGTGGCCCGGGCTTCGGACGAAACTTATATAACCGTTTTGGTTTACCTCACCGAACCCGGTCGAAACCAGAAAATATGGCCGTTTCAGGCCAAATCAGCACAAGTGTTATATATTGTCATGGTCGGGCCGCGGATACGAACCACCAAGTGCCCGGCCTGCCACCGCCCTGCTATGCGAGTGGGCGTTGGCAGTCAGAATCCAGTCAAAGTCAGGGCGACCGAACGCGCCGTGGGCGACGTACTCTCCACGACCGTCGACGCCGTCTCGGTCGCCTCAGGCGTGAGCGAACAGCCCTACGGCCTCACCGAAACCATCTCGGGCGCTGAAAATCGGGCGCGTGCGGTGCTTTCCACGGGCGAATACGACCTCGGCGTCGGTATCGAAGGCGGTGTGGCACCCATCGAGGGCGAGCTGTATCTCGTGATGTGGGCGGCCGTCACCGACGGTAAAACTGTGGGCAAAGGCGCAGGCCCGAGTCTCGTGTTGCCGGATTCTATCGCCACACGCATCGAGGCGGGCGAGGAACTCGGCCCGGTCATGGACGACGTGCTCGATATGACCAACGTGGCGAAAAAACAGGGTGCTGCGGGCGCGCTCACGGCGGGCGTCGTCGACCGCGAAGACGCACTGACCCACGCCGTGGCCGGGGCGCTTGGCCCCTTCGTCACTGAACTTTACTAGTTATCGACGGCCTCAACGTCTGGTACGTCGCGGCTCTCTTTGACTGCCGTCGTGAGCGAGACGTTGAGCAGCAACATCGATGCGACGCCGCCGATGACCGTCACGACGTTTTTCACCGCGTGGTCGACGATCGCCGCGCCAAGGGCGAGTTCCCACGAGACGGGGAGCAGGGCGACCACGAGCAGCGAGAACGCCCCTTCGTAGAGGCCGACCCCACCGGGTGAGAGCGGGAGCACTTTCGCCAAGTTCCCGACGCTCACGGCGAAGAAGCCAACCGCGAGCAGCGTCGTGAACGGCAAGGAGACGCCGAAGGCGGCGAACACGAGGACGGCGGTGAGCACGTCGAGCGTCCAGATAAGGAGGCTACTCGCGCCCACGCGGGCGAACGCTCGCTTGTCGTTTGCGACGACCTGTACGTCACCGGCGAACCGCTCTAGGACGCCCGCCACGTAGTCCGCATACGAGTCGTTGCTGATGCGGGTGATGAACGAGCGGACGTAGTTGCTCTCGGTGCGTGCGGAGGCGACGATGAGTGCCGTCGCAGAGATGGCTGCCACGCCGACGAACCCGGCGAGGTAGAGGGCGTATCTCCCGCTGTTGCCCCGTTCGCCACTGATTTGCGTGATGGCTTGGGCGAACCCTTCGACGCTCGTGAAGCCGGTGAGCGCGAGTAGGATGAACACCGACCCGGCGAGCACCGTGATGGTGAGCAAGTCGAACACCCGTTCGACGGCGAGCGACGCGAAGCCGGAGGGATACGGTACTTTCCGCCGGGTTTTCACGACGTAGGCGCGCACCCCGTCACCGAGGCGGGCGGGGAACACGAGGTTCCCGGTCTGGCTGATGAAGATTGCGCCGGTGAGAAAGCCGGTCTTCTCGCGGAAGCCGAGTTTGTCGAGGATGTCCTTATAGCGCGCCCCGCGAAGCGGCCACGAGACGAGGTAGACAAGCGCGGCCACCCCGATGAGGACGGGGTCTGCGCCCTCCATCTCCGTGATGACTTGACTGAAGTCGAGGTATTGGGTCATGAAGACGAGCGCGACGAGGGTGAGCACCGTCCCCGCCGCGAGCGTCGTGGTGCGGTTGATTTTCGGGCTCACGGAGAACTCGTACCAGACGCGCAGAATCTGACTGCCCATCCCGAACACGTCGCGGACGAGGTCCACTTTCGTGTCCTCCATCGGCGTCCAGTCGACGGCGAACTCCTTGATGCGGTAGCCCTTCTTCTGGGCGCGCACGAGGACTTCCGTGTCCCAGAACCAGTGATTGTCCTCTACGTCGTCCATAATCGAGAACAGCGCCTCGCGGTCGAACGCTTTGAACCCACACTGGTGGTCGAGCAAGTCAGAGCGCAGGAACAGCCGCGTGAGGCCGTTAAACCCTTTGCTCGGAATCCCACGCTTTGCGGGGCGGTCTATCTCCTTGCCCGGCATCCACCGCGACCCGGTTGCGATGTCGTACTCGCCGGAGCGAACGCTCTCTACGAGTTCTTCTAGATGCCGCATATCCGTCGCCAGGTCCGTGTCGAAGTACACCAACGTACTGCCGTGGGACGCCTCGAATGCCCGTTCTAACGCGCCGCCGCGGCCGAGTCGTTCGTCTGAGTGGAAGTGGCGAACCGCCGGGTAGGCCGCTTCCATCTCGTCTGCGAGTTCTGGGGTGCGGTCGTCACACCCGTCCTCTGCGACGATGACTTCGAACGAGCCGGGGGGAAGAAATGATGCGAGCGTATCGAGCGTGGTTTTCACCGTGTGCTCGATGGTTTTCTCCTCGTTGTAGGCGGGGAGAACAACGCTCACTTCAACGTCTTGGCTCATTACCCGAATTTCGGCCACCGACTCCTAAAGCACTTCTGGCCTGCGTTCAGCGGCCAGACCAGTCTTCTTCCAGAGTAGTTTTACTGGTCGGGAAGTAGCGTGTCGATGAAGGGGCCAACGTCCGCGCCGACTTGCGATTTCAGGTCGTCCGGCGTCGTGTAGGGTCGATTGACAATGATGTCGCCAGCACGCTGACGGCCAAGCCCGGGAATCGCCATCAGCTCGTCCATCGACGCCTCGTTCACGTCGAGTGGGTGGCAGACGCCCGAAATCGAGCGATAGCCGTGGTCGGTCACCGCGATGTCCACCGACTGCCCGAGTTCGCGTTCGCCCGGTACGGCGACGAGAAGCGGATACGTCCCGAGTTGACGGCCGAACGTCTTGCCGTCTTTGTGGTACTCTAAGTGAACGTTCGGGAGGATGGTTCCCGGCGGCGCGACCCGTTTGAGCATCGGGTTGTCGATCTCTTCGCGCACCTGTGTTTTGTACTTCTTGAACAGCTTCTTGTGGTCTTTGGCGATTGACGCCCCCGTCTCTGACATCTCGGTCCCAGCAAACGCCATGACTTGGCGGATGTTCACCCGACGAACCATCAGCCCCTCGTCGTAGACGCGCCGGAGGAAGTCCAGATTGTGCTGGTAGGTTGCTTTCGTCTCGCCTTTGAGGCCGTGGAGCAGGTTGATACCGGGGAGCAGCTTTGGGAGCCGGGCTGCTGCTTCTTCGCCGTGGGTGGGCGCGACAGACGGGTCTTCGCCGGGTCGCCAGCCCGCCTCTTCGTTGACGATTTTCACCGCCTCGAAACACTGTTCTACGGTGACGTTCAGGTTGTTTTCTTCCTGAACAACGGGGTCTGCGCTTTCGAGGCCGAACGCCGCGGTGTCGCCGGGCGTATTGTGCTTGGCGATAATCCGAATGCCCTCTCTCGACAATTCGGGCCACTTCACGACGGTAATCGGGTTCATATTGTCGAGGTGGAGCGTCCCGAGGTCGGGGGCTACCTCGCGGATGCCGCCGTAGAGGTCGCGCAGGGCGTCTGGGTTCGGCTTCTCACCGTCGCCGCCGAAGGCGAGGATGTCGGCCTGTCGCCCGAGGCGGAAGTGGCGCGCACCGCGGTTGTAGAGCGCCTCGACTTCGCTCACGACCGACTCAGCCGAGCGGAAGGCGGGATTTCCGTAGAGGGGTTCGGTACAGAACGAACACCGGTAGGCACAGCCCCGAGAGGTCTCCATCTCGCAGATGAGGTACTCGGGGTAGTTCGGGTGGTTCTCGATGACGAACGCGCCGTTTGCCGCCCAGCGGTCGATTTCCTCGTTCGAGCGCATCCGGTCGCCAAAGCCTTCGAGACCGCTTTCGACGAGGTCGTGGGCCGCGGCCTCGATGTCGCCTTTGGCGACGAAGTCGTAGTCTAAATCCTTGCGCTCCATGTCGCTGCCGCCCTCGTTCTGTTCGCCGACGCCGAAGCGGATGGGGCCGCCCATGAGCGTCGTGCCCGTCGCGGTCCACGCGAGACGTTTCACTTCGTCGGGTTCTGCGGGCGTCCCGCCGACGTACTTGCCGGGGACGGTCATCCCGCCGACGTAGATGAGCAGGTCTGCTTCCTCCACGTCCTGCCAGTTCATCATCTCGTCGCGGAGGGCGTCGATGGTGTGGTAGGTGATCTGGGCTTCCGGAACCCCGGCGTCTACCAGCGCGCCCGCCGTGTACCGAGGGTACGTCGAGATGTACGGCGGCACGCCGAAGTGCGCCGGTTCGTCGACATAGCCGTCAACGATGGTAACCTGCAGGTCGGCGGGGTCAGTCATTGGGCCTCCTAGCCAGTCGAGCGGTAAAACGGATGCGAAAGCCCTCGCGCTTATACTCGTGGATACACTATCCACCCCCATGCCCAAGACCGTCGAAGTAGCCTGTACCAACGACGCCTGCGAACTCGACATGTTCGAGCTGCACTACACCTACGACATGCCAGAGAGCGTCACCGTCGCGGACTTCATCTGTCCGTACTGCGGAGACGGCGATTCGCTGGAGGAAATCACCGTATGATAAAGGAACTTGGCAAATCCATCGGCAACGTCATCGTCGAGAACGTCGGCCGCGCCTCTTCGCGCGTCCAAGAGCGAAAGCCGCTTCCCGTAGACCTCCTCGAAAGCGACGAGGCCTATCTCGCCGTCTTTGACGCGCCCGGCGCGACCCAGAGCGACATCCAAGTACGCTTTGCAGAGAACGCCATCCACGTCCGCGTAGACCGCTTCCGTGACTTCCACGACGGCTACGAGATGCGGTTTCCCGGCCGCGGCCTCTCGCTCGACGGCAGCGTCACCCTCCCACCAGAGGCCGAGGTAAACACCGACGAAGCGACCGCGACGCTCACGAAAAGCGGCACGCTCGAAGTTCGCGTGCCGAAAGAACGCGAGACGAACGTCGAAGTCGGAACAGACGAGACGGTCGAAATCGAAGCCACGCAGGGCGAGATGGACGACGAACCTCTCGACGCCGACGAAGAATAATCAGCTCAATCCTTCGACGATTTCGAACTCCTCGTCGCCGCGGAATCGCCGTGGGTCGAATTCCTGTATTCCTTCTCCGCCGAGCACGTGCTCTGCGAGCCGTTCTCCGATTGCTGGCGCGCGCATGAAGCCATGGCCTTGGAACCCACAGGCGACGTACAGCCCGTCTCGAAGTTCGCCAACCAGTGGGTCGCAATCCGGTGTCGCGCCGCACATCCCCGCCCACGCACGGGAGACGGTTGGCTCGAACGTAACCCGATTTTCGACCCGGGAGCGATTTGTCTCGACAAAGCTGTCGTCGGCGTCTTTCGGGTAATCGTCAGGGTCGCTCTCGAACAACTCTGTTCCATCACCAACCAGCAGACCGCCCTTTCGCGGTCGGAAGTAGAACCCTTCTGTCGCGTCGTAGGTCATCGGAATCCCGTCGCTCGCCTGCGTCTGCTCGGTCGTGAGCGCCTGCACGCGATAGGGTTTCATCGGAAGCTGGATTCCACTCTCCGCGAGTACCTGCTTTGTCTGGACCCCGGTTGCGAGCACCACGGCGTCGAACTCGTGAGTCGCCGCGGGTGTCAGAATCGTTCCCGATTCCCTCAACCGAACCGGCGTGTCCTCTTCGATGCGAACACCAGCCTCTCGCGCTTTCGCCCCCATCGCCCGAACGTACGTCGCTGGCTCGGTGTAGCCCGCGTCGTCACATCGTGCGGCAACACCAATACCAGCCGTTTCGAGCGCGGGGAACGCAGTACGGAGGGCGTCGGGAGAGACCACCGAAACGTCCGCACCGACCGCGTTCATCTGCGCGACCTGTTTGCGCACGCCGTCACACCGTTCTGTATCATCTTCGTGAGCGAACCAGACGTAGGGACACCCGGTAAACTCGAAGTCGTCGCGGCTCTCAGAGAGCGCACGAAATCGGTCGAGTGAGCGACGGCCGTTTTCGGCGTCCACGGCGTGGGGAAACGCCGAGTAGCAGACGCCCGCGGCCCGGCCGCTCGACCCACTCGCCAGCTCGTCGCGTTCGAACAGCGTTACGTCCGCACCGTCGCGGGCGAGGTCGTGGGCGGCGGTCACGCCAACGGCTCCGCCACCGACGACGGCGACGTGCAGTGTCATACCGGAAAAACGAGCGAGGGGGACTTAGTTTTCAGCGGAGGAACTCGTCTAAGCCACGGGCGGGATAGCCAACGACCGTATCCACGCCAACTGCGCGCAGGGCGTCGATTTGCTCGCGAACGCGTCGGGGCGTCCCGACGAGCGCGTAGTCTCTGCTCGCGGCGAGAAGCACCTTCCGTGCACGCCCGGTTGCCGACGAATCCGTGGCCGCGCCGTCGGGGAGCGCCCGCGCGACGGGGCGTCTGCGGGACGCATAGGCTCCGACCGCGTCGAGAATCGCGTCCTCGTCGTCGGTGAGAACCGTAGGCGCGTAGACGGCAAGTTCGCCGTCATAGCCCGCCGCTCTGAGCGCGCGGGTATCCCGGCGCGTCGTCCGCGAGAGAAGGTCGAACTGCGTCCCGCCGGTGGCGAGCGCGATTCGTTCGATACCCTCCGTACCGACCCACGAGTCGGGCGCGGCAGCGAGTGCGGCGGACAACCGAGGCGCAATGGGTCGTTTACGCTCGGCGTCGGTGAGATACGCAGAATGCCCGGCGACGAGCACCTGTTTGATGCCCTCAGGTAACTCGTCGTAGCGCGAATCGTCGCCGAGGGGGTCAAAGCCGTCTGCCCGAACGGGTGTCGTCAGCCTGACTTCCTTGGTCTCGGTGAGCGTGGCAAGCACCTCGGCATCGGGGAGGTGTTCTGCCCCCTCGTAGTCGATTGTGATGACATCCACTGCCAGAGTTGCTGCTCGGCCCACGTCACACTCTGCGGGCTTGAGCGCAACTGCGTCCAGCCCGGTCTCAGAGAGACGCGTCTCGCCAGTTAGCATTGGACACCTCGCATGGAAAATACACTATCGCCAGTCCGGAACTCGATCCATCGTCTGTGCGACCATACCTCTTCTATCGCCGTTCCCGGCAAAAGGCTATCGCTCGTGGCGAAATTATCGATTGCATGCTTGGAACGCTCTCGAAACGCTGAGAAAAAGAGACGTTCGTTGCCGGCGTTTTCTCAGGTAGGTGTGGACGTATGGACACAGTTACCTCAGCAGACGGAACCACGATTGCCTTCGAAAAAATGGGACAAGGGCCGCCACTTGTCCTCGTCCACGGGACGACCGCAGACCACACGCGGTGGGAACCAATCCGCCCTGCCCTTGAAGAACAGTTCACGGTCTATGCGATAGACCGTCGTGGTCGCGGCGAAAGCGGTGATTCTCCTGAGTACGCGCTCGAACGCGAATTTGAGGACGTTGTCGCCGTCATCGATTCGATTAGCGAACCCGTGGTGTTGCTCGGGCACTCCTACGGCGCGCTCTGCTCGCTCGAAGCGGCACTGCGTACTGACAACCTCAGAAAACTCATCCTGTACGAACCGCCGTTCTTGCGGGAGCCGGGCGAACTCACCCCGACAGCGACGCTCGCAGAACTCCACGCACTTGTCGAAAACGAAGAAAACGAACAGGCACTCGTGCAGTTCTTTACTGACGTTGCCGGAATGTCACTCGACGAAGTGGACGTGCTTCGCGCCGCACCCAACTGGCCAGCACGCGTCAGTGCGGCCCACACTGTGGTCAGAGAGGAAGCCGCACCGGGTGCGTACGTGTTTGACGCCGACCGACTGGCAACGCTCGAAACACCGACGCTCCTGCTGACTGGAAGTGAGAGCGCGCCATTCCTCAAAGAGGCGACTGCCGCGCTCGCCGAGGTGCTCCCGAACTGTCGTGTCGTCACCTTCGAAGGCCACGGCCACGTCGCAATAAATTCGGCGACAGACCGCTTCGTAGCGGAGGTGCTCGCCTTCGCTGGTGAGTCTGAGTCACTTCCGCAGACGCCGTGAAAAGTCAGGACGGAAGGTCAGCATCTGGATCAACCACCCGATCAACTTCTGGCGGCATCTCCCAGTCGGTCGCAACTTCGAGGAAATTCACGAGGATGCGGCCGGTCGCGCCCCAGACGGTGTAGCCATCGACGTGGAAAAAGTGCAGGCGGATGTCGCCGTAGTGTGGGTGCATGCGGCGCTCTGATTCGTAGTTGTCGAGGTTCGTGAGATCAGACAGTTTGAGCACGACGATTTCTGCGACCTCGCGCTCGTCGGGCGTGTACGTCGCGTCTGGAACCGTGGCGACGAACGGGCGGACAGCGTAACTCGTGATTGTCCGAATATCGTCGAGTTGGCCAACGATGTCCGCAGTTGTAGGATCTAAGCCAATCTCTTCGTTCGCCTCTCTGAGCGCGGTTGCGGCGAGGTCATCGTCTGCGGGTTCGCGCCCGCCGCCGGGAAACGACATCTGACCGGGGTGCTCGCCAAGGTGGTCTGCGCGCTTCGTAAACAGCAGATACGGTTCGTCGTCGCGGGTGAGGATGGGGACGAGCACACCCGCTTCTCGCTCCTCGTCCGTGACTGCCGTGGGCGAGTAGCGAGCCACCCGGTCGAGATTCATAGTCGAAGTCATGCGATGGAGCGGCTTAATTCGCCCGGGCCGCGTC
The DNA here is from genome assembly GCF_036689885.1 of Haladaptatus sp. CMSO5. NCBI lineage: Archaea > Methanobacteriati > Methanobacteriota > Halobacteria > Halobacteriales > Haladaptataceae > Haladaptatus > Haladaptatus sp. CMSO5. The sequence continues at coordinate 1,208,401 of NZ_JBAHVW010000001.1, forward strand.
GAGCAGGTCGCGTTCGTCGCCCAATTCGACCGGTCCCCACGCCTCTAAGTCGTAGCTCACGTCGAGGAGGTGGTGGATGCGCTCGTCATCGCCATCGTCCACCGCGGCGGCGGCGTCCTTGCGAAACTGGGCTTCGAGCGGCGTGATAATCGCCTCGCGGTCTACCTCGCGCTTCTCGACCGAGAGGATGTGCGGGAGGTCTTCGCCGCCCTCGGGGAGTTCGGGAAACGCGACGGGGCCGGGCGTGAGATAGGTCGTGCCCTCGCGCTCGAACTCGACCAGAAAATATCGCTCTATGGCCGCGTCGATTTCCTCGACTGGAACGTCGCCTTCCTCGCCGTTTCGGTAGGCGAGTTCCGAGAGTGCGGTGGTGAGTTCCTCGCGCGTGAGCGCAGAAAAGAGTGAAACTACCCCCGCGAGTTCGTCGTGAGTCAACTCCATTGTCTGCACATATTGGCCACCCGTGCTTAATCTTCATCCCTCGCGTGTGCGAGGTCAGCTTGTGCTGCCTCCCACACCTCGTCGGGTGAGAGCGGACTCTCGTCCCACGACGGCAGGCGCGTATCCTCCCTGAGTGGGTCGATGGCATCGGCGTACACGGCTACCTGCTCGCGTTCTGCCTCGCGGTCGTAGTTGAGGCCGTTGAACGCGGCGTCTGCGGCGTACTGGCGGATGAACTCGTAGGCCACTTCTTCGTAGCGACTCGGCAGACTCTCGTAGGCGGGCGTCACGTCGTGGTCTGCGAGCACCTGCAAGAGCGCCTGCCCGACGCCGTGGCTCATCTCAGAGAGACCGGTCGGCCCGGACACCGCGCGGTGGTCGTGTTCGTGTCTACCCAAATCGACCTGCGCGGAGCCGGTGAAGCCAACCGCGCCGAAGGCGTCACCGAGCGTCGAGAGTTCGAGTCCCCACTGACGCTGGGGTCGGAGGTGGCGCGCGAGCTTCGAGGTGACCGCGAACTCTCCGGCGAGTGGATAGCGAAACGCCGCCAGATAGTCAAGAACGGGCGCGTCGTGTTCGTCTGCGAGCGCCCGGATGAGTGGCGCGACGAACAGCCGGGCCAGCCGCCCGTAGAGCTGGTTGTTCTCGACGCGCGCGTAGTAACCCTTCGTGAACTCAAACTCGCCTGCGAGCGGCGAGAGCAGGCGTGGGACGTGCGCCCGCGAGTAGGTTTTCGCGTCGGCGTCGTGGACGACGACGAACTCCTCGCTCGCCGCGAGGCCGAGCGCGAGCCACACGTCTCTGCCCTTTCCCATCGCCCCCGAGACGCCAGCGTCCGCGAGGAGCGCTTTCAGTTCTGGGCCGTTACACCAGACTAGGTCTACGTCGAGCTCGAAGGCGTCGAACCAGTCTCGAAAGTCTTCGACGTGGTCTGCGCTGGCGCGAAGGGGGACGACCACGCGGGCCGGGGATACGGCTTCGAGCGTTGAGAGCACGCCCTCTGGGGCCAGTCCGGCGTACTCGCGTTCGGTCATCGGCACGACGACGGCGGCCCGGTCGGTCGGGGCGTCGGGGACGTGCCCAGTGAGGTCGTGGAGCGTCGTGACGCGCTCTTGGACGTACTCCATTGGTGGTTGATAGGTTCCGGGTCGCAAAAAGCGGCGCTATCTCTGTGCACGAGTAAACTCGTCACAAAATTTAGGTGTGTAAACTCGCATTCAGACACATGAAGCGGTCCCAGCAGGTGGCGATACTCGGAATCGTGTCGCTTCTCGTATTGCTCGTGGTTTTCTTAGGTGGATTCTGGGGTGCCTCGGTGGAACATAAGGTGGTCATCGACAATCACGACGACTCGGCTCACGCTGTTAGCGTCCAGATTGCAAAGAATGGCGAGCTGGTTCGTTCCCGAGAAACGGTTGAGCCGGGGGCGACGTGGAACGTGACAACGCTCTCTGCCAAGGGTGACTACGAAATAACAGTCACCGTAGCTGACGAACGAATGGCGAGAGAGACGTTCTCGCTCCCGTTAGAAACGGATGGAACCTCGTATTCGTCCTTCACAATCCAAGAGAATGGCAGCATTGAGTCATCGACGTACTGGCAGGACTAACTGCGAAGCAGGTTGGCCCGGTTTAGTTTTGAACCTCGCCGCGTCGTGGAATCCGCCCCGTCCGGTTAAGCACGAAAAGGAACACCATGAAGCCGACGAGGCCGAGCGCGAACAACTGGTAGACGCGCGAGTAGCTGTACCCCATGTCGGTGAGGCTGCCAACGACGTACGAACCCGTCGATTGCAACGGCATCATCGTCCCGCTGAACACGGCGTAGGCGCTCCCTTTGTGTTTGTCCGGCAGCGAGGTGAGCATGTAGGTGTCCACGGTGGGGAAGATGCTGTGGATGAAGAATCCGAGAACCACGCTCACGGCGATGAGCGGGACGAGCCCGGAAGTGAGCGTGAGCGCCACGAGACTCACAGAGAACGCGCCGATGATGGCGAACAGGAGTCGGACGGTATCGAAGCGGTCTGCGAAGCGGCCGCCGACGAAGAAGGCGGGGACGCCCGCGGCGAACACGACCGACAGCATGGTTCTCGACGTTTCGGGAGTCAGGCCTTTTGCGGTCAGATAGGACGGATACCAGTTGAACAGCCCGTTCCAGACGAACGAGGTCGCGCCGATGAAGGCGATGCCAGCGAGGATAACTGGCCACTGGTGGCGAACCGCGGCGAGCAGGTCGCGGTCTGACGCTCCGCTGTCCGGGATGTCCGTCCGACGCGCAACGAGATAGAGCACACCGGTCGCGAGCAGCGCGACGACGGCGACGAGTTGGAACACCGCCCGCCACGTATCGAGGAACAAGACGGCGGTCACCAGTAGGGGCGCGAGAACCGCCGCAAGCTGACTCGACATGCCGTGAATCCCGATTGCCCGCCCGAGGCGCTGTGGATACAGCTCGCTCACGAGTGGGTTTGCGGCCATGAAGTACGCCCCGCTCGCAAGCCCCATCGAGAACGAGCCGACCATCAGCATCTGGACGGAGGTGGCGAGTGAGGTGAACAGCGAGGCAACGGTCAAGATGAGTCCCGTGAGGAGGATGACTCGATGACGGCGGACCCGTGTGAGGAGGTAGCCCGTTGGAATCCGGGGGACGGCACTGCCCATCCACGCGAGGGTGGCCACCAGCCCCATCGTCGTCCGTGTCGTGTTGAAATCGACGATGAGTGGCTCTAAGAGGGGGGCAAACAGCACTCGCCCCAAGTTGACGAGAAACACCATCGCACAAAGCGACCCGAAGAGCTGGCGGCGTGACACACTTGGATTTTCGCGAGCGCCCCCTCAAAGGTTGCGAACTGACCCCGGTATTTTTCCCCGATGGCTTCGTAGGCCGGTGGTATGGAATCCACCCGCAAGGGCCTTCGGTCGGGCGCAATCACCAAAGACACCTACGAACGACTCACCTGCGCGGAGTGTAAAAAAACGCTCAAAACCCGAAACGACCCGGACGAAATCGGCTCGATTCGAGCGTGTCCGGACTGCGGAACCGAGTGGCGAGAACTGCGCTAATCACTCGAAAATCGCGTCGAACGCCCGGGCACCCATCGCGTCTCCCTCACCGGCTTTCAAATTCTCTTCGACGTGGGCGGGCGAGGACATCCCGACGAGCGAGCACGTCACACCCGGCGCGCTTCTCGCAAAGTTGAGCGCGCGCTGGGCCGTCGTCTCACCGGGCAGTTGGGCGGCCACCGCCTCGGGGAGGTCCGTCGCCAGTTTCCCTTGCAACAGACTCGCACTCGTGAACACATTGAGGCCAGCTTCGCGCGCGAACCAGAGCGCGCTCTGGGAACCGTCCGGGCCGTCGTGGCTTTCTTCAGTGAACGCATCCGCCATCCGAACGTTGAACGGCAGTTGAATCGCGCGAAAGTGCGTCGCGGTATTGCCCGCCGCACGCGCGGCTTTCCGTGCTCGGGAAACGACTTCGACAATCGAAAGATAATGCTCATGTTCTTTCGGCACGCGGAAGGCGTCCCACGTCGCCACGCCGTAGTGGTTGATGTCGCCCGCCGCCGCGCGTTCTTCGAGCCGGGTGAACGTGGCTTCGAGTTGGTCGTACACGCCCTCGGGTGAGCGCACGTCGAGTTGCGTCTCGGGGTTGTGGACGTAGTAGAGGTCGATGGTATCGAGGTCGAGATTCGAGAGCGAGCGGTCGAGTTGGTCGTCGATATAGTCGGGTGCAATACAGTGGCTACCGTGAGCCAACCCGTCGCGGGAAACTAGCCCAGAATCGACGTACTCGGACTTGATGTACGCACCCGGACTTTCGGGTCGGTCGTCGTCGAACGGCACGAACCCGCCCTTGGTTGAAAGCAGGATTTCGTCGCGTTCGACATCGGCGGCTTCGAGCGCCTCCCCGACCACTCTCTCCGAGCGTTGATTCCGATAGTTGATGGCGGTGTCGACGACGTTACAGCCCGACTGGAGCGCGGTGACGATGGCATCGTAGTACGCCTCGTCCACCGCGTCGGTTGGCTCGCCAAGGTAGGTGCCAACGCCGATGCTCGTGACCGTCTGGTCGCCAAAGCGCCGAAAGTACGCGCGGCCGAACCGCTCGAAGTAGCGGTTACGGTAGCGCCACGTGCCGTCCTGTGTGGCCATACAGTGCCTTACGGCGCGAGGAATAAAAGCGGGGAGTTAGAGTTCGCCCGCCATCCCGTCGAACAGGCGGTCTACGAGTTCCGAGCGGTTGAGGCCTTTTCGCGGCCCGATGCCCTCCATGTGCTCGAGCGAGAGTTGGCCGCCACCCATTCGCGCGTGGCCGCCCGCACTCGACATCGGGATGTTGTCGACGACTTCTTGGAGGGTTTTGCCCATGTGGACGCGGTCGTCGCGCGAGCGCCCCGAGAGGTGAATCGTCCCGTTTTGCGAACCGAGGACGACGACGGCGGTCACGCCTTCGAGGCGCACGAGTTCGTCTGCGGCTTGGGGAATCGCATCGACGATTTCCACATCGCCCACGTCGCTCACGGCGAACGGCGGGTTCACGTCGCACTTCGTAATCGCACGGGCCTTGATTTTGAGCACCTCACCTTCGACCTGCGGATTGGCGATGCGGTCGAGGGCATCCTCGTCGACGCCTGCAAAGAGGTAGCTACACGCCCGAAACTCCGCTGCAGAACAGCCTTTCGTCAGGTGTTTTGTGTCCGATTGAATACCGTACAGTAACCCCGTCGCCAGTTCGCGGGGAAGCGGCGTTTCGACCGTCTCATCCTCCCGATGTGGCTCGTAGCCCAACTGGTCTATGTACTCTGCGAGAATCGTCGCACACGCCCCGTAGTCGGTTCGACAGTCGGTAAACTGCGTTCCCGTGCCCGTTCCGGGATGGTGGTCGATGACCGCAAACGGAGTGATTCCCGACGCGCCGTCGAACCCGCGTGCGACGTTGTGGTCTACGAGGACGACGTTCTTCGAGGCGAGTTCGCTCGCGTTGTCGATGTTCTGGAGTTCGAGGTCGAGCACCGTCTCGAACGCCCGATTTTCCTGGTGGCGAATCTTCCCCGGATACTGCAACGTCGCGTTTGTATCCACACTGTCGGCGAGAAAGGCAACCGCGGCCGCACAGGCCATCGCGTCCGGGTCGGGGTTCGGGTGCATCAACACCGACACCTCGTCGTACTTCTGTAGCTGCTTTACAAAGCGTGCACCTTTGGGTCGTCGAAGCCGAGGTGGGCCGTTTCTGAACACCACCACGAGAATGAGGAGTACCACAAGCGCAACCACGACGAGGACGAGCGGATTTTGCTCGACAAAGGCCGAAGCAGTATCGGTCAACTGACCGAAATCTCCTCCTACGACGGCCTGTTTCGACATATCAATTCGCTCTACGCCGATTGGTAAGTATGTTACCCTCAATCACGAAACCCAACCGAAAATCGTTGACATATTACGCGCCTGCGTCTCGGTACGCGTCGATCGCCCCTCGGTAGCCCTCGCGGTAGGTCGGATACGCAAGCTCGTAGCCGAGCGAGCGCAGGCACTCATTCGAACACCGTTTGCTCGTCAGAATTCGGCGTTTTGCGGCCGCAGAAAGCGTCTCGTCTGCAAGCCGCTCGGCTTTCGTCTGTTTTGGCGGTTCTGGGACGCCACACGCCGTGGCGAGCCAGTCGGCAAACTCCCACTTCGGGGCGGGTTCGTCGTCTGCGACCAGTACCACCTCGCCGCGTGCGCAGTCGGTTTCGAGGAAATAGCGAAGCGCACCGGCCGCATCGTCTCGGTGCACCATGTTGAGATAGCCCTCCGTGACCGGCCCCGTGAGGTAGCGGTCGAGGCGGTATCTGTTCGGGCCGTACAGTCCCGCAAAGCGTGCGACGGTGCCGTCGATGCCGACTGTGTCGGTCGCAGAAAGCGCCACATCCTCGGCTTCTGCGAGGACGCGCGTCTTCTCGGTGGTCGGGTCGATTTCTGTCTGCTCGTCCACCCACGCGCCGTCGTGGTCGCCGTACACGCCCGTACTGGAGGTATACAGGAGGCGGTCGGGGACGGTTTCGCGCTCGCCAAAGTGTTCGAGTGCGCCGTGGAGTCCGTCCACGAAGATTCGACGGGCGGCGTCCGGGCCACGGCCACCGGAACTCGCCGCAAAGACGAGCGCATCGACGTCTGGAACCGCCGCCAGTGAGTCGGGTTCGGTCAGATCTGCCCGCACTGCGTCGAAGCCAGCAGCCTCGATGGCGGCCAATCCCGCATCAGACCGGCGGACACCGACGACTTCGTGGTCGGTCGAAAGCTGGCGGCCGAGTTCGAGGCCGACGTAGCCACAGCCGAGAATTGCGACGCGCATCAGCGTTTGCGGCTCTCGATGAACTGATGGAGCGACGCGAATTCGGTGAGCGTCATCGGCGCACGCCCTTCGATTTTCTGCTGGATGTCGCGGGCGTCGAGGTGGTTGTTCAGCCCCGATTCGATGGCTTCGACGTCGAGAATCGCCATCGTCATCCCCATCAGCAGGTGGTCGCGGACTTCGACCAGAATGGTGCGTTTGTCAGGGAGGTCCTCGTCACAGGCGAGAATCGAGGCAGCGTCTTCGAGCGTCAGCGCTGGGGAGTCGCCGCCTGCGAGTTCTTCGATGATTTCTACGTCCACGTCGCTCTTGGTTGCGACCGTTTCGATGCCCACCGCGGAAATCGTTTCGCGCAACTCCGTCTCGTAGAGGGCGCGAAGCTCGGTGGGCGACAGGTCGCCCGCTTCGTCGCTCACGTCGTACAACATGCTCCCCGGTATGCCCTCCGGGTACAAGTGGTTGTCACTTGTCGTGCGACTGCGTGCCATCTCTCCAGCCTGCAGAGCGTTCGTCTGCGTTCCCGTCGATGTCGCCAACGCCCGTCCCGCCGGGTGGCACGACCACCGCGACTGCGGTTTCAACCGAAAACGACACGCGCGGTGCGCGCCCGAACCGTTCTTTTTCCCCGTCGCCATCTACATCGAGCGTCGCGGCTTGTCCGGCGCGCGTGTAAGAAATTCCACCCTGTCCGGTTGGCACACCGACTGTGAACCGGGCGTACTCACCCCTCACGTTCGCCGTCCACAGATTCGTCGTCGCGTACCAGTAGCCGGGCACTGGTGCGACGGGCAGGCCAGACGGGAGGCGCGCAAACGACCGGTCTAACCGCTTTTCGAACACGGCTTTGCTCGTCTGTTTGGTGGCGTTCGCGACGACCTCACGGGCGCTTTTTCGAACCACTTTCCGAGTAATCTGAAGCGTCTCGTTCACCGTCCGTTCCGGTGGCTGTGCCTCTGTTTCGCGGAGTGCCGTCATGATAGCGACGTTCAGATGTACGGCGAGTCGCTCACGGCTCACATCAGAATGGGCGTGCGCCGCCCGCCTCGCAATCGCCTCGCTCGCACTGCCGTTGCTGTACGCAAGCGCGGTTTCACTGGGGGTGTCCCACCGGTCGAGCGACGCCGCGACGAGTTGCTCGCGTTCGGTGTCGCTTTCGCCCACACCGTTCGCTGCGAGCGTCTCTACGGCGCTCGCTTCGACGTGGTCGGTGCTCTCGCGTATCGAAATCCGCAACGCAGTGCGAGCAGTCACGAACGAGTCGTTTGCTGCCGTTTCTGGGACGTTCGACGCCGCCCGTAACACTGCACCAGCGGGTGCAAGTCGGACGCGACGGCTGTTGGTTTCGAGACCTGCCGTGACCGTGTCGGCTGCGTCGCCGTAGGGAATCGTGAACAAATTTTGATTCCTCGCACGCAGCGGATGGGTTGGCTTCTCGACGGCTGGAACCGTCTCGCGGGTCACTTCAGACAGCGTCAGATACGCCGGTGCGCCATCTACCGAGAAGGTGACTGGCCCCGTAAGGGTCCCCTCAATCGGGCGCATGTCTCCCTGTTTCACCGCGCTCTGGGCGTCGAGAATCGCGCCGACGTTGTCCATCGACTTCGCAACGGTGTCCGCGAGAACCGAATCCAACCCCGCTTTCGTCGTCTCGGTCTCTTTCGCCCGTGATTCGAGGTTCGCGATCACCGCATCGAGATAGGCGGCGCGCGCGGCAACGCGGGCTTTCGCGGCCACACTCGGGTAGGTCTCTGGTGCGTCGAGCAGTTGTTCTCGTTCCGCTTTGACACGGCTTGCGAGCCGGTTTGCTGGATTCGTCTGGAAGGTGCCGACGCGCTGGCGCGAGACGTTCACCGAGAGCTGTTTGACCGCCTGATGCAGCGAAAAGAGGTCTGCGCGCACGTACTCGCGGAACCCGACCGGTTTTGCGCCGTGGATGTGAACTGGTTCCGTACCGAGCGTGCCCGAGACGGCCTTGCGAGCAACTGAATTTTCCCCGCCAGCCTCGTCGATGAGTCGCGCGCGTGCTTTGCCGACCACGCCTGCCAGATTCGGGTCCTGAAGGTGGCCCGTCCCTGCCCGGTGGACGGTGCGAATCCGGCGGTCTGGTGCGTTCGAACTCTGCGCGTGTGTGCCCACGACCGCCACCGTGACGACGTACGTTTCGCTCCCGCGCTCGACCGTTTTCGTCGTTCGATTGCCGTTCGCCCACGTCCGGGTGACGCGCGTCGTCTCGGTCACTTCGCGGTGGAACTGGTCGAGCGCGTGCCAGCCAGCGAGGCCTGAGACCGCCGACTGAGACGCTGGCTCGACTGCTATGTCGGTTCGCACTCGCTCGTCGAGAAGCGTCCAATTTGCGCCGGGTGGCGTTGGGTCTGCGACGGGCGTGTCGTCGACCTGAGAGACGTGGGTCTGGAGTTTTGCGTCGGCGCTGTACACCGTAGCAATCGCGTCGTCCATCGCCCCGTTTTCCGCAGTGACCGAGAGGAACGCCCGGTCTGCGGCGAGTCCCGGCGAAATCGTCGTGGTCACGTTCTGCCGGCCCGCGAAGCCACCAGCTTCGGGTTCTGCGTGGACGTTTGGTGCGATTGGCTTCAACACGTAGCCCACCCAGTTCTCTGCGCCCGTCCCGGTCACCGCGAGGAGGTCTTTGAGGCCAAGTCCGAGGGTTGCGCGCTTGTGGGCGCGAACCCCCGCTCTATCGTGGTTCCCGAACACGAGACGTTGTTCTTCGAGCAAGGCTCCGTTCGTCAGCACCTCGATGTGGCGGTTGGCGAGGACGTTTTGGATGGGTGCACCCCCATACTGGGCGTACCCGCGCGCCCAGACCGCGCCGTACAGTTTGGCGGTCACGCGGCGGGACAGGCCGGGATCAAGCGGGCCGCGGTCCAGCCGTCGTTCGTATCGCCTCACGCGCTCGTGGAGTGCGAGAACAGGCGTCGAAACCACCAGCTCGATGGCCGCATCGCGCTGTTCGACCACGCGAGCCCCGCGAATGGCGCGAATCGACACGTTTTCGACGCGAACGCGGAGCGCGGTTGCATTCGCGCCAACCGCCTCGATGTGTACGCGCTGTTTCGCCCGGCGCAGGTCGGATGGCGACCTCACCGCCGAAAGCGACGCAGTGGTCTTGACGCCCCCCGCACGCGATTCGACGGTGCGAAGGTCACGCTGAAGCTGGAGATAAATCTGGATTCGAACCCAGTCTCGGAAGGGCGAAGAGTCGTTGAGTACTTCGCCCCATTTCGTGTCTGCAGGTGCAAGCACCGGCGTGGCTGCTGCGCGCCGACTCGCGGTTTTGACGCCGTGTCGGGTGACCGTCTGCAGGCTCGCAGTCACATCGTCCATCGTTCGCTCGATTGCGGGGGTCGTGGGCTGAGTTGATTGCGAATAGAGGCCTGCAGAGAGCGTCGCACTGCTGACAAGCAGTACCACTCCAACGAGCGCGAACGGCACACGTGCACGGTCGTCCATCATGCAGCCCACACCGTGACGGTCAGTCGTACCGTGCTCACAGAGACGGCTTCTGCGGCCGCGTGTGGTGTCTCGAACGAGTCACGAAGGTCTGCTTCGAGCTGTGCTTTGAGTGTCTCTCTGAGAACGCGGCGTACGGCGTCGCTATCACCCGATTCGAGGGCGTCTTCGATGTTCACGCCGAGAGCCGACGCAAGCCTCTGGGCGCGGCGTCGGGTCGCCTTCGCGGCCGGGTCAGTTCGCCGCGGTTCGAGCTGTGACTCTGGTGTGACGGAGCCTTGTACAATCGTCTCTGCAATGACCGTCGCAACGCCTGCATAGCCATCGCGAGCGGCGGCATCGAGGGCCGTCGTTCTCGCTTGGGGAAGCTCGCTCGGAACAGCGAGTGTCGCTGTGCGTGCTTGCGTCCCCTCTGGGGGGCGGTTCCCAGCAGAGAAACAGCCCGTCAGTGGCGCACCCGGATAGGGCTGCCACTTCGCGGTCACGGCGACCTGTGCGTTTGGTCTGCGTGTCGCATTCTCTACGGCGGTTTCAGTCGCTTGCGTGGGGGCGGGGTCACCACGTCCGCCCGGTCCGGTGAGATTGGCGACGGTTGCGTCTGCCACCAACGCGGCGTAGGTGCCGCGGTGGTGCGTCGTTTCGCCTGCTGTGCGGGGTACGAGTACGTCCGTCGTGCTCGTGGCGAGCGCCTGTGCTTCTGCCTCCGCATCGGGTGGCTGGCCGTCGGTGGCCGGCGGTACCATAAACGCGACGACAGCACCTGAAAGGAGGAGGAGAAACAGGCACACGTCCACCACGGTACTCATTGCCCTCATTGCCACAGCCTCACGGTGAGCCAACCGAGGTTGATGCGACCGGGAGCCACACGAATGCTGACCCGTTCGCGTGCAGTGGCTGCGTCTGCGGGCGCCGTTGGCCCGCGTGACCACCGTTTTCCGCCGGCTTCGAGTGTGGCGTTCGTTTCGTAGCCTGCTGGCCCAACCGAATCGAGCCGGTGCAGGCGTCCGGGTTCGACGACGCCGTTCGTCTGCATGTGGGCAGACAGGTGGTGGAGTGTCGGCGTTGGGTTCACCTGGTGATTTGGTAGGAAGTCGGTCACAACCCCTGCGTAGAGGCTCATCCCAAGGCCGACGACGACCACCGCGATGAGCGCCGGGACGGGGTCAAGTTGCGCCCTACGCGCTGACGAGCGTTGCATTCACGCCCTCCCACGTGAGTTTCCGCATGGTGAGTCGTCTCGGTGCAGGCCGCCACGTCGCCGGTGTCTCCCGCGCCTCGATGCAGGCCTGTTCGAACGACCGTGCCGTGTCGAACACCGTTCCCGGCGGTGCACCCTGAAGCACCCGCCACAGCGCCGTTCCTCGTGACACGGGCGTGATTGGGCCGTACGAAAACGTGCTGTGAGAGACAGTGTCGCCGGTTTCGGTGGCGACTCGCTGTGAGCCGAGTTTGATGCGGTCTGCGCTCACCGGGTGTTCTCCGGTGGCGTTGTAGGGGCTCGCCGCCACACGGTCGATTGAGGTGGTGAGCGGCCCCGTCGCGGCCGGAGTCGTCGTAGGTAGGCTCAGCGCCACACCGAGTACCGCGACGCTCACCACGCTCACGCCAAACCAGACGTACACGGACTCTGCGGGCAGGTCAAACATGGCCCGGAGTGGCCCCGTACTCTGGTATAAACTTACGTGAGGTGGGCGGTCACTTCGACCGTTGCAAGAAACACGGTTGGTGCGACCACGAGCGCGATACCGACGTGATAGCCGACGTGCGCCCGATTCAACCCGGCTTCGAGGCCGACGCTGAGCGTGGTGAGAAGTACGGCGAGCAGGAGGACGTAGACGCCGATAGCAGTGCCAAGCGTGTCGAACGCGAGCGCCTGACTCGCCAGTTGTGCGTCCGTCCCAGACAGGCTCGTCGCGAGCGCGACGGTCGTTCCGCCAACGAGCGGCGCGAAGACGAGGCCGGTTTGTCGAAGCGTGTCCGCCACTCGCCGCAGGTTCCGTCTGGCGTGTGTCTCAACGTGGTTCAGGTCGTCTAAATGGTCTGCCATCGACACGATTGCGTGACCAGCCGGTCGTCCTTCGGTCGCCGCAAGCGCGAGGAGCGTGCTAGCGCTTTCGACCCGTGGACTCGGGAGTGAAGAAAGCGCCCCGTGTGGCCCGGTAAAGGCGCGCTTGAGGTCGGTTTTCAACACCCGCTGGGTGCGCGCTGCATCCGCGAACACCTCGCCGGTCGCCCCGCCGAGTTCCTCCCCAACGCTCACAAGTGCGGCGTCCACAGCCGTCCCGGTCTGGACGCGTTGGCCGACGAGATACAGTGCATCAGCGAGCCCGTCTTCGACTGCGCGAACGCGCGTCTGAACCTTCGTCACCGGGTGGAACCACGCGATGAGCGTGACGCCCACCCCTCCGCCAACCGCGACGAGCGGCGCGCCCCACGACGCTCCGAAACGCGTCGTCGCCGCATAGGCGACCAAGCCACCAGCACTGCCCAATACCGGTGCCCATCGTCGCCACGCTGGGAGCGCCGGATGGGTGGCCGAAATCTGTCCCGGTGAGAACACCATTGGTCGCCGGACGAGCAACCACGCGCTCGCCGCAAGCAATCCAGTAGGCAACAGTAGGTCGTAGAGGACGACGAACACGGGTGTCGTGACCGGCAACCCAGCCGCACTCGCCGCGGGCAACACCGCCACGAGTGCGAGCGGGAGCAACACACCAAACGCGTACAGCGCCGTCGTCGGGCCGCGAATCTGCTCGACGAACGATTCGGTTCGCTCGCGCGTCCCCGACAGCACCGCATCGAGTGCCCTGTCGAGCGTTCGGCCACGCTCTCCCGGCGGAGCCTGGGCTGCCGCACCGACGAGCGAAAGCGAGCGTCTGAGCGAGGGATACCATTCGTCCCATTCGGTGGCAAACGTCTCGAAGCCGCTTCGGCCGGTTCCGCGTGCCATCCGGACGTGGGCAGCCAAACTAGCACCGAGTGGACCAGTGCTCGTCTCCGCGGCGAATGCCGCCGCTGATTCTGCGGTCGGGTCGAGTCGCATTCGCAACACCGCCCGACTCACCAGTCCGGGCGTCTCACCGAGTGCAGCCGTTCGTCTGGCCGTTGCGAGCAGGAAGGGAAGTCGATGGATGGCATCTGCGACCAGCAACGCGATGACGACTGCACCGAGAAATCCCGCTAACTGCTGGCGGCCACGTGACGCGAGAACCGCCACAAGTAGCGCAGTCACGGAAAAGGAGCCCACTGCTGCGACGTAGCCACCTTTCACGACCGTTTCCGCACTGACGTCCCACGCGAGGAAGGCCATCGCACGGTGAAGGTCGTCACTGACTGACACCGACCACGGCCAGAGCGTGGCCAACTGCGTGAGCCAACTCACGACTCCACCCGGCGGCGCGCGTGGGCCGCTACGACCTCCTCCGGCGTTGTCTGTCCGTTCGCCACGAGTTGCTCGAACCAGTGTTCGCGTGCCTCGACGTGGGCACGCACATCGGCATACGACTCTGTCGGGGTTGTGAGTGCCTCCACGAGCCGACTTCCTCCTCGGTCGATGCGTCCCGTGGCTTCGAGTTTCGAGACACCGTGGTCGTACAGCGGAGCGAACGTCGCGGCTCCGTCTCGTTCGACCACTTCCTCGATGCGGACGACGCGCCGGGTTCGTCCCTCGGGGCCATCGGCGGGGCGGAGCGTGACGACGAGGTCGGTTGCCGCGAAGGACGTTTCGGGGACGTTCAGGTCGGTGACGACGCGTTCTTTGACCGCCGCCCCACCGTCTCCGTGGATGGTTCCGAGGACGGTGTTCACTCCGGCACCGACGCGCATCGCTTCGTAGAGCGCAGCGGCTTCTTCCCCGCGCACCTCTCCGATGACGAGCGCGCCGTCACCGAGTCGAAGCGCGGTTCTGAGCGCATCGGTTGGCCCGAGTGTCGTGGCGTTCTCGGTGGTCGAGACGTGGAGTGCTTGCACGTCGCGGCCCGCCGCTTGCAGCGCGGAGACGGGCAATTCGGGGGTGTCTTCGATGAGGACTGTTCGCGTCGCGGCTGGGAGTTCCCAGAGCAGTGCGCCGATCAGCGCCGTCTTCCCAGCACCGCGGCTCCCGGCGATGAGACCGGTTACGCCGCGTTCGACAGCGACTGACAGGAGTGCGGCCACGTCCGCACTGAGCGTGCCGTTTGCGACGAGCGCCGCGAGCGTCCACGGTTCCCTGCCGTGGGCTCTGAAGACGAAGCCTGTGCCATCGCTCACGGGTTCGGTGACGCCTGCGACCCGAAGCTCCAGATCTTTCGTCTCTGCAACCGTATCGAGGGTCGGACTCGCCCGCGAGAAGGTACGCCCGCTTTCACGACGCAAACGCGACGCAAGCGCCGCTGCGCCTTCCTGCGAGAGCGAGACGTTCGTCTCACAGATGTCGCCGTCAACCTGAACTCTGAGCGTGTTCTCCGAGACGGGTGCAGTGGCAAACACGTCAGACACGTGGGGGTCTGCGAACAGGTCTTCGAGCACGCCGTAGCCGTGGGTGTGCTTTCGCAGTATCGGCGCGAGTGTGTCACTGGTGATGGGGTCGGAAACGACGGCTTGCACCGCCCGGCGTGGAGCGCGCGGGCCGTCGCCCACCGACCCGCTTGCGAGCGTGTCGATGGCCGCATCGAGCTGTGCGAGCAGCGCTGGGCTGAGAGTGTACTCGATAGGTTCGACGTGGTAGGTGTCGAGTTCTGTGGCGGGCTGTACGTAGCGACGCACCGTCGCGCCCGTGTCGAGTGTTTTCGTCGCGCAGAGGCGCGCGTCAGGCGGCGGGCGCGCCGTCACCCGCGAGTGGGCGAGCGAGAGGCCAACTACCGGGCACAGGAGTTCGTCGTACGAATCGACGTGCTGGCACACTTCGAGCAAGCCGGTTTCTGCGGCGATTCGCGCGACCGGGTCTGCCCGTCCCGCTGCGTCGTGGGCGGAGCGAAGCGGGTCTGTCCGGGTGCGTTCTGCGAGCAACTCGTCGTGAACGCGAATTTGTGAGGCGAACCGTCCGGCAGCGACGAGCGCCGCCGCAGCCCTCTCGCGATAGGTTCGCGTCCGCCCGTCACACTGCGTTTTGATTTGCGAAACGTCGCGCGTTTCGAGCGCCTCGATGACGGTTGCCCGACAGGCCGGGTCCTCAGCGAGTTCACCGCGTCCCGGGCACGCAGTCGATTCGACGGACAACTGCGCGCTTGAAAACGAGCATTCACACCGACAGGCCGGTGAGTCAGAGCGCGTCAGCCGACGAAACCACTTGTGCATGGCCCGGAGTCGTCCCTTGATTGCTGATAAATCTCAGGGCAGCCGACGAACTGCGACAGCGGGTGTTCCATCGTGGGTTTCGAGCGTGAGCGCGAGGCGGTGTGTGCCGGGTTCAGTGAGTTGAATGCCGTCCGGCTGGGCGGGCGTTTTCAGCGGCACACCCTCGATGAACACGGTGTGCACTGCACCAGCCGAAACCTGCCAACGCAGGACGCCCCCGGTTGGGGTTGGTGCGATGCGGACGGAGGACACTCGGGCGCGTGTCCACGCTCGCTCGGGGAGCCTGAGCGTGAGTGTCTGGTGGGTGAGCGCACGCTCCGGCGAGACTGGGTCCGTTCGTTCTGGAAGCGTTTCGATGGCCGTCTGAAACTGGCTCATCGTCGCGCGCAGTTGCGTCTCGGTCGATTCGACGCTCGCACGCTCGATTGCGGGCAGGCTCACAGCGACGAGCGCAGTCGCCAACAGCGTCGCGAGCACGACGCGGAGTATCACCGCGCTCTGAACCGTTCGAGCAGTCCAGTGGCCTCCTCGCCGGTGTCCTCTGCTGGCTCGAACGAGTCGAGCGACTGGCGCGGTTCGGGCTCGGGCTGGGTCGAATCGAGGGTTCGTTCCAGTCTGTCAACTGCGGCGAGCGCGGCGTCTGCGCGCTGTTCGACGTCGTCATTCACCGCCTTCTGTTGACCAACGTAGCCGCGAACCGCCTGTACCGCGGCGTCGAGTCGGTCGAGGCGCTCGTCGATAGTGTCAAGTCGGTCTGTGACGGCGTCGATTCGTTGGGTGAGTGCCGCGACATGTTCGAGGTCGGAAACGGGCTGGTCTGTGTCCGTCAGTGTGCGCTCAACGGCGCTAAGTCGCTCTTCGAGAGCGTCTATCTCGGTCATGGCTCACGCTGGTTCCCCCATCCGGTTTGAATGCTCGGGACAACGTTGAATAGTTTCGACATTGACCAGTAGGTATGAAAGCTGTTCTCATCGGGGTTGGTCAGGCTGGGGGGAAACTCACACAGCGAATGGCCGAGTTCGATGCCAAGATGGGGTTCAACGCCATCCAAGGCGCACTCGCGGTCAACTCGGCGCGCGCAGACCTCCAATCGCTTACGCTCGACACGATTCTTATCGGCCAAGAGCGAGTGAAGGGCCACGGTGTGGGCGGCGACAACGAGATGGGCGCGAAAATCATGGACGAAGACGCCCCAGAAGTGATGGACGCTCTTGACGGACGCATCACCTCAGAGGCAGAGGCGCTGTTCATCGTCGCCGGACTTGGCGGCGGGACAGGCAGTGGCGGCGCGCCGGTGTTGGCCCGCCATCTGAAACGCATCTACGATATCCCAGTCTACGTTCTCGGCGTGCTCCCCGGTCGCAGCGAAGGCTCACTCTATCAGGCGAACGCTGGTCGCTCGCTCAAGACAGTCGCCCGCGAGGCAGATGCCGTGTTGCTCATCGACAACGACGCGTGGCACGCAACGGGTGAGAGTGTCGAGGAAGGCTTCTCGAAAATCAACGAGAACATCGCCCAGCGCGTGGGCCTCCTGCTCGCGGCGGGTGAGGCCACGGAAGGCGTCGGCGAGAGCGTCGTGGATTCGAGCGAGGTCATCAACACGCTTCGTGGCGGCGGCATTGCGGCACTTGGCTACGCGAGCGCGGAAGCCAGTCCGGACGCGAGCGAGAATTTGACCGTCATCACGAGCGTTGCACGCAATGCGCTGCTCACGGGGTCGAGTCTCCCGAACGCCGTCGAGGCAGAGGCGGCGCTGCTCGTGATTGCCGGGAAACCAGACCGCCTCTCGCGCAAAGGCGTCGAGAAAGCGCGCCGCTGGCTCGAAGACGAAACGGGAAGCATGCAGGTGCGCGGAGGCGACTTCCCGCTTGAGAGCGACCGAATCGCCGCGCTCGTTCTCGTGAGCGGTGTCGAACGCTCGCCGCGGCTGGCCGAGTTCATGGAACGCGCGAAAACGGCCCACGAGTCGCGCCCACAAAAGCGGGCCGACCCGGCGGCCGCGTTCAAAAACGACGAGTTAGACGACCTCTTTTAGAGCAGGCTCGCGCCGTCGTAGGCGTCGCGGGCGAACTCGATATCCATCAGGTCGAGGATGGTTGGTGTGATGTCGAATAAGTCCGCATCGCGGATGGTCGCGTTTTCGTCGTCGATATAGAGCGAGGCGTTGTCGAAGCTGTGCATCCCGTTCCGTGGCCCCACGTCGAACACGTCGCCGTGTGGCTTGAAGCCGGATTTGAGGTCGTAGCCGTGGTTCGGAATCACGACGAGGTCGGGCGCGATGTCCTCGTGGTTACCGCGGAACGCTTCTTCCTTTTTGACGACGCGCTCAGCCACCTTCTTGCCGTCGGGGCCTTCGAGTTCTTCGAGCTTCGTCTTCAGCTCCTCGCGGACGGCTTCGTACTCCTCTTTCGGGACGCTTCCACGCGGTTCGCGGCCTTCTAAGTTGATGTAGAAACGGCCGGGGATGAGCGAGTAGGCCTTGCTGTCTCCAGAAATGTCGCCGAGACCGGAGTGGTCGTCTGACTCGTAGTCGAGCCAGCCCTGCTCGTGGAGCCAGGCGTTACAGTGGACTTCGTAGTTGAGCGTCGTGAAGCCGTGGTCGCTTGCGACGACCATCGTCACGTCGTCTGCGAGGGCGTCTCGCAGTTCGCCGAGGTAGCGGTCGACCTTTCGGTAGAACTCGATGAACTCCTCTTTGTACTCGCCGTCGTGTTCGTAGTCTTTGAACAGGAAGTGGTTGACCCGGTCGGTCGTCATGAACACGCCGAAAAACAGGTCCCAGTCGTCCTTCTCGACGAAGTGTTTGAACGCGTTAAAGCGCCCGTCGAGCGTCTTGTGGGCGTCTTCGATAAACGCGGTTTTGTCGTCGTCGTGGCCGAGTTTGGCGTTTACGTCGATACGATAGCCCATCTCCGAGAGCGGCCCTTCGAGGTCTTCTGGATAGGTTGCCTTATCGAGACCCGGTGAGAGGAACCCAGAGACCATGCGCTGGACGTTGCGCTGCGGGGGGAACGTGACGGGGACGTTCATCACCGTCGCGTTTCGTCCTTCGGAGGTCACGCGGTCCCAGAGGCGCTCTGCTTGCACGTCACGACCCATCGGAACGTACGTGTCGTAGGACCCCACTTCGCGGTCTTGGAAGCCGTACACACCGGTCTCGCCGGGGTTCTTCCCCGTCGTGAGCGATGGCCAACACGCGCTCGATTCGGGTGGGACGATGCTGTCTATCGCACCGGCTGCACCGTCGGCCGCGAGCGCGGCGAGATTCGGAAATTCATCCTCGTGTTCTGAGAGTAGGCTGTACGGCACCCCGTCGATACCGAAGAAAGCGACGCGAGGGGTATCGTCGCCACGTAGCCGGTCGAACAGACCCATACACACCCTTTCCGCCGTGGGGCACATGAAGTTTCGTTTCGACCGCGAAACTCGGGGGGACTCAGTGATGGCGGCAATCGAGGGGTCATTTCTCTCTGCTGACGGAGGTGTCTGTTCGCGCGAGCAACGTTGCGGGAACCAGCCCGTCGGCTCACGGCGCGGTGCGATGAAGTGGTGGGCGGTGAAAGCCCCCGAAAAGCGATTATCCGAAGTGCTGTTCGTAGAGGTCGCGGGCGTGTTCGATGGCGTCGTACGCCGCCTGCTTGTCCTCCCAGCCTTGGGTCGTGACTTCCTTGCCCTTTTCTAAGTTCTTGTAGGTCGAGAAGAACTCGTCAATCTCCTCGCGCAGCTGGTTCGGAATGTCTTCTAAGTCTTCGATGTGGTCGAAGCGCGGGTCTTCGTTTGGCACCGCGATGACCTTGTCGTCTTGCTCGCCGTCGTCGTCCATCTTCATGAGGGCGACGGGACGCGCTTCGATGATACACCCGGGGAACGTCGCGTCCTCTACGAGGACGAGCGCGTCGAATGGGTCTTCGTCGTCGTAGTACGAGCGGGGGATGAACCCGTAGTCGCTCGGATAGTGGACGTTCGAGTGAAGCACGCGGTCGAGGACGACGCCGGGGATGTCCTTGTCGTACTCGTACTTGTTGCGTTCACCTTTCAGGCATTCGACGACGACGTTGATCACTTCGGGCGAGTTCGGCCCTGTCTGCAGATCTTCCCAGAGATTCGCCATGCACCTGCGTCTCTGGCAGGCGTCCCAAAAGTCCTTTCGGCCTGCCTTTGGCCTGAATATTCTCGAACGGTGGTACATACATGCGCGAACTGACAGGCGGGTTCCCTCGGCAACAAAATCCGCAATTGTACCCGAAAACCGCTGGTTGGTTGAGAAGTGTTAAATGGATTGATGACATATCCTCAAGCATGTCAGAGGCACAAGCAGTATCGGACGAACTGGGCATGGTTCGGAACCTGACGGCGTTCCAACAGAACATTCTCGTCATTTTGAGCGAGCAACCGATGTACGGGCTCGCAATCAAGCGAGAACTTGAGTCGTACTACGGCTCGGAAGTGAATCACGGACGGCTGTATCCAAACCTCGACGACCTCGTAGAGATGGGACTCGTCGAAAAGAGCGAACTCGACAAGCGCACCAATCAGTACGCGCTTACGAGCGATGGCGAAGGTGCCGTCGTGGACAAGCTTGAGTGGATTCTCGCAAAGTTCGTGAACGAAGACGACCGCGCTGACACGGTCCGCGACATCATTAACGCGCAGTTATAGCGGCGACGGTTTGCCTGCGAGTTCGAACACTCGCGACAAACTCGCCTGCACAATCGTTTTTTGTGACTCCGTTGGCCAGGCATTGCGCTGGTAATACTCTGAGAGGAACTCTTCGACTTCGTCTCTCGTCGCAGAGTCCATCGGCCGAACGTAGTGGTTGCCCATGAAATCCGCGAATATCCGGGCGTTCGCGGCGTGGTCGTCACCGAACTCGGCTTCGACCTGACCGACGAGCGCCTGGTTGTGGGCTTCGACGTTCTCCCACTCGTTTTCGACGCCGGGACCGTCGATAACGCGCTCGACTGCGCGAGTGGTATCGTGGATGCGGTCGAACTGTACTTCGCCGTCTTCGACCCACTCGGCGGGATAGAGCACGAGTGTGTGGCGCACACCCTCTTCACGTACCCGGGCGACGAAGTCGTACTCCGCGACGAGCGTGTCTCGCCGGTCGCGGTAGGCGTCGGCCTCGCCGTCGTCGATTGCGTTCAACGCGAGTCTGGTCAGTCGCTCTGCCTCTGTGATTACGTCGTCAGGGACTTCAGGCATTGTCGAGAGCCTCATTTGCGAGGTTATCAGCGCGCTCGTTTATCTCTCGCGGAACGTGCGAGAGCGACCAGTCGTCGAACGCGGAGAGCAGCTCGTGTACCTTCACGCGCCGTTCGCGCATGCCCGGGTCGTTCGCGTTCCACTCGCCGCGCACCTGTTTGACGACGAGTTGGGAGTCGCCACGAATCTGTACCTCGTCGAACCCGTAGTCTCTCGCCACTTCGAGGACTTTGATGAGCGCTTCGTACTCGGCGCGATTGTTCGTCGTATTCCCGATGCGCTCTGACCCTTCGGCGACGATGCCGTCACCGGTGACGATGACCCAGCCAACCGATGCCGGGCCGGGGTTGCCGCGACTCGCGCCGTCGAAATAGAGGTGCGCGCGCCCGCCGTTGCCCGAGAGCAAGCCAGTCAGTTGCGCGGTGTTTTTGCCCTGTACGACGACCTTCTCGGCGTAAGCCACGGCGGTCGCCCCTTCGTAGGAAGCGCGCCACTGCTCGTGGTCTGTGTTGCCTGGTTGCACGGAAATTCCCGCTGCTTCCAGGCGGTTTCGTGCCTCGGCGACGTCGCACTCAATGACTGGCATCTGAACGTGAAGTCACTGATACTCTAATATACGATTTCCGGTTTGTCGCCCCGTCCTGACTGTCTAACGCGGCCGCTGTCATGCGATTTCTCAATGTCAGATCCAATACTTGTCCTCTGACGAACCACAAAACTCATACCAAGGGTTTAAGTACGTCGGTGTTACTACTATAAAAATGCGATGACACGGTCCACCCGAACACGGGAGCGCACGCTCGAGGAGGAATCAACGGGGGAGGAGCGAGAGGGGGTTCGCACTTGTCCAGAATGTGAGTCTGATAATCTTGTCAAAAGTACAGACCGGGGGGAGATTGTTTGTGACGACTGTGGTTTAGTCGTCGAGGAGGAGAACATCGACCCAGGCCCGGAGTGGCGAGCATTTAACCACCAGGAACGTCAGCAGAAGTCGCGTGTGGGTGCACCGACGACGCAGACGATGCACGACAAGGGCCTTACCACTACGATTGACTGGAAGGACAAAGACGCCTACGGTCGCTCTATTTCCTCAAAGAAACGCAGTCAGATGCACCGGCTCCGCAAATGGCAGGAGCGCATTCGTACGAAGGACGCAGGCGAGCGCAATCTGCAGTTCGCACTTTCTGAAATCGACCGCATGGCCTCCGCGCTCGGTGTGCCACGGTCTGTCCGCGAAGTTGCGAGTGTTATCTACCGACGCGCACTCAAAGAAGACCTCATCCGGGGGCGCTCCATCGAGGGCGTCGCCACCTCTGCACTCTACGCCGCCTGCCGCAAAGAAGGCATCCCGCGTAGCTTAGAGGAGATCTCTGAAGTCTCGCGTGTCGAACGCAAAGAGATTGGACGTACCTACCGCTACATCTCACAGGAACTTGGTCTCGAAATGCGACCGGTAGACCCCAAAAAGTACGTCCCTCGATTCTGTTCTGAACTCAACCTCTCCGAAGAAGTCCAGTCGAAAGCCAACGAGATCATCGAGACGACGGCCGAGAAAGGCCTCCTCTCTGGGAAATCACCAACCGGCTACGCGGCTGCTGCTATCTACGCGGCCTCACTGCTCTGCAACGAGAAGAAGACCCAGCGCGAAGTCGCAGATGTCGCGCAGGTCACCGAGGTCACCATCCGGAACCGCTATCAAGAACAGATCGAAGCGATGGGCATTCACAACTAAGCCCACATCCGTACTTTTATCACCGAAACCGTGACCAGCCAGTGGCATCTCCGCTGTGTGAGCCACGAGACGGGCCGCGACTGCGCGACACGTCGTCTCGTGGGTGGTCGCGTGTCGCCTGCTCGCCACGAACGAACATTCAAGGCCGTTCCACCCCTCGCTATCGGTGAATGCGGCTCGACGAATTTATCGACGGACTCGAACGCGACCCGGACGCAGAGCGACGGCGTCTCGCGGCCGAGAAGTCCTACGAAATTCTCGACTACATGGACACCGCGAAGCAGTCCTTCCAGAACGTCCTCCAAGGAGATTCGCTGTTCGGGAGCACCGCACCCTCCATCTTCGTCGGCCGGTCTAACTACCCGCGCGTCTCGACGGGCCTCCTCTCACCGATGGACCCCGATTCGAACGCCGCGGATTTTGCGACGAGCGGCGAGTGGTATCGTCAAGGCTTGAGCATCGACGACGTGTTCCAGCGTCGCACCGGCCTGCTCAACTCGACGCGCTCTGCAGCCGTGGACGTAAACGACGTGTGGGACGGCTTCGTCGGCGTCCAGCGAGAGGTCGCCATCGCGGGCCGACCCGTGGACGTAGAGATTGGCCTCGACAACGCCTCTGCGCTCGACTTCCAGCCGAACGTCGACGAGATTTCGACGCCGACTGGTCCCCGTGCTCGCGCGCGCTCGGCCGACCTCGCAGAGAACCCCTACATTCCGCGTCCGGTGCAGAAGACGCTCGAAGACGACGACTGGCAGGCACAGGGCGCGATGACCTACCTCTACCGGCGGGGCTTCGACGTGTACGACATCAACAAAATTCTCTCTGCGGGCGCACTCGGCCAAACAGAGAGCCGAAAGCTCGTCCCGACGCGCTGGTCGATCACGGCGGTTGACGACACGCTCGGCCAGTATCTCAGAGGGCGCATCCGTAACGCGCCGAGCATCGACACGGTGCAGGTCTGGACGAACGAGTATATGGGCAACCAGTTCTGGGTCGTCCTCGCGCCGGGTACCTGGGAGTACGAGTTGGTCGAGATGAAAGCGCCGGGGAGCATCTGGAACCCCGACCCCGGCGGCGCACTCTGGATGGGTGCGGATTCGGAGGGCTACGAAGGCCGCACCGCCTACGTCGATGAGACGTCGGGAGCCTACTACGCCTCCCGACTCGGCGTCCTCGAATACTTAGAGTCCATCGGCCGACAGGCAAAATGCCTCGTCCTCCGGCACGTCTCAGACGACTACTGGGGGCCAGTGGGCGTCTGGCAGGTCAGAGAGAGCGTGCGCAACGCCTTCGACGGCGACCACGGTGAGGCAGAGACGTTCCACGACGCCGTCCGGCAGGTCGCGCCGCTCTTGCCAGTCTCGCTCAACGACCTGCGCAGAAAATCGTCGATGGTGTCGGGGATTCAGGCGAACCTTACCGACTTCTCCTGATTATTCGCTGTCGAGGTTCGCGAACGCTTTCTCGACGAGCTTCCCGGTTTCGCCAACGAGTTCGTCCCACTCTTCGTTGTCCGGAGCCATCCCGAGCAGGCGCGCTGCGCGCATGATGCTGATGTGATACACTTGCTGGACGCCCGGCTCTTCTTCCCAGATGACGACGTTGCACGGGAACAGCGCGCCAATCTTGTTCCCACTCGCAGAGAGCGCCCAGTCGGCCATCTTCGGGTTGCACGCACCGAGCACGTAGTACGGGTCGCGGCCTGCATCGACCTTCTCGTTCAACAGCGCAGAGGGCGAGAACTCGGTGGCGACGCCGAAGCCAGCGTCCGTAAACGCCTCACGGACGCGCTCGATGGCGGCTTCGTGTTCCATGTGGAGGATGGCGGTTTCCTCGCCGATGTCTTCTGCATCGAGGTCTGCGGGGTCAAACGGCAGGCTCATAGCCGGGGGAACGGGTGGGTCGGCAAAAAGACTTCCCGCTAGAGGGGAAGCGGAAGCCAGCGCAGCCACGCGAGCACTTGCTCGGGCGGCAACAGCGGCTCGTGGAGCACGAGCCAATCGAGCAGTGCGAGGCCCGCACCGTGGGCGACAATCGAGGGGAGAATGGAATCGCTCTTGTAATCAACTGCCCCGAACAGCACGTCCGTTGGTCCGGAAAGGATGATTTCGATGGGGGGCTTGCCTAAGTGCTGGAAGGTGTAGATTATCGGGCTGACGAACACGCTCTTGAAGCCGATTTCGCGGATGCCGACGCACAGCAAGCCTCTGAAGTAGGTCTCCGCGGCGACCACGACCACGAACTGCTTGAGTGCGTGGGGGAGGTACTGATTGAGCGCCGCGCCCGTTTCCCACATCGGGTAGTAGGCCCTGACCGAGGGGAGCGAGGAGCCGACGATGTAAAACGGCAGCACGAACAGCGCGAGGAGGACGGTGTTTTTGACCGCGAGGCGGTCGACGCGCCAACCGAGGTGCCGACCGTAGAACACCGCGAGAATAGCGGGGCCAAGGATGTACACGACCGTGTCGTGGAAGACACGCTGTTCGAGGCCGGTTATCTCCCACTCCATCCAGATAATGGTGAGGATGGCTCCCCAGAGAAGGGCAACTTGCACCCAGGACAGCGAGGGGAGTCGCTGACGCAACGCCTCTATGGACACCTTATTCAGTTGGAACCGGGCCAGTGCCGATGGCCGTTCGCACGTCATCTACGAACTCTTGACGCGTTTCGAAGTACGGCGTGTCGATGTTATCGAGGACGTCACCGAGTGCCTGTGGGCCATCCGGCGTTCGGATGGCGGTGTCTCCCTCGCGGCGTTTGAGTTCACTGTGCTCCATGCCCCACGTCAGTCGGGAGGCGACTCGTGCGAGTGGAATGCCCTCGACGGACTCGCCCTCGCCAAGCTCGACTGCGGGCGCGGCTTCTTCTTCCGCTTCGTCTGCCATGAGACGACGTTTGCCCGCCCCGTGATTAGACCTTTCGACTCGGCGCGTTTTCCAGTTATGAGGAGTCTCGCCCGCGCTTTGCGCCCATTGTGACAGAATTCGGAGTGGTGTCTGACGTACTGTTTTGTGGAAGGCCAGTGTAGATTCCCGCATGACCAGCCTGACGGAGGTGTACGAGGGGAATATCGGCACAGAAGCGAGCCTCCAACGGCTGTACCTCGGCTTGAGTCTGTTCGCGGTTGGGGCGATACTCGTCGTCCTCGGCATCGTCATTGCGACGACAAACGTCGTCGGTAACGCGCTTTGGCAGTCACGAGAAATCGCGGGCGTGCTCGCTGGTGTGGGCCTTCCCGCGGTGTTCGTCGGCATCTTCAGCGTGCTTCCAGCAGGTCGAAGAACGCGACTGCTCGCGGCAGGCGGCGCAAGCATCGCGCTCTCCGGTGTCGCGCTGTTCTGGTACGCCTTCCCGACAATGTGGTTTCGCGACCCCGTCGACCTCACCCTCCCCGTAGTCGCAATCTATTTCTTCGGAACGATGACCACGTTCTGGTGTCTGTTCGCTGGGGTTGCGAACTTCAAAGTCCGCAACAAACCCGGGGGGACGGTCAAACTCGAAGTCACCAAGGAAGGGAAAACGCGTATCGTGGCCGTCGATGGCCCGGCGCTCTCGGGCGGCCTTGGCGGAATTGGCCTGCTCGGTGTCCAACCGGATGGCGAAGTCGAAACCCAAACGGCGGTGCAAAACGCCCGCCAGACCTCACGCCACGCGCGCCACATCAGCGACGGCGGGGCAGACACGCAGACGGTACGGGACGTGCCGACCGACGACGGCGCAGAACTCTTAGACCAGCCAACGCCGCCACGCCCGGCAGACCGGTACTGTGGCAACTGCTCGCACTTCGAGTACGTCCAGACGCCACAGGGCCGCAAACCCTACTGTGGCGCACACGACGAGGTCATGGATGATATGGAGCCGTGTGCGCAGTGGCACTACAATTTAGACCACTAAAGCGACTGAAGCGTTTTTCCGACGCGCTCCCAATGACTTCCTTTCCAAAAGTACTGTCCGCAGTCGACGCACTGCCAGAGCGTGCTCACGCCATCGGGAACGTACTCAGGTGGCGTTTCCGGTGACGACTCGGCCAACGCACCGTTACACCGTCCACAATAGGTGGGCGCTTCGAGTTCGAGCGCGAGTCCAGCTGTCTGCAGTTCGCGGAGTTGGTCTGTCACCTCGCGTTCGCGTAGGAGGATGCTCTCTGGTACCTGCGCTGCCAGTGATACGTCTCGGGTCACTAGCATTCGCCCCTCTTGCGCTGCAATCGTACGAAGTGTGTCGTCCGCTTCGACACCCCGGTCGAGCGCGTAGACGGTATCGTAACCACACATCCGCAGATAGCTCGCAAGCCGCCCGAGCATTACGTCGAGCAAGAGACGTGGGCGCGCAGTCATCAGCCGAAGAAGTCGCGCACGTCGTCGGCCGAGCACGCGTTGAGCACGTCGTCTGCTTCCGCCCAGCCACGCCGAGCGGTGTGGACGCCGTAGCGGATGAGTTCGTAGTTTTCGGGTCGGTGGGCGTCGGTGTTGATGGAGATGGTCGCGCCGTGTTTGAGCGCCTGTTGAACCATGCTCCCTGAGAGATCGAGACGGTGGGGGTTGGCGTTGATTTCGAGCGCCGTGTCGTGTGCTGCAGCCGCTTTGGCGACCGTCTCGATATCAAATTCGAGACCCGGACGCTGATTGAGCAGGCGGCCGGTTGGGTGGCCGAGGATGGTTACGTGAGGGTTCGAGACGGCCGTGACGAGCCGATCCGTCGCATCGCCGTCTAAGTTGCTGTGGGGCGACGCGACGACGATGTCGAGTGCCGCTGCGACTTCCTCGCCAATCGAGATGCCGCCCTCGTCGTCGATGTTGGCTTCGACGCCCGCGAACACCTCGATGGACGCGTCTTCTGCGACGGCGCGAATCTCTGAGAGTTGGTCGAGTAGTTCGTCATCCTCCAAACCAACGCCGCCGACCATTCCCGGCCCTGTCGCGTGGTCTGAGATGCAGAGATAGTCGTGGCCGAACGCGGCCGCGCCCTCGACCATCTCTTCGATGGTGTTGTTGCCGTCAGACCACTCGGTGTGGAGGTGGAGGTCGCCGCGAATGTCGTCCTCGTCGATGAGCGTTGGCAGGTCACCGTCGAGTGCGACTTCGATTTCGCCGCGGTCTTCGCGGAGTTCGGGCGGCATCCACGGCACCGAGAGGGCGTCGTACATGCTCTCCTCTGTCTCGCCCGCGACGCGCTCACCAACGCGCTGGCCCGCGTCCGGGTCGTCAACCACTGAAACGTCGAAGACGCCGTACTCGTTCATCTTCAGATTTTGGTCAATGGCGATGTTCCGGAGGTGGACGTTGTGGGCTTTGCTCCCGGTGAAGTACTGGAGCGCCGCGCCGAAGTCTGCGACATCGACGACCCGGAGGTCGATTCTGAGGCCACCAGAGCGCACGGCTGCCTTTTTCGTGCCCGCTTCGATGACGTCGTCTACGTCGGCCCAGTCGGTGAACGCCTCGATGACCGCTTGCGGCTCGTCGCTCGCGGCGAGGATGTCGATGTCGCCAATAGTGGCTTTCCACCGGCGTAGCGACCCCGCAACCTCCCACTTCTCGGCTTCCGAAACGTCCTCGAAGTAGGCGAGAATGGACTCCGCGAGTGGGCGCGCCTCTCCGAGCAGTTCACGGCTCTGCGATTCGCGGGCGAACGGAATGTTTTCGAGGATGTTTTCCTCTGTTTTCGCGCCGAACCCGGAAATCTCCTGAATCTTTCCGGCTTTTGCGGCCTCCTCGAGTTCATCGAGCGTCGTGATGCCGAGCGCTTCGTAGAGCTTTCCCACGCTTTTCGGGCCGACGCCTTCGACGGCGGTGAGTTCGGCCATGTTGACTGGCAGTTCTTGTCTGAGTTCGACTAACTCAGAAATTTCACCGGTTTCGAAGTATTCGACGACCTTCGAGGAGATGGCGTCACCGACGCCCGAAATTTCCTCGACTGCGTCTTGGCCGTCTGCCGCGAGCACTTCGATGTCGCGATGGTGTTCGCGGATGTTCTCTGCCGCCCGCCGGTACGAGCGAGGCTTGTACTCGACGCCTTTCGCGTCGAGTAAGTCTGCGAACTCCTCGAACAGGGCGGCGACTTCGTGGTTGCGGCTCATCGACTGCGTCCCTGACTTTTCTGCTTGCCAAGCGCCTGTTTCAGGAAGTTCATCCAGCGTTTCTGGTCTGCGGCTTGTTGGGCCGATATCTGCTGTTCTAAGTTCGCCGGGCCGAGCTGTTGGAGCGCGTTCAGCGCCCGGTCGATGCCAATAATCGCGGACACGAGGTCGTCTGCTTCCTCGACCGAGATGTCGCCCTCTTCGAGGCGGTCTCGGCGCTCGTTTCGCTCGCGTCTGAGATTCTTTTTCGCCTCGTCAACCTCGTCCTGTTTTCCCGGCGGAACCGTGTCGAGGCGTTTGATTTCGAAGACGAACGACCGCAGGTCGAGCGGCTCTCCCTGTACCACGATGCGGTCTGGAATGTCCGCACCCACCGTCGCGCCTTCGCGTTCGATGCGTTCAAGGCGCTGTTTTCGCTCGAACTCTTTCACACCCAGACTACAGGGTGGACGGGCAAAAATCTACAGCCCCGCGCCCCTGTGAGCGCCGGGGCTTACCCCAACCCCTTTTTATGCTCGGGTTCGTATCGAAGCCAATGGCGACGTGTGACCAGTGTGGCAGACACGAGAATCTACCCTACAACTGCCGACACTGCGGTGGAACCTACTGTTCTGACCACCGACTACCCGAGAATCACCACTGCCCCGGGCTGGAAAACTGGAACGACCCGCAGGGCATCTTCGCGAGTGATTTCGACGACAGCGTCCGGAACGAAGGCGGCCGTTCGCAAGCCGTATTCAACCGCGTGAATGTGAACACCGGAACCGGCGGGTTCCTCGGCTACTTCCGCAACAACATGACCTTCGTCTTCCTCGGGCTGATGTGGGTCTGGTTCATCATCGAAATCGCTGTCTTCCCGTTGTTCGTTGCGCCCCAGAACTCTCCGCTGTGGCGAGCGGTGTTCGTCTTAACTCCGCAACATCCAGAGTACGTCTGGACGTGGGTCACGTCTATCTTCTCCCACGGCGGCTTCACCCACATCGCAATCAACAGCATCGTGCTGTACTTCTTCGGCCCGATTGTCGAACGCCGGGTCGGGTCGCTCAAGTTCAGCGCATTGTTCCTTGGCGCAGGGATGATTGCTGGCCTCTCCCAAATCGGCGCGGCGATTCTGACCGCGTCTGCGGCGACCGGCGGCGTGGTGGGCGCGAGCGGCGCAATCGCCGCGCTCATGGGCGTCTTAACGGTGCTCAACCCCAACCTGCGCATCTATCTGTACTTCATCATCCCGATGCCACTGTGGGCCGCGACGGCGCTGTTCGCCGGGTACTCGGTGCTCGTCTCCGCTTCCTTCGGCATCGGCGCAGGCGGTGTTGCCCAACTCGCTCACCTCTCCGGACTTGGCATCGGCCTCATCTACGGCTACCTGCTGAAACAGCGCGGTGAGCGCGCCCCCGAACAACTCCAGTTCGGCGGCGGTGGCCGCGGCGGCCCCGGACGGAGACGCGGCCCATTCTGACCGTGAAACATCCGGAGTTCGCGCCTGACCCGGCGCTCTCGCGTGCCGAGATGGAGCAACTTCAACGCGAACTCGCAGAAGTCGCTGTGTTTGAAGATACTGTCGAAATCGACCCCGAAACCGCGCTCATCGCGGGCGTTGACCAAGCGTTTCTCGACGACGAAACCGCTGTGAGCGCCATCGTCGTCATGCGAGGTGGCGAGGTCGTAGAGCGTACGTCCGCTATCTCACCGATTTCAATTCCGTACATTCCCGGCCTCCTCGCCTTCCGCGAGGGCGGGCCGATTCTCGATGCGTTCGAAACCCTCGAAACAACGCCCGACCTCGTCATGTTCGACGGCAGCGGGCGCATCCACTTCAGGCAGGCGGGCATCGCCACGCACATCGGCGTCATGCTCGACATTCCGTCGATTGGCGTGGCAAAGAGCCTGCTCTGTGGGAACCCAAAAGGCTCTGTTTCCGGCCGCGAGGCAGGCACGCGCGTCCCCATCGAAGCCGACGATTCCGTGGACGCACCCGCCGGGGAGATAATTGGCTACGCCGTCCAAACGCGCCAGTACCCGAACTCGAAACAAATCAACCCACTCTACGTGAGTCCGGGCCACCGGGTGAGCGCCGCAACCGCCGCAACCCTCGTGGAAGCCACATCGACCAAGTACAAACTGCCAGAACCCACGCGGCTTGCCGACACCTACGCGGCAGAAGTGAAGCGAACCACTGACAGTTAACTGTCCACAGAAAGAGGGTCAAACAATGACGAAAACCGCCCTCATCACTGGTTGCTCGTCCGGCATCGGCCGTGCAACCGCCCAAGAATTTCTCGATACGGAGTGGGAAGTGTACGCGACCGCCCGCGACACCGCCGACATCGAATCCCTCGCAGACGCCGGCGCGCATACCGCCGAGTTGGACGTGACCAAAGGCGAGGACGTAGCGCGCGTTGTCGAACGAATCATCGAGGAACACGGCCGCATCGACTGTCTCGTGAACAACGCTGGCTACGGCAAACTCGGGCCCGTCGAGGACATAACACCCGCAGAGGCCCAACAGCAGTTCGACGTGAACGTGTTCGGTCCACATCGCCTGATTCGCGCAGTCCTCCCGCACATGCGCGAGGAAGGCGAGGGGAAAATCATCAACGTCTCTTCGGTGCTCGGGCGCATCTCCATGCCCGGAACTGGCGTCTACAGCGGCTCTAAGTTCGCGCTCGAAGCAATGTCAGACGCCCTCCGCGTCGAAGTCGAGGAGTTCGGTATCGACGTGGTGCTCGTCGAACCCGGTCCGGTCGAAACGAAGTTCTCAGACCGCGTGGGCGAGGAACTCAATGAACTCGACCGGACTGAAGCCTACGCAACGTTCTACAAACTGTTCGACGACACGTCGCTGCTCGGTGGCGGAAGCATTGGTGCGGTCACCCCCGAGCGCGTCGCAGAAGACATCATCGAAGCCGCGTTCTCGCCGAATCCACACCCCCGCTATCAGGTCGGCAAACCGGCCAAATACGGCGAGTACGCCCGATTCATTCCTGCAAATTGGATTGACTTCGCCTACCGACAGGCGCGCCGATTCCTCTAATCGAGGCAGGCGGCGACGACCCGCAACATCTGTTCTCCGCGCACTTCGTCTGCGAACAGCGGCACGCGCTTTACCGTGTGCCCCATGAACAGGTCTTGGGCCTTCGTGAGCGCGTTCTGTTGGACCTTCCAGCGGCGCTGGCAGAACTCACACGAGTCGAGGTTTGGCGAGACGAACCAGTCGGTTTCGATGCCCGTCACGTCCGTCAGATTCTCCATCACCTGATTCACGACGACGGTGCTAACAGGGATTTTGAACTCAGTGAGCCGCGAGAGCAGGCGCTGGGATTCGACGACGCTCATCTCCTCTGGCACCATGACGATGCGGAAGTCGGTCTGTGCGGGGTCGCGCAGCGTCGCACGCAGACGTTCGATGCGGGCGGCGAACTCCTCTAAGTCGCCGATTCCTTCTTCCGGGTTCTGTCCATCGCCAAACATCCCTTTGAGTCCCTCCATCATCCCGCTGAAGCGCTGGCGGAGTTTGATGAAACGCCCGACCATCGAGTCGAGCACCTCGGGGAGTTCGAGTAGGCGCAGTGTGTGGCCCGTCGGCGCGGTGTCGATGACGACGCGCTCGAAACGCTCGTCGTCCATGTACTGGAGCAAGAGACGCATTGCGGCCGCCTCGTCTGCGCCGGGCATCGTCCCGCCCATGAGCGGATTTTCATCCTCGTCATCCCCAGGCAGCAGTTCACCGAGGCCGCCCATGCCGTCCATGCTCCCACCCGCGCCGAACATGCCGTCTTCCATCGCCGCATCGGGGTCGATTTCCGCGCCGTAGAGCGGTACGTCATCCCGAATGCGGGCTGGCTCTGGAGAAATCTGCGTCTCGAACGTGTCCGAGAGCGAATGGGCCGGGTCGGTCGAAACGACGAGCGTGGCGGTGCCGTCACGGGCGCTCGCGAGGGCCGTCGCCGCGGCCATCGTCGTCTTTCCGACGCCGCCTTTGCCACCGTACAACACGTATTTCGGGGCGTCAACACCGACCGGAACGTCTGCGTCGTCGATTGATTCGACCGGCTCGACGGTCAGTTCACTCATGGTCGCCCGTTACTCGCGGGGGTTTGTGTACTTCTCGGTCGCCCCGAGGGTTTAGATACGAAGCCGACTCCAACCCGGAGCGGACGCATTCACACCGCCAGACCGGTGTGGGGTGGTCACGCAAACCCGTGACCAGCAGTCCGACTACCCCGAGAGGGTTTCGCTAGAAGTAGTCGGCCAGTCGGGTGGCCGCCTCCGTCGCGCGCGGCGTCACGAGCGCAAAGCGCAGCCAGTCGCCTCTGCTCTCACCGAAGGCTTCGCCGGGCATCCCCGCAACGCCCGCCTCGTCGATGAGGCGAAAGACGTTGTCGAGCGTCCCCGGGAAGCCGTCGAAGCGCGCCATGACGTAGAAGCCACCAGCAGGTCGGTTGTAGGCAGCCCCGGCTTCGTCCAGCGCGTCGGTGAACGTCTCGATGCGCTCAGCGAGCAGCTCACGAGTCTCTGCGTGGTACGACGCGGGCGTCTCTCTAAGCGCCTGCAACACGGCGTACTGCGAGGGCCGCGGCCCAGTGACGTTCACGAGCATGTGGCGGGTTTTCGCTCCGGCGACCAATTCCTCGGGGAAGATGGCGTAGCCCACGCGAAATCCCGTGATGGCGAACGACTTCGAGTAGGCGTTGGTGACGACGTAGTGGTCTGAGTCGAACGAGAGCGCGCTCGTGAACGTCCCCGAGTAGTCGAACTCGTCGTACACCTCGTCGCTCACGAGGATGGCGTCGTACTCCTCTGCGATGGCGACGAACTCGGCCATCGACTCACGGTCGTAGACGGCCCCCGTCGGGTTGTTCGGCGTGTTCACCACGATGAGTGCCGTCTCCTCACATGCCGCTTCACGCACGGCCGCCGGGTCGAGCGTGCCGTCTTCGTCTGCAGGGACGTATTTCGGCCTCCCACCGAGCATTTTCGTCTTGCCCGGATAGTAGGGGTAGACGGGGTCAGTCAGAATGACTTCGTCTCCGGCATCGCGCTCAAGCGCACCCGCCATGGCGAGATAGTTCGCCTCGCCCGCGCCGTTCGTGACGACGATGCGGTCTACAGACACATCTCTGCGCGCCGCAATCTCCTGGCGGAGTTCGAACAGCCCTTCGCTCGGCGGGTACTGGAACTCGTCACCGCCGAGGTCTGCGTAGTCGTGCAACCCCTGGCTCAGCGCAGGCGGCGAGCCCCAATCAGGATTCCCGCTCACCATGTCGATGACGTCTCGGTCTGCGTTCGCCGCGTACTGCATCACGCGAAAGAACAGCGGCGTCTCGTAGTCCATATGCCATCCATGGAGTCCGGCATGGTTGTTCTTTCGTTGGGAGTGGGTTTCTTGCGCGCGGCGACCCATTACACTGCCATGACCGATGACGCAATCGAGGTGCGCGTTGGCGATGCGCTGCGCGCACAGGGAGAAACCGTTGCCGTAGCCGAATCCTGTACCGGTGGGCTCGTTGGCTCGCTGCTCACCGACGCTCCCGGGTCGAGTGACTACTTCGACCGGAGCGTCGTCACCTATTCCTACGACGCGAAGCGTGCGCTCCTTGCGGTCAACCGCGAGTCACTCGACGAACACGGCGCGGTGAGCGACCAGGTCGCCCGTGAGATGGCACGGGGCGTCCGCGACACCGCCGACACGACGTGGGGTGTGGCGACCACTGGGATTGCGGGGCCGGACGGTGGCACGCCCGAGAAACCCGTTGGAACGGTGTTCATCGGCGTCTCCTTTGCGGGTGAGTGGGGAACCGGAACCTCGGAAACCACCGTTACTCGCCACCAGTTCGAGGGAACACGCACAGACATCAAACGACACATCGCCCACCAAGCGCTCTCAGACCTACTCTCTGCGATAGAAAAACGGAAAACCTTGTAGGGTGGCGTCGCGTTCGCTTCGCTGTCGATGAACAAACGAGGCCACGTGCTGAACGCCCTGTTGTTGAGCATCGGACTGGGCTATATCCTCCATCCGAGCGGCGACATCGAGACGCTCCGAACGATTGCCGAAGTGAGCGTCCCCGTCGTGCTTGGTGCGCTCTTCCCCGACGTTGACACGGACTTTGGCCGCCACCGAAAAACGCTCCACAATCTGCTCGTCCTCGGCGTGTTCGCCGCGTGGCCGACCTACTTCGGGAACCTCCACTACGTCTGGATTGGTATTTTGACGCACTACATCCTCGACATCCTCGGGTCGAAACGCGGCATTGCGCTGTTCTATCCGTTCGAAAAGGAGTACAATCTGCCCGTCGGCGTGCCCGTGAGCAGCCGCTACGCGGATGCGGTGATGCTCGCGGTGACGGCCGTTGAACTCATCGGTGCAGCAGTCATCATCTACCGCGAACCGCTCTCCCAGATTGCCTTCCAGTCACTCGGCTTGATTTAGTAGACGCTGATGTCGTCGAACCGCCCGCCGTAGGCGATGTGGTCTGGGTGGGTTGGCTCCGTGCCGGAGAGAAAGAGGCGGTCGATTTTCCCGTAGCTGTTCTCGTAGCCGAGGTGGGCGAACTCAGCGAGACAGCGCAGCCGGTGTCCGATACCGGTTCGATGCATCACCCGGCGGGGAACGCCCTCGCGGAGGGCGGTGACGAGGTCAGCTGTGGTCTCGAAGCGTTCGTCGAACGCCGTCCACGCCTCACCGATGGTGCCGCGCATGTGGGCGTACGACGAGGTGAACCCCGACAGTCCGGTTTCGCGGATGATTTCTTCTGCCCGTCGGTTCTGGTGGGGCCAGTGTTTCGGGTTGTAGGCTTCGACGCCGTGGATGCGGTCTGCGAAGCGTTCGATGTCCGGTTGCTCCATGCTGACGGTGAGAAACTCCGGGTGTGGGACGAGAACCGCGGCGTTCTGGCGGGCGAGTTCGGTCATCGCTCCGTCGAGCGTGATGAAATCTGGGACGGGTTCTGACAGGCCGAGGGCGAGGATGTGCTTTCGCGTCTTCCAGTCGCCGGTGAACAGTTCGCGGCCGGGGATGACGAGGAGGTCGTCGTCTGAAAAGGCGGCCGCTCGCGCGTTTATGGCCGAAAGACGCGTGAAGTGGGGCGCGTAGACGAGCGCGTCGATTCCACGCGCTTTGGCTCTAGCTACGACCTTCTCATCGAGGATTTTGACGTGCATGTCGACACGAAACTCGTCACGACTCACGGCCGTTGGTTTCGTCGCAAGGGATTAAGTGATTCTGATTTGCGCAACACGGAGGAAATTGTATATATCACCCACCGCAACAATTCAGTACGGATGTCACCTTGGGAGTGCGCCATCGAGGGCTGTGGTAACCAGTTCGAGAGCGTAGAAAGTGCGGCCGTCCATCAAGCAACCGACCACACACACCACGAATGTCAGGTGTGTGGCACGGTCATGCCGGACGGCTATTTCGCCATCAAACACGCGTTCGAGGAACACACACGTGCAGAGTACGTCCGCGCCTACGGCGCGAACGCCGCAGACGTACGCCGCCGCGAGAAGGTTCTCGACGATATCGAATCGGAAGTCGATTTAAACGAAGTGCTCGCACGCATCGAACAGGCTGGCCACGCCGTCTGAGGCCGACGCGTTTTCGACTACGTTAGTGGGGAGAGCCATGGCTCTGTATCCTGGGAAAACGCGAGAAACCTGCGATTATCGCTCTTCTGAGTCGAGCACGCGAATCTGGTCGCCGCGCACGGTGACCGGAATCGGAACGGTCGCCTCGTAGAGTTCGACCGTCACCTGGTCTTTGCCTTCGTCGATGCGTTGAACCTGCGCCTTCTCGCCTTTGAACGGCCCAGCGATGAGTTCGACGATGTCGCCCTCTGCAATCCCTTCGACGTCGGGCTTTGGCGAGAGGAAGTGTTCGACTTCACCGATCGAACTCTCACCGGGGACGATAGTGCGCGCGTGGGGGATTTCCTCTAAAACGCGCTTGATGACGGCGTCGTTGTCGGCTTCGACCATCACGTAGCTCGTGAGCGAGTCAGGGGCGAGTGCGGCGTGAATCTCGTCCTCCTCGCGGTTGATAATCATGTCTGCGACGGTGCGCTCTTGGCTGGCTGTCGTCTTGACGGCGTAAATCGGCATTTTACGCACCGCCCGGGACGAAGCTCATGATTACGAAGATGACGAATCCGAGCAGCCCAACTAACACGATGCCTGCTCCGGCAATCTTCGCAATCTGAGAGAACTCCTCTCGCGATGGCGTACTCGCAAGCTTGAGCACTCGTGTGTATGACGAGAGCTTAAACGGAACTTCCATGCCGAGGTGTTACCTCCCCGCCTTTTTCTATTTATTGCTTACAGTCTCACCCCTCAACCGAGAACAGTTCAGGGGTCACAAGGGTCGCAGCCCGTCGATATTCGGCAATCGTGTCGCTCGCCCACGCCCGGACGTGTTCGTCTTCGGTGATGATGAGCGCCCGTGGCATTCGCTGGTCGTCATCGACCCCGAGCAACGTCTTGTGGTCGGTGACCATCACGACGTACGGGACCTCCCCGTCGTATTCGTGGATGGAGGCGTTGCCCGTTTCGACCATCTCCGCCATTTGGGTGGCGAGGACGGCGTCTTCACGAATCGTTTCGACCACTCCCCGGGTGAGCACGGCGCTCAATCGCTGGGTGCCGTTGGCGACGGCCTGCCAGTTGGCTTCGAGATTCTCGGCTGCGACCGAGTGTGTGAGCATTTCGACCTCGTCTGCTTGTCGCAGGTAGGTTGCCGCCCAGCGAATCGGCGCGAGCGGGTCGCTCTGTGAGGGACGGATGATGGTTGCGTCGTGGAGACACGTGAGCGGAAAATCGAATTCGTCTGCGGGGAGCCACTGGATGATGTCGTGGAGCTTGTTTGCGGTCTCCGTCGTCTCGATGAGTTCGTTGAACTGGGTTGCGACCAACCGGCCAATCGAGGTTGCGCGATACTCGTTGCCGTCTTTGCGAATCCAACCACGCGTCTGGAGATCTGTGAGAATCCGACCGAGTGTCACTCGGGAAGCACCGGTCGCGTCTATGAGTTCGTCTCGGGTGCACGGCCGCGTCGCGAGTGTGTCGAGAACCACAACCCGGTTGGTGGAGCGGGCGAGGAACTCGATGTCCGCCAACGGGTGGTCCATACGTCTAGTGAGCCTGCGCGCTATATGAGGTTCGCTAGATTGTTCGGAAAATTGAACAGTCAGGATTATTCGACGAAGTCGATGTCGTCGCCGACCTGCTGGGCCGCTTTTTCGCGCTCTGCTTCGCTCTTACCGTAGATTTGTGGTGATTCGACGCCGGTGACGACAATCATCGTCTCCATCTTGCCCTCGTAGTCCTCGTTGACCGTTGCGCCCCAGATGATGCGTGCGTCTGGGTCGATGCGGTCGTAGATTTCTTCGACGACGCCCTCGGCTTCTTCGATGCTCATGTCCGGGCCACCAACGACGTTGACGAGCGCGGAGTTCGCGCCTTTGAACTCGACGTCGAGCAGCGGCGAACGGAGCGCAGACCGGACGGAGTCTTTCGCCTTGCTCTCGGTGTCGCTCTCTCCGAGGCCAATCATGGCGACGCCACCGTTCTCCATGATGGTGCGAACGTCGGCAAAGTCCACGTTGACCAGGCCGGGGCGCGTGATGAGTTCGGTCATGCCCTTCACCGAGCGCATGAGGACGCGGTCACAGATTTTGAAGGCGTCCTGCAGCGGCATGTTCGGCGCGTAGTCGAGCAGGCGGTCGTTCGGGATGACGATGACCGTGTCCGCGACCGAGCGCAGGCGTTCTAAGCCAGCGTCCGCGTTCGCGCGACGTCGTTCACCTTCTGCAGTGAACGGAATCGTAACGATTGCGATGGTGAGCGCGCCTGCGTCCTGTGCGGCCTGTGCGACGACGGGCGCAGACCCGGTGCCGGTGCCACCGCCGAGACCGGCCGTGATGAACACCATGTCGGAGCCGGTGACGGATTCGTTGATGTCTTCGATGTCTTCCTGTGCGGCTTCCTCACCGATCTTCGGGACGGACCCGGCCCCGCGGCCGCCGGTGCGTTTTCGGCCGATGAGAATCTTCGTGTCTGCTTTCGTGTTGTTGACGAGGTGTTGGGCGTCGGTGTTCGCGGCGACGAGCGTCGCGCCGAGGATCCCCTCTTCTGCCATGCGCGTCACGGTGTTGCTCCCTGCACCACCACAGCCAACGACCGTAATCTCCGTCTTGAGGTCGTCTACGACCGAGAGCAGTTCCTCGTCGGTCATCGTCCCGGATGTTTTCATACCCTTCCCTTTAGAACCGTTTTCTGCCCCCGGAGGAGCCTCGCCGCCTCGGTCTTGCTCGGCTTCCTCGATAGCGTCCTCAATAATTGAGTCCATGTAATACGGATGGGTTCAAGACGAGAGGTAATTATTTTTCCCCTCTTGTCTGCCGCACGTCAGACGCTTATTCCATCAAAAAATATGTTAATGAAAATTAGAGTCTGAACGTCTGCTCCCGGTACGTCCGCACCTCTTCGGGAGGTATCTCACGACCACGAATCGTGACAGGTTGCCCACTTGCCAGCTTCCCAAATTTCGGCCCCTCGGGGATGCCAAGCGTCGCGGCTTTTTCGGGGTCGAACGTCGAAACGCGCGCGACGACGGCGTCGGCTTCGCGCACGACTTCGTCGTACTTCTCGCGGAGAATCGGAACGAGCGCGTCGATGAAGGCATCACGGGCGGGTTCGTTTGGAATCGCTGCGCGCCCCCCGACCCGAGTCCCAGCTTCGTCGGTTGTGAATGCGAGCAGGTGTGCTTCTGCGGCCGCCCGTACTGCCTCGCGGTCGGTGCCTTCCGCCTCTTGGATGAGCGCGACCGGAAGCGAGACGGTCTCGAATGCGACCGGCCACGTCTCTAGCTGGCCAAATCGAAGGCCGTCATCGACCGGGCACAGCGCCGCTTCGAGTTCCGAGACGGCTGCGAGCGGTACGTCGCTCGTCTCTTGAACCCACGTCTCGCTCACGACGCGGTAGCCGAGTGCATCGATGGCGTCTCTGAGGGCGGGTTTCTCGCCGTCGACGACGGCGAACTCGGCGGCGCTCTGCTCGAAGGCGTGGGCGAGCACGTCACGATGCTCGTGTGGGTCACCCATATCAGCCAAACACCAGTCGGCAGCGATGTGGCCCACGGCCCACGCCGTCTCCTTGACGATACGGGTCGGGCGCGGGACGTAGTGGCCGCCGCCGAAGCCGACGAGGTGGCGCTTGCTGTCGGCGGGAACCCCCTTGAGCGCGAGAATGGCTTTCGCCACCGCACGTGCGCCCTCGGGGTCTTCCCACTGTTCTTCGCCGCTTCCGAGTTCCACGAACATAGAGGGGACGCCCACCGCAGAAGGACCGTGGTGGGTACACTCCATCCCCACGTCGTAGCCCGCAGGCGCGACTTCTTCGAGTGCCTTGATGACGGCTTTGTGCGCGTTCGGACAGGCACGAGCGAGGCCGCCGTCGACGCCGCCGTACTCGGCCGGGCCGAAGTTGCCGGTGAAGTGGGCGGTCAATAGCGGGCCGGTGTCGCCCGCGTGACGCGAGGCGAACACGATGTATTCGGGGTCAGAGAAGGCGTCCGCGACGGTTTCGAGTTCTAAGTGCAGGTCGTCGAACTCACGCAGACAGAAGCCGTCTGTGCGGTAGACGGTGCCACCACCGCGCGCGTCCGGGCGGCTGTCGTCTTCTGATTCAGTCCAGTCAGCGAGCGAGCGCAGGTGCTCACCGATGTGGACGGAGGCGGAGTCGGCACGGCTCACGACGAGTGCAATCACGCTGATGGCTAACAGAGACGTGCAATAAAGCCCGTCGGAGTGTGGATAGAATCGCTTAATTGAGTTTGTCGAGAAGCACGTCCATGGCACCGCACCTCGGCTTGGTCTCCGTGCCGTTTTTGCCCCGCACGGTCGGAAACGGTCTTCTTTTGCTCGGCTCGTTCGCCCTCCTCCTCCTCGGTGCAGAGGTGTTCACGAACGGCGTCGAGTGGCTCGGGCATCGACTCGGCGTCTCAGAAAGCGCGACTGGAAGCATCCTCGCGGCGGTGGGGACGGCGCTTCCAGAAACCATGATTCCCGTCATCGCCATCCTCCAAGGGGTTGCGACGGGCGACACCTCGGGCGCGGACGAAGTCGGCGTCGGCGCGATTCTCGGCGCGCCGTTCATGCTCGCGACGATTGCGATGTTCCTCATCGGCGTGAGCGTCCTGTATTTCGCCCGCCGTCGGGCGTACGGCCCCGAATTTCACTTCAACGAGGTTTCGACCCGACGCGACCTGAGTTTCTTTCTCGTTGGCTACACGCTCGCGTTCATCGCCGCGCTCATCCAACAGCGAAGCCTCGAAATCACCATCGCCATCACGCTCGTCGGCCTCTACGTGTTCTACGTCTATCGCTCGCTCAAAAGCGGCGAACTCATCGAAGGCGAGGCGTTAGACGACCTGCATCTCGGCCTGTTTATCGAACGGGGTTGGGGGCCGATTCCCGGCATCGGTGACGCGGCGAATGAGTACAGCAGCGACCCCTCCCGGGGGCTGGTCATCGTCCAGACGCTCATCGCGCTCGGCCTCATCATCGGCGGGGCACAGCTGTTCGTCACGGAAATCGAGTTCTTCTCTGCTGAAGTGCTCACCATCCCAGCCGCCGTGGTCGCGCTCTTGCTCGCGCCACTCGCCACGGAGTTACCTGAGAAGTTCAACAGCATCATCTGGATTTCACAGGACAAGGACACGCTCGCGATTGGCAACATCACGGGCGCGATGGCATTTCAGGGCACGCTCCCGGTCACGCTTGGCATCCTGTTCACCTCGTGGAACCTCACCCTCGAATGGGGGACTGCCGGGTTCCTGAACGCCTTCTCTGCGATTCTCGCCATCGTCTCGGCCGTGTTGCTCTACGTCCGGGCCCGAACGATCAACGAGGGTAACATGAACCCGCTGCCGTTCCTCATCGGCGGGGCGTTCTACGTCGTGTTCATAATCGTCCTCGTCTACCACGTCGTGGTTCTCAACCTGTCCGTCGTGGGCGGTCACTGACCTCAATTGCTGCCCGGAGACGACTGTTTTATTCGGTGCTACCGCGTGGCCCTTGCCATGCAGGTGTTCGGCCTTCTTGGCAACCCCGTGACTCACTCACTTTCGCCGCCGATGCACGAAGCGGCCTACGCTGAACTCGATCTCGACGCGCGCTATGTCACTTTCGAACCCGCGCCTGAAGCCCTCGAAGCCGCCATCTGCGGCGCACAGGCGCTCGGCATCGCGGGCCTCAACGTGACGATTCCGTTCAAACAGGACGTTC
This sequence comes from Haladaptatus sp. CMSO5, assembly GCF_036689885.1. Classification (NCBI taxonomy): domain Archaea; kingdom Methanobacteriati; phylum Methanobacteriota; class Halobacteria; order Halobacteriales; family Haladaptataceae; genus Haladaptatus; species Haladaptatus sp. CMSO5. Next base: position 1,250,213 of record NZ_JBAHVW010000001.1, read on the forward strand.
TCGAACTCGTCGAACCGGACGACCTCGCCGCGCGCATCGGCGCGGTCAACACCATCGACTTCTCGGGCGAGACGCCGACGGGCCACAACACGGACGCGATTGGCGCGGTGCGCGCCCTGCGCGACCACGACGTGGCACTCGACGGAACCGCCGTCGTCGTCGGTGCGGGCGGGGCGGGGCGTGCAATTGCCTTCGGCCTCGCAGACGAGGGCATGACCGTGCGAATCGCCAACCGCACCGAGCAGAAAGCCCACGACCTCGCCGACGCCGTCCCGAACGCGACCGGCCACGGCCTCGGAGACCTCGACAAACTCCTTGCAGACGCGTCCGTCCTCGTGAACGCGACGAGCGTGGGCATGGAATCAGACGAGACGCCGGTCCCGAAAGCCGCCCTCCACGACGAGTTGGCTGTGCTCGATGCGGTGTATCGCCCGCTCGAAACCCGCCTCCTGCGCGACGCTCGTGCCGTCGGTGCGACGACGGTCGATGGCGCGTGGATGTTGCTCTATCAGGGTGTCGAAGCCTTCGAACGGTGGACGGGGAACGACGCGCCCGTGTCCGTGATGAATATCGCGTTACGTGAACGTCTTTAAGTGCGACGCCTTTCTATCGACTGTCATGGGTCTGTTTGACTGGCTGAAATCGGTACTCGGAATGAACGGGTCGCGCCCTGACCAGCGCGACAGCGAGCGTGTCGGCGGGAAAAGCGCCAACCGTGCGGACACCTCTTCTCACTCCTCCTCCGCGGCGTCCACTGAGACGACGGCGACGGCCTCCACGGAAACGATGACGGACGAAGCCGACGTGGAAGTCGGCGCGGCGGAACCCGCAGAGGCGGTCGGTCCTGCGGACACGAGCACGGAAGACATGGAGGCGGAACCAATCCGCGAGGCGGCAGAAGAACAGGACGATGCGGCCGCAGAAGAGACGGACGCGGCTGCCTCCACGGAATCGATGACGGACGAAGCCGACGAGGAAGTCGGCGCGGCAGAACCCGCAGAGGCCGCCGGGCCGACAGGCGACACGGGCGAGCCACTCACCATCATCAAAGGCATCGGTCCGGCCTACGCAGACCGCCTCGAAGCGGCCGGTATCGGCTCGGTTGCCGACCTCGCCGCGGCCGACCCGGGGGAGATTGGCGCGGCAATCGACGTGTCGCCAAAGCGCGTCGGGCGCTGGATTGAGCGCGCAAAACACCGCGTCTAAAACGCGGCGAACCGCAAGAGGGTTAGTCGCACACCGTCTTCGATTCTGCATGACTGGGCCATCCGTCGTGACCGACAGGGCCTCGTTCCGGGCAGCGGCGCGCGACGCACACGGGGCGCGTGTGCCGGTCGAGGTGCAGGTCACGGTTGCCGACCCGTTTCTCGCCTACCGCCGCGCCCGTGAGGACGCAGGCGGCGTGTTTTTGGAGACGACCGGCGGGCAAACTGGCTTTGGCGTGTTCGCCACCGACCCCGTAGACCACCTCGAAACGACGTTTACTGGCTATTCTCCCGACGGCTCGCCCTCGCTTGCAGCACTCACAGCCCGCCTCGACCGCGAGACGCTCGTCCGCGGCGACTGCGACGTTCCTTACCCCTGTGGCGCGCTCGGCTGGCTCTCGTACGACCTCGCCCGCGAACTCGAACGCCTCCCCGACACGACCGCAAACGACCGCAGGCTTCCCCAACTCCAAGTCGGCGTCTACGACCGCATCGCCTCGTGGGAAGAGCCACACGACGGCGAAGTAACCCTTCGAATCACCGCGTGTCCCGTGGTTGGCGACGACGTGGATGCGGCCTACGACGACGGGAAAGCACGAGCGATGGAACTCGCAACCGCCGCGCTCGCAGGCGACCCGAGCGTTTCACCCCCGGCTCCGACGACCGAATCGGTCACCTTCGAATCGGATTGCGACCGCGACGAGTTCGCCGCTCGCGTCCGGCGCGTGAAACAGTACATCCGCGACGGCGACACCTTTCAAGCGAACATCTCCCAGCGCCTCTCTGCGCCCGCCACCATCCACCCTGTTGAGGCGTACGCCGCCCTTCGTCGGGTGAACCCTGCGCCCTACTCCGGGCTGATTGAGTTTCCCGGCGTGGACCTCGTGAGCGCGAGTCCGGAACTCCTCCTCGACGTAGAAGGCGACCACGTGACGACCGAGCCGATTGCGGGCACCCGACCGAGAGGGCACACCGACGAAGAAGACGCCCAACTTGAAGCCGACCTATTGGGTGACGAAAAAGAGCGCGCAGAACACGCAATGCTCGTCGATTTGGAGCGAAACGACCTCGGCAAGGTCTGTCAGTATGGAACGGTCGAAGTGAGCGAGTACCGCCGCGTCGACCGCTACTCAGAGGTCATGCACCTCGTTTCGCTCGTGGAAGGCATCCTGCGCGAAGACGTGTCGCTCGCAGACGCCGTCGCCGCCGTCTTCCCCGGTGGAACCATCACGGGCGCGCCGAAGCCCCGGACGATGGAGATAATCGACGAGGTCGAAACCACTCGCAGAGGCCCCTACACCGGGAGCATGGGCGTGTTCGGCTTCGATGGGAAAGCCACCTTGAACATCATCATCCGTACGCTCGTCCGCCACGCAGACAGGTACTATTTGCGCGTCGGTGCGGGCATCGTCCACGACTCCGTGCCAGACCGTGAGTACGACGAGACCTTGGATAAGGGCCGAGCGCTCGTGAACGCCATGGACGAAGCGCTCGGCGAGCAGGCCGCGATGGAGGTCGAAGAGTGATTCTCGTCATCGACAACTACGACTCGTTCGTCTACAACCTCGTGCAGTACGTTGGAGAGGCAGTCGCCTCTCCATACCCTGCGGCGGAACCGCAGGATGAGGGGGAATTTCATTCGGATGTACTTGTCAAGCGCAACGACGCGCTCACCATCGCAGACATCCGCGACCTCGACCCCGACGGCATCGTCGTCTCGCCCGGCCCCGGAACGCCCGAAGAAGCGGGCATCTCGATGGCCATCTTCGGGGAACTCGACTACCCGACGCTCGGCGTCTGCCTCGGCCATCAGGCGCTCTGTGCGGCGAACGGCGCGCCCGTCGGCCACGCCCCCGAGGTCATCCACGGCAAGTTCTCGCAGATGGTCCACGACGGCGAAGGCATCTACCGAGGGCTGCCGAACCCCCTCAAAGTCGGGCGGTATCACTCGCTCGCCGTCCGGCGCGAAGACCTCCCCGCCAGCCTCACCGAAACGGCCTACACCGAGGACGAACACGGCGTCGTGATGGGCGTACGTCACGTAGAAAAGCCACATGAGGGCGTCCAGTTCCACCCCGAAAGCATCCTGACCGACGCGGGCAAGCAACTCATTGCGAACTTCATCGACCAATGTACTTCCACGTAAACGGCGACCTCGTGCCCGAACAGGAGGCCACCGTCTCGGTGCGCGACCGCGGGTTCATGTACGGCGACGCCGCCTTCGAGACGCTCCGCGCCTACGGCGGGACGGTGTTCGAGTGGGACGCCCACGCAGACCGCCTTTCCCGTACGTGCGAGACGCTCGCGCTCGACCACGGTTTGTCGGACGACGAGTTACTCAACCGGATTCACGAGACTCTGGAGGCGAACGACCTCACCGAAGCCTACGTCAAACTCTCCATCTCGCGCGGCGTCCAACCCGGGAAACTCACTCCCAAACCCGACATCGACCCGACGGTCGTCGTCATGGTGAAGGAACTGCCGCGTGGGGGCACCACGGGCACGCCGGTCTGGGACGGCCCGGCCGTCGTCCAGACAGTGAAGACCCGCCGGATTCCGAACGAGGCGATCCCCGCCGCAGCGAAGACGCACAACTACCTCAACGGGATTCTCGCGCGTCTCGAACTCCAGCGCGCTGCCTCAGACACCTATCAGGCGGACGAGGCGCTCATCCGCGATGCGGCTGGCAATATCGCTGAGGGTGCGACGAGCAACGTGTTTTTCGTCATCGACAACGCGCTCCGGACGCCCGCGACGACCGGCCCCGTCCTTCCGGGTGTCACCCGCGACGTAGTCCTGAAACTCGCCCGCGAACAGGGAATCCCGGTCGAGGAAGGGACTTACACGCCAGACCACCTCCGCCGCGCGGACGAAGCCTTCCTCACGAACACGACGTGGGAGCTTCGCCCCATCGAAACAGTGGACGGCATCGAGGTGGGTGGCGGCCCCGTCACCGACCTGCTCTCGCTCGTGTTCAACGAGTACGTCGAAGACCGCCATTACGGCGAGTGAAACTCTCTCAATGAGAAACTGCGGTGCGGGGTTGTGCGGAAGGCTGTGTGGTGCTGTTGCGGAGGCGGTGCGGTTCAGGAACGTCGGCTTTTCACAGTCACGTTTGCGGTCGATTATTCGTGTTCAGGTTCGCTCTCATCCACTCGCGGTCACTGCTGTGTGGAAGTCACTGATTCTACAATTCTTCTCAGCCACAGGTAGAACCACAAACGTTGAACCCACCCTGTCCTAAGCCGACCTATGGACGAGGCAAGTCGTATCGCGCCGCTCGCTGACATCCCCACGGACAGCACGCTCCTTTTCACCGCCCGTGAGGGGTTTGACAAGGTCGAAATCATCCTCATCGAACTCGAAGACGGCGTGGCCGCGTGGCGAAACTACTGCCAGCACTGGACGGACGTGCGCCTCGACAAGGGGAGCGGGGCGTACGTCAGAGACGGCGAAATCGTCTGTGAGAAACACGGCGCGTACTTCGAGGGCGACTCCGGGTTGTGTACGCTCGGGCCGTGTGAGGGCGCTGTCCTCAACGATGTGGACGTGACCGTCGAAGACGGCGACGTGTATCTGACCGACGACCGCTACGAGTTCGAGCACCTCGGACCATCTGGCGAGTACGACCTCTCCTCTGGTGGGCGTATCGATTTCACCGGAAATTAGGTCGCCTCGACGCGGAAGGCTGGTTCGGTCAACCCCTCGTGTTTGCACTCGGGACAGCGTGAGGGGAGGTTTGCGGGGTCGTCGAAGCGGTCGAACCCACAGCTCTTGCACGCGGGCGGCGCGACGAGGAGTTGTTCGCCGGTTCCGTCGAGCGTTTTTGCGACGTGCTGGATGTGCGAGAGGACGGCGTGTGGCGTCAAGTCGAGCGCCACGGCGAGTTCGCTCGCGGTTGCGGTTTCGCCACGAAGGTGGTCTGCGATGCGCTGTCGAGTCGTCTGCTCTGCTTCGCGCATACCCGAGGGTGCGTCCGCCGTGAGTAATTACTTATTGGCGAGGCGACCCACTGGGGTCACGCCGACCACTTTTATACTTGGCGCGTTGGGCCACGCTACCAATTCGCGCATCGGCGCTCGGTTTTTCGCCAGTTCAAATGTGCTGACTGTCCGGCCTGAGGCAAAAAGGTCTTAGCCACTCGCTTTGAGTAGTCGAACTATGCAAGCAGTCGTTTTGGCTGGTGGGTATGCGACGCGTCTGTGGCCGATTACGAAACATCGACCGAAGATGTTTCTCCCGGTTGGCGAGGAGACGGTCATCGACCGCATTTTCGAACAACTCGAAGCGGACGATCGCATCGATGAAGTGTTCGTGAGCACGAACGAGCGGTTCGCAGAGGACTTCGAACAGCACCTCGAAGCGAGCCCGTTCGAAAAACCTCGACTCTCGGTCGAGGACACGACCGCAGAAGACGAGAAGTTCGGCGTCATCGGCGCGCTCGCCCAACTGGTCGAACGCGAGGGCATCGACGACGACCTGCTCGTCATCGCCGGTGACAACCTCATCTCGTTTGCCGTGAGCGATTTCATCGACTTCTTCGACGAAAAGCAGAACCCGGTGCTCGCCGCATACGACGTGGGGTCGCTCGACCGCGCGAAATCCTACGGCCTCGTGGACTTAGACGGCGACGTTATCGTCGACTTTCAAGAGAAGCCTGACAATCCAAAGAGCACGCTCGTCTCCATCGCGTGCTACGCCTTCCCCGAGGATTCGATTCTGTTCGATGAATACCTTGACGCGGACAACAACCCGGACGAACCCGGCTGGTTCATCCAGTGGCTGTTCAGCCGCCAGGAAGTGAACGCGTTCACCTTCGAGGGCGCGTGGTACGACATCGGTACGCCGGAGAGCTACCTCGACGCAGTCGCGTGGTCGCTCGGCGGTGAGAACCTCGTCGCAGAGTCCGCAACCCTTGACAACGTCACGCTTGGCGAAAACGTGCTCATCATGCCGGGTGCGACGCTCGAAAACGCCGCGGTCGACCAGTCGGTCATCTTCGCCAACGCAACCATCGAAAACTGCGACCTCCGTGAGTGCATCATCGACGAAGAGACGCACGTCGCAAACGTGAACCTCGCAGGCGCGCTCATCGGCGCGCACACGCACCTGACCAACGGCAACAGCAAGTAGCCTACGTCCACGTTTCTTCGAGCACGCGCACCCAGTTTTCAGACGCGATTTTCCGTATCGCTTCCTCACTGAATCCTCGCTCGCCGAGCGCCGCGAACACCGCGGGCATTCCGGTCACGTCGCCCACGGTGTCGGGGACGGTCGCGCCGTCGAAATCCGTCCCAATCGCCACGTGTTCGACCCCAATTCGCGCTGCGACGTACTCGATGTGGTCTACGAACGTGGAAATCGACGTGTCAGGATTGTTGTCGGCGTCGGCCCGGATGTTCGTCACGCAGAACGTGATGCCGACGACGCCGTCCGATTTCTCGACCGTGTCTAACTGTTCGTCGGTCAGGCTCCGCGTCGTTTCGTTGAGGGCGTACGCCCCCGTGTGACTCACCACGAGCGGGTCGTCGCTCAGTGCTGCCACGTCGAAAAAGCCCGTCTCATTCAGATGCGCGAGGTCAAGGACGATACCGCGGTCGTTGCACGCCCGGACGAGGTCACGCCCGGCGTCGGTAAGTCCGGGACCGATGTCCGGTGAGTGGGGGTACTGGTAGGGCACGCCGTGGCCGAAGGCGTTCGGCCGACTCCACGTCAGGCCAATCGAGCGGACGCCCGCCGCATAGAGAAAGTCGAGATTCGACAAGTCCGGTTCGACGGCTTCTGCTCCCTCTAGGTGCGCGACGACTGCGAGTGTGTCGTCTGCGAGACAGGCGGTGAGGTCGGCATTCGTCCGAACGACGCGAATCGCGCCGTCTGCTTCGGTTTCGAGTCGGTAGAGCCGTTCGAGCACATCGTAGGTGACTCGTTTCGCGCTGCCTGTGTCGATGGCGTCTGCGAGCGGAACCTCGTAGCCGTCTGCGGTTTCGATGATCTCGGCAGTACCGTCACCGGGGACGAAAATGGCGAACAAGCCGCCCGCGTAGTTCGCGGCGCGGGCACGAGGGAGGTCGATGTGGCCGTGTTCAGATACCTCGAAAAACGAGCGGCCCTTTCCGCGTTCGGGGAAGTGGAGGTGCAACAGCGTGTCGTTGTGTCCGTCGAAAACGCGCGGTGGGTGGGTCATAGGAAGCTTCAGGTATCGCTCGGTTCGAGCCGCGCATCCGTCACGTGAATCCGCCCGCGCGTGCCCTCCCATTCGGTTTCGTAGTCGAGCGCGATTCGTCGGTGCATGTGTGGGCCGTCCACGACGAACGTTTCGAACTCGCCGCCCTCGCCGAGGATGTGGACGCCGTATTCGTCGTTGAGGTCGCGGAGTTCTGCAAGGGAGTCGGCGTCTAAGGTGCGCCCGAGCCACGACTCGTCGAGGCCGTAGGCGGCGACTTGGATGATTTTGATTTCGAAGCCCGCCTCAAACATCTCCGCGGCGAGCTCGTCGGGGTCGCGCTGCCAGAGCGGGGCGAACAGTTCGATGCCGAGACGGTCGCACATCGCCTGAATCCGGCTCGTTTGGAACTCGGATTGGATGGCTCCGGCGGTGACGCCAACGATGTTCTCTTCTTCCATCAACTCGCGGAGTGCGGCTTCGAGCGGTTCGAGTTCGGCGTCGCCTTGCTCGCCGGATGCGTCGGCCGATTCTGCGCCGAGGTCGCCCGGATGCACGTCGATGAGGGGGATGCCGATGCTCTCTGCGGCGAGGGTCGCGAGGTTCGTCGCCGGAACGTGGTACATGTAGGAGTCGCCTTCGGGGTGGACGGTGAGGAGGTGAGAGACGGGCAGACCTTCTTCGAGTGCCCGATAGAGCGCCCACGAAGAGTCCTTGCCGCCCGAAAAGAGGCTGATCCACGTGCCGTCTGCGTCGTCTGCCATACTCGCTGTTTGCGGCGGGGGGATTTACACGCCGCGGACTCACTCGGGGAGTTCGTCGCGGATAGACCCACCCGTGACGTAGGAGGTGAGGCGGACGCCGACGAGGCTGATGAGCACGCCCACGATGACGAACGCGGCGAGGCGTGTTCCCGTCGAAAGGGTGAATCCAGCGACGGAAACCGCGCCGAATTCGAGCGCAGGGACGGTTAACTGGCCGATGATGCCTGCACGTTCTAAGAAGTAGGCCGAAAAGCCACGGATGACGAGGCCAACCGCGACCACGCCGAAGGGGAGGTTCATGTAGGAAGACCGGATGGTGTCTTCGCGAATCGATTCGTCGATGAGCCGCCCCGTACTCGCAGTGAGCGCGGCCATCGCAAGCCACGGAACGCTGTCGAAGATGAACAGCATGGCGAGGACGAACACGGCGTCGGTCGCTTCCAAACTGGAGACGCCAATCGCGCCCGCGAACACGCCGACGAGGGCGAGTCCGGCGGCGACGACGTAGGTCACAATCGACACCTGTCCGGAGTAGAGCGCATCGCGGACGCCCGATGCGAACGTCGAGATGGCGTCGTCTACGCCGAGGCCCTTGTACAGCAAGAACACGCCGATGACGGCGGTGATGGCGGCGATAGCGACCGCCGGACTGTCTGCGAGCAACAACAAGACGGGAAAGACGAGCAGACCCGCCCCGATGGGGACGAGAATCGTTTGTCTGAGTTCTTCGTCCGCGAGGAACTGCTTGAGCAGGTAGTACGTCGATTCTAAGTCGCGCGCTTGTCGGACGACGACGCGGTCGACCGCATCGACGCGCACGCGGCTTTCGATGATGGGGACGAGCCGTTCGTCTTCGGTGCTGTCGATGACGACGACAGCGGAATCGGGGTCGTAGCGGTCGATGAGCTGGTCGAGTTGCCGGGCAACGGCCCGGTCTGCGCTCACGGCGTCGCCCGCCCCAGAGACGACGGCGACGACGGCGTCTTCGTCGGTATCGCGCAGGTCGCGGGTGACGCGCAGCGCTTCGAGCAGACAGTTGACATGGCTGTCTTCGGGGTCTGCAAGTCCCACTTCGGTGACGAGCGAGGCGACCGATTCCCACCCGGAAACCGGCGTGTCGATGCCGGTCTGTGGGATGACGTCGCCGCGGTCGACACAGACGACCAGCGTTGTCACGGTAAAAGCCAGACGCCGGTCGAATAAAAAACCTCCCTACAGTCGAATGTTCATCTCGCTCGACTCGCCCTCGCGGGTGAGCACGCGCCCGACGCCCGACCCAGCGGCGAAGGCGATGCGTTCGACGCCGAGGCTGAAGCGTTCGGTGAGGCTGCGTTGGGGGACGAACTCCACGACCGACACCGACGGCAGGCCGAGCAGCTCTGCGACTCGGTCTTCGACGCTCTCGCGCGTTCCGAGCGCGTCAACCAGCCCGAGATCTACTGCTTCCTCACCGAGGTACACTTTGGCCTCGGTCGCCCGAACCTCTGACTCAGAGAGGTCGCGCGCCTCGGTCACCCGCGTGACGAAGTGGTCGTAGAGGTCGTCGATGATGCCCTGTAAGTAGTCGCGCTCTGCATCAGACACCTCTTTGAGCGGCGTGCCCGCGTCCTTGAACCTGCCTGCGGCGAACCGCTCGTAGGAGAGGCCGAGTTTGTCGGCCAGTTCGGTCGCGTTCACCCGCGAGCCGATGACGCCAATCGAGCCGACAATGGTCGCCTCGCGCGCCCAGAGTTCGTCGCAACCGGAGGCAATCCAGTACCCCCCGCTCGCGCACACGTCGGTCGCGTAGGCGACGGTCGGTCCCTCAAAGCGCTCGACGGCGAGCCGGATGTCGTCGCTCGGGACGACTTCACCGCCGGGCGTGTTCAGCCGGACGATGAGCGCGGAGACGTTCCCGTCGTCGTTTGCGGCGTCGATTTGCTCGACGACTTGGTCTGCGTGTGCGCCACCCGGCGTGGAGGGAAAGCGCCCGCCGCCGTCGCGGCTGATGGGGCCTTCGACGGCAACTTCCGCGACGTTGTAGCCGGGGAATCGAGATTGGGCGACCCGCGAGGCAAAGCGAAGGCCGAGAATCACGGTGGCAATCGTCAGGAGAACGCCGAGCAAGATTGCGAGCGAGCCATCCGGGATGGTGACGAACGCCCACCATCCGGCGAACAATGCGACAATCGCGCCGACTGCGAGAATGAGAATCCGACCGATAGTCTGTCGTCGGTCAGTTTGGTCAGCTGCCATGTCTCTCGGTGGGTGACACGCAGAGAAAAGCCTTTAGCCGATTTTCGAGACAGCGGCGTCGCTCAGGCCTGCTGAGAAAACTGAAAAACGCGGCGTACCGAACTTAGAGCATCCCGGTCTTCTGGAGCTTCATGAGGTCCTCGGTGTCGAGGGTTTCGCCGTCCTTGAAGCGCTGGTAGATTTCCTCGGCTTCTGCCTTGGCTTCCTCGCGCTTCTCCTCGCGGGCGGAGCGGCGCTCTTTCTCCTCTGCCTTGTCCATCTCGCGGAGGCGCTTTTGGACGCGCACGAAGTCGTTGTGGTGCTGGTCTGCGGCTTCCTGTGCCTCAACGAACTTCTCGTGCATGTCGTCTGCCTTGTCACGGATGTCGTCGGCCTCGCGGTAGGCCTCGATCATCTCGTTGTGGTGCTGTTGGGCCTTGTCAGCGAGCTCCGTCACTTCCTGGTGGTGCTGGCTGGCTTCGGCGCGCACTTCTTCGGCTTCGGCGACGAGTTCTTCGAGGTTGTCGTTGTCGTCGAGTTTCTCCTTGCGGCTCAGATACTCCTCGCGCTTGTTCTCGATTTTCTCGATGAGCTCGCGCTCGTCTTCGGTCGAAAGGACCTCGGTCTGCTGTTTGAATTCGAGTTGCTCAATTTCCTTTTTGAGCTCCTCAAGGCCCTTTCCCTGGTCAAGTTCGAGGTCGGACTTCATCGATTCGACCTTCTCGAACAGCTCGTTTGCCTGCGCGTTGAGCTCGTTGCGGAGCTTCTTGTGCTCCTGGACTTGCTCGTTCAGCGAGTCGCGCTGTTCGCGGTGTTCTTGGGCCTTGTCGACGGCTTCACGCGTCTGTGCGTTGAGTTCGTCGCGCTTGCCTGCGCGCTCTGAAGCCATCTGGTTCAGCTCGTTCCGTCGGTCGCGGAGCTGTCCAGCGAGTTTGATTAGTTGGCCTTTAGAATCAGTTGCGAGGTCGTCTTCTGTCAGTTCGATGTTTTTAGTCTGGTCTAGCGTTTGTACCATAGTTAACTCACGATTCCATTACCGCACCGGCGCGGGGCAGTTGCCACTCAGTGGGGATGATAAGCAGCCGATAACACGTTGTCCCTGTCATTCTGCGTGCGATACTGCCAAACGCCGGTGGCGTTCTGGTACTCGGTAATACCTCCTCCGACCATATAAAGATTGTGCATTCTATGAGCTATGTAATCACGTAACAATCGCAAGACGGGGCCACGATAAGGTGTAGCATGCCATGAAAATAGTATTTAAACAACTCGCGGCAATCCATGCCACGTTAAGGCATACAAACACCAGACTGTCTGGTTCAACCCCCCATATGGCCCCTGCGGAGGCATCCGATTTGTGGCATCCAATACGTTCGACTCGTGTATCGAACCCTCCCTACCCGGGCGTCGAATGTTCTCCGCTTATCGAGTGGTTAGTTACCCCTCACCAATAGCGAGGAGTTCCACACGTATACACGTGATACCTAAACAGATAGAGTTCGGCCGAAATCGACAGCGATCCGGACGCTCTCTCATACTTTCACTTTCACTCCGCACACGGGTCGATTTAACAGTGGTCGGGGGTGTTCTCTCAGACATGCTCGAAAAACTCACCTGCACCTGCGAGAACCCCGAGTGTGGTCGGACGCTCCACGAAGACCGGCTCATGCTCTCGATGCGTACCGACGTGGGCGAGCGCCGCGCCTACGAGTGTGCGTGTGGTGCAGTGACCGTGACCGTCGTGCGATAGGCTACGTCGCACGCAGGCTTCTAGCCGTGCCAGCCGTCGGCCACAGCAGCTCGCCACGGCGGTCTCACAGCCCTGTTCGCGCTTCCGACGTGCACCGTCGATGGTGACTCGTATATGCGACCCCCCATTAGCGGGGCCATGGACGAAGTTGTACGCGCCCACGGGCACGAAAACGTGTTAGGACACCATTCTTCGACGTTCGAACTCACGAGCGACGACTTCCTCACACCAGCGGGCGACTGTATCCTCGGTATCGAAGCCGACCGCGTTCCGGCCGATTTCGCAGACGCATTCGTCGAGGCGTGTCAGTCCACAGACGCCACGCTCACCGCCACCCTCGAAGTCGGTGACCTGACCGAAACCGTCACCGGCCGTGGCCACCCCGACATGACCTTCGAGAACGAGCGCAGCCTCGTCTTCCGGACGAGCGAGTACGTGGACGATCGCACCGTCATGGTCGGCGCGGACAAAGCCGCCGAGGATATCGACCGCGACCTCGTCGCCGCACTCGCAGCCGGTGAAGCCTGCACGCTCACGCTCTCTGTCGAATAGACGTTCGCATTCGCAACCAGTAGAAACAATTCTCTTGCGCACCTATGGATGGCTATGACCGACGCGTGTACCTACTGTGGCAAGGACGTGTATGATCACGACCCAGTGTTCGTAGAGAAACTCGATGTTGGCGAGCGCGTTGAAGCTGGCCAGTTCTGCAACTACGCCTGCCTCGCCGTCTATATCGAGGAAAACCACCTCACGACGGGTGCGTGTTGTACCCTCGACTACACGTGACCCGCCGGACGACCTTTGTCCGCCGACGAACAAGACGTGACCATGCCAGAGGAACCCGCAAACAACATCAGCGGCGGGATTGACGGCGGCGGCCGGGCGGCCGAGTTCTCCCGCGGCGAGCCAGCCTCGCGCGCCGAAGCCGTGATCGACCGGCTCGGCGAGTTGTACTGGCAAAAGCAGTACGGCGGCCAAGACGCCTTCACCTGCCTCGTGCGAACAATCCTGAGCCAGAACACGAGCGACGTGGCCAGCCAACCGGCCCACAACTCGCTTCTCTCCCGCTACGGCAGGGATGACCTTGCCGTCTCTCTTGCTGACGCCGCCCACGACGAACTCGCAGCGACAATCAAGTCAGCCGGACTCTACAACCAGAAGGCCACGGTCATCATCGACGCTGCCTCGCGCATTCTTGAGGAGTACGGCAGCGCAGCCGCCTTTGACGAGTTCGTCAGAGACGAAACTCCGGAGACGGTTCGGTCCGCCTTACTCGACATTCGCGGCGTCGGCCCGAAAACCGCAGACTGCGTCCTGCTCTTTGCGGGTGGCAGAGACGGCGTGTTCCCCGTGGATACCCACGTCCACCGAATTTACCGCCGGATGGGAATCGCGCCACCGGACGCAGACCACGAGGAGGTGCGAACGGTGCTCGAACGCGAGGTTCCCGCAGAAAAGTGCGGCTTCGGGCACACCGCGAGCATTCAGTTCGGACGCGAGTACTGTACGGCGCGAAAACCGGCGTGTCTGGACGACCCGGACGCCTGCCCAATGGCAGACCTGTGCGACCAAGTCGGCGTGTATCCGGTAGACGGTGAGGTTGTAGACCCCGCAGAGACAGTCTAACGCGCCAACATCACGACCGCGAGCACACCAAAGCCGACGCCCGCAACGTCTGTTATGTCCATCGAATCCCCGAGAACCAGCACGCCGAGTAGCGCGGCCACCACGAAGTAGAGCGCGCTCACGGTGGTCACGATCCCCGTCCGCCCGTAGCTCAGGCCCGTGTAGAAGGCAACGGCGGCGATGCCCGAAAACACGCCCGCGAGGACGGCGAAGGTGAGTCCCGGCCCGCCGACGGAGAGGTCTTTGCCGAGCGCGAGGACGTAACCGAGCGCGATGGCGACGCCGACGACGTAGGAGACAATCATTGCCACCTCGGGTTCTATCGACTGGGTGGCCATATCCGCGAAGATAGCCCAGATACCCCACGAGACCATGGCGACGAGGGCGAAGATGACGGCGAGGTTGTTGCTCATGTCGGCAAAAACGAGGGAGGGGGCTGTAGTCGCTTCGACTCAGCGCCGGAACGCGGCAGCCGCGACGAGGCCCGTGATGAGGATAAAGGCGATAAGCGAGAGGTTCGGGACGGTGAAGATGGCGACTTTGAACTGGACGCTGGTACAGCCGGTTGCGCCGGGGCCGAAACTGCACCCGGACGTGAAGTCTGGAACCAACTGGATGTACGAGTGGTACGCCGCGACGGTGAGTCCGAGCACCGAAAGCGGGAGCACCATCTTGAACGCCTCGACGCGGGATTCGAGCGTCGACACGCCGAGAATCACGACGAGCGGGTACATCAGAATGCGCTGATACCAGCACAGTTCACACGGGATGAGGCCGAGGCCGAGGCTCAGATACAGACTGCCGAGCGTGGCTATCGTGGCGACGGCTGTCGCCGCGGCGAGCAAGTGTTTCGGCGCGACGTCAGTTGCCGCCATTGACGAGCGCGTCGAGCGCGTTTCGCGTCTTCTCCGGCTCGAACGGGGAGTACACCTGTCCGTCGATGACGAGCGACGGCGTGCCGCTCACGCCTGCTTTGCCTGCGGCGTCCGTGGTTGCTTTCACGTCGTCTTCGTACTCGCCGTCTTCGAGGGCAGTTTTGAGGTCGTCGATTGGGCCAACGCCAGCCTCCTCTGCAAGGATGGCGAGGTTTTCAGTGGTAGCCCACACCTCTTCTTCCGGTGGTTGGTTCGCGTACACGTACTCGTGATACGGCCAGTAGTGTTCGGGGTCTAAGTGCCAAATCGCCAGTCCAGCGCGGGCGGCGCGCGGCGCGTCTTCGCCGAGGAATGGACTCCCGTCGCTGCCGTAGGACAGCCCGCGAAATTCGAGCGAGAGGTCGCCCGGTTCAACGTAGTCGGTCACGATTTGCGAGAGGCCGAGTGCGCGGGGGTCGTCGGTCGAGAACAGCTTGCAGGCGGGGCACTTCCAGTTCCCGAAGTAGGTGATTTTCGGGGCGGACGCAGACCCCATCAGCGCGTAGGTGTGGTCACCCGGATTCTCGGGGAGCGGTGCGTTTGCGGCGGGTTTGTCGAGGGCAGCGTCGCTGCGGCCGTCTTCGAGCTGGTAGCTGTCGCCACCGGAACCGCCGAGACAGCCAGCGAGGGCTGCGGTTCCGACCGCGCCACCAGCCACGAGGAGTTGTCGTCGCGTGAGGGACATTTGTTCGTGTGCGCCTCTACGTACCCGAGAACGTAACGGCTTCGGCTACCCAGAGACCTTTGATAACACGCGACAAGCAGGGGATATGACCTCTCGGTATTTCGAAGACCTCGCCGTCGGTGAACGCATCGAGGTCGGCCCAGTCACGCTCACGGAGGACGATATCATTTCGTTCGCAGAGCTGTACGACCCACAGCCCTTTCACACAGACCTTGACGCCGCCGCAGACGGCCCGTTTTCCGGGCTTATCGCAAGCGGTTGGCACACCTGCGCGGCGACGTTTCGCCCCATCGTAGACGCCGTGTTCTCCGAGTTGGCGTTCGTGGGAGGCTGGGGAATCGACGAGCTTCGGTGGCGAACACCGGTGCGGCCCGGCGACGAGTTGCTGGTTTCGGTGGAACTGGTCGCAAAACGCCCGCGAGACGAGGGTCGTGGCGACGTAGACTACGACGTGGTGGTGAGAAATCAGCGCGAAGACGTGGTGGTCACGTACCGCGACCACGTGATTGTCGAACGGCGGGTGGCGGATTAGAGGAAGCGGAACGTTTCGAGGTTTTTCGGCGCGAAGGTGCGCATGTTGAACTCGTGATAGAGCGCAGACGAGAGGTCCTGGGTCGACGACTCGTCACCGTGGACACAGAGCACTTTCTCTGGGCGTGGGTTCATCGTTCGGACGAAGTCCATCAGCCCCTTGCGGTCTGCGTGGCCGGAGAATCCGTCTACGGTTTCGACGTTCATGTTGAGCTTCAGCGTGTTCGAGCGGCCGTTGCCGTCGTTGATTGGGATTTCGTCCCAACCGTTCTGGATGCGCCGGCCCATCGTCCCCTGTGCCTGGTAGCCGACGAAGACGAGCGTCGTGCGCTCGTCGCCGCCGAGGTGTTCGAGCCACGACATAATCGGACCGCCGGTGACCATCCCGGAGGTCGAAAGGATAATTGCAGGGCCGCTGTCGGTCACGTCTTGGCGCTCTTCTTCGCCGCCGTCGATGTGGTTGAACTCAGGGGCGAGGAAGGGGTTTGCGTCCTCGTGGAAGATGCGGTCGCGCAGGTCGTCGCGCAGATACTCTGGGTAGGTCGTGTGAATCGCAGTCGCCTCCCAAATCATCCCGTCTAAGTGGACGGGCATCTTCGGAATCTTGCCCTCGCGCATCGCCTCTTCTAAGACGAGCATGATTTCCTGTGAGCGACCGACGGCGAACGCCGGAATCAGGATTTTCCCACCCTTGTCGTGGGTCTCGTTGATGATTTCGATGAGGCGCGCTTCCGAATCCGCCTGGTCGGTCTGGTAGTCGTTGCGCCCACCGTAGGTGGACTCCATGACGAGCGTTTCGACGCGCGGGAACTCGTTGACCGCGCCGTTGAACAGGCGCGTGTCCTTGTAGTGGATGTCGCCGGAGAACGCCACGTTGTAGAGGCCATCGCCGATGTGGAAGTGGGCAATCGCACTCCCGAGGATGTGCCCGGAGTTGTGGAGCGTGAGTTTGATGTCCGGCGCGATGTCGGTCACGTCACCGAATTCGAGCGGGATGGTGTGCTTGATCGTTTCGCGCACCATCTCGGACTCGTACGGCGGCGTCCGGCCTTCTTTCGCGGCCACGTCTAAGTAGTCGAGTTGGAGCAAGCCCATCAGGTCACGGGTTGGCTCCGTCGTGTAGACGGGACCGTCGTAGCCGTATTTGAACAGAAGCGGCAGGAGCGCGGAGTGGTCGAGGTGGGCGTGCGTCAGGACAACCGCGTCAATCGAGTTGAGCGGCGTGACTTCGGGGACGTGAAGGTACGGCACTTCGTCCTCTGCGCCCGGTTTGTCACCGCAATCGATGAGGATGCGCGTCTCTGGCGTCGAGAGCAGGAAGCTTGCGCGACCGACTTCGCGACAGCACCCGAGGGTCGTGATGCGAACCCAGTCCTCTTTGGACATTTCGCGGCGGTGAATCTGGCGACCGATTCGCTCTAAGATGTCGCGGCGCTCTTCGCGCTCCTGTTTCAGGAAGTTGCGCACGTTCGAGACCGTCGAAGACTCGATTGGCGGCGTGCGGACGACTTCCGGCGTCCAGCCGACTTTCTGCGTAATCTCTCGGAGCGTCGAACCGTGTCGACCGATGACCATGCCCGGTTTCGCCGCCTCGATGACGACTTCGCCCGTGTCGATGTGGAAGTCTAAGTCGGTGACGCCCGCTTCCTCGGGGATGACGTTCATGACCTGTTCGCGCGCCTTCTCGGGCGGGGTCAGGACGTCGGGGTCGGGTCGCACCGTGATGCGTTTTCTGAGCTTGCTTGCGAGGGTACGAATGAGGTCACCATTCTGGGCGAACTCCTTCGGGTCGCGAGTGTAGATGACGAGTTCCGGCCCTTCGTACTTGACGTCGGAGACGGTGATGTTACTCGGCAGTTCGCTCGTAATCGTTTCTTTCAAATCCTCAAGTTGCCGTTCTACAGTACTCATAGGTTAAAATTGGCTGCAATTTGTGTGGGGGGTCTTCCATCTGCCCACTGCTCGGTGGCACGCCAACGGCGAGTGCCATGGATGCCGGTCGCTCACTGTGTCACCTCGCCGCTGACGTGACCCAGAGTGGCATTCTCAGTACGTAAACTGTGTAGCATAACAGGTACTGTGTAGGTCGTATCCGCTACCGAACCGAGCAGTGCTCTCCGAACCTGGTGTCGGAGGTTGCGGGAAGAGTCCGGAAAACCCGCACGTAATTCTCGGTAACACTTCTTAGTTATAAAAGCCTTCGCAAAATTGTAGCCATCTGCCCACTAGCCGTTCGTATGCGAGTCACTCCTGCGATGGTGCGTGACGAACGAGACTGGGTCCAAAATCGCGCGTCCGTCGTCGTTCCACTCATCAACACCGTCCGAGAAGCCCTCGGTGAACAGTTCTCTGTCACTGTCTCACCCGTCACCGAAGACGCATACAGCGAGGCGGTCACTGCGGTGTTCGCAGACGGCGACCTCGCAGTGAACGTCGCGGGCCTCGTCGCCATCCTCCGCGACCTCGACTGCGAGGGGGACTATCCCGGCTTCGTCGTGGACGAACTGCTCGGGCGCGAGCTCGCGGCGATGATTGCGGGCAACCAGCCGTTGCACCTGCTCGGGCAGGCCACGTTTCACTACGCGGACGTGCACACGCACACCGCGGGCGTCGCGGGCGCGGACGACTTGGATGCCGCCCTCGCCGCAGGCTTCCAGACGCGTCTGCCGGGCTGGCCGTGGACCGAAGGTGAGAGTCCGTTTTCGGTCATCGACTGACGGGCTGAATCAGGAGCGCCCTCCACGACCGGCTGTTTTCGGTGACGTACGAGGGGCCGTGTGCCACGCGGGCCGACGCTTCAAGGGATTTAAGAGCGCATCGCTGATTTGCTACGACAATGAGCAACGGTGAGCAAGAACTCGGCATTACCGAGTCAAAAGAGCACAGCCCCGGCGACTGGTACGCCGAAGTCGTCCAGAAGGCGAACCTCGCAGACTACGCGCCGATGGGCGGATTTATCGTCACGAAACCCCGCGGCTACGCCCTCTGGGAGGGGATTCAGGACAACTTAGACGCCTGGTTCAAAGAGACCGGCGCACAGAACGCGTATTTCCCGCTCTTTATCCCTGAGAGCTACCTCGAACGCGAGAAGGACATCGTCGAAGGCTTCGACCCGGAAGTCGCGTGGGTCACCCACGGCGGCCACACCGAACTCGAAGAGCGCCTCGCCGTGCGGCCAACGAGTGAGTCCATCATCGCGCCGTACATGGCAAAGTGGGTTCGCAGCCACCGCGACCTGCCGCTTCGCCTGAACCAGTGGTGTTCGGTCGTGCGCTGGGAAGCGACGGACACGAAGCCGTTTTTCCGCACCAAGGAGTTCCTCTGGCAGGAGGGCCACACGGCCCACGAGACGGAGGACGAAGCGTGGGACGAGACGATGACGCGCCTCGACCAATACGAACGCCTCTACACCGACGTGCTCGCCATCCCCGTCCTCAAGGGCCGGAAGCCGGACCACGACAAGTTCCCTGGCGCACACACCACCACCACGACCGAGGCGCTCATGCCCGACGGCAAGTCGGTGCAGGGCGCGACGAGCCACTACCTCGGCCAGAGCTTCGCAGAAGCGTTCGACCTCACCTACACCGACGAAGACGAAATCGAGCAGGTCGCCCACACCACGTCGTGGGGACTGTCGTGGCGCGCACTCGGCGCGCTCATCATGACGCACTCGGACGACCAAGGGCTCATCGTCCCGCCGACCATCGCCCAAGAGCAGGTCGTCATCGTCCCCATCTGGAACGAGGACAACCGCGAGGAAGTGTTGGAGTACGCCCAGGATATCGCCGACGAACTCGATGCAGGTGGCATCCGCGTCGAACTCGACGACCGCGACGAGCGCAATCCCGGCTTCAAGTACAACGAGTGGGAACTGAAGGGCGTTCCCCTGCGCATCGAAGTCGGCGGCTACGAGGTCGCAGACGAGGAAGTCACGCTCGTCCACCGGCCAGACGGCGAAAACGTCACCGAGGACAACGACGAGAACCTCGTCGAAACCATCGAAGCACACCTCGACACCATCTACGACAAGCTCTACGCCACCGCAGAGGAGAACTTACAGGAGAACATCCGCGAAGCCGAGAATCGCAACGAAATCCTCGGCACGATTGGCCAACACGGCGGCTACGTGAAGACCGCGTGGTGTGGTGACGAGTCGTGTGAGACGGAAATCAAGGACACCATCGCCGCAGAAATCGTGATGGTTCCTCTCGACCGCGACGAAGAACCGATTGGCGACACCTGTGCTATCTGTGACGAAGCCGCCAACGAGACGGCGTATTTCGCCAAATCGTACTGATTCCCGGCGATTTTCGGGACGTTTTCAGATTTTTTCGCCTCGCACGCGACGCCTGCCCATGAGGAATTAGAACAATATAGTGGCATATATATCCAATTAAGTGAGTTAAACAGTCCCTTAGTCCTTGAGGGGTAACCTCTTATTGGTGAGTGCGTACGGTTGGCACATGGCTAACCTCTCATCTGACAGCCGTGAGTCCCCACTGGTACGGGGCCTCGCGGACCCGACCGACGCCCGGGCGAACTGTGGCGTCGGCGTCGTCATGGACTTAGACGGCGGCGTAGACCACTCCGTCGTCGCAGACGGCGTTGAACTACTCGTAAACTTAGAACATCGCGGCACCACCGGCGCAGAGGAGAACACGGGCGACGGCGCTGGTATCATGCTGCAGATTCCCCACGACTTTTTTTCCGCCGAGGTCGACGCATCCCTCGGAAACCCGCGCACCTACGCCGTCGGCTCGCTTTTTTTGCCACAGGATGCAGACGCCCGCGACGCCGTCAAATCCGTCGTCGAAGACACCCTCGCAGACCAACAGCTAGACGCCGTCGCCTGGCGCGACGTGCCGACGGATAACGCAGACCTCGGCGCGACCGCGCTCGAAGCCGAGCCACACGTCGCCCAACTGTTCGTCAAACCGGCTGGAGACATTTCGGGCGACGCCTTCGACCGCCGTCTCTACGTGACCCATCGCGCCGTCGAAAAGGCCGTGTCTGCTGCGGATATCGACGGGAGCGACCGTTTCTATCTCTGCTCGCTCGACCGCAAAACGCTCGTGTACAAAGGGTTGTTAAAAGCCGACCAACTCGCTGGCTATTACCCCGACCTCGAAGACGACCGCGTCGCCTCGAACTTCGCGCTCGTCCACGCCCGATTCTCGACGAACACGCTCGGCGCGTGGCATCTCGCCCACCCGTACCGCCGGATGATTCACAACGGCGAAATCAACACCATCCGCGGGAACATCAACTGGATGCGCGCCCGGGAGACGGATTTAGCAAGCGACGTGCTCGGCGACGACCTCGACACGATTCGCCCCATCGTCGCAGACGAGAACCAGAGCGACACGGCGTCCGTGGACAACGTGTTAGATCTCTTGCTCGCAAACGGCCGCGAACTCCCCCACGCCCTGCGGATGCTCATCCCCGAGGCGTGGCGCAACGTGGACATCGACGACGACCGCCGCGACTGGTACGACTTCCACGCCTCGCTCGTCGAACCGTGGGACGGCCCCGCGCTCGTCGCCGCGACCGACGGTGACCGCGTCGGTGCCGTCCTCGACCGCAACGGCCTGCGTCCGTGCAGATACGACATCACGGGCGACAACCGCCTCATCATGGCTTCTGAGGTCGGCGCGCTCGAAACCGACCCGTCGAACATCAAAGAGCGCGGTCGCCTCCAGCCCGGCCAACTGTTCCTCGCAGACCCCGAAGAGGGCCGCGTCGTCCCGGACGACGAAGTGTTCGCAGACCTCGTTGACCCGAAATACGGCCAGTGGGTCGCAGACCAGCAGGTGCGCCTCGCAGACCTCACCCTCACAGATGCGGACGCGACCACGTCAGCAGACCTCCGCAACAAACAGGCGCTGTTCGGCTACACGTACGACGAACTCGACAACCTGCTCGAACCGATGGCGAGCAAGGGGAAAGACCCCGTTGGGTCGATGGGTGACGACACGCCGCTGTCGGTGCTCTCTGACTACAATCGTCCCCTGTTCAGCTACTTCAAACAGCTGTTCGCGCAGGTGACGAACCCGCCGCTCGACTACATCCGCGAAGAACTGGTCACGTCGCTCGAATCGCGGCTTGGCCACCAGCGAAACCTGCTCGCAGAGTCGCCGGAACACGCAAAGCAGCTCGTCTGTGACTCGCCCATCCTCAAAGACGAGCAACTCGCGGCCATCCGCGACCTCAACACGCTGTCGGTGACGACCCTCGACGCCACCTACGACCCAGACGACGGGCTCAAAGCGGGCCTCGAAGCCGTCCGCGAGGCGGCAACCGACGCGGCCGCAGCGAACGACATCGTCATCCTTTCTGACAAAGCCGCAGACGAGACGCGCGTCCCGGTTCCAAGCCTCTTGCTCACCTCGGGGGTCCACCATCACCTCGTGCGCAACGGGCTTCGCAACCACTGTGGGCTCGTCATCGAATCCGGCGACCCACGCGAGGTCCACCACATGGCGACGCTCGTCGGCTACGGCGCGGACGCCGTAAACCCGTACCTCGCCTTCGAGACCATCGCGGACGTCGTTGCCGGGCCTGACGGCGCAAACCCCGTCGCGGCCATCGACGCCTACGTCGGCGCGCTCGAAGACGGCCTGCTCAAAATCATGGCGAAGATGGGCATCTCGACGGTCGAGAGCTACCAAGGCGCGCAAATCTTCGAAGCCGTCGGCCTCGATTCCGGCTTCGTCGCCGAATACTTCGAGGGAACCGAAAACCGCACCGAGGGTATCGGCATCGAGGAAATCGAAGCCGACCTGCTCGACCGCCACGCGACGGCCTTCACCGAGGAAGCCGATATGAAACGCGTCGGCGAGTACGAACACCGGTCGAGCGGGATTTTCCACGGCTGGAACCCACAATCGGTCGGCACGCTCCAGCAGTCGGTACGCAGCGGCGATTACGAGCGCTACAAGGAGTTCGCGGCGATGATGAACGACCAGAACGAGCAGCTTCAGACGCTGCGGGGGCTGCTCGAATTCGACGACAGCCGCGAGTCGATTCCAATCGAGGAGGTTGAGTCCATCGAGTCCATCGTCAAACGTTTCTCGACGGCCGCGATGAGCCTCGGTTCGCTCTCGCCGGAAGCCCACGAGAACAACTCGATTGCGATGAACCGCCTCGGCGCGAAATCGAACACCGGTGAGGGCGGCGAACCGCCAGAGCGCTTCGACACCGAAAAGGAGTGTAACGTAAAACAGGTCGCCTCCGGTCGCTTCGGCGTTACGAGCCACTACCTCGCGTCGGCCGACGAACTCCAGATCAAGATGGCACAGGGGTCGAAACCCGGTGAGGGTGGCCATCTGCCCGGCCAGAAGGTGAACGAGATGATTGCCCACGTCCGCTACGCGACGCCGGGCGTTGGCCTCATCTCGCCGCCGCCGCTGCACGACATCTACAGCATCGAGGACCTGAAACAGCTCATCCACGACCTCAAAGTCGCAAACGAGAACGCGGACATCAACGTCAAACTCGTCTCCGAGGCCGGCATCGGCACGATTGCGGCGGGCGTTGCAAAGGCGAACGCCGACGTGGTGCACATCAGCGGCCACTCCGGCGGGACAGGTGCGAGTCCGCGCACGTCTATCAAGAACGCGGGCCTGCCGTGGGAACTCGGGCTTGCAGAGGCCAACCAGATGCTCTGTCAGACCGGGCTTCGCTCGCGCATTCGTGTCACCGCAGACGGCGGGATGAAGACGGGCCGCGACGTTGCTGTCGCCGCCTTACTCGGCGCAGAGGAGTACGTCTTCGGGACGGCGAGCCTCGTCACCTCCGGCTGTGTGATGGCTCGCCAGTGTCACAAGAACACCTGTCCGGTCGGCGTTGCGACCCAAGACGAGAACCTGCGCCGTCGGTTCCCCGGTGAGCCACAACACGTCATCAACTACATGACGTTCATCGCGGAGGAACTGCGCGAAATCATGGCCGAGCTCGGCTTCCGTACGGTCGAGGAGATGATTGGACAGGTCGAAGTGCTCAAACAGCGCACCGACGTCAAACAGCCAAAGGCGAAGAAGGTAGACCTCTCATCTGTGCTCGCCCCACTTGCGGGCAACGCGCGCACGAAGACAGAAGCGCAGAACCACGATATCGACTCGCAACTCGACCACGCGCTCATCAAGCAGGCGATGCCCGCCTTGCAGCGCCGCGAACCCGTCGTGCTCGAAAGCGGGATTACGAACGTCGACCGCGCGGTCGGCGCGATGCTCTCGAATCGCATCTCCAACAAGTTCGGCGGCGACGGCCTCGCAGACGACACCATCGCCATCGACTTCGAGGGGACGGCGGGCCAGTCCTTTGGCGCGTTCCTCGCCTCGGGCGTCACGATGCACCTGACCGGCATCGCAAACGACTACGTCGGGAAGGGACTGTCGGGCGGGAAAATCGCCGTCCAGACGCCACCGACGGCGTCGTACAAGGCCGACGAAAACGTCCTCATCGGCAACGTCGCGTTCTACGGTGCGACCGAGGGCGAGGCGTACATCAACGGCATCGCAGGCGAGCGGTTCTGTGTGCGCAACTCCGGCGTGAAAGCCGTCGTCGAAGGCGTTGGTGACCACGGTTGTGAGTACATGACCGGCGGTGTCGCCGTCGTCCTCGGTGAGACGGGCAAGAACTTCGCCGCAGGCATGTCCGGCGGCGTCGCGTACGTCGTAGACGAAAACGACACGCTGGCTTCGAAAGCGAACACGGGAATGGTCACGCTCGACAACACCCTCTCAGAGCGCGACCGCCGGATGCTTCGTCGCCTCGTCGAAAACCACGCAGCCTACACCGACAGCGAGCGCGCCAAAGAACTGCTCGCAAACTGGGAGGAAACGCTCTCCTCGTTCGTGAAGGTCATGCCCGACGCCTACGCCGAGGTCATCGCAGAACACGATTCAGAGGACGTGCGCACGAAACTGCCGCGCGCCGCCTCGGAGTACGCGGAGGGGAACACGGGAAACGGTATCGCGCTCTCTGACGACTGAGCAGAGAGCGCCATCGTTCGACTGACCGCGTCCGCCACTATTTTGCGCACCCGTCACCCAGCACCAGACATGACAAACGCCCTCGTCATCGGTGGCACGCGGTTTATCGGCAAGTGGACGGTTCGAGAACTCCTCGACCACGACTACGACGTGACGATTTTCAATCGTGGGAACCACGAGAACCCGTTTGACGAGACGGTCACGCACATTCAAGGCGACCGGACGAACGACGCCGAGCTCGCCGCCGCGGCGACCGAGGCCGACCCCGATGTCGTCATCGACTGCGTGGCGTACAAGCCCCGCGAAGTGCGCACCGCGACCCGTATCTTCGAGGACGTGGACGCCTACGTCTACATTTCGAGTGGAAGTGCCTACGGCGACGAAGAAATCCCGAAACGCGAGGGCGTCACCCGACTCTTCGAGTGTACGAACGAACAGGCAGACGAGGACTCGGCCGAATCCTATGGTCCGCGGAAAGCAGAGGGCGACCGCGCCATCTTCGCCGCCGCAGACCGCGGCGTGAACGCGATGAGCGTCCGCCCGTGCATCGTCTACGGTCCGGACGACTACGGCGAGCGTTTCGACTACTGGATTACCCGCGTCAGAACCTACGACCGCGTCATCATCCCCGGCGACGGGACGAACCTCTGGCATCGCGCCTACGTCGAAGACGTGGCGAGCGCGCTGCGTACCGTCGCAGAGGAGGGCGAGCCCGGTGAGGCGTACAACGTTGGCGACCAGCGGCTCGTGACCTTAGAGGAGATGCTGCATCTCATGGCGGACGCGCTCGACACCGACATTGACGTCGTGCACGCGGGCGAGCGCGAACTGTCGATAGTCGACCTCACGCCCGACGATTTCATCCTCTGGCGCGACTACCCGCACGTCCTCGCGACGGAGAAACTCGCTGCCCTCGGCTGGGAATCGACGCCCCTGCACGAGGCGATGCAACGCACAGTCGATGACCACCTCGAAAGCGACCGCGACGGGAGCGAACACGACCCCGGCCGCGAAAATGAGGAACGGCTCCTTTCGGTTCTCGACACCATCTGAGCACACGTCAGCCGACAGAGAGTAAACGGTATCACGGCGGGCGGTTCATCTCATGGTATGTTTACAAAGTCGTCGTGGATTCGGCTGCCACGAAACGTCCTGGTGGGTCACGGGGTCTTAGACCAGACGGTGGAGGCAGTCTCCGAACTCCACCTGCGCGGGACGCCGGTTCTCGTCACGAGTCCGACGCCGCGGAAAATCGCTGCCGACCGCATCATCGAACAGTTCGAAGCCGCCGGCTTTTCGCCCGAAGTCGTCGTCGTCGAGACGGCGAGTTTCGCGGAGGTACAGCGCGTCATCGACGCCGCAGAGGCGGTGGACGCGGGCTTCCTCGTCGGCGTCGGTGGCGGCAAGGCAATCGACATTGCGAAGATGGCCGCAGACCGCATCGACCGCGGCTTCATCTCCGTGCCGACGGCGGCGAGTCACGACGGCATCGTGAGCGGGCGGGGGTCGGTCCCGGAGGGGGACACCCGTCACAGCGTGGCCGCAGACCCACCGCTCGCCGTCGTCGCGGACACCGAATTGCTCGCGAACGCGCCGTGGGAACTCACAACTGCGGGCTGTGCGGACATCATCTCCAATTACACCGCCGTCAAAGACTGGCAGTTGGCCCATCGCCTGAAGAACGTCGAGTACTCAGAGTACGCGGGCGCGCTCTCTCAGATGACCGCGGAGTTGCTCGTAGAACGCATCGACGCCATCAAACCCGGCCTCGAAGAGTCTTCGTGGGTGGTCGTAAAGGCGCTCGTCTCCTCGGGCGTGGCGATGAGCATCGCTGGGTCGTCGCGGCCCGCAAGCGGTGCAGAACACCTCTTTTCCCACCAGCTCGACCGGCTCGCGCCCGGGGCGGCACTCCACGGCCATCAGGTCGGCGTCGGCTCGATTCTCATCGAGTATCTCCACTCGGGCGAACACGGTCAGTGGCAGAACATCCGCGATGCGCTCGATAAACTCGGTGCGCCGACGACCGCAGAGGAACTTGACATTGCTCCAGAAACCGTCATTGAAGCCCTGACAACGGCCCACGAGATTCGCGACCGCTATACGATTCTCGGCGATGGCGTGAGCGAGGATGCGGCGATTGAAGTCGCAACCGTCACGGGCGTTATCTAAGCGGGAAGCGCGTCAGAAACCGTTGCGGGCGGATTTTTCCACCATTCGACGGCGGTAACCCCGTCGCCTTCACACAGTTCGCCGCCAGCCGGAACGCCAGAAAAGATGATTTGGAGTTGATACACGGGGGGCCGCTCGACGTTTCGTTCGTCGCCAATCCCCACAATCGACACCCTTGTGACTTCGTCGATGTTGCAATCGAGGCCTGTTGTTCGTTTCACGAGTCGCTTTGCGCCCGCTTCGAGGGTCTCGTCTGCGTTCACCGTTCCGCCGGGTTCGGCCCAGCGGTTCGTCCCCTCCTCGTCTTTGACCAGCAACACGCGCTCTTCTGCGTCTTCGAGGCGGACGCCCGCGCAGGCGACGCGACCCGCTGCGAACTGCTCGCACGCCCGCTCGTAGGCGGCCGGCGGCAGCGCAGTTGTGGTCTGGTCTACCGAAACCGACCCGTACTGTGTCGAAAGCGTAGAAAGAAGCTCCCCGACCTGCTCGCGGGAGCGTTCTGAGACGGTCATAGCCGCCCCAAAACAACCAGTTGTAATAAGTCTTCTACAACGGGAAATGTGCCGGTAGCTGACCTGTAACGATAACAAACTGCGTTTGCGAATAATCGTACCCGGTCAGTCTGTGGGTTCACGTGCCTTTCGCAGAAAACGTCTCGCTAAAGCCGACATGTGTGTCCGTTTTCCTGTCTCAGACGTAGGTGTCGAGGAAGTCCGCGACGGTCGTGTAGGCGATGACCCGATTTTCGAGTTTCGAGAACCCGTGGCCCTCGTCGTCAAAAATGTGCTTTTCGACGGGCACGTGTTTGCTCGCTTCTGCGGCGATCTGTTCTGCCTCTCCGACCGGGACGCGCGGGTCGTTCTTGCCGTGGAGGACGAGCAGCGGCGCGCTGATGGCGTCGATGTTGTTGATGGGGCTAATCTTCTCTAAGAACTCGCGGTCGTCTGTAAGCGAGCCGTATTCGGCCTCGCGGAGTTTGCGCCGCCAGTCGCCCGTATTCTGGAGGAACGTGATGAAGTTCGCAATGCCGACGATGTCGATGCCCGCAGCCCAGAGGTCAGGGTACTCGGTGAGCGCGGCGAGCGCCATGAATCCACCATACGAACCGCCCATCACTGCGATACGGTCTGGGTCGACGCTCGGGTGGGCGTGGAGCCACTCGACGGCGGCTTTGATGTCCGCCACTGAGTCCATGCGCTTTTCGACGTCGTCTAAGCGCGTGTAGGCCTTCCCGTAGCCCGTAGAGCCACGCACGTTCGGCTCGAAGATGGCGTAGCCGCGATTCACCAGATACTGTTTGACGGGGTTGAACGACGGTCGACGTTGACTCTCCGGGCCGCCGTGGATGTCTACGACGACGGGCGTCGCGCCCGCTGTGGCGTCCTGTGGGTGCGTGAAGAAGGCCGGAATCTCGCGGCCGTCGAACGACTCGTAGCGGATGACTTCGGGTTCGCGGAACGTGTCTTTTTGAATCCCGGCAGTCGAGGCGTTCGTCCAGCGCTCTGCGTCGCCTGTCTCCACGTCCACGACGTAGACGTTCGCGTTCTCGGAACTCCCGGTGACCGTAATCGAGAACGCGCTCGCGTCGTCGTTGAAGCTGATGCCGCCTTGGACGCCGCGGGGGAGCGCAGGCTCTGGATACTCCTCGATATCGGTGGGGGAGGTGAGGTCGCCAACGGTGAGGCTCGTGTAGCCTTCGACGTTCCGAGCGTAGATGATGCGCCCGGTGTCCTCGTCGATGGCGGCTCCTGCGACGTTCCACGCTGGGTCTTCGACGACGGGTTCGAGTTCGAGTGTGTCGAGTGGGAGGCGGGCGAGCCAAAGTAAGTCAGAATCGCGGTCGGTGACGAGATAGAGGCTCTCGCCATCCGGCCCCCACTGGGCGCTCCCGTAGCGGACGTGCCCCTCGTGGGGCGTGACGTGGGTCAACTCGCCGGTTTCGACGTCAAGGACGTACACGTCTTGGTCGAAACTGGAGTGCGCTTCAGAGACGATGAGGCGGGTGTCGTCCGGGCTCCACCCGCCGACAGTCAGCCAGCCGTCGCCTTCGTACACCAACTCGGCGGCTGCACCGGTCTCGTCGCGGCCTTGGACGTAGATGTCGAAGACGCTCCCCTCCCGGCGATTCGAGGAGAAGGCGAAGCGCTCGCCGTCGTGGCTCCAGCCGCCCCACCAGTGTTTGGCCTCGGGCGTATCGGTGAGCGCCGTGACCGTCCCGTCGCTGTCGAGGCGAAACAGCTGTTCGCGTTCGTTGCCGCCCTCGTCCATGCCGAAGATGAGCTCCGGGTTCTCGGGTGACCACGAGGCGAAGGTGATGCGCTCGTCGTAGAAGGTGCGCTGTTCTGGCCAGCGGCCGGGTTCGTGCAGCGACCAAATCTGGGAGGTCCCCGTCGTGTCCATCAAGAAAGCGAGCTCGCCGTGGGGGCCAAACGACGCGGACCCCGCACTGCGAATATTGAGATACCGCTCGACATCATACACCATACGACTGCTTCTCCGTTCGCCCGCAAAGCCGTTTTTATCGTCGGGATGTCATATTGGACGAGCAAGCCGTTCGGGTGGTTTTTTATCAATTGATTTCGTCCCGAGGTGTATGCGCGTCGCGTTCGTCTCGTCTAATACGACCGATAGACGAGACACCCAGGGCAACCGCCGGGTTCGCAGAGTCGCAGAAGGCCTTGCACGGAAGGGCCACGAGGTTGCCGTGTTCTGTACCCAGTGGTGGGAGGGCGAGACGGTCGCGGAGTTCGAGCGAGACGGCGTTACCTACCACGCCGTCACCGACACGCCCGCCCCGCTCACGTTTGCCGCCAAAGTGCCGTTTGCGCTGTCATCGTTTGACCCCGACATCGTCCACGCCACGCCAACGCCACCGGCACAGGTGGTCGGTGCGCGGCTTTCGACACTGTTCTCGCGGACGCCGCTCGTGGTCGATTGGTACGGCGATGACGACCCGCCCGAGTCCTGGAGCGGGCGGTATCCGGCCCGTGCCCCAACGGCGGTCATCACACCCTCGCGGATGGTGAGTACGTGGGTCAGAGAGAGCGGGGCGTCAGCAGAAGCCGTCAAAATCATCCCAGAGGGCGTCGATGTGTCGCTCATCGAGGACACTGACCCAACCGATGGTGTCGATGTCGTCACCGCCTGCTCGATGGACGAGCACGCGAATCTCGACAGCCTGTTTCTCGCGCTTGCAGAACTCCGCGATCGCGACTGGCACGCGGTCGTCATCGGTGACGGCCCACATCGTGCGGCGTTCGAACAACAGGCCATAGACCTCAGAATCGCAGACCGAATCACGTTCACCGGGTCGCTCTCGCCCGCAGAGCGCGTTGCTTACTACAAGGGTGCCCACGTGTTCACCCACACGGGCACGCGAACGCCGTTTGCTACCGACCTGCTCTGGGGGCTCGCGTGTGGCTGTATCGGCATCGTCGAGTACCACACCGACTCTGCGGCCCACGAACTCGTCGAAGGCTTAGAACGGGGTTTTCGGGCCACCTCACCACAGGAAATCGCAAACGCAATCGAAAAAGCGGGGTCGCTCGACACGCGAACGACCGACGAGCGGTTTTTCAAGTACAGCCACGACGCATTGCTGTCTCGGTATCTCACCTGTTACGCCGCGGTGCGTGACGACGCCGGACTCTTCTAATCGTGAAAATAGCAGGGGCGTGGGTCGTGGTCAGCCCCCCTCTACGCGTGTGACGCCACGTGAGCATTCGTTCCACGCTCTTGCCCCCACTTCTCGCGGGCTACGCACACCCCACGAGTCATACGCAGCCACGCGAGCAGGTAGCAATTACCACACCACAGGCTTGTTACGTTCGGTTGGCTGTTTAACGGATTTATTACCGTCGTTCGCCCACTTCACTGCCGTTGAGCGAGCGAACGGCTTGGTACACGGTTTTCTTTATCGCGGGTCGAAGGCGCTTTGAGACGGCTTGTGGTGTGATACCGAGCTCGTCGCTGAGTTCGTCGAGCGACACGAGCCGAGGACTTTCGAAGTAACCGTGTTTCACGGCCAACACGAGGGCTTCTTGCTGCTCTTTGGTGAGTTCGACAGGCAAATCTGCCCCGTCTACGGTGTCAAGCGTAGTGATGCGCTCGATTGTGACGGGGATGTTGTTGGCGTCACAGGCCGTGTGGAACGCCGTCACTGAGTCGTGATTCTGGAATCGAACTCGAAAGAACCAGTGGTCGTCGCCATGGGCTTCGAGAATCGTGCCACCAGTCTCGAACAGTGCGCTCAGCAGAGTCCCTGCGGCCGGTGTACAGACGATGCGATACAGCAATCGGTCGTCAATCTGGTCGAGGAGGGTAGCCGATTCAACCTCCGGAGACTCCATGGCGAACTGTTCGAACGGTTCTGCTGCGGTGCCGGAAACCCAGATGTAGGGAACCGGTTGCTCGCCAAGTGGGACGATACGTTCGAGTTCGATATGGACGCCCGACAACTGTGTGAGTGCAGGCCCAAAGATGAACGACTCTGCGGGGAGTACGAACTCAATGATGGTGCCCATACACGTCTTAGGACGCCAACTAATAGAACTGTTTGTGTATTGAGAACTACTGCATCCGGCGCATGCAGACGCGACTCACTCAAACTGGCTGGGGTCGCGCGCCGCCTGTGCGGCACGAACCGCGGCGACGTTTGCGTCTACATCGTGGACGCGCACGATATCCGCCCCGCGTTCGACCGCGAGCGTCGTCCCCGCGATGGTCGCAGGCAGGCGGTCGTCGGTCTCCTGCCCGACGAGGTCGAACATCGATTTATGGGAGTGGCCAATCAGGACGGGGCAGCCGAGGGCGTGGAGTTCGTTCGCGCGCCCGAGCAACTCGAAGTTCTCTACTGCCGATTTCCCGAAGCCGAGGCCGGGGTCAACGATGATTTGTCGGCGGTCGAGTCCTGCCTTCTCTGCGAGCAACACCTTCTCGTTTAACTCCGCGATGACGTCCTCGACCACATCGTCGTACTCCACGGTGTGTTCCGGGACGACGGGCGCGTCGAGGCTGTGCATGACGACGATGGGCGCGTCGAACTCGGCAGCGACGAAGCGCATCTCCGGGTCTTCTAAGCCGGTCACGTCGTTTACGATGTCGCCACCGGCTTCGAGCGCCGCCCGCGCGACGGCCGCCTTTCGTGTGTCAATCGAGATGAGACATTCGAGGTCTGCGAGTTGTTCGACCACAGGAACGACCCGTGCGATTTCGGCTTCGGTACTCACCTC
This sequence comes from Haladaptatus sp. CMSO5, assembly GCF_036689885.1. Lineage (NCBI taxonomy): Archaea > Methanobacteriati > Methanobacteriota > Halobacteria > Halobacteriales > Haladaptataceae > Haladaptatus > Haladaptatus sp. CMSO5. The sequence goes on from NZ_JBAHVW010000001.1 coordinate 1,282,461, forward strand.
GTCTGCGCCGGGGCGCGTGCTCTCGCCGCCGATGTCGATGATATCGGCTCCCTCTGCGACGATTTCTTTTCCGCGTGAAACGGCATCCTCGATGGCCTCGTACCGGCCGCCGTCGTGGAAGCTGTCCGGTGTGACGTTCAAAATTCCCATGACGACGGGGCCGTCTTCCCACGGATAGCCGAGTTTCTCGGGGCGCGTCTGAATCGAGAGCGCCTCGCGGATGTCGTCTGCGAACGGCGAGAGGCCGTAGGGTTGGCCGTCGAGTTTGTCTGCGAGGCGCTTGAACTGCGCGAGCGTCCCCATCAACACGACGTCGAATGTCTCGTCGTCTTGGTCGTTGAGCCCCGACAGCGCACACTCACCGCCGAGTGAGAGCATCTCCTCTTTCAGGTACTGTGCCTGGCGCTTTTGGACTCGCGTTTTGAGCACGCGGTGGACGGCCTTGCCCCGCATTCGCCAGACGCCTGCGTCGGTGACGTGTGCGCCCGAGAGCGTTTTGCCCGCGTCGTCTAAGTCCACGATGCGCTTTGGAATCTCGGCTCGTGTCCAGCGCCTGCGGGCTTCTGCGACGACGAACAGCGACCCCGTAATCAGGACACAGTCGTTCGGTCCGGCGTTCGACAGCGCGAGCTCGACGGCGCTTTCGACAGCGCTCCGACGCGACACGTCTGCGACACCCGCGTCCTCGAAGATGCTCGCGAGGACTGCCCGGTCTTGTGAGCGGTCTAAATCGGGTTGGCAGGTGACGACCGAGTTGGGCGTCGGGAGCGCCGCCACCATCGCGCGGTGGTCTTTGTCGCTCATCGCGCCGAACACGAGGTGGAGGTTGTCGTACTCGAACTCTGCGAGCAAGTCAGCAACGACCTCGCACGCACCGGGGTTGTGCGCGCCGTCGAGCACGGTGAGCGGCGACTGACTCATCACCTCGAAGCGCCCCGGCCAGTGGGCTTTACGGAGGCCGCGGGCGATGGTTGCTTCGTCTACGTCTGCGACCTGTCGGGCAAGCGTGGCCGCGATGCCCGCGTTCGCCGCCTGGTGGTCGCCAAGCGCGGGGAGACGCGCCTCAACGTGCCAGTGGGGGCCGGAGAGCCTGACGCGGCCTTCGAGGCCGTCGCGTCCGTCGTAGGCGACCGTCACGTCCGCGTCGTCGCCGCCGACGGTGACGATATCGCCCGCCTGCGTGCGAACCGCATCGAGCGCCGTGCCCGTGGCCGCGGTCACGAGCGGGTTCACGCCGGCGGCGACGTGTGCTTTGTCCGTGGCGATTTCCTCGACGGTATCCCCGAGGTACTGGGTGTGTTCGAGCGAGACGTTCGTCACGGCGCTCGCGATGGGGGACACGGCGCTCGTCGCGTCGTATTTTCCACCAATCCCGACTTCGAGGACAGCCACGTCTACGTCCTGTCTCGCAAACTCCCACACGGCGAGCGCGGTGAGCGTCTCGAAGAAGGTTGGGGATTCGCCCGCCGCGGCCGCCTCAGTGAGATACGGTTTCGTCTGTTCGACAAACGAGATGAGAGCCCGCTTCGAAATCATCCGACCGTTCACCCGGACGCGCTCGCGGACGTCCTCTAAGTGCGGTGAGGTGTAGAGCCCGACCGACAGCCCGGCTTCGCGGAGGGTCGATTCGAGCATCCGAACGGTGCTGCCCTTGCCGTTTGACCCCGCGACTTGTACGAAATCGATGTCGTCGTCGGGACTGCCGAGGTGGTCGAGCAGGGCCCGCGTGGCCTCGGTGCCCGCCCGTGGGGTGAACCGCCGCAGGTCGAAAAGAAAGTTCGCGGCGTCGTGGAACTCCATACAGATGGAATCTTGAGGTGTCCGCTTTAGCCTGTCGAACGTCGGTGGGTGTCGCGTCACACGCGAGGTGAGTGCTACTCGCAACGAGCTTTAAACACGCCTTCGCTGCGCTCAATCGTGCTTAAAGGAACGCTGGCCGGTGAACACCATCGTCATGCCGTGTTCTTCTGCGGCAGCAATCACGTCGTCGTCGTTGACCGAGCCACCGGGCTGGATGACGGCGGTGATACCGGCTTCCGCGGCGGCTTCGATGCCGTCTGGGAACGGGAAGAAGGCGTCTGAAGCCATCACTGCGCCTTCTGCGTCCTTGCCCTCTGCGTGTTCCTCGGCCTTCATCGCGGCGAGGCGGACGGCGTCCACGCGGGAAACCTGTCCCATGCCCACGCCGACGGTTTCCGTGCCCTTCGCGAAGAGAATCCCGTTGGATTTGACGTGCTTCAACGTCTGCCACGCGAACAGCATCGTCTCTAACTCCTCGTCGGACGGCGCTTTTTCCGTGGCGACTTCGAGGTCATCGACGGTGAGTTTCTGGAGGTCGCGTTCCTGAATCAGACGGCCGCCGACGATTGGTTTTTCGACGAGCGTGGACGTAATCTCGTTGAGCGGGCCAACGTCGAGCACGCGCAGGTTTTTCTTCTCGGTGAGTACGTCGAGGGCAGCTTCGGTGTAGCCCGGCGCGACGACAACCTCTTTGAACGAATCGATGATGCGCTCTGCCGTTTTCGCGTCACACGTGCGGTTGAGCGAGACAATGCCCCCGAAGGCGCTCATCGGGTCGGTCGAGAGCGCGTTTTCGTAGGCTTCAGCGAGGGTGTCGGCGGTCGCACAGCCTGCGGGGTTCGCGTGCTTGATGACCGCGGCGGCGGGCTCGTCGAACTCCTTGATGAGGTTCAGCGCGGCGTCCGCGTCGTTGTAGTTATTGTACGACAGCGCCTTCGCGCCCTCGTTGAGCTGGTCTGCGTGGACGACGCTCGCCTCTTCGCAGGTCGCGTCGGCGTAGACGGCGGCTGCTTGGTGGGGATTTTCCCCGTAGCGCAGGTCGGTGAGGTGGTCTGCGGTTTCGACGCGGCGGGCCGGGAACTCGCCACCAACGTCGGCATCGATTTCGACGCCGTCTTCCGAGACGGTGACGGCGTCGTCAGCGAACCACTTGACTGCGCGCGGGTAGGCCTTGTACTCGCCCTCGTAGAGGACGCGCTCTTTGAGCGTCTCCTCGGTGTCGCCGTCGTAGATTGGAATCGGCTCTTGGGTGACGATTGGCCCGGCATCGACCTCCTCGTTGACGACGTGGACAGTGCAGCCGGTGACTTTCACGCCCGCAGAGAGCGCGTCGCCCCACGCGTCCATGCCCTTGAACATCGGGAGCAGGGAGGGGTGGACGTTGAGCGTCGTCGGAGCATTGTTCAAGAATTCGCCGGTCAGGACGCGCATGTAGCCGTCGAGACAGACGAGGTCAAAATCGTAGTCGGCGAGGCGTGCGAGGATGCGCTGTTCGTGTGATTCACGCGATTCACCCGCCTCGCGTTCGACGACTTCCGTGGCGATGCCGCGCTCTGCTGCGGCGTCGAGCACCGGCGCGCCCTCTTGGTTCGTAAGGACGACCTCGACCGCCGCGCCGCCGGGCGCGAGGTCTGCGATGTGCATGAGATTCCGTCCGCGGTTGCTCGCCAGACCAGCGATTCGTGTCATGTGCGAGAGCGCGTCCGCCGGGAGTAAAGTAATTGCGATTGCTGGAGCTATTCTATACGAGTTCGTGCATAAAATGGGTGCGAAAACCGCACTCGTCCAGCGGTTCTATGCACGCCCCTGTGTCCCTCGACCGACACGCTTTTGCTATGCCGGGCGGCAGTCGAAGGTATGTCATCATTCGACGCAGACGGCCCGCTGTTCGCCGTCTCGCCGCTCGACGGGCGATACGGGCGCTACACCAAACCGCTCGCGCCCTACGCCAGCGAGGCCGCGCTCATGCGCGCCCGTGTGCAAGTGGAAGTGGAGTATCTCATCGCGCTCGCCGACCTCGACGCGACACCCCTCGAAATCGCTGACACAGACCGCGAGACGCTGCGCGCCCTCTACAAGGAGTTTGACGCAGACGACGCGGACATCATCAAGCAACTGGAAACGACGGGCTACAAGGAGTACACCGCGACCAACCACGACGTGAAAGCCGTCGAGTACTTCATCCGCGAGGGCCTCCCCGCGTCGCTCGCAGACGCCGGCCCGTGGGTGCACTTCGGCCTCACGAGCGAGGACGTGAACAACCTCGCCCACCGCCTGCTCGTCAAGCCCGCTGTCAAAGAGATTCTCTTGCCCGAACTCTACGAAACCCGCGACGTGCTCATCGCCATGGCCCGCGAGTTCCGCGACCTGCCGATGCTCGCACGCACCCACGGCCAGCCAGCCACGCCGACGACGTTCGGCAAGGAGATGGCCGTCTACGCAGCCCGTCTCGGGCGCACCATCGCCACCATCGAGCGCGCGAGCGACGAAATCTCGGGCAAGCTCGCGGGCGCAAGCGGCACGTACGCCGCCCACCACGTCGCCTACCCGGACGTTGACTGGCGCGCGTTCTCCCGCGAGTTCGTCACCTCACTCGGCCTCGACTACACCCCGCTCGCGACGCAGGTCAACCCGTGTGATGACCTTGCCGCGCTGTTCGGGGCCATCCGCACCGCGAACACCGTCCTCATCGACTTAGACCGCGACATGTGGCTCTACATTTCAGACCGGTATCTCGGCCAGGAGACGGTCGAAGGCGAGACGGGCAGTTCGACGATGCCCCACAAGGTCAACCCAATCGACTTCGAGAACAGCGAGGGTAACCTCTCGAAAGCAAACGCCGACCTCGTGTTCTTGGGCGACTACATCACCACCTCCCGGCTCCAGCGCGACCTCTCGGATTCGACGGTCAAACGCAACATCGGCGCGGCGTTCGCCTACTGCCTCATCGCCTACGGCAAGGTGCAAAAGGGGCTCTCGAAGGTCGTCCCGAACGAGAAGGTCATGCGCGAAGAGCTGGATGCGACGCCGGAAATCATCGGGGAAGCCGTCCAGACCATCCTCCGACGCGAGGGCCACGAGGACGCCTACGAGCGCGTGAAAGCCCTCTCGCGGGGCCAGCGCGTCACCCTCGACGATTTCCGCGCGCTCTTCGACGACTTAGACGTCTCAGAGGACGTGCGCGACGAACTCCACGCGCTCACGCCTGCGGGCTACACGGGCATCGCCGCCGACCTCGTAGACGACATCGATTCGGCGTAGACAGTTATCCACGTCCCTCGCGTACGGGTAGGTACGTGAAAATTTTCGTTTCGGCTGACGGGCGGCGCGGATTTGTGCTTCGTGTAGCCGCCTTCGTGCTCTTTTTTGCCGCCCTCCTCTTGGTGAGTCGACAGGCACTCCCGCTGTTCGCAAACCCGGAGTATGCTCGCACGCTCATCGCAGGCTACGGCTCGCTTGCGCCGCTCGTCTTTATCGGCCTCCAAATCACACAGGTCGTCATCGCTCCCATCCCCGGACAGGCGATGGGGGTGGTGAGCGGCTACCTCTTTGGCGCGGCGCTCGGCACGCTCTACAGCGTGATTGGCGCGGCCATCGGGAGCTTTCTCGCCGCGGGCATCGCCCGGCGGTTTGGCCGCCCCTACGTCACCCGTGTCGTCCACCCGGACACGCTTGCCCGGTTCGACGGCGTCACCGACCGCCGGGGCGCAGCGGGCCTGTTTCTTGCCTTTTTAGTCCCCGGCCTGCCCGACGACGCCATCTGTTTCGTCGCCGGACTCACTCGGCTCTCGCTGTCGCGCATCGTCCTCATCGCCATTCTCGGGCGCGCCCCGTCGCTCTTGCTCACGAATCTGGTGGGCGCGGAACTCGCCAGCAGGAATCTTGCGACGGCGGCGATACTCGGCGTGCTGGTGCTCGCGCTCTCAATTTTCGGCTACGCGAATCGTGAGGCGCTCGCCGCGTGGGTCGCAGGCGACGGGAGTTAGGAGAGAAACGACGCGACGGTTTCGGTGATAGCCGCTCCCGCTGCTTCGACCTCTGAGAAGCGGACGTACTCGCGCGGCGCGTGGGCGACTGCACCCTCGTCGTCTGCGAGCACGCCGGGGCCGAACACGACCGTCGGCGCGTCTGCGGCGAAGTAGGACGCTTCGGTCGCCGCCGAGAACGGGCAGATGTCGCCACCCGACGCGGCCGCGAGCGTCTGCGCCAGTTTGCCGTCGTCGTCGGTCTCGAACGCTTCGAGAAACGGCGTCGGGCGCTCGGTGAGCGCGAACGTACACTCGAAGTCGGGGACGTGTTCGCGGAGGTGGGCTTCGAGCGAGGTTGTGAACGAGTCGGCGGTTTCGGGCGGGACGCTCCGGCGGTCAACGGTGATGCGACACTCGGCAGGAACCTGATTCGACGCGGTTCCGCCGTCAATCATCGTGGGCGTGAGCGTCGCTGCGCCGAGTTCGGGATGCACCGGCGGGGCGTCGTCGCGTTCGAGGAACGTATCGAGCGCGCGAAGCACCTGTCCCGCCCCGGTGACGGCGTTTTTCCCCGACTGTGGCTCTGCGGCGTGGGCGTTGTCGCCGTGGACGGTAATCGTCCCCTCGAAGCGGCCTTTCGCCGCGTTGCACACGTCGAGATTCGTGGGCTCGCCAACGATGTAGGCGTCTGCTGAAATGTCGAGGGCGGCCGCGCCGAGCGACAGCACTTCCTCGTCGGGTGTGATGGCGAGGGTGAGTTTGCCGCGCACGACGTTGGTATTGAAAAACGCGACGAGAAGGGCGGTGAGCGGCCCCTTCGCGTCGCACGACCCGCGCCCGCGGATGATATCGCCGTCGCGCGAGAACTCGACGTGCGGCGGGACGGTGTCGATGTGGGTATTGAGGACGACGTGTGGCCCGGGTTCGTCGCCGTCGCGTGTGGAAATGGTGTTGCCCGCGTCGTCTACGCGCACACCAAAGCCTTCGGCTTCGATGGTCGAAACGAGCAATTCGCGCATCGCAGACACGTCCTCGGTCGAGGGTGTCTGTACCGCAGTTTCGAGAAATGATTCGGGGTCGAACGCCACCTCAGGCCTCCGTCGGGTCAAGCCGTCCGGGCTTGCTTCCGGCCACCTCACCCCGAAAATCGAGTTCGACTGGCCCCCAGAGGTAGGCGGGGCCGTCGGTGAGCGTGACTTCGAGGTCGCCGCCGGGCGGCGAGACGGGAACCGGGTCTGCCCCCGAAACGAGGCCGAGTTCGCGCGCCGCGGCAGCGATTGCGACCGCGCCCGTGCCACACGACTTGGTTTCGCCTTCGACGCCGCGCTCGAAGGTGCGCTGGTCAAACCCACCGTCTGCGCGCTGGCTGGCGAAGTTGACGTTCGCACCCTCGGGGAAGCATTCTGCGTGGCGGATGGCTGGGGCCACCGCTTCGAGGTCGATCTCGGAAACGTCGTCCACGAAGATGACGGCGTGTGGGACGCCCGTGTTCACGGCCGTGACGCGGTAGCCTTCGATTTCCTGGTCTACGACCGGCGCGTCTGCGACGACCGGAACGTCGTCGGGTTCGAACGCGGGCTTTCCCATCTCGATGGTTACGCCGTTGGGTTCGATGCGGGCGTGACGGGTTCCCGCCTGCGTATCAATCATTATCTCCGCTTCGCCGGTGCGTTCTGCGGCCCACGCCGCCGCACACCGCGCGCCGTTGCCACACATCGCCGCCGTCGAGCCGTCTGGCTGGACGAGCGTCATGACGACGCGCGGCGGCGAGTAGCGGTCTTCGAGCGCGAGAAAGAGCACGCCGTCTGCGCCCACGCGGTCGCTTGCGGGGTCTGAAACGCCGGTCTCGCGGTTACACAGCGAAGTGGCGAGCGCCCGTCGGTCGGGGACTGCCTCTGCTGCGTCTACTAGTACGAAGTCGTTTCCGGTTCCGTGGTACTTGTCGAATCGAATCATGGTTCTTCTAAGCTGGTTACGTCGGCGAGGGTTTCGCGGCGTACCGCCAGATACGCCTTGCCCTCGTCGAGACAGACGACCGCGGGTCGCGGTCGCGAGTTGTACTGACTGGCCATTTCGTAGCCGTATGCGCCAGCGTTACCGATACAGAGCAGGTCGCCGCGGGCGGGTGCTGGCAGAACCCGGCCGGTGGCGAAAATATCGCTCGTCTCGCAGATTGGGCCTGCGACGAGCGTTTCTACGGCCTCGCGCTCCCCTGCATCGGGCGCGAGGTTTCGAATTTCGTGGTACGAGCCGTACATCGCCGGTCGGACGAGCGTCGTCATTCCGGCATCGACGCCCACGACGAGCGTCTCGGGCGTCGGCTTCGCAGTGTTGACGCGGGTGAGCAACACGCCCGCGTCGGCGACGAAGTAGCGACCCGGTTCGATTGCGAGTTGGGCGTCCACCTCACCGAGCGCATCGCGGGTCGCCTCGGCCACCGCTGCGATGTCGAGCGGCGGTTCGGCTTCTTTGTATGGAACGCCGAAGCCACCGCCGACGTTGACGAACTCAAGCGGAACGGGCGACTCGCGGGCGAGCGCGCCCATTCGACTCACGAGTTCGCGGTGGGCGGAGAGGTCATCACCCGAAATCCCACTGCCCGCGTGGGCGTGGATACCGACTACGTCGAAGCCGCGGTCTGCGGCGGCTGCGAGCAACGATGGAACCTCGTCGTACGGGACGCCGAACTTCGGGTCGGTGCCCGTCGTCACCTTTTCGTGGTGCCCCGCGCCGACGCCCGGATTCACGCGGACGGCGAGCTTGCCGAAAAAGTCGCGCTCTGCGAGGCGCTCGAGCGTGTCGGCCGCTCCAATCGTGATGGTGAGCAGGTGGTCGGCTGCGAGCGCGCACACGTGGTCTAAATCTTCACTCGGGGGATTAACCGCGGTGTAGCGCACCTCGCTTCCCGTGAAACCGGCGTCCAGCGAGCGCTGGACTTCGCCTGCTGAGGCGCACTCCGCGCCAACTCCCTCATCGCGCAGGGCGCGGAGGACGGGCTTCGAGGTGTTTGCCTTCGTCGCGTAGCTCACCTCAGCGTCCGGGAACGCCGCGCGGATGCGCCGGGCGTTCTCACGGACGCGAGCGATGTCGTAGACGTACAGCGGCGTGTCGTAGGCCTCTGCGAGCTGGTGCAGGCGGTCTGCCCCCCACTCGCTGAGCCTGCGTACGTCGGGGTTCACGCCGCTCACGTCGTTCATTCGCGCAGTGCCTCCTCGCGGGCGGTCGCTTCGAGCGTGGTCGCCTCGATGTCCGTCGCCACGACGGCTGGCTTGTACGCCCCGCCGGCAAACAGGTCGTGGTCGCCAATCGAGGATTCGACAAAGCGCGTAAAGGCGCGGCGGTTTGCGGGCAGTTCGCCGTAGATGACTTCCTCAGAGACGAGGTCGTAGACGGGGATACGCGGGGTCAACAGCGTGTTTTCGCCCACAATCGAGTTCTCACCGACGACGAACCCGGAGGTCACCCGACAGCCCGCACCGAGCGAGACGCCATCTTCGACGATGACGGGCGCGTTCTCGACGGGTTCTAAGACGCCGCCGATGAGCGTGTTCGCGCCGAGCTTGACGTTCTCACCGATTTGGGCACAGGAGCCAACGGTGTCACACGAGTCGACGAGGGTGCCGTCACCGACGTGCGCGCCGATGTTGACGTAGGCCGGACTCATCAAAATCGCGTTCGAGCCGATGTACGCGCCGCGGCGGATGACCGTCCCGTCCGGCGTGTTACGCGTGCCCTTCTCCAGCAGGTCGCTCGTGTCGCGCAGCGGGAGCACGTCGTGGTAGGTCACGTCGCCGTAGGTGCGCGGTTCGGTGTTGCGGAGGCCGAAGTTCAGCAGGATGCCCTGCTTGACCCACTCGTTTGCCTCCCACGAGCCGCCGCGCTTTTCGGCGGCGCGAATCTCACCGGCTTCGAGCGCTTCTAAGAACGCGTCGAGTTCTGCGAGTTCGGCGTCGCCGACGTCGGCGGCCGTCAGTCCGTCTTGCTTTCGTTGCCACAGGGTTTCGATTGTCGCTTGTAAGCTCATTGAGCGTCTCCAATTACGTCTGCAAAGTCGTACCAGCCAGCGTCGCGTGGGGCGACCCACACGGCCGCATCGAGCGCGCCGGCGGCGAACACCCCGCGGCTTTCCGCGCGGTGGGTGAGTGTGACTACCTCATCGTTCCCAGCAAGGAGTACCTCGTGTTCCCCGCGAATGTTGCCCGCTCGTCGCACGAGGACGCCGACTTCGTCGTCTGCACGCGGGGCGTCTCCCTCGCGGCCGTACACGCGAGTGAGGTCGCGTTGTTCATCGATGCGGTCTAAAAGCATGTTCGCCGTCCCGCTTGGCGCGTCGCGCTTTGCGTTGTGGTGGGTTTCGACGAGTTCGATGTCGTAGTCAGGCAGGGCCGCAACGGCCTCGTCTACGACATTGAGCAACGCCTGAATCCCACGGGCGAAGTTCGAGGATTCGAGGACGGGAACCGATTCGCTCGCGGTTTCGAGCGCGGCGTACTGCTCTTCACTGAATCCGGTCGTCCCGACGACGACGGCGACGCCCGCCTCCGCACAGGCGGTGACGTATTCGACCGACGACTCGGGGACGGTGAAGTCTACGAGCACGTCGGGTTGGTGTTCTTCGAGCAGGGCGGGCAGGGCGTCGTCTGCTTCGAGCGTCACGTCCATCGCGACGTCTTCTGGATCGCGGCTCACGGCGAAGACGAGTTCAACGTCGTCACGGTCGCGCGCGAGCGCGATGACCTCCTGTCCCATCCGGCCCGTCGCACCGGTGACCGCAACCCGCGTCATCGGGCGAGCGGTGCCTCCGCATCTTGTAAGTCTGCGAGCACCTCACGGAGTGCGTCGAGGTTCTTCTCGCCCATGCGCGACAGCGGCGGGCGCATCGCACCCGTGCCGTGCCCGCGGATGGCGAGCGCTTCGTTGATTGGAATCGGGTTGGTCTCGATGAACAGCGCGCGGAACAGTGGCCCGAGTTCGTAGTGGAGTTCGCGGGCCATCTCGTAGTCGCCGTCGAGTGCCGCGCCGACCATCGCGCAGGTGCGCTCTGGTTCGACGTTTCCGGCGACGCTGATGGTGCCGGTCGCACCCATCGAAATCATCGGGAGCGTGAGGCCGTCGTCACCGGAGAGGACCGCGAAGTCCTCGTCTTGGGTCTTCTCTAACACTTCACCGACCCGATTCAGGTCGCCGCTCGCGGCCTTGTAGCCGAGGATGTTTGGGTGGCTGGCGAGGTTGACGGCGGTTTGTACCGCAATGTTTCGCCCGGTGCGGCTCGGGACGTTGTAGATAATCTGTGGGAGGTCAACCTCGTCTGCAACCGTCCGGAAGTGTTCTTCCATGCCCGCCGGTTCCGGCTTGTTGTAGTACGGCGAGATGAGCAAGAGAGCGTCTGCGCCCGCGTCCGCCGCGCGGTGTGAGAGCGAGACGGCTTCTCGCGTCGAGTTCGAGCCGGAGCCAGCGATGACGGGCACGTCGGAGACGGCATCGACGACGCACTCGATGACTTCGATGTGTTCGTCGTGGGTCAGCGTCGCGCTCTCGCCGGTCGTCCCGACGGGAACGAGGCCGTCTACGCCAGCTTCTTCGAGTCGCTGGGCGTCTGCTGCAAGTTGGTCAAAGTCGATACTCAGGTCGTCTGCGAACGGCGTGACCATCGCGGGGAACACGCCACTGAATGTTTGGTCTGTCATTGTGGTTGGGGTCTGTCGTAATTTACGTGCGCTCTGCGGTCAAAGAGTAGCTCACAACGGAGGTGCCAGTTCCGCCGCGAACAAGGTGTGCTCACGCACGTTTGCGTTTAGGGCCCCAAAAACGTCGCACGCCACCCACACCACTGGCTGTTGTCGTGGTGGTCGTTGGTGTGGCGCGTCGCATACGAATCTCACAGTGTCGCCGCTACTTAGGCATTGCGCCAGTTGCGAACCCTGCCGTCGCCGTCTTCGAGTCTCATGGCATGTGTGCACACAGTCCATGCCCAACCATCGTCACAAAAAACCGGCGAGGGCAAACACCTTTCTTTCAGGCGTCTGAATGGTGGACATGGGTATTCACCATACGGGCCAGCGCGTCGCCCTTCTCGTTGACGCGCAGAATCTCTATCACTCCGCACAGAGCCTCTATTCACGGAATATCGACTATACGACGCTTCTCAACGAGGCGGTCGATGGCCGCAGACTTACCCGGGCGATTGCGTACGTGATTCGGGCAGATTCCCCAGATGAAGAGAGTTTTTTTGATGCACTGAACGACATCGGTTTTGAGACGAAAATCAAGGACATCCAAACGTTCGCAGACGGCTCGAAAAAGGCCGACTGGGACGTTGGCATGAGTTTAGACGCGGTCACCCTCGCGCCACACCACGACACGCTCGTGCTCTGTACCGGCGACGGTGACTTCAGCCGCCTCTGTTCGCACGTCCGCCATCAGGGCTGTCGCGTCGAGGTGATGGCGTTCAAAGAATCGACCTCGGAGTCACTCATCAACGCCGCAGACTCCTTTACTAACTTCAGCGAAAATCGAGACGACTTTTTGCTTTAGACCGGGCGACCGGTTTCCGACGTGCCGATGAGAAGCGACCCTGCAGCCATGCCAAGCGCGGCGAGGGCGCCGAGGACGACGGGTACTGGGGAACCGAGGAAGCTAATCGCGAACAGCACGATAGTGCTCACCAGCAGGGCCAGCGTGCCGAAAGTTACTCTCGTTTTCTCGTTGCTCATACCCGGGCTATAGCAGTTCTCCCATATGAGCGTTCTGGAAAACCGTGACACTGCGGCGCATTACCAATGATAATTCGTGATTGTGATGCGGGTGCAATTGACACGGTCGGGTAAAAGGCGTTTTATCTCCGAATCCCAAACGTCGGCCAATGAGTAACGCAAGCGAGCGTGCGGACCTCCGCACCATCGCAGACTATCAGTTCGGCGCGGGCGCAGGCGAGGGGCTCTTTGCGGGCGACATCGCAATCGAGCGCTCCAGCAACGGCCGCCCTCAGCAGATTCGCGTCGACGGCGAGCGCATCGTCTCGTTCGGTCTCGACGGCCGATTTACCCTCGGCGTCCGCGGCGGTCGTCGCCTCCGTGACGCTTTACCTGCGCCACAGGCTAGAGTCATCGTCGGAGACGAGAGCGAGCCGTTCGTCCGTGACGGCAAGAACGTGTTCGCAAAGTTCGTGAGCGACGTAGACCCCGAAATTCGCCCCGGCGACGAGGTGCTCGTGGTACACGAAACCGGTTCCCTGCTTGCGGTCGGGCGCGCAGAGCTGTCGGCAGCGGCCATGCGCGATTTCGAGACGGGGATGGCGGTCAAAGTCAGACACGGCGCGTCAGAGCAGTAGCTGAGAGCGGTCGGTCGCTAGTCTTTTGCCTCCGGGCTTCAAGTCTGCAGGTATGTTTGGAGGAGGCGGACTCAACCCGCGCAAGATGAAGCAGATGATGAAACAGATGGGCATCGAAGTCGAAGACATCGATGCAGAAGAGGTCATCATCCGAACGAAAGACGAAGACCTCGTGTTCACTGACGCCGACGTCCAGCAGATGGACGCTCAGGGCCAGAAAACCTACCAGATCGTTGGCGAGCCAGAATCCCGTCCACGCGGTGCGGGCGACAGTACGCCAGCGGTCGAAGGTGACGCCGTGGCCGAAGAAGACGCGTCCACCGAGGTGGAGATTCCTGACTCAGACGTCGAAATCGTCGCCCAGCGAACGGGCGCAAGCGCCACAGAGGCCCGCGACGCACTCGAAGCGGAAAACGGCGACCTCGCCGCCGCAATCTCCCGGTTAGAGTGACCGTCCTACTGGTTCACGGCTCTCGTGAGTACCTGCGCGAGCCGGGCGATGAGTTACAAACAGACCTCGGCGTGCTGCAAATTCCGGAAGACGTAGAACCCGGCCAGACGCTCTATACGCACTTAGATGAGCCGTTCACCGTCCGCCGGATGCGCGGCCCCGACCTGTTCAACCACTTAGAGCGGACGGGCGCGCCGATGCTCCCGCGCGACATCGGCCTCATCGTCGGCACCGTGGGCCTCGCCGCAGACGACACCGTCCTCGATGCGGGTACGGGCACCGGCATCCTCTCTGCGTACATGGGTCGCATGGGCGCAGACGTGACGACCTTCGAGCGAAACGAGGAGTTCGCAGCGGTTGCGCGCCAGAACATGCAGATGGCAGGCGTCGCGGACACGGTTTCCGTGCGAACCGGCGACATCACCGACAATCTGGACGACCTTGGCGAGTTCGACGTACTCACCCTCGACACGGGCGATGCCGCAGCCGTCGTGGCGCACGCCCCCGACCTGCTCGAAAGCGGCGGGTTCGTCGCTATCTACTCGCCGTTCGTCGAACACACGCGCGATGCGGTCGAGGCCGCCCGCGAGGCTGGCCTCAGTGACATCGAGACAATCGAGACTATCCAGCGCAAGATGGACTTCGACGAACGCGGCTCGCGGCCCTCGACGAAAGGCGTCGGGCACACGGGCTATCTCACGTTCGCAAGAAACAGCTAATCAGGCCGTCACCGACGTGTCGGTGCCGCCGTCGGTCACATTTTCCGAGGTATTCCGAACCGCCGTCACCACATCGTCAGTCGCGTTGGCCGGGTCGTCGGTGACGTTTCCGCCAATCGGGTCTTGCGTCACGGTGTCCGGGGCGTCAGTGGTCGTATTCGGCGTGGTTGTCGAATCGGGTTCGCGGGAGTCAGATGCGGGTTTGGTGGTCGGCTCGTCCGTTTTATCGCTCTCTCGGGCACCGCCGTCGAGCGTCGCCGTGCCGTTTTCGATGACGAACGTGAACGCCGCGCCGAGCTTTCCTTTCGCAACTTCGATGTCGAGGGTGTCTGTGGCGTCAGTCGCAAACTCCACCGTGCCGTCTGCGTTCGTCCGGCCAACCTCGCGGCCCTCAGCGAAAACGAGTGCGCCGGGAACGGGTTTGTCGTTGTAGAGTATGGTCACCGTCGCAACGCCGTTTTCGACGGTGGCTGTGGCATCTAAATCACGAAAAACCGAGTCGCGTTGGTTCTTGGTATTAAAATCGAATTCGAGTTCGCCTTCTGCATCACCGCGGACGCCTGTGATAGTCACGTCTTCTTCGGGCAACGTGAGCGTGAGTTGTCCGTCTGCATTCGTCGTCCCTACCCGCTCGCCGTTCACCAAGATGGCGACATCACCAGCCACCTCGCCGTTCGAAAACGCTTGAATGGTCACTTCTTGCCCGGGCGCGGCCGTTCCCTGTGCGACGACGAGCGCCAGCTCTTCTTGGCGTTTGTCATCAGCTCCGTTCCCGCGTTTGAGCGATTCATCGAGCGAGAACACCGTCCCAGTCGAGGCGTCTACGAGTACGGTCGCCGTTCCAGCGCCAGTCGCCGTGTCGAGTCGGAACTCGAAGCGGTAGAACCCGCGGCGTTCGTTCACGCTCGATTTGGTGAGCTGCCAGCCGTCTGCTGGGCCGCGAAGGGCGTCGCGCGCGGCGTCAAGCGCCTCTTGCTGAGTGATAGAGACGCTGTTGTCATCGTCTCGCTGGTGTTTCGTCGTCCGTGAGCGGTCGGTGTCGCCGTCTTCGACCCGGATGGTCAGCCCGTTGTCCGTTTCGAGGTGGACGTTGCCGGTACCTTCACCGACGAACCGCTTTTGGAGCGCGGACGCCCCCGGCCCGGTGAGCGGTTCGAGGTCAGTCGCCGCTCCGGCGAGCGTGCTCTGATTTACACCCACCGCAGAAAGGTCGAGGCCCGAAAGCCGTTCGACGCGGGTTTCGGTCTGGTCGATGCTCCGCAGGACGTTCTCGGCGCGCGCGTTCAACATAGCAAGCCGCTGGGCGTACTGTGCGCGGGTGAGGTCGCCCGCTTCGTACTGCGCGGTCACTCGTTCGTATTCTGCCCGGATGTCCGCTGCTCTCGCGTCGAGTCGTTCGATGCGTTTGGCGACGATTCGAGCCTGCGTGCTCGCGTTCGCCTCGTCGATCTGACTCTCGAACACTTCGTCGTTGAACTCGGTTTGGAGGCTATCGCCCGTCGTGGCCATCACTGTCGAGAGTTGGGCACCAACAGTAACAGACACGTTTGAATCGTTTTCCGCCGCCTGCTGGGAACTCGCACTCGCAGCAACACCGCTTGCGTCGAATGGGAGGGCCAGCACAGGGGCGGCTCCTCCGATGACGAGTATCGCGGCGAGGAGCACAGCGAGGTTCTTCCCCAGTGTCATTGTCAGTATTTCTATCCTATTACACTATAAAAGGGCGCGAACGTTCGAATCGGTTTGAGACCGTTCATTCCCCGAATTCGACAGGTATGAACTGTCTGACGAACGTCTGACGCTCGTTTCTGTGGGCGTCTCAGGGGGTTTATACCCTTGCTAAGAGCGGCTGGGTGTGGTCAGTGGTCGTCTTCGCGCCATCGGTGTTCGCAGTTGGTACAGACGAAAAAGCGCGTCTCGCTTTCGTCTGCCGACCGAATCTGCTGCATGTACCAGTAGGCTTCGTCGTTCTCACACTGTGGGCAGTGCACCTTCGTGGTCGGGAGGCCACGGTCTTCGGCGTCGCTCACGTCGACAATCTCTGAGACCTCCTGACTCTCGGTGAGGACGTAGTTTTTGTTCGCGTCTTTGAGTTTTGTGAAGTCACACTGACTGCACACCCATTCGCCGTCCTCTGCGCGCATCATCGAGCCACATTCGTCGCAGAATTCCATATCACGCTTAGGAAACTGGGTTCACTTATATTGTTGGTTGTCGGCTCACGGTGGATGATAGCTAACAACCGCTATCGAAAAAGTGTGCTCAGGCGTCGCCTTCCGACTGGCCCGGCTCGCCAACCGCCGCGATTGGCATGTACATGAACAGGTCGTTTCGCAGTTCCTCGACGGTCTCGTACATCGCGCTTGGCACCTGCTTCATGACGCTCGGAATCGTCGCCTCGCCATCCGCGAGTAGCACCGTCACATCGGAGAGTTCCGCCATCGCGTCCGTCCGCGAGATTGGGTAGGAGAGTTCAGAAAGCGTCCCATCGACGCGGCTTAATTTAACGACTCGTGTCATGGCAGGAGAGTCTGTTGGGAGGAGTATTAGTATGATGCGATTAATCATGAATGATTTGTGCCTTGATGCCTGCAACAACTGCCGCCCACAAACGGCGCGCGTCGAGTACGTTCAGAACCACAAACCATCACACACAACGCGCGTTCGCCACGCATTACCTCATACACGCGCTGATTGACCGCATTGGAAACCGTTTTCGGGCGCATCACCATATCACGAACAACGAATGGTCCTCGGAACAGACCGGCGCGTCCTCGTCCTCGCACTGGCGAGAATGGCAGACGCCATTGGTAACTCCTTTCTCATCATCGTCTTGCCGTTGTATCTCGCCTCGGACATCATTCCGTTGGAGGGCTTACTCGGGGCAACCGTCCCCGTCCTCGGCATCACCGTCACCACCGAACTCCTGATTGGTGTGTTGCTCTCGCTGTTTGGCTTCCTGAACTCCTTTGCCCAGCCGTTTACCGGTCGACTCTCAGACCGCACGGGCAAACGCCGCATCTACATCCTCTTTGGCCTCGTCCTGCTCGGCGCGGCGAGTGCGGCCTACGTCTTCGCACCGAACTACGAGACGCTTGTTCTGTTGCGCGCCCTGCAAGGACTGGGTGCGGCCTTCACCATCCCCGTCACCATCGCCCTCGTAAACGAACTCGCCACCACCGAGTCGCGCGGGGGCAACCTCGGCGTGTTCAACACCTTTCGGCTCATCGGCTTTGGCTTCGGCCCCATCATCGCCGGGTTCGTCGTCGCCGCAGGCCCCTACATGTTCTCCGGCATCTCGCTGAGCGGCTTCGATGCGGCCTTCTACGCCGCCGCCCTCGGCGCGTTCATCAGTTTCGGTCTCGTCACTGCGTTCGTCTCAGACCCCGAGAAAACAGACGACCTCGCCGCAGACGACCTCTCGTTTCAGGTGCGTGATTCGACCGGAAAGCAGGCGCTCGACCCTGTGTTCGCCCTCGGCGTGGCGACGCTGTTCATGGGCATCTCGATTGCGCTGTTCGCCACCCTCCAAGAGAACGTGAACACCCGCCTCGGCCAAGGCGAGTTCCTGTTCTCCATCCAGTTCGCAGCCGTCATCATCGCAAACGTCCTCCTGCAGGTTCCCATCGGGCACGCGAGCGACCAGTATGGCCGTCGCCCCTTCCTGCTCGGCGGGTTTCTCTTGCTCGCGCCCGCCGTTTTCGTCCAAGGTATCGTGACCTCGCCGGTCACCATGATTGTCGCCCGCCTCATCCACGGCGTCGCGGTGGCGATGGTGTTCGCTCCCGGCCTCGCGGTGGCTGGCGACCTCGCAAAAGAAGGGCAGTCGGGAACCACACTCTCGGTGCTCACGATGGCGTTCGGCCTCGGAACCGCAATCGGGCCGCTCGCCTCCGGTTATCTCGTGCGCTTTAGCTTCCTCACGCCGTTTGCCTTTTCCGCGGTGCTCGCGGTGGTCGCGCTCGCGCTCGTGTACTCGCAGGTAGAAGAAACGCTGCCCGCCTGATTATTCGAAGTCCGGGTCGCGCTTTTCGACGAAGGCGGTCATACCTTCGCGCTGGTCGTCGGTGCCGAACAGGGAACTCCAGATGCGCCGTTCGTAGGTCAGCCCCGAATCGAGGGTCATCTCGTGGACCTGATTCAGCGACTCTTTTGCCGCCTGCATGGCGAATTTCGGTTTCTCCTCCAGTTCCTTTGCCATCTCCATTACCCGCGAGTCGAGTTGGTCGTGGGCGACGACCTCTCCGACGAGCCCCATCTCGTTTGCGTCCTGTGCGTCAACGCGCTCGCCGAAGAAGACGAGTCGACGGGCGAGTTCGTCGCCAACGAGGCGTGAGAGGCGCTGGGTGCCACCCCAGCCGGGGATGATGCCGAGGTCGATTTCGGTCTGGCCGAGCACCGCCCGCTCGCTCGCCACGCGGAGGTCACAGGCGAGGGCGAGTTCACACCCGCCACCGAAGGCGTAGCCGTTGATGGCCGCGATGACCGGCGCGGGGAACTCCTCTAGCAGGTCGGTGACGCGGTGGCCCTGCTCTGCGTAGGCCTGTCCTTCCGCCACCGAGAGGTCTTTCATGAAGGAAATGTCCGCACCCGCGACGAACGCTTTGTCGCCTGCGCCGGTGAGGATGAGGACGCGCGCACCCTCGTCTTTCGCCTCACCGAGGGCGGCTTCGAGCGCGTCTAAGGTCTCTGTGTTCATCGCGTTCAACCGGTCTGGCCGGTCGACGGTAATCGTCGCAACTTCGCCCTCCCACTCCAGGTTCACGGTGTCCGATGACATGGCAACACCGATGGGAAGGACGGGCTTAATCGTTCCCCCGCAGTCAGAAAGGCCAATGTACCACCCGTTCGTACGGCGACATATGACGCTGTCCGAGGAGGCCGAGGAGCGACTCGCTGACATCGTGGCGCTCCAGCCCACGAAGAACAAAGACCTCCAAAAGCGGTGGGGCCTAGAAAGCGGGAGTGAAGTCCACCAGTACTTGGAAAACGAACTCAAAGAGTACTACTACCGCGACGAGAACAGCCTCATCCGCGCGACGCCGGAGGCTGCAGAACTCGTCGGCGTAGACCCCGGCCTCGTCGATGAAGGCGACGGCCCGCGGGCGATTCGTGTCCCTTTGCTTCAGAAACAAATCGTCGAAGTCGCCCCCGACCACGACGCAGAGTCCAAAAGCGTCGTCGCCATTCTCCACGCCATCCGCGACGCGTTCGACACAGACCCCGACGTCGAAGACGTGCGCTCCGGGCTGCGCAGTCTCGAACAGAAAGGCGTCATCGAAATCGAATACCGCACCGTCCCGACGTTCCGGCTTGCCATCGAGCGCGACTCGCTGTCGGTCGAGCTACTCGACTAAGCCGGGCCGGTTCTCGCGGCGCTTGCGGGCGAGAAACCGTTTGATTGCCTTGCCGGGGCCGCCCTCGATGGGCCAGCCACCCATCCGCGCCGCCGGTGGTTCGGGCGTGAACTTCGGACACGACCCCGAACACGCGACGCGCGTCGGGAACACTTCTTTCGCCGCACACCACGGCAGCCACGTCTCCGCTTCGTGCTTGAGTTCGAAGTGCGAACAATCAGGACGCATCGTGTCCGCATACGAGCGCCAGCCACGAGCGTAGGCGCGCTCTGCGAGCGCGAGGCGTTTTTTCGCCTTCGTTTCCGCGGACATCTCGTTGCCTTTTGCCGTCGTGCCCGCTTCTGTGATGGGGAGCGAACTCGGATACCACTCGACGCGCGCGTCGGGGAAATCCAGCGTCAGAATCCCGACTTCGACCGGCATCCGTTCGAGCAGTGCAGGTTCGACTGACTCGCCGGTCTGGTTTGTTGCCACCCACACCTCGTCGGCGAGTGCGAGGTTCGTGTCCTTCTCGACTTGTCCGCGAAGGGCGCGCGCGGCACTCGCATCCAAGTCCGGTTTGTTCTCGATGGCGACGATGCGCGACACCCAGTTTGGATACGGGCCAATGCGTCGAATCTCGATTTTATTGCCGTTGCGTCGGGTTTTCAGGATGCCACGGTCTGCGGCTTCGTGAATTGTCTCGCGCACGTAGCGCCACGGATAGCCCGGATTCGGCAGGGCGTCTTTGTACCACGCCCACGACTCGGGCGCGTGGCGAACAACGTGCAGCAGGTCAGAATCGAGTTCCTGTGGGCCAAACAGCGCGCGCTGTCTGAGTAACTCGCGGTCTGCCTCGATGACAATCGTATCCCAGCGCCGCCCGCGCGTCCCCAACTGCCGGGCGACGACGAGCGCGGTGTCCGGGTCGCGCGTACCCGTCGGTGGCCAGTGGCGCTCTGCCCACTGGCACATCACCAACTCGAAGATGAACTCTGCGTCGCCGAGATCGCACACGAGACGCAGTTTGCACTCAGAGAACTAAGGCGTTCGTGCAGCGGTTGCGACGCCGACTCAGAGGTCGCCGTTCTCGTTTAACTCGTCTAAGAACGCGTGGGCGTCTCTGAGGATGTCGCGTGGCCCATCTTGGGTGATGGTGTTGATTGCCTGTTCGTAGTCGCGCCACTGGAGGTCGCGGTGTTCTTTCGAGAGTTCCGCACTCGCTTCGAACGATTTTGCGATGAACAGGTGGACCGTCTTGTGGATGGTCTTCCCGTTCGCTTCGAACACGTAGTGGTAATCCTCACGGAACCCGTCAATGAGACGGAACTTACTGATGCCCGCCTCCTCTTTCACTTCACGAATCGCGGTCTGCTGGAGTTCTTCTTCTCCTTCGACACCGCCTTTGGGGAATTCCCAATCCCCGGGACGGCTCTTCAGCAGGAGATATTCACGGCGGCCCCTCGTATCACGAAAGAGGATAGCCCCCGCGCTTGTCGCTTTGACAGCCATTACACGTTGATACTGCGTGGTGGTTTAATTTCTTATTGCTTCGGCTGGCCGCCGGCGAGGCCAAAACTTCTCCAGCGAGAGACAGTATCGACGACGAGCGGCTTTGGATGAGTTTTTAGGGGTTGAGCACACAGGGTAGTGATACCCAACTCCCTATGAGCTTCACGACTACTCTCACACTCACAAGCGGGGACCGAAACGTCCTCGACGAGGTTGTAACCGACATCAAACGAACCGCGAATCGAAAAGGGGCCGCACTCCACGGTCCGCACACGAAACCAACGGAAGTCCACGCCGCTCCGCAGGCAAAGTGCCTCCATCCGACCGGCGACTCCTACCCGCAGTGGGAGTACACCGTCTACACGCGCGTCATCGAAATTGAGGGCCACGACGATTTCGCCCGCGCGGCAACCCAGTGGGATTTCCCCGCAGGCGTCCACGTCGAAGCAGAAATCAAGCAGGTTCGTGCGGCCGGTCGCTGATTCTTCTAACACTATCTTAAGAGCCTCCGTTGCAGAGAGTGTTCTATGCAACAGAGTGTGCACGACCATCTCGTTTCGCTCCGCCGTGACCTCCACCGTCACCCGGAACCCGCGTGGCGCGAATTTTATACGACGAGTCGCATCGTTGACGAACTCGAACGCATCGGCGTCGACCAGTTATATGTGGGCAAAGACGCCCTCGGAACCGAACACGGCGACCTTCGACTTGCGGTTCCCGACGAGGACGTGCTTGAGGAGTGGTTCGAACAGGCGCGCGCAGACGGTGCGCGCGCAGACGTGCTTGGACAGACCCGCGGCGGCTACACCGGCGCGGTCGCCGTCCTCGAAAAAGGCGAGGGGCCAACCGTCGCCCTGCGCGTGGACATCGACGCCCTACCCCAGCCAGAGTCCACCTCGGACGACCATTTCCCCGCCGCCGAAGGCTTCCGCCCACCGCACGACAACGCGATGCACGCCTGTGGCCACGACGCCCACATCACGTTCGGCATTGGCGTCTTAGAACGCGTCAAAGAGAGCGACTTCTCGGGGACGTTCAAGGTGTTTTTCCAGCCCGCAGAGGAGGTCATCGGCGGCGGCAAGCCAATGGCGAAAAGCGGCCACTTAGACGACGTTGACTACCTGCTCGGCGTCCACGTCGGGCTCGACCACCCGACGGGCGAAGTCGTCGCAGGCATCGACGGCTTCCTCGCGGTCAACCACTTCAACGTCGAGTTCACCGGCCTCCCCGCCCACGCGGGTGCTGCGCCGAACGAAGGGAAAAACGCGGTCCAAGCACTCGCCGCCGCCATCCAGAACTGCTACGCCATTCCGCGCCACAGAGACGGCGACACCCGCGTGAACTGCGGCGTCGTCGGCGGCGGAACGGCAGCCAACATCATCCCCGAATCGGCGTTTATGCACGTAGAGGTGCGCGGGAAGACGACCGAACTCATGGACTACATGAAGGAGAAGGCGGTTCGTGTCATCGAATCGTCGGCCGACATGTACGACTGCACTGTCGAGTTCGAGGAAATTGGCGAAGCCCCGAGTGCGACGAGCGACCAGTCGCTTGTGGACATCGTAAAGCACGTCTCTGAAGGCTCGAAATTCGTCACTTCGACCGTCGAACGCGACGACTTGGGCGGCAGCGAGGATGCGACGTTCCTCATGCAGGAAGTCCAGGAACACGGCGGCGACGCCGCCTACGTCTGCATCGGCACCTCCCACCCGACGGGCCACCACACCGCGACGTTCGACGTCGAAGAAAAGAGCATTGACGTTGCGGTCGACGTGCTTTCGAATTCGATTCTCGAAATAGCTGCTCGACGTCCCTAAGCTCTGAGCCGCGGCGTTCTGCGGGCGGAGGTTGGATAACAACACTGACTCTCGCGACGACGGCTGAGGAAACAGATTTGCTCGCCCCCGATAATCCCCGTCTATGGACGTCACGATTTTCGATACTGAAGTGACCATCGACGAGTCGCTGGTCGAAGAATCACCCGACGAAATCCGCACGCAAGTCGGCGAGTACGAATCCGGCGAGCGCACGCGTTTCGACCTCACGGTTCGCTATCCAGACAGTTACACAGGCCGTGTGATGCAGGCGATGGCGGAGATTCCCTACGGTGAGGTGAAAACCTACGGCGAAGTCGCAGCCGGTATCGACTCGGGAGCGCGCGCCGTTGGCGGTGCGTGTGCGCGCAATCCCGTGCCGCTGGTCGTCCCATGCCACCGCATCGTCCGCCACGACGGCATCGGGAACTTCGCGTATCCCGGCCTCAAAGAACAGTTACTGGCCTTAGAGGGCGCAGAGGTTTAGGCCGGTTCGGCTTCGAGCAGTTCGAACTCGGCGAGGCGCACGCCACAGTCACGGCACGAGAACGCGACCACGTCGAACGCGCGACAGCACGACTCGACGACCTCTTCACCGATTTCTACCTCGCCACCGCAGGTTGGGCAGGCTTCGAGGAACATTCGAATCGCCCCAACCATTCTCGCTCTCGTCTCGCGATCGTAGTCCAGATAGTTCGGGAGCGCAGAGATGAGCGTCTGGTGGGCCGCCACGTCCGCGATGAGTGCGGCCTGTGATTCCCAGTTTCCAGCCGGAGCCCCGTTTGCGAACACCATCGTGCGAGTGTGGTCGTCTTCGATGATGAGCGGTTCGTCGGTTTCTAAAAACGCGCCGAGCGCGTCCATAAGTGAGTCCGCTCCGACGTGTGCGATGGCGGCTTCCCACTCTGCGGTAAACTGCGGGTCGAGCGCGAGGTCGTCGCCCGCGTCGACGATGATTCCCTCCGCGGTGAGTTCGGCTTCGATATCGACTGGCCCCTTCGCGGTTGGCTCTGTTGGCGCGTGCGTGCCGAACAGCCGGTGGATGCGGGCTGGCAGGTAGCGTTTCGTGAGTTCGGGCGTGCCGGGGACGAGATAGCCGCGGACGTAAATGATGAGCACGCTTGCGAGAAACGCGGCGAGCGCGACGGGCGGCGACCAGACCGCGAGCAAGAGGCTCCCTGCGGCGGCGATGGTGACGTTCACGACAGTACACGGCAGACAGCGGTTCTCGCCAGTGTACGCCGGTTGGGTGAATCGTGTGAGAATGGCGGACGTCATAAGTGGGACACCGAGTTATCCCACCAAACGGGAGAGTCAGACTTCGTTATGCACTCAGTACTTCGGGTCTGCGCCGGTCGTTGCGTAGATATCGTCCATGATGTCGTCGCGGGTTGCCTGCCACGATTCGAAGCCCATCGGTGAGGTCGGATACGTCTCGTAATGAGTCAGCAGGTCGTCTGCGAGGTTCTTCGTCTTGTAGAAGTCATAGAGCGTCCCCCAGTAGCCGTAGCTTTTGAGCGCCGTCTGGAGTTTGAGGCCGAGGCCGACGTTCGCGCTGCCCGAGTAGAGCGCCTCTGAGAGTTTGTCCATCGGCAGCGCCGCCATCAGCCCTTGGAGCACGTCCGTGTCGTAGGCGGTGGTGAAAATGTTGTAGATGTCGAGGGCGGCATAGCGCCCGCCGAAATGCTCCATGATGCGGGTGTTGTATCGCCAGAGCAGCTCCTCTGAGACGTCGCCCTGTTCGAGGGCTTTGATGGCCTGTTCGCCGGCGTACTTTCCGGCGTAGGCCGCGCCGGCGATGCCGCCGCCGGTGGTTGGGTTGACGTGGCCTGCAGCGTCACCAACCGCCATGTAGCCCTCTGCGACGGCCGAGTCGTAGGGACGCCGCGTCGGCAGCGCCGCACCGAGTTTGTCGGTGACCTTCCCACCTTTGAACTCGGGGCGATTGCGGAGGTCTTGTTTCAGGTCTTCGACGAGCTTCATTGGCTGTTCGGTCATCTGGAAGCCAAGCCCGGCGTTGATTTCCGTCCCCGTACGTGGGAAGTACCAGAGGTAGCCTGCCGCGCGTTTCGTTGGCTTGAACACGAGCGCGTCGCTCCACTCGACTTCGTTTGGCACTTCAATGATTTCGCGGTAGGCAGAACAGAACTGCGAGTAGCTGACATTCGTGTCGAACGTCGAGCCGTTGAAGTCGACCTTGTCCTGCAGGAGCGAGAGCGCGCCCGCGGCGTCAATGGTGATGTCGGCGTCGTACTCGACGACGTCGCCTTTGCGCTTGCTACGGACGCCCGTCACCCGGCCAGCTTTGTCCTGAGTAACGTCCTGGACGACGGTGTCGTAGTGGAACGTCGCACCGGCTTCTTTTGCGCCTTTGATGATGAGCCGTCCGTACTCCCAGCGGTCGATGACGGCGAGTTCGCCCGGAATCGGGATGTCGAGAACCACATCTTCCTGTGGAATCTCAAAGCGCCCGTGGTCTACGTCCGTGTTGGTGAACGCCGGCATGATTTTTTCTTTCGGGATGGCCTCGGGGAAGGCGTCCGCGCCCTTGAGTGCGTCACCGCAGGCGATGTGCCCGGCTTCCTGCTCGGTCTTTCGCTCGATGACGACGACCTCGTAGCCCGCGTCTGCGAGGGTTGCTGCGGCGTAACAGCCTGACGTGCCTGCGCCAACGATGGCGACGTCAGGAGAATATGTGGTCATGCACACGATTGCTCCCCCAACGGAGAAAACTCTTTATCTTGGCCCTGTCGTTCGATTCTCTCGACGAGGGCGACAGGGGCGTCGAATGCCTACATAAAGAGTAAAGGTGCGGTCTTTCGTAGACGTAGTAATGACTGATTACACCGTCGAGTTTGTCGGCACGGGCGAGAAAATCACCGTCTCCGACAAGCAAACCATCCTGAAGCGATGTATCGAAGAAGGTGTCGCCCAGGAGTACTCGTGTCGCGTTGGCATGTGTCTCGCGTGTTCTGCTGAAATCGTCGAAGGCGAAGTCGCCCAACCGGCTGCCCGCGGCCTCACCGAAGAAGAGCGCGAAGGCTACGCGCTCACCTGCATGGCCCGCCCTCTCTCCGACCTGAAAATCGACCGCGGAAAGTACCCACCGAGCATCGAAGACGACGCGACCTCCGACGCGAGCGCGGAACCCGCCGCCGCAGACGACTAACACACCTGTTTTTGCGGTTTTCTCCACTGCCAGTGAGCGGCTGCGCTGGGTGGCTGAGCGACTTTCACGAACCCAGGGCCAGTTCCGGTGGTGAATGTGACCGACGAAACGATGATAAAAACGGCCCCCGAAGGCAGGCACATGAAGAACGTAGACGACCTCATCGAAAGTGCGCGGGAACTCGAAGCCCACGGCCTCTCGAAAGGCGAGATTGCAGACGAGCTCAACGTCTCGCGTGAAACCGCAAAGTGGTTGGTCGAACAGAGCGCGAAGACCGCGCGTCGCCCGGCCAGCACGTCGGATACCACGGACACGAGCCCCGACGACATCCACGTCGATTGGAGCTCGCTTGGCCGCAACAGCCAGCGCCTCGCTTACACGGCCAAGACGATGGCGAACGTCATCGACGCGGAGGCAGAAACCATCGAATCGACCGTCGGTATCGAGAAAGCTGGCGTCCCGCTCGCCACCGCCGTCGCCCGCGCGCTCGACACCGAACTCGCCGCCTACGCCCCAGCGA
The DNA here is from genome assembly GCF_036689885.1 of Haladaptatus sp. CMSO5. NCBI lineage: Archaea > Methanobacteriati > Methanobacteriota > Halobacteria > Halobacteriales > Haladaptataceae > Haladaptatus > Haladaptatus sp. CMSO5. The sequence continues at coordinate 1,309,080 of NZ_JBAHVW010000001.1, forward strand.
AACACCGCTGGGAGGAAGGCGACATCGAAGACCAAGAGTTCGGCGGGAGTTTCTCGCGGAACTTCGCGCAGGTCGAGGGGAAAAAGTGCGTCATCGTAGACGACACCATCACGAGCGGGACGACGATGACCGAGACCATCGAAGCGGTCGAAGCCGAAGGCGGCGAGGTTGTTGCCTGCGTCGTGCTCGTGGACAAACAGGGCGTCTCCGAACTCGAAGGCGTCCCCGTCCACTCGCTCGTTCAGGTCATGCGCGTCGACCGCGAGTAAGCCAGCGCCGGTCAGCCCGTACTGGTTAGGGAAAACCTTCTTTTCACCCGCCGAGGTATGGCACACCAACCCACAATATCAGGGTGATTCGATGTCGGCGCTCGTGGGGCGGGCGCCGCCAGTGGGTCTTCGGCGCAAGGATTTTAGACCGCGAGTGGCTACGATGGGCCATGACATTCCAGCCCGGCGAGTCACTCAACCAAGACGAAGTCACAGAACGCGTAGACACGGCCATCGAGGACAACGAAGTCGTGCTGTTCATGAAAGGTAACCGACTCATGCCCCAGTGTGGCTTTTCGATGCGCGCGGTCGAACTCATCTCCCAGTACCGCGAGGACTTCGAGACGGTGGACGCGCTCGCCTCGCTCGACGAGTTCCGCGTCGCGCTCAAAGAACACAGCGGCTGGGAAACCATCCCCCAGACCTACGTGAACGGCGAGTTCATCGGCGGCAGCGACATTTTGGCCGAATTAGACGAACGTGGCGAGCTCGAAGCGGCGCTCGACGCCTGAAGTCGGACTTCTGTCTCCCCACCTTGTGGGGATAATCGCCGGACAGCCCGGCAGCTTGTGTCGCTCGAAACGCGGCCGAAACGAAAGGGTAGCCCATATAAGCCCCGAACGCCTATGTACATTCGACCCTATACAGAGCCACTTCGACTCTGCTAACGCCCCACACACATGACCAGCCGCGTATATCGACTCCATTCAACGCTCGAACTGCCACTCGAAGATGTCCATGAGTTCTTCGACAATCCAGAACTCCCCGAAGAAATCGCGGACATCGACATCACTCGACGCAATAACACGCTCATCATCAGCGCCGTCTCCGCTGATGATAGCATCAGCAAGTACACGCCAACGGCGCAGCTGAAAGCCAGCGTCACGGAAAACCGCGTGTACGAAGTTCCACTCGACGAGTGGAACAAAGCCCAGCGCGGCGGCGCACCCAACTGGGGAGCCGCCCAGCAAGAAGAGCAGGAAAAACCCCCATCCGAACTCGTTGAGTACGCCTGCTTTAAGGGTGACCGCGAGACCGTCTTACAAAATACCGCACTCCAGTACCCGATGTTCGAGGTGCTCTGCTCGCTCGCGAAGATTGCAGAGAAAGGCACGCTCACGGCCATCTCGGCCGTTGACGACGACCTCGTCGCCACGCGCATCGTAGACGGCGAAGTCCGGCCGGCATCCATCGACGTCGTCGAGAACCCAACGGAAGACGCCGCCTCGAAGAAAGGTGTCAACTGGCGCGACAACAAGTTCATCTCGTAACGCGGTTGGTTTTCTCGGCTCTCTCTCCTGTGAGCCACTGCTCCACCCGCCCCATGTGTGTCAGTATCACCCGTTTCCGGGGCCGTAACGCCTTTTACACACCTAATTATATCTAATTACGAAGATGGCAACGAACTTCCCCGACTACGTCACCGTCGATTACACCGACGGCGAAGGCGAGAACCCCGAAGATTATCCATCTATCGAGCATAAAATCGAGAAAGCAATCGAGGTCACCAAGAAGGGCTTAGAAGAGTACGAGAACCCCGCCATCATGTGGACCGGCGGAAAGGACTCCACCCTCGTGCTCTACTTCGTCAAAGAGGTCGCAGAGCGTTTCGACCTCGAAATGCCGCCTGCGGTGTTCATCGACCACTTCCAGCACTTCGATGATCTGCTCGACTTCGTCGAACACTGGGCCAACGAGTGGGACGTAGAGGTCATCTACGCCCGCAACGACGACGTTGGCTCGCTCGCAGACGAGCCGGGCGACACCATTAGTGTCTCCGACCTGAACGAGCAGAACCAACACCACGTCCGCAACATCTTAGAGTACGAGGAGGACACGTTCCCGTTCCTGCTCGACACCTACGTCGGCAACCACCTGCTCAAGACCGTCGCGCTCAACAACGCCCTTGAGGAGTACGACATCGACGGTGTCATCTCCGGCATCCGCTGGGACGAGCAAGAAGCGCGCGCAGACGAGACGTTCTTCAGCCCGCGCCACGACCCCGACATCTACCCACCGCACGACCGCATTCAGCCGATTCTCCAGTTCGACGAGGCAGACGTGTGGGAAGCGTTCTGGAACTTCGTCGTCCCGGAGACGGTCGAAGGCTTCCCGGCAGAAGGCTACGTCCCACAGGACTACGACGACCTGCCAAACGGCCTGACCCACAAAGACATCCCGGTCAGCCCGAAGTACTTCGAAGGCTTCCGCAGCCTCGGCAGCGAAGTCAGCACCGAAAAGAGCGACACCGAGCCTGCATGGCTGCAGGACTTGGCCAACACGACCGAGCGCGCGGGCCGCGCACAGGACAAAGAAGACCTGATGGAGCGCCTGCGCGACCTCGGCTACATGTGAAGTCAGTCGGCTGACTTCCACACCCGACAGCCGTCATCCCTGTCGGGCTCCGTTCACGCTCCCACGGTGGCATACTCGGGGTCTGGGGAGGCTCCGACACACGCATGGTTGGGTTCCACACTCGCCACCGAGGAGTCGGCTTTTTCCGTTTTCACGCCCGTGAGCTGTGCTACCATGGTGTGTCGAGTAAGCAGTGCCAACCGACTGTCCGTAGCCCGGTAGGCAGCCCATACCAATATGCCGCGGGCGCGCAAATGCAGATACCAATGCCTGAAGGGTTTCCTTCGTATCTCAGCGTAGACTACGAAGACGGTCACTCGCAGAGCGCCGCAGACTACCCAAGCGTAGACGAGAAGATTGCAAAGGCAATCAACGTCACCCAGACCGCGCTCTCGCAGTACAAGAACCCCGCCATCATGTGGACCGGCGGGAAGGATTCGACGCTCGTGCTCTACTTCGCAAAGGAAGTGGCAGACGAGTTCGGCTACGAGATGCCGCCGGTCGTGTTCATCGACCACTACGAACACTTCGACGACGTGACGGCGTTCGTCCACCACTGGGCAGACAAGCTCGACTTAGACCTCATCATCTCGCGCAACGAGGACTTCGCCCGCCTCGGCGCATCGCCGGGCGACGAGATTCTCGTTTCTGACCTGAGCGAGCAGAACCAGCGCGAACTGCGAGACCGGCTCGACCACACCGACGACACATTCGTGCTCTCTGCAGATTCGTACGCGGGCAATCACCTGCTCAAGACCGTGGCCCTGAATAACACCATCACCGAACACGACATCGACGGCGTGTTCTCCGGCGTGCGCTGGGACGAACAGGACGCCCGCAAGAATGAGACGTTCTTCAGCCCGCGCCACGACTCGGAGAAGTACCCGCCACACGACCGGGTGCACCCGATTCTTCAGTTCAACGAACGGTCGCTCTGGGACGCTTTCTGGTACTACCTCGTCCCCGACCTCGTGGCCGACTACCCACAGGAAGGCTACGTGCCACAGGGCTATGACGACCTGCCAAACGGCCTGACACCAGAAGACCTGCCGGTCGGGCCAAAGTACTTCGAAGGCTTCCGCAGCCTTGGAACCTCAAAGGGTTCTGCGAAGAGCGACGACCGCCCGGCGTGGCTCCAAGACTTAGAGCACACCACCGAACGCGCCGGTCGCGCCCAGGACAAAGAGGGGCTGATGGCGCGCCTGCGCGACCTCGGCTACATGTGAGCGGGAAACCGTTTTGCCTGCGGTTCGTCTATCAGCTACTGTGACCGACTCACCTGTCTACTTCCGTGAGACCCAACGCTTCAGACAGCCGTGGCTGTGGGCGATTCTCATTTTTGTGTCTCTCATCCTGTTTTGGGCGGCGCTCGCTGAGGCAGAATCCGTGTTCCAGCGCGTCCTGTTTGGAGCGCTCGGCCTCGCCTTTCTGCTGTTTTTCGCCGTCCTCGGCCTCAGAACCGAGGTACGCGAAGACGGCATTCACCTCAAATTTTTCCCGCTGCACCTTTCAGAACGCCACATTTCCGCCAACGAACTCACTGGCTTCGACGCCCGCGAGTACCGCCCGCTTGCCGAGTACGGCGGCTGGGGCATTCGCCGGGGGAGAAACGGCTGGGCGTACAACGTGCGCGGAACAGCCGGCGTCGAACTCAGATACCGGGGAAAAACGCTGCTCGTCGGGACACAACAACCACGAGAATTTATCGAGGCACTCGACCGACTTGGCCGTTAGTCGCGCGCCGGGCGCAACACGTCTGCGATGGTGACGAGAATGCCGAGCAGCCAGCCAAGCGGCACCGCGATGCCGAACCACATGCCGACGTAGGCCACGCCCTCTAAGTCGTATCTCGTGCGGATGTAGGTGTTCAGATTGCCAATCGAGAGCAGGTTGTCGAGAATCCACCGTGCGAGCGTCGTGCTCTGGGGGAAGATGGCGTCTGCGAGCGTGGGCGAGTAGAGCGCCGCCACGACCGGCGGAAGAAACAGCGCAGTCATCCCGAACGGATAGGCGAGTACGACGGTCGTGCCCCTGCCGCCGACGCGGTTGAAAAGGACGGCGAGCACCGCAGCGAGGGTGGCGACGACGCTCGCGGCAGCGACGGCGATGAAGCCGTCTGCAGAAAAGCGGATTCGGGCGAGCGCGGTGAGTCCACCCCAGACGAGCAGCGAGAGCAAGAGGACGCCGACGACGCCGAGGCGCGTGGCTGTCCCGTCTATTTTTCGTGTGTAAAACCGCGTCATGTAGCCAAAGAGGGCGAGCGGGTAGAGAATGGCGACGAGCGGCACGCCGAGGGCACCCCAGAGACGATAGGCGACCATTCCGAGGGTGTTGTTCGGCTTCCACTTCCCGAGGACGGTGTGCGCTGTGTCCAGCTGGCGCGGGAACACTAGCTCCATCCACGTCTCGTGTAAGCGCGTCACGTCGACGCGTATGCCCGACACCAGCCCGCTGTTTCGTTCACCGACCGACATTGCACCTGAATTTCGGGCGCGTGCCCTTAACTCTCAACCTTCTGGAACCGAGACTGTCACCACGGCGCGAACGACGGGTCGACCTTTCGGTCGGTCTGGTTGAGTTCGTCAATGGCAGCGAATTCTGCATCGGTGAGGTCGAGGTCGAGCGACTGCCAGTTGTCGCTGATGTGGGCTTCGCTCGTCGCCTTCGGAATCGCCGTAATCCCCTTCTCGCGCAGCCACGCAAGACTGACCTGTGCGGCGGAGGCGTCGTGGTCGTCTGCAATCGCGGTGAGTTCAGGGACGTCAAAAACGTCACCACGGGCGAGCGGCGAGTAGGCGACGAGTTCGATGTCGTTGTCGTCACAGTACTCGCGCAGGTCGTGTTGCGGGAGCAGTGGGTGGAGTTCGACTTGATTGGCGAACACGTCGTCACCGAGAATCTCTTGGGCAGTTTCGAGTTGTTCTGGTTCGAAGTTGCTCACGCCGATACGGCGAATTTTCCCCTCTTCTTTGAGTTCCTCGAACGCCGCCAAGGTCGCTTCTGGGTCGTATTCGCGGGCGGGCCAGTGGACATAGAGCAGGTCTACGTAATCCACACCGAGTTTGTCGAGGCTCTCTTCCGTGGAGGCTTTCACGTCTTCGGGTGCGAGTTCGTCAATCCACACCTTCGTCGCGAGGAAGATGTCTTCACGGGACACGTCCGCCTGCGCGATACCGCGGCCAACGCCCTCCTCGTTGCCGTAAATCTGGGCGGTGTCGATGTGGCGATAACCCATTTCGAGGGCGGTTTTGACGCTCTCTGCACACTGTGCTTGGTCTTCGTTCTCCCACGTGCCGAGGCCGAGAAGCGGCATGCCGTCGGTACGCGGACAGTCGTCACTGGTTGGCAGGGACATAATCACCCGGCCCTATGTGAGCCAGCAGAAAAGGGATTGGGAAAGCGGAACTCAGTACTTCGGGGTCGCGCCTGTGATTCGGTACACGTCGTCCATCACGGCGTCGCGCGATTCGCGCCACGACTCGAACCCGCTCGGGTCGTCTGGGTACTCGTCGTACACGCTCCGCAGTTCGTTTGCCTTCTGTTGGACCTTATAGAGCTCGTAGAGGACGTTCCAGTGTCCGATGGTCTTGAGCGCGGTTTTGACTTTGAGGCCGAAACTCATCGATGCCGTGCCTTCTTTGCCAAGCGTGTCGAGGAGCTGTTGGCCCGGCAGCGCGCTGATGACCTTCACGAGTTCGTTCACGTCGTGGGCCCCACCGAAGATGTTGTAGATGTCCATCGCCGCAAACCGTTTGCCGAAGTCCTGCATCACGCGCTGGTTGTAGTTCCAGAGGTTTGCTTCGGTCACGTCGCCTTCGCTGATTGCGTCGATGGCTTCGAGCGCGGCCCAGTGGCCGGCTTTCGCCGCACCCGGAATGCCGCCGCCCGTCGTTGGGTTGACGTGGCCCGCGGCGTCGCCCACCGCGATGTAGCCGTTTGCGGTCGCAGAATCGTACGGCCGCCGGGTCGGCAGCGCCGCACCGAGCTTGTTCTTGATTTTCGCGCCGTCGAATTCAGGGCGCGAGCGAATGTCGTTTTTCAGCACCTCGACGAGCTTCATCGGCGGCTTGTTCATCTGGAAGCCAAGCCCGACGTTGATTTCCGTCGGCGAACGTGGGAAGTACCAGAGATAGCCAAGCTCTTCGGTTGGCTTGAACACGATGGCGTCGTGGTAGTCAACCGGCTCTTTCGTGATGAGCACTTCCCGGTAGGCAGAACAGAACTGTGAGTAGCTCACCTTGGTGTCGAAGGTGGTGTTCGAGAAGTCGACTTTGTCCTGGAGCAGTGAAAGGGAACCGGCGGCGTCGATGACGACATCTGCCTCGTAGTTTTTGACGTTCCCTTTTCGCGTCGTCGTGACGCCGGTGACCCGCCCGCTGTCGTTTTGGATGACATCGCGGACGACCGTGTCGTAGTGAATCTCTGCACCGGCGCGCTCTGCTTCTTCGAGCAGCACCTCGCCGTAGCGCTTGCGGTCTACGACGGCTCCCGGTGCCCGGAACGGGATGTCCAAGTGCGACTCGGTCAGCGGGTTCTCGAAGCGCGCTTTCAGGATGTTCTCGTTCGTGAACGATTCGGCCCGGAGATACTCGCGGTCGATGACGTCGGGGAACGTACTTTTCCCCTTGATTGCATCACCGCAGGCAATCATGCCACCATCCTCTCTTGACTTCCGCTCGAGAATAACGACGGAGAGACCCTCGTTTGCAGCCGTAGCGGCCGCAAAGGTCCCGGAGGTGCCACCCCCAACAATGATAATATCGTAGCGTTCGGCTGCCATTACACCCACTATACCGTCGGGTCTTAAAAAAACGATGTATGTGCCCCTGCTCTCGGGTCGTTTTCACTTTGTTTGCCTGTCGCACCTTCCGAAAATAGGTTAGATGGCCAACACATACTTGTTATTTGGGTAATATGTGTTCGAACAAGGCGTCGTATCGTCGGCGTCAAATCACCCATGGGACACATCAAACTCACCAATAGCCTCCTGAACCGAACCATTCCCGTAGACGGATTTACGGGCGTCATCACCGTTGACCTCTCTGGGGACAAACCGTGCGTAATCCTACCAGAACACGTCGAAGTAAAGCGAAAAGACGCACCGCTCACCGACGAATAAACAAAAAACTGGGTTTCGCTTAGTAGAACTCGCGGACGAGGTCCATTGCGCCTTCCGGCGGCTTGTCCTCGATTTGGGACATGTCCTCTGAGATGCCCCAGCGTTCCTCGAACGGAACCGAGTTCTCGTCTTTGTAGATGACACCCATGTACTCCTTTTCGGAGTCGAAGATGACGTCCTTCGCGGCGTCTTTGTCCGTTGGGTCGTGGTCTTCTTCTTTGAGGTCCACGAGCGAGTCGCGGAAGTAGTCGTAGGTGTCCACGTCGTTGAACGTGACACACGGACTGTAACAGTTGACGAACGCGAAGCCGGGGTGCTCGATTGCCTGTTTGATGATCTCTACGTGACGCAGCGCGTCAGAGGAGAACGATTGGGCGATGAACGTGCCACCCGCAGCGAGCGCGAGTGCGTGTGGGTTGACCGGGGCCTGCATCGGTCCATCGGGCGTCGTCGAGGTCTCGAAGTCCTCACGGCTGGTCGGGGAGGCCTGTCCCTTGGTCAGCCCGTAAATGCGGTTGTCCATCACGACGTACGTCATGTTGACGTTCCGGCGGACGGCGTGGACGAAGTGGCCCGCGCCAATCGAGAAGCCGTCACCGTCGCCACCCGCAACCATCACTTCGAGGTTCGGGTTTGCGAGTTTGGCACCGATGCCAACGGGGAGGGCGCGACCGTGGACGCCGTGCAGCGCGTAGCTGTGCATGTACGTCCCGATTTTGCCCGAACAGCCAATCCCGGCGACCAAGAACGTGTTGTCCGGGTCGTTGCCGGTTTCGGCGAGGCCTTTCATCATGCCGTTCATCGTCCCGAAGTCACCGCACCCGGGACACCAGGTCGGCTGCTTGTCGGATTTGAAATCAGTGAATCGAACGTCGGAGCTCATGGGGTTGCCTCCACAGACTCGGAGAGAGCCTGTTTAATTTTTGCTGCCAGCTCGTCTGCCTTGAAGCGGACACCGTTGTACTTGTTCAGGCGCTTTACGCGGCGAAGTGCGTCGTGTTCGATGAGGTCTGCGAACTGACCGGTCGCGTTACATTCGACGACGATAACGTCGTCTGCAGCGGCGATTTCCTCGGTCAGGTCTGGCCGTGGGAAGATGTACGGCACGGAGAGGAAGCGCACGGAGACGTCGTCTTCTTCGAGGAACTCCATCGCCTCGCGGATTGCGCCTTCGTTCGACCCCCACGAGATGACGAGATTACCGGAGTCTGCGTCACCGAACTCGCGTGGCGACCAGTCTTCGTTTTCGATTGCCGTCTCGACTTTGCGGTTGCGCTTGTCGACCTGTTCTACGCGCATATCCGTGTCCTCGGTACGACGACCGAGTTCGTCGTGTTCGAGACCAGTGGACATGTGCGCGCCGCCTTTCGTGCCGGGGAACGCGCGCGGCGAGACGCCGTCTTCGGTGAGCGCGTGTGGCTTGAACTGCTGTTTGTCGTTGACCCACTCGCCAAGGGACTCTTCGTCGACAACCTTGCCGCGGTCGATTTCGACCTTGTCCATGTCGAACTCTTCCGGTGGGAAGGTCTGTTCGCTCACGGCGAGCGCGAGGTCTGCGGCCAGATAGACCGGCGTCTGGTACTTTTCTGCTAAGTTGAACGCTTCGACGGTCTTGTGGAAACACTCGGAGATGCTCGTTGGCGTGAGGACGAAGCGCGGAATCTCGCCGTGGCCGCCGTAGAGCATCTGATTTAAGTCGCCTTGCTCTTGCTTGGTTGGCATCCCGGTGGACGGGCCAGAGCGCATGACGTTCGTGATGACGAGCGGCGTCTCGCTCGTTGCGATGAGGCCAAACGTCTCGGTCATGAGGTCGATGCCCGGCCCAGAGGTTGCGGTCATCGAACGGGCACCGGCGCGCGCCGCACCAAGGGCCATGTTGATGGCGGACAGTTCGTCCTCTGCCTGGACGACAGCGCCGCCGAACTGCTCTACGCGCCCGGTCATGTATTCCATGACGTTGGTCGCGGGCGTAATTGGGTAGCCAGCGTAGAACCGACAGCCAGCCGCGATTGCGCCCATGCCAATCGCCTCGTCACCGTTCAACAGCACGTAGTCTGCGTCGGTGGTTTCGAGGTCGTAATCGAGGTCTAAGTCGTAGTTCTCGCGGACGTACTCCTGGCCCGCGCGCGCGGCTTTCGAGTTGTTCTCGACGATGGAGCCACCTTTCTGTCCGAATCGCTTTTCGAGCGATTCATCGAGGTTCTCGATGGGGAACTCGGAGACTTCACACGCCGCGCCGAGAGCGACGATGTTCTGCATGATGGCTCCCCCGGCCTCTTCTGCGAGGCGGCGAAGCGGGACGTTCAGCCCAATCATGCCGTCTGGGGCTTCGAAGTCCTTCATCGTGGTTCGCTCACCGTCGTAGATGATGACCGAGCCCTCGTGGAGCTCTTCCATGTTCTCTTCGACCGTGCGTTGGGTCAGTGCAATCAGAATGTCGAGTCGGTCTACGACACTCTCGACGCGGTCGACCGAGGTTCGAATCTTGTATGCGGTGTAGCCACCACGAATACGCGATGCGAAGTCTTTGGATGTAAAGACGTGTCGGCCTGCGCGAGAGAGTGCCTGGGCGAAAATCTTCCCAGTGGAGTCGATTCCATCGCCGGCTTCACCGCCGATGGCCCAGTTCAGGTCCTCTGGCATTGTCGGTGATGGGTTTGCTGTACCGGTGCAAAAGGCTTCTGAATCAGTCAGTAAACTGGGAACGAAAGTGCATTTGCCGATAACCCACATGTGTGGGGTATGGAACCACGCGAAGTAACCGTCGCTGCGAATCGCCGCGTCGGCCCAGATACGGTCGCACTGGACGTGAAAACGCCGGATGGCTTCAGCGCAGAGCCCGGCCAGTTTGTCAAACTCACCCTTGACGTAGAGGGTGAATCCGTCTCACGCTTCTACACGCTCTCCTCTCCGAGCGTGACCGACACCTTCGAACTCACCGTCGGCATCGACCCCGAGGGAGATGTCGCCCCGCACATCGAAGCGCTCGAAGCCGGAGACACGGTCACCATCGCCGGGCCCTTCGGCAACGACTACTACGAAGGTGAGGCGCGCGTCGTCATCCTCGCAGGCGGCCCCGGCGTCGGGCCAGCAGTCGGCATCGCAGAGCGCGCGCTCGAAGAGGGCGGTGAAGCGGGCATCGTCTATCTCGACGACGAGCCCGTCCACGAAGCCCGCCTCACCGCGCTCGAAGAGCAGGGCGCAGCCGTGTTCATTCTCGACGCAGGCGAGTCGATGACCGACGCCGTTGCGTCGGTGCTGACCGGCGACGAACAGCTGTTCATCTACGGCTTTGCGGACTTCTTAGACGCCGCAACCGACGCCCTGCAGGCGGCAGGTGCAGACCCCGAAACCGCGAAAGTCGAGAACTTCGGCTGAGCCAGTAGCGTTTTCCTGCGCGCATCCAACGGTCGGTTCGTGTCCCACACCCCGCACGCAGAGCGAGAAGCCACGTGGCTCACAGACCGCCTGTGTGCCGACTACGGCGACCTGCCCGACGTGTACGAGGAGACACTGGCAATCTCGGGCGCGCGCTTTGACGGCTTCTGGGACTACGCTGAGGACGCCTTCGTCTCGGTGGCTGGCGCGCGCGTCGTAGACGAGGCGGGGCGTCTGCTCATGCTGCGCGACCGGGACGACCCGAACGACTGGACCTTCCCCGGTGGCGGAGTCGAACCTGACGACGAGTCGCTCGAAGCCGCGGCAGTGCGCGAGGTACGAGAGGAGACGGGCATCGAGTGTGAGCCGACCGGCGTGTGTCTCCCCTACCGCTTTTACTACACGACCGACACGCGCGACGAGACGATTCTCGCGTTCGGCGTGTTTTTCGACGCGATAGCCACCGGCGGCGCGTTCTCGACACCGAACGACGAGGTGCTAGAAGCGCGGTGGTTCGAGACGCCGCCGCCGCTCGACACCATCCCAGTGATGCTCCGGCCGACGGTCGAGGCGTGGGAGTCAGCGCAGGCCGGAGAGCGCACCGATGCCGAAGCCAAGTAGCACCACTCCTGCGGCGCGATTGACCCAGTGGAGCCACTGCGTCGTCACGCGCGCGCTGATGCGCGAGACGAGCGCTGCGAGTAACAGCCACCACGCGACCGACCCGAGAAAGACCCCCGCGACGAGTGCTCCGGCTTCGACCGCGGAGCCAACGGCCACGCTGTAGCCCGTGACGATGGCGACGAACGCGAGAATCGTGACCGGGTTCGAAAGCGTGAGCGCGAGCGTCGTGGTATAATCTGAGACGAGGCCACGGCCACTCGATTCGCCTGCTGGCTCGGTGGCCGGTGGCGCTCGGAGCGTCTGAACCCCGAGGCCAATGAGCAACAGCCCGCCAACCAGCCGCAACGGTGACGCATAAGCGAGCAGCAGCGACGAAATTGCCGTCACGCCAAAGGCAACAACCGCGCCATACATCGCGTCCGCAGACGCCGCACCAAGCCCCGAGACGACGCCCGAGCGCCAGCCGCGAGTCAGCGTCCGCTGGATACAGAGAATCCCGATTGGGCCAACCGGTGCGGCGATGGAGACGCCGAACACCGCCCCGAGCACGAACGTCTCAAGCGGTGCGGGCATTTTCAGGAATCGTCCGTCGGAATCGACCCATCGTAGGCGACGAACTCCACAGAGTGCCCGTCCGGGTCCTCGAAGTAGAGCGAGCGCCACTTGACCCAGCCGTGGGTCGTCGTCCGAACGTCGAGGCCCGCGGCTTCCAGTCGGTCTTTCTCCGAGTCGAAGTCCGCGAGGTCGATGGCGAAGGCGACGTGGTCCATCGTCGTGTGCCGTTTGTCGAGTCCCTCATACTCGTCCATCTCGGTGCGGTCGAACAGGACGAACACCTGCGTGTGCCCGCCGTAGGACTCACCGAGGTTGAAAAAGGCGTACGTGTCGCCGCGTTTCAGCAGGGACAAGCCGACTACGTTCTCGTAGAACGCGACCATCTCATCGAGCGATTCGGTGCGGAACGCGATTTCGCCGAGGGCTTTGACGGTGGGCATTAGTGTTGGACGAACTCGATGAGAATACCGCCAGTCGATTTTGGGTGGAGGAAGGCCACGTCATGGCCCCACGCGCCGGGGCGCGGCTCCTCGTCGATGAGCGTCACGCCGTGGTCGCGGGCGTTCTCAAGGGCGGCGTCGATGTCATCGGTCGCCAGCGCGAGGTGGTGGATGCCCGGGCCGTTCTTCTCGAGATAGCGCGACACCGTGCCCTCTTCGATTGGTTCGAGCAGTTCGAAATAGCCATCACTACAGTCTAAGAAGACGACGCGCAGGTCACCGAACTCCTCTTCGTGGACGGCGGGCATCGAAAACAGATCACCGTACAGGTCGATGAGCGCGTCTGCGTCGTCGGTGGCAATCCCCGCGTGGTCGAAGTGCATGGCTGACGTAGGGGCCGAACAGGTGATAAAATCGAGGGAGTGCGTACCTACAACGCCGCGCCGGGACGGTACTCACCGAACACGTCGCGCAGGGTGTTCGACACCTCGCCGGTCGTCGCGTACGCCTTCACCGCGTCGATGATGTACGGCATGAGGTTCTCGTCGCCTTCTGCGGCGTCTGTGAGTGCTTCGAGGGCGGCTTCGACCGCTTCCTCGTCGCGGTCTGCCTTCACGTCCTCTAACCGCGAAATCTGGCGGCGCTCGTCTTCCTCGGTCACTTCTTGGATGTCCGGCTGTGGGTCTTCGTCGACGCGATATTTGTTCACGCCGACGATGATGCGCTCTTCGTTTTCGATTTCCTTCTGGCGCTCGAAGGCCACGTCCTGAATCTGGCGCTGGACCCACTGGTCTTCGATTGCCTCGCGCATGCCGCCGCGCTCGTCTACGTCCTCGATGAGCGCCATCGCTTCCTCCTCTAAGGTGTCGGTCAGACTCTCGACGTAGTAGGAGCCTGCGAGGGGGTCGATGGTGTCGGCCGCGCCCGACTCGTGGGCGAGAATCTGCTGGGTGCGAAGCGCCGTCTGCACCGACTGTTCGGTCGGCAACGAGATGGCCTCGTCTTTCCCGTTAGTGTGGAGGCTCTGGGTGCCGCCGAGAACCGCCGCGAGCGCCTGATACGCCACCCGGACGACGTTGTTCTCGACCTGCTGGGCAGTCAAGGTCGAGCCGCCTGTTTGGGTGTGGAACTTGAGCTGCTTCGATTTCGGGTTCTGTGCGTCAAAGCGCTCTTCCATGATGCGCGCCCAGAGGCGGCGGGCGGCGCGGAACTTGGCGACCTCTTCGAAGATGTTGTTGTGGGCGTTGAAGAAAAAGGAGAGCTGTGGCGCGAAGTCGTCCACGTCGAGGCCCGCGTCCAAGGCGGCTTCGACGTACTCGATGCCGTCACCGAGCGTGAAGGCGAGTTCCTGTGCCGCGGTCGAACCGGCCTCGCGGATGTGGTAGCCAGAGATGGAAATGGTGTTGAATTTGGGGACTTCCTCCGCACAGAATTCGAAGATATCTGTGATGATGCGCATCGACGGCTCTGGCGGGAAGATGTAGGTGTTGCGCGCGACGTACTCTTTGAGGATGTCGTTTTGAATCGTCCCACGCAACTGCTCGCGAGAGACGCCCTGATTATCGCCAACGGCGATGTACATGGCGAGCAGGATGGAGGCGGGCGCGTTGATGGTCATACTCGTCGAAACCTCGTCGAGTGGAATCCCGTCGAACACCGTCTCCATGTCCGCGAGCGAGTCGATGGCGACACCGGACTTCCCGACTTCGCCCTGCGCCATCGTCGCGTCTGAGTCGTAGCCCATCTGCGTCGGCAAATCGAAGGCCATCGAGAGCCCGGACGACCCGCTGTCGAGGAGGTAGTTGAACCGCTCGTTGGTCGCTTCTGCGGTGGAGAATCCGGCGTACTGGCGCATCGTCCAGAGCCGCCCGCGATACATGGTGGAGTAGACGCCGCGCGTGTAGGGTTCCTGCGCAGGGAAGCCGATGTCTGCGTCGTAGTCGAGGTCTGCAATGTCGGCAGGCGTATAGAGACGCCTGACGGTCTGACCGCCCGTGTCGGTCGTGAACTCGTCTTCGCGCTCACCGAATCGCTCGACGGTCGGGGAGACCTGTGCGTCCTCCCACGTCTCTTTTTCCTCCCGAATCTGCGCAAGCTCGTCGGGGTCAAACATGAATAGAAGCGAGGTGACCCGCCGCCTTAAGGTTTGAGAGACCATCCCAACCTTGCCGTGAGCCTGCGGCTCGGTTTCGTGAGTGTGCGGTGAAAAGTACCCGAAAAATCGGGTGGTTAGTGGTCGAAAGTTGAGATTACGCTGCTGGGAGGCCGAGCATCACGGTCATGGTGATGGCCATGATGATGAAGCCGCCAACCATTGCGACCGTGGAGTAACCGATGATGTCACGGGCACGCAGGTTTGCGAGTGCCAGCAGTGGGAGCGCCCAGAACGGCTGCACCATGTTGGTGAGCTGGTCGCCCATCATCTCGATGAGGATTGCCGTTTCGAGTGGCATCCCGAGTTGTGCGGTGGTGTCGAGCAGGATTGGACCCTGTGCGACCCACTGGCCACCGCCGGATGGCACGAAGATGTTGACGATACCGGCGCTGATGAGGCCGATAACTGGCCACGTCGTTGGCGTGGCGATGGACGCGAAGAAGTTCGCGATAGTTGCGGTCAGCGCGGTGCCGGTGAGCAGTCCAGAGATACCCGCGTAGAACGGGAACTGGAAGATTATGCCACCGACGTTTTCGACGGATTCGTCCATCTGCTGGACGATGCGCTTTGGGGTGACCCAGAGAATCATCGCGAGGAAGATGAACATCGCGTTGATGCTGTTCAGCGTGAGGCTGGAAATGCCCCCTCCGCTGAGGACCCACGCGTCTATGACGTAGTAGAGTGGGAACAGCGCGATGACGAGTCCGAGAATCTTCGAATTGTTCAGTTTGTCTGCGAACGTGTTCGCTGCCACTCCGGGAACAGACTTTGTCTTCGATTCTTCTGCCACGCCGCCGTCGGTAGTGGCCTTGTCTCCGGACATCTGCCGGTAAACCTTGTCAGGCAGCGTTTTGATTTCGTCATCCTCTTTGGGGTGAAGTGCACCCATCAGCGGTGGGATGAGGACGAGCATGAGGCCAACCGTCACTAGGTTCACTGGGTGGCCAATGGTTCGACCGAGCGAGAAGCCATTCTCCATGACGTTCTCGTTCGGGAATTGCGCGAGTGCCGCTTCGAACGTTGGCGGGATGAGCGCTGGGTCGGCCATGATGAGCCCACTCGACGTGGTCAGCCCGGAGTGCCAAATCATGAGCGCGGTGTACCCGGCTGCGGCGAGC
This sequence comes from Haladaptatus sp. CMSO5, assembly GCF_036689885.1. Taxonomy (NCBI): domain Archaea; kingdom Methanobacteriati; phylum Methanobacteriota; class Halobacteria; order Halobacteriales; family Haladaptataceae; genus Haladaptatus; species Haladaptatus sp. CMSO5. The sequence goes on from NZ_JBAHVW010000001.1 coordinate 1,325,093, forward strand.
AGTGGGTAGTGAAGGTTCATCCCCTTCTCTCTGCCCTGATAGGCGACTTGTTTTGCCATCACCGCACCGACGATGAGGCCAAGTCCCCAGGAGATGAGGCCAGCGAGCATTCCGACGAACGAAACGAAGGCCACCGCCGTGAACGGGCTGGACGGAAGCTTTGCAATTCGTGCGAGGAATCTAGTTACTGCAGGTGATTTTGCGATAGCGTCTCCCATCATCAGCGTCACGGCGAACGCGGCCATGAAGCCAAGGAGCGTCCACACGCCACCGACCCAGGCGTCCATCGCGGCTGTTGGGGACGACCCAACAGCAATTGCACCACCAAATGCAAGTACTGTTAATATTATTACAAGAACGTACGGGTTTGGAACGTATCTCAGTGAAAGCTCTGCGAAAATGCCACCAAGACGACGTATTGGATCTGTGATTGCCATTACCTTACTGCACCGTGTTCATCCATTGAAGAAGTGCTATATAATGGTTTGGCACACGTTGTCACCAATCATATTGTTAATTGATTAAGAAATAATGTCGAAATAAAGATAATTCTGCAGAGAGTGTCCGGAATTATCATGCTACATTGCTGGATGCCACACACACAATATTTTCCAGAGTGGAATGGTCAGTTCAGTGGTTTTGTCCCAATGATTCTTCGTGTTCACACCGCTGATCATCACGAATTTCCTAAATGTAAAACATCAGTTAGTTACATTTATCACTATTTTTCCTAACACTCCCGATGTCGCGGCGTGTTTCATCGCAGCTGATGCCTCAGAAAGTGGGTAGGTTGCTTCGATACTCGGGCTAATTTCTCCGGTTTCGAGCAACGGCGAAACGGCGTCAAGAACCCGTCGCTGGTCATCCATTGACGCCATAATTGACATGAATCGCACATCCGCGTCGTCAAACATTGCAGCGAGCGATACCGATGGTGAGAGCGTCACGGGGGCACCTTGTCCGATGACGACGATGCGACCGCCACGACCAACCGCGGCGAGGTCGGTTTCGAGGTGTTTGGCGGCGTGGGCGTCGAGCACCACGTCTGCGGGCCGTCCGCCGAGAGCCTCGTGGACGGCGTCGGCCAACTCGTCCTCGCGGTAGTCGAGCACCGCATCCGCGCCCAGTCCGGTGACGAACTCGGTCGCTTCCGCGCCGTGGGCGGTACCGATAACGGTCGCGCCAGCACGAGCCGCGATTTGCACGGCAACGTGACCGACGCCACCACTCGCCCCGTGAACCAGACACGTCTCCCCGACTCGGAGGTCACCGCGCGTCACGAGCGCGCGCCACGCCGTCGTACAGACGAGCGCGGCGGCCGCACCCGTCTCGAAGGAAACGCCCTCGGGAAGCACGGCGAGTCGGTCTGCCGGAACCGCCGCAAACTCCGCGTACGTCCCGTCGTCTTGCCAGCCAAACCCGGTGCCGTACACGCGGTCGCCCGGTTCGAGACGGGTGACGCCCGCGCCGACTTCGTCGACGACGCCAGCGAGGTCAACTCCGCAGACGTGGGGGAGCCCCGCCGTTGGTTTGAGCAACCCCTCGCGGAGTTTGGCATCGATTGGGTTGACGCTCGCCGCCTCGATGGCGACGCGAACCTCGCCTGCCGCGGGTTCCGGGCGCGGAACCTCGTCGAGCGAGAGCACCGACTCGTCGCCGTAGTCGTGGTATCGAATAGCACGCATGGTGGGTGCTATGGAGAGCACCCGGAAAACGCTTCAGATGCCGGACATCGACGCACGTTCGACGTACTCGCGCACCTCGGCCGGATCGTCGCTCGCAGAGAGCGCGAGCGCGAGCGCGAGTCGCGCTTTGTGTGTCGGGAGGTCGCCGCCGAGTATCGCACCGTGGTCTTCGAGCGTGCGCGCGCCGCCACCCTTGCCGTAAATTCCGTTGACTGCGCCGCCGTGACACCGCGAAGTGACGACGACGGGGACGCCGTCTGCAATCGCGTCTGCGACGGCGGATTCGAGTGCAGGCGTGGTGTTTCCAAGGCCGGTTCCTTCGAGCACGAGACCGTCCACACCGGCATCGAGCGCGCGTTCGATTTGTCGCCCGTCGACGCCCGCGCCGCTTTTGACCATCTCGACGCTGGCGGTGATTTCACTCACTGGAATCGACACCGTCTCGCTTCCCGGCTGGCGGAAAAAGCGCACGTCCCCGCGCAGGAAGTTGGCAACGGGGCCAGCATCCGGCGCGTAGAACGTGTCGAGGTTGCTCGTGTGCCCCTTCGTTACGGTACGCGCCGAATAGAGGCTGTCAGCGAACGCGATGTACGCGCCGCCCGCTTTTCGAATGCGCTCGTTGGTCGCCGCACGAACCGCGGTGAGTAGGTTTGCAGGCCCGTCTGCGCCCGGCTCGTCCGGGCGTCGCTGTGCGCCCGTGAACACCACGGGAATCGTGTCGCCCGCGACCACGTCAACGAAGTAGGCCGACTCCTCCATCGTGTCCGTGCCGTGGGTGACGACGACACCGTCGGTGCCGTCTGTGGCGAGTTCTCCCACGCGCGCTGCGATCGCGGCAAGTGTCTCGAAGTTCATGGCGAAACTCGAAATCTGGGCGACTTCATCGACGCTGATGTCGGCGTAGTCAGTGAGTTCGGGAACCGCCTCGACGAGTTCGCCGCCTTCTTTCGTCGGAGTCGCGCCCGCGGACGTGCCGGTGCTCGCAATCGTGCCGCCTGTCGAGAGGACGGTAATGTGTGGGGTCATACTCGGTTTTCAAGTTCCAGCAGTGCGCCCGAGAGCACGTCGATGCCGACGAAGATGTCGTCCTCGTTCACGTCGAACGTCGCGGTGTGGTGGCCGCCGGGGTGGTCGGTGCCGATGATAGGGAACGCGGCGATGCCGCCGTTTTCCTTGACCGCTTTCATCAGGTAGGTGGCGTCCTCGCTCGCGCCGAAGTCCGCCCGGCGCACCAGCGACGTGACGCCCTCGACACTTTCTGCGGCGGTCGCAACGGCGTCAACGGCGGCGTCGTCGCTGTCCTCGCGCGGGGCGATGCTCAGCAGTTCGGTTTCGACTTCCACGTCGTGCATGTCGGCGGCCGCCCGGAGCGTGCGCTCGACTTTCTCGGTCATGTAGTCGAGCAGTTCGTTCGTCTCGGCGCGGATTTCGATGCCGAGTTCGCCGTCGTCGGCGATGACGTTCGTCGCCTCGCCTACGTCCGCCCAGCCGACGTTCACGCGCGTCAGGCCGTCTCGGTGGCGGGGAATCGCGTACAGATTCTGGATGGCCGTCCCGACCGCCTGCATGACGTTTCGGCCCTCGTTCGGTGCGAGTCCTGCGTGGGCCGACTCGCCCGTGAAGGTGACGCGCGATTGGCGAACGGCGAGCGGTTTGTCGCTCCCAGCAACCACTTCGCCGGAGGGGTGATTGAGGCCAATGTGGACGGCGAGGAGCGCTTCGACGTCGTCTACGAGCGGCGATTCGGACATCGGCTTGCCGCCACCGAGGACTTCCTCTGCGGGCTGGAAGAACACCTTGAGCGTGCCCGAAAAGTCGCTCTGCTGGATGGCTTCGATGGTGCCAAGCCCCATCGTCATGTGCGAGTCGTGGCCGCAGGCGTGCATCGCGCCGTCGTTCTCGGAACGGAAGCCTTCTTGGTTCGGATAGTGGCTCTCGTCGGTCGATTCGGGGCGCGGCAGGGCGTCGATATCCACGCGCAGGCCGAGCACGGGACCGTCGCCCTTCTCGATGACGGCGACGACGCCGGTGTGGCCGCCTTTCGTCTTTTCGAGCACGTCTTCGCGTGCGCCGTTTTCGCGCGCTTTCTCGAACCACTCATTGAGGACGGCGTCGTCGGGGACGCTCATCCGCGACTCGGAGACGAGCACGTCAGACCCAACGTGCAGTTCGTCTACGCCGAGCGCTTCGAGTTCGTCTACCAGCCGACTGGTCGTGAGAAATTCGCGCCACGACGGCTCCGGATAGCGATGGAACGTCCGTCGAATCTCGACTGCCCGGTCTCTGATTCCTTGGCTCATGGGTTCACCACCCACGATGCGAGAGAAGAATATAGTGTTCAGGGTGGCGGCGAGGTCACGCGGTCCGCGCGCGACTCCTGAGTTCGACGCGCCGAATCTTCCCGCTCGACGTTTTCGGCAGTTCATCGACGATGTGTACCCGCCGCGGGTAGGCGTGGCGCGCGAGTTTTCCTTTCACGAACGAGACGATGTCCTCGCGGAGGCCGGGACTCGCCTCAAACCCGCCACGGAGGACGACGAACGCCGTCACGACCTCGCCGCGCTGGTCGTCCGGCACGCCGATGACCGCCGCCTCCGCGACCGATTCGTGTTCGAGGAGCGTGCTCTCAACCTCGAAGGGGCCGATGCGATACCCAGAGGAGATGATAACGTCATCTGCCCGCCCGACGAACCAGTACACACCGTCCTCTTTGGTGACCGCGTCGCCGGTCAGGAAGTACTCCTCGCCGTCGAGCGTCGTCCACGCCTTCTCGGTCGCCTGCGGACGGTTCAGATAGCCAGAAAAGTACGTGCCGTCAGTGCGCTTGACCGCGAGTTCGCCCGTCTCACCTTCCGGGGCGCGCTCGCCATCGCCAAGCACTGCGACCTTGAAGCCGGGCAGTGGCGTTCCCATACTCCCTTGCACGAACTGCTCGGGTGCTGCGTGCTGGTTGCAGACGACCATGCCCGCTTCGGTGACGCCGTACTGGTCGTAAACGGGAACCGAGAGTTCGTCTTCGAACCACCGAACGACCTCTGGATTCAACGGTTCGCCCGCGCTGTTGCCACGTTCGAGCGCGAGATCGTACTGTTCGTGCAACTCGGCTTCGGCCATCAGCCCGCGATACGCGGTCGGGCTGCTCGCAAGCGTGGTGACGCCCGCGCGCTCCATCACGTCGTACCACGCCGTCGGGTCGAACTCACCCGCGTACATCACGTTCTGGACACCCATACTCACGGGCGCGACGCCCGCAGACAGCAGGCCGTACATCCAACCCGGGTCTGCTGCGCCCCAGAACACCTCATCGCCGGTGAGGCCCATGCCGTACCAGAGGTAGGGGTAGAGCGCGCCGAGCACGCGGTGGGTCAGGAGACAGCCCTTCGGCGGCCCCGTCGTGCCGGAGGTGTATTCGAGCGTGCACACGTCGTCTGCGCTCGTTTTGACCGTCTCGTGGCTGGTGGATTGGTCTGCGAGGAGGCTCTCGTGAGAGATGTCGTCGCCCTCTACGCCGACGCCCTCGCGGTCAAGCACGACGATGTGTTCGAAGCCGATTTCGTCCTCGACGGCGGCCACGCGGTCACGGTACTCGGGCGTCGTGAAAATCACGTCCACGTCGGCGTCCCCTGCCCGCGCCGCAATCGCATCGGGGCCGAAGGCGGTGAACAGTGGGACGTACACCGCGCCGGTTCGCCAGATGCCGAGAAAAAGCGGATAGAGTTCTGGAACCCGGGGAATCAGCGTCGCCACGGGGTCGCCGCGTTCGACGCCGAGGTCCACGAGGGCGTTTGCCACCTTCGAACTCTCGGCTTCGAGGTCTTCGTAGGTCTGTTCGACTGCCTCGCCATCTGCGCCGAACCACGAGAGTGCCGTGCCGCGCCCGACGTTCCGTGTCACGACTTCGTGGGTGATGTTGAGTGCTGCGGGTGCGTCCCAATCGAACTGTGCCCAAACCGCCTCCCAAGAGAACTCGTTGGCTGCTGGAATGCCCGTCATGGCTGCAGGTTTTCACCTCCAGAACTATGTGTGTGTTGTTCTCATTCAGCATAGTCCGGGTCGCGCTTTTCGAGAAACGAGAGCGCCCCTTCGTGTGCCTCCGGCCCGGCGAACAGGTAGCCAAGCCCGGTTCGCATCGCGTCGTTTTCACCCGCGAACTTGAGGCTCGTGTTCAGCCACGCTTTGGTCGTCTCAATGGCGGGCGGCGACCCACGTTTGAGGTTCGCCACGAGCGATTCGACGGTTTCGTCTACCTCATCGCCCGAAACGGCTCTGGCGAACAGTCCCCACTCTGTGGCCTCCTCACCGGAGAGCGTGCGCCCCGCGAGCGCGAGGTCGGCGGCGCGCTGGCGGCCAATCATCCGCGCGAGGCGCTTTGCGCCGTAGAACGGGTACGCCCCAATCTGCACCTCCGGCAGGGCGTATTCGGCGTCTTCGGGGACCACGGTGAGGTCACACGCGAGGAGCAACTCGAAGCCGCCGCCGTAGGCCGAACCATTGGCTTTCCCGACCACGGGCATCGGTGCGTCTTCAATCGCGCCAAAGCAGTCTAAGGCAATTTTGGTGAGTTCACGCACTGCTCGCGTGTCGTCGATGTCGCGCAGCGTGGCGATGTCGTCGCCCGCACAAAAGACGCGTCCTTCGCCCGTGAGCACCGCGACGCGCGCGCCGTCTCGGTCTGCTCGGGTGAGCAAGTCGTCTACGGCTTCCCACATTTCGAGCGTGAGCGCGTTCAGCTTCTCCGGCCGTGAGAGGGTAATCGTCGCAACGCCGGCTTCGAGGTCGTAGGTGACGTGGTCGGTCATACGCCACACTCCACGGCCACGGTGATAAACGGTAACACAGGTAGGCTTATTCGCCTCCACCGGAAGCTAGCACCATGAGAGATGTGAGTATCGTTGGCATGGGCACGACCGAGTTCGGGGTGCTCGATGCTGGCGTCAAAGACCTCGGGGTACGGGCCGTCTCACGGGCATTGCGCTCGTGTGACGTGAGTAGGGCAGACGTCGATGCGCTGTATCTCGGCAATTTCGTCGCGGGGATTCTCGAAGGGCAAGAGAACATCGCGCCGCTCGTCGCAGACAGCGTGGGACTCACGGGTATTCCCACGATGAAAACCGAAGGTGCGTGTGCGAGTTCGGGTATCGCCCTGCGGCAAGCCTATCAGGCCGTCGCCACTGGCGTCCACGACGTGGTGGTCGTCGCGGGCGTTGAGAGCATGACGAGCGCCGAAACCACGGAGTTCACCCGCGCGCTCAACAGCGCCGCAGACACCCAAACCGAAGGGAAAACCGGCCTCACCTTCCCCGGCTTCTACGGCCTCTGGCTTGACCGCTATACGTACGAACACGGGACGACCCGCGAGGAGGTGGCCGCGATTCCAGTGAAAAATCGCAAAAATGGGGCGACCAATCCACGAGCGCGATTCCGCGACCCAATCACCATCGACGATGTCGTCGAGTCCAGACTGGTCGCAGACCCGCTGCGTCTCTACGACTGTTGTCCGGCCGCAGACGGCGGCGCAGCGCTCGTCATCGCCGCGAGCGACCGAGCGCGCGAGTTGACCGATACACCAATTCAGGTGCTCGGGAGCGGCCACGCGAGCGGGCGAAGCGGCGCGTATCGCTACGACGACCTGACCACGCTCGACGCGACGGTCACCGCCGCGACCGACGCCTACGCGCAGGCGAACATTTCACCGACCGACCTTGACGTGGTCGAACTCCACGACTGCTTCAGCGCCGCAGAAATCGGCGACTCAGAAGACCTCGGGCTGTTCGAGAAAGGCGAGGGAGCAACGGCGGCCGCAGAGGGTATAACCGCGGTCGATGGCGACGTGCCAATCAACCCGAGTGGGGGCCTGCTCTCGAAAGGGCATCCGGTCGGCGCGACGGGTATCGGGCAGGTGTACGAAGCTTGTCTCCAACTGTTCGGCGAACACGAAAATCAGGTCGAGGGCGCGGAACTCGCGCTCACCCACAATCTCGGTGGGAGCGGCGCAGTCTGTACGGTCACCGTCCTCGGGAGGGATGCGTGATGCCCGCGTTCCCCGCCACCGAGTGCGCCGACTGTGGCGAACTGTATGGCTTCCCGGTCGTCGCCTGCCGCGCCTGCGGGAGCGAGTCGTTCGAGGCTCACGACGTAGTCGGGTCGGGAACCGTCTACGCCCGGACGACCATCCGCGTGCCCGGCGCAGACCATCAGGGCCAAGAGCCGTTCGAGGTGTGCGTCGTCGACCTCGCAGCCGACATCCGCATCACCGCACGGGTTCTCGACAACCCCGGCCTTTCTCCGGGCGACTCGGTACAGTTTGTCGAAGCCCGCGACGGCGTTTTCTTCTTTGAGGCGGCCTGACGCGGCTTATTCGAGCACGAACGGGTCACCCACTTCGCCCGCGTGGTTGTACCAGACGCTTTTGGTCTGGTAGTACTCCTCTAAGCCTTCGCGGCCGTTCTCGCGGCCGAGGCCGCTCGCCTTGTAGCCGCCAAACGGCGAGTTCGGCGCGATGAGACGATACTCGTTCACCCACACCGTCCCGGCCTCGACAGTTTCGACGAACTCGTTTGCGCGGTCCATGTCTTGGGTCCAAATGGCCGCCGCGAGGCCGAAGTCGGTGTCGTTGGCGATTTCGAGCGCCTCGTCTAAGCTCGAAAATGAGATGACGCTCGCAACGGGGCCGAAAATCTCCTCGCGGGCGACGGTCATGTCGTTTTCCACGTCCACGAACACCGTTGGCTGGATGAAACACTCACCCGGCTGGTCTGCGGGCATCTCGCCGCCAATTTCGAGCGTTGCGCCCTCTTCGAGTCCGGACTGGACGTACTTGTGGACGGTCTCCCACTGCCCGCGGAAGGCGACCGGCCCCATCTGTGTGTCCATGTTCCGGGGGTCGCCCATCTTGATGTCGCCCGCCCGTTCGGTCAGTTTCGACACGAACTCCTCGTGAACGTCTTCGTGGACGAGCACGCGCGACCCCGCCATGCAGGTCTGGCCCGTCGCGGCGAAAATCCCCTTCATCACGCCGTTTACCGCGTCATCAAGGTTGGCGTCAGAGAAGATGACGTTCGGACTCTTCCCGCCGAGTTCGAGCGAGACTTTGGTGAGGTTCTCGCCCGCCGCTTTCGCCACTTTGCGCCCGACTGCGGTGCTCCCGGTGAATGCGAGTTTGTCCACGTCCGTGTGTGCGGTGAGCGCCGCGCCGGTCTGCCCCTGCCCGGGTACGACGTTGTACACGCCGTCTGGTAAGTCGGTGTGCTCGTAGATGAGTTCCACAAATCGGAGCGCGCTCACGGGCGTCTCCTCGCTCGGTTTGTGGACGAACGTGTTGCCCGCTGCGAGCGCGGGAGCGAGTTTCCATGCCGTCAGGAGTAACGGCGAGTTCCACGCCGTAATCGCGCCGACGACGCCGAACGGCTCGTGGCGGATGTAGTTGAACATCTGCCCGTCTTTCTTATCGACGGGAATCGTGCGCCCGGATTCGACCTCCTCTGCGATGCGGCCGTAGTAGCGATACCACTCCCCCAACCCGCTCAGTTGCTCTTTCATCTCGCGCAGCAGCTTGCCGTTCTGGAGCGTTTCGAGTTCGGCGAGTTCGTCTGCGTGCGCGTCGATGGTGTCGGCGATTTGGTTCAGGATGACGCGTCGGTCGCTCGGCTTGGTGTCTCGCCACTCGTCGCGCTCAAAGGCGGCACGTGCCGCGGCGACAGCGTCGTCTACGTCTTCTTCGGTCGCATCTGGGACGGTCGCCCACACCGTCCCGTCGTACGGGAACGACACCTCGATGCGGTCGCCGCCGTGGGATGCCCGGAACGCACCGTCAATGAACAACTCGTAGTCTGTGACCCCCTCGATGTCTGTTGTTGACATGGCTCAATTGAGTGGTTCAGGTACTCGTTAATAAGCGCATGGACAACTGCAAGACAGGCGACTGAATCGTGACAAATACGTACGATTACTGCAGGAGGCACAGTTAAACTACCCTCCATACGGAAATCGAACGTCTATGCAATACGTTCACATTGGACGGGAGTATGGCTACTGAAGGCGGCAGAACGTGGACGGTCGACGGCGACCAACGGGCACGGAGTATCGAGGAGATTGACTTACACGACTTGGCGATGCAGCCGGTGCTGAAATTCCTTCTCGCCTTCCTCATCGGCGGCGTGTTCTTCCTGCTGCCGGTTCGCTACGGCGGCGAAATCACGGTTCCTTTCGACATCGCGGTGAGCTACATCACCGAAACCTTCCCCGGCGCAGTCGGCGTCTACGCGCTGGCGATTATCGTCGCCGGCGGCGTGTTGACGACGCTTGCGATGCTCACCGACGAACCGATTGCAGGCGTTGACCTCTCGTACTTCGAGACCTCGGTCGTGTTCTGGATGCTCCGGCTTGCGGGACTCGTCCTCGCCCCCATCATGTTCTTCAACCTCGGCCCGGCGTGGCTTCACACGCCCGGCACGGGTGGATTGATGTGGGGGACGCTCGTCTACAGCGTCGGCATCATCATCCCCATCGGCGCGGTGTTCATCACCATCTTCGTCGAACTCGGCGGCCTCGAATTCGTAGGCACTCTCTCGCGGCCGGTGATGAAGCCGCTATTCAAGGTGCCCGGCCGCGCCGCCCTCGACAGCCTCGCGTCGTGGGTTGGCTCCTACAGCGTCGGCCTCTACGTCACGCGAAACGTGTTCGAACAGGGTGGCTATCACAAGCGCGACGTGTTCACCATCGCAACCTGCTTTTCGACGGTGAGCATTGGCTTCGTCGGCGTCGTTGCCGCTACCCTCGACATGCTTGCACTGTTCCCCGTCATTTTTGGCGCGTACTTCGTTTGCGTCGTTCTCACGGGTATCATCCTCGTCCGGATCCCACCCATCTCCACGACGCCGAAAGAGTACATCGCAGAGCCGGACCCAGAAGTCGGCTTCACCGGCTCACTCGTAGACTATGCCCGCTTTGCGCTCTCTGAAGCTGTCAAAAAGGCGGACGAGGGTGAATCGTTCCTTGAAGCCGCAACCCGCGGGTTCGTCGATGGTCTCAAACTTACGAGCCTCATCTTGGGAACCATCCTCGCCGTTGGCTTGGCAGCCACCCTGCTGTCTGCAAACACGCCCGTCTTCGACATCCTCGGGCGGCCCTTGGTTCCCATTATCGCTGCCCTCGGCATCCCGAACGCCGCCGCAGTCGCACCCGCGACCATCGTTGGCATCACGGAGATGTACGTCCCCGTCTTACTTGTGACCGAGACCGCGCCGATGGCGAAGTTCTTCATCGCCGTCCTCGCCGTGTCCCAGCTCATCTTCTTCTCCTCGGTGGGACCGATGATTATGGACATGTTCAGCGACGTGCCGATTCGCTTTCGCGACCTCGTGGGGTTGTTCGTCATCCGGACGGTCATCCTCGTCCCGGTCATCGCCGGGATGACCCATCTCGTCGCGGCATTGGGCCTGCTTTAATCAGAGAAATTCGACCAGCATATCCGCAAATTTCTGTTCTGCGCGTCTGAGGTGGTGTTCGACGGTTCGCCGTCCCACGCCGACTTGGTCTGCGATTTCAGTTGTCGTCGTCCCCCGAGGAATTTCATAGTACCCGCCCTCGTGGGCCGCGAGGAACACCTCGCGCTGGCGAGCGGAGAGTGTCGGAAGCGCCGATTCAATCGACATGAGCGGCGTGTCCGAGGCGATGCTTTCGAGTTCCTGTTTCGATTCGACCGTCACCTGCTGGTCTGCGGTAATCGCCCGATAAAACGCCGTGAGATTCGTCGAGTCGAGGGCCAGCACGCGCACTATTTTCGCCCCCTTCTCGTAGCGAAGCGGCGGCAACAGCAAGCAGTCGTGGTCGGCGAGATACGATTCGATGTAGTCTGTGCCGTGTTCTTTCAGACAGGCGTTCGTGATGATGACTTGGTCTGCGCCGTTATCGATTCGCTCACGCATGCCCACCTCCGCTTCGACGCGCGCGAGCACGTCGTCCGTGTGCTCGCCAGTCAGGTGCAGGAGGTCACAGTGGTCGTTACACCAGAGTTCGATTTCCGTGTCGTTTCGCGCAGTTGCCCGGGCGTACGGGCCGCTTCCTGTGATACGGAACACGGCTTTGTACATGCGGCCACTTCGGGGCGTCAGTATAAAAATACAGTTCCATATGGAGACTCCACCCTCTCGGCGTCTCGCCTACTTGGTATGCGTATACATGGGACACAAGCAACCGACCGACCGAAAGAGCCGACTCGGTGAACCCTCCGCGCAGTGGCGCGAGTATCAGGGTGCACCAACCGGTACTGATATCGAATGTAAGGGCTGGCGACAAGAAGCGGCCCTCCGCATGCTCAACAACAACTTAGACCCTGACGTAGGCGAGAATCCCGAAGAACTCGTCGTTTACGGTGGAACGGGCCGCGCTGCCCGCAGTTGGGACGCCTACGACGCGATTCTCGCAGAACTCCGCGAGCTCGACGACGACGAAACCCTGCTCGTCCAATCCGGCAAGCCAGTGGGCCGATTCACCACACACGAGCGCGCCCCGCGTGTCCTGATTGCGAACTCGAATCTGGTGGGCAAGTGGGACAACTGGGAGCACTTCCACGAACTCGAAGCCAAGGGCCTCATCATGTACGGCCAAATGACCGCCGGGTCGTGGGCGTACATCGGCACCCAAGGCATCATTCAGGGAACCTACGAAACGCTCGCGGAAGCCGGTCGCCAGCACTTCCCCGACGCCAAGGGCCTCACGGGAACCATCACCGTCACCGGCGGCCTCGGCGGGATGGGCGGGGCACAACCCCTTGCAGTGACGATGAACCACGGCGTGTGCATCGCCGCGGAAGTGGACGAACACCGCATCGACCGTCGCATCGAGACGCGCTACTGCATGGAGAAAACCGACAGCCTCGACGAGGCCATCTCGATGGCAGAGAAAGCCGCCGCGAAGGGCGAACCGCTCTCGATTGGCCTCCACATGAACGCCGCCGACATGTTCGACGGGATGATCGAACGCGGCTTCGTCCCGGACATCGTCACCGACCAGACGAGTGCCCACGACGAACTTGAGGGCTACTATCCAAGCGGCTACACCGTCGAAGCAGCCGACCAACTGCGCGCCGAAAATCCCGAGAAGTATGTCACAGAGAGTCTCGATACGATGGTTCGCCACGTCGAAGGCATCCTCGCCATGCAGGAGCAGGGCGCTATCGCCTTCGAGTACGGGAACAACATCCGCGGGCAAGTCAAAGAACACCGTGGCATGGAGAACGCATTCGATTTCGAGGGCTTCGTCCCGGCCTACATCCGCCCGCTGTTCTGCCGCGGCAAGGGACCGTTCCGTTGGGCCGCACTCTCCGGAGACCCGGCAGATATCCACCGCACCGACGACGCCGTGAGAGAACTGTTCTCCGAGAAGGAGCACCTCCACCGTTGGATCGACCTCGCCCAAGAACAGGTCGCCTTCCAAGGGCTCCCCTCCCGCGTTTGCTGGCTCGGCTACTCGACCGATGAAGACGGCGTCACCGAGCGCGCGAAGTTCGCACTCAAAATCAACGACCTCGTCCGTGAGGGCGAGATTTCCGCACCGGTCGTCGTCACGCGCGACCACTTAGACGCGGGGAGCGTCGCAAGCCCGAACCGCGAGACAGAGGCCATGCGAGACGGCTCTGACGCCGTGGCCGATTGGCCAATTTTGAACGCCCTGCTCAACTGCGCGGCGGGCGCGGACATTGTGAGCGTCCACGACGGTGGCGGCGTCGGCATCGGCAACGCGCTCCACACGAACAACCACGTCGTCTTAGACGGGACGGACCTCGCCGCAGAGAAGGCCCGGCGCGTCTTTACGACGGACCCCGGCATGGGCGTCATCCGCCACGCAGACGCCGGCTACGAAGACGCCTTAGACGAGGCGACGGTGTCGAACGTCCCGATTCCGATGCGAGACCGGACATGACGCTCGAAGCAGCCGAAAACTGGCAGGGCACGTCGAGCGACCCGAACGACGAACAGTTCGGCCACGTCATCGAGGCCACGTCGCTTGCCGAAGCGAGCGAATACGACGCCGTGCTCGTCGGGGAACCCTACGACGGCGCGGTCATCTCGCGGAAAGGCGCGGCGGCCGGCCCTGCTGCTATCCGAAAATCCCTCGCAGGCACCAAGAGCCATCACTTCGACGCCGGACCGGTCTCGAATATCGGTGACCTCGGTGATGTGGTGATTCCCGACGGTTCCGTCGCAGCGGTGCAAGCCGCCGTCCGAGAGGTGACGAGTGAACTCCACGCACAGGACGCGCTGCCGGTGTTCCTCGGCGGCGACAACTCGCTCACCTTCCCGAACGTGGCTCCGCTGGTCGACACTGGTTCTGTTGGCGTCATCAATTTCGATGCCCACCTCGACGTGCGCGAAGTGCCCGACTCTGGACCGACGAGCGGGACGCCCTACCGGCAACTCCACGACGCGGGCCTCGATGGCTACGCCTGCGTCGGTGCGCGCCACTTCGAAACGAGCACGGACTACCATGATTTCGTGCTCGACAACGAGGGGGAAGTCGTGACCGCAGAGGAGGTCACAGACGACCCGGTGGCCGCAATTGACCGCGCACTTTCCGCGCTCGCTCACGTTGACACGCTCTACGTGAGCGTGGATATCGACGTGCTCGATGCCGTGTATCCGGGGTCGAGCGCCCCGACACCCGGCGGCCTCTCGCCGGGCGACCTATCCCGCGCGGTCAGACTCGCGGCGAGCGACGACCGCGTCGCTGGCTTTGAGGTGGTGGAGTGCGCACCGCCACTCGATGCAAACAACCGAACGGTCGATGCCGCCGCACGCACCGTCGCCCACTTCCTCGCGGGGTGGTCGGCGTGAGTGACCTCGTCATCCACGACGCCGCAGAACTCGTGGTCGGGAAGGGCGATGGAAAACCGCTCGAACGCTACGAGAATGCTGCGATTGCGGTGGTAGAGGGGAAAATCGTGGCCGTCGGCCCGACCGATGAGGTCACCCGCGAGTACCCCGCAGAGAACGCGACGGAGGCCATCGACGCCACCGGAAAGACGGTGCTTCCGGGCTTCGTTGACCCGCACACCCACGCCCTGTTCGCGGGCGACCGCTCGGACGAGTTCGAAGCGAAACTGCGCGGGAAAACCTATCAGGAGATTCTCGCCGCCGGCGGCGGCATTCTCAAATCCGTCCGTTCGGTTCGCAAAGCGAGTGATGAAACGCTCGTCTCGAATTTGCTGGGGCATTTGGACCGGATGCTCGCCCACGGGACGACGACCGTCGAAGTCAAATCCGGCTACGGTCTCGATACGGAAACCGAACTCCGGATGCTCGCGGCCATCCGCGACGCCGACGAACAGCACCCCGTGGACGTGATTCCGACGTTCATGGGCGCACACGCCGTTCCGCAGGGCGTGGACGCTGACGACTACACGCAAGCAGTCATCGATGAGCAACTGCCCGCCGTTGCAGAGCAGGGCATCGCCGAGTTCAACGACGTGTTCTGCGAGGAGGGCGTGTTTTCGGTCGAACAGTCGCGTCGCATCCTCGAAGCCGGGATGGAACACGGACTCACGCCAAAGGTGCACGCAGAAGAACTCGCGCACATCGGCGGGACGAAACTCGCCGCTGAAATCGGTGCGACGAGCGCAGACCACCTGCTCCACTCGACCGAAGACGACATTTCGGCGCTCGTGGAGGCAGGGGTCATCCCCGTCCTCCTGCCGGGAACCGCCTTCGGCCTCGGCGCGGAGTTCGCAGACGCGGGGATGATGCTCGACCAGGGCGCGCCCGTCGCCATTGCGACCGACTTCAACCCGAACTGCCACAGCCACTCGATGGGCTTCGCCCAGTCGCTCGCGTGTGTGGAGATGCGCATGACGCCTGCGCAGGCGCTCGTCGCCGCGACCGAACACGCCGCACTCGCGCTGGATAGGCAACATCTCGGTCGCCTCGACGTGGGCGCACCAGCAGACCTCGTCGTCGTGGATGCGCCGAATCACGTCCACGTGCCCTATCAGTACGGGACGAATCTGGTGGAGACGGTCGTCAAAAACGGCGAGCGCGTTTTTGGCTAGGTCAGTTCACGTTTCGTTCCGCGCCGTCCCAGTACTCGTCTCGCAGGTCGGTTTTCCGAACTTTCCCATACGAGCTGCGCGGCAGTTCGGCGACGATGTCGATTTCTTTCGGTTTCTTGTACGCGGCCAACTCCGTATCGCAGGTCGCTTCGAGTTCTTCCCGGAGGGTTGCTTCAGCAATCTCCGCGTCCGGGCGCGGTTCGACGATGGCGACCACCTTCTCGCCCCAGTAGTCGTCGGGGACGCCGATGACGGCGGCGTTCGAAACGGCCTCGTGGGTGGCGAGCACTTCCTCGATTTCGCGGGGGTAGACGTTCATCCCGCCGGTGATTATCATGTCCTTCTTGCGGTCTAAGATGTAGAGGAAGCCGTCTTCGTCGAAGCGTCCCACGTCGCCGGTGTGGAGCCAGCCGTCCACGATGGTTTCTGCGGTTTTTTCCGGTAACTCCCAGTAGCCCGGCGTGGCGAGTGGCGACCGAACGGTGATTTCTCCGAGTTCGCCCTGCTCGACGGGTTCATTTTTATCGTCTACGAGTCTGACTTCCGCGGTGTCCACTTCGCAGCCCGCAGACTGGAGCAGTTCTTCGTTTTCTTCTGCCGCCCGGCGGTGAGTTTCGTGGTCGAGCACGGTGATGGTCATGGGACATTCCATCTGGCCGTAGGACTGGATGAACACGTCGCCGAAGGTGTCGAGGCCTTCGCGCAGGCGGGCGGCGCTCATCGGCGCACCGGCGTAGTAGAGGTTTCGCAGCGAGGAGAGGTCGCGACCGTCGTCTGCGTCGTAGGTGTCGAGCAGTTTGTAAATCATCGTCGGGACGACGAAGATGGAGTGGACGCCGTGGGCGTCCACCGCGTCTAAGAACTCGTCGGGGTCGAAGCCATCGACAAGGATGTTCGTCCCGCCGACGAGCATCGTGGATTCGACGAGAAAGCCCGTGCCGTGGGTGAGCGGTGCGGCGTGGAGCGTCACGTCGCCGTCTTGCTGTGTGAGTTCGGCTTTGAGCGAGAGCGCAGTCGAGAGCCACGTGTCGTGGGTGTGGGTCACCCCCTTCGGGAGGCCCGTCGTGCCGGAAGTGTACATCAGCGCGCAGGGGTCGTCGCCGCTCCCGACCGACTGAGGGGCCGCGTCAGATTCGAGGAGCGATTCGTAGGCGTGCGTCTCGCCGGGGAAAGCTGCGTCTTCGTCACCAACGACCACGTAGTGGCCCGCTCGCGCCTCCATCTCCGTGCAGTGGGCGGCGAACTGGGATTCTGCGACGAGCACGTCGATACCGGCGTCAGAGACGAGGTGGTCGTGGTCGCCCGGCGTGAGCATCGTGTTGAGCGGGACTTTGAGCGCCCCGAGTCGGTAGGCCGCGACCGACGTTTCGATGAAGGCGGCGTGATTTTTCACCATCAAGCCGACGCGGTCACCGGGTGAAACGCCAAGTTCGGTGAGGCCCGCGACGAGTCGGTCCACGCGTGCATCGAGTGCTTCGTAGGTTCGCCCGTCTTCTGCCCCACGCCCGAGCAGCGCCGTTCGTTTGGGGTGGCGTCTCGCGACCCGCCGGAGAATATGCCCTAAATTCATGCGTGACAGTTTCTGACGTGGGATAAAATAATTCCGCATGCGACAGGATGTCGGCAAGAACGGGGCCGACCCGACGATACAAGCCACTTCGAATCCGTGTGTATCTATGCCACAGACGGCGTACTTCTACGAGGATTTGGCGGTGGGCGACACGTTCGAAACGCGCGGACGAACCATCACAGAGAGCCATCTCGTCACCCACGCGGGCAACACGGGCGACATGAACGAACTCCAGATGAACGCGGCGTTCGCCGAGAAAACACGCTTTGGCGAGCGCGCCGTCCACGCCCCGCTCACCTACTCGATGATGGAGGGGCTCATCACGAGCGACTTCCGCCACGAGGATTCGAACATCTGTTATTACGGGCTCGACAAGATGCGGATTCCACACCCCACCTTCATCGGTGACACCATCAGCGTCTCGCGGAAAATCATCGACACGGAAGACCGCGACGACGGCGGCATCGTCACGTTCCGCGACGAAGTGACGACCGAGGAGGGAAAAGTCGTCCTCGTCTGTGAGACGCTCGAATACATCCGGACCCGCGACTGACTACCACGCGGCTTCGAGGAACGCGACGAGGTCTGCTTCGGTGATATCTCGCGGATGACTGGCGAGCGACGGCTCCGCTGCAGCGATTTCCGCGATGGCTTCGAAATCGGCCTTCTCGACGCCCACGTCGCGCAGGCGGGTGGGCGTCCCGAGCGTCTCCTGAAGCGTCGTGACCGCGTCGAGAACGTTGTCGAGAATCTCTTCTTCCGTCCCGGCCACGTCGACGCCCATCGCCTGCCCGATACGACGGATGGCGTCGGGGGCCGCGGGTGCGGTGAATCGAATGCCGTGGGGCAGGAGGATGCTGTTGCCGTCGCCGTGTGAGACTGGGTGGCGCGCACAGAGGATGTGATTCACACCGTGGTTGATGCTGATGCCACCGACGACGCCGAGTCCCGAGAGCGCCGCGCCGAGCTGGGCTTGCACCCGGGCTTCGGGGTCGCCCGCGACCGCGCCGGGGAGGTTCTCTGTGAGCAGGCGAATCGCCTTCTCTGCGGTCGCCTGATAGAACGGATTGTCGCGTCGTCCCTCTGAGTAGAGAATTTCGACGGCGTGGTCGAGCGCGTTCATGCCCGTGCTCCCGATGACCGATTCGGGGGTCGTTTCCGCGATGGCCGGGTCGTAGATGCTCGCTTGCGGTCGCACCTTCTCGTCTAAGAGGACGACCTTCTCTTCGGGAGTGGACACGCCACAGATGTTCGTCACCTCTGCTGCTGAGAGCGTCGTGACCACGCAGTAGAGCGGCAGTTTTTCGGCGGGCAACTCAGGGACTTCGACCTGCCCGTCTACCGTCCGCGTTTTGAGTTGTTCGAGGTCTGCCGTCTCTTCTGCGGCGAAGATGGCGATGGCTTTCGCCGTATCGCTCGCACTGCCGCCGCCAATGCTGACGAGGGCATCTGCGCCGCAGTCGTGCAGGCGTTTGACGCCTTCGACGACGGTTTCGTGCGGGACGTTCGGTCGTGCGCCGGTGTAGGTTGCGACGAGGTGCTCGCCAAGTGCCTCGGTGACGGGTTCCATGACAGCGTCTGTCGCGCCGACGTGTTCCCCACAGACGACCATCACCTTTGCGTCTGCGTCGATGCGTTCGGTGAGTTGAGAGACGCTGTTCGGCCCCCACACGAATCGTGCCCGTTCGTATTCGTGGTCAAAAATCATACATAATGTAGGAATATGCAGAAAGTTAGCAGTTAGCATTCAGGTGATTTGTCGCGCTGGTTGCGTTCATCCCAAACGTCTTAGGGCATGATTGCCCTTGACAATGTAATGCAGTACAACGACTCTGCCCTCGCACAGGAAGTCTCCGGACGGGTGCGAGAGTTCATGGACGACGTGGTTATTCCAGCAGAACGTGACCTCGAACCGGGCACCGTGGTCTCCGATTCAGTCCTCGCTGACCTGCGCGAGCAGGCTCGTGAGTACGACGTGTACGCACCACAGATTTCAGAGGAGTACGGCGGGATGGGCCTCGAATTCCGTGACGTGCTCCCGGCGTTCGAGCAGGCTGGTCGCAGCATCCTCGGTGCGCCCGCGATGCGCGTAGACGCCCCCGACGAAGGCAACATGCACACCTTCGAAATGCTCGGCACCAAAGAACAGAAAGACAAGTGGCTCCGCCCGCTCGTCGCCGGAGACATCCACTCCGGGTTCGCCATGACCGAGCCGATTCAGGGCGGTGGCTCCGACCCGAAGATGCTGAAGACGAAAGCCGAGAAGGACGGCGACGAGTGGGTCGTAAACGGCCACAAGTGGTGGACGACCAACGGCAGCGACGCGAGCATCCTCATCGTGATGGCGCGCACCGACTTCGACGCCCACCCGTACCAGGGTGCCTCGCTCATTCTCGTCCCAATCGACACGCCCGGCGTGGAAGTCGTCCGCGACATCCCGCACACCGGCGGCGGCGTCATCGGAACAGTCCACTCGGAAATCAAGTTCAACGATGTGCGCGTGCCCGAAGAGAACTTACTCGGCACCGAAAACATGGGGTTCAAACACGCCCAACAGCGCCTCGGTCCGGCCCGCCTGACTCACTGTATGCGGTTTTCGGGGATGGCCCAGCGCTCGCTTGACGTGGCGAAAGCCTACATTTCAGAGCGCGAAGCCTTCGGTGGCCCCGTCGCAGAGAAGCAGGGCCCACGCTTTGCCATCGCCGAACACGAGACGAAACTCCACGCCGTGAAAACGATGGTGCGCCACGCCGCGTGGCAGATAAGTGAGGGCGACGAAGCCCGGATTCCCGTCTCCATGTGTAAGGTGTTCGCCGCGAACGTCGCACAGGAGGCCATCGACACGGCGCTCCAGTTCTGTGGCGCAAACGGGATGGGCAAAGACCTACCAATCTCTGATTTCTACGAGGAGGTTCGACAGTTCCGCATCGTAGACGGGGCAGACGAGGTGCACAAGCGCGTCATCGCCCGCAACGCCTTCGACGAAATCGACCCCGAAGAGATTTCGACGGTCACTCGGTTCGACGGCTAAAACCCACAGCTACCGGCGGCAACGCACGGCGCGTTGCCAACACCCTTATACTGGTATTTCATACCACAGCACACATGCGAATCGACGACTTGCTGGAGGCGCGCGTCGAGAAGACGCCAGAGAAGACGTTTCTGAATTTTGGTGACCAGCAGTACACCTACGCAGCCGCCGTCGCGGCCTCGAAACGCTACGCGAACGCGCTCGCAGAGTGGGGTGTCGAACAGGGGGACCGAGTAGCGCTCTT
Source organism: Haladaptatus sp. CMSO5 (assembly GCF_036689885.1). Lineage (NCBI taxonomy): Archaea > Methanobacteriati > Methanobacteriota > Halobacteria > Halobacteriales > Haladaptataceae > Haladaptatus > Haladaptatus sp. CMSO5. The sequence continues at coordinate 1,345,667 of NZ_JBAHVW010000001.1, forward strand.
TCTCCCGAACCGACCCGAGTTCCTGTTCACGATGTTCGCAAACGCGTACCTCGACAGCATCACCGCGCCGTCGAATCCGGAGTACAAGGCAAGCGCACTCCGCCACTCGCTCGAACTCTCACAGCCCGTCGTGCTGGTGACCTCAGCAGACTTGCTCAACACTGCGGTCGAAGCCGCGCGTGGAACGAGCGTCGAAGAAATTCTCGTATGCGACGACGTTGAGGGCTATCAGTCGCTCCCCGACCTCGCCGCAAACCAGTCAACTGAGGTTACGCCGCCGTCCGACGACGACCGGGCAATTGGCCTGCACATGTACACCTCGGGGACGACGGGGCCGCCGAAAGCCGTTGAGTGCGAACACCGCAACTGGACGATTTCGGCCATCGACTTCCAGAAACGGATGGGCTTTACCCACGACGACGTGCTGTTCACGGCCCTGCCGTTGTTCCACGCCAACGCCCAGATTTACTCGACGCTCGGTGCGGCAGCCGCCGGAGCCGAGGTCGTCATCTACGAAAAATTCTCCTCGTCTAACTGGTGGGACTGGTGTCGCAAACACGGCGTCACTGAGTTCAACGCGATGGGGAGCATGCTGAAGATGCTCGACAACATGCCACCGGCAGACGACGACGCCGACAACCCGGTCGAGTACGTCTTCTCTGCGGGGACGCCGAAAGACCTGTTCGAGCCGTTCGAAGCGCGATTCGACATCCAGATTGTCGAGGGCTACTCGCTCACCGAAGACCCGTTGCTCATGCTCAATCCGACGGACAAAGACAAGCGCCGCGTCGGAAGCATCGGCCTCCCGCCCGCAGAAAAGCGCGTCAAGGTCGTCGATGACGACGGCAACGAGGTGCCACGCGGCGAAAAGGGAGAGCTCATCCAGAACTGCCCAGCCATGCTTGCGAGTTACTACGACCAGCCCGACAAAACTGACGAGGCAGTCGTAGACGGGTGGTTCTACACCGGCGACTACGCGAAAATAGACGAGGACGGCTTCGTCTACTTCTTAGACCGGAAGAAGGACATCGTCCGCCGCGGCGGAGAGAACATCTCCACCTACGAAATCGAGGGCGTCATCAAGGCGTTAGACGGCGTCGAAGAAGTCGCCATCATCCCGAGTCCGGACGAGTTCTACGACGAAGTCGTAAAGGCGCTTGTTATCAAAAAGGAGGGCTTCGACATCACACCTGAGGAGATAATCGAAGCGTGTGAAGCAGCGCTCTCGTCGTTCAAAGTGCCCCAGTACGTGGAGTTTGTAGACGAGTTCCCGTACACTCCAACCGGGAAGATTCAGAAACAGAAACTCCGCACCCGCGAGAAAGAAGAGCGCCCGAGCCACTGGTCGCGCCCGGAGTGACTCAGCGCCCGGTGTCGTACTTGTAAGTCGCGTCGGCCGGGTCGATGCCGAAGTCTTCGGGCGTGTCTTCTGGTTCCGGTTCTCGCTTTTTTTCTGCCTGCTTGAACCGTTCGCGCAGCGTTTCTGGCATCACGAACTCCTCGGGCGCGATGGCGACGGAAATCACGTCCGGTGACTGATGCTGTCGTTTCTCTTCGAGACGTTCTTTGAGTTTCTCGGGGAGGTCGCTCGTCGAAACCGGCTCGAAGCCGAACTGCGAGAGATATTCGGGTGTGTCGGTGAGCGCATACACCGTGTCGAAGTCGTTGTCTGTCGCTTGCGTGAGCAGTCGTTCGACGACGTGGGCAGAGACGCCCTGCCTGCGCCAGTCGGGGAGGGTACCAATGGACGTGAGTTCACACAGCTCGCCGTCGTCGATAACGTGGATGCGGATGCGGCCGAACCCGGCGCGCTCGTTGGTGGTTTCATCGACCGCAATCACGTAATCACGAGAGCGAAAAGCCGTGCCGTCGAGCCCCATCGCCTCGATGTGGTCGAGCAACCAGACCTCATCTCGGTTCTTCGCGTCTCGGACGTACATGGCAATAGCTTGTCTCGCAATGAGCAAAAGGATTTGGCGCGACTCGCTGTCCACGAGAAAAATTAGCCGGCGTGTGACACTGCGTTGGGATGTCGTGGCACAACTACTTTGTATTCGCTTGAATATCTCCATATAGGCTAATCATGGAATCCCTTGAGGACTTTGACGACATCGTGTACGAACCCTCCCAGGAGTTCGTCGAATCGACGAACGTCTGGCGGTTCATGCAGGAACACGACATCGCTGATTATGACGAACTCATTGAACGCACGACCGTCGATGCGGGCGATGGCGAATCGGGCGTGGAGTGGTTCTGGGACGAGATTGTTGAGTGGATGGGCATCGACTTCTACGAGGACTATGACTCGGTGCGCGACGACACGGACGGGCCACAGTTCTCGAAATGGTATCCGGGCGGCAAACTCAACATCGCGCACAACACGGTCGACCGCCACGCCGCGGTCGATTCACCGAACCGAAACAAGGTCGCCTGCATCTGGGAAGGCGAGCCGGGCGAGGTTCGGGAACTCACCTACCACGAACTGTACCGCCAGTCGAATCAGGTCGCAAACGCGCTCAGTGACCGTGGCATCGAGAAGGGCGACACGGTGGGCCTCTACATGCCGATGGTTCCCGAAGTCATCTCGATTCTCTACGGTTGTTTCAAAGTCGGCGCGATTGCAGTTCCCATCTTCTCCGGCTTCGGCGTTGACGCCACCGCAACCCGCATTGAAGACGCCGAGTGTCGCGTCCTGTTTACGGGCGACGGGTTCTACCGTCGGGGCAGCAAGGTGCGCCTGAAAGGACAGGCAGACGAGGCCATCGAGGAGGCCGGGCACGTCGAACATACGATTGTTTACAACCGCTTTGACGACGGCGAAGCGCCGTGGGACGACGCCCGCGACGAGTGGTGGGACGACGCCGTCACGACCCAAGACGACGAGTTCGACACCGTCGCCATGGATTCGGCCGACGAGTCAATGCTCCTCTACTCTTCGGGGACGACGGGCATGCCAAAGGGCATCGTCCACACCCACGCGGGCGCACAGACGATGACCGCAAAGGAGATTCACTTCGGCTTCGACCAGAAGCCGTCTGACCGCTTCTTCTGGGTGTCCGACATCGGCTGGATGATGGGGCCGTGGACGCTTATCGGGAACCACACCTTCGGCGGGACGATTGTGATGTACGAAGGCGCGCCGGACTACCCGAACCCAGACCGCTTCTGGTCGATGATCGACCGCCACAACATCTCTACGTTCGGCATCTCGCCAACAGCCATCCGCGCGATTCGCAAGAAAGGCGACCACTGGGTTGAGGGACACGACCTCTCGTCGCTTCGCCTCCTCGGTTCGACCGGCGAGCCGTGGGACCCCGAATCGTGGATGTGGTTCTTCAACGAAGTCGGCGGCGGCGATACGCCGATTATCAACATCTCTGGTGGCACCGAAATCTGTGGCTGTTTCCTCATGCCGATGCCGATTCAGCCGCTCAAGCCGTGTACGCTCGGCGGTCCCGGGCTTGGGATGGCCATCGACATCGTGAACGAACAGGGCGAGTCCATTGCCGCAAACCACGAACGTGGCTATCTGGTTGCCACAGACTCCGTGCCGTCGATGACCAAGAGTCTCTGGGACGGCGACGAACACTACCTTGAGGAGTACTGGTCTAAGTTCGGCGACATGTGGAATCACGGCGACTGGGCGCAGATTGACGACGACGGCCTCTGGTTCCTTCACGGCCGCTCTGACGACGTGCTCAACGTCGCAGGCCGCAAGGTCGGTCCCGCAGAGGTCGAAGGCGCGCTCATCGAACACGACGCCGTGAATCAGGCCGCCGCCGTCGGCGTAGACGACGACACCACGGGCACAGCCGTCGTCGCCTACGTCATCGTCGAGGATGGCGTTGAGGAGTCTGACGACCTGCGTGCGGAACTCACCGACCAAGTCGGAGAGGAACTCGGCAAGCCGTTCCGCCCGCGCGAGATTCTGTTCGTAAACGAGTTCCCAAAGACGCTGAGCGGGAAAATCATCCGCCGTGCTATCGCCTCGGCGTACGACGGCGACGCCATGGGCGACCTCTCAAGCATCGAGAACCCCGACGCCTTAGACGCCATCAAGAACGCGCGGTAAGCCTCACGGCCCCGACTCGCACCATTTTTGCTCGCGGACTCGTTACGACCAGTCATGGACACGTTCGCCGACCTGCTGGCAAGAGAGCGCCGAAGTGGTGCTCCCGCCCTTCGGACACACGGGAGTCGCATCCGGCGGTACACTTACACCCAACTGTGTACCCTCTCGTGGCAGTCGGGGAGCGTCCTTCGCCACGTCGGCGTCGCCAAGGGAAGAAAGGTCGCGCTCGCCGCCTCTCAGTCTCCTGAGCCGGTGCTCACCTTCCTCGGCGCTGGCCTCCTCGGGGCAGTCGTCGAATTCGAACCCGAAAAGGAGGTGGACGCTCGCGCGCTCGTCGCACCTTCTACAACCATCGCGGACTACGAACTCCCGCCGGGTGGCCAGCGAATCGCCTACGGCGAACGCCCCGACGACCCTTCCACGATGTTTTTCGAGAAGGAAGTCTGGAGCGAGAACCCGGTGATTCCACCCATCGACATTTCACCAGACGACCCAGTTCTGGCGGCCGGTGGCGAGGCCTACACGCAAGGACAGTTGCTCGCGGCGGCTGAGCGAGTGATTGAAGAATACGACATCACCGACGAGGACGAAGTCGCCATTCGCACGCCGCTCACCGAACCCGGAACGGTGGTCGCCGGGATTCTCGCACCGCTCGTGGTCGGCGGGACGATTGTGTTCCCCGGCGAGGATGGGGAGGGGACGGTTGCGGTCGCAGACGGTGACGCTCCCGAGTCGCGCGTGATTGCGTTAGCAGACGTGCAAGTCGAGTAACGGCTATTACGGGAGTTCGAATGCGAGGATTGCAACTTCGTCAGTCCCGACGTAGGCGGCCCCCTCTTGCACTGTGAGAGCGGTTACGGCATCACCTTTTGTCTCGTGCGTCCAATTGTGTGTGCCATCGGTCGAAAACGATTGTACTGTACCATCGGTCATCCCGGCCAGTATCTGCGTGTCAACCACAGTGGGACGAGTCGTCGGTGACGGGGTTGTTTCGCGCTCCCAACGGCGTTTTCCGGTCTCCAAATCGAACGCCCAGAGTCTTCCTTCGTTGTCGTGAGGGTTGTCAGGGGTTCGAGTAGATCTGCTTGCTACAAACACCGATTCCTCCGCAATCGTCGGTTGTCCAAACGGTTCGGTGACCGTGTTCGTCCATTCCACTTCACCAGTGTCTGCGCTGAGCGCAGTGACCTCTTTGCCAACGAGAACAATGTGATTTTCATCCCCCACTACGGTTTGCCCGTAAGAACCACTGTACGACCACCGCATCGTGCCTGTTTCTGGCTCAACACTAGCGAGCATTCCCTCTTGGTTGCTAGCAAAAATGGACGTGCCTGCCACAATGAGTGAAGTGATAGGTGACGGTCCTTCGAGAGACGTTTCCCACACCTCTCTTCCAGTGGTCACGTCTCGGGCCACAACCATTCCGTCATACTCTCCGGAGACGACTATATCGTTGAGTGCGAGCGGAGTGACGCGCATTCCTGGATTCTCGTCTCGCTGTTTTTCCCACAGCGTGTCCCCGTCGTGAGATAGTGCAGAGACGCCATACTCCGCATAATAAATCGCCCTTTGCGTGATTGCTGGCCCGTTACTGGAGGTTGAACTAACTCTTTTATCCCACTTGATGTCACCGGTCTCTCTTGAAACGTTGAAAAGTGTTCCACTGTGCGTCGCAAAAATGATTGCCTTGTCCGTGACACAAAGTGGAGACTCGATTTTCGTATGTCCCGTTGGAAGCCCGGTTTTCCATTGCTGAGACGGTTGTGAAAACAGGTTCAGTTTCGAACATCCAGCGATTGAGGTCACTCCCGCCACAAGTCCGCTGAGGATTGTTCGACGGGTAGGATCAGCCATTGTCTCCGCAAACGGACAGCATACAAAAATACATATGGGTTGACAAATAATGGTTCGGTGAGTTCCAGTCAACGCAGATACGAGGATAATGCGACGGACGCTCGGTCGATAACGGCGTCGCAGAAAACCGAGTCGCTGCTTAGAAACTGTTTTTCAACTTCTCGAAGAAGCCTTCGCTGACTTCGACTTCCTCGCCGCCTGCTTCGGCGAACTCCTTGAGCGCCTTCTTTTGCTCTTTGTTGAGTTTCTCTGGCGTGACGACCTGCACCTGGACGAACATGCTTCCCTTGCTCCGGCGGCGGAGGCGTGGCATCCCTTTGCCCTTCAGGCGGAAGGTTTCGCCCGACTGCGTCCCCTTTGGGATGTCCATCGTGACGCTTCCGGCGAGCGTCTCGATTTCAACCTTGTCACCAAAGACGGCCTGTGGGAAGGAGATTGGGTGGCGATAGTAGAGGTCGTCGCCGTCGCGCTCGAAGTCCGGGTGCGGTTCGATTTGAATGTCGATGAGGAGGTCACCGTTGGGGCCCCCCTTCTCGCCGGGTGCGCCCTCGCCGTCCATCCGGAGGGTCTGGCCGTCGCGGATGCCCGCGGGAACATCGACCGAGAGGGTTGCCTCGCGGCGCACGCGCCCGTCGCCGTGGCAGGTGTCACACGTCTCTGAGTAGAGCGTTCCTTCGCCGCCACAGTGGTTACACGTCTGGGTTTGCTGGATGCGCCCGAGCGGCGTCTGCTGGACGTGTGTGGTCTGGCCGCGCCCGTCACACTGCGGGCAGGTCTCTGCGTCTGCGTCTTCGGGATAGCCCTTGCCGCCACAGTCGTCACACGCCTCGGGTCGGGTGAGCGTGAACTGGCGCTGGAGGCCGTCGTGGGCGTCTTGGAGGGTGATGGTCATCGACGTGCGGAGGTTCTGGCCCTGTCGCGGGCCGTTGCGCTGGCTCCGACCGCCGCCGAAGAACTGCTCGAAGATGTCGTTCATCCCGCCCATGCCGCCACCGCCGCCACCGAAACCGCCGCCGAAGCCACCGGTTCCGCCCGCACCGCCGTCGAAGCCGCCGCGCTTTTCTGCCTGCTCGAAGCGTTCGTGACCCATCCGGTCGTAGGCGCTTCGTTTTTCCTCGTCAGAGAGAACCTCCTTCGCTTTCTTCACCTGTTTGAACTTCTCTTCTGCGTCGGGTTCGTCACTGACGTCTGGGTGATACTTCGCGGCCTTCTTGCGGAAGGCACTCTTGATGTCATCTTCGTCAGCGTCACGAGAGACGCCGAGCACTTCGTAGAAGTCCTCGCTCATTCGTTACCCGTGGTAAATCCCGGAAATACTTGAAAAGAACGGGTCACACCGACACACATTCGAGTCAACAATTTTACAAAAATCGGGTTCAGCGAACGGTTATGTTCGCATGACAACAACTGACGCATATGGCTACAGAAGCCGACTTCGTCCCGGTCGCCTCGCTCGCAGCCCTCAAAGCAGACGGGACGACCATCGTTTCACACCACGGCCGCTCGGTCGCGCTGTTCTACCACGAAGACCAGGTGTACGCGGTTGACAATCGCTGTCCGCACATGGGTTTTCCGCTCTCGAAAGGCACGGTCGATGAAGGCATCCTCACCTGCCACTGGCACCACGCTCGCTTCGAACTCTCCTGTGGCGACACCTTCGACCCGTGGGCTGACGACGTCCAAACGTTCCCCGTCCGCGTCGAGGGCGACGACATCCTCATCGACCCCGACCCAGAACCGACCGTCCCACCGGCCACCCACTGGCGAAATCGACTGGCAGACGGGCTGCAAGAGAATTTACGGCTCGTCATCGCCAAAGCCGTCATCGGCCTCGCAGACGAGGGTGAAGATATCGCAGTTCCCATCAAAACTGGCGTCGATTTCGGCACCAAGTACCGCGACGCGGGCTGGGGGAGCGGCCTAACCGTCCACGCCGCGATGGCGAACATCCTCCCCGCGCTCTCAGACGTAGACCGGAAACGCGCCCTCTACACCGGTCTCCGGTACGTCGCAAACGACGCCGCGGGCGAGCCGCCGCGCTTCGAGCAACCCGGGTTCACCACCACGGACGTGTCGAAAGATCGCCTGAAGACGTGGTTCCGTGAGACCATCGAGGTTCGGGACAACGACCCCTCAGAGCGCACTCTCCGCACCGCCATCGGTACGCTCTCACCGGAGGAAGTCGCAGAAATCATGTACACCGCCGCGACCGACCATCGGTATCTGAACGCGGGCCACTCCTTTGACTTCGTGAACAAGGCGTTCGAAGTCTTAGACCACATCGGCTGGGAGAACGCCCCAAACGTCCTCCCGACGCTCGTAGACGAACTCACGGGCGCAATGAGAAGCGAAGAACTCTCGTCGTGGCGACAGCCAATCGACGTGGCCGGACTGCTCGAAGATACTTACGACCGCCTCGATGAGATGGTCGCAACCGGCGCAGGCAAGACGTGGGAGAAACCTACCGACTTCACCGAAACCCTGCTCGCGGACGACCCACACGCGATTGTCGATGCCCTCGTTGAGGCCGTCGAATCGGGCGCGAACACGATGGAACTCGCCCACGCCGTCTCCATCGCTGCGATGCGCCGAGTCGCCCACTTCGGCACGGTAAACGAGTTCACCGACTGGAACACCGTCCACCACACCTTCACCTACGCGAACGCGGTGGAGCAAGCCACCCGTCGCACCGACGCCACAGAACTGTATCGGGGAATTTTCGATGGTGCGATTTCGGTGTATCTCGACCGCTTCCTCAACATGCCACCCGCACCACTCCCGGAACCCGGCGAGTCCGACGCCGACCCGGCCGAGATTCGCGCCCGCCTCATGGATGTGTTCGACGAGGAAGGCGAGGTGAACAAGGCAGCAACACTCGTGAGCGAGCACTTCGATGCGGACGGCGACCCAACCGAACTGATGCAGACGCTCGGTGAAGCCCTGCTTCGCGAGGACGCGAACTTCCACACGCTCCAGAACCTCGAAGCCTCGTTCAAGCAGTTCGAGGTGGCCGACTCGGAAGACGAAAAACGACTCGCGTTGATGACCGTCGCGCGCTACATGGCCGCTCACTTCCCGACGCGCCGGGAGGCAGAACAGACGTTCACGATTGCGTCACGGTTACACCGAGGAGAGAAAATTTACGAGGAATAGGCCGTCAGACCGTCGGTTCGCCGGGACTCCGCGTCGTCGTCCACACGAGATACCCGACGACGGCGACGACGATCGCCCCGAGTTCGAATTCGAGACGCGCGGTCCAGAACGCCCCCGCGAGGAGTCCCCAGATGCAGGCAAGCACGAAGGCGCGCTCCGTCTCGCCCGCTTTCCCCGCCGCGTACGTGAGGTACAGACCAACCGCCGCGACAAGCGCGAACAGAATCTGCTGGAGGATGACGATTCCGTATCCGAGAGTGGCGACGATGGCCAGAAAGACACCGATGTCGAGGATACGCCGATGCATGTCCGATATCGTGTCGGAGCGCAAACAATTGTTTTCCGCCAACAAACCTACATTTTTCACTCGCTGGCTCGATGGTGAGTCATGGTCATCTCACCAGAATCGCTCGCCGACGAGTTCGCGCAAATTTTCGAAGATGAGTACGACGACGTCGTCATCTACGGCGACGAAGCCAAATCGACGGTTCTCCACGAAGGCCCTGCTCGCATCCGGGCGAACGGGTGGGTCGAGGTTCCGAGTGGCCGCCTGTTGTCGCCGAACGCGGTCCACCACATCGACGTGCAGTCGACCAAGTAGCCGATTTCACACTGGCTGGCAGCGTGTTTTTCTCACCGAACAACGAATCGTCTAGCATGGCACTTGACGTTTTGATTCCGGACCCACCATCGCTCTCGGGTCCACAGTCACGAGGCGAGTACGAAGCGATTAGTAACCCAGTCGAGAACCCCGAAGACGACTATCGTCGGGAAGAACTCGCAACGATTCTCGCTGACGGTGCGTGGGAAGACGCCTTCGACGAGTGGGCGGCCCACACCGGAATGTCGGAGGAACAGTTCGAAATCGTCCTCGAACACGACCTCGTAGAGGGGTTCGACTTCTACTGGGACGCTAGCAGTGACGAGGTTGGCTACCGCTCTCCGACGCTCTCCGAGGATGCTCGCGCCGACCTCGACACGTCTGTCGTGGACGACATCGAACTAGAACTCGACTCCCTCGGCCGAGTAGTCACCGAGATGCTCGAAAACGACTACCTCCGGCGAGACGACGAAACCTTCGGCTTCTTCGCCGACGATTCTCCAGAGAACACGTACGAGTATCGCGACGACGACATACTCTGAGTTTGGGTTTTCGCTGCTCGAATAGTGTGACTCCACAGCCGTCGCTACAGTGTGGATGCGATGAAAAATCTGCGTGAATTAGGAGCCGAAGCTACTTGTCGTCGTCTTCCACGTCTTCGAAGTCGGCGTCGACGTACTCGTCGCCACCGTTGGTTTCGGCATCGGCGTCGCCGCCCATTCCACCCATGCCGCCCATTCCAGCGCCGCCTGCGGCCTGTTGCTGGGCCTGCTGTTGCTGGTACATGCGCTTGCCAATCTCTTGGAGGCTCTCTGCGAGGTCTTCGGTCGCGGCTTCGAGTTCGTCCGCGTCTGCGTCCTCGTCTTCGAGGGTTGCCTCGACTTCCTCGATTGACGCTTCGATTTCCTCGCGGAGTTCGTCGTCTACGTTCTCCTCGTTTTCGTCGAGCAGGGTCTTTGCACGCTGGACGGAGCCTTCTGCCTCGTTGCGAGCCTCGATGAGGCGACGGCGTTCTTTGTCCTCTTCTGCGTGCTGTTCTGCCTCTTGGGTCATACGGTCGATTTCATCGTCGGAGAGGCCAGCACCGCCTTCGATGGTGATGGACTCTGCATTCCCGGAGCCTTTGTCCTCTGCTTCGACGTTCACGATACCGTTTTCGTCGATGTTGAACGTGACTTCGATCTGCGGGGTTCCGGCGGGTGCCGGTGGGATGCCCGTTAGCTGGAACTCGCCTAAGAGTTCGTTCTTGTTTGCAATCTCGCGTTCGCCCTGGAACACGCGAACCTGCACCGAGGTCTGGTTCGGCGCGGCGGTGGTGAACACCTTCGACTCCTCGGTCGGGATGGTCGTGTTCTTCTCGATGAGGCGCTCGAACAGGCCGCCTTTGACCTCGATACCGAGGCTGAGCGGCGTCACGTCGAGCAGGACGATGTCGTCCACATCTCCGGAGAGAACGCCACCCTGAATCGCCGCACCGAGCGCGACGGCTTCGTCCGGGTTGACGTTCTTCTTTGGCTCTTGGCCAACGACGTCTGCCACCTTTTCGGTGACCTGTGGCATGCGCGTCGAGCCACCGACGAGGATGACCTCGTCGATGTCGGAGGCGGAGTAGCCCGCGTCTTCGAGGGCCTGTTTCGTCGGGCCGACGGTGCGCTCGATGAGGTCCTTCGTCAGGTTCTCGAACTTCGCACGGGAGAGGTCTTTTTCGAGGTGAACCGGGCCGTCGTCCGTGGCCGTGATGAACGGGAGGTTAATCTCCGTCTGCTTGCGGCTGGAGAGTTCGATTTTGGCCTCCTCTGCGGCGTCCTTCAGGCGCTGGAGGGCCTGCCGGTCGTCGCGGAGGTCGATGCCGTGTTCGGCTTCGAACTCTTCTGCGAGCCAGTCGATGATAGCCTGGTCCCAGTCGTCGCCACCGAGGTCGTTGTCCCCGTTCGTGGCGACCACTTCGTAGACGCCGCCACCGAGGTCGAGGATAGAGACGTCGAACGTCCCGCCACCGAGGTCGAAGACGAGGACGGTCTGGTCCGAGTCGTCGTCTAAGCCGTACGCCATCGACGCGGCGGTTGGCTCGTTGACGATGCGCTCGACTTCGAAGCCAGCGATTTCGCCGGCGTCTTTCGTCGCTTGGCGCTGGCGGTCGTTGAAGTAGGCAGGAACGGTGATGACCGCCTTCTCCAGTTCGTCGCCGAGGTAGTCCTCGGCGTCTCGCTTGATTTTCTGGAGAATCATCGCCGAAATCTGCTCGGGCGTGTAGTCCTCGCCGTCGATATCGACGGTGTACTCATCGCCCATGTGGCGCTTGATCGATTGAATGGTCTTTTCTGGGTTCTGGATGGCCTGGTTTTTGGCCGGTTTCCCGACTAACCGTTCGCCATCGTCGGTGAACGCGACCACCGAGGGCGTGGTTCGGTCCCCTTCACTGTTGACGATAATCTCGGGGTCTCCGCCCTCCATGACCGCGAACGCGCTGTTCGTGGTACCAAGGTCGATACCGAGAATCTTGTTGCTCGCCATCTTGGTGAGCACTATCGCCTTCGTCCGGTTAAAAGTTGCTAGATACGTTGCCTCACACCCACGCCACACAGCGCCTCAGTCGGGCGATTTCAAAATGTGTGTCTGTCTCACATCCTGTGCTTATATGATGACCGCAATTCAACCGCCGCAGTCGCCCGGTTACTCAGCGTCGCTGACCGTCACCTGCGCCGGGCGCAGGACGCGGTCTGCCATCTCGTAGCCCGACTGGAACACCTCTGCGATGGTGTCTGCGGGCTGGTCGCTTTCTACTCGCAACATGACTTCGTGGCGCTGGGGGTCTACCTCGCTGCCCGGCTCTGGGCGAATCTCGACTACGTTTTCGTCTTCTAAAATGCGGTCGAACTGCCGAAGCGTCGATTCGACGCCGCTCACGATGTCCGAGTCTGCAGACTCGTCGGCTTCGTCGAGCGCTCGCGCGAGGTTGTCGCGCACGTCGATGAGGCGTTCGACCAGGTCTTCGGTCGCGCGCTGTTTTTCCTGCTCGCGGCGTTTTTTCATCCGCTTTTTGTAGTTCTGGAACTCGGCTTGTTTTCGCTTCAGGCGACTTTCTAAGTCCTCGCGTTCTGCTTCGAGCTCTTCTGTGGCCGCTGCCTGCTCGCGGAGCGACTCGATTTCGCGGGCCAGTTGTTCTGGCTCCGTCTCCGCGATACGGGCAACGAGTTCAGAAAACGCATCGTCCTCGGTGTCTGCCACGGCCTCTGGGGCGTCCTCGGGTTCTGCGTCAGGCACAGGCTCCTCTGTGCCCTGATTTTCACTCATGACTAACACAGACGCGCCAGCGGCCATAAAAATTCAGAAATGCGATTCGGTTCGGTAGTTGGGATTTTCCACGCCGAGTCGATCTCGACACGGGAAACGCTCCTCTGCATCGCTGGCTCGGGTGGCGAACGTTAAGTGTCCCCACCGCCGAGTTTCGCCCGTGTCTGCGGTCACTCTCATCTTCGAAGACGGGACGATTCACGTGTCCGGGCTCCCAGAGCAAACCGCCCGCGACCTCCCGCACGTCGAGTACGACCCGCGCTCGAAAACAGCACGCGCACCGGCGATGCACTATCCAGAAATTCGTGACGCGCTCGCCGCAGCCGACGTAGACGACCGTGTCCTCTCGCTTGCGGCCGTCCCCTCCCTTTCTTCCACGTACGACCTTCGACCCTACCAACAGGCTGCCCTCGATGCGTGGCAAGCGGCGGGCAATCGCGGCGTCCTCGAACTGCCGACGGGAAGCGGGAAAACCGTCATCGGCCTCGGCGCAATCGAAGCCTTGCAGACCCCGACGCTCGTCGTCGTTCCGACCATCGACCTGCTCACCCAGTGGCGCGACGAACTCGAAACCGAGTTCGACTGCTCGATTGGCCAGCTCGGCGGTGGTGAGCAAACGCTCGAACCAATCACCGTCTCAACCTATCACTCGGCGTATCTCAAAGCCGATTCCATTGGCGACCGCTTCGGCCTCGTCATCTTCGACGAGGTTCATCACCTCGGCGGCGAGGGGTTTCGCCAGATTGCTCGCCTGCTCGCCGCGCCCGCTCGGCTCGGACTCACGGCGACGTTCGAGCGCGAAGACGACGCCCACGAGATAATCGAGACGCTCGTTGGCCCGCTTTGCTACACCATTGAGATAGACGACCTCGCGGGCGAGCACCTCGCGAACTACGACATCAAACGGCTCACCGTCGAGTTGACGCCGGAGGAACGCCGCGAGTACGAGCGCCACCAGTCGGTGTTCACCGACTACCTCGCCGCCTCGAACATCCACCTGAGAAGCGGGAGCGACTACCAGAAACTCGTGATGCGCTCTGGCACCGACCCCCGCGCCCGCGAAGCCCTGCTCGCCAAACAACGCGCCCGCGAAGTGATGATGAACTCACAGGCGAAACTCGACTCCCTCGCGACCATTCTCAACCGCCATCGCGGCGACCGCATCATTGTCTTCACCGCGCACAACGCCCTCGTCTACCGCATCTCAGAGCGGTTTCTCATCCCAGCGATTACCCACCAGACGGGAACAAAAGAGCGCCGCGATGTTCTCCGCAAATTCCGAAGCGGCGAGTTCTCGCGGGTCGTCACCGCGAACGTGCTCGACGAAGGCGTGGACGTGCCAGACGCGAACGTCGCCGTCGTCCTTTCGGGAAGCGGGAGCGAGCGCGAGTTCACCCAGCGCCTCGGGCGAATCCTCCGGCCGAAAGCCGACGGTGGTCGGGCGGTGTTGTACGAACTCGTGAGCAAGGAGACGGCCGAAGAAGGGGTCGCAAACAGACGGCGATAGCTTATTTTGGGAATTTAATCACGAGACTGCCTTTGGCGTCGAACGCTTCCATGGTGACGGGGAAGGGTACTTCGAACGACGCGGTTTCGCCGGGACCGAGGTCGAACATTTTGCCCGCTTGGTAGCTGTCTTCGCCAACGCTGATGTGGATGACGAGCGCCTGTTTGGCCTGCTTTTCGGTCACGTTTTTCGCGGTGCCAGTAATCACGAGGTTGCCAGCGTCGTCTGCTTTGAAATCGAACGCTTCCACTTCGATTGGCGTTGGCCCCTCGCGTTCTTCGCCGTCGTCGATGCTCTGTACGTCTCCTGTCCAATCGTTCGGGTAGCCGACGGTCGTCGTTGTGTCTCCAGAGCCACCAGACGAACTGGTTTCGGTATCATCCCCACCATTGGAAGAAGAGCATCCTGCGGCAAAACTCAGAGACGCGACTGTCGTTGTCGCGCCAACAGTACGAAGGAAAGTCCGACGTTCCATATCTATCACGTATCCATTCTCTTGTAAGAACGTTGGGGCCGTTGTCAGACGATTTTTGTGTAACCCGCACCCAATCTTACGTGTGCTCACGAAAGACCTCCTCCGGGTGTCGCGGGCGGGCGGTGGCTACACGCCACAGTTTGCCAGTCGCGAAGAGCGCCCGCTCGCCGCGCGCGTCATCGGAACCTATCAAGGCCACGTCGGCGAGACCCGCGCCCGCTTAGAGGAGGCACTCACCCGCCTTGAAGCCGATGCCGACTTCAAACTCGTTCGCGGGCTTGCCAAACTGGTTGAACGCGAGGCCGTCTTCGAGACGGACGCGCCACTCCCGCCGGAGCGCACTCGCGCGAGCGTGTTCGCCGCCGGAGAAGCCGTCGGCGTAGTGACGGAAGCAGAACGCGCAGAAGCTCTCGAACAAGCTGCTCAGTCGCTGGCCACCACCACGGAAACCGTCTCCCAATCGCTCTACGCAGACCTCGAAGAACGACAGGTGCTCACCTCGCTGTCGGTTCGCTGGACTCCCGACGAACTACTTGCGCAGTACAATCTCTCGCTCGCCCAGACCGCGCTGTTCGACGCGACGGAACTCAGAATCCGAAGCAGCGACCCGAAGGCGCTGATATCCGCCGTCAAGCGCCTCCGGCTGATGTACGAGATTCGCAAGACGGATGCGGGCCGTGAGGTGGTCGTCACCGGCCCGACCGGCCTGTTCCAGACGAGTCGGCGCTACGGCACGCGCTTTGCCCGCCTGCTCAGGTCGGTCGCAAAGGCTCCCGAGTGGCGCATCGAAGCCACCATCGACGACCGGGGAACAGAACGCCTGCTGACCCTCACGCAGGACGACGTGTCCGTCCCCGGCACGGAGCCGGTCACCGACGTGACGTTCGACAGCGGCGTCGAAGCCGAGTTCGCGGCGCGCTTTACCGCCCTTGACCTCGATTGGGACCTCGTGCGCGAACCCGAACCGCTCGAAGCGGGCGCGAGCGTGATGATTCCGGATTTCGCCTTCGACTGGAAGCACGCGCCGTTTCGCATCTATTTCGAAATCATGGGCTTCTGGACGCCCGAATACGTCGCAAAGAAACTCGGGCAGATGGACGTGGTCGAAGACGTCGAACTCCTCGTCGCCGTCGATAGCACCCTCGGCGTCGGCGAAGAAATCGCCGCCCGCGACCACCGCGCGATTCCCTACACCGGCTCCGTTCGCGTCAAAGACGTGGTGGGCGTGCTCCGCGAGTACGAACAGGAGTTGGTCGAAGCGAGTGCCGCAGACCTCCCAGCAGAACTCTCGCCCGACGAAGCTGTGATCACCCTCAAAACGCTCGCCCATGACCTTGGCGTGAGCGAATCGGTGCTCTCTGACAAGGTGTTTCCTGACCACGAACGTGTGGGGCGGACGCTCGTCCGTCCGCACATTCTCGATTCACTACGGAGTGAACTCCACGCTGGAATGTCGCTGAGTGAAGCCGAAACTATGTTTTCGAGGTACGAAGTGGATGACGTGAGTGCGGCGCTCTCCAGATTGGGGTTCCGGGTGGCGTGGGAGGGGCTGAGCGGCGGGACGATTCGTGAAAAATAACTGACAAAATGTGTCTCTTTTGGGAGGAAACGGGAGAGATCAAGAACGGGAAAGAGGGGGGTGGGGGATTCTGATTTTCCTTGTCCTCTCCCGTATAGTAAAATACTCCATCCGACGATAAACCCATCGTACACTTTATATTCACTCTTCTGAATTCAACAGAGAGAACCCATGTAAATTGCTGTTTTCGCAAACAATTGTGTGTGTTATCTGCATTTGATGCGATTATTTTGTGGATTCCAAATCATCGTCTCGGATCAGTCACTTATCAGACTCAGTGACTGAGGTATTTTCAGCGTGCGCGCTGCTCTGTTCGGTTCCTTGCAAGAAGAAATGGTTAAACGGCTGAACGTGACGTTTTCTCATCACTTCTGAGCTCTCGATTTCGCCACCGATGTTGTGGATGGAATCAGTAATCCGTGTCAGATCTCCCGAACTCGTTCCAACCACGTCAACGTGGAGATTCCGACGACCCGTGAGCATCTCACGAACGTCGATAACGCCTTGAATCCCTCGCAATTTCGTCGAATATTCCTCCAGTACCGTCGGCGGTACGCTCACGATAAACGTCACCTGTAACGGGAGGTTTGCCGCTTCGTAGTCAATCTCTGGATGGTATCCTTTGATGATGCCGTCTGCTTCGAGTTGGTCGATGCGATTGCGAACCGTGCTCGCTGAAACGCCAGCCCTATCGGCTATCTGTTGGGCAGTCGTATTCCGAGCGTCTCGTTGTAACATATAGAGAATACTTCGGTCAACATCGTCGAGGTCGCGACCCATGAGAGGAAGTACGGAGCGTTCGCTATTACGCTTTCTCGCTCTCACCCGCTCGAATTGGTCTCAAACACTCGAACGCTGGACTGGCTACTACGTATCCCTGCTATAGACGATTGTACGGAGTTCCACTCATCCAGTAATGAGCGAACGTGGTCAATAATTATTCTACGTTCTGCCGTACACACCGCATGGCCCCGACCGACACTGAGGCGTATCCGATGCCGCTGTTTTGCCAACTTGCCGTCTCCGACATCGAAGGTTCGCTGGCGTGGTACGACGCCCTCGGCTTCACCACCATCTACGCAATGCCGGTGATGAGCCACGTCCGCTATCGCAAATACGCCGACATCATGCTCGTCGCAGACGAAATGCGCGTTGGCGAGGAGCGTCCCGCGTCGCGGGGAAGCGGCCTTTCGATTTACATCAACGTCGAAAACGAGTCGGTCGATGACGTTGCTGCACGGGCCAAAGCGTACGGTGTGGACATCGAGAATGGGCCGACCGACACGCCGTGGAACACCCGCGAAATCTCCGTGCGCGACCCGGATGGCTACCGAGTCGTGTTCACCGAAGTCGCGGACAAAGCTCGCTCGTTTGCCGAAGTCATGGGTGACTCAACTTCGGAGAGCTACGAGTGGGACGAGGCCACGTCGGCCGAAAGCGAATAGCCTTCGTCAGGCTTCTACAGCCGTATGGCCGACAGACAACACTCGCTGTGCCTCCACGCGCTGGACGACGCAGCAGGCACTTCTTCGGACGCGTATGCCTGTTTCGTCGATTACTGTAGTTCAGACGGGACGCTCCTCGCGCGGACGGCCGCCGATGCGGAGCACAACCACTGGGGCGTGTACACGCGCAAACATCCACTTGACAACCCTTCGGGAAAGCGCGTCAAACGGCTCTCGATGAGCGGTGGGATGGCAGACACCATCGCCCGGTTCATGAGCCCCGAAAACGTGCGGATTTGGGTCGATGCGGAAGAACAGCCGATTCTCGATTTGCGGAGTCGGCAGGCGGATGAGCGCGTCGTCATCTACGTCGATAGCGACCGCAACTCGCTACGTATCAACGACCTTGGCCGGAAGAAAGAACTGCTCGAAATCAGCCTCGGCGAACAGCCAAAAATCGACTTCAAGGGTCTGCCGGTCGAGGGATTAGAACTTGAGGAATACGTCTCGAAAGACCGCTACGAAGCCCTTGAGAAGCGCGTCGAAAAACTCGAAAATCAGCTCGAATAGCTCAGTCGAACTGGCGTCCCTTCGGGACGACCGAGCGCAGTTCGCCGTGGAGGTAGAGACCGACGCCGATTGGTTCGGTGACGCCCGCGAGTTCGTGGGCGGCGATGAGATAGCCCCAGTCGCCGTCCCAGTCGGGGTAGTCGATGTCCGTCCCGTGGGCGAATTTCTCGGCTTGGTCTGCGTCGAGGAGAATGACGTTCTTGGTCGCGTGGCGGCCGAAGCGCTGTGCCCCGTTCGTCGTTGGCTTCCAGTGTTCTTGGCGGGTGCGCATGAGCTTCATGCCGAGTCCTTCGATGCTGATTGGCGCGGCCACGTCGCCGCCGAAAATCCAGATTTTCCCCGCGCCCTTCTCCCAGAGCGTGAAGTCGGAGAATACGGACTTTGGGACGCCATAACGGTCGTGCCAGAAGTTCACGACCTGCTCGCGCGAGGCCCGACCGTCGATTTCCTGTTCGTCGAGGGTTTCTGGGAGCCGGTCGAACTGCTGGCCCACGTTTCCGTCGCTCATTGGCCCACCTCCAACTTCGCACAGAAGAAGCCACCAGTGTCGTTGTGCTGCGGATAGACGCGCTTTGCCTTGGTCACCTGCTCGTCGTACTCCTCGCCCTGCCACTCGGTGATGCCGGGGACGTGTTCGAGGCCGAGGTCGTAGTCTACGACGCGACAGTCCTCTTTGTCGAGGACGTGGTCGAGAACCGCCTCGTTCTCCTCGGGGGCGAACGTACACGTCGAGTAGACGACCGTACCGCCGGGGCGCGTAATTTGGAGCGCTCGCCGGAGGATGCCCTTCTGAATACCTGCAATCGATTCGACGTGGTCGAGCGTCCACTCATCGACCACGTCAGGGTTCTTTCGAACCGTGCCTTCGCACGAACACGGCGCATCCACGAGCACGCGGTCGAACTGGTCGAAGCCACCGTCGTCGGGCGAGTCGAACGGCTTCATCGAGAAGTTGCGCGCGTCCTGGTTCGTGACCGCGACGCAGGTTGCGCCCAGTCGCTCGGCGTTGAATCGCAGCGCAGAGAGCCGACCGAGATTGTTGTCGTTGGCGATGAGCACGCCCTTGTCGTCCATCTGGGCGGCAATCTGCGTAGTCTTGCTCCCCGGCGCGGCGCAAGTGTCAAAGACGTGGTCGCCCGGTTGTGGGTCGAGCGCGAGCGGCGGCAGCGCAGACACTTCTTCTTGGCCGTGAATCCAGCCGTGGAAGTACGGCCACGTGTTTCCCGGACTGCTCGTTTCGAGTTTGAGCAGGTCTGGGTTCCACGCCAGTTGCTCGTAGCCGACCCCCTCTTCGTCAAGGGCGGCACAGACCTGTTCTCGCGTTGCTTTCAGCGTGTTCACCCGGACGACGGAGGGAAGCGGGCGCTCACAGGCTGCCCGATAGGCCTCCACGTCGTCCATCAGCGGTTCGTACCGCTCAAGA
Source organism: Haladaptatus sp. CMSO5 (assembly GCF_036689885.1). NCBI lineage: Archaea > Methanobacteriati > Methanobacteriota > Halobacteria > Halobacteriales > Haladaptataceae > Haladaptatus > Haladaptatus sp. CMSO5. The sequence goes on from NZ_JBAHVW010000001.1 coordinate 1,365,640, forward strand.
GCCTCCATTTACCGTCTCTATTCTCGGCGTCCGCTTGTGGGTTTCGAACGCGCACACTGCCCGGGCCCTTATGCAAGTCCGGTGAGTATGCCAATTTATGGCGCACGTCCAACTTCACGACGATTCGCTCGAACTCACAGAGCCAACGCTGGTCGAAGGACTCCCCGGCGTTGGCCTCGTCGGGAAAATCGCGGCCGACCACCTCGTCGAACAGTTCGAGATGACCCACTACGGGTCGCTCCACTGTGAGGGCATCCCCCGCGTTGCGGTGTACGGCAAAGGCGACGGAGCCGTCAAAGCCCCTGTCCGGCTCTACGCCGACGAAGCGCGCGACCTCGTCGTCCTCCAGAGCGACATTCCCGTCTCCCCCTCTCAGGCCGTCGAGTTTTCGAGTTGTCTCACCGGCTGGATCGCAGAACACGACGCAACCCCCATCTTCCTCTCCGGCCTCCCGACCGACAAAGACGCAGACGAACCCGCCCTCTACGGCGTCTCGACCGGCGACGGCGCGTCGCTCCTCGAAGCCGCCGACATCTCATTTCCGACCGAAGGCGGCCTCATCTCCGGTCCGACGGGCGCGCTCATAAACCGCGCCGCCGAACTCGACATCACCGGCGTCGGCCTCATCGTCGAAAGTGACAAACGCTTTCCCGACCCCGAAGCTGCCCGCATCCTCCTCCTGCGCGGCATCGAACCGCTCGCGGGCATCGACGTGGACACCAACGACCTCGTCGCTCGCGCAGAGGAGATTCGCACCGCGAAAGAACAGTTCGCAAAGCGCATGCAGGACGCAGACGAGGAGAGCACGCAGGCGAAGCCGCTTCGGATGTTCCAATGAAACTTTTTGAGAGCGCGGCATAAAGCCGCGCTCGAAAAACTTTCATGAAAAAGGCCGCACCGAACGCGACTCTGTCGCGTTCGGGTGCTGTACGTGACGATTACCGCTCCGCGACCGCACAGCACGGCCCCGCAACTGCACCACACTGCGTTCTCATTGCGACCTGTACAAGGTATTCTGCCAGTTTGAAATACGGTCGGGTTCAACCTCTCTGTATGACCGAGCTAGAAGACGCCGTCTCAGAGTTCCTGCGGAATGCAAAGAGCGTCTACAACGAGTACGAGCGCGGCTACACCGATGCCGACGCCGCCTTGTCGGTGCTCGAAATGCGCATCGACGAACTGCGTGACGAGTTCGAAAACTAACCTAGCGGTTGGCTATCTCTCGACCCGAATCACGCACCCTGTCCACACACCACACATCAGAGTTATTCTCTCCCCCACCCGACTTCGCCTATGACTGAATTTGCTCGTCGAGTCGAGCGCGTCTCGATTAGTGGCATTCGCAAGGTGTTCGAGGCCGCAGGCCCTGACGCCATCAACCTCGGCATCGGACAACCCGATTTTCCAACGCCCGTACACGTCCGCGAGGCCGCCCAGCAGGCCATCGCAGACGGCGTGGTTGACGCCTACACGCCGAACAAGGGCATCCTCCCGCTGCGCGAGGCCATCGCGGCCAAACACCAACGCGACAACGGCATCGCGGTCGACCCCGAGAACGTCATCGCCACCTCGGGCGGGAGTGAGGCGCTCCACCTCGCCTTCCAGGCCCACGTCGACCAAGGCGACGAAGTCATCTTCCCCGACCCCGGCTTCGTCTCCTACGACGCGCTCACCCACATCGCAGGCGGCGTGCCCCGGCCGCTCGGCCTGCGCGACGACCTGACGATGGACCCGGCAGCTGTCGAAGACGCGATTACCGAAGACACGGCGGCCTTCGTGGTCAACAGCCCCGCGAACCCGACCGGCGCGGTGCAGTCGAAAGCAGACATCAAGGAGTTCGCGCGCATCGCGGACGAACACGACGTGCTCTGTATCTCTGATGAGGTGTACGAACACATCGTCTTTGACGGCGAGCACTACTCACCGCTCGAATTCGCCGAGACGGACAACGTCGTCGTCGTCAACGCCTGTTCGAAGGCGTACTCGATGACCGGCTGGCGGCTCGGCTGGGTCACCGGCAGCCACCGCCGCGTCGAGCGCATGCTTCGCGTCCACCAGTACGCACAGGCGTGTGCCGCCGCGCCCTCACAATACGCCGCAGAAGCCGCGCTCTCGGGGCCACAAGACTGCATTGGGGAGATGGTGGCTGCGTTCGAACAACGCCGCGACGTGGTGTTAGACGGCCTCGCGGACATCGGCCTCGAAACGCCGAAACCTCGCGGTGCGTTCTATGCCATGCCAAAAGTCCCCGAGGGCTTCGTCGACGAAGTCATCGAGCGCGGCGTCATCCTCGTGCCCGGTGAGGCGTTCGGCGAGAACGGCGCGGGCTACGCGCGCATCTCCTACGCCACCGGCATCGAGGACCTGAAAGCCGCCCTCGAACTGATGGGCGACGCGGTCGCAGCCGTGCAGTGACGCGTTTTCCACCCTGCACACGTTTATCAGCTAACACGTCAATGGTACGGGTATGCACGTCTCCCGCCACGGAACCGGTCTCGCCGCGGCGATTCGGGCCCTCGCCTCACAGATTCATCCGGTGTTCATGCTCCCGCCCATCGCCGCGTCGTGGTTCGGTGCGGTGCTGGCGCATGACCTCTCGCCCTCGCTCGCCGCACTTCACATGACAGCGGCGTTCTTCGCGCTCTACACCGCCCACGTCAAAGACGGCTACGTGGACTTCTACATCCGAGGAGAGGACGACGACCACCCCCTCTCGTCAGGGGGAGCGAAACTCGCACTCACCCTTTCGTCTGCCGGATTCTTCGTCTGCCTGCTCACCATCGGATACGTCGTGGACGTGTGGGCCGCCCTGCTTACGCTGCCGGGCTGGCTCATCGGCTACCTCCACGCGCCCCAACTCGACATGCACGCCCTCACGACGACGATGGGCTACCCACTCGGGATTTCGATTTCGCTCCTCGGCGGGTTTTACGTCCAGACCCAAACGCTCACGCTCCCGGTGTTCGCCTTCGCCGCAGTCTTCCTCACCATCCTTTCAGGGGTGAAAATCATCGACGACGCACAGGATTACGACTACGACCGCTCCATCTCGAAACACACAGCCGTCGTCGTCCTCGGTACGACCCGGTCGCGGCGAGTCGCGTATCTGCTCATGACTCTCGGCCTCCTCGCTATCCTCGGCCTCTCTGCGCTCTCGGTGTTCCCGAAAAGCGCAATACTCGCTGTGCTCGGATTCGGCATCGTCGCCCTGTTCGCCCGCCGTGCTGGTCCCGAACTCGCTACGATGCTCCTGATTCGCGGCTCCTACGTCTTTCTCGCGCTGTTGCTCGTCGCCGTTTGGTTTCGGCCACTCGGGTGAACAGTTTTCAGTATTCCGACCGTTTTCTAGGATATGGAAAAGACCGTCATCGCACCAGAGGAGAGCGATATCGACTCCGAAGTTCTCGAGACGACCGCCTCATCACTTGGTGTCGTGACTCATCACGAGACACATCGTGAAGTGACGCTTTCCGGTCTTGCGTGGCCAGAAGACGACACCGCCGCCGAACAGGTGCGGACGCTACTCAATTTCGTCTCACTGGTCTTTGAGGAGGTACTCGATGCTACCGTAGATGACGTCACACACACGACGTTCTACGTTCGCGACGACGTCCTAACCAGCGACGTGCGGGCCGCTATTCACGAAGTACGCCACGACTATTTTTCACTCCCCCACTTTCCAGCGAGTACTCTGGTCGGCGTCTCGAAACTCGCGCTGGACGGTGCACTCGTTGAACTGCAGATTGAGGCAACTGTTCCGAACGATGGGTGGGACGTAGAAACAATCGAATTACCGGGAGCAGACGCATGACCTTCCCCATTCTCTCTGACGACGACGTACTCGCAACAATCGACACCGCAGACGTCGTCGCAACCATGGAACTCGCCATCCGCGAACACGCCTTTGGCAATCTCGTCTCGCCACCACGATTCAGCGTTGATGTCGAAGATGGGTCGCTCGTGTTCACCGCAGGGGCCGCGACGGGCGAAGTGCAGGCACTCGGCTTCCGCGTGTACGAAACCTTCCGCGACAATTCGCCGGAACACACCCAACTTGTCGCCGTCTTCGACAGTGAGACAGGTGCGTTCAAAGGCCTCGCCCTTGGCGACCAGATTGGCCTGCTGCGAACCGGCGGCATAGGCGGCGTCGCGGTCGAACACCTCGCCCGCGAGGATGCGACGACGCTCGCGCTCATCGGGGTTGGAACGCAGGGCCGGATGCAGGCACGCGCCGCCGCGAGCGTCCGGAATCTCGATGAGATACGGGTGTTCTCACGAACGCGCGACAACCGCACGGATGCGGCGATGGAACTCAACGCCGAACTAGATGCGCACGTCGTCGCCGTCGAGAGCGCGAAAGCCGCCGTCGAGGAGGCGGACATCGTCATCTGCGCAACGACAAGTCGCAATCCCGTGTTCGAACACAAGTGGCTCGCGCCGGGTGCGCACGTCACGACGCTCGGCCCGAAGTACGTCGGCGCACACGAACTCCCGATGGAGACGGTCAAACGCGCTCACACCGTCGTCACCGACTCGCTCGTACAGGTCGAGGGGTACGCCGAGTACAAACAGCCGTTTTTCGTAGAAGGCGACCGACGCGCCGAGATAGTCGAACTTTCGACGGTGGTTGCGGGCGACCACGCCGGGCGAAAGCGTGAGACCGACCTGACCGTGTTCTGCTCGGTCGGCCTCGCAGGCACGGAAGTCGTGTTGGCCGACGAAATCCTGCGGCGGGTCGGCGAGTAATCAGTCGAGTCGTGTCGCCAGCCGGTGACAGCGGTCTATCCACTCCACGTCGTAGGCTTCCGGTGAGAGCACGCGACCTGAGAGGTCTGGAATCGTTTCGACGCCCTCCTCTTCACACCAGTCGATACATTCGACGTACACCGGGAAGTCGTCGCTCGTGCGGATTTCCGGGTCGTAGGTGACTGGGAGTTTCATACACCCAGCGAGGTGCGCCACGAACGCCCGGGTGTGGCCGTCTGCGAGGTACGTCTCGCCTTCGTACTCGAACACCGGCAGCGGTCCGAACGTCGGCCCGTCGAAGTCGAACCAGTTCATCACGGCGGTGAGTTTTTCACTCGACAGATAGAGTTGGCTTGGCTTCACCTCGGCCAGCTCCACCCACGCAGTGTGGCTCATTTGGCCGACGAGACGATTTTGATGACGTCCCCTTCGTCGAGTTCGTGGTTCTCTGCGATGCGTCGATTCGACTTTGCATCGACGGCGTGGAGGTACGCGTCGCCGATGTCCGAGTGGACTGCGTACGCGAGGTCGTGAGGCGTCGACCCCCGCGGCAGAAGGAAGGCGTCGGGGAGAACGTTTCCTTGGCCGTCAGTCCACTTGCCCTCGTTCTGGACGGGGTAGGCGGTAAAGTGGTCGAGAAGGTCGTAAACGGCGGTGTTCAGCGCCTGTTGGACGCCCGTGCCGCCGAACTCGGCCATCACGTCGCGAATTTTCTCTAAGCCTTTTTTCTGCGGTCCAGAAAGGTCACCGAGAATCTCGAAGTCCTCGTCGCCGGGGTCGTAGGCGATGAGTCCGGCTTTTGCGCCCTGGCGCAGTGCGAGTTCTCCGTCTGCGGTGGCCGGAATGACCAAATCTGCGGCCTCGCGGAGACGTTCTACGTTTTCCGGTGGCGCAATGTCCGCCTTGTTTGCGACGATGACGATTGGTTTGGTTTGGGCGCGGATGTCGCGCGCGAGGCGCTCGCGGTCCGCGTCGGTCCACTCCTGTGGGTTGTCCGGATAGTCGAGGTTGCGGAGAATCGTGGTCACATCGTGTTCGGTCGCACCGACGCCCGTGAGCAGTTCGGTGAGAGCCTCGTCGATGTCGAAGCCGGGCGAGCGCGACTGGCGGGTGACCGACTCCCAGTTCTTGTTCAAAATACCGGCGAGCCAGAGGTCCATCTCCTCTTGGATGAACGTCACGTCCTCTACGGGGTCGTGGTCACCGATTTCGACGGGTTCTCCCTCGGCGTTCGTCCCGCCAGAGGCGTCCACGACGTTCAGAATCACGTCGGCGTTCGTGAGCGCGTCCAAAAACTGGTTGCCGAGGCCGCGTCCCTCGTGTGCGCCCGGAACGAGGCCGGCCACGTCGAGCAACTCGATGGCGACGTAGCGCTTGCCGTCGTGGCAATGTTCGTTGTTACAGCGTTCCTCGCGGGTGAGACACGGACATTCCGTTCGCACATAGCTCACACCCCGATTCGGGTCGATGGTCGTAAACGGGTAGTTGGCTACGTCCACCTCGGCGAGGGTGGCGGCTTTGTAGAAGGTTGACTTGCCGGCGTTTGGCTTCCCGGCAAGCGCGATAGAGAGCATGTGCTCACATACCGTGGTTACCCAAAATTGCCTTTCGGTCTATTCGGTGGTTTCGTCTTCGGTGTCGCGGACCTGCGTAATCTCGCCGCGGGCGCGAATCGAGCCGTCGATGACCGCGCCGTCGTGGAGCAAGAGGTCTTCACAGGCAACATCGCCGAGGATGCGGCTTCCTTCCGTTACCGAGACGGTTCCTCTGCGCGTCGTCACGTCGCCGTGAATCTGCGTCCCCTTGCCAATCGAAATGTCACCGCGCCCGCGGAGGCTGCCGAAGATGTTGTTGTCATCCCCGACTTCGATGGATTCTGCGCGGATATTCCCGTGTAGGCGACACTCGTTGCCGATGGTCGCGGGCGTCGAAACCCGCCACGCGTCGTCGCTGACGTGGGCGTTTCGTGGGATGACGACCGGTTCATCCTCCGGTTCGCCGCCGTCTGCGAGTTCGGTGAGGACGGACTCTGCAGCCTCTTCTTCACCGAGCCGGAGGAGCTGTGAAAGGTAGATGAACAGGAAGACAATGGTCGGCACCGGATTGCGAATCACGATCCAGCCGTTCGCCTCGAAGCCGTTTTCGATGTTCACGTCGTCGCCAATGTCCAAGTCTCCAGAGACGATGAGTTGGCCTTCGATGTGGACGCGCTCGCCGAGGTAGGCATCTTGGCCAACGAGGACGTTTCCGGCGATGTCAGACCACATGTCGATACGACAGTCGCCCTCCGCTTCGATATCGCCGCCGAAGGTGACACCCTCACCGGCGATGACGTTGCGTCCGCGAACCCCAAACTCGACCGTGCTGCGCGCGCCGACGAAAACGTCGCCGTCGGTCACGAGGTCGTGTTCTTCAACCGTCGTCCCGTCTGGGATGGCTAATTTGTCGAGAGGGTCCGAACGCAGTGGCACGAAACAAACTCGTCTCTCTGCTCGTATTAATCCTCCGTGAATGTCTGACGAGTGGCTGACGAGGTCGGTTGGTTTTTACTCTGCAAGATAGTACCCTTCCCTATGACGGTTCTTTCCTTTGATAAGCAGGGTGTTGATGTCGTTTACGAGGGGTCTGAGTTTCGCTTAGAGCGTGCGTTCGTCGAAGAAGCAATCGGGAAATCCTACCCCGACATCACCGACCACGAAATCCTTAAAATCATCGAGAAAAACCCCTCGCTCAACGGCCCGGCCCGCCGCATCGAAGACATCCTTCGCACGTAACGGCAAAAGACTCAAGAGACGACCGAGCAACGGTTTGCGTATGAACCTTCCCGCGCAGTTCGACCACGACTCGTTTACGGCCGCGATTGGCGCGTTCCTCGGCTACGGCGTCATCCTCGCGGCGATGACACTGTTGTTGTTCGCCATTCCGTACCTCGCCTTCCTCGCCCTCGCCCAGTAGCTACTCTGCCTCGTTTTTCCGCCTGTTGACCACGCGCCGAGCGTACCACAGAATCGAAAAGTCCTGTGGGCTCGGAATCGCACACGCCATCCAGCCGATGAGCGCGACCTGAAAGACGAGATTCTCGGTTGCAAACGGGTCGGGGAGGATGCCGAGTGGGATGCCTGCGAGCGGGAGTAACAACGTGAGCGGCATCATCGACGCGACCCTAAGCCGAAACGGTGCGCGGGCAGCCGGGAACGTCTGTGGCGTCACTGCAGCGAGTTTTCCGAAGAAAATCATCGCCAACAGCCCATCGTCGCGCGCGGGCAGCCAGTCGATGCGGTAGGACACGCCGAGCGCAGAGAGTGCAAGCGCGTGGGCCAATTCGTGGGCGAAAATGCCAGCGACACCGCTTGCGAGGAGCGCGAGCGCGGCACCGAGCAGTTCGTGAGCCATCTCAAGCGATGAATATAGAATCTGGACGCTGCCACCAGCATAACTGCTCCGAACTGTCCCAATTTCCCCCCTCTGAGAAGCTGTCAGTATAACGTACCCTTATTTTTATACGAGATGCGTGACCCACTGCATAACGAACCTCTCACCGGTTGTTCGTAGAGATATGGTACTCATAGAGACCGCAGCCATTGCACAACTCATCCCCATTCAGGCGTTCTCCGGTCAGTTCCTGCAATGGGCGATTGTGTTCTTCGTCCTCGCCATCATCGCCGCGCTCGTCGGGGCACGCGGAGTCGCGGGCGTCACGATGAACATCGCACGCTGGTTCGTGATAATCTTCGTCGTGCTTGCGCTCATAACACTCATCCTCTAACGAGGCAGAGCGCAAGCGCTTGAATCGAGCGACAAACAGAAAAACAGCGTTTTCAGGCGAACGTCTTCGAGACGTCCTCGTCTTCTTCTTCGGCCTGAATCTTCGCCCACGCGTCCTGGAAATCTTTCATCGCAACGTTGGTGCGCCCATCGCGGATGGCGAACATCCCGGCTTCCGTGCAAATCGCGCGAATGTCCGCACCGGAGGCGTTGTTCGTCACTTCTGCGAGGTTCGAGAAGTCCACGTCGTCGTCGACGTTCATTTTGCGCGTGTGAATCTCGAAGATTTTCTCGCGGCCTTCGGGGCCGGGCTTTGGCACTTCGATGAGCCGGTCGAACCGACCCGGCCGAAGGATGGCGCGGTCGAGCATGTCGAAGCGGTTCGTGGCCGCGATGATGCGGATTTCCCCGCGCTCTTCGAAGCCGTCCATCTCGGAGAGCAACTGCATCATGGTGCGCTGGACTTCAGCGTCACCCGAGGTTTTCGAGTCCGTGCGCTTGCTCGCGATGGCGTCGATTTCGTCGATGAAGATGACCGCAGGCTCGTGGTCGCGGGCGACCTGGAACAGGTCGCGCACCAGCTTTGCACCCTCACCGATGAACTTGTGGACGAGTTCCGAGCCAGCCATCTTGATGAAGGTGGCGTTGGTCTGGTTGGCGACGGCTTTCGCGAGCAGCGTTTTCCCCGTGCCCGGTGGGCCGTAGAGCAGCACGCCGGACGGTGGCTGAATCCCGACCTGTTCGAACATCTCGGGGCTTTCGAGCGGCATCTCGACGGTTTCGCGCACTTCGTTGAGCTGCTCTTCGAGTCCCCCAATGTCCTCGTAGGTCACGTCAGGCTTGTGTTCGACCTGCATCACCCGAGCGCGGACATCTGTCTCGTCGTCGAGCGTTTTGACGATGGAAAGAGAGTTGTTGACGGCGACGCGCGTGCCCGGTTCGATCTGCTCGAGCATCTCGTCTGTGACCTCGGTGAGCGCCTCCTGATTGTTCCCGTGTTGTTTGATGACGACACCTTTCTCGGTGATTTCCTGAATCGTCGCAATAAACAGCGGAGACTGCTTTAATTTCTTGTTCTCGTGGGTCAGTCGTTCGAGTTTCTGTTGGTACTTGTTGTTCTCTGCGTTGGCGTCGAGGAGCTTGTCGCGCATCTCCTCGTTTTGTGATTCGACCACCTGCAAGCGCTGGCGCAAAGCCTCAATTTTCTCCTGCTGTGACGCGTCCTCATCGTAGGGAAGGTCCACGTCGTCAACAGTATCAGTCATTACACCGGCTTAGGTCGCAAGTTCATAAGAGGCTTCGGGTAATCCCCGCCAACATATGACACATATGACGGCCGGATTGACTCTCCAGAAACGCAGGCGATATGCTCTAAGGTAATAATCACTATCCGGAATTATTAATACCGAGTATCTGCACACCTCTGATAATGAGTACACAAGAGCCAGTCGTGGCGGACGAAGAGCAAGACCGGTGGGAACTGGTACGCGAACTCCCCCCAAGTGCAAAACTCGTCGCGAAAATCCTCGATTACAACGACACGCTCACCCAGAGCGAACTCGTAGAAGAGACGCTGTTGCCACCGCGGACGGTGCGCTATGCGCTCAACCGGCTCGAAGACGCGGGCGCTGTCTCCTCTCGCTTCTCGTTTACCGACGCCCGAAAGCGTCTCTATTCACTCGACCTCGAATAGATATAGGAAGCCGAACCAGCGGGGGCTGTGCCCGACACAGACCCATCGACCGTTACCGTAAAACGTGCGCTCAGACGGCTCGCTTTTTCCGTTTCGGCTCCCCAGTCAGTCTGTCGTGACCCGGCTGCATGCCCAGATTCGACTCAAATTGTCACTCGCGCCGTCGCGGCGATAGACGACATCGAACAGGCGGCGGACTTTCTCACAGACGTTGGCATCGACCGGTTCGAACAGGCGCTCATCGAGTGCGAACGCGCAGGGACGACCGCGCTCGTCCAATCGGGACGCGAGGCCGCTGCGGCGTACCGGGCGTATCGTCGCGCGGCCAATCACTTCCGCTCTGGTCGCGGAACCCCTTTACGTCGAGACGCGAAATAGCTTCGACATGACTCGGGTGATTCACACGGGGGACACCCACATCGGCTATCAGCAGTACCACGCTGCAGAGCGCCGAGAGGATTTCCTCGCTGCCTTTCGACAGGTCGTAGACGACGCGGTGGCGGCGGACGTTGACGCCGTCATCCACGCTGGCGACCTCTTTCACGACCGCAGACCGGATTTACAAGATTTGCTCGGGACGCTCTCTGTCCTGCGAACGCTCGACGACGCCGACATCCCGTTTCTCGCCATCGTCGGCAACCACGAGGGGAAACGCAATGGCCAGTGGCTCGACCTCTACGAGAATCTCGGCCTCGCCACGCGCCTCGGCAGCGAGCCATACGTTCTCGGAAACACCGCCTTCTACGGCCTCGACTTCGTCCCGCAGTCACAGCGCGACCAACTCGCGTACGACTTCGCTCCACACGACGCTGCGCACGCCGCACTCGTCACCCACGGCCTGTTCACGCCCTTCGACTTCGGGGATTGGGACACCGAAATCCTCCTCGAAACGGCGTCAATCGACTTCGACGCGATGTTGCTCGGGGACAACCACAAGCCTGGCAAGACGCAGGTCGGCGAGACGTGGGTCACCTACTGTGGCTCGACCGAGCGCGCGAGTGCCACCGAGCGCGACGACCGCGGCTACAACATCGTCACCTTCGAGAACGGCGTAGATATCACTCGTCGAGGACTGCCGACCCGCCAGTTCCACTTTATCGACATCGAACTCGGTGAGGGCGAAGGCATCGACCACGTGCGCGACCGCATCCGCGAATACGACCTCGACGACGCAGTCGCCCTCATCACCATCACCGGCGACGGTGAGTCTCTCTCCCAAGCCACGGTCGAAGAGTTCGCAACCGACCGCGGGACGCTCGTCGCCCGCGTGACCGACAAACGCGAGTACGACGCCCCAGAAACCGTCTCGAACGTCTCGTTTGCAGATCCGGACGAAGCCGTCCGTGAGCGCGTTCGCGAACTCGGCCTGAGCGGGGCCGCCATCGAACTCGACGAGGTGGTTCGCGCGAGCAAACTCGCCAACGCGAACGTGCGAGACGAGGTCGAAACCCGCGTCCGCGAACTGCTCGAAGACGACGACTTTGCGGCATTTTCGCCCGCGCAACGCGAGAAGCCAAACGAAGCGAGCCAGCAACCTGCCGATGCGGACGACGACGTGACCGATGGCGAGACTGACGGAGATGCGCTCGAAGCAGCGACAACGGAAGCAGCCGCTGCCGCGAGCGAAGCTGCCGACGACACCGACGAGACGGACGACGCGACCGCTGGACCAGCGCCTGAGTCTGAGGCGGAAGTGGAAGCTGCACCTGACGCAGTAGGCGACGCAGATACAGCCGAAGAGTCGGATTCAGCAGCGACAGAAGAGACAGCCGAAGACTCGCCTGCGACGAGTGACTCATCCGGCAATGCCTCCCAGCGCTCCATGGAGGAGTACCTATGAGATTCGAGCAGATTCGCTTGGAGAACTTCAAGTGCTACGACGACGCCGACCTCGGCCTCGAACACGGCGTGACGGTCATCCACGGCGTCAACGGGAGCGGAAAATCGTCACTACTTGAAGCCTGCTTCTTCGCACTCTACGGCCCCGGTGGCTTCGACCGCAGCTTAGACGAATTCATCACCATCGGCGCAGAGGAGGCCGCGGTCGAACTCTGGTTCGCCCACGCTGGCGCAGAGTACCGCATCGAGCGCCGTATCAAACTGCGCGGCGAGCGCGCCCAGACGACAGCCTGCGTGCTCGACACGCCCGAGGGAACCATCGACGGCGTAAACGACGTGGAAGCGCACATCCGCAACCTGCTCCGGATGGACGCGGATGCGTTCGTCAACTGCGCCTACGTCCGCCAAGGCGAGGTGAACAAACTCATCAACGCCTCCGCGCGCGAACGCCAGTCGATGATAGACGACCTCCTCCAGCTCGGGAAGCTAGAGGAGTACCGCGAACGCGCGAGCGACGCTCGTCTTGGGGTCAAAAGCGTCCTCGACGACCGCCACGGGAGTCTCACGCAACTCGACGACCAAATTGCAGAAAAAGAGGCGAAGAATTTCCACGAGCAACTGAACGAGGCCGAGACGGAACTCGCCAAACTGGACACCGAAACCGAGCGAATCGAAGAAAACGTCGAGAAAGCGAGGAAGACGCGCGATGACGCCGAAGAAATCCTCGAAGCGCACGAGGAAAAACGCGAAGAACTCGCCGAACTCGTTGAAGAAATCGAAAGCGTTCGTGAGAGCATTCGGACGGACGAGAGCGAGCGAGACGCGCTGAAAGAACGCATCCGGAATCTCAAAGAGGCGACCGAGGAACTCAGAGACGACCTCGCGGCACAGGTCGAAGCGAGCGAGCTCACGGAGGGAACTGAGGAGGCGGTCGAAGCCGCCCTCGATGCCGTCGAGCAGGAAGACGACGACCTCCACGAACAGTTCAGCGAACAACGCGTTGAGGTACAAACGCATACCGGGAATGCAGAGGCACACGAAGAACGCGCGGCAGAACTCGAAGCCGAGGCGGAACAAAAACGCACCGAGGCAGAAGAAACGGCGGCGGCCATCGAGGACGACGAACAGACGCTCACAGAGCGCAGAGAGAAGGTCACCGCTCTCGAAGACGAGATTGCAACCGAGCGGGCGCGGTTCGATGACGCTCCAATCGACTTTGGAGACGCCGCCGACTTCCGCGAACAACTGACCGACGAGCGTTCGGAACTCACAGCCACGGAAACAGACCTGAGAGCGCAGATCACATCACTTCGCTCGAACATCGAAGACGCAGAGACGTTGTTGGCAGAGGGGAAATGCCCGGAGTGTGGCCAACCTGTCGAGGACTCGCCGCACGTCGATTCGCTCACGGAGGACACCGAGAGGCTCGAAGAACTCGAAGCCGAACTCGACTCGCTCAAATCGGAAAAAGACGCGCTCGAAGAACGCATTGAGACCGCAGAGTCCCTCCGCGAAGCAGAGCGAACCGTTGCAGACGTAGAAAGTCAGAAATCGAGCCTTGAGCAACTCGTCACAGAGCGCAAAGAGACGATAGAAGAACGACGCGAGTCAGTCACCGGACTGCGCGAGCAAGCAGCCGAACTGGTGACTCGGGCAGCCGAAAAACGCGAGGCGGCCGAAGAGGCAACCGAGAAAGCCAGCGAGGCGAGAAAGAAGGTTGCAGAACTCAACCAACAACGGACGACACTCCGTGAGCGAAAAGCTCGTTTAGAGGAACTACAGGCAGTTCTCGCGGACATTGCAGAGAACGAGGCACAAATCGAACAAAAGCGCGAGCGCCGTGACCACTTAGACGAGATAAACGACGAGCGCAGAGAGCGGCTTTCTTCCCTCACAACCCGAAAGCGTGAGCTAGAAGACGAGTTCGATGAGCAAACAATCGAGAACGCGCGCAGCGAGAAGAAGCGGGCGCGCACCTATCTCGACAAAGCAGAGCCGAAACTCGCCGAACTCACCGCAGAACGCGACGAACTCACTGGGAGGATTGGCGCACTCGAAAACGCCATCGAGGAACTCGAAAACCTCCGCGAACGGCGCGACCGCGTCGCAGACGCCGTCTCGCATTTAGAGTCGCTGTACGACGAGGCAGAAGACCTCCAGAACATGTATGGTGACCTCCGTGGCGAGCTTCGCCAGCGCAACGTAGAGACGTTAGAACGCATGCTAAACGAGGTGTTCGACCTCGTCTACCAGAACGACTCGTACTCGCGTATCGAACTCGACGGCGACTACGAACTCACGGTGTACCAGAAAGACGGCGAGGCACTCGCTCCAGAGCAGCTATCGGGTGGCGAACGCGCCATCTTCAACCTCAGCCTTCGGTGTGCCATTTACCGGCTGCTCTCTGAAGGTATCGACGGGGCCGCACCGATGCCGCCGCTCATCCTCGATGAGCCGACGGTGTTCTTGGATGACGGGCACGTCACCCAACTCATCGAACTCATCGACTCGATGCGAACGCTCGGCGTCGAGCAAATCGTGGTCGTCTCGCACGACGAGGAACTGGTCGGGGCGGCAGACGACCTCGTCGTGGTGGAAAAAGATTCGACGAGCAACCGGTCGCACGCGGAGCGAGAAACCCGTGAGTTACCCGCGGAGTTGCTGTAGCGCCTCGGTTGCGCGAGCAGTCGTTTTGTAGCCGCGTTCGCCAAACACGTCCGTTTCTTCGACGAGGCCAGCCGCGCGAAACTCGCTCATCGTTCCATACAGCGTGCTCTCGCACTTGTCGTCCGTTTCCATGAGTTCACGGGCGGCGAGCGGGCCGTTTTCTTCGAGATGGATGAGCAGGCCAAGCGCCCAGTCGTCACGGGTCGCAGAGAGGAGTTTTCTTGTGGGTTCGGGGACGGTTCGCGCGAGGGTTTCGAAGGTGGATTCGCCAGAGGTGTGGGAGAGACGGGCGTTTTCGACGTAGAACTCCTCGCCGGTTTCTGGGTCGCGGACGCGGCTGGCGTCGCTCGATTCGCTGATGAGCACGAGGTGGCGTCCTGTGTCGTCGGTGACCGTCCGCATGGGTAGCAACAGGTGCCCGCGAGGGTTATCGGTTCTGGTGGGCGCGGTACTTTGCGAGCCCGTAGACGAGCGAGAGTGCGCCGATGGCGAACACGGGGCCGCCGGTCCAGTAATCGGCTCTGAAGTACATCAACATCGCACCGAGGCTGAGGGCGAACAGGGCGACGTTGAACGTGAGGACGAGCGACCAGAACGTGCGAAAAACGTCGTCAGGAATGTCAGAGACGTCCGAGTTCGGCATTTTGACTGAGGGGATTTCCGGGCCGATGTCCGTCTCGGGGTTGAACTCCTTTGGCTCATCCGGCCAGGCGTCGGATTGCTCTTCCTCTAGGTCAATCACACTTGCCCTACGATGTCGGTAAAAAAGTATTCTCCGACGTGTGTTTTCGCTTCGGTACCCCAAACCCCCTCTTATGCCACGTCGCGGAGTAGAACTGCGTGCGTGGCCTGTACCCACGCAAGTGGATTCTCTGCGTCATAGAGCACGATTCCGTCCTCTGTCTCATAGACCTCTGTGGTCTCGACTCCGTCTGGAACGGCTGGCTCTGGTCTGTCAGCGCTATCTGGCTGCCGACGCGGACTTGCGTGGTTTGACATTAGGCCATTTCACCTCGAGGTATGGTATGTGTTATCATATTATATGTTTTGTGGATGAAGCAAGCGCGGGCGACAGACCGCTGGTGTTTTTATCAGCCGAACGACTTTGATGAGACAATGACGCAGACGGGGCTCAACCAGTTTGCCGCCGACGAGCAAGACGAAGACCGGCTCGCCGCAGAGGCACGAGCAGTCGCAGGCGACGACGGGAGGGGCGCGGTCGTCGTCAATTCGGCGGCGAAAAAATACCCGAATGCGACGGGCACCGTCGAACTAACGGTCTCGCAAGTCGATTACACGCTCGTCGGGAGTGGCGACCAAGAAGCGCCCGTGTTGCACGTGTTCGGGCGCACCACCGAAAACGAGTTAGAACACGTCATCGTCTCTGGTTTCCGCCCCTACTTCTACGCGCCGACAGCGTCGCTATCGGATGATAAACTCGACCTCGACACCATCACCGGCTGGGAGGAGGGCTACGAGAGCATCCGCGGCGAGAAACTGACGAAAATTTACGGGCGCACCCCCCGCGACGTGGGCCAGATGCGCGACCGCTTTGACCACTTCGAGGCGGACATCTTGTTCCCGAATCGCTTGCTCATCGACAAGGACATCACAAGCGGGATTTCCGTGCCTGAACGTCGTGGTAACGACGGGGCGATTCACGTCCCTCACACCGAAATTGAAGCCGTCGATGTGGACGCAGACCTCCGCATCAACACCTTCGACATCGAGGTCGAAGACCGAAACGGCTTCCCGGAAGACGGCGAGGAGCCGATTATCTGTCTCACCAGCCACGACTCGTTCGACGACGAGTATATCATGTGGCTCTATGAGGCTCCCGGCGGCGAGCGTGGCCCCGATGAACTCCCCGACTACGACCCAATCGAGGGCGATATCACCTTCGACATTCGTCGTTTCGAGGCCGAAGACGAGATGCTCGCCGCATTTCTCGACTACCTCATCGAAACCGACCCGGACGTCCTGACCGGGTGGAATTTCGCGGATTTCGACGCGCCGTATCTCTTAGACCGCCTCGAAGAACTCGAACGCGGTTCTGCGTACGACCTGAACTACAACCGCCTCTCGCGCGTAGACGAAGTCTGGCGCTCTGACTGGCAAGGACCGAACATCAAAGGACGCGTCGTGTTCGACCTGCTGTACGGCTACAAACGCACGCAGTTCACCGAACTCGACTCCTACCGACTCGACGCGGTTGGCGAAGTCGAACTCGGCATCGGGAAAGAGCGCTATGCGGGCAGCATTGGCGATCTTTGGGAGGAAAACCCGTCGAAGCTCCTAGAGTACAACCTCCGCGACGTGGAACTCTGTGTCGAACTCGACCGCAAGCAAGGCATCATCCCCTTCTGGCGCGAGGTGGCGTCGTTCGTCGGGTGTAAACTCGAAGACGCGCCAACGCCGGGCGACGCGGTCGACCTCTACGTGCTCCACAAGGTACACGGGAGTTTCGCGCTACCCTCGAAGGGACGCGCAGAGAGCGAAGACTACGAAGGCGGTGCGGTGTTCGACCCCATCTCGGGCGTCCGCGAGAACGTGACTGTGCTCGACTTGAAGTCGCTGTACCCGATGTGCATGGTCACCATCAACGCCTCGCCCGACTCGAAGGTCGATTCCGACTACGACGGCGAGACGTTTGTCGCGCCAAACGGGACGCACTTCCGGAAACAGCCAGACGGCATCATCCGGGAGATGGTGGACGAACTGCTCACCGAGCGCGAGCAGAAGAAAGAACTCCGGAACCAGAACGACCCCGATTCTGCGGAGTACGACCGCTTCGACCGCCAGCAGGCGGCGGTGAAGGTCATTATGAACTCGCTATACGGGGTGCTGGGTTGGGAACGTTTCCGCCTCTACGACAAGGAGATGGGCGCGGCGGTGACGGCGACGGGCCGTGAGGTCATCAACTTCACCGAACAGTCCGCGAACGACCTTGGCTACAACGTTATCTACGGCGACACGGACTCCGTCATGCTCTCGCTTGGGCCGGACGTGGACAAGGAGACGGCCATCGAACAGTCGTTCGAGATTGAGAACCACATCAACGCAGCCTACGACGCCTTCGCACGCGAGAAACTGAACGCCGACGAACACCGCTTCCAAATCGAGTTCGAGAAGCTCTATCGCCGGTTTTTCCAGGCAGGCAAGAAAAAGCGGTACGCGGGCCACATCATCTGGAAGGAGGGCAAGGACGTAGACGACATCGACATCACCGGCTTCGAGTACAAGCGCTCTGACATCGCGCCGATTACGAAGGAAGTCCAGCTTCGAGTCATCGAGATGATCGTCCACGGCGAACCGTTAGAGGAGGTCAAAACCTACGTCCACGACATCATCGCGGATTTCAAAGAAGGGAACGTAAATTTCGATGACGTGGCGATTCCCGGCGGTATCGGCAAGCAGTTGGACAACTACGACACCGACACCGCTCAGGTGCGCGGGGCGAAGTACGCCAATCTCTTACTCGGCACGAACTTCCAGCGCGGGAGCAAGCCAAAGCGTCTCTACCTCGCAAAGGTTCACCCGTCCTTTTTCCGGCAAATCGAGGCAGAGCGAGGGCTTGACCCAGCGGGAATGAGCGCCGACGAACTCCTCTATGGCGAGTTCAAGCGCGATCCGGACGTCATCTGTTTCGAGTACGCAGATCAAGTTCCCCCAGAGTTCCACGTCGATTGGGATAAGATGTTAGAGAAGACGCTTCAAGGACCTATCGAGCGCATCTTAGAAGCGCTCGACATCTCGTGGGAAGAGGTCAAATCCGGGCAGGAGCAGACTGGGCTTGGCAGCTTTATGTAACTGTCTGTGATGTGACGGGTAGTCTGGTTTTTAATGCGAAATCACGGTGCAGACGGTCGATTTTCTCTGAACTCCCATCCGTGATTGAGTGTCTCTAGCAAAAATCGATACACTGAGACTGTGTTATTGGGAACACCGTTCCGTTACCAACAACAACTGTTTCTGAATATGCACAATTACTTTTCTGAAGTGAAAACTTCTGTTTGCTCAAATCGAAAACCTTTGCGCAAGATTGCGAAAGGATTATGGGCGCGACGTACCCATCTCAGGACGACTTAGGTGTCTCCAGAATGGCTAGGCTAGAAATCAAAAACCTACACGCAGAAGTAGCAGAAGAGGACGGCGAGCAGATTCTCCGCGGTGTGAATCTAGAAGTCAAATCCGGCGAGATTCACGCGCTGATGGGACCAAACGGCTCCGGGAAGTCGACGATGGCGAAGATTATCGCCGGTCACCCGGCCTACGAGGTCACCGACGGTGAGATTCTGCTCCACCTCGAAGCAGACGAATACGCCGACTTAGAAGAGGCAATTCCAGAGGCCCGTCGCACCTGGAACCTCCTCGAACTCGAACCACCAGAGCGTGCCGCACTCGGCATCTTCCTCGGCTTCCAGTACCCAGCCGAGATCGAGGGCGTCACGATGGTCAACTTCCTTCGCACCGCACTCAACGCGAAACTCGAAGAGCGCGAACACCTCCTGTTCGGTGAGGACGACGAGGAAGCAGCCGAAGAAGAAGAAGAATCCGGCTACTCCACCTCCCCGATGGAAGGGCCAGCAGACGACGGCGAAGTCGGCGTCGCTGAGTTCCAGCAGATCCTCAAAGAAAAGATGGAACTCCTCGACATGGACGAGAAGTTCGCCATGCGCTACCTGAACGCCGGATTCTCCGGCGGCGAGAAAAAGCAGAACGAAGTGCTTCAGGCAGCCATCCTCGAACCGTCCATCGCCGTGCTCGACGAAATCGACTCCGGGCTGGACATCGACCGTCTGCAGGACGTCTCGAAGGGCATCAACGCGCTCCGTGACGAAGTCGGGACGGGCATCCTCCAGATTACCCACTACCAGCGCATCCTCGACTACGTCGAGCCAGACCACGTCCACATCATGATGGACGGGAAGGTCGTAAAGAGCGGCGACGCGTCGCTCGCAGAGGAACTCGAAGACAAAGGGTACGACTGGATTCGCGAAGAAGTCTACGAGACAGCGTAAAGGGACTGTAAGACAAACACCCACACAAGATTATGAGTTCACAAGAAGACCACCTCAAGAAAACCGACACCGAGGCCCGCTTCGAGTTCAAAAAGGAGCAGAAGTCGGCGTTCAAAACGGAAAAAGGCCTCAATGAAGAGACAATTCGTCTCATCAGCGAAGACAAAGACGAGCCCGAATGGATGTTCGAGCGTCGTCTGCGCGCGCTGAAGCAGTTCCAGAAGATGCCGATGCCAACCGACTGGCCGGGCCAGCCCGACCTGACGGAGCTCGACATCAACGAGATTGTCCCGTACATCCGCCCGGACGTGGAGACACGCGGCGGTGTCGACAACTGGGACGAACTGCCAGAGGAGATTCGAGACACGTTCGACAAACTCGGCATTCCGGAAGCTGAACGCAAGGCGCTCTCGGGCGTCGGTGCGCAGTACGAATCCGAGATTGTCTACCAGAACATGCAAGAGCAGTGGGAGGAAAAGGGCGTCATCTTCTGCAACATGGACCAAGCGGTCCGTGAACACCCAGAGATCGTCAAAGAGTACTTCATGACCAAGTGCGTGCCGCCAAGCGACAACAAGTTCGCGGCACTCCACGGTGCGGTCTGGTCCGGTGGCTCGTTCGTTTACGTCCCAGAAGACGTGACCGTCGAGATGCCAGTCCAGGCGTACTTCCGCATGAACTCGGAGGGGATGGGCCAGTTCGAACACACGCTCATCATCGCAGAGAAGAATTCCGAAGTTCACTACATCGAAGGTTGTTCGGCACCGAAATACGGTGTCCACAACCTCCACTCCGGTGGCGTCGAAGTGTTCGTCAAAGAGGGCGCACACGTCCAGTACTCGACCGTCCAGAACTGGTCGAAGAACACGTTCAACCTCAACACGAAACGCGCCATCGTCGAGAAGAACGGGACGATGGAGTGGGTCTCCGGGTCGATGGGGTCGAAAGCAACGATGCTCTACCCCGCGACCATCCTCAAGGGACCAGGTGCACGTGACAACCACATCACGATTGCATTCGCTGGCAAGGGCCAGAACATCGACACCGGCGCGAAGGTGTACCACAACGCGCCGAACACGAAGTCCACCATCGAGTCGAAATCCATCAGCAAGGACGGCGGCCGCACGAACTACCGTGGCCTCGTCCACATCTCCCGCGGAGCAACCGGCTCCTCTACGAGCGTCGAGTGTGACGCGCTGATGTTCGACAACGAGTCCACCTCGGACACGATGCCGTACATGGAGATTCAAGAGTCCCAAGTCGACGTTGCCCACGAGGCAACCGTCGGGAAAATCGGCGACGAGGACATCTTCTACCTCCAGAGCCGTGGGCTCGATGATGACGAAGCAAAGCAGATGATTGTCGCCGGGTTCATCGAACCCATCACGGAAGAACTGCCAATCGAGTACGCCGTTGAGCTGAACCGGCTCATCGAACTCGAAATGGAGGGCAGCCTCGGATAACATGAGTGCGCAAGTACACGCCAACCTCAGCGAAGAACAGGTTCGCCAGATCAGCGAGCAACTCGACGAACCCGAGTGGATGCTCGACACGCGTCTTTCCGCCCTCGCGGCGCTCGAAGACGCCGAGATGCCCCACGTCATCCGGACGCCCGGGCGCAACTGGACCAACCTCGCAGACTTAGACTTCGAGTCGTTCGTCGATCCGCTCAACGCGGCCGAAGACAAAGACCAGGTTGGCCCTGACAACGTCGAAGTCCTCTCCTTTGCGGAGGCACTGGCCGAACACGAAGACCTCGTCAAAGAGCACTTCGGCTCGGTCATCCCGACCCAGGAGAACTACCTCACGGCCCTCTCTACGGCCCTGTTCACTACGGGCACCGTCGTCTACGTCCCCGAGGGCGTCGACGCAGAGGACGTGAAGATTCGCACCACGATGAACTCCCGGTCGCTGTTCAACTACACGCTCGTCATCACGGAGGACTCCTCCTCGGTGACCATCCTCGAACGCCAGTCTACTGGCGAGGCAGTCGAGGGCGAGCGCTACTACAGCGGTATCGTCGAAATCGTCGCGGGCGAGAACAGCCACGTCCAGTACGGCTCGCTCCAGAACCTCGACGAGGAGACGTACAACTACCAGCTCAAGCGCGGCCAGACTGACACCTACTCGACTATCAACTTCATCGAGGGCAACATCGGCTCTCGCATGACGAAGTCCTCGGTCGAGACGCAGCTCAACGGAGACACCTCGGAGACGAAAATTGTCGGTGCGTTCTTCGGTCACGACGACCAGCACATCGACATCGCCTCGCGCGTCTGGCACAACGCAGAGCACACGACCGCAGACCTCGTCACGCGTGGCGTCCTTGACGACGCCGCACGCTCTGTGTACGAGGGTGTCCAAGACGTTGGCCGCGAAGCATGGGACACGAGTTCCTACCAGCGTGAGAGCACGCTGATGCTCTCAGACCAGAGCGAAGCGGACGCGAGTCCGAAGCTCATCATCAACAACCACGACACAGAGGCAAGTCACTCCGCCTCCGTCGGACAGGTTGATAAAGAAGACCTCCTCTACATGACCTCACGGTCGATTCCAGAGCAGGTTGCCAAAAATATGCTCGTCGAAGGCTTCTTCGTCCCCGTCTTAGACGAAATCGAAGTCGACGAGTTCCGCACGGACTTAGAATCGCTCATCGTAGAGCGCCTTTCTCCCTAAACGGGTGAGTAGGGAACTGCTTAAGTTCCCCTCGCTCTGAACTACCCTTATGCGAATGGTCACGACGGCGACGGTCTCTGGTCGTCATGCGGGGTGCGCGCCATGAGCCTTGGCCAGCGCGTCTCGTCGGACCACCAACTCGCCAGACTGCTCCAGATTGGAGTCGTCTTAGAAGAAGTGGTCGAAGCGAGAGCCCACCACCACTACGAATCGCTCGGCAAAGATGAACTGGACGACGAGATCGTCCACCTGCTCGAACACGCAGCAGAGGAGTCAGCCGAGCACCGCGAACGGCTCTCTGCGCTCATCGACGAACTCGACGCTGAGGTCATCGGCTACGAAGAAATCGAGATGCTCGTCTCAGAGCGCTACGGGCGCACCAAACCAGAGGACTTCGACGGGCTGCTCTACGACCAACTGTGCAACGAGGAGACGGCCTACAAGTTCTACGACGACCTTATTGACGCCATCGAAGCGAGTGACACCGCCTTTACCATCGACCGGAATCGCCTCATCGAAACCCTAGCCTCTATCCGCGAGGAGGAAGCAGAGGGCGTAGAAGCAGTGACGAAACTCATGGAGACGCGCGAATGAACACCGCCGACCAATACCTGAAAGCAATCTACCTCGTCCAACAGATGGAAGACGGCCCGGCCGCCACGGGCAAACTCGCAGATATGCTCGAAGTGAGTCCCGCGAGCGTCAACGAAATGGTCGGGAAACTCGAATCCCGCGACCTGCTCATCCACGAGAAGTACAAGGGCGCGTCGCTCACCGACGAGGGCATCATGCGCGCACGCGACTCGCTGCAGACTTACTGCATCATCGAGCGCTTCCTCATCGAAGTGCTCGGCGTAGAGGAGTTTAACGCCGAGGCGAAAGCGCTCGAAAGCGTCATCGACGAGACGGTGGCAGACCGCCTCGATACGATTATCGACCGTGACTCACAGTGTCCAGACTGCTTCTCAGCAGAGGACGACGTGTGTTCGTTGCTCGTCTCCGAACTCGAATTCTCCCAGTCGTCTTCGCAGTCGAGTCCGGCGAAGTAACCCGGTTCCGTCGGCATCTTTTATCACACTTCCTTGAGTAGCCACTGGCATGGACACTGGATTGGTTGTCGTCGAACCCATCGACAGCACACGAGAACTCGTCCGCGAAGCCGGTGCGCTCGCCAAAGGGAGCGACGGTCGGCTCATCCTCCTCTCTATCCTCCCCGAAGAGGAGTACGACGAGCGCCACGAGGCCCGCAGACAGGGTTCTGACTTCGAGACCACCTACACCCTTGAAGAGGCAGAAGACGAAGCCCTACGCCTCGCACGGAAGATTGGCCTCGAGGAACTGAAGCCCCTCGACGTGCCCTACGAGACGATTGGTGTCGTTGGCCAGCTCACAAAGCGCATTCTCGCCACCGCAGCGGAACACGACGTAGACCACATCTTCCTCGTTGGAACGCGCCGGTCGCCCTCTGGGAAGGCGCTGTTTGGCGACGTCGCGCAGTCTATCCTCCTCAACTTCGACAACGGGCCGGTCACTGTGTTGATGCAAGACCGAGAGTGACACACCTTCACGGGCTTGCGGATTCTCGAAGCGTTCAAGTATCCTGCAAAGATACGTCGAAGTAAGTCGCGTACGAAGGCGTGACAGAAGTCCCATGGTGGTGAGCAATCTCGAAGAGATTGCGAACTACATGGGACGAGCGAACGGTAGTGAGCGAAGTCCCATGGTGTCTTCACGCCGCGCGTGAAGGCTGGTGGGGCAAACGAAGTGCAGTCCCATGGTGTAGTGGCCAATCATAGCGGCCTTTGGAGCCGTTGACTCCGGTTCGAATCCGGGTGGGACTATTGTGTTTTCGCGCTGGAAATCCCAGCGCGTAATTCGTACCAGAAGCAACCGGTTCGAATCTTGGAGCGACCTCTGGGAGCGACTTCGGTTCGAATCCGGGTGGGACTACTTTTCCCGAAGCACAACCCTGAGCCTTGACTGTGAGAAAAACTCCACCATTCACGTCACCGGCTCAGGAAAATCCCCAAACTCAGCGTTATCAGGAGTAAGCCGCCAACGAGGCCGAAGAACACTTTGATGAGCGGGTAGCTCTCCTGCAGTTGTCCGACGTAGGCGTAGCCAAGGGTGGCGATGACGACCGTGACGAAGGCGAGCACCATCCACGGTTCGAGGACGGGCGTCAGGGATGTGCGATTGCCGGTGTGTGCGACACGTGTGTACGGTCTACGGTGAAACGAGAGTCCTTGCAAACCGTATCGACTTGCTACGTTTCGTTGCTCTGCGATGCGTCGGACGTCTGCGTTTCCGTCGGAGATGTCCCACCAGTAGATGGCGATGTAGTTGAACTGCTTGCTGAGTGCCTTGAGCTGGAACTGAAAGGCCTTCATGCCGGAGGCGCGGGTGTCGCCGATGATTGCGATACCGATCTCACCGTTTACCACCACGTCTGCAGAGAGGCTGCCGCGGCGGCGTTCGATAATATCTTGTTCCCAAATGGGTCGGTCGTCGGTGTTGAGACTCGCATCGAGGTAGTTGCTCAGTCGTTGCCCCAGCGTGTCGGTCTGTTGTGCACCCTCCGGATTCCAGCTATCCAGGAGGGTGCGGACGGCGTCGAACGTTTTCGCTGAACCCTCTGCACCGAAGTTATCGGCCATCGTTCGTGGTTCCAGTGGCTGACTTGAGCGGTTGAATCGATGGCGAGTCAGTTGCGTCGAACGTTACGCAGAAATCCATCGGCTGTTGGAGAATTCGTCTCGTTTTCCGGCCAACGGTGTCAGAAATCACGTACAGTGCGGTTTTTTGGGTCGCTGCGACACGCTTTGAGACCAGATAGAGGAGTCGATAAATCGATTGGACGGGTTCGTGTTCGAGCAGCGCATTGATGTTCGTGATGTAGAGGATATCACAGCGTGGAGTCGCGTCGAGTGCTTCGAACAGTTGCTTCCCGAGTTCTGGAATGGGGATGTGTGTCGCAGGGTCGTTTGAGCCGTCGCCAGAAAACCCGATTTTGGTGAGTGGCAGGTCGAACGATGCGTCGGTGAGCTTTTCGGTGTAAAACGGCTGGTCACAGCTCGAAATGGCGATGCCGAGACCGCTGTTCGCGTCTTCTATGTGGCTGTGAAAGTAGTCCCAACTTTGGTCTGGTTCACCAACGACGAGGATGTTTGCTCGGGGGAGGCTCGACTCCTCGTGTGGAACCCCGCGCGCGTCTTGTGCGTTGTTCTCAGTGGGCGTAGAAGTAGTCATTCTCGAAGGATTGCAAAGACGTCATCGTTCGAAAGCTGATAGAGTGCGGCACCGGCTTGTTGGTCTAATCGCTCCCACTCTTGTTTGAGCGAGTGATACACCTCACTCTGTGCAAGCTCCGCACTGGATTTGTGCGTTTCAAGCAACGCCAGCTTTGAGCTGACGGAGAACAGCTGTTTGAGGCGGTCGTCGTACTCAGCGCGCGACAACATGCGATTGATGATGTTCTTGAGGTCGTCTTTTCCGACGGGTTTGACGAGATAGTCGTCGAACCCCATTTCGTAGATATCGAAGTCTGGCTCGATCGCAGAGATGATGGCGACGGTGCAGTCGAATTCTTGGTCGCGAATCCAAGCGAGGACTTCGTCACCACCCATCTGTGGAAGATTCCTATCAAGGAGAATAACATCGAAAGAGTCGTCGAGGATGTCGAGTGCTTCCCGACCCGTGTATGCAATTTCGATGTCGTATGTCGACCCTATCCACTTGGCATAGAGCTCTGCAATATCTTTCTCGTCTTCCACGACCAAGACGCGATGCGTACTGGAACCGCTCGTATCGTTCATGTCTTACCCACCAACTATCAATATGGTTACTGTTGGAACTATAATAAGTCACACGGATTTATCAAATGTGGATAGTTATGGTTGAAAACATTTTATCGCCGATATTTTCCCAGCGATCTGCCCGGAGATTGAATTGTGGCAGTCACAGTTCCTGATGAGCCGACAGATATATTATAATCAATCATTCAGAATTTGGGGCGCGCGCAACACTCGGCCGACAAAATCTTTGTGGCGGATATTGCCAGAATTGGTTGTCTCATTGATATTATTATTCGTCAGTCTCACAGTGACACATCATGTCAGTGTCCATTCAATCTCGTGGTGTGAAAACCCTAAAAATCGGGGGTTATGACCTCTCTAAACGTGACTGGACGAGGAACCACTACAATTGTTGATAGGTGTGTGAAATCGTGACGGATTCGAATAATTGTGGAAAGTCCATAATTCGAAATATGGGTTTTCAGGCCTTGAAACTACTGAAAAACACAAATGCAACGGTGTGAAACGATTCGTTAAGCACTACCTAGTTTCACCTATTTCTTCCGACATTAATCAGTCCATGTCAGGATATTACTGAAAGCATAACAATTTTATATCCTTGTAAGAATGTTAATATTAGAAAGTAATTCAAACGGGAATTACTATCACGAAAATAAGAAAATACGGCTTGGCGATAGCTACGGGTATAGTCCCAACTCCACTCATACGGCATTCGACGTGCCCGAGAATCGCTACAGAAAAACATGGAAAACCTCGACAACATCTCTCAATCGGCAGCACAGGACGACTCTACTTCGCACATCGGGCGACGCAAATTCATGGGCGCAGTTGGGGCAACTGCCGCGGGCGCAACATTGTTCTCTTCGCAGAACGCGAAAGCAGCGACCACGACCAGCATTGAAGACGGCTACAGTCGTGTCATCGACATTGTCGAGGACGCAGGGGCTGACAACACTGGCACGGAGTCAATCACGCCAATTCTCCGCAAGTACGCGGGCGATGATACGCTCATCAAGTTCCCACCGGGCCGATACTACATGGACTCACAGTTCCGCTTTACGGGCTTCCGGAACTTCGGGCTGGTAGGCGACGACGCCACGCTCGTCCCCGCGAACTACGACGAGTTCGACGGCCCGCAGTACCGTCTGTTCCGGCTTGGCATCTACTACAACCCCGGCGTTGACCTCCGTGTCCAGGGGTTCACCGTTGACCTCACCGCAGAACGCACCGGGATTCGCGCAATCGACGCGATGGTCGATGACGGCCTGTTCGTAGACGACATCACCATCGTCGGCCGCCACGACACGGGCACCTTCGGGCCAGCGCTGTTCTCGATTACGTCTCCAGACGGCAAGGGCATGGTCAAGCGCTTCCGCGCAAACGACGGTGGTGCGTGGGACGAAAACACGCCCGGCGACCTCTGGCGGGGGCCAACGGGCATCCTTTGCAGCCAGTACCACACGGGTCAAATCGAGTTCAAAGACTGCGAACTCGACGACTGGCCGGACAACGGGCTCTACGCGGTGACCAACGGTCGCGTCATCGTGAACGGTGGGCGCTACGCCAACAGCGAGGCAGCGAGCATCCGCCTCGGTGGTCACGACTGCATCGTCACGGGCGCAGAAGTCGTCGTCGACAAACAGAACCCACAGAATCAGAACCAGCGGGGCATCCGGCTCGACGCAGGCCCCAACATGGCGGTCGTCGATACGACGATCCGATTGGAAAAACCAAACGGCCACGCGCTCACGGTGATGAACGACTGTGAAAGCGCGTACCTCCGCGGCCTCGATATCTCTATCGGCGACGAAGTCTGCCACGGTATTGTTGTCCAGTCGCAGGCCGGCCCAACCGAGATTGTTGACACGAACATCGACATCCAGCGCGGCGGCAACGCCATCCAAATCAACGGCACCGACGCGGGCAAAGTCCACTGTGAGTACGTCGACATCACGGGTAACGCAGACGGCGACTCGTGGCGACACGCGATTCGCTGCAACCGTAACGACTGCGAGTTCCGCGTCGTGAACGTCAACCAGCCGGGCGACCACTTCCGACGCGCACTCGTGCTCAACGGCGACAACGTGCTCGTTTACCGCGGCAAGCAGGCCGCAACCCACGTCCCAATCGTGGTCAACAGTGCGGGCGCATGGATCGAACGCATCGAAGCGGAGTCGTTCAGCGGGCGCGAAGGCATCAAGCTCAACAGCATGAGCTCTGACGTAACCATCAAGCGCAGCACCATCGCAAACGGCATCTGGGACAAGAGCACTGACGGACTGCGGATGTACGGCAACGAGTTCGAATTACGTTAATTAACTCTTCTGGCCGTTTCGGTGTCCACGATTGGCCCACACACCTTTCTGTGTCTGGCGGTGTGTGCCTGTATGGTTGAAAACGACCTCGGTCAGGCGACTATCGTGTATGACAGCCCCGACGGCACTGTCGAGCAGACGGTCGATAACGAGCACGTCGCGTATTTTCAGGACCACTGGATCGTCAAAACCGGCGAAGACGACCACGGCAACGACACCATCCGACGCATTCCGCACCAGCGTGTCCACTACGTCGAACGGAACGTAGAGCAGTTCGAAAACGAAGTTGAGACGCTGAAAGACCGCGTCCAGTCGTTCACCGACGACCTTAGAACGCGAATCATGGGCGACGAACAGTCACAGTCTCAAGAACAGACCCAAGAGTCGATTCACGTCGATATCGAAGACGAAGACCGGTCGCAGTGACCGCAGGGCATTGTTACTCCTCGCGCGCGAACACCGGATACGTGCGAGCGAGCGTCGGTCTGTCCGCTCGGTCGAGCGCTACACCCGCATTTTGAATCGCGCGCACGACATCTTCGATGTCCGTGAGCGTCGTCCGGTGTGAGCAAATCGAGAAGCGCAACACGGTGCGGCCATGGATGGCGCTCGTGCCGAAAAACGCGAGGCCGCTTTCTTGGATTGCGTCGGTTATTTTCTGATTTAGCGTATCGAGATACGTGTCGAGGGCGTCTTGTTGCTCGGCCGTGAGCGACTCGATTGTGCCGAGGTCTGTGGGCACGTACCGGAACGAATAGATGTAGAGGTTCGGCTCTTGAATCGCCGCTAAGTCGGGTTCCCGTCGCACGAGCGTGTCGAGATGGTGGGCACACTCGATGTTCTGGCGAAGCAGATCGCGGTAGCCCTGTACGCCGTAGTGTTTGAGGCTCATCCAGACTTTGAGCGCCCGGAAGCCGCGTGACATCTGCGGGCCGTGTTGGTAGAAGTCGTGGCCTTCGTACGCAGTGGGGAGCGTGCCGTGGAGATACGGCGCCTCCATGTCGAACGACCGGCGGAGGCGGTCTGGCTCGCGCACGAGAATCGCGCCACACTCGTAGGGGACGTAGAGCCACTTGTGCGGGTCAAGCGTTATCGAGTCTGCGCGGTCTAATCCCTCGTACTTGGTGGCGAGTTCGGGAAGCATCGCGCCGACTGCGCCACACGCACCGTCTGCGTGGAACCACAGGCCGCGTTCGTCGCAGATGCGCGCGATGTCTGGAAGTGGGTCGATGGCGCTCACGTTAATCGAGCCGACCTGTCCGATGACACAGAAGGGGATATCGCCGTTTTCGATGTCTGCGTCGAGAAGTGTTTCGAGTGCGTCCGTGTCCATCGTCAAGTCGTCGTGGCTCGGGACGAGACGCACGGCGTCGCGGCCGAGGTTGAGCATATCGGCTACGCGGAAGATGGAGGAGTGGCCCTCGTGGTCGGCCATGTAGAGCGTATAACGCCCGGTTCGGGTGGGCGATTGGAGACCCCCTGCGGTGGTGTCGTACTCGGCGGTGTTCCTGAGTGCGGTGAGAATGGCGACGAAGTTCGCCATCGTCCCGCCGCTGGTCAAGAGGCCGCCACAGTCCGGGTCGTACCCAATAAGCTCTGCGAGCCATGAGAGAACCGTGCGCTCTACTTCCGTCGCGGCGGGTGCGGGCTTCCACCCCCCGGTGTTCATATTCACGGCCGCAGCGAGCGCCTCTGCGAGCGTTCCCATCATGGTCCCAGACCCCATCACGTAGCCGAAGTAGCGCGGCGAGGTGTTGTGGGTCGCGTTCGGGAGGATTTTTGTCTCCCACTCGCGGAGAATCGTCTCCGGGTTCTGCCCTCGTTCCGGAAGCGGTTCGTCGAACAATGCTTCGACCGCCTGCTCTGACTTTGCTGGGAAGACGGGACGAGTCTCGACGTCCTCGTAGAACGCCGTAAGCATGTCCACGGTTTGGTACCCAAGCTTGCGGAACTCTGCGGGTGTCAGGTCGTGGGTCGAAAATTGGTGGCCGCGCGATGCCATAGCTGAGGTTGGCTGTGCGATTCGATAAGTAAGCACCGCGACACTCTTGAAATAGCGATACACCTGCTGCTGGGGTGTTCTCGCGGCGCTGAGTCTCCCGATTTCGTGGCTACCGCAGAGGGCGTGCGGGTTGTGTGTCGTGCTAGCACCGGTTAAGAAAGCATTAAGCCACTCCCCTTGCTTGTCCAGCCACGAATGCTTCGCTGTCCCCACGACGATTGCGGCTGGCACGCCGTTGCGCCGACGACACAGGCCGCACAGGACAGGCTCGCAGAACACATCGCCGTCGAACACGCAGTCGAGGTCGATACGACAATCCCTGCGGGGATGGTACAGGTATGCTTCGGTGACGGTGAGTGGAAAACCGTCACCCCGGAAGAGGCGCTCGAACTCCACCGCGAACAGCGTGACGACGAAGCTTAATACGCCACTTTTCCTGACTACGCGGCTGCAAGCGACGAATAACTACGTGAAACGCTCGCCTTTCTCTGTGGGAGGCTACACCAATGGCTCACCAAGTAATCTGCCGCGACGCTGGCAACGACTGCGACTTCATGGTTCGCTCTGAGAACCAAGACGAGCTCATCGAGATGGTCAAAATGCACGCAAAAGAGACCCACGCTCTCGACTACTCGACGGACGACGTCAAAGGCGTCATGAAGTCGGCCTAAATCACCCGTTCAACTCGTCCTTTTTCAGGTTGCCACAACCCGTAGCGTAAAGCCGGGGCTTTCACAAGAACGAGCATGTCACTCGAAGGCACACCGGCACCGGAGTTTACGGTCACCGGCACCGACGGAAGCACGCTCTCGCTCGCAGACGCGGTCGAAAACGGCCCCGTTGTCGTGCTCACGCTCCGCGGTCACTGGTGTTCGTACTGCGCAGAACAGCTCCAGACGTTCAGCAACCACGCCTACGACCTCTGGCGAAATCACGACACGACCATCATTCCGGTCAGCCACGACCCCGTCTCGAAACTCACAGAGATGCGCGACCGCTTTGGCCTGAAGCTGCAACTCTACTCAGATCCCGACTTCGAGATGGTGTCTGCCTACTCGGGCACCGAACAGTCGAAAAAACACGGAAAGATTCCGCTCTCGGGGACGTTTATCGTAGACGAAGAGGGCATCGTGCAATACGAACAGGTCGCTGAAAACGCTGCAGACCGGACGTACGCGAACTACGCGCGACATTTCATCAACCTCGGCTTCGAGCGACCGTACACCGACTAGGCTTAGCCACCCCACTCGCTGCCGATGTCGTCTGCGACCTGCTGGCGCCACAGACTGAATCCTTGATTACACGATTGACTCGTCTCGATGTGGTCGATGAAGCCGGAACCACCATCGACCAACGCTGCCTCACAGAACGGACAGTGTTCCGGGTCACTCCACACCGGGGAAGTATGCATATGTTCAGCTGATTGCGCCATATGGAATGTGTTTCGATGTGTTATTAGATAATTCTTTGGCCGTTAACGCAGATAATTCGCGCATTCTCGCAGACAAACGTCCAAAAATAAGGGTTTTCTGGATGGTTAGTCGTGGAGCACGAATCGCACCCGCTCGAAGCCCTTGCCCCGCGACTCTCTGCCCTGCATCTCGAATTCGCCTAGCTCCTCGGTGTTGGCGACGTGCGTGCCCGCACACGCGGTGCGGTCGTAGCCCTCAATCTCCACGATACGGAGCTGGTCGATGGATTTCGGCAGCAGGTCGATGCGCGTGCGCTCGGGGTCAAGTTCGCGTTCTGCGGTCTCGCGGTCTAACTCGTACCACATCACCGGTCTCGCGTCTTCGATGAGTTCGTTCATCCGGTCGGTGATGTACGCGAGGTCGGCTGCGTCAAATCGGTCGTGTTCGACGTCCATGCGCGCGTAGTCGGTGTAGAGTTGGTTCCCCGTCGTCGGGGCGTCGTACTCCTCAATGAGCAACGCCGAAAGGAGGTGCTGGGCGGTGTGATAGCGCATATGCGCATAGCGCCGTTCCCAGTCAAGTTCGCCCGAAACGGTCGTCCCCTCTTCGGGTGGGTCGCCTGCGAGCGTGTGGTAGATGGTGTCTTTTTTCTGGACGTCCGTGACGGTCCACTCGGTGTCGTCTGCGCGAAGGGTGCCGTGGTCTGCGGGTTGACCGCCGCCTTCGGGGTAGAAGAGGGTTTCAGCCAGTACAACGCGATCGTCTTTGACGCGCGTTACGGTCGTCTCGAACGACCGCGCGGCAGTATCGGTGAGATACTGTGGAGTCGTGTCCATACCTGCTAGAGGAGGCTCGTTATTAATCAATCGGGTTGTCGTAACGCTAAAGAGTGGTACATACGTTTTTCTACGTAACATGAACACATCACCAACGCTCGGGAGGCGATTCTGTGGGAGTTGAGATCCAGGAGTCACCCATCACCGACGAGGCGTTCGAGGAGATGAAGCAGTTTGTCTTTGATTATCTCCAAGCGTCCGTCCGAAACGAAGACGAGGGTGGCCGAATGCGGTGGTACCCGTGGCACTCTGCGGAGTACCGATACAACCACATCCTGAACGTGGTGGCGATTGCAACGAAAATCGCGCGCAGAGAGGGGGCAAACGTGGACGTGACGCGCGTCGCCGCGCTGTTTCACGACGTTGCCAAACTCGAAGCAGACCAAGAGATTCACGCAGAAGAGGGCGCTCGCGTCGCCCGCGCGTTTCTCGAATCACACGGCGACTACCCAGAGTCGTTCATCGTCCAAGTGTGTGATTCGATTACCGACCACTCCTATCAGGGCGACCTCTCGAACCTTACACTGGAAACCCGGTGTCTCATCGAGGCCGACTTGCTCGATAAGGTCGGCGCGAACGGCACGGCGCTCATGCTCCTGCGGATGGGGTACGAGGCGCGCACGCACATGGATTCGGCCGAGATGGTCGGACGCGTGCTCGAACGCGGCCGCGACGCCGCCCAGCGCGTCGAAAGCGACACCGCTCGCTCGATTGCCTTCGAGCGCCTAAAGCGCGTCAAGTGGTTCCAAGAATGGCTCGAAGGCGAAATCGCTGAGATGGAAAGCGAGCTGTAAGCTGATTCGCTTTAGAGCAGCGTTCT
The DNA here is from genome assembly GCF_036689885.1 of Haladaptatus sp. CMSO5. Classification (NCBI taxonomy): domain Archaea; kingdom Methanobacteriati; phylum Methanobacteriota; class Halobacteria; order Halobacteriales; family Haladaptataceae; genus Haladaptatus; species Haladaptatus sp. CMSO5. The sequence goes on from NZ_JBAHVW010000001.1 coordinate 1,399,247, forward strand.
CGCTGCGTCAGAAAGAAAGAGGACGCCGAACAGCGCGAGAATCCCCGCGCTCGCGTAGGCGACGGCGGGCGCGACGGCGTCCATCCGGCTTTCGGCAGCCACGAGCATTGCCGGAAAGCCGCCGACCCAGACGAGAATGCCGCCGAAAAATCCGGCGAGAAGCATCGCGCTTCCTGTTTCGACCACGAGCGACCCGGTCAGTGAGTCCCCCACGTAGGGCACGAGTGCGAACACGTCGATAGTGCCGGGTTGGAGCAGGCCAACGCCAATCGTGAGCCAGAACACGATTTGGTAGGGGTTCGTGAGCGCGAGCACGAACGCTTTTTTGAAGCCGTTTTGCTCATCGCCGTGACTGGTTCCCGTAAAGCTCTGTGTCGCGCTCTTTGCTGCGCCGTAGGCGAAATAACACATCAAGATGCCGCCCGCGCCGACCATGACGCCACGGACGGTCGGATAGGTTTCGACAAACGTCACGGCTCCGTACAACGCGAGCACGAAAAACACCACGTCAGCCGTGAACGCGCCGAGTCCGGCGCGAACGCCCGCGAGCCAGCCTCGGAGGACGCTTTCCTCTGCGATAACCGCGTTCATCGGGCCGGGGGGCGCAGCGATTGCGAGACCGAAAATAACGCCCGCAAAGAGCGTCGAGAGGGCTTCCAGCATTGGTGGCACATAGGGGTGAAACTGCGAAAAGGGTGGTGTTCCCGGTTAGAAGCCGAGGCCCATCAGGTGACTGCGGAGGATGTCATCTTCTTTGTTGCCCGCGCCGGTGTTCATGAGGACGATGGTGTCATCTTCGTCAAATTCACCTCGGTCTGCGAGTTCCCACGCGCCGCTCGCGGCGGCCCCGCAGGTCGCACCCATCTCGACGCCGGTCTGTTGGGCGACCGCGACGGCCGAGTCGAGAATGTCGTCGTCGTCGGTGGCAACCGCACCGCCGCCCGACTCGCGGATGGCGTCAAGAATCAACGGACTCGCACCGGGATTCGGAATCTCGATGCCACCACAGATTGTGTCCGGAACCTCCCACGGCTCGTGGCGGTCGTTGCCTTCCTCGAAGGCTTTGACGATTGGCGCACAGCCGGAGGCTTGGGCGGCGTACATCGGCGGAAGCTCGTCGATGAGTCCCAACTCGCGGAACTCGGTTGCGGCTTTGTGCATCCCGATGAGGCCGACACCGCCGCCGGTAGGATAGAGGATTGCGTCTGGAACCTCCCAGTCAAGCTGCTCGATAATTTCGTAGAGCATCGTCTTCTTGCCCTCGTGGCGGTAGGGCGTCTCGAAGGTAGCGGTCGAGTACCAGTCTTCTCCTTCCATTTCGCTCTTGTAACGCTCGCTCGCGTCGTCGATGCGCCCTTCGACCACCGTCATGTCGCCGCCGTGGACGTTGACCATCGCCTTGTTCACGAACGGCGAACGAGACGGGAGAAATACGTGGGAGGCAAGGCCTGCGCGGGCGGCGTAGGCGGACGCCGACTGGCCCGCGTTCCCCGCAGAGGGCAGGGCGATGTCGGTCGCACCGTGCTGGACGGCGGCGGTGACGGCGACGGCGTGCCCGCGGTCTTTGAATGTCCCCGTTGGATTCCGACCTTCGTCTTTGATGAGCACGCGCCCGACGCCCAGGCTATCTGCGAGGTCGGGAGCCTCGACAAGCGCCGTCGCGCCTTCGTCCATCGTGACGCACGATGCGCGGGTGAACGGGAGGAGTTCTTCATAGCGCCACATCCCCGTGAACGGGCGCGATTCGAGTTCCTCGCGCGTGAGGTCGATGGCGTCGTAGTCGTACGTCGCATCCAAAATCCCGCCGCAATCGGGACAGCGGTGAGGCGCGTCCTCGGCGTCGAACGCCTCGCCACACTCTGTGCACGTAAGGCCGCGGAAGGCCGCAGTCGTCTCCATACCTGTGTGTTCGAACCAATCGACTAATCGCTGTCTGTCTGGACGCGCAACACGGTTTAGTGTCTTGCCTGCCAACAAATTTCCATGACCACAGTCGTGATACTGGGAGCCGGACTCGCCGGACTCGTCGCCGCCCGTCGCCTCGCTGACGCCGGATTTTCTGTCCACGTCGTCGAACAACAAGAAGCCGTCGGCGGCCGCGTCCAGACCATCGAGAAAGACGGCTTCACCCTCGACCGCGGCTTTCAGGTGTTGTTTACGGCCTACCCCGCCGCCCGACGCGAACTCGACTTCGACGCGCTCGACCTCCACGCCTTCTCCCCGGGCGCGACGATTGCCCGGCCCGGACACCGCGCAACGCTCGCAGACCCGTTTAAGAATCCCGGCGACCTCACCGAATCGCTGTTCAACCGCGAGGTGACCTTTCGCGACAAAGCCCGTGTGTTGAAACTTCGGCGTGAACTCACAAGCACCGACCCTGAGACGTTCTTCGACGGTGTAGACCAGTCAATCGAGGACTCGCTGCGTGAGCGTGGGTTCTCTCAGGCGTTCATCGACAACTTTGCCGCACCCTTCTACGGCGGCATCACGCTCGACCGGTCGCTTTCGACCTCTGGGGCGGTGTTCGACTACACCTTCAGCATGCTCGCAACGGGCGATACGGTGGTGCCCAAACAGGGAATGGGAGCGATTGCAGAACAACTCGCAGCCCGCGCCCGGCGCGCCGGTGCCGACATCAGCCTCGAAACGCACGCCGTTGGCGTCTTCGACGGCGACTCACCAACCGTTGAGTTGGAGGGTGAAACGCTCGATGCAGATGCCGTCGTCGTCGCAACTGACCCGAAAGCCGCAGGCGAGTTAACCGGTAGTTCGGAGATTCCAACGCAGGCCCACTCCTGTGTCACCCAGTACTACTCGATTTCCGTGCCGCTCGAAACCCACCGACGACTCGTGCTCAATGCGACCGACGAGGGGCCGAACCACGTCGCGCCACTCTCTGCGGTCTGTCCGAACTACGCCCCCGGCGGTGAACACCTCGTGAGCGCGACGTACCTCGGCCTGCCTAACGAAACGGACGCGGCGCTCGCCGAGCAGACGCGCGATGCGCTTGCCTCGTGGTTCCCCGAGCAGTCCTTCGGCAGCCTTCGCCACATCCACACAGATCGCATCGAGTTCGCCCAGTTCAGCCAGCCACCGGGCATCCACGACCGCCTGCCGGACGTGCGCGACGGCGGCGAGAACGTCTACCTCGCGGGTGACTACACGCAGTGGTCGTCGATTCAGGGCGCGCTCAAAAGTGGCCGGGTGGCCGCAGAAGCCGTCATCGAAGACCAGTCCTAATGCGCACCTGTTCAGTAAGGCGACAACTACTGCCAGCTGTACCCGTGTTGTCTCTCCCCGTCACCTTCGTGGCGAGCAGACCCATCGCCGTACAGCTGTCAGTACAATTTATAGCCCCCCGTCCGTAGGATGGGACATGGCGGATGTTCTCGAAAACAAGCGCGCTGCCACACGGTTTCGCATCCTCGTCGAAATCGCAGACCGGCAACCAGCCGTGAGCCAAGGCGAAATTGCTACCGCGGTTGGCGTGACGAGTCAGGCTGTGAGTGAATACATCCGCGACCTCGTAGATGAAGGCCTCGTCCGCAAAGAGGGGCGCTCTCGCTACCGCGTGACCAAAGAGGGCGTCGACTGGTTGTTCCAGGCCGCGACCGACGTGCGGAGATTCGCAGAACACGTCACCGACGACGTGCTCGGCAACGTCGGTGAAGACGCCGCAATCGCCACCGACTCGGTCGAGGCAGGCGAGACGGTGACGCTCTCGATTGTGGATGGCCTCCTCCACGCAACGCCCGGCGACGACGGCCCGGCGACCGGCGTGACGACGACGCTGGCTGAGGAAGGGAAGGTCGTCGGCGTCACCGGATTTTCGGGTGTTATCGACTTAGAACCCGGCCTCGTCACCGTCTATCAGGTCCCACCCATCCGCGCGGGCACCGACGAGGTAGACTTAGAGACGCTCGCAAAGGCGTGTGAAGGCGCAGACCTCGTCGCCGCGATGGGCGTCGAAGCGGTTGGCACGCTTCGCAGTCTCTCGCTCACACCGGACACGATTTTCGCCGCCGGTGAAGTCGCTGCAGACGCTGCAAGCCGCGGACTGGACGTGGTCGTCGTCACCACCATCGATACCGCCGGGCGTGTCACCGACGCGCTCCGCGATTCTGGTCTGGCCTACGAAGTCGCAGACCTCTAGTTCGCGCGCTTTTTCGCCGTCGTGTAGGCTTCTCGCACGCGCGTGAACGTCTCGTAGTCGCCGCCGTGGTCGGGGTGCACCTCTTTGATGCGCTTTCTGTAGGCCTGTTTCAACTCGTTGCTGCTCGCGGTTTTTGGCACGCCAAGCACGGCGAACGCCATACTCGTCGCATCCGGCGTCCCATCGGTGAGTTCGATTTCCGGCGTCTCAAAGGGGAGGCGTCCGGCGAGCTGGAAGCCCGGCATCTCGTGTTCGACGAGGACGGCGTAGGTTGGCGAGCGCTCAATGCGGTAGTACGCCCGGGCGTCGAACGTAATCGCTACGTCGCGCATCGGGAGGTAGAAGGCGACGGTTTGGCCTTCTACGAAGTGATTCTCTGCGAATGGTTCGTTGATGGTTCGCAGAAACTCGCGGATTTCGGCGCGCCTGCGCTCGTCGCCGCTCCACACCCGCCTCGGGTCTATCGGAGCGGTCGGGTACAGCCGCTCGCCGACGATGAAAGTGGCCGCGATGGCGACAGAAAACACCATGCCGAGGGCCACTCCAAGGACGAGCCAGTCTGGCAACACCGCCAACAGCTCACCAATCACACCGGTGTCTTTGGGCGCGACGAATATGAACCGTGTGGGCACGTCGCGCACAGCAGGTGCGGCGGCTGGCTACTCGAAGAAACTCGTCCGCAAACGGGTGAAAATGAGGGAATCGTTAGCCGATATAGCGCAAGTCTTCGTCTGTCGCGCTCGAACCCTGCTCCATCTCTTTGATTTTGCCCATCACGTCTTCCATCTCGTCTGCGCGCTCCTCTAAGTCCTCGTAGTCGAGTTCGACCGAGAGCACGGTTTCGAGGATTTTGAGCACAGCTTGGGCGCTTTTTGGGTCGACGAGGTAGCCGCTCGTCTCGCCCATCAGACAGGCCGCAGGAATCCCCCGACGGCGACCGAGGCCGAGCATGAGCCCGCTCACGCCGACGATGCCGCCTGCAGGTTCGTCCTCGCGGAACTCAACGTCGAGTTCTTCGAGCGATTCAACAAGATCTTCGTTCGTCGCCGCGCCGAGGACGGCGTACTCCTCGATGAGTTCGCCGGTTGGCACGCCACCGAGCGCGTAGATTTTCGAGACGTCGAACTCTTCTGCGATGTCGAGGAAGGCGTTCGTGAGGTGGTAGTGGCCAGCGTTGTCCTGTGCTTGGTGGTCGCCCGTGAGAATGAGCAAGTCCTGTTCGTCGCCTTCGATGGCGTGGAACTCGGCGCAGGTGAGTTCTGCAATCCCGTCTTCGAGGGTCACCTGTGGCGGGAAGTGCTCTGAGTAGACGCGGCGTACCAGTTCGCTATCTAACTGTTCAACGAGGTACTCTGCGGCTAGCTTTCCAACGTGCCCAACACCCGGCAGCCCCTCGACAAGAATCGGGTCAGAGAGGTCTGGGTCTGCGAAGACCTCGATATCAAACTCGTCCATATGGCCCTACTCGTGTTCTCGGCGCTTAAGTGCGCGTCGGTACTCCCCGTAGGGGTCTTCGGGGTTGAACTTCGCCGGGGCTGAATTTACGGCCTCGGCTCCACAGATGGGGCAGGTCGCAGAAAGCGTGTACACCGGGCGGTCGTGCGCGATCGCACTCGCCGAACACACCCGGATGTCGGATTTCATTCGTCGTCTTCGTGGCGCTCGCGGTGGTAGTGGGCAGTACCGCCGTTTGCCTTGATGTAGTCGGCTGCTCGCTCGGCGCTCGATTCGAGCGCGTCTTCGGCGAGCTTGTAGTCCGGTGCCTTCACCTTGATGCGGTATTCGGGCGACCCGACGTAGCTGACGGAGAGTTCGATGTCATCGGAGAGGTCGTCGTCGCTTTCGGCAACCTTGAGCGCCTCTTTGATGACGTCCACGCCGTCCGGGTCCGGACAGCGCAGGTCGATGTAGCCCGTGACGTTCACGTACGGCACCGACACGTTCTCGCGGGCGGATTCGACGATGGCGCTGACTTCGTCATCGTCCAATCCCGTCTCTTCTAAGGCTTCTGCGCCGTGAATCGCGGCGGCCTCGAATCCGGCGTACAGGCTGCCGTACTCGTCGAGCAGTTCGTTTGCGATGGCGGCGTACTCGTCGTCGGCGATGTCCTCGCCAAATGCGATGAGCATCCACTTATCGGCCTTCTGCTCGTTTTTCCAGTCCTGAATCTTGTCTTTGCGCTGGTGGTCGTTTACGTCCTTGATAGAGAGGTCAATCTGCTGGGAGCTCTCGTCGACAGAGAGCACCTTACAGACGACAGTTTGTCCCTCACGGACGTGGTCACGAACGTTCTTGATCCATCCGCTGGCCACCTCGCTGATGTGGACGAGTCCGCGCTTTTCGTCGTACTCCTGAAGGTCGATGAACACACCGAAGTTCTCGATGTCTTCGACCTTCCCGACGACGAGTTCGCCCGGCTCGGGCCAGCCGCTGTATTTCATCGTGACTCGACGACCTCTGTGACCTCACCCTCGATGGCCGCTTTGCCGCCGGTCGGGCGGGCGAGCGTGTGCCCGCAAACGGCGCACGCAACTTCGGTGGCTGCGCGTTCGAAGAGGGTCTGTTCGTTCTCACAATCTGCGCATTTGACGGTGATGAAAGAGCCTGCCATGAGATTACTCCTGGAACTCAAGCTTGCCTGCCCGCCAGCCAGCGCGGAGGTGGGCTTTGCCGCAGTCGCTGCAGCGGTATTTGAGGTTCGTTTTCTTGGTTGGCTTGTCGCCACCAGGCACCTTCGAGAACTTACCGGCGTTACCAATCGTGGCTTTGCCACGGGCACGCTGGCGGTCGATCCACTTCATCCCGGTCTCGCGACCGCGGCGAACTTTCTCGACTTCGTGTTCGTGATGCGTTTGGCAATGCGGACAGTACGTATTGAAGCGTCGTGGCATCTGCATAGCTAATCCCTTACTTCAGCCGTAACGTGCCACGCCTTAAAACGCATTTGGTTTATCCGTGTCTCACGCGCGGCGCGTCCGCCCGCCCTCCGGGAGTCCTCGCGCTACTCGCTCACACACAGAGTACCAACTATCGGCCAATTTTCTGTGTCTCTGTAACTTCGCTCTCGGTGCGCTGTCTCGCCACGCCTTATCGCGGTTGGACGCATTCTCCAGAATTTTCGAGCGTGTCGTCGGTGAATCGGACGGTCGCACTGTACGACGCGCACGTCTCGGTGTCCCACGTCTGTTCTGTTTTCCAGTCGGTCCCTGACACAGTGACCGTGTAGCGACCTCGCTCTGTGACGGTGAAATCGAAGGATCGACCAACGCTCACGTCAAGGCGGTCGGTTTCTTCGTCTAGTACCGTCTCATCTGCGTCGGTGACCGTGACGGTCACGTCGGTCGGTGAACTGCTCTCGTTTTGAATCGTGAGCGAGAGCGAACTCGACTGCGATGTGGACTGGGTTGGGATAAGCGAACAGCCCGACAAGGAAGCTGCGAGGACGAGGAGAAATGGGCGACGACCGTACATTACACCACCCACGCACGCTACGACCAAAATCCTTCTGTGACTACAGGACGCACGGGTTCGGTTTGCCGTCTCACTGCTAGCCTACAACAGTCACCGACAACCGACAGTATAATTTCACCCACGTCCATATCCGAGACCATGAAGCGGCTCATCATCCACGGGGACCCCGGCATCCGTAAGGGTGGTATCATCGAATACGACGGCGAACAAATGCACTGCTTTGGTGTCGCACGACAGGGCGATTACCACGGGCCAGACCGCGTCCAGCTCTGGTGTACCATCGGTACCGAAGACGAACTGGAAGCCTTCGAGCGCCGGGAGTTCATCCCGATGCACTTAGACGTAGACGCCGTAGACGCCTCGGAAATCGTCGTCGTGAAAGCGAAAGGCGACCTCGCTGTTTGAGAAACTCGGTTTTCCTCTCGAACCTGATTCTGGCCCAAAAGTACGTCTCACGTTCTGAGACCCGACGATAGGTGTATTCCCCCAACCAGCCTATCATATCGTATGGCCAGCACAACGGCTGCGTCAAGAGGAGTACCGAGTGGGGAACGTGGAGATAGTACTGGCAGACGCACCTTCTTGAAGGCAACTGGGGGACTCGCCATTGTCGCACTCGCTGGCTGTACGGGCGGTTCCGGCCCAAGCCCGGACACGACAGTGGATGTGACGCTGTCCGATTTCAAAATCGAATTGAGTGACAGTTCGGTCTCCGCTGGCCGAATTCAGTTCGACATCACGAACGTGGGGCCATCGCTCCATGAGTTCGTAGTACTGAAGACGGAGATTATGGCTGGAGAGCTACCGACCGACGAAGACGGGGCGGTAGACGAAGCGGGTGCAGAAGGTATCGAACTCGTAGACGAAGTCGAAGATATTGAGGACGAAGCGACAGCGACGTTGACACTTGACCTTGACGCGGGCCACTACGCGCTCATCTGTAATCTCCCCTCCCACTACGAGTTGGGGATGTTCGCAGACTTCGTGGTGACGTAAGTCACTGGCAACTGTGGCTTTTTACGAGTGCCACACCTACCGACTGCTATGCGCGTGGCCCTCGTTTCCGTCGGTGATGAGATACTTGCAGGTGATACCGTCAACACGAACGCGACGTGGCTCTCCCAGCAACTGAACGCTCGGGGAGCGACCGTCGAACGCGTCACAGTCGTCCCCGACCGCATCGCGGACATCGCCCACGTCGTAAACGAGTACCACGCAGAATACGACGCCGTCATCGTGACCGGCGGGCTTGGCCCGACCCACGACGACCTGACGATGGAGGGCATCGGGGCTGCGTTCGGCCGTGCTGTCGAACGCCACGAAGAAGCTCTTGCGTGGCTCACGACCCACGGCGGCTACTCCCACGATGACCTCGCCACGGGAACCGCCCACCTGCCCGTCGGCGCGCGGATGCTCCCGAACGAAGTCGGCGTCGCGCCGGGGTGTGTCGTAGACGCCGTCTACGTGTTCCCGGGCGTGCCCGCCGAGATGAAGGGGATGTTCGACCTCGTCGCAGACGAGTTTTCGGGTGTGAAACGCTACACAGACGAGGTGATTGCTGCAGAGCCAGAGAGCGCGCTCATCGACCGGATGAACGAAGTCCAGGAAAAATTCGGCGTGAAAGTCGGGAGCTATCCCGGTGAGAACGTTCGCATAAAACTCGAAAGCGAGGACGAAGACGCCGTCTCAGCGGCGAAAGCGTGGTTACAGGAACGTGTGACGGAAGCCTATCGGTAGAGCGAGTACCACCACGCGCCGACGATGGCGAGGCCGATAATCCCGACACCCCCACCAATAAGGTTCATTTGTCCTGCAGTGAACGCCGTTTCTCCCATCTCAGCGAGCGGAACATACATGGATGGCCGTTACAAGCGGGTTCGCATAAATGTTGATACGTTGGCTCAGTGGGACTCAGCCGCTTCGAGGTGCGACCGGCAGGTGCTGAGAAACTCCACGAACGAACATTCGGCGTCAGTGTCAAACGAGAGGATGACCGCGCCGTATTCGACCAAATCGTCAAAGATTACCATGACGGCTTGTTCGAAGACACGCACTGTTGCCTTGAGCGACCCGACGGCGTACAGCCCTTCGTGGTGGCGCTGTTCGAGCGTACTCAAGACGAGTTCGTCGCGGATACGCGAAAACGCAAGTTCATCGTAGAGTTCAGAGACATCCTCTCGCATGAACGTGTACGTTATCTCCGCTTCTGTGGCGTAGCCGACCGCTCGCAACTTCTCCCCCAAACACGCCGTCGCATACTCCAAAACCGCTTGTAGGCCTTCAATATTCATGGTGGTGTTTATAAGTCGGTGTATATGTCACAAACAAGGACTATAAGAGTTAGCCTTCGCGGAACTCGAATGGCGCCACCGCATGCCTTTTCTATCGCTCTCGCACATGAACAGGTATGCGACGCATCGGCGTGGTTGTGAACCCAATCGCTGGCATGGGCGGGCGCGTCGGCCTCAAGGGAACCGACGGCGCAGTCGAGCGTGCCCGCGAACTCGGCGCAGAGCCGCGCGCACCCGAACGTGCACGCACCGCCATCGAGCGCCTCGCAACTGACGCCCCCGACACCACGATTTTCACTGCCGCCGGTGAGATGGGGGAACTCGCGGTCACCGCTGCCGGATTCGACCCCGAACTCGTCTACGAACCGCCTGCAGCGTCGAGTGCCGCCGACACCCGCGAAACCGTCCGTCGGTTCGTCGCGGAAGGCGTTGATTTGATTCTGTTCGTCGGCGGCGATGGCACCGCCGTGGACATTGCAGAGACACTCGCGGAACTGGACGCAGACACACCCGTGCTCGGCGTCCCGGCGGGGGTGAAAATCTACTCGTCTGTGTTCGCTGTCTCGCCTGCGGAGGCCGGGCGCATCGCAGCCACCTACACCCGTAGCGAGCCAAACGAAGTGATGGACATAGACGAGGAGGCATATCGAGCAGGCGAGGTGCGCGCCGAACTCAAAGCCGTCGTGAACGTTCCGGTCGCAGAGGGCCTCCAATCGTCAAAACAGCTCTCCTCGGGAACGATTGAAACGCTCGTCGAGGGATTCGTCGAAGACGTAGACCCAACGGTCACCTACGTGCTTGGCCCCGGCAGCACGGTCGGCGCAATCAAAACTGCGCTTGGGTTCGACGGCTCGCCGCTCGGCGTCGACGTGTGGAAAGACGGCGACCTGCTCGTCAAAGACGCCCGTGAACAACAGATTCTCGACGCGCTCGGTGAACGAAATCGCATCGTCGTGTCCCCGATAGGCGGACAAGGCTTCATCTTCGGGCGCGGGAACCACCAGCTTTCACCGGCCGTGATTCGCCGGTGTGACATCGACGTTGTTGGCTCGCGGGCGAAAATCGACGACATCGGCGTCCTCCGCGTTGACACGGGTGATGCGGCGCTTGACGAGGAGTTAAAGGGCTGGTATCAGGTTCGAGTCGGGCGATTCGAGCGGCGGATGCTGAAAACGGTTTAACAATGCATAGGTCCCTAGTACGAAGCATGGGGTATAGGGTTCCCATATAGTGAGATATAAGGTCGTGCAAATAGAGTAATCTCCCTATGGAAACACGTAAGGTACAGCGACTCGGCCCCTCGACGTTAGCAATGACGTTGCCCGCAGAGTGGGCGAAGGCACACGGTGTCGAGAAGGGCGATGAGGTAACGATTCGGATGGGTGGAAAGGGGACGCTCACGGTCATGCCGGAGTCCGCGCAGGCAGAAGAGTCAGAAGCGATTATCCACGCCAAAAACCTCGATGCGGATTCTGTCGAACGGGCAATCGTGGCACAGTACGTCCTCGGACGCCGCGTCATTCACGTCGAAGCCGACGAAGGTGAGACGCTCACGAGCGCGCACATCAACGCGGTGTACAACGCAGAGACCCAGCTCATGGGCCTCGGCGTCATCGAAGAAACCCCAGACCGAATTGCGATTCGATGCTCTGTCGACCCTGAAGACTTCACCCTCGACAACCTCTTAGAGCGCCTCGAATCGACGGGCAGCACGATGCGAAACGAGGCCGTGAAGGCACTCGCCCACGGAAACCCCGACTTGGCCCAGCGCGCGCTCAACCGAGAGCGTCAGGCAAACAAGATTTTCGTCCTCCTGCTTCGCCTCATTTTCACCGCTTACCAGAATCCGAACCTCGCCCGAGCTGTTGGCCTCGCAGACGGCTTCCCGCTCATCGGCTACCGGTCGATTGCGAAAAACCTCGAACTGACGGCTGACAACGCAGAAGACATCGCAAAGACCGTCATCGAAACCGACGGGCACACCCTGAACGTCGACTCTGCGACGATGCGCCGCATCCGCGAGTTCACCGACCAAGTGAACGAAATCACGGAACTCGCCGTCCGCTCTGCGGTCGAGCGTGACTTCGATATGACCATCGAGGTGCGTCGGATGTTCGCAGAAATCGGTGACAAGGAACACGAGATTCTCGATGACCTCCCGGAGATGTCGAACAAAGACCTCCTGCAGGTGCGCGAAGTGCTCGTGAGCCTCCAGCAGACCGCCCAGTACGCCGTCCGCAACGCCGAAATCGCCACCAACCTCGCGCTGAACGAGGAGTCAGAACACACGACGATTCGGTAACTACGCTTTTTTCACCGCCAACGGATTTCGCCGCGTGATACGGCAATCGAACGCCGGATGCTCAGCGACGTGTCGCACCAACAGGTGGCGACACAACCCGGTGATTCCGCTTTTACCGACGTCCGTCGCAGTGAACGTCTCTGGCAGTCGGTCGTAGAGTCGCTCTAACTCCTCGAAACGCCGGAACACTTCTGCGTTGCCCGAAGAACTCCCCGCCCGGCGACTCACGCGATACGAGCCATTCTCGCGGTACTCGCTGACGGTTTTGAAAAACTCCGTGCGCTGGCACAGCGCGTCGCCGAGGTCGTCGTGCAACTGCTGGGCGACCGCGGGTGGCAACTCGTGAGTCTCGCCGTCGATTGTCACAAACACCGAGTCACCGTCCGCCGTTACGCCATGCTCACGGGAGAAGAACGCGACCAGGAGTGTGGGTACTCCGTGTTATTGTAGCCGAATTTACACGAGACCGGAATAAAATGCTATCGCCTACCGACGAACGAGCGCGAGCGGGGAGCGTGGCACGTCGAGGATGCCGCCGTCGTCGGTGGTTTCCGTGGCGGTCGTGGTGGTCTCCGTGGTCGTGGTTTCCGTGGTCGACGCTGTCGTTTCATCCGACTGCTCGGTTGTCGTGGTCTCTGCGGTTTGCGTCTGCTCGTCGTCTGTCGAGGTACTGCTGTTCAGGTTCGTGTCGATGTCCGTCTGGTCTTTCGTGCCGAAGATGTCCGTTTCGACGGTCTGGGTGTGGGTCAAATCGTCGAGTGGGAGTCTAAAGGAGGGGCCGCTCTGGCCGACTTGCACCTTCGCGTAGAAGTCGATGCGGAGTTCTGTGACCTGATTATTTCTGAGGTGGGAGGCCCACCAGTCATCGAGCAGCTGGTTGTTGATGGTTGCCGTCGTCGCAACCGTCTCCGTTGCGCCGCCGGGGATGACGTGCGAGCGGTCGGTCACGCCCTCGCCCACGGTGATGTTGTTCATCGTAATCGTGTAGCCGAGTTCGGTGATGGTGTAGGGCGTCGCCTTTGGATTGTAGAGGACGAACTGGAGGTCGATTGGCGTCTGTTGGTCGGTGACCGTCCCCCACGTCGCGCTCGTCTGGTTGATGTAGAGCACCGGATCCGAGATAACCGCCTGATTGGCGTTTATCGGCCGCGTCTCGTCTGAGTTCAACTGCCCAATCAGATTCGTGTGGATCTGCTGTGACTGGGGGACGTTGAACGTGCGCCCGAGCAACGAGGAGTGAACTTGCGCGTTGATGTTCACGTTCGTCGTCTCGTTGTTCTGGATGTGCGTGACCCACCACGCCGGTATCTTCTCGTTATCCATTCGCGTGTCGAACTGGAGGGTTGTGTTGCCCTGTTCGATGTCGAGTCCCTCTTTTTTCCCGTAGGCGATGGACACGTCGTTCATCGCCACGTCGTACTCCACCGAGGTACCCCCGAGCTGGAGGCTGATGGGGTTCGGATTCGAGACGACGAGGTCGGTCTGGATGGCGGTTTGGGTGTCGCTCACGCCCGTAAACCGGTTCTCGACGCCGCCGACGACCGGGACGCCGATGATGCCAAGCGCCCACGCGCCGCCAATGCTTGCGACTAGGAGGCCGACGACTGCGACGAGAACCTTCAATTTACTCCCAAAAACGAGTGTCTTTGCCCCTGCCATTATGCTCAGATATGCGCTTTCCTGTATAGTTCTTCGGACGGCAGGCCGTCGCCGGAAAAGAATGAACTAAGACCCTCCTGTCGTTACCACATGATATGACCGCAGAATCCGCCGCCGCGACGGACAAGGGCATTGGCATGGCCATGCTGTTTGGCGCACTCGCCCTCGTTGGAGTACTCGTGATGTACGTCTTCCCAGAGACGCTGAACGCCGCCTACGGCTTCGCTGCCGCCATTGTGTTCGGGTGTATCTTGATTACCACCTTGCACGTCTACGGCAACTGAGTCGGTAACGGTTAAACCGTTGAGCGTCGTATTTACTTGTTGATGACAGACTTCACAGATGAGGACCTGCGAATTCTCGCGCACCTGCGAGAGAGCGTCGCCAAGGGAGAACGCTACTTCCGGGCGAAGCACATCGCAGAACAGATTGGGCTTACAGCCAAGCAGGTTGGCGTCCGCCTTCCCCGTCTTTCTGAGAAGTCAGAGGACATCGAAATCGAAAAATGGGGTCGCGCCCGCTCGACGACGTGGCGCGTGACGCTTGGCTAATCGGGCACCCGCTTTCTGCACCGTCGTTTTACGACACGCGTATTCGGACAGGGCGTACTCCCCAGTCAGCGCCTTTTTTACGTGGCGAGCAAGTAGGAGTGTCGTATGACCGTCCGGGTTTCAGAAACGTTCGAGTTGCCCGCCACCCCCGCTCGCGTCTGGGAGTTCATCGCAGACCCGGCCAAACGCGCAGAGTACATCAGCGTGGTCGATTCCTACACCATCGACAACAAGGAGGGGACGAAAGCCACGTGGCAAATCAGCCTCCCCATTCCGTTTATCAACAAAACCGTTCCCGTGCGCACAGAGGACGTAAAACGCGAGGAACCGGCGTTCATCAAGTTCGTCGGCAAGTCGTCGGTGATGCACGTTGTTGGCGAACACGAACTCACGGAAACGGAGACTGGCACGAAACTCGCAAATCGGTTCGTCGTGGAAGGCAAAGTGCCGGGTGTCGAGCGATTTTTCAAACGCAATCTGAGCAAAGAGCTCTCCAATCTCGAAGCTGCGTTGCTCGCAGACCTCCGCGACTCAGCCGAGTAACAACCGGGTCGACAATGCGCGAATTTATGTGTGGTGAGTGTCTTCTCTCAGACACCGGGACGACGCTTTTCTCGTCAGACCGGTAACAACGCACCGCCACATCGGACCGTCATGGCCACGGTCCACCGACGCCCGCCGCAGCGTCACCACGGCTCGGTCGCGTGCAGGGCGCACACGCGACTCAGCCATCATCACTTGAAATCTGCTTTCCAGAGCGACTGCAGGAACATAGACCATGACTCTTGAACCTCATTCACCTTCTGCCGGTACGTAGGATTTGATTTAACCTTGTAGCGACGTGGACGGTGAGTTTGATAACCGAGAGCCACATCCTGAGTGGAAATGAAATTAACAGTCACCCATCTGACTCTCCTGACCTACGCGGTTTCGCCAGCCCATAAAGACTGCAACACGGGTTCGGCAGCCTCGAACGCCACCGGATTCGTCCTGCAAGCGTACGCCGAGTAGTCCTCGAACGGTGCGTGTTGCACTCCCCAATTCTCCGTGAACAAGAGCAACGGCTTTCCCGGGTGCTCAGGATGTCGAAACGTCACAATCGTTTTCACGTCGAACCCAGACGGGTCAGTGCCCGGCAACGTAGCGTACATCTCTTGATTCTCCATGACGTGCCGGGCAGTGCGTTCACTCGGGATGAAGCAGAGTTCGAAGCTCACAGGCGTCGTTGGCCGAGGCGTGTACGCACTCCCGGGGAAGAAATGCGCTCGTGCGCGGTTGAACTGACGAATCACCGCGTTTGCGCCGGTCACGGAATTAAGCGCAGCATCCGACTTGAACTCGAATACGTGCACGCCGCCGATTCCTCGCTCGTAGAGGTCGATTGAACCGCGATTCCCGTAATGGGAGTAGGGAACTTCCACGTCGTGAAACGCGGATTTGATTGGGACGCCGTCCTCGCGGCTGGCTTGCTCTCGCTCGCGTGTGTGCTCGATGAGAGCGTTGGTGAGGTCGTCTTCAGTGTACGGGCCGGTTGGCTGCGACGTGGCCGAGTGTGGGTTATCTGTGGACATTGGCATGGAGTAGGCGTGGGCTGGTTGGCCGAGCGTTACCACTCGTCGAATGAGTGAATGTTATCGTTGGAACTGGCCTGTTGAGGGGCATGGCGGTCGATACCGACAATTGCCCTTTCCCATCAGAAAATTGGACATACAGTGATATAAGTGATTTTGGAGGTTTGACAGACTGTGTACCAAGATTGTCAATCAAACCGTACATTCCAATAATTTTATCAATCTTTCTGGAATGTGCCCGTGGAGCTATCGTCGGTCGAGCGTTGCCACTCGGTGAGTAGGCTATTTTCATGGATGTGGCTGGTGTGCGGCCAGAACTTCTCGGTTCCGGCTGGTTTCCCCGAATCCCATCAATCTGGAAGCGAGACGCACACTTGAGTCATATGCACCGTTAGGTAGGCATAGATGCGCGAGCGATGTTACTCTCGGCGTGATGGTATTCGTTGCAGTCAATCGGACGAAGGCAACTGGTAGAACGGTTCTACCTGCCTAAGTCACACTTGTGACAACGGACGCCCCCCAGAAAAAGACTCGCGTTTTGTACAGGGACTACCAAGGCGCTACTCATCCAACTTCGAAAGAATCGCCCGCGACGTGGACTCGCCGACGGCCCCACAGCGTCACCAAGGTTAGGTCGCGCGTTTTTCGATTTCACCCTTCACGACTCCAGCTTCGAAATCGTGGTCGGGGCGCATGTTGATGAAGTCGAGAAAGTCCTGTGCGGCGAGCAGCTCGTCTACGCTGTAGCTTTCGAGCGCGGCGTCTACGGCCGAGCTTGCGCCGATGAGCGGTTCGAGTGCTGCGAGCGCGCACGCGAGGTCGTACGACCGGGCGTCTGCGAGGCCGGACTCTTTCACGTTGGTCGCGTCGATGAAGTAGAGCGTGTTGTTGGCGATGAGGACGTTCTCACCGCGGAGGTCGCCGTGGGCGAGGCGGTTGTCGTGCATGGTGGCGAGCGACTCGAACATCTCCGGCGCGTAGGACAGTGCCTCGCGGCCCGACAGCTCGTTGAGCGTGCGAAATTCGGGGAGATATTCGAGGACGAGCACGCCGAGGTCTTCGAATTCGAAGGCTTCGACGGGTTCGGGGGCGTTGATGCCGATTTCGCGCAGTTTCTTCGTCGCCTCGAACTCGTGTTCGGCCATGCCGTAGGCGGTTCCAAAGTGGTCGAAAAAGCCCTCCGTTCCGCTCGTAAACGCACCGATGTTGCGGCCCGTCGTGAGCAGGGCGTGGACGAACGAGTTCTGCTCGGTGATGATTTTCACGAACCAGCGTTCGTTGATGACACAGGGTGTAGAGAGCCAGTTGTCGGCTTCGAGAAACTCGATGCGAACCTCGTCTTCGTCGTAGCGCTCGGCGATTGCTCTTGCGACCGACTCTAATCGGTCCCATTCAATCCGGCCGCGGAGGAACCGCCTGAATGCCATTGGAAAAATACGGGCGGCCCGGAGACATATGTCTTCGCCAGAACGCTTATGCGCCGTATCACCGCGTGGCACAGTCGTTAATGATTGTCGGTGTTTTTATCTTCCGTTGCCCGAATCTTCGGGTATGGATTTCAGCCTACCTGCAGAACACCGGATGATTCGAGATACCGTCCGGGAGTTCTGTGACGAGGAGATTGTCCCCATTGCACAGGAAATCGAGGACGAACACCGCTGTCCGACCGAAGTGTTCTCCGCCCTCGCAGACCTCGACATGATGGGCGTCCCCATCTCCGAGGAGTACGGTGGGCTTGGCGGCGACCAACTCATGTATGCGCTCACGACCGAAGAAATCGGGCGCGCCTCCGGCTCTGTCGGGCTCTCCTATGCTGCACACATCTCGCTTGCCTCGAAACCTATCGAAATGTTCGGTACCGACGCACAGAAAGAGCGTTGGCTTCGCCCGCTCGCAGAAGGCGAGTATCTCGGGTCGTGGGCGCTCACCGAACCCGGCAGCGGCAGTGACGCCTCGAACATGGACACTACCGCCGTGAAAGACGGCGACGAGTGGGTCATCAACGGCACGAAGCAGTTCATTACGAACGCGAGCGAGGCCGGTTCGGTGCTCGTAAAGGCCGTTACGGACCCCGACGCCGGGTACGACGGCATCTCGACGTTCATCGTCGACCCGCGCAACGACGACGGTTTCGAAGTCACGACCGTCTGGGACAAGATGGGCTTGAACGCCTCCCCAACCTGCGAGATTCAGTTCAACGACGTTCGCGTCTCTGAAGACCGCCTCCTTGGCGAGGTTGGTGAAGGCTGGAAACAGACGATGAAGACGCTAAACGGCGGCCGCATCTCGATTGCCGCCCTCTCGGTCGGCATCGCACAGGGCTCTTACGAAGCCGCCCACAAGTACTCGAAAGAGCGCGAACAGTTCGGCCAACCGATTTCGAAGTTCGACGCCATCCGCGACAAAATCGTCTCGATGGACCGCAAAATCGAACGCGCACGCCTCCTGACCCACAAGTCGGCGTGGCAGTACGACCAGGGCATGGACGTGACCAAGTCCTCGGCGCTCGCCAAACTCGACGCGAGTGAGGTCGCCCGCGAGGTCTCAGAGGACGCCGTGCAGGTGCTCGGCGGCTACGGCTACACCACCGACTTCGCCCCACAGCGGATGTACCGCGACGCAAAGCTCATGGAAATCGGGGAAGGCACCTCCGAAATTCAGCATCTCATCATCGGCCGCGAACTCGGGCTGTAAGGCGAAAGGCCGAGCGGTCACTAACCTGATTTTTCAGAATTGTCGGAAAACGAGCGGGCGCGAGCGGTTTTAGGGGAAGGTGCCGCCTTCTTCGAATGCCTTGACGACGCGCTGGATAGCGACGACGTAGGCTGCCGTGCGGAAGCTTGGCAGGCCGTGGGTTTCGTAGGCGTCCACGAGGCCGTTGAACGCGTTGACAATGATCGTCTCGAGTTCGTCGTTGACGCGCTCTTCAGACCAATAGAAGCGCTGGCGGTTCTGTACCCATTCGAAGTAACTGACCGTCACGCCGCCGGCGTTTGCGAGGATGTCGGGGAAGACGTACACGTCGCTTTCGGTGAGCACTTCGTCGGCCTCGGGGGTGAGTGGGCCGTTTGCGGCTTCCACGATGACGTCTGCGCGAACCTGCTTCGCGAGGTCGCCGTCGATGGCGTTTTCGAGCGCCGCGGGGACGAGCAGGTCCACGTCGAGGGTGAGGAGGTCTTCGTTCGTCAGCTCCTCGGTGGCTTCGGCGTAGCCCGTGACCGAGCCGGTGTCGTTTTTGAACTCCTTGACCGCGCGGGCGTCTAAGCCGTCTGGGTTGTACACGGCACCCGACGAGTCGCTCACGGCGACGATGTTCGCGCCGAGGTCTTCGATGAGGTAGGCGGCGATGGAACCGGCGTTCCCGTAGCCTTGGACGGCCACGCTCGCGCCTTCCATGTCTTTGTCGAGATAGTTGAACGCCTCGCGGGCGGTGAGCATCGTCGAACGACCGGTCGCCTCGACGCGGCCTTCACTGCCGCCACTTTCTAAGGCTTTCCCCGTCACGACGCCGGGTGCGGTCGTGTTTTCGAGGGTCTCGTAGGTGTCTTTAATCCAGTTCATCTCGCGCTGGCCGGTGTTCACGTCGGGTGCGGGGATGTCGCGGTCTTCACCGATAATCGGGCGCAGTTCCTTTGCGAACGACCGCGTGATGCGTTCGAGTTCGCCTTCCGAGTGGTCTTTGGGGTTGATGACGATGCCACCCTTGCCGCCACCGTAGGGAATGTCCACGACGGCGCACTTGTACACCATCCACCCTGAGAGTGCTTTGACCTCGTCGCGGGTGACACCCGGGTGATAGCGAATCCCGCCTTTGTACGGCCCGCGGTCGCCGTTGAACTGCGAGCGGAAGGCTTTGAACACGCCAATCGTTCCGTCGTCCATCTTCACGCTCAGATTCGTTTCGAGCACGCGCTGGGGATGTTTGAGCCGCTCTAAAACATCCGATCGAACGTCGAGGAACTGAGACGCGTTGTCGATTTGTCGCTGTAGGCTTTCGAATGGGTTCGCCTCTTCAGACATACCCTGTAAAAATGGGACACGGTACGGTTAAACGTACCGGCAAATTTTCGTATGAATGGTCTTCCCTATAGCAAGTTTGCAGCCCGTGCTCGCGCAACGATTCGCTCTGCTTGGGCGATGAGCGGGGCATCTATCATCTCGTCGTTGACGCGAAACACGCCGCGCCCCTCTGCTTCTGCCTCGTCGCGTGCAGCAAGGACGGCACGCGCCCACTCGACTTGGTCGGGCTCGGGCGTGAACGCGTCATTGATAACCGACACCTGTGCCGGGTGAATCGCCATCTTGCCGTCGTAGCCGAGTTCGATGGCGAACGCTGTCTCGTCTGCGAGACCGTCCGTATCACGAATCGCCGTATAGACAGTGTCGATGGCATCAACGCCCGCCGCGCTCGCCGCGAGGACGACGTGTTCGCGCGCGTAGAGCACTTCCGTTCCGTCCTCGGTGCGGGTCGCACCAATATCTGCAGCGAGGTCTTCTGCGCCGAACACGAGCGCGGCTGTCGCCTCCGCATTCGCAATCTCGACGGCGTTCAACACGCCCGCCGCGGATTCGACCAGCGAGAACACGGGCAGGTCGAAGCCACGTTCTGCGAGCAGGGCCTGAAGTGCGTCTACGTCGGCCGCCCCCGTCGCTTTCGGGAGCATGATGGCGTCGATGCGCGGGTCGCCAGCGAGAACGCCATCGAGGTCGGCGTCCGTGACGGTACCAATTGGGTTCACGCGCACACACACCTCGCAGTCGGGGTCGAACGACGAGTCTGTGAGCACTTCGTTTATCGCCTCGCGTGCGGTTTGTTTGCGTTCTGGGGCCACGGCGTCTTCGAGGTCGAAAATCACTACATCCGCGCCGACACCGGGCGCTTTCTGCATCATCTCCGGGCGGTCGCCGGGGGAGAACAGGAGGCTTCGTCGTGCCATATTCAACCCTCTCGCGGAGACGGTTTGAACGTACCTCTCTTCGGCTAATCGGCGGGATTTTTCACCTCACTTCGCGCATGTGCGGATATGACCGGCCGATACTACGAAGAGTTCGAGGTTGGCGAAACTGTCGAGCACGCCGTTCGTCGCACCATCTCAGAGAGCGACAACCAGACGTTCTGTGACATGACGATGAACCAACAGCCACTCCACCTCGACGCGGAGTTTGCAAAGGACACGCAGTTTGGTCAACGGCTCGTAAACGGTCTCTACACGATGAGTCTCGCGGTGGGTCTCACCATCCCCGACATGACCGACGGCACCATCGTCGCAAATCTCTCGTACGACAACGTCAGTCACCCGAAACCCGTCTTCCACGGCGATACGATTCGCGTCCAGTCGACGGTAACAGAAAAGCGCGAGACCTCAGACGGCGAACGCGGCATCGTCACCATGCACGTCGAAGTGTTCAATCAGGACGACGAACTGGTCTGTGAGTTCGACCGAACGACGTTGTCGCTCAAAAAGCCAACCGAGTAACTAGATAACGAGGAAAACGAGCACCGTATTGATGCACACCGCGATAATCGACGGTGTAGCAAGCCCGAGCGGAATAATTGGGGCGTACTGCTTTGGGGTGAGCGCCCAACACACCAAGCCGATTCCGAGGGCCAGACATTTGAGTACGCCAAGTCCCGCGTAGCCAAACGCCGAGATTGCGCGGACGGCAACGGGGTTCAGCTCCGTCAATCCGAGTTCGAGACCGTACATCGTGAGTAATACGTCGGCAGCCATGGCACTCACCACGATGAACCACAGTTTGTACTGGAGCGGGCCAAGGACGTGGGTAATCCAACCGCCGGACTCATCGGGGGGTGTCGATGAAACGTCAGCGCGCGTCTGTCGAAGACGACGAGACTCATCAGTATGGGACATTGTAGATACTCTTGGGGTGCTCCGTGGGGAGAGCCGGTGTGCAACTCACACACAGACCGTGATGGGGCGTTTTACAGCACCACAACGGCAAAAACAGGTAAGCAGACTGACCGCATAGTTACATGTCGCTTACAACAGCGCCTCGCTGCTAGCACTGACATAACGTTCTCCCAACCCAGAGTGTTCGAAAAACCGGACGCTCTGCCGATTAGAGAATCGTGCCGTGTTTCTTGCTCGGCAGGTCTTTTTCGACGTCTTCGTAGAAGTTGAACCGGTTGATAAGTTCCTGGCGAAGCGTGCTCGGTGGCACGATTTCGTCCACGACGACTTCGCTTGCCATGCGGTGGATGTCGATGTCGTGGCGGTACTCCTCGCGGAGTTCTTCGGTGCGTTTTGCGCGCTCTTCGGGGTCTTCGATGGCGTCCAAATGGTTGCGATAGACGGCGTTAATCGCAGCTTCCGGCCCCATAATCCCGATTTCGCCAGTTGGCAGCCCGATGACACCCTCCGGGTCGTAGGCGGGCCCGGACATGGCATAAATGCCTGCACCGTACGCCTTGCGGATGACAACCGATTGCTTTGGCACCGTCGCAGACGACGTGGCGTAAATCATCTTCTTGCCCTGCTCTAAGATGCCCTCTTTCTCGACTTGCGACCCGGCCATGAAGCCCGGCGTGTCACAGAGGTAGAGCAGGGGCACGTCGAAGGCGTCGCACTTCCAGACGAACTCTGCGGCCTTCTCTGCGGCCTTCGGGAAGATTGCGCCCGCGCGGTGGGCGGGCTGGTTTGCGATGATGCCGACCGGCCGTCCATCGAGGCGGGCGAACGCCGTGATAATCTCCTTGCCGTACTCGGCTTGCAGCTCGAAAAAGGAGTCGCGGTCGACGATGCGTTCGATGAGGTCGACCATGTCGTAGCCGCGATTCGGCTCGCGGGGAATCATGCCGTCGATGCCCTCTGGCGACTTCGCCGGTGGCTTTGGCTCTGTGTGTGGCGGTTTCTCGTCTGCGTTGTTCGGCAGATACGAGATGAGTTTCGCCCCGAGTTCGCGGGCGTGTTCCTCGTCGCGGGCGACGAGGTCGGCACTGCCGGTGTGTTTTGCATGAACCATCGGGCCGCCAAGGTCTTCCATCGAGATGTCCTCGCCGGTGACCATCTGCACCATGCGTGGGGAGGCAATTGCCATCGCGCTCATCTTCTCGACCATGATGGTGAAATCAGCGAACACCGGCGTGTAGGCCGCCCCCGCGATACACGGCCCGTAGAGCACACAAATCTGGGGAACGCGTCCCGACAGCATCGAGTGGTTGTAGTAGTACTTGCCAATCCCTTCGCGGTTGGCGAAAAAGCCGGTCTGCTGGTCGATACGTCCGCCGGATGAGTCCATCAGATAGAGGACGGGTTTCCCGCTTTTGAGCGCGCGCTGTTGCATCCGGAGGAACTTCTCAACCCCGTGACGCGCCATTGACCCAGCTTTCACGGTGAAGTCGTTCGCCATGAAGTGTACCTCGCGGCCTTCGAACTCCGCCGCGCCCGTGATGAGGCCGTCTGCAGGGAGTTGGTCCTCGGCGTCGAACTGGGCGAACTTCCCATCCTCAAACAGTAGTCCGTCGTCGAACCAGAGTTTCATCCGGTCGCGGACGAACAGCTTGCCCTGGTCGGGGAGGCGTTGTTTGTACTTCTCCGGGCCGCCGAGGTCGATTTCCTCGATTTCCGCCCAGAGCTGCTCCTCGCGCTCGGTCGGCCCGAAATCATCGACTTCCGGCTCCGGTTCTGGCTCCGGCAGGTCACTCCCGTCTGCAGTTGCAGCGGGTTCGTCCGCTCCGCGCACGTACACCTCAACCTCGTTTCGGAAGTTTTGGGCGAGGGCTTCCGCGATGGCCGCGGCTTCCTCCTCGTTTGCACCCTTTGCGATGGTGACTTTCATGAAAAACCAGAGGTGGTAGGGGATTGAAACCGTTTCCCTTGAAAATTGATGAGGGTTATCCGGCCTCAGTCTGCGAGTGCGGCTTCGAGCCGGTCGATGAGGCGAGAATTGCCAACGTGAACCGGCACTCGCTGGTGGAGGCTGGTCGCTTCAACCGAGAGCAGTGACCCGGTTCCATCGGAGGAACGGCCACCTGCGGCCTCCACGATGTAGGCGATCGGGTTCCCCTCGAACTGGAGGCGGAGTTTGCCCTCCGGGCGCGACTGGAGGCCGGGGTAGGCGAAGATGCCACCGTAGGTGAGCACCTGATTTACGTCGCCTATCATCGCCCCACCGTAGCGCAGTTTCAACTCCTGTTCTATCTCGCGGGCGAACTCGGTGAACGCGGGCGTCCACTCGGGGACGCGCCCGCCAAAGCCGTAGGTGACCGGCTCTGCGGGGAGCGTGATGTCCTCGCGGACGGCGCGTTTGTCGCCGTCTTCGATGACGTACTCGGTCACACTGTCGCCCTCTGCCACAATCATCGTCGTGATGGGGCCAAACAGGACGTAGGCGGCGGCGACGAGGTCGTGTCCACTCGCGGGGAGCGGGGCGTCGTAGACGCCGAGAATCGTCCCCATCGTGTTGTTGGACTTGAGATTCGACGACCCATCGAGGGGATCACACGCGAGATGATACCCGTCTGCGTCAGGGTTTCCATCGATATCGTCGCGTTCTTCTGAGGCGTAGGTCGCAACACCGTCGAGTGCGAGCAGGCGCTCACTGAGGAGGTCGTCCGCGTAGAGGTCAGCGGCGAGTTGCGCCTCTCCGGACGGATTCTCCTCGGCTTCGTAGGTGCGTCGCCCGGTCAGCCCCGCACGGATGTCGGGGGCCGTCGCGGCGACGGTGTCGATGATGCGAGTGAGTGTGCTCATTCGAGGGCGGCTTCGACGGATTTGCCGTTGAAGATGAGCTCTTCGAGCGCATCGAGGATGTGCGCTGGCTCCTCACGCTGCCAGACGTTGCGGCCCACAGCGAGGCCCTTCGCACCGGCGTTCATCGCGGAGTTGACTGTCGAGAGGAACTCCTCGTCGGAGGTCTTCGACCCGCCGCTCATGACGACTTTCGTCGCGCCTGCGGCCTTGACGGCGAGTTCCATGGCGTCCTGACTGCCGGGGTACTTGACCTTCGCAATGTCCGCGCCGATTTCGTGGGCGATGCGGGTTGCGTAGGCGATGGTGTTCGGGGAGGTGTCGTTTTTCAGTCCCTGACCGCGTGGGTACGACCACATGACGACGGGGAGGTCGTACTCGCGGGCTTTCTCCTGGACGTCGCGGAACTCTTCGAACATCTCGACTTCGTGGTTCGAGCCGCTGTAGACGGTGAAGCCTACGGCGTCTGCGCCAATCTCTGCGGCGTAGTCCACAGAGCAGTTGACCGGCGAGTCTGGCTCGCCCATCCAGAGATTCGAGGTGCCGTTCATCTTGACGAGGAGGTTCACGTCGTCCTCGTAAGAGGGGTAGTACGCTTCTGCGAGCCCTTTCTGGACGGCAAAGGCACTCACTGCGTCGTGCGTTGCGATGTCGAACACCGTCTCGGGGTCCATCCGCTCTGGGACGTCGGTGAAGTCCACCGGACCGTGTTCGAGACCGTGGTCGTACGCGAGAATGAGTGACTTTCCATCCCGGATAATTGGGGAGTCGTCAACCGGAATCATACGCCTAAAACTGGGGTGACTTTGCTTAATAGTCTATTGGGTCGGGTTGTGCTGTATGCCCACGTATCCCACCCTACGCGCCCGAATCCAGTTGTCGCCAGTCGTCGCGCCTGAGGCGGTCGATCGTCGCCTCGACGGTGTCGCGTGGCAGCTCGAAAAAGCGGAGTCTGCCGGCGGGCGTCTGGATTTTGACGACACAGGAGTGTTCGGTGAGCGTGTACGCGGTGAGCGTTTTCCCCGTGCCGTAGCGCAGCGAGACGGACTGGTCTACTGGTGCGTGCTCGGTCAAGTATTCACCCAACTCACAGCTCAGCCGATGGGCAGATTCGATGTCAAACGGAACGCCGCGGCCACCAGACTGGTCGCGGACACCATGCGATGCCATGAATTACCATAGTCGGTCCGTTCGCAATAAAATATGGTATTCGTGGACACACCTGGCGGTTTGTGGCAGTGTCTCCCACGACTTCGGCACGTTTACACCCCCTGCCGAGAGTGTGTCTCGTATGCGCGGAATGGACGACATCAACACGATTGGCGTGATTGGCGCGGGAACGATGGGCAACGGGATTACGCAGGTCGCGGCCGCCTCGGGCTACGACGTCGTGATGCGCGATATCAAAGACGAGTTCGTCGAACGCGGACTGTCTGCCATCGACGACTCGCTCACTCGGTTTGTCTCGAAAGAGAAGCTGAGTGAAACCGAGAAAGATGCCGCGCTCGACCGTATCACGGGCACGACAGAGTTCGACGACCTCGCAGACTGCGACCTCGTCATCGAAGCCGCAGTCGAGAACATGGAAGTCAAACAGGACATCTTCTCGGACTTAGACGACCTCATGCCCGAAGACGTGGTTCTCGCCACGAACACGAGCACGCTCTCGATTACGACCATCGCAAGCGCCACCGAGCGCCCAGAACAGGTCGTTGGCCTTCACTTCATGAACCCGGTTCCCATCATGAAGGGCGTCGAAGTCGTCATCGGCGAGAAGACGAGCCCCGAAGTCGGGAAACTTGCCCACGAACTCTCTGAGAAACTCGGCAAAGAGACGTGGGAGTCCGACGACAAACCGGGGTTCATCACCAACCGCATCCTCATGCCGTGGCTGAACGAGGGCATCCGTGCCTACGACGAAGGCCTCGGCACGAAAGAGGACATTGACAAGGGCATGACCCTCGGGACGAACGTCCCGATGGGGCCGCTCCAACTCGCAGACCACATCGGCCTCGACGTCTGTCTGCATGCGAGCGAAACGCTGTTCGAAGAGCTTGGCGACCGCTACAAGCCAGCCTACCTGTTAAAGCGCAAAGTCGCCGCAGGCGACCTCGGGAAAAAGACCGGCAAAGGCTTCTACGAGTACTGAGCGAGTTCGCGTTCGTACACGTCCAACAACTGGTCGACCGCCGCCTCGACGCTAATCTGGTCGCGGCGAGAAACACAATTTTCACTCAGCTCTGCATTGTTCGCAAGCGCCCGCTCTAAGCCGTCTCTGAAGCCGGCGATGTCGCCGGGTTCGAAGTGATACCCAGTCACGCCATCGATGACCGTGTCTTCGAGCGCACCGGCGTTCACGCCGACGACTGGCGTCCCGGCAGCGTTCGCTTCGAGCGCGACAATGCCTTGGGTTTCGACCGGACTCGGGAACGCGAACACGTCGAGGGCGGCGTAGAACGATGGGAGGTCTTCGCGGTCGAGAAAGCCGAGGAAGCGAATGTCCATGTCCATCTCTGCGGCTCTCGCTTCGAGCGTTTCCCGGGCGGGGCCGTCGCCGCCGAAGACGACGGTCACGTCCATTCCGTCGATGGCATCGAGGATGGAGGTGAGCGACTTCTCGAAGCCGTGGCGGCCGGTGTAGCCAATCAGCGGTCGGTCCGTGTCGATGCCGTGTTTGTGCCGGAACTCTGCGCCGTCTGCGGGGCGAAACGTCTCGATGTCAACCCCGTTCGGGACGACTTCCACCAGACTTTCGATGCCGACTTCGTCCGTGAGGTGCCGTTTCGTGTCTTCACTCGGGACGAGGACGGTGTCTGCTTGGCCGAAAAACCAGCGCTCGTAGGACTCCGCGATGCGGCCGAGACCGTTCGAGAGGAACTCGCGCTGAGCGAGGTAGTCTGCGTACTCGCTCGTCGGCGTGTGATACGACGTGATGAACGGCGCGTCGACCTCCCGTGAGAGTCGAAGGCCGCCAAGCCCGAGAGAAAACGGCGTGTGGGCATGGACGATGTCCACGTCAGAGACGGCAGACGGAACGGAGGGTGTCCCGAGATAAAACCCGTCATAGAAGGGGAACGGCAGGCTTCTGACGGCATGTTCGCCCTGGTCGGGGCTGTAGCCGCGCGCTTTGGGAAAGACGATGTCCATGCGCCCGCCGCGGGCGAGCCACCGGTCGCGCCACGTTTTGACCGTATATGTGACCCCGTTTACCGTGGGCAGGTAGGTGTCCGTGAAGGCGGCGACCCGGGGCATCATTTCTCACCCTTGTTCAGCCGAGACTTAATGGTTTGTGACATCACGATAGATTGTAAGAAGTTCGCTTGCAACGCGGTCTAAGCCGTGGTCGGCCGCGGTCTGCCTCGCGTTTTCCCCGAGTCGTTCTCGGAGGTCGGGTTCTGTTGCCAGTCTGTCAAGTGCGGCGCGGAACTCCGCGTGAGTCGAACACTTGAGGCAGTCTTCGCCGTGGGTGTAGAACTCGGAGAAGACCGGAATGTCGCGGATGACGACGGCCTTGCCACAGGCCATCGCTTCGAGGACGGCGATGCCCTGATTCTCGTTTTTCGTCGGGAACAGATACACGTCGCCTGCGCCGTACGCGCCGCGAATGTCTTCGACCCACCCGGTGAACGTCACATTTTCCGGTGGGTTGTTCACCCACTCGGTGACGGTTGCGCTCGCTTGTGGACCGGTGTCGTAGGTGCCGAACCACGCGAAATCGTAGTCCGTCTCTTCTGCGAGTTCACAGAACGTGGTGAGGCCCTTTCGCTCGAAGACGCTCCCCACAGCGAAGACGACCATTCCCGAGAGGTCGTATCTGTCCCGGTACTCCTCGCGCAACTCCTCGTGACCTTCGAGCGCGTCGATATCCACGCCGTTCGTTATCGGGCGAATCGGGGCGGTCACAGGGTACGATTCGAGGATGTCCTTCGTGAACTCGCTCGGGCAGAGCACGAGGTCTGCCTGCGAGTAAAACCACGTCAGGTAGCGCGCGAGAATCGGCGCGGCGAGGTTCGACCCGCGGAAACTCTCTGCGAAATCTTCGCCCGTCGTGTGGGCGTGTAAGATGAGCGGAATACCCTTCGATTTCGCGTGGCGAGCAAGTGCAAGCGAGACCGGTCCAATCGTGTTCAGATGCACCACATCGACCGATTCGAGCAGCGGGCCGCCGTACAGCACGCTCCTGAGTCCGCGGTCTACGTTCCCACCCACCCACGGGGAGGTGATGACCTCTACATCGGTCTGTTCGAGCGCCGCGCGTTGCTGGTCGGTTGCGGTGCCAATTCCGCTCCGCGCTAGCGCCGATTCGAGTTCGAGATAGTTGAGCGCGCGCACAGCAAAACCGACCCACGGATGCCGATTAACTGTTGCGGTCACTGCCGTATATTATCCCGGTAATCGGAATCTATTTATATGCAACAACAAATCAATTCGCTTGGGGCTACACAGGAGCTTTTCTTTCCTATGTGTTCGGCCCCGGAAACCCCCCACCCCACCCCTCGTTTCCGATGACTACTATTGCCGAAGAGCGGATTGCGCGCCTGCACGACCTTTCAAGAGACGCCGTCAAAACCGGTTACGATGACCGGGCACGCGAGTACGTGAGACTGGCAAGACGCATCGCCGAGCGACATCGGTTGCGTCTCCCCCGGGAGTTCAAACGCTTTACGTGCGCCTCGTGCGACGCGTACCTGGTTCCCGGGCGCAACGCACGCGTCAGGCTGCAAGACGGGCACGTCGTCATTTCCTGTGATTGTGGCCACCACGCCCGTCACCCATACTAAACTGTTTTCCCTAACCTGACACCGGGCACGACGGCCATACCTCAATATTCACATAGCTCCGGTTAATAAAGCGCATAAGCCAATGGTAAATCAAGACTTGCGGAAAGAAGCCCACGATGTCGAAGTCACCGTCTGGGTCGGCAAGAGCGGCCACGGTGCCGTCCTCGAAGAGTTGAAAACCCAACTCCAAGACCGAAAGCTGGTGAAAGTCAAGTTCCTCCGCGCCTCGCGGGGCGGAACGACGGTCGAAGAGATGGCTGAAGAACTCGCGGAAAACGCCGGTGCGGAGGTCGTTGATACGCGGGGCAACACGGCGGTTTTCCACTAGATGGTTGGAACACTCCCCATCTTCGAGCAGTTTCTTGGGGCGACGTACGGCCTCATCGCCACGCAGTTCGTGCTGTTCGTCGGCGCGTTCATCGCGGTGTTCCTGCTCGGAAAAATCATCGTCACGCCACTTTTCGACCGCGTGGTTCGCTCTCGGGGCTTAGACGAACACGCTCGCCAGCCGCTTCGTCGCCTCGTCTCGATCATCGTCCTCTTTACGGCCATCTCCGTTGCCTTCGGCGCGGCTGGCTTCGGCAGCTTCCTCACCTCGCTGGCCACCATCGCGGCGGCCGCCACGCTCGCCATCGGCTTTGCGATGCAAGACGTCATCAAGAACTTCGTCGCGGGTATCTTCATCTACACGGACAAGCCGTTTCGTGTCGGTGACTGGATCGAGTGGGACAGCTACTCGGGCATCGTCGAAGACATCAGCCTGCGGGTCAGCCGCGTGCGCACATTCGACAACGAACTGCTCACCGTCCCGAACTCGACGCTCACCGACGGCGTCATCAAGAACCCGGTCGCCAAGAGCAGGCTTCGCCTGAAGTTCGTCTTCGGCATCGGCTACGACGACGACATCGACCTTGCGTCGAAGATTATCGTCGAAGAAGCCGAAAAACACGAGGGCATCATGGACGAACCAGCGCCGACGGTTCGCCTCACGGAACTCGCAGACTCCTACGTCGGCCTCCAGTCGCGCATCTGGATCGACAATCCGAGCCGCGCAGACTTCGTCAAAACGCGCGGCGAGTACGTCACGAACGTGAAAAACCGATTCGACGAAGCCGACATCGAGATTCCGTACCCACAGCGCGACCTCTCTGGGGCTGTGGTTCTCCAGAACGGCTCTGACTTCGGCGCGGTCGAACAGTAAGCGGCCCTTTTTTTGAGTTTTCGTCTCCGACAGCAGCATACAGCGCAGCGGCTCACGGGTGTGAATACGGTATGAATGCGGACGGACGGAGTTGCCTGGCGTTCCACCACGGGGAATCCCGGTTGCCGCCTCCACCCCGCACCCCTTCGAGCGACAGGTGTCCACGAGTTCGCTGCTCGCTTCCGCGCCTGACGGGTTGCTCGCGGTTAACCACGGTGAGACGTCCCTGCAGACGTTCACCGAAAGACCGCTGTCCCCGAAGGACGAGGCTTCTACGTTGGCTCCCGGGGCCCGTGCCGGTCTGACCGGACGCACCCGTTGTTCGGTCCCCACTAAAGACCATAGCGTGGGTGACGAGCAGGGCCTAACTGCCCGACCTAGTCCAGTTATTTGATAACTGTCTCCGGCTTAAGGGCCTTTCGACTTTTCGCGCTAAAATAACTTGAGGGCGCGGGCGTACCACACGCCGCTCACAGGCACGCCGAGCGAGCACAGCAGCACAATCCAGCGGTGGTTCTCCATGAGCGTCGCACCAAAGGCGCTCTCCACCGTCGTGAGACTGCCGAGTACGTCTACCGGCACCGCGAGCGCCCAGAGCAGCGTCAACAGCACCATGAAGACGCCGAGGGCAGTCGTCGCTGCCGCAACCGTCACCGGCTCGGTGCGCTGGTAATACCCCGCCGCAAAGGCGATGAGCGTCACGAGCGCGAACCCGGCCGCGCCGAACACGCCTGCGAGGCCGCTCGTGTAGTAAACGGTCAATCCGGACGCCGCGTTTGTGGGCAAGATGAGATAGGGCGCGAAAATCGCCGCGAGAACGGCGATGTCGGCGGCGATACCGAGCAGGGGTGCAGGGGTGTGAAACGAAGAATCCTCAGCCATTGCCGGGAGTTGTCGGGGAATCGAATTAAACGCCCCGCTCTGAAAGCCGCAACGCACACGTAGTTCCACTCCATACGCCCGACCATGGGACTTGGTGGAACCGCAAAGAAGTTGCAAAAAGTCGCAGACACCGCAGAAGAACTCTATAAGCGCTTAAACGAGTTGCGCGACCAGATTCTCGCGCTCAGACAGCAGGTCGAATCGACCGGCGCGAAAGTCGAGTCGATAGAAGCGGACCTCACCGAACAGCGCGTTCTCTTGGAAGCGCTCGCGGAGAAAGAGGGCCTCGACGTAGAGACACTGCTCGCGGAAGCCGAAGCAGAAGCCACAACGGATGACATGGAGGAAGAAGATGTCGCGCCGCCCGCCGAAACGCCAGCAGAAAGTAGCGACTGACTGGCAAAACGTGCCGCTTTAACTGGCCGGGTGCGAACCACCGGGTATGACCACGCACCGAGAACCGCTCGACTCGGTTCTTGAGACGATTGGCGAAACCCCGCTCGTCCGGGTCACTGCCTCCCCTGACACTGTTCGCGTCTACGCGAAGCTCGAATCGTTCAATCCGGGCGCGAGCGTGAAAGACCGCATTGGCCTGTATATGTTAGAACAGATGCTCGACCGTGGCGAGCTTTCTCCGGGCGGAACGGTCATCGAGCCAACCGCCGGGAACACCGGAATCGGCCTCGCCATCGCGGCGGGCCAACTCGACGTGAACGCGATTTTCGTCGTTCCCGAGCGATTCAGTGTCGAAAAGCAACAGCTTATGGCCGCCCTCGGTGCGGAAATCATCAACACGCCGACCGAGGACGGGATGGGCGGAGCAATCGACCGCGCCCACGAGCTTGCGGAGGAACTCGATAACGCCGTCGTCCCCCAACAGTTCGCAAACCCACTCAATGCGGAGGCACACTACGAACTCACCGCACCGGAGATTTTCGACGCCCTCGATGGCGACGTCGGAGCCATCGTCGCCGGGTGTGGCACCGCGGGGACGCTCATGGGCATCGCCCGCTACGCACTCGAACAGGACGAGGATATTCACATCTGTGCGGTCGAACCCGAAGGCTCGCTCTACTCGACAACGAAGGGGAAATCCGCAGAAGAAGCCGAGTACAAAATCGAAGGGATTGGCACACACAACGTGGCCACCAACGAGTTGTTCGACCCTGATCTCGTGGACAGCGTTGCGCAGGTGAGCGACGAGGCCGCCCATACCGAATTGAAACGGCTTGCCCGCGAGGAAGGCCATCTCGTGGCCTCAAGTTCAGGTGCTGCGAGTGTTGCCGCCCAGCGTCTCGCCGCGAAAATCGAGGCAGGCGAAATTGCCGCCCCACACAACTCGGTCGTCACCATCTTCCCCGATTCGAGCGAGCGCTACCTCTCGAAGGGTATCTACCGCTCGTTCGAGGAGTGGGAAAACTAGGTTACAGCAGCCGGGCGTGTTCGACTTTCAAACACCGATTTTGGACGAATTGCTTGCCCGCGGCTTCTGCCTTTTTCGCCGCGTCGTCGTCGCGGATGCCGAGTTGCGTCCAGATGACTTTCACGTCGTCGCGGGCGATAGCAGCGTCGACGATACCCGCGACTTCTTCGGATGGGCGAAACACGTCCACGATGTCGATGTCCTCTTCGACATCTGCGAGCGAGTCGTAGGGTTCCATCCCGAAAATCTCGTCTGCGTATGGGTTCACGGGGATGATGGTGTAGCCGTGATTTCGCAGATACTTTGGAATGCTGTGAGCGTCTTTCCCGGGGGTCGCAGAGCAGCCAACGACAGCAATCGTTTTGAGTCCAAGAATCTCGCGGAGTTCGGCGTCCGTCTCGACTGGCATAGCCGTACGAACGAGAGCGGCTCGCAAAAGGGTACTGCAGGTGTGTACGCCAGACACAGAAGCGCCTCTACGCTGTTGACGACCTGAGCGTGACCTGTGGCGTCTCTTGGTTGGTTTCGATGACACCGTCGAACAGTTGGGTCAGCATGTTCTTCGTCTGCTGGTCGTGGGCCGTAGACTCCATCACGAAGATTCCGAGGGCGTTTGCGCTCTGTGTTCTCCCGGTGAACACGTGGAGGAAGCGAAACACCGTCTGGATGTTCGAGTAGATGATGAGCGTCGATAGCGAGTGGAGCATCACGCGATTGCGGTGGATGCCCTGATTGCCGTAGAAATGTTCGAGTATCTCTGAGAGTTTAATCCCAATGCCGGTCATGTCGTGGGGCGAGGAGGCAAACTTGCGCGTCGCAGTCTCGGTGGTCGTCCCGATTCCCTGGTGTTTCGTCACGCAATCGACGATGCCCAGTGGCACGTTGTCGAGTGAGTCACCTGTCCGTGTGTACTCTTCTACGATGCGGTCACCGCTGTCTTTTGTCGAGATGACGATACCGCCCTCGCCGTCTTCGAACCCCTGTTTGAGA
This sequence comes from Haladaptatus sp. CMSO5, assembly GCF_036689885.1. Taxonomy (NCBI): domain Archaea; kingdom Methanobacteriati; phylum Methanobacteriota; class Halobacteria; order Halobacteriales; family Haladaptataceae; genus Haladaptatus; species Haladaptatus sp. CMSO5. The sequence continues at coordinate 1,433,233 of NZ_JBAHVW010000001.1, forward strand.
ATATCGAGCGCGAGCTGTCGCTTGCCAGAAAGTGGCGGCCCAGTAATGAGGAGGTTCGACCCGGCCGCTATCGACTGTCCATCGAGTTTCGGCCCGAGATTATACATCTCGGAGTTTCACCCCTGCACGTATGGACATCGATGGACAAGAGTGGTGAACATCCCGTTCACACCTTCGCATCTATTCATGATAATGGGGCACAGCCTCATAAACCCCTATCGTACTCAATTACGCTCAGACGATGACGCCGATGCGCCCCGCGATGAACGCCGCTGCCGCGAGGAACATCCCATATTTGAGATGAGATTGGCTTGCCGTCGGGTCGTGAAAGCTCTCGTACCCCGCATACAACATGAGGAGGTCTGCGGGAACCACGACGAGGAGGTAGGCGAGGCCGAACGTCGCTTGGAGATAGGGAACGGGGCTGGCGAGGACGGCGACTCCGAGCAAGACGACGCCGAGGAGGAGCGCATTTCGCTCACCGATGGCAATCGGCAGCGTGTTGAGCCCCTCTTCGCGGTCGCCCGCGATGTCCTCAACGTCTTTGACGATTTCGCGGGTCAGCGTCGAGATTGCAGCCAGCGCGAATAAGACGACGACGGCCTCGTTCAGGACGTTGACCGCCGCGCCCCCGAAAAGGAAGGTGCTCCCGCCGAGATACGCGACGACCACGTTCCCTGCGCCCGGGAGGCCTTTGAACACCTTGGTGTAAGCGACGAGCGCGACGAGGTTCACGACCGCAATCGCAATCGCGGCAAGTGGTAAGAGCAACGCGAGAACGACCGCGCCCGCAAAAAGCGCGAGGCTGAACACGAGTGCCTCGCGCGGGGTGACGGCTCCACGCGGGATGGCGCGTCCGGGCTGGTTGATGCGGTCGATTTCGCGGTCGAAATAATCGTTGATGGCGTTGCCCGCGCCCGTTGCGAAGATGGTTGCGCCGACCGCCGCGCCCGTTTCGACCGGGAGCGCGAACGCGCCGCCTGCGACAAATGCGCCAATAAACGTCAGCACGCCCGCCGCGACGGCGTTGACTGGGCGGGTTAGCTCCAGCAAGCCGCGGACACGGTCTCCCATCGACATGACAGGAGTTCTTCGCGGGGTGCGGTTAAATGGCGCGAATCTCGCGGGGCGAATCGCGGGGTTTAAAATAGTCCGTCGTCTTAGAATCGGATGAGGGCGCTTAGCTCAGCCTGGACAGAGTGCTTGGCTTCGGACCAAGTTGTCGGGAGTTCAAATCTCTCAGCGCTCGTCATTCTTCGCGACGCTCACCTTCGTAGCGTCGCGTGTAATACGGACCGATGAGGATTGAACGAGGGAGCGAAGCGACTGGCGTTCAAATCTCGGTCCCGGCGTTTTACGTGGAGATACTCGGTTTCGAGGAACGTGAGAAACCCGCGTCACTCCGGAAAAACGGCGGCGTGTGGCTGCAGAACGGGGCAATTGAACTGCATCTTGGCGTCGAAGTGTCGAAGGAGCGTCAATCGAGACAGCACGTCGCACTCGAAGTTGCAGACCTTGCTGCGACACGGGCGGTGCTCGAAGCCCACGACGTGCCTATCAACGAAGAAACGCCGATACCGGGCCGCGAGCGAGTTTTCGTTCGCGACCCGTTCGGGAATCGGCTTGAACTGCTCGAACGGACTGACTAATTGTCGCTTATCTCTCGTTCGATTTCGTTGCCGAAGTTTTCTGCGAGCTCGTCGGCTGTGATTTCGCCGCGTTTGAACAGATCAAGGGCGTCGGGGCCGACAACTTCTGCGAGCGCGCGATATCGGGCGGCGGTGATGCCCGTTTCGAGAAATTCGACGAAGCTTTCGGTTTCTGCTGGATTGAGAACCGTGCGATCGCCAAACGTTTCGTTTGGGTCGTCGCGCGTTTGAATGGAGACGCCAACGACATCGGACAGCTCTACTATCGAGACACGGTACCGTTGCCCCTCGCCAATTGTTCGATTTTCGACCCATTCGTCCATGTGAATTAATTCACACGCGGAGAATTTATAGTTACTATCCCAACCACTCTGTCGGTTGTCACGCCGATACCGGCCGTATAAGTTTAGTCGTCTCGTTACAACCTCAAGTCGATGAAACGTCGCGCCGTATTATCTCGGGCTGGCGGTGTCATTGGAATCGCTGTTGCGGGCAGTGTTCCAGCAACCGGCGCTAGTCGTGGCTCTCCTGTGGCAACCCGCGAAACTTACACACTACTCGACGGAACCAATCATGCGACTGAGGTGGTCGTTATCGACGGCGCACAGTCGGGACCAACGGCGATGGTCACAGGCGGCATCCACGGTGACGAAATCTCCGGGTATCGCGCAGCGGAGACCGTTTCGGGGTGGGACATTGCACAGGGAACGCTCATCGTCATCCCGCGGGCGAACACCGTCGCCATCGAACGCGGCACGCGCGAGGGAACCGGCGGTGACCTGAACCGGTTGTTCCCGCCAGGCAAAACGCCGACCTCAGAGCTCGCACAGGCGCTCTGGGAAGCGATTGAGCGTCACGACCCGGACGTGTATATCGACCTGCACCGGTCGCTTGGCATCTACAACGTCCAGCCCGGCTACGTCGGGCAGGCCATCTTCCCGACGGCGGCGGGTGATGCGCTCGAACACGCACGGGACGTCGCAGCCCTGCTCAACGAAGAAAAAGTGCCGTGGTATATGCCGTTGCACAAGTATCGCGCAGGCGACCCGATGCCGGAGTCGGGCCCGCTCATCGCGAACAAGGTCGGTCAGGACAGGGACACGCCCGCGTACATCGTCGAATCGACGAGTTTCCTGCTCGACCTCGATACGCGCACCGACTGGACGACGCGCGCGGCAGAAGCGTTGCTCGCCCGCCACGGCATCGAGCGGACGGGAGGGAGCTGACATGGAGCTAAAGCGCGTCTTACTAGACCCGATTGCCATCTCCGTGTTCCTCTTGTTGGTCGTCCCGCTCGCCCTCGGGGCGCGCAACACCCAGTGGATGACACCGCTTGCGTTGCCGGGCTATCTCATCCTCACGATTGGCTCTGCGCTTGGCAAGGCCCTGTTTCCGACCTTCGAGTTCTACGTGTTCTGGGTGCCACACGTCATCGTGAGTTACCTGATTGCCGTCGGCGTCGGAGCGACTTACCGCTGGATTGCCGCCGGGTTTGGCGGCTGAGACCTCTTACTCCTCATTTTCACGCGTCTTAGCGGCCGAATAATAAGGTAGGTACTGTGTGTGTTCCCAAACGGGGTGACCTACAATGCCCCAATCAGGAACAAACACCCGGACTCAGTCCGGCCAACAGCGCTCACAACAGCAGAGTGCGAATCAACAGGGCTCACAGCAGGGTCAGCCGACCCAATCGTCCCAGGCGTCGTGGTTTGCAACGACCGCGGTCCGCACTGGTGTCATCGTCATCGGCTTCATCTTGCTGTTGTTCGCCCTGGGGCAGGCCGTTGGTGCGAATCTGCTGGGCATGGTCGCAGACGCGCTCAGCTCACAGACAGGCCAGTGGCTTATCGTGGCGTTCTTCGCCGTGCTCCTCATCGGAGCCGCCCAGCGGGGACTTACCGCGACGCGGTAACTTCCCGCGTTCCTGTCTTTCCATACAGAAACCACCGTGAGAGTGGCACATGATGCGTGGTATCAGTGCACACCAGACGTGGGAATTGGCAGTAGGTTGGGGTTACAAGACTCCTGAAAATTAAGCCAGAACAAACCTCCTGACTGCAGCCGATTCACACATGCTTGACAGCCCCACTCACGGAAAGTTCAATATCGTTTAATCGACAGACGGAAAACGGTTGAAACGGTTCGAAACAGAAAGAAACGGGTCGAAACCACTGACCCCCTTTATTATCTCCCCTCCTCTTGAGCAGATTGTGATGACGGTAAGCACCGACTCCCCAAACGCGAACGTGCAGACTGATGCCCTCGCGGGTATGCCAGAAGACACAGACGACTCCCCGCTGTCGCAAGACCAGATCTTCCATCTCTTGCAAAACGAGCGCCGCCGTGCGGTTCTCCGCTACCTCGCGCAGACGAACGAGGACAGCGTCCGCATGCGCGACGTTGCAGAGCAGGTTGCGGCGTGGGAAAACGACACCACGGTTCAACAGCTGCACTCAGACGAGCGCCAGCGTGTCTACATTGCGCTGTACCAGACGCATCTTCCAAAGCTCGACGACGAAGGCGTCATCGAATACAACCAGAGCCGCGGCATCGTCGCCCCCACGGCGAACGCCGCTCAGCTCTACCCGTTCATCGACACGGACTCCCACGACGCCGCCACGTCGAGCCAAGAGGCTGCAGACGGCGCTGACGCCTCCGATGCGCCAGAGGCAGACGCAGATAACGACCTTGCGTGGTCTAACTACTACCTTGGTCTCTCCTCTGCGAGCGCCCTCCTCCTCGGCGCGACCTCCCTCAGCCTCGTCCCGGCCGCGCTCATCTCGAGTTACCTCCTGAGCGTGCTTACGGTCGCCGCCTTCGGTATCACCGCCCTCGGACAACGGTTCCTCTGACCACACAGAACCCTTCAATCGCAAGCTAGCGCGCGACCGTGCGGTCGCAGCGTTACGCTTCCGTCCTCACGCTTTCTGCATCCGTGAGCGATGGTTCGGCAACCTTCACGAGTTGCTTTCCGATGTTGTCGCCCTCGAACAGTCCCAAGAAGGCCGCTGGCGCATTTTCGAATCCCTCCACGATTGATTCTCGGTAGACGAGGTCACCGGAGGCAACCCACGACGCGAGGCGTTCCGTTGCCGTTTCGAACTCGGAGGCGAAATCAGAGACGAGAAAGCCCTCGACCCGCGCTCGACTCACGATAAGCTGGCCGAATTTTCGCGGTCCCTGTGGCGGTTCTGTGGCGTTGTACTGTGAAATCTGCCCGCAGACAGCCACGCGTGCGCCGACGTTGAGCTGTTGCATCACGGCGTCGGTGATGGGGCCACCGACGTTGTCGAAGTACACGTCTACTCCGTCCGGACACGCGTCTGCCAGTGCCGTTGGCATGCTCTCGGTGGTTTTGTAGTTGATCGCCGCGTCGAAGCCGAGTTCCTCGGTGAGCCACGCGACCTTCTCATCGCTCCCTGCGGTCCCGACCACGCGACAGCCCGCGAGTTGCGCCAACTGGCCGACGACCGAACCGACTGCTCCGGCCGCCCCCGAGACGACGACGGTGTCGCCGGGCGTTGGTTCTGCGACTTCGAGGAGGCCGAAGTAAGCGGTTCGCCCCGGCATGCCGAGGACGCCGAGTGCGGTCGAAATGGGTGCATAATCCGGGTCGACGGCGGTGAGTTCGTGGCCCTTCGCGGTCGCATACTCTGCCCAGTCGAGATTCCCGGCGACGATGTCTCCGGTCTCGAATCGCGGGTTGTTCGATTCGACCACTTCGCCAACGATGCCTGCGCTCATCACGTCGCCTACGTCCCACGGTTCTGCGTAGGAGTCTGCGTCGCGCATTCGGCCGCGCATGTACGGATCAACGGAGAGATAACACGTCTTTACGAGCACTTCCTCGTGGCCGGGGTCGGGAATGTCGGCTTCGACGAGGTCGAAGTCTTCCCGCGTCGGCGTGCCGGTCGGTCGCTGTGCGAGACGGAACTGTCTATTGGATTCGGTCATAGCAGGGTTTGTGGCCGCCGGAGGTTTGACGCTTCGGGTGGCGGATGTGGCCACCTCACACGTCAGGTGGCCAATGAGTATATCCGTACGCTCGGAGTTACGGACGGCTATGGGAGTAATTGATTCACTCATCGTGTTCGTCGTCGGCCTGCTCGTCGGTGGCTTTGGGCTGTACGTCGGTGCTCGTGTACTGGCCGACATAGACGACTACGGTCACGCGGTGGTGACGGCGCTCATTGGGGCGGTTGTCTGGGCGATATTGAGCTTCATCCCGCTCATCGGGACGCTGCTCGCGCTCATCGCCTATATTGCGGTGGTCAATTGGCGGTATCCCGGCGGCTGGGGCAGTGCCATCGGCATCGCGCTCGTCGCGTGGGTTACCGCAACGATTGTCCTGTTCCTCCTTGGCGCGCTCAGAATCATCTCGCTCGGCGCGATTGGGATTCCCGGCGTCTGAGCTCAGTCGGAAAACTCCGCGCGTACGAGGTCGAGCGCTTCTTCGACCGCCCCGATTTGAGTGAGATAGCCCGCGCCAATCGACGCCTTGAGCGCGAGCGCCGGCGTTCCAGTGATAATTGTCGGGCCGACCTGTGCGACCGTTTGCTCGCCAACGGTGACAATCCAGCCCGGTGAGTCGAAGCGAAACGCCGTCCGTCGCGGCGTGAACGCGTCCGCAGGGTCGTGGGCTGCGATTTTCTCGATGCTTTGTGCGACCGCACGCGCCTCGCGGATGGCCGCTTGTGCGCTCGCGGGAACGCGCTGGCCGTCTGCGTCGATGACGTCCGCGGCATCACCCACGACGAACGTGCCGTCTACGACCTCCAACGTGTTCCGCACGCGATGGCGCGTGCCGTCGAGGGCAGCGGGGCCAGCGATACCGCCCGTCCAGATGAGTTGGTCGTAGGCCATCGTTCCGTCTTCGAGGTGAACCGCCGTGTCGTCCGCGCGCAGCACCGTGGTTTCCGTCTCGATGGTAACGCCCTCGCTCGTGAGTGCGTCGCGGACGGCCCGCCGGAAGTTTTTCGGAAAGCCCGGCGCGACGCTGTGGGCCTGTTCGAGCAGTCTGACTTTCGGCTCCCAGCCGCGTTCAGTGGCGAGCGCGGCGAGTTCACCGGCGGTTTGGATGCCAGACAGCCCGGCTCCGCAGACGAGGACGTGGCCGTCTTCGGGACCGAGTTCGACGAAGCGGTCGTGAATCGCCGTCGCGTCCGCAACGGTTTTGAGCGGTGTCGCGTGTTCGCTGAGCCCGGGTAAGCCGTAGTAGGCGGTTTCCGCGCCGAGACAGACCGCACAGATGTCGTAAGAGAGCGTCTCACCCGTGTCGAGCGCCACCGTCTTTTCTTCGGGCGAAACGTGTTCGACGCGGGCGCGCAGTATCGTGTGTTCGGGAAACAGGTCGGTAAGCGAAATCGTCAACTCCGCGGCGAGTGCCGGACGACGAATCACGCGGTGGAGTTCGTGTTGGATGAGGTGGCTTCCCGTCTCATCTACGAGCGTGAGTTCTGCGTCTGCGGGGAGCGAGCGGGAGAGTCGGTGGGCGAGGGTCAGGCCAGCGTAGCCAGCGCCGAGGACGAGGACGCGCATACGCCCTCTAGCGCCGCCAGCCTCAAAACGGTCTAGAACAGGGCTTCAGATTCGTCGAGGATGTGGGCGGGGCCGCCGATTTCCCAGACGTGCGTTTCGATGTCGAGGGCGGCAATCGCCTCTTCGACACGGTCTGCGTACTCGGGTTTCGTGTTGACGTAGACGCTCGCGCCGGTGTCGGTCGAAAAGTAGACCGGCACGCCGTCGTCGCGGAGTTCGCGGACGGTTTCGAACACGCGGAGGGTGTCCGGCTTCCAGTAGACCCAGCCTGCGGGCCCGGTCATCGTGGTTGCCGTGAGCGAGAGCGAGTCGTGTTCTGCGAGTTCGAACACACGGTCGAAGTCGGCCTCGCGCAGGCCGTCGCGCATCTCGGCGATTTGGCCGTGGATGTGGGCCATCCGCGCGTCGAACATGTGGCTGTCTGCGGCTTCCTTGTGGGCTTCTTCGGTTTCCTTGTACGCCGGGACGAGTGCGGCGATGATGGCCACGTCGTCTTCTAAGTCGGAGTCGATGCGCTCTGAGCGACAGTCCTCGTCGTTGAGACCGGTTCGGAGGTGGGAGAAGCCGCCGGTGACGGCGCGGGCAGCAGAGGAAGAGCCGCGGCGGGCAACTGCCGAGATTTCGGGCAGCGTCATGTCCAGGCCTGCGGCCTCACACGCGGCGAGCGCGGCGGCGGCGAATCCGGAAGAGGAGGAGCCAAACCCGACGTTGCTCGGGAAGTTGTTCTCGCTCTCGAAGCGGACGCGCGTGTCGATGTCTGCGAGCGAGCGGACGTGGTCTACGACGTGCTTGATGCGTTCTGCGCCGCGCCCGGCGATCTCCTCGCCGTCCACGCGGTAGATATCTTCCGCCAACTCTTCGTCGAACTCGACGGTCGTCTTCGAGTGGCTCGGGGCGGTACAGAGGCTGATACTGTCGTGATACGGCAGTCTGAGTTCCTCGTTTCGCATCCCGTGATACTTGACGAGTCCCTGAATGGGGTGGGCTTTCGCCGTCGCTTTCATACTTCGTGAGGTGAGAGAAGCGCGCTTAATTCCTCCGCTCTGTCGTCTCGGTGGGTCGTGAGACACAACTGTTTTCAGGCCGTTCACAAGACTGAGACCAATGGGCGCGGGTGAGGAGCCGGGGGTCGAGATAGACGAGATTTCGCCGATGGCGTGGCGACTTTTGCGGACGGCAGCGGGCTACGAACAGCGCGAAGTCGAGCGGAAAATCGACGGGTTGCTCCAGGCGCACATCTCGATGCTCGAAGGCGGCAGTCGTGGGCTGTCACATTCACGGCGCACGGCGCTGTTCTCGCTGTACGCAGAACAGTTGCGTTCGCCGCAGATTCATGCCATCGTGGCTCACTTCTAATTATTTTCCCACTGATACGTGATCATCATATCTTTTCTAACAGTTACTTTTATCATTTTTTACAAACCACGTAAGACAATCGTTAAATATCATCATTTGGAATGAGCCGGTGTATCAATGATACAGGCGGGTGACGGCACGTCTCGTAGACGGGTCATGTTGTTCGGTATCGCTGTCCTCGGAACGGCGCTCATCGCCCTTGCGCCGAATCCTGACGGACTCACCATTCGCGGTCAGTACGCGATTGCGACCATGTTCTTCGCCGGGTCGCTCTGGATTACGGGGGCATTGCCGCTCCCGGTCACGGCACTCTCGATACCCGTGTTACTCACGGCGTTCGGCGTCTACGACGACATCGACCCCGCGTTGGCTGGCTTCGCAGACCACCTCATCTTCTTATTCATCGCCGGGTTCATGCTGGCGAATGCGCTGCAGAAGTACAACATCGATCGACGGATTGCCCTCTGGCTCATGGCGAAGATGGGCTCTTCTGCCCGGCTGTTGATTCTCGCCATCATGCTCGCCACGGCGTTCCTCTCGATGTGGGTGTCGAACACCGCGACCACGGCGATGATGACACCAATCGCCCTCGGGGTGCTCGGGCAAGTCATCGGTCGCGACGAGATTCAAGAGGACACGGACGACGCCGCAGCGTTCTCGAACATGCAGATTTCGACGCTGCTCGGGACGGCGTACGCCGCGAGCGTCGGCGGTGTCGGCACGCTCATCGGCACGCCACCAAACGCCATCGTGGCGAGTCAACTCAAAGAACTCCTCGGCTACGAAATCACCTTCTTCGACTGGCTCGTCATCGGCATTCCAGTCGTCTTCGTGACCCTGCCGCTCGTCTGGTACATCCTCACCTTCCGGCTCTACCCGCCGGAAGTGAAAGACGTGAGCGGCGCACGCCGCAAGGCAGAACAGTACCTCGAAGAGGAGGGCAGTCTCTCCACTCGCGGCCGCCGCGTCGCGTGGATTTTCGGTGCGACGGCGTTCCTCTGGGTGCTCGGCGGCCTCGACATCCTCTTTGAGGGGATTCTGCCACCTACCGTGTTCACCACGCTGTTCGGCGGTGAGGGCCTGACCATCTTCGGCGTCGAAGGCCACCAAGGACTGCTCTATTATGTGATGGTCGGTCTCTACGCCATCCCGGCGCTCGTCCTCGCGGACACGGTCGAATGGGACGACATCGTTGACATCGACTGGGGAACCATCCTTCTGTTCGGTGGCGGCATCTCGCTCGCTGGCGCGTTCGCTGATACCGGCGCGACTGAATGGCTCGTTTCGAGCATCTTCGATGGTCTCGTTGGAACGAACATCCTGTTCGTCGTCGGCGCAATCGTCCTGTTGGTCATCTTCCTCACCGAGATGACGAGCAACACCGCGACCTCTGCGATTATCGTCCCCATCCTCATCGCACTCGGTGGCGTGTTCGCTGGCACGCTCGGCGTCGCAGAACCCGAAGCCGCCATCTTCCTCGCGGTGAGCGGCGCGATTGCGGCCTCCTTCGCGTTTGCCTTGCCCGTGGCGACGCCGCCAAACGCCATCGTGTTCGGGTCGGGGCACATGAAACAAAAACACATGATGAAAGCCGGAATCGTCCTCAACGTCGTGATGACGGCGGTGCTCACGGGCCTCATCATGCTCCTGTTCATGTTCGTCTGGCCCGCACTGCTCTGGTAAACCGAACCACTCAATTGGGCGACGGCGTTTTTTCCGGGTATGGGAACGCCGCTTTCGTCGCGCGAGGAACAAGCCGAAGAGGTCTTAGACCGCCTCTACGAGGAGTTTCCCGACACGACGATTTCACTTCGTTACGCGAACCGTCTCGAACTCTTGATTGCCGTGATGCTCTCTGCGCAGTGTACCGACAAGCGCGTGAACAAGGTCACGAAGGAGCTGTTCGCAAAGTACGATTCGGCCGAAGACTACGCGAACGCAGCCCAAGAGGAACTGGCCGAGGACATCTCCTCGATTACCTACTACAACAACAAGGCGAAGTACATCCGGAGTGCGTGTGCGGATATCATCGAGAAACACGACGGTGAAGTGCCGGATACGATGTCGGAGTTGACCGACCTCGCGGGTGTCGGCCGCAAGACGGCGAACGTCGTCCTCCAACACGGCCACGACATCGTCGAGGGAATCGTGGTGGACACGCACGTCCAGCGCATCTCTCGGCGGCTTGGGTTGACTGAGGAGAAAAGCCCAAAAAACATCGAACAAGCCCTCATGCCACTCATCCCGCGCGAGGACTGGCAGAACCTCACCCACCTCCTGATTAGTCACGGTCGGGCGACGTGTACCGCCATCAACCCCGATTGCGACGACTGCGTCTTAGAAGACATCTGTCCGTCGTCGAAACTCGACCACGACGTGGACTTGGCGAAAAACGAAGCCTGGTAGGCACCCAAACTGTTTTCTCGATTTGTGACAACTGAAAACCAATTCACTATGCCAGTGACAAATCGGGTGTTGGCCTCACGGTTCATGAACCCACAGCGGCTTGGTTTCATCTGTGTGGTTGGGGTTCTGGCGTTGGTCGTAGACGTCACCGCGTTCGAGATTTTTGGCGTCGAAACGCTTGTTGAGGCCGCAGAACAGTTCGTGATTATTGTTGTCGGTGGCTATCTCGGATTGACCCTCGCCGACGTGTCGTGGGAGCGGAAGTTCGGGACGTGACCCGATTTCCTCAGAAAAACTGGTATTTCGTGAGAAAGCGCGCCATCCCGACGATCCACGCGAAAATCCAGAACAGCACGTAGCCGAACACGCCGATGCGGAGGCGGCGGCGCCAGAAGTCCATCTTCTCAGAGCCGATTTCGGAGAGCAACACGTCCTCGTCGTAGTCGTGGTAGAGGTTGTGTTTCCACTTCGCTTGGAAGATGCGGACGATGCCCGTAAACGCGAACACGAGCATGGCGTAGGCCTGCAATCCGAGGAAGGCGTGGAACGCGGCGAAGCCGTTTAGCTGGTCGGTGAGCCGGGGAACCATCCAGAACACGACGGGGACGGTGTTGAGGGTGAGGCCGACGAAGATGAATTTGAGGTGGTAGGTGAGCACGCCCCACGTCACCTCGTCTGCGTCTATCATTATCCACGCGCCGTAGAGGTAGAACGGAAAACTGAGCGTCACGAGGAGGGCAGCCACGGCCGCAGTCGTGGCGTCCGGCAGGCCGAGCATTATCTGGAGTTGCGACGCGAGGCGCTAAAACATGGCGAAAACAGCGTCAGCGAAGGGGGTTCGGAAAGCGTTTACCAGTCGAACGCTAACGTTCCCGGAAATGGGAGATGCTCGTTCCACGGGCCCAGACGAACTCGACGAGCAAGCAGACGGCTCGTCGGGCGAGGAGTCACCCTCTGTAGAGGAACTCAGAAAGCGCGTCGAAGAGAAGTACGACTTCGACAACTTCGGCCCGGCGGACATGGCGAAGATGACGCCCGAAGAGTGGGATGTCGCGTTCGACCCCGACTCGTGGATTACGGGCGACGAGCTGTTAGCCCGCGTCGAGGCAGACCTGCGCTGGCAGGTCGCCACCCGTGAAGTGTTCGCCCGCGTCGAACGAGTCGAAGAAAACGGCGAGGAATGCCTGCTTGCCTACTCAGACGAGGGGTACGCCGTCATCTACGCGGACGGGAGCGTCGAAGGCAGCGGGACGATTCTCCGCGACGTAAAGCCCACGGTCGCCCTCTGTTCGATGGACGACTACGAGCCACACGACGCTCCCGCGGGGAGAGTGCTGCCGCGCCCCGACGACGTGCGCGAAGGGACGGGCAAACTCGGCAACACCGTCTTGCTCACCGTTGGCTCGCTCAACGTGTTCGCGGGACTCATCCTCCTGTTTGGGCCGTTCATCTACGACCCACTCTTGCCGACGCTCTGTACGCCTGCGGCGAGCGGGGGCGGATTCGTCTGTGGTACTCCGCTCGGTGAGGTGACGCTGTTCCCGGTCGGCAGAGCGGTTTTGCTCACGATTATCGTCGGGCTTGGCTTCCTCGCCTTCGGACTGTTTCTCTCGGTCATCGTCGCAAACGCTCGGCTTTCAGACCGGTTTCGCGCAGAGGAGTACCGCGACCGACTGCGGGCGCTCGACCTCGAATCGGGCTCCTACCCGGCGGCACTCCCCGAAGAATGGCGCGACCGCCTCGATGCGGCCCGCAGAGCCCGCCAGCTAGACACCCCAACCGAGCGCGATGAGACTGGTAAATCGTCCCCACAGGAATAGCGCCCGAGTGGTGACTTGAGGCGAGAATTTTGCCTGCCAGCCGGTTCCTCGTGACAGCCGACAGTACACGCGCCCACGCCCGTATTCGGTGGGTTTATACAAACCGGGTACTGACTTCCCAACTGTACATGAAGCGACGGGACTTTCTACTGACCGCCAGCGGTGTTGCAGGCGGTACCGCCGTCGTCGGCGCTGCCCCCGCTGTGGCCCAGGAGGAGCCTACAGCCTCCAACAATAGTTCCTCTGGCGAGGGCACGACGACGCCAGGGGCGGGTAACAACAGCACGGATGGCAGTGGCGGCGGTGGCGGCGGTGGCGGCTCGAAAACCGTGGCCGTCGGGCCCGGCGGTGACCTCATCTTCACCCCCGGTACCGAAGAACCGCTCTACGCATCGCCCGGGACGACCGTGACGTTCAACTGGGAATCTGATAACCACAACATCGTGGTCGACAGCCAGCCAGACGGCGCGGGCTGGGAAGGCCATCAACCACTCGAAAACACGGGGTTCACCTACGAACACACGTTCGATACGACTGGCACGTACGAATACCACTGCCAGCCCCACCAGTCGTCGGGGATGGTCGGTGAAATCATCATCAACGAGTCCGGTGCGCCGCCACAGAGCGCGGAAGTTGAGATTGACGCAGAGGAGATGGGTGTGCCGATTCAGGCGCACTTCGTGGGCATCGCGACGATTCTCATGCTCGTCGTTTCGCTCATCTACACGTTCTTCCTGCTCAAATACGGCGAGTCACCCCACGCAAAAGGAGGGAACAACTAATGAGTTCTTCAGACAGCAGTTACGGTGACATTCACCGCTACGAACCAGCCCGCGAGAGTACGGCCGCGGCAATCGCGATTGTCCTGCTCACGGTCATCGAGATCGCGTTCGTTGGCCTGTTCGTGTTTGGGCTGCTCACGGGCTGGTCGAACGGCGACCAGACCGGGCTTGGGAGCATGTTCCTCGGTGGCGTGTTGTCGGTCATTTTCATCGACCTCGCGTTCATCCTCATGCTCTACCGCAAGGAGTTCCTCCCAGACGTCATGATCGTCAAAAAGCGTCGGCGAAAGTGGGAAGACCTCTACATCAAAGAAGAGGATATGTATGGCTCCGGTGCGTCCAGCGAGGGACCGTGGGAGAGCATCAAACGCGCAGTCTATCCCTACTATAAGAGATAATTATGCCATTAGACGACGACAAATATCCAACTGAATCAGGCCGCCGGCGCTTCGTAAAGGGCGTCGTCGGGAGTGCGACGCTCGCCAGTGTCGGCACTGGCGGGGTCGCGGCACTCAATTCGGCCACCTCGCCGAGTGGTGCCGGTGGTGGTATCACACAGTATCTTGGCATCGAAAACACCGGAGGGCCCGCGCCACGCGGCATGCCACAGATCCCTCTCGAACTCGACTCGGAAGGGTTTATCAAGGGTGTCTGGCCAGAACCGGAGACGCAAACGGTTCAGGGACAAGAGATTACGGTCGCAGAGATGGAACTCGGCGGCGAGACGTACTCCACTGAGTGGTTCCAGTACTGCGGTGCACAGACGCTGCCGGGCATCCAGCCCGACGCAGACCAAGACAACTTCTTCCGGTCTTCCGGTGACCCACCGTACAGCTGGCAGGCGGACACGTACTCAGCCGGCGACAAACTCCACATTGACGATTTCGCTGACTACGAAAGCTGGGGTAACGGTATCGGTCAAAGCGGCCTCGGGAAGCCCGCGATGGGGACGTGGCGCTCGGTCGACGTGACGCCACAGGAACAGATTCCGGTGCAGGTCGTCCGCAGCTCGAAAATCCTCGAACGTGCAGAGAGCGGCGAAGACGAGTTCGCAGAGTGGATTCGAGCGAGCACCGTAGACGGCTGCATTGGCTGGCTCAACAAGTGTACACACTTCTGCTGTGTGCCCGGATTCAAATCCATCTCTGGCAGTGATAAGTTCAACGCGGAGAACGACGTGTACTGCCCATGCCACCAGTCGGTGTACGATCCATTCAGCACGATCAAGAAATCGTTCGTGGCACTGCCACGCCCGGAGGGTGAATAATGAGCCTCGAACGGAAAGACGAGATGGACCACGGCGCGTGGATGAAAGAGAAGAATCTGACGGCGGTCGAACAGACGTACCTGACGGTGCTGATCTGGCTCGACCAGCGGCTCCGCCTCGTTGACTACCTCGAACTCCTTGAGAATCTCTACTACAAAGTCAACCTGCAGATGCCAAAGAGCCACACCGAACAGTACAACTTGGACAACAAGTTCTGGTACTGGTATCCACTCTACGCCCTCGGCAGTTTCTCGACGTTGGCGTACGTGGCCGCCGCAATCAGTGGCGCACTTCTTGGGTTTTACTACGCCCCGGCGACGACGGGCGACCCGTCTACGGCGTACAACTCCATCGTGTTCATCATGCAGGACCTGAACTTCGGGTTCATGCTCCGGTCGATCCACCGGTGGTCGGCACAGATCATGGTGGCCGCCGTATTCTTGCACATGCTTCGTGTGTACTTCACGGGCGCGTACAAGGAGCCGCGCGAACTCAACTGGATCATCGGCATCATCCTCATCAGCCTCACGCTGGTGTTCGGGTACACGGGGTACCTGCTGCCGTGGGACCAGCTTGCGTTCTGGGCCGGGCAGATCGGCGTCGAAATGGCGTTGTCTATCCCAATCGTCGGAGAGTGGGCTGCCCAGCTCCTGTTCGGCGGGTTCACGCTTGGACAAGCAACGCTCCAACGAATGTACATCCTGCACGTCTTCCTGTTGCCGTTCGTGGTGACGGCGGTCATCGCACTCCACATCGGCATCGTCTGGATGCAGGGCATCGCAGAACCACACTAGAGAATCATGAGCGAAAACAACGACACAGAAGTCAGAACCGACGGCACTGGCATCGTCCCGCCGGACGATGAGACGCCCACATGGCTGGAGCGCAAACAGCGCACCGAAGGGCTCTCCCGGCTGACCTACGAGTACTTCGAGCGCTCACGGCGCGAAGACCAGGACCTGCGGATGTCCTCTAGCTACGTCGAACGCGACGTACTCGGATTCCCTGCGTGGCCCCACGAGATGATTCGGAACCTCTCGCTCGTCGCATTCTTCACCGGAATGTTGCTGTTCCTGTCTGCGACGCTGCCACCGCACATCGGCCCGCCAGCAAATCCGAGTACGACTCCGGCGATCATCCTGCCTGACTGGTATCTGTACTGGTCGTTCGGCCTGCTGAAGATGGGGCCGCTCAACCCCGACCTCGCCATCATCGGCGGACAGAAACTGATGGCGGACGCGACGTACGGCGTGATTGCGAACCTCATCGTCGTGGGCGCGATTGCGGTCGTCCCCTTCCTGAACAAAGGGAGCGCGCGCAGACCGGTCGAGGAACCGTTCTGGGCGTCCGTTGGTGTGTTTGGCGTCGTGTTCGCCCTCACCATCAGCGCACTCGCAGTCAAGAACCTCGTCCCGATGAACGCAGACCTGCTGTTCGACCTGACGTTCCTCGTGCCGTTCGTCTGTGGCTTCATCAGCTACGCGGTGTTGAAGGCGATGCGCGAAGGCTACATGTTCGAACTCAACCGCCGGTACTACCGCCTGCGGCCACCGCAGTAACCGGATTTCCACCACTTTTCGTCAATGGCACCAACCGATGAGCGCTCGCCGGACGCAACCCCGTCTGAGCGTGGCGCTCGTGATGTCGAAGTCCCGATTCGTCTGTACAAAACCATCACCGTGTTCTCGACGCTGTTCGCCGTGGTCGCCGTCGTTGGCGGGTTTCTCGTCATCGACGCCGCCACCCAACAGTCGTCGCTCGCTGCGGATGAGGTGAACCTCCCCATTGCCTTGGTTGGCATTGGCCTGATTGCACTCGGTGCCATCGTGTACGCCTTCTCGACGCGCTTTCGCGCTCAGGGAATGGGAAAGTCTAAAGACGACGCCGACGAACCTCAGGATAATGGCTGACGAATTCGCAAAAGGGCTTGGTATCTTCACGGGTGCTGGCCTGCTCTGGATGGTTCTCGCAGGGTGGTACAACACGCCCAGCTTCGAGGGTGAGCAACTTATCGGCGCAACACCCGAAGGGCTTGACCTGTACGGGACGATGGCGGTTTACCTCCGCGACGCACTGTTCTGGTTCGCCATCCTCGGCGCGCTCACGTTCTGGGTCATCATCCCCGCCGTGAACCAGCTGCGCGCGGCCCGTGCAGAGCGCGCGAAATCCGAGTAATCGACTGCGATCTTTCTTCGTTTTCTCCGCCCACAGAGCCCGGCGCTTTTCCACGCAATAAATTTTCGATAGCGGCCCGTAGTAGCCGTATGGCATCGTCACAGCAGAGGCGGCGGTGGACGCATGTACAGCCATCCATACGGTGGCAAAACGTCCCGATTCCAGAGCCGCACGTGACTGCACTCGTTCTCAGTGTATTTCTCCACGCGTTCCGTCCCATTCGACTCGTTCGGCAACCCTATCGCGTCCGTCAGTTTGGCTGGGTGCTTATCGCCCTCAGCGTGTCCGGTGTTGTGGCTGCCGTTCGTGCAGCCGGTACTGAGACCATCGAGAATCCCAAGTCGCTTCGAACTGCGTTTCCCTATAGCCACAGCCGCAATCCGATGTACGTGGCGTGGACGGGACTGTACGTTGGCAGTGGACTACTCTGGAATAATGTGTGGCCGTTCGTGTTCCTCCCGGCTGTCGCAGGCTGGACGCACCTCGTAGTGCGACGTGAGGAAGCGACACTGGCGCGGACGTTCGACGCGGAGTATCACGAGTACCGCGCGACAGTTAGGCGATATCTGTGAGCGCCTGACTGCGGGCGCTCGGGCGTGGTAGTGCAGAGAAGAAACGGAGCGTGACTACCCGACGATGGCGGTCCAGACCGGTTCGACGATGAAGAACAGCGTCTGGAAGGCAACGTAGAGCAGCGCCAGCACGGAGGCGGCGATTGCGCCTTTCGGTGTGTCGAGTGGCACGTCGCGCCGGGCTTCGACGAGGCGGGCCTCGAATTCGAAGAAGTCGGTGATGACCATCCCAAGGATGAGGATGCCCGAGACGAGCCCCGCATAGGAGTCCCAGGTGAGGTAGTAGAGGGTTGCGAGGACGAGCAGCGCCGTCGTCACGTTGTGGAGCATCGAGCGGCTTATCGCGTCTGCGCCCCCGTCGTTGTTCTGGTTCACATGAGACCGGTGGGCGACGATTCGCGTCACCATGTTGGCCACCAGGAGTCCGAGAACGATGAACTCGATGTAGGGGCCGACGATGGTGTCAAGCGGGCCGAACATCGCAAGCGTTTGCATAGGCGTTTCTCAGTCCGTAACCCATTAGAACTTTTCCAATCTACCGGGCGCCCGACCCCGGGAGGACGGGGGTGGTTTCGGCAACCACCGCAATCGAAACTGTCTCTGTAACCGAAATATCGACGGACGAGCCAGCTGGAACGATGAGCTCGCGGCGTGTATCGGCCAATAACTCGACTTCCGCCTCGTCGCGCACCACCGCAATCGAGAGGTCGGCCATCGGGAGCACCCAGTGGCTCCGGTCGATGGCGAACGGCGAGATAGGGACGATACTTGCCAACTCACCCGGTGCGACGACCGACCCGCCCGCCGCGCGCGCGTAGCCGTGACTGCCCGCGGGGGTTGCGACGACGACGCCATCGGCGCGGAACTCTGCGACGCGCTCGCCCGCAGACGAGATGGCGTACTCCGAGATGCGCGCCGGTTCGGTAGTGACGAGCATCACGTCGCGCAGTGCGCGGACGGTTCGTTCATCCACGGTCGCAGAAAGGAGGGGGACGGTTTCGGTGTCGTAGTCGCCGGCAACGAGCGCGGTCACGGCGTCGAGTGCATCGTCCGCTGTCACTGACGGGATGCCAGCCGCTGCGTCGATTGGGAGAACTGGCACAGAAACGCCGTCGGGAACGAGTGCCAAAAGCGCCTCCTCGCCCACCGTGACGAGCGCGTCGACATCGTCGGTCTCAGCGGGAGCCGTGACAGCCTCGCCGCCTGCGTCGGTGATGGCGTCGATGATGGCGGTGGCCGGTGAGGGGGCGAACACGCCAATTTTCACATCGACACCTCCCGGCAGGTGAGCCTGCGACCAGTCATTAGCCTGAATCACGTACCGGGCTGCCAAAAGACTGCGGGATTCGACAACAGGCGTGCGGTATCAGTACGGCCAGTCGCCCGTGAGTTTGAGCGCTGTATCGAGATTTTCGGCTTCGAGTGCGTTTGCTATCTCCTCTGGTTGCTTGTGGGCCACCTCGAATTCGTCGCTGGCGAGGTGGACGGCGAGTTCCGTGAGGAGAATCGCACTCTCACGGAAGTTGCGCACTTCGAGTTTGTCGAGAGTGTCCGCGCGGGTGTGACCCCAGCCGCGGCCCGATTCGCCGGTCTCTGCGGTGACGTGGTAGCCGGGGACGCCCCACTGGACGAACTCCCAGTGGTCTGAGTGCGGGCCAAGGCGCGGGGTCGCCGTCATC
This sequence comes from Haladaptatus sp. CMSO5, assembly GCF_036689885.1. NCBI lineage: Archaea > Methanobacteriati > Methanobacteriota > Halobacteria > Halobacteriales > Haladaptataceae > Haladaptatus > Haladaptatus sp. CMSO5. Next base: position 1,452,477 of record NZ_JBAHVW010000001.1, read on the forward strand.
GGGTGGTCGAACTGCTTTGCAATCGTGTTGACGGCGGCTTTGAGTTCGTCGAAGCCGTGGGTGTAGAACTTGAGGTCGCGCCCCTGGACGACGCCGTCGTTGTTCAGAATGGCTTTGATGGCGTCGTGGTCCATCGTTTTGGCGGCGTGACTCGCGCCGACGAGACCGACTTCTTCTGCGCCGAAGATGAGGAAGTGGACGCGCGTGTCGAGTTCGTCCTCACGGGTTTTGAGTGCGCGCGCGAGTTCGACGGCCATCGCCGTGCCCGCGCCGTTGTCCATCGCGCCCTCGCAGATGTCGTGGGCGTCCACGTGACTCGTGATGAGGACAGCTTCGTCGGTGTCCGGCCCGAGGTCTGCGTGGATGTTCTGGCTCGTCGCGTCGTGGATGTTGGCTTCGACGGAGACGGTCACGTCGTCGCCCTCGTACCGGCGGGAGAGCCGTGCGCCGACCTCTTTCGAGACGCCGACGGCGGGAATCTCACCAATTGGGGCGTCGTCCATTCCGACGCTGCCCGTGGGTGCGAGCCCGCCTTCGACGTGGTTGCGGAAGATGAAGGCCACTGCGCCGCCTTCGACGGCGTGGTAGTACTTTTCGCGGCGGTGGGGGAAGCGCTCGTACCAGTTTGGGACGTTGGTCGAGACCATGACGACGTTCCCCTCGACGTCCGCGTCCTCGAAGTCCTCAGGGAGGCCGTAGCCGAGGTCAACGAGTTCTGCGGTTTCCTCGCCGCTTGGACTGCGCGGCAGGGCGATACACCGCTCTTCGTCGTCGCCTGCGTGGATGGCGCTCGTCCCGCGCGTCCAGCCCTGAATCGGGAACTCGTCTAAGTGGGCGTTGCGCGCGCCGACCGCTTCCAAGGCGTCGCGCGTGGCTTCTGCGGCGTCGCGCTCGCCTGCGTTTCCGGCTTGTCGGTCACCGATGTCTACGAGCGTCTCCAGATGCTCCCACCCAACGGTACTGGTGAAGGTCTGGCCAATCCAGTCGGTCATATTCGAACCTCACTGCACAGGGCAAAATACTGTCCGGTGTCCGGATTGTGGATAGAACTTTATTCCGCGACTCTAACCTACCACAGTATGCGGGATGTACTCGAGGAGTGGCGGCCGATTATCGACGAGGAGATTGCCCGACACCTCCCCCGCGATGTAGACGACTCCTACCTTGCGGAGTTTTTCGGTGAACCAACGTACAAGTACGACGCCGTCGCCCTCCACAAGGCGCTTTCGACGCCGCTCTGGGAGTTGCTCGACCGCGGCGGCAAACGCTGGCGGGCGGTCATCTTTGTCTTGCTCACGCAGGCGTTTGGCGAAGACCCGGAATCCTATCTCCCTTATGCGGTGATTCCAGAAATCCTCCACAACGGCACCATCATCGTAGACGACGTTGAAGACGGGGCGACCCTCCGCCGTGGCGGCCCGGCGCTCCACCACGTTTACGGCGAAGACGTTGCCCTGAACGCGGGCAACGCGATGTACTTCCTACCGCTGAAAATCTTGACGCACAACCCCGGCAACCTCGATGCCGAAGCACGGCTTGCGGCCTACGAGATGCTCATGTACGAACTGAATCGGACGCATCTCGGCCAGGGCATGGACATCCTCTGGCACAACGAAAAAGAGATTCGCGTTGGGGAACCCGAATACCTCGAAATGTGTGCGTGTAAAACCGGCTGCCTCGGGCGAATCGTCGCTCGCCTCGCGGCTATCGTGACCGGCCAATCGGCCGAGGTCGAACGCCACGTCGCACGCTACGCCGAACTCATGAGCATCTCCTTCCAGATTGGCGACGACATCCTCGACGTCGAGACCGCCCTCCAAGACGGCGGCGCGTTCGGCAAGGAGTTCGGCAACGACATCCGCGAAGGCAAAAAGACGCTGATGGTCATTCACGCCGCAGAGACCGCGCCTCCTGAAACCGTCGCGCGCTTAGAGAAGATTCTCTGGGCTGAGGAAAACACGGACGACGAAATCGAAGAAGTCCTCGACATCTTCGTCGAAACCGGGAGCGTCGAATACGCCCGCGAGCAAGCACTCGCGCTCTCTGCGGCGGCGCGCGAGGAACTCACGAACGTCGAGTTGGAGCCAGCGGCCGCAGAGAAACTCGCTGCGTTCACGCGCTTCGTCGTCGAGCGAAACGTGTAGCGCTTATGCCCGACCGGTGCTGACCAAGAGCCATGACCGACCAGCCGGATTTTGGGTTCGACTACCCATTGTTGAAAGAACTCACCGAAGCCCACGGTGTGCCGGGCTACGAAGACCGCATCCGCGAGCTCGTCCGCCGCGAATTTGACGGCCACGTCGACCACGTTCAGTCTGACGCGATGGGCAACGTCGTCGGAACCATCGACGGCGCATCGGATTACGAAGTCGTCATCGCCGCGCACATGGACGAGATTGGGTTCATCGTCCGCCACGTCACCGACGACGGCTTTCTCCAACTGGACGCACTCGGCGGCTGGGACCCGGCCGTGCTCAAAGCCCAGCGCGTGGTCGTCCACACCGACGACGGCGACCTGACCGGCGTCATCGGCTCTGTGCCGCCCCACACGCTCACCGAGGAACAGAAAAAGAAAGAGCCGAAGGTCGAAGACGTGTTCGTCGACCTCGGACTTCCCGGCGAGGAGGCAAACGAGCGCGTCACCGTTGGCGACCTCGTCTCGATGGAGCAGACGACGACCGTCGTCGGGAACACCGTCACGGGCAAGTCCCTAGACGACCGCGTCTGTCTGTTTGCGATGCTCGAAGCCGCAAAGCGCATCGAGAACCCCGCGGTGACCATCCACTTTGCTGCGACCGTCCAAGAGGAAGTTGGCTTGCGCGGGGCGGAGGCGCTCGGCGTGGACTTAGACCCCGACCTCGCGCTCGCGCTCGACGTGACCGTGGCGAACGACGTGCCCGGGTTCAAGCCCGGCGACTACGTCACGACGCTTGGTGAGGGCGCGGGAATCAAGCTCAAAGACGGGAGCGTCATCACGAATCCGAAGGTGAACAAGCGCCTGCGCGCGGTCGCAGCGGAGCACGACATCCCCAGCCAACCAGAAATCCTGCCCGCGGGCGGGACGGACACCGGCGGGTTACAGAACTCCTCGGGCGCAAAGCCCGTCGGCGCGATTTCGGTGCCGACGCGCTATCTCCACACCGTCGCAGAGAGCGCCCACTACGTCGACATCGAGGCAACCATCGACCTCCTCACTACATTCCTCACGACGGAAACTGGCCAGCACGACTACTCGTTGTAAGCTGACGTTCCGCCCGCCAAGCCGATTCTTTATAAAGGGGCGCGAACGCGAACCAAAGTATTGAGTACCGGGTGGGTCTTAGCCCCGCGCATGAGCGATGACAATTCCGAGAAGGCGGTGAGCCGTCGGGGCTTCCTCCGGGCCGCCGCAGGAACTGCAGCGGTCGCCGGCGCTGCGGGCAACGCAAGCGCGCAGGAAGAAGGTGGCAACAACAGCTCTGATGGCGGCGGAGGCGGCGGTGGCGGCTCCAAAACGGTCGAAGTCGGCCCTGGCGGTGACCTCGTGTTCACCCCCGGTACCGAAGAACCACTCTACGCATCCCCGGGAACCACGGTGACGTTCACGTGGGGGTCTGACAACCACAACATCGTGGTCGACAGCCAACCCGACGGCGCGGGCTGGGAAGGCTCAGAATCCCTCGAAAACGAGGGGTTCACCTACGAACACACGTTCGATACGCTCGGCACCTACGAGTATCACTGCCAGCCCCACGCCTCCTCGGGGATGACCGGTGAAATCGTCATCAACGAATCCGGTGCCGCGCCCGCTGGCGGTGGCGCAACGTCCCCGATTCCAGACAGCGCGAAAGTCATCGGTATCGCAACGACCATCGGCCTGTCTACGGTGCTCGGCTTCGCCTACTTCTTCATGAAGTACGGCGGCGACTACGAAATCGACGAGTAATCAGGCGAGGTCTGGCGGTTGGTGAATCGTCAACTCGACGGTTCTGCGCCGTCCTTCGATGTCGGCGACGATTCGTTCGACCACGCGCTGTGCTTCTTCGAGAATGAGCGGTTTGACCTTTCTGACGACCCAGTCGAGCGAGACGAATCGCGGGAGATTGAGCGCGCCAACGTGTGCTGAGTGCGGGTCGTACTCGATGTAGAGCCAAACGCGACAGGCGTGGGCTTCGTCTTCGGGTGGGTCTATCTCGTCTACGCGCCAGTAGCCCGTCGCCTCGATATCTTTTACGACGGCCCACTCGATTTCGTTCGGCGGCGAGAGGTCGGTGACCCGCGAGCGCGCTGTATACGAGAGCTTCCACCACGTAAAGCGCAGGTCGTACTCCGTGCCGGGGCTGCCGTCTCCGTAGCGGCGCACCTCCTGCAGGTGTTTCGAGTAGCGGGTGTAGCGCGGGAAATCGACGAGAAACTCGTACACCTCCTCGGGGGGCAGATAGATGACGGTGCTGACTTCGATTTCGTCCACGGGACAGCAATAGGCGCGTGCAAGCAAGAAGGTGTGCCCGAACCAATTGGTTTGTAACCCCAAGCCACGAAATTCGGCCAATGACCGACGAAAACCGACACGACGTCCTCATCGTAGGTGGCGGCGTCTCCGGGCTCACCGCTGGCATCTTCACTGCCCGCGCGAACCTTGACACGCTCGTCGTCACCCACGGCGAATCGATTCTCAAGCGCAACGCCCACTTGGAGAACGTCCCCGGCTTCCCGGCGGGCGTGAACTCGCGGCTGTTTCTCGACATGACCCGCGCGCAGGCGGCGCGCAATGGCTGTATTTTCACCGACGAGCGCGTCATCGCCATCGAACGCGACGACGAGGGCTTCGTCGTGAACACCGACGAAGGCATCCTCAAAGCCGACCGCGTCATCGCTGCGTCGTGGGCCGACAGCACCTACCTCGAGAACCTCGACGTGGACCTCGACAAGCGCGGGAGCAAGCAGTACATCGGCACGGATGACAACGGGCGCACCGACGAATCCGGCCTCTACGCCGCGGGCCGACTCGCCGCCCAGTACCACCAAACTGTCGTCGCGGCGGGCCACGGCGCGCAGGTCGCCCTCACCCTCATCCACGACTCTGACGTGCCCTTCTACAACGACTGGGTCGCCCCCGAGGGCTACTTCACCGAGCGCGGCCGCGAGGTGCCACCGGGCTGTGAGGAGATTTCAGAGGCCGAGCGCAGACGCCGCGAGAGCCAGTCGCGCGAGTTGATGCAGTCGTACTTCGAAGAACCGCACCCGGACGAGCCGACGATGCACCCGAGCGTGCTTGCCGAGCGCGCAGAAGAAGACGAGTAGTCACCCGCGACTGTCCTATACTTTTACCCTCGCGCGACAGAGATACGACAAGAATGCTAGAGGGAGTGAACGTTGCGCTGGGCGTGACCGGGAGCATCGCGGCGGTCAAGACCGTGGAACTCGCCCACGAACTGCGCCGACACGGGGCGTCCGTCCGCGCGGTGATGACCCAGAGCGCACAGGGAATCATCCACCCGTGGTCGCTCGAATACGCCACCCAACAGCCCGTCGTCACCGAAATCACGGGCAAAGTCGAACACGTCGAACTGTGTGGCTACGACGGCTGGGCGGACGTGCTCCTCATCGCGCCGGGAACCGCAAATTCGGTGGGGAAAATCGCAAACGCGGTCGATGACACGCCGGTCACGACGTGCGCGACGACGGCGCTTGGGTCGGGAATTCCCGTCGTCATCGCCCCGGCCATGCACGAACCGATGTACGACCATCCGGGCGTTTTGGAAGCCATCGAGAAAGTCGAGTCGTGGGGCGTCCACTTCGTCTCCCCGCGCATCGAGGAGGGCAAGGCGAAAATCGCGACCAAGGACACAATCGCCCTCGCGCTCGCGCGCCACGTCACTCCGAGTCCGCTCTCGGGCAAGCGCGTCATCGTCACGAGCGGCGGCACCTCTGAGGCGGTTGACCCCGTGCGCGTCATCGCAAACCGCTCGTCGGGAAAGACCGGCCGCTCAGTCGCCCGTGCGCTCTACACCAAGGGTGCGGACGTGACGCTCGTCCATGACGGCCCCGACGTGCCCTACGCAGCCGTCGTACGCGTCGAAACCGCGGCAGAGATGCTCGATGCGGTCATGGACGCAGCAAAAACGGCGGACGCGCTCATCTCCGTCGCCGCAATCAGCGACTACACCGTCGAGACGAGCGACGAGAAGATTCGCTCGAAACAGGACGACCTCTCGCTCTCGCTCGTCCCGACGCCAAAGCTCATCGACAGCGTGCGAAAGGCCCATCCCGACCTCACCATCGTTGGCTTCAAAGCCGAATCAGACGGCACAGACGACGCGCTCATCGAGAAAGCTCGTGAGATTCTCACGCGCGCCGACCTCTCCTTTGTCGTCGCAAACGACGCGAGCGTGATGGGACAAGACGAAACGCGCGCGCTCATCGTTCGAGAGCATAGTGCGCGAGTGTTCGAAGGCGAAAAAACCGCCCTCGGCGTTTGCGTTGCAGAAGAGTTGGAAACCGAACTTTAGTCGTCTTCGTCGCCCGGCCACGCGATGTCGTTCATGAACGGGATGCCCATCTTCTGGGCCGCCCGCGAAATCATGTGCGCACCCGTGGGTGCGGTCAGGAACAGGAACCCGATGCCGACGAGCGAGGTCAGCCCTTCTGCCCGCGGGCCGAAGTAGACGAACGCGGCGAGGAACATGGAGGCCACGCCGAGCGTGGTCGCCTTACTCGTCGAGTGCATCCGGTTGTAGACGGTCGGGAGGCGAAGCAGGCCCACGGTGCCAACGGTGAGGAAGAACGCACCGACGGCGACGAGGGCGACGACGATGATGCCCTGCAGGGTGGAGATTGCGGCGGTCATTCGATGATGTCCCCCTCCGTGACGTAGCGTGCCACGGCAATTGTGCTGATGAACCCGATGATGGCGAGCACCAGCGCCACGTCGATGAACAGCCCTTCGTCGGTGAGCAGGGCGAACAACACGGCAATTGCGACGACGTTTGTCCCGATGGTATCGAGGGCGACGACGCGGTCTGGCGTCGTTGGCCCCGTGATGACCCGGTAGCCCGCGAGCAGCGTGACAGTGCTTGCGACGATGAGGCCCGCCTGCAAGGCGAGCGTGACGAACTCTGGCGCGGCGGCCTCAGTTGCCATCTGGCTCACCTCCGTGGACGGGGACGGGGTCGTCGGGATTCAGTTCTTCGTCGAAGATGACCAGTGCGTAGTCTTCCCACGTCCGAATCGGGGCCATGATGGCCGCGGGGTCGCGGGCGTCGATGGCGTGGACGTAGAGGGTGTTCGTCTCCTCGTTGTAATCCATGGTGAGTGTCCCTGGAGTCAGGGTGATGCTGTTTGCGATGGTCGTGATGCCAAGGTCGGACTTGACGCGCAGGGGCACCTCGATGACGCCCGGGTGGATGGGCATTGACGGCGAGAGCACCCGGTAGGCGACGTCCACGTTCGCGGTGGCGAGTTCTCGGAGGAACACGAGCACGTAGAGCAGCGCGTACGGCACGGCTCCAACTGCCCGGCCGAGTTTCACGTCGTCCGCGTAGAACCGGCGGAAGGCAAACGCGATGGGAATGCCGAGGGCGAGCCCGAGCAGGAACTCCCCGAACAGGGCGACGGGTTCGAACAGCGGCGCGCCGCGGACGAACAGCCAGAGCACGGCGAGCGAGACGCCGAGCACGGGCCAACGTTTCATGCCACCACCTCCGGGGCGACGGCGTCGATGTAGCCCGCTCGGTCGACTGCGGCGTTCGCGGCGGCATTCGCAGCCTCCATGACGGGGTCGAACCCGATGCCGAGGACGACCACGCCGAGGGCGAGCGCCACGACGGCGACGGTCAGCGTGGTCGAGGGCCGTTCGAGAATCTCGACCGGCTCGCCCCAGAAGCCACGATTCCACGCGCGCGAGAAGTACGCAATCGTCAGAATGGCTCCGGCGAGTGCGACGGCGAGGGCGGCGTCAGCCCCCGCGCGGGCGGCCGTGTCGAACACAAGCAGTTTGCCGAAGAAGCCCGACAGTGGTGGGATTCCGATGAGCGCGAGTGCGCCGAGGAAGAAGCCACCCGAGAGCACGGGCGCGCGTTCGGTGAGGCCGCCGAGGTTCGCAAATTCGAGCGTGCCGGTCATCCGCTCGATGATACCGCTTGCGAGGAACAGCAGCGCCTTCGCAAAGCCGTGGTTCAGCGAGTAGATGAGCGCGGCGGCGATGCCGAGCGTGCGCACTTCAGGCACCGTCGCAGCGACGGCGAGCGGGAGCAGGATGAAGCCAACCTGTCCGATAGAGGAGTAGGCGAGCATCCCGTCTACGGTTTTTCTCCCGACTGCGCCGAAACCGCCGAGCAGGATGCTCGCAGTGGCCATGATGAAGAACACCGGCCCGAAGAAGTCGAGGAACGAGGTTCCAGACAGGCCGGGCAGCGAGAGTCCGGCGGGCAGGGTCGCGGCGGCGAAGATGGTAAAGTAGAGGCGGATAATCGCGTACACGCCGACCTTCTTCACCACGCCCGCGAGCATCGCGGCGACCGGTGCAGGGGCCGCGCGGTAGGCAGGTGGCACCCAGAACTGGAACGGCGCAATCCCCGCCTTCAGCGCGAAGACGGTAAAGAGGATTGCAGAGAGGCCGAGCACCGGAGCCGGGTCGATGCCAAAGGCCGCTGGGTCTGCGAGTCGCTGGGCCATGTCGGCCATGTTGAGCGTGCCGGTCGTGGCGTAGAGGCCACCGATGGCGAGCAACATGACCGCGCTGCCGAGCAGGTTGAGCACGACGTAGGTGAGCGCCGCGCGGGTGTGTTGTTTCCCGCTGTAGAACGCGACGAGGACGTAACTCGACATGAGCATCACTTCGAACCAGACGAACAGGTTGAAGATGTCGCCCGTGAGGAACGACCCGGTCACGCCCACCATCATGAGGTGGTAGAGCGGGTGATACGAGACGCGCTGGCCGTAGTCGCTGATAAAGCGCACCGAGTAGGCGAGCGCGGCGATGCTCACGAGCGCGGCGAGGCCGAGCATGAACACGGCAAGGGCGTCCGCGACGAGCGTGATGCCAAACGGCGCACCCCAGTCAGACAGTTGGTAGACGATGACGCCGTCTGCGTCCGCCTGAATTGCCTGATAGAGGACGCCGACGCCCACGAGGTAGCCGAGGCCACCAAGCGCGCTCACGGCGCGCTGGACGTTCAGGTAGTTGCGCGTGGCGAGCGTCAGGATGGCCGTCACGAGCGCCGTCAGTAAGGGCGCGATGACGAGGTGTGCAGGCTCCATCAGGTGTCACCTCCGCGTTCGAGTTCGAACAGGTCGATTGTCCCGTGTTCTTGGTGCACGCGGTAGGTGAGCACGAGCGCGAACGCCGTCGTCCCGAAGCCGATGACGATGGCCGTGAGGACGAGCGCCTGGACGAGCGGGTCGGTGACTGCGCCGACCTCGCCGTGAGCGCCGTGTGAGAGTATTGGGACACTCCCAGAGAGTCCACCCATAGTGACGAGATAGACGTTTGCAGACTGGCTGATGATGGTCACACCCCAGACGACGCGGACGATGTCCCGTCGAAGGACGAGGAACGTCCCGAGGGCGAACAGCAAGCCGAGGACGGCGGCGAGGGCAAACTGCGTCATTCTGCCCCCACCACCGCGAGAATCGTGAGCAGCGCGCCGACCACGACGAGGTAGACGCCGAGGTCGAACGCGAGCGCCGAGGCGAGTTCGATTTCATGGTAGATTGGTACGTGTTCGACGAACAGGACGGCCTGTGTGAGGAAGGGGACGCCAAACAGCATGGCGACGACGCCGCTTCCCGCCGCGAGGATGAGACCGGCGGCGAACAGGCCGCGGTAGTCTTCGACGATGCTCGGCTGGATGACATCGAGCGAACTCTCCGGTCTGCGATGGAGGAGTTCTTCTTCGAGGTAGTCGAGCCCGAAGATGATGTAGATGAGGGCGAACGAGGCGACCGTGAGGACGCCCGCGATGAACCCACCACCGGGCAGGTTGTGGCCCTGTAAGAGTAGCGCGATGGCTACGAGGAGGATAAGTGGGACGACGATGCGGGTGACCGTCCGCGAGATGACGGTCGTGTCCTTTTCTGTCATCCGCGCTCACCTCGCCCACGCATGGCAATCAGAGTCAGCACCGACAGCGCGGCCATTGCGACGACCGAGATTTCACCCAAGGTGTCGAACGCTCTGAAGTCCACGAGGATGACGTTAACGATGTTGCCTCCGCCGCCGTAATTGACGAGGAGGTTGCCGTGTTCTGCGGGGATGCCCGCCCGTTCGATGAAGTAGGTGTAGATGGGGTCGTCCGGCGTCGCGGCCGTCGTGAGCAAGACGGTCAGGAACACCGTGACGCCCACCACCGCAGAGAGGACGGCGTCTCGCGCCGCGATGGCGCGCTTTGCCGTGCCGTAGTAGGCTGGCAGCTTGTCGAGTACCAGCAGGAAGATGACCAACACGAGCGTCTCGATGACGAGTTGGGTCAGGGCGAGGTCGGGTGCGTTTGCGAGCACGAAGAACACCGCGACCATGAAGCCGAGAATCGAGAGTGTGAGCACGCCCGCGATGTGTGACGGTGCGATGCTCACGGCAATCGCGCCGACCACCGCGAGGAGCAACACGAGCGCGATTGGGATGCCGATTGCGACGCCCGAGAACGCCGGGAGCGACACGCTCGCGGCGAGGTAGCCGCCAAGGGCGAGCGCGCTCACCGCGGCGAGCGACCACGTGATGTAGGTGCGCACGAGGCCGGTCTGGACCTGCGGCATCGAGAACTGTGAGAGCGTGGTCAGCCCGTAGATCGTGTTGTCATAATACCAGTTCGCGCGAAGGTATTTCACGGCCGTAATCGCGTTGATGCCTGCGTGGAGGCGGTCGTAGAACGGCCACGCCACCGCGCCGAGGCCGATGGTGATGGCGCTCATGATGACGGCTGGCTTGAGTTCGGTCGGCAGACCAATCGTCATGTGGTGGACTTCTTCGCCCGGTCCGTGGGCCGGAATGACGCCCTCGAACACCGATTGGACGATGGTGTCGATGGCCGTCTGCGGGCTAATCGAGATGACCAGCGCGAGGCCGGCGAGCAGGAGCGGCGGCGCAACCATCGTGAGCGGAGGTCGGTGGACGTGTCCGAGCCCCTCTGGCTTGTCGCCGAAGAACAGCGAGAGGAACTTGATGGAGTAGAGGAAGGTGAACACGCTGCCGAAGACGGCGACGGCGGGGTACAGCCACCAGATGCCGCCCGCGTGCACGGCCGCTTCGTAGGCTGCCTCGAAGAGCAGTTCTTTCGAGTAGAAACCGTTGAACGGCGGCACGCCCGCCATACCGAGGGCCGCGACGAACGTGATGCCGGCGGCGATTGGTAAGTCCTTGCGCAACCCCCCGAGTTCCGAGATGAGCCGCGTCCCTGCCTCGTGCGCGATGATACCAGCGACGAGGAAGAGTGCGGCCTTGAACACGGCGTGGTTCAGGATGTGGAACGCGCCCGTTTCGCCGCCGAGTTCGTTCGCAAAGCCGAAGCCAGCGATGATGAGCCCGAGGTGTGAAGCCGTCGAATAGGCGAGCAGTTCTTTGATGTCCGTCGCGCCGACGGCGAGGATGGCGGTCACCGTCATCGTGAGCAAGCCAAGCGTGGCGAAGATGAGCATCCATTCGTCGCCGACGAGCAGCGGCCGGAAGCGGCCGACGAGGTAGACGCCGGCTTTGACCATCGTCGCGGAGTGGAGGAACGCCGAAACGGGCGTTGGCGCTTCCATCGCGTTTGGCAGCCAGATGTGCAGGGGAACCTGCGCGGATTTGGCCGCCGCGCCGACGCCGATGAGCGCGATGACCGGGATGAGGAGGCCCGAAGAGCGAAGCGCCTCGTTGATGGCGTCTGCGTTCTCGATGAGGCCGTTTTGCGAGCCGACGAGGGTGTAGGTTGCCTCACCAAGCACTTGCGCGGAGACGTGGTGGAGCAACAGGAAGCCAACGAGCATGAACAGCCCGCCCGCGACGGTGATAATCATGGATTTGCGGGCGGCGTACTGCGAGCTGCGTTTGCGCTGGTAGTGGCCGATGAGCATGAACGACGACAGGCTCGTCAGCTCCCAGAACACGAACAGCGCGATGAGGTCTGCGGCGAAGGCGACGCCGAGCATCGACCCCATGAACGCGAGCAGCGAGGCGTAGTACTTCGCTTGCCCCGGCTCGCCGTGCATGTAGCCACCGGAGTAGGTGAGGATGAGCACGCCCACGCCGCTGGCGAGGAAGCCAATGAGCAGCGAGAGGCCGTCTACGTACAGCGTCAGTGAGACGCCGAGTTCAGGTATCCACGGGATGGTGACCGCGCCGACGCGGCCGTACTGGGAGGCAACGAGCGCGAAACACGCGAGCGCGATTGCCGCCGCGAAGTAGGCCGTGCGCTCTCCGAGGGCACGGTACACCACCGGGACGAGTGCCGCGCCGAGAAACGGGAGCGCGAGCACCGCGAGCAACGCTAGGGTGTCCGGGGCAGGGGCTGACGTTGCCGCGACAGTCGAGGTCACGACACCTTGGCTGGCGAGCGAGCCGAGGTCGGGAACGCCAGACGCCTGCAGGAGTGACAGCGTCTGTGGTAGCACAACTGTTGTTCACAAGCAAATCAACTTAACCGTTCTCAATGACTGCGCGAACCCGTCTCGTGGTGATTTTCCGTGGCTCTCCAAGGCCCTTACAATCCTTGCCGGAAACACACCCGGGAACACGTCCAGCAGGTGATACAACTGGGAAAGCGCATATTTCCTGTTGTTAATGAACAATTATCTGGCACGGAAACATTTAATATACTTGGACACTTCATATAGGCTGAACACTCTGGTCAACACTGGAGAGGGGGGAAGGGGATTAACAGCTAATCTTCTACCAGCTTCAGCTAAGTAAACAGGGCACTGCTCTGTTGGGAACACGGTCGGGGTGTCTGAGGAAAATACAATGCAGTTAAAACAACTCTTTACAGAAGAGGACGCAGTCTCGCCAGTGATTGGGGTTATCTTGATGGTCGCCATCACGGTCATTCTCGCCGCAGTCATCGGGACGTTCGTTCTCAACCTTGGGGATCAAGTGGGGGACAGTGCACCACAGGCAAAATTCAGCTTCGACTACGATGATTCAGGGGCAGACAATGTACTGACCATCACCCATGAAACCGGTGACAAGATCAAGGCAGCAGACTTGAAAGTAAAAGTCGGAAGTGCTGACTCAGAAACTTGGGTTGATGCAGACGGCTTTGTTACCGCTGGCGACTCGGTCACGGTTGGTGCGGATGCAGCGAATGATATTGTTGTCACGGTCGGCTCTGGTGACACCGTTCGCCTTATCTACGACGATGGCTCCGGTGACACGGCAACCATCCAGACGTGGTCTGGACCGCTGGCATAATCGAAAAAATACTGCCAACATTCATTTTTTCTGACGTAAAATATCTCGACCTGTGGGTTCGCCCGGAGAGAGATATGTTATCAATGTTTACCTTTATTTCAGATTAAATTTTCTGCGTAGATTTATTAGGGTATAGCTAATATCAATAATTAGCACGCTCTGACGGGATGGAAACTCGCGCCCACTGGAATTGTCGGCTTTCTTCCGTACCCGACAGAGCGTGCATGGGAATAAACCATGCAACTCAAACAACTCTTTACAGAGGAAGACGCGGTATCGCCCGTGATTGGCGTCATCTTGATGGTCGCCATTACGGTCATTCTGGCCGCAGTTATTGGCACGTTCGTGCTCAATCTGGGCGACCAGGTGGGGGACAGCGCACCACAGGCAAAGTTCAGCTTCGATTACGATGGTAGTTCAACTGCAACTGATGATTACGGAATTTCAACTGGTGATGGATTACTCAGTATCACTCACGAGAGTGGTGACAAAATTACAGCCAGCGATTTGCGAATTGTAGGTTCCACTCCAGCCGATGATCAAGTTTGGTCCGATGCAACTGGGGCATCAACATTCGTAACTGCAGGCAAATCGATTGACATTCGAGTGAATAATGATGACTCACTACGTCTAATCTTCGACGATGGCTCCGGCGACACGGCAACCATCCAGACGTGGGATGGTCCGAACGCATAATCAACTAACATCTCTTTCGGTTATTTTTCAGCGCCCACGAGTGACGACACTCTTCAACCTGCCACACCACTGAAATCCGGTTCGTACTCTCCATCCTGCGACACCTTTCTGCACCCCCTGTATTCACCGCGTTGCGGGCGCAAAATAGTAACATGAGCCATCTCTTTTATCTCCTAGCAGCGCGACTATCAGGATAGGCAACTAGTCGGGTAGTGGGGTACTATCAGCGCGTCTGCCGGGGAATACATGGTTTGGGGAGTCCGCACAAAGGAGTTAATTTACAGTAAACAGGGTCGCAATGCGCTCATCGTAGCCACCGCGCTTTTGCTCATCGTCCCATTCGCTACGGGATTCATTGGGCTTGCCGACCTCACGCATAGTCCGGAGCCGGTGCCGACGGTGGCGCTCAGCTTCAGTTATAACGAAGGGAGCCACGAGCTAACCGTGGTTCACGAATCGGGGTCGCGGCTCGCGGGCGACTCGATTCGTTTCGAGACGACGGATGGTCGGCACCTCGGGGTGTGGCAGGGTCCCATCGACGCGGGGGATTCAATCACGCTGCTGAACGTGCCCGCGGATGCGACCGTGCAGGCGGTCTGGTACTCAGAAAAGCGAGATGTTGACATCGTCCTCGACGAGTGGGACGGCCCGGCTGTTTCTGCCTGAGAGCGTCGGGATTTAAGGTGTTTGCATCAGTTTTCGGATATAATGCAGCCGGTACGAGCCGTCGCGTCCGCGACGCTTCTCATTCTGTTGACGGTGACCATCGTCTCCGGCCCGCTTGTCGGGGCGGTTGACCTCACGCCCGAGCCGCAGGCGGACGACGCGCCGATTGGCTCCGGGGCTGCGGAGGTGTCCGTCCTCTCGGTTCCCTCTGCGGGAGTCACCCTCGAACGCGGACAGTACGGCTCTGAGTCGTTCTATCTCCACGCACCCGACGCGCGCGTCCGTGTCGATGCAGTCTCCGGGCAGCCGATGGTGGTCTACAAGATTCGGATCCCCGAACTCGGAGCAACCTTTGGGACGACCCGCTTTTTGAATCCAGATACTGTCGGCACGCACTCGCTCTCGCTCGGACAGAAGGCGTTCGCGCCCGAACGCATTACACAGGAGTCCTACGAGGCTGAACTCATCGTCCTCGTTCGCACTGGCGACGACGAACACGAACTGGTTCGACAGCCCGTCACGGTGGCGGTTGTCCGATGACCGCCGCGCCTGATTCGGCCACTCGACAGCGCGCACTGCGACTCGGCAAACTCGTGTTCGGTGACTTGCGCGGCCTGCTCGTGTTCATCGTCGCACTCTGGTTTTTCGCTCTCTACTGGCGAATCGGCATCTTCATCAGCGACACGTTCACCGTCGCGAATGCGTTCGTCGCCGTTTCTGAGGGCCACCTCTGGCTCGACCACTTCCCGTACGGCCCCGGGCCGAACACGCCCGGTATGGTACTCGTCGATGGAAAGCTGTACGGGCGAAATTATGGCCAGATATTCCTCGCGCTCCCCTTCCTATGGGCGATGCAAGCGGTTTCTGTCGTCGCTGACCCGCGCGTCGCCCTCGTCGCTGGGTGGAGCGGCCTGACCCTCGCCGGGTGGGTCGTTGCAGGCCGACTGACCAATCGCAGAACCGCGTTCACCCTCGTGGGCAGCGCCCTCGCGTTGCTCCTGTTCGCCGTGAATCTCGCGGTCGCACCGCCGCTCGACCCGTTTTGGATGCATCAAGCCGCGTTACAACTCGCCTCGATGGTCGCCGCCGCGTTCGTCGGCGTCGTGCTCTATCGCCTGCTCGCCGCGATGCACGGTCTGCGTGTAGGGTTGCTTGCGGGGCTGGTCGTCGTGCTTGCAACGCCCGTCGGATTCTGGGCGTCGCTTCCAAAGCGCCATGCACTGACGACGCTGTTTGCCGTCTGTACCCTCTATTGTTTCTACACGAGTCGTGAAGGGAATATCAAACTGCGCGCGCTCGCCTACGTGTTCGTCGGCCTCACCGCGTGGGTGCACGCACCCGAGGCGTTCGTCCTCATCGTTGCCCTCGCCGTCGTTGACCTCCCGACTGCAAAATCGAACGACCTGCGAACGCTCGCCATGCTCGGCGTCGCCTTCTCCGTCTCACTCTTGCCGTTTTTCCTCACGAACGCACTCATCTCCGGCAATCCGATCCAACCACCGAGACTCCTGCCCCAATACAACGGCGGCCCCATCCCCGACGCACCCATCCCCGATGGTGCTGGAGTGGGTGGTGGCGCGGGGGCGGGGAGTGGAAGCGGGGGCAGTGGAAGTCCGCCTCCCTCAGCCATCGCCTCTGTGGTCGGAACGTTCGCCACACTTGGTTCTGCAGCACTCGGAAAAATCGCTATTTTCACCTCGCTGTTCACAGACGGCGTCGCCGTTGCCTTCCACTCGCCTGAGCGCCTGTTCCAGACCTACATTCGCCAGGGCTACTACGTGCGGGGCATAGCCAACGACGGCAACGAAGCAATCAACCTCTCCATCCTCGAGTCGGCTCCCATCCTCGGCGCACTCACCGCGTTTCCGGTGTATGCCGTCCAGCAATTTCGCACCGAAAATAGCGTTCGGGCGTGGCTTTCGACTCCGGCTGGTGCAACCGACGCCTTCGCCTTCGTCTACTGTGTGCTCCTGACCGCCGTGTACCTGCCACGACTCCCGCTCTACGCCACGATTACCGTCCGCTATCTCCTTCCCGTGTTCCCCTTCTTGCTCTACGCGGTGTTTCGTCTCCCATCGGTTCGCCGCGCAGCCACGACACACCCGCAGCCACTCGTGTGGGCGTATGCGGGAACGGTACTCATCGGCGGCCAAGGGCTGATTCTCGCGCTGTTAGTCCAGCGTCCGGCACTTGGTGAGGCAGTCCAACTTCACGCCCTGCTCGCCATTGGGGTGGGCGTCGCCTTCGGCCTCTGGTCGCTTGCGAGTCTGCGATGGCCGCGCGCCGACATCCTTGGGGCCTCGTTGCTCGGCGTCGTCGCCGGGACGGGAACCCTGTTCTTGCTGCTTTCTGGCATCGAGTACTTCGCCTACGCGGGCGAGTTCGCCCTGCCACTGAGTCAGTGGCTCTCACGCCTGCTCCCGTTGCTGGCCGGATAATCGTCAGTTTTTACCGGGGTGTTGCTCTACCCACGACATGGACCAGTTGAAGAAGTCCCTGCTCGAAGCCCCTATCATCGAGAAAAACGGGTATCAGTACTTCGTACATCCCATCAGCGACGGCGTCCCGATGCTGGAACCGGGGCTGCTCCGCGAAATCGTCATCAAAATCATCCGCAAAGTCAGCTTAGAGGACGTGGACAAAATCGTCACTCCCGCGGCGATGGGCATCCACATCTCGACGGCCGTTTCGCTCATGACGGACATCCCACTCGTCGTCGTCCGCAAGCGCCAGTACGGCCTCGAAGGCGAGATGGCGCTCTCGCAGGTCACTGGCTACTCCGAGAACGAGATGTACATCAACGACGTAGACGAGGGCGACCGCGTTCTCCTGCTCGACGACGTGCTCTCGACCGGCGGCACGCTCAAGGCGCTCACGGGCGCGCTCGAAGAAATCGGCGCAGATGTCGCCGACGTGGTCGCGGTCATCAAGAAAGTCGGCGGCGAGAACAAAATCGAGGGGACGGGCTACGACGTGAAGACGCTCATCAACGTGGACGTACAGGATGGCGAAGTCGTCATCATCGACGAACACGGCGACGGGTAAGCGGTCACTTTCTCTGTTGGCGTGGCGTTTATGCGTCACCAACCTATATTCAGGCCCACAATGCCTTCTGCACTGTTCGTCGTTAGTGAATCCGGCTATTGGGGCGAAGAATGCGTAGAACCACTCACCCAGCTCTCAGACGCTGGCGTCGACATTACGGTGGCCACACCATCCGGTAACCCACCAGTCCTCGACGAGCGGTCGGTCGACCCGGACTCGATTGG
This sequence comes from Haladaptatus sp. CMSO5, assembly GCF_036689885.1. Lineage (NCBI taxonomy): Archaea > Methanobacteriati > Methanobacteriota > Halobacteria > Halobacteriales > Haladaptataceae > Haladaptatus > Haladaptatus sp. CMSO5. The sequence continues at coordinate 1,470,471 of NZ_JBAHVW010000001.1, forward strand.
CGAGGACGCAGCAGAACACATCCGAACCGTCCACGAGACCGACGAGCGACTGAACAACCCGATTCCCGTCGCACAGGCCGACGCGAGCGACTACGACACCGTCGTCTTCCCCGGCGGCCACGGCACGGTCTGGGACATCAACCAAGACGTCCACGCCCGCACCCTCCTGCGCGACGCGGTGGAAGGCTCCGGCAAGGCACTCGTCATCTGCCACGCCGTGGGCATCCTCGCCTTCACGCGCGCCAGTGACGGCTCGTTCCTCGTCGCAGACCGCGACGTGACCGGCTTCCCGAACGAGTGGGAAGCAGACATCGTCGACGAAAACGACGTCCTCCCCGACGGCGAGAAGCTCCCCTACTGGGTCGAAGACGAAGTCATCGCCGCAGGCGGTAACTGGGACGCCGAACTCGAAGCCGAGGAGAGCGTGACCGTAGACGGCGACCTCATCACCGCCCGCGGCCCCGGCTCCTCTAGCGCCGCCGCAGAGACGTTGCTCGACGAACTGAGCATCACGCAGTAACCCAGCCGCTTCTTTTCCTGTCGATGACCGGCGTGCAGCCCACGAGCTGTCAGTCGATTTTCCTCATTCGGCAGAAACATTGCGGGCGGTCGATTTGAACCACGGTCGCTCCTTCCAGTCGCTCCTTGATTCAAATCTTCTCCGAACAATTTCCATTGGACTCACGGCGTTGCTCGGCGATGAAACGCCTCGCTCAGCGTGTGAGTCCAAGACAATAGCGGGAGGTAGATTTGAACTACCGATCTCCGGGTTATGAGCCCGGCGGAATCTCCTGGCTATCCCATCCCGCTACTACATTGTATTCGAGGACCCCAATTAAGGGTTGTGATTCGAGCGCCGTGTGCGACATTTTCACTGCCGTGACACCCAGACCACTCCCACACCGCCCCTACCCGGAGCCGTGGACGTATTAGCTGCTCACCAGAAAAAACCGACCCACGAAAACGGTTCCGTTCAAACAACTGTGAACCACTGTTGAATTCGCACTTCGAACCACGGGCACACGGCCATCTGCAACCGATTTTTCCCATCCACAAGAGGTTTAATCGCTCCTGTCCGTTTTTTCGCGTAATGGAATTCGGTCTCGTTGCGCTGTGGTTGGCGGTGTATCTCGCATTCTGGGCGCTTTCGATGCCCCTCGCCGCGCTGCTCTTTGCCGATTTCGACGACCAAGGCGCAGGCTTCGCCCTCCCGCTCGGACTCGGACTTCTCACGCTCGTCGCTTACTGGGTTGGCCACCTCGCCTTTGGCTGGGTTGCGGTGCTCGCCGGGCTCCTCGCCCTCGGCGGCGCAACGGCGCTCGCGCTCACCCGAGACATCGAGATTCGCTGGCGCGACCGAATCGACGTGCCGCTCGTGTTCGTGACTGCATTTCTGTTTATCATCTTGCTTCGCGGCGCAGACCCCGGCATCATCCCCGGCGGTGGCGAGAAGTTCCTCGATTTCGGCATTCTCAAAATCCTCCTTCGCTCGCCAACGCTCCCTCCTGAAGACTTCTGGTTTGCGGATGCGCCGGTGCGCTACTACTTCGGTGGCCACCTCCTCACCGCGCTGCTCACGATTCTCACGGGCACGGAAGCACGATTCGCCTACAACCTCGCACTCGCGGGATTTTTTGGCATGCTTATCTCCGCAGGCTACAGTCTTGCCGGCGCGATTGCCGCGGGTTTCGCTGTCTCTCGGCGGAAAGCCGGGCTCTTTGCGGCCTTCTTCATCGGCTTTGCGAGCAACCTGCTCACCGGTTTGCAGGTGTTTATCTGGGCGCTTCCTGACGCGATTGGTGTTCCCCTCGGGCGGGCGATTGCGTCGAATCTGAACGACCTCGCCGCAGAGCAGGTGGTCGCCCCGCCGGGTGAGTTTTCCTACTGGCATCCAAGTCGCGTGATTCCGGGCACCATCAACGAGTTTCCCTTCTTCTCGTGGCTGAACGGCGACCTCCACGCGCACATGATGAGCACGCCGTTTCTCCTGCTCGCCGCTGGGCTGTTGTTCGTCTACTTCCGGACGCCAGCGCGCGAGGTGACGCGCCGTCGCCTGCTCGTGTTCGGCGCGCTACCACCGCTCGCCGGATTCATCGCGTTCGTCAACACGTGGTCGTTCCCAGCCGTGTTGGGACTCGCGTGGCTCACGCTCGCGTTTGCGCCTGCTTCCCCGACAACGCTGTTCCCCCGACAGCTAGCGACGCGGGCACGCCGCGCCGAGTCGTGGCTCACCACGGAACTGCTGCGACTCGCAAGCGCGCTCGCCTGTGCCCTCGTCATTCTCGCTGGGGGCCTATTGTGGACGCTCCCGTTCTGGCTCGGAACCGCCAGCAGGCGGAGCATCGGGCTGTTTCCTGAACGAACCGCGCTCGTCCCACTGCTCGTGGTTCACGGCGCGTTCCTCGCGGTGTTCGTGCCCTATCTGGTCGCCCACGCGCGCCCGGAACTCAAGAAACACGCCGCACAGACGGGCGTCGTCCTCGCACTGTTCATCCCGACGGCGTGGCTCGGCGGCCTCGCGGGCGTGGCCCTCTTCTGCCCGCTGCTCGCGGCTGGCTGGCTGTTGCTCAGACTCCGTGACGACCTCGGCTACGAAACCGTGTTGATGCTCGCTGGCCTCGGCCTCGCGCTCATCGTTGAGTTCGCATTCGTGCAGGAAAACGCCGCACCCGGCCGCTTTAACACCGTGTTCAAGGTGTACATGCAGGTCTGGGTGCTCTGGTCGATAGCGGCGTCGGTGATGCTCGCACGCTTGCTCAACGCCGGGCAGGCAATCTCGACGAACTGGCGCACCGGCGCGCGGGTTCTCGCCGCGCTCCTCGTCGTCTCCACATCGTTTTACGGCGTGTTCGCCCTCGCCGGTCACTTCAACGACGGTGCAACAGACGACCTGACACTCGACGGGTTGCAGTACGTCTCTGACTACCACGCGGGCGAGGCTGGAGCGATTCACTGGCTCGACGACAGAGAGGGCAGACCACACCTCATCGAAGCACCCGGCGGCGCGTATCGCTGGGCGAACGCCCCCTCTGCGCTCACCGGGATTCCATCGGTTGTCGGGTGGCCACACGAACGCATCTATCACGGCGAAGAAGCCTACAAAAACCGAATCACGGACGTGACGAAGTTCTACACAGGCACGCCGGACGAACAGGTCGCCATGCTCGAAAAATATGACGTGCGCTATATCTACGTCGGCCCACACGAGCGCGACGCGTACGACCCCGGTGACTTCTCACAGTTAGCTGGGGTGACGGTTGCCTACGAAGGCGGCGACGTGACGATTTACGAAGTGAACCACGACCAGCTAGAAACCTAGCGCATTCCCGGCGGCGGCCCGCGGCGATCGTCGTCCATATCGACACTCAAGCCGAGTTCCTCGCGGCGTTCGCGGAGCACACGAATCTGCTTGAGGTAGTAGAACGCGCCGACGACTCCGGCGATGGCGAGGCCAGCGGCCACAGTTGCAAAGATGGTCAAGTCGCGGTCGAGATACCACCGAAGGATGACGGCGCGACTCTGGACGTCAGCCCACGTGATGTGGACGCGGTTATCCTCAAGGCGCGTCTCGTACCCGCCGGGTTGCACCTGCGCAAGCGGGACGTAATCGACGCGCATCCCCGGCGGGAGGATGACCTCGTAAGAGCCGGTGACGAACGTTGGCGTGCCAAAGCTCTTGCCCCGTGCAGGGGCGGTGTAGGCGACTTTCCCGTGCTCTGCTGGGAGTTCGACGATGAGACGGTTTCGCGTCTGAGACACATCGAGGGCGGAGGCGTTTACGACCGTTCCGTTTTCGAACTGGAATTTGAGCGCCGAGATTTCGAGCGGCCGCTCCGTGCCAAAGCCGTCGCGGTCGTAAAGTTCGATTGTCGATTGGTCGACGATGTACACCGCCTGATACTCGCCACTGCGGATGTCGATGGTGGCGTTTGCGTGCGCGTTGTCCCAGTCGTACGTTGCACTCTCGTTGAGACGTTGCTGGTCGACCTCACCGGGCCCGAAAATCGCGGAACAGCCTGCTGACATCGTGAGCAGGGCGAGTAGGGCAAGGGCGAGCAGCCGTCGTCTCATGGAATGACACAGAGGAGTTCAGCAGGCACGTACTCACCGATGCTGGCGAGCAGCCCGGGTGGGTCCGTGCTTTCTTTACAGACGATGCTCTGTTCGAGCAAGCCGAGGCGTTCGACCGTCACGATGTCCTGGGCGTGGCCCGCGCGGTTGACCGTCGCGCGCACCTCGCCGCGGGTGGCGTTGTTGACGTTTACGCGGCCGAGGCCACGCGTCCACTCGTAGAGTTCGTCGCGCTGTTCGTCGGCCAGCGTGCACGGTTCGCCGTACACGAACTTTAGCGGCGTGTGCTGGACGAGGCCGTAGCGTTTGCGAATCTGTTCGGGCGTCCCCGCACCGAGGCCGAGTTCTTCTGCGGGGATGCGAATCTCGCGTCCGGCGTCCAAGATAAAGCCGTCGTCGTCCCAGTGTTCGAAGGTGCCGACGTAGGTTTCGCCGTCTTTGAACGAGTTCGTGATTTCACCCCAGGTTTCGCGGAGCGTGTTGCGCGCGATGGTGGCGTCTGGCCCATCGAGCGTCACCGACGGGAAGTCGTTGTCGAGAATCCCGATGGTGAAGCTGACATCGAGGTCGCCGATGTCGTTGTTGATAAGTGACCGAAGCCCGTCGAGCGAGCGCTCGCGGGCGTCTCCTTTTACGTACAGTTTTGTTGCGAGTACTACCATTCAGATGTCTACGTTGAGTTCGTCCCGGAGCGCGTCGATACGGTCGTCCATTGCTTCGACGAGCCGTGCGTTGTCCATCGCATCGAGCGGGGAGCCACACTCGGGACACTGGAAGCCAAAGTCCATTGCTTCACCGAATTCGAAGCGAATCGAGCAGACTTCACAGAGGAAAAATTCGTTGTTTTGTTCATACTCTCGGCGCTCTTCTAACGCGCCGAGGAGGCGTTCCATCTCGCTTGCCAGATTTTCGGGGATGGCGTCGTATTCGAACGTCCAGAGGTATGTGAGCCAGCCGGAGTCTTCGTCGCGAAGCCGCCGGTACGTGGCGAGGTCATTTTCGTAGAGGATGAACAGGGCGCGACGCACGTCGTTGAGTTCGAGTCCCAGATCCTCCGCCAATTCTTCGTCGGTCACTTCGCCGTCAGGCGGCGCGGCGGCGACCGGCATTCCCGTCGGTCCAACTAACTCGTGGAGATATTTTTGGATGACAGGGTCCTCGAGAAGCTCCTCAAAAGCCATTACCAGAAAGTGATGCGCTCAGGAGTTTAAAACCATCGGGTGCGCGCTTACTCCTCTACGGGCTCTACGCGCTTGCCCGTTTTCTGTGGGATGACGCGCTTTTTCGCCCCAACCCACTCGCGGTCGAGCTCGCGCCCTTCGAACAACCGGTCTAAGAACACGGCCAGCCCGGCGACCTCCGAGTGTGGCTGATTGGTGACGCCGACGTTCCAGTCTGCGGCGTCGTACACCTCGAAGGGAACCTTCTCTGCACCGACGACGATGAGCAGTGGGTCTTCGTGGTGGGCGGCGCGAATGTCGGCTTCCACGTCTTGGACGCGCTCGCCGTACATCGTGAGGTGGACGATCTTCCCTTCCCAGTCTCGAATGACCGGGCGGTGTGAGGAGACGACATCGACCTTGTAGGGGCCGCCAAAGCGGTCGGTGATATCTTCGATGGTGTCTTTCGAACTCTCCGTATCGACGAGGATGACGCGGTCTGCGCCGAGTGCCCGGCCCGTGAGGCCGACGTGAGTCGTCATGCGCTCGTCTCGGCCCGGACGGTGGCCAAGGCGGAGGATGACGACTTCGGGTTCTCCCTGCATAGGCGAGCAAAGCGGCGGCGACGGTTAGGGGGTTTCGGATTGGGCCGTTCGCGTCTCGACGCGGTGGAGGAAGGTTCTGAGTTCAGTGTAGGCGGTCTCGTACTGGTCGCGAAACACCGCGTGGCCCGCGTTGGGAATGTGGACGAGACGGCCGGAGGCCAACGCCTCTGCGGCGGTGTGGTCGGCCGCCCGCGATGCCGGGTCGCCGTCAGATTTGATGATGAGCGTCGGGCACGTTATCGCCGGGAAGGCGTCTGCGGTCTCCGGGTAGCCCTCACGCGCGAGGTTGATAATGTTCGGACGGCACTCCGAATTGGCGATGGCGAGGTGGCGCGCCAACTTCGGGCCGTACTGTTCGTACTCGCTTGCAATGTCTTCGACCGACCGGTCTTCCCACGCGGCCAGTTGGTCACGAACGAGATTCACGCGCTCGTCTGCGGGTCGTGCGTGCTGACCGCGCAGGTTCGCCGGGTCTTCGATGATGAGCGCGCGCGGCAGGTCGGGGTGTGTCGCGGCCGTCCACGCCGCCGTCGACCCGCCCATCGAGTGGCCGAACAGAATCGGATTTTCGAGCGAGAGGGCGTCTATGACTCCCACGAGGTCTGCGACCCGGTCTTCGATGGCGTAGCCTGTGTCGGGCGCAGCAGACAGGCCGTGGCCGCGCGCGTCGTAGAGGATGACCTCGTACTCGTCAGCGAGGTCGTTTGCCAACCGTTCCATGCACGGGCCGTTCTCGAAAAAGCCGTGTGCCATGACGAGCGGGGGGCCGTCGCCAGTTCGGTAACACTGGATGTCGGTCCCGTTCACCGAGAGATTCGCAGTAGCCCACTCGTAGGGAAGACGCATACCGAGACAAGCAAGCCGGATGAGAAAAATCCCTCAGTCACGCCAGGCTGGCTGTGAATAGTTCACATCTCCGGTTCAGTCGAACATCGCGCCGACGCCGACGCGGTCGGTTTTGCCGACGTACTCTGAGAGGAGGTAGGCGCTCAGAGCCATGAGAGTCGTCCCCACAGCGAGTGTGACCCACGGTGACAGTGCGGTGTAGCCGCTTACGAGGAAGCCTAGCGTCCCCACCACGGCGGCGAGAATCGCGTACGGCATCTGGGTTGCGACGTGGTCTACGTGGTCGCTCGCAGCGAACATCGAACTCATGACCGTCGTGTCGCTGATTGGCGAACAGTGGTCACCAAACAGCGAGCCAGTCAGGATGGCCGCGATGGCCAGCGTGAGGGTTGCATCGAGTTCGACGGCGAGCGGGACGGCGACGGGGAACAGAATCCCCATCGTCCCCCACGAGGTTCCGATGGCGAAGCTGATGAGCGCTGCGGTGAGGAAGATGACCGCAGGGAGCAGCGGTGCGGTGATGATTCCCTCTGCGACGCGCACGACGTACGGGCCGACGCCGAGCAACTGGCTCACGTTGCCAATCGTCCACGCGAGCGAGAGAATTGCCACGGGGAACATGACCATCTTGAAGCCCTCGAAGATGGCGTCGCTGACCTTGTCGAGGCCGATGCGGGCGTGCCCGACGAGGATGGTGAGCATCGTCGCACACCCGGCGAACGACGCCCAGAGGATGGCGTCCGCGGTTCCGGCTTCCTTCAGTGCGTCGGCGTAGGAGCCGAAGAACGCAGACACTGCGGCGAGACCGCTCGTGCCGGCGAGTGCGGCGTTCGTTTTTGCGGGGCCACCACCGGTCCACCAGAGGCCGACGAGGGTGACGGCAACCAGTGCGAGGATTGGTGCGGCGAAGTACCACCAGCGCGGAGTCACGTGATCCGGCGTTTCGATGTCGCTCGCTTGCGTCTCCATGAGCGGTGAGGCGTCGTCGCGCATGAGTTTTCCTTCGTTCTGTGCGCGCTCTTCTGCCTTCTTCATCGGACCGAAGTTCCAGTCGGTGAAGACGACGATATAGACGAGGATGAGCGCGAACACGCTGTAGAAACGGAAGGGGATGGACTGGACGAACACGAGGAAGGCGTTTCGTTGAATCCCGAGTGCGTCGAACTGTTGTTGGATGAGGCCGACTTCGAAGCCGAGCCACGTCGAGACGACGGCGAGGGAGGCCATCGGTGAGGTGGTCGAATCGAGGAGGTAGGCGAGTTTCTCACGTGAGATGTTGAACTGGTCGGTGACCGGGCGCATGACCGACCCAGAAATCATCGTACTCGCGTAGGAGTCGAAGAAGATGAGCGTCCCGAGGAACGCGGTTCCGGCTTTCGCCTGTCTACGCGTTTTGATTCGCTTTACGATTCCATCTGCCACCGCGCGCATCCCTCCAGAGAGGAACACCATTCCCAGCAATGCACCGACGAGGAAGGTGAACAACAGGAGCTTTGCGTTGAACGCGGAGGTGACGTTCGTCACGACGAGTTCGAGCGATTTCGCGCCTCCTGCGATTGGATTCCACCCGACGAGGATGGTCGCGCCGAGCCAGATTCCCGCGAACAGGGAGAGCAACGCCTGTCGCGAGACGAGGGTCAGCACGATTGCCAGCAACGCAGGCAGCAAGCTAATCAACCCATACGTCTCTGTTGGCATCGACTCAGTTGTAGTCGAATTTCACTAATAATTGTTCTGGCCCTTGGACAGTCATCCAAAAAAGCTCGATAATTGTGCGGTGCTATCTAATCGCATGTTCTAGACAATGACCCAGAACGCCTTTGATGAGTCCCACACATTTCGGGCCATGAAGCTCTCAGGCAAGCGGATTCTCGTGACCGGTGGCGCAGGGCTCATCGGCTCTCGCATGGTCGCCCAACTGCTCCCCGAAAACGAGGTCGTCGTCGCCGACAACCTCTCGAACGGGATTCGAGACAGCGTCCCCGACGAGGCGGAGTTCGTAAACGTAGACCTCGCGGACGAAGCCGCCGTCGCCGAGGTCATCACCGACGACCTCGATGCCGTGTTCCACTTCGCCGCCGCAGAGAAGTACGTGAACTCGGACGAACCGCGAAAACAGTTCGAGGTGAACGGCGAAATCACCTATAACATCTTAGAACGGATGCAGGACGTCGGCGTTTCGAATCTCGTGTTCACCTCGTCTTCGACGGTGTACGGCGAGGCTCCCCGACCAACGCCCGAAGACTACGCCCCACTCGAACCCATCAGCATTTACGGCGCGGCGAAGCTGTCTGAAGAAAGCCTGCTCTCGGTGTTCGCCCACTCGTATGACTTCACGGTGTGGAACTTCCGCTTCGCAAACATCGTCGGCCCACGCTTTGGGCACGGCGTCGTCCCCGACTTCGTCGAGAAGTTGCAAGCGAATCCAGAGAAACTCGTTATCCTCGGCAACGGTCGCCAAGAGAAATCGTACATGCACGTCTCCGAGTGCGTCGAGGCTATCGCACACGTGGTTGAAAACGCGGACGCGCCGATGAACTCCTACAATCTCGGGACGCGCACGACCACCTCGGTCACGACCATCGCAGACATCGTTTCCGATGAGATGGGACTCGACCCCGAGTACGAATATACCGGCGGCGACCGCGGCTGGACCGGCGACGTGCCGAAGATGCGCCTCTCCATCGAGAAACTCTCCGCACTCGGCTACGAGCCAACCCTGTCATCTCACGAATCCGTGCGGAAAGCCGTGAGCGAACTGCTCGACTCGCCCGACCAGTAATACTGGCTCGTATTACTGACTAGTCACACTGTCAATGTCGTCCGTGCTTCCCCGCCGTCCATCGTTTTGAGTTCGCAGACCACGTCGTAGTCGCCGGGCGTCGGATGCTCCCATACAGCTTCGAGTTGCAGACTCTCACCCGGCGCGAGTTCCTCGGTCGTGAGCATCTGGGCGAACAGTTGTCCATCAGACCAGCGCCAGCACTCTGTGTCGCCGTCTACCACCACGAAGTCGGCTTTGCCTGCGTCGCGGAAGGTGAGCGTGGCGGGTTGGTCGCCGGTGTTCGTGAGTTCGAGGACGAAGCGCACACCCTCGTCGTCAGGGATCGCTTCGAGGCTCGTTTCGAGGGCCATACGAACGCAATAGAACGTCACTACCTTAGCACTGATTGAATTGGTTACAGGTTCACGTCGCCTGCCCGCCTCCGACCGCACCTCGGCGTGCCTAGCGGACGGTTTTTAGACGGCGGCGGCGTAGGCAGGGCTGTGCAAATCGTTGGGTATCGGACTGGCCCAGAACGCGACCCTGCGCTAGTGATAGCCGAGGAGGGTACACTCCGCACAGAGCCGTTGGCTCCCGGCACAGAGCTCGCCTACTCCCTCGGTGCGCGCCACTGTGCGGGCGTCACCGTAGACGGCACCCACCACGCCTGCGATAACGCAAAAGCACCGTACTGTCGGCTCCACACCGACATGTGGCCGTGTGCTATCTGCACCGGGAACTGCTCGATGCCAATCGACGCCTGCCACGAAGAACACGCCGTCTACCTCGCCGCGTTTGCGCCCGACGTGTTCAAAGTCGGCGTGACCCGCAGTTGGCGACTCGACACCCGGTTGCGCGAACAGGGCGCAGACCGCGCAGCCCACATCCTCACCGTTTCAGACGGCCGCATCGCGCGACGCAAAGAGGCCGAGATTGCGAAGCGACTGGTCGACCGCGTGCGCGTCCCGACGAAAATTTCGGGCCTTCACCGCGGGGTTGACGAGCACGCGTGGGACGCCCTCCTCACGGAGTTCGACGTGATAGAACAGTTCGACTTCGACTATGGCTTTTCCCTAGACTCCTCACCCATCGCAGAGACGCTCGCCACTGGAACGGTTGTTGGCACGCAGGGGCGCGTCCTCGTGGTTCGCCACGCCGGGTCGACGTACGCGGTCGACCTGCGGGGACTGGTCGGCTACGAACTGGCAGATGGGGCGACGACCAAAGATGTCCAGTCGAGTCTGACGGCGTTCTAATTTGCAGAAAACATTTGACAACGACAACGCAGTATGTGCCATGGGACCTCGATTAGAGCGGCGACTGTCGGAGTATGCAAAAATCCGAATCGTCGTCTCCGTGTGGATGCTCTTGTTCATCGTGATTTCACACCTTGCCCACACACTCCGCCCATCGATGGGGCCGTTGCCCACGATTCTTGTCGGTGCGGTCATCGCCGCCCCGCTTTCGTTTTTCGGCTGCGGGTGGGTCTTTCGAAACGCTCCGTAACACTGGCCTCCCCACAACGTTTTTCCGCGGCCACTTCCAAGCCGCGACTATGCCGGAAGATGAGAATCAAGAGCACGCAGATGAGCAAGTAGACGAGTCAGCCGCAGAAGAAAAATCGTTCCGCGAGCGCGTCGAGGAAATTCGCGAGAAGCGAGCCCAAGAACGAGAAGAGGGCGAGGGCGACCGAAGCCGAGAAGAGCGACTCGAAGAGGCCTTCGGCGGTGGCGGCATGGGCGGCGGCCCCGGCGGCATGGGCGGCGGCAACCCGTTCGCGCAGATGATGGGCGGCATGATGGGCGGTGGCCCCGGCGCGGCAGCCGGTGGCCGACCGGGCCGCGAGCAGGAAAACAGCCGCGCGAACGAGGAACTCATCCGCGAAGTGCGCAAAGCTCGCGACGAGATGGTTGACATCCGCCGCGAACTCGGCCGCATCGCAGACGCGCTCGAAGACCGATAATTCGTTCGTCATTGCGGGCGGGTTTTCAGAAAAGTAAAGGAACGACCATCCTAATTTCTCCCCATGGACTTCAGCCTCTCCGCTGAGCAACAGCAAATAAAGGACATGGTCTCCGAATTCACAGACGAGGAGATCAAGCCGATTGCGGCGGACATCGACCACGACGACGAGTTCCCCGCAGATCTCGTCTCAGAAATGGGAAAACTCGGTCTGATGGGAATGCCGTTCCCCGAAAAATACGGCGGTGCAGGCCTCGACTACCACTCCTACGCGATTGGGCTGGCTGAAATCGCCCGCGGAAGCGGTGGGGTTGGCACCATCGTCGCCGCCCACATCTCCCTCGCCGGAAACATGCTCTACGAGTTCGGCAATGAGGAGCAAAAACAGGAGTACCTGACGCCGCTCGCAGAGGGGAAAGACATGGGCGCGTTTGCCCTGTCTGAAGCACAGGCGGGCAGCGACGTGCCCGCAATGGGAACCACCGCCGAGAAAGACGGCGACGAATACGTCATCAACGGCAGCAAACTCTGGATTTCGAACGGCTCGGTGGCGGACACCGTGACGCTGTTCGCAAAGACCGACCCGGACGCCGGAAACAAAGGCATCTCCTCGTTTATCGTTCGTCCCGAGGAGGACGATGGCTTCTACGTCGAAAACACCGAAGATAAACTTGGCGACAAGGGCTGTCCGACCGCGGAACTCCGCTTTGACGACCTGCGCATCCCCGAAGACCGACTGCTTGGAAACGAAGGCGAAGGCTTCGTGCAGGCGCTCAAAACGCTTAACGGTGGGCGCATCACGATTGCCGCCCGCTCGATTGGCATCGCACAGGCCGCCCTCGACGAAGCACTCGACTACGCCCAAGAACGCGAGCAGTTCGGCGGCCCAATCTCGCAGTTCCAGGCGATTCAGCACAAACTCGCCGACATGGACACGAAGATTTCTGCCGCGCGGATGCTCATGCACCTCGCCGCAGACAAGAAGATTCGCGGCGAGAACTTCATCAAAGAGGCCGCGCAGGCGAAACTCTACGCCAGCGAAATCTCCCGCGAAGTCGCAAACGAAGGCATCCAAATCCACGGCGGCTACGGCTACACCAAAGACTTCCCAGCAGAGCGCTTTTACCGCGACGCAAAGCTGAACGAAATCTACGAGGGCACCTCAGAGGTGCTTCGCAACACCATCGCCGCGCAGTTGCTCAACTGAGGGAGAACCGATAGCTTCGACTGGGTTCAGCCGAAGTTTTTCACAATGACCGAGACGGAACTCACCGAAAACGAGATTACCGCCACGTATTTCGAAACCGACCACGAGCGCGTGCTGACCTTCGAGAAGGGTGGCGTCACGGCCGCAATTGCCCAGAATCGAGAAGGCTACGCCATGCTCAAAGTGCGCCCGACGGCGGACGGCGACGAGCTCGAACGCTACTACGGCTTCGACATGGCGTTAGACCACGCCGCAGAACTTCTTTCAGTGTCGCCCCACGACCTGCCGATTCCAGAGGCAGCGGCCGACATGGGAATGTAGCTCGAACACTCACGAGCTTTTTTCAGAATTTGGGTCGTCCGGTAGGGCTTTATCTCGAACACGACTTATGTCAACACATGACAACCGTTCGTGTTGCAGGAGTGGGCCTGACGCCATTTGGCGAACAGCCAGAGCGGACTGCCCGCGACCTGTTTGCTGAAGCCGGTCTCGCTGCAATCGACGACTCTGGTGTCGATTCCGGAGACATCGAAGCACTGTTTTATGGGAATTTCATGGGCGAGATGGCGGAGCATCAGGGTCACCAAGGCCCGCTGATGGCGGAAGCCGTTGGCCTCGATGTGCCCGCAACCCGCTACGAAGCCGCTTGTGCCTCCTCGGGCGTCGCCATGCGGCAAGCCGTCAGAACGCTCAGAAACGGCGAGGCAGACGTGCTACTCGTCGGCGGTGCAGAGCGAATGAACAACCTCGGGACGGCGGGTGCGACCGAAGCCCTCGCCATCGCCGCAGACGACCTGTACGAAGTCCGCGCGGGAATGACGTTCCCCGGCGCGTACGCGCTCATGGCGCGGGCCTACTTCGACGAGTTTGGCGGCACGCGCGAAGACCTCGCGCACATCGCGGTGAAAAATCACGAAAACGCCCTCCCGAACGAGTACGCCCAGTTCAGAAGGGCGATTACAGTCGAACAGGCCCTTGAGGCACCCCTGATTGCCTCCCCGCTCGGGCTGTTCGACGCCTGTCCGATCACCGACGGCGCGAGTGCCGTGGTGCTCGTGAGTGAGGACTACGCGAAGAAACACGGCATCGAGGCGACCGTCGCCGTCACCGGCACTGGGCAAGGCGGCGATAAAATGGCGCTCCAAGACCGTGGCGACCTCGCCACCTCACCGGCCGCGGACAAAGCCGCAAAGCAGGCCTACGAGGATGCAGGTATTTCGGCAAAAGACGTAGACGTAGCCGAGGTACACGACTGTTTCACCATCGCAGAGGTGCTCGCCACCGAGTCGCTTGGCTTCTTTGAGCGCGGTGAGGGCATCACCGCCGCCCGCGAAGGGACGACGACGCGAACCGGTTCGCTCCCGGTCAACCTCTCGGGTGGATTGAAGGCGAAAGGCCACCCGGTCGGCGCGACCGGCACGGCGCAAATCGCGGAGATGACGAAACTCCTGCGCGGCGACCACGCTCGGAGTGATGCAATTCCCGGCGCGGACGTTGGCGTCTGTCACAACGCGGGTGGCACCGTTGGCAGTGCCGTTGTCCACGTCTTGGAGGTGGTCGAATGACCGAAAACGTGCGCGACGACGGCTTCGACGACCTGCTAGACGCCATCGAGGCGGGCGAGGGATTCTACCTGCGCTGTGCGAACGGCCACGGGTCGCTCCCGCCGCGCCGAGCGTGCCCACACTGTGGTGAACAGAACTTGAGACAAGAACCACTCCCCGAATCGGGTGAAATCGAGACGTACTCCGTCATCACCGTTGCGACACCGGAGTTCGAAGAAGATACGCCGTACGTCACAGCAATCGTCGATTTCGGCCCGGTTCGGCTCACCGGACAGGTTCGGGGAATCGACCCCGACGACGTTTCGACCGGCCTCGTCGTCGGCCCGAACATCGAGCAAACGGCGACGATGGGCGAACGACTCATCACGTTCCGCCCGCGTTAGGCGAACACTTTTTCGAGCACCTTCTCTGACCGTTCGACGTGCGGGAGGAGTTTCGCGCGTTTAAACACGTAGAGCGTCGCCTCGGCTTCCTTTGCGAGTTTTCGCCCTTCAGAGACCGGCGAAATATCGGCGTCTGCTCCCCAGACGATAGTCACGGGAATGTCGAGAGCAGCAAGGATTTCGCCCAAGTCGATGTCGCTGTCGAGTGCCCCAGAGACGAACGAGGCGGGAGCGAAGCGTGCGCCCGGCTGGTGGGCGGTCTGCCACTCGTACTCGGTGCGCTCGTCGGTGATTTCGGCCTCGTCGTAGTAGCTGTGGTCTGCGCTGAAGTGGCGAATCGACCGCTTGGAGGCGACGAGGTTGAACAGCGTCTGGCCGAGAACGGGCGACCGTAGCAGGGTTTTGACCCACGGGCGCTCGCCCATCGTCGTGGTCGTCGGGCAGATGAGGACGAGTTCTGCGCAATCTGAATCGCTCGCGGCTTCCGCGGCGTAGGCACTCGTGAGCGACGAGGCAACCCACGTCGCATTTTCAGTGGTGTCAGCGGCGAACTCGCTGACGAAGGCGGTGTAGAACGCGGCGTCGTAGTTCACGGGGTGGCGTGCTGACATCCCAAAGCCGGGCAAGTCGGGGGCGATGACGTGATAGGACTCGGTGAGGGCCGAAAACAGCTCTTTCCACTCGGCGCTGGAGGCGGCGGCGTTGATACCGTGGAGCAAGAGGAGGTCTGGATTCGACTCGTCGCCCGCTTCGGTGTAGGCCACGTCGATCCCGCGCCACTGGTAGGTGTGCTGGGTTCCGGAAAGGGCGGGTTCGAGGTCGGCGGCGCGCATGGCGAGATACTGGTTTGCGAGGAGGGGCGATGCGAGGGCAGTTGCTCCGGCGAGCAGGCGGCGTTTCATACGCGAAAAAACGGTCGGCGGGCGTTTAGGACTGACGGCGACTACTACAGTCTTCGATTGGTTCCATGATGCGGTCTGCGATCGTATAGGGGTCTGCCTCGCGAGCGACAACCTCGTCTACGAGGCTGTCGATGCCGCCCTGTTCGGCAATCTCTCCCGCGATGAGCGTCCCCATGTCGGCCCGAAGTAGCGCGCGGATTTCCTCTGCGTAGCGGGTTCGCGCTTTTTCATCTAAGAGGCCCGAGGTTTCGAGGTGTTCGTAGTGGTCTTCGAGCACCGACAGGAACTCCTCGATTCCCTCGCCGGTTTTGGCGACGGTTTCGACGACGAGCGGTTCCCACTCATCGTCAGAATCGCGCATGTGAATCATCTCTTTGAGTTCTTGGACGGTGCGGTCTGCGCCGTCTAAGTCGGCTTTGTTCACGACGAACACGTCGCCGATCTCGAGAATCCCGGCTTTCAGCATCTGGATGTCGTCGCCGCTCGCGGGCGGGACGAGGACGGCGACGGTGTCTGCGGTGCGGACGATGTCGATTTCGTTCTGGCCCGCACCGACCGTCTCAATGATGATTTTGTCCTTGCCGAAGGCGTCTAAGGCTTTCACGGCGTCTGCGGTGGCCGTCGAGAGGCCGCCGAGGCTGCCGCGGGCGCTCATCGACCGGAAGAACACGTCCATGTCGCCAACCGTTGAGGCCATGCGGATGCGGTCGCCGAGGACGGAACCGCCGGTGTAGGGCGAGGAGGGGTCGACGGCGATGACGCCGACGGTGTCGCCTTGGTCGCGGTAGACCTTCGCCATCTGGTCTACGAGCGTCGATTTGCCCGCGCCCGGACTCCCCGTGATGCCGATGACTTCGGCGTCGCCGGTGTGGGCGTGGAGTTGCGAGATAAGCTCGCGGTAGCCCGGCGAACGGTTCTCGATTTTCGTGATGGTGCGTGCGAGCGCCCGGTGTTTGCCAGCCAGCAGGTCGTCTACGAGACTCGCTGTTGCATTCATGTTAGTCGCGGGCAGGGACGTTGTCGCGGACGAACGAAATCGTCTCTTCCATCGCCGCACCCGGGCCGAAGACGGCGTCAACGCCGGCTTCTTTGAGCGCCTTTTTGTCCTTGTCTGGGATGATGCCGCCAACGAGAATGAGCGTGTCATCGAAGGCATCGTACGATTTCAGCCCGTCGATGATTTTCGGGACGAGCGTGTTGTGCGCCCCAGAGAGGATGGAGATGCCGAGTACGTCAACGTCCTCTTGGACGGTTGCCTGGACGACTTCTTCGGGCGCTTTGTGGAGTCCAGAATAGATGACCTCGAACCCGGCGTCGCGGAAAGCACGGGCGATGACGTGCGCCCCACGGTCATGACCGTCGAGTCCAACTTTCGCTACAAGACACCGAATCGGTCGCTGTGATTGCTCTGTACTCATGGTCAATCATTCTCTATCGGACAATTTTACTCTACCGGAACCGACATCCGGTGGCAGGAAGCTGGAAAAATCGCACGGACGGAAAGGTCCGAAGGACGCGAAATGCGAGCATATGTCATGCGAGAGGCCGCGAACGCAAAGACACATAGCCTCCCCATCGTTACACACGACCAATGGCCACCGCCAGTGGAACCTCCTGGGCGAAGGAGAATCCCCGAACGCTCACCATCGTACTGTCGGTCGTCGGCTACGCCCTCGTCATCGGCGTGTTCGCCGGCACAATCGACATCTTCCCGCAGATTAGCAACGAGACGGTCATCCTGCTTTCTGATATGATTGCCGTCATCAACTCAGCCGCGCTCATCGCGCTGCTTGCCGGGTGGCGCTTCATCAAACGCGGCGAGATTCGAAAACACCGCGCGGCGATGCTCACCTCGTTCGCGCTCATCTTGCTGTTTCTCGTCGTCTACCTCCTCAAAGTCGGCGGCGGGTTCGAGAAGGCCTTCGTCGGCCCCGAGCTGGTGAAAATCGCCTACCTCATCATGCTCGCCGTCCACATCCTGCTCTCTGTGGTGTCGGTGCCCGTCGTCATCTATGCCGTCGTCCTCGGGCTGACTCACACCCCGGACGAACTCAGAAAGACGAACCACGCGAAAATCGGCCGCATCGCGGTCGCGGCGTGGACGCTCAGCCTCGGACTCGGCATCGTCACCTACCTGCTGCTCAACCACATCTACGCGTGGGGACCGCTCCATCGCGGCGCGCTGTTTTTGCTGCCGACCCTCGGCCTGCGGCGTCCGTGACACGTCCACGCACACCTTATCTTCTCAGCCACCCTAACCACAGGTAAAGGCACCGAGGCTCGCCGCCTCGCTGTCCCTCCCATGACGCAGAATCACACCTATGAAACGCTGTACAGAGAGACGATTCCCTCCGTCGTGTCGCTGTACGTCCTCCACGGCGGGCGCTACAACGGCTCCGGGTCCGGCTTCGTCTACGACGTAACCGACGGTACTGGCCACATCGTCACGAACCAACACGTCGTCACCACCGCAGAAGAAGTCGATATTCGTTTCAGCGAGGGCGACTGGCGCGTCGGCAAAGTCATCGGCAAAGACGCCTACACCGACCTCGCCGTCGTCGAAGTCGCGGACTTGCCCGAGTACGCGAAACCGCTCCCCATCGCCCACGAAAACCCACGCCCCGGCCAGCCTGTCGCCGCGCTTGGCAATCCGATGGGCCTCGAAGGCTCGATTACCGCCGGGCTCGTGAGCGGCGCGAATCGCTCGATGATAACCCAAGACGGGTTCTCAATTCCCGACACCGTCCAGACCGACGCGCCCATCAACCCCGGCAACAGCGGCGGCCCGCTCGTCACGCTCGCGGGCGAAGTAGTCGGCGTGAACCGGGCGCGCGGCGGCGACAACATCGGCTTCGCCATCTCCGCAGAAATCGTCAACCGCGTCGTCCCCGAACTCATCACCAATGGCGAGTACCGCCATTCGTATCTCAAGGTTCGCACCATCGACGTGTCACCGACAATTGCCGAGGCAAACGAGTTGGCCCACCCTGAAGGCGTCCTCGTCGCGGACGTGAGCCTCGGCCCGGCGAGCGGCGCGCTCATCGGCTGTCACGGCACGAAAGAGATTCGCGGCCAAGAGGTGCCCGTCGGCGGCGACATCATCGTCGGCGTGAACGGCCAGCCCATTAGCTCCCACGAGCAGTTGATGCGCTACCTGATTCTCGAAACGCGCCCGGACGAACCGCTCGCCGTCGAAATCATCAGAGACGGCGAACGCCTCACCGAGTCGATTACCCTCGGCACGCGCCCGAAACCCGCCCGTCGGATTTCGGTCACCTGAGTCAGTCCGTGGTGGGGATAAGCACCGCGCCGACGGCGAAGATGGCGACGGCGAGCACGGTGAGGATGACGAACGGTTCTATCCACGCCGTCTGCCCACCACTCACGGGTGCGTATGTGACCGCGCGCACCCCACGAGCGAAGTAGGTCAGCGGCGAGATGGCCATCACTGGGCGGAACCACGCGGGGAGCAACTCAGGCGTGATGAACGTCTCAGAGAGGAACAGAAGCGGCAGGGCAATCCCGTTGCTCGCCGCGATGACGCCGTCTTGGGAGCCGGCAGTGCTCCCGAGAATCGCGCCGAGGCCACAAAAGAGCGCCACGCCCACTGCGAGAAACGGGATGATGATGGGCGAGAGGACGATGTCCGCCCCCGTCGTGAGCAGGATGACACCGAGCAACAGCAAGGCGGCGATGCCAATGATGACGATGTTCACGAGCGTCTGGCCAGCAAGCCACTCCCAACGTCTGAGTGGGGTCGTCGCCAGCTTCTCGAAACGGTTGCCCTCGCGGTGGCGGGCGACTTCGCTGCCAACCCGCGAGAGTGGGGTGAACAGCACAACAACGGCGAGATACGCGGGCACGTAGTAGCCCGCTGGCTCTGCGAACAGGCCGCCGCCGGTTGGCTGGGTCTGGACGAGCGCGCCGAAGATGAGCACGAGCAACGCGGGGAAGAAGAACGTGAAGAAAACGGCCGTCCGGCGACGGGTAAACGAGCGCCACGCCGCGACGAACTCGGCCGAGACGCGGCCAATGGCGCTCATTGGGCCACCTCCACTTTTTCGTCGTCATCCGCGAATGCAGAGCCGGTGAGCCGGAGGTACACGTCTTCGAGCGTCGGCTGGCTCCACGACAGCGCGTCGTAGGTCACCCCGCGCGATTCGAGTTCGCGCACCACGTCACCGATTGCTTCCGGCGGCACGTCGAAGATGGTGAGTTGGTTCTGACTCGCCTCGACGCGGTAGCCCGACCCCGAGAGTGCAGAGGATCCGACGCTCGTTTCGAAGGTGAGGCGACTCTCGCCACCGTGTTCTGCGACGAGTGCGCTTGGAGAGCCAACTTCCACGAGTTTCCCATCCGAAAGCAGGCCGACCCGGTCTGCGAGGCGGTGGGCCTCTTCCATGTAGTGCGTCGTGAGAAAGAGGGTGGTTCCCGAGGCGACGAGGTCTTCTAAGAGACTCCAGAGGTCGCGCCGGCCGGCCGGGTCGATGCCCGTCGTCGGCTCGTCGAGAAACAGGAGGTCAGGGTCGTTCACGAGTGAAATGGCGACGCAGGTGCGGCGTTGCTGCCCGCCCGAGAGGTTTTCGTACCAGGAATCCGCAGCCCCTTCCATGCCGACCAGTGCGAGCAGGTCGTCGGGGTCGTTGGCGTCGTCGTAAAGGCCCGCGTAGTATTCGAGGAGTTCACGCGGCGTGAGGCGCTCCGGTGGGTCGAACGACTGGGGGAGCACGCCGATGCGCGCGCGGTCGACCGCGTCGGGTGGGCTTCCGAACAGCGAAACGGTCCCCTCCGCGTCGGTGGTTCCGGTCAGCGCGCGTACGAGGGTGGTCTTGCCCGCGCCGTTCGGTCCGATGAGCGCGAACACCTCCGCTTCGGCCACAGAAAGCGAGACGCCGTCGAGAGCGACCGTGTCGCCGTATCGACGTCGGACGTCCTCGCAGACGAGTACGTCGGTCATGTGTAAACCCACTCCCGTCCCTGTCGTAAGGGGTTCGGTTTCAGAAGATATGCGTGCGACACGCGCGCACGATGGCATCCACGTCGTACTCGTCGTCTGCCTTGTCGTAGACAATCTCGTCGTCAACCGTCACGCGGAGGACGCCGTGGTCGCCCATGCGGAGGGTTAGGCTGTCGAGATGCCCCTCAAACGAGGTGAGTATCGCGTGTTGCAACTCCTCTGCGCGCGGGAGATAGCCACAGGGGACACAGTAGGTGATTTCAACGTCGGTCATACGTCGATTGTGGCGGGTCGCACGGGTAGGCTTACCGCCCGAACGGTCGCCAGTAGAGCAGACCCACCGTGAGCACGAAAATCGCGGTCGACAGGCCGTAGGACTGCACCGTGACCGCACCCGCGATGGCCGTGCCACTGCCCACAACGCCGCTCACAATCGAGGCGAGGATGGGCCACGAACAGGAGACACACGACAGCAGGCCGAGGAGACCCGTAATCGCCGAACTCGCCGCGTCGATGACCGTCGCGTAGACGAGGTAGGAGAGCGCGAGGTAGCCAAGCAAGTTGTATGGCATGAGCGCAAAGCGCAGGGTTTCGCCGCCGTAGAGGAGCGCCGGACTCCAGCCGGGTGGAATCGACAGCACGGCAAGCCGTAGGCCGGTCGGTTCGAACCCACTCGCCGGGCCGACGATGCCGCCTGCAACCCCGAGAACGATGAAGTAGCCAACGGCGACCGCTTTTGCGAGCCGTCTGTGCTCGGGACTCGTCGGCGCGGGTTTGGTGCGGACAAGCGCCCAGAGCGCGACGTTAATCCAGACAAACGGGTAGACGTAGTATTTCGCCGACGCGAGCGTTGGCTGAACGTTTGAAAACTGGAGGTACGCGACGATGAGGAGCAGTTCGGTGTTGACGAGCAGCGCGCCCCACATTAGCGTCGAGTGGCGCGGGCGCGGCAGGCTGAGGGTGCGGTTTGTGAGACTCATAGGACGAGGGCGTCTATGATGATGGCGAGCAGCAACATCCCGAGATAGGCGTTCGAGGCGTGGAACGCGCGGAACGCCGCGCCGGTGGTGCGCTCGCGGTGGAGCCGGACGACCGCCCAGAGGAACACGCCCCCGAGCGAGACGGTCGTGAGCGCGTAGAGCCACCCGAGCGTGGTCACGGTGCCGAGGACGCTCGCGCCGACGAGCGTGGCCGCGAGGTACCACAGGATGTGTTTCCGGGTGAGTGCGTCACCGCGCACGACGGGCATCATCGGGAAGCCGCCGCGCGCGTAGTCGTCCTTGTACGCCAGTGCGAGGTTGTAGAAGTGCGCTGGCGTCCAGAGGAAGATGACACCCGCAAGCGCGAGACCGGGAAGCCCGATGTCGCCGGTGACGGCGGCCCAGCCGATGAGCGCCGGAAGCGCGCCCGCCGCCCCGCCGAGCACCGTATTCTGGACGGTGTTCGGCTTGAGAACGAGCGTGTAGATGACGCTGTAAAACAGGATTGCCGTGAGGCCGAGGGCGGCCACGAGCAGGTTCACCTGTGCGAACACCCACAGCGAGATGCCGGTGAGCGCGAAGCCGAAGATGAGCGCGTTGCGGACGGGCACCTGATGGGTGGCAAGCGGTCGCTTTGCGGTGCGCTCCATCTTCTGGTCGATGTCGCGCTCTAAGACGTGGTTGAACGTCCCGCTCGCACCAATCGAGAGCACGCCACCGGTGAGGGTGTACACGACCGTCTGAATGCTGAGGCCGGGACCCGAGGCGAGCGCCATGCCCGCGGCGGCGACGAGCGCGAGCAGCCACATGAGCCGGGGCTTCATGAGTTGGAAGTACGCCCAGATAGTCGCCTTCGCGCGGGCGGCGAGCGGGCGGTCTTTGAGCGGCGTGACGGCTTCCGGTGGCCTCGCTGGTTCTGGTTCGGCGTCGTGTGGTTCGTTGTCGAACGCGGCGGTCTCCTCTTCTAGGGTCCACGCGAGCGCGACGACAATGCCGGTGAAAATACCCATGCCGACGAGGAGGTGGGCGGTCGGAAGTGCTCCGACACCACCGGAGTCTGCGACGAGCGCGCCGATGCCGACCTGTATCGGATAGAGCGCAAGAACTCCGACGAGCGCGCCTTTGACGCGGCGCGAGGCCGCCCCACGCAGGCCGCGGACGACGGCGAGCAAGACGAGCAGGCCAACGAGCGCGGCGACGAGCCGGTGGGTGAGGGCGACGAGAAGGGCGGGGTCAGAAAAGTCGAGCGGGCCGCCACAGACGGGCCAACCGGAACACGCAGCGGCCGCATCGGTGAGCGACGCGGTCGCGCCGACAACCACCAGCAAGTAGACACCCATCGCTGCGCCGGTGAGCAGTGTCGTAAACTTGGGAACGGTGGAATCGGCCACGATAACGTAACCTCTTATCCGTCTCTTCCATGCGAGCCTATTTATTCCCCGCGCTTTCAGCGCACGCAGAGGGGAAAGTTAGGTATTTATGCCCCTCTTTCTAAGCCCAACCAAGGATGAATTACAAGCGCATCGGGTTCGGGACCCTGCTCTCCGTGGCGCTTCTTGCGTTGGCTGTCGAACCAGTGGCAGCACAAGAGGCAACGTCGGTCACACGGGGGCTTATCGATGGGTTGAACAGCAAACTCCTGTTCGTCGCGATTCCGATTACGATTCTCACCGAAGGAATCCTCATTTACACCGTTTACAAATTCCGTAAAACGGAAGAGCCGAAGCCAACCCAGGAGAACCGCCGCCTCGAAATCACGTGGACCGTCGCCACCGCGATTATCCTCCTGTTCGTCGGCGTCGCCTCCTATCAGGTGCTCGGCAACGAGTTCGTCACCACACCGGAGGACCAAGTAAACAACATTCAAGAAGAGAACGCCGTCGTCGTTGAGGTCACCGCCCAGAAGTACTTCTGGACGTTCCACTACCCACAACACGACGTGAACGCCTCCGACACGATGGTCATCCCATCCGACCGGCCGGTGTATCTCAAGATAACCTCGACAGATTGGCTCCACGCCTTCCACGTGCCAGAACTCGGTCTCAAGCAGGACGCCTTCCCCGGTGAAACTCACACCATCAAAACGAAGGTGAACCCATCCGGTGAGGGCACCTACCAGCTCTACTGTGCAGAGTACTGTGGGGTTGGCCACTCCGGAATGCTCGGTGAGGTCAACGTCACCGACGGCGCAACTTACGACCAGTGGATTGAGAACCAGCAAGCGGCCGCCGAATCTGAATCCGGTGGCAACAACACCACCGCTGGTGGCAACAACGCGACGGCGAGCAACAACACCACCGCGAAACTCGCGGCATAATCTCCGTTCTTCTCTGTTTATCACACTGGTGAGCGACGGCGCTCTTGTGCGTCATCTCGTGTCGGTCGCGACACACCGCGCACCAGCCGCGCTGACTGGTTCTCTCATCCGTTCTTGGCATTTACCCGGCTCTCACCCTCCTGTCGCCAAGGTACCTACACGACGCTGTGATGCGCCCGTGAGTACCTGCAGTGAGTGGGAGTTTCCGAGTGACTCGCCGGGTCGGGGGCACAGCCACTGGCGTGGATGGTAGCGCGGTCGCCGTTGCATTGTGTCTCTCCTTGTGGGCGTTCAGTGACCGTTCTCCATCGCTCCTGTGCGCTCGTGTGTACGTATGACGACGGCCCTGCTCCGCACGGCAGTGAGTCTACTTCGCGTTCAGTCGGTGGGTGGCGGCGCGTTGGCCGGTCGTCCGTCCCAGCGACTCAGAGACGAATCACAATGCCCAGACGCGACAGGCTACGACACACGCTCCCGTGTGGAAGGTGTGATGCAACGATTGCTGGGTCGAGAATAGGGCAACTGCTCGACGGATGAAGCAGTAAAAATCTGGGACGCAGGTTACAGTGAGTACACTGCGCCGACGTACAGCACGACGACGAGGAAGACCCACACTGCGTCAACGAAGTGCCAGTACATCGAGACCGTCGACACGGAGGTGTGTCGCTCTGCGTCGTACTGGCCTTTGAGCGACCGGATGAACACGATGCCGAGGAGGACGGCACCGAGCGAAACGTGAAGCCCGTGGAGGCCAGTCAAGCCGAAGAAGGCGCTCGCGAACACGCCTTCGGTGAGCGTGAACCCTTCGACGATGATGAACTCGTAGTACTCGTACACCTGCCCGCCGAGGAACACGACCCCGAGCAGGAGGGTTGCGGCGAGCAGTTGGATGAACCGCGTGCGGTTGCCCTTCCGAAGCGCGACGTGCGCGTAGTGGAGGGTGACACTGCTCACGATCAGCAATGCGGTGTTGATGATGACGAGCGATCCGAGGAATCCGTGTGGGATGTGCTCCGGTGGCCACGCACCTGCGCGGATAAAGAAGTAGTAAACGAACCCTGCGCCGAAGGTTGCGACTTCTGTCCCGAGGAACGATACCATCCCGAGGCGCAGTCCTTTGCTGTGGCCGTCGCCGTCCCAGAAGTTGACGACGAAGGCGTGATACAGCCAGCCGTACAGCCCGGCAAGGAAGAGGAACGTGCTCGCGACGAACACGCCCGGTCCAGCCATCGGGTCAACGAGTGCGGTTTCGCCCCGGGCGAGCACGAACAGGGCCGCGCCAACGTACAATCCAGCCCCGCCAAGGGCGGTGATAAACGGCCACCAGCTCGCCTCACCGAACCCGCGTGGCCAGTCCTCGACCGCGGGGAGGTGGTGGTGACCACCATGGTCATCCGATGCGTCTTCTACGCTCATGGTCGGACGTTTACAGTGGAATACCAAAAACCCTCCCAACCGCATCCGCCGGTAACTGTTTTCGGAACATACACGTTCGTGCCCAGACTACCGCCGGTAAATGAGCGACCGCACCCCGAACGGAGGTCGCAGTTGGCTCCGGGCGGGTACCCTAACCCTCCTCACCCTCACGCTCTTCGTGGGTCGGGCACTCGCCCACGGTGGGAGCCTCCGTGCTGCCACGCCCGAACAACTGGCCATCCCGACGTGGCTCTTCTTGCTGACCGGGAGCGGCGTGATCGGGGCGTCGTTCTTGCTCGCGAGTTTCGTCACGAACCGCGCGTTCATTCGCTCGATTCACGACTGGCACCGACTGCTCTCGGTTCCGCGAGCAGCCTTGGCCGCGGGTGCGCTCAAACTCGTTGGCGTACTAGGTCTTCTCGCCGTACTCGTCGTGGGATTTTTCGGGCCACAGTTCCCGCTTGGCAACCTCGCCATCCTCACGGTCTGGGTGGGGTGGTGGGCGGGCTACACCATCTCCGTGTATCTCATCGGAAACACGTGGGAGACGCTCAATCCGTGGCGGACGATTGCAGAGGTGCTCCCCACAGTTGGCGTGACCTACCCTGACCGCCTCGGTGCGTGGCCAAGCGTTGGCGGTCTGCTCGCACTCGTCTGGCTCGAAGTCGTAAGCCCGCTCGCAGACCAAGCCGACCTCCTCGCCACCGTCGTTCTTGGGTACACCATCGTCACACTCGCGGGTGCCGTTTTCTACACGCCGGACAAGTGGTTTTCGACGGTTGACCCCGTCTCGCGCGTGTTCACCTACTACGGCCGAGTCGCCCCACTCAGACGCACCGCGGATGGCCTCAAACTCCGGCTTCCCGGCTCGGCGCTCGAAGACACGCGAGTCGTAGACGGCCCGGACGAGGTCGCGTTCGTTATCGCGCTGCTCTGGGTCACGACCTATGATGGATTCGTCACCACGCCCGCGTGGACGGACCTCGCGACGTGGCTCGTGAATCTCGGCGTGCCCGCGCTCGTGCTCTACCCCGTCGCGTTGCTCGCCGGGTTCGGCCTCTTCCTCGGTGCATACCGCGCGGCCACGCGTCGAAGCATTGGGTTCGCGGAAACGTACCTCCCGGCAAAAACCCTCGCCACGCGATTTGCCCCGTCGCTGCTCGCCATCGCCGCTGGCTACCACCTCGCGCACTTCCTTGGTTACTTTATCTCACTGTCGCCCGCGCTCGTAACCGTCGCGTTCTCGCCACTTACCCCACCGGCGAACGTCCCCGTCATTCCGCTTCCGTCGTGGTTTGGCGGCCTCAATCTCACCTTCGTCTTGCTCGGCCATCTTGTCGCAATTTGGGTGGCTCACGCGACTGCCTACGACCTGTTTCCCTCCCGGCTGCAAGCCATCAGGAGCCAGTACCCCTACATCGCCGTGATGATGTTCTACACCATGGTCAGCCTCTGGATCGTCGCAGGACCAGACCTCACCCCTCCATTCCTATGACCGACGACGCACCCTTCCCGTGTCCGTACTGTGACCAGCGATTCGCCCGCGAACAGTGGCAGGCGTTGCATCTTGGCCTCGACCACGACGACGTGTTAACCGACGCAGAGCACGAAGCCGTCTCTGCGGCTCGCGAGCAGGAGGTTGCAGACCTCAAGACATTCCGACTGAAGGCACTCGCCGCGCTCGTGTTCCTCTACTTTGGGTTCCTGTTTGCCTACTCGCTTTTCGCCTGAGGCGAGTTCCGATGCCCCTTTCTATCGCCACTTCCTACGCCCGGCCATGGACGAACAACCGGGATTGAGCGACCAGTACAGCCGTGCCAGCCCGTGGCCGGTGTTCGTCGCCCTCGGCCTCGCTTTGTCTGAGGTCGGTATCGTCATGGCGCTGTTCCCCCTCGCCGTTGGTGGCCTCTTGCTGTTCGCGGGAAGCGTAACCGGAATCCTACAGGAATCAGACTATATCGAGTCGCCGTGGCCACTGCTTTCTGGGTTCGGCGTCGTCTTGCTCGCCGTCGGTGGCGGCCTCGTGCTCTCACAGGCAGCTGCATCCACGCCCGACGCCATCCTCACTGCCATCTCGCAGATGAATGGTCTCGTCTTCCGTGGCCTGTCGATTCTCCTCTCTGGTGTGATTCTCGCGGTTCTCGGCGTGGTCGGGAAGGTTGCGGAACCGGCCCAGTTCTAAGTCGAAAACCAACAATCTATTTATTCCGGTGGTCCTAGCAACCCACAATGACCGAGCGCATCTTCGACCGTGACACGATGCTCGACCTCACGGTGAACATGATTCCGATGGGGATTATCCTCTTTTTCATCATCGGGTTCGCCGTGTTCAATCCGTTTGGATTCAACCTAGAAAAGTCAAGTCTCCAGTACGCCCTCCTCATCGTTCCGTTCGCCGCGATGGGCCTGCTCACATACTACGCGGGCAAGGCCATCTCGCTTGGCGAACAGGAAATTGAGAATGACGCGAACATGGAAAATCCGTACGAAACGCACTAGATCCGTTCGTTTCGACTACTTTTTGCGTTCATCTCCTGCCTTGCTGAGCGCACACAACCCACACCGTGTTGGGCCTTCCCATAGCGCCCGGCAGACGCGAAAATTACGACGTATTTTGCCGGGTTAATCGTCACCCGCGGACGCGGAACCTAACCATTCTTTACCCTGTGGTTCCGAGGGTCGGACATGGCTACAGGACAGTTAGCACTGACGGTGCTGATGGGGGTGTTCCTCATCGCCGTCGCTGCCTGGCTCTCTCGCGTCGAAGATTGGCGCTCATATGCTCCGCTATCGGGAGGCGGCGGCTACAGGAGGGACACAGGCACCGCTCACGAGGAGAAGCCTGCGGGACTTATCCGCTGGCTGACCACGGTTGACCACAAAGACATCGGAATTCTCTACGGACTCTACGGGACGATTGCCTTCATCTGGGGCGGTCTCGCGGTCCTGCTCATGCGCGTGGAACTTGCCTCGCCGGCACAGGACGTCATCGAACTGTCGATGTACAACGGCCTGCTCACGAGTCACGGAATCACGATGCTGTTTTTGTTCGCAACGCCCATCATCGCGGCGTTCTCGAACTACTTCATCCCGCTGCTGATTGGCGCAGACGACATGGCGTTCCCGCGAATCAACGCCATCGCGTTCTGGCTGCTGCCACCGGCGGCGCTGCTCATCTGGGCTGGCTTCTTCTTGGACCCACTCACGGGTGGACAGATTCAAGCCGCACAGACGAGCTGGACGATGTACACCCCGCTATCCGCAGAACAGGCCAACCCCGGCGTTGACCTGATGCTCCTCGGGCTGCACCTTTCTGGTGTCTCTGCGACCATGGGTGCGATTAACTTCATCGTCACCATCTTTACCGAACGCAATGACAAGGTCAACTGGGCCAACCTCGACATCTTCTCGTGGACGATTCTGACCCAGTCCGGCCTCATCCTGTTCGCGTTCCCACTGCTCGGCAGCGCGCTCATCATGCTGTTGTTAGACCGTAACTTCGCCACGACGTTCTTCACCGTCGGCGGCGGGTCACCGATTCTCTGGCAACACCTGTTCTGGTTCTTCGGCCACCCAGAAGTGTACATCCTCGTCCTCCCACCGATGGGGATGGTCAGCTACATCTTGCCGAAGTTCGCCGGGCGCAAGCTGTTCGGGTTCAAATTCGTCGTCTACTCGACGCTCGCCATCGGCGTACTCTCGTTCGGTGTGTGGGCCCACCACATGTTCTCGACGGGTATCGACCCACGCCTGCGTGCGTCGTTCATGGCCGTCTCACTGGCGATTGCCATCCCGAGCGCCGTGAAAACCTTTAACTGGATAACCACGCTCTGGAACGGGAAACTCCGGATGACCGCCCCGATGCTGTTCTGTATCGGGTTCATTTCGAACTTCATCATCGGCGGGGTCACGGGCGTCTTCCTCGCGGCGGTTCCGGTCGACCTCGTGCTCCACGACACCTACTACGTCGTGGGTCACTTCCACTACATCGTTATGGGCGTCATTGCGTTCGGCGTGTTCGCCGCGGTGTACTACTGGTTCCCAATCTACACCGGGCGGATGTACCAGCGCACGCTCGCAAAGTGGCACTTCTGGCTCGTCATGGTCGGGACGAACCTGACGTTCTTTGGCATGCTCATCCTCGGCTACCTCGGCATGCCGCGGCGCTACGCCACCTACGACTTCAACGCGGCAATCACGCCGATGCAGGCGATTACGGCGCTCCACCAGCTCGCAACCGTCGGCGCGTTCATCATCGCCATCGGCATGGCCATCTTCGTCTGGAACATCGTCATGTCCTGGATTGAAGGCCCCGTCATCGAAGACGGCGACCCATGGAGTCTCAAGGACACGAATCAGCACGGCCACGAATGGCACTGGCACGAAAACCGCGTCAACCGCTCTATTGTCGCGGCTGACGGCGGTGAAGAAGAAGTCGAAACCGACGGCGGCGAAGTCGCAGACGAGTAAGCACCGGTCGCAGCTTTTGTTTTTCACGCATTCACACCGCTGAGCAGCGCGTGCGAGGGCGAGAAAACGCCGGGTAGTTGGACGCCGGTACTAGAACATCACGAGGACGAACCCGCCAAGGAACATCAACGCGGCTATCGCGCCGAGAATGAGCATCAACAGCTCTTTGTCGGACATACTCGGCGTTGGCACCGCGAGGTCAAAAGGCTAATCGTCGGTGATTCCTAAACCGGGATATGGGAAAGACGCAGACGTTCACCGGCGGTCGGCGCGTCGTCCTCACCATCTACGTCGTCGTCGTGGCAGTCGCCGCGCTCACGGGACTGATTCTCGGCACCTTCGTCGAAGGAAAACTGCTCGCACCAAAATATCTCGGCCTCATCGAGTTCCCTGCAACCCCCCTCGGACTCGCCGCCTACGGTGCGCTGACGCTCGCGACCGTCCTTGGCGTTCTCCTCGGGTTGGTCATCTACGTTTCAGACCGCTACGTTGAGTAGGGTTTACCCCTGCCCGACCATCGAATTTTGGTCGTCCCACTCCTTCTTGCGCAGTTCGTATTTTTGCACCTTCCCGGTCGCTGTGGTCGGAAGTGCGTCAACAAACTCGACGTTGTGAACGACTTTGTAGCCCGCGAGCCGTTCGCGGCAGAACGCCTCGATTTCTTCGAGGGTGATGCCCGGATTCTCCGTGTCACCGTTTGAGGGGACGATGAACGCCTTTGGCGTCTCGCCCCACTTATCGCTCGGTGCGGGAATCACGGCCACGTCGGCGATGGCGTCGTGGTCGAACAACGTGTCTTCGAGTTCGATCGAGGAGATGTTCTCCCCGCCGGAGATGATGATGTCCTTCTTGCGGTCTTGAATCGAAATCATGCCGTGTTCGTCCACGACCGCGAGATCACCCATGTGGTAGTAGCCTTCGACGCGGTCTGAGAACGCCTCTTCGGTGGCCTCGGGTTTGTTCCAGTAGCCCTCCATAATCTGGTTGCCGCGGACGACGACCTCACCGAGCGTTTCGTCGTCCCACGGCACGTCCTCGCCGTCCGCGTCCACGACACGGATTTCGGTGCCGAGGTAGCCGATTCCCTGCCGTTTCTTGAGTCGGAAGCGGGCGTCATCGTCGTCGTCGAAGAAGCTTCCGAAGTCGGAGGTGGTGATGAGCGGCCCCGTCTCGGTCGCGCCGTAGACGTGCATCAGATACCAGCCGAACTCGTCTTCGACCACCCGGAGCGTCGCCTCTGGCGGCGCGCTGCCGGCGGTGGCGACGCGCACGTCGTTGTCACCGACCGTCTCCGGCTCTGCTTCGTCGTAGTACTCCATCAGCAAGTTGAGCACCGTCGGAGCGGCGCACATGTAGGAGACGTTCTCCTCGCAGACGGTGTCGAAAATCCACTCGGCGTCGATGCCGCGGGTACAGATGTGGCGCGCGCCGTTGCCGGTGACGGCGAAGATGTGTCCCCAGCCGTTTGCGTGGAACATCGGCAGCGTCCACAGATACACGTCCTCGTCTGAGATGCGCTGGTGGTGGCTGATGAGGTAGGCGTGGAGTGTCTCACAGCGATGGGTGCGCATCACGCCCTTCGGGTCGCCGGTCGTTCCCGAGGTGTAGTTGATGGTGATGACCTCGTCTTCTGCCATCTCCGGGCGCTCGTACTCGCTCGATTCTGCGATGACGTCGTCGAACTCCTCCCAGTCGCCTTCGACGGAATCCGCGTCGTTGGTGATGAAAATCTCGGTGGGGATGTCGTCGCGGATTTGCTCGATTTGCTCCGTGTAGGCGTGGTCTGCGTAGATGGCTTTCACGCCCGCATCATTCAGGATGTACTCGAACTCGCGAGGGACGAGCCGGTAGTTGAGCGGCGTGTGCACCCCGCCGAGTTGCATGATGCCGTAGGCCGCTTCGAGGTGGTAGTGCGTGTTCGGGTCAAGGACGGCTACCCGGTCACCCTTTTCAACCCCGCGAGCCTGAAGTGCGGCGGAGAAGCCGTCTGCCCGGTCACCAATCTCAGCGTAGGTCAGTCGCTCTCCCGTGGTGGCGACGACCCCTTCTTTGTCTCCGTAATAGGTTCGTGCCCTATCTAAAAACTCGGTGACGAGTAGCGGTTTTTCCATATGTCATGATAAAATTGGGCAAACCAAGCATAGGTTTTTCGCCTGCGGCAGGTGGTCGTCGCACCAGTCTGTGAGAGTACGCAATGAAAAAGACAGGGTGAACGTTTGCTCAGTTTGATTTGAGTTGGTCGCGGATTTTCTCCGGGACGGAAGGGTCACGAAGCGTCGTCGTGTTCCCGAGTTCTTCGTCGTTCGAGATGTTTTCGAGCAAGCGACGCATGATTTTCCCCGAGCGCGTTTTCGGCAGGTCGTCCACGAAGAGGACGTTTGCCGGGCGGGCGAACTTCCCAATCTCCTCTTCGACTGCGCCCACGATTCGCTTTCGCACGTCGTCGCCCGCCTCGACGCCCTCTCTCAGGATGACGTACACGTCCGGCACTTCGCCCTTCGCTTCGTCCTTGCGCGAGACGACGGCGGCTTCGGCCACGTCTTCGACTTCTGCGACGGCGCTTTCGAGTTCCATCGTCCCGAGGCGGTGGCCCGCGACGTTCATCACGTCGTCCAACCGCCCAAGGATGCGGAAGTAGCCGTCGCGCTCGTGAACCGCGCCATCCCCGGCTTTGTACAGCCAGTCGCGCCAGTCGTCTGAGTCGGTGTCGGAGAAATCAGCCCAGTAGGTGCTGATGAAGCGCTCGTCGTCGCCGTACACCGTTTGGAGCATGCCGGGCCACGGCCGGGTGATGACGAGGTTGCCAGCCTGTCCCGTCGCCGGCTCTAAGAGGTCGCCCTCATCGTCTACGAGCGCGGGTTTGATGCCCGGACAGCCGACGCCCGCGCTGCCGGGTTTCATGTCTTTGAGCGCCGGGAGATTGGTGATGAGGTGGCCACCGGTCTCAGTCTGCCACCACGTATCCACGATGACGGCCTCCTCTTTGCCGACGTACTTGTAGTACCAGAGCCACGCTTCTGGTTGAATTGGCTCACCGACCGTCGTCATATGCCTAAAGGAGAAGTCGTAGCCGTCGAGGTACTGCTCGCCCCACTTCATGAACATGCGCACGGCGGTTGGCGAGGTGTGGAAGATGTCCACGTCGTATTTCTCTGCGATCTCCCAAGTCCGGCTCTTGTGCGGGAAGTCGGGTGCGCCTTCGTACATCACCGAAGTCGTCCCGAGTGTGAGCGGGCCGTAGACGATGTACGTGTGGCCCGTAATCCAGCCAATGTCGGCCATACACCAGTAGGTGTCTTCGGGCTTGATATCGAGGACGTACTTCGAGGTGCCTGCCGCGTAGGCGAGATACCCGCCGGTGCGGTGCTGACAGCCCTTTGGCTGGCCCGTCGTCCCCGAGGTGTACATGAGGAACAGGGGGTCTTCTGCGTCACGGGAGACGGGGTCGACGCGCGCGCCGCGGTGATCTTCGAGGAGTTCTTCGACGCGGAGGTCACGGCCGTCTTCGAGTTCCACGTCGGGATGCAACTCGTCTTCGCGCGTCCAGACGAGCACGTTCTCGACGTCGTGGTCTGCGAGTTCCATCGCCTCGTCGGCCTTCTGTTTGTGGTTGAGCAACTCGCCACGGCGATAGTAGCCGTCAATGGTGACGACGTAGTCTGAGTTCGCGTCATCGACGCGGTCTGCGAGTGCCTGTGCGGAGAAGCCACCGAACACTTCGCTGTGTGGTGCGCCAATCCGGGAAAGCGCGAGCATCGTAATCGGCAGGGCGGGCACCATCGGCATGTGGAGGGTGACGATGTCGCCTTCCTCTACGCCGACGTCTCGCAGGAGGGATGCAAACTCGTTTACTTCGCGGTAGAGGTCTTGATACGAGATGTTTCGCTGCTCGCCGTCTTCGCCCTCCCAGAGCAGTGCGGTCTGATTTTTTCGCTCATCGAGGTGTCGGTCGATGCAGTTGTACGAGGCGTTCAGCTTCCCACCGGTGAACCATTTGAAAAACGGCGGGTTGCTGCCGTCGAACACCTCGTCCCACGGCTCGTCCCAGTCGAGCAGGTCTGCATACTCGGAAAATGCCTCGGGGTACTCCTCATCAAATCGGTCGTAGATGCCGGGGTCGGTCTGGTTTGCCTGCCCGATGAACTTCGGAGACGGTCGGAAATAGTCCTGTTCTCGGAGTCGTGCCTCAAGTGCCTGTGAAGAATCCTTCGTCATATGGTGCCACCGTTCACCCGAAATTGGGTACACGGTGCCATAGTTCTACCGTCCGCCCAACATATGACCGAAAACTAGGAAGAAAATATTGAGGAGTCTGTGAATATCCGCATGCTGCGTTCGAATCACGATTCACACTTCACGCCCGAGAAATATGTTTATTATTGGATGGTTCAGCGAAAAGAAGCGGCACACCAGCGCCCACACGAGGGGGTGACCGTCCCCGAATTACGCGAGGCCGATTTTCTCTGAGTACGCGCCGTAGTGTTGTTTGAACACGTCCATAATCTCACCCATCGTGACGTAGGCTTTCACCGCGTCGATGATGGCTGGCATCACGTTCTCGCCGTTTTCAATCGCCTCGTCGAGCGCGGAGAGCGTGGCTTCGACTTCCTCGTCGTCGCGCTCTGCTTTGACTTCTGCGAGCCGGGTGAGCTGTTTTTCTTGCACTTCGTCGGAGACGTGGAGCAGTTCTGGTTCGACTTCCTCGTCGAGTTTGTACTTGTTCACGCCGACGACGATTTCCTCGCCTTTGTCCACGCGCTTTTGGTACTCGTAGGACGCCTCTTGAATCTCGCGCTGGAAGTAGCCCTGGTCGATGCCTTCGAGGACACCGTCGCGCACCGAGCCGCCACCCATCTCCTTGATGTGCGTGATGTACTCCATCGTTTTCTCCTCCATCTCGTCGGTGAGTGCTTCGACCGCGAAACTGCCACCGAGTGGGTCGATGATGTCCGCAGCACCCGATTCGTCGGCGATGATCTGTTGGGTGCGCAGCGCGACGCGAACGGCTTCCTCAGAAGGCAGGGCAAGCGCCTCGTCGTAGCTGTTGGTGTGCAGGCTCTGGGTGCCCCCGAGGACGCCCGCGAGCGCTTGGATGGTCGTGCGGATGATGTTGTTGAGCGGCTGTTGGGCGGTGAGACTCTGGCCTGCCGTCTGGGTGTGGAACTTGAGTTGTTTGCTCGCATCCAACTCCGCGCCGTACCACTCGCTCATGACGCGGGCGTAGATGCGGCGGGCGGCGCGGTACTTCGCAATCTCCTCGAAAAACGAGTTGTGCGAGTTGAAGAAAAAGGAGAGCTGTGGCGCAAAATCGTCCACATCCAAACCGCGGTCCATCGCGTCTTCGACGTAGGCGAAGCCGTCTGCGAGCGTGAAGGCGAGTTCTTGAACCGCGGTCGAACCGGCCTCGCGGATGTGGTAGCCCGAGATGGAGACGGGTTTCCACTTTGGCGTCTCTTCTGCCGCGAACTCGATGGTGTCGGTCACGACATCGAGCGACGGCGCGGGCGGGATGACCCACTCTTTTTGCGCGATGAACTCTTTGAGCATATCGTTTTGCAGGGTGCCCCGAACCTGGTCGCGCGGGACGCCTTGCTTGTCCGCGAGCGCGATGTACATCGCGTAGATGACGGCGGCGCTTGGGTTAATGGTGAAACTCGTAGACACCTCATCGACCCGGATGCCGTCGAACAGTATCTCCATGTCGCGGAGCGTGTCCACGGCCACGCCCTCTTTGCCGACCTCGCCGTCGCTCATCGGGTGGTCTGAATCGAGGCCCATCAGCGACGGCATGTCGAACGCCGTCGAAAGGCCAGTCTGACCCTCTTTGATGAGGTAGTGGAAGCGTTCGTTCGTCTCCTCTGCGGTGCCGAACCCGGCGAACTGGCGCATCGTCCACGTCCGTCCGCGGTACATCGTTGGGTAGACGCCGCGGGTGAACGGCTCCTCTCCCGGCATGCCGAGGTCGGTGTCGAAGTCGGTGTCGGCAACGTCGTCGGGGGTGTAGAGGCGGTCTACTTCGAGGTTCGAAACCGTCGCAAAGCGGTCTTTGCGCTCGCCGTAGGCAGAAAGAACGGGTTCTAAGGTGTCGTCCTCCCAGCGGTCGCGCGACTCACGAATTTTTTCGAGGTCGGCATCGTCGTACATACTCGTAGGTCTGTCCGGAAATTCATTAAGATTCCGGGGTCAGCGGGCCGATTATGAAAACTATTGGAAGCGTTTGGTCGATTCGATGAGCGGATGGCGAGCGTAATCGACCACGTCGATGTCGTCGATGGTGTTGAGTCCTTCCTTTTCTGCGGTCTTCGCCATCCCGAGGTCGACCGGCGTGTCGAGGACGATGACGTAGGCGTCCATCTCGGGGATACCGAGGCGGTCTGCGGCTTTCGAGCGGTGGTGACCGTCTGCGAGCAGCAGGTCGCCGTCGTTGTCGATGACGACGAGTGGCTCTGCAAGCCCGCGTTCAAGTTCGTAGCTTCGGCCTTCCAGTTCGTCCGCATACACACGCCCCTGCGTGGGCCGGAGTTCTGCGAGCTTCACCTTCCGGCGTTCCTCGCTCACCGTGACGCCGTGGATGTTCTCTAAGGTGCGCATGAGTTTCCCCACTTTCTCAGGAGTCGCGCGTTCGATTTGACTGCGAATCACGTCGGCGTTCGAGATGATGCCCACGAGGTTTCCGGCGTCGTCTACGACTGGGAGTTTCTGAATCCCCGACCGGAGGATGACGCGGGCAGCGTCGGTCAGGTCCATCTCCGGGTGGGCGACGATGAGTTCTTGGCTCATCACCTTGAAGATGAGTTCGTCATCGTCTGCGAGCAACAGGTCGCGGGCGCTCACGAACCCTTCGACGCGGCGGCCGCTACACACCGGAAACCCGCTGTGCTCGTCACTCTCTGCGATTCGCACTGCGACTGCTTCGACCGTATCATCGGGCGAAACGGTAGCCACGTCACGAGTCATATAGTCTTTGACGCGGGGCTTGGTTCCAGCCGAGCCAGGGTCTTCCATTACCCCGACTGACGGCCGCCCGCCGCAAAAGTGTCTCGCTCACTCCTCACCGTCGAAAAACTGTTTGCCGAACTCGGGAATCGAGTACACCGACTCCACTGGCTGGCCGGGCCGCGAGGTGAGCGTATCGAAAAAGCGGTCGGTGATGACGTCGGTGAGAATCTGGCGCAACGAGTCTGCAGACCCCTCTTCTACGTCACCGAGTAAGCCAAGTGAAATCTGCGCCCCGGCCATATCCGCGTGACCACCCGCAGAGCCAATCTGCCCGAACGCATCGCGCAGCGTCTCCCCGAGGTCGAGGTCGGTGCCACGAGCGCGCGCAGAGACGTAGACGGTGCCCTCTTTGAAGCCGTAGACGAGGGTCGTCGTGATGCCCTCCATGTTGAGCAGGTGGTCTGCGGCCTGGGCAAGCGCATCGCGGTCTGAGATGGGGCCAACCCCGCTCAACAACACGTCGCCGCGCACTTCGCGTTCGTGGATGGCCCGCCCGATTATCGACAGCGTCTCTGCGCTCATACTCGGGGTTTCGAACTGGGCGAGCAGGCTGCTGTCTGCACGAGGCACGAGGAACTCGGCCGCCTCGAAATCCGCCGGTGAGATGTCACGCGAGAAGTCTTTCGTATCGACGCGAATCCCGTAGAGCAGTCCCGTCGCAACGGCCGTGTCCAGTTTGTAGCCAAGTTGCATCAGATAGTCCGTGAGCAGGGTGCTCGTCGCCCCAACGTCGCTTCGCACGTCCACAAAGCGGGCGTCGATGGGCGCGCGCGGTGGGTGGTGGTCGATGACCACGTCGACGTTCGTATCCGGGGGTAACTGGTCGTTGACGCCGGGGCGCGAGTGGTCGACGAGCGCGAATCCGGCGTACTCAGAGAGGTCAGCGCCGCGCTGGAGATTCCGTAAATCGAGGTCGAGCAGATTCACGAACGCGCGATTTTCTTGGTGGGTGATGTCACCAAAATAGACCACGTCCGCCGAACAGCCAACCGCCTGTGCAATCTTCTGGAGCGCCACGGCGCTCGCAAGCGCGTCCGGGTCAGGGTTGTCGTGGGTGACGACGGCGAGTTTGCCGGAGAGGGCTCTGAGCATCCGGACGAGCCGTCTCAGGCGCAGGCCTGTATCGCCCACACGCTCGATGATGTAGTCGGTCACGGCCGTACTCGGGTCGATGAGGGTGTCTGCAACCTCCTCAAGCGCCGTTAGTGTCTCCGCTCGGGGTTCTTCGCCCGTAAACACGGTAAGCTGTGCTTCTGGAAACGCGCGTCGGGCGGCTTTCGCGCTGGCGAGGTTTTGTCCGGGAATGTCGCTCGCAACCACGATGACATCCACCCCGTCTGCGGCATCGGCGATCGCCGTCGCGTTCGTGGGGTCTGCCAGCTTGGCGTTAATCGAATCGCTCCGAAGCGTTTCGACGCGCCGTTCTTCGTTCGTGAGCACGAGCAAGCGCCCGGAGTCGCGGCGGATGGTTTCGACTAACGAATGGCCGAACGAGCCACAGCCGAGCACCAACCGGAAAACCATGTGCCACCGTTCCCCTTCATTGGTCTAAAACCCTCCGCCTGAACAGTGATTCTCTCGAACGCTATTGCTCAGCGGCAGAAAAACGAAAGAAAGTGGAGGCGATTCAGCCAAAGAGGACGCTTGCGGCGTCCACGGCCGTGCTTGCAACCGGGTTGAACGCCGGAAGCAAGACGATGGTGATGATGGCGGCACCGACGACGGCGGCGTAGAGCCCTGCCGGGTAGCCGCTCAGTTCGCGGTCTTCGGTCGCCTCTTCTATCCACATCGCCTTGACGACGCGCGAATAGTAGTAGAGCGACAGCGCGCTGTTTATCGCACCGAAGGCG
This sequence comes from Haladaptatus sp. CMSO5, assembly GCF_036689885.1. Lineage (NCBI taxonomy): Archaea > Methanobacteriati > Methanobacteriota > Halobacteria > Halobacteriales > Haladaptataceae > Haladaptatus > Haladaptatus sp. CMSO5. Next base: position 1,508,925 of record NZ_JBAHVW010000001.1, read on the forward strand.
GCGAGCCACCAGAAGCCCGCACCGACGGCGGCGGCGAACAGCACGTACTTAGAGAGGAAGCCCGCGCCGATTGGGAGGCCAGCGAGGCTGAACAGGAACACGGTCATCGCGGCGCAGGCAAGCGGTGCCTGCTTGCCGAGACCGTTGAAGTCCTCGAATTTGCGACCAATGCCCCAGTGCTCGGTCATGGCGATGAACAGGAACGCGCCCGTGTTCATGAAGCCGTAGACGAGCAGGTGCATCATCGACGCCCCGAGAACGAGGTCGTTTTGCCCGCCGCTCGTAAGCGCGGCGAGCCCGATGAGGACGTAGCCTGCGTGGCCAATCGAGGAGTACGCGAGCATCCGCTTGACGTTCTCCTGGACCGCGGCGGCGAAGTTCCCGAGCGTCATCGTGACGATGGCGAGAATCTGGAAGGCGAGCACCCAATCGACGGGCACCGTTTCCAGTGGGAAAGCTTCGACGAACACGCGGAAGGCGACCACGAACCCGGCGGCCTTCGAGGCCGACGAGAGGAAGCCCGAGATTGGCGCAGGTGCGCCCTCGTATGCCTCCGGCGCCCAGAAGTGGAACGGGACGCTCGCGGTCTTGAACGCGAAGCCGCCGAGCACCATCAGCACACCGAGGCCGAGGATGCCAACGAACTCCGTGTTTGCGGCTGCCTCAGCGATTGCGCCGAACTGCAGTGCGCCGGTCGCCGCGTAGACGAGGCTGATACCGTAGGCGAACACCGCAGACGACAGCGCGCCGATGAGGAAGTATTTGAGGCCTGCTTCGACGCTGCCACGGTTCTTTTTCAAGAACGAGACGAGCGCGTACGATGGCAGGCTGGCGAGTTCGAGCGCGACGAACGCCGTCGCGAGGCTGTTCGCAGACGCCATGAGCGACATGCCCATCGCGGCCAGCAGGACGAGGATGTAGTACTCGGCCTGATTTTTGTGGCCACGGAGGTAGTCGTAGCTGGCGAGCGAGACCATCGCGGCGACGCTCGTGAAGATGAACCCGAAGAACAGGCTCATCCCGTCGATAACGAGCTGGTCACCGTAGAGCGACAGCGGCTGGGTCACGATGTCCGTCGCCGTGAACAGGTAGCCCGTTCCGGCGAGCGACAGCAGCGCGCCAGCCGTTGCAATGCCTGCGAGGCGACCGTCATCAGCTTTGTCCGGCGTCAGGCTGTCGAACAGGAACAACAGCGTCGCGGCGACGCCGAGGATGACCACCGGCGAGAGCGCCAGTGCGGTTGAGACCGCCATTTAGGCACCCCCTCCGACGACGAGAATCGGACGAATTGCGTCTTGAATCATCTGCATGAAGATGTCTGGTGCGACACCGAGTGCGATGATGAGGATGAGGAGCACGGCGAGTGGCGCAACGTCGTGGAACGGCGCTGGCGTGACCTCATAATCCGTTTCGAGCCGGAACGACCCGAACAGGGTGCGCTGCATCGCAAACAGTAGGTAGCCTGCGACGATGACGATACCGAACATCGCAAGCGAGGTGAAGATTGGCGACCCCGGGAACGCGTTGAACGCGCCGAGGAAGATGAACAGTTCGCCCGCGAAGCCAGCCATCAGCGGCAGGCCCATGTAGGCGAACGCGGCGGCGACGAGGATGCCAACCGTCCACGGCATCCGGTCTGCGAGCCCGGACATGTCTGCGACCATCCGGGTGTGGGTGGTGTTGTAGATGACACCGACCGCCATGAACATCAGCCCCGAGATGAGGCCGTGTGCAATCATCTGGAACGTTGCGCCACCGACACCGTAGACGGTGTAGGCAACGAGTCCGAGAATGACGTAGCCCATCGAAGACACCGAAGAGTACGCAACGATGCGTTTCAGGTCTTGTTGGGCAAGCGCAAGCATCGCGCCGTAGATGACGCTGACGACCGCAAACACGGCGATAATCGACGCCGCGCCGCGAGCCACGTCAGCGAGCATGGTGAAGTTGAATCGGAGCAGGGCGTACGTCCCCATCTTCAGGAGGACGCCAGCCAGCATGACCGAGACCGGCGTGGGGGCCTCGACGTGAGCGTCGGGCAGCCACGTGTGGACCGGGACGACCGGTACCTTCACCGCGAAGCCAGCGAACATGGCGAAGAAGGCGAGCGCCTTCAGCGTGCCCGGTGCGATGCCACCGACCGAGCCGAGTTCACCGGCGCGAAGCGCCTGTGCGACTTCCGGCAGGCCGAGAGTGGTGACGGAGTCACCGAGGCCGAACACCAGCGCCATGAAGCCGATGAACATCACCAGCGAGGCGACGTTGGTGTAAACGAAGAACTTGATTGCGGCGTACTTCCGGCGTGGGCCGCCCCAGACACCGATGAGGAAGTACATCGGGATGAGGACGGCTTCCCAGAAGATGAACCAGACGAAGAAGTCCAGTGCCGCGAACACGCCGATGAGGCTCGCTTCCATGAGCAACATCAGGCCGTAGAACTGTGACTGACGTTCGTCGATTGGCGTCCACGCGCTCACGATTGCGAGCGTCGTGAGCACCGTCGTGAGCACGAACAGCGGCATACTGATGCCGTCTAAGCCGACGTGCCACGTCAGATCCCACGGGCCGAGGGAAACCCACTGGGCGTTCGTCTCATACGCGAGCGTCCCGCCGAGCAGTGCGTTGCCCGAGCCGTCGAAGTTCAGATACATCCAGAGACTGCCGACCACAGGGAGCAGACTGACGGCGAACGCCAGCTTTCCTGCGACCTTATTCGGCGCGAGGAACGTCAGGAGCGCGCCGACGAGCGTTACGCCGAGTAGCAATTCAATCATCATCTAGAACCAACCTCCTGTGATGCCGAGGACAACCAGCAGGGCGACCAGCCCAACCGTGAGCAAGGTCGCGTAGTTGCTGACCACACCCGTCTGCACCCGGCGGACGCGGTTGCCGGAAAACAGACTCACGCTGGAGACGCCGTTGACGACGCCATCGACGACGCCGTTGTCGAACTTGTCGGCGGCGCGAGCGAGCGGGAGGGTGAGTCCCGTTGCGAGCCAGACCTGGTATTCGTCCTGGTAGTAGTTGTTGTACAGGAGCGTCTTGATGCTCCCGAGTTTGTCGGTGTGCTCAACTGGGACGGGCACGTTGTAGAGCGAGTATGCCAGTCCTGCGCCCGCGAGGGCGAGGGCGAGCGAGACTGCGCCAGCCGCGATGGACGGAATCTCCGCCGCGCTGTAGCCAGCGAAGTCGTGGAGCAACTCACCGTAGTGGTGTGCGCTGAGCCCGCTTGCGAAGCCTTCCTCTAAGTCGAGCCAACTGTGGAGGAACTCGATGTGCAGGCCAGTGAGGTCTGCCACCGGCGTCATGTTGACGAAGCCAATGGTGGCTGCGAGAATTCCGAGCACGACGAGCGGGAACTTGACGTTCCAGTGGATGCCGTGTGGGTCGCGGGCGAGGTCAGACCGCGGCTCACCGTGGAAGGTGAGGAACACCATGCGGAAGGTGTAGAAACCGGTGAAGAACACCGCGATGAGCCCCATCGCGTACGCAAGGAGCAATACCGGGCTGTTCAGGCCGTGAATGAGTGCCTCGTAGAGCACCTCGTCTTTCGACCAGAACCCGGCGAACGGGACGATGCCCGCGAGGGCGAGCGACCCTGAAAGGAACGTCCAGTAGGTGACTGGCATTTTGTCTTTCAGGCCACCCATGTCCCACATGTTCTCGTTGTGGTGCATCGCGATGATGACCGCACCAGCGCCGAGGAACAGCAGCGCCTTGAAGAAGGCGTGGGTGAGCAGGTGGAAGACACCAGCGACGTAGCCACCGGCACCCAGTCCGAGCATGATGTAGCCGTACTGGGAGATGGTGGAGTACGCGAGCACCTGCTTGATTTCGCGCTTTACGACGCCCATCGTCGCCGCGAACAGTGCGGTGAAGCCACCGACGAGCGCGATGACGGCGAGTGCCGTTGGCGAGAGCGCGTAGAAGCCGTACATCCGGGCAACGAGGTACACACCAGCTGCGACCATCGTCGCCGCGTGGATGAGTGCGGAAACGGGCGTTGGGCCTTCCATCGCGTCCGGCAGCCACGTGTGGAACGGGAACTGCGCGGACTTGCCCATCACGCCACCGAGGACGAGCAGGCCGAGGATGGTGAACCACATCTCAGGCGAGAAGCCGAACGTTTCGACCGTCTCCTCACCGAGGAGCACCTGCTCTGCGATGTGCGGGAAGCTCTCGGAACCGGCGAACGCGGCCGTGCCGAAGGTCGCGAAGATGGCGACCACGCCGATGAGGAAGAAGTAGTCACCAAAGCGGGTGACGAGGAACGCCTTCTTCGCGGCGGATGGTGGCCCGTCTTCGCGGAACCAGAAGCCAATGAGCAGGTACGAACACAGCCCGACCAGCTCGAAGAACATGAACGCCATGAGCAGGTTGTTCGCAAACACGAACCCGAGCATGGACGCCGTGAACAGGCCGAGGCCGGCGTAGTAGCGTGGGAGTCCCGTCTCGCCCTCGTCGTTCATGTAGCCCAGACTGAAGATGTGGACCAAGAACGCCACCAGCGACACGATGACGAGCATCATCGCAGACAGTGGGTCGAGCAGCAAGCCGAGGTGCAGGCTAAAGGTGTCCTGTCCCGCGACGAACGTGTAGAGATTTTCGTTGAACGCTTCGCCGCCTGCCACCGTGAGGAACACCCACAGCGACAGCAGCAGCGACCCCGCGGTCGCAAAGATTCCTGCGAGCGCGCCGCGCTTTGGCATGTACTTGCCAAAGAACAGTGCTACGAGGAACGATGCGAACGGGAGTGCCGCAATTGCCGGAGCAAATTCGAATACACCTGCCATAATTACCACCTCATCGTCGTCGCTTTGGTCACGTCGACGTCGCGGAAGTTACGGTAGAGCACCAGGATGATGCCGATGCCGACCGCCACTTCCGCGGCGGCGAGGGCCATCGTGAACAGGCTAAAGACCTGTCCCGTGATGTTGCCCCACTGCGCCGAGAACGCGACGAAATTGATGTTCGCGGCGTTCAGCATCAGCTCGACCGACATGAGGAACACGAGTGCGTTCCGTCGGGTGAGGATGCCGAACAGACCGATACAGAAGACGGCGGCCGAAAGCAGGAGGTAATACTGGGCCGGAACCATCAGTCGTCAGCCTCCTGTTCTGTCTGTTTACCGCCGGGCTTGAACGCGCGGCCGAAGGCCTCGCCTTCGTCGCGGCGTCCGAGCATGACCGCGCCGACGAGCGCCGCCACGAGCGCCAAGTCGATAATCTCGAACGCCACGAGGAAGCTCTCACTGTCGTGGGATGCGAGGTCGACGAGGTCGAACATGGCGTAACCGATAGACGCCGTAATCGAACCGTCACCAAAGCCGGTCGGCTCTGGGAAGGATGCGGTCAAGAAAACGGCAGCCATCACGCCAAAGAGCGCGACGGCAGCCAGCCCCGGAGCAAGGTGTGAACCGAGCTTAAAGCGGGGTTTGCTTGTCATGCGTTACTCACCTCCGTTTGCTGTGCGCGCGTGAGCATGACGGCGAACGTGATGAGGATGAGAACCCCGCCGACGTAGACGAGGATTTGCATCGCTGCGAGGAACTCCGCCTGCAGCATCACGTAATGGACCGCCACGCTCAACAGCGCCATCCCGAGCAGGAGTGCAGAATGCCACACGTCCCGCGCGAGGACAACGCCGAGGCTGCTGCCCACGGTGATGAGGGCGAACAGCGCGAACGCGAGTGTCTCGTAGATTGCCATTGATTTGTTGTGCGTGTTGCGTCCGTTAGCCACCCGGACGCGAGGTGTGGTTTACTGGTAGTCGACTTCGCCCTCGCCCTCGCCAATCCAGACGCCGCGGTCTGGTTCGCGGGACTTGAGGGGGTCGATGTCCTTGTACCACGGGACGTTTTTCAGCTGTTCCATGTTGTACGCCAGGTCGTCTTTCGTGTCACCCGTGAACTCGAAGTTCTGGGTGAGGATGATGGCGTCAACGGGGCAGACTTCCTCACAGAGTCGGCAGTAGATACACTGGCCGATGTGGAGGTTGTACTGTTCGCCGTTGCGCTTGTCGTCCGTGACAATCTGAATCGTGTCGTTCGGACAGACGTTCTCACACTGGCGACACCAGATACAGCGCTCCTGGCTGAACTTGTGAACACCACGGAATCGTGGGCTCACTTCGGGTTCGACGTCGGGGTATTCGACCGTGAACGTCGAGCCGTCCAGGGCGTGTTTCATCGTTGCTGCCATCGATTTGAGTAAGCCAATCATGCAATCACACCCACAATGACGGCGGTCAGGACGAGGTTCGCGAACGAAAGCACGAGCATCCCTTTCCAGCCGATTTCAATCATCTGGTCGATACGGACACGCGGAATCGCGGCGCGGAACCACTGGGTGAGCAAGAACACAGCCCAAATCTTCACGACGAACCAGATGAACCCGAGACTGTCTGGGCCGGGGCCTGCTGGGCCGCCGAGGAAAAGCGTCGCGATGATTGCGCCGCCGAGGAAGATGTGCAGGAACTCACCGAGGTACATCAGCACGAAGTACACGCTTGAGTACTCGGTCTGGTAGCCTGCGACGATCTCGGTCGGTGCCTCTGGCGTGTCGAACGGGTTCCGTCCGACTTCTGCGAGGTTCGCCACGATGAACAACACGAATGCGAACGGGTTGAGGAAAGCGAACCACGCGGGAATTGCGAAGCCGCCGATGGTGACGAGCGTCTCCTGTTGGGCGGCGACGATGCCGCTCATCTGGAGCGTGCCTGCGAAGATGACGACGGAGGCTGCCGTCACGACGAGCGGAATCTCGTAGGCGAGGTTCTGCGCGACGGCGCGGAGGCCACCGAGCAGGGAGTACTTGTTGTTAGACGCGTAGCCGGCCATGACGAGGCCGAGCGACGCGAGCGAGGAAACGGCAAACACGTATGCAAGCCCCGTTTCGGGGTCTGCGAGTTGAATGCCGCTTCCCATTGGGATGACCGCGAAGCCAAGCAGCGCAGAAGACGCCATGATGATGGGCGCAAGGTCCCACGCTGGGCGGTCTACACCCTCGGGGACAATGAGCTCTTTCGAGAGCAGGCGCACGGCGTCTGCCACGATGATGAGCAGGCCAAACGGCCCCACACGGTTGACTGCAATGCGGTCAGTGAACGCGGCCGTAATCTTCCGTTTCGCCCACGGCCCTGCGAGTGCCGTCATGCCGAGCATGATGTTCCCGATGAGGAACGCGGCGAGCAGCGAGGCGATGAAGTCCTGTCCGGGACCCATCTCCGAGCCGAAGCCGAGGAGTTGACCAACGGTATCTGGCAGAGTCTGCAGCAGATACATTACCGGTCCACCTCGCCAAGCACGATGTCGAGGCTGCCAAGCGTCGCAATCAGGTCAGGGATGTACTCCCCGTTGGACATCTCGGGCAGCGCCTGTAGGTTCGAGAAGCACGGACTGCGAATCTTGAACCGGGCTGGTTTGTCGGTGCCGTCAGACCGCATATAGATGCCGAGTTCGCCCTTCGCGCCTTCGACGGTGCGGTAAATCTCCGCGTCTTCGTCGGGGCGCAGAGTGCGTGGCACGTTGCTCTGAATCTCGCGGTCGTCTTCTGGCCAGTCTGCTAAGAGTTCGACACACTGGTCGATGATGCGTGCAGACTGTTCGACCTCGCCCATGCGGACGAGGACGCGAGCGTAGTTGTCACAGCCGTCCATCGTCACGACGTCCCAGTCGAGCTTGTCGTAGTAGCCGTATGGGTCGTCACGGCGCAGGTCGTAGTCGATACCGGAGCCACGGGCGACCGGACCGGTCACGCCGTACTGCTTTGCAACCTCAGGTTCGAGGATGCCGGTGTTGACACACCGCAGCTGGAAAATCTCGTTCGAGGTGAGCAGGTCGTGGTACTCCTCGACCTTCTCTGGGAGTTCATCGAGGAAGTCACGAATCTTGTCGAGGAACTCCTCGCGTGGCTCTGGAAGGTCCCACGCGACGCCGCCGAGGCGGAAGTAGTTAAACATCAGCCGCTGACCGGTGAGGTCTTCTAAGATGCTCTGGACGATTTCACGGTCGCGGAATGCGTATTGGAAGATGGCCGTGAAGTCGCCGTACACGTCGAGTGCGAACGTCCCGAGCGCGAGCATGTGCGAGGCGATGCGACAGAGTTCTGCGCCCATCGTCCGGATGACTTGCGCATACTCTGGCACGTCTAAGTCAGCTAAATCCTCTGCAGCGCGCGCGTAGGCCCACTCATTCAAGAGGCCAGCAGAAATGTAGTCCCAGCGGTCTGGGTACGGCATAATCTGGTGACGGTAGGTGCCGTTCTGGCAGATTTGCTCCTCACAGCGGTGGAGATAGCCAATGTCTGGTTCGACGTCAGCGACCTGCTCGCCGTCGAGGACGGTTTTCAGGTGGAGCACACCGTGGGTCGCCGGGTGGTGTGGTCCGATGTTGAGGAACATCGTGTCCGACTCACCCTGTGCGTTGTCCGGTTCGAGCGGATTTTTGTGCTTGTCGAGGGTGACAATCTGGGGTTTTTCCTGGTTGTAGTCGAGCCCAAGTGGGTGACCTTGCCAGGTCTCAGGCAGCAGAATACGCCGCATATCCGGGTGGCCCTCGTAGTTGATGCCGACGAGGTCGTACGCCTCGCGCTCGTGCCAGTCGGCCGTGCGATACGCCGCGCTACCAGTTTGGCTCACGGGGTTGTCGCGGGCCGTCGGGACGACGACACCGACTTCCTGCATCGGGGCGTCGTACTTGCGGAGGTGGTAGATGCTCTCGAAGCGGTCTTCGTACTCCTGTGCGGTGACACACGAGCAGTGGTCGAAGCCAGCCTCAACGCGGAGCGTCTGAAGCGTCTCTTCGACGGCGTCCGGGCGGACGACGAAGGCGGTTGCGTTGAGATGCTCTTCGCGCCGAAGAACCTTCTCACCGAGGAGGTCTTCGAGCGCGTCATAATCGACGTCGCCACCGGGCAGTTCACCGACGTCCGGAGTTGGTTCCTCCAAACTCATGGTGAATCGGCCCAGTTGTAGCGCATGACGAGCTGGTCTTCGTCGATTTGTTCTGAAAGCTTGTCTACGATTTCGTCACGCTCTAAGTCGCCAAACTGTTCGAGTTCGTACGGCTTGACCGTGACCGGGCTGGTTTCGCCATTTGCGATGCGCTCTTGGAGCTTTGCGATGCCGTAGATGAGCGCCTCCGGACGCGGTGGGCAGCCGGGAACGTGGATGTCCACCGGGATGACCTCTTCTGCGCCCTTGATGACGTTGTAGCCCTCTTGGAACGGTCCACCGGAGATGGTGCACGACCCCATGCCGACGACGAACTTCGGTTCTGGCATCTGGTCGTAGACGCGCTTCATCCGGGGGGCGAACTTCGAGACGATGGTACCGGGGACGATAATCACGTCCGCCTGACGCGGCGACGCACGCGGCACACCCGCACCGAAGCGGTCAAGGTCGTGCTTGATTGCGTACGTGTGCATCATCTCGATGCTGCAGCAGGCGATACCGAACTGCAGCATGAACATCGAGGAGCCCCGAACCCAGTTCATGAACTTGTCGAACTTGGTGAGGATGAACGGGGTCGAGCCGAACGCTTCTCGAAGAGTAGAGTTGAAGCGAGCGTCGACGCCGTCGCCCATACGGGCCTCCTGGGTTGTTTGCATCTCTGTACCTGTCGCCGTGTTCTGTGGCTGATTACTCATTAGTGGTCCACCCGCGATTGTTCAGCCCGTGGGCTTTTGACCCACTGCACTGCGCCCTTGCGCCACGCCCACGCGAGGCCGACGACGAGGACCCCGATGAAGACAAGCATCGGCGCGAGCGCCTTTGCCAACCCGGCGTTGGCGACGGCGTCACGGTAGATGACCGTCCAAGGGAAGATGAGGACAGTCTCGATGTCGAAAACGACGAACAGCAACGCAACCATGTAGTACTGAATGTTAAACCGGATGCGTGTGTTCCCCGTCGGGATCTCGCCGCTCTCGTAGACGGCGCGTTTTCCTTGCTCAGGCACACTTGGGCGGAGCAGGCTCGACACTGCCATCATACCGAGAGGGATGCCGACCCCGACCACCGCAAGTGCGCCGATCGCTATCCATGGATTGCTCATACCGTTATCTCCTATCGTTCGGCGGTTGGGAACGCACCCATATAAGGGTTGATTCTTGCCGTTCTCCCCGAAAAAACAGTGCTCAGTGACCGGAATTGCCGGTTCGCTTACTCAGTGTCGCGAGCCGCCCTGAACGCCGGTGTTCCCTGATCGTGCAATTTCCGCGAGACGGCGGCCACATCGGTCTGGAGATTGTCGTGATACTCGATAAGTTTCTGTTCTAACTCGGGGGACGACCGGGCGAGCAGTTGGGCCGCAGACAGCCCAGCGTTGAACGACTTCCCGGCATCGACCGCGACGATGGGCGCGCCCGTTGGCATCCCAATCACCGAGTCCACCGACTTCTCTTGGACGGGGACGCCGATCACCGGAATCGGGTAGGCGAGCGACGCCGTCATGTTCGGGAGGTCCGCAGATTTCCCGCCTGCCCCGGCGATAATCACGTCGAGCCCGCGGTCGCGTGCGGTCTGGGCGTACGCGTACATCAACTCGGGGGTCCGGTGGGCAGAAATCACGTACGTCTCGAAGGTAAACTCCGTGTCCGGCGGATTCTCGTAGTCGGTGACTTCGGCAAAGCCGAGGCCCGTGAGTGCTTCGTGTGCGCCAGCCATCACATCGAGGTCGGAGTCGGACCCCATGATGATGCCCACGTCGGGGGTGTTTTCTTGGTCGCTCGCTGCTTCGCGCTCAAACTGGTCGATGAGGTCTTGGATTGCGTCGACGGTCATTGGGTGAAGGTGAGGTTGTCGCGGATGGTTCTGATGTGGGCTAACAGGTCGTCGCCAGCTTCGTTCTCGTTGCCAATCAAGGTGAGGTGTCCCATCTTCCGGAGCGGGCGCACCTCACGTTTCCCGTACCAGTGGAGGCTGACGCCGGGTTCTGCGAGCGCGGTTTCGACCCCTGAGAGTGCTGCGGGTTCTGGTTCTGCAACATCCCCAAGGATGTTCGCAGAGACGGTCGGACAGCGCAGTTCCGTAGAGCCAAGCGGCAGGCCGACCACGGCGCGGGCGTGCTGTTCGAACTGTGAGGTCACCGCGCCCTCGATGGTCCAGTGGCCGGAGTTGTGCGGGCGTGGGGCGATTTCGTTTACGAGAATCTCGCCGTCTGCGGTCTCGAACAGTTCGATGCCGTAGACGCCGCGTCCTTCGAGAATTTCAAGGACGGATTCGGCCACGTCGTGCGCTCGCGCCAATACGGCGTCGGAAGCGCGTGCTGGGACGACGGTTTCGCGGAGAATCTCCTCCTCGTGGACGTTCTCTCCGGCGGTGTAGGTCGCCACTTCGTCTGTGCCTTTCACGGCAATCACGGAGATCTCGCGGACGAACTCGACCATCTCTTCTACGAGCGCGTCGCCGCCGACTTCGTCGAGCACTTCCGCTGCGTGGTCGGGCGATTCGACGGGCAGGTTTCCGCGGCCGTCGTAGCCGCCTTCCCGGGCTTTCACCATCGCCGGATACCCGAACTCCTCGCACGCCTCGCGGAGTTCGTCTGCGTCCGCGACGGCTTTGAAATCGGGCACCGGCACGCCGTGGTCTGCGAGTCGGGTGTTCTGGACGAACTTGTCCTGAATCATGCGCAGGGTGTCCGGGGTCGGATGCACCGGAATGTCGAACTCCTCGCGCACGTCGTCTAGCACGTCTGGGTCTGCGAGTTCGATTTCGAAGGTGAGCACGTCGGCGCGGCGGGCGAGTTCGCGCACCGCTTCGGGATCGTCAAAGTCACCAACGAGCGTGTCGCGGACGGTTGGGGCCGCCGGGGGATCTGGGGTCGGGTCGGAGACGATGACTTCGATGCCGAGTGGAGCCGCCGCCTCGCCAATCATGCGCCCGAGCTGCCCACCGCCGACGATGCCGAGCGTCGGGCCGGGTGACGTGAGTTTCATCAGTTATCCGGCGTTTTCGATGGAGGTAGAATAAGCGTTGTCACCTTGGGTCGCAAGTGGGGAGACGGTCGCTTGACTTGCGCTGTGAGTGGTTAGTTGAGATACGAGTCGTCGATGAAGATGACGATGGTGTCCGCCCAGAGGCGGAACTCATGTTCGTGGGCGGTGTAGCCTTCGAGGTGCGGTTCGAGCTCCTCTTTATCCCACTCGTAAGCGATGACCACGGGTGGCATCTCCTCGATTTCACCGGGATCGGTGCCTGGTTTCGTGCTCGTCACTTCCGCGCCGTCGGCTTCGAGATACCACGGTAAGGGCAGGCGGGTGTGCCACGCCGGACCGCCCGGTGGTGGAGACAGCGTACTCGATTCGTTTTCGACGTAGAAGCGCGTCTCGGTGCTCCCCGACGGTCTCGTGCCGTAGAAGAGCACGTCAGCGCCCTCTTCGTGGGTCTCTGCGACGACCGAAATCTTGTCGAGGCTCTCACGGAGGTCGTTGTGCGGTTGGGCCCACTGGAGGAGTTCTTTGTTCTCCTCGTTTGCCGAGTTGATGTAGGACACGTCAACGGCCGTCCCAACGCTGAACCCGGCGACGAAGAGGATGATGATAGCGGTCATGGCGACGCTCACCGTGTCTTCGTCTTCGAACGCTTCGCGGCCCCAGCGGATGATGAGCGAGACGCCAACCGCGGCGGGGATGGCGAGCGGGACAATCGCGTTCACGGTCGCCCACGGCGCCATGATGTCGGTCACGATAGGGTAGCCGAGGACGGAAACGAACCCCCAGTACGCGCCGAGTGCGACGAGGTCTCGGGGACCGTCTTTCGCGTAGCGGTCTGCGATGAAGCCAATGATGGCGAACGCAACGAGCGGCCCCGCGCCGTAGAGCAGCGTTTCTGCGAAATCACCGAGGAACGGGATATAGGCGTGGTCCTGATGGCCCCCAGCAACCCAGAGGCCGTAGAACTCCTGCCACGACCCGACTGTCGCCTGTTCGACGACGGCGGGGAGGAGCGTCGGATTCGAGAACATGGTATCGAAGCCAACGCCCGTGCCGCCGGCGCGCGGGGCGTAGAACACGACGATGATGACGATAAATTCGAGAAGGCCTACGGCGAGCGGGATGGCCCACGCGCGAAGCACGTCACGGAACCAGAAGCCGTAGTCCACGAGCTCCTGTTTCCACGAGTGTGGGAGGCGGTCACGTGCTCGAAACAGGCGGTGGTCGAGGAGCAAGACGGCCGCCCCAGCCCAGCAGACGGGGTAGAGAATCGCACTTTCTTTGGCCGTAAAGCCGAGGGTGAACGCGAGGACGCCGACGTAGAAGTAGCGGTGGCGACCTGTGTCGTACGCGCGGACGAAGAAGCTGAGCGCCATGAGCATGAACGCGGCGACGAGGAGGTCGTTGCGCATGAACCGCGAGTAGTAGAGCAGCAGTGGGTTCAACGCGAGAATGCCGGCTAACACGGCGACTTCGAGGTCGCGGAGGTGTTCGCGGAAGTTCCACGCCGAAAGCGGGAGTATCCCGCCGATGAGCGCGACGATGAGGCGCATCGAGAAGTCAGACGGGCCGAGCAGCGCGAACATGTACTTGTTCACGTGAAACAGAAACGGCCCGTGGACGATGGCGCGATACTCCCAAACGCCGGTTTCTGCGTAGCGGAGTGTCCAATAAGCGACGCGGCCTTCGTCCCAGTGGGCGACGCGGTCACCGAGGAAGATGAGGCGCGCGACGAGTGCGACGGCGGCGATGGCGACGACCGCAAAGAGGAGTCTTCTGCGGCCGTCAGAGCGAGGGCGAGAGTCGTCAACCGTTGCCATTGCCCCATCAGAGCGCACGAAGGGGTTAGAATCCTTCTGTTTGTCAAGCGCGCATTTCACCTATCGACTCGCAGGCGATACCGGGAACGGTACTTCTTTTAATGCCCTACTCCACCGCGAACACATGGTAACGCTTGGGTTGGTGGTCGCGCAGTTCAACCGCGCAATCACCGAGCAGATGGAGGAGTTGGCGCGCGAGGCCGCCGCAGACCGCGGTGCGGAAATCGCAGACACCCTCGCGGTGCCGGGTGCGTACGACACGCCCCTCGCCGCAGACCGCCTCGCCCGCCGCGACGACATCGACGCAGTCGCGGTTCTCGGGTGTATCATCACTGGCGAGACGAGCCACGACGAAGTCATTGGCAACGCCGCCGCCCGAAAGCTCACCGACGTGAGCATCGCGCGCGACACGCCCGTCACCCTCGGCATTGCGGGGCCGGGCATGTCAGCAGACCAAGCCCGAGCACGTACCGACATGGGTGCCCACGCCGTCACGGGTGCCGTAGACCTCGTGGAGGAACTACAATGAAATTCGCAGACAGAGTAAGACGTGTTGAACCGAGCGCGACCCTCGCCATCTCCAACCTCGCTTCCGAGTTGGAGGCAGACGGCGTGGACGTCGTGAACCTGAGCGTCGGTGAACCCGACTTCCCAACCCCCGAAAACGTGATTCAGGCTGGCAAGGACGCGATGGACGCCGGTCACACCGGCTACGCTCCAAGCAACGGAATTCCCCAACTCAAAGCCGGAATCAAGCAGAAACTCGACGCAGACGGCCTCGACTACGCGGAAGACGAAATCATCGTCACGCCCGGCGCGAAACAGGCGCTCTACGAGACCGTCCAGACGCTCATTCAAGACGGCGACGAAGTCGTCCTCTTAGACCCAGCGTGGGTCAGCTACGAAGCGATGGTCAAACTCGCCGGTGGCGACCTCAAACGCGTCGACCTCGCCCCACACGACTTCCAGCTTGAGGCGGGCCTCGCTGACCTCGCGGAAGCCGTCACAGACGACACCGACCTGCTCATCGTCAACTCCCCGAGCAACCCGACCGGTGCGGTGTACTCCGACGCCGCCCTCGAAGGCGTTCGCGATCTCGCCGTCGAACACGACATCACGGTCATCTCAGACGAGATTTACGACGAAATCACCTACGGCGGCGTCACCCAGACGAGTCTCGGCACCCTTGATGGCATGGCAGACCGCACGGTCACCATCAACGGCTTCTCGAAGGCCTACTCGATGACTGGCTGGCGGCTTGGCTACCTCGCCGCGCCGAAAGCCCTCATCTCTGAGGCTGGCAAACTCCACTCCCACTCGGTGTCCTCTGCGACCCACTTCGTCCAGTACGCCGGCGTCGAAGCACTCGCCAACACCGACGAGGTCGTAGAAGAGATGCGCGCCGCGTTCGAAGAGCGCCGCGATTTCCTCGTGGACTTGCTCGCAGACCACGGCGTCGACGTGGCCGTCCCCGACGGCGCGTTCTACATGATGCTCCCCGTCGACGACGACGATTCGGCGTGGTGTGAAGGCGCAATCGAAGAGGCGCACGTCGCCACCGTCCCCGGCAGCGCGTTCAACGCACCGGGCTACGCGCGTATCTCCTACGCCAACAGTAAAGAGCGCCTGCAAGAGGCCGTAGACCGCCTTGTCGAAGCGGGCTACCTCTAACGACGCTCGTTCCGCCTCCTGATTTTCACCGGAAATGCGGTGTGCTTTCCACTAGTACTGCTCAGTAATACTGACTGGTAAAACCGGAGTTATCGGGTCGTCTCGAACGCCGCTCGCAGTGCCTTCACTTCGGTTAACACGGCTTGCCACTGCGAGAGGCTACCCGGAATCTCATCAACGGTCGCGTGTTTGTCTACGAGCGCCCGAACGTCGCGCGGATTTTCGATGTTCGAGAACCGAATCGCACCGCCACCGGCGGCTTCGACGCCGACCGAACCGTAGCCGAACAGCGATCCCAACACGCCCTGAGAGAAGGCGCTGTTTTGCACCCGTGACATCGAGACGCGCCGAACGTTCCGCGAGAGAATGCCCGTTTTGCGATACAGCGCGGTGTTCGTCACGACGTACCGAGTGTTCACCACCGCGAGGTACGCAGCGCCCGCGAGCGCCACCCCGAGGAGCGAGGGCACGACGATGAGCGGTTGGTCGAACGCAATCGCAGCGGCGACGAGGCCGCCGACGAACACCGCCGCGAGAACGAGCGCTGGAAGCACCGTCGTCAGGCGCGGGTGGCCCGACCACAGCACGTCTTCGCCCGCGTCGAGCACGAGCCACTCGTCGTCGCTCATGGGCGGTTCTGCGGGGAGTTCGTCTCCATCGCCTGCCGCATGGCCCGAAGCTCTGTGAGGATCTCATCAAGCACGGCGGCTTTGTCGTCTGCCTCGCCGCCCCGGCCTTCGCGGCGGTTGATGCGCTCGTTGATGAGCGACTGGAGCTGTTGGGGTTCTGCGACGTTCTGGAAGCTTAGTTCGACGCCAGCTCCACCGGCCGTCGAAATGTCCACCGCGCCGTAGCCAAACTGCGACCCGAAGAACGTCTGGCGGTACGACGTGTCCTGCACCTTATCGAACTCGATGCGCTGGACACTCCGTGAAAGCACGCCGGTTTTCTTGTACAGGGCGCGATTCGTCACCACGAAGTGCGTGTTTGTGTGCGTGAGATACGCGCCTATGACGATTGGAATCCCGACCAAGACGAGCATCAGCGGGATGCCAACGATGAGCGAGGGAACGAGGCTGTAGGGATGGGGCGTGTCCGCCCAGAGAATCTCCTCGCCCTCGTCTACGGTGAGCCAATCGAACTGTTCGTCCATGGCTGGTTATATCACGTTACGCGGATAACTGTTGGCTGTTTCGTCATGGGTTTCTCCCCGCAAACAGGCAACACACTCCGTCGATATTGGGCGGAGCGACTCGGCGTCCCGGTGAGCGCATTCGAAAAAGCTGACCTCGCCATTGGAACCGCTGAAGAACGCGGAGTCCACCTGTTTCGCCACGGAGAGGCGCTGGTTGTCACCGCGCCGTCGCCTCATCTGAAAGCGGTCGAACACAACGTGTCGGCACTCACCGCTCTCGATTTCGACTCCCGAGACGCCATCAGCGATTGGTTCGACGGCTTTGTCTCCCTCGAAGAACTCCTCGGTCCCGCATTCTACGGCTACACGGACAGCGAAGGCTTCGCTACTGTGAACTCGGCTGCTCGACTCCTCGAATCGACTGACGAAGCCGCCTACGAGGCGTTTCGTTCGAGCATTCCAGAAGACGAGTGGGACGCGGGTGGAACACCGTTCGCTCTCGGAACCACTGTTGGCCTGTTTGAGGACGACACGCTCGTCGCTGTGGCCGGATACACCGTGTGGGACGACTGTATCGCCCACATCTCAATCGCGACACATCCTGACTACCGAAACGCTGGCAATGGTCGGGCAGTCGTTTCACGAGCCACCGAACGGGCGCTTGCTGCGGGACTCATCCCACAGTACCGGACGCTCGACGAGTGGCCGTGGTCGGTCGCGCTGGCTCAGAATCTTGGCTTCGAGCGGTTCGCAACGTCGTATCTCGGCGTGGTCGAATAAGAACAGAAAGTTCGGACGAACTAGCACCGTTCGTTACAGATTTTCTCGATGATTCGGCCAGTTGAGAGCAGTTCGCCCTCGAATTTTGTGTCTCGAATCGACGCGCGTCGAACATCACACTCGATACCGCGACCAGCAAGGGCGTCTGCAATCGCCGCCTCGTCGTGGTGTTGGTCGTGGCCGAGGACGATGATGTCCGGTTGGATTTTCTCAATTGGGACGAAGATATCCTCTAAGTGCCCGAGGACGGCGTGGTCAACGCAGTTGAGTGCGGCAATCATGTCGCGGCGCTGTTCGTCGGGGAGAATGGGTTTCTGTTTGTGCGTCACGTTCGCCCGGCGGGCGATGATGACGTAGAGTTCGTCACCCATGGCCGCCGCTTCCTGCAGGTAGTGGAGGTGGCCGGGGTGGAGAATATCGAACGTACCCTGTGCAATTACCGTCGTCATTTGAGTTCCTTGTCGATGTCTTCCTGTGTGAAGTCGAAGAACGATTCGTCGGGGAGAGAAACGTCCAACACCGGGAGGTCGCGGCGGTTGCCCTCGCGGTCGAACGCTTTCCAGTCGTCGCGCCCGTACGGCGCGCCGATGATGATGTGGGCTTGGCCATTCCCAAAGGTTGCGAGGTCTGCGTCACTCGGCCTGAGGACGCCGTTTGGATGCGAGTGTACCGACCCGATGGCGCGCATGTCGTTCGGAATCATGCTCGTCCGAATCGTCGCGCTCACGGAGTTCGATTTGGTGCCGGGGATGACGAGTACGTCGGTGATGACGACGCCTTCGTCGTCCAGCCCGAGGTCGGCCGCGCGTTCACCTCGCAGGAGGCCCATGTACTCGTTCGGGTGCGTCTCTCTCGACGCTTCGAGCACGAATTCGAGCGTCTCCTCGGCGATACCGAGAACCTCACTCGAACGGAATAGCCGCATGACGTTCACTCCGAGAGCGCGCCTTCTAAGCGTTCCGGAAGGGGTGCGCAGGCCGTTGCCGAGTGCCGTACACCTATCGGGTCGTGTGCGAAAGTACCACACATGGACTTTCGACTCACTGCAGACCAACGTTCGCTCCGCGACACCGTCCGCGCGTTCGCCACAGAGGAAATCGAACCGCGTGCTCGTGAGTTAGACCAACAGGATGAGTATCCCGCCGACATTCTCGCTGCACTTGGTGACCAGCGACTGACTGGCCTGACGCTCCCAGAGCAGTACGGCGGTCGAGGCGAGGGACTCGTCGAACTCTGTCTCGTGGTCGAAGAACTCGCCGCGGCGATGATGCCCGTTGCGAGCGCGCTTGCCCTCCACCTCGGGGTAGCCACAGTCATCGAACGCTTTGGGAGCGATGCGCTCAAAGACGACCTACTCCCGGAGTTGGCACGCTTCGAGACGGTCTGCGCGCTCGGCCTCAGCGAAGCGAACGCCGGAAGCGACAAACTGGCGATGGAGACGGAGGCGACACGAGACGGCGACGAGTGGGTCATCTCCGGGCACAAACAGTGGGTGACGAACTTCTTCGAAGCCGACTACGTGCTCACCTACGCGAAAACCGGTCCCGAAGAGGCGGCTCCCGAAAACATCAGTGCCTTTCTGATTCCGACTGACGAGTTTGAGGTCGAAACCGTCTGGGACACCCTCGGCGCGCGAAGCGTCCCTTCCCCGAAGGTCACGCTCGACGCGGTTCGCGTCCCCGACAGCCGCCGGGTTGGTGACGTTGGCATGGCCTACATCCAGCGAAAGACGGTCAACACCGGCGTCAACGTCCCTGCTCGTGGGGTTGGAATCGCCCGCGCCGCCCTCGAAAAGACGGTCGCCTACACGAGCGGCCGCGAGCAGTTTGGCGGCCCGCTCAGCGACTTCCAAGGACTTCGCTGGCGGGTCGGTGAGATGGCCACTCGCGTGGACACTGCCCGCCTGTTGACGCTTCGCGCGGCAGCCCGCGCCGACCGCGGCGACCCACTCAACGGCGCGATGCACATGGCGAAAATCCACGCAACCGAAGCCGCCGTCGAAAACGCGAACGAAGCGATGCAGCTGCACGGCGGCCTCGGCTACACCACAGAGTGTCACGTAGAACGGTATCTCAGAGACGCAAAACTCCTCACAATCGCCGGCGGGCCGAACGAAGGTCACCGCGACGCGCTTGCGACAGCGGTGTACGATTCAGTGCAGTAGCCCACTCGCCTAGCCCCGCGTGCAAGAGAGACCGTTTGCAAAGCGTTAAACGGAGCAAAGCCAAACGGAAAATAAGAATGTCATCACCACCCGACGCCGGCGATTCTGCCGGAACAGGTTCTTCTGACCGGGTTGTTGTCTATGACCTCGCCGCGGAATGTACGCTTTCAGACGTCACCGCCGAGGAGTACTACCACGCAACCGTAAACGGGGTCGTCGATTACGGCATCTTCGTCGATATTTCAGACGACGTGTCCGGCCTCGTCCACGAATCACAGCTCAACGCAACGTACCAGGTCGGCGACGAACTCGTCGTCTACCTCACCGAAATCCGTGAGAACGGCGACCTGAGTTTCACCGTTGGCGACCTTCCGGAGTACGAAACGGTCACCGTCGCCCACGACTACGAGATTTCTGACGCTGACTCACTCTCGCCGTCTTCGACCGACACGGTTCATTTAGAAGGCGAAGTCGTCCAAATCAAACAGACCGGCGGCCCAACCATTTTCCAGGTTCGCGACGAGACGGCCGTCGTGCCGTGTGCCGCGTTCGAGGAAGCGGGCGTCCGCGCCTACCCCGACATCGAAGTCGGCGACGTCGTCCGTGTCACGGGTGTCGTCGACTCGCGCGACGACGCCGTGCAGGTCGAAGCCTCCAACATCGACCACCTCGACGGCGAGGAAGCAGCGGAAGTCACCGCCCGTCTCGACGCCGCGCTCGACGAGCGCTCGCAGGTCGAAGACGTCGAACCGCTCATCGACTGGCCCGCATTCGAGAAGCTTCGCCCCGACTTAAAGCGCGTGGCGTCGCTGCTCCGCCGGACGGTGCTCGAAGGCCGCCCCATCAAGATGCGCCACCACGCAGACGGCGACGGCATGTGCGCAAGCGTGCCCGTCCAGTTGGCCATCGAACGGTTCATCGAGGAAACCCACCAAGACCCATCGGCCGCCCGCCACCTGCTCAAGCGTCTGCCGAGCAAGGCGCCGTTCTACGAGATGGAAGACGTCGTGCGCGACCTGAACTTCTCGCTCGAAGACCGCGCGCGCCACGGTCAGAAGCTTCCTCTCCTGCTCATGCTCGACAACGGCAGCACCGAGGAGGACATCCCGGCCTACCAGAACCTCGCCCACTACGACATCCCAATCGTCGTCGTTGACCACCACCACCCCGACCCCGAAGCGGTCGAACCGCTCGTCGAGGAGCACGTCAACCCGTACATGCACGACGAGGACTACCGCATCACGACGGGCATGATGTGCGTCGAACTCGCCCGGATGATTTACCCGGGCATCAAAGACGAACTCAATCACGTGCCAGCCGTTGCGGGTCTCACCGACCGCTCGAAAGCCGAGGTGATGGACCAGTACATCGCCCTCGCCGAGGCAGAAGGCTACTCCGAGGAAGACCTCTGGGACATCGGTGAAGCCCTCGACTACGAGGCTTACTGGCTCAAGTACAACGACGGTCGTGACCTCATCAACGACATCCTCAACGTCGATTGCGACGACGAAGAGCGCCACCGGAAACTCGTCTCGTTCCTCTCCTCGCGCGCAGAGCGCGACGTAGAGAAGCAACTCGACTCGGTGATGCCACACGTCGAACACGAAGTGCTCGACAACGATGCCCACCTCTACCGCATCGACTTAGAGCGCCACGCCCACCGCTTTACCTACCCGGCACCCGGGAAGACCACGGGCGAAATCCACGACCGCAAGGTCAAAGAGACGGGCGAGTCGGTCATCACCATCGGCTACGGGCCGGACTTCTCCGTGCTCCGCTCTGACGGCGTCCGCCTTGACATCCCGAACATGGTCCAAGAACTCCAGACGGAGGTCAAAGGCGGCGGCGTCAGCGGTGGCGGCCACCTCGTCGTCGGTTCGATCAAGTTCGTCAAAGGCATGCGCGAAGAAGTGCTCGACGCGCTCGTCGAGAAGATGGCAGCCGCGGAAATAGACGAAGAACTCCGCAGCACCGTCGCTACCCACGACTAAGCCTCGAAGCGGATTTTTCTCCCCGCTGCTCCCGCGCCGAGTGCCGACAGGGCAACCGCCGCAACCATTCCACCCGAGAGTCGCCACGAACCGCCGCGCCAGTCTGCGTCGAATACGTCCGAGTAATACGCGCCAACGTCGCTTCCGTGGAGGACGACGACGACCTCTCGATTCTCGCGCAGCGCGTGGTCGTTCCAGTTCAGACTTCCGAGGACGACGGTGTCGCCGTCGATGAGGACGCCTTTCGCGTGAATCTTCTCGAAGCGTCCGCGCGGTTCTGCGACCCGTGCTTCGAGCGACAGCCCATCTCTGTCGGCGCGCTGGTTGAGCCACCGCACAAGTTCGCGGTTCTCCTCGCGGACGTACCACGCCCCACTCAGTAGGATGCGAACCTCGACACCGCGTTCTGCGGCGCGAAGCGCGGTGCGGAGCAGCGCGTGGTCACGACTCCCGATGGTGACCTGCTCTACCAGAAGCGAGTCCGTCGCGTTGTCGATGTGGGCGACCAATTGCGGTTCTGCGTTGTCAGGCGTGACGAGTAGTTCGACGCGCTCTGCGTGCATGTCAGCGGGTGAAAACTGAGAGGGGTACGAGCCGTTTGCCCGCGGCGCGGTGACGAACTCGCGGCTGTCTCGAACCGCTGACCACGGCGTGGTGTCCCGCCACCCACTGTCCGCAGCGAACGTGTCTGCAAGCGCCGCTGCGAGCGTGGCATTTCTGACTTCGACACCCCAGCCGCGACTCGCGTTGCCACCAACGCCCGCCGGTTTCCAGTTTTCGGTGAGAACCAGTGCCCGCGAATCGACGACGGCGTACTTCGCATGGTGAAAGGAGTAGCGGGCGCGGTCGCCGCCGATGAGTTTTACTGGAATACCTGCACCGACGAGTCGGTTGAGTTCGTCCCGTTCTCGGGCCGTTATCCCACCGACTGGTTCGCGGTCGAGCAATACGCGAACGGTGACGCCGCGCTGTCTCGCGGCGATGAGCGTGTCGGTGATTCGGGGCGACGAGAAGGTGTACCCCGCGAGGAGAATTCTGTGGTTTGCCGCGTGGATGGAGTCGAGTGTGGCGTTCGGCGCGTCCGGCAGGACGAACGTCGTGACGGTGGTGTTCTGCACGGAGACGGGCAAGAAATCGGTTGCTCCGAGGGGTTCCCACGCCCAGCCGCGTTCGGTTCGCACCCAGCGTTCGCTCTCTGGGGCATTTTGGTAGCTCACCCGTGCGACGCGGTTTCCGCTTTTTCGGAGTGTGAGCGTCTCGCCGCCGTTTGCGAGTTCGAGCGCGCGAGGGAGCGCGAGAATTCGATGGTCGGTGAGATTTGACACGCGGTCGGGATGCGCCGTCAGGGCGACGGTTCCGTGCAGGTTCTCGGTGGGCAGCGAAACGGTGTCTTCGCCGTCAGTGAGCGTCCAGTTGCCGGAGGTGTGGGCAGGAAATGAGATAACGACGAACTCGCCTGCGTCGTCGTCGGCGACTGGATTCGGGTAGACCGCGACGAAGCTGGGCGAGTCGCTACTCGCCCCAGCCGTGGCTGGGACAGCTGTGAGAACGAGTACGAATACGAGAACCACGCGGGCGAACACGCCCCGGAGTGGCCCCGGCTTCGTTCAAAAAGGTTCGGCTGGTTAGGCCGCGGGTTCGCTCTGGACTGCGAGCGCGTCGTCTGCCTTCTCGGCTTCGACCTGCACGATGTAGGACTTGTCTTCGTTGTAGCGGGCGACTTCCTCTAAGGCGGCTTCCGTGCCAATCTGGTTGAGCGCCCACGCGGCACTCGCGCGGACGTTGTCCGATTCGTCGTCGTCGAGCACGTCGCCGAGCGGGGAGACGGCACGAGTGTCTCCGAGCAGGCCGAGCGCGCGGGCGGCCTGACTGCGGACGCCTTCGTTCTCAGCGAGGAGGTTGTTGGCGATGACCTGGGTGGCTTCTTCGTCGCCAATCTCGCCAAGCGCCTTCATCGTGACCTTCTGGAGCTGCGGGTCGTTGTCGGCTTCGACGTACTCGAGCAGCGTGTCGAGGGCGTCTGGGTTGCCAATCTTCCCGAGCACCTCAATCTGTGGCTTCTTGCGCTTCTGGGCAGGGCCGAGCATGGCCTCGTAGGCCTCCGGCGAGCCCAGGCGCTTTAGCGCCTCGATGCACCGTTCCTGCATGAAGTTCGATTCGAGCATGTCGAGCGCGAGGAGAATCATCTCCGGGTTGTTCCCCTGCTCGTAGATGCGGACCGCGGTGAGTTCCGGCGGGTAGTCTTTGCGGTTTTTCGGCGTGAGAACGTCGTAGAAGCCCTGTGCATCGAGCTTTTCGACGACGGTGAGGTCGTCCCACTCTTGGGCGTCCGCTAAGTCCTGTTTGAACGCCTCGGTCGCTTCGACGAGCGCGGCGATGGTCTCTGCGTCCTCATCTGCGTCGAGGTCGGCGCTCGAAATCGCCTCTGCGATGTCGTCAAGCGTGCTGAGCACGTCGAAGTGCGAGGGGCTTTTGACGCTAAAGGAGGCGTCGAGAATCTCGCCCATCGCGTCGGCGTAGGACTCGGTGGCTTCGACGACTTCGTCTTCACCTTGCTCGGTCCACTCGCCGTCTTCGATTTTGGTCTTTGCCTCTTCGATGTCGCTCACGACGTCTTCTGCGTACGGGCCGCGAGCGTCTTCGAGCGCGTCGCGCAGGTCGCTCAGTGTCGATTCCAGTTCCTCGCGGGGGTCGTCCTCGTCGTCCTCCGGTTCTGGGAGGTCTGCGGCTTCGAGGTCGGCTTCGATGGCGTCGAGCGTCGCCTCGACGTCGTCTAAGTCCGACTCGGTTTCGGCCGCGTCGAGGGATTCTTCGGCCTCGGTGAGGCGTTCCTCGAACGACTCGGGTGTTACGGCGGGTGCGTCCTCCGCGGGGGTCTCTGGTTCCTCGTCCCCGTTGCTCATATACGTGAACTTCCGGCAGGTCAACCTAAGAGCGTTTCCCTTCGGGCTTATCGCCAGTAAAAGCGCGGGGCCAACACGAGGTAGGCAACAGCGGCCACCAACAGGGCTTTCGGGAAAATGCGGTCGAGTGTGAGGGGGGCAAGAATGGCGAGTGCCTGAATCACACCCATCGCAATCGCGTCACGGGCGTACAGTTCCGGATACTGAATCGTCGTCACCATCAGGTAGGCGAACACCCCAGCGAGCGCGACGAGCAGCGTCGCGTGCTGGAAGCCCGCGAGATACACGACCGCGAGAATCGTCCCGGCAAGCGTCGATTGGACGCCTTCGGTGGTGTTTTTAGCCACGTCGTAGGCGGTGTACAGGCCGAGGCGGATGACCGCGGCGGCGACGAACAGTGCGGGAAGGGCGAGTGCGGCGATACCTCGTGGCGAGAGGTCACCGAGAACGAGCCCCCACTGGGCGTTGGCGACGCTCACGACGAACAGTGCGGGTGCGACGCCAAAGGAGGCCACGTCCGCGAGCGAGTCGAGATAGTCACCGACAGGTGTTCCGCCCATCTTGCGGGCGATAACGCCGTCTAAGCCGTCGGCAACGGCGGCGAGCAGTATCAGTCGCGCGGCGAGTGCGGGGTCTACCATCGCCACGGCCGCGGCGAGAAAGCCGAGCGCCGCGTTGGAAACCGTGACCACGTCTGCGAGACCCAACCGCCCGACGAAACGGGGCTGCATACTCTGGCGGTAGAGAGGTTCGGCCTTACCTCTTTATGTTCGGACACGACCAATCAGCGAGCATATATTGTTCCGGCGGTGAGCCTCTGGTATGCACCGGCGTGCGTTCCTCTCAACCGCCGCAACCGCACTGACCCTTTCTGTGGCTGGCTGTACGAGTTCGGGCCAGCCAGACGAGAACACTGACTTCGACATCGGTATGTCAGCAAACCGGTTCGAGCACCCGAACGACCCCTATGAGGTGCCCGTAGGCGAGCCAATTGTGTGGAAGAACACCGGTGGGCGGACCCACACCGTGACGGCCTACGATGCCGACATTCCCGAGGGCGCAGCCTACTTCGCCTCCGGTGGCTTCGAGTCAGAGCAGGAAGCCCGCGACGCGTGGATGGGCGACCTCGGCGGCTCGATTGCACCGGGCGAAACCTTCGAGTACACCCCGGAAGTGCCGGGCGAGTACACCTACTTCTGTGTCCCCCACGAACCCGGCGGCATGATTGCGACGTTCGTCGTCACTGAGTAACACGGTCGGCACGCCGAGTCCACAAAAGAAAGAGTACGGCTTACTCTTCGGTTTCTTCGTCTTCGTCCGCTGCGACTTCTTCTGCAACGTCGTCTTCGTCAACGCTGACAGAGGCTTCTTCCTCGGCCTCAACCTCGTCTGGGTGGGCTTCGAGGGTGAACTTCTGGATTTCGACGCGGCGCAGTGGGTAGATGGTCTTCGCCTCTGCGTAGATTGCAGAGGAGATGCGACCGTCTACGATGCTGTCGACAATCTGCTCGTAGGTGTGGTCCTCAATGGTCTCTTCGACCATCGTGATCATCTGCTTGCGGATTGCGTGTTCCTGACTGTGGTCTGCGCGCTTGGTCGTGAGCGCGAGTGGCTGAATCTCGACGCGGTAGCCATCTTTCGTGATGGCCGTGATGTTCGCGTCGATTTTCGAGGCACCGCGGCGGACGAGGCTGCGCAGGTAGTCGCGGGTGAGTTCGTGTTTGACGAACTCAGTGTACGCGGCGTCGCTGCCGACGTCGTTCACCTTGAAGGTGAGTTTGGTGTTGTTCTTGCTGGCGTCGTTCGTAAGTTCGCCAAGCGTCGTTTCGATGGTTCGGTCGTAGACCTTCTCGGGTTCGTCAGCAGGCGTCTGACCGAGCTCTGCGCGGTCGAACTGCTCAGGTGCGAGCACCTTGTACCAACGCTTCTGCTGTTTTCGTCGAGAAACGGATCGTTCACTCATTGTTGGATTCTGTTTTCGGGTTGTTCGTAAGCTGTGCTGCCACCGTGAGGTTCACCACGTAGTCGTCAACGGTCGACTGCAGGCCGCCGGTCGTCTCGCGCTCGACGGTCATCTCGATGGTATCATCGGTGACCGTCATGCGCATCTCTGGCGTGTTGTCCGGCGCGAGCGCCGCCGCAACCTGTGCGGCGTGCTCGTGCGTTGTCCGGATGGTGGCGCGCTTCATTGCGCCTCCCGGAACGCCGTGACGAAATCTGTTGCCGACACGTCGGCTCCGAACTCGGCGTAGCCCTGTCTGTCGCGGCCGCCGCCGGTTCCGGAGACGGCGGTCGCGGCGGTTGCCATCTGCTCGCCAATCTGCCCCTGTTCTTCGGTCGCGCACGCGGCGGCTTTCCCTTCCGAGACGACCAGCGCAACGGGTTCCGGCGAGCGGAAGTCCCGAAGCAGGCGGGCCGTCGTGCGGACGGGTGCCGGGTCTCCCTCTGCAGACTCGATGCGTGCGACGAACAGGCCGTCGTACCGGCCGGTCGTCGCCCCGCGAAGTGCGGTGTGCGCCCGTTTTGCGTGGGCGCGCCACGCGTCTAAGGCGGGCGTTTTCACATCGTGTCCGAGGGCGAGCGCGAGCGCCGTGCCGGGCGCTTCGCGGGCGACCACGTCGAGGACGTCTGCAAACCCCTCGACCGTGGCAAACGGGCCGTCGGTCGCGTGGGGGTGCAGCGCGCGCTCGACTGCCTCTGCGGCTCGTGGCGTCGCCCCGTCAGCCGAGACGGTTTCGAGGGCGAGCAACGAGGCGAGGCGTCGCTGTGCGCGCGTGTCGAGGTCAACAGGTAACTCGAGGTCAGCAAGCGACGCGGTCACGGCTCCTTCATTTCCGGAGAACGAGGCGTGAGCGAGCGTCGTGTGTGCGAGGCCGTTTGCGAGGTCGGCGGTCGGAATTCCGACGCCGGGTCGCTGGGTCACGAGGTCGCGCGACTGTGCGCGTTCGAGGACCTCTGCATACTCGCTTGGATGCCCCTCTGCGGCGACAACGCCCGCGAGGGCGAGTACCGGGTCGGGATCTGCAGCGAGTTCGCGGGCCGCGGCCTCTGCAAGAACGCTTGCTGGCTCCGTGCTGGCGGCGATGGCACCGTCGTACGACGGGTGAGTCCCGCCGACGAGGAGTGTGGTGACGTCGTCCGTGTTGTCCGGTCGCGCGAGGTTCCCAGAGCGGGCAACGCTCGCTTGGAATGGGACGCCCGCATCGCTCAACGCGCGGGCGATGAGGCCCGTCGCGGCGAGCGCATCACCGTCTGCGTGGGCGACGAACCGAACAAAGTCGGCGTCGCGGCAGAGCGCAGCGATTTCACTCGCGTCGGGGGCGTCTGGTCCAGTGCGACCGGTTGCGGACATGGATTACGCGAGAATCTCTTTGGCGTCTTCGTACTCGTACTTGAAGTCCGCCGCAAGCTTGTCGCCGCGGTAGTACGAGACCAGTCGGCGTACTTTCGATTCGGTGTTCTGGAGCGCGCGCTTGTTCTGGTGGTCGTTCGGGTTCTCCTCCATGTGGTCACGGAGGCGCACGGCGCGCTCCATGAGGTTACGGAGGTCTTCGGGGAGGTCACTGGTTGCGTCATTCTCGTCGAGAATTTCGGTGACCTTCTTGCCCGTCGCCAGCTTGACGTTCGGGACAGGCGTGCCCTGAACACCCTCGTCACGGAGTTTGAGTCCGATGACGGCTGGGGTGTGACCCTGTTCTGCAAGTTCGACGACGCGTTCTTCGACTGCGTCTGCGTCGACGTCGCTCCACTCCGGTGGTTCATCAGCCACGGGTCGGTCCGATTTGGACGAGCCGCGGCGTCGAGTGTGCATTCGTGCCATAGTTGAGGATAGGAACCGCACAGACCGCTCTAGATGTTTCGGCGCGGGACGCGCCGGACACTACCGCAATCCCTGAGCCGTGCAATGGCACGGCGATGTCAGATTTGCGGCCGTGTTGTTCCCACGAGTAGTTCACCTCCTGAGCCACTAAACGGTTTCTATGCGGATTTTCCGGGCACGCGAGGGTGGTTCGATGGGTTTATGAACAACCGCCGGAAAGCGAATATTGCTGACGCGGGCTTGTAGATCAGGGGTAGATCACTCCCTTGGCATGGGAGAGGCCCCGGGTTCAAATCCCGGCAAGTCCACTTCTTCACTTCACTACGTTTCGTTCAGTCGTGGACTTGCCGTACCTCGCAAACGCTTCGCGTTTGCTCAGTCCCGGCAAGTCCTCAGCGATTTCAAAATCTAACACGACGAGCGCAGCGAGTCGCTGTGTCGCGTACGTATTGTACGATGCAGTCGGGATTTGAAGCCCTGAAAGTCTCGTGAGCAGAGCGAATGAGACGACGGCAGAACGTGTTCTGCCGGGAGTCGCAGTACCCGAACGAAGTGAGGGGAACCGTCTTTCTCCGGGTTCAAATCTCGAAGCGACAGAGCCGCGTCTACCTTCGGGAACTTCGTTTCCACTCAGTCCCGGCAAGTCCATTGCAACTAATCGAAAAAGTCGCTCGATGAATTACCATTTCTGACCATCAACTCATAGATTAGTACCTTCGCAAAACCAGGTAGCACAGTGTTTCAGATAATAACGCGAGGCTGAGCGGGGCTATCGTAGTACGGTTTTGAGTTGATTTGCAGAATATTCAGCGACGAACTGCCGTTTATCTCACCCAAGTAAGTAGCATTGAGTTACACTTGTGACACGTCTGCTATCTATCGTATAACTAACACCGGACTATTCGTAGTCGGGTTGTCATGAAGCAGAGAATGGCAGGGGTGAAGGTCGCCCAATCTGTAATCCGGTCGCCGGAGACGTTCTATGCGGGTCTCGAACCGTCCGGAAGCTATCGCTTCCCCCTGATTTACGCTGCCGCATCAGCGTTGCTTGGGGGGATTGTGCTTGGGGGGTTGAGCCTCGTGTTCGAAGTGGAATTGCTCACGGACACCCTCCGAAGCCTATCGGCTCGAATCCTCGTGTTTGCCGCGCTCGGCTATCTCGCCTTCCTCAGCCACGCGCTCGGGACGCACGTTGCCGCGGTCGTGTTCGGCGCACACGGCTTTCACAAGACCGTCGAGGCGATGGCGTATCCAACCGTGTTGCTGCTGACGTTCGCGTGGGTTCCCGCCATCAACCTCGTCGTTGGACTCTACGGCCTCTCGTTGCAGGTACAGGGACTCAGGAAGCTCCACCGGATGAACGGGGCGCTCGCGCGAAAATCGGTCGTGCTCGGCCTCGTGTTCGGTGTCGTGTTCCTCCTCGCGTTTATCGCCATTATCGGTGCATTGGCCGTGCTCATTCTTCCTCCCGGAAGCCTGAGCTGACGGCTCATCCAGCGCCCTTGTCCAGTAATACTCGCAAGTACGACTGGACAGTAACACTGCATTCGGCCGAGGTATCCACTATGTTCATCACGCCTGCGAAACGTGGTGTAGCCAATGAGCGAGGAGGGACTCACCGTTGAAACCCAGCCTGCAGAGGCCGTCTTTGCACTGCTCTCGAACGATACACGAATCGAAATTCTTCGGGTGCTTGCCGCCGCAGACGGGCCACTGCCGTTCTCTGAACTCTACGACCGCGTCGAGCTGCGCGACTCTGGACAGTTCAACTACCACCTCCAGAAGCTCGCGGGCACGTTCGTCAAACAGGGAGACGATGGGTATGAACTCACCATCGCGGGCATGCAGGTCGTCGGGGCGCTCATCGCCGGAACCTACACGGCGACCGCCACGCTCGACCCAATCGAACTCGACGACCCGTGTCCGAAGTGTGGGACTCGCTCGGTTGTCGTTACCTACAATGACGAACACGCCCACGTCAACTGTACCGCCTGTGACGAGTTTCACAACCAGTACTCGTTTCCACCAGGGACGCTTAGTCAGTACGACCGGGCCGAACTTCCCGCAGCGTTCGACCGCTGGATTCGCGTCCTCTTCTACCAGATTACCGCGGGATTTTGTGTGAACTGTGCTGGCCGGCTCTCGGGTTCGCTTGATGCTGCCCACGACCCACCCCGATTCGAGTGGCGGTGTGAACGGTGTGGTGATATCGCCATTGCGGAGGCGTCGTCGCCTGTGTTCTTCCACCCTGCGCTCCAAGGCTTCCTCTACGACCGCGGAATCGACCCACAGGAAACGCCAACGTGGCGATTGTTTGGGTCAGACGAACTGGAAATCACTACAGACGACTCCGGCGTGACGATTGCAATTACGATAGATGGCGAAACACTGACGGCGACGATAGATACAACGGGCACAGTCACGAGCGTCAATCGAACCGACCGTTAATAGAAAACACAGCGTCCGTCGCACCTAGAATTATCACGGAGGGCGATGAGCACTCTAGCGATGGATTCAGACACCTATGACGACCTCATTCAGTCGCTGACGCCCCACGAAGTTGCAGGTGGCGTGACGACCTACCGGAACACGGTGCGCATCGCGTGTCCTGCCTGCGACAAACCGTTCGACGACCTCGTCGTCTGCGAAGACGAGTACAACAGCCTCGAACTGAGTCGGTTGCTCGACCTCTGTGTCTCGACGCACTACGACGACGTGCTGTTGTTCACCCACCAACAGTGAGCGACCTGTAATTGAACCTAGCTTTTTGGACTGTCAGCGCGTCTGTCTAGATATGAACAACACGCACCCTGCGAGGATGACAGCGAACGAGATTCACGAACTGCTCGACCACGGCGGCTCGGGTGTGCTTTCGCTTGCAAGGGACGGAGACGCCTACGCGATTCCAATTTCCTACGGCTTCGACCCCGGTTCGACTCGATTCTACTTTCGCCTTGGCTACGGCAAAGAGAGCGAAAAACGCGGCTACGTCGAACACACCCAGACAGCGAGACTTGTCGTGTACGAAAACGTAGACGACGAGTGGAACAGCGTCATCGCGGCCGGAACGCTGCGCGAGATTTCAGACAACGAGTTGAACCTCGAAGTCGTCCGCGCGCTTCGCCAAGCAGACCTGCCGCTGCTCGATATCTTCGACACGCCACGCGACGAACTCGTATTCTCGATGTACGCCCTCGACGTGGCGGAGTTGACGGGGCGGAAAACGGCTGCTCACTCAATGTAGCGCGGCGATTCTTCCGTGTCGTCGGCCGCCTCTGCATTTGCGCGCTCCTCGCGCATCCGCTCTACGTCGTCTTCTCGAATCCGCACTGTCAAGACGGGTGCGTCTGCATTTCTGACGACTTCTTCTGCGACACTGCCAAGGATGCGCTTGTGCTCCCCCGTCCGCCCGTGGGTTCCCATCACGATGAGGTCGATATCCTCTTCGTCTGCGTATTCGAGAATCGCCTCGTGTGGGACGCCTTGGAGCAGTTCGTAGATGGTTGGAACGTCCTCGCCCTCCGCTTCGATGCGCGATTCGACCGTGGCCAGCGCGCGTTGGCCCTCTTCGATGAGCAGGTCGATGATGCGTTGTTGGGTTTCCTCGGGGAGAATGATGTACGACCGTACATCGACGATGTAGACGACGTGCACCGTCGCGCCGCTTTGTATCGCCTGATAGAGACATTGGGTGAGTACGTTCGACATCCCGAGACTCCCATCAGTTGGAAACAGAATTTTGTCGTACATCTCGGCTACTGATACTGTCGCGTGGGAACGATATAGCCTTCTTGCTGGTTATAATTCTGACACATCAAAATGTTATTATTTAATCAATTACCAGATTATTTTATTGTCTGACAGACTATGGTTGTACTAATGACTGGGCCATCTGGGCTGCGAGCATTCATCTCGCGCTCTCTCACTCGTGACGCTCGTGGACAATCAGCCCCCCTTGGCACTGCGCTCTTGCTGATGATCGTGCTCCTTGGAACGACAACCGTCGCCGCCTTTGGTGCAATCGTTTTAGAAGATACTCAACAACAATCGGAACTCGACCGCGCGGAGCAGTCGATGACGTTGTTCGATTCACGTGCCGCTATGGTCGCCCTCGGGTCGTCTAGCCAACAAAACCTCGGATTTCCGAATGCAGACGGAACGTACAATATCCGAGATGATGCGGGTTGGATTCGAATCACTCACAACAATTATACTGGAACTGGGGGGGATGAGATAATCTATAATCAATCGCTTGGTGCACTGGTTTATCAAACAGGTGACGCAGAAATAGCCTATCAAGGAGGCGGTGTATGGCGAAAAGATAGTTCTGGCGCGGTTCGATTGATTTCCCCACCTGAGTTTCACTATCGTCAAGCAACACTCACGCTCCCGATTATCAAAACAACCGGAACGGGGAGTACATCTGGGTCGACTGATGTGACTATCGACTCTATTGTGCAGGGTAGAGAGATTTTCCCGAACAGCACAGACAGTTACAGCGATGGTGTGACGGAGTATAACAATCCCTTGAAAAATGGATCGGTCAATATCACTGTGAAGAGCCCGTATTACGAAGGCTGGGCAGAATATTTTGTGTCGAGAACGGATGGGAAAGTAAGCACGAACCCAGCGACACAAACGGTGACGCTCCAATTGGAATCGACCGCTGATGCCCTCGGAGATTTTGCCATCCCTGAAAAGGGCGGCTCAATAGAAGTTCCATATATGAGTTCGGAGCACAAGGTGAACAAGTTCAATCTCACTATTGCTGGAGATAAAAATGGGTTCAACCAGCTACATTGGTCATTGTACAACCAAGATAGTGCAGACGTACAATTCGAACTACACATCGCGTCCCAACAGAAGCTTTGTACTGGCGGGTCTGGGACCGTGGATTTGAGCATCTATTACTACAATTCTTCATCAGGTGAATACGCCGAATGGCAGAACTCGAGCATTGATCCAGTCGTGGATGGCGATCCCGGAAATCCAAACTTCAAGGTGAACTGCTCGACTCAAGAACTAACGTTAGATCTTACTTCCGACACGAAGCTCACCTATTCCGATATCGACACCCAGGGTACCGATAATAAGTGGAAGTATCAATCTGAAATCGTCTCGAGAAGCGTGAATGAAACGATGAAAATTGATAGCCACGAAAATGCAGATTGTATCGCGTCTTGTGAGGCAACGAAAGAATACCCAGAGTACACAAGTGAGGTCGATGGAGAGAGCCTCAATTTCTTAATTAATCACTACTTCTCTGACATGGGACCGACGTTCAGACTAACAGTTCACGAAGGACCGGGTAATGGTAATAGTGGCAGGGTAGATGCCGGAAATTCGTACGGCTCGCTCGACTATGATGTGACGGACAATCCAAAATTCATCACGTTCCTCCACATCACGGAAAACGAGATCGCAGTCAGGTTGGACTGATTACCGTTACTCGATCTCGATTGTAGTTCCCACAATGGAGACGTAGCCTCGTTCTATCGGGGAAACCTTACAGGTAACAGTCTTTCCGGTGGTTGTTGGACCTTGTTCACAAACGCCTTCATCTTCGAAGTATGATGCCCATGCATCGTGACGAGGACTCGTGATGCTAATCCACATGGTGTAATCCGAATTAGTCTCCTCAACACTGGCAATCGTGGTTCCTTGGTGAATTGCGCGCACTCGAACCGTCCGTGAGCCAGCCACGCTTATCGGCGACGAGACACGGGTATCCACAATCGTAATAACTGGAACCGGTTTATCGAGAACGAAATTCGGTTGTCGACTCATCCGGGAGCCGTCGGCTTGCTCTCGAATGACGGCACCTGCTTCATACACAATCGATGTGTCTCCCTGACCGGTGTAGACTATTGGTCGCAAACTCTCGTTCACCGTGAGGGTATCTGTAGGATCGGCATTATTCACGAACCGGTATTCGATGTACACCTCATTACTCACCGAAAGTTGAGCATCGTCGAGTCGAAGTTCGGTCGCTCGACTTGGCGCACCTTGTTCGCTCAAATCCTCAATATTGTGCGCCATAACGTCGAATGCTCGTTCTGCATTGTTAATTCGCTCTGCATCTCGTGTGTCCTCGAGGCCACCGAGCCCCGAAACGTAGATGAAGCCGATCGACAGTGAAATGAGCGAGAAGATGAGGACGAAGCCGATCACGTCACTCACTGCACGATTATCCATTTTTCACCATTATCTCTTGTGTTCCGCCATTTTTCTTTTCGATGACTATCGAACCACCATCGACAGAGCCAGAAACGGTGGTACTGGAAGTGAACGAGACTACTTCAGTCACGTCCGTCGTTGAACTGGTCAGGTTCAAGAAGTACAGATTATCGGTAGGGTCAGCCCCTGTTGAAATTCTGGCACGGTAGTGTTCACCAGCTACTGTCAACGGCATCTCGCGTTCGATTCGTACTGTCCCAGTGTCTGCAGTCAATCGGTCTGCTGCGGTGATGTCGCTCACAAGTTGTTGTCCAATCACAGATAGCTCACCGCGAACAACCTGTTCGCGCTGGTCACTTACGAGGTTTCCACCAGCTGTGAGCAACCCGATGACAAGTATCGTAGCGATTCCGAGTCCAAGGATGTAATTCAGGGTCGAGGCGACCCCTCTGTTGTCAAGCTGCACGATTATACACCCTCCTCAGCTGCGACGGTCACCGTCTTCGTGAATTGCAAGTCAGCGTGTCTAAAGTCTAGTGAGACAGCGACTGAATCAATTCGAGTGTCGTACTGTGGCTCACTCACGGTTCCGTAGTTCTGAGTGATAGATTCCGTGTCGGTCTCGGTGCTCGTAACCCGGATATCGTAGGTTCCTAACACCTTGGCTCCATTTTCGAATCGTATATCGTACGAACCGTCAAGTTCGTCGACGAACGAAAATGCAGTACACGGTGTGCCATCAAGGGTCCCCTCTGTAAGATTAATGTCTGCATTGGCATCGCCAGTACACGATTCCTGTGGCCCACCCTGTTGTTGGACGACCACTTTCACATTCGTCGAGGCGGTTTCATTGTCGACGTAGAGGTACCACGTGTCAGACGGGTTCGTAGTGTTTTCGAACACGACGGTGAAACAGGTACCAGTCGTAGTACACACATCACTCACATTGTGGCGAACATCCATCTGGAAAGTCCGAAGCTCATCTGCACCCGTAGTGACATCCCAGTTTGGAATACCTGTTCTATTCTCAAAATTGTTAGTCGAAACAGTTTGTCTGATGTGTCGTTCTTTTGAGATAGAATCGACCGTTATGGACACTGATTGGCCGTTTCGAGCGTAGTGGCGAGCCGCGAGGAACTCCCAGTCATCTACGCTCGATTGAACACTCAACTCAAGATCGCTATCCGAGGGGTTGTTGTTCTGATTCGCATAGCTAATCGATTTCTGCACCTCGGTAATCGCGTCTCTATTGAATTCACCCGCCGTTCCCGAGACACTGTTGTCGCTCCTTGTGGCGAGATTCTCCGTGTAGATTGCCGTATTCAAGAGTAAGGCGAGTGCGACAAACATCACCGCAAGGACGAGGCCAACGACCAAGATGATCTGCCCTCGCTCGCTCACATTCGCCATACAACGACCTCCACTTTGACCACGTTGAACACTGAACTGCCGGGCGCTGCGTCGCTCATGTAGAACGAATTCGCATTCGCAACAGAGCTAATCGTTTTCGTCGTTTTATCCCCATTCGGATCGTAGAGGACATCATCGTCGTAGTACGTCACGAGCCGACTGGCAGTCACTGCATTATCACTCGGAACCCCTCTGTAAACGAGCCGGCGTGTTCGTTCGTCACCGGTATTAGTCAGATAGATGATGTTCACGTTGTACGTAACACCTGATTCACCGAGATTGCGCTCCAACATGTTTAGGAAATTCAGCTTTTCTGGCACGTTATCCACATAATATTGTCTCGTTGTTATGCCGTGGAATTGATATTTTGTGTCGTTCCAGTACAGCGGTGCGATCGCGAGCGTATCATTCTCTATCGCTATTTCGAGGATTCCCTCTGCAATTGCCTTTTCTTGATTTTCGATGTGCTGGCTCGACGTACTTGCAGACAGCGGCGTCACGGCTGTCGCTTGCAGCGCGAAGACCAACCCGGTGATGAGCAAGAACGACGCGATGATACCTTCGAGCGTGTGTGCTTGTGCTCTCATTATTACCACATCCTCACGACGAGTGACACGTCCTGCCCGTCGAGGTAAACCACCCGCCGGGCAACGACCACAGACGCTGTCGAAGTTGGTGGACTCCGTCCCTCTTTGAGGAGGATGCCGCCTGATGACACGATCTCGCGGTCGCCGTCACCATCTGTGTCACGTTCAATGGTAATGTTAAGTTGTTGTGTGTTTGAAAGTCCGAATCTTTCTGATACACTGGCGTTGTTTCTATCTGGATCAAAATTACAGTCATTTGGATTCCCCACTACTGATGCGTCAAAGAAATCTGCCGTACACTGGGCGTTCAAGATGTATGGCTCTGCGTTCGAGCCAAGCATCCCCTTCGAGAGTTGGGTGGCCACGCGGTCTACGGTCACGGTGTCCTCTTGGACGTTGTCGTTGAACGGCGCGATGATACCGGGAACGAACGAGAGGACGAAGATGACGATGATGAGGAACATGCTCATCCCCACCAGAAAGTCCATCGACGTTTGTGCGCGTTCGGTCATATTAGCATGAAGACGAGCAGGGCGAAGGTCGGCAGGATGACTGCGTACTTCACGCCGCTCATGAGACTTGCATCGCGCATGTAGCCCGCGATGAATCCGGACAAGACCGCCTGTAAGGTCACGGCGTGGAAGAACAGCATCGACAACATCTGCGTGTCGATACCGCCACCGAAGCTTCCAGAGTCGCCGCTCGCCTGTGCAGAGAGCCCAGCCATCACGTCAAGGAACTTCACCTTGAGGATGGCCATGACGCCGAGCAACACCAGGTAGGTCATGATGATGATGACGATTTGCATGCGCGTGCGGCCAACCCGCTCGCGGTCGATGTCGTCCTGGTTCTCAGAGGCCTGTGCGGCCGTCGAGAGAACCGCCGTGATGTTACTCGAGGTTTCCTGCGCCTTGCTGATGAGCTTCACCGTCCGCGCGAGACGCGGAATGTGGTAGGTGTTGTTGAACTCGACGAGCGCCTCTTTCAGGCTCATGCCGTAGTTCACCTTCGCGTGGATTGCTTCGAACTCCTCTGCGAGTTTCCCGCGTGACGTATCGGAGACCACTTTCAGCGATTCGAGCAGGGTCAACCCCGTGTCGTTCGCACTCGACAGTTTGCGCAGGTCATCAGAGAGGTTCTTGATGATTTTCCAGCGCGAGCGGAGGTTCCACTCGTTGAACACCGCGAGCGGAATGAGCGTGATGTACACCGGCATGTACACCCAGAAGAACGTCCCGCCAATCGGGTTCGCGATGAGCCCCTCGAACGAGGCTGGCGCGAGTCCCGACAGGATGGCGAACGCGAGCAACACGATTGCTGCGGGCACCGTGAGCGCGAGCGTTGCCAGCGGATAGTCACGGAAGAAGTGGTGCGGGTTTTTGAGCAGCTCCATCGTGACGAACGTCCCTTCCTTGCTCTTGATGCGGTCGAAGATGGCGTACGTTCCCGTGTAGCGCTCGATGATGCCGAGGCTGAAGATGCCACGCTCGTTTTGTTGCATGTCAGGGTCAGTATCTCGGAGGAAGCCGTCGCCGGGTTCGTCCTGTTTGACCGTCGCGACGAGCACGAGGAAGCCAACGCCCGTCATCGGGATGAGGCCGTACACCGTCCCGTACAGCAGGAAGTCCTGGGCCTCCCCGAGCATGCTCATGATGACGAGGATGATGATAAGCAGGAGTGGGAACAGCGAGAGCGTCATGTACATCTCACCGAACAGCTCTAAGGTTTCGAGCGTGAGTTCCTGTTCCTGCTTTGCCGTGCGCATGTGCTTTTCTTTCTTGTCGTCCAAGAAGCGCGTCATGTCACCACCGGAGTTGACGATTGAGAGCATGTCCGTGAGGAACTGCCCGAGTTCGTCACTCGGTGACTGCATCGCCTGATTGCGAATCGCAGACCGGTAGTCCGTATCGAAGTAGTCGGTCTCGAGGACGATGCTCTGGAACTCCTTTGCGACCTCGCCGTAGGTGTCCTCGGCTTTCGCCATCGCTTGGAGAATCTCTATCTGGTTCATCCCGCCGACCGAGAGCGCGTACATGAACGAGATGGCGTCCGGCAGGAGCATGTTTATCTCCCGCTTTCGCTCACCCGCCCGGTAGTAGGGCACAAAGACGATAGAGCCAAAGCCAATCCCGAAGCCAATCAGACCAAAGACGAGGCCCGTCACCAACACGAGCGCCGGGATTTTGATGGCGTTGACGATGGCGAGCACGTCGGGCGAGAGGTTCAGGCCGAGCAACACCGGCGTCCCATCGATAAACAGGACAAAGATGAGGTACCCAAGGGCAATCCCGGCGAACCAGAGTATGAGGCCGAGTAAGACCCCGATGGCGAGCGCCCACGAGAGGAAAAACTCGACCGTGTGTGGCATGCGCGCCGCACCGAGTTTCTCCTCTACATCTAAGACGAATCCGCTGTCCTCGCTAAACAGCCGACGGTAGAGCGGGTAGAACGAATCGCTGATTGATTTTCCTTCGAAGCTACTGCTAGCGCTCATCGTTTCCGGGGCCATTTACTCGTCGTCCCCCAATGGCTCGAAGCCGCCGAAGTCGAACGCCTCGAACGGATCGTCGTCATCTGTATCGTCGCCGCCGTCGGTGGCGGCTCCCGCCTCGTCAGCACCGGAAGCGAGCGCCGGTTCGAGGTCTGGCTCCCCAGTGGTGAGGTAGCGGTCAAAGAGATTCTCCTCTGCTTCTGCGAGGATTTCGTCCGTCTGCGCCCGCAGTTCTGCGTACGGGTCGGGTCGTGGAATCATCGCCTCTTTCTCGGGGTCGATGTCGATCATGACGCTCTCCATCTGCCGGAGTTCTTCTAAGCGTGCCTCCAACACATCGTTCGCGATGAGCGACATGATGGTGTCGTTGTCGTTCATGAACCCCTGTAAGGCAGCAGCCACCTGTGGGTAGCTGTTCAAGCCCTTGTTGATGAGGTAGGCGAGAACGATTTTCCGCAGGTAGATTGCCTCGTCCAACTGGTCGTACGACCAGCCGCGGTCGAAGCGAATCTCGTCGAGCGTGTTCGACTCACCCATCCGCAAGAACTCGTCGGACTCTGCTTGCCACTGGAACACGTCTTGAACGTTGATTTCGTCGTTCTCCGGGTCGTAGTGGTTGATTTCGGTGATGGACTTGCTGCGGCGCACTTTGTCCCCGTGGACGCGCGTTGAGGTCTGGATACTCACCAAGTCGAGCGCCGTGAACATCGTCTTCGAGACGTTGATTGGGTCGGTCGTAAACCGCTTGATGACCTCACCCACCGAGTCCGCGTGGAACGTGGTGAGCGTGGTGTGACCCGTGGACATGACCTGGAACAGCGTCCGGCCTTCTTCCCCACGAATCTCACCCATGACGATGTACTCTGGGCGTTGACGGAGTGCGGCGGCGAGCAAGTCGAACTCGTCTACGTCACCCTGGTCGTCAGCCGTAAACGAGGGGCGCGTCGTGGAGGCAATCCAGTTGCGCTGTGGCAATTCGACTTCGCGCGTGTCTTCGATGGACACAATCTTCGACTTCGACGGGATGAACAGCGATACCGCGTTCAGGCTGGTCGTCTTCCCGGATGCCGTCCCACCCGCGAAGATGAGCGACTTGTTGTTCTCGATACACACCCAGAGGTAGGCCATCTCGTCGAGCGAGAACGTGTGCCAGTTGATGAGGTCGATTGGCGTGAACGGCACCTCCTTGAACTGCCGGATGGTGTAGTTCGTCCCGTGATCAGACACCTCGCGTCCGAGCGTGAGCTGTGCACGCGAACCGTCTGGCAGGGTCGCGCCGACCTGTGGCTGGCGTTTCGAGATGCCTTTCCCAGAGCGCTGGGCGAGTTTGACGACGAAATCATCGAGGTCTTTCTCGCCGTGGAAGATGTTCGAGATGATTTGCTCGTAGTCAGAGTGGTAGACGAAGACGGGCGAGTTGTACCCGTCACACGACACGTCCTCCACGTTGATGTCGTGTTTGACGCCGTCGATGCGCTCGTAGCCGATGAAGTCGCGTTTTAGCATGTACAGCAGCTTCTCGACTTGGTACTCCGTGACCATCCGCGCGTCTTCTTCGAGCAACGCGGGTTCGGGTCGCGTCAGCATCCCCGCTAAATCGCGGACAATCTCTTCTTCGTCTTCGAGTTCTTCGGCTCGACCAAGCAGCTCTAAGAACTGTTGTTTCAAGCTCTGCTTTTCATCCGATGGTCGGGCGTAGAGGTCGTACCGTTCGAGGAGCTGTTCTGTCTCGCGTGCGATGACGGCTCCTCTGTCTGCCTCGTCGCCTTCGACGATGATGTCCTCATCAGAGTACTTGATTGCCGTGCGGAGTTTGTTCGTCAGGTACTCCTTTAGCTCGCGTTCGATTGGCGTGAGGTACGGCTCTACAAGGTAGTACTTGTGCTCGTTCTCTTTGCTCGAGTGGAAGATGCTCACGAACGCGAACGGCTTGTTGACCCAGTAGCGGTCGACCTCGTGGAAGTGTGACTTTTTCGAGAGCGGCACGGCCTTCTCTAAGTCGTAGCGGTTGACGACGGTCTTCGTTCCGTCTGGATTTCTAAAGAAGGCATCCTCGTCGAGGTCTTCGAGCACGTTGACCGTGCGCGCTTCTCTGACATCGTCGATGCAGTCGCCCACCACGTTCCCATAGCTGAGGACGTTCGGCAGCGAGGATGGGTCGAACCCAAGGTACTCGCTCGCGTCGAACTCCACGACTTCACCGGTTTTCTTATCAACCGGTGGCTTGCCTTCTTCGTCGTAGTAGTACTCGATTTTGAAGTGTTCCCAGTAGTACTCTCCAACCGCGACATCGGTCGTCTCTACGTCTAGGAACGAATCGAAGTGGTCATCGAGGATGGCCGCCTTGCTAGCCGCCTTCGTCAATCGATCCTCTATGTCGGCCGGGTCGAAGCCAAGGTAGTCACTTGCGTCGAATTCGATGACGTCTCCGATGAGGTCGGTTGGGCGTGCTCCATCCTCGTCGTAGTAGACTTCTCGCTTGAAGTCTTCCCAGGTGTATGCACCCATTACTGCACCGACAGAGGTCTCCTCAGTCGTTTCCGTGGCGGCGTCCCCCCGGTCGCCGTGCTGGTCAGAGCCAGCGATGTCGGCGTTATTCTTCCCCATATCTTCTATGAATACTCTGTAAGAGAGAAAAAGTGTTGCGCTTATATATCTGATTTCTTACACTGTATGATTATGATTAGCTAAATTAGCCAAAAGAGCCGAATCTCAGGATTAAGAGACAATTTCCGAGCTATACCTGCTGGAAACATAGGTTACAGTTGACTACTATCTAAAGAGTCTTTCACAGATGACGTGTAATAATGGCGACTACACACCCAACAAGTTCCATCGTCGTACTTTCAAGAAAAGCGGCTCAAACTGAAAAACACGGTCTTTCGGCTGCGACCAACGAGACGCCGTTACCAGTCTCTGAGACGGACACATTTATATCACATTCCGTGAAAGAATCGGCAACCATGGGCTATGACGCCGTCATCTTCGATAACGACGGGGTGCTCGTTGAACCACCGACTCGAGCGACCGTTCGCCGTGTCGCAGAAGCAACGTTCCATAGCTTCGACCTTCGCCGCCCAACTCCGGACGACCTCCGCCAGCTTGGGGCACACAACGTCGAGACAATCCGACAGCTCGCAACACAGTACGACATCCAACCGATTCGCTTCTGTCAGAAGCTGACTGACTACATCGAATCTGAGCAACAACGCGAGTTCAGACAGGGGATTCGGTCGCTCTATGACGATGTAACGGCACTGTTCGAACTCGACCGTCCGTTTGGTCTCGTCAGCGACAACCCGCCGAAAGTACTCTCGTACATCCTCCGTTTTTTCGGCCTCGAAGAGTACTTCTCCACCGTCTACGGCTGTCCGTTCACCCCCGAAGGGCTCAGCCGCAGAAAACCGAATCCGTACTACCTGAACGCCGCCCTCGCAGACCTTGGCACGCAAAATGCCGTCTACATCGGTGACCGTGCCTGTGACATTGCCGCCGCCGAAAACGCAGGCATCGATTCGGTGTTGCTCGCGCGCGAGGACGCGTCTGTTGACGCTGATGTAACTCCGACCTACGAAATCGACAGTCTCAGAGCGCTTCCTACAATCGTCTCATAACCGTCCGTTCTACCCTGTTCTCTGCTCTATTGTGACGCCAGCCGTCGCTGATGCTTCCACACGCGTCTCTATGAGGGTCTAGTGTTGCAGATGAGTCTTCAACGAACCGTCCATGGATGACCGACAGCAACACGTTTGATATCGCGATATACAATTTATCAAACTATTTCGGCGCAGCCGCTCCACTCCACAAAACAGTCGAAAACGGGTGCTTTACCCGAGGAACGCTTCGATTCGCGCCATCGCTTCGCGCAGTTCGTTCAGCCCCGTCGCGTAGGACACCCGGAGATGACCTTCGCCGCTGTCCCCGAAGACGTGACCGGGGACGAGCGCGACGCCCTGTTCTTCTAACAGCGCCTCTGCGAAGGCATCGGTGTCGTCCCACGGGCACTCGGGGAAGACGTAGAACGCGCCTTTGGCCTCGAAGCAGTCGATGCCCATCTCCGAAAAGCGAGAGAGAACGAACTGGCGACGCCGGTTGTACTGCTTTCGCATCTCGACGACCTCAGAATCACACGATCGAAGCGCTTCGAGCGCGGCGTACTGTGCCGTCGTCGGCGCAGAAAGCATCGTGTATTGGTGGACGCGGTTCATCGCGCTGATGACTTGGGGCGGAGCCATCGCATACCCAAGGCGCAGGCCGGTCATCGCGTAGGCTTTCGAGAAGCCGTTGAACACGACGGTTCGCTCGCGCAGTCCCTCGAACGTGGCGATGGAGGTGTGGTCGTCGCCGTAGGTGAGGTCTGCGTAAATCTCGTCTGCGAGCACTGTGAGGTCGTGTTCGCGGACGAAGTCTGCGACTTCAGCCATCTCTTCTGCCGTCATGATGGCTCCCGTCGGGTTGTTCGGGTAGCAAAGCACCAGCATGTCGGCGTCTGCGACACCGTGGGCGGAGAGTAGCTCTGTGGTGAGTTTGAAGTCGTCTTCCTCGCGGGTGGCTACGGGTAGCGGTTCGCCACCTGCGAAAGTGACGCCCGGAACGTAGGAGATGTA
This sequence comes from Haladaptatus sp. CMSO5, assembly GCF_036689885.1. Taxonomy (NCBI): domain Archaea; kingdom Methanobacteriati; phylum Methanobacteriota; class Halobacteria; order Halobacteriales; family Haladaptataceae; genus Haladaptatus; species Haladaptatus sp. CMSO5. Next base: position 1,552,414 of record NZ_JBAHVW010000001.1, read on the forward strand.
CGACGGCTGGGCGATTGCGACCACGTCGCCGGGGTCGACGAGCGCGCGAAACGCCACGTCGAGGCCCTCGCTCGCCCCGGCGGTGACGAGAATTTCGTCGTCCGGGTCGTAGCTGAGGTCGTATTGCGTCGAAACCCGTTTCGATATCTCCTCACGCAGTTCACGCATCCCACGATTGGCTGTGTACGACGTTTTCCCCGCCTTGAGCGAGTCGATTGCGGCTTCGCGGGCCGCCCACGGAGCAGTAAAGTCTGGCTCACCGACTCCGAGGGAGATTACGTCGTCCATCTCCTCTGCGATTTCGAAAAACTTGCGGATGCCAGACGGTGGAATCTGCTGGACGCGGTCTGCGATTTTCATGGCGAAAACGAGAGCCGGCCATCATCGTGGCCGTCGCCCATCTCAAGGCCGCGGTCTTTGTAGGTCTCCATGATGTAGTGGGTCACCGTCTGCGTGATTTCGGGGACGGGAGCCACCTTCTCGCTGATGAATTTCGAGACTTCCCGCAGCGAGTCGCCTTCGACTTCGAGCGCGAAATCGTAGTCGCCGCTCACGAGTCGCAGCGATTTCACCGCCGGGAACTTCACGAGCCGGCCGGCGATGTCGTCGTAGCCGGTTTCGCGGTCGAGCGTGACGTTCAACTCGACGAGCGCCCGAATCCGCTCTTGGTCGGCTCGGTCCCAATCGACGACCGCTTGGTAGCCGCGGATGAGACCCGACGCTTCCAATTCCTCGATTGCTGCTGCTACTTCATCTGTGTCTGCGCCGGTCTGCCGGGCTAAGTCTTCAGTCGAGTAGCGGGCATTTTCGAGTAGGAGCGCTAAAAGCTCATCTCGCGTGCTCATACTCCGTGAGAACAGACGCCTCACAAAAAGGCTTGCTACCGGCGCAATAAACTGAATGTTGCGATATTGAATGGCTGTGGCATTCCTTATGCACGCTCTCTGCGTCTAGCTTGCTATGCAACGAGTGGTGGTCTAAAGTGAGCGGTGACGATTCTGAAGAGGAGTTCGATTTCAACGACTCGTACCTCGGAACGCCGCCGTGGGACATCGGACGGCCGCAGCCGGTGCTCGTGGAATTAGAAGCAACAGGCGTGATTATCGGAGCAATTCTCGACGTGGGATGTGGCACGGGCGAAAACGCCCTCCACTACGCCGAGCGCGGTCACAGCGTCCTCGGTGTCGATGCGGCAGAAAACGCGATTTCGAAAGCACGGGAGAAAGCGAAGAATCGAGGACTCAGCGACCGGGTTCGGTTCGAAGTCCACGACGCGTTCGACCTCGCCTCCCTCGGCGAGAAGTTCGACACCATCACGGACTGTGGCCTGTTTCACGTCTTCAACTCCGAAGTTGCCGTCGCCTACGGTGAAAGCCTCAACACGGCGCTCAAACCCGGTGGTCGCTACGTCATGCTCGGCTTCAGCGAGCGCGACGGCCGCATCGGTCCAAGTACGAACGAAGCCATCATTCGACGGGCGTTCGGGGAGGGCTGGAAAATAGACGAAATCCGCGAGACAACGTTCGAGACGACCGACCCCGCGATGTACAACCACCACGCCCTGCTCGCGGTCGTGACGAAAGCAAATTGAGGCTTACTTCTCGGCGAGCGCATCGCGTTCGACACGACGGATAAACTCGTCTTTGCCGTCGGTGTACGCGCCGATGTCGTGTCGGTGTTCTCGCGCTAGCTCTCGTTTCAGGTCGGCGTATTCGGCGGCGACGTCCGGGTGTTCTCGAAGATAATCGCGGAAGGCGAGATGGCGCGTCCAGAACTCGCTTCCAGTCTCAACCATGTGCAGGTGGTGGGTTCGTGTCTTGCCTTCTGATTTTCGAAAGTAGCGACGGTTCGGCATCACGTCCTCGAACTTCGGGACGTACTCGTAGCCGAGTGCTTCGAGCGGGGTGATGCACGCGTCTGCGTCTTTGAGCGAGGTCACGCCGACTAGCATATCGATGATTGGTTTTGCGGGCATGCCCGGAATCGACGTGCTCCCGATGTGTTCGATTCGTTCGATGCGCTCGCCGATGGCGTCGTTGATGTTCGTTGCTTCTGCCTCGAATTGTGCGGGCCAGTTTGTGTCGTAGTCGTCGAGGATGATTGGTGTCTGGCTCATTGAGATCATCTGGTAATACTGCCCGTTGTTACTAGGCAGTGTTACTGGAGGCGGTCATTCGTCGAGTGGCATCCGCAGTCGCGTCGCGTACTCGACGATTTCGGTACCGAGCTTTTCGATGCGCGCTTCGAGTGCGTCATCGACGATGCCGTCGTCGTCAAACTGGCTCCGAACGCTCGGGATGCCGACTTGGTGGGGCATCACCCAGCCGTGGACGCCCCGAACCGTGATTCTGAGGTGGTCGAGCGTGCTGCCGTACGAGCGACCACCGGCGACGGCGAGGAGGCCAACGGCGGTGTCAGAAAATTCGTCGAATCCACAGTAGTCGTGGAAGTTCTTGAACGTAGAGGAGTAGGAGCTGTGGTACACGGGCGAACCGATGAGCACGCCGTCTGCCTCGCGAACGGTTTTGAGCAGCGCACTGAGTTCCTCGCTTTCGTCGTGGCCAGGGTGATAGAGCGGGAGCGATGCAGCACCGAGGTCGATGAGGTCGGTCGCTGCCCCGGCCTCCGCTGCGGCGTCGAGTGCGTGTCTTAGTGCGCGTTTCGTGTAGCTTTGTTGGCGTCTACTGCCCGAGATTGCGACAATCGTGGGGGTCGTCATTGGTCACCCTTGGCAACTCGCAGTGAAAAACTGCCATACTCTGTGCACCAATTCTGTTCACCATTGGACATTATTTTATTTCAATCAATATTATAATAAATTTTATAATGCCAACACAAGGTTGTTAAGTCGCACCATGGGTGACAAACTCCCTCTTGGACGGCGTAGATTTTTGAAAGCAACCGGTTCTGCGGCACTTCTCGCTTCGGTGGGGCAGGTGGCTGCACAGGGACCAAACAACGGGCGACGACGCGGGCCAAAGGAAAACGAGGTTCTCGTAGGCGTCTCAAACGGCGCACCCGACCACCGTGAAGCGGTCGAAAAGCACGTTCCTGCACACGCGGCGGCAGTCCACGACTGCTCGTGTCTTCGCTACGTCGCGGTCAAGTTCAACGACAACGCGAGCGACCAAGCAAAGGAGAATTTCAAGAAACGCATTCGCAAGAAAGAGTACATCAAATACGCAGAAGACAACGCGACGCTCTCTGCGCAGTACACGCCAAACGACACGCGTTATGGCGACCAGTACGCAGACCAGATGGTCAACGCGCCGACGGCGTGGGACACGACGCTCGGCAGCTCTTCTATCACCGTCGCCGTCGTAGACCAGGGGGTCAAGTACGACCACCCCGACTTAGACGGGAACATGGACGCGAGCGTGTCGAACTACGGCTCTGACTTCGTGGACAACGACGGAGACCCGTACCCTGACGTGCTCGCAGACGAGTATCACGGCACACACGTCGCCGGAATCGCCGCCGGTGAGGTGGACAACGGCGAAGGCGTGTCGGGTATCGGCAACTCCTCTATTCTCTCGGCTCGCGCTCTCAGTGAGGAAGGCACCGGCTCTACCTCCGACATCGCAGACGCCATCGTCTGGGCTGCGGACAACGGCGCAGACGTCATCAACCTCTCGCTCGGTGGCGGCGGCTACACGCAGACGATGAAAGACGCCATCTCTTACGCCTACAACACCCAGGGTGTCTTTATCGCCGCCGCAGCCGGGAACGACGGCGCAGGCTCCGTGTCGTATCCGGCGGCCTACGCCGAGTGCCTCGCCGTCTCTGCGCTCGACCCCGACGGCTCGCTCGCCTCGTACTCGAACTACGGGAGCAACCTCGAACTCGCCGCACCCGGCACGAATGTCCTCTCGACGTGGACCGACGACGGCTACAACAAGATTTCTGGCACGTCGATGGCGACACCCGTTGTCGCCGGGGTTGCCGGGCTGACGCTTGCAAAGTGGAGTGTCTCTGCGTCAGAACTCCGGACGCACCTCAAGAACACGGCGGTTGACGTGGGACTCTCCTCGAACCAGCAGGGCAGTGGCCGCGTTGACGCCGGAAACGCCGTAACGACCGACCCCGCAGACGGTGGCTCAGGCGGTGGCGGCAGTGGTGACACCGACACGACGACGGTGAACGACTCGCTGTCGAGCAGTTCTGATGCTGACTGCTGGTCGTACGCGTGGAGCTACTCGGCACCGAGCGAGGTCGAAATCACGCTGTCAGGTCCAAGCAGCGCTGACTTCGACCTCTACGTGAGCGACGGCACGGGTGCCTGTCCGACGACGTACTCCTACGACTACTACTCCTACAGCGCGAACAGCGAGGAAGCGGTCATCATCACGAATCCGGACGTTTCGACCGACCTCCACATCCTCGTTGATTCCTACAGCGGGAGTGGGAGCTACGACCTGACCATCACCGAGACGCAGTAGGGCTCGGCTGCAACTTCTTTTCTTTCCTCGCACGCGAGCGCCGATGCTGTAGACGTAAGCGTTACCCGTGAGCGTCTGATAACCCCGCCAATGAGCGACGCCGCGTTCGACGCAGACCAGTGGGCTACGGAGCTCGAAACCCACCGCGAAGACAAAGACCAGTTTTTCAGAGAGCACAAACAGTCGCCGGTCGCCCCTGAGAACAGAGATCAGTTCGACGGCCTCCAGTACTTCCCTCCAGACCCGGCCTACCGAATCGAGGCGACGGCAACCGTCCACGACGACCCTGACACTGTCTCGCTCGAAACGACGGCCGGTCCCGAAGTCGAGTACGAACACTCGCTCACGCTCACCTTCGAGGTGCGCGACGACGAGTTCACCCTCGCCGCCTACCGCCAAGGCGACGGCCCGTACTTTGTCCCGTTCCGCGATAAGACGACGGGCCAACAGACGTTCCAGTACGGTCGCTACATGGAGTTCGAAACCGACCACGAAGTCGAAGACGGCGACGTGCTCACGCTCGATTTCAACCTCGCGTTTAACCCGTTTTGCGCCTACTCAGACGCCTTTACGTGTCCGTTGCCACCGCGCGACAACTGGCTCGACGTGGTTATCACCGCGGGCGAGAAGTGGGAATAAGCTGAAGCGACCGGCCCCGAATCGACCCGGCGTACTGATAAATTCCCGGCGAAGAACGCGAAACTGTTTATACGGCCTTATTGGGTATTATGCACCAATGGTCAGTATCGAACTGAGTGATATTCGGGCGGCGCGAAAACGGTTCGACAACGAGGCCGTTGTCCGCCACACACCGCTCGAAACGAGTCGTTCGCTGAGCCGAATGTCCGGCGCTGATGTCCACCTCAAGATGGAACACCTCCAGCGCACGGGGTCGTTCAAGACGCGCGGTGCGTACAACAAGCTCAAGCAGGTTGCGGCGGCAGGTGGCGTCAATCGCGTCGTCGCCGCAAGCGCCGGGAATCACGCACAGGGCGTCGCCCTCGCCGCAACGACGGTTGGCATTGACTCGACCATCGTGATGCCGAAAAGTGCCCCGCAGACGAAAATCGACGCGACCCGCGACTACGGCGGCGACGTCGAACTTCACGGGAGCAACTTCCCCGAGGCGATGGCGTACGCGAAAACACTGACCGAGGCAGAAGACACCATCTTCGTTCACGCATACGACGACCCGGACATCGTCGCCGGGCAGGGAACGATTGGCTTAGAGATTCACGCAGACCTTCCGGAAGTCGATACGGTCATCGTCCCAATCGGCGGCGGGGGGCTGATTGGCGGCATCTCGACGGCGCTCAAGACACTCGACCCCTCGATTCACGTCGTCGGCGTCCAAGCCGAAGCGGCGGCGACGGTTCCAGAAAGCCTCGACAAGGGTAGCCCCCACTCGATTGACCACCCGGACACGATTGCAGACGGGATTGCGACCGGCGGCATCTCTGAGTTGACCTACGACCTCATCGAACGCCACGTAGACGAGGTCATCACCGTCTCTGACGACCAGATTTCGAGCGGGATTCTCATTCTCTTAGAGCGGGCAAAGCAGTTGGTCGAAGGGGCCGGTGCCGTGTCGGTCGCCGCACTGCTGAGCGACGAGTTAGACGTAGAAGGCGAAACCGTCGTCCCACTGCTCTGTGGCGGGAACATCGACATGTCCATGCTCCAGACGGTGTTGACCCACGCGCTCACCGAACGCGCCCAGCTGCTTCGCCTGCGCGTGAAAATCGACGACCAACCCGGCAAGATGACCCAAATCTCGGGTATCATCGCAGACGAAGGGGCGAACATCCGCGACGTGCGCCACGACCGCGCCGTAGACGACCTGCGCGTTGGCGAGGCCTACCTCGTCTTCCAAGTCGTCACGAGCGGCACCGAACACGCAAAGTCAATCGGGAAGGCCATCGAGCAGGCAGGCTACGAAGTCGAGCGGATGAACTAACCGCTCACCCCGGCGTTCTTTCTCGCAGAACAGTCCGCAAAAACCGACAGACAGCCCTGCAGTAGACCGGCGGCTGGCTGCGATGGATAATAAACGGACGCACATATGTGGCAGAATGGTATTGGTCTACAGCCCAAAATCTTGTCAGACGTGACCGAGGTACCTGATAGCATACATGTTACTCAACACTGACACTATCGGCACGCAACCGAGGTCGAGTAACCATGAGAGATGAATTAGAATTTTCGAGACGAGAATGGCTGAAAGCAACTGGTGCGCTGGGTGCGACCGCCGCGTCCGGCCTTGCGGGCTGTCTTGGCGGCGGCGGTGGCGGCGGCGACGGTGACCCGCTGTCGATGATTGAAGCCGAACCCCACCCCCAGTTGTACGAACCAACCGAGGAAGAGAAAAACAACAAAGAGACCCTCGCCCACCTGACGTGGACGGGCTACGACGCAGAGAACGTCCAAGGGCCGTTTCGGCAAAAATTCAACGCCGAAACGAAAATCGACCTGTTCACGTCGAACCCGAAGGCGTTCAACCGCCTGAAATCGGGTGAGTGGCAGCAGTTCCACCAGGCGACGTTCGACATGGCGTGGATTCCCCGGCTCGCGGAGGCAGACCTCATCCGGCCAATGGACTACGAGTCGTGGAAGCCCTACACCTTCGACCAGTACATCGACCTGTTCAAGCGCGAAAACGGCTACAAATACGCCTTCCTCAACGAGGACGACTACTCGTTCGACACGGACGGCAAACTCTACGGCCTCCCCCAGCGCTTCGGGTGGGCGTCGTTCGCGGTGAACACCGACACGGTCGCAAAGAGCGACTACAAGAGCTACGACGCCGCGTGGTCGGGCGACTACAACGTCGGCGTCTACGACCTGATGTTCTGGGGCATCCAGATTATCATGCTCCGGGAGGGCATCGACCCGTTCAAAGAACACACCGAAGAGGAAGTCGAGAAGGTCAAACAGGCCACGTTCGACCTGTTCGACAACGCGACCACGCTGCTCCCTGACTTCGCGTCGATGAATCAGGCGCTCAAAGCCGGTGAAATCGACATTGGATTCATCAGTGGTAACTGGATTAACGGCACGCTTCGTCGCGACGGCAACTACGAATTCGAAGCCGTCGTGCCGGACGAAGGGAGCGTCATCTGGGTCGAAACGACTGCCTTCGTGAAAGGCGAGCAGCCGGACATCTCTGACAACTACATGGCCTACATGATGAACGGCGAGAACGCCCTCAAGCTCTCGTGGCCAAGCTCGGGCGGGACGAACGTCGTGCCCCACAAAACGGCGTGGGAGAACTACAGCGACGAACAGCGCAAGGTGCTTCGGGTTGACGACGTTCGCGACATCATCGAACGGAGTGTCTTCTACGAAGGCATCCCGGACTTAGACAAGTTCGAACCCATCTGGCGCGAAGCGAAGACCCGCATCTAGGCCACCTCCATCCCGACACACCACACACATGTTACAAGCGACAAATCTACGCAAGGAATACGGCTCGCTCGTCGCCGTCGAGGACGTCGATTTCGAAATAGAGTCCGGAGAGTTCGCAACCATCGTCGGCCCCTCCGGCTGTGGGAAGACAACGCTCCTTCGGATGATTGCCGGCCACCTCACCCCCACCTCCGGAACCCTCGAATTCGACGACCAAGACATCACGACGCTCGAACCACAAGAACGGCCGACGAGCCTCGTGTTCCAGTCCTGGGCGTTGTTCCCGCACATGACGGTGCGAGAGAACATCGAGTTCCCCATCAAAGCCCGCGGCGGAGAGGTGAACGGCAAAGTAGCGGAACTGCTCTCGCTCGTCCGCCTCGAACCCGACGTGTACGCAGATAAGCAGGCAACAGAACTCTCCGGCGGGCAAAAACAGCGGGTTGCACTCGCGCGGTCGCTCGCCTACGACCCGGACATCCTCCTGCTCGACGAACCGCTCGCCTCGCTCGATTACGTGCTCCAAAAGCGTCTGCAACGCGAGTTGGCAGACCTGAACGTCGAACTCGACATGACGTTCATCTACGTCACCCACTCACTCGAATCCGCACTCGTCATGAGCGACAAGCTGTTCGTCATCGACGACGGCAACATCATCCAGACCGGCCCGCCAGAGGAGATCTACCGCAACCCGAACAACAAGTTCATCGCGGAGTTCATGGGCGACGCGAACGTGTTCGAGGTGGACACGACGGTGCGCGAGGACACGGTACTCGTCACCGGAGAAGAATTCGATGGTTCGACCGAGGTGCCACGCCAAGGGTCGAGCGACGACCGCCTCACGCACCTCGTCGTTCGCCACGACGACTGCGCCGTCGAACCGACGCTCACCCGTGACATGGGCACTGAGGTGAAAGTCACCAACGTACTCATCAAGGGGAACACCGCACTCATCGAGGTCAAATCGATGGACGCAGGCGCTGAGTACGTCGCAGAGATGAGCTTCGACCGCGTCCAGCAACTCGGCATCGAGATGGGCGACACTGCCATCCTCCAGTGGGAGGCGGAGAAAGCAATCCCGGTTCCGGAGTGACCATGTCTACGATAGAAAAACTCCAGCACCAGCTTGGCAGTGAGCGCGACGAGAGCATCCTGCGTACGCTCATCAGCCCGCCGACGGTGTTCATGATTCCACTCACGGTGCTGTTGATGTTCATGTTCATCGGCCCCATTCTCTCCATCGTGTTGTTCTCGGTGATGCCGGGCAACAACCTGACGCTCAATCCCGCGACGTGGACGCTCGCAAACTACGCAGAGATTATCGGCGGCGTCATCGATGGGACGGGCGTCTACGGCGAGGTGATGTCGAACACCGTGCTTATCAGCGTCGCCACGACGCTCGCAACGCTCGTGTTCTCCTATCCGGCGGCCTACGCACTCGCGCGAAAAATCAAGCGATTCAAGCTACTGTTCTTGCTCTCGCTCATCGTGCCGCTGTTCACGAGCGTCAACATCCGCGTGTTCGGGTGGGTGCTGTTTCTCGTGAAAAAGGGCGTCCTGCAGAGCCTGCTTGCCCTGTTCGGGATTACGACGCCGTCGCTGCTGTATCAAGAGTGGACCATCATCCTCGGGACGACGTACGTCTACATGCCGTTCATGCTGTTCCCGATTTACCTCTCCATCGGAGCCATCTCCGACGAGACGTTCGAGGCAGCCCGTGACCTCGGTGCGAGCCGGTATATGCTGTTTCGGGACATCGTGCTCCCGATGAGTAAACCGGGAATCATCATCGGGTGTCTGTTCGTGTTCGTCTTGAGCCTAGGTGCCGAAGTCGAGGCACAGCTGCTCGGTGGTGGGTCGATTTACACCGCTGCGAACAACATCAGCTACTCGTTTGGCTACTCACAGAACTGGCCGCTCGGGTCGGCACAGGCGGTTGGCCTGCTCATCATCACGGTCATCGCCGGTATCGTCATCCTGCGGACAATCGACCTGCGTGAAATCGCCTCACGGGGGAGCTAACCAATGAGTACAGACCAATCCACCTCACTCGCGTCGCGCATCGGGGGCGGCCTCTGGTACGGCTACGTTGGACTCGTGGCGCTGTTTTTCATGTTGCCACTGTTCAGCCTCGTCATCGCGTCGTTCTACGACGGCCAGATTTTCTCGTTCCCCTACGAGTTTACGACCGACTGGTACGCGAAGGCACTCGCTTCCTCAAGCGTGCAGTCTGCGGTGTTGACGACGGCGAAAATAACCATCCCGGTGACGATTCTCTCGACCATCATCGGGACGGCTGGCGCGCTTGCCTACACCCGCCACGAGTTCGCGGGCCAAGAGCTGTTCAAAATCTTCGCGCTGTTGCCCATCTTCTTCCCGCTCATCCTTCTTGGGCTGGGGATGTCGATGTGGTCGAATCTGACCGGCCTCGGCTACGGCGTGCTGCCGGCGATTATCGGGGAGCTCGTCTGGATTTCACCCATCGTGATGTTCGTCGTCTCCATCACCGCGCTCAGCGTCGACCCGAACTTAGAGGAAGCCGCAAGAGACCTCGGGGCGGACACGGTGACGCTGTACAAAGACGTCATCTTGCCGCTCGTCTCCGATGGAATCGTGTCAGGTGCCATCTTCGCGTTCGTCCTCTCGTGGAACAACTACTACATCGTCTCTTACCTGAAGGGCTCTGACATCACCGTCACGACGTGGATTCATGGCCGGATGACCCAAGGGTTTACGCCCATCGTCCCGGCGCTCGCGTCGATGATTTTCTATCTCTCACTGGTGTTGCTCGTCATCGCCGTCATCATCGAACTGCGCGGCGAGAAAATCAAGGCAGCGTTCAGCCGCGACTAGCGCTCGTTCTCAGCATTTTTTCTCACACCGTAAACAGTCACGCTGTCCAGTCAATCCAGTACGGAGTAAAGACAATCCGCAGATATATGTGGTGTGCCAGCCAAGCGCATTCAATTCCTAGACTCACATGCTCGAATACACCTTTAGCATCAAACATCGAGGGTGCTGGACGGAGGCGGTCAACGTCACATTTCCCGACATCGAAGCGACCATCATCTACTCCTATCGACTGGGACGCACGAGCGTGACGATGATCGAGGCGACCAACGTCACCGACCCGGACGCGTTCGTCGCGTGGCTCTCCGACCACGAAGTGATGACCACAGCCCACCTCATCAACTACGACGACGACCAGCAGACGGCGTTCGTCAGCCTCTCCGGTGACTACGACACGGAGACAGAGCCGGTGCTCAACGTCCTCTTGCGAAACGAGTGCTTTCCAACTGTGCCGTCGACGGTTGAAAACGGCTGGGAACACTGGAGCGTCGTCGCCTCCTCACACGAACTCGTGAGCAAAGCCCACGAAGAGTTGCGCGACCTCGGAACCGTGGAAGTCGAGTCGCTCAAATCCCCGGAGCTCGACCGCCTCCTGACCGGGTTGACCGAGGTCAAACAAGCCGTCCAGAACCTCTCGCCTCGCCAGCGAGAGGTGTTGAGTCGGGCCATCGACGAGGGCTACTACGACTCGCCGCGGGCGTGTAAACTCGCGGAGCTCGCGGAACTCGACTCTGCGAACACCTCGACGGTTGGCGAGCATCTCCGCCGGTCTGAGGCGAAAATTCTCAAAGCCGTAAAACCCCTGCTCACGAAAGAAGCGAACTCTTAGAACTCGTCTAAATACTCGTCGCGCTCCCACGACGTGACGTGGTTCTGGTAGCGGTCGAACTCGTCGCGCTTGATTTTGATGAACTCGGTAACGAGGTCGTCGCCGAGCGCCTCGCGGAGCACTTCGTCTTGTTCTAAGTGCTGGAGCGCACCCCACAGCGTCCGGGGAAGCGTCTCGTAGTCTTCGTTGTACGCGTTCTTGGTGGTTGGTTCGCCCGGGTCGGTCTCGTTTTTGATGCCGTCAAGCCCGGCCGCGAGCGTGGCGGCCATGGCGAGATACGGATTGATTGAGGTGTCGGGAACCCGGTGTTCGATGCGGCTTGCGCTACCGAGCTCCGGTGGAATGCGGAGCACGGTCGAGCGGTTGTCTGGCCCCCACGCAATCGACGAGGGTGCCCAGATGCCGGGGATGAGGCGCTTATACGAGTTGACCGTCGGCGCACAGATGGCAGTGAGCGCCTTCATGTGGTCGAGCAGCCCGCCGATGAAGTAGCACGCGTCGTCAGAAATCCCGGCTCCCTCTTCCGGGTGTTGGCCCGCCGGGAAGTCGAGGTTGTTCTCGGCTGCGGCGAACTGATTTTCCTCGACGGTGCTGTCCCACAGGCTGAGGTGAAAGTGCATCCCGTTTGCGTCCTCGCCCGAGTAGGGTCGGGGCATCATGGTCGCTTTCAGGCCGTGGCGACGCGAGATGGCTTTCAGCATGTGGCGAAAGAACATGACGCCGTCCGCCGCCGTGAGTGGGTCGTCGTACTTGATGTTGACCTCGTACTGGCCGGGCTGGGACTCTTGGTGTGCACCGGTGACTTCGTAGCCCGCGGCGGCCATCGCCTCGCGCCAGTCTTCGAACTGCGAGCGCGCCTGGTCTACGGCGTCCATGTCGTACGAACAGCGGGTGTTGAACGGTTCGAGGCCGTCTTCGGTTTCGACCATGAGCGAGAACTCCGTCTCGATTCCGGCGAGCGGCGTGTACCCTTCTGCTTCGAGTTCGGCGATGACGTTCTTGAGCACGCCGCGCGAACAGAGGTCGAGTTGCGCACCATCGACGCGCGTGAGGTCTGAGAACACCATCGCGGTGTTCTCCTCCCACGAGACGGGCTTCAACGAATCTTCGTCTGGTACCGCCATCATGTCGCCGGACTCGGGCCCGTACTTTGGGTCGTCGAGCAGCCCGGGTTCGAGCGTGAGTTCCGCAACCCCGTTTGCAAACCCGACACCCTCGTCTGTGGCGTGTTCGTACTCCGCTTTCGGCAGCGAAATCCCACGGGCGACACCGTTCAAATCTGTCCACACCAGTCTGACCCAGTCAATGTCGGCTGTATCAAGTTGCACACTCATCTAAGCGTCTGTGTAGTCAACGCATGCCACAGTCCATAGCCTTTGACCCGCAGACTTGCGATATATTATAACTGCACTCGCTCCCTCGGCCGGTTTTCCCGCCTGACCTGCGCTGACACCCGTTATAAAGAGTCCCAACATGGTGGAGTAACCGATAGGCGTGTCACCGATGTTCACACTCGTATGGTTGAATACGAACTGCTCATCGACGGCGACAGGCGAGAGGCAGGAGAGAGCCTCACCGTCACGAATCCAGCCACGGGCGAATCGCTCGGCAGCGTCGCGAAAGGGACGCGCGAGCAGGCCCGGGAGGCAATCGCCGCGGCAGCGCGGACGAAAGACGAGTGGGCGAGCGCCCCACCCAGTGAGCGCACAGCCGCGCTCACCGAAGTCGCAGATGAACTCGAAGCGGTCGCGGGCGACCTCGCGTACCTCCTCGCAGAAGAGACCGGCAAGCCACTCGCCACCGCCGAGGGTGAAGTCGGTGAGACAATCGCCCAGTTCCGATTCTACGCGGGCGTCACCGACAAGGTGAGAGGCGACACCGTTCCGACGCCCGACCACCGGTTCAACTACACGAAGCGGGTTCCCTACGGCGTCACGGCCCACATCGTCCCGTGGAACTACCCGCTGTTGCTCGGCACGCGGAGCATCGCCGCCGCCCTCGCAACCGGCAACACGCTCGTCATCAAACCGCCGAGTCAGGCACCGCTCGCGACGATGTGGGTGTGTGAACTCATCGTCGAGGCGACGCCAGCAGGCGTCGTGAACGTCGTGCCCGGGTCGGGTAGCGACGTCGGCGACGAACTCGCGTCGAACGCAAACGTCGATGCAATCACATTCACCGGGTCAGTCGGCGTGGGCCAGCACGTCCTGTCGTCGGCGGCAGAACACATCACGCCCGTGGACGTGGAACTCGGCGGGAAGGCTCCCGCAATCGTCCTCGACGATGCCGACGTAGAAAACGCCGCCCGTGGTGTGGTACAGGGCATCTTCTCGAACAACGGACAGAACTGCGTGGCCACCTCCAGACTCGTGGTGCACGAATCGCTCCACGACGAGTTGGTCTCGCGCATCGTAGAAAAGACCGAACGCATCACCCTCGGGCCGGGAACCGACCCCGAGACGGACATGGGGCCGGTCATCACCGAGAGCGCACTCGAAGAGATGCTCGCGTACGTAGAAGGGGCAAAGGCGGAGGGTGCAACCGTCATCGCTGGCGGAAAACGCCCGGACGACCCTGCGCTCGCAGACGGCCATTATCTCGAACCGACGATTATCGACGGCGTGACGAACGACATGACCGTCGCGTGTGAGGAAATCTTCGGGCCAGTGCTTTCGATTATCACCGTCGATTCGACCGCTGAAGCCATCGAGGTGGCGAACGACTCCCGGTTCGCGCTCGCCGCCTCACTCTGGACGGACCGGCTTGCGGCGACGAAACTCGCAGACGACTTAGACCACGGCCTCGTCGCCGTGAACACGTTCCCCGTCTCGATGCCACAGAGTCCGTGGGGCGGGAACAAAGAATCGGGCATCGGGAGAGAGGGCGGTCTCGAAGGGGTCGAAGCGTTCACCACGGTCAACAGCGTCGTCGTCGAGTTCGACGAGATGGAGGACCCCTACCTGTGAGCGGTGAAACCGTCGTCGTCGGGCGCATCAAACACGAGACGCACACGTTCTCGTCGCTCACGACGGATTACGACGAGTTCGCGGCCACGTCGCTGTTCTTTGGCGACGAAATCATCCCCGAGTTCACCGACACGAACACCGACCTCGGTGGCTTTCTCGAAGTTGCGGACGAACAGGACTGGGAGGTCGTCCCGACCGTCGCCGCGAACGCCACTCCCGGTGGCATCGTCACCGACGAGGCGCTCGCATCCTTCCTCGATTCGCTCGTTTCGGGAATTGAGGAGGCAGACCCGGACGCAGTGTTGCTTGGCCTCCACGGCGCGATGGTCGCAGAGAGCCACCCCGACGGAGACGGCTACATCCTCGAACGCGTCCGCGAGGCGGCGGGCGACGTGCCGGTGATGGGGACGCTCGACTTACACGCGAACATCTCAGACAGAATGGGCGAGTTGGCAGATGGGCTGTTCGGCTACGACACATACCCGCACGTCGACATTGGGGAAACCGGCGTCGAAGCCGCAAAAGCCATGGCTGCCACGCTCGCTGGCGACCTCGACCCGGTCGTGGTCATAGAACGAGAGCGGTTGCTGCCGCCGCTGCCACCGCTCCAGACGGCCATCGAACCGATGCGGTCGCTCCTTGATTCGGCTTCGCAGCACGAACACGCCCTCGTGCCCGACATTTCGGTGTTCGGCGGCTACGCCTACGCAGACGTGCCAGAGGCTGGATTCAGCGTGGTCGGCGTCACCGACGCCGCGTGTGCGGAGAAGACGCGAGCGGTCTGTGCAGAACTCGCGAGCGAAGCGTGGGACCGGCGAAGCGAGTTCGACCGGTCGTACACGTCGGTCGAAGCCGCCGCCAGCGAAGCTGCGGAGTGGACAGGCGAAAAACCGCTGTTGCTCGCAGACATTTCGGACAACCCCGGCGGCGGGGCCGCAGAGGACGGCACGGTGCTCCTCGATGCCCTGCTCTCGGCGGACGTCGAGAACGCCGCCCTCGCAATGCTGTACGACCCGGCTGCAGTGGAGGCGGCCGTCGAAGCCGGTGTCGGAGTCGACGTTGCAGTCGAACTCGGCGGCCACACAGAGGCAAACGGCGACCCGCTTTCGGTGACGGGAACGGTGCGTCGCATCACCGACGGCACGTACAGAAATCGCGGCCCGATGTCCACTGGGCTGCAGGTGAGCTTCGGAAAAACGGCCGTCCTCGACGTAGACGGCGTCTCGGTTATCGTCGGCTCACACCGCCAGCAGCCCTACGACCCCGAGGGGTTCCGAAGCCAAGGTATCACGCCGGAAGACTGCGCTGTGCTCGTCGTAAAAAGTACGGTGCACTACCGCGCTGGTTTCGAACCGCTCGTCGGCGAGATTCGAGAGGTAGCGACGCCGGGAATGGCAGACCCAGACCTCACGCAGTTCACGTACGAGCACGTTTCGCGGCCCATGTACCCACTCGATCGCTGATTAAAACTCGTCGTCTTCGATGGGGAGCGCTTCGTCGAGAAGCGCTTCGAGTTCGTCGTCATCTGCACCTTCTTCTTTGGCAAGTTCGCGCATCGCCGCCCGCCGCGACCGGTCGCGCGCGGTTTCGAGCGCATCGATGAACTGGTCTGCCTGTCCAGCGGTAAGCAATACTTGGTCTGACCACTCGCCGTCGTGCACCTTTATCCGAACCCCAATCGCATACTGCTCGGGGGTACGGATAAAGCGGACTTCGAACTCGTCTTGTCCAGTGATTTTCGCCATTCCTCACTTGCATGTTACGTGCAATATACTTAGGCGGGCCGGTGGAAACCGACGCACGGAGCTATTTAAACATCCGCAGGTATGTGGCAGAACCACCTTGCACGCTAGAGAGCAACACACAGGTTGCATGACCGGTGTGTTCAGCTCCGAGACACTGCCGTGGGCTGTGATTGCCCGCGTCGTTGGCGTTGGCTCGACGGGCACACCATCCACGTAGCATATCATGACTCAACAATCTCAGATGTGGAACGTCCCCAACCGAGTCCTCTTCGGTGCGGGTGTGGCGTCCCAGACCGGCGATTATGTCGAACGATTCGGTGCAGACACCGTCCTCATCGTCACCGATAACGGCGTCAGAGACGCGGGCGTGTTAGCGCCCATCCTCGAATCGCTTTCGGAGGCGGGCAAAACGTACGAAATCTTCGATGGAGTCGAACCTGACCCGACAGACACCGTCGTTCACGCGGCCGCAGACGCCTACGACGATGCGGACGCAGACCTCTTGCTCGGCGTCGGCGGCGGGTCGTCGATGGACACCGCGAAGGCCGCGAGCATCCTCACGACCAACGATGGCCACATACTCGACTTCGAGGGGTCTGGAAACGTTCCGAACCCCACTCCACCAAGCATCTACATCCCGACAACCTCGGGCACGGGGAGCGAAGTTGGCCACTGGTGTATCGTGAAAGACTCAGAGACGAACATCAAAGAGGAGATTGGCGACGTCAAACTGCTCGCTGACCTCGCGCTCATCGACGCGGATCTGACGAAAAGCGCGCCGCCGCCGGTGAAAGCCGCGACCGGGATGGACGTGCTCACCCACTCCGTTGAGGCGTACGTCTCTATAAAAGCCCAAAGTCAGACCTCCGCGCTCGCGCTCGATTCAATCGAGAAAGTCGGCGCGAATCTGGTTCGTGCCGTCGAATATCGCGGTGGCGACGACGACGCGCTCGCAAATATGGCGCGCGCCAGCACTCAAGCGGGCATGGCGTTCAACGGGGCGGGACTCGGCGCGGTACACGCGCTCTCCCACCAAGTGGGCGGTAAATTCGGCGTCCCGCACGGGCTCGTAAACGCGATTATCCTCCCGTACGTGATGGAGTTCAACCTCCCGCAGGTACCAGAGAAGATGGTCGAAATCGCGGACGCGCTCGGTGAGTCCATCGACGAGGACGAACCCGCGCGCAAAGAGGGGTACAAAGCCGTGCGCGCCACCCGACAGCTCGCAGACGACGTTCGGATTCCGCGAACGCTCGAAGCGACGGCCGCAAAGCGCGAAGCCATCCCCGAACTCGCAGAGCAGGCGCTTTCGGATGGCAGTCTTACGGGGAACCCGCGCATCACGACGCAAGACGATATGGAACGGCTCCTCGAACGCGCGTTCGACGGCGTCTTCGAATACGAAACCATTCTCGACGAATGAGCCTGCGTGAGTCACCACTCGGGGCCATCCACCGCGAGCACGACGCGAAAATGACGGACTTTGGCGGCTGGGCGATGCCCGTCAAATACACCTCGATTACCCATGAACACGACGCCGTCCGCAATGCAGTCGGCATCTTCGACGTGAGTCATATGGGTGAGGTGTTCGTCTCGGGGCCGGACGCGACGGAACTCATGAACCGGCTCACGACGAACGACGTGGCCGACCTTTCTGCCGGCGACGCCCAGTACGCCTGTATCACCCGCGAAGACGGCATCATCGTAGACGACACGGTGGTCTATCTGCTCCCCGACGGCGAGACGTACCTGTTCATCCCGAACGCGGGTCACGACGAGGAGATGGAATCCCGATGGCGCGACCATGCAGACTGTTGGAACCTTTCGGTCATCATCGAGAATCGCACGCTGTCGACCGGCATGGTCGCCGTACAGGGGCCACACGCCGTCGAACGCGTGAACGAAGAAGCGTCCACGGATGTGTCGGCACTCGGCCGCTTTTCCGTCTGCGAAACCGCTATCGGCGGCGTCGAGTGCCACGTTGCGCGGACGGGCTACACCGGCGAAGACGGCTTCGAAATCGTGTTCGACGCCGACGATGCGGCGGCGCTCTGGAACACCTTCGAGGGAGTACAGCCCTGTGGACTCGGGGCGCGCGACACCTTACGCCTCGAAGCCGGACTGCTCCTCTCTGGACAGGATTTCCACCCCGAAATCGAACCACGGACGCCCTTCGAAGCAGGCCTCGGGTTCGTCGTTTCTCTCGACACCGAGTTCGTCGGCCGAGACGCACTCGTAGACGCAGACCCCGACCAGTCGATGGTCGGCATCGAACTCGACGGACGGGGTGTGCCCCGTGCAGGATGTTCGGTCCTCAAAGCAGACGAGCACGTCGGGGAACTCACGAGCGGGACGATGAGTCCGACGCTTGACCTTCCAATCGGGATTGGCTACGTTGACGCTGACGTGGCCGAACCCGGCACCGACGTCGAAATCGACATTCGGGGGCGTTCGATTCCCGCCACCGTCGAAACGCCTCGATTCTTACAACGACACCAGTAACCATGTTTGACATTCCAGACGACCTGAAGTACGCAACATCGCACGAGTGGGTCGCCGTCGAGAACGGCACCGCAACTATCGGCATCACGGATTTCGCCCAGGACGAACTCGGAGACATCGTGTTCGTCGAACTCCCGAGCGAGGGCGAGGAGATTGCCAAAGACAGCGAGTTCGGCGTCGTCGAATCCATCAAAGCCGTCTCAGACCTCTATGCCCCCATCTCGGGGACGGTCGAAGCCGTAAACGACGATTTGACGAACGCCCCCGAGTTGGTGAACGACGACCCGTACGGAGACGGCTGGTTCATCACCGTCTCACTCGCTGATAGAAGCGAGCTCGATGCGCTGCTCAGCCCCGAGGCGTACGAAGAACAGACCGCCTAACGCGGGTTAGAAATACACGTCGTCGCGCTTGTGTTGGAGCGACGGGAGGTCACGGCGCACTTCTTGGAGATAGTCTAAGTCAATCGGTGCGGTAATCAGCTCCTCCCGGTCGCTCGCCTGTCTGGTGACATTCCCCCACGGGTCGATGACCATCGTCTTGCCGTAGGTGTGGGCTGAATCCTTCTTGTCGCCAATCTGGCCGGGTGCAACGACATAACATTGGCTCTCGATGGCACGCGCACGGAGGAGTGGCTCCCAATGGTCTTTGCCAGTGAACAGCGTGAACGCCGCGGGGACGAAGATGACTTCTGCACCCTTGCGCACGAGGGTGCTGTAGAGTTCGGGGAAGCGCAGGTCGTAGCAGATAGAGAGCCCGAAGTTCGCAAGCGAAGTTTCTGCGACGACGGCCTCGTCGCCGGGTGCGACGCGCTCTGATTCTTCGTAGGTCACGCCGCCGGGCACGTCGATGTCGAACAGGTGGGCCTTGCGGTAGGTCGCCGCCACCTCGCCGTCGGGATTGATGAGCGCGGTGGTGTTGTAGACCCGCCCGTCCGGGGCGGGTTCGAACATGCTCCCTGCGTGGATGTACATCCCGTAGTCTTCTGCGCGCGCGGCGAGGCGGTCGGTGGTCGGCCCGGGAATCTCCTCTGCGACCTCGGGGTAGGCGTCTTTCGACCCGATGTACGGGAACATCTCGGGGAACGCGATGATGTCTGCGTCCTTGCTCGCGGCCTCGTCGACGAACGAGAGCGCGCGCTCTACGTTGTCCTGTTTGTCGTCTGTCGAGTCGAGTTGACAGGCAGCGACGGTGAACTGGCTCATACCCGACGTTTCGCGCCAAAACCCAAAATCGTTCGCCCCGTTGTCGCAGTCGGGAGGGCTAAGCCGAACGAGCGACGAGATAGGGTAAGTCGTGTCCACCGGAACTGCCCTCTCAGACAGCCGCGAATCTGCGCTCGTCGTCTCTCTCATCGGCGGGTCGCACTTCGTGAACCATATGTACCTGATGTTGCTGCCGCCCGCGTTCGCGCTTCTCGGCCCGGCGTTTTCCGCCTCGACCGCCCAGCTCGGCCTCGCCGTGGGCGTCCTCGGCGGTGTGGTGACGCTGTTCCAACTCCCGTTTGGCTACGTTTCCGACACCTACAGCCGGACGCTCGTCCTCGCCATCTCGCTCGGCTTCGGCGCGGTGGGTGCCGCCCTCGCCGCCGCCGCCCAGAGCTACGAGTGGCTGTTGCTCTCGATGGTCGTCCTCGGTATCGGCGTCGCGGGCCACCACCCCGCGCACTACCCGATACTCGCTGCTGCCACCGACGAGTCGAGACGCGGACGCGCTTACAGCGTCCACGGCTTTACCGGCGTGCTCGGGCTGGCCGCGCCGTTCGCGCTCGTCCCGCTCGTACTCAGCCTCGGTGGCGGGTGGCGCGAAGCCTTCCTCGCAATCGCCGCGTTCGGTGGCCTCTACGCCGTGGTCTGTCTCGGCGCGTTCTGGCGATACGTCAGCAGCGACGTGACCCACCCACCTAAAACGAAATCCAGTGGCTCAACGCCGAACTTCGCGAACGAACTGCGGACGCTGCTCACGACCCCACTCATCCTTCTGCTCACGATTCTCTGGTTCGTGAACTCCCTCGCGGCGTGGGGCATCCGCACGTATTCACAGACCCTGCTTTCGTCGGGCTACGGGTTTGCGAGCGCCGACGCCAGTCTCGCCTCCTCTGCGATGCTCGCGATTGGCGCGGGGTTCATCTTACTCGGGGGGTGGCTCTCAGACCGCGCGCTCGCAGAGTACGTCCTCTATGCGGGGTACGGCGCGCTCACGCTGCTCGCCGCCGTGCTCGCTTCGTCGATGGTGCCCGTCTTGCTGGCGCTCGGGTTTGTCCTGCTCCTCGAAAGTACCATCGACGTGAGCCGGCCCGCCCGCGCGAAACTCACCGACCGCGCCTCGGCGCGCAAAGACGTGGGCAAGAACTTCGCGCTCATGACCATCGGCATCTCCGCGGGTGGCGCGATTGGCCCGCCCGTGTTCGGCTACGTCATCGACATTGCGGGAGTGGACGTGGCGTTTTATCTCATCGCCGGACTTGCCGCGCTCGCCGTGGGGCTGACGGCCGCGGTTCGGGCGGCGAGTTCGCCCCACGGCACCACGACACTAACTGCATCCGATTAGACAACCACCTAACTACGCAGTGGGTGAATTATGGTATGAATTACGTGTGGTACGCGCTCCTTGCGCTCGGGTCGTATACGCTCGTCGCGCCGCTCACGAAACTCGCCTCCCAGAACCTTTCGAGCGACGTCGTTGCAATGATTACGAACGGAATGCTCGCCGTCGGCGCGCTCCTCGTCGTGCTGTACAACGATGACCCCGTTTTTGAGGCACTCACCACCACGAACACCACCTACATGGTCGGCGCAGGATTGTGTCTCACCGTCGGCATCATCGCCTATTATCGGGCGCTCGCCCTTGGGCCGGTGAGCGTCGTCGTGCCGCTCTTTGGGATGTTTCTGGTCACGAGTTCGGTCGTCGGTATCCTGCTTCTCGGGGAGTCGCTGACCGCTCGAAAAGTCGCGGGCATCCTGCTCGCTGGCGTTGCCGTGTATCTCGTCACGGTCGAATAAGGAGAAAAAATTTATCAGTTCGCCAAGTTGTCACGGCTATGGATCCGCTCTATAGCGAGACATACTCGTTGGACTATACGTTTCTCTCGTTCAAGCGGGCGTTTCAACTCGTCGTTGGGTTCATCATCACCTTCCTGTTCTGGGTGAACCTTTCAGGTTTTGTCGGGATGGCAAATGGTGCTGGAACCAACGGACCCTACGGATTGGCCATCTCACTCGTTGGCGGTGCAGTACTCTTCTCGACGTGGAATCGCTCCCCGCCAGCGTTCACGCAGAAGCCCACGCTCAACATGGTGCTCGAATCAGCGATTCGGCTGTCGCTCTTTTTCGTCGGCGTCGTCGCTTTCTACTGGGCGTGGGTGCTCGCAACGTCTGTTTCTGACGTATCGCCACAGGGCTTTGAAGGAAACATGCTGCTGATACTCGTCCCCTGTATCGGCGCGATTCTCCTAGTGCGCGGGTGGAGACGCGCCTCGACATATTTGCTTTGAGTTCGGCAGAACACACTTTTCCCCTGAGTCCCTTTGCGTAGCCATGGTACTGCTCGAATCCGAAGAGGAACTCGACGTTGGCGACGAGGCACCCGACTTCTCGCTGCCGGGAACCGACGGCGAGACATACACGCTCGACTCGTTTGCCGACAACGACGCCCTGCTTGTGGTGTTCACGTGCAACCACTGTCCGTACGCGAAGGCGAAATTCGAGATGCTGAACAACCTCGCCGCGGACTACGACGACGTGGCGGTAGTCGGCATCAGCCCGAACGACGCAGCCGAGTATCCAGAAGACTCCTTCGAGAAGATGCAGGAACTCGTCGAAAACGGCACCATCCAGTACGACGCCTATCTCTACGACGAATCGCAAGACGTGGCCCGCGCCTACGGTGCGGTCTGTACGCCAGACCCGTTCTTGTTCCGCAAAGAAGACGGCGCGTTCGAACTCGCATGGCACGGCCGCCTCGACGACGCGCTCTCGCCCGATGACGAGCCAAACCAACACGACATGCGCGAGGCAATCGAATCCGTGCTCGCGGGCGAAGCCGTAGACAAAGGGTTCCTCCCGTCGCGGGGTTGCTCGATCAAGTGGAAAAACTAACTGTTCTTAATCCGCGCTTTCTGGCGATCCGCTCGCGCCATCGTCGCTCCGGCGTTCGA
Source organism: Haladaptatus sp. CMSO5 (assembly GCF_036689885.1). Classification (NCBI taxonomy): domain Archaea; kingdom Methanobacteriati; phylum Methanobacteriota; class Halobacteria; order Halobacteriales; family Haladaptataceae; genus Haladaptatus; species Haladaptatus sp. CMSO5. The sequence goes on from NZ_JBAHVW010000001.1 coordinate 1,575,306, forward strand.
AGAACGTCTGGAAGTCCTCGTCGTCTTCGGCAATCGCTTGCCAGACGGTGAGACCGCGTTCGTCGTCCGAACCAGGGATGGTGTTGTCGAGAACGACGGCGACGAGGCCGCCGACTGCCATGCCCGTGCCACCGATGACGAACAGGGTGTCCGCGACGAGTTTCGTGCCGAGCACGACGCCGAGAAGCGGGACGCCTTCGAGGCCCATACGGAGCATCTCCGGGCCGGCGATGTTCGGGTCGACCGCCGCGACGTTGTTCATGTAGGCCGGAATCGCAAGCCCGGCGAACATGGCCGTCCCGAGGACGAAGATGTTGCGCGAGGAATCAAGGTCAACGTACTTGAGATTCGAGAGCCCAACGGCCACGATCTGGCCGAACATGGCGATGAACAGGCCGCCGATGATTGGGCTCGGGATGGTGGCGATAAGCTGGCCGAAGTAGCCGATAAAGCCAATCACCAGCATGATGGCCGCGCCGACTTGGACGACGTAGCGGGAGGCGACCCCGGTGAGCCCGATTGCGCCGATGTTCTCTGAGTAGGAGGTCGAACCGCCCGCGCCCATGATGCCCGCGAACACGTTCATCAGGCCCTCCATGCCGATGCCGTGGTTGATGCGTTTCTCGCTGGGCGCACCAACGCCCGAAAGGCGGGCAACGGCGTGGTAGTCACCGAACGATTCGACAATCGAGGCGACGACCCCTGCGAACATCCCGACGATGAACGAGGTTTCGATGACCGGCATCCCGAACTGGAATGGATAGATTGGGAGCAGTGCTGGGGCACTCGTCACTGTCGAAAAGTCCACGTAGCCGGGCGTTCCGGGCGCGTAGAAGCCGGTCACCGACAGCACGGCGGCCACGACGTAGGCGACGACAATCGCGAGCAAGACGGGGAACAGTTTGAACACCTTGTTACTCTCTTTCAGGTACTGGCTGAACAGCACGATGAGGAACAGCGTGAGCCCGAGCAGCCACCAGTTCTGGGTCGCGCTCGTGACCTGTGGAACCGAGAACAGCGAGAGGCCGATGAGCGCAATCGTCGGGGCGACGACGACCGGCGAGAGGAACTGGCGGAGTTTGCCAACGACCTCAAAGTAGCCAATAGCGACCTCAGCGAGCGCGGCGACGATAATCGCGCCTTGGAGATGGACAATCATCACTTCCCACCCGGGGTTGCCGGGGAAACTGCCGACGACGCCGATGATGGCGAGCGCCGGAGCGAGCATCGAAAACGGCGCGCCTTGGACGATTGGATACCGATTTCCGAACGTCGTCTGTGCGAGCGTTGCAATCCCGGACACCACGAAAAACGTGCCGACGAGCCGCGCGGTGGCGTCTGCGGGCATGCCCATCGCACCGGCGAGAATGAGCGGCACCGCGATGTTCGCACCGACCATCGTGAGGTAGTGTTGAAGGCCGAGCAAGGCAGATTCGCCAAGCGGTGGTTTCTCCTCGATTCCGTATTCGACGAAACCTGCCTCAGAAGGGGGTTCGTTATCTGCCATCGGTGCACTCCTGTCCGTGTCCAACCATTTCGTGCATCTATCCACCATCCTGTAGGGGATTGTCATAAACACATCGAAACCACAACACTGCGGTGCTCTCTGCCTACCAACAGACGAGGAGATTTGCACACACGTCGCGGAGTACGAGCGGGCCGAGGAGCACACCCATGAGATGGACTCTGCGCGTCCCAACGCGAACCGGAACCAGCCCGAGTACGGTTGCTACTGCGAGCACACAGACGCCAAGCAGCCCAGCAAACGCCCACGCGAGGGCGATGAGCAGGGAGAGAACGACGAGCGAGAGTAGCGTGTAGTCCAGTCGGCCAACGGTTTCGAGATACCAGTCGCCAAGGCGAGGAACGAGAACGAACCCGACCGCGGCGGCAATCGTAATTCCCGAAAGAAGCACGGGCAGATTGAGCGGTACGCCCGCATCGTCAAGCGCGACGAGCACACCGGTTCGCGGCGTGCCGAGCGAGACGAGTGCGAAGAGCGCGAAAATCGTGTTTGCCGTGTTCACGCCGCTCGTTGCGACGATGAACCCGCGCGTCCGCTCTGCATCGGGGAGCACGGGAACCACTGCGGTCGCGGCAATCGCACTCGACACACCGGGAAGATAGCCGACGATTGCACCCGAGAGCGTCCCCGCAAGCGCAGTCCCACACACCAACGTTTTCGACGAGGTGACGACGGCTGTCGCCTGCTCGGGGACGCCTGCGCCGTCCATCGCAGCGAGGAGGACGGGTGCGCCGAACAGTCCTGCGAACAGCGGCATGAGTAGGTCGCCAGTCGGAAACAACCCGCGTGCGGGCAGGTCCAGTGTTGCCACTCCGAGGGCGCTACTCGCAGTGATAATCACCACCGCCCACAGTTTACGTCTGGGTGTCGGCTCACCGACAACGAGCGCGAGGCCGATTGTACCGAGGACGACCCAGAGGTGGGCGTCGATGATGGGGTACGCCCACGTCATCGCTCTCGTCACTGGAAGCGCGAGCGGGAGGGCGAAAAAGACCGCGAGGCCGCTGCCGAGCGCGGAGAGCCTGAGTGCTTCGCGTCCCTGTCCCGCGAGGACGAGCCGGTGGCCCGGCAGCGCACCGGGTGCAAACGCCGGGTCGGGCACGCCGAGGGCGAGTGCGGGAACCACGTCGAGGAAAGTGTGGACGACGCCCGCCGCGAGCATGGCAACGCCAACGAGTGCGGGCGGCCCGGGGACGTGCGGCGCGCCTGCCGCCAGCAAGAGCGCGAAGTTGTTCGCGTGAAGACCGGGGATGAGGCCACTCAGCGTCCCAAGGAGGATGCCACCCGCGACGAACCCGAGGGTCGTGAGGGTGGTTTCAGGGGCGAACTGGACACTGACGCCTGCGAGAGCCATTCAGCACGGACTGGTTCCGGCTTTGTGTATAAATTCAAGGTACAGTTTCGGTGACTGCAAAGCGATGTGACTCAGAGCCCAGCATCCGATAAAAAATGTAGGTTGGTGTGGCGTGACGTTTAGCCGAAGAGGGAGCCGAGACCTTCGCCGCTGGCCTCTTCGTCCTCTTCTTCTTCGTCGTCGTCGCCCTCGTCGGCTGCTGCAGCGTCGTCGTCGCTGTCGTCGTCGGAGTCGTCGCCACCCTCTGCAGGTGCGGCGGCGCCACCGGCGGCAGGGACTGCGGCTGCCTGCTCGATTGCGTCTTCGATGTCGACGTCCTCGAGTGCGGCGACGAGCGCCTTCACGCGGGACTCTTCGACGTCAACGCCTGCGGCGTCGAGCACTGCGGTGAGGTTTTCTTCGTTGATCTCTGCGTCCGTCTCGTTCAGGATGAGCGCTGCGTAGATGTATTCCATTGTAGCTTATCCGAATAGGTTGCCGAGACCCTCACCAGCGTCCTCGTCTTCGTCTTCGTCGTTTTCGTCCGCGGCGTCGGTCTCAGCGGCTTGGTCATCAGTCGATTCTTCTTCTTCAGCTTCAGCCGACTGCGCGGGAGCGGCGGCTTCGATGCCGCGAAGCTCCTCGGGCAGGGCCTCCTCGTCGTCGATCAGGGCCGCGAGCGCGCGCATCTGCGCGTCGGCGCGGCTGACAAGATCGGGTGCGAGGTCCGGGCTGGCGATGGCGGCCTGCAGGCCCACGCTCTTTGCCTCGCCGGTTGCTTTGGCAATGAGTGCGGGTGCCGTCTGGGCCGTTGGGTAGACCGCGTTGATCGAGAGGTTCCGGGCTTGGGCCACGGCACGCTCGATATCGCTGCGGTACTCGTCCACATCGATGGCGAGTTCCTCTGGGGCGAACAGCACGCCTTCTGAGTACACACTGCGCAGGTCAAGACCGACCTCTTTCGGCTCGATGCCGAGTTCTGCGAGGACGGACGAGAGCTGCTGGGTGACTTCTTCGCCTTCTTCGAGAACCTTCGAGTCCTCTAAGACGTGGATGGAGCCATCCTGGATGCGGGCGTTTGCGCCAACTTGCTGGAGTTCACCCACGAACGGGCCGGGGTCTGCGCCGGTGTCACCCGCTGGGATGACAATGTCGTTGGGTGCAACTTCGCCAGCGTTGATTGGGGCTGGCGTCTTCGAGTCTTCGAGCTTCTTGAAGAGACCGAACGGGTTGTCGTTGGTGCCGATGAGGCCGACCTGCCCGTCTACGTGCTCTACGAGTTGCTCTAACCCGTCGTTGATCTGTTCCAGCGCACGCGTCATCAGCGTGTTGCGGCTGACGCGGAGCTGTGCGCTTCCGTGGAGTTCGCGGCGCATGGCCTGCAGTTGCTTCGATGGGATACCGGAGATGCGGACGACGCCGACACTCTGGTATTCTTCGAAGATGTCGACGAGTGCGTCGACTTCCTCGCGCTTCCACTCGGGAATGACCTCTGTTTTGCGCTCGGCTTCTGCAGACATTATGCCACCCTCACACTCGGGCCCATCGTCGTCTTGACGTAGACGCTGTCGATGTTGAGCGGCCCTTTTTCCAGGTTTGCTTCCAGACGCCGGAGGATAACGTCGACGTTCTCGCCGATATCCTCAGGAGACATGTCTTCTGCACCCACGCGGGTGTGGAAGGTCCGCCGGTCGCGGCTCCGGAGCTGGACGGTGTTTTTCATACGATTCACTACCTCGACAACGTCGTCGTCGGGCTGGAGTGGTGTTGGCATCTTACCGCGTGGACCGAGAACGGTACCAAGGTGCCGACCGATGTCCTGCATCTTCGAGACTTCTGCAACGAAGAAGTCGGTCTCGTCTGCTAAGTCCTTGGCTGCGTTCGTGTCATCTCCGAGGTCTTCGATGTCGTCTTTACCCATGACGGTCGCGACATCTTCTGCTCGGAGTGCGGTTTCACCATCGGCGAAGACCACAATCTGGGTCTCCTGACCGGTCCCCGCTGGGAGGACGACACTCTCATCAACACGTTTCGACGGCTCGTTTAAGTCGAGGTCGCGCAGGTTAATCGCGAGGTCGACCGTTTCGCGGAACTTCCGCTCAGGTGCCTCGTCGAGTGCGCGAGAGACTGCTTGCACTATATCATATTCTGCCATCATTCACCTCCGTAGTACGCTTTCGTAGCTTCTACGGGATGAAACAGGCTGCGTGCCTGCCTCACCCGATTTCACGCCTAAGACGAACTTAAAAGCGTCGAACGGCGCGTGGCCGTGAGAACAGTTGTGTAGGTTATTCGACGAGGATGTCGTCGTACTTGCCCGAGTCGACGCGCTGTTTGAACGTGCGAGCGTCCTCACCGTCGATGGTGACGCCGAGGGAGGCACACGTCCCACCGACTTCCTTCGCCGCGTTCTTCACGTCGTACGAGAGGAGGTCGGTCTGTTTCTGCTTCGCGATTTTCTTGACCTGTTCGACCGTGATGTCAGCGACGAAGTCCGCCTGTGGGCGGCCGCTGCCGGTCTCGAAGCCGACCTCGTCTTTGATGAGGGCGGCCGTTGGTGGCACACCGACGTCGATGTCGAACGAGCCATCGTCGTCGTACGTGATAGTGACGGGCACTTCCATGCCGTCGAACGCTGCGGTCAGGTCGTTAATCTCGGAAACAACAGCCTGCACGTCAACAGGGGTGGGGCCGAGCTCGGGACCGAGCGGTGGGCCAGGGTTGGCCTTACCGCCGGGTACGAGTGCTTCGATAGTTCCAGCCATATCCGACACAACCGCTCGGTTGGTTTTAAGAATTGTCTTTTGGCGACAGCGCCCTTAGCGCACTGGGATGCCGTGGCGTGCGAGATAGTCGCTCGCGGCTTTGATGTCGATTGGACTGCCGATAAGTCGAACCGAGTCTGACGGCTCCTCGATTGCCGTCAGCATGAACTCGGCGTCGAGCGCGTCCCGCACTGTCGCGTACACGTCTGCGGGAAGCACGATTTGGGTGCTGTCGCGGAAGCGTTCGGCATCGGACATCAGGTACGTAGGGCCACACGACACCCCTGCAAAAGCATGTCGGAATCGCCCGTTTGTGGTCGCGCGCTCGGGACGAACGCGATGCAGAATCTATCGGCGCAATGGAAAGGGTTTTTCGACGGGCGACGCGGATACTGAAGTAATGGGGCTCGAAGAGGAGATTGAATCCATCCGCGAGGAGATAACCAGCACGCCCTACAACAAGTCCACAGAGGCGCACATTGGACGGTTGAAGGCGAAGCTCGCGGAGAAAAAAGAGAAGTTGGAGTCGCAAGCCTCCGCGGGCGGTGGCGATGGGTATGCCGTCGAGAAGCACGGCGACGCGACCGTCGCGCTCGTTGGCTTCCCGAGCGTTGGCAAGTCCACGCTCCTCAACGCCCTCACCAACGCGGAAAGTGAGGTGGGAGCCTACGAGTTCACGACCATCAACGTCCACCCCGGGATGTTGCAGTACAACGGTGCGAACATCCAACTGATGGACGTTCCGGGACTCATCGAAGGCGCAGCGGGCGGCCGTGGAGGGGGCCGAGAAGTGCTCTCTGTCGTCCGAACCGCAGACCTCGTTATCTTCATGCTCTCGGTGTTCGAAATCGAGCGCTACTCGCGCCTGCGCGAGGAACTGTATAATAACAAAGTCCGAATCGATACCGGTCCTCCATCCATCAAAATCACCAAGAAAGGGAAAGGAGGAATCAACATCACGTCGAGTGTCGAGCTCGACCTTTCAGAAGAGGTCATCAAAGAGATTCTCCGGGAGAAAGGCTACGTGAACGCGGACGTGGTCATCCGCGAGAACATCACGGTCGACCGCCTCATCGACGGCCTGATGAAAAATCGTGTCTACCTCCCGTCGATGGTCATCGCCAACAAGGCAGACCTCATCGACCACGACTACTTAGAAAACGTCCACGACGACCTCCGCGAAGAGGGACTCGACCCTGACGACGTGGTGTTCATCAGTGCCGAGGAAGAGAAGGGCCTCGACGTGCTCAAAGAGACAATCTGGCAGAAACTCGGGCTCATCCGCGTCTACATGGACAAACCCGGTCGCGGGACGGACTTCGAGGAACCGCTCATCATCAAGCGCGGCGAGACCATCGAAGACGCCTGTAAGAAACTCGGGGCGAATCTGCTCGACCGATTCCGCTTCGCACGCGTGACGGGCCCGAGCGCGAAACACGATGCCCAACAAGTCGGTCTCGACCACGTCCTCGAAGACGAGGACATTCTCCGCATCATCGCCCGCAAATAGATGGTCGAATCCGAGGCATTTTCGACTCGCACCGCAGCCGGTCGCCTTCTCACACTGCTGGTTGTTGGCTTTCTGCCGTGGACAATCATCCTCGTAAACGGCCAGTTCACGTTCGTCTTCTCGTTTGGTCTCGTGAACACCAACCCATTCCATCTCACGAATCTCTACGACTACCTCACGCAGTTCACTCTTGGCCTGCCACGCTCACTCCAAGCGTGGCCCGCGAGTACACTCCTCTACATTGGCGCGCTCGTGAGCGCGGCAACCGGATTCACCGGCCACGAAGACGAACGACTCACCGGCGGGCTGCTCGTGTTCGCCGGTGGCGCGCAGTTTTATCTCACGGTTGGCCTCATCGCCTCACTCGGCACCCGCGTGTTCCCGCTCGGGATGATTGCCCTCTGGACGGTTGCATGGTGGGGCTATGGCCCTGCACTCAAACGGATTTTCCGGCACGACGAGTAGGTGGCCGGTGTGCTTTTTGGTCGCCAGACCGCATCCTGCACCATGGACGGAACCCTCGACCACGTGATGATGCGCGTCGAAGACTTAGACGAGTCGCTCGACTGGTACCAAACCCACTTCGACTACGAGGAGAAGGGCCGCTGGGAGGCAGACACCTTCACCAACGTCTACCTCGGCCCCGAGGACATGCACGAAGACGGCGCGACCATCGAACTCACCTACAACCACGACGACCGCACCTACGAGTTCGGTGACGCGTGGGGCCACATCGCCGTGCGCGTTGAGGATGTGTACGAAGCCTACGACGAACTCATGGCCGCCGGTGTCGAGGACTACCGCGACCCGGACTCGTGTGGCGGCTCGTACGCCTTCGTCAAAGACCCCGATGGCCACGAAATCGAACTCGTCGAGCGCGATCACGGCGCGCGCTGGTCGCTCGACCACACGATGCTCCGCGTCGAAGACATCGAGAAGGCCATTGGCTGGTACACGCACAAACTCGATTACGAACTGTTCCGGCGCTCTGAGCACGACAGCTTCGCGCTCTACTTCATGAAACCACGCGGCGCAGCAGCCGAAGAAATGTCCATCGAACTCACCTACAACTACGACGGGCGTTCCTACGAGTTCGGTGACGCGTGGGGGCACGTCGCGGTTCGAACCAGCGATTTAGAATCGTACTGGGAGACGCTCGTGACGCGCGACGTAGAGGAGTACCGCGACCCAGAGAGCTGTGACTACCGGTATGCGTTCACCCACGCGGCAGGCGGTCACGAAGTCGAGATTCTGAACCCGTAGCTCCCGTGCAATCGCTGAGACAGTCCGAATGAACTTATTTTTCAGAACGTCAGCGTTCGGGACGAAGTAGTCGCATGTCCCTGAGTGTTTTGAAAATCGACAATCCATTGCCAACTAGCATCTTGATTGCGCCCGCCCTCGCGCGTAATTATCCGCACTCAGAACGTGTTGGTTAGCCAAAGCCATCAGATTGTGTGACTAAGTTGGCGTATTGTCTGACTTTCGTCAGACGCAGATTAGCGCGTCCTGAAAACCCCCGTCTGACGGGCGACTCGTTAGATGTCACGAGTTATCACAATTCGCAGAGTACCACAAAGCATTTATAATGAGAGGCTATCTTTTGCACTGTACCCCTACCCATGGTGACAGTACGGAGTAACGCTCGCCGGACCCGGGCTCTCTCGGGTTATGCGACTCCCAAACTCGGCCGACGCGAAAGTGCTGTTGCCGGTGTGTACAACACATAAATAAACCATGACAGACACAAACACAAAGATTCGGAGTTTGTTCCTGACAGGACTTCTCGTCCTGTCCGTGTTCGCCGGTAGTGTAGCCTTCGCGGGCTCCGCCGCCGCAGCGAATTCGAACGACGCCGATGATACGTTAACTACCGATGAGACCTATTGGCAAGGCCAGGGTCTCTACTTCGACGGTAGCAGTATGACTAGCGCAGGCGCATCAGCAAGTGACCGTACGTTCCAGATTCGTACGGTAAACAGCGATAACGAAGTCGGTGGACTCGTGACCGAATTCACGGTTGACACCACTAACGCCGCAACCATCATCGACACAGACAACCTTGACGGCGAATATGTCGTCGTCTACAAAGGTACAGTTCTGAACGTTGATAGTAGCGGTGTAGGAACTGCAGCATCCGGCTCCACCGAGGAGGCGCAAGTTGCAAATGCATCTTGGGAAGTCGCAGTTCAGACGCTGACCACTGAAACCGACGAGGACGACACGGAAGTCCTCCAAGGTGACAACGCAGCAATCGACGTCACGTCCAACCGTGGCTCGTTCCAGCTTGACGTTACCGCAGACGGTCTCGACAGCGAAGACCTCGAAGAGATCTTCAACCAGAGCAGCGACAACACGTTCGTCTCTGAGAACGTTGATGACGACGAAGTCACGCTCCAGGTCACTGGAGACGACACAGTCGTCGCTAATTTCTCCGAGTTCGATACCGTTGGTGACTACACGTTCGACTTCCAAGTCAACGACACCACGGCATCTGACTCTGCATCCGTTACGGTCAACGAACTCGACACCGACATCAACTTCGGCCAGTCCGTTACGACCGAAGAAGTCGGTGACATCGCAAAGATCACCATCAACATGGAAGACTCCACAGAGGCGTGGGTCTTCATTGGTGGCGAAGACGTGAACTACCTCGAGAGCGTCCACGTCGTCGACGACGACGAAGACGGCGAAGTTGTTCTCGAAATGAACACGTTCCTCGCTGGTCAGGGCAGCGGCCCATCTACCAACGCATACGACGTTGCTGGTGACGACAAACTCGGTAGTGACGGCGTCACCCGATACGACGAGAACAACGTCACCACAAACACTGACATCAGCCCAAGCCTCAGCGAACCACTCGCAGCTGGTGACTACGACCTCCGCGCCGCATCGTCCAACGACATCGACGCAGACGGCGACGTTGAGGACGAGAAGGGCGTTGGTACGCTCGCACTCCGCGAGCGCTCCACCGACGGTATCAAGACGTGGGTTGCACCTGACGGCGCAGCCAACTCTGACGACCTCGAAGACCTCCTCGGTGAGGTCAGCGAGAGCGACACCGTCGCAAAGAACGACCGCCTGGTTGTCCAAGTCGAAGCAAGTGGCCTCTACGGCTATGTTGACGACGAGGACCTCAGCACGCTCGCAGACAACGGTCTCGAGCTTAAGCTTGAGCAGACGAACGAAAAAGCAAACCAGAACCCAGTTACCCTGGATGCTGACGACCTCGATAGTGCTGGCGCAAACGCTGCACAGCTCTACACTGACGAAGACAACAACACGTTCTTCGTCGTAATCGACACTGGCGCGTTCTCGCAGATGAAGGACGGCCAGAACTACGAAGCATCCTTCAGCCTTGCTGGCGAAAACAGCGACCTGGCTGACGACCTCGGTAACTTCAACGAGTACGTTGAAGACGAAGAAGAAGAGAGCGTCTCCACGGAGTTCTCCGTCGAAGACGCTGACGCTGAATTCGACAACCTCCAGAACGGCGACCTCACGGTTGCGAAGAGCTCGTCCAGCATGGTCTCGGGTACGACCAACGTTGCACCCGGAACCGAGCTGACGGTCCGTCTCCGCTCTTCCAACAGCGACTCGCCATTCCTGAAGTCCCAGACGGTTGACGTCCAGGCCGACGGCACGTTCTCGGCTGAGTTCGACATGTCCGATGTCGCAACCGGCGCTGAATTCACGGCATCCATCCGCAAGGGCGGCACCGTGCTCGGCGACGAAGTCGACGGCGTTGTCGGCGAAGGCGCATCCGCAGAAGTTACGTTCGACGACCAGGAAACCGACGGCTCGTCCGTTGTTGTCTCCTCGGTCACGCTCTCCGAGGGCGGCTTCGTGACGATTCACGACGCAACGCTCCTCGACGGCGACGCAACCGGTAGCGTTGTCGGCACCTCCGAGTACCTCGACGCAGGTACGCACGAGGATGTTGAGGTCTCCCTTGACTCCACCCTCGAAGAGGACCAGGAGCTCATCGCGATGCCTCACATGGACTCGAACGGCAACGAAGAGTACGACTTCGTCACGTCCGAAGGCGCTGACGACGGTCCGTACACTGGTGAAGACGGTAACGCAGTGACTGACTCCGCTCAGATCACGATCGGCACCGGTGGCACCACGACGACTGGTACGGCAACGACCACGACGTCCTCCGGTACCACCACGACCGCCGCAACCACCAGCACCACGACTGACAGCACGACGTCCGAGCCAACGACCACTGAAGAAGAAGGTCCAGGCTTCGGCGCTCTTGCAGCAGTCATCGCGCTCATTGCAGCCGCACTCCTCGCAGTGCGCCGCAGCAACTAAGCGTAATACCGGGATTCACTCCCGTTTCTAACTTTCACATTTCTTTCGCGCTCACGTCACTGAGCGACAGCTCTCTACTGCGTTGTGTAGGTGCAAATGGCGGGCACAAACACGGCCAAGGACAAAGCATTTAGTTCAGATTCGCTTACTCTCCTTACCTGAAAATGCTCGGAGAGCTACTGGCGACGCTGGCGTGGTTGACGCAGTTTTCTGACCCCCTAGCGTGGCTGGTCATCGGCACCTTTTCTGCGGGCGCACTCATCGAACTGCGCGACCGCGACCTCGCCCGTCCGGTCACGGTCGTCGCGTGGGTACTGTTTGCTGCCTTCTGGCTCTCGCTCGTCTATCACTTCGCCTTCGTTGCAAAGAGTATCATCGAGGGCGTTGGAAGCGCAGCGGCAGTCCCGCTAAGCCTCTACGTCGCCTACCTCATCTGGAACGGCAGAGATTCGCTGTTTGTCCTGACGCGAGCAGTGGCGCTGATGGGCGTTGTGTTCATGCCGTTCGAGGCGATCATCCCACTCCAGAAGGTGCTCATCGAACTGGTAGCGAGCCAAACGGAGTTCCTCATGCAACTGCTCGGCGTGGATCCGACCGTGGTTTCGGGAGCCGAGTTCGGTCATCACGACTTTCGGTCAACGTTTTACTTCACTGCAGAGAACGACCCGAACCACGCGCTCACGTACACCATCCTCATCGCGTGTACGGGAATCGGGAGCATGGCCATCTTCGTCGGATTGATTGGCGCCGTCCGCGCCCCGCTTCGCAACAAACTTCGGGCGCTTGCCGTGTCGCTGCCGGTGATTTACGGGCTGAATCTCATCAGAAACATCTTCATCGGGCTTGGATTTGGTCTGCAGAAGTTCCACATCGCGCCCGACCTCGTAATGTCAGTGTTCGCTCTCGACGACCCCTACAGAGTGTCCTACATCATCGCAGACCGCATCATCAGCCAGAGTCTCGCGGTCGTCGCCCTCGTGTTCATCACGTGGTTCGTCGTGCGTGAGTTGCCGGGCGTGCTCGTCATCATCGAAGACCTGCTGTTTCTCGTTACAGGGACTGAGTACGACCTCCAAAACGCGTTCGATATGGACGCGCCGATGCGCGCAGACGGTGACGGCCGAGCGCGGTAAGTGGATTAGTTCGGACTCAGTTCGTCGACAGCATCCCGAGGTGCGCCAGCCAGTTCAGCGAGCGCCTCGCCTTCCATGTGGTGGAGGTCGCCGGGAATGACGAGTAAGTGGAGTGGCTCTCCGAAATCTCGCGTAGCGAGTGCGCCAAGCCGGTCTGCGGCGACGATGGGTTCTGGGCTGCCCGCCCGAGCGACCACGACGGCGAGCATATCTTCGTCCCAGTCTTCGGCCAGCAGCGAAGCGGCCACGTCCGCCGTCATATAGTCACCTCTCTCTGCTTTGATGTCGAGATAACAGAGCGTGTGATGGCCGCGTTCGCGGTTGGCTTCGATGGTGTCGATGACGCTCTGGGGAACACCCATCGACTCGGTGTAGGGAAACGGCAGCGTGGTCGCCTTCCCGAAGCGGTAGTTCTGGAGGCCGGTGAGCGAACTGGCCGCGGCTTCTGCGGTCGTGCCGTGGATGATGCGAGTTTCGATGCCGCGTTCTGCCGCCCGAAGTCGGAGGTCTACGTGCGTCGTCGAAATCATGGTGTCACCGGCGGTGAGGAAGGCGACCGATTCGGTCTCTGCGGCGTCTAAGATGGGCTCTGGGTGTTGTTCGACGCCTTCGCGGTCGCGCACCTCGATAGTGATGTCGTGGTACTCCTCTACGGCTTCGATGGTCGTGCCGACGAGTTTGCTGGTGTAGAACTCTGCAAAGACGCGGTCGGTCTCGCGGAGGGTTTCCTGCCCTTCGACGGTGATAGAGCGTTCGTCGTAGAGACCGAGGCCGATGAACGTGAGCATACGCCCTCTCAGCCACGCGCCGAGTTAAGCGAACCGCACTCGTGTTGGCCGACCAGCCCACGACGACCGAAGACCTTACGCCTGCTCCCGGGTGAAGACGAATATCCATGGAGGTTACGTGCGTCCGGGTGCCGGTGACCGAGGGTGAGGAGACCCGACAGCAACTCGCCGGACAGGGTGTGATAGACGACGAGTACGAGATTACGGTTGCAGACGGCGTGCTCTACATTCCCGTCACCGAAGCCGTCTCCGGGTACGAACTCGTCACCCGCGACGCCCCGGCCCGCGACACGCTCACGATGCCATCGGACATCCTCGGATTCGAGCCTGCCTACGAGCGCATCGGCCAGATCGCCATCATCGACGAAGACGATGACGCCCGCGCTCAGGAGATTGCAGACGCAATCGCGCAGTCGGATTTACCGCTCGATACGGTGATTAATCGCGCCTCAAAGGTGCAAGGCGAGTTGCGAGTGCGCGACTGGGATATCCTCGTCGGAGACAGCACAGAAACCGTCCACCGCGAGTACGGCTGTGAGTTCCGCTTAGACCTCGCAACGGTGTATTTCTCGCCGCGACTCGCAACCGAACGCCACCGTGTGACCGAGCAGGCGGCCGCGGACGAGCAGGTGTTCGACATGTTCGCAGGTGTTGGCCCGTTTGTGATTCCGTTCGCAAAGCGCGGTGCCACCGTCGTCGGAACCGACCTGAACGAAGTCGCCGTACAGTACATGGAAGAAAACGCCCGCCGGAACGACGTGGCAGACCGCGTGACCGCCATCCACGGCGACGTCCGCGAGGTGGCAACCGAGTACACCGGGTGGGCAGACCGCATCGTGATGAACCTTCCCCACACTGCAAACGAATTTCTCGAGACGGCTGTGGCCCTCGCGGATGACGAGTGCGTGCTCCACTACTACGATTTCCAGTCAGACGACGACCCCTACGGCCCCGGCGAAGCCGCCATTCGTGCAGCCGCTGAGCCTGCCTACAACGTGACGGTCGAAACCCGCCACACCGTCCGGTCGTACGCCCCCCACGAGGTGAACGTCTGCCTCGACGTTCGCCTGACGAAGGCGTGAGAACGGTGCGCTCGGGCAGTCCGATTCGCAACCCTTATTGCGGTTATCCGTCCACATTAAGATGCATAGAGCGCGCCAAAGTAGCTCAGCTGGCAGAGCGAATCCTTCGTAAGGATTAGGTCGAGGGTTCAAATCCCTCCTTTGGCTTGGCAAACTTCTTACACTTCTCAGCTTAAATAGGCCACCCTCCGTCGATTCCAAACCTTCCACAAAACCCACACATAGCGACCGATTCACGCCTCACACGGCCGCAGGAGGCCGATGCTGATGCCGCTCTCGCTCACACTCAGCGACGAGCGCCGCTGCCAACACTGCAACGAACACGTCCCCCAGAACTTCCGCCGCGTCTACGGCGATAAACACGATATCGCCCACCGCTGCTTCGCCTGCGATAGCTACATCCGCATCTCACAAGGCACCGCCGCAGGCCTCAGCGTACACGTACCAGACCCAGACCAGTACTCCTACCGCCGACGGGAGGACCTACGATGACCCCCGGACAGAACAACACGTCCGAGGGCACAACCTGCCCGAGCTGTGGCCGCGCGATACAAACGACCACCATCTCAGGCCCGTCCAAGGCGCACGCGAGACCATGCGGCTGCACCTTCCCGGCTGACCTTCTCAACGGAGGAAACCAATGAGCACCGGCCTTCGGCCCGACGCGTTCGAGCCGGATGTCGGCCCAGTCGAACACGAAGCAGACATCAACTGCGAATTCATCGGAACGTGCGACCGAGACGCCGTCTATCGGGTCGCTGTTGGCGGGCTCGGGAGAGACGAAGCCTACTGCCCATTCCACCTCGCATGCTGGCGTTTCCTGCACCCGGAGAAAGCCCAGCGCTACGACGATCTCACTGTCGTCGAAAACCTCTCCGACTATCTCCCAGAGCGAGCCCACACCTCACTCGAAGATCTGCCTCCGTGGCTCTCGCGACGCGGCCGTCAGGTTTCTCGAATCGGTCTCGACCACCACGGCCACGCCCACTACTACGGGCGAGACGACGAGAACCGCCTCATCATTCTCGTCCTCGACGAACAACTCGAACTCGTCGACCAGGAGAACGAGGAGAAGCCAACGCTCGCACGATACCCCTCAAATATTAGGTGTGGTCATGCGCTCGAACACTGGCTCAACCAAATCAACTCCCTCATCGGCTGGATACAGGTCGATCCTCACGTTACCGACCAGCGTCCGGAGCGTGATGCTCAGTGAGTTCCATCGACAATGCAGACTGGGGACTCACCGTTGAGACAGCCGCATGCGAGCGCTGGAGTCTAGAACACGTTGCGAACGAAGCGAGCGAGCCCGACTGGCATGACGCGGTCGCAACCGAGGGCGTGCAGACCGGCCCAGAGACGCGCACTCCCGGGCTCGTGGTCCTGCGAGAGGGCGCGCCCATAGAGATCAAAGCGTGCCGCGCACGCATGACTGACGGTGCGAGCACGCGACGTGGCCGCTGGTGGATACGTGAACGCTCACATGAGCGCCTCCTCGCCGCTGAAGGTGCGTACGTGCTCGCGGTCTACGACCCCGACTGCGTCGATTCAATTCGGAGACTCGCACTCCTCGATGCCCGAACCGTCGATTCACTCATCGAAACCTGGTCTCCGTGTGGAGCCAGTCACCACGCGGAATACGCCGCACGACTCCCCTGGTCGCGAGTGTTCGACTCACTGGACGTGGAGGCTAAGCCGTGACCCGCTATGCGTGTGACGACTGCAGCGGGGAACTCACCTACCTCAAGCAGACCACGAACGCCCGCGGCCAGGTCGTGAGCGTTTATCGGTGCACCGACCCTGTCTGCTCAGTCGACGAGGTCGAGCGACGATGAACGTCTGGCAGCTCCGAAAATGCCGGCGTTGTGGTTCACTCCAGGTTCACAAGCATAATCACCGACACCGCGATATCGTCATCGCGATTCTCTGCGAGGCCTGCAATCGCCTCACGAAACAACGCCCACTCTGCAGGGGTGAAGGTGCGTGACCGACCGGCACCATGTAGGCGATGATAGAGACGAGGTCTCGATGGCGGATATTCGACGCGAAGACCAAGACGCAGAGACGCAAGAGGAGTACCTCTTTGGGGGTAACTACAAGACCAACGAGCGCTCCGAACAACCGTCTCTCCCAATCGCTGCGGCAGGCCAGATGGCTTGCCGATTCTGCCACGAAGAATACCAAGGGATTGCAGCAGACTCAAACCACACCTGCGAAGAGCGTGAGAATCGTAGGCTACGCACTGATTTCTCGACGATTCGACCCGCAACCCACGAACTCAAAAGCTGGCTTCTCTTCCTCGACGACCCAGACGACCCCTACTACGCAACCACGCCCAGCGAAGCGAAGCTTTCGGCGTATTTCGCGCTTACCAACACCGCCCTCGACACCATTCTAAATGAGAATGTTGTCTTCACTCATCAGGGCGAACTTTGGCGCGTCAACGATGACGAAAACCAGCCTCGCTACTGGGAGGGTGGCATCGCCGGTCGCGACCAGGACGTCTTCGACCGCTTCATGGAGTTCAAATTCCGGCTCGAAGCAGCCGAAACCCCCGAACGTGGACTCACTATCACGGTTTCACCTCGATTTCCGGACGCTCGCCATCACAAAGACGAGACGAAATCGCTTGGCTTCCCAGCTGAAATCCCTCCAGGAGTCGCATTACAGGCTCAATCAGCCAACGTTGACCCCGACGAATACGTTCCCCTCCTGCAAGCTTTCGCTGACGTTGTCGATGTGAATCCGAAGTACTTCTCCGAGGAGCGACTCGCCGACCAGGTTGAGAACAACGACGGAGAAACCACCTCGTACTGCAATACTTGGGCGCTTGCTCGCTACGTTCGACTCGACCGTTTCGCCACTCGAACCCTCACCGGCCACGAGGGCGTCTTCCACGACCTTGCGAAAGCATCCATGCAGAACCGAGGCCGCGGCTCGTTCAAATGGGACGGTGAAAAAGCCGAGGGCTACAACGACCGCGTCGTCCTTTCTGGCCAGGACTGGGGACGACTCATCACTGGCCACGAGTGGACTGCACGGGCGAAAGTCTATCACCCACGAAAGGTACGTAGCGAGTTTACGGCACTCGACGGAGACGACCCGCTCGCCCACCAGAAACTCGAGATCAACTACGCGAAGCTCTCAGGTGATGGCAACATCCCCTGGCATGCTCTCGACGACGTCATCAGAGAGTTCGATGAGAAGCTACTCGCCGTTCTCTCGGAAGCCGGACTCCCTACCCACGCTCATGCAGACACATTCATCGAGGATCATCACTTCAAACGCACCGAGCACGACCCAGACATTCTCGTTCCCGATCTCGGTCTTGACACTGTCAAAGCGGTCGAACAGCAGGTCGCCAGAGACACCCTGCTGAGTGCAAATCTCGGCGAGAAAGAGCTCTCAGTCGCCCGCATGATGGCTGACGGTGGCCGTGGCGCCGTCGAGGTTGCGAAAGAAGCGGGTTGTTCGACTTCGACGGTGTATCGAACCATCAGCAAACTCGGTGATGCAGCCGACACCTTCGGCAACGTCGTCGGGTACGTCGATGAATACATCCGGAGTGAGGTTTCCTCGCTCTTTCAGTCGCTTGAACGCACTGCTCGGTACACTGAACGCCGGCTTTCTGAGGTCGCAGCCGAAGCTGAAGCGTTCGCGAACGATACCGCGATGGGCCGCTGGGTTCGAGCCCACGGCGTCAAACTTGTTGAACGGTATAATCAGACCACGCTCGAACTCTCGGGCGCTCTCACGCGAGCGGACGTTCAGCGTATTATGCGCGAAGGCTACGCGGCCGCGAAACGCACGGGCAGTAAGGCCGTGCTCACGCTCACGGACGCGCTCGTTCGCTGGCACAACCCCGATGGCGACCTTCGCAACTCAAGGCCATTCAGTGTGCTTAGCAATTCCGTGCTCACCCTCTTCGGCGCACGCATCGGGCCCGCCCCCTGACGCCCTCCTGCTGAGTGGCAACACTATCCTTCCTCCAAACTCGCGGTAATCTCTTCCGCATTCTCGCCCCAAAATTCCGTGTTTTCTAACATCCACTTCCTTCCACGTTGACCAGCGGCAGCTCACGGTCGCGTTCGCTCCCGTGGGACGGGACAGCCCCCTTACGGTGTGTGCCTAAAGGCACGGCACAAAAAATACCCCGCAGAGGTTAGCGGAGTTCTACTTGAAGCAGTTGAAACGGACGTATTGCTACTTGGAACACTGATTCTTTGTGTGGTTTTACCCAGATACTTGTAGTGGTAATGTCATTAAATCCGATATGGCAAAAATTTTATATCCCTAACTAACCGGCAATTATATCCTCAGAATAACTTGAATGTCACATAATTCTATATATTTGGTGTTGTAGTATTAGGTAATGAATGCGGTTGAACAATGGATTCGATTGAATACTGGATTCCCATTTGCTGTGATCGGTCTTTTCCTCGTTATTGGCGGTATTTCTCATGCGTCTGTCCATATGCAACACTCCTCTCGGACGATCGCTGAAATGATTGTACCGGTCTCATCCGGTTTCTCACTGCTATATGCAAGTTATCGGGTATCAAAAAACAAAATGACAGTTGGGGAAGCCTTCCATATGCTGGTAATTGTATTTTCCCTTATCACAATCGCTCTATCCATTTCTGTGTTTAATATTGCACTTGACGTTTGGACGAATGAACCAATCGATGACCCCGTATATGGGCTTCTCGTATCAAGTGGTGTCGGAGCGGCAGTGGGCGCTCCGCTTGGATTTTTTTACGTGAATTTTCAGAAAAGCCATAAGAAACTCGGTACCGAGTACAAGAAATCTCGTACGTTGAACAGACAACTCTCTGTGATGCACCGTGTTCTCAGACACAACCTTAGGAATGAACTCACAGTTCTTGGCGGTGCCACTGAAATGTTGAAACATGACCCATCTCCTGAAAACGTAGATGAATACATTCCCCTATTGGACAAGCATGTCAAACAGTTGTATAGTATCACTGAGAAAGCACAACTTCTCGAACGTACCCTAGGACCTAGTAAGGCAAGCAAAGTTGATATCACTACTATCGCAATGGAATCAGTGGCGACATTCAGAACTGAATATTCATCAGTCGATTTCAAACTATCCACACCAGCTACTGCACCAACCAATGTTCACCCACTATTTCAACAAGCAATAGAAGAACTATTGGAGAACGCAATCACGCATAATAGCCGCACGGACCTCGAAATTGAGGTTTCGGTGGCTACAGAGTTTAATAAAAATGATTTGACACGAGTGATGATTTCAGATACTGGAGTTGGTATACCTAACGTCGAGATTGAAGCACTCTGGCAGCCAGAGGAAAAGCCCCTCTCTCATGGGGCTGGTCTTGGGTTATCATTCGTTTATTCTATAGTTAACCAATCACACGGTAAAATCCAGTTTAAAGAAAACACACCGTCTGGAACCATCGTCATTATCGATCTACCTTCTCTATCCTCAGAAGAGATTGAGAGTGAGAATCGTTCACACTTGATCGACGAAGTAGTTCATGCGGCCAAGTCTATCATGCCGGATTTTTGAATGGAATGTGTCTATAGTGGAATTTGGGGGAGAGATGTAGCGAAACCTCCCAACCTTGCCTCCAAAATTCAAATCCCGAGACTTCCAAATTCTATAGTATTAGTAACTGTACCAAGAGCAGCGTTCGAGGTCGGCGCTATACCGATGTCCGCCAGGGACCTATCGACGAGAGTCGTCACAACCTGAATGTCTGACCAGAGCACCTCATCTGATAACCGAGCACGAGCGTGCGCCTCTGCGAGTCGTTGTACTGCATCCAACATTCGGGCTGTCACCGGCAACGGCGGACCATCGGGATCGCCCTCGTCGTCGCCCTGGTAGCGCGCCGGCAGGTCAGTCTTGAGGTCGGCAAACCACTCAATGAGCCGCTCACGAACTGACTCGTCCTTGATGACCGGCTGCACCTTCTGCGCCTCGATAACGTAGGCACGCCACACCTCGGGCGAAATCGCTGGCTCAACCGCATCCAGCTTCGAAGCGTCCACCTCGTCGCCACGTGCGAGTTCACCTGACGTTTGCCGAGACTCGACCATGTGCTCACCAATCGCCCGCACGTGCTCGCGGTCTTCCACCTCGCGCATCGTGAAAATCAAATCAAACCGAGACAGCAGCGGCGACTGCAACTCGACCTCGTCGACGAACTCGTTGGCTGGGTCGAAGTGCCCACCGACCGGATTCGCCGCCGCCAGCAACGCCGTTTTCGCCGGGAGAATCGCGTTCTTCCCGGCTTTGGTGACGCGCACCTCTTGGCTTTCGAGTGCCGTGTGCAGCGCGTCCAGGTCGGACGTGTCGCCCTTGTCGAGTTCGTCCACCACCGCCACGCCTTTGTTTGCCCGCACGAGCGTCCCAGCCTCGATGCTGAATTGCTCGTCAGAGAAATCGTCCTTCGTGATGGCTGCGGTAAGCCCCGCTGCGGACGAGCCCGTCCCATCCGTGAGCGCCGACCGAGGAGAGAGACGCGCCGCCGCTTCCAAGAGATTCGACTTCCCGACGCCGGGGTCACCGAGCAGGAAGATATGGCTCTTGCCGCGATGCAACGTCCCGTCCGGCGCGTGCCGTGCCCAAGATGCGAGAATCTGCAGCACGATGGCGCGTTTCACGTGCTCGTCGCCCTTGTGGCCCGGAGCAAACGACTCGACGAGCGTCGCCAACGGGTCGGGCGTGTTCGCGATACGCTCAATCTCGTCTGCGTGCTCGCTCGTATCAACCTCGCGCGGGTCTGCGTTCTCAGGGATCACGTTATTCACCAAGAACCGCTTACGGAAGCGCGTGCGTCGCTTGTGCGAGTAGGCAACGTACTGACCGACGAGCGTGACGCGCTGGCCGCCCTCGATCGTGCCGCAGATGTCGTCAAGCAAATGGCAGTCAATCGACGCCGTCGCACCGTCGACAGCTTCTTCGGGTGGTTGCTGCAGGCGAACCTTCTGGTGGTCTTCAAACTCACTCATCCGCTCGACCAAACGAAACGGCCCTTGTGTGTCACAGCCCAAGCACTGGAACGGCTCGCGAATCGTGCCGAATCCTTGTGGGAGTTCGGTCTCGATGCCACAGCGCAGGCACTCGAAAAATCCTTTCTGCAGGAGTGGCCCGACGTCGGTGCGTTTCGTGATTTGTCCCTGGAAGGCAACGAGCCGGTCTTTGTGCTCGACGCGCTCCTCACCCACCGACAGCGTCACGTCCTCGGGCAGGTCGACGAACCGCACATGGGATTGACTCATCGCTCCATCGAGGTCGGGATACTGTGCGAGGGCAGCATCGAAGTGGTCGAACATCGTCTCGGGTCGTGAGACGACGTCGTCTGCAAGCCCGGGCGCGACCTCGACGAGCGCCTCGAAGCTCACCTCCAACGAAACGCGCGCAGGATAGTCGTCGAACAAATCGAGGATTGCTTCGTGACAGATGTCGCGCAACGCGGTCTGACACCGCGAAACTGTGTCGCTCATACGAACCACCCGATGAGCGTTTGCACGTCCGGCAGCGCCCGCAGAAGATCTTGGGCGCGTCCGAGGTCAATCGAGATGAGTCCCAACAGCAACAAGCCCAAGAAGACGACCACGACGGTGCGTGCGGTCTGCAAGCCGCTCGCGGCCACATGGCCGGCAGTGCGAGCGCGCCCCGACCAAGCGACGAGCGACACCAACACCAAGAGCAGCGAGACGCTCACGCCGCGCACGCCAAGGCGAGAGAGTAGGTCTGCAATCGCCTGCTCGAACACTACTTCTCCCTCCCGACGAGTTCAAAGACTTGCTGCGGCGTAGACGCTCTCTTCTCTTTCTCCTGTCGCCAGCTGTAGATGAGGTAGGCGACGAGCAGCACGCCCGCGATGCCAGCCAATGGAAGGGTCGCAGAAAGCGCCGTCCGAACCGGCCCGAGAATCGCATCCGGCGCGAGTAACAGGATACCGAGAACGAACGCCACGCCCACAGCGAGCAAGACGATAGGTCGCCGGTAGACGGGCATCCCGTCTGGCGTGCGTCGCTCGGTGTAGGCAACGGCGAATCCAATGATTGCAAGCACGAGCACTGCAATCAGGCCCGGATTCATCACAGGCATCGCCTCGACCACCGTGTTCGTCGTCTGGCCGATGAATCCGCCCGGCCCGGTTCCGACGGGGCCGGTCGAGGTCGAGTTGCTCGAATCGGCGCGAATCACGAGCGTCCCCTCGCGGTCGCTCCCTTCGAACACCGCTGGCTCGCCCACTTCAGCCGCATCGAGTTGGATGCCATCGCTCTCAGAGTAGAGAATGTAGCTCGTCCCCGAGTCAGCAGCCAAGTGCGTGAACTCGACGTCGTCCCCATAGTTCGCACCCGGCGCAACCTCGAAGGTCGGTTCCGTACTCGATGGCGACGACACCGAAATCCAGACCTCGCCCGTTAATGGCTCTGCCTTCAATGGAATCGACGACACCCGCGCGATGCCCCCAACCTCGGCTGCGGGCAACACAAGCTGCTGGCCGCCGTTGCTCGCGATGACCGCGTGCTCGTTCCCGTTCCACGTTTCGTTGTAGAGATAATGCACGCGGTGGGCGTCTTCGGTGCCGCCCACGGCGATATACGAATCGTTGTTCCAGTCGTCGATGCGGATGCCGCTGTCGAGCGACTCACCAACGGGCGTCGGGTCGGTCACCGTTATTGCACCGTTGTTCACCGAGACCTTGCTCCCGACCGCACGCACCTCGATGGTGTCGCCTGCGGAGATTTCCCCGAGTTGCGCCGTCAGCGTCGTCTCCGAGAGCGAATACTCAGACGGAGTGAGCGGATCCCATGCCCCACCATTCGTGCGAACTTCGAGCGAACGAATTGAGTACACCGTTTGGTCGAATGGGACGGTGAGCGTCGCGTTCTGCCGGTCGCTCGAATAGGTCTTGCTCACGTTGTAGCGCTCACTCCATTTCTCGCCCTGGTAGGTCACCGACTGGTTGTCGACGGCCTCGTGGCGGTAGTTGAAGCCGACTTGGCCTGGCGCGGCAGACCCACCCGGCGAGGTCACCGAGATGTTGATTTGGTTGGTGCCTTCTTGCACCCAATTCGTGCTCGTGTTCAGCGAGACCGTCTCGCCGTCGGTGAGCGTTCCTGAGTGTGAGACCACGTTGCCGTTGACCTCGACGGCTGGATCAGTCGTTTCGGTCACTTCCTGCATCGAGAGCACGATGTCCACGTCAGAGTTGTCCGTCGAGATGTCGAGCGCGTCGTCCGCGAGTGAGAGCGGCGCGTCGTAGGTGGCAGTCTCACCGGGGTCGAGCACGCCAGCGTGCGTTATCTCGTCGGTCGCATCGCCGTCGAGGTCGATGCCGACGTCTTTCGTCTTCTGCACTTCCTGCATCACGAGGTCGACCGTCACGTCTGAGTTGTCAGTCGAGATGTCGAGGCTCGAATCAGAGGTCGAGAGTGGCGCGGCATAGCTTGCCGTTTCGCCGTCATCGAGCACGCCTGTGTGCGTGATTTCATCCACGGCGTCGCCGTCGTAGTCGATACCCACGTCCTTCGTTTTCTGTTGGGTCGTGTAGTCCGCAGACCAGTCCCACGACCCGCCGCCGCCCGAGAACGAGAGCGCGGTCGCGTCCTTCGACAGCGCCAACGCCTTCGACCCGCTCTGACCGTCCGAATAGCCCGAGAACGTCACCGAGTTACCCTGCCCGTCTGAAACGGTCATATCAGACGGGAACGACCGAAGTTCAATATTCGCCGCCCACGACCGGGTGTAATCGTTCGTGTCCTCTGACCGGAACTTGTCAGAGGTTGCCGACCCGTCGAACCCGAACGAGATGATGGAATCGTCCGAAGGCGACGCCGTAGTCACAAATTCGACCGTCACGGGTTCGCCGTCAGCGTCGAACTCTGTGTCTAGTGTGACCGTTTTGGTTCCCGTCGTCGTGCCGGGGTTCCATCCACTCTTAACGAGCGTCCCTTCGCCATGAACCCCATCAACTGCACCGTCTTTGTTGATGTAAATATCAACCGTGGGGCCACTCCCCGAGTAGTCATTTCGAGTGAGTTCGATGGCGATTTCCTCGATTTTTCCCTGTGGCGACTGGTCGATGACCGCCTCAGAATCTGTGTGAACACCATTCCACTCTCCGACTGACGCAATCTCTTGGTTGTACGTTGAATACTCCGAATCTTTCACCGTCTCCGCGTGTGCTGTCACCGAGATTTCCGGTGACCCGCTCGCCGGGCCGGTCGGGTCGATGTTGCCGCCGACCGTGATGCTCGCGCTGTCGCCAGCGCCCGCCGTCCCGCTTGGCGAGTAATCGGTGGTCGAACCGATGCCCGTCAGCGTAATCTCGGGGGAGCCGCTCGCTGGCCCGGTTGGGTCGAGATTCCCACCCACGTCGATAGGGATGTTCTCACCGTCGCCTTTCGTCGCGGTGTAGTTGTCCCACGTTTCCGAACCCACGCCCGTCAGCGTGATTTCGGGCGAGCCACCCGGCCCCGTTGGCGAGGTCGTCCCATCGACGGCAATCGGAATGGTGCCGCCGTCTGATTCGACCGACGAGTAGTTATCCCAGTTGTAGCCCGTCGAACCCGTCACATCGAGCGTGAAGTTTTCGACCGCATCCAGGTCGCTCACTGTGTAGCTGTACTGCGCGCCGTCGACCGCAGGCGAGCCCGTCAACTGAATCTCACCCGAGAAAGTGACGACGTTCGACGAGAAGTGCGGCACCTCGAACACGAGCAGGCCACCGGTTTGCTCGACCGGGGCCATCGTCCGGCTGCCGTCTTCATTCGAGATATACGCCGCCGTCGGAACGTACCCGAGTGCGGCCTCGACCTCTTTCGCCGGAAGCGCCACGCGACGCCCGTCGTGGTTCACGTCGTCGGTGAGCACCAGGGCAACGTCGCCGCTGCCGATGACTGCACCCGAGACATAGCCACGAGCGCGCTGTGAGGTTGTGACCGTCAGTTCCAGCGTCTCGGCGTGTTTCGACGTCATCACCGAGCCGTGCAAGTCGCTCGCGCGAATCGGCGGCGTTTCGTCGGTTGGATAATCCTCGACGATGTTTGCGTTTGGAATGCCGACCATTCCGTCCGGCGCACCAGCGCTCACGAGCGCCACGCCCGCACCTGCGCCCACCGCGCTCACGAGTATGAGCATCGCGAGGGCTATTGAGGCGAGCGCGCGCGAGAGGCCGGGGCCCCTACTGCGCCCACGCCCGGGGGGTGTTTCCATATCAGTCTCAGAGTACGCGCGCGGGAGGGATGACAGAACTCCGAGAAGTTCAGCGAGATTTCGGCTCATGCCCCCACCTCGCTCCCCTCGGCCCCAGGCCGACGAGGCTTCGAATCGGTTGGAATCCGAGCCACAACGATTTCCGTCGACTCGTCACTCATCACGACCTCGACGTGGTCGCCCTGGTTGCGGAGATCGTCGAAGGTGAGTTCCTCCCACGGCGAGACGAGCCCGTCGAGGTCGGGGTTCGTCACCGAGATGAACCCCTCGCCGGGGTCTTTCACGTAAAGGCGGTGGTGGGTCTGGTTCTGCCACTCACCAAAGACGTTATCGTCGAACTCCAACGCTTGCGACGGCGTTTCGGTCTGCGTCCGCTGCGGGAGCACGTCCGGCTCGCTGAGGCGAATCCGCAGCCAGCGGTTCGCGTCCTCGTCGAGGCCGGGGATATCGCCCCACCCAAACAGCGACATCTTGCTCTGGGTGAAACAGAGCGCCTCACCAATCGACCGCCAAGACATGATGTCCGAGTGCATCGGCACGGTTTTGTAGCCGACCGGGATGCTCGACCGCGGCACCTTCGTCGGGTTCGGGGTACCATCGGGCATCTGCACGCGCCACTTGTGCTCGCGTCGGATGTCGTTGTGAACGTTCTCCTCGTAGTGACCAAAGTTGTAAATCGACAACAGCGCACGCCGCGAGTCCGCCCAGATGCCACGAAGCAGACCGATTTTATCGTAGAGCCGGCGGCCCTTCTCGTTCTTTGCGCGTTCGGGCACCCAGTCACCGATTTCGTCGAAAAACAACGACTGGAATCGAAACGGCCCGTGCTCGACGCGAGCGAGCATGAACGCAAACCACCAATCGACGACGGGCGTCGCCGGCGTCTTCTTGTCAGCCTCCCAGCGAGGCACGAACGGCAGCGAGCCAGCCACGCGGTCGCTCTCTGCGGTCAGCTCCTCACACCCACTGAACGACGGGTCAGGGTAGATGACGTGGAACGACCCAGGTGTGCGCTCGCCCAGCTTGCTGACGAGGTCGAGTACGTCGTCGTAGAAGACAACGTCGCGAACCACGTCGGCCACGGTCTCGACGACGTCCATCGGCTCGTCGCCGGGATCGTCGTCTTCGCGCATCCAGGCGGCCTCGACGCTTGCGTGCGTTGGCAGCCACAGCGTCGTCCAGTTTCGGAAGTGCAGCCAGCCCGACCGGCGCGACGAGCCGCGCCAGAGCGCGTCGTTCGGCTCGACCTCGACTTCCTCGCCGTCGACGACCACGCGGTCGTCCATGACGCGCGCGACAAGGTTGCCCGCGAGCGTGGTCTTCCCGCAGCCACGCTCTCCGAGGAAGAAGCAGTCCGTGCCTTTTGGTGAGCGCGTCAGCGTCGGGTTTCGTTCGTGGACGACCATATCGGGGTAGATGTCCGAGGTGATTTGGCCGTCTTGGCGGTTCTTCGCGTCGAACGCCGAGATGTCGAGTGGCGGGATGCCGTAGCGTTGTCGAATCTCGTAGGCGTCTGTTTTCCAGTATTTCGGTGCAGTGTGCGAGACGGACTGCTGGGTCCGCTCGCCCCAGTCATGCCCCTTCGGTGGGGTAGCATTATTTGACATTTTATCCTCGTGGAGTGGTTGGTTTCGTCGCGTGCGTCTCGGGCACCTCAGTGGTGCGAGCGGCCAACCGCGCAGCCGCCTTGTTGAAACCGGGAAGCAGATACTCAGCCGCCCACGACTCGCGGAAGAACCTTGCGCGGGCGCTCGTTTTGTCAGTCAATCTCGCGCGCACTTCGAGGTCGAAATACGCGTCCTCTATCGTCGATGATTCGAGTTCGGAGTAGGTCGCACTCACGGCGTACTGGCCCCATATGAGGAACGCCTCGGGCTTGTCGAAGCCATCGAGCAAGCGCGACAGCGTCCACGCGCCGGCGTCGTCGAGCAGCGACATTCCCGGGCGCATCCCGGGATGGCGTTGCTTCGTCGGGTCAGGAGCCTCGCCCTGCTCATCTGTGTGGTAGTCTGAGGCTGTCCATCGGAACTCGCGGTTCGCCGCCTGCGTCGCAGGCAGCAGGTCTTTGGCCGCGATTCCGAGGCGAATCTCTCGAATCCGTCCGGGCGAGACCACCTTGATGGGACCCCACGGCGCACCGAGCAGGGCAGAGACGACGTCGGCGTCGCACGCCAGGCGTGGGAACCAGTCGTCGTCGAGTTGCCCAAGCGTCTGAATCGAGACCGCCTGCATCCACGTGAGGATAGCACAGCGGTCGTCGAAGCCATCGAGCAACGCAGAGAAGACGTTGATTTGGTCGGCAGACAATTTTGCCAGCGCTGGCCGGTCACTGACGGGGGGCGCGTCACCGAGTGCGTCAGCGACGCGACTGTGCGCCGAAAGCGCGGCCTCACTCATCGTCGTCCTCCTCTGGCTCTTGGTTGCCGACGTAGCGCTCTGCGATCTCATCCATCTGCGAGGCCGAGGCCTTCCCGGCGAGCGCTTTGTTATCGGCTTTGTTCGCGGCCTTCTCGCGGTGGTGCATCTCGAACAGCGAGTCCCACGACTTCACGTCACCCAGCTTGTCGGCGTGGTTGATGATCGTCGCCAGCGCGTTCCCGTAATGCACGGGCGCGAGTTTGATGCGGAAGAATCCGGGCACGGGAGTTGCGACCTTCCACACGAACAGGACACCGCCGCCGACGAGCAGGCCAATCACGCCCGAATCAAGCAACAACGACCCGAGCAGATACGAGGCGCTGAGCCCCGCGAGGCCGCCGAGAATGGCTCTCCAGTTCGTCACTGCGTTGCCGTCGTCGTCACGGTAGCGCAGTTCAGGGAACTCGATACGATGGCTCTCAGGCTGGTATGCAGCCGGCGAGTCCGTCTCTGGGTCGAGTAAATAGAGTTCGCTGTATGGGCCGCCCTCGACGTCGATGCGAGTGTGCAGGTTGCCCTGCGCTTCGAGATCGGCGCGAGCGCCCCGGAACCGCGCGATGAACTTCCAGAACCCGCTTCGGATGGCTGACCGCGTGCCGTCGCTCCCGCGCACCATGCGTTGCACGAACGCATCGGCGACGAGTCGTCCGGGCGCTTGTTCGAGATTTACCTTCGTCGAGCCGCCATCGGTCGCGGGAGAGACATCGACAACATCCTCATCGTTGGTTGCGCCGCCGAGTACGGACGGGTCGGTCGCATCCGACTGCCGCAAGCGCAAGAACAGCGCGAGGTAGGTCTCGTCACCGAACCATTCGACGGCGAGAATCCCGAGCAGGATGCCGCCGAGGATGGCAAGCACCCACGGCGCCGTAATCAGGGTGTTGCTGATTTGATCCCAAAACAACAACATCGCGACCACGATTCCGATGAGTGCGAGCACCCAGACGAGCAGCGAGATGTCCGGGCTCGCGCGAGCTTTCCGCACGACCTTCCGACCAACGAACAAGGTGCTGGCGGTGAAGCCGCTGAACGGGAGCACGATGAATCCGAACGCCCAGGCAAGTCGGCCACCCGCCGAGGTCGTCTGCACGCCCTGTGCCGCTTTCGACGAGTGGTGGATGAAATGCCACCGCGTCTTTGTCGGGTTCGTCAGACAGTTCGACTCGCCCTCCTCTTGGACGCACATGACGACCCGCACAGGTTCATCATAGTGCGGTTTCAGGTCGATACGAATCGGGGGCGAGTAGCCACCGGGCACGGTGGCCGACACCGACTGCGTGGTGACGTTCGTCGCCACCTGCCGAGTGACGGTTCCATTCTCGGTTTGCACCGCCTTCTCGGTGATTTTGTAGTAGGCAAGGCGGACGGTCAGATTCTTAACATCGAGGCCGTAGCCGCGCTTCGAATGAAGCTGCAGGTGGTTGCGTTTCACGGTCTCGCCAGGGGCCATGAACGACCACAACGCCGAGTCCTCGCCTTCAGGAACCCAGATGCCAGTCGGGAGCGTTTGAACGGCGTATTCGCCGTAGGTACCACTCGCACGGACTGAGTCGGGTGCGTTGGCGGGTTTCTCGCCACCGGCTTGCAGCTGTTGCAGACTGATCTCTGTCGTCGTCGCCTGCTCGTCGCTCTGAGCGACCGCGGCAGGCACGAATAAACCAGCGACCACGAGCACGAGGCAAAGCGCAACGACAGCTCGCCGCACGACTATCGCGACCTCCGCCCACGCGATTGGCGTGCTTCCTCACGCTTGCGAGCCCTCTTCGTGCGATTTGCGACGATAGTCGCGCCACCCATGATGATGAGCGTCAGCCCGAGCAGTTGTACGCCCGAAAGCGCCACGGTCCCCTCAAGACCGAGCGCGCCGAGTCCACCAAGGACAATCCCCCCAATCATCTGGGGCGCCGACGCGATGATCTCCCCAAGCAGGTTTCCGAACTCAGAGAGGTTCATCGACGCTTCCCAGAGCGCGCCGAGCAGGCCGACGCTCGCTGCGGCGAAGAAGCCGGTGATACCACCCGTCCATCGTCGAGCCTTATGACCAACGATGATGCCGGCGTCGTAGCCGGTGTTTCCGCGTTGATACTCTTGGACTGTCCAGACGCCAAAGACGAATACGACGAGTCCAGCGACCGCCCAGAGCCAATGCTGAGCAAGCCACGCAAGTACGTTCATGCGCCCACCTCGCGGGCGTTCTGTTCCGTTGTCTGTCGGTTATTCGGTGTCATGAGTTGTTTCGCTTCTTTCGTTTTTTGTCTAATCCGACGAGCATTGAGCCGAACATCACCACCGCTGCCATCAGGAAGATGCCGTCCCACGGCACCCCCGGCAGCAGTTTCGGCCCGATGTATTTGCTGAACAAGCTAACGGCTGGATAGTACAGGCTCGGGTGTGCCAGAAACGACGGGTCAAGCAGACCAGTCAGGAGGAACCACGCGCCCCCACCGATGGACAGCAGCGTCCCGCCCACGGTTGCGAGAAGTCGATTCATCGAATCAACCCTCCCACACCAGGCACGACGTCTGCGACCACGCGCAAGATGATGACCACGAGCGCGCCGAAGACGAACGCGACCACGACTGCGGCGAGCGTCCCTGCAAGGGGAGCCCCAAGGCCGAGGTTCACGAGACCGCCGCGCATTGAGCCGAGAATCATCGACGGAATCGAGGTGACCGCTGTCGCGACGGGCGCAAGACCAAGGCCCACCGAGTCGAGTGACATCCCGATCATGTCCTCGACCTTCTGAAACGCGAGGTCGATGAACGCGATCGTGTACTGCGTGGGCGTGATGATGAGCGTTTTAACGAGCCAGACGATGACCGTCCCGAGAATGAACGTCTTGGGGTTCTTCGCGAATTTCTTGAGTTCGCCAGGAACGCCCGCGAGGCTGTCCCAATCGACCGCACTCTCGGTGACAGTCGCCGGTGAGTCGTCGCCGTCGCTGGTGCCTGCGCCCTGAAAATTCGCGTCGTCGCCGTCCCCGCCGTCGAACGAGCCGTCCGGGCTCGTGCTCATGCGTACGGCCTCCGCTCCCACAGCAATGCAATCACTGAGAGGATGACGATGGCTTCAGCTGTGAGTACGAGCGGCGCAAACGGACCGGTCTGTGTCGCCTCGACGAAGCCGACTTGCCACGACTCAATAACGAGCGCGGCAGAGCCACCGAGTGACTCACGCACGAGCGTCGCGAGGAACTCTCCGAAGCCGGAGACAGCCCACACTTGGACGCCAACAAGCGACTCAACAATGCGGATGTAGCCGCCGACGATGACCGCGAGAATGCTGCTCGCAACGGCCGTCGCAATCTTCGCCCACCTGAGTTTTGTTTCGTCCTCGACGAACCGCTCTGCAAGCGTGGTCTTGTCAATCCCGCCCTGGGCTGCGTCTTGGCTATTGACCATGAGTTACCCCCAAAATCGCAGCGTCGGGCGCGGTTCGCCAGCCAGCCATGGGTTAGTCCTCCTCGCCGTCCGAATCGTTGCCGATGAACGGCAGGTCGATTCCCAATCCTGGGACGTCTGAATCGCGGCGATCCAGGTACCAGGCGACGATGGAGACGACGCCGATCGAGACAAGCGTGGCAATCCACGGCAGGAATGGGCCGAGTTCCGCGAACGCCCCCGTGTCTATCGACCGTGCCGCGCTATCGAATGCTTGCCCGATGAAGCCAGCCGGTGCGGTGGTGATGGCGTTAATCCACGTCACCCCGCCGAGCCCGAAGGCGTCGATGAGGCCCGTGAAAAAGCCTGTGACTGCATCGATGCCAGCCGCAAAGCCCGCGCCAACCGCGAGCATGAGGCCACCGAGAATCCCGACGAACGCCTCGCCAAACGTCTCCCAGCGGTCGTCCGCTGTGGTGAAGTAGGACAGGGCTTTGTTCAGCCGCGGGTCGTCAGATGCCATCGGCCTATGCCCCCGTGTCGTCTGATTTGCCGAACTTCGTGAGCACGGCCAGCGAGCCCGCAATCGTTGCGAATCCGGCCATGATCCAGTTCATGAAGCCCGCCAGCAGGCCACCATCCTCTTGGAAGCCACCCGCAGACTGACTCTGCTGCAGCGCCATGAACTGCTCTTCGTCGAGTTTCAGCTCGTACTTCACGACGTGGAGTGAGCCGGGCTGAATCGTTGAGTCGAGCGTGACGTTCGTTCCTTCGCCCGTGTAGAGCGAGGTCTTGTCCGACCACTCAGAGTCAGAGATGTTTTCGAGTTCAGTGTCCTCGCTCACGCCCTCCGCGAGTTCCACCGAGATAATGCGGTCTTCGGTGACCTGCTGTTCTTCGACGAACTCTGCGTTCGCGTAGCTCAGGTCGTAGGAGTCCGCTGGCCCCATCCGCACGTAGATCGTTGCGGTGCCGTGGTAGCCAGGGTACTTGTCGGTCTGTTCAAACTCGGCCATAATGTCCTCGTCTCCGGTGAGATCGGCGGTGCCGATGGCCGAGAAGGTGAGGTCGCGGATTTCTGCGTCGTCTGCCCACGAGCCGAGCGTCGACAGCGAGTGAACCGAAATCGCGCCTACAGTCTTGACCTCGTAGATCTCACGGGTTTTGATGTCTTCGTCTGCGTTCTCGTACTTCTCGATGCCCAGCTGGTACTTGCTGAGCTTTTCGAGGTTGAGCAGCGAGACCGAGACGTCTGCGTCGCCGTCGATGACCCGAACTTCGACACTCTCGATGTTGTCGAAGGTGCCATCGCCGTTCGCGACAGTCGTCATCTCGCCGAGTTGGCGCTGGAAGACGTAGCCGTCGCCCGTGGCGTTGGCGATGAAGTCCTCGCCACTCGACCGGGAGGTGTTGACTTCACTGACTTTTTCGTCGCCGTCTTCGTCGATGACGGCTACCTCGACGATAGTGCCCGAGTCGAGCGTGTCGATGTCCATGCCAACCTGCATGAACCGCTTGTTCTCGTCACTCGTGACCGAGAAATTGTTGAACGTGTAGACGACGGTGTCGCCGCCGGCCATTGCGCCGTCGGTCTGGAACCGAATGGCGTCAACGTCGGAGGCGACTTCGACGTTGGCGGCGGCGTTGCCGCTGCCGCTAGTTGCGCCGGCGTTGTCGACGCTCCATTCGCCTGCGTCGAGCGCGCTCACGTTCTCTTCTTCGTGGGGGAATGCGCCCCAGTCGGAGTCGTTGACGTGTGTGGCGGTGAAGCTGTAGGGGTTGAGCAGGTCGCTTGATTGGTTGACCTGCGCTTCCATCTTGACGACGTCGCCTTCGTCGTTTTCGTATTTTCGTGCGTCTTCGTCTGTGACGCCCCAGTCCATTTTGTGGACGGATTTGGTGACGTCGTAGTGGTGTTCGGGTGCGGGTGCTGCGTCTGCGCTCCAGTTGACGCCGCCGACGACTGCGCCGGCTACGGGGACGGCGAGCAGGATCGCAGCAAGCAGCACTGCGAGCGCTGTGTGTGAATTGAATTTGAATTTCATGAATGAACTCTCGTTTCAGGCGAGAGCGCTCCTTGATCTGGTGGTG
This sequence comes from Haladaptatus sp. CMSO5, assembly GCF_036689885.1. Lineage (NCBI taxonomy): Archaea > Methanobacteriati > Methanobacteriota > Halobacteria > Halobacteriales > Haladaptataceae > Haladaptatus > Haladaptatus sp. CMSO5. The sequence continues at coordinate 1,608,875 of NZ_JBAHVW010000001.1, forward strand.
GTGCGTGGTGCCGCGTCTGAACCCTCCCTCGACAATCCCACCATAGTAGTACGTCACTGCTGTGCGGCCTCTCGGGGCCGTGAGTTTGCTGAGTCATAGTCGATACCGGACGCCTGTTTCGCGCGCGCCCGATACCGACCGCGTCGCTACCTCTCGGGATAACTGTCAGGAAAATAGCCACTCTGTAGGTGGGTCACCCTACTACTCCACCAAGGCTTATGTAGGGGTGTATCGACGGACTGCTGTCAATGGCGATTCGAAAACTCAGAGCAATCGATGGGTCTGGTTACGTGAGTTTGTCAAAAGACGATCTTCGGCTCGAAGGACTCGTCGATGAGGATGGAGAGATTGTGGAGGGACAGTCGGTACATGTTCGACACGAAGGCGATGGCGAGTGGCGACTGAGATTGTTAGGGCGAGAAGAGTTCCAGCATTAGTAGATCCTATCGTGTTTTATTTTGCTTGTTCTATGAGCCGCTGATTGAATTCCTCTCCGTCCTCGCCATAGTGAACTCGTCGGTGGCAGTTGGGACAAATTGCAATTACATTGTGCGGATGGTCTGGGCCCCCATCGGTTCGGCGGAATAGATGGTGTACTTCTAAGAATGGGTTGCCGTTCTTATCTGTGAACGGTGCAGATTCCCCACAACCCTGGCATATTCCATCTGCTATGCGCCGAGCGTACGCTTTGACCAGCTCTGAGCTAGAATAGGACGCTCGTGTAGATTCACGTGGTTCGTCGTTCTCTGACTTCGAGGAGGCCTCTACTGCTCGCTGGAAAAGTTCGTCTAATTCAAGTTCGTCTAAGCTCGACACGTCAAGGTCGATTTGTTCACTAACAGGATCGAGTTTGAATCGGAATCCTTTCCGCCAATTCCCGTTTGTATCTTTGAGATCCTCTACTCTCCAGCCAGAGCATTCGAATTGGCCTACGTAGGTTACGATCCATGCTTCGTCAGTGCTTTCGAAAAGGTGAATCTCCCTTCCGTCTTTTTTGTGATTTCGGATTGCTTTGTTTCCTTCCCTCCACTCCATATCCCCAACCTGCCCCTCCCCGGTGTAGATGAACGTATCTCCCTCGAATTCGTCAATATAGCCATGTTGTTCTCCTGATGTGCCAGTGAAAATGAAGATATAGGGTTGTTTTGCGGAGGGCGCAATTCCACGATATCTTGCACCACCATATTTCTCGTGTAAAGCAACTCGGTGGTACTGTTTACCCATCTGGAGTTCAGAGATATTAGGAATTTGCTCAGACATATCGATAACTAACCCAAACTCAAGATGTTCAGTTAACTGTTTGCCAGGAATGACTTGGGCACCATCGAATAATTGAGTGAATCTATAGTATCCACGGGACCACAGCACCGGCTTCCTTCAATAGAGACTGTTTTTTCTAGACGCTCTTGAACTCAGATTACAGTCCATTGAACGGGTCGTCTTCGATTGGAACCAGTTTGATGCTGTCTTCGAGTTGGACGATGTGATAGTGCTCTCCAAATTGTTCTCGGAGCTCTTTGGGGAGCGTGAATCGACCACGCCCATCTAACATTGGGTATTTCACACTATTCGACGTGTGGGGATATGAATATCTGGCCTTGTTGAAACCCTCAATCGGTGATAGGTTCAAGCAGCCGTGCTGAATAGAGAGCGCGTATGCAGCACACATCTCACACCGAATGAGGGGCGGTCTATCAGTAACTACAGAAGAGAAAGGGTCGCTACAGTTGAATCTCACAGGCAGCTCTCGAAGTCACATTCGAGAGTCCATTTAGTCCTCACTACGCGATAGGTCGGCATAGATTTCCTCGAAGTCGGTAAGGAGCGGCCATTTGGAATCGGTCCATTCGAACACCTCCTCCATGCGAGCAGGGTTCGATATCCCATCAAGTCTGATGAACACTTCGGTGAGGAACGGTTCGAGGGCCTGTCTGAGTTCGTCGTATGTCGTCTCGAAGACTATCGTGCCGACACGGAGGTGGACTTGCTCGCCGTATTGAGTGAGTTTGAACCATTCACTTTCCATCATCGGATGTTCCGCCGTCGTGATTTCGTGGAGGGAACATTCGTAGAGTCCTACGAGGTCTTCCAACGGAACATAGTACTCTGCTTCCTGCCCACGCTCATCTCTAACCGTCCACGTTACTGCGTCTGGTATACCTCCTTTTGCAACGATAAGCCACTCGTTATACACATTTCGGCATTCGAATTCAATCATCGTGTTGTATCGCCTACGTTTCAAGCGGCGATTAATGTTACATACACGAGAAGGAGTTATCAGTTATTTTGGCGATGGGTAGTTGAAAAAATATGAACGACCTGCTGAATACACCCTCTATATTCAGCACGTGGGTATTGTCAAAGGCAAAGAGTTTCAACAGAGCCGAATATCTACACGTTCCGAACCAGACGACCATTTCGAGTGTACTTTCTACTGGATATATGCAAGATATTCCATCGCTTTCCGAGCAATGTGATCTGGCTCGGGCCCCAGATAATTTTCTCTGAATGTCTCTCGACCACTAGCAGTCATCGCCCATCCACCCCAACCCATAGTGAGTTGCTCTGCGATGGGCACGCCAGAGAACGCTAAACTGTAGTAGGTGTCCGTGGCCCAGGTTCTCCGGAGATCGTGCATTCCAACGTCGTGCCAGAGGCCCTGTTCTCGTGGATTAGTTGTTTGCTCAGCGACAGACTCTCGAGCTTCTTGAATCCAGTTCCTGAGAGTCTTGGTGGTGACATCGAGGAGTGGTTCATCTTTTCGAAGACCAGCTGCATTCGAGAGGAGCGTAGCGGTTCGACGAACGTCGACTGAAACGGGGCATTCTCTCATTCCTGTTTTCCCATCTGGGATGATGAGCTTCCACTGGTCGGCGTCTTCACCTTCAAGGGGCCGGAAGTGTTCACGGGCAACAGTTCGGACTTCGTCGCTGCGAAGTCCATGGAGCCCAAGTTGGAGCGCAAGGTGTCTTCGGGGGCGTTCGTCTCGATAGACACTGAGGAGTTGGTGTTGGTCGTCGCGTGAGAGCCAGACTCGACGGCCGTCTTTGGTTGGGTATGGTCTGATTTGCATGGGTTTCCGGTTTCTCTGGCTTGTCGGCTATTCCCGGAAACAAAACTGCTTCGGTGGTAGTGAATTGGGTGTGACTTAGGACGAGTCAGTTCGGATTTTGGTTTTGGGGGTGCGAGAATAGTTCATTCTCGGAAACTCCCTGAGAGTTATTGTCATAGACGCACGATGCCTATTATGACAGCCTCACAACCCATTGAACTATTACCGGAACAAAACGCCGTCACCATTCAAGACTTGACAATCAACGATTCAGACATCGTAGATTACCTTTCTGACTTTCCCACAACTGAAAGATCGCACGCACTGCAACGAGCGATCAAAATCGGTGTCTCAACACTGGAACTCTCCGAGACTTCAAAAGACGTTGAGTTTGTCAAACGTGAATTCTCGCTTCTTCAAGATTCGTTCCAATCTGAGATCGACGAGATGAGAGCCGAACTGGAAACTCGGTTTGGAGATGGCGGTGAACTTTCGGAAGCATTTGATGAATATCTCGGTAATGATGGTACCCTTCAAAGCCAGATGATTGATGCATTCGGTGAAGGAGGTGAATTTGAAAAACGGCTAGATGCAGTTCTCGGTGAAGACGGAGAAATGATTCAGCAGGCATTGGACCCAGATAAGCAAGGAACCCCTACAAATCGGTTAGAGGTTCGAATGAAAGAAGAATTCCGTTCGATACACGACAAGCTCGAAGAGAAGGAGGTGAAAAAGGAGATGAAACGTCGAAGTTGGGAGAAGGGGGATGAGTTCGAAGAGATTGTAGGAGAACTTCTTGGTGAGATTGTCTATGGGACCAATGATATACATGAGCCCACAGGGGACAAGGAAGGAGAGATTCCTGGTCGCGATGTTGGCGATCATGTAATTACACTTGGTGAAACCGGACAGCGAGTAGTACTTGAAGCAAAGAGTGAGAAGGGGTACAGTCAAAATAAGATTAAACAGGAGATGGAAGAGGCCTTGGAAAATCGAGCTGCTGACTATGGGATTTTCATTACAGAGTGCGAATCCTATGTCCCGAATAAAATTGGATATTTCCAGGAGTTTGACCAAAAAATTCTCTCAGTTGCCCTCCGCGCTGACGAAGATGATGAAATAGAGCCTGGCTTTCTACAAATCGCATACAACTGGGCGCGAATGCGTACGTTACAAAACCATCTCAGTGAGAGTGATTCTATCGATACAGCAGTGGTTAATGCCCAAGTAGACGAAGTTCGGGATTCCATCAAACGCTTCAGCACAGTGAAAACCAAATGTACACGAATTGAGGACACAGCACAAGAGATCAAAGGATTGCTCGATGAGATTCAACAGTCGGTGAATGAGAAGTTGAATCGAGTGACAGCTGAGCTCAGTAAAGTCCCAGAGTAGTCAAAATCACTCTACTAACCCTTTGTGAGCAGGTTCGTTTAGAACAGATCTTCAGTTGTCTTCGCAGTTCGAAACTTGCCCAGCGTAGTATATCGGAGACTCTGGGGGTATTTTTTAGCATATGGAATTGGATCTTCGAGTTCATAAAGCGACCCCGGTTGGAGAACAATGACTTTCTTTTTCCTTTGATTCGGATCGCTAAGATCGATAATATCTCCGGGGTTATCTTCGAGGTCCGCCTCGTCAATATCGACCACATCAGCCACTTGAGCGACGTACCAGACTGCAGATACACCGTTACCACCGGTGATATAGAATGCCGCGAACTCTGGGTTCTGGCCGATATGCACGAATCCCCAAGCCTGGTTCCGGAACAAAAAGTCAAGCCCACGCTCGATTTTGGCAGGGACAACAGCAACTGAATCCTGGGCATCGCCAGGAATATCTCGTCTTGCGATCGTCTGGTCTACCTTGTCAGATGGCCGTTCAAGCTTCGTCTGTGAGGGAACGTTGGGAGTACTGGTTTGTTTCGGCTTTTCAGGGACAGAGTCACTCTGCTCGATTGTGTTGATTAAGTTGGTGATGAACCCCGTAGCAAGTTCCGTTGCTTCCTGATGTATCGTTTCGTCCAAATCTCGCGTGACTACGTCAGCCACTTCTTCAGAGATAGCTTCGCTATTGTTTCTTAAGTGCTCAACAGCATGTTTTCGCTTCACGATGTTCGATGCAATATTCTCTGCTTCGCCACTCACAATCGAATCCTTTGAGAAGAGGTTGAGAAGCCACATCTTCTCTTCAAAGTTGTCTATTTCTACAGATCCCAAGTGAATGATTTCGGGTGGGCCACCGTCACTTGGTTCGAGTTTCAGTGCGATGAATTTCTTGCCGTTTGTAATGAGACCAAATTCAACCCACTCTTTCTGCATGTAATCGCCCAACTGGCCGATATTGTAATCCGTGATATCGGAATCGCTCGCTTTGGCCTCAACGAATACTTCGGGTTCTCCTTCTAGCTTCAGGGCATAGTCGACTCGTTTGTCAGAGGACATCATCTGAACAGTGTATTCAAGAGCAACTTCGGGTGAATAGAGGTTCCAGCCCAGAAGGTGAATGAAGGGATCTATGATTTTGGTGCGAGTACTTTGTTCATCCAGCCCAGTAGATGCGTTGAGAATTGTGGTGGATTGTTCGACGTACTGCTCGACACTCGATTGATTCATATTAGTTGTATGTCCAACAGAATCAGTATAAAACCATGACTTTGAATCGGACGCGTTCACCGAGGCAATCCATTTTCAGTTTCACTCTCCCCTATAGACCGCTCCTTATCTAGTCGCCCGGAAACCAGCAGTCCATGCCACAGGCAGTCTTCCCGTACCCGGGTGGTAAATCGCGCTTCGCATCGTGGATACTCGACTACGTTCCTGAGCACCGCACGTTCGTCGAGGTGTTCGGTGGCGCTGCGGGCGTCCTGGCCAACAAAGACCCGGATTGTTCCAACGTTGAGGTCTATAACGACGTCGACGAAGATCTCGTTCATTTCTTCACAGTCCTTCGCAAGCAACCAGACGAGCTCGTAGAGTGGTTGCATCAGGTTCCGTACTCGCGGCAGTTGCATTCTGAATGGGCACAGTACTACTACCGGGGCTACCGGCCAATCGGTGATGTTGAGCGGGCAGGTCGGTTCTTCTATCTTCGATACTCACAGTGGGGTGCAAGCTACTCCTCCAATAGCGGGTTTGCCACGAGCAAGGTGAATAGTCGGGCACAATCTTACTCGAACAAGATTGACAAGCTCCAGGCGTTCGCTGGTCGATTTGATGCAGTGATAATCGAAAATTTAGATTGGCGTGACGTGCTTGAAAAGTACGATAGTGCGGAGACAGTGTTCTATCTCGACCCGCCCTACGTTGGGAAAGAAGACTACTATCCTGCCGGGGTAATCGACCACGAAAGGTTGGTCGAGTCTCTTTGTAATCTGGAAGGAGACGCGATCTGCTCATACGAAAAGCTCCCAGACGACGTTGATGGACTATTTTCGGTGACTCGCGATGGCGAAAAGCGATTCATCAACAACGGAAAGAGTGGTGAGGCCAAGGACGCGGTTGAGCGACTACTCTTCAACTTCGACCCAACTGCGTAATTCAGAGATTCACGCGAACTACAGTTTCACTTCCACTCCCCATGCTTGGATGCGGACTAAGAGGGCCTCCTCCCTCAGCAATCGAGTGATGACAAAACAGACCGTCAACCTCGAGGATAATCTCGACCGCTGGCGCTACCTGTGTCCACGTGGGCACGCCAGCTGGGAGCCGACAAATCATCACTTCTGGTGTTCAACGTGCGCGCGGACGTTCAATATCGATGGCGTATTCTACGAACTCCATGACCGGAAGACGCATACGCAATTGAAACGGGATGAGGTTCGGCTAATGTACGCCTCTGGGGAATACGAATCGAAGTAGTTCTGACTGTAAATGGCTTATTGGAAGAGATACCAAGTGAATTTAATACGTTCTTTCCAACAGTTCTACTATGTCATCTAATGGATATTCGATTACTGCTTTCTTACATTTGGTTCAACAGAAGTGGTCGTCGGACGACCCGAAAGATACTATCCCCGGGTATCTTGGAAAAATTGTTGTTGAAGGGGGAATCTTCACTTTTGTTGCAGTCTTCCTTTTGGCACTTGGGTATGCAATTGATTCCTATCTTCTTCAATGGGGAATAATCACGACACCCAAAGCACTTGCTAGTGCATTTGCTGGATTTGAAGTCCTACTCTTTGGGGGTGGGTTTTGTAAAATTATTCGCAACACCAGCCAAGAAGAGTGATACCGTATTTCTTTACCCGTTCTATCGAACTCTTGGTCGACCCTGCTGACCAACCACGCGAAAGATGAAGTCTTCAAATACAGCCATCGACTCGCGTGACCACAGTACAATTCTCTCGATTGCACCGACTGAATGGCCTGCATCTTCGATGTATCGCACCAAACGGTATGCGATGTACAGCGTGAATGCCATGAATCCGCCTACACTCAATGGGATTAGATGCTCGCCCATTTTCAGGTCATAGACTGGATACAGCATTGCGACGATGTAGGCACCCATCACGAAGCCTGACGATCCAATGACTGTGGCAATCAGTAGCGCTACGAATAGAACTGCATTGTAATATGCGATTGCAAACACAGTTGCTAGCAAACTTTGGATTTTCCCCATCTCAGGCGCCTCTGAGTTTTCCCCAAAGACCAGCTCCTGACTGAAGTACACACCCCAACCTGTCAATGCGAATACTGCGTACGTGGCTATTGTCGGATTTAGATTTACGTTCAACCCAATTAATGTTAGAGAGGTGAATAAGGCCATCAATAGGGCGAAGATGGGAACACCGAGGAGCATTCCTACAACATATTTCAATATACGGCCAGTGATGTCGTCAGCGTTATCGATACTAGCGACACCTGTTGCCACATTTTGCTCACTCATGCTACCCTCCTATACCAGTAGTAAGTAGACCACGATGTAAATCTGTTGGGGAGTCATTTCTTATACAATTACGATAGAGTTGGTCGGCAGCATCAATGGGATATCAAATAGAGGCTCAGAAGAGATCCGCAAAACCAGAATATTTGTCAACTATTATGTAGCAGTGGTGTGCTTAGGTGAGTAACCACTGAGTGGCACGATCCGCCACTAGCTTAACACAGATGTCTCAACAATATCATCCATACCGAACAAATCGCGATCTTTTCTCCAACCACTATCTTACAGACCACCTGCGGCAAACCGAATCCTGGAAAAATGTCAACCAAGATGAGGTTCGTGGAGTATACGAAGATATTAAAGCGCTCTGGAACGAGAAAAAAAGCCGAGTCGAAGATTACAATGAAGCCCAATTAGAGCGAAACTTCATTCGTCCAATCTTCAAAATTCTAGGAATTTCGTACGAGATAGAAGAGACTGTTCTACGGAATTCACGGCGTCCAGATTATGGGTTTTTCCCAAGTGCGGAAGCAGCAGACGCAGCATTCGATCGAGATGATTTCTATGAGGAGGCGGTTGCTGTTGCGGATGCAAAACGTTGGGGGCGTAAACTTGACACGCGTGGAGAGGAGAAACGTGACTTCGAAAACCCCAGCTACCAAATCCATGCATATCTTCAGGAAACCCCAGTTCAGTGGGCAGTTCTAACGAATGGAGAGGAGTGGCGACTCTACTACGGACCGACCAGCCATCGCCTGGACTCGTACTACGAGATTAACCTTCCCGAAATACTCCGCACTGTTGAAAGTCAAGATGGGAGCATAGAGAATTTCAAAGACTTCTATCTCTTCTTTCGCGATAAGGCATTTCTTCCCGACCAGTCCGGTGATTGCTTCCTTGACGAGGTGTACGACGAGTCAAGTATCTTCGCAGAATCAATCGGCGAGGACCTTCAGGATAACATATATCAGGCGATTCGGGTTCTTGCGGAAGGATTCCTTGAAACAAACGAAGAGCTTGATACAGACGATTTGACGTTAATCCACGACAGCTCACTCATTTACCTCTATCGACTCATCTTCGTTCTATACGCCGAGAGTGAAGGCCGCGATCTTCTACCTACAGACAAAGACATCTATCGCGAGAGCTACAGTCTGAATCACCTGAAACAAACAGTTGTCGAAAAACGTAACGCGACCACAAAGCACTATCAGGCTTGGCAAACGAATCTTTGGGATCAACTCGAAGATCTGTTTATTCTCATCGATCAAGGAAGTCAAGGCAAGAATATTCCAAAAGAAGACCTCTACATCCCCGCGTATAATGGTGGACTCTTTCGAACAAACCCTGACTCGGATGACAGTGAAGAAGCCCAATTCCTCGCTACTTACAATGTAGGCGACACCTACCTTGCAGAAGTTATCGAGCTTCTCACCCACAGGCGATCTGATGATGGACAAGGAACGGTGTTCGTCGATTACTCATCCCTCGATGAACGTCATCTCGGTTCGATATACGAAGGGATTCTCGAATATCGAATCGATGTCGCTTCTGAGAACCTCACACTCGAAGATGGGGAATATATATCTGCAGGTGAAAACGACGAGGTCGTCGTTAAGAAAGATGACGTGTACCTTATCACAGGTGCAGGGCAGCGAAAAGCCACAGGCTCCTACTATACACCAGAATATATTGTTGAGTATATTGTTGATGAAACACTCGGCCCGCTCATCGAGAGAATTCGTGCAGACCTCGTTTCTGAAAGTGCCGACACAACACATCAACGGGAGAAAGGGTTTGCCGAGAAGTTTGCCGAGCGCGTCTTTGATCTGAAAATTCTTGATCCATCAATGGGAAGCGGTCATTTTCTTGTAAACGCGGTTGACTATCTTGCTCGTGAGATAATCGAGGCACAAGAACGACAGGATCAGCAAGCTGCTCGAAAGGGTAACGAGGACGCAATGAGTTCCCCACTCACCGAAGAAGGTGAGCTCCGAGATATCAACTGGGCGCGACGAACAGTCGCTCAGCGATGTATCTACGGTGTAGACTTGAATCCACTTGCCACAGAACTGGCAAAGGTTTCTCTTTGGCTACGTACGCTAGCAGCAGAGCAACCACTCGCATTCCTCGACCATCATCTAAAAACTGGGAATTCCCTTATTGGGAGCGATATTGAGGAAGTTCTAGATACTGGTGAAAATGATATGCCAGAAGGCCAGCTTACCCTTCAACAATCATTCGACAGAACTCGCCAACAGGCTCTTGAACACGTCATGGAACGCTTCCAAGAGCTCCTCTCAATCGAGAATGAAACCTTGGAAGATATTAAAGAGATGGAGGCAGTGTACGATGAGATTCGCGAAGATCCTTTATATCAACATTTAATTGCCATGTCAAATGTCCACACGGCGGAGGCATTCAATCTGAATATTCCTGATGATGCATATGAGCGGATTGCTTCCGCTCTCAGAGGGAATTCTTGGGCAAATATTGAATTGCAAAATTGGTTCAAGTCCTCCCAAAAGCTATCTATTGAAAAATCATTTTTCCATTGGGAACTCGAGTTTCCTGTCGTTTTCTATGATGAACATGGATCCAGAAAAAGTGATGCAGGATTTGATGCCGTACTCGGAAACCCACCATGGATACGTAGTATCAGTTTGAAAAATAGTGATGAAACAAGCTGGAAATATTACAAAGAGTCTTATCGCTCAGCACAAAGAGGAGAGTTTGATATATACTTATGCTTCATTGAAAAAGGAAATGAGATGCTTTGCAGTAAAGGTGAATTTGGATATATTGTTCCAAACAAGTGGCTAACCTCCCAAGTGGGTGCCGAACTAAGGGAATTGTTAGCGACTTCAAAAAATCTCCGGAAACTCGTCGATTTCCAATCAAGGCAGATGTTTAAGGGTATTACGACCTATTCTTGCCTCCTGTTTTTACAGAACGAACCGAATTCGACCCTGAAAGTCGAGCAACTCGACCCTTCAATAGAAATACCTAACAAAATAATTCTATCAACTCCTGAAATTTGGAAGATGGGGGTAGTAAACACTGACACCCTATCCTCAGACCCATGGTCATTCAATATCGGCCCAATAGGAGCGATTTTTGATGAACTTTCGACTAATCCCTCTTTGTCAAAAGTGGCAAATGTATTCAAAGGAATTGGTACAAATGCAGATTCTGTTTTCTTACTAAATGAGACAGAGAAGGGTCTGTACTCCGATCAGTTAGAACAGCACGTATCCATCGAAGACGAGTTGCTTGAACCAGCATTAAAAGGTTCAGATATTGAAGCGTACCACCATACTCAGAAGCGTTTTCTATTGTTTCCCTATGAAACAAAGCCAGATGGTGTTGAAGTATTATCTAAAGCCAAGATAAAGAGTAACTATCCAAAAGCATGGCAGTATTTGCTAAAAGTTAGAGACGAATTAGAATCCCGTGAGAGTGGGCGGTATATAGGTTCAAAAGAATGGTATCAATTTGGAAGACCTCAAAATATGAAGCGGGCCCGAGAATCCAAAGTCGTGCTCCCGGATGTTGTGAACAAGGCTACTGCTTCTCAAGACTTCGACGGGTTTGCAATTCTAGATACTGTTTACGGAGTTCAATCGACTAAGTATGACCTTCGGTTTATTACTGCTTTACTGAACTCAGATTTACTCAGTGCATTTCTAGAATTTTCTGGTACCAACCTACGAGGTGGCTATTTTAGAATGAAGACTGCATATTTGAATCCGTTCCCGGTACCTGATATAGAGTACTTTGGAGTGGTTGATGATGTTCAGCCTACAATCATATCCAAAGCCAAAAATATTGTAAATGGTAATCTGAAACTTACCGAACTCGAAAAGCTCAATATATTGTCACAGTACCAATTATTATGTGTACTAGTTGACTTTCGCTCAGAATTCACGAACGAACTCTCAGGAATAAATCTCAATATTCTGGATTACCTTGGTCAATACGAGCCTGGTTTATCAATCGATGAACTGCCCGAATATCAACCACCAAGAAATATAGCCAAGAGTATACTTTTGGAAACGACGGGATCAAGAAAAAGTCTCCGTATTGGTAGAGTTGATTTTCGTGAAGAGGGTACTAAGATCTCACTACGAGCTAGTGCAAGGTATAAACCAACTGATGAGGACATTGCAGATACTGATAGGTGGGGTTACACAGAAACAGAGCTCGAACCCGCTATCACTTTTGTAGGCCTTGATGAAGAAACTCGAGCATTAATTAAAGAGTTTGTTCCAGTGGTTGTTGAAAAAGCTGGAGGATTCGCTGGTTTTCGTTCAAACGCAACAAAAACAAATTCGATTATCGACCGATTGAATGAGATAACTCTTCCAAGTCAGAGTGATATAGGGAATAGCTTAAACCAATTTTTGAGAAAAAAGGAAAAGTCAAATAAATTGAATGAAGAGATTGGCCGAATTGATGAGGGAATTGAGCAGATCCTATATGGGTTTTACAAATTATCGGAGGGGGAAATTAAATCGATTCAAAACTCATTAGAATAGAGTGTAATATGTATCTTTGTCTGCAAAACCATTTCGAATATTTATTGGAAGGCATGTTATGGAATGCTGCGCCAATTCCCTCCAAAAACTCAATAATTTTTCGATCTTCTTGGTCATCAAACTCAGACTATGGAATATCTAATTGAGCGATCAGAAACCGCTCAATTAGTTTTCACTCACAGAATTAAACTGCCGGTCATGAGATGCGCAACTCCGCGATATCAGCAACCACATCCTTCTGCGACCGTCGCATTGCCGCTGCAATCCGCGCCGGCATCTCCTCATGATCAGCGAAGCGATACGCTGCAATGTGCTGTTCGCTCGCTGAGGCGACCACAGTCGGGATACTTCTCTGGGGAACGACTGGAACTCCATCTTCGCACGTCTGATCCAACTCGGTGTACGTGAGCGCCTGCTGGCGCTTGGTGGATGAATCCTCGAAAACATCGAACGAGACTACTTCGGGGTCATCGCCAGGGACGTACGTGACGGATCTGCTCTGTTCTACAACCGCACTCCCGTCGAGAAACTCACGCTGAAGTATTCGCTCCGGAAAATGGCTTCGAACACACGGTCTGGATAGAGGAAAACCGCACCCGATGCGAGAACAAACAGCGTCCCAAGAACCTCGATTGGGATCCCAATATTCCACGGATTCGCTATGAGCACTAGACCAGCGATGGGGCCACCTGCGGCGACTTTCCGCTATTGGGCTTGGGTTACGAGGAAGCCTAGTTTCTGGTTCAACATGATTTGGCTTGAATCAAAAATAGACTACAATTTCATATAAGAAATTATCAATTAAATTTAAATAGTCCATCACTAAATAAGATAAGATAATTTTCTCCTCAACTTCGAGATTTGTTGAGAAAATCTAGTTTTGGCATCAGGTTGATTCCAAAGAGTGTACTCGTCTTGGAATTGGATGATTGAATCCGCGTCACAAATTATTTTTTTAATCTCAGCATCGCTGATTTCGTTTTCAAAGAATGCATTCAATATGCGATACAAGGTGTTTGTAGTCAATATTAGTTTATTAGTACCACTGATATCGCCAATGAAATTACCTTTATTCAATTTCCTACTTGACGGGGGATCATTCATCGAAATATTCGCAATCAAGATCGAATATACCTCATTCTCCGATTCTCTCGTAGATGAATAGTCTCGAATGTGTCGGTCAAGTTGACTGAGCTTACTATCCTTTATCCCTCCACCAGTTCCTGTTACCTCCAGAAGATAGTCTCGATTTTGGAACTTAATCACACCATCCCACTTTCCAGGGTATTCACCATCAACTTGAAATCCAAACTCACGAAATGCATCAATGACAAGATTTTCTAAAGTAGTATTATTCGTGTAAAGTAGCTTTTTGTATTCTTCCCTCTTCTCGAACTCTTCTTTTGCACTCTGAATTTGTAATTCCAGTTCAGATAATCGAGTTGATAAATTACTCTTTCCGAGTGTAGCTACATCCTTTTCCCAGAGTGGAGCGGTTTCAGTTCGAATATAAGATGCGTTGTATCCATACCAATTCTGAAGAATGCCAACTACAAAATCACTAAATGATTCCTTGCGTGGAGGAAGTAAATAGATGGAACCAGAATATTGAATTCCGTGGGAAAATTGTATTTCTCCAGCGACAACTTCGTCTGTGTTATTTTTTGCAATTCCATTTAATTTCCCCTTCTCAGGGGTTCCGGATTGCCTTGCCAACATGTCAAACCCATCTGTAATTTTTTGCATGGTAGAATTACGAAATGAACTTTGGTTTTCTGGCCAGGGTCTTATTCCCATTAATCGCATTTTCCAGTGAAATTGAGGTGGTGAAAAATACCATTTCCAATCCCGCTTCGGTGGCTTATCTGACATTCTGCCAAGTCGAATTGGAACATTTATGTTTTCACCTTGTTCAGATGAGTCGGTTTGAATCTCAAAAGGCAGCCAGTTTAGCAAATTCACACTCGCTTCGATTCCACTTTGAGAAGGGATTGAAATCTCTGTTTGGAGAGGGAGCCGTACGAATATGTCATTTCGAGATTTAGTATGTTTGTCTACAGCTTCACGTTTTGGGAAACTTATTGACTTATCGGAGGAGAATGAAGGAGGATCATACTTAGACGGGTTTCGATATAGCTCAAATAAATCAAGAAAAACTGCGCTATAATCCTTGATGTTATAATCGTCGTACCACTCCACGATGTCATAAGAGAGCTCGGAGTGTACATTGAAACTCGGGCCAACTGCTAACCAACGAACCATATATTCAGTTTTCTCAATATGATTACAGAATAATAGCTCTAATGCAAATGAGGTGAAAACAGGAGAAGATCCAATTGACAATAACGTTTCGTACGAAAATGATGAATCTCTTGGCTTGCTTGCCAACTTCAGATTGTGAAACGTGGTTCAAGAATCAACTCAAATATTTCCTCCGTTATTTAGAATCCTTTTCACTCAACTTGTCACCTTCAACGTGAGAAACAAAATAGTCGTCGCTAGAGAGGTTTGCTTCAAGGACTTCAATCGCCTTTGATTGTTCATCGTATAGTACTTCGATTCGGTTGACAAGATCCGCTCCGATATGACTCTCTAACGCTTTTGGTTCGCGTTCAAATACAGAATCAACCAGAGATACTTGTGACCGTTGGCGTCTATAGGTAACAATCAAATCCTCAATCAGAAGTGCCGACGAGTAGTATTTAACTACATACTTCAGTTCCTTAGGCGAGAGCAATCCAAGGTTCTCCCGATTCCCCTCATAAACTATTGTAGGAACAAGTCGTTCAAGCTTTGCGACTCGCTCTGGACGCGGCTCTTCATAATCCAAATTCATCAGGTGAATTTCCTGGAGCAAAGCCCGTCGAATCCACTCCGCCTGTTCAAACTCGTCAATATAATCGTTGGGATCACCATCACTGATGAACGCTTGATTGAAGAAGCATACTCTGAGATTCCTGATAACAAAAGAGAGGGGATTGAGAACCGAGATGGGAATTGAGTAGTATTCAAACAATTGTAGGAGGCTCTATTAACACAAGAAGACCAAATCCCACTAGTTACTTGAGTGGGAAATCCATCCGCTATTCTGATTCCTTTGCCTCAAAAATAAGATTTGGAGTCTCATGTAATTCCTCATCAAAGAATTTGTCAAATGCAGTTGTGAAGATCGCCCTTATCTGTTCCTGCAATATATCGCCGTTTGCCACTTTTATTTCTCCTTTTTCATCTGCCCAATCGAATTCGATGTAAGCCTCTGAGAAGTTCTCAGATAATTCAACTGAGACTCCATCAATTTCATCTCCTTCAACATTCTCCTGGATTACTTCCCAAATATTCTCTTCAAGGAATTCTTTAATGAACCTCCGCTTCCACTCGTCCATGTCGATATCAAGAAGTTTCTCATCCTTTGGTGGATTCGTAAACGTAAGGCTAGGGATGACTCCTCTGAAGCTATTATCAACGAGTGATGAAATTGGACTTAATACTTCAGAGAGAAATCCGGATTCTAGGTGATACCGGAATTCCCATGGGACGGACGTATATCCATCTTCTTTCCAAATTTGGAGGGCATCCTCAAATTCCTCTTCATCTCCGTTTACCGTCGTGACAACCTCCACATCAACATTACCGATTTCTTCTTCATCTTCTCGGTTCGATTCGTAGTGAGGTGTCGAATAACAAGTAAGAGAACATTCTAAGCTATATTCTACGATTAGTTTCCCAACCTCACTGTCATATTGTGGATTATCACTTACTTCAAAGTCAATCGATATTCCACCGTAATCGAGTCCCTGAAAATTAGGTTCAATTGAGAGATTTAATTCTTTGATGTAATACTCTGCTAATTTCATGGATGTACCCTGAATCTCTGCTGGTCAGTATCCCTTCCGAAATTTTTAGTGCTTGCAACTTTTGTCATTTCGGAGACTTTTTCCACCTCAAACGCTGTCACTTGAGCTCCATCAATGTTTGGAGCATATGCAAAGGTAGGTTCTTTATCTTCGGCTTGGTATTTGGGGCGTGTTGCCTTGTAGAACCCATCCAGTATATTCAATCCAAATTGGGTGATTGAATAGTATCCACTATATCTACCACCAGTTTCTTCACGTGCTTCTTTTTTAACAAGCCCACCAATTTGGAGTGCCTCAAGGGCATCTGATAGACTTTGTTGATGAATATCCAGTTGATCTTTGAGTCCTGAAAACGGTAGGTCACCGTGTTCAAGTAGCGCGGCAACCACTCCCCAACGTAAGTCATTCTGGCCAACGAGGCCCTCAGCAGCTAATCTGGCTTCTTTTGGGATTTTGTTAGCGTACTCCTCGTATGGTTCCATAGTCAGGTCAGATATTTCTGACCCTGTAGATTTAAATCCTCCGATGGTTCTAATTTTCCGATTTAGTTAGAACCACACTAACATGCATGAAAAAGTACAAACCATAGTGGTGCGAGGGTTCATCCGGAAAATACATGGACGATTCTGACCCCCTCAATAGATTTCCAAATTGGGTCACTGATTCTCCAAAGAGGGGCTCTTCTCAATTGAATGTACATATCTTTGGCCCCTACCGTGGAGAATATCACGGTATTCTAAAGGAAGTTGTTGATTTTCTACAACATCATGGCTACAATGGTGCAAAGTTAGCGACTGACCTTCCAAACCATCCAATACCCTCTGGAGTGAGTAAAAATAAACAGAATTGGTGGGAAAGTGTGCGTTTCATGCACCAAGCGGATGCTGCAATATTCGTGTTATTACAGCCTGATGAGGATCGACTAGATGGTGCACCCGGTCATGGACTAAATTCTTCTGTATTTGCTGAGCTTACGTTCTGGGCTCATTTCTTTGCAGATAGGAAGAAGGGGACGCTAGTTTTCTATGAAGGTGAAATGAAACACAGAGGCTCACTTGTTTCTGGGATTGTTGAAGTTGGGGGAATAGAGGACATGGAGATTGGATTTGGTGAAATTGACAAGGTAAAAAATGCTAGTTTAACCACATGTATTAACTGGCTTCAGTAGTTTCACTTTCACTCACCCCATTTGGATTCTCACTTTTTACAACCCGTTCCTCGAATCGAGTGATGAGACGAGCAGTCGCACAAAGTGACGTAGTGAGGAACCCTCAGCCATACACTCCCAACATTTCCTCAAGAAGTCCGACTGAGGCAGGAAGCATCAACTTCACCGTTAAGATATTTTCGACCAGTCTTGGTCAGTGTATAGAGCCCTCTCGATGGACGCTTCAACATTCCATACGTAGTAAGGAGACGGCAACGAACACCCACATAATCGTTGTTCCGTTCCAGTTCGATTGCCAGCGACTTCGGAGTTCCTGCACCAGATTCGTCCAAAATTTCCAGTATCTGGTCATCAATTGGATTCATCCAATCCGCTCGCTGGCGACGCATTACGGTCTGAACAATCCATACATCTTGCATAGACTTGTCGGTGCACTGGAAAATTATATGTTTAACAGTGTTAAAAATATGCTAAACATATTTTATTATATGTTAAGCATAGATTTATGTCGGATTGGTAGACTTAGTAGAGATACGGAAGCTATACGCGGATCTAACAGCCTGTTGGGTCCAGTACGAAAATGCGGACCAGTGTTAGGCCACTGGGTCCGCGGAAGCTCCCGTAACCACACTACGGAAGCCATGTGTAAGAACGATACGCGGGGTCTTGAACACTCCGACAAGCCAGCAGAATCGACCACGAACACCGAATGCCCACGCTGCGGCCGCACGGTCGCCGCCGTGGAAACGCGCGGGCCGGCTACTCACATTCTCACGCCTTGCGGTCACTCCGTTGGGTCACTCACCATCAGCGACTACATCGGAGGTGTTAGCGCATGAGCGTTGAAACCCCCGACGAACAGACACCACTCGATATCGCGGTCGCGCTCACACAGTTCCGCGAACACATTCTCTACGTCGTCGCCGACTACGACGAACCACCCCACGGCCTCGCCATCAAAGCCGACCTCGAAGCCATCTACCACGCAGAGGTCAACCACGGCCGCCTCTACCCCAACCTCGACCAGCTCGTAGACAACGGCCTCCTCGAAAAAGGCGCACTCGACCGCCGCACCAACTACTACGAACTCACTGGCCACGCACGCCGCGTCCTCGCGGCCAAGCACGACTGGGAGGCAACCAAACTCCACGGAGTGCAGGTGCCATGAGTTCAGAGGGCTACGAACGCGGGCGAGCCTACGTCCGTGAAAACAAAGACGACCTCGTCCACATTCTCCGCCACGGCAGCAACGTGGACGTCCGCGCCTACGCCTACGCAGTTCTCAAACGCTACGGCAGCAAGCGCGATTTCGAAGAAGTCCGCAGAGAACTCGACCGCGTCGAGGAGGTCGAACTCTAATGACTGCGACCGCCGCTACCGTCCCACTCGTCCAACGCGGCCCGGAACCGGGACGCATCATCAGCCAAGTCCGGCCGCGCCTCAAGCACCGTCAACAGGTCTTGGGCACGCTCGACATCATCGAGCAAGCCGGGGTCATCCCTGATGAGCCGCATGACCGCCGTCCGCAGGCGCTCCTCGCGCTTGCGCATCGTCTCGGCCGCACCCGGCTCGGTCGCCTGCCCGCACCACACGCAGAACTCCTCTTCACGGGGCGTCTCGCGACTACACCGCGGACATTCGATGGGCGCAATCGGATCTGGCTCGTCCTTCGACACGTCAATGCCGTGGATGCGAGCGAGTTCGTTGTCTGCGGCCTTCCCGAACACCGAGACGTAGCGAGAGGCGACCTGACTGCCGCGCTTCCACCCGTGGTGGTCTTCGATGGTCGCCTGGTTGATACCGTGGCTCGCAAGCCAGCTCGCAGACGACTTCCGGAAGTTCGTGAAGGTCACTGGCTTGCGAACCTCTGCCCGGTCTGCAGCCCGCTGGAGAATCTTCGCCGCCGCGTTGTAGCTGATACCCTCTGCCTTCCCGATCTTGCTCCAGAGCGGGCAGGACGGGTTGTCCTTTCCGGGATGATCCTGCAGCCAGCGCTGGAGGTACGGAACGGACGGGATGAGCGTGATGGTTCGACGACCGACTTTTCCATCAACGGTAATCTGCAGGCCGTGCTCGTGGTCGGTGACGTCGCCCATGTCAAGGTTTCTGATTTCGCCACTCCGAGCCCCCGAATCCCACGCAACCGCGATGAGCGCTGCGTCACGGCTGTTACGACACTGGTTGACCATGGGGAGCACGTCGGCTTCCCAGTGGAGCATGTCGCCGGGCTTCGGCGCCGGGTCGTAGTTCTTCGAGGTACCACTCGGAATCCACTCGATGCTATCAGTTGGCTCAGTGCCGTTCTCGTCGCTCGCTCGACGACCGAACACACGGAGTGCGACCCGGTAGTCCCGGTTGGTTTCTTCGTTGTCGTAGGTTCGGTTGATCCAGCGGACGATCTCCTCTGCAGCGTCCTTGTTCACGAGGGCGTCTGCGAGCACGCCAACTTCCTCGGCCATGAGCGTACAGTGGCGGAGGAGTTTGACGTGGCGGTGGTCGCTGTAGACGGTCTTGAGGAGGTACATCTCGTCGCTGAAGGCGATGAGGGCGTCTCGGTCGGGCTCGTTGATGTCTGGGCTTTCGTCGATGCGGTCTCTGAGGCGCTCAATCTCAGCGGCTGGGTCGGCCATGAGAGTACCAAGGAAAATGCCCCTATTAAATACTCGGATGTGGACAAGTGCTGTTTGTCCCTCCTTTGGCTTTTCTGACTGCGAACAATTTCGTGAGCAGTCGAAACGCCGTACAGTGGGATTTGAATCAGGAAGCGAACGCAAGTGAGCGACCGTGGTTCAAACTCCCTCCTTTTGCTTTTCTATTGGGCAACATGGTGAGCGACAGGACTCTGTCGTAGAATTGAATCGGTCAAAGGGACTGTGAGCGACAGGCGTTCACACCTCAGCCGAGGCTGGTTGAATATCAACCCACGGATGAACGATACTTTCGAAGCCGACGAGGGCGATGAACGCGACGGCGATGGTGCCAATCAGCACGACTGGTGAAACCGTGTTTGCCAGAGGGATGAGCGCCAGGAACGTTACGATGACGACGAGCCGCGCTACCAGTACGTGGTTGTCGAAACGTATCTCGCCGGATACCTGTGGGATGGCCCGTTGGAGGATGGCACAGCCGAGCAAGAACGAGGCAACCCCTCCACAGAGTACGAGTCGGCCGCCTTGTTCCAGTGTGTGACCGGCAATCGTCGCTTCGATGGCGAGCACCAATCCGACCCCAGCCGCAACGATTCCGAGGTGAACGAAGAAGTGGCTGAACACGTAGACGAGTGCGGCTTGGCGTGCCCGGAGCTGTCGGTCAGGCGGGGCGCTGAGCGCCCGGTCGATGACACGCTCGTCGAACCGCCCGAAGTAGAGCCACCATGCGCCGACTGCAATCAAGAAGCCGCCCAGTCCGACGAGGAGCACTTCGAGTTGGAAATCAGCCCCAGAGGTCACAATGGAGGTGCCAAACGAGACGGCGAGAATGGTCTCACCGAGGACGATGATGGTGATGAGCCCGAGGCGCTCGGGGAAGTGTGACACCTGAACGAGGACGGTGTCGAAGACGGTGTACAACACTGCGACTCCGGCCATATTGATGGTGAACGCCGCAATCCACAGCCCGAACCGGCCGGGGTCGGGGACGAGCAGGGAAACCCCCCAAACAGCGGTCGTCAAGAATTCTGAGGTAATCCACGTCATGACGAACCCCTGTGTCTCTTCTGTGACGACGTTTGGTCGCGGCCGGAGATAGAGAACGGTGAGAACCACGCGCAAAAACAGCATCGTGGCCCCGAACACGAACGTCTGGCCGTGGAACACGCCGTCTACGGTCTGTGAGAGGAATATCACGACGAACATGACGCCGATGAGGCTCGCCCGCGAGATGAGGTCGTCTGCGGCATACAGGTCTGCGTAGTAGCTGTAGTCAAGCCAGACCCACCAGACCAACACGAACACGCCGGTGAAATACAGCACGCCTTCGAGCGTCAAGTTGTGGTGGAGATTCGTTCCAATCTCTGCGATAGCTGCGACGAACACGAGGTCGAAAAAGAGTTCGAGCCATGTGGCGTGGCGCAGACTCTCCTCTCGGCCGGTATACACCGAGAGCGGCCGCTTGAAGTGTCTCCTGATTCCTCGAGGGTCGAACGCCATCGAATCTCTCCTGCGTATATAAACGACACAAAATAGCATAAGCATATGTCGTGGCAGTCGAGGAGTCATCGAGTTTCCGCAACGTACTGAAAACAGCACTGTCGCGGCGTTTATGCCATATTAAATCGTTATAATACCTGTTGGTGTCGAGGAATCCACCGCGTTTGTAGGTGGACGGTGACGAACTACGACTCGGGGCCTCAGCGGACGGAGACGACATGAAAGAACTATTCACGATGTGGAAAGACCCACGGATGGTTGCACTCACGGCGGTCATCGCGGCAGTGTACATGACCGCGTTAATCCCGTTCAAGGGGTTCGTAATCGTCCCGGGATTCACGGAGATTCGTCCGGCGAACGTGCTTCCGGTCGCGCTCAGTCTCATGTTTGGGCCCGCAACGGCATGGGGTGCAGGCATCGGTAATCTGTTCAGTGATGCGTTCGGCGGTACGCTCACCGCCGGGAGCATTTTTGGCTTCGTTGGCAACTTCTTCAGCGGCTTTATCGGCTACAAACTCTGGGGACGGCTCGGGTGGTTTTCCTCGGGTGAGAAGCCGACCATGCGGTCTGTGAAACAACTCGGTGAGTTCGTCGTCATCTCGTTTGTCGCGGCTGCAGGCACCGCCGCGATAATTGCGTGGGGGCTCGAACTCTTGGGGCTGTTTCCGTTCTCGGTGTTTGCGACCATCATTTCGGTCAACGATTTCCTCGCTGCTGCCGTCATCGGGCCGCCGTTGTTGTATCTTCTATATCCCCGTATCGAACGTGCAGGGTTGCTCTACACTGGCATGATGGACGACAGCGACCGCCCCAACACTGCGACACGTGACCAACGCTACGCCGCTGTTGGGCTCTCGACTGTCTCAGTCGCGTGGCTACTCGTTGGAATCGGTATCGGGGTCGCTGTACAAGGCGTTCCGTTCGGTGTCGGTGGTGCTGGCATCGAGGCGGGAACCGGTGGCTCAGTGGTTCAGATCACCATCGGCGCAATCGCGTTCTCCTTGCTTGTTGGCTTCAGCATCCTCTCGGGCGGGTGGTCGCCACGATTACGCAGGTCTACGGGCCGAGAGCGAATCGGACGTAGTGGGTGAGGCGAGACGACGAATCGCTTCGAGACGTTCGAAATTGTATATTGCCGTGCGGTGCAAGCTTGCCTACACCACCTCACCACACCAGACAGTAATACTGAGCAGTAACACTGCCCAGTAATATTCTATTGTCTGACGGGTGTTTTTGTACGTGTTCAGCCATCACTGTAGCATGCTTACGTACACGGTTTATTCGGAGGCGGGCGGCGTGGGGAAAACCACACTTTCTGCGAATCTCGCTAAGGCACACGCTCGGGCCGGACAGGACGTACTCGTCATCGACTTAGACCCACAGGAGGGGAGTTTGACCTACTTACTCGATGTCGAAGCCGCTCGCAACGAGGGCGGCTCTGACAATCTCGTCCGGCATATGATTGGGCGACCAGGTGGCGCGTTCGAGGACTTGATTCGAACGGCCGAACCGGGTATCGACGTCCTCCCGAGTCACAACATGCTCGAACGGTTGACCGAGTTGCTCCTTCGAACCTCGGAAATCGAAGAGCAGACGAATCCTGACCCGGAGTACACGTACCCACGCTACGAGCAACTCCACCGCGTGCTCGCGGAGGCCAGGATTCACGAAACCTACGACGTGTTGATTGTCGATCCACCGGCGACGACGGGCGACCACCTGTACAACGCAATCTACGCGACGCGAAACGTTGTCATCCCGCTCGAACTCTCGGGGAAAGGTCACCAGAGCGTCGAGGGGTTACAGGACATCGTGGCCGGGCTTGAATCGGAACTGGAGTTGGAAGTCGGCGTGCTCGCCGTTGTTCCAAACGAAGTCAAAGACACCGCAGACCAGCGTGAGTACGAGGCAGCACTCTCGGAACTCGGCTTTTCAGTACCGGTCTCCATTCGCGACAGAACCTCGCTGTTCGAAGGCTGTTGGAAACAGCAGGTGAACGCGTTCACCTACGTCGAAGAACACCGGTCGCGAAAGCGCCAGTACGAACTCGACACGCTCGCACAGTTCGACGAACTTGCGGCGTTCATCAACGAACAAGTCAATGGGGCAGCCACAGAACAGGCGGAGGTGTCGGCATGAAATCCGGTGCCGGTGACGACCCGTTTGCAGACATCTTTGAAGACGATACGCAGGACGACGGGCAACCAGCGGACGCAGACTCTGTCGAGGGTGGTAGCACAGAAGAGTCAGACGTACTGGACGTGTCGAAAAACGGCTCTCCGGACGCTACTGACGAGTCAGCCGGGAAGACGGACGAATCGTCCGACGAGGCAGAAATCCCGTGGATTTTCCGGCGAGACAAAGTCAAGGCTGACCGCGAGAAGGTCCACCAGTTGTTCGTCAGACCAGAAACCGACCGAACCTACCGTCGGTTCGAGAGCGACCTCGAAGAGGCGATGGACACCGACCTGAGCCGCCTTGACGTGCGCGAAGCCGCGTATCTCGTGGGGATGCAACACCCTGAGATGGTCATCTCGCTGCTCGAATCGTGGGGCTACAACTACTTCGACTGACGGGTTGACAACGCTCTATCCGTTCGCTACTCATGTATTCGAAGCTCGATTGCGAAGCGTGTCACACCGCATTTCCGGTGAAAGCAGTGTGGCTGTATGGGTGAGTGATGGGGCAGATGGCGAGATTAGCACTGGCGACGCAGGCTGTGAGACGCACACCACGTTTCCGGTGAACTGAGGCGAAATTGGCCTAGCGTGTTCGGGTCTGCATGCAGGGGTGGCGCACACCGCATTTCCGGTGAAACGGCGTTGGTGAACGAAGTGAAGGTATGTGAACGCGCGCACACCGGGTTTCCGGTGAAATTCGTGTGAGGGGGAGGTGGGTAGCTTGGGCAGCGTGGTTGGATGAGCACGCACACACCGGATTTCCGGTGAACCGTGGCGATAGGCGGCGACCGAAGACAGGATGTCGCGTCTATTGGCGGTATTCGGCTACTGACGTCGCCAACTGGTGCCCACAATTGGAGCAGTCAACTGGAGCAATCAATTGATGGCTTCGATTGGGGCCGCCAGTCTACCAACAACCCACAGCGATGGCCACTACGTTTCCCAGGGAGCCGTTCCTAGCAGTCTTGTGTGAGGTTGATGGTTCCTAAACGATGTTACGAATGTTACGAATGTTCTGAATCAATCATATTCCTAACCAATCATAGATATAGCATCTCTAAATACACCGCTTCCGGTGAAATATCTACGAATCAAACAACACTCTGATATAGAAATGATTAAGTATGCTATCTGAATAACAGTCCAGTAAGTCAATCGCAATACTTGTTTATTGTGCGGAATCGCACACGGACCTCGACCACCCCCACGCCCATCCCACACATTTCACCGGAAATGCGGTGTGCGCGTCACCGTTGCTCGGGACCACTTGGTGAAGTTCTTGATTCGCACTCGTAGCCGTTCGAACCTGCCCGTGGACAGAAAACGTAAAGCCATTTCACCGGAAACGGGGTGAATATCCAGAATGTCTGAGGCTGACGAACTTTTCACTCGGGAAGACCCCATCTTTGCGAACAAAGAGCTTCTCGAAATCAACCACCTCCCGGACGGGGGACGCATCGTCGGGCGCGACGAGGAAATCGGCCACCTCGCAAATGCCGTGAACCCAGCAATCTTCGGACAGAGTCCGAGCAACGTGCTCATCTACGGCAAGACGGGCACCGGGAAATCGCTCTGTGCGAAGTACGTCTCTCGTCGGCTCATCGAAACCGCAGACGAAGAAGGCGTGACGGTTGCCATGGCGTACGTCGATTGTGCGCAGGATACGACCGAGACCCAGACGGTCCAAACCATCGCCACCGCGGTCAACGACCCCGCGGTGACGGACATCAAAATCCCGGACAAGGGTATCTCGACTGCGACGTACTACAAGCGCCTCTGGAAGATTTTAGACCAACAGTACGACGTGGTGCTCGTCATCTTAGACGAAATCGACAAACTCGACAGCGACGGCATCCTGATGCAACTCTCGCGGGCGGGCGAAGCCGGAAAACTCCACCACTGCAAGGTCGGCGTCATCGGCATCAGCAACAAAATCAAGTACAAAGACCGGATGGACGAACGCGTCCGCTCGTCGCTCTGTGAACGCGAGTACGTCTTCCCGCCCTACGACGCGAACCAGCTTCGTGAAATCATGGACGCCCGTTCTGACTCCTTTCGCGACAACGTCTTAGAGGAGTCCGTGATTCCGCGCGCCGCCGCCCTCGCCGCACGCGAACACGGTGACGCCCGAAAGGCAATCGACATCCTCCGGTATGCTGGCGAGATTGCCCAATCGACGGGGGCGAAGACGGTCAAAGAGGAGTTCATCGTCCAAGCCCGCGAGCGAGCTGAAACCGACCGCTTCAGAGAACTCATCCGCGGTTCGACGCCCCACTCCCGGTTCGTCCTCCAAGCGCTTACCGTCCTCTCGCTCAACAACCCGAATCAGGACGGCTTTCGCACGACCCGTATCTACGATGTGTACAAAGAAATCTGCAGACAGGAAGGCTCTGATTACCTCTCACTGCGCCGGGTTCGTGACCTCCTCAAAGAACACGCCTTCCTCGATATCATCGAACAAGCCCATCGCAGCGGCGGGAGCGCCGAAGGGAGCTACACCGAACACCAACTCCTTGAGGAACCAGCAGTCGTAAAGAAAGTCCTCGTCGAGACGACCGAACAGTAGTCGGCTCAGCCACCCCACTCCTTTCTCACACATTTCACCGGAAACCCGGTGCGCGTGCGCAACCCACTACTCGTGCTATTCGTGAGCTACAGTCACTCGCTCTCCCACGGCTACACCGTTCCAGAATGCCGCATGCACGCGCCCTTCACCAACCACCCAGTCTCCAGCAAAGTACAGCCTCTCGTCCTCGGCGCTGCGAACCGTCGCGTCATCGACAGGAGCGTCTGGCAGTGCATAGCGCCACCCCTGCGTATCGACCCAGTCAGGGTCTGCTACTCGCGAATCGTCGAGTAACGTCGAAGCGAGCTGTGCGACACGGCGTCCCGCTCGCGCCGTGGACAGGTCTGCGTGTTCTTCTGACCATTCCGGACTCATCTGGACGACGAGCAAGCTCTCACCGTCGGGGACGTGGCCTGGTTTACACTCCTCGCGCGAAAGCCAGCCAATCGGGTGGCCCCGATCGACATTGACGAGTGCGTAGTAAGGCAGGTCAAGCTTGAACGGGTAGTGGAGCATCACCGAGCGAATCGTCCGGTAGGGCACGGCGTCGATGGCCTCGGTGAGTTCCCGTCGTCGTGAATCTATCCACTGGATTCGCCGGAGAATCCCGGCCGTTTGCGGTGCGGGTGGCGTGAGGACGACGCGGTCGAACCGTCCAACCGCCGTGTCAGCTCCATCGAACAGTCGCCAGCCAGCCCAATCGCCGTCGTCTGTCCATTCGAGGCGAGCGATTTCAACGCCCTTTTCGACCGTCGCATCCGTCTGCCTGAGCACTCGCTTTGCGAACTGGGTGAGGCCGGTTTGGTAGCTCCATTTGTGGGCTTCCTCACGGTCTCCCCGGCGAATCTGCCCGCGCTTGTCGTGCGTCCAGACTGGAGCCTCGATGTCGACAAGCCCGTCGGTTCCGAGAGTCGAAAGCAAGGTCTCGGTTCGGTCGTCTGTGGGCTTCAGGTAGTTCGCGCCGTGGTCGTAGTAACAGCCGTTTCGCCGTCGCGTTGTGGCCCTGCCGCCGACGCCGCGGCTCTTCTCGAATATCGTCACGTCGAACGCTGTATCGCGGAGGGCGTAGGCGACCCCACACCCCGCGGCTCCAGCTCCGACGACTGCGAGCGCGTTGGTCATACCAGAGTGTCGGGTCACGGAGCCAAAGTCTGTGGCATGGGGCACACAGGTTTCGGGTGTCGAATGGATGTGCAGGTTTCCGGTGTCGATTTCCGGCTTCCTTTCAGAGGAAGCTTTGAGACACCACCCACCCTACTCCACACAGTGACCGCGCCTACCCTCGACCGAATCACCGTCTATCCCATCAAGTCACTCGATGGCGTCACCTGCGACCGGGCGACGCTGGTCGAAAACGGCGGACTCTCCCACGACCGCGCGTACGCACTCGTTGATGCGGCGGGAACGTTCGTGAACGGCAAACGCACAGCTATCATTCACCGCCTCGCCCTCTCGATGGACCTTGAGGCGAATCGAGCGACTATCAGCGTCCGCGGAACTGACCGGGCTGTGTCCGGCCATCTGGACGACCACCGCGACCGATTCGAGGCGTGGCTCTCAAGCTACTTCGAGCGCGACGTTTCACTCGAAAAACAGCCTGCAGGCGGCGCGCCAGACGACACGGAGTCGTCGGGGCCGACGGTCGTCTCGACCGCAACGCTCGCTGAAATCGCCTCGTGGTACGACCTTCCCGTGGCGAACGTACGGCGGCGCTTTCGAGCGAATCTCGAACTTGGTGGCTGTCCATCGTTCTGGGAAGACCGGCTCTACGCCGAACCCGGCACGGCCAAACCATTCGAAATCGGAGCCACCCCATTCGCCGGAACGAACCCCTGCCAGCGCTGTGTCGTCCCGACGCGCGACCCGGACACCGGTAAGGCGACGCCGGAGTTTCGCACAACATTCATCACCCGACGAGAGGAGACGCTTCCAGCGTGGGCCAACCGCGCGCAGTTCGACCACTTCTTTCGCGTGACGGTGAACACGACCGTCCCCGAGTCGGCGTGGGGGAAGGAGATTCACGTCGGTGATTCTGTCACAGTTGGTTAACTTTCTCATACACGGCGTGCGCAAATCGCTCGAACCGGCACAGTAATTGCGCGCTCGTCCCTACTGCCGATATTAGACATGGCGGTCGAATCGACCTATGGACTGTTTACCCAAGACCAGTTACACGACGCACTCGACATTGGTGCACTTCCCGACTGGGCCGAAAGCCACTACGAGGGCTTTCGCAACGTGATGCTCGGCACCCACGACGATGCACCGTTCCCGTGCTATTTCGGGATAGAATCAGAACGGAACGGCGACGCCCTCTACACCTTTTGTGACTCGATGACCGACGAGTCGGCGCTGCTCACGCTCACAGACACCCTCTTTGAGTACGTTCAGGTGTTCGAAGAGTACGGCGAGCGGACGTCGCTGGTCATCTTCTTCAAACCACCCGAGCGTGAATTGGACGAGGCCGCGTACCGAGACCACTTCTGGCACATCCTCCAGTTCCTCCACGACCACGACCCGGAGCCGTGGCCACACCACATCCCAACCGACCCGACGGACCCCTACTGGGAGTTCTGTTTCGCCGGTGAGCCAATGTTTCCGACCGCTCGCGCGCCGTTTTACGAACAGCGCATGAGCCGCCACACGCCACACGGCCTCGAAATCACGGCCCAACCGCGAGCCATCTTCGCGGGTATCACGGGCGACACTGCGGCCGGAAAAGAAGCGCGACGCATCATCAGAGCGCGCATCGAGGACTACGACGGCGTCTGCCCGCACGCGGATATCGGTAATTGGGGCGATTCTCACACCCGCGAGTGGAAACAGTACCTCCTTCCCGAGCGAAACGAGGACACCATCGAGACGTGTCCGCTCACAATCACTGCACTCAGATGACCGCCTCCACCGACACCAAAGCACTCACCGACACCACCGCGCTCATCACCATCGACGTACAGCAAGGCTTCGACGACCCCGCGTGGGGGACGCGAAACAACCCCGAGATGGAAGCGAACCTCGATGCCCTCCTCGCCGCGTGGCGCGAGGCTGGCCGACCAGTGTTCCACGTCAAACACCACTCGACCGAACCGGACTCACCGCTCCGCCCAGACCAGCCCGGAAGCGCGCTCAGAGACGGCCTCGTCGCAGACGGCGAACCCGTCATCACCAAGAACGTAAACAGCGCGTTCATCGGGACGGACTTAGCAGCCCGACTCCGCGATGCGGGCATTACGACGCTCGTACTCGCCGGACTCACGACTGACCACTGCGTCTCCACGACGGCGCGGATGGCAGAAAACCTTGGATTTACCGTGTTCGTCGTCGCAGACGCGACGGCGACCCACGCGCGTACCGGCTACGACGGGACAACCTACGACGCCGACGAGTCACACGCACTCGCGCTTGCCCATCTCAACGGCGAGTTCGCGACGGTTCTCGACACCGAGGCGCTGCTCGCTGTGCGTTCGGAGTAGCTTGCGCCTGCGGTGCGTTTTGCCAGTCGCACCTACTGTCTTTCCTGCGTAGCTGTCACCTCCGCCCGTCACACCGGATTTCCGGTGAAAATCGCTAGAGGAAAACGCTCGCCAAAACCCCAATGAAGATGAGTACGAACGTCAGGATGACGACCAGCCGGAAGAATCGGTCTGCTCCTTGCATGAGTGGCCTTTCGCCTTCTGGGAGTATATATGCTTGCAGGCTGGGGAGTCCTTTTTGGAGATAGGTTTTCGCGTGTGGCCTCTCGGCAGAACTCACCGCAACGGGCAGGGCTATGCTATGTTACCACGAACCGTCCGTTGCGACATTCGGCGTAGCGCTCCACCTACCCGATGGTCGAGAAACCGGGCTGTGGTGTTTCTCTTTGGTGCCATACCAGACACCGGGCCACCGCGGCCACCGGCCCGCTTCCAGTATAACTGTGTTCAGATTGTCTACAGAGAACTGTCTTCAGGCTGCCACAGAGCCTCCGATGTCGCCCGTATATTACCAGCAATAATCTATACGTTTGTTTAATTATCTCTGGTTTTATCAGACAAAACCTGAATCTTTTTCACAGATTTTGCCGTATTGTCTAGCATGGATTGGCGAGCGCACACCACGGACGCAGAGCACGTAGAAACGTTGGCGGTCACCTGCGGCGAGAAGGCGCAGGCTGGCAATGACCACGTTGGCGACGTGACGGTACCCATCCACCTCTCCTCTACGTTTGCTGTCCCCGGCATCGACCCCGCCGCAGACCTCCTCTCGCTCGACCCGGATGCGAACGAATACGTCTACTCGCGGCTCTCGAACCCGACGCGAAACGCGGTCGAAACCCGACTCGCCACCCTCGAAGGCGGGGATCACGCCTTCGCCTTTGCCTCCGGCACCGCCGCCATCGCCACGGTTGCAATGGCCGCGCTCAACCCCGGCGACCACGTCGTCGCCTTCGACGACCTCTACGGCGGCACGAAAGCGATGTTCACAATGTTTCTCCCCGACAAACTCGGCGTCGAAGTCAGTTTCGTCGACGCCCGCGACACCGAGAACGTCCGTGCGGCGATGCAGGACAACACCGAACTCATTTGGATGGAGACGCCGACGAACCCGTTGCTCCACCTCTGTGACATCGAAGCCATCGCCACCGTCGCACAGGAACACGGCGCGCTGTTCGGCGTCGACAACACCTTCCTCTCGCCGTACTTCCAACAGCCGCTCACCCTCGGCGCGGACGTGGTCGTCCACAGCACGACGAAGTACCTGAACGGCCACTCCGATTCGATGGGTGGCGTCGCCATCACGAACAACCCAGACCTCGCAGACAGCCTCAAATTCCTGCAACAGATCGGCCTCGGCAACATGCTCTCGCCGTTCGACTCATACCTCTTGCTTCGCGGCATCAAGACGCTCCCGATGCGGATGCGCCAGCACGCTGAAAACGCCCAAGCCGTTGCCGAGTTCCTCGACACTCACGACCTCGTTGAGACGGTTTACTTCCCCGGCTTAGCAAGCCACCCGCAAGCCGACCTCGCCCGCCAGCAGATGTCCGGTCCCGGCGGCGTGGTAACTGCGGTGTTCAATGGTTCGCTCGAAACCGTAGAACACCTCGTCGCTGAACTCGATGAGTTCACCTTCGCCGTCAGCCTCGGCGGCGTCGAATCGCTGGTCGAACACCCCGCGTCGCTCACCCACTCAGAACTCTCGCCAGAAGAACGCGAGTCGCTCGGCATCACCGAAACCCTCCTTCGATTCTCCGTCGGTGTCGAACACGTAGACGACCTTATCGCAGACCTCGACTCCGCCCTTAGGGCGGTCGAGGAGCGCGCCGTCCACACTGCTGACTAGTCAGTATTCTCCAAGTGCAACCGCGACCAGTTCGATTGGCGTTTTCGGCTGTTCGCTCGCCCCGTCGCGGTCACCAAGCTGCGTGCGACACGACGCCCCCGGCGCGACGATTTGGTCGCCGGGACTTTCCTCGACTTGCTCGAACAGCACGTCACCGATTGCTTTGCTGAGCGAGAAATGCTCTGCCTCGTAGCCGAAGCTCCCGGCCATCCCACAACAGCCCGAATCGAGTGGGTCGACCGTAAAGCCCGCCCGCCGGAGCACACCCACCGCGTGGTGGTCTTTCTTCGTTGCCTTCTGATGACAGTGGCCGTGGTAGGTGAGCGAGGTGTTCACCTCGCGGTAGGAGATGGTCTCGTCTAGCTGGAATACATCGAGGTACTCACAGACGCCGTAGGTGTTGGCCGCAAGCGTCTCTACGTCCTCTCCAGAGAGGAGGTCTACGTAATCGGACTGGAACATCACCGCGTCGGAGGGTTCGACCAACACAACGTCCCAGCCGTCTTCGACGTACGGGGTGAGTGCGGCGACGTTTCGCTGGGCGGTCGCCCGCGATTTCCCGAGAAAGCCCTTCGAGTGGGCCGGTCGCCCGCTGTCGGTTTCGTCTGCGAGGCTGACGTGGACGCCCGCGGCTTCGAGCACGCGAACGGCGGCGCGTCCGGCCTCCGGGTGGCTGTAGTTCGTGTACGTGTCGGGAAACAGGATGGCTTTCCGCTCTGCTTCGTCCTCGCTCAGCATCGACCCGCGCGCCCGGAACCACTTTTTGAGCGTCTGGCGGCGGAACTCCGGAAGGCTTCGCTCCTTTGCGATGCCAACCGTGCTTTGGATGGCAGTCCGAACGCCGGGAATCTTCGTCCCGAGGTTCGAGACGGGTGCAAACAGGCTGCCAAGTGCGGAGAGGCGGTCGATGTTCGCAAACAGCTTATCGCGCAGACTCGACCCCTTTCGCTGGTGGTGGGCGTGTTGCACTTCGGCTTTCAGCTTTGCCATATCGACCCCGGAGGGACAGTCTTGGACACAGCCCTTACAGCCGACACAGAGGTCTAACACTTCGTGTTGGAACTCGGTTGAGAACAACTCGTCTTTCGGGAGGTCGCCGCTCATGGCTTGTCTGAGCATGTTCGCCCGGCCACGCGTGGCGAGCGACTCCTCGTTCGCTGCCCGGTAGGTCGGACACATCACGCCGCCGGTGGTTTCCTGATGGCCGCGACAGCCGCCACAGCCGTGACAGAGCTCCGTCATCCCCTGAAAGCCGTTGTCGTTCTCCCAGTTGAGCGCGGGCGTGAATCCGGCATCGAACTCGTAATCGGTGCCGTAGCGAAGGTTTTCGGTCATCTTCACGTCGCCACAGACCTGCCCGGGGTTCAGGAGCCAGTCGGGGTCGAAAGCGGTTTTCAGGTCACGGAACGCCTCCCAGAGCGTCGCACCGTAGAGTTTCTCGTTCCACTGAGTTCGCGCACGGCC
Source organism: Haladaptatus sp. CMSO5 (assembly GCF_036689885.1). NCBI lineage: Archaea > Methanobacteriati > Methanobacteriota > Halobacteria > Halobacteriales > Haladaptataceae > Haladaptatus > Haladaptatus sp. CMSO5. Next base: position 1,642,051 of record NZ_JBAHVW010000001.1, read on the forward strand.
GTCGCCGTGCTCGCCGGAAACGGAGCCACCGAGTTCGACGACCATGTCGGTCACCTCGTCTGCAATCGACTCCATCATCTCGATGTCGGCTTCGTCTTTGAGGCTCACGAGCGGCCGGACGTGGAGCACCCCCGGCCCGGCGTGGGCGTAGAAACTGGCTTCAGTCCAGTGGTCTCTGAGAATCTGCTGGAAGCGTGTGACGTACTCGGGGAGGTGTTCTGGGGGCACGGCCGCGTCCTCGATAAACGAGATGTGTTTTCTATCGGAGGTTCGAGAAAGTAAGATTGGCAGCCCAGCTTTCCGGAGTTTCCAGAAGTTCGCTTGCGCTTTTTCGGTGTAGGCTTCGACGGCGTCGAACGCTCGTCCCTCGCCCGCAACGCGGTCTTCGATGAGTCGGGCCACCTGTTGTTTGCCGTGGTCGTCGTCATCCGCGTAAAATTCGACAAGCAACACGGCCTCGGTTCCCGACGGCACCAGTTGCGAGATGTCCTCGAACGCGGTGGTCTGACTCGCCAAGTCGAGCAACACGTCATCGACCAGCTCGACGGCCGCGGCGTCGTGGGCCACGATTGGAGCCACGTCGTGCATTGCGTCGGTGATGTTTTCGTAGGCGAGCAGCGCCATCGCCTTCGCCTCCGGGAGGTCTACGAGCGAAATTGTGACCTCGGTGATGAGCGCGAGCGTGCCCTCGCTGCCTGCAAGCAGGCGACCGAGGTTCACCGACCCCGACTTCGCTTGCTCGACAAAGGAGTCCAAGTTGTACCCCGAGACGTTGCGCTTCAGGTCGGGATAGCGCGCCTCCACCTCGTCGCTCAGGTCGTCGAGGATGTGGCAGGCCTCTGCGTAAATTCTGGCTTCCAAATCCTCGTCACCTGCGCCTGCTCTGAGTTCCTCAAGGGTCACTTCCCCGAACGTGGTCACCGCGCCGTCTGCGAGGACGACCTCACACTCTTCAACGTAGGCTTCGGTGAGGCCGTATTTGAGCGAGTGCGACCCGGTCGAGTTGTTGCCAATTGCGCCGCCGATGACGCTCCGGTCGCCCGCTGCGGGGTCGGGGGCGAACTTGAGGTCGTGGGGTGCGAGGGCGTCGTTGAGGACGGAAAGGGTGATACCGGGCTGGACACGGGCGGTTTTCGCCGCTGGGTTTACGTCGACGAGGCCGTCCATGTACCGGGTGAAATCGAGAACGACGGCTTCGTTCACGGCTTGTCCGGCGAGACTCGTCCCGCCGCCGCGTGGCAGGACGGGTATCTTCCGCGCCGCACAGTACTCCATGACGGCTTTCACGTCAGCGGTCGATTCCGGGAGGACGACGCCGATGGGCGTCACCTCGTAGGAACTCGCGTCGGTGGCGTACAACTGGCGCGTGTAGGTATCAAAGCGAACGTCGCCTGCGACGAGGGTTTCTAAATCCGAAACGAGTCCCGGCCGGGCGATGGTGTCGTCGTGGTAGTCGTAGTTCGCACGCTGGTCGGCTCCTGGTGGCCTCGCTGGTGTGTTGCTCATTGGTTCGTTTCAGACGATGTGTTTGGTGTCGTAGGAACCGAGCACGTCAACGGTGCCCTTCGGGACGGTCTTTCGCACCTCGTCGATGGCGGCTTGGGCGCGTTCTTCGTACATGCCTGCCTCGAAATCGAGGTGGAACAGATAGTCACCGAGGCGGTTCCCGCTCGGCCGCGACTCGATGCGCGAGAGGTTGATGTCCCGTTCTGCGAACGCTTCGAGTATGTCGAGGAGAAGTCCGGGATAATTGGCGTTCGGGTGGACGACGGCAGTCGATTTTCCGCCCGCGACGCTGCGTTCTTCGGGTGGGGCAATCACCAGAAATCGGGTTTCGTTCGACGAACGGTCTTGGATGTCCTGTGCGAGAACGGTGAGGTCGTCGCCTGCGGTGTCCGGGTGGCCAATGCCCGCCACAGTCGGGTCTTCACGGGCGAGTTCGACGCCGCGTGCGGTGCTTGCAACCGCCTCGATGGTGGCGTCGGGGTAGTGTTCTTCGAGATAGCCACGACACTGGGCAAGCGCCTGCGAGTGGCTTGCGACCGTGTCGAACGTCTCACTCTGGGCGAGCAGCGCGTGGCGGATGGGTGTAACCAACTCTGCGACCACCGCGAGGTCGTGGGTGGCGAGGGCGTCTAAGCTCTCGGTGACGCTCCCTTCGATGCTGTTCTCGATGGGGATGACGCCACGGCGATACTCGCCCGCGACGACTGCCTCTACAATGGCGGTCATCGACTCGCGAAACTCGACCTCGTCTGCGACCGCTTTCGCCGCACGATGGGAGTACGTCCCGACCGGCCCCAAGGTGACTGCTCTCATATACCTCAGTTCATCGAGATTCACACAAGTACCCATCGGTGGCCGCCACGACTGCCGGAGAAAAATCGGCCAGTCCACGTATCTGTCGGGGGAGTGGACATCGACACGTATCATGACAGAGCGCACCGACGACGAGGCCGCCCGCATGGAATTGACCCAAGATTCGTGGCACGAGGGCGACGCGGGCTACTACGTTGACTGCCCTTCCTGTGGCGCCCCGGCCACCCTCGCAACCATCGTCGAGTACGAATCGTGCAGCGCTGGGCTGCCAACAGACCACGACGTGACCGAGGTTGGCATGGATACGAACACACTCGAGTGTGACGCACAACTCACCCTCGAACTGTGTTGGGAAACGCCGTGATTACTCGGTGAGCAGGCGCTGTTGGCCCTGTGCTCGTATCGCTGCGGCTTCTTCCGCCGCGATTTCAGCCTCGACATAGTTGCCCACTTCTTCGAGCGCCCGAGCGTGTTCCTCGTAGACCGTTGCCGTCCGATAGCCGAGCGTAATCGCCTTCTCGAAACAGTCTACGGCGTCCTGCCAGAGCGCGCGCTCTGTGTAGAAAAAGCCGAGATTATACCACGCCTGTGGCATGCGTGGGTCGAGTTCGACGGCGCGCTCTGCGTGTTCGAGTGGGTGCGAGGAATCCTCGCCCTCCCAGAGGGCAAAGGCGAGGTTCATCTCCGCGAGCGCGGCGAACTCGTTTCGGTCGTTGATGCGCAACGCCTCGTAGAACGCTCCGATTGCCTCATCGAATTCCTCGATTTGTGAGTGGGCGACGCCCTTGTTCACCCACGCCTCTTGGGCGTCGAGTGAGTCTTCGTCTGCGAGTCGCGCCGCGCGCTCGAAGGAATCTGCGGCCTCCGTATGGAAGCCGAGTTGCAGATAGGTGAGGCCGAGGTCGATGAGTTCCTGTGGCGTGATGTCGTCGCGTTTGATGTTCCAGTCGTCTATGAGGTCTGCGAGCGCGTAGTCATCGACGGGGTCTATCTTGGTGTTGTCCTCGCGCAAGATATGCGGGTCCAGCGTCACGCCTTCGTACGGATTCCCAAAGCCTCGACTGTCAGAATAGCGGTGTTTACGATGTGTGGCCACGACCACGTACATTGGCGCGCAGATAGCTTAGCCGTGGCGCTCTGCGCGGTTCTGTGTGCCTATTTTTCACACGCGACGGCGGGATACCACTCATAGCAATTTATTTCTCACCCATCTCCCGATGAATTATCGCATGTTCGAAACCACGAGTCGGCGAACCTTCCTGCAGGGAACCGGTGTCGCCCTCGCAGGGGCTGCCGTCACAGGAACCGCCGCCGCAACTGACAGGGACGCGGGTCACGAACACGAAACAGAGATGGACGCACCCTCGCTCATCGCCCACCGCGGGTTCGCCGGAATGTATCCCGAGAACACGGTCGAGGCGTTCAGAAACGCCACCCGTGGCCGAACTGCTGCCGACATGGTCGAACTCGACGTGATGCCGACCGCCGACGGGACGGTCGTCGTGTTCCATGACAGCGGTCTCGCAGAGCGCGACGGCGGCACGCAGGGACTCACCGACGTTTCAGGACTCGTCTGGGAGACGCCGTGGGAGACGGTCAAACAGGCAGAAGTACTCGAAAGCGGCGAGACGGTTCCGTCGCTCGCACAGGTCATGGACGCACTGCCGACGCACGTCGGCGTCAACGTCGAGTTCAAAAACCCGGGTTCGACCGAGACGAAGTTTGCTGTGAATCTCTCGGGCGACGAGTTGGCCGCCCAGAAAGCGCTCTGGGAGGAGTTCGCCGTTTCCGTGTTCGACGTGCTCGACGACTACGAACACGACATTCTCGTCTCGTCGTTCTACGAGGGCGCGCTCGCCGCCGTAGACGAGCTTGCACCCGACGTCCCGCTCGCAACGCTGTTCTGGGACGACATCGAGACCGGACTCGACATCACCCGAACCTACGACTGTGAAGCGATTCACCCGCCGAAAAACATGGTCAAAGGGACGCCGTTCTTTGGCGACGAGTATTACCTCGACGGGCCCTTTGCCGACATCGACCTGGTCCAGGTCGCCCACGACGAGGGCCGCAACGTCAACGTCTGGACGGTGGCGACGTGGTACGAGGCGGCGCAGCTTTCGCGTGCTGGCGTCGATGGTATCATCGCTAACTACCCGTTCGACCTGTCGTAATTTTCACACAATTGCCGGAGAAACAAGGGGTGTTCACCTACCGTTTTACGAATGGTTGTGTACAGTTCACATGAGTAGTGAAACCAATGGCCACGACCAACGAACCCACTGAAGAAACACGCAACGATTTAGACCTGAACGCGCTGTTTTCGACCATTGACGCCGTCGAAGACGACCCGACACTCGGTGAGGTAACTTTCCGCGCAGAGACGGAGTGGACGGGTGGCGTCTCCTGTGAAACGCGCGTCAGTGACTTCGACCACGCGGGCGAAACCATCGACTCGCCGGAGTTCGTCATCGAGAGCGACGAACCAACCCAACTGCTTGGCGAACGCGCTGCGCCGAATCCCGCAGAACTCTTGCTCGCCGCGCTTGGCTCGTGTCTCACCGTGAGCTACGCCGCCCATGGCGCGGCACTCGGCGTCCAACTCAACAGCCTACGCTTCGAGTTCGAAGGCGACATCGACCTGCGTGGCTTTCTCGGGCTCGCAGACGACGTGAGAAACGGATTTGACGAAATCGAGGTGACGACCTACCTCGACGCTGAGGGCACAGAAGCGGAGCTTGCGGAGCTGAGAGAGGCTGCTGAGGGCGCATCGTCCATCATGGACAACGTCATGAACGCCGTCACGGTTTCGACGGAACTCGTTACGAACTGACCTACGACTTTTTCTATCGACCGCTGTCCGTCCGGCCGCGTGAGAGCGGCTGTGCAGAGGGACTTCCCGGCAACTCACCGAGGCGGTACACCGAGTACGCACCCGTCCCGAAGACGAACAGCGCCATCGCCCCGAGGAGCACAACGGCATTCTTCCAACTCGGCCCAGCGGTCGCCATTGCCACCATCATCACGGGTATGAGCGAGAGTGCGGCGACGCGGCCGGCAATCCCGAACGCTATCATGATGACCGCTGTGACTTCAATGAGACCGACTACGACGACGAGCGCCTCCGGAACGGGGAAGCCAAGCGACGCGAAGAAGCCCGCGCTCTGGCTGAAGTTCAGGAATTTACTCATGGCAGGTATCGTGAGAATGCCCACCACTACTGCGCGGATTGGTAGCGGCGCGAGTTCGGTGAAACGAGTTCTCATACCTCCCACCCACGAACTCATGTAAATTCATTATGAAGGTTCTAAACGGTTTTTAGCCACGGGGCTAGTCGCCCCTTTCGGGTAGCTATTTGCGGATTCACCCGAGTTATGCGGTCATGAAGGAGAAAACTGGCCGCTGCTGGCAGCGCGGCACCGCCCCCGGGACGTTTTCAATCGCCGCCTACGACCCCGACGCAGACAGCTTTGGCGTGGCCGTCACGACCGGCGCGGTCGCCGTCGGCGCAACCTGCCCGCACGTGAGCGCGAACGGTGCCGTCTTGACCCAGTCGTGGACGAAAACCGCCCACGGCGTTCACGCCCTCGAACTCGTAGACCGCGGGGTGGGCGTCGCAACCGCCTGTAACGCGCTGCTCGACGCAGACGAGTATTCGAGCTACCGCCAACTCCACGGCATCGACCACGACGGCGAGACGTTCGCCTTCACCGGCGCAGACTGCGTCGAGTGGGCTGGTGAAACGGTCGGGGAAAATCACACCGTCGCCGGGAATATGCTTGTCGGCCCGGAAGTCATCGAAGCCGTGAGCGAGACGTTCACCGAAACCGGGGGCGACCTCGCAGACCGCTTGCTCGCCGCGCTGGCTGCGGGTGCTGAAGCCGGTGGCGACAAGCGCGGGAAGGTGAGTGCGGCGTTGCTCGTCCATGCGCCGGAGCCAAAGCTGTATCACAATCTCAGAATCGACAGCGCGGAGACGCCAATCGCAGACCTCCGTGCCCTCTACGAGGAGACGAAACAGACCGTCCGCGACATTCCGAAGGAAGCAGAAGAGATGCTCGGGGGCGTCCCCGACGAAATCGTGGATTTCGGTGTGAAGTACTAGTTGCCGAGTGTCGTCTCGCTCATCTCGGCGACCGAGAGGTGACAGGACAGTTCGTGACCCGTCCCGTCTTCTTTGACCTCCAGTTCGGGAACCTCGGTCTCACACTGCTCGCCAATTTTCTTCGGGCACCGCGTCTGGAACGGACAGCCAGACGGCGGGTTAATCGGACTCGGCACGCTCCCCTCTAAGAGGATGCGTTCGGTCTCTCGCTCGGGGTCTGCGTGAGGCACGGCAGACAGCAAGCTTTCGGTGTACGGGTGGAACGGCGCAGAGAACACCTGTGGAACCGTCCCCTGTTCGACGATGTGCCCGAGGTACATCACGGCGACGCGGTCGCAGATGTGCTGGACGACGCCGATGTTGTGCGAGATGAACAAATACGACAGCCCGTAGCTCTCCTGGATGTCTTCGAGCAGGTTCAGAATCTGCGCCTGCACGGAGACGTCGAGCGCGCTCACCGGTTCGTCACAGATGATGAGCTTCGGCTCTGCGGCGAGGGCGTGGGCAATCGCAATCCGCTGTTGTTGCCCGCCCGAGAACTCGTGGGGATACTTGTTCGCAGCCTCTGCAGAGAGGCCGACGCGCTCTAACAACTCGGCGGTTCGCTCGCGCTTTTCGTTGCCTGACGCGATGCCGTGTTTCTCCATCGACCGTCCGATGATTCGCCCGACCGTCTTGCGTGGGTTGAGCGAACTCTGTGGGTCTTGGAAGATTATCTGCATCTCCTTTCTCAGACTGCGAATCTCGCGGCTCGACAGCTCGTGGAGCGGTTGGTCCTCGAAGTACACTTCACCGCCAGTCGGTTCGAGGAGCTTGAGCACGGTCCTGGCGACCGTCGACTTCCCACAGCCGGACTCGCCGACCAGCCCGACGGTCTCGCCGGGTTGGATGTGGAAGCTCACGTCGTCTACGGCTTTGACGTGCTTTCGCTCGATGGTGGGCAACCCGCCATCGGCCAAGGTAAACGAGAGGCTATCGACCAGCCCGTCACCCGCAGAGAAGTACTTTTTCAGGTTGTTCACTCGCAACACTGCGTCTGCGTCCGCGTCGATGGGTTGTTTGCCGTCACCTGACGCCTGCTGTGGGATGTCTGGTTCACTCAGGTCGAGTTCGTCGCTGCGGATACAGGCCGCCTGTGACCCGCTCGCAAGCGATTCGAGCTCTGGGTCGTCGCCGGTTCGACACGCCGGTTCTGCGTACTCACAGCGGTCTGCGAAGTTACAACCCGACGGCAAGTCGAGGAGGTCTGGCATCGACCCCGGCAGCGTTGGCAGCACGTCGTACTCCAATTCGGGGTCGGGAATCGAGTTGATGAGCCCACGCGTGTAGGGGTGGCGCGGCCGGCGGAACAGCTCGTGCATCTCCGCTTTTTCCACGAGATTCCCGGCGTACATCACGCCGACGTGGTCGCACGTCTGGGCGACGACACCGAGGTTGTGGGTAATCATCAGAATACCCATCCCTTTCTCTTCCTGCAAATCGTTCAACAGGCCGAGAATCTTCGCCTGCGTCGTCACGTCGAGCGCGGTGGTTGGCTCGTCTGCGATAATCAGGTCTGGCTGGCAGGAGAGGCCAATCGCAATCAACACGCGCTGGCGCATCCCACCGGAGAACTCGTGGGGGTAGTCGTCGATGCGAGAGGCCGCATCGGGAATGCCGACTTCTTCCATCGAGCGGATGGCCTGCTCGCGGGCTTCTTTTTCGCCTTTGTCCTGGTGTTCGGTGATGGTCTCCACAATCTGCGAGCCAACGGTCAACACGGGGTTGAGCGCAGTCATCGGGTCTTGTGGAATCATGGCGATTTTGTTCCCGCGCATCGCTCGCATCTCTTTTGGTGAGAGGTTGCGGAGGTCTGTGCCCTGGAACAGAATCTTTCCGCCGACGATTTCACCCGGCTTGTCGATGAGTCGCATGATGGAGCGTGCGGTGACGCTTTTTCCGGCTCCGGACTCACCGACCAAGCCCATCGTGTCGCCGGATTCGAGCGTAAAGGAAACGTCGTTGCTGGCGACGACGGGGCCGTCTTCCGTGCGGAACTGCGTGCGGAGGTTTTCGACTTCTAAGAGTGGCGTAGTCATGGCGTTCTGGTTCATTCGACGGTGTCCACCTTGGGGTCAAGCACGTCGCGCAGGCCGTCACCGAGCATGTTGAAGCCGATGACGGTGATGGCGATGGCCATTCCCGGGAAGATAATCATCCACGGTGCGGTCTGTATGAAGTCACGGCCGGTGTCAATCATCAGCCCCCACGACGGGTTTGGCGGCTGGGTGCCAAGCCCGAGGAACGAGAGACTCGCTTCTTGGAGCATGGCGAAGGCGATGTTAATTGACCCTTGGACGAGCAGGGGAGCGAGACAGTTTGGCAACACCTCGCGGAAGATGATGAACGAATCACTCTCTCCGCGAGCGGTCGCCGCATCGACGAACGACTCGTTACGTACCGAGAGCGCGGCACTCCGGGCCACGCGGGCGATGTACGGCGTGTACACGAACCCAAGCGCCAAGATGACGTTGTTGAGGTCGGGACCGATGACGACCATCACGGTGAGCGCGAGGAGAATCGGCGGGAAGGACATGAGCGCGTCCATCATCCGCATCAACACTTCGTCTACGAGGCCGCCGTAGTACCCCGAGACGGTTCCGATAATCGTCCCGGCGGTGAGTGCTGCGATAATCGACCCGAAGCCGACTTTCAGCGAGATGCGTGTTCCCATGATAACGCGGCTGAAGATGTCGCGTCCGATGTCGTCGGTTCCGAACGGGTGTTCGAGCGACGGCGGTTGTGCCCGGTCGGGAATGTTCGTTTCTTGGTAGGAATGGGGGATGATAGCGGGGGCAGCGACCGCGGTCAACACGAGCGTGAGCACGATGGTGAGCCCAATCATCGCCTTCTTGTTGCGACGGAATTTCCGGGCGAAGCGCTTTGTCCGGTCAATCTGGGGGGCGTACTGTTCGCTCAGCGACTTCGATTCCTCAGACGAGTTCGTGACTTCAGCGTTCGACATCTATTCGTCACCTCCGTAGCGGATGCGTGGGTCGAAGTAGGCGTACAGCAGGTCTGCCGTGAAGTTCGAAATCATGAAGATGAGCGCAACGACGATGATGCAGCCTTGCAGGAGCGGGATGTCACGGCTCTGGATGGCGGTGAGCGTGAGATTCCCGATGCCCGGCCAGACGAACACCTTTTCGAGGACGACCACGCCACCGAAGGCGTAGCTGAACTGGAATGCGACGACCGTGATGACCGGAATGATGGCGTTGCGAAGCGCGTGGCGCAGGACGATGATTCGTTGGGTCATGCCCTTTGCCTTGGCAAAGCGGATGTACTCTTCGCTCAGCACCTCAATCATACTGGAGCGGGTCATCCGCATCACGTAGGCCGTGAGCGCAAAGCCCATCGAAGTGGCAGGCAACACCAAGTGTTTGAGCGTTCCGATGGGGTCCTCACTCGGCGGGACGTACCCGCCGGTGGGGAACCAGTCGAGCCACACGGCAAACACGAGGATGAACACCAGCCCCCAGAGGAAGATGGGGATGGAGACGCCGACGAAACTGAACGTAGAGGCCGCGAGGTCGGGGCCTTCGTTCTGTTTGACGGCTGCGATGACACCGAGTGGGATGGCGAGCATCACAGCGACGAACGTCGCGGCCACGGCGAGCATCAGCGACCGGGGGAGTTTTTCAGCGATGAGCTGGGCAACCGGGTCGCCAAAGCGAATGGAGGTGCCCATGTTTCCGACCACGACATCCTGAACCCACGAGAGGTACTGGATGTACAGTGGTTGGTTGAGGCCGAGTTGGGTCTGCAGTTGATGCAGACTCTCCTCACCGGCGTTCGGGCCGAGAATCAACAGTGCAACGTCGCCCGGGAGGATATTCGTGATGGCGAACGTGATGAGCGAGACGAGAAACAGTGTCACCACCATGAACCCGACCCGGCGAGCGAGATAGTTGTGCAGGGACATCGTTCAGAGGCAGGTTATTGGTCGAGCCAGTTGTCTTCGAAGCGCAGGGTAGAGCCGTCCGGTGCGCCGATTTTGCCCTGGTAGCTCGAATCTGCGGCGAACAGGTTTGCCTGCCAGAACAAGAACAGGTGACCAGCACGCTCTTCTTGCAGGATTTCTGCGGCACGGTGGTACTTTTCTGCCCGTTTGTCCGTGTCGTAGATTCGGCGGGCGTCTTCGACGAGGGTGTTGTACTCGTCGTTCTCCCAGCCGGTGAAGAAGTACGCACCGTTCGGGTGGAGGAACTTGTAGTACGACACGTCGGGGTACCAGAGTGCGAGATACGAAGACGTGGTCGCCTGGAAGTCCTGTTTGCTGTAGACGTCAGAGAGCCACAGACTCCACGGAATCTTCTGAATCTCTAAGTTGATGCCGATTTCGGAGACGGAGTCCTGGATGATTTTCGCCGCGGTGACCTGTGCTGCATACGGCTCTGGAATCTTGAACGTCGCCGTGTAGCCGTCCGGGTAGGCGGACTGTGAGAGGTGTTCTTTGGCTTTCTCTAAGTCCTTTGGCCGTGGTTCTAAGTCCGTGTTCTCCCACGGGCTGCCCGGTGCAGCGGGGGTCGCGGCTGGCTTGCCCGTTCCGTAGAGGGCGGCCTCTGCGACTTCTGCTTTGTCGATGGCGAAGTCGAGGGCGAGGCGAGCGTGCTTGTCGTCGAACGGTTCGCGGTTGCAGTTGAGGCCCATGTAGACGAGGGCCTTCGGGAAGGTGGTCTCAAAGCGGGTGTTCGACTGGGATTTGACGCTCTGGACGTCTTTTGGTGGCACGTCGTTGATGAAGTCGAGTTCGCCAGCCTGGAACGACTGGAGCCGGACGCTTGCGTCCGACACTTCCTTTTTCACGACCTTGTCGAGGAGTGCTGGTTCGCCCCAGTAGTCCTCGAACTTGGTCATCACGAACTCGCTCTCGATTTCCATGCTCTCAAACTGGAACGGCCCCGTGCCGATTGGTTCTTTAATCTGGTCTTGTTGGGCCTGTGCTTCGGGGACGACGTGCATCTCCGAGGTAGCCATGCGGGCGAGGAACGGCGCAAACGGTTCGGTGAGCGTGATCTCGAACGTGTAGTCGTCCGGCGCTTTCATCGAATCGACGTTCTCGAAGTAGCCGTGGGCAAGGTACTGCTTGCCGTTTGCGACGCGTTCGAGCGAAGCCAGCACGTCGGCCGAGGTCATCTCCTCGCCGTTGTGGAACTTGACGCCTTCTCTGAGTTCGAAAGTGAGCTTCGTGTTGTCTTCTGAGGTTTCCCAGGACTTTGCGAGGTCTGGTTGGAGGTTGTACTCCCAGTCGACCGTCAGCAGGCCTTCGGTGATGTTTTCGAGAACGCGAGCCGATGCGGCGGCGCTCTCAAGGTGTGGGTCGAGGGTCTGGACGGGGACACTGCCGCCCCAGTTGAGCGTGCCACCGGACTGTGGCTCGCCACTGCTGCCGCTGTCGCCGCCATTCCCACCATCGCCGCCATCGCCACCGTCGCCGCCACCCATACAACCAGCGAGCGCAAGCGCACCAGTTGCCGAGGCTGCGGTGATGAATCTCCGACGATTCAAGCGGTTTTCCGGATGAGGAGAGGAATCCTGTTCGTGTTGATTTTCGTTTGCATTGCCATCCCGAGACATACCTTCGGCTATCCAAGTAACTGCACTTAAATCATTCGGTGTGTCAGACAGTTCACTCTTACTTCTTACATGATGTATTTAGAAATATTCTCTGTAGTTGGTGGTGCTTCGGACAGAACGGGACACCACGGAGGCTGGTTGTCGCTCTCTGAATCACGGGCTACAGTTGCCAAACACTTGCAAATTTTTCGAAAAAATGTAGCTATTTCGTAGAAATTCGAATATAGTTAGACAGTCATCTTGCACACCTCTCGCTGTGTGCGCCGAGGCTGTCTCCGTTGTGAACACTCGATTCGTGGTGTGGAACACTGTACCCACTGTCGCGCCCATTTCTGTCAGAACTACTACTATCCCACTACTGCCATTTTTTCTGCCCTTTATATACTGTCGGACGTTTCTACGAGTATTGGGAAAACTCTCGAAAATCGGTGTTTAAGCGACTCTCTGTCGGCTTCTCGAAAAAATGTTCTTCATTGTTGTTTATACTCGAAACGGACTGTCTCGCGTTCCTCGTTTTTCTTCCGGCGGGACAGCTCTATGTGGGCCATTGCTATTCCTCCTTCTGCGGAGTAGCCCTCGCCCGTACGCGAGTCATAGGAATTAGAAACATTCCAGATATTCTCCGGAATAGGAAGAATAAAATACTACTTCTCCACAAAGTGCTGGCCATATATGGACGTATGCACAGAGCGATTGCAGAACGACCTTGAGGCAAACGCCGAATTCGGGGCGGTCGCCGTCGAGCGCGGTCGAAGTCGGACGGTGCTCACCGGCACCGAGGCAGACCGGAAGGCCCGCGACTATTTCATCTCCCAGCTCGAGGCCGCAGACTTAGCTGTTCGCGTCGATGCTGTCGGGAACATCGTCGGCCGATGGTGCCCAGAGAGCGCAGACCCCGAGGCGGCACCGATTGCTGCGGGCAGCCACCTCGACTCGGTTCCTCGCGGGGGCATCTTCGACGGGCCACTCGGCGTCTACGCTGCTCTCGAAGCCGTCCGGGCCATGCAGGATGCAGGTGTCTCCCCGACACGGCCAGTCGAGGTCGTCTCGTTCACCGAGGAGGAGGGCCAGCGCTTTGGCGGTGGCTTGCTCGGCTCTGCGGTCGCCGCCGGCGACTACACCGTCGACGAAACGCTCGCGCTCACCGACGACGACGGCGTTTCGCTCGAAACTGTCCTCTCCGAGATTGGCTATCTCGGTGAGGGCGTCGTCGATGCCAGTGCGTGGGATGCGTGGTTCGAACTCCACATCGAACAGGACACGCGCCTCGAAGCCGAAGCCGTGAGCGCCGGCGTCGTGACGACGATTACCGGTATCACCCGCTGTACCGTCGAGATTCTCGGTGAAGCGAATCACGCGGGAGCGACGCTGATGGGCGACCGAACGGACGCGCTCGCCGCGGCAAGTGAGTTCATCCTCGACATCGAAGCGGCGACCAACGAGTACGTCGAACGCGAGAGCGAAACCGCGGTCGGTACCGTTGGCAAACTCGGCGTCTCGCCGAACGCCCCGAACGTGATTGCCGGCGAGACCACGCTCACCGTAGACGTCAGAGACGTTGCAACCGAGTCGATGGAACACATCGTTGCTGCGGCCAAAGAAAGCCTTGCACGTCTCGAGAACGAACGCGCCGTAGAAACGAGCTTCGACCGTCCGTGGAGCCGCGAACCCGTTCCGATGGCAAACCGGTGTCGCGACGCACTGCACGCCGCTGGTGAGACGGCGGATATTTCGACGCTCGACCTCCATTCCGGGGCGGCTCATGATACGATGAACGTGGCGGCAGTCACGGACGCTGCGCTGTTGTTCGCCCCGTCACAGGACGGCATCTCTCACTCACCGCGCGAGTGGACCGACTGGGAGGACTGTGCAGCCGCAACCCGCGTTCTCGCCGGGGCGATTGCGAACCTCGCCTGTCAGTAGCTGTTTTCACGCTGTTCGTCCGTTCGTCTCCCACTCTCTCGCCTGTCGATTGCTCCTACGCGACAGACGGCAATCCTGAGTTTCTCACCGCCAAACAGGTGTTTGGAGACATAATATTTTTCTTTCCGCACGCGCACGCACGCGGAAAGTATTATTTTTGCGCCGAATGTCGCCGTTTCTGTTGTCGCAAATGAGAACACATCCTCTATCTGCCGTTTACTGGCGTCTCAGTTCACCTCTGGTTTGTTTGTGCTGAACAGACTTCTGACAGCCACTCTGCAATTCGACTTGTGCATGTGGGTTTCTCAATTTCCACCGATTGTTCGAGGGGGAAACGGCTATGTGCCAACGGTTCATGGTTCACACATGGCTGAACTGCCGGGCGACCGCTCTTCTCGAACCTTACAGACGGTGAGCACGTCGGCCGACATCATCACCACGCTCGTCGAACTCGACGGTGCTCGAGTGACCGAACTTGCGAACCACCTCGACCTCTCGAAAAGTGCCGTCTACAACCACCTCACGACGCTTCGCCAGAAGAACCTCGTCGTCAAATCCGGCGATGACTACGAGTTGAGCTACCAGTTCCTCCTCCTCGGAGAGTACGTTCGCAATCGCTCACAGCTATACAGGGTCGCCCGCCCCGAGCTTGACCGCCTCGCAGAGGAGTGTGGCGAGTACGTCCACCTCTCGACCGAACAGCACGGCCTCGGCATCAACCTCTACAAAGTCCACGGCCCGAAGGCAGTCGGGAGCGACTATCAGACTGCAAAGCTTCAGAAACCGGATTACTTACACTACTCTGCGACTGGCAAGGCACTCCTCGCAGAACTCCCACGAGAGCGCGTCGATAGCATCGTAGAGCGTCACGGCCTCGTCTCGCGAACCGCAAACACAATCACCACGCCAGAGGCGCTGCACGAAGACTTAGAACGAATCCGAGAGCGTGGCTATTCGTGTAACGATGAAGAAGAAATCGAGGGGCTGCGAGCCGTCGGGGCACCCATCTGCGACCGCGAAGGAACCGTTCTCGGGTCGCTCAGCGTCTCCGGGCCGACCAGTCGTCTCAAAGGCGACCGCTTCCACGAAACGATTCCGGAACTCGTGATGAGTACGGCGAACGTCATCGAGGTCAACATCAATATGTCAGATCAGAGTTCGAACCTGCCGAATCTGTCGTAGCTTCTTCTCCACGTACTAGTACGTCTTTTCGACTTTCATCGCTCAACTCGCATAATTCGGACTGTAGTTTGTTCTTTCCAAACACATGTTTCTCTTTCCGGAATACTTCTCGCTCAAACGACCTGTTTTCCGCCAGTAGTATGATTGAGCCTCGACAGTTTCGGTTGAGAAATTCGAAACTGAGGAGGAGTGGTCAGTTGTCGCCGAGCGACGAGATTGCGCCTTTGAGACCAGCCTGCGTCTCATCTGTCTTCTTCGTAATCCGCCAGCCGGTCAGCCCCATCGTGATGAGGATGAGCGGGGAGAGGAAGCCGAGGAAGTAGTACGGCGCGTAGCCTTGGAGTCCCATCGAACCGGCGAACGGTGCGACACCGAGAACACCGGTCATGTAGATTGCACCGGCGTTCCACGGGATGAGCGCACTCGTCGTCGTCCCGGCGGCTTCGATGCCACGCGAGAGGTTGCGGCTCTCTAAGTCGAAATCGTCGTAGAGCCCGCGGAGGCTCATCCCTGGCACGACGATACTCATGTACTGCTCTGCGGCGAGGATGTTCATGCCGAGTGCGGAGGCGGCCGTCCCAATCGTAAGCCCCGCAACCGACGTGATGGCCTTGCTCAGGTGGTGGGTCAAGACGGCGATTACCCCAGTGCGTTCTAAGATGCCGCCGAGCGAAAGCGCGGCGACGACAATAGTAATCGTCCACGCCGAATCGCCAACGACGCCGCCGGAAGCGAGTAGTCCGTTTACGAGTTCAGAGCCGGTCTCCGGGGAGGTTCCGTACATCGGCACTTCCCACGCGGCGACGAAGTTCGCAACCGTGAGCGGGCCTTGGAAGAAGAACTGGGTGAACACGCCCGCGAAGATGCCTGCGCCGAGTGCTGGCAAGGCGGGAAAGCCACTCAGTGCGAGGCCGAAAGTGATGAGCAGCGGGAGGAAAACGAGCGGCGAGAGATTGTAGGTTCCCGCAATCGCTGATTGGATGTTGCCAACGCTCTCTGCTGGAATCGCGCCTGCGGCGTTGAGGCCGAGGATGGCGTAGAGGACGAGTGAAATCCCCATCGCAATCGACGTGCCCACGCGCATGGTGCGGACGTGGGTCATGAGGTCGGTGTTGGTGACCGCAGCGGCGAGGTTCGTCGTATCAGAGAGCGGTGAAATTTTGTCGCCCGTGTACGCACCCGTGAGGATGGCACCGGCGGTCATCTGTTCGGGGACGCCAAGCCCGGCTCCGATGCCGATGAATGCAACGCCGAGCGTCCCGGCGGTGGTCCACGACGAGCCAATCGCGAACGCGACGATGGCCGCGAGCAGGGCAGTCGCGGGGAGGAACACCTGTGGGTTCAGGATGTCGAGGCCGTAGTAGATGAGCGCGGGAATCGTGCCCGACCCCGTCCACGTCGCTATTAATAAATATATTATAAAAATGATGAGTATCGCTTGCATCCCCATGCGCAGCCCATCGACGATGCCTTCGTACATGCGGTTCCACGAGATTCCAATCCAGTAGCGTCCGACAAGCCCGGTGAGGACGATGCCCCATAACAGCGGCATATGGGCGTCGAGGCCAAGTCCGATTGCCCCGACGCTCAGGAAGGTGAGCATTCCGAGCACGGGCACGAGCGCTTGTAACAGCGTCGGCCGTTCCTCGACTGGAATGTCGTCGTACGATAGCGGTTCGAATGACAGTGTTGCCATCTCTGGTTCGGCTTATCCCTAAGGTGCATATGAAAGTGTCTATCGTATGCACGAGGGACATTCAATGGCACGGGAGAAATTGATTCTCGTGGGTCGCCGTGTCAATTTTCCGCGCGAAAGAGTGTTCGAGTAGCTTACCGGTCAGGCGTCTGCTCTAAGGTGGTCTGCTGGAACTGTTCTCTGAGTCGTTTCTTATCAAACTTTCCGGTTGCGGTTTTCGGCACTTCGTCGACGAATAAGATGGTGTCGGGGAGCCACCATCGTGGATACGATTCGCTGAGAAATTCTCGTACGTCGTCTGCGGTGAGCGTGCTTTCGGGACGCAGTTTCAGCGTCGCTGCAGGGCGCTCTTGCCACTTCTCGTGGGGGATTGCGAACACGGCGGCTTCCGTGATTTCGTCGTGGCCCATGAGCTGATTTTCGAGTTCGATGCTCGAAATGTACTCACCGCCGCTTTTGATAATGTCTTTGTCCCGGTCTACGAGTTCGATGTAGCCGTGGCCGTCTACGGTGACGATGTCGCCCGTCTTGAGCCAGTCGCCCTCGAAGCTGTCTGCGGTTGCGTCCGGTCGGTTGTAGTATTCGTCTACGACGGTCGGCCCGCGAATCCAGAGTTCGCCAAACGTTTCGCCGTCCCACGAGATCTCCTCGCCTTTGGTGTTCACGACCTTCATGTCGAGACTCGGCGCGAGAATCCCCTGCTTGGCTCGTTTTTCGAACTGGCGTTCTTGTGTCCATTCGCGCATGTAGGACTTCGGCCGCGACACACTGGAGATACTCATCGTTTCAGTCATCCCCCACGCTTGGTCGATGGTGACGCCGTACTTTTCTTCGTAGGTGCGCATGACGCCTTCGGGGACGGCGCTGCCTCCGGCGACGATGCGGTCAAGCGAAGAGATGTTCACGTCGTGGTCCTCGAGATATTCAAGCATGGAAATCCACACTGTTGGGACGCCGCCAGTGAGTGTCACCCCTTCTGCTTCGATGAGATGAGCGAGTTCTTCGACGGTTGGAGCGGGGCCGGGAAACACCTGCTTTGCGCCCGCGACGGTCGCCGCGTAGGGAAGCCCCCACGCGTTGACGTGGTACATCGGGACGGTGTGGAGCACCACGTCGGATTCGTCGATGCACATGCTCGCAGGCGACATGAGCATCATGCCGTGGGCGTACAACATCGACTGGGTGTACTCGACGCCCTTTGGCTTGCCCGTGGTGCCCGAGGTGTAACACATGCCCGCAGGCTGGTCGGGGGCGAGGTCTGCCCACTCGACCGTCGCATCTTCGACCACGATATCGTCGTAGGCCACCGCGGGGAGGGTAGTGTCGGGGACGGAATCGCTCATTACGACGACGTGTTCAACGCAATCGATGTCGTCCCAGACGCGTTCGACCGTTTCGAGTGGGTCGCCGGGGTCTACGAGCAAGACGGAATCTGCGGCGTCGTTTACGATGTACGAGACGTGACTGTCTGGGAGGACGGCGTTGATGGTATGCAGCTGTCCGCCGGAGAGGGGGACGGCGAAGTACGCCTCGTAGTGGCGGTGGTGGTTGTAGCCAATCGTGCCGACGCGCGCACCCTCCGCGACGCCCAGTTCTGCCAGCCCGGCTGCGAGTCCGGTGACACGGTCTGCGAACGCCGCATACGTGTATCGTTGGTCACCATCGGGCGGACACGACACGACTTCCTTCTCCGGAAAGAGCCGTGTCGCCCGGGTGAAATACGACAGAAGCGTCATGTTTGAAGATGGCATTTGGTACTGTCACAGTTGACCCATTGTAACATATAACACGTAGGGGTACAGACAAAACTTGTCTAGTTACAATTTCTGAAAATTCAGCATACACGACAATGGTGATTAACCATTCTATTTGATTTTGCACAAGTTATGTTTATCACTTTGCTCCCGGAAGGTGTGAGCCATGGGAACGATTGAACCGCCAGAACTCGCTTCCGATGACCTTGTTTCAGACCTCATCGAAGCCGGTGACCTGCTCCCAATTGGCGCACCGTTCTATCCTGGCGAAACCGAGATTCCGAAGTATCAGCTTGCATGGGGTATCATTGGCGACGACGACGGCGAACCGATTCACGGCGAACCGCTCGCAGACGAGGCAGAAAAGGAAATCGTCGTGCCGGTCGAAGCGCCCGGCCCGATGGACGCCCTCGTCTATCTGCTCACCTCTGAAGTCAACTTCAACGACTCGTGGGCCATCGCGGGCGACCCCGTTTCGACGTTCAAAGGCCACGACACGCCGTGGCACATCACCGGCTCTGGCGGCCTTGGCTACGTCGTCTCCATCGGCGAAGCAATCGAAGAACAGGGACGCATCGAGGTTGGCGATCTCGTGAACGTCTACGCCGGGCAGTTCGACCCAATCGACCCGAAAGCATCGAAAGACCCGATGTTTTCGAACTACGAGATTCAGGGCTACCAGACGCCGGATGGCTCCCACCAGCAGTTCATGGTCGCCCAAGGCACACAGCTGTTCAAACCACCGCAGAACTTAGATCTCACCGAGGCCGGTTCCTACATTCTCACGATGGGAACCATCTACCGCGCCCTCTTTACCACGCTCGACGTGGAGCCGAACTCGAACCTCTTCGTCGAAGGCGCATCCACGGGGACGGGCCGCGACGCCGTCGTGATGGCCGCGAGTCAGGGTCTCAACGTCACGGGTCTCGTCTCCAGTGACGAACGCGCCGAACGCGCCCACGATGCCGGTGCGTCCGCGACCATCAACCGCAAAGACGCAACGCTCGTAGACGCCATGACCGACGTGCCAAACGACCCCGACGAGTGGGCCGAGTGGGAAGCAGCCGGGGAACCGCTCCTCGACTCGTACCGCGACCAAAACGACGGCGAACTCGCAGACTACGCCGTCTCGCACGCGGGCAAACTCGCCTTCTCGCGGACCTACCAACTGCTCGGAGACGGCGGCCGTCTCACGTTCTACGGCGCGTCGACGGGCCACGAACTCTCCTTTATCGGGAAAGGTGGCAGCGTCGAACCCGAGGAGATGTTCTCGCGCGCCAACCTCCGTCCCGGCCAGTCGGTGCTCGTCTGGTACGGAACGCCAGAAGACGTGACGGGAACCGAAGACGCGGTTGCCGAGGACGCCATAGCATCCGCGCTCGCCAGTCGCGCTCGCGTCGCGGTCATCACCGAAACCGACGAACAGGCAGACTACGTCGAAGACGAGTTCGACGTGACGGGCGTCATCAGCCTCGAAACGCTCGCAGACGAGAACGACTCCTTCGAGTACATGGACTCGTTCCCCGACATCGACGACCCACGCAATCTTGGCGCGTACATGGGCAACATGTTCAAGCCACTCGGCATCGCCCTCGGCGGCATCCTGAAGACGCCGAACAACCCGCGTGGTAATCCCGACGTGGTGTTCGAGCGCGCAGGCCAGAACACGCTCGCCGTCTCGTCGATGCTTTGTTTCCCATTCCAGGGGAAGGTCGTCTTCGCAGAGGAGATGGCAGGGCGGCGCTACTCGTTTTACGCCCCACAGGTCTGGATGCGCCAGCGGCGTATCTACATGCCATCGACCGAAATCTTCGGCACGCACATGAAAAATCCGTGGGAGGTGGCCCAGATGAACGAGGCCATCGAACTCGGTGCCTTCGGCGTTCCAGAAACCCACCTCACCGCGTGGGACGACGCGCCGAAAGCCCACCAAGACATGTGGGACAACACCCACGAGGAAGGCTCCTACGTCATCAACCACGCGCTGCCTGAAGACGGGCTTGCGGACGAAGAAGCGCTCCTCTCCGCCTGGGACGACCAGTAAGCTTCCAGCCTCCCTTTTTCGGTGTGTCCCACGGTCGCACCTATCTCCAATGAGTTATCCGTCGTGACCACATAGTCCCACTGTGAGTGAAGAAGACGGTGGGCGGAGGAATCTCCGCATGCCAAACAGCGACGAGATGTTCGCGGTCGTCACCGAGATGCTCGGTGGCAACCACGTCCGTCTCCAGTGCCAAGACGGCGAAACCCGGCTGGGGCGTATCCCCGGCCGAATGAAGTATCGGACATGGATCAACGAGGACGACGTCGTCCTCATCGAACCGTGGTCGTGGCAAGACGAGAAGGCCAACATCGAGTGGCGCTACACCAAACAGGACGCCGCCCAGCTGCGCCGCGAAGGCCACATCCAGTAACGATTCTCCCCTGAACCCGCACGCCGGGGGTCAGCCTGTTCTTTTACCGTTGTGACTGAGAGCGCTGGCTCTGCGCTCGAAAAAAGAAAATTGAAGCCTTCTCAGCGGCCAACGTTCGCCGCGCGCTCGACGATGTCTTCGCCGTACATTTCGGCCAAGTCGTCGTGCTGGTCTGGGCGATTCTCGTAGACGTCTTGGAACAGCGCGATTGGCGTCATCGCGGCCTGGAAGGTGGCTTCGTCCCACATCCGGTCTTTGCTGATGTCAATGTCGACCTCACCGATGCGAATCGTCGCGGATTGGGTGATGGCGATTGCACCTCTGCCCGCGTCACGTGCCGTCTCGAACTCCTCCATCGAGTCGACGATGTCGTCCATGCTCGGGACGTAGACGGTCAGATTCAACAGCTCCTCGCGGAGTTCGTCTTCTGTGAGTTGCTGCTCGTCGGTGTCGACGCGGAGGAGGTAGCCGTCGCCGGTTTCTTCGACGGACACGCGGTCGCCGTCGTACACCTGCACGCCGTCTTCGGGCGTGAGTTCGACCCGGCGGCCGCCAGCTTCGATGTGCCAGCTTCCGGTCTTCGGTGGGAGTGGCCCCTTGTTCGCTTCGACGACTTGGCCGGGCGTGAGCGACCAGATGCCGAGCATCCCTTTGGCCTGATTCTCGGTCATGCGGGTGTGGTAGCCTTCCACGTCGCGGATGTTGTCGTAGGGACCGTCGACCGCGATGAGGCCTGCAGCACTCGCCGCGCGCGAGGTGTTGTGTCGCAGTTCGGGCCACGGTGGGAGCGACCCAGTCGGCGTCATCCCGCGCATGTCCTTCGTGTAGTCAACCTCGCCGTCGACGAGCATGAACAGGCGTTCTAAGTTATTCGTTGGCTTGCCCATCTCGTCGCGGAGGTGGCCCATCGCCAGCTCGGCTTCGCCGCTTTCGACGATGACGGACATGTTGATGCTGCCCTCTGGCAGGCCGTGTTCGTGTTCCACGATGGTGATGAACTCGTCTGCTTTTTTCCAGTCGTCAATATCACCCACTTCGGGGATGACGAAGCCGTCTATGTGCTCGATTGCACCGCGTTCTGGGTCTGCGATTTCGAGCATGTGTTTGAATCCCTGATAGCGGGTCGACGGGCTGTCGCGGTGCCAGACGACGCGCGGGTGGATTTCGCCGGGGAACTCTGCGCCGCCTTCGGAGATGACGTCGATGATGTTTGCTGCGCCTTCATCGCGCATCGAGGGAGCGGTTGCGTCTTCGTTGTCCGGCACCCACACGTCGGGGGCTTTCATGCCGCGGAGCTTGATGGCGCTCCGGAGCATTTTGGCTGAATCGTCTTCTCCTTCCACCGCTGTTGGTGTGGTGAAAAATGTTCGCACGAACTGTCTGCCGTGTATTCGTTCAGTCATGGTAATTTGGTTTGTCAGGTGGTCGATTAAATACTATGTCAGCTATGTGAGCACTGCGAAAAATCGAGCCGAGAGTTTAGTCGTCGGATTCTGCGAACCCTTCGGAGGATTCGATGCGCTCTCTGGCGAGTGGGTCGAACTGCTTTTCGATGTCCTGGTAGCGTGGGACGTTCGAGAGTTCGTGGTGGCTCTCGGTTGGGTGGCCGATGTACTTCTGTTCTAAGTCGAACTGCGCCTGTTCTGCGTTCTCGGCTAAGTTCTTCATGTCCTCGTAGGCCGCGTACGCACCTGAGTGGAGCGCGAAGAGGGTGATGAACTGGTACTTGTAGCCGAGGTCACCGAGCTCTTGGAAGGTGAGCGGGTCTTCCTGTTCAGACCAGCGGAACGATGACGAGTAGTTGAACGCGAGCTTGAGGTCTGGGTGGGTCTCGTGAATCGTCTCTGCGTAGTTGACGGCGTCTTCGCGCGATGGGTCTGGCATCTCTGGCCAGACGAGGTCGACGCCAGCGTCGGCGTAGATGCGCCCGCGCTCTAAGTGTTCCTCCCAGTCGCCGTTCGCAGAGCCGTAGGCGTCCGTGCGGGCGATGATGATGGTATCTTCTGACTGCTTTGCGTCCACCGCGGCCTCGAAGCGGGCGCGGGCTTCGTCACGCGAGACGATTTGCTTGCCCGCGATGTGGCCACAGCGCTTTGGCGAAACTTGGTCTTCGATGTGGACGGCGGCGACGCCAGCCTTCTCGTACTCTCGCACCGCGCGTCGGACGTTGTGGATGCCGCCGTACCCCGTGTCACAGTCCGCGATGACCGGCAGGTTCGTGGCTTCGCACATGCGCTTTGCGTTCTCGACCATCTCGGTCATCGTGACCATTTCGAGGTCGGGGAAGCCAAACTGGCCAAGCACGGTCGAGTAGCCGGACATGTAGGCTGCGTCGTGGCCAGCCATCTCGGCGAGCCGAGCGTCTAAGGCGTGATAGAGGCCGGGCGCGAACACGTAGTCCTGGTTGTTGAGCTTCTGTCGAAGCAGTCGGGCTTTCGGGTTGTCGATGTCTTTGATGTCGAAGTTCGTGTCGGTGATGTAGTCGTCTAACATTGGAATGATTCTCTCAGGTCTGTTTCGAGTTGGTCGAGCTGCGTTTGGAGCTGCGTAAGCTGTTCGTACAAGTCGGTCTGCGTCGGTTCTCGGTCGTTCTCGTCATCCGAGTAGATGTGCGGGACGAGCGGTGCGGTCAGGTCGTCAGTGTCTCGTGGCATGTGGGTCGACTGGGCGGGGTTGTTGGCTGGTAAGGAAGCTGTGCAGACCGGCGATGTACTGCGGTGTGTACAGTCATGGTTTGTCACTACATCATTGCGAACTACGACCGGGTAAAAAACCTTTATGATTTATAATGTTAATATTCTATAATGGGATTAGTGGCTTAAGACATCTCAAAACAATATAAGTGACAAACCGTGACAAACCCCCCGTACCAATCGGCTTGCGTCTACCGAAAAGCCCCGTTTCAGACCGACAGTTCCGTGTCGAGTTCGGGGCTACAGAACAGCAGTTTCGCCTTTCGGGCGGCCTCGGTCGTCGCCTCCTTGTGATTTTCGAGGAGCACAGTTTCGCTCGGGAACAGCCGTTCGCCGAGTTCGAGCCCGTAGTCGCGCGCCGTCGACCCGGTCACCGTGAGATAGACGCCAAGACCGACGTCCGCAATCGCTTCTTCTTCCTCTGTCCCCTCATCTGGATAGCAGAAGGTGACGTTCTGGACCGCGTCGGTGCCGAGGATGGCTTCGACGAGGCGCTCATAGCGCGGCGAGATACACAACGGGCCGTCGTGAGCTTTCACGAACTCGTGGCCAAGCGGGACGTCAGGGCCGTCTGCTTTGCGCTCCGGACTCACGAGCAGCGTGTGATACACCGTATCGCCAAGCCCGGTCACGACGCGCACGTCCGTGTCGCGCGGGCTGATGCGCGCGTTCAGGTCCGCGATGCGCGCGAGCGGTTCTTCGCGCAACTCGACGACTTCTTCCAATACGAGGTCTGCGCTGTCGAAGCCGAGGGCGAACTCGTGTTTTCTGAGCGCGCGAAACGGCTCTTCGCGCCCCACAAGTTGCACTTCCACGTCGCCAACGGGCACGGTGACGCTGTCGAACACGATGCGTCGGGGCATCGCCTCGCGGTCGTCGCGCAACAGCGTAAACTCGGGCGCTTCTGGGTTGGCTAGGTCGCTGTAGTTTGCGAGCCGGTCGTAGACGGGTTCCGCTGTGCTCTGGTTGCCCTTCGTGATGGCCTTCTCGTAGCGAAGCGTCGAAATGACGTGGTCTGCAACGTCGTCGAACGGCGCGGTCTCATCGAGTTCCCGGGTGCGAGCCGCGAGTCGCTCTAAGACGGCTTCGAGCGGGCGGCCCTTGCGTGGCACGGCGACCGGAATCGTCTCGGTCATTATCGAGTCCAAGGGACTCCCTCTAAAACAGATTGCGGTTGTTATTCGGAAGCGCCGCCGAACACACCGGCGAGTTGGTCACGCCACTGCTTCATCTCTGCGACCGTTTCCTCTAACTCTGCTTGTGTTGCCTGCACCTCATCGAGGCGGCGCTTGTGGCGCTCGGTAAGTTCTGCGAGTTGCTCTTCTTGCTCTTCGACCACGTCGTCAATCGTGTCGTCGAGCCGGCTCACGTCGCTTTCGATGTCGTCCATGCTGCCACGCACGTCGAGCACGTCGTCTTCGAGCGCGCTCAGGTTGCCGCGCACGGTCGCCGCCTGCTCATCGAGTTCGTTGATGTTATCGCGCAGTTCGAGCGAGTCGTCTTCGAGCGTGCGAATCGATTTGCCGTTCGAGGCAACGCGTTGGTTCAGGTCGTGGAGATCGTCGTTTACGTTCGCGAGTTCGCTCTTTAAATTGTCGAGGAGGTGGCGACCGGGGCCATTTTCGTCGATGAAGTCTTCGAGCGCCGCCGTGTACGCCGTGAGGTCTGCGACCTGCGATTGGAGGTGCTTGATGCGCACGTCGTTGCTGTCGTCGTGGGCTTCGACGGTCAGCTCCTCACGCAACACGTCGAGGGCGTCGCTCGACACGCGCCCTTCGCGCACCTCTGCGGCGAGTGCCGCCGCCACGTTACCCGGCATGATTGCGGGGCCGCGACTCTCTGTGGTTTCCTCCGACGCTTCTTCATCTACCACTTCGTTCGCTTCGGGTTCGGAGACCGGTTCGACTGGCGCTTCGATTTCGGCTGGTTCGTCAACCTCAGCTTGCGCTTCGGCTGGTGCTGGCTCTGAGTCTGCGATTGGGTCTGGGTCTTCGAGTTCGATTGGCTCGATTTCGTCTTCGTCCGCTTCCGGTTCTGGGTCTGGAACCTCGATTGAGTCGTGGTCGGTTTCCGCCGCTGGCTCTGCGCCCGGAACCGTCTCTGCCGTGCCCGCGAGCACTTCGCGGACAACCTGATTGTTGTCCTCCCCGAGGACGGCTTCGACATCTTCACTCGCATCCACGATGACGAGTTCCGGTTCGGTGAGGAACGCCTCGATGCCCTCGTCGTCTACGTCCCGAACCCCGTAGACGGTCGTGTACGATTCGCCCGCCGCAACCGTCCGCTCGAACACGATGTGGTCGTCTGCGACCGTCCAGTAACTTGCGCCGAACTCGGGGTGAAAGCCGAGGTCGTCTTTCGAAATCGTCTCTGGTGGGTAGTCGATGAGGCGAACGAGTGCGTCGTCGTCGCGGTTTGATTCGATGACAAATTCGATAGCGGGAACCGGAAATTTCTCTGATTGGTAGGATTTTGTGACTGTGACATCCTCTAGAGAAACCGCGAGTTCTTCTGCGACGGGTGAGTTACTCATACTTCTGAATCTCTCCGGAAAATACATAAAACTACCCGAGAAAGTTCATAAAAAATACAGGTTTGCTGCCGTGTAGACCGGCTACAGAGAGACGCAGTCGCCAATCTCTGTGATTTCGAGTCGTTTCGGATACTCGAAACGCCGCGCGTGGTCGTGCAGCGCCGTCGGGTCTGCAGTCAGGCCTTTCCACATGTCCCAGTGGCTTGGCAGTAAGCGGTCGAGCTTGAGTGCGCGGGCGGCGTCGATAATCTCGTTTTCGTCTGCGTACCACTTCGTGTACTTGGGCACGCGCGTCTGCTTGTCAGGAATCATCCCCGCAGAGCCGAAGGCGAGCACGCCGAGGTCGATGTTGTATTCCTCACCGACGCGTTCGAATTTCTCGTGGGGCTTCGAGTCGCCGCCGTGGAAGAACGTCCCTGCGTCGTGGTCGATGACGTAGGAGACGGGGTGGGTCGCGTCGGGGTCGTGGGCGACTTCGACGGTGATGTCGAACTCGCCAACCGTGAGCGTGTCACCTTCTGCGACCTCGTGGAACTGCTGCTGTGAGACGTCCCACGTCTCAGCCCAGCCTTCTTCCTCTGCCACCGCGAGGCTGTCGTCTGGGGCGTACATCGTCGCACCCGTGTTCGCGAGGATTGGTGCTTGGCTCTCACCATGGACGTGGTCTGAATGCTCGTGGGTACAGAGCAGCGCATCGGCCTCGACAACGTCGTCAGGGTCGAATGGAACGGGTACCATACGAAGCGTCCGGCCGGGGTCGCCCGTGCCGAGATACGGGTCGATGAAAATCGTGGTTCCCTCGTGGCCTTTGAGGATGAAGCCGTTGCAGCCGAGATACCAGATGGCGACGCCGTCGGGGTCTGCTTCCGCAACCGTCGTCGGAAGCCAGTCGCCCCAGTCTGAGTGAATCATGTGCCACACTGCGGCCACCACCCGCCTAAACGTGTCGTCTCTCCGATGGCGCGCAAATCACTGGACGGAGGAACAAAGAGGCAGGAGGTTCTCACTCACTGATAATGGTCTCTCTCCCGTCCGGGCGCTCCCTCTGGCAACTTGCCACCGTGCTTGCGGTTCTCGTCTCACTCGCTGCGGTGTGGTGGCTCGACCGCCACAACAGTCGGTGGGGTGACCCGCTTCGAAAACGTCTCGTCCTCGGCGTGCCGTGGGGCACCCTCATCGTCATCGGCGGCGTCCTCTCCGTCTACTTGTTTCTCCAGCAGGGCATCGCTGACTGGTATCGCCCGCTGGTCATTCCCTTCCGGGCGTGGTCGTATCTCTATCCGCTCGGTATCATCGCCGCGCCGTTCTCCCACGCGAGTCCCGGACACCTGATGGGCAATCTCATCGGTACGCTCGCGCTCGCACCGATTGCAGAGTACGCCTTCAGCCACTACCCCACCGAACGCGGCACGCAGACGTTCACCTCGCTTCGAACCAATCCGTTCGCGCGCATCCTCGCGTTCGTCGGCGTGGTTTTCGCCGTCGGCGTTTTCACGGGCATGTTCGCGCTCGGCCCAGTCATCGGCTTTTCGGGCGTCGTGTTCGCCTTCGCTGGCTTCGCACTCGTGCGCTATCCGCTCACCACCATCATCGCGCTCTCTGCGAGCAGCGTCATCAGCCTCGTTTACAGCGCGCTTCGCACGCCCGTCACCGAAGCGCAGGCAGGCCCGGTGTTCCAGACGCCGTGGTGGGCGTCGATTGCGATTCAAGGCCACGCTCTCGGGCTGTTCGCGGGGGTCGTCCTCGGTGTGTTCCTCATCCACCGGCGCAACATCAAGCCGAACGCCTTCCGGCTCTGGCTCGGCGCGCTCCTCTTTTCGGTCGGCCAAGGCCTCTGGGCGGTGTACTGGTTTCGCGGCGCGGAAACGTTCGTCCTCTACCGGGCACTCGGCACGGCACTCGTGTTCTCACTCGCCGTCCTCATCGCCGTCGGCGTGAGCGCCTCAGACCGGCCGTTCATCCGCGCCCTCGACCTCTCGCGTTGGGAGGTGGCGTCCGGACTGCTCGTCATGTGTCTTCTCTTGCTCAGCGTCCCGACCGTCCCGGTGAATCTCACAACGGTTGACGATGCCACGGCACCCGGAATGAACGCCGTCGAGGTTCGCGACTACACCGTCTCCTACGCAGAAGACGTGCCAAACCAGATGATTCTCGCCATCAACGTGAGCGCGTTCAACGAGACGACGCGGGTGAACACCTCAGGCGTCATCGTCATCAGCGAACAGCGACACATCTGGACGACTGCGGTGACGAGCGGTCGCCTTGCGTTTTCCGGCCAAGAAACGGTCAGAGTCGGTGGCGTGGGCTGGCAAGAGACCGTCACGGTCACGCGAAACGGGTGGACGGTCGCCGGAAACTCCTCGGTGTACAAAGTCAACCTCCAACGACCCGGCGCACCGGAAGTGCTCGCGTTCGTCTCTGCTGAGTCGCGCGCGGCATTCACGATTTCGAACAAAAACGTCTCGCTCGAACCCTCACAACTCGGCTACGACGTTATCGTCACCCGGGGCAACGAAACGCTCGACCGTGGCTTGCTCCCCGCGCCGAACGAAACCGTCGCGGTCGGCGGACTCGACTTTACGCGAACGGACGACAAAATCTACGTCTCAGATAACGGCACCCGCATCCAGGTCGCCGCGCGCGAAACCTACGAAGGCTAACTACCACTCGATGCGGAACACTTCGGTGTCGAGCGTTCTCGACGCCTCGGTGTGGAAGTCGAACTGTTTTGGCACCTCGAAGGCGGCCTGAAACGCGTGGGTGACTTCGCCGCCATGGTCTTCGGCAAACGACTCGATGAACTGCTGGCTTCCGGCGTTGTGCACCGAATAGGACACGTCCGCGAGCGCGGCGGCCGTCTCTAAAAAGGCACGGTCTGCGTGGACGTTGTCGTCCTGTGCGCCAAACGGCGGGTTCATCACGACGGTCGTCGGCTCGTCGGGACAGAGCGGCAACTGCGTGGCGTCTGCGTTCACCCACTCGATGTCGGTGCGGGTGCCGACCCGCCGTCTGTTCTCGCGGGCCGTCTGGAGGGGTTTTGGGTCTACGTCTACACCCACGACGCGCGTTGGCCCCCGCAACGCCGCGGCGAGCGCGAGCATGCCAGTACCGGTGCCCAAATCCACCACGAGGCGGTCTTCTACGTCGCCTTGCAAGTCAGCGATGTGAATGAGGTGTGCGGCAAGGTCGGGCGGCGTTCGGTACTGTTCGAGACTCGCCTTCGGTCGTTCGAATCCGGCGACGACGGCCAACTGCTGTTCGAGGGCGCGTTTGGTTCCCATTAGAGCGAAAGAGGGCCTGTCACCTCAAGGCTGATTCCTTCTCGGTCTGCGCGCTCGCGGCACGCCGAGAGAGCGGGGCGCACCTTCTCCGGGTTCGCCACCGAGTCGACGCTGACGGTGAGCGTCGTCGCGCCGAGGAAGTCTGCGACGCGGACGTACTCGCGCACGCGGTCGATTTCGCGCTGGGTCGCGAGCGAGCAGTCCTCCTTGAACGCCGCCGAGAGGCGCAGGCGCGAGGGGACGAAGTTGTTCTCTTTGAGTGCGCCGCGAAGCGACCGAAGGTAGTCAGAACCCGTCGAATCGAGTTCGGTCGCATCGAGAGTCACGGGGGTTGCATCGTCTGGCTCACAGCAATCGAGTGCTCGGCTGACGTCGTGGGTTGCGCTCATTGACACACCATTCCCCATAGACATACTAATAGTTTTGTGTATGCACAATAGTAATTATTTGGTGTGGTCGCCTTGGCCGATACGAGCAGAACGCTGGCCACGCATTCTACTAACTCCGCGTTCGGACGCGACAGATACACACGGCTATCTGGTCGGCTCTCGTATACTCAGCCATGACACGACACGTGAAACTGAACGACCTCGCATCGGTTCTGGACGAGTTGTCGTTCCCCCTCGAGCGCACGGCGGGGGTCGAGCAGTGTGGCGATGTCACGTTACAGCTCGCAGACGGCCGCGAGAACCTTGGGGCGCTTCTCGAACGGTCGAACGAAGACCGCTTTGAGTCCCCGGATGACCTGCTGAACGAGATTCTCTCGCTGTTACCCCAACACGCCGTGGGCGAGCCCTACCAGTCGGAAGGAGAGGGGTAGCCTATTCGGTCTCGACGCTTCGCACGACGCCGAGAACCTCCCAGTCGTCGTCGCCGAGTTCGTAGCGCCGAACCGTGACCGGCGACCACCCCGCTTCCTCGACAACGGCGCGAATCTCGTATCGCACGGACGAGTCGTCTCGGGGACGCACTTCCAGCCGGAGGCGTTCCGTTGGGACGTAGTCGATGGGTCCGGTCGTCCCCGAGATGACCGTGCCACCGAGGAGTGCCACCCGTACGTCTGCGCCGAGTTCGAGCCCGCCAAGCTGGGCTGCCAGTGATTTCACTCGGTGGCGCGAAACGGCGTGCTCCGCTGTGCCTTCTTTGAAGAACGCTGCGTCCGTGACCGGCGCTAATCCCTCTGCTTCGAGTCGCACGTTTTCTTGCTTTACGCGCATGCTCAACAGTCGTTGAATCTCGCGCAGCCGAAACCCAATCGTCCGCAGCTCCGCGTTCGACTCTGGTCGCAGTTCTCTCGACTTCGGTCCCGTCGTTCCACCCTCATTCATACCCGAAAATAGGCGATACCGGCGGATAAACGTGCGCAGCCCGCTTACCAGGTGCCGTGGAAGGTGTCGAACTCGAGTTCGTCGAGTGGCTTCTCGCCAATCGCAATCTCGTACTCGCCGGGAGTGAGCATCGGTTTGTTGAATCGCGGGCCGTCGTCGGTCGTGATGCGGGGGCACCCGGTGTTCACGTAGGCATCGAAGCCGAAGTTGAGCAGGCGGTCTGGGGTGACTTCGTCCATCGTGATGAGGTAGGCGTTCTCGTTTTCCTCTAAGATTTCTTGGGCAATTTCCCAGCGACCCTGCCCGATTTTCGTACAGAAGATGACGCCCCACGTCTCTGCGTCCATCGCCTTGTGGACGGAGGCGTAGCGCTGCTTGAGGAACTTGTCCGTGTCCGCGATGGTGACGACCATGTTGACGGGGTCTGCGATGACGACCTTTTTGTCGGGGTGTTCCATCGCAAGGCCGAGCGGGTGGAACTTGCCGCCGCCGACGTAGAGGACGTGGTCTGCGTCGATGTCTGCAGAGGCGTAGTTGCAACCGAGCACCTGCCCTTCGTGGGTGAGGCGGTCGTCGCCGCGACGGGTGTGGACGGTGAACCCTTCGTCTTCTAAGAAGTCGCGCATCTCGTCGAAGCGGTTCATGTGTTGGGCGGTGGTGACGAGGCCAACCTCGTCGCCGTCAAGTTCGGCCAACGCCTCCTCCATGATGGGCGTCACTTTGACGTTCGAGAACAGCGGCACGTAGATGATTTTGTCAGACTCCTTCATCGGCGAGTGACCGAAGTGGACAAACACGTCGGTGCGGCGCATGAGGAAGGTATCGAGGTCGCAGGCGCCGTAACACGGCTGACCCGAAATCATCACAGTCACGTCGTCGGGCAGGAGTTGGCGGAGGTCGTCTGCGACGGCCGGGCCGCGGCGTTTGAGGCCTTCAGGGAACTGGAGACCGACTTTCTTCGCATCGCGCTCTTCGACAGCTTCGATGATGCGTTCGAGTTCGTAGTCCCACTCCCGGTCGTGTTTGAGCGAAAGGCCCGTGTTTCGGAGGTCGCCCTCTGAGTACTCCGATTCGTTGGTCATTGGGCGTTCGTAGCGGCTACGGACGTTTAACAGCGACGTTTCCCCGACTGACCGTGTGTCGCTCACCCACTCGTTAGGCAGGTGTTTCTCAAACCCCGGTTGCCTGTCTGGTATCGCCATCAGTGTGATTGGGCATTCGACACGAGCGCCGACAGGAGGCTAACGCCGACGAAGCAGCCCACCGGTGAGGCCGAGTGCGACGACGCCAACGCCGACGAAAATCGGTGCATTCCCACTCTCGCTTGCGAGCCCCAGCGGCGTGGCCGCTTCGCGCGCTTGGTGCATCAGCCACGGCGTGGTCAATGGTTTCGGTGGTTCGCGTTCGTACACCTGTCTCCACAGCCACTCGTCCATCGACTCACCAGCCACCGATTCGACGGTCTGTTCGAATACCTCGTAGGTGACGGTTCCGTCGTACTCGTTGAGTCGGGTGAACACGTCGGCAAGCGACCGCTCGCCGTCGGTCGCAGTCTGGATGCGTTCGTCAAGGGCGGCGAGCGTGCGCATCCCTTTCGTGTACGGTACCGCCCGGTCGTCCCACGACGCAGGCTCTGCGAGGACGGCGTCTTCGTAGCCTGACTTGGTGACAAACTGTTGGGCTTCGTGTTCGCTCACGAGGCCCTGTTTTTCGGCCAGCCGAGCACCGTAGTACTCGGCCGAGGCTTCCCGCAGCCACTGCATTTCGGGAGCCAGCGTGAACGATTGGCGGGTGTGGACGTACTCGTGGAGCCAGACGTTGTTCGGCGTGTCGAGGCGCGAATCGGCGTGTACCCAGAGTTCGCGCATCCGGAGGAACGATTCACCGCCGCGTCGGGCGGGGTCTGGCAGCGCGAACAAGAGCACCGTTCCGCGCGCGTGGCCAATGTCGAGTGAAGCGCTACTCTCGCTCACTGCGTCGAGGATGTGAGTAGGGTCGGCTGCCGTCTCCGCGCCGCGCGGGATGACGAGCCGGATGGTTTCGCCGCCTGTTGTGCGCTGGTACTGGTCGTATGGCCCGAGGAGGGCGTAGCGTTTCCCGACGACACCCGGGCCGTCCGTGGCAATCGTCACGCCCGAATCGCGTTGTTCGAACGGCCTGAGCGTGTGTTCCTCGCCGTCTTCTTGCCACGTCACTTCGAGGCTGGGGACGGGACCGAGCACCCACTCGTCGGTTTTGGTGTATTCAGGGCCGCCGGAGACGGCGTGTGAGTTCGTGACGGTGTACTCAAGGGTGAGGGTCGTGACTGCGGACGAGCCGTCCCAGCGATAGACGCGTCGCTCGCCAGTGTTCGTTTCCGTCAGTCCAGAAACCCCGACGACGTCGAACTTGGCACCCGGGTCAACCCAGAGACCCTCGGCAGCTGCCGGTTCGACGACGATGTCGTATCGTATGCCGTCGGGAGTTTTCGAACTCGTGACCGTGAGTGCAGGCGACGCCGCCGGCTGGTCGGCCACGGCTGCCATCGGTGCGAGCACTAGCAGAAGCCCTACCAACGCCACTGCCCGCACCCATGCCATTGAGACGGTCATCGACTGCGCTCACTTAATGATTGTGGCGGTCTCGTAGGGAAGTTGACTGGTTTCCCGACTATTTTTTATGCGCGGTGCCGACAGTGTTACCAAATGGCAGTCTCGTCGCTCGATTTGTTCATCGTCGCCTCGGTTGGCCTCATCCTCGCGCCCGGGCCGGACACCATCTACGTCCTCACGCGCGGCGTGAGCGATGGCCCCAAAGCGGGGCTGCTCTCTGCCGCCGGTATCAGTACTGGCATCCTCGTCCACACGCTCGGGGCCGTCCTCGGGTTGTCGGTGCTCTTGCGAACCTCCGCGACCGCCTTCTCGCTGGTCAAGTACGCGGGTGCGCTGTACCTCATCTACCTCGGCATCCAGACGTTCCGCGACGACGAACCGCTCACCATCGAGGACGACGACGGGGACGACCACAGCTACCTCCAAGGCGTCGCCATCAACGTCCTCAACCCGAAAGTCGCGCTGTTCTTTCTCGCCTTCCTCCCGCAGTTCGTCGACTCCGCTGGCGCGACCGGTCAGTTTCTCGTACTCGGGGGCATCTACGCCGTGTTGACGCTCACGTATCTCACGAGCGTCGCTCTCCTCTCGGGGCGGGTGCGTGCGCTGCTCGCTGCACGGCCGTCGCTCAACCGCGGGCTTCGCTGGGTCACGGGGAGTATCTTCGTCGCCCTCGGTGCGCGCCTCGCCGTTGGTGACCATTTGTAGCCTCGACAACCCGAAAATGGCACTGACCGGCACTTTCAAACGTCTCGCTCACTAAGCGACGTCCATGAGTATGGAAACCGCACGACTGGAGGACATGGGCACGGAACTCGGCAAGGCAATTGCTGACTCACCGGCCTACCAGCGGTTCGAAGCGACGAAAGCAAAGGTCGAGAACTCAGAGGAAGCCCAACAGCGCGTCCAGAAGTTCGAACAGCTCCGCCAGGAGTTCATGCTGGCCCGCCAGACGGGCGAGGCGACCCAAGAAGACCTCCACAACCTCCAGAACGCACAGGCAGGCCTCCACGAACTGCCCGTGATGGACGAGTTCCTCACCGCACAGGCGGAACTCGACGCGAAACTCGCGGCGGTCAACGACGCCATCTCCGCGGAACTCGCCGTCGACTTCGGCGAGAAAGCAGGCGGCTGTTGCCAGGACTGACGGCGACGAACTTTTTCAGTTTTAACTGTTGTGGTGGTTCTCAGCGGATAGTATCTGTCAGTACTCATATTCTTCTTCCAGCCATCGGTCTACTGGGGGAGACGTAACATGGAATACTGTCTGAACTGTGGGTCGGGGGTGTCGGGGCGGTTCCGACGGGTTTTCGGGGATAACAACAATCGCGTTAACGCGTGTCTGGAATGTGCGTCCTTCAGGGAGTTACAGGCAGGCGGTGCCGTTTCGGTCGCGCCAGTAGTTCAGCGTGACGGACGATAGGGGCCTCACACTACCAGTCGGTTCTTCGTAGACTGTCGTTTCTGTCAGTATCACGGCGAACTCCTGAGCGTAGCCCTTCGAAAGGTACAAACGCCCGGCTTTGGCACTAATGGGTATGGAACTGCGGGTCATCGAGAAGACGGAGAATGAACTCTCCATCGAGATTGCGGGCGAAGACCACACGTTCATGAACGTCCTGAAGGGCGCGCTCCTCGAACTCGAGGACGTGTCCGCGGCGACGTACGACATGAACCCTGAGCAGTCCGGTGGGCAAACCGACCCCATCCTCACCGTGAAAACGGTCGAAGGAGTCGACCCACTCGAAGCACTCGAACAAGGTGCCGCGCGCGTCCGTGAGAAGGCTGGTTCCTTCCGCGCCGCGTTCGAAGCCGCTCAGTAACCCGATTCTCGTTAGAGACGTACTGGAACGTCCCGTTCTGCGAGGTACTCTTTTACCTCGCGGATGGTGTACTCATCGAAGTGGAAAATAGACGCCGCGAGCGCCGCGTCCGCGTTCGCCTCTGTGAACACCTCGTAGGCGTCTTCCGGGCCACCACACCCCGAGGAGGCGATGACGGGCGTCGAAACCGCATCACAGACCGCCGAGGTGAGCGGGATGTCGTAGCCGTCTTTCGTGCCGTCGGCGTCGATGGAGTTGACGAACAGCTCGCCCGCACCGCGCGATTCGGCTTCGATTGCCCACTCGACCACGTCTTTTCCCGTCCCTTCGCGCCCGCCTTTGACCGTACACTCGAACCAGCAGGACTCGCCATCGATTTCGACGTAGTGTTCGCCCTGTTCGTCGAAGCGACGCCGAGAGTCAACGCTGATGACGATACACTGGTTGCCGAATGCGGCCGCGCCCTCTTCGATGAGTTCGGGGCGTTCGAGCGCACCCGTGGTAATCGACACCTTGTCCGCTCCCGCACGGAGCGTCTCTTTGATATCGGCTTTCGTCCGGATGCCGCCGCCAACGGTCAGCGGGATGAACACCTCGTCTGCCACGCGCGAGACGGTGTCGAGCATCGTCTCACGGCCATCTGAACTCGCGGTGATGTCGAGGAAGACAAACTCGTCTGCGCCCGCCTCGTTGTACCGCTTTGCCATCTCGACGGGGTCACCGGTGTACTTGAGGTCGGTGAAGTTGACCCCGGTATAGACTGCTGCGTTCCCGTCGTCGTCCAACGCCACGTCGATGCAGGGGATGATCCGCTTGGTGAGCATTCGGTTGGTTTCTGCTACGGAAGAACGGGGTTAGTCCCTTTCGCCTGCGGTAAGCATCCGACATAGCAAAGTACCACCGGGCAAATGTGCGGATATGGACGAGCACTCACACGACGGCGAGCACGAAGGCGAGCACCACGAAGGCGAACAAGTCGGCCGCGTCACCTCCCCAATGCAAGATTTTTCGATGGGACAGGTCACGACGGGACTCATCGTCACCATCATCGGGCTTGCGGTCGTTTTCGGTCTCGCGTTCGCGCTGGCGTAAGTTTCACTCCCTCTCTTCTTCCGACGCTGTTGAAACCTTCAACAGCTAACACAAACGGGCTGGCGTATAATGCAAAACGGAGATTCCTCAATAAACTCGGAAACAGAAACGGGTCTCCGAATGTCTTAGGGGCGCTCTTACCCGTCGGCAAGCTGTATCCCACGCGCAATAACATACATCAACACGATACCGGTGCCGACGGCTAGTATGAACTGTGTGACGACGGTAAGGAGTCCACCGAGCAGAGAGTTGCCAGCGACAAGCAGCGTAATCAAAAACATAAGAAGCGCCAACCCTCCGAATAGCACGATAAGACCAGCTAGAGGGAAGACTTCTGCGCGGATCTGACGTAGGTCTAACTCTCCCGATTCCCGGTCAATAAACGGCGGTGGCGACATACAAGTGAGATATCGAGACGAGCTTATGAATTGTTGGAATGACAACGGGATAGAGAGGCCGTACAGATTATCGCAATGCTGTGTCCGCACCCTGTATGCAGCACAGCTCCTGCAACCGATCACCGATTGAGGGGTTCAGTAGAGCCATTCTTCCCCACCAACCCTGAGCAACGCCACGCTGACGCGGTAGGTTCGTCAATAACGAGAATCTCGACTTATTCGAGTTCGCGTTCGATGATGGCGCGCAGGTCTGCAATCGCTTCTGCTGACGCCGACAGTTCCTCGTCGTTGACCGTAAGCGAGAGCGTGCCTTCCGTCGTTGCCGTGCCGAGTTCGAACACCGGCGCGACGCCGTCGAAGGCGTCTTTTACTGCCTCGGAGTCGGTCGTCTCGATGACGGCGCGACCGGGCTGTTCGTGGAACAGGAGTTCTGCGGCGGAAGCGTCACCCGAAATCGCCACGTCAGCGCCCGTCTCCTCGGTGACCATCTCGGCGAGCGTCACGGCGAGCCCGCCGTGGCTCGCGTCGTGGGCTGCGAGCGTCGTGTCCTGATTCACGACCGCCGCGAGGGTTTCCACGAACGCTGGGGCGTCTTCGGGGAGTGCCGGGAAGTCGTCCGTGCCGCCGAACTGGGCGAGGAACTCAGAGCCGCCGAGGCCCGACTGTTCGCCCGCGAGGACGGAGTCACCGACGAGCAGGAGCGTGCCCTCTCCGGCGAAGAACGCGGGTGGGGCTTTGTAGCTGTCTTTCGTGCCGACCATCGCGAGCGTCGGCGTGGGTGGAATCGGCCCGGCCTGCGAGTCGTTGTAGAGCGAGACGTTCCCGCCGACCACGGGTACCGAAAGGTCTGCGCACATGTCCGCGAGGCCGTCAACGATTGCCTTGAAGCCGTGGTACACGTCGGGTTTTTCGGGGTTGCCGCCGTTCAGGCAGTCCACCGCGGCGAGCGGGGTCGCGCCTTTCACGGCGAGGTTGGTGGCGTTTTCGAGCGCCACGGCGCGGGCTCCGTCGTACGGGTTCGCGGTCGTCCAGTTCGGGTCTGCACCCGCGGTGAACGCGAGGCCCATCTCGGCTTCGCGGATGGCGAGCACCGCGCCGTCTTGGCCCGGCCCGATTGCGGTGCGCGTACCGACCTCGTGGTCGTATTGGCGGTACACCCAGCGCTTGCTCGCAGTGTTCGGACTGCCGACGAGCGCCTCGAAGGCGTCTTTGAGGTCCGTCTCTGGGAGGTCACGTTCGACGCCCGCTGGGGCTTCCGTTGCGAGGTCGTTCATCGGCGCGCCCTCACAGAGGAATTCGACGGGTACGTCGACGACCGTCTCCCCCTTGAAGGTGCAGATGTAGCGTCCGGAGTCGGTCACGTCGCCGATGACCGAACAGCCGAGGTCGTAGCGTTCTGCGAGAGCTTCGACGCGCGCCACATTCTCAGGCGTGACTTCGTACACCATCCGCTCTTGGGATTCGGCGAGCAGGATTTCGAGGGGAACCATGTTCGGTTCGCGCTGGTGGACGGTTTCGAGTTCGAGCACCGCGCCTTTGTCGCCTTTCGCGATGAGTTCGCTGGACGCGCCGCCGAGGCCCGCCGCGCCGAGGTCGCGGGCCGATTCGATTAACCCCTCGTCCAGCAGTGCTTCGTTGCACTCGATGAGGAGTTTTTCAGTGTACGGGTCGCCAACCTGCACGGCCGGGCGGTCTTCGGTTTCTGCGTCTTCAGATAGATCTTCGGAGGCGAACGATGCACCACCTAAGCCGTCTCTGCCCGTGGAATTGCCGACGAGGACGAGTTTGTTGCCGACCGTCTGGGCTTCTGCAGTGACCATGCGCTCTGCGGGCAGCAGGCCCACGCACGCGACGTTCACGAGTGGGTTGCCGACGTAGTCGTCGTGGAAGGCGACGCTTCCGGCGACGGTCGGCACGCCAATCGAGTTGCCGTAGTCGCCGATGCCCTCGACCACGCCTTCAAATAGGTAGCGCGAGTGTTCGCGGTCGAACCCGCCGAAGTAGAGGCTGTCAGCGAGCGCGATTGGGTAGGCTCCCATCGAGAGGGTGTCGCGGACGATGCCGCCAACGCCCGTCGCCGCCCCGTCGTAGGGGTCGACGTACGACGGGTGGTTGTGACTCTCGATACCCATCGTGATGTACACGTCATCGGTCAGTTTGACCACGGCGGCGTCGTCGCCGGGGCCGATGACCACCTGGTCGCCCTCGCTAGAGAACGCGCCGAGGAGGGGGCGCGACGAGCGATAGGCGCAGTGTTCACTCCAGAGATTTTCGAACAGGACTTCTTCTGCGTCAGTGGGCTCTCGCCCCAACTGCGCAACCACCAGTTCCTTGTCCGACTCGGCAAGACTCATTCACCTATCTGTTGAGATAGTCGGGGTAAAGTCCTTTTCATGTGCACGAACGTGCCCAAAATCGCCGCTCGTCGTGATGTGCCAGCGCAGGCGCTCATGATTCCGAGGCCCTTTTCAAGACTGGCGCGCTACCTCCGCTTGTGCTGTCGGTCGAGCTTCACACACACTCACAGCTTTCATTCGACGGGCGTGATCCCGTCGACCTCCTGTTAGAACAGGCAGCAGCCGTTGGCTTGGACGCGCTCGCTATCACTGACCACGACGAGATAGACGCCAGCCTCGAAGCCGCAGAGAAGGCTCCAGAGTACGGGCTGGTTGGCATTCCCGGCATGGAAATCACGAGCGCCGCGGGCCACATCCTCGCCTTTGGCATCCAGGAGAAAATCCCGGCCTACCGGCCGTTCGACGAAACGCTCGACCGCATCCGCGAGCAGGGCGGCCTCGCGGTCATCCCCCACCCGTTCCAGAAATCACGGAGCGGCGTCGCCCCGCACATCACTACCGACCAGCTTGCGAGCGCGGACGCCATCGAGGTGTACAACTCGCGGCTCCTCACCGGTCGTGCAAATCGGAAGGCAGAGCGCTTCGCCCGCGCTCGCGGCCTCCCGATGACCGCCGGAAGCGACGCCCACATCAGCGAGATGGTCGGGCAGGCGGTCACTGAAATCGACGCAGACGACCGGAGCGTCCCCGCCATTCTCGACGCCATCCGCGACGGGCGCACGAGCGTCGTTGGCCAGCGCACCCCGTGGCACATCAGCTTCGCACAGGCCGCCGGTGGCGCGAAACGCCGCGTGAAAAACCGGCTGTCCTCGATGCTGGAGTGATGGACGGCGCAGCCCCGGCCACCGTCCGCCGGGCGCTCGATTCACGAGAGGCTCTCCCCGGAACCGGGGGCTTCGCGGGCGAACTCTCTGGCGCGCTCGTCCGCGACGTGCTCGGGCGCTATCCAATTTTCTCGGAACCTGAAGACCCGACGACGTGGAGTTTCGACCACCGCGACCTTACAAATCCACGTCTCGTCCCAGCAGGCTGTCGGCGAACCGAAGCCGGTGACGAGCAGGTCTGGACGCTTCCAGAACTACCACTGGTTTCCTCTCGAACAGAAGCAATCAAATCGGTCAGAGCCGCAGTCGAAGGGCAACTTTCTGCCCTCCCGGAAGACACACCGGTTGCCTTCTCTGGCGGCGTCGATTCGGCCGCTCTCGGTGCGTATCTCGACGGCCCGCTCTACGTGACCGGCTTCCCCGGGAGCCACGACATCGAGGCCGCCCAATCAGCCGCGCAATTGCTCGGCAAAGACCTCACTGTCATCGAGGTGTCCCACGACGTGCTCGAAGCAGCAATCCCAGAAGTCGCGCGGGCGACTAGTCGAACGAATGCGATGGACGTGGGCATCGCCCTGCCGCTCTATCTCACCGCGAAACGCGCCGCCGCAGACGGCTACGACACGCTCGCGGTGGGACAGGGCGCAGACGAACTGTTCGGCGGCTACGAGAAAATCACCCGCGCGCCCGACGACCACCGCGTCGCGGCAGACACCGTTCGCGGCGCTGCCCGCGAAGTGATTGCGACGCTTGCAGACCAACTTCCTCGTGACGTGCTCGCGCTCCGTGCCGCGGGCGTCGAACCGGTCGCACCCCTCCTTCACGACGACGTGGTCGAAGCGAGCCTCCGGCTGCCAGAAAATCTCCTCGTGAGTCCGCGTGGCGAGCGCAAATTCGCGTTCCGCATGGCCGTCCGAGAGTGGACACCAGACCCCATCGCCTTCCGCGAGAAGAAGGCGGTACAGTACGGCAGTCTCATCGCCCGCGAACTCGACCGCCTCGCGCGACAGGCGGGCTACAAAAAACGGATGGACGACCACGTCGGCCAGTACATCGCGTCGTTACTCGACTGAGACGGCGTCGATGGCTTCGATGCCGTGGGCGATTACGTCGGGTTCGAGTCGGTCGCCATCCTCGCGCAGCTCGTCTTTCGTAAACCAGTGCCACGTCTCGATTTCGCCGTCTTCGGGCGTGATGTCGCGGTAGTCGACGCGGCCGAAATAGACGAAGTCGATGTGCTGGTGGCCAACGTGTTCGTCGTACACGTTCACGTCCGCGAGTTGGAGGTGGGCGGGTTCGGGAAGCGGTTCGACGGTCGGCGAGGACGCACCGGTTCGCGCTGCGAACAGGGTTACGTCCAAGCCGGTTTCCTCTTTGACTTCGCGGATGGCGGCTTCGTGGGGGAGTTCGTCGCGGTCGATGTGGCCGCCGGGTGGCAGCCACATGTCCAGATGTTTGTGGTCGTGGAGGGCGGTTGCTCCGTCGTTGACGATATAGACGGTTGAGGTGAAATGGCGAGTCGTCTCCATGGGTCGAAAAATGCCGGAAAAGCCGTCAGTGTTCCGCTTAGACGACCTGCTCTTCTGCTTCGAGCAGTTCGTGGTAGCGGTTGCGGATGGTGACTTCGCTGATGTTTGCGATGTCGGAGACCTGACTCTGGGTCACTTTCTCGTTCGAGAGCAGCGCGGCGGCGTAGACGGCGGCGGCCGCGAGGCCGACCGGCGACTTGCCACTGTGAACTCCTTGCTGTTTGGCGGTTTTCAGGAGCTGTCGGGCGCGCATCTCCACCTCATCGGAGAGGCCAAGTGAGGACGCAAAGCGCGGGACGTAGCTCTCCGGGTCGGCCGGGCGCACTTCGAGTTTGAGTTCGCGGGCCACGTAACGGTAGGTGCGCGCGATTTCGCTCTTTTCGACGCGGGAGACGTTGGTAATCTCGTCTAAGCTTCGGGGCATGCTCGCCTGCCGTGCCGCGGCGTAGAGCGCTGCCGTCGCGACGCCCTCGATGGAGCGCCCCGGCAGCAGGTTCTCCGTGAGCGCACGGCGGTAGATGACCGACGCCGTTTCACGCACGTCTTTCGGGAGGCCGAGGGCGCTGGCCATGCGGTCGATTTCACCGAGCGCCTGCTTCAGGTTACGTTCCTTGCTGTCGCGGGTGCGGAACCGTTCGTTCCACTTGCGAAGCCGCTGCATCTTCGCGCGCTGGCGGCTGCCAAGGGACTTCCCATATGCGTCTTTGTTCTGCCAACTGATGTTCGTTGACAGGCCCTTGTCGTGCATCATCTGGGTCGTCGGTGCGCCGACGCGGGACTTTTCGTCGCGTTCTGAAGAATCAAAAGCACGCCACTCCGGGCCGCGGTCGATGGTGCCCTCGTCTACGACGAGGCCACATTCTTGACAGACCGTCTCGCCGTGTTCTGCGTCGGCGACGAGGTTGCCACTACATTCCGGGCAGACAAGCTCTTCTTCGCTTTGTGTTTGTTCGGGCTGTTCTCGCTCGCTCGTCCGCTCGTCTGTTCGGGTTCGAATACTCGTATCAGTCATTGTCTGGTGTATCACACTGCAGAGAGAAGTAGCAGAGACGGCGTCGATACACCGTTTTGTTGTATCTCTGGCGACTTAAATGCTTCGGGCGCGTGAGGCGTTCTGTCTGTCGATTTCGACAAATTAACTGAATTCAAATTCACCTCGGGTCAGCGTCCCTGTCAGGGGGTCTCGCCGTGAAACCCGAGCATCGAAACCCTTACCGCTTGCCCGCGTGTGCAAAAAGCCATGAGCGATACGGTTGTCGACGCAGACGAGGTCCGCCACATCGCAGACCTCGCGCGCATCGACCTAGACGACGAGGAGGTCGAGCTGTTCGCCCGACAGTTCGGGGATATCCTCGATTACTTCGGCGCGCTCGACGAAGTGCCCGAGGTCGAACAGGAGGCTGACCTGGTGAACGTGATGCGCCCCGACGAGGTTCACGACGGGCTCACGCAAGAAGAAGCGCTCCAGAACGCGCCGGAGACCGAAGACGGCTATTTCAAAGGACCACGCGTCTCATGACGGATTCTCTCAACATCTTCGTCACCGAGGAAACGATTGAGAGCGACGGCGACGGCCCGCTCGCGGGCAAGACCATCGCGGTGAAAGACAACATCTCCACGAAAGGCGTCCGCACGACGTGCGGCTCTGCGATGCTCGAAGAGTACGTCCCACCGTACGACGCAACCGTCGTCACCCGCCTGAAAGAGGCAGGCGCGACCATCGTCGGGAAAACCAACATGGACGAGTTCGGGATGGGGACGACGACCGAAACCTCCGCCTACGGGCCGACCCTCAACCCACTCGACGAAGACCGTGTCCCCGGCGGCTCTTCGGGTGGCAGTGCGGCCGCCGTCGCCGCGGGCGATGCTGACCTCGCCCTCGGCTCTGACACCGGTGGCTCGATTCGCTGTCCCGCCGCGTTCTGTGGTGTCGTCGGCATCAAACCGACGTACGGCCTCGTCTCGCGCTACGGCCTCGTCGCCTACGCGAACTCCTTAGAACAGATTGGGCCAATCGCCCCGAGCGTCGAAGACGCCGCTGCCCTGCTCGATGTCATCAGCGGGCAAGACCCACACGACGCGACCACCCGCGAAAAACCCGACGTGAGCTACGCAGACGCCGCAACCGGCGACGTTGACGGGTTGACCATCGGCGTCCCGACCGAACTCGTTGAGGGTGCAGACGACGGCGTCGTAGAACAGTTTGACGACGCGCTCTCGGAACTCGAAGCCCAAGGCGCGACCGTCGAAGAGGTCACGCTCCCCTCGGTCGAACACGCCGTCCAGGCCTACTACGTCATCGCCATGTCGGAAGCCTCCTCGAACCTCGCCCGGTTCGACGGCGTCCGCTACGGCATCTCCGGTGGCTTCGAGGGCAACTGGAACGAGGCCTACGCCCGCTCACGCGAGGCTGGCTTCGGCGACGAGGTCAAACGCCGCATCCTCCTCGGCACCTACGCCCTCTCTGCTGGCTACCACGACCGCTACTACAAGAAGGCACAGGACGCCCGCGAG
The DNA here is from genome assembly GCF_036689885.1 of Haladaptatus sp. CMSO5. Classification (NCBI taxonomy): domain Archaea; kingdom Methanobacteriati; phylum Methanobacteriota; class Halobacteria; order Halobacteriales; family Haladaptataceae; genus Haladaptatus; species Haladaptatus sp. CMSO5. Next base: position 1,686,023 of record NZ_JBAHVW010000001.1, read on the forward strand.
TGGATAAAACAGGACTTCAACGAGGCGTTCGAGGACGTTGACGTGCTCGCGAGCCCGACGATGCCAACGCCGCCGTTCAAACTCGGTGAGAGCCTCTCGGACCCGCTTCAGATGTACCTCGCGGACGCGAACACGGTGCCCGTGAACCTCGCAAACCTGCCTGCCATTTCGGTGCCTGCGGGCGAAACCGACGGTCTGCCGGTCGGTCTGCAACTGATTGGCCCGGCGTTCGGCGAGGAGGTCATCATCCGCGCCGGAAGCGCGCTCGCGTAAGCTAACAGAGCTTTTTGTTCATCACTCGCAAACGTGAGCCATGGCTGCCGACACGATGTCTCGGGGTGCGTGGATTGCGATTGGTGCGGGCATTGGTGTCGCACTCGGCGTGGCGATGGACAACATCGGTGCTGGGCTCGCACTCGGGGTCGCAATGGGAGTCGCACTCGGCGTGGCCAACCAACAGCAAAACGAGTAGCCTACCCGTTGTAGGCGAGGTTCATAATCCAGTGACTCAGGGCGTCACTGCGCGCGTCGATGTCTTCTTCACCGATGAACGGCGAAAGCAGGTCGCCCGCCATCAGCAGCGAGAAATCGAGATCTTTCGGTGCGGGGGTGACGAAGTACGTCGTGTGACCGTTGTAGACGGCTTCCTCCCGGCGGATGAAGTCTTTGGCCAGCAGTGACTCCACGATGCGACTTCCCTTCCGGGAGCTCACATCCAATTTTTTCCAGAAGTCACTCTGGTAAACGCCACCCGTCTCGCGGATGAGTTCGAGTCCTGCCTGCTCGTCCTCGGAGAGTTCAGCCTCCGCTTCTGCCGTACTCATGGATTGAACAAATTGCCCCGAGCAGGTTAAATCTGACCTTCGACGGGTTCGTATTCGGTCGTACACGGCGACCCGGGTGCAAAGTCGTAGGTCCCATCCCCGCCTGCGTCAATCGTGATGAGCGACGACGAACGCGTTCCGTAGCCGTCTTCGTGAATGCACACCCCGAAATCGTGGTCAGAAATCGCGTCACGCGCCCGGTGGAGCCACGCCTCTGCAGTCTCGGCAGGCGTCGGTTCGAGCGCCTCGCGGAGGGCAATCGCGTTCTGTGATTGCTGTTCGCCCGCTTCGGGGAAGCGCGGCGGCTCGAAGAACTCGCCGTCTATGCCGACGTTGACGACGACGTGGACGCCGGGATCGAGATTTCGAATCCGTTTGCGCCCGTCCCACTCAACGAGCAACGCGGCGTTCGCATCCGCGAGCACGAGGTTGAAGCCGTCGTACTCGCGTTCGTCCACCTCGCGTTCGACGTATCGGGTCGCGTCCTCTGCGGTTTCGTAGGAAAGCGCATCGCGGACGAGCAGGCCGCGCGACCGCGGCGCGTCGAGTTCGGCTTCTATCCAGCGATTGGTGATGGCGACGAACACGCCGTGTTCGTTGTAGCCAATCCACGTCCCACCGGCTTCGCTGTCGCCGGGGGCGACGATTGCGGGGTCGCCGTCTCTGACCTGCGGCGGCGTCGAGGGTCGGTCTACACGTTCGTCACGGTTGGCAGCGACGACGAGCGGCGTGTCGTCGAACACCTGCCACGCGAAGGTGAGCGTACACACAGTCTCTCATAGGTCGCGGGCGCTTCTAAACCCTTGGCGTGGGGGCTATCGAAGCGCCTCGCGCACCTTCTCGCGTTCAACCGTCCCCGACGCCGTCCGGGGCAACGCCGAGGTAAACCCAATCACTCGCGGACACTTGTAGCCCGCAAGTTTGGCTCTACAGTGGTCGACCAGTTCGTCGCCGGTGACTTTTTCAACATCCTCCGTGACGACGAGCGCACCCACCCGTTCGCCCCATTCGTCATCTTCGATGCCAACGACGGCCGCGTCGGCCACCTTTGGGTGCGTGAGCAACACGGCGACGACCTCTGCCGGGTCGACGTTCTCGCCGCCCGTGATGATGCGGTCGGCGCGTCGATTCGCCACCCAGAGTCGCCCACCTTCGTCCTGATACCCCATATCGCCCGTGTGCAGGCCGTATTCAGAGAAGGCATCGACCGTCGTCTCGTAGTCGTCGTAGTACTCCTTCATCACCGTCGGCCCGGAGACGACGAGTTCGCCCGGCGTTCCCGGTTCGACGGGGTCGCCGTCGTCACCGACCACGGTCACGTCCGTGCCAAAGAGCGGTCTGCCGACCGTTCCGGGGTAGGCAAACGCCTCGCTCGGCGTCGCGGTGGCGATTTGCGAGGCGGCCTCGGTCATACCGTAGGTCGGGGAGACGGGCACGCCCTCTCGTTCGCACCGCTCGATGAGGTCGTCCGGTGCAGGTGCGCCGCCCAGCAGGACAAATCGAAATGGATCAAAGGAAACGCCCGCATCAAGCAGGCGCGAGAGCATCACGGGCACGAGCGAGATGCCCGTCGGCTGGTATTCGGCAATAGCATCGCCCACCACCTGTTCGTCGAATGCTTCGATCAACACGACAGTAGACCCGTAGCGCGCCGCGCGCAAAATCGGGGACAGCCCGCCCATATGATAGAGCGAGAGGCAGACGAGCCACCGGTCGTCGGGGAGCGTGCCGAGGCGGTAGGCAGAAGCCTCGGCGCTCGCCGCGAAGTTGCCGTGGGTGAGGACCACCGCCTTCGGTTCGCCAGTCGTCCCCGAGGTGAACATGATGAGCTGTGGGTCGTCCGCCTCCCACGTCGCCGGTCGAACCTCGGCCGTCGGCTGGGAGTCGAGCTTCGTGACCCGCGCTCTGAGACTGGCGTCGAGCGAAAGGAGGGAAACGCCTGTCCCCTCGGTCGCACCCATCGCTTTCGCCTCTGTTGACTCACTACAAACGAGCACCGACACGTCCGCGCGTTCGATTTGCGGGGCGACTTCGGCGGCGGTCAGGCGCGTGTTGAAGGGCACGAGCACCGCGCCGAGTCGCGCGACAGCGTGGATGAGTCGGACGAACGAAATGCTCGTTTCGAGCAAGACGCCGACGTGATCGCCGGGAAGCACGCCGGCTCCCGAAAGGTGTGCGGCGGTCTCATCGACAGCCTCGGTCAATTCGTGGTACGTCCAGTGCACGTCGTTTTCGGCGTCGATAAGCGCGACCTCGTCCGGTGACGCTCGCGCCTGTTGGGCTACCCAGTCTCGCATCATTCCCCATTCAGGACTGGCTGAATATTGCCCTTTCCCTGCGGAACCGTGATTGCGCCATCTGAGACGGGCGCGGGGTCTGTCTCCGTCACGTCTGCTGAGAGAAGACTCGCGGTGGCAAGTCCACACGCTTCGACGTCGGGCAAGCTCGCGGCGAGGTGCACCGCCGCCGTTCGCGCAACGGCACCGTCGATGGTGGTCGTCACGATGCACTCGACGCCTGCCTCGCGTGCAGCGCGTGCTGTCTCTCGTGCCACGTCAACGCCGCCGAGGGCCATTGGTTTGAGTACCAGCACGTCTGCCGCGTCCGCGTCGAGAATCTCCGTGGCAGTTCGTTCGGTGAGCGATTCGTCGAGGCCGATTCGCACGCCTCCACCGCGCAACCGGGCGTGCTCCTTGAGGTGCGTCGCGGGGAGAGGCTGTTCGAGCACCGAGAGATTCGCCTTCTCGAATCCGTCGAGTGCGTGCTTCGCTGTCGGCATATCCCACGCGCCGTTCGCGTCTGCCCTGAGTTCGATGCCGTCTCCGACGGCGGCGCGGACGGCTGCGACGCGCTCCACGTCGGCTTCGACCGCGTCTGTACCGACTTTCAGCTTGAGCGTGCGAAACCCCTCAGCGACCGCGTTCTCGGCGGCTCCGACGGTTTCCGCCATCGTTCCTGCGCCAATAGTCGCGTTCACCGGGACGTGCTCGACACGAGCGTCGCCACCGAGAAATCGGTAGAGCGGCTGGGCTGTGGCGCGAGCGCGGGCGTCGGCCACCGCGAGCGAGAGGCCGTGGCGCGCGGCCGGGTTCTCTGAGAGGGCGGCTATCGCATCGTCTTCGGCTCCTGTTTCGACCTGTGAGCGAACCGCGTTGAGCGCCACTTCACAGGCAGCCAGCGATTCGGTCCAGCCGGGCAGCGGCGTCGCTTCTCCGACGCCGGGGACGCCGTCTACGGTCACACGGACGAGAAAACCCTCGCGTTCCGCGATGTCGCCTGCGGCTGTTTGCAGGGGCGAGGTGAGTGGCAACGAGAATCGAGTGAGTTCCATCAGAGTACCGCCGGTGCGGCGAACCCGAGGGCGAACAGAATCGAGTGAATCGCGAGCAGTTGGCCGGTCTGTTCGAGCGCGGGATTGAGCGCCGCGCCGTCGGTGCGGGTGAGTACGGTTCGCGCGACGCGCACCGCAATCGGCAACGAGAGGAGTGGCAGGAGTGCGAACTGCGAGTATGCCGGGTCGAGCGCGAACACCGCAGGCACGGCGTAGGCAACGGCGAGCATGAGCAGGTATTCGACGCGACTCCAGCGGTAGCCGAGTCGCACCGCGAGGGTGCGCTTGCCGGTTTTCGCGTCGGTCTCTATGTCCCGAACGTTGTTCACGACGAGAATCGCCGTCGACAGCGCGGCGGGCGCGAGACTCGCCACGAGTGCGGCGAGTGGGAGCGTTCCGGACGGGATGGTCATCGGGATGCCTGCCACCGCATCGACGGCTTGGACGTAGTAGGTGCCCGTCACGGCGACGATACCGAAGAAGATGAACACGAACACCTCACCGAGGCCGTGGTAGCCGAGGGGGTAGGGGCCACCGGTGTAGGCGATGCCGCTCGCCACGCTTGCGAGGCCGATGACGACGATGGGAAGGCCGCCAACGGAGACGAGGTACGTCCCCGAGATGATGGCGATGGCGAAGGTGAGGTACATCGCGCGTTTGACTTCTTCCGGCGCGATGAGGCCGGATTGCGTCACGCGGGTGAACCCCTGTCGTTCGTCGGTGTCTGCGCCCTTTATCGCGTCGTAGTAGTCGTTTGCGAAGTTCGTCCCAATCTGGATGAGCAGCGCGCCAACGAGCGCGGCAAGTGCGGGAAGCGCGGCGAAGACACCGTCGTGGACGGCGAGTCCGGTGCCGACGATGACGGGGGCGGCCGCGGCCGGAAGTGTCTGCGGACGGGCGGCCATGACCCACGCCTTCGTCGGCGAGATGGTCGCGGTGTCAGTCATTCTGTTGGCAGTTAGGAAGGCACCGACATAGCGACTGTGGTTGCAGTGCGTTTTCGGTGCGGAGGCGGTTGCGGTTACCGGTACGAGTCCACTGCCGTAGCGGTTCAGCGTCGCACCCGACTGCGCACACGGGCGCAGTCGGCCTTTTTCATGCAAGCTTTTCAAGGAGGGGTTCGCCGGAGGTGAACCCGACGAAGAAAAAGTTGCTTAGTAGTGCCACGGGTACTTCGAGAAATCGGGGTCGCGCTTTTCGACGAACGCCTCGCGGCCCTCCTTGGCCTCGTCGGTCATGTAGCCAAGCCGGGTGGCTTCCCCGGCGAACACCTGCTGGCCGACCATGCCATCGGTATCCATGTTGAAGGCGAATTTGAGCATCCGCATGGCCGTCGGCGATTTCGCGTTGATTTCTGCGGCCCACTCAAGCGCCACGTCTTCTAAGTCTTCGTGCGCCACAACGTCGTTTACCATGCCCATGTCTGCCGCTTCTTCTGCCGAATAATCCTTCCCGAGGAAGAAGATTTCACGCGCCTTCTTCTGGCCGACTTGGTGGGCGAGATACGCAGAACCGAAGCCGGCGTCGAAGCTCGCCACGTCAGGGTCGGTCTGCTTGAAGATAGCCTTCTCCGAGGCGAGGGTCATGTCGCAGACGACGTGGAGACTGTGGCCACCGCCGACAGCCCAGCCGGGAGTGACGGCGATGACGGGCTTTGGCATGAAACGGATGAGCCGCTGGACTTCGAGGATGTGCAGGCGGCCCGTGTCTGATGCGCCCGCCTCGTCGCCTTCGTACTGGTAGCCGTCGTCGCCGCGAATCGTTTGGTCGCCGCCGGAACAGAAGGCCCAGCCGCCGTCTTTCGGGGAAGGGCCGTTGCCGGTCAGGAGCACACAGCCAACGTCCGTCTGGCGGCGGGCGTGGTCGAGTGCGGTGTAGAGTTCGTCAACCGTCCCGGGGCGGAAGGCGTTTCTGACTTCTGGGCGGTCGAAGGCGATTCTGACGGTACCCTGGTCGGTCGCGCGGTGGTAGGTGATGTCCTGAAAATCAAAGTCTGCAATCTCGTCCCAGCGAGCGGGGTCGAAAATATCTGAAACCATACGGCCACTCGGGTCGGGCGGCGCAAAAAGATTCTGCGCGGTCACTCCGAGACGAGATTCGCAAATCGACTGTCAGCCGCGAGAATCCGCTGGAGGTCACGCCATCGCAATGAAAGACGCACATCGCGTCTTCGTGGCCGTGTTTTCGACGCGACCGTCACCAATCCGAGCGAATCGAGGTCGCCGAGTGCACTCGACATCCGGGCACCCGACAGCGGCTCCATCCCGAACGAGGTGCACAGTCGCGTGTAGCGTTCGTGGACACCTTCGACAGGTGCTCCTTCGGGGAAATCAGCGACGGCGAGCAACACGAGTTTTGACTGTGTTGGGAGCGAGTCGACGAGCTGCTCGGTGTGATCGAACTCGACGCGTGCCTTGGCGTCTCTGACGTGCGCCTCCGTCACCGTCTGTGCGCCGTCTCGCTCTGCGAGTTCTCCCGCAACTCTGAGCAAGTCGAGGGCTCGTCGGGCGTCGCCGTGTTCTTGTGCGGCAAGGGCAGCGACGAGCGCGAAAACGCCCTCCTCGATGACTCCTTCCTCGAATGCGACGGCCGCCCGTTCGGTGATGATATCGGTGAGCTGGCCCGCATCGTAGGGCGGGAACACGATTTCGTCGGTTCCCAGACGAGACCGCACCCGTGGGTCAAGCGACTCGGTGAACGTCAGGTCGTTGCTGATGCCGACCAATGTCACCCGCGACGAATCGAGGAGACCGTTCAATCGCGCGAGATTGTAGAGGACGCTGTCGCCGCCTGAAGACGCGAGTTGGTCTACTTCATCGAGAACGACGATGACCGACCGTTCGACGACACTCGCGGCTTCGATGAGCGTATCGTAGACGACTTCGGTCGGAAATCCGGTCATCGGAACGGCTGTTGGCCCCGCGTTCGGGTCGCCCGTCAGCGTACGATTCGATTCTACGAGCACGTTCGTCAGGTGTGCGAGTATCTGATACTGCGTGTCCGTGACTTCGCAGTTTACGTAAACCACGGTGACGTGTCTTTCGAGGCGCGCTGCGGCCCGTTCGAGTTCTCTCGTCACCGAGCGGACACAAGCGGTTTTTCCAGTGCCCGTTTTTCCGTACAAGAGTACGTGCGCGGTTGTTTCTCCGTGAAGTGTACCTGCCAGAACGCCAGCGAGTGAGGCAATTTCGGTCGTTCGGTGGGGGAGTGTCACGGGGGTGTGAGCGGGACGGAGTTTGTCCCGCTGTTTGAACAACCGTGGTTCCGTGAGCAACTCGTCGAAAAGCCCAACCTCTGCCGGCCGCCGTCCGGCATCAGGTCCGTTTGCGTCGGGCGTGTTCGATTCGTGTTGGCTCATGGTTTGCAGCGACCGATTCAGCGTGGCCACTCGTGGCTCACTGGTGTCGAACCGGTCTGAATTTCCCCACCCACGGCGCTCCCGCAGGCAATGCAATCATCAACTGCCGTCTTGATAAAGTTCTGTGAGACAGTCAGCCCAGTTGGTCTGACAGGACGCTGGAAAAATCAACACCCGGCAGCCGAATCGCGCACAATCAAACCGTCTTACACGGCTCTGTGTCTCGGTTTTCTACGAATCCGACTCAGCACTCAGCGGCGTCCGACCCGCGAGAACTGGGTGCAGTCACTTGCTTTGTACTGAATTGAACGAGCGTGGCCGACGATTCTCACCGTCTTACGGACGCGACGAGTCTCGCTGAATTGCCTCGGTCACGCGCTCGGAGAGTTGCTCCCTGAAACGGTGGCTCGCCTCGGCGTCGGTTTGCACTTCGATGACGCGAGTTCCGGCTTCGCCCACCGATGCCACGAACGCCTCGCGGAACTCGCCTCGACCTTCGGTGCGCACGAACTCAAGGTCGTAGAGGTCGCCCGTCGGCTCGAAATCGAGGCCGTGGGGCGTCTTGAACTGGCCAGTAAACGGCGGGTCGAACGCCTCGATGGGGAGCATGTGGAAGATACCGCCGCCGTCGTTGTTGACGAGGACGATGGTCGCGTCCACGCCACACCGAGCGAGTGCGAGCAGGCCGTTCATGTCGTGATAGTAGGCCAAATCGCCGGTTACGAGGACGAGCGGGTCGTCGGTCGCACTGCCCGCACCGAGCGCCGAACTGGTGATGCCGTCAATGCCGCTCGCGCCGCGATTTGCGAGCGCAGTAATCGCCGCCTTGCGTGGCTTCCCGAAGCGGTCTGCGTCGCGCACCGGCATGGAGTTCGAGACGAACAGCGTCGTCGGGTCGGGGGCGAGTTCGACCACGTCCGCGAGGACGGTTCCTTCGAAAAACTGTTCGTCGTGGGCAGCCGCGACGAGTTCCCAGTAGCGGGATTCGGCTTCCTCGAATCGCCGTGTCCAGTCGCCTGCGTCCATCGTGGGCGCCTGTGTGAGCGCCTCAGCCACCCGAGTCGGGTCTGCGACCACGAGGTCGCTCGCGGTGAACGTCGCCTCTCGCCACTCGCCTGCGGGGTCTACCACAAACTGCCGCGCACCCGAGTCGCGGAGGTAGTGTTGGAGCGTCTTCGAAGTCGGGGCAGCTCCAAAGCGGAGCACGACATCGGGCGCAGGAAGGGCGTCTACGTACGAATCGTAGCCGCCGAGAATCGGTTCCCCCGCCGTATGTGGCCCCCAGCGAACCCGAGAGAGCGGGTCTGCAAGCACGGGCATCCCGGTCGCATCTGCGAGTGCGCCAATCGCCGCCGGAGTCGGGCCGTTGTCGTCCGGGCCGACGACGATGAGGCCGCGCGCTGCCTGTTCGAATGCACGGACTAACTCGTCACGGGTCGCCGTCTCGAGGGCCGCGCGGCCCTCGGCCACCTCGACGAACGGCCCGTCTCGGCCAGTCGCGGCGAGCGGGTACTCCGCTTCGAACCCCTCGGGAACGTCGCCCGGCACCTCAACGGGGTCGAGCGGTTTCCGGAAGGGGACGTTCAGGTGGACTGGGCCTGCGTCTGTTCCCTCGGCTTTCGCAACCGCTCGCGCACAGTCAGTGCGAAGCGAGCGCAGTTTGCGGTCTTCGACCGCTGGTTCAGGCAGGTCACGATACCACCGAACAGAGTTGCCATACAGCTTTTCCTGATCGATGGTCTGGTTCGCGCCGCTATCTCTGAGTTCGGGCGGGCGGTCTGCGGTGAGCACGAGCATCGGGACGCGCGCCTGCGACGCTTCGATGACGGCCGGGTGGAAGTTCGCGGCCGCGGTCCCCGACGTACACACAAGCGGCGTTGGTCGCCCGGTGCGCTTGGCTCGACCGAGGGCGAAGTACGCCGCAGACCGCTCGTCGAGATGAGAGAACACGCGGATGTCGGGATGGCGCGAGAAGGCGACGGTGAGCGGCGTCGAGCGACTGCCGGGGGAGATGCAGACGGCGTCGAGGCCAGCCTTTGCAAACTCGTCTACCAGCACGCGCGCCCAGAGGGTGTTTTTGTTGGGTGCGCTCATTCGAGTTCGTCCAACATCGGGCGGTATTTCAACTGTACTTCGTCCCACTCGGCATCGGGGTCTGAGTCAGCAACGATGCCCGCACCGGCAAACAGGGTGGCCTCGGTGCCACGGGCGACCGCAGAACGCAGCGCGACGGCGAACGAGCCGTTTCCGGCCGCGTCGAACCAGCCAACGGGCGCGGCGTACCACCCGCGGTCGAACGTTTCGGTGTCGCGGATGGTCTGTTTCGCGCGCTCTGGCGGCAGGCCGCCCACGGCGGGCGTTGGGTGGAGCGCCTCGACCAGCGAGAGGACGTGTTCGTCGTGGGTGAGTTCGGCGCTGATTGGCGTCTGGAGGTGTTGGACGGTTGCGAGCCGACGCAGGCCGAGTGGGCCGAGGGTCACGCTTGAGGCGAACGGTTCGAGTTGCTCGCGGATGGTTTCGGCCACGACGTTGTGCTCGTGGCGGTCTTTCTTGCTCGTGAGCAGTTCCTCGCCCAGCCACTCGTCTTCTTCCGGCGTGTCGCCCCGACCGGTCGACCCGGCGAGCGCGACGGTCGAAACGGTGCGCCCGCGCAGGGAGACGAGTCGTTCGGGCGTCGCGCCGAAAAACGCGCCCTCCTCATCGGGTGCGACGAGGAAGCGGTGACAGTCGGGGTACGTTGTGGCGAGTCGCGAGAGTGCACCCGGGACGGAGAGTTCGGTGTCGAGGGTCGCGGTGAGCGCTTGAGCGAGCACGACCTTCGTGAGTTCGCCGCGGTGGATGCGCGAGAGTGCGGCTTCCACCTGCGCGTTCCACGTCTCACGTGGCGTCGTGAGTTGCACAGAGGCGACGCCGGGCGGCTGGGTTTCCGGATTGTCGGCCGGCAGGGAAGCGAGCGCCTCGCGTTCGCGTTCGAGCAGGTCGGCCGCCGCCGTGGGAGTTGCATTTGGCCCTGCGAGCGTGACCGTCAGAAACGTTTTCGCGTCGGTTTGAGCCACCTGCACCCGCGGGAGGACGAACCGCGCGTCGGGGAAGCCAGTCCACGCAGAGTCGTCGTCTTCGGTGGGGCCTTCGTTGAACGAAAAGCCGCCGAACAACCGCGGCCGGGCGGCTTCGGGGAGGCGTTCGGGGGTGATGCTCTGAGAAAACAGTGTTTCTGCCTGCGTTCGAATCGCGTCAAAGCGGGTGTCGCCCGCCGCGGTGAGTGTTTCTGTCGAACCGAAGGCGACGATAGACGGGGCGTCCGGCGCGCTCCACGCGAATCGAGGCGCGTCCGCAGTGTCGAGAAGGCGATGGAGAGAAACGGGTTCGACCTCGCAGGCCCGACTGACGAAGGTGGCATCATCCGCCGCATGCGCCACCGTCTCGTCGCTGCGCAGGGGTTCCATTACCGGTAGTCAGTGCTGGCGACTATTTAGCCTAACTATAGCGTTCCTCGTTCCACGGATTCGCCGTCTGCGAGTAGCCGCGTTTCTCCCAGTAGCCGCGCTCGGGTTCGGTGAGGAACTCGACGCCAGTGACCCACTTTGCGCCCTTGTAGGCGTAGCGGTGGGGCATCACGACGCGCAGCGGGCCGCCGTGGTCGGGTTCGAGGGGTTCGCCCTCGTACTCCCACGTGAACAGCATCTCGTCGCGCATGCACTCTGCGAGCGGGAGGTCAGTCGAATAGTCGTCCATTCCGTAGAACATGACGTGGGTGGCGTCGTCGCGTACCTGTGCGTGTTCTGCGAGCGTCGGGAACGTCACACCCGTCCACGTACAGTCGAGTTTGCTCCAGCCGGTGACACAATGAAAGTCCTGTACCTGTGTCTCACTCGGTAGGTCGATGAACTCCTCCCACGAGAGCGTGAGTGGATTCTCGACGGCACCCCACACCTCGAATTTCCACGTTTCTTTGTTCCACTTCGGCGTTCCGCCCTTCGAGAGGACAGGGAACCGAGACGTCTCTCGCTGTCCCGGTGGCAGGCGTTTTTCACCGAACTCTGTGTAGACATCCGTCACGTCTCGCTTGCTCATACCAGAGCTACGTGTCGGAAAGTCGTAAGGGTTGTCGAACCGGTTTTTGCAGTGGCGACTTTTCCGCACTCCCGCCACCGTGTGGCTCACAGCTCGCCTCTGCTGGCAGGCTGGTGCGTGGAAAGTGAGTCACATGTCTTCACGTAGCGCGAATCGCACTCCCCGTCAGAGTTAAATACGGCTCCCACGAAGCGGCGACTATTCCGATGCCCAAAGTTGAGCTAACAATCCCCGAGCACCTCGAGATGCAGATTACGCAGATGGTAGAGAGCGGCGAATTCCTGAACCGCGAAGAAGCCGTCCAGCAACTCATCTCAGCCGGGCTCAAGGCGTACAAGACGAGTGGGCCGATGGACGACGAGCCTATGGGTGGGTTCGAAGACGACGGGATGATGGGCCACGAAGACGAGTACGTCTTCTAACCCGGCGAATTGTGGTACCAGTTGTCAGAAATTCTTAAGCGGCGTTCTCGCTAAACTCCCGCTAATGCACAAAGATGAACTTCTCCAGCTGCACGAGCAGATGGTGACTATCATGGAGAACTACTCGGAAATCTCGGGCGTTGACGCGACCCTCTTTGACCCGTATTACCAACTCGACGTCACGCCAGCCGATGTCCACAAGTCAAAAAGCGAGCACAAACACGCCGTCTTCGTGCTCGGCAACGCGCTTGCAAGCGCCATGAGCGAAGACGAGTTCTCGAACGCAGGCCGGATAGGAAAGCGGATGCAAGAGCTTGCAGAAGACGCTGAGTCCAAACTCTAACTGCGTCGGCCTCTCTCACCTTTCTTTCCAGAATCTGATGAGTCGTGCGGAAAGTATTTGCCGTTATTCTTGCTTTTGTGACTATGGACCAAACTACGGTCGAGCGAATCCAGGCGTGGGACGCTCGGTCGTTCGCAGAAGGCTACCGAGGCCTGCATACGCTCGCCGACGAGGCGTTCTCCGGCGCGGTATCTGCAGGCGGCGCGTGGCTCTTCATGCTGAACGGCCGCGTCGTCGGCATCGCAGACGGTGATATTGCGGCGTTCGAAGACGCAACCGGCACGGCGTACGCCGCGCCCCACTCGTCGCTCCCCCTGCTGTTGTTCATGCAACAAGCAGACGGTGAGACTCGCGCGAAGTACTATACGAACGACACGCCGCTTCGTGAGGTCGACGACCAGCTCACGAGCGGCAACTTCAGCGGCTACATCGAGCTGTCTGAGAACGTGCTCTCTGGCGACTACTACGTTGTCTACTACGCCGGGCGCGCAAAGAGCATCGCCTTCGTCGGCAACAGCGGCCGGATGCTCACGGACGACGAAGCGTTCGACCGCGCGGCGGACGAAGTCGGGATTTATTCGGTGAACGCGGTTGACATCGACATCATCGACTTGCCAGAGCCTTCCGAGCCGGAGCCAGAACCGGAGCCGATCGCTGAGCCAGAAGTCGAAGAAGTATCCGAACCCGAAGCAGAACCGGAACCAGAACCGGAGCCAGAACCCGAGTTCGAAGCCGACGAGCAAGTGGAAGACCCCGACAGTGCTGTTGAGGATGCCCCGTCGGAGCCAGCCATGGCAAACGGTGGGGCTGAGTCAGTTGAGGCTCACACGGACACCGAACCGGAACCAGCACCGGAGCCTGAATCGGAGCCAGCGCCCGAATCAGCGACCGAGAATACTCCAGACCCGCTCGCGGAGGCAGCGTCCCAGCCGTCGTCGAGGTTGCCGCGGTCTGAAGACCGAACGCCCGCAGAGGTCAGCCGCGCCCCGAGCGCGTCGAGTCTGAGCGCGAAGGCCCTCGAAACGCGGTCGATTCCCTCACTTGACCCGGCGAAGACAGAAGAGTCGAGCGCGCGCATCGACACGGCGTCCAGCCCGGACGAGCAACGCGCGCCTGAGCGCTCTCGCGTCCGCGAATCGGTGTCAGAGCGGGCGACGGGCACGCCAAACGCCCCGCCGAAGCAGTCGGCTCCAAAGCAACCGGCTCCCGAACTCGAAGAACTCAAAGCCGACCTGCAAAACCAGAAAAACGAGGTGACGCGCCTCGAAGCACAACTCGAACAGGCCAACACGGAACGAGACGACCTGCGCGCAGAGCGCGACGACCTCGCCGCCGAAGTTGAACGTCTCGAAGCGGAGGTAGAGCGCCTCGAAGACCTGCTCTCACAGGCCGAAGCGAGTGGGGCGGCCGTTGGCCGCGAACAGACCCTCTCGCCCGCGGACGCCTTAGACGGCACGAATCTTTTCATCCGCTATCACACGAAGGGGAAGGCAACGCTCGAAAAAGCCTTCCACGGCGAGGCGAAGCCAGAAGAGGTCATCGAGAATCTCCGTATCGAACACCACACGCAGTTCGATTCGTCCTCTGTTGCCGTAAACGGCGAGCAGTTCGAGACGTTCCTCACGAACACCGTCGAGTATCGCTTCGTTGCGTGGACGATTCAGACGCTGTTGTTCGAGATCGCGGACACGCGAAACACGAACGCGCTTGGAGAACTCTACGAGGCGATTCCGAAAATCGACCGCGCAGAGCTAAACGCGAACGTCGGCGTCAAATACATAGAGAACGGCGAGGAACACCGCGAACAACTCAGATTCGACGTGGTGTTGCGCGACCGGATGGGCAACCCGCTCGTAGTCGCAAACTTCAACGACTCGCGCGACCCGGCCACCGAATCGATGCTCGCCTCGCTCGTCAAACAAAGCACGCGAGTCGCAGAGACCTCGAACAGTCTGAGCGCTGCCTTCTTCGTCACGACGAGCTTTTACGAGCCAGAGGCGCTCGAAACGGCCGTCGATGCCGCGGGCGGTGGCCTGCTCAGTCGGGATAAGCGAAAAAGCTTCGTGAAGCTCTCGCGCAAGCAGGGCTATCACCTGTGTCTCGTCGAAGCTCGCGGCGGCGAGTTCTATATGAACGTCCCTGAGCTGTAGGGACGTTCAATGACGTAACTAAACGAAAGAGAGGCGTCTGCGCGTTGCAGACGGTATTTGAGGTAGCTAGCGAAGAACGATTATGCGAGTTCGGTCGCGCCTTCGATTTTCATTCCTTCGAGCTTTTCGATGATCAGGTCGACCTTGCCGTCGAGTTCGGAAACGAACTCCTTGGTTCGGTCGGTCGTGATTGCACCTTGACTCGATGGCTCGATGAGGTTCTCCTCTTCGAGCACGCGGAGGGAATAGCGTACTTTGTGGTGCGGGTAGCCGGTTTCGTTGGACATCTTCACGATCCCGATGGGCTCGTTTTCGATGACCATCTTCAGGACTTGAAGGTGACGTTCCAGCATATCGACTTCCTTCTCAAGTCGGTCTATCATGGCATTTGTTAACTTGTGTTTGAAGCTTTTAAAGGTTGCTGTCGCCATACCCCGAATAGAATGGTAGATTCGGACTTCGCGTGTGGCATTAATTAACGCTTCGGCTTGCGATAGAACATGACACGCGTGGTGAGTTTATCCCGTCGCCAATTTCGTAATCGGTTTACCCCGGTAACAGGAACTGCCGCGTATGACCGTAACCATCGTCGGTTCGCAGCTCGGCGACGAGGGCAAAGGCGGCGTCGTCGACCTCTGGGGCGACAATGCCGACATCGTTGCCCGCTACCAGGGCGGCGACAACGCAGGCCACACCGTCGTCCACGACGGCGAAGAATACAAACTCTCGCTCGTTCCGAGCGGGGCCGTCCGGGGCAAAATCGGCGTCCTCGGCAACGGCTGTGTCGTGAATCCAGAAACCCTGTTCTCGGAGATTGACGCGCTCGCGGAGCGCGGTCTCTCACCGGACGTCCGTGTCGCAGAACGCGCGCACGTCATCCTCCCGTACCACAAAGTGCTAGACGGCATCGAGGAGACGGCAAAGTCCGACTCCGACTTGGACGCCGGTACCACGGGCCGCGGCATCGGCCCGACCTACGAGGACAAAGCCGGTCGCCGCGGCATCCGCATTGGCGACTTGCTCGACCCCGAAGTCCTCCGCGAGCGTCTCGAATACGTCGTTCCCCAAAAACGGGCCCTCGCAGAAGACGTGTTCGGCGTCGAAGTCGGCGACGAGTTCGACGTTGACGCCCTCTTCGAGCAGTACAAACGCTTCGGCGAGCGCCTCGCAGAAGGCGAAATGACCGTGAACGCAGGCGAGTTCCTCACGAACGCCATCAAAGACGGGAAGAACGTCATGTTCGAGGGCGCACAGGGCACCTCCATCGACATCGACCACGGTATCTACCCGTACGTCACCTCCTCGAACCCAACCTCCGGCGGCGCGGCCGTCGGCACGGGCGTTGCCCCAACGATTGTCGGCAAAGGCGACGTGGTCGGCATCGTCAAATCCTACCTCTCGCGGGTCGGCACGGGACCACTCCCGACCGAACTCGACGGCGACATGAAACCGCTCGCAGACCAGATTCGAGAGAAAGGCGGCGAGTTCGGCACCGTCACCGGCCGCCCACGCCGTATCGGCTGGCTCGACATGCCGATGCTCCGCCACGCAGAGCGCGCGAGCGGCTTTACCGGCCTTGCAATCAACCATATCGACGTGCTCGCCGGGCTCGGCGACCTGAAAGTCGGCCACTCCTACACCCTCGACGGAGAAGAAATCTTCACCGTCCCACCGACCACCGAACAGTGGGCGCGTTGTGAGCCGACCTACAAGGAGTTCGAAGGCTGGGACGACGTTGACTGGAGCGCCGTCGCAGAAGACGGTTGGGACGCGATTCCGGACAATGCACAGACCTACCTCGAATACATCAGCGACGAACTCGACACCGACATCTTCGCCGTCGGCATGGGTCCAGACCGTGACCAGACGGTCATCTTAGAGAACCCGCTCGAATAGACGGGAGCAGACCCGTCACGCTTTTAGCGATACCTTCCCACACTTTCACTATGACCACGGGTGAGCTTCGATGAAGGAATCGCTGATGGACATTCTCTGCTGTCCGATGGACAAGAGCGACCTCGAACTAGAGGTTGACGAACGCGACGACGACGAAGTCCTCTCCGGGACGCTCGTCTGCACCGAGTGTGGCGAGCGGTTCCCCATCGAGGACGGCATCCCCAACCTCCTCCCGCCGGACATGCGGGAGGACATTGCAGCCTGAACCTTTTTCTACTGTCCCGTAGACTTGTCTGACGTGTCCGATACGCTTCCCGTGCACGTCAACCGCGGTCGACTCCACGCACTTGAGACACCGGACTCTTTTGAGACGGGGGAGTCGTTCACCGTCAACCTCGTCAATCACGGCGAGCCGGTACACGTCCACCTGCACCTAGACGATGCACTCTCCGAAGTGGCCACCCTCGAAGCGGGAAATCACCACGTAAAATCCGCATCCACCCGGCCGGTTCGCATCTCCGTGTTCGACGGCAAGCGGCCGGTTCGCGGGAAGCTCAAAGTCGTCTCCGCCTACGGCGCGGAGACGAAGTTCATCGACGTGAATATTGCCGAGCCAACCGTCGAAAAACAGCCGGTCGAAGTCGATGAATCGCTCGGCAAACCGGTTCCGAATCCCGAGCCCTCCGGTGGGCTGTTCGAGGACTTCACCCTTGAGGCGAAAGATGTGCCAGTGTTAGTACTCGGCGTCGCCGCGCTCGTCCTCGCGCTCGTCGCGTTGGTCACCGCAAACAGCACCGTCTTCTTGTTTGGCGTGCTCGCGGTGCTCGCGGGCGTCCTCGTCTCAGTTTATCTTACACTTTCGTAATTTCACACAATCTGAAGTATATAAACCGTCCTACGCTCGTCTGACTGAAACTTATTAGCGCTGCTGTGGTAGAACGCTGGCATGTTTGGTGCGTGGCGCAAACCGTTCACAGACCGGGTGAAGTCAAAGGCGGTGTTAGCGTGGCTGTACCTGTTCGCTTGCCTCGTGGGCCTGCTCATCGTCGATAGTCGAACCGATGTCACTGGCGGATCGTTCATGCCACTCATACTGGCCGTCGCCGTGACGCTTGCGCTGCCGTTCTGGCCGCTGTTCCGGAAACTCCGCTAGCGCTCCGTGCGCTCGAATCGTCCGTCGGCCATCCGCTTTGCCCGCAGGTAGCGCGCCCGATACCGGTTTGCACCATCGGACACGTCCGCTTCTCGAATCTCGTCTACGCGCCCCTCCGCCACCGCTTCGACCAGTTCTCCTACCTGCTCAAACTCGCTTTCAGTCAGCGTCAGCTCGTACGTCTGCTCTGATTCCTGTTCGAGTTTCGTCCACTTTCGCGCCGCCGCCACAACCAGTGAACACGGCTCTCTGCACGGGAACTCACCCGCACCGCGCGGCACGGAGAGGGGCGTCTCTGCATCCTCGTCCCACTCCCGACGCTTCAGGCATTGGGAATCCACACAGCAGGCTTCCGCCACCCATTCGACGGCTGCCGCCGGAAGCTCGTCGATGATGTCGTAAATCCCGGTCTGGCGCTCTGCGGTCTCGCGGAAGTGTGTCACGTCAAGTTCGCCTTCCTGCTCTCGATACCAGTTTGCGACCGTCGCGGGGTAGAAGAAATCGACCGTCTGGAGCAACTCGCGCCCAGAGAGGGAGACGAACTCCCAGCCACCGACGAGCGTCGGCGCGGTTTTGAGCGGTCGATACCGACCATCCGCGTCGCGTTTCGCAATGTCGCGGGCTGAGAGCGGGTCGGTGTAGGTGGCCAACGTTTCCTTTTCTGCCTCTGCGTCCGCAATGTGACACACGCGGTAGGTGCGCTCGCCCGCTCCCGAAATCGACGCGGTGATGCTGAGTTCGCCCCATTCCGTTTCGATGCCGTCGCCGAGCTGTTCGTAGCGGGTCGCCACGCTCGTCTCGTCTGCACGTTCCAGATACCGCAAAAACGCACGGCGGGCCGGGTCATCGAGGCGTTGCCAGTAGTCCCAGTTCGACACGAGCCACGGGTGGTCTGTGGCGACGGCGTCGAACGCTTCCTCGCTCAATCCCTCGTGGCTCGTCGCGGGGGTTTCGAACGTGTAGCCGTCATCTGTTTTCGAGACGACGAGGCCGTCACAGGAAACGCCGTCTGCGGCGGCTTCCCTGAGCGCGGCGCGCTGGGCGTCGGTCATCGCGCACCTCCCACGGCGCGGGTCGCTTCGCGGACGGTTTCGATGGCGTCACCCACCGGTGCACCCGCGTCCGCAGCGCGTTCGAGAATCACGTCCGCCATCAGGCGTTCTGTGCCAACCGCGCCCGAGTACCAGATTCGGTGGCCATCGACTGTCGCAGGCACGTCGTAGCCCGTGCGATAGTCGTCGGTGAGGCCCATGTCTTCCGGAATGTCCTCTTGGGTGTGAAAGCCGTCTGCGATGAACAGCGGTACCACAACAATATCCGCCGATTCGAAGTAGTCGGTCACGTCGTCTACCTCCGGCTCTTCGTCCATGAACAGCGCCTCCACCTCGGCAAACCGCCCTGAATCACGGATGCGGTCTGCGTGGTAGTGAATCGCCTTCGCGGAGTTCGCGTTGCGCTCGGTGCCGTGGCCGACGACGGCGAGACCGAACCCCGGCCCGACCTCGGGGTCACTCGTCACCGATTCCGCCCGCCGGATAATCACGTCGGTCATCGACTCGTGAGTGCCGACCGGCCCGCAGTAGTGGACCGTCTTCCCAGTATCCTCGCTCGTGAGCGTGACGTGCGTCGCGCTCAGCCCATCAGACCCCCAGTCGGCCACGTCCCATCCCGAAAGGCGCAGCTCCCGGGGAATCACCTGTTCGGTGAAGTAGCCCTCGCTGATGAACAGCGGGACCACGTACACCTCGTCGCTTTCGAGCGTACGAATGACTTCACGAAACGACGGCTCCTCTTTCCAGAACGCTTCGCGCACCTCGTCGAACACGCCCGCTGCTCGAATCGTGTCCGCGTGGGCGAACGTCGGGGTGCTCGACTCCGCGTTCAGATGCGAGCCGTGGGCGGCAATCACGAGCGCCTTCATTATTATCATCCGTTAGGACAGGTCGGCCTTAGCGGCTTCGCCCGCGGAAACCCACACATGCAGGGCGAAATCGTTTGGTCGTCGCATTCCTCTTTCCACCATGAAACTGCTCGACGTCACCCTCCGCGAGGGAGAGCAACGCCCCGGTCGGCGCTTCTCGGTCGATGAAAAGGTCGCCGCCGCCCGCCACCTCGACGCTCTCGGCGTAGACTACATCCAACTCGGCTTTCCCGTCGCAGACGACCGCACGAAGCGCGTCGCAGACAGATACGACGGCGACGCCAAAACGACCGGCATCGCCCGCGCCATCGAAGGCGACATCGAAGCCACCGTCGAGGCGGGTGTAGACGTCATCGACCTGTTTGCGCCGACGAGCGACGCCCAACGCGAGTTCATGCTCGGAAAATCTCGTGACGACCTGCTCGCGTCCGTCCACGAGGCACTCGATGTTGCCCACGACACCGGCCTCGATGTCCACTTCACCGCGATGGACGGCTTTCGCACGGACCTCGACTTTCTCACAACCGTCGTCGAAGCCGTCGATGCCGAGTACGTCACCCTCGCTGACACCGTCGGCGTGCGAACGCCTCGCGGCGTCGAAGAAACGCTCACGGCTCTCGACACCGACCTCTCGCGAGTGGGCGTCCACTTCCACGACGACATCGGCGTCGCCACCGCAAACGCCCTCACGGCCGCCGACATGGGCATCGGACGCGTTGACGTGTCAATCGCGGGCATCGGTGAACGCGCCGGAAACGTCCCGACAGAGGAGTTCGTCGTCGCCGGATTACTTGGCGAAGAGAGCGTTGATTCGAACATCGACACCGCGAATCTGCTCACCCATGCCCACGCCGTGCTCGACGCGCTCGGCGAGGACGTGTCCGACTGGAAACCACTGCTCGGCGACCAAGTCTTCTCCCACGAATCGGGCCTGCACACCGCCGCAATGTTGGACGACCCGGCGCTGTTCGAGCCGTTTGACCCCGCCGAGTTTGGTGGCGAACGCCGCCTTCTGTTCGGCCCCGATACGGGGCGCGGTGCGGCCCGCCGATTGCTCTCGCGTGCAGGCGTCGAACCGACCGACGAGCGGGTGGCGGCGCTGCTCGAAACGCTTGGTGAGAGAGAAGAAGTGGAACTGGACGACGCGCTCTCGCTCGCCCGCGCGGTCAGATAGCGCCCTGTTCTCTGAGCGCGTCGATTTCTGCGCTCGAATAGCCGAGACTGGCGAGAATGGAGCCGGTGTGTTCACCGAGCGTCGGCGGGTCCTCCGAGTCGATAGGCGAGAACGCAGACGAGCGGATGGGCGAGCGCGGCACGTTCACGCTGTCGCCGTCGCCTTCTGCGACGTGCACGGTCGTGAGTGCGTCCGTCGCCTCGAGGTGTGGGTCGTCACAGACCTCGCGGATGTTGTTCACGGGCGCGACGGGAACGCTCGCCTCGCGGAGTTTGTCCACAATCTCTGTGCGGTCGAACTGGCGGAGTTCGACGGCGAGCAAGTCCGTGAGCACGTCGACGTTCTCGCGGCGGTCGGCAATCGTCTCGAAGCGGCTGTCTTCGTGTAGCGAGAGGTCGAGCGCTCGGCACAGGGCGTGCCACTGGTGTTCGCCCGACGGCCCGACGAACACCCACTTTTCGTCTGCGCTCCGGAACACGTCGTAGGGTGCCCAGTTCGGGTGGCCCGCGCCGAGCGGTTCCGGCACGTCGTTGTAGGCTTGGGTGAACGAGAGCCAATACCCCATGAGGGCGACGGTGCTCTCGAACAGCGGCGCGGACACTTTCTGCCCCTCGCCGGTCTCCTCGCGCTGGCGAAGTGCGGCGAGGATGCCGATTGCGCCGTAGAGCGAGGCGGCCATGTCCGCGACGCTCGTCCCCGACCGGACGGGCGGTTCGCCGGGATGGCCGGTCACGCTCATCAGCCCCGAGAGCGCCTCTGCGACCGGGTCGAGGGCGGGATGGTCGGCGTAGGGGCCTTCGTTGAACCCCTTTATCGAACAGTATACGAGCCGTGGGTACGGCTCTTTCAGCGAGTCGTAGCCGACGCCAAGCCGCTCTGCGGTGCCCGGCTTGAAGTTCTCGACCACCACGTCTGCGTCGTCAAGCAGTTGGTGGAAGATGTCGACCCCGTCGTCGGTTTTCAAGTCGAGCGTGATGCTCTCTTTGTCCCGGTTGACGTAGTTGAACGAACTGTTGCCAAGTGGCGATGAGTCGCGCACGAGGTCGCCGCCCTTTGGGTGTTCGACCTTGATGACCCGCGCACCCATGTCCGCGAGCAGGAGCGAGCAGAACGGCCCGGCGACGATGTGCCCGAGTTCGAGCACGGTCACATCAGAGAGTGGCCGGTCGCTCATGGAACCTGCGTTTGGTTTGCCGCGAGGTCGTCACCGAAGCAAATCGTCTCGCCGTCCGCCCCGAAGATGTAGCAGTCCTCGCGGTCGAAGCCCACGGTGAGTTCGTCGCCCGGTTGCACGTCATCGACTTCCGGCGAAACCACGTCTACGCGGGTGCCATCCGTGGTTTTGCCGTGTACCACCGACTCCGTGCCAAGTGGTTCGACGACCTCTGCGGTCACCGTAAATCGGATGTCACCAGCGCTCGGGCTGAGGTACTGCGGGCGGATGCCGAGGGTGACCGTGTTACCGAGATGGGCGTCGAGCTGGGAGCCAACGGGCACGCGAATGCCGTGGCCTTCGACGGTTGCGGTGCCGTCTGCGTCCGTGACCGAACACCGGAGCAAGTTGGTCGAAGGCGTGCCGATGAAGCTCGCCACGTACTCGGACTGTGGCCGGTGGAACAGCGTCCGCGGCGGGTCGAACTGCGCGACGTGTCCCTCGCGCAGGAGCACCACGCGGTCTGACATGGTCATCGCTTCCGTCTGGTCGTGGGTGACGTAGACGATGGTGGTGTCCAACTCCTGGTGGAGGCGCTGGATTTCGACGCGTAACTCGGATTTGAGTTTCGCGTCTAAGTCGCTCATCGGCTCGTCCAAGAGCAAAACCTCCGGGTCTTGGACGAACGCACCGCCGAGGGCAACGCGCTGTTGTTGGCCCCCGGAGAGTTCGGCGGGCATCTTCTCCAACTGCTCTTCGATTTGGAGCACGCGGGCGGCCTCCTCGATTTTCTCGTCGCGCTTTCCTTTCGGGACGCCGTGAATCTTGAGGCCGTAGCCGATGTTCTCGCGGACGCTCATGTGCGGGTAGAGCGCGATGGACTGGAACACCATCGAGACGTTGCGTTTCTGTGGGGGCAAGTCGGTCACGTCGTCGTCACCGAAGTGAATCCGCCCGGCGGTGGGTGTCTCAAGCCCGGCGAGCATCCGCAGGGTGGTGGTCTTCCCACACCCCGAAGGCCCGACGAGCGTCGTGAAGGAACCGGCGGGAATCTCCAGTGAAATGTCGTCTACGGCGACGTGCGTCTTGCCGAGTGTTGTGAACTCTTTGCGAACCGTGTCGAGTCGAATGGATTGTGCCATAGTTATTCGAGTCCTCCGACGCTGAACCCCTGCAGCAGGTATCGCTGGAGGAACAGCGCGATGAGGAATGGGGGGATGGAGATGAGCAGCGAGACGGCCATCGTCTCGCCCCATCCGATGGTGACGCGGTCTAAGAACAGACTCGCGCCGACGTTGATGGTGTACATGTCGTCGTTGCTCATGACGATACGCGCCATGGTGAAATCGTTCCACGCGACGGCGAACGCGAAGATAGCCGCCGAGATGTAACCCGGCTGGGCAACGGGCAAAACCACGTCCCACACCGTCCGGAACCGACTCGCGCCGCGCACCCATGCTGCCTCCTCAAGCGAGAGGGGCACCGTCTGGAAGTACTGCCACATCAGCCAGATGGTGAACGGCGCGGAGATGGCCGTGAGCGCGAGTGTGAGCGCGAAGTAGCTGTTCAACAGCCCGAGACTGTAGAAGATCACGTACAGCGGGATGGCGAGCACGATGGGGCTGAACATGTAACTGAACAGCACCGCACGAGCCGCGATGGATTTGCCGCGGAACTCGAAGCGGGTGAGGCCGTAGCCCGCAGCAATCGCAATCGCCGTCGAGAGCAGCGTCGAACTTGCCGTGACGATGAGACTGTTCGTGAAGTAGCGAACCGTCTCCGTCGTGTCGAGCAGGACGAGGAAGTTTCGTGCTGTAATCTCTGACGGGATGAGGTTCACCTGACCGCCTGCGAAGGTGGCTGCCGGAGACTGCAGGGCGATGACCACCATCAGGTAGACGGGCACCACGACGAACGTCGTGATGAGCAAGGCGGTGACGTAGAGGGCGATTCGCTGGAGGCGCTGTTGGGTTCGGTGGTCGAACCAACTGGAATCAGCCGTCGCCATCAGTGAGCCACCTCCGCTTCCGGCGCGAACGTGCGGAAGTAGACGATGGCAGCCGCCGCGAGCAGGAAGAACATGATACCTGCGAGCGCCGTTGCCTCACCGAAGTTCACCTCGTTGAATGCGATTTGGAACACCCTGATTGGGAGGGTGGTCGTCTGCTGAAGCGGTCCACCTCTGGTGGTGAGATAGATGATATCGAACTTGTTGAACATCCAGATGCCCCGGACGAGGAGGATGATGAGGATGGCTCCCCGGAGGTGGGGCATCGTGATGTCGCGAAACGCCTGCCACGTCGTCGCGCCCTCGACCCGCGCCCGTTCGTACAGGTCGGGGTCGATGGCCTGCAAGCGCGCGAGCAGGATGAAAAACGCGAACGAGGCGAACTTCCAAACGCTCGTGATGACGACGGCGGGCATCGCCCACGTCAGCGTCGAGAAGAAGGCGATTGGTTCGTCGATGAAGCCCGCATTTTCGAGCACCTGATTGAGCACGCCGATGTTCGGGTCTAAGATGAATTTCCACATGAAGATGACCACGAGCGTGGGCAACAGGTAGGGGAAAATCATCAGCGTCCGCAGGGCCGCACCGCCGCGAATCTTCTGGTTCACGACGAGCGCAAGCCCGAGGCCGAGGATGAGACTGAGGCCTGTCGTCGCAATCGCGTAGACAACGCTGTTCCAGAGAAAGCCCCAGAACGTCGGCTCTGTGAGCAGTGAGATGTAGTTGCCAAGCCCGACGAACGTCGGATTGCGCACTGGATTCTGAAACAGACTCATCCCAAGGGCGTACGCTATCGGAACGACCCACACGACGATGAAAAACGCCACCAGCGGGACGAACGACACGAGCAACAGCCACGTACTCCCGTCTAAGTCGGAGGGTCGAAGGCGGTTTTTCAGGCTGACGCTCATCGCTTGAGACTACGGAGCTTTTCAGCGAGCCAATCGACGGTCTCCTCCGGAGATTTGCCGCCGACGAGCAGTTGGTCTGCGGCCTGTCCGAACACCTGATTGCCGTAGCCGTCTGCGGCGAGCAGGTTCGGCGCACCCTCGTCGCCCGTGGCGAGGACGGACGTGAACACGTCCCAGTTGTCCTTGACGAGCTGGAGGACTTCGGGATACTCGTTTAGCATCTCGTTGTTTTTGACCGCATCGCTGTCGAGCTGTTCGCGGCTCGGTGGGAACTGGAACAGCGGTGCAGAGAGCACGAAGTCGAAGAACTTCTCGGATTGGTTGAAGAACTTCACAAACTCTTGGGCGCCTTCGGTGGCCTGCCCGTCGTTTCGCACGAGGTGGCCCTCCATGTACGCCCACCACTTGTCCTGTGCTTTCCCCTGTGGGACGGGGAACGGCATCGGACTGAACTTCTTGACCAAATCCGGGCGGTTGCTGGACATGATGAGAATGGGCAATCCACCCACGGAGACGCCCGCGGCGGCGTTCTCCTGTTGGAGCGCGCCAATCGCATCGCCCCACTCCCAGCCGCTGCCGTTTGGCGAGTACTCTGCCATCTGCTGAACCCACTCGAAGGTCTCGATGGCGGCGGCTCGGTTGTCGCCTTTGTCCACCGTGACCTCGATGTTGTCGGATGGCCCGGAGTAGATTTGGACGTCGTTTTGCCAGAGGTACTGGGTCATCTGCGTGTCGGCGTTGTTCGTCTGGCCGGACTGGACGATGTACCCTTGCATGTCCTCCTCTTCGGAGACGCGCTGTGCCTCTGCCTGCCAGTTCTCCCACGTCTCCGGGTTGCCGTCGTAAATGTCGCTTCGGTACCAGCCCATCAGCGGTTCGACCATCGCCGCCGCGAAGTAGGACTCGCCGTCTACGTTCACGGGGTCGGGGAGGTCGTTGTTCGACACCGCGTCTGTGAGCGGGGCGAGGACGCCGTCTCGCTGAAGGCGGTAGGCGTCGGTTGAGGTGTCAAAGAGGATGTCTGGTGGGTTGCCCGCCGCCACCATCTTCTGCATCTCTTGGTCGGTCGACGTCCCCTTCGAGGTGTAGGTCACCTCGACGGTGTAGTCGCTCTGGTCTTCGAACTCGGCGATAATCGAGTCCATCACTTCCTTCGAATCGCCGCGGTCTGAGAGGTAACGAACGGTAGTGCTTTCGCCGTCTCCACCGCCGCCGCCACCGCCGAGACAGCCGGCGAGGGCGAGTGCGGATGCGGTCGCGCCCGTGCCCTGTAAAAATCGTCGTCTGGTGTGCTTCGCTGGTCGGTTGCCTGCCTCGTTAGCCATGGTGTGGAATACCATGGTCTACCATGAACGACTTTGTCCTACAAATGTAGGGCTTTTAAATAGGCTTCCGGAAAAACACGGGGGCTATCTGCCTCACGTAGATGGGCCGGGAGCGACGGGTGGATTGCCAACGGCAACCTGCGTCGACGCCTGGTGGAGCGCTTCGGTGAGGAGTTTCTTCTCGGCTTTCCGCAGGTGTTCTAACAGCGTCGTGTGCGTGATGTCGAGTTGCCCCGCAAGTGTCTCTGCGTCGATGCGCCGGGGCCAGTCGAAGTATCCCTGTTCTAAGGCGGCTCTGATGACCTCCTCTTGGCGCGTCGAAAGCGAACTGGTGGTGTCATCGACCGGCGTCAAGCGGCCGAGTCTGACGCTGCCGATTTTCCGGAGGTCTGTGACGATGGCTTTCAGGTCTTCGCGTCGGAACACAATGACGTCGAAGACGCGTTCGTTGCCGTTCACGCGGTCTAACCCGTGGAGCATACCGTGGTTTTCGCGGATGATGGGCAACGCGCCACACGAGCGTTTGGTGACGAGCAATCCGGAGGTGCCGATGCGCTCTACCTCGGTCACCATCTCGTCTGCGCGAAGGCGTGCTTCGAAACGGTCGCTTCGCTCACCGGCTTCGATGAGGAACGTGATGTACTCGTCGTCCAACACTTCTTCCTGCGTGACGGTGAACGATTCGTCTCCCTCGCCCGTGATTTCGCTCAGGACACAGTCACACTGCAAGTCGAGATAGAGGGTCGCGCGAAGCATGTGGTGTGTTCTCATCTCTCGGCTAATGAGTATTTGCATCGCTTCCACCGAACGACTAAATCATCGTGACCGAAATGAGACAGTATGTCTTCACTCGCCTCGGAGACGCGGGCCGCCGTTCGCGGGCATCCCTTTCTCCACCTCGCACTCAGAGCAGATGTCGTCAACTACACCGCCGCCGCTCGCTTTCTCGACATCGGTGACACGGAAGCCGTCACGGCCGCACTGCGTCGCTTCGCCACGGACATACCAGCGTTCACCCAAACTGACTGCACCCCGCGCGTCTCGATGCAAAGCGGACTCGGGGAAGGTGAGGCCACCGACGCGCTCGTTACCGTTGGCGAGACGCATCTCGTCCCCGGCGCGGGTGCGCTTACGGGCATTGTCGTCGCAGGTGATGTGTCGGTGACGGCACTCGGGCACGTGCTGTCCTGTCTCGCCCTCGCGGACATCGAACCGCTCGCCGCCGCAGGTACAGAGGACGCGCTCATCGTCGTCGTCACTCGGCGTGACGGCCCGACCGCGTTGCGAACCGTCGAACGCGAGTTATCAGCCGTACCACAGTATCGGGCTATCGGAGAGTAATGTTCATTTGCTATACTCACAGAATTGATGTATAAATGGGTGATTCACCCACACCGAGGAGCAGTTTCAGGCGCTGATTGAAGGCTCCTCTGCCATTTTCACTGCTCTCGATGAATCGGGAGCGGTTGTGAATGAAAGTCCCTCTCCCTCACGGGTAGTTGGCTACGAACCGGGCGATCTTCTCGGCGATAACGCATTTGAGTATGTCCACCCCGACGAACAGGAACACATCTTTGCAGCAACGACGTGGGCGGGGCGACGTTTTTCGTCTCGCTGTCTCCCGCAGACGCGAGTGCGTGAACCTGCCACCGACGGATTCAAACACCTTTGCTCAGTATCCTTCGACAATGACGCTACACGTGACGAATACGCTCACTGGTGAGCGCGAGGTGTTCACGCCACAGAACCCGGATTCCGTTCTTCTCTACTACTGTGGCCTCACCGTCTCTGATTTCGCGCATCTCGGCCACGCTCGCTCGTGGGTGCACGTTGACGTGATGCACCGGTGGCTCGAATTTCTCGGCTACGACGTCCACCACGTCGAGAACTTCACCGACGTGAACGAGAAAATCGTCGCGCGCATTGGTGACGATGACTTGGGCGACGACGAGGCGGCAGTGGCACGCCACTTCATCGAGCAGACGCTCGCGGACATGCGCTCGCTCAACCTCAAACGCGCGGAGATTTACCCCCGCGTCTCAGAACATCTCCCCGAAATCGAATCGCTCATCGAGACGCTGATGGAGAAGGGCTATGCCTACGAGTCAAACGGGTCGGTCTACTTCGACGTGACGAAATTCCCCGACTACGGCAAACTCTCGAATCAGTCGGTCGAGGATTTAGAGGCACAAGGCGACCCGACCGAACGCTCAGAAAAGCGCAATCCGGCAGACTTCGCGCTCTGGAAAGCCGGCGAAGCACATCCCGACGACGCCCCACCCGGCGGCGAGGTGTGGGACTCGCCGTGGGGCGACGGCAGACCGGGCTGGCACATTGAGTGCTCTGCGATGTCGATGACCCATTTAGACGAGACTATCGACATCCACGTCGGCGGCCAAGACCTCGTCTTCCCGCACCACGAAAACGAAGTCGCCCAGAGCGAGGCAGCCACTGGCAAGCAGTTCGCGCGCTACTGGCTTCACGTTCGCCTGCTCGAAACCGAGGGTGAGAAGATGTCCACGAGCCTCGGCAACTTCTCGACGGCCAAAGACATCGTCGCCGAGTACGGCACGGACGTGGTTCGGATGTTCCTCATGTCCGCCGCGTACAACCGCACGCAGTTGTTCAACGAGGCGACGTTCACTGAAGCCCAAAAGCGCTGGGAGACGCTCTCGCGGGGCTACGAACGCGCGGTTGAAGCCTGCGACAGCGTCGACGCCTCCGGCAAGGTCGTAGACGAGGCGCTTCGAGATGCCTTAGTGGCGACCCGTGAGTCGTTCACCGAGGCGATGAACGACGACTTCAACACCCGCGAGGCGCTCGCGGCGCTCCTTGAACTCGTTTCGGCGGTCAACCGCCACGCAGACGACGCAGCCCAGTTCGACTACAAGGGCCTCCACGAGGCGATCACGCTGTTCGAGGAACTCGGCGGCGGCGTCCTTGGGTTCACCTTCGGTGGCGAACCGGAAAGCGACGTGTCGCTCGCCGGTGAGGTCGTCGACCTCGTGCTCCGGGTGCGCGAACAGGAACGAGAGGCAGGCAACTACGACCGGGCAGACGAACTGCGCGACGAACTCGAAGCCCTCGGCGTCACCATCGAAGATTCGGACGACGGCCCGACCTACCGGCTCTGACGTAGGCCACGACAGATTGCGTTTTGCTGCTTTGGTACGTGCACCCATACTGATTGGTAGGCCAAGAGACTTATATGGAACAAAGAGTAAGACGCGCACAACAGATGATATCACGGCGTAGAGCACTTGCCCTGGTTTCGATGGGGGCAGTTGGTTCACTAAGCGGATGTATTGGCTTCCTGACAGGGTCGGAGGCACTCCAGTTTTCGGCCGAGACCGCGACGGTCGCCTCGGCATCCCTCGAAGAGACTGACTACGAAAAAGCGCCGGATTCCTCCGGTGAGCAGACAATCGAGCGGTCGTTCTCGGTTGCAGACCAAGAGCGGCAGGTCGAGGTGACAAACCACATCCAAGAGTACAAACGCTCCGTGAACCTCGGCGTGCTCGGTGAGCAGGAACTCGCGCGCTTTATCGTCCTCTCGACGCCGAAAGTTGACATCGCGGGCAAGACGTTCAACCCCGTCGGCGAGTGGTCTGCAAAGGAGTTCGTCATGCAGATTCAGTCGGCCTACAAGGGCCTGAGTGACATTCAACAGGAAGGCGAGCGCTCGGTTTCGATGCTCGGAGAGAGCCGGACGGTAACCAAGTTCAGCGCCCGCGCAGAGGTCGCAAACGGCGAGAAAGTCGATGTGTTCATTCACGTTACCGAGGCCGTCGGCGACGGCGACGACTACGTCATCGGCATCGGCGTCTATCCACAGCAAATCGACGGCGAACAGGCGCGCGTTGACGAACTCATCGCGGGCATCGAGCACTAGTCGTCGCGGTAATCCTTTTTGTGTGCGGCCGTGTCACGGTGAGTATGAACACCGTGTTGGGTGCGGGGATTGCGATTACCCTTCTCAGCCTGCTCGGCTACGCCCTCGGTATCGTCGCACCCTACCCGGGGCGCGAACTGTCACTAACTGGGGCAATGGTCGGCGTTACCTTACTCTCTATCAGTTGGATTCACGGAGAGGACGCATGACAACCGAAGCGGTCGTTTTCGCTGACGGGGCAATCACCCACTACGACGACCTTGACGCGGCGAAAGCCGCCCAGGGAACGACGTGGGTGACGGCGACGGAAGCCAACGAACAAGAGCTGCTCGACGTGACCGCAGTGTTCGACATCCACCCGCTCACGGTCGAAGACGTCGTAAACGACGTGCGCCCGAAAACCGAAGAGTTTCGCAACTACACGTTTATTCTCCTCAAAACCGCCCGACTTAGAAAGGGCGAAACGACGTTCAACGAGGAAATCCGCGACATTCCCGTCGGCGTCTACATCGGTGACGACTGGGTGGTCACGCTCTCGACGCGAAAAATCAAAGCCATCGATACGACGTGGGAGGCCGTCCTGCGCGAAGACGAGCGGTTGCTCGAACGCGGGCCTGATTTCACCGCCTACCGCGTCATCGACGGCATTGTAGACGGCTATTTCGACGTGTTAGACCAACTCGAAGACCAGATAGAGGCTATCGAAGACGAGGTGACGACCTCGACGGACATCGAGATACTCGAAGCCATCAACGCGGTTCGCCGCGATCTCCTCTCGTTTCGCAAAGTCGCGTGGCCCTCACGGGAGGCAGTTGGCATCCTCGCCCGCGGCGACCCAAAACAGATCCAACAGCCCACAGAGAAGTACTACCGCGACGTGTACGACCACATCGTGCAGGTGGTAGACCTCATCGAGACCTACCGCGACCTCGCAAGCGGGGCGCGCGACATCTACCTGAACGTGCTCTCACAGTCCACGAACGACGTGATGAAGACGCTCACCGTCGTTGCGACCATCGTCTTACCGCTCACCCTCGTGACGGGCATGTTCGGGATGAACTTTGCTGGCGGCCCCTTCAACATGTCCGAGTTGCAGTGGCCCTACGCCTACCCCGCCGTGTTGCTTGGGATGTTTCTCATCACGATTATCCTCGTGGTGTACTTCCGCGAGCGGTCGTTCCTCTAGTGGTTCGACACCCGCGCTTGTGGGCGCAGTCGCTCATGACGAGTGAATAATTATCAAGAATCGATACTACTTACTTCAGGAACGGGTCTGCCATGTGGTCGGTCGTGCGACTCCACGTTGCCGTCGCGCGAGCGAGGCGGAACGTCATGACGAAGAAGGCAACGGCGAGAGCGAGAACGAACGTTACAAGCCCTGTCGTCGTTGTGAGCAGACTTCCTGTGAACTCTCCGATGACCGCGAGTGCGACACCGAGGAGCGAGATTGCCGATAGCGTTTCGAGTGGTTCCATCGTGTGTGGTGAAGGGAAACTCCCCGGGGTTCATAAACTTGTCGCAGAATTGATAATTATGATAGTGGTTGTCTAGGGTCTTCGTCTCATGGAAATCCGTGAGAGATGTGGTGGACAATGGTTTTACTTCGGGGGTGTGACTGGTTTCACAGTGAAACGTCCTCTCGGTGTCATCTCGTTTTTGCTCGCGGCGGCCTTCGCGCTGCTCGCCGCGTTCGTACACAGCCTCCCGGCCGATGAGTTCGTCATCAGCGGGTTTCAGGCGACGCTTATCGTCGCAAAACTCCTCTCGACGCTAGCGATTGTGTTTCTCGCCTACGGACTCTATCTGTTTACGACCCGGCTCATCAACACGCAGTTCGTAGACCGCAGACGTCAACACGACATCAAAAACGTCGTCCAGTTGGTGTTCATCGTCTTCGCGCTCGTGAGCGCCTTCGCCATCATCACCGAGCAGTGGGTTGGCCTGCTCGTCTCCCTTGGGGTCGTTGGCTTTGCCATCACCTTCGCGCTCCAGCAACCACTGTTCTCCTTTATCGGCTGGTTCTACATCATGGTCAAACGACCGTACCAAGTCGGTGACCGCGTGGCCATCGAAGGCTCGAAAGGTGACGTGGTCGCGGTTGACTTCTTCGTCACCACGCTCTGGGAGATAAACGGCGAGCTCGTCTCCTCGAATCAACCCTCCGGGCGCATCATCACCCTCCCGAACAGCGTGGTGCTCTCCTCGCACGTCTTCAACTACTCGTGGGAGGGCTTTCCGCACATCTGGAACGAGCTGTCCGTGCAAGTCGCCTTCGAGACAGACCTCGATTTCGCCGAGTCCTTGCTCATCGACGTGGCCGACGACTACCTCGGCGACGAGATGGCAGCCAGTATCGCAAACTACCGGCGACAACTCGCAGAGACGCCCGTCGAGTTGGAGGTGCGCGACCGCCCAACCGTAAACATCAGACAAGAAGAGTCGTGGGTCGACCTCCGGCTACGCTATCTCACGCACCCACGACAGGGCCAACGGGTGAGAAATGAGCTCTACAAGCGGATATTGACTGCGTTTAACGAACACCCAGAGCGCATCAAGTTCCCGCTCGGGCGCAACCGCTAGAAGCGTTTTGGCGGTGGAGTGAGAACCCCCACATATGACGGCGATTGACCCAACGAAGGCGGCTCGCTTCGTTCGCGCACTCGGCCCGGAGCCAGACGATATTTTAGAAGAGATGGACACCTACGGCGAGGAAATCGGCTTTCCGACCGTCGGCCCCGAGGTCGGTGGCTGGCTTCAGCTGCTCGCCACGATGGTTGATGCAGAGCGCGTTTTCGAGTTCGGATCTGGCTTTGGCTACTCCGCCTACTGGTTCGCCCGCGCCCTGCCCGCAGACGGCGAACTCGTCCTCACCGAAATCGATGAAGGCGAACTCGACCGCGCACGCGAGTACTTCGAGCGCGGCGACGTCGCAGCCCGCGCGCGCTTCGAACACGGCGACGCCATCGACATCGTGGACACCTACGACGGCCCGTTCGACGTGGTGCTCATCGACAACGAAAAAGAGCGCTACAAAGACGCCTTCGACGCGGTGCGAGAGAAGGTGGCTCCGGGCGGGGTCGTTATCGCGGACAACGCGATGACCTCTGGGGTGCAGGATTTCGACAAACTCCTCGCGTGGGCCGAGGGCGACGACCCGGCGATGGACGCAGGCACACAGGGCATTGCGGACTTTCTTGAGGCGGTGCGGGCTGACCCGGCGTTCGAGACGGCGGTGATGCCTGTCGGTGAAGGGATTTCGGTCAGCTACCGAGTTAGCTGACGGTGCGCATGAGCGAGAAAATCTCGTCGCGGTAGGAAGCCGGGTGCAACCCGAGGTCGATGTCGACGGTGACGCTCACGCCAGCAGAAAGCTCCTTTTCTATCGTCTCTGCGTAGTTCGTTCCCGGAGCCGCCCCACCCGAGATGAGAATCGAATCGTCGTGATGCCAGATGGCGAGCCAGCCGTTGATGACAATGTCCTCGCCTTCCACGGTGACGGATTTCTCGTCGGTCACGTCGAAGCTGAACCCCTCGAAGGGATAGGTGGCGGTATACTCGACAAGGTCGCCTTCCTCGCCAGTTTCGGGCGTGAACGAACTCGTGTCTCCTTCTGCTATCTCGACCAGTCCACCGTCTTTGAGGCGTTGTTCGAAGTTGTCTTTCGCCGTCTGTTTGGTCTCTTCCATGACCTCTTTGCGCCCGGCACCGGCGGGCATGTTGTCCAAACTCGGTGAGAAATCGACGCGGCTGGCGAAGAAGACCGCCATCTGGGCCGAAACCGTGTCGAGGGTACGCTCTGTAATTTGGGCGGTAAGGTCGCTGTCCTCGTAGGTGAGGGTGTGGGCGGCCGCAGAGACCGTCGCCCCACTGTACGACTCAGTGAACATATTCTTGTCTTGTTCGTCGATGAGCGTCCAGCCGCCGGATTCGAGTTTGTCCTGTGACAGTTCAGGTGCTGGGACAGATGCGAGGACGGAACCACATCCCGAAAGCCCGGTCAGCCCGATGCCTGCCGTCATGCCCAGAAACATTCTTCTGTTCATGTACATGTCGTATGGAGTAATTCCTGATAGGTGTAGCGGTGGGAAAAATTGGTGCCACGTTCCGTGACTGTCTCGGTGTGTCACTGGCGTTGTGGTAACAAGAATCATAAGGCGGCGGCACCGTTTACCGTGTATGCCAGGTGGTACTGACCAGACCCTTCGACCATTTTTGTGGCGCGCAGAAAAGATGTATCCCGACCGCGAGATCGTCTCGCGGACAAACCGGGGTATAGAACGCTACACGTACACCGAGTTTGCAGACCGCACGGCGCAACTCGCAAACGCGATGACTGCGGCAGGTATCGAGGAGGGTGACCGCGTCGCCACCTTCTGCTGGAACCACCACCGTCACTTCGAGACGTACTTCGGGATTCCGACGATTGGTGCCCAACTCCACACGATCAACCCGCTGCTTCCCGACGAACACGTCCAGTACATCGTCGAAAACGCAGACGACCAGATAATCTTCGTTGACCCGTCACTGCTCCCGAAGCTCGAAGGCGCGGCAACGGACGCACCCGAATTCGACGGCGTCTCGGAGTACGTCGTGATGGACTCGGAAGTGCCGGACACGGACCTCGACAACGTCACGGACTACGAGTCGTTCATCGACGGCCACGACGCCGACTTCGACTGGCCGGTGCTCTCAGAAGACCAGCCTGCGGGCATGTGTTACACCTCGGGCACCACGGGCAAGCCAAAGGGCGTCGAGTACACCCAGAAGATGCTCTGGGCGCACACGATGATGACGCTCACCCCACAGGGCCTCGGCATTCACGACACCGACGTGGTGATGCCCGTCGTGCCGATGTTCCACGTCAACGCGTGGGGGCTTCCCTTCTCGACGACCGCCGCGGGCGCGAAACACGTCTATCCCGGCCCATCACCGAGCCCAGAGGACCTTGCGAACCTCATCGAGGAAGAAGGCGTCACCATCACCGCTGGCGTGCCAACCGTCTGGCTCGGCCTGATGGACTACCTCAAGAACAACGACGCGGACGTTTCTTCGCTCGAACAGGTCATCATCGGCGGCTCTGCAGCCCCCGAAGCGATGATTCGGTACTTCGAAGACAAGGGCATCGAGGTGCTCCACGCGTGGGGCATGACCGAGATGTCGCCAATCGGCTCTGTCGCGCACATGAAAGCCGGGCTGGAAGGCTTAGACGACGCTGGCTACATGGAAAAGCGCAAGACGCAAGGCCTGATGGTTCCCGGCCTTGAGTTCAAAATCGTCGGCGACGATGGCGAGGAGGTGCCGTGGAACGGCGAGGACTTCGGGGAACTCTGGATTCGCGGTCCGACCGTGACCCAAGAGTACTACAAGCGCCCCGATGCGAACGAAGAGGACTTCGAGGACGGCTATCTGAAGACCGGCGACGTGGTGAGCATCGACGAAGACGGCTACATGAAAATCGTCGACCGCGCGAAAGACGTCATCAAATCCGGCGGGGAGTGGATCTCCTCGGTCGAACTCGAAAACACGCTCATGGCTCACGATGATGTCGCAGAAGCGACCGTCATTGGCGTGCCCCACGAGCGCTGGCAAGAACGTCCGATTGCGTTCGTCGTTCCGGACGAAGGGATTGATGAAGCCGCGCTGAAAGACGAACTGCTCGCGCTCGTCAAAGACGAGTATCCTAAGTGGTGGGTGCCAGACGACGTGGTGCTCATCAAGGAAGTGCCGAAGACGGCGACGGGCAAGTTCGACAAAAAGGTGCTGCGCGACCAGTACGCTGATGCGTCGATGTTCGAAGGCTCCACGCCCGAAGACGCGGCACCAGAATAGCCGGTCGTCCAGCCACAATCATTATATATTTCCATGTAGTTTGTTAGCGAGTAGCACACGAACTATGTCGTTGAAAATAGTCATCGAACGTCGGGAACGCCTCCCCGTCGACGCATCCGTCTGCGATTTCGACCAACTCACTGAGGCGGAACAGCGCGCGTTACCGCGACTGTTGGACGGAGACGCACAGGGCAGAGACCTTTCGCCATCGCTCATCGGCGAGTTAGAACAGCGAGAATTCGTGAAGTTTACCGGCTTCTATCGGATTCGCGTTGTGGAACCGACGGTTATGGCCACACGCCCCGTGCCTGATGTGCCTCGGCAATCCGCCTGAGGCCAACGATATAGGCCGCATCGCGCCACGACACGTCACGCGTGTCGAACTCTTCTTTCACGCTTTCCCACGCCGTGTTCATCTCCGTCTCTAGCTCTTCGTTTACGCGGTCTAACGACCAGCGACGACGGTTGATGTCCTGGAGCCATTCGAAGTAGGAGACGGTGACTCCGCCTGCGTTTGCGAGGATGTCGGGGATGACGTGGATACCCTTCGCCTCGAAGATTTTGTCCGCGCCGGTCGTCGTCGGGCCGTTCGCGCCTTCGATGATGAGGTCTGCGGTCACGTTGTCTGCGTTGTCCTCGGTGAGGACGTTCCCGATGGCCGCCGGGATGAGCACGTCAACGTCGAGTTCGAGCAGTTCGTGGTTTTCGAGTTTCTGTGGCGCGTCGTACTTCATGACGGCTTCTGGCTCCTCTTCGTGCGTTGGCACGTCGTGGGTGTCGAGGCCGTCCGGGTCGTAGATTGCGCCGTTTACGTCGCTCACGGCGACGACGTTCGCGCCCCACGAGTCGAGCAGGCGAGCGGCGTTCGCGCCAACCGACCCGAATCCTTGGACGGCGACCGTCGTGTCGGAAAGCGGCATGTCGTAGTAGTCACACGCGAGGCGGGTGATGATGGCCACCGAGCGTCCGGGAGCCTCCTCGCGGCCGTAGGAGCCACCGATGACCGGCGGCTTGCCGGTGACGACGCCAGGCGTGGTCTCGCCTTCTTGCATCGAGTAGGCGTCCATAATCCACGCCATCGTCTGAGCGTCGGTGCCCATGTCAGGTGCGGGAATGTCCTGCATCGGGCCGATGGCGTCGCGCAGTTCCTGGGTGAACCGCCGGGTCAGGCGTTCTTTTTCGTCGTCTGAGAGCTTTTTCGGGTTCACGACGATGCCGCCTTTTGCGCCGCCAAAGGGGAGGTCCATCACGGCGCACTTCCACGTCATCCACATCGAGAGACCGATGCACTCGTCCTCTGTGACGTGCGGGTGGAAGCGAAGGCCGCCTTTGTACGGGCCACGCACGGCGTCGTGCTGGGAGCGGTAGCCGGTGAACACGTCAAGGCTGCCGTCGTCGCGCTCTAGGGGGACGGCGACGCGGTGGACGCGGGCGGGATGGTTCAGACGTTCGACGATGTTCTCGTCGATGTCGAGGTGTGCGGCGGCCTGTTTGAGTTGGCGTCGGGCCGTGGCGAGCGCCGACTCGGTATCTTGTTCTGTCACTTCGTCAGTCTCCTCTCGATTGGGGGGTAGTGTTGTGGACATGACTCAGATGAGCGCACAGGGACACCCGCGTGCGTCTTGCCCGGCAATGAGCCAGTGAGGGCCTGCCGAACAACGGCGGGTGCTCTGCGGACTTACACCATTGAACCCCCCTTCCCACCGCCGACTAATAATATTAATGACCTTATGTTATATTAACACGCGCTAGGAGCATTGGTTCACACACTGTCGAGGTTCCCCATCATCCCATGAGAGAGCGAGTCACGAAAAATGACGAATCGGCGCGGCCGCTCTAGCACACGTCCTCAGTCGAGGACGGCGAAGCCTTCTGCGGCCAACAGCGCGGGCAACCGGTCGCGGTGATTGCCCTGCAGTTCGATGGTGCCGTCCTCAACCGTCCCGCCAGTTCCGAGTTTCTTCTTGAGCGTCGAGGCAAGCTCTTTGAGATTAATCGAGGAGTCGAAGCCTTCGATGATGGTTACCGGCTTGCCATAGCGTCGGCTCTCCGTTCGAATTCGGAGTTTCTGTTCACTTCGAGCGAGGTCTTCACCGAGCCCAAAGTCGTCTGGCAGGTTGAGTATCGAGCTGAAATCGTCCTTTGCCACGAGGGAGGTATGGTTCCCGAGTACGATACGTGTTGCTAGCAAATAGCGTACAGTCTCAATTGCTAGCAGTTCCGCCGAAAAACAGCAGACTTAGCGCTCGTTGACCGAGAGCACTTTTCCGGCCGCGATGGTCTGGCCCATGTCGCGCAGCGCGAACGAGCCGAGTTCCGGAATCTCAGAGGATGGCTCGACCACGAGCGGTTTCTGCGGGCGCATCGTCACGACGGCGGCGTCACCGGCCTTGATGAAGTCCGGGTTTTCCTCTGCAACCTCACCGCTGGCTGGATCGATTTTCTGATCGATTGATTCGACCGTGCAGGCGACCTGTGCGGTGTGGGCGTGGAGAACCGGCGTGTAGCCCGCCGTAATCACCGACGGGTGTTGCATCACGACGATTTGCGCTTGGAAGGTCTCTGCGACTTTCGGTGGGTCATCCGAGGGACCTGCAACGTCACCGCGGCGGATGTCGTCTTTGCCAATCCCCCGGACGTTGAACCCGACGTTGTCGCCGGGGCGCGCCTCCGAGACTTCCTCGTGGTGCATCTCGATGGATTTCACTTCGCCCGTCGCATCAGAGGGCATGAACGTCACGCTCTTGCCGACTTCCAAGATACCCGTTTCTACGCGCCCGACCGGCACCGTCCCGATACCGGAGATGGTGTACACGTCCTGAATCGGCACGCGAAGCGGCGCGTCCGTCGGCGGCTGTGGCTCTGGGAGCGCGTTCAGCGCCTCTAAGATGGTCGGCCCGTCGTACCACGGCGTGTTATCGCTGTGTTCTGAGACGTTGTCGCCCTCGAACGCCGAGGTCGGGATGAACGTCGCGTCCTCAGAGCGGAAGCGCACCTGTTTGAGGAGGGTTTTGACTTCCTCTACGACGGCTCGGTACTCGTCTTCTGAATAGTCAACGACGTCCATCTTGTTGACGGCGACGATGAGTTCTTCAATCCCGAGGGTGCGCGCGAGGAACACGTGCTCGCGGGTCTGTGGCGCCACACCGTCGTCTGCGGCGACGACGAGAATCGCGTTATCCGCCTGCGACGCGCCAGTAATCATGTTCTTCACGAAGTCGCGGTGACCCGGCGTGTCCACGATGGTGAAGTAGTACTTGTCCGTGTCGAATCGCTGGTGGGCGATGTCGATGGTGACACCGCGTTCGCGTTCTTCTGCGAGGTTGTCCATCACGTAGGCGAACTCGAAGCCGGTCTTCCCTTTCTCTGCGGCTTCCTCACGGTACTGCTCGATGACGTGGTCTGGAACGCTCCCCGTCTCGTAGAGGAGTCGCCCGACCAGTGTGCTTTTCCCGTGGTCGACGTGGCCGATGACGGCCAGGTTCATATGCGGTTTATCTGCCATGGTAATCACCCACGACGTGGGTTCCCCACGCGTGTCAATGTATATTCACCACGATTAATGAAAAACGTATCGTGCATCGACGCGAGAACGACCGTTATTGCTGCAGCCGCCCTATCTACCCCAATGGCCACCTCACTTCCACCCCTCGACGGCCCACTTGCAACCGTCCTCGAGACCGTCTCCGCGTGGCCCGACGTCAACGCCCACGGCCACCGATTCGGCGGTGTCGAGTTCACGCTCGCAGGCCGCGAAATCGGCCACCTCCACCGCAACGGTATGACCGACATTCCGTACCCAAAACGCCTCCGCGACGCGCTCGTTGACGCCGATTTGACTGGCCCACACCACCTGTTTCCCGACTCGGGATGGACGACGTACTACGCCACCGACGAGGCAGGCGCAGTCCGTGCCGTCTGGTTGCTCCGGGCGAACTACCTCTACCACGCGCTCATCTTCCGGAAGAAACCCGACCACGAGGAACTCGCGGACATGGACGTTGTGGCAGCGCTTGACGAACTCGACCCGCCTGCCCCAGCGCGCGCGGTGTACGAAAGCCTGCTCGCACGGTCGTAATCGTCCTCACGCCAGCGGCACGTCGAAATCGTACTGGACGCCGGTGAACGATTCCGACGCCTGCCACAGTCGGGCTGTGGCGTCTGTTTCAGCCACCGCGGGCAGCGGAAGCTCCGTTGGCGGGCCGCGCATCTCGAAAAATCGACTTGGCCCATAGAAGCGTCCGCCGACCACGTCGGGAGCCGTCGCCGCGTACAGCACGTACACGGCACCGTACGCCGGGGACTCCGCGAGCAGATGATTCAACAACCGATAGACGAGTGGCCGGAAGCGTCCCCCGTCCATCGAGACCCCGTGTGACTGAAGGTTGGTCGCTGCCCACCCTGGATGCGCGGCGACGCTCAACACGTCGCATCCAGCCTCGTCGAATCGGCGCTGTAATTCGACAGCGAACACAAGATTCGCCAGTTTGCTCTGTGCGTACGCGCGATAGCGGTCGTAGTCGTCTTCGCTCTGTAAGTCCTCGAAGTCGAGTCTGCCCTGTCGCTGGAAGAAACTGCTTAGCGTAACCACGCGGGCCGCTTTCGATCTCGTGAGTAGCGACACCACCAGTCCGGTCAGTGAGAAGTGACCGAGATGGTTCACGCCGAACTGGAGTTCGAACCCGTTTTGCGTCGTGCGGTAGGGCGAGTGCATCACGCCCGCATTGTTCACGAGGATGTCGAGGCGGTCGTGACGGTCTTTGAGCGCGTCTGCGAACCAGTGAATCGCAGACAGGTCGGCCAAGTCGAGTTCGAGCACTTCGAGCGAGGCGTCCGGGTGAGCATCCGCGATCTCGGCGCGCGCCGCGTGCCCGCGCTCGACGCTTCGGCAAGCGAGGACGACGTGCGCACCCTTCTGCGCGAACGCCCGCGCGGTCTCGAAGCCAATCCCGCTGTTCGCCCCGGTCACGACTGCAGTCTTGCCAGTCAGGTCGGGCATCTTCGAGACCTCCCACCACGTGTCGGTCATCGCAATCGAACTGAGAGTGGTGTGTGCCATGGGCGACGCATGGTACTCCCTGCGAGGCGACGCCGAATGAAGCTATCTTCAGGATGTGTGAATCTCCGGGCTGTGGACTCGCTTGACGCTCCGTCAAGCAATTTCTGCACCCGCGCCGAGCTATAATAGGCTGGCTTCCCAACGGTGCGTATGGACTTACTCGACGCCCAAATTGTCCCCGAGTACGCCCGTGACGTGAAAGCAGAAGCCCGTGCCTTCGCAGAAGAGTACATCGCGCCAAACGCGGCCGATGCCTTCGAACGCGGTGAGTATCCGTGGGAGATACTGCAGGCAGGGATGGATGCCAATTTGATAGCCCAGGACATCCCCGAAAAGTACGGTGGTCGCGGCCTCTCGCTCCACGAAACGCTCGCGATTGCAGAGGAATTTTTCAAAGCCGATGCGGGCATCGCCCTCACCCTCCAACTCGCCAGTTTCGGCTGTGAACTCGTCTACGAATACGGCAGCGAAGAACAGAAAGAGACGTTCCTCCGGCCGGTCGCGGAGAACGAACAAATCTCCGGGCTCGCCGTCTCGGAACCCCAGACAGGGAGCGACCTCGCAGGCATGACCACCACCGCCGAAAAACGCGACGACGAGTGGGTGTTGAACGGTGAGAAGTACTGGGTTGGCAACGCCGTCGAAGCCGACTGGCTCACCATCTATGCGAAAACCGGCGACGGCGAAGACCGCTACGGCAACTACTCGCTGTTCATCGTCCCGACCGACGCGCCCGGATACGAAGCAGAACACATCCCCGAGAAGATAGGCATGCGCGCCTCGAAGCAGGGCCACATCGTTTTAGACGACTGTCGCATCCCGGAGGAGAATCTGGTCGGCTTCGAGGGGGCCGGCTTCTACATGCTCGCTGAGTTCTTCAACCACGGCCGCATCGTCGTCAGTGGTCACGGCATTGGCCTCGCGGCCGCCGCCATCGAAGAGGCGTGGGAGTTCACCCACGACCGCCAAGCGTTCGGCCGTGACGTGAGCGAGTTCCAAGCCGTCCAACACGA
The DNA here is from genome assembly GCF_036689885.1 of Haladaptatus sp. CMSO5. Taxonomy (NCBI): domain Archaea; kingdom Methanobacteriati; phylum Methanobacteriota; class Halobacteria; order Halobacteriales; family Haladaptataceae; genus Haladaptatus; species Haladaptatus sp. CMSO5. The sequence continues at coordinate 1,727,859 of NZ_JBAHVW010000001.1, forward strand.
CCTCGCAGACATGCGTTTAGAGTTCGAGGCCGCGCGGTCGCTTACGTGGCGCGCGGCAGACATGGTCGCCGCAGAGGAGAACTCCGGCTTGTGGGCGGCCATGGCGAAGACGAAAGCGACAGAAACCGCGGTTTCGGTGGCAGAACGCGCCATGAACCTCCACGGCGGGAGGTCTGTCCTCTCGGAACGCCGGATCGCCCGCGTCTACCGTGACGTGCGCATTCCCGTCATCTACGAGGGGGCGAACGCCATCCAGCGCAACCTCATCTACCGGCAGGGCTGAGCTTTTACTGACAGCGGTTCAAGGAGTTTTATGGGAACGACGTCTCTCACCCTTGTAGACCGGGGAACCATCAGCGCAGACCTGAACTTCGTCTTAGACGGCTACGTCATGGGAACCGCAGCCGAGCCGAATCCGGAGCAGGCCTACGAAGACTTCGCCGTCTGGAACCTCGTTATCGACCATCCCGACGCGACAATCCTCTGGGACACTGGCCCACACCACGACGCCGCAGACGGCTACTGGCCCGACCCACTCTATCAGGCGTTCACGCCGAATGACCCGGCGAACCACCGGCTCGACGACGACTTAGACGCCGCTGGCTACGACCTCACGGACATCGATGCAGTCGTGATGAGCCACTTGCATCTCGACCACGCGGGCGGCCTCCACCACTTCGCCGGGACGGACGTGCCCATCTACCTCCACCGCGAGGAGATTCCCTTCGCCTACTTCAGCGCGAAAACGCCGGAAGGCTCTGTGGCATATCTCGCGAGCGACTTCGACCACGACCTGAACTGGCAGCTCGTCCACGGTCACCGCCACACGCTGTTCGACGGGGTTGAACTCCACCACCTGCCCGGGCACACGCCCGGCTTGCTCGGGGCGCTTCTCCACCTCGACGACGAGTCGGTTATCGTCGCCGGTGACGAGGTGTACCTCCGCTCGAACTACGAGGACGCGTGGCCGATGGCAACCAGCCTCCTCTGGAGCAATCAGGCGTGGGAAGACAGCCTCCACCGCGTGCGAGAACTCGAACGCCAACACGACGCTACCGTCCTCTTTGGCCACGATTTGTCGCAGTTCCACGACCTCCAGGAACGCTGGGGCTAATCATAGAAACAGTCATGCTGTCTGGAAACATCATATAATATGACTGTCAGTAGTTCTGGGGAACGGGCAGGGGGGAATATGAAGACACAGAGGATACGCTTGGTGGTTGGGGCGGTCGCATTCGGGATTGCGTTGTACGTGTTTTGGCTCTTGTTACGCGGGCCGTTTTTCACGAATGAGTTTCTCGCGCCACTCGAAATGACCTCGGCGCTCATCGCGTTCATTCCATCGACGTTCACCGCGGTGTGGGGGCTTTCGCCCCTGCTCAACGACTAGTCGTCCGCCGGAACGCCCGTTCCAGCAGGCGCGTGCGTTGGCATGCCGCGGTTGAAATACCGGTCCCACACGACGAGCGTGGACGGGAGGATAATCATCGACGCTAGGAACGAGTAGACGACGCTGAGCGCCGTGAGCGTCCCGAACTGGCCAATCGCGGGGAACACGGAGAGGAACAACACCCCAATCCCGAACACGGTGGTGAGCATGCTCCCCGTGAGCGCGCCACCGGTGCCAAGCACCGTCCGTTCGAGCGCGGGCATCGTCGCGCCCTGCTCGTGGAGTTCATCTACGAACCGGTGGACGACGTGGACGGAGTAGTCGATGCCAAGCCCGATGGTGATGGCGAGAATCGTCGCCGTGAAGGCGTTAAACGAGATGCCGAGATAGCGCATCGTCCCCGCCAACAGCGCGACCGTAATCACGATTGGGACGACGTTCGCGAGACCGAGCGACGGCCGTCCTTCGAGCACCCAGAAGATGAACATCAGGAAGACGATGGTACCACCGAGCGCCACCGCGAGGCTCACCAGCGCCGAGTTCAAGATGAGGTCGGAGATGGCCTGGAAGACGATGGTGCCCCCCGTCGCGGTTGCGGTGTAGCGGAACTGGGAGGCAAGCGCATCACCGTCTGCGGCGATTTCTTTCTGTGAGGCACTCGACTTCACCGAGTAGACCGCACGGGTGCTCCGGCGGTCTTCGCTCAGGTAGCGAAGCGTTTCGGCGCGCGATGTGGAACTGAGCAGGTAGTCGTACACCTCGCCTAAGTTGTCGTCGGGAATCCCGTTGCCGTCTAAGTCGTTTCTGGCGACGAGTGCGGCAAACTCGGGGTCGCTCGCTGCGCGGCTCTGGATGACGTTGATGAGGCTCTGGCCTTCTGCGTGTCTGCCGTCGCGGATGAACGACGACGGCGGGTCAACGCTCCCGCGGTGGAGTGCTTCGAGTGCGAGGTCGTTCTCCATTGGCCCCTGTATGTATATCGTGACGGAACTGTCCTGACTCGCCTCGAAGTTGTCCTCTAAGAAGTTGAGCGTCCCGACGATGGTGTACTCGCTCGGCTTGAACGGCTCTGGTAGGCTGGAGAGGTAGACTGGCGTTTCCTCGGGTGGCAAGAACTCCTCTTGGGTGAACGAGGTGTCGATACCCGTCGCGTAGTACGCAGAGCCCATGCTCACCAACACCATGACGACGAGGAAGGCGCGTGGGGCCCGCTTTGCGATGAACACGCCACCGGTCAGCGCGCGGCCAAGGCGCGACCCTTCGCTGCCGAGGGGCGTCTGGCTGAAGGTCGGAATGGGATACTTCGTACGCGCTCGGTCGAGCGCAACCTTCGCAGACGGGAGGAAAATCCCGAACACGAGGAAGGTGAAGATGATACCGACACTCGCGACGATACCGAAGTCACGAATCGGGAGCAGTTGACTCGTCAGATTCGACATGAAGCCGATGACCGTCGTCGTCGTGACGATGAAGAAGGCAACGAGCAACTGCCTTCCCGTCACCGTCATCGACTCGTCGATACCCTTGCCCGTGACGCGCTCTTCGCGGTAGCGGTTGACCGCGTGAATCCCGAAGTCGATACCCACCGCCAACATCAAGGGTGGCACCGCAATCAGAATCTGGTTGAACGCAATCCCCGCAAGGCCCATGAACCCGAACGTCCAGATAATCGCCATCGCGAGCGAGACGACCCCGAGCAGCAGGTCCATCAGGTCGCGGTAGGCGAACACGAGGAAGAATATGATGAAGATGACCGCCGCGGGCACCACGATAATCATCGTATCGACGATGACCGAGGAGAACTCATCGGAGATGATCCCGCTGCCGAACACGCGGATGTCGCCGCCTTGTTGGGTGGCGATGCGGTCCATCTCGACTTGGATGCTCGTAAGCGGCGAGGCCCCACCCGTCCCGGCCCCCTGACTCAACTCAAGCGGTAAGTCGTGTTGGACGACAGCGATGGTCGAGGAGGCGTACGCCTCGTTTGGGTTGAAGTCGTTGCTGAGCAAGCCCTCGAAACCGGGGCGAGACGCTGCCGTCCGCACGGCCGTCCGAATCTGGATTGGCGTGGCGCGTTCGAGCGTCATAATCTGGGCTTCGAGCGTCGTCGCGTTCGGGTTTATCGTCTGGGCGACGATGGCTGCGGCACTCGACGTACTCGAAATCCGTAGGTGTTCGCGGTCGCGCATCTGCTCTTGGGCGCGTAACATCCGCAACATCCCCTGTTTCGAGAGGACGTTTTCGTTCGTCTGGATGAGCTGCGTGCTGCCGCCACCTGTCGAGAACGCGGGTGAGAACTCGGTGTTGATGGCTTGCAGTGCCTCCTCTGCCGGAACCTCTTCTGCGAACTGTTCTGTTCCGGCTTCCGTTTCGACGCTGCTGAGGCCGACGGCGAACAGCGCGCTCAGGATGAGAAAGGCGAAAATGACTTGCAGCGACCGCTCGACGATGAGGTGGTCAGCCCAATCGAGGAGGCGGCTCGTGTCCATTATTGCCGCCGGTAGAGGACGTAGAGACCAATCAATGCGATCGCGATCGCCCCAACTGCGATGGGAATGACCGGGAGGCCACCGCCCTCTGGTTCGTTGACCTGCACCGGCAGTTGGTAGGTGTCAGAGAGCTTCGTATCACCCTGCTCGTTGTCGTACTGGAAGTCCATCGAGACGGGGTAGTTCTTTTCGAGTGCGGCACCGTCTGCGCTCACAGCGAACTCGATGGTCGCCGTCTCGCCGGGTTCGAGCGACTGGATGAACGCCTCGTCGTCGCTCGTCGAGAGGGGGCTGTCTGCGAACAGCTTTGCCGAGATGTCAGAGAGCGTCTCCTCGCCGTTGTTGGTCACGGCGACTTCGAGGGTCGTACTCTGCCCGCCAGTGACGGTGGCGTTGACTGCCTCGACGTTGAACTCCTTTAGCTTCTGGCCAACGGCGACCTGCGTGTCGAGCGGGTCGCTCTGGCGCTTTTCACCCTCGTTGTTGCGGTATTCTACGTGGAACGTGAACTGGCGTGGGCCTGCGCTCGCTTCCTCACCGACTTCGATATCGAATGCGAAATCGCTTGCCTGTCCGGGTTCGAGCGTTCCAAGTGCGACTTCCGTCTCCACTGGGTTCAGGTTCTGCGTCTGGGTATCGATGACGAGCACGGCGTTTGCTGCGACGACATCGCCGGTGTTCGCAACTTGGCCGCGGAGCGTCCCTTCAGCATCGACGCGAAGGTTGCTCTCGACGTTTCCAATCTCGAACTCCTGTGCGCCGCCGGGGACAAACCCGGTTGCGAGTGGGCTTGATTGGACTTGCTCGCCATCTTCGTTCTCATAGGCCACGGTCGTCTGGAGCGAATACGATCGGCGTTCTGCGTCGTCTGCGACGTTCACGCGGTAAGTGACGGATTTCGTCTCACCGGCTGCCCACGAGCCAACGAATGACTCTGCGCTCTGTGCGCCCGCCCCGAGAGTCACGTCCGAGTTCGGTGACTGGACGGAGAGGGTCGCGTCTTCGGCCGGAGCGCTCCCGACGTTCTGGACGCGAACTGTGACCGTACCGGAGTCACTGACCGAGGCGTCACTTGTGGTGCCGACGATTTCGAAGCGCGATTCGTCTTCGACCACGATGGTCACGTCGTGTGTTTCGGTCACGCTGCGCTGTTGTTGGACGAACGGACTCCGGTCAGAAATCTGGTTGGTGTACGTGTAGGACACCCGAATCGGAATGGTGTAGGTGCCGAGTGCGGCGTCTTCATCGACGACGATGGAGAACGGGATGGGTGGACTCGTCCCTTCGGGGACGGAGCCTGCGGCGACTTTGCCCGATTTAATCGTAATCGGCGCGCTGCTCTCGCGCATTTCGAGCGTGGTTCCGCGGGCGGTCGTGACCCGGGCTTCGTTTGCGGGACTGCCGCCGCTGTCTATGTCACCCGTGTTTTGAATCGTGACCGACAGTTGGGTTTTTTCGCCCGGCGTTACTCGGTTATCCGAAAGATAGAGGTCGAGGTCTGGTGACCCACGGACCGACGCCGCGACGACGCCCGGGGCGACGGCTGCGACGAGGAGCAGTAAGACCACTGCAATAGTCCGCTTCATCTATTCCTCCAGAACTCACTGTGAATACCCAGCGTTTGCATGCCGAGAGTGTCGTACCCTGTACGTATAAGGTGGTGTGAACGATTACAAACGGGAAAGATGTTTGTTTGGGTGTCGGCTTCTCAAACGCCAAAATTCTCGACTATTCGGTTTTGGCACACTCCCTGTCAAATCAATCGACTCACACGACGGAGCGTGCCCACACCGCATGCAAAATACATACGTAAGAGGCGTCCCAACCCACTCCCTGACGCCGCGTTCCTGGGTTATCTTTCGTGTTAATATATACCAATACCTCATAATTAATCTGTGCCAATGGATGGCAAATTCTTTAATCACAAGGCGTCAATCTTCGCTATGGCCCACACAGGCGCCGTGATTTCTCAATGACTGAGGACCTTGTATGGCGAATCGCTGGTGGTTCGGGGGACGGGATTGACTCGACCAGCCAGAACTTCGCAAAGGCCCTGATGCGTGCAGGTCTGCACGTATTCACGCACCGTCACTACCCATCGCGGATTCGCGGTGGTCACACCTACGTCGAAGTCCGCGCGAGCGAAAATCCCGTCAATTCGCGCGGCAACGGCTACAACTGCCTCCTCGCCCTTGGCGACTCCTTCGCACGCAATCCAAAGGAGAACGCCATCTACGGCAACGAGGAAATCAAGCCGCTCGCAGAGAACTTAGACGAACTGAACGAAGGCGGCATCATCGTCTACGACGAAGGCCTCATCGACGTTTCTGAAGTTCCGAACTTCGAGGCGCGCGTAGAAGAAAACGACTGGAACGTCTACCCGATGGACCTTCGGTCGCTCGCTCGCGAACACGGCCGCGAGGTCATGCGCAACACCGCTGGTGTTGGCGTGACCGCCGCGCTCCTCGATATCGACCTCAAACACATCAAGGAGCTCATGCGCGACGCCATGCGCGGCGACGTGCTCGAAGCCAACCTGGACATCCTGCAGGAAGCCTACGACATCGTTTCCGAAGAGGAGTTCAGCCACGACCTTCGCGTCCCAACGGGCAACCACGACGAAGACCAAGTGCTCATCTCGGCAAGCGCATGTATCGCCTACGGCGCGCTCGACGAGGGCTGTCGGTTCATCTCGGGCTACCCGATGACGCCGTGGACAGAAGTGTTCACGATCATGTCTCAGAACCTGTCGCAGTTCGGCGGCATCTCTGAGCAGGTCGAAGACGAAATCGCTGCCGCGGCCCTCGCTATCGGTGCCAGCCACGCTGGCGTCAAATCGATGAGCGGGTCGTCCGGTGGCGGCTTCGCCCTGATGGGCGAGCCACTCGGCCTCGCGGAGATGACCGAAACGCCGGTCGTCCTCATCGAGGCAATGCGCGCAGGTCCATCCACGGGGATGCCAACGAAGCCGGAGCAATCCGACTTAGAGTCCATCCTCTACTCCAGTCAGGGTGACTCGAACCGCATCGTCTTCGCGCCCGGCAACGCCGCAGAGGCCTACGATCAGACGCGCGAGGCGTTCCGCATCGCCTACGAGTACCAGATTCCGTCCATCATCGTCATCGACCAGAAGGTTTCCGGCGAGATGGTGAACGTAGACGAGTCCTTCTTCGACCGCGAGCCGAACCCATCGCTCGGGACGGTTCTCTCAGAAGACGAAATCGCCAAGGCCGCCCACCACGAGTCGGGCAAGTTCAAGCGCTTCCTTCACGACACCGAAAACGGTGTCAGCCCGCGCACGATTCCGGGCCAGAAGGGTGGTCGTTTCCTCGCAGCCGGGAACGAGCACTCAGAGGAGGGGCACATCAGCGAAGACCCAGTCAACCGCATCAACCAGATGGCTCGTCGCGCCCAGAAGCTCGACTCCATCCGTGAGGACTTAGACTCCCAAGAGTCGAGCAACCAGACCACGTTTGGTCCGGAGGACGCAGAGTACGGCATCATCACGTGGGGCTCCCAACAGGGTGCCGTCATGGACGCCGTTTCCACGCTCAACGACGCGGGCCACTCGGTCAAAGGCCTCGGCGTGAGCGACCTGATGCCGTTCCCGAAGAACGACCTCGCTGCGTTCTTAGAGAGCGTCGACAAGGCTATCGTCGTCGAAATGAACGCGACCGGTCAGTTCCGCGGCCTCGCCCGCAAGGAACTCGGGCTGTACGGCGAGAAGATGTCGAGCCTTCTGAAGTTCGACGGCAACCCGTTCATCCCGCGTGACATCGTCACGGCGTTCGAAGAGACAATCGTCGAAGGCAAGGACGACGTTTCGAACGAGCGGACGAAGTACCTTCCAGAAGCAGGTGTTACCCAATGAGTGTATTCAGCGCAATCGGTGAAGAGCGCGAGATTGACAGCAACGAGTTCACGCCCGGCATCGAACCGCAGGCGACGTGGTGTCCAGGCTGTGGTGACTTCGGTGTCCTGAAGTCACTGAAACAGGCCATGCCCGAAGTCGGCCGCAGTCCAGACGAGGTGCTCATGGTCACCGGTATCGGCTGTTCGGGTAAGCTTTCGTCCTACTTCGAGAGCTACGGATTCCACACCTTACACGGCCGCAGTCTGCCAATCGCCCGCGCGGCGAAGCTCGCAAACCCCGGCCTCGAAGTCATCGCCGCTGGCGGTGACGGTGACGGCTACGGGATTGGTGGCAACCACTTCATGCACACCGCCCGCGAGAACCACGACATGACCTACATCGTGTTCAACAACGAGATTTTCGGCCTCACGAAGGGCCAGACCTCGCCAACGAGCCCGAAAGGTCACAAGTCGAAGACCCAGCCCCACGGCAGCGCAAAGGACCCAGTCCGCCCACTGTCGCTGGCGCTCGCCTCCGGTGCGTCCTACATCGCCCGCACCGCCGCGGTCAACCCGAATCAGGCGAAGGAAATCATCAAGGAAGCCATCGAGCACGACGGCTTCGCCCACATCGACTTCCTCACCCAGTGTCCAACGTGGAACAAGGACGCCCGACAGTACGTCCCGTACGTGGACATCCAGCAGTCTGACGACTACGACTTCGACACCCACGACCGCCGCGAAGCCGCGGACATGATGTTCGAAGCCGAAAACGCTCTCCACGAGGGACAGGTGCTCACCGGTCGCTTCTACGTCGACGACGAGCGTCCCTCCTACCAGCAGGAGAAGCAGGCAACCGGCGAGATGCCGGAAGAACCGCTCGCAGAGCGCTACTTCGACGAAGACTACGAGTGGGAGCGCACCGCAGACTCCCTCTTAGAGCGCCACAAGTAACTTTCCAACTCCGATACGGAGTTTTCTTTAACGGAAGATATTTTTTCACGGACGGAAAAGTGCGTCTCATGAGCGCGGAGTCTACGGAGAATCGCATTCTCGCCGTTCTGGAGAAAGACGCACAGGCGTCGTATGCTGAAATCGCTGAACTGGCGGGGGTCTCGAAGCCGACGGTTCGCAAGTACATCTCGAAGCTCGAATCTGAGGGCGTCATCGTGGGCTATTCTGCCGATGTTGATCCGAAGAAACTCACGAGCCAGACCATCGCCCTCGTCGGCATCGAGGTGGCCTCAGAGCGCTACGTCGAGGCGACGCGGGCGCTGACCGAACTCGACTCGGTCGAATCACTGTTCTCCTCAAGTGGCGACCACATGCTGATGGCAGAAGTGCGCGCCCCCGACGGCGCGTCGGTTGGCAAAGTCATCTCTGAAGACATCCTTTCTATCGACGGCGTGACGGCGGCACACCCCTCCTTCCTCCAAGAACGGCTGAAGTAAGCCGCGGACTCACGAAATCCGCAAACCGTTGGTCAGACAGTCTCTTTTTCGATTCTCACTCGGCCATCGTTTTCGAAGACGAACGTATAGCCAGCATAATTGGAAATTCGGTGCGTCACGGCTTCACCTCCGTTTATCGAGAGGTCTACGAAATACGTCGATTCACTGTCGAATTCATCCGTGAAATCAACTGACTCGCCACTGGTGAGATTGACTTCAGTGTCAAGTACGGTCGAATTCGACCCACCTTCCTCCCTGCGTAGCGTTATCGAAACGGTTTGTGGCCCGGTGGATTCAGATACCAACTTCAACCGCGGCGAAATTTCCGGATTCGGCGTTTGAGTCGTTGGTGCCTGTGTCTGTGTCGTCTCTGTTGGGGCTGTCCCGGAGAGGGTCGTACAACCACTGAGCAGAACTAACCCCACCAAACACAGGAGGACGGTGTATCTTTGAAACCACTTCAGGAGATCCCGAATACTGTCAAAAATGCTGATGATTGGATAAGCTTTCTGCACGAGACAACCCAACGTCCACCACCGAAGATTTACGTCTCACTTCCCTACCCAGAGCCATGCCCGTATTCGAGCGCGAGACGCGTGTTCGTGCCCCGTTCAGCGAGGTGTGGGCGTTTCACTCTCGTATCGAGGGACTTGAGGCGCTCACCCCCGACTGGCTGCACCTCACCATCGAATCGGTGACTGGCCCAGGTGGCGAGCACGACCCCGAAACGCTCGCCCCCGGAACGCGCATTTCGATGTCACTTAGACCGTTTGGCGTCGGCCCGAAACAGCGCTGGACGTCGGTCATCACGAAGCGCACGGAGGCTGAGGAGAGTGCGATGTTCGAGGACATCATGCAGGGCGGGCCGTTCGCGCGGTGGAAACACACCCACTCGTTTCGCGAAGACGGCGCGGACACTATCGTCCACGACCGCGTTGAGTACGAACTACCCGGCGGCAAACTGGGAAGGGCGGTCACTCCGTTTTCATCCGTTGGCTTCGAAGGCATGTTTCGCGGCCGCCACCGGGCGACGAAGCGCGCGCTCGAACAGGCCTAACCCTTTTTCCTGCAATTGGCGTATGCCACACTATGACAGACGTTACTATCATCGGCGGCGGCCCAGCCGGTCTGAGCGCCGCGCTGTTCACGGCGAAAAACGGCCTCGAGACGGTGGTGTTCGACACGGACAAAACCGCCCTCCACTACGCGTATCTCCACAACTACCTCGGTATCGAGGAAATCGACGGTGACGAGTTCCTCCGTGTCGGCCGCGCACAGGTAGACGCACAGGGCGCAAACCGCCGTGACGAAGAGGTGACGGCGGTAGAGCAAACCGACGATGGCTTCCGCCTCACGACCGATCGCGGCGAGTACGACGCGACCTACGTCGTGTTTGCCACGGGCGAGTCCCGTGATGTAGCGACGGAACTGGGCTGTGACCTGAACGACGACGGAACCATCTCGGTCGATTCTGATAACGAAACGTCCGTGGAAAACGCCTACGCCGCGGGGTGGGCCGCGCGGAAAGACAAGATTCAGGCGGCTATCTCGGTCGGCGGCGGCGCGGCGGCCGCCCTCGACATCCTCTCGAAAGAGCAGGGCAAGCCGTTCCACGACTTCGACACGCCGGACGACGACGAGTAATCGAACTTTCCTTCTTTCTCAGCCCGGAAAACCGCACCCAGTCGCCCGCATCAGACCCATACACGTAAGAGGCGACCACCACCACTTCACGGTGTGACCGACTGGGCTCGCCTCGAAACGCGCATCCCGCCAATGGCCGCGCTCGCCGTCGCCATCGTGGCGGTGAGCACGAGCGCCATTCTCGTCCGGTGGAGCAGCGCACCGAGCCTCGTCAAAGCCTTTTATCGCGTCCTGTTCACCCTCGCGTTGCTCGCCCCAGTTGCGGCGACGCGCTACCGCGACGACCTCCGCCGACTCTCCCCCCGCGACCTGTTCTTTGCGTCCCTCTCGGGCGTCGCCCTCGCCGTCCACTTCGCAACGTGGTTCGAGAGCCTGAACTGGACGAGCGTCGCCGCCTCCGTCACCCTCGTCCAATCCCAACCGCTTTTCGTCGCGCTCGGGGCGTTTTTCTTGCTCTCAGAGCGCGTCACCCGTCGCACCGTCGTCGGCATCGGCATCGCCCTTGCCGGGATGCTCGTCATGTCGCTCGGAGATGTGCTGACCGGCGCGACCGTGACGGGTTCGAACCCACTGCTCGGCAATGCGCTCGCCGTGGCGGGTGCGATTACCGCCGCCGCCTACGTCCTCGCCGGGCGCTCGCTGCGCCAGCGCATCGCGCTCGTCCCGTACGTCACCGTCGTCTACGGCGTTTGTGCGGTGGTGCTTCTCGCGCTCACGCTCGCGGAGGGTGAACCCCTCACGGGCTACCCCACAAACGAGTGGCTCCTCTTTTTTGCGATGGCGCTCGGGCCAGGTATCTTCGGCCACACCGTCATCAACTGGGCGCTCGCCCACGTCGAATCGAGCGTGGTGAGCGTCTCACTGCTTGGTGAACCTGTGGGGAGCACGCTCCTCGCCCTTTTCTTACTCGCAGAAGTTCCGACACCGCTCACGGTGGTCGGCGGAGCCGTCGTTCTCGCCGGAATTTACGTTACGACGACGGCGCGGAACACCGAATGAGGCCGGTTTCTACCTCGCGTACGTCGATGTCGTAGCCGAACTGCGAAATGACCTCGCGGTTGGTTTCGACGTGTCCGGACAGGGTGGGTGCGACGAACTCACCGCCTGCGAGCGCGAGCCAGAGCAGCAACTGGTCTGCAAGAAACGAATCGACGGTCGCTCCGGTCGCGTGAAACGCTCGGAAGGCGTTGACGGCGGCCGCGGCGACTTTCTCTGCAGTCTTTCCCTTCTCTCCGAGCGTGTCGAATCCCACGACCGTCGCATCGTAGGCCGCCCGCACGAGCAGCGACGACCCTGGCGAGGCGCTTTCGACGGTGGTCACGGATTGGGCGGCCACCTCGTGTCCGTCGGCTTCGAGCAGTCTGCGCGCTTCGATTGCTTGCCGCTCTGCGACGTTCGCCTTCCGGAGGTGCGTCGAGGCTTTCGAGGTAATCGCAATCGCGTTGAGGTCGCCACGCACTGGCATGGAGAGTGGTGCCAGCGTAGAGGGTGCGAGCGTCAGTGTAGCCTCGCCGCCGCCGACGGGATAGAAGCCGGTGCGGTCGACTCTAAGCGACGCATCGAGGCCAAAGTGGGCGAGCAATGGGAGTTTGACCTGGTCGTACCACGCGACTGTCGGTGCCCACTGCACGTCCGTACCGCCCGTTGCTCGCACCGTGAGCGGTTCGTCGATGGCGACGGCGAGCGGGAGCAGCGCGTCGAACAGGAGCGTGAGGCTCCCTGCGGTGCCGATATCGACGCTGAACTCACCGCCGGTCGGGGCAGCCGGTTCGAAGGTGAGCGTCTCGGTGCCGACCGAGATGTCGCTCACGGTCGCATCACAGATGGTGGCGAGCGTTTCGACGACCGCGCAGTGTTGGCGTTTCAGGCCGGGCGTCGGGCGTGCGGTGCGAATGTCCTCTACGGTGACAGGCGTTCCGGAGAGCGCGCTGAGGCTCAACGCAGTTCTGAGTATCTGCCCGCCGCCGGTTTGTCCCGAAACGATTCGCATCATGCTCTTTCGGTGGGCGGCAGAGAAAGGTCTGTTGTCGGCCCACCGCGATTGGCTCCGATGTGCACTCATCAATTTTCACCCGACTTCTTGAGAAAATATGTCAGACCAGAAGATATTTACAACCAGTTGATGAGTCATACTTGGAAACATATGGGATTTGATGCACTTTCTCGGCGGCGAATGTTACGGAGTACAGGGCTGTTGGTCGGTGCTGGTGCGATGGGTGGACTCGCGGGGTGCAGTTCGATTCCGTTCGTCGGCGGCGACACGTCGTGGACCAATTGGCTCCCAGAGCCCGGCACCTTCCGTAACCAAGACCACTACCAAACCTACTACATAGAGCCACAAGACATCGCGGAGTACGAAGACGAACTCGACGACGGATACGACTTATTCGAAGACTTCTTTTCGCCACCGGGCGCGCTTGACGTGGACTTCGATGAAGTCGAAGGCATGGTTATTGCCCCAACAATGCGGGTGTTCATGGGCTCGTTCACCGTCGAAGACGTGGTGAACGAACTCGAAGACGCGGACTTCGATGAGGATGACGAATACGAGGGCTACACCCTCTTTCTCGGACCGGAAGAAAACTTCGGCAGTCGTGCAGCAGCAGGGGTGTCAGATAGCACGCTCCTTTACGGCTCTGCGTCCGAAGACGGTCCGATAGACGGACTCGAAACGCTCATCGACACCTCGAACGGCGAGGAAGATCGGTACATGGCCGAAAGTGAAGATTTCGCCACGCTCGTGGACGAACTCGGCGGTGGCCATTTCCTGTACGCGATCACACACGAGGAAACCGAGATTGACGACCCCGAGAACGGCCAGTTCGAACACGAGGTGGCGCGTGGGGCGCGAATTCAATTCGATGCTGAAACGTCGTCCAGAAAATGGGTTCGCGTCTTCGAAGAAGCAGACGACGTAGACCTTGGGGACGTCGAAGACTGGGTTGACGAAAACGATGGGAGCGACGAGGCGTTCGACGACTACGACGACATCTCCGTCTCCCAGTCGGGACGGGCCGCCGTCGTCACCGGAACGATTGACACGGATGACGTGTTCAACTGAGTCGGGCACCTGACTGTCCACACAGTTGATTTTTTCTCCTTTCCCGACGTTCTAGACTGCGTTCTTTGGGGGATACGAATGAAAGTCGCACTCATCGGGGTTGGGCAGGCGGGGGGAAAAGTGGTCGAAGCACTCATCGAATACGACCTGAAATCGCGCGGCGGCTTCGTTGCCGCGGCGATTGCCGTGAATACGGCGAAGGCGGATTTGCTGGGGCTCAAACGAATCAGCGAGCGCCACCGCGTTCTGATTGGCCAGTATCGCGTGAAGGGCCACGGCGTCGGAGCCGACAACGAACTCGGCTCTATCGTCGCTACTGAAGATATTGGAGAGGTGCTCTCTGTCATCGATGACATCCCGCTGCACAACGTGGATGCGTTCCTCATCGTCGCCGGACTCGGCGGCGGCACGGGCAGCGGCGGTGCGCCAGTCATCGCCCGCGAGCTAAAACGCCTTTACACCGAACCCGTCTACGGCCTTGGTCTCTTGCCAAGCCCCGACGAAGGCGGTATCTACACGCTGAACGCCGCCCGCTCGTTCCAGACGTTCGTCCGCGAGGTGGACAACCTCCTCGTGTTCGACAACGACGCCTGGCGACAGAGCGGCGAGAGCGTCCAAGACAGCTACGGAGAGATGAACGCGGAGATTGCACGCAGACTCGGTTTGCTGTTCAGCTCTGGCGAGGCGACGAACGGCCTCGTCCCCGAGAGCGTCGTCGATGCGAGTGAACTCATCAACACGCTCGGGTCGGGCGGCGTCTCCACGATTGGGTACGCCGTCGCGGAAGCGAGTCGGCCACAAGGCTTGCTCGCGCGCTTCAAAGGCGACGAGAAGCCGGACGACAACGCGACCAACCGCGTGCTGTCGGTCGTGCGCCGGGCGGCACTCGGCCGACTCAGTCTGCCGTGCAACATTGAGAGCACAGAGCGAGCACTCCTCATCGTCGCAGGCAGACCCAAACACTTAGACCGAAAGGGAATCGAACGCGGACGCAAGTGGCTCGAAGCAGAGACCGGGAGCATGGAAGTGCGCGGCGGCGACTATCCGATTGAGGACACAGACCACCTCGGTGCGGTTGTCCTCCTCTCGGGGGTGTACGATGTCCCGCGCATCAAAGAACTCCAGCAAGTCGCCATCGAAGCTCAGCAGAACATGGCAGACCGCGCTGAGTTCGCCCCCGATGCGCTCGCGTCGCTCATGGATACGGATGAGACGATAGAACCGCTGTTCTAGGGTGATTGCGTTACAGAAAACTGGCTCATACGGAATCGGTTCGTGGGCCGGACTGGTACTGAATCACGCGTCGTCCGTGCGGTGGCTCCACACCATCTCTTGGAGGTACTCTCGTGTCGTGTCTGTCCCGCCGTCGGCTGTCAGGTTCGTGTCTGTGACCAAGGGGACGAGTGGTGCGCCGGTATTCTCGCCGTCGGTGTAGGCTGCTGGTGTCATGATGCGTCTGTGTCAATGGGGAAGACGTAGATAAATGTAATGGTCGTTCATGTAGAATCTGAATATTTGTATAAGGTGTTTAATCATTATGAATTTGTGGCCACTACCACTCGTCGCCAATTCGCCTGCGGGCGCGTTCGTAGCCATCGTGTGACCGCCACGACTCACCCGACTCACGGTGCGTAACGCGAAGGGGACTGCGACAGGCACCACACCGATAGCGCCCCGGATTCGTCACGACCGCAGAGGCACGATGGCGCTCTGCGTGCCAGTCACACGACTCGTCTGCACACGCAAGGGCGAGGCGGCCGTCGGTGAACCGTTCGCAGGTGCGCGGCGCGTTCACCTCGCGGGCTTTCTGCCGAAAACGCGAGCCATGATTCGACGCACCGAACTGCTGGAACTCCCACGCGTGGACGAGTTCGTGGCGGACGACGCCCGAAAACTGCTCCCAGCCGTACGCCTCAAAGGCGGCCCACGTCAGGCGGATTGTCACCGCACCGGTTTGTGGGTTGTAGAGACACTGGCCCGCGCGACGGCGCGCTCGCTCAGAAACCTCCCAGGACACCGTCGAGTAGTCGATTGGCAACGCCACCGTTTTCGCGTAGCGTTCTGCTCGTTCTACGAGCTGTGTACGGCTCGTCGCTCCCGAGTCCATCCTTACTTGTTCGCCCGCTCTACGAGCGAATGGCCGACCAGCCGCTCGGTTCCACGCCGAAGCCGCTCTGAGGCGGCCTGACTCGACACGCCGAGTTGCGCTGCTAAGTCTGCAAGCGAGACCTTCCGCGGAATCTCGAAGTAGCCGGACTCGTGGGCGGCGAGGAGCGCATCTTGCTGGCACTCCGTGAGGTTGTAGGCGGCCTCTTCGGTTGAGGAGTCGATCTGGTTGTAAATGGTGTAGAGTTTCACGTCGACGCCGACTTCCCCACACCGCGTTCTGAACTCCTTGAACGTCTCGCGGTCTGGAAACTGCATCTGCAGGAACCAGCCCTCGTCCGTGCCTTTGCCTTCGAGCATCACCGCGTCGAGTTCGACGTACGCCTGATGGACGGTGGTTGCTTTTCCGGTTTCGGTCAGCTCGACGCGATAGAGTCGCTTGTCGTCGACTTCATGTAACACCGATGGTGACGTGATGGTCGGGTCTGTCTCGAGTGCCTCCTCGAACGTTTCGAAGTTCTCGCTACACGCCCAGAACAGAAAGCGGACGACGCCGGAGGGGAGCGCCCGTTTTTCTTCGACGGTAACCACGGCGTCTGCGTTGCTGGTCAACGCCTCTTGGAGCACTGGAGTATCCAGATGCACTTCGACGAAAATCATCGCTGGGCTCGCGTTCTTATTCGGTGTTCGTTGCTCCCGTTTGAGTGGTCAACCCCCCCACGACCATCGATGAAATCCCCGGAAGACGCCCCTGCCGTGTGAACAAGTACACGCTCACAAGTTCCCTCCACGCTCATAGATACTCTAAGGCTTTCGAGAGCCGGTAAATAATTGTTGTTCGTACCATATCGTGTTGACAGAACAGACAGCATCGTTGGCAGTTGGTTAGGGACTCTCACCGCTCACCAGTGGTGGAAACACACGACATCGCAATAGCGACCGTGTGCGAAAAACCGCACACAGTCACTTCGTTTTCACAGGATACAGACTTACACTCAGACGCTCGCCGTAATCGAGATCGCCTCGTCTGTTTGAATCCATGCCTCCGGGTTGGTTCGGTCGTAAATTACGATTTCACCCGTTGTGAGTTTGAGCTGTCCGTACTCAAGGTAGTCATCGGCTGGAGGTTCGTCCTGGCGTTTCGGGTCAGTTGTGGGGGTCATTTGGTATGGTAGCAGTGGGGTGTCTCACGCTACGTCCACTGCTACCAACCCCTAGGTCATAACCCTTGCTACCATATGTCATACTATTGTCTGACCAATCGTGAACAACTCCGCGCTCAGTCTGCCAACCCAACCGTTCGCACGTGTTCATCGAGCGCGGTCTCGCTCTCGAACACCCTGCCACACGCGTGACAGGTGTGGCGTCTCTCAGCCTCGTCCATGCTCTCCTCTACGCTCAGACCCCGGTAAAGCGTGTCGTCGAGTGAACATCCGGCACTATAGTTACACTTGGTTAGTAAGTACCTCGAAGTAACCTTTTAGTGCTGGCCCGTGTATCACCCTCCATGAACGATGAAACAGCCCCACTCGCCGTCTGGTGTGCGGGCGAGGAGTGGTGTCCAATCACCTCGACGGCGACGATTCTCGGGAAAAAGTGGCACCCAGTCATCATCCACCGTTTGCTGAAACACGGCCCGTCTGGGTTCAACGCGCTCAAAGACGCCGTCGATGGCATCTCCGCAAAAGTGCTTTCGGACAGCCTCGAAAACTTAGAGGAGTACGGCTTGGTCAACCGGGCGGTCATCAGCGAAAAACCGTTTCGCGTCGAATACTCGCTGACTCCCCGTGGCAAGTCGCTCGAACCCATCATCATCGCCATGCACGACTGGGGGAAAGAACACCTCATGCCGGCAGACGAACCGGCACAATAGCGTCAGTATCTCTCAGGTTGGTACGATTTCCATCCAGACAGTCCTAAAATGAGAAACAACTAATACCTCTCCCGATATTCTCCCAGTATGCTCTCAAGAACCTCGGAGCGCGATGACCTGTCGCTTACCGAGCGCGTCCACGAACTCAGAATCGGCCACGACAGCCCGATTCGTATCAGCAGTGGACACCGACTGCTGCACCACGACGGCAAGTGCAGCCGTCCGCACGGCCACAACTACGAGATCTCCGTTACTGTTCGCGGCAACCTGACCGAGGACGGCTGGGTGGTGGACAAAGGTGACGTCACCAGCGTCATCGACGACTGGGACCACCGCTTTCTGCTTCAAGACGGCGACCCGCTCATCGAGGCGTTCGAAGCCTCGGGTGACGGCGACGCACTCGTCGTCTTCGACCACCCGCCGACCGCCGAAGTGATGGGCATCATCTTAGAACAGCGCCTGCTCGCAGAACTCCCCGACAACGTCGCGGACGTCTCCGTGCTGGTTCGTGAGACGAGCGAACTCTGTGGCGTGACCTGCTGATGCCAGTCAACGCAGAAACGCCAACACGCGACGGCCCGGAAGACGGCGATGGCCTGCCAATCAACGAACTGTTCTACTCGCTGCAAGGCGAAGGCAAACTCGCCGGTGTCCCCTCCGTGTTCATCCGCACGAGTGGCTGTAACCTCCGGTGTTGGTTCTGTGATTCGTATCACACCTCGTGGGAGCCAACCCACGCGTGGATGTCCGTAGACGAAATCGTCGAGGCGGTTTCAGAACACACCGAAGCAGCGCACGTCGTCCTCACGGGCGGCGAACCGCTGATTCACGAGACGGCTGTGACGCTGCTCGAACGCCTTGCCACAGCGGGCTATCACACCACCGTCGAGACGAACGGGACGATTTTCCGCGATGCACCAATCGACCTCGCGAGCGTGAGCCCGAAACTCGCCTCCAGTACGCCAACACCGGAACGCGACCCGAAAGGTGACGGCGAGTGGGAAGCCCGCCACGAGGAGGCCCGCATCGACATCTCTGAACTGTCCCAGTTCGTCGCCACCTACGACACGCAGCTCAAATTCGTCGTTACCGGCCCCGACGACATGGCCGAAATCACGGACATCGTCGCGGCCGTTCGCGCGACTGGCGCGTCGCTCGCGGACGATGACGTGTTGTTGATGCCCGAAGGCCAAACCCGTGAGGCTTTAGACGAGACGCGCAAACGAACGGCTGACCTGGCGATGGAGTACGGTTTCCGCTATACCCCCCGCCTCCACGTCGACCTCTGGAACGACGCCCCCGGAACTTGAGATGACTGACGCTACCCTTATCCCCGAGACGGAATCGACCTACGACCACGAGAAGGCACGGCGAGCGGTTCGCATGCTGCTAGAAGCCGTCGGCGCAGACCCCGACCGAGATGGGCTGGTCGATACGTGGGAACGCCGCGTTCCCGACGCCTTCGAGACGCTCACCGAGGGCTTTCGAACCGAAGAAAAGCCGACGATGCGCACCTTTCCCGCAGAGGGGTCAGGTCTCGTCATCAAGACGGCAATTCCGGTCTACAGCCTCTGTGAACACCACCTGCTGCCGTTTTACGGGACGGCCCACATCGCCTACCGTCCTGGTGAGGAGGTCGTTGGCCTCTCGAAGCTCACGCGCTACGTGCGCTGGCAGTCACGAAAGCTCTCGATGCAAGAGCGCCTCACCCGCGAGATTGCAGACGGCTTGCAGGCAGAACTCGACGCAGAGGCCGTGTTGGTCGAGATTTCGGCGAGCCACATGTGCGAGGCCATGCGCGGCGTCGAAACCGAAACCGAGACGCGTACGAACGTCGCCGTTGGTGAGCCAACCGACCAAGAGCGCACTCAGTTCCAGAACGCCATCGACCGGGCGGAGGGGTCACGATGAGCCAGCCAAAGGCGGTCGTCCTCGTCTCCGGCGGGATGGACAGCGCCACCGCCGCCGCGGAAGCGAAGGCGCGGGGCTACGACCTTTACTTCTTGCACACCTCCTACGGCCAGCGCACCGAAGGAAAGGAGTTCGAGTGCGCCCGGCAGTTGGCCGAGGAGTTCGACGCGGCCGACTTCCTCCACATCGAAACGAGCCACCTCGCCCAGATTGGCGCGTCCGCGCTCACCGACGAGGGCATCGACGTGGCCGACGCCGACTTAGACAGCGAGGAAATTCCGGACACGTACGTCCCGTTCCGCAACGCGAACCTGCTCGCAATGGCAGTCTCCTACGCCGAAGCGAACGAGTGTGCGGCGGTGTTCATCGGCGCACACAGCGAGGACTTCGCGGGCTACCCAGACTGCCGTCCCGAGTTCTTCGAGGCGTTTCAGGCCGTCGCAGACGTGGGCACCAAACCGGACACCCACATCTCGCTCGAAGCGCCGTTCGTCAAGTGGACGAAAACGGAGATTGCGGCCCACGGCGTCTCACTCGACGTGCCGTTCGAGCACACGTGGAGCTGTTATAAGGAAGACGCACCTGCGTGTGGCGTCTGTGATTCGTGTGCCATCCGGCTCAGAGCGTTCGAGGATGTCGGCGTCCGAGACCCAATCGAGTACGCAAAGCGGCCGTCCTACCGAACGTAGGCTACAACGCAGAGAATGATGTACTGAGGGGGAAAATGGGTTCAACGAGGCACGGACGAGCGTTCGCGGGGATAGCTCTCGCCGTCGCTGGGCTGGACAGTTATGTGTGGTCGTAGGGGTACTCAGGCCCGTTGACCACGGATTCGTGCAGCTTCTGCAATTCCGGCATTCGCTGAACAACGGGGACACGCGAGTATCCGACCACGGGAGTCGGCGAATACCTGTGCGAATCGTTTCGAGATGTGCGCATCGCAGTTAGTGCAGGTTGGCATTGGTCTAGGTGGGGTTTGCAACGTGTGCCTCACACCCAACTACTCATACGCCGATTGACGACTAATTCTCACTCCCTCACTAGTCGGGGTTCTGTTGGACGCTCGAACAGTTCAGCACACAGTTTCCGCTCTGCGGCGCGCAGATGCTCGTGGAAGGTCGACCGCGAGACGCCCATCGCGGTGGCGAGGTCGTCGCCGTTTACCGGCCGAGGCCAGTCGAAAAAGCCCGCGACGTACGCCCGCTGGAGCGTCGAAAGTTGGCGTTCGGTGAGCCGCTCTTTGAGCGACCCCACAAACTCCTGTTTCGTCGTTGGCCTGCGGTGGTGTTCGTGGTAGCTCACGAGTTCGGTGCCCGGGTACTCCTGTTTCATCAACTCGACGAGCTGGCGAACGTTTGCCTCCTGTGGTAACTCGATTTTCATTCGCCCACCCGCGTCGTAGGCGGTGATCTCCTGCGTTTTTGCGCCGTAGTTGGCGAGGTCGGTCACGATTGACTCGCCTGCGAGCGTGAGTTCGAACAGGCTCTCGTCGTCGTCTGAGGCGACGAGTTGTACCGCCGCAATCTCTCGACATTCTGTGGCGGCTTCGGCCACCGCTTCCGGGTCTGCCCCGCTCGCGGTGAAGAACAACACGAGCGAGTCGTCTGGCTGGTACATCGCCTGCTTGAACTCGAGTTCTGCGCCGGTTTTCGCCGCGATGTCCACGAAAAAGAGTGCCCGGCTCTCGAACTCCAACTCGATTTCCACGATGTTGTCGGCGGTGATGATTTTCTTGCTTTCGAGTGAGTTGATGCCGCTTGCGACGGCGCGACCCACGGATTCGAGGATGACGCGCTCTCGGTTGTTGAACACGCCATCACGGTCAGTACACACCGTGAGCACGCCGTAGGTCACGTCGTCGTAGACGAGTGGGATGGCCGCCACTTCGGTAACGCGGGTTGGGTAGCCCCGCCCGAAGCCGCGAACGCCCACACGGGCGGTCTGCATGGTTCCGGTTTTGACGGCGCGGGCGGTCGGATTGTTCGCCGCCGCAGGGTCGTTCAAATCGACGCCGATGTCGCCCACCGAGACGAGCGCTTCGCCCGACCACTGCGTCGGGGCGACTTCATCGGTTCCCACATCGACCTCGCCCACCCACGCGTAGACGTAGGGGTCTGCGCTCGCCAACTGCTTACAGACGGTCTCCTCTATCTCTTCGCGGTTCACCGACCGCACGAGCGTCTGGGTCACGTCTTGGACGAGGCCTTGGACGCGGTCGAGGAGGGCTGCCAAATGCTCGCGCTCTCTCGCAAGCGCGAGTTCGGCCTCCTTGCGTGCGGTCACGTCGTTCTGGAAGCCCACGAAGTAGCGCACCTCGCCGTCCGAATCTCGAATCGGCGCGATGTTTACGCGATTCCAGAACATCTCGCCGTTCTTGCGGTAGTTTTTCACCTCGACAACGACCTCCTCTTCTGCGGCGATGGCCTCGCGCATGGCGGTCACGGCCGCTTGATCTGAGTCGTCTCCTTGCAGAAATCGGCAGTTTCGCCCGAGGATTTCCGACTCGGTGTAGCCCGTCATCTCGACGAACGAGTCGTTTACGTAGCTCAGCGGATTGTCCGGCTGAGTCGCATCCGAGATGGCGATACCGACCGGCGCTTCGTTCATCGCTCGCTCTTTCAAGCTGAGTTCGTCAGTGGGCGTCTCGAAGCGCGTTCGGTAGGCCCGCACCGCCGCGAGTGCGTCGGCTGCCAGTTCTTCTGCGTCCGTCTCCGCTGCGAGTCGATACTTCGTGACGCCAATTGCGGTGACGTGGCTCGCAAGCGCCTCACTCGCGCCGTGTGAGTAGACGATGAGCGGGAGGTGCTGGTCGAATTCGTTTACCGTCTGGACGACCGTTTCCGTCTCGTCGTCTGCTAACGGTGCTTCCGTAATCACGCAATCTATCGCAGGAGAGAGTGCCGCTGAAACGTCGGTTTCGGTGGTCACGACGCGCACCGCTTCTACGTCCCGTTTGAGGGCTGTCGCCACCGCGTCCGCGGTTTCCTCGCGCCCGACGTAGAGCACGCACAGCCGCGAACCGTCCTGAGTACCCATAGCAGTGACTCGGTTCCGGCCGTGCAAATAGGTATGGCACGGGTCACACGAATTTGAGATAGAGCAGGGCTAAAAACAGCCAGTAGCCGACGATGGCGGCGAGAATGAGCAGAATAATTCCGGCATCTTCCACCATGCGGTGCATACCCAAGATATACTCAACTTACCACATTAGTTACGAACCACTTTCACCACCGTCAGGAGACGCCCCCGTATCGTTTACATACGGGGGATTACGAGCGTCTCGGACGGCTCACGGTTCACCGTCCGTCCGCCCAATTCGGTCAGAAACGGCTCGTTCTGGTTCGCTGACTGGCGGACTTCCGCCGACGTTAATTTCCCATTTCACCGACGCATCGCCGTGACGGGTTGTGGTTCTTACTATTCGCTCGCTCCGACGACCTGCTCGTAGGCGAACAGCGGTGCGGCGAACACCGACTGAAACTGTGCCGTCGCCTGCTCGGGGTTCTCTGCGAGTAGCTGGATGCGTTCTGCCTGCCGGGCGGCCAGTTCGCGGCGAAGGTCTGCAAGGGTCGTCTCCGCGCCGGAAATGCGGTCGCTTTCCCCGAGGACAAGCAGCAGGTCGTCAACGCCGTCCAGCTCTTCGGTGAGGTGGGCGAACGTCGCGCCGGTTCCCGCTTCGTTTGGCGCGTAGGCGAACAGCAAGCGGGCGTTATGGATGATTTCCGACGCCTCCTCGTGGAGGTTCGTCTCAGTTCCCACCTTCCGCATATCGAGTTCGACGCCGACGACGTACACGGCGGGACCGTCGGGGAGTTCGCCCGCCGCCTCGTGGAGCGCCGCAAGCGCCGGGCCGAACACGATTTCGAAGCGCTCGTCGTCCATCCGCAAGAGGTCTGCACCAATCGCGTCGGCGCGGTCTTGATTCGGCGTGAGCAACGCGGCCACCTGTGGCGACACCGTCGCCTCGGCCGTCGGGTCGTCCTCCGTGACCGTCACGCCCGTGTTCGAAAGCAGAGAGTCCTCGGACATGGTTGTGCGTTCACGGGCGAGCGGTAAAATCCTACACGTTCACAGGAAATTCACTTCCGGCAGGTGACTTTCTCCATCTACCACACCAAAACCCACAGGCAGCGAGCCAACATTGACCACCGCCATCCTCACTTTCACTTTCACCATGGGTGGATGGGTCGCCGTTATCCCACTATTCTGCGACTGTTCACCCACGAATAACGCATGACTGTTGGCTCCCACTCCTCGGCCCTGCCTTCGCTCGGGGACGGCGTGACGCAGTTACACCGTCCTGCGGGGCGGTCGCTGGCGCTGCCGCAACTCGTCGTCAACGACCTGCTCACCGGCGAGGGCGAAACGCTCTGGATTGATACCCACGAGACGGCCTCGACCTACGCGCTCTACGACCTCGCCCCGAGCGAGCACGCGCTGTGCGGCGTCCGCATCGCGCGGGCCTTTACCGCCTACCAGCACCACACCCTCGTCTGCGAACTCGTCTCGCAAGCCACGCCCGAGACGACCCTGCTCGTCGTCCCCGAAATCGACGCGCTGTACGCTGACGACGACGTGCCCGACTACGAGGGCGAAGACTTGCTCAGGGCGTCGTTGACTATCCTGCGCGAACTCGCCACGTCGCTCGGCGTTCGCGTGCTCGTCACGTCGGCAGGAACCAGCCTTTCACCCCTCGTCGCTGCCCACGCGGACACCGAGATTACGTGCACTGAAACCGCCCTCGGTTATCGCTACGAAGCCCCCGACTTCGAGACGCTCGTCTACTGGGGCGAGGGTTTTTGGCAGACGACGATTCCGTACTGGGTCGAACTGTTCGGGTCTGTCGATGAGTTCGACCCCGTCATCACCGCCGCCGACAACGGCTGGTTCGACGCGGAGGCCTGAGTCGTGGGCCGGACGAATCCGACCTATCGACAGTTCCTCCGGCGCTATGAGACGCGCATGGCTCCCTTCCGCCGGGCGCTCAGAGCCGACGCCCAGCCGCAGTTCGACCGCCTGCTCGCCCGCGCCGAGGAGTACGCAGACGCCGCAAGCTACCTGAACGCCCCCGACCCAGAGCGCGCAATCATTTTTTCGATGCTGCTCTCTCAAGAACGCGAACTCGCCGCGCTGCGCCGCGACCTCGATGCACTGCGCGACCACCACACCCACTCAGATAGCGAGCGATGACGTTCACCATCGACTTCCTCGGAGACGAGGTAGTCGAGTGGCGAAAAACTCCTGACACTGTCGAGGCAACGCGAGTCACTGAGTATCGACCACGCCTCTACGTGGCTGGCCCGGTAGACGCCCGCGAGTGGCTGGAAGCACGCCTCCGCACCGACCCAAAAGTTGCGCACATCGCCACCGAGCAGTGGCGGCTCGACTTACTCGCGGACGCTCCCGACTCCGTGCTCCGCGTCGATGTCGAACGAATCGACGACGTCCAACCGCTCGCCCGTGAACTGCGCCACACCCACGAACGCGGGCGGTTCGCCCCCGGGACGTTCCGGCTGTTCAACGTCGATTTCGCCCCGCAGTTTCGCTACTGTTTGGAGCGGGGTATCGACCCGACACCCAAGTACCCACTTTCGACGTTCTCGATTCGTCTCTCTGAAAAGGCGCTCGCAGACGGTGACCTCTCACACATCACGCTCAACGGTGAGGACGTGAAAGGGGCGGAATCCGCGGTGTTACAGGCACTTCGCCACCGTCTCGATCGCGCCGACCCGGACGTGCTCGTCGTGAGCAACGGCGACGTAATTCCCCTCCTCGGGCAGAAAGCAGACGAAC
This sequence comes from Haladaptatus sp. CMSO5, assembly GCF_036689885.1. Taxonomy (NCBI): domain Archaea; kingdom Methanobacteriati; phylum Methanobacteriota; class Halobacteria; order Halobacteriales; family Haladaptataceae; genus Haladaptatus; species Haladaptatus sp. CMSO5. The sequence continues at coordinate 1,753,429 of NZ_JBAHVW010000001.1, forward strand.
TCGACATGGACCTCCACCTCGGTCGGTTGCCCGGCTGGTCGCAGCTTGCGGGCGAAAACACCTATCAGAGCTACGGGCAGGTCGGCTTCTCTGCGGCCAGATACAACGTTCCCGGCCGGGTCGTCCTCGACACCTCGAACAGCTTTCTCTGGGCGAAATCGAGTCTCGATGGGTTGCTCGACCTCGTCTCCCGGTCGTGGCGACCCTTACAGGAAACTGGCTGGGGAAGCATTGGAACCATTCTCACGTCCGTCCAGATTCGAGAAGCGCTCGCTCGCGGTGTTCTCATCCCGTGGAACAAGTGGGACCCAGAGGAGTTCAAAGACGTGCGCACCCTCCACGCCGCAGACCGCGGCGGGTTCATCTTCGAACCCCGCGTCGGCCTCCACAAGAACGTCTACGAGGTGGATTTCGCCTCCCTCTATCCCACCATCATCTGTCGGCACAACATCAGCCCGGAGACGGTGTGCTGTTCTTGCGACCGTGAGCACACAGTCGTCCCCGAACTCGGCTACGAACTCTGTGACCGCCCGGGCTTTCTCCCGGCGACGCTCCAGCCGATTTTGGACGACCGAGCACAGTTCAAAGCCCGCCTCGCGGCAAACCCGCCCGAGGCAGAACGCGCCTCGCTCGAAGCGCGTGTCAGCGCGCTCAAGTGGATTCTCGTCACATGCTTTGGCTATCAGGGCTACCGAAACGCCAAGTTCGGGCGCATCGAGTGCCACGAGGCCATCAACGCCTACGCCCGCGACATCCTCCTCCGGTCGAAGGTTCACCTCGAAGAGGCCGGGTGGGAAATCGTCCACGGTATCGTCGATAGCCTCTGGGCCACCGCCCGCGACGTGGAGCCAACGCCGATTGAGGAGGTGGCCAAAACGGTCACCGAGGACATCGGCATCCGCCTCGAATTCGAGAACCACTACGACTGGGTGTGTTTCGTGCCAAAGCGCGGCGCTCCGGGTGGCGCACTCACCAAATACTTCGGGAAGATCGCGGACGAAGACGCCTATAAAATCCGCGGCATCGAGGCCCGCCAGCGGAGCACGCCCGCGTTCGTCCGCGAGGTGCAGTACGACTTGCTCGACACGCTCGACAGACACCGCGACGCAGCAACCGTCTGCGACCGCCTCCGTCAGCACCTCCGCGTGGTTCGCCGCGGTGACGTAGACCCGAACTCACTGGTCATCAGAAAGCGCGTCTCGAAGCCCCTCGCGGGTTACAGCCAGCGCACCCACACCGTCTCTGCCCTTCAACGGTACGCCCAGCACGGGATGACGCGAAATCCCGGCCAAGACGTGCGCTACGTCGTGGTGAACGACGGCGCGCGCTCAGCAGAGCGCGTTCGCCTGCATTTTGAGAAATGCGACGATTACGACGCCGACTACTACGAAACGCTTCTCATCCGCGCAGCAGAGAGCGTCGTCTCACCGCTCGGCTGGAATCGAGGCCGAATCAGGCGTTACCTTCGGGGCGACCGGCAACTCGGCTTGTCTGCGTTTGACTGAATCTCTTTCGTAGCCGTGTTAGCGCGTCTCGCCGGGATACTCCACGTCTTCGCCGGCTCCGTCAAGCGCCATATGCAGTGTATCGTCGGTTTCGACCGCTTCGAGGCCGTCTACGCCGGTGATTACTTGCACGTTCTCGTGGTCTGCGACGACCTTGAGCCCACCTGTTGAGAGGCGCTTTACCACGTCGCCGCCCGCGGCTTCGACGGCTGCGGCTACGCGGTCGCCGTCGGACTCGCTCTGCCCATCGGGAAATCGAAGAATGAGCGTGACGGTCTCGCCAGCGTGTGGTTCCTCGATGATGGCACGGACAGGGCGCGAGAGGTACATAGCTGGGCGTATGCACTCCGGCGTAATCAGTTCCCCTTTCTCTCACGGCGCGTAGGTGCCAGTCAGCAACGACTCTGCGAGGACGTGCCCCTCCATCGCCGCTTGCAGGTCGGCTTTCGTCGCGCCCGATTCGAGCGAGAGTGTCGAGTCGAGTGCGTAGGCGAAAAACCGGTAGGTGTGTGCTTTGTCCGGTGGACTCGGCCCGCCGTAGCCCGACTCGCCAAAACTGTTCTGTCCGACCGTCGCCCCTTCTTGATTCCATCCCTCCGGAATTTCGGTCATCGTCGGGGCTACGTTCCAGACAACCCAGTGATCCCACACCTTTCCCGCGGGCGCCATCGCGTCCGGGTCGTCCATGACGAGCGCGAACGACTGTGTTTCCTCGGGCACGCCCGCAATCGAGAGCGGCGGGTTCACGTTCTCCACCCGGTAGCCGTACTTGCGTGGAATCGGTTCACCATCTGCGAACGCCGAACTGGTCAGTGTAAACGTCGTCATCTCGGTTCCCTCACCCTGTGGCGCTGCATCGTCTTGTTGCGTACATCCAGACAGTGTTACCAGTAATACTGTTAAGTAATACCTGCGTGAAATCGCGGTACGAATTGCAGTTCGTCTCATCTGAGATTCGCCCGCCGCGAGCAAAAGTGTGTGCGTGTGACGAGGTTTTCTCGGTTCCGGGCGTAGCTATCACCATGGCATCGACTCGTCGGCTTGGGCTTTTGGGCGACGTCATGCTCGGACGGCTCGTAGACGAGCGCCAGCGGTGGCTGTCGCCGTCCGCCGTGTGGGGCGACCTCTTCTCGCAGCTCACCGACCTCGACGGCCTCGTCTGCAACCTCGAATGCTGCCTCTCTACGAACGGGATGCCGTGGTCGAAAACCTACAGACCCTTCCACTTCCGCGCAGACCCAACGTGGGCGATTCCCGCACTCACCGCCGCCGAGGTTTCTGCAGTGAGCCTAGCGAACAACCACATCCTCGACTTCGGCCCCGTTGCGCTTGGAGATACCGTAGACCACCTCGACCGCGCTCGCATCGCCCACGCCGGGGCGGGCCGCAACCTCGACACGGCGCTCGAACCAGCCATCTTCACCATGCGTGGCGTTCGTGTCGCCATGGTCTCGCTCACCGACAACACGCCCGAGTACGCCGCAGACCACGACAAGTACGGCACGGCGTGGGTGGACGTAGACCACCGCCATGGCCCGACCCGAGAGCGGGTCCGTAACATTCTCTCGCGTGCGCGAGAACGCAACCCACAGGTCGTCGTCGCCGCGCTCCACTGGGGGCCGAACATGACGACCGAGCCACCGGCCCACTTCATCGAGTTCGCCCACTGGCTGGTCGAGGAAGGTGTGGACATCGTGTACGGCCACTCTGCCCACCTGTTCCACGGCGTCGAGGTGTACGAAGGTAGTCTTATCCTCTACGACACGGGCGATTTCGTGGACGACTACGCGGTGGATACGCACCTCCACAACGACCACTCCTTCCTCTTCGAGGTGACGCTCAGTCCCGATGGTGTGGACGAAGTACGACTCACCCCCACCGAAATCTACGACTTTGCGGCCCACCGCGCCCGCCCTGAAGCCGCAGCGTGGTGTCGGGAGACGATGCGCGCACGGTCTGCGCCCTTTGGTACTGAGTTCGAGCGCGAGGGAGATGGGTTGGTGCTCAGAATTTAGGTGACGGTGACGAGAACGCTTCGCGTGCGCGGGCCATCCAATTCAACGAGGAACACAGACTGCCACGTCCCGAGTTGCAGTTTTCCATCTACCACGGGAATCGAGAGGCTGCTGTCGAGCAGCGCAGCCCGGAGGTGAGAGTCTGCGTTGTTATCAATCTCGTCGTGGCCATACCCAGCCCCTGTCGGAACCACCGATTCAAGCATGTTCTGGAGATCACCTTTGAGCCGTGATTCGTTCTCTTGGATGAGCAACCCGGCAGACGTGTGCTGGAGAAAGACGGTACACACACCGTTCGCATCTGGCGAAATTTCACCAGAAATGCGGTCGGTGAGGTCAACGAGTTCGACGCGGGCAGTGGTTTCGACGCTGAGATGCATACTTCCTAGTGACGCTGGCGATGGGAAAACGTGTGTTCTCCTCTGAAGTTTTGCGCTGTGTTACTCAATCTTTAATATTGAACTGGCCTTGAGTTAATACATGACTGTTGTCAGCGTCTCCATGCCGGACGAACTGTTAGAGCGAATCGACTCTTTTTCCGAAGAGCACGGCTACACCGGCCGCAGTGAGGTCATCCGCGAGGCGAGTCGCAACCTGCTCGGCGAGTTCGAGGACAAACGCTTAGAAGACCGCGACTTGATGGGCGTCGTCACGGTGTTGTTCAAGTTCCAGACGACGAGCGTCGAAGAGAAGATGATGCGCCTGCGCCACGAACACGAAGAACTCGTCGCCTCCAATTTCCACAGCCACGTTGGCGACCACTACTGCATGGAACTGTTCATCCTCGAAGGCTCGCTCGCAACCATCTCGACGTTCGTCGGGAAGATTCGCGCCACCAAAGACATCCTCACCGTCGATTACTCCGTGATTCCGGTCGATGAGTTCGGCGCGTTTGCGAATCTCGAATAAGCTACGCGTGCCGTCGTGACGCACTGAGTTTTCCGACGACGACCGCGCCTGCGTACACCGCGATTGCGACGAGCACGATGACCCCGCCCGTGGCGAGGTCGTAAACGTACGAAAGGGTGATGCCGACGACCACCGCAAACTCGGCTGCGAGAATCGAATACCAGACCGACTGCTTGAAGCTGCGGGCGACTTGTGCGGCGGTTGCGACCGGGACGACGAGCATCGCGGCGACGAGAATCACGCCCATGAGTTGCATCGCCGCGACGACGACGACCGCGGTGAGCACCACGAGCAGGCGATTGTAGCCACGCACGTTAAGACTGGCTACCCGCGCGGCCGTCTCGTCGAACGTGATGAACAGCAGGTGGCGGTAGGTGAGCGCGATGACGGCGCAGACGACGAAACTCAGCGCCACGAGCATGCCCGTGCTCTCGCGGGTGACCGTCGAGAGACTCCCGAACAGATACTGATTGATGCTCACCGCGATGCCGCCGGTTGCGGTGATGATGACCGTCCCGAGGGCGAAACCCCCGGCTAACACGATGGCCATGGACACGTCGCCGTAGGCGTCGGTGTACTCGGAGATGATTTGGATGAGCAACGCCGCAATCACCGCGACGACGAGCGCAGTCAGGTACGGCGAGATGGCGATGGCGAGCGTCGAACTGAGAAACAGGCCAATGGCGACCCCCGCAAACGCGGTGTGTGCAAGGGTTTCACCGATGAGCGAGAGTTGGCGATGGACAAGAAACGACCCGATGAGCGGCGCGACGACGCCGATTGCGACGCCCGCGATGAACGCCCGCTGCATGAACGGAAGACAGAGCATCTCGATGCCGAACGGGTCGGTGAGCGCGCACATTCCCTCGCCAACGCCGTCGAGCGCCCAGTTGAGCAGGTCAGTTGCAACCGAGAGTACGACGAGGGTGCGGAGGGTCATGGCTGGTCACCCGTCTCATTGTGGTTGGGGTCGTGGTCTGGATGTGCGTGGTCGTGGTCTGGATGTGCGTGGTCGTGGTGGAGGACGCGCTGGTTCGCGCCGTACGCCTCTGCGAGCGCGTCGCTCGCGGTGAAGCCCGCAGGCTCACCGTGGAAGAACAGTCGGCGGTTGATGCAGGCGATGTTCGTCGCGTGTTCGGTGACGACGCCGATGTCGTGTTCAATGAGGATAATCGTGAGGCCGTCGCCGTTGAGCTGCTTGAGCAGGTCGTAGAACGCCTCGCGGGATTCTGCGTCCACGCCGACTGCAGGCTCGTCGAGCGCGAGCAGGTCGGCTTCCGCGGCGAGCGCGCGGGCGATGAACACGCGCTGGCGCTGCCCGCCAGAGAGGTGGGTGAGTCGCCGCGCTTCGAGGTGGGCGATGTCCACCGTCTCCATGGCTTCGTTTACGATTCCGCGGTCGCGCGCGGTGAGTCGGCCAAAGCCAATCCGCGGGTAGCGCCCCATCGTGACCACCTCGCGGACGGTAATCGGCATCTCCTTTGTCGCGCTGGTCACGTCTTGGGCGACGTAGCCGATGCGCTCACCGTGGCTGAATTCCGCCGCGGGTTCACCGAACAGCGTGATGCGCCCCGAGTCGGGAGCGAGCAGCCCCAACATGAGTTTCAAAAGCGTGCTCTTGCCAGAGCCGTTCGGCCCGACGAGTCCGAGAAACTCCCCGGCTTCGACCGTGAGCGACACGTCTTCGACGACGGGACGCGCTCCATAGCCAAACGAGACGTTCTCGACGGCGATGATGGCCGTCATGCGCCGAGCGCCTCACGAAGCGTCGGGAGGTTCACCTCGCGCATGATGTCGACATACCCCCAGCCCTGTGCGTCCCAGTCGGCCGTCGTCGTCGGAATCGAGGTGATGGGAAGCACGTCTTTTGCGTCCGTCTCCTCGACCAGTTGTTGGGCAGCGCGGTCTGATTCGAACACCGGCGCGAGGACGTGCTCGATACCGTGTTCGGCGATGACTGCTTGGGCTTCGCGCACGTCTTGTGGCGTTGGTTCTGTGTCCGGTGAGAGCGACGAGAGCGCGTGTACCTCGAAATCGTAGCGGGCTGCGAGATACTGAAAGGCGTCGTGGCCGGCGACGAGGACGGTGTCGCGCGTGCGCGTCGCGAGCGCCGCTTCGATTTCGGTGTCGAGTTCCGCGAGTGTGGCTGCGTAGGCAGTCGCACCCTGCCGGTAGGTTTCTGCCTGCGCTGAATCCGCAATGGAAAGCCCCGAAGCGATGGTATCGACCGCTTGCGCGGCGCGTTGTGGGTCGAGCCAGAAGTGGGGATCGTTCCCTGTCTCGTCGTGGTCGTCTTCGTCGGATTCGTGACCACCCGCATCGAGAAGCGAGATGCCGTGTCGCGCCTCAATGACGACGATTTCGGGCGCATCGCGTTCGAGATTTGCGACGACGTTGTCCGCCCACGGCTGGAAGCCTTCGCCCATGTAGATGAACGCCGCAGCGTCGAGAATCGAGGTTTGGATACTCGGCCCCGGTTCCCAGCCGTGGCCGTGTTGCCCAATCGGCACGAGGTTGTCGATTGCAGCGCCATCTTCGACGATGTTGGTGGCGAAATCAGCGAGCACGAAAAACGATGCTGTCGCCAGTTGCTCACCGGCTGTGTCACTCGGACCGTCCGCTACACACCCAGCGAATGCACTCACTGCGAGCGCGCCCCCACACTGGAGTACCGACCGGCGCGTAAATCCACTCATTCTGTTATTAGGTTTGCACTGCGAATTAATAAAATATGTTATCTCGGCCGCCTCAGATGCTAGCGCGTTCGATTTGGGACGTCGACGGCCTGTGACACGCTCGCTAGTGTGAATTGCTGGCATATTTCGCCCGCCTGCCACGGACAAATTCACCTCAAAATCAGAAATAAAAAACTAATAAAGGCCGTTTCACCCTCATATTCTTTCAAAATTAGCTAAATAGTTGGACGTACACAACTCATCTCCGAAAACACATATGTTCAACTTGTGGCCATTGCACTTATCTGAGGGGACTCGTAAGCGCCTTTGAGATGACTCGTGCTTCCAGCGGGGACGACCTCCACACCCCGTTGACTGACGACTGCGATGAGGCGCTGCACGCCTTTGAAACAGTTGTCGAAGTGACGGATGTTGGTTCCATCACGCTCGATGGTGCCGGACTCATCACAACCGCAAACGAGCGGTTCTGTGAGTTAGTCGGCCGCGAAGAGCAAGCTGTCGTCGGAACTGCGTTCACGCAGTTGCTCAACGACTCCGCAGTATCGTTCCAGTCGATATACAGCCAGCTCGACGCCGGTGACCCGTCGACCCAAAGCGTCTCGACTACCCTCTCGAGCGCAACCGGCGGGGCCGTCGAGTGCGACCTCCACCTCCAATCGCTGTCCGGTGACCCCATGTCAGAGACGGTGTTGGTCATCGTCAACCCAACGACCGACCAGCCCGACTCGAACGCTGCTGACTCGACCGAGTCGCCTGCAAGCGACACGCAAGAAGAGGACCTCGAACGCTACAAGACTGTCCTTGAGACCATCCACGACGGCGTGTACGTCGCAAACGAGGACTACGAGTTCGAGATGGTAAACGACGGCTACGCCTCGATGGTCGGCTACGACCGCGAAGACCTCATCGGCAAGCACATTTCGACTGTCGTAGACGAGGACATCGTCAAAACGGGCGAGAAACTTCGGCGAGAACTGCAAACCGGCGACCGCGAGACGGGCACCGTCGAAATCAACTTACAACGCGCGGACGGTAAGAAAATCACTGCAGAGACGCGCTTTGCCGCGCTCCCAACCGACGACGAGTCGTTCACGGGAACGGTCGGTGTTGTCAGAAACTTCGAAGAGCGCAACACACACGTCCAAACCCTCGAACGCCGGGTGCGCCAACAGCGCGCAATCGCAGATTTCGGCCAGCGGGCGCTGCAAAGTCGCGACACTGAGGAACTGTTTCGGGTGGCGACCAAACTCGTAGCCGATGGGCTCGGCGTCGAGTTTACCAAAGTCCTCGACCTCAACGCAGACGACGGCGAGTTGCGACTCAGAGCCGGCGTTGGCTGGAACGACGGCCTCGTTGGCGAAGCAAGCGTGAAGACGGACATGGCCTCACAGGCCGGATATACCCTGTTTTCAGAAGGGCCCGTCGTCGTTGAAGACTTCGAGACGGAGACGCGATTTACGGCTCCACCGCTCCTCGAAGACCACGGCGTACAGAGCGGCATCAGCGTCATCATCGGTGACTACGAGAACCCGTGGGGCGTGTTTGGCGCACACAGCACTGCCACCCGCGAGTTCACCGAGCAAGACGTTTCGTTCGTCCAGAGCATCGCAAATATCCTCGCCACCGCCATCTCTCGGGCTGTTCGTGAACGTGAGCTAGAGCGCTATGAGACCATCGTCGAAACCATCTGGGATGGCGTTTACGCCCTTGACCCGGACGACAACTTCGTGATGGTCAACGACGCCTACTGTGAAATGACGGGCTACGACCGCGAAGAACTTCTCGGGAACCACGCCACGCTCGTCCACAACGACACAATTCAAGAGCGCGTTCAAAACATGGCCGCAGAGATGCGCGGTGGCGACCGAGAGCAGGCCACCATCGAACTTGACTTCCAGAGAAAAGACGGCACCTCGGTTCCGGCCGAGGCACGGTTTGGCCCGTATCCGTACGACACCGGGTCAGACGGTCGGGCGGGCGTGGTCAGAGACATCACCGACCGCCGGGCGTGGGAGGAACAAATCGAGATGCTGAACGACCTAAACGAGGTCGTCCGCGAAATCACCCATGCGCTCGTCGAATCGAACGCCCGCACGGACATAGAGCGGCTCGTCTGCGAGCGCTTTGGCACCGCAGACCTCTATGAGTTCGCATGGCTCGGGTCGGTCGCAGACGACGGAACGAGTCTCGAATCCATCGCGGAAGCAGGCGTCACTGACTATTTAGAAGGCGTCACCATCACTGCAGACGAGAGCGAAACCGGTTGCGGCCCGACCGGCCGTGCCCTGCGCGAGCAAGAACCCGTGTTCATCACGAACGTTCTCGAAAACGACGAGTACGAGCCGTGGCACGACGACGCGCGCGAGCGTGGCTACCGGTCGGTGGCCGCCATTCCGCTCACCTACCAGAACATCTCCTACGGTGTGCTGACCATCTATTCTGCGCGCAGCGATGCATTTGGCGAAAACGAACAACGCATTCTCTCGCAGGTTGGCGACGTGATTGGCCACGCCATCAACGCCATCGAACGCAAGGAAGCACTGATGGCAGACCGCATCACTGAAGTCACCTTCCGAACGAACGACCTCCCGGACGCGCTCCAAGCGCTCGATGGGGAAATGGGTGTGGTGACCGTAGACCGCGTCGTCCCGCTCAACGACGGGACGGTGTTGAAGTACCATTCGGTCCGTGAGATGTCCCCAGCGGTGTACAAAGACGCGCTCGAAGACGTGCCGTGGGTCACCGATATCCGGGAGATAAACGCCTCGACCGACGTGACGCGCTTTGAGGTGGTGACCGACGAGCCAACGGCGAGTTCGACACTTGCGACCTACGGTGGTCGCCTCCACTCGATTACATTCACCCACGACAGCGTCGAAATCGAAGCCGAACTGCCTGCGTCCGTTGACCTGCGGCAGGTGAGCGACGCGCTTTGTGAGCGCTACCCTGGCCTTGAACTCGTGTCGAGAAACACCATCGACCGCAAGGTTGCGATGCCAGAGGAACTCGCAGAGAGCTTGATTGGTCAGCTCACCGAGCGCCAGCGCACCGCGCTCAAGTCCGCGTACTACGCGGGCTTTTTCGACTGGCCACGCGAGAGCGCTGGGACGGACGTCGCTGCCTCGATCGACGTGTCACCAGCAACGTTCCACGAACACCTGCGCAGAGCGCAACGAAAAATCTTCACGACCCTCTTCGAAGTCAGCCCCACTGCTGATTAACACCAGTCAGTCAGACTGAATCTTGTTCTCTTCTTCGCTCAGCTTTCCCGGCGACTGAGCCGTCATCGGCTCGTCGAAGCCGGTTGGTGCAAGGGTTGGTTCGCAGATGATTTTCTCGCGGCCCAGACGAAATCGGTTGAGCGATTTTTCGTCTTCCATGTCTTGGAGCAACCGACTCACGGTCGCATCAGACCAGCCAACGAGACTTGCGAGTTCTTTCTGCCGCATTCGCCCGTCGTTTTCGTTGACCATTTCGAGCACCATCTCTTCTGGCGTCATTCCGGTTTTCACGACAAAATCCGCTTTCGAGTGTTCATAGGTGTAATCGATGAACTCCTGTGTTGCGGATTTTTCGGCCCCGGATTCCCCCCCTTCGGTCCCATCCAACTCACTCGCCGCTATACTTCCGTCAGTGTCGTCTGCGCCAATCCCAAGAACGTCACGCAGACGCACCAGTAACGCCTGCAATGGAGTATCTTCGGATTGTTCCTTCGTATCCATCTCAACTCGTGGTATTACATCGACCAAACAGATACTCCCTGCCCCTAAACAATTGGGGCGTGGTAGTCCCTTTGGAGGGTGCATCGTGGCACAGTCTGTTGATTTGTGCCCTTTTGTCCCACACCAACGAGCATCCCAGTGGGTCACGGCGCGGAATTTGTGTCAGGTGGATGTATGGATTGGTGTGTTGGAGGGCAGCTGGCGCTTGGCCGGAACCAGCCAGCGCCAACGCCCACTACTCAGTTGTACGCAGAAACAGCACATACGGACATTCCCTAACTGGTCGGGATTTCTCGAAACACACGGGGCGAGGGGGTAGTCCTCACTCGGAGAGCACCGCCGCAAGTCTCGCCCGATGAAACGAAACGGCGTCCACACCGGTTCGCTCCGGGAAGCCAGGGCGCGTCACGTCTCCGTGCGAATCGACCACCGAGTGGACGATTGCCGCGAGTCGGTACGCAGCGTCCACTGCGGGATACGGTCGCACCGTTTCATACCCCCGCCTGAACGCCACCCGGAGTGGCTCACTCGACTCGACGTACCAGCCACAGACGAGGTGTTCTGCCTTCGCAACCGAGAGTCCCGGCGCACCAGCGAGTGGGTCGCCCCAGTCGATGAGGGCGGTGACCGTCCCGTCTTGGACCAGCGCGTTTCCCGGGCGGAAGTCCCACGGATAGAGACACGACGCTGGAGACTCGGGTATCGCTGCATGCACAAACACGTCTCGCAGTCGCTCGCGGAAATCGTCGAACGCAGCGGGCAGGGTATCAACACCCGCGAGCGCATACACACGGAACCACGACGCCCAGTTGTCGAGTCCGGTGACGCGAAAGTCGGCCGTCTCACTGTCCCACACCACGTCGCCAAACGCGTCGAACGAACACACCTCGTGGACTTCTGCGAGATACCGCCCGAACGCTGCGGCGAGGCTCTGTTGGCGTGCCACAGCAAAGCCGGTGAACCGTTCGTGGAGGTCTGCGCCGTCTGCGTGCTCGACCACGACGTACGCGCGTGCGTCGAGGGTTCCCTGTGCCAGTTGTCGAGGCACCGGAACCGACGTTTCAGCCCGAACCCGCTGTGCGAGCATCGACTCGGTGGCGAGCGCGTCTGAGTCGTCGGTGTGTTGGACGACGACCGTCGCGCCATCGGTGAACCTGACGACTGCCGTCTCCTTCTGATTCCCACGCGTTGTGGGGGTTACCGACGCGACCTCGCGGTCGGGGAACTCTCGGGCGACAATGGCTCGGACGGCATCCATCACTGGGTGTTCAGGCCGCGAAACGAAAGGTGCACCGCCGTCACCGCCCCACGTCCGCAAGAATCGCGTCGAGGCTGTCGAGTCGATGAAGGATGTAATCGGGGTCGTACCCCGTCGAGTCGGCCGTTTCTGTGTGGGGATACCACGCGGCGAGCAAGCCCGCTCGCTGTGCTCCCACCACGTCGTATTCGAGCGAATCACCGACGTGGAGCGCCGCGTCTGGGGGCACGTCGAGGGCAGCGAGCGCCCGGTCGAACGGGTCGCGGTGGGGCTTTCGGCGGGGCATATCGCCCGCGTACACGATAACGTCGAAGGCGTCTGTGAGGCCGAGTGCCTCGACTTTCACCGCCTGTCGCCGCGACGGCCCGTTGGTCACGAGGCCGACCTGTCCGTGGGCGGTGGCGTCGGCGAGCGCCTGTTTCGCGCCGGGCTGGAACGACACGGCGCTCCAATCGACCGTCTGGGCGAAGCCGCGGGCGAGCGCCGTGGTATCGACCGCTTGCCGCCCGTATTTCGCTGCCACCACGTCGTACCCTGCCGCGAGATACCCGACCTCGTCGTTCGGGTCCGGCGGGCCGGAGAGCGCCTCCCAGAGGTCGGCTGGCTCGCCAAAGGGCGCGACCCCAGCGACTTCGAACGCACTCGCGTAGATGGCGGCTGTGTCTTGGTCGTTCCGACAGAGCGTGCCATCTAAATCGAACAGGGTGGCCGAAATCGTGTGCACACCAGCCGTAGGCGTGGCGGCAAGAAAAAGAAGGCGTCGCTGTCCGCGTTCAGAACCCCTTTCTGCGTGCCTCTCGAACCCGCTCGTAGTGGTCCGCGTTCCGAATCCGCTGAGTGCCCTCCTTCTCAGTATTGGTCTCGCCCTCTCTCGGCTCGGACTCATCACCGAGCAGCGTGCGCGCCACACAGCCGACCTCGCGTGGCCGCGCATCGTCACTGGTCTCGCCCGCATGTCGAAAAGCGCCGCTGACGTGGCGATGGTCGGCGTCGCGCTCGGCCGCGTCGGCATCGCCGGGGTTGGCTTCGCCAGTCCCTACTGGGGACTCGTGTTCAGCATCGGCGGCGGCCTCGCCGCTGGCACCATCGCGCTCGTCTCCCAGCGATACGGCGCAGAGCGCTTCGACCAACTCGGCCAAGCCATCCGATCGAGCGCCGCGCTCGTCGTCGCCATCACGCTCCCCGTCGCTGCGGTGTTCTATCTGTTCCCCGTCGAACTCATCTCGCTACTGAGTTCCGACGAAACGGTGATTCGCTACGGCGCAGACTACCTCCGAATCCTCGCCTTTGGCGTGCCGTTTGGCGCGCTCAACCTCATCGCCAGTCGCGCGCTCATCGGTGCTGACGACGCGTGGACGCCGATGGTGTTGCGTGCGACGGGTGCGGTCATGAACATCGCGCTCAACGCCGTGCTCATCTTCGGCCTTGGGATGGGCGTCGTCGGCGCGGCGCTCGGCACCGTCCTCTCGAACGTTCTCGTCACCGGTGCCTTCGTCATTGGCCTCTCGCGGGGGCGTTTGCCCGGCGTTGGCCACCTGCCCGTCACCGTCTCACCAACTGGTTCGTTTGTCGATTGGGAGACCATGCGCGACGTGGTGAGCATCGGGCTTCCCGTCGTTGGCCGCAACTCCGTCTGGACGGTTGCGCGCTTTCCCACCCTCGCCTTCCTCGATCTGTTCGGCGCGACGGTCGTCGCTGCCTACATCATCACCCGACGGATTTGGGGACTCATCAACACGCCCGGCTGGGGCTTTGGCCTCGCCGCGAGCAGTCTCGTCGGGCAGGAACTCGGCCGAGACGACGAAGACGGCGCGGAAGCCTATGGGAGAGAAATCGTCCGCTTCTCGGTTGCGACGTACATCGTCGCCGCCGCCGTCGTCATCGCATTTGCTCGCCCTATCGTGACGCTGTTCGTTGACTCCCCGACAGACCCCGCCGTAAAAATCGCGGTGGACATGGTGTACGTCTCCGCCATCGCCGTCGTCTTCCAAGGTGTCACGAGCAGTATCTCGGGCGCGCTCGACTCGACTGGTGACACGCGCTGGCCGTTTTACAGCTTCGTCATCGGGATGTTTGGGTTCTCCATCCCGCTCATCTACCTTGGCGGGACGACGGCGCTCGGGATTTATGGCATCTACCTCGCCTTCTTCGGGGAGACGGTGGTTCCGGCCGTCATCAACTATTATCGCTTTACGACCGGGAAGTGGAAGGCCATCAGCCGGACGTATCGCCCGGATGCGGTGGCGGACGACTGAACCGCGTTACTCGTCGGGGAACGGTTCGCCGGGCGCAATGCCCGTCAAGTCGATGATTTGTGCCATCCACGCGAGTTTGAACGCCATCACCAGCGCGGTTGCGAGGACGGCGTGAACTGGCCGCCGCCGGAGCGTCGCCCACCCCAAATAGGCCGTCGCTGGCACGTTGAGGAGATTGAGGACGTTGGGCCACGATAGTCCCACCGTTCCGTGGCCCTGCGCCAGCCACGCACGCTCTGCGAGCACGCCGCGCGTCATCCACGCATCGGTCGTTTCCGGCGGGCGAAACGCGGCTGGATTGATGATGAGCCACACGACCAGCCCCGCCACGAGCCGCCAGTTTCGCTGATAGAGCGCGTACACGAGGGCGGGGGTCGTCGCCGCCCGCGTCCACCCGCTCCACGGGTTCGCGTGGCGCTTCCAGACGCTGTCTGGGAGGATGGTGTGTACTGAGTCGTTTGCGTCGTCCATACTTGCAGGTTGTACGCGCGTGAGTAAACTGTACCTCACCCACAGTCGCACACTCGGGAGTAGAGCATGACCTCCGCACGCATGTAAAAATGCGGTGAGCAACGCCCCTGCCCGCCTCGCCGTCAAAATTTAACAACGTCCGATAGTCAGTATACTTGGTAATACTAATTTTTAAATATACTGCCAACGACTGTCGATTAAGTAAAATATTCAACTAGTGTACCTGACTGTTGCGAATATTTGTTCTGCTTGAAAAAATGCCGTGGCAATACACACCCTACACGATTCCGCTGCTCCTTATCGCGCTGTTCACCGCGATTATCGGTGGATTTTCGCTGCGTGACCGGTCTGAGAAAGCGGCATTCGCGTTCGTGCTCTTTTTGGCCGCCATCGTTGAGTGGCAACTCGCGTATATTCTCCAGCTCGCTTCGGTCACCCTCTCTGCGAAACTCCTGTGGAACTTCGCGGTGTACGTTGGTGCGGTCATCGTTCCGGGGGCGTGGATGGTGTTCGCGCTCCTCTACACCGGGCGACAGCGATTTGTGACGCGACGAACGACCGCCGCGCTCACGGTCGTCCCTCTCCTCACACTTGCACTCCTCTGGACGAACGAGAGCCACCACCTCGTGTTCGCCTCACAGTCGCTCGATACAAACGGGTCGTTCGTCGTCTTGACCCAACAGATGGGCGCGTGGCACTGGTTCTTGCTCGCATATCTGTACACGCAAGTGCTCATCGCAATCCTCGCTATCATCGACCACTTTTCTCAGGGAACAGACGAGTTTCGCGGTATCGTCGCCGTTTTTCTCGTCGCCTCGCTGACCCCACTGTTCGCAAATGTGGCGTATTTCGCCCACTTGGTTCGCATCAACCCCACGCCACTCGCGTTCGCGGTGACGGTGGTAGTCCTTTCGATCTCGATGTATCGCTACCAGTTGTTCGACATCGTCCCCATTGCTCACGACTTGGTCGTCCAACAGATTACCGACCCAATCGTGATTCTCGACACGGACGGGCGTGTCGCTGAGATGAACGACGCGGCAAAAGACCTGTTCTCTATCGACGCTGCGTTCACCGGCTGCCACGGTTCCGACATCTTGGGTGACGTGTATCCCCACATCGCTGCATATGACGGTGAGGACGAACAGCACTCTAACACTGCCTTCGAACTCGGTGAGTATCGCTACTTCACCATTCGCCTCATGCCGATTGCCGACGACACACAGGAACCAGTCGGCAAAATCGTGATTTTCAGAGAAGTTACCGATCGAATGCGGGCGGAAAAACGCTTCGAGCTGCTCATCGAGAACGTGACCGACATCATCACCGTGATCGAAGCCGACGGAACCGTCCGATTCCAGAGTCAGGCGTTCGAGCACGTCCTCGGGTACGACCCCGAGTCCGTCGTTGGGGACACGGTGTTCGACCTCGTTCACCCCGACGACCTCGACCACATTGTCGAGGAGTTCGTCGACGGCATCGAGGATTTCGGGCGACTCACACAAACCGAGGCGCGATTTCGCCACGCAGACGGGTCGTGGCGAACGCTCGAACTCCACGGGAAGAACCTCCTCAACCATCCGGTCATCCGAGGCGTCGTCATCACCTCACGCGACATGACCGAACGAGAGCAACATGCACAGGAACTGAAACGCCAGAACGACCGGTTAGCCGAGTTCGCCAACGTCGTTTCCCACGACCTGCGAAATCCACTGACGGTCGCCAAGGGACGACTCGAAATCGCCCAAGAAACCGGCGACAGTGAGCATTTCGAGGCAATCTCCCGTGCGACGACGCGGATGGAACGCATCATCAACGATGTCCTCACGTTGGCCAAACAGGGTGACGCAGTCGGCGAGACCCAACACCTCTTGGTGGCTACTGTCGCTACGGAGGCATGGGAGACGGTCGATACCCGCGACGTGACGCTCACCGTCGAGACAGACCAGGTTATCGAAGCCGACGAAAGTCGTCTCATCCAACTGTTCGAGAACCTGTTTCGAAACGCCATCGAACACGGTGGCCCTGACGTGACCGTTCGTGTTGGCTCGCTTGTAGACGAGCAGGGATTCTACGTCGAAGACACCGGCCCGGGCATCCCGGAAGCCGACCGCGCTCGGGTCTTCGAATCCGGCTTCACGACCAACCAATCGGGAACCGGCTTCGGACTCGCCATCATCGAACAGATTGTCGAGGCACACGGCTGGGCCATTGCAGTCACGGCGGGTTCAGACGGGGGTGCGCGATTCGAAATCTACGAGAACGTCCGGACTGAGTTGGGTGGGACAGAGCACCTCTACTGACTCCTCGTGTGCGGAAGCGCTCACGCGTCGAATCACACACGAGGAGCTGTGAGCGTGACGTGGTGCATCTGAACACCCAAAACTCCAACTGATGGCCCCTCACAAAACCACTCTCACCGTCCGCCCGAGAATCTCTATTAGCATTCCTCACCAATCGTTACTATGGACTCTGCGATAGACGACATCGAGTTTCTCGCTCGGTCAGCGCACCGAGTCGGTGTGCTCGAAGCATTGGAAACGAGTCCGCACGACCGCGCCGACCTCCGAGCGGTGACCGGCGCGTCGTCTCCGACGATGGGGAGAATCCTCTCGGATTTCGAACACAGACGGTGGATTGTCCGCGAGGGACGCACCTACGAACTGACGCCGCTGGGTGAGTTCGTCGCAGACCGTTTTCTGCGCCTTTGTGCGGCGATGGAAACCGAGCACAAACTCCGAGACATCTGGCAGTGGCTCCCCCGCGAGATGGAGGGGTTTTCGGTCGACCTGTTTGCCGACGCGGTGGTCTCCGTTCCCGGCCCCGGCTATCCCTACGAACCCGTCGAACGGTTGACGCAGTTGATACAGGGGACGAGTCGGATGCGCGGCTTCGACACGATTGTCCAGAAGTCGATAAACAACGAAGCGGTCTGTGACGCCGTTCTCTCCGGTATGGAACTCGAATACGTCTTCTCGCCAACCGCGCTCGAAGGGACGTATGCGTGGAATCCAGAACGAGTCCAAGAAGTCGCAACCAGCGAGAACTGTACGGTTCTCGTCCACGACAACCTTCCCGATGGCGACCGCTGTGGCCTCGGCATCGTCGACGACCGCGTGGGCATCTGCTGCCACGATATCGCCACGGGGGCACTCGTCGCCATCATCGACACCGACGCACCGGCGGCCAGAGAGTGGGCACTCTCCGTTTACGAACGCGTCCGTGCGGACGCAACACCAATCGACGAAACCGCGTTCGAGACCTACATCGAAGCGAGTTAGCGGGTCGGAACCTGGTGGAGGTAACCTGCGTTTCGACACTGTTCGTCACCTCGGCTACCCGCGAACTTTCACGAGGTGAAATATTTCACGAGGCAATTAGAAGTCGTCTCTGCGCGTAGTTTGTGGTGAGTCAGCATGACACAAACGACGCTCGTGACACGGAGTGGGTCGACGATAACCCTGCCAGCAGAGACGGTCGAATCGTTCCGCCAGCAACTACGCGGCCCGCTACTTGCGCCCGGGGAACCAGGATTCGACGATGCAATCCGTATCTGGAACGGCATGGTCGAGAAAACGCCCGCGCTCGTCGTCCAGCCGACGGGCACCGCAGACGTCGTTGCCGCCGTGAATTTCGCCCGCGAGAACGACCTTCTCGTCTCGGTGAAAGGCGGCGGCCACAACATCGGCGGGACGGCACTCGCAGACGGCGGCTTGACCATTGACATGTCGAACCTGCGTGGCGTCATCGTTGACGCCGACCGACGGCAAGTCACGGCACAGGCTGGCTGCAAGCTCGGCGATGTCGACAGAGAGACGCAACTCTTTGGCCTCGCCACGCCGCTCGGATTCATCTCCAAGACGGGGATTGCTGGCCTGACGCTTGGGGGTGGCTTTGGCTACCTGACCCGCCGCTTTGGCTGGGCCGTCGACAACCTGCTCGAGGTCGAAATCGTCACCGCCGATGGACAGGTTCGTCGGGCAAACAGTGAGGAGAATGCGGACCTGTTCTGGGCGATTCGAGGCGCAGGACACAATTTCGGCATCGTCACCTCGTTCACCTACCGGCTCCACGAGGTCGGCCCGACCGTCTACGGTGGACTCATCGCCTGGCCGGCCGCACGGGCGGAAGAAGTCCTCGCCACCTACAGAGAGCTAACCGCCACGGCATCGCCTGAGTTGACCGTCTTTCAGGTACTCATGCGCGCTCCGCCAGCGCCCTTCGTCCCGCCAGAGGCACACGGCGAACGAATCTGCGCATTCGCGGTGTGCTACACTGGCGACCTCGACACGGTCGAAGACGCACTCACTCCGATTCGCGCATTGGGCGACCCCGTCGTAGATATGCTCCAACCGCTCCCGTACGCCCAGCTCCAATCCTCGTTGGACGACACCGAGCCAACGGGGCACCACTACTACTGGAAAACCGAGTTCGCGTCCGAACTCACCCCAGAGTTCCAAGCAACGGTAGCCGAACTGGCCGCAGAATGCCCGATTCCGGGCGGCCAACTCGTTCTCGCCCACATCGGCGGAGCCATCAACGACCGAGCCGACGACGACGGCGCAATCGGCAATCGGGACGTTCGCTTCGTCTACGGCGCAGCAGGGATGTGGGAGCCGGACAACCCCAACGCAGCCGAGTTCCGACAATGGGTCAAAGACGCAGGCACCCGGCTCCAGTCGTTTTCGACCGGCGGGAACTACATCAACTTCCAAACCGCAGAAGACGGCGAGGAACGCGTTCGGGCAACCTACGGCGCAAACTACGACCGACTCCTCGAACTCAAGCAAACGTACGACCCGGACAACGTGTTCCGGGTGAACCGGAATATTCACCCACAGGCGAGGGCGGAGCGTCCCTGATTCGGGTACTAATTTCTGACTCAGTTGTGGAAACTGCGCGCAAAATGGCTGCTTAGTTATTCGAACAGCTCGACAGCCTGACCTGTCCGTCTCTTATACTTTGTTTCGTATAAGATGACTTTTCGCGGAAGGGCGTCAGCTTGCGGACGTTGTCATGCAGAGTCACACGAAATGTTACTTGTGAAAAAACCTACAGAGTCGGATTTCAATAGGTTCGGTGAGTTTGCTACTCTGGCTGGTTCGCCGCTTCGTTTTCATCGCTCCCGGTTCCCGCGCCACGGTTACCGAGTTCTTGGTCGATCATAAGGAGCCCAGGGCCGTCATCGCCGACGTGCCTGAGCTTGTCGATAATGCCCTGTGCAGTCGCCTCTTCTTCGACCTGTTCGGCGACGAACCACTGGAGCATATTCTCGGTTGCGTTGTCGTTCTCCTCACGGGCGAGCGCGACGAGGTCGTCGATCAGCCCCGTGACCATCACTTCGTGGTCGTATGCCGCCTTGAAGGCGGCCTGCGGACTCTCCCAGGACGATTGCGGGGCGTCGATGCCTTCGAGGCGAACTCGTCCATCCCGGTCAAGGACATAGTCGTAGATGCGCATCGCGTGGGCATGCTCTTCCTCGGACTGGGTGCGCATCCAGCTCGCGAATCCCGGGAGCCCCTCGTCCTCGAAATACGCGGCCATTGAGAGATAGAGATACTCCGCGCGTAACTCCGCATTGATCTGCTCGTTCAACGCAGATTCGAGTGGTTCTTTCAGCATCGTTCACAAAATCACCAACCACACAAATAACCGTTGCTGGTCGAGGGCATCCGAGGCCCCACAACTAGCGGGGCGGAGAAGTTCCAGCACGTTTGGCTCGAATGAAAGAGCAGTCCACCTGATTGGTTGTTCTCAGCCTCACGTTCTACACCCGCTTGGTCAGATTTTCGTTGAGCGACGTTTGACACGCCCATCAATTTCCGCGACGGCGTCTATTGCTTCCAGCCGTCGCACAATCCCCCGTCCGCTGCAGACCAGTCACGTTCCTGTTGCAGGTCAGTCACCGATTTTGGTTCGTCAAGCGCGTGCAGCACTTCGAGTTCCTCGTAGACGCGCTCGATGATCTTTGCCACGGGGTCGTGAAATGGCGGCGTCACGTTGTATTGTTCAGTGATCAGTCAACGCTTCGTTCACGTACGTCACGAACAGCTCTTGCCCCAAGATTTCGACCTGCATCTCGAGTTCTGCTTCGATGACGTCGAACTCGAGGCCGGTCTGCAGCAACTATAACAGATCCTCGATGTCGTCCACCCCACCGGCGACTGCTTTGAACAAAAAGATATCTTCTGGACTCACGAGCTCGACCACGAGATTTCCCGGGTTGAGATAGCGTTCGCTTCGCTCGTCTTCCGTGCTCTCGCTCCGCGACTCGCATCAAGAGAAATGCTCCGTCAGGGATTCGAACTCGGTCGCAAATGAGTTGCTCCCTGCTCAAACCCTTCCTCCGCATTACGAACCAAACACGCCTCGCCCTGCTCGGCGGTTTGGGTTTGAGAAAATGCTCCGTCAGGGATTCAAACCCTGGTCCTTGCCGTGAGAGGACGAAGCAACTCACCGGGACCAGATGGTCCAATCAGCGCTTCGAATTCTCGAATTCCGCGCGTTTCGTCCGTTACAGGTGGTTCTGACGGGTGCGATGTATATAAATCACCGTTGCGTTGTCCCACAGGCAAATGCTATTCGACGGAATGGTGTTCTGTATTAACGTTTTTTCTACTAATTATCTCTAGCGTATTTCTGACCGAATTACTCGCTTAAATCCGGATCTTTGGCTACTCTCTTAGAATCCAATTTAGTTCGACTTTCTAATTCTTTGTGAGGGTATATCCAAGCCTCTACAGGAACGCCCGTGTGCTCGGCCAATGCTTTTGCTGCTGCGACGGATGCATCATTCATATACTCTGCCAAATTCGCCCCTTCCGTTGTTGCGTACGGGCCGTATCGATACCGAGGATATTTTTCATCATCTGCTGGCCTGATAACCTCGAATTTGTAACGCTCTAAGACATGCCCCATCTGGTGGATTATAACCAAGACTTCGGGATTCCCTCTCTCATTTTTCGCTTCGTCAGGTTCTAAAATATCTTCAACATCAATTTTAGTAACTTGTTTTTCTATCTCTCGAATCATCCGATCTTCGTATTCACCCATACCCATAGTTAGCCATCTGACAAGATAACATGGGCGGGTAAATCTGATTCAGCAGGATTCATATTTGTGAGAAAGATAGCGTATACAGGTGACTATCTAGCTTGAGGTTCTACGTTCCAGAGTGGGACGACGCTGTCGATGCCGACTACGATTTCGTCCACGACGAGCACTCCGAAATTGACCGGAGTGAACGAGAGCTTAGCTACATCTGGGACATTTTCGACTATGATACGACTCCCATCGATGGGGTACTCATCTCTCGAGAACAGGTTGAAGAATCTGACACGAAATTTGCACGCCTCACAAAGTTTGGCGTCTATAACGATCCCGTCCTCAACATTCCGGAGTGGCTTCCAACAATCAGTGATTGCGGAGCTTGGGGTTACAAATCGCTCCCGTTTCCCCCGTATGGAAACAAGGAGATGTTGGACTTCTACGAAACTCTCGAAGTCACTACTGGCGTCACAATTGACCACCTGATTCTGGGATCAGAACACAAAGACCGTCTCTACTTGAATAAGACCGCTCTCGGCGAGAACGTAAGAAAGGGCGACCTTCCAGATGAACTTACCGAGGACATCGAAGTCATGGTAGACGAGTGGCCTGAGAAGTGGCCCCCTTACGTCAAGGACGAAGAACCGTCCATCTACGATCAATCGAGTGTCGAGCAGTTTGAAGATGGTGCGTTTGAAGGGTCGAAGAGAGAAGTCCTATCCCGCCTTCGAGATGACCCTCGGGCGGTCTATCGTGAGGACGATATGCAGTATCGCTTCGACCTGACGATGCGGAACGCAGAGGAGATGAAACGCCACTACGATGCAGGTGATTACCCATTCCGTCTAATGGTGGCCATACAGGGTTGGGACCCACAGTCGTACGGTGTCTCTGCAACCCATGCTCTCGAACTTGGCTACAATTACCTCGGAATCGGTGGCGTTGCAGGAAGTCCGGCGAGTGCCGTGAAGCGTATCACCGCTGAAGTTGGGAACATCATCAAAGCCCACGAGCGCAAACACAACACTCGTATCGATACTCACGTTTTTGGATTTGCGAAGACGGATGCGTTCGATGCGGTTGGAACCACTGGTATGACCAGTTTCGACAGCGCTAGTATGCTCAGGGCTGCATGGACAGGCGGCGATAATTATCATATCGATGACCAGCGCCGATATGACGCGATTCGAGTTAGATTCGGTTCAAATCGAGATTCCCTTTCGGAGGCAATTGAGAAAGCGCTTCGCGGACAGGAACTCCTGTGGAGTCTTCGTGCGTACGGCAAACAAGAATCGATTGGAGATGCAATCAAGGAGTGGCATGAAATTGCGGTTGCTGCTTTAGAGGGACTTCCTTCGTACATTCGGGAGAAACGTCACGACGATGGCTACGATGTCGATTACGTTCGAGAAGTCGAAGAATTCTGCCGGGACGACTATCAATACGGGCGTGCACTTCGCGCAAACTTCAGTCGGAAATTCCGACGGAAATTGGTGAAACTCTTCAGAGATGACCATCCTGACGACCCGATACCGCTAGAAACATATGACGAGCTTGTTCAAGTTGCAAAGAACGTCTTTGAGGGTAACTTCCCTCGAATGCTTAAGCAAGTTCGCGAGCGTGAGTCAAACGACGACGAAGTCGGAGCGTTCGGACAGATTTGGCCACTTGTCGAAGATTATGCGAATTGGATAGGTGACGACGGCTACTTGCAGGAATACGAGGCGACGCTTCGTAGTCGTCCCTGGGACGAATGCGACTGTCCAATTTGTGAGGAACATGGCATCGAAGTTGCCATCTTTCGTGCAAACAATCGAAATCGGCGTCGTGGATTCCATAACACTCACCGATTCTACCAGCAGTTCGACAATGCCCTTCCGAAAACGCTCGTGGTCACTCCAGTGTCCGCAAACATGATCGGGAATGGTACTGTTGAGAATGCACTCCAGACGCACCGAGGTGACTTCTGGTCGGCAGTGCATGACCTCCCAATTAGCGAAATTGGGGCGATAAGTGCAAACGGGTTCCATGAATGGTGGGAGGAGACTCCCCCAGTGGTCTCACTTGACCCAGATAAACTCGTGAAATCGCTATCGGAGAAGTGTTCGCGGTACGAGAACCTGCACGTCTATTGTCCGGACGGGCGAGTACCCGGAACGCTACAAGCCACTGTTGAGGACGGTGGATGTTCCGTTGCCATCCATGACTCGCCGACTGAACTTCGTGCAGCAGTTCTCGATTCGTTCGGGTATCCGAGCGATTATGTCCCCGATTGCCATGTCCAAAAGGGGTTGATGGAATTCTAACCATGCGAATTCTCATCATCGATCAATGTTCAGGGTCGAAGAATCATCCAGAAAGCAGTGACGTTTATACGGCGGATGATATCGACGGCAAAGGTTTGAAAGACTTATTAGAACGAGATGGAAGTGCGGCCATCAAAGCGCGCAATCTCTACGCAGGTCGGCAACAGAAATACGTAGACGGTGCCGTTGACAACCTTCGCCGATCAGAACACGAAGTTGACCGATATTTCATTAGTGCCGGCTTCGGACTAATCGAAGAGAACGATCTCCTACCGCCGTATGAGGTTACTTTCTCGGGGATGACTGCAACTGAGATTTCAAACAGGTCTACGCATCTCAAAATTACAGACAAAGTCGTGGACCTGATTACTTCTAAGGGATCCTACAATATCGTGTTCCTTCCTCTGGGGACTGACTATTATCAAGCGCTGAATCTCGAACGCATGATCAGTGCTTGCCCTACCAAGACGACCATTGTGCTATTCAACCAAGAAGAACTTGCAGAAAAAGTCGGTAATGTTGTTTCGATTCCAGCAAGAACGAAAGAAGCGAAAAAGTACGGAAAGATTGTCGTCGGTTTGAAGGGCGTATTCCTCCAGTATTTTGCAGAGAACCTGGCGAAAGGAGCGATGGTTAAAACGAAGGAGGATGTGGTGAAACTCTGTACTACCGAACCTACGAAGCAGGCGGGCTTTGACCAATTCAATTAATCTCGCAACAGCAGTTCTAACTCCTCCAATTTTACGAGAAAAGTCGACCCCCGTTCAGTAATTCGATACGTGACATGGCGGGGATTTTTTTCTGAACGAGATATCAACTTGTAGCAAGTCAGTAGTTGGAGGCAACGAGAAAGTACGTCTGAAGAGGTTTCGATTCGCTGCAACAGTTCGGTGAATCGGAGTTCACCATTAGACTGTAAAAAATCCAATACCTCTAGAACCCGCTTTTGTTTGATAATATTTTGCACCGGCTCGTAGCTCATCGTTGCTTCAGAAAAAATTGCGGGGTACTCACTTTACTTTGTCGGGGCAAAGTTTAAGCAAGAGCCCAGCTTACCCGAGCGGGTAGACATGTTGTACAGGGAACGAAAACTCGAAACCCCTCACGGGTCGATACAAACACCGATACTCTTCCCTGTTCGAAATGTAGGGAAACGGTCGAGTGACAATACTCCGGAGTATACCGATATGATTCCGGATCTCCGAACGGGGATGGTGAACTCTCGAGCAATTCGCCTGCGTAGGCCCCTTTGGGAGCGATTGGAAAATGGAAGATCGCTCCGAGAGGAGATGGGAGTACCGGACAATACGGTATTGTTCGCGGATAGTGGAGGATTCGACTTTTCCTCAGAAAAAATTGACACCACTCCGGAAGAAACGCTCAATACACAACAAAAGATTGAAGCAGACATCTATGGGACGGTCGATGTCCCACTGTCTAAAGGGATGCGTGCTTCTGAGAATCAGCGTCGTGTCAAAGAAAACATTGACCGCGCCCTCACTGCGAGCGAAAACCATTCTGGTGACGCATTACTGTTCGGAAGCGTCCATGGTTACGATCCACGAACCATTCGAAACGGGATACGTCACCTCGAAAAACATGGCGAGTTCGACGGGTATGCAATTGGGAGTATGGTTCCGATTCGTTCGGATTACAAACGTGTGACAAAAATCTTATTGGCGGCACGGCGTTCAACTGACAAACACATCCACGTCTATGGGTTAGGGGGTTTGGTTTACCAACCTCTCCTCCTCTATCTGGGAATGGACAGTTTCGATTCTTCCGCATTTATTCGCTCTGCGGGAAATAGAAATTATTTGATTCCTGGATTCGGTGGAACCGAACTTCACTCGATAGAAGAATTAGAGTATCTCCCTTGTTCTTGCCCGATCTGTGGCTCCAATACTCTCGGTGAAATTCGTTCAAACAGAGATTTCCTTACAAAACACAACTTGTGGGCTCTCACTACTGAATTGCGACGCTTCCGTTATATCGCGGCTACTGGAACAGACGTTGAATCATATCTCGACCTTCGATTCGAAGGGAATGAGGTGACGAAGCGAGCTTACGACATGGCAAAACAGCAAATGAGGCGGCTAGTATGACCGATGAACGACCCACGATCCGTCCAGTTTCCCTTGGAAGAATAACGGAGGTTACACATCTCTGTGATGGGACACCCAGAACAACAGAGGATGTCCTAGAACTCCTCAATGTGTCGAAGAGGCGTGCACGAGAAACAATTCTTGAAGCACTTAGAATCGACTTGATCGAAAGTGTGTCAAACGAAGAGGAAAAACCCGATGAGTACCTCACAACTACTATCGGTGACGGATTTCTTGCAGCAGTTCGGAACGAAGCCTGGAAAACTGTCAATAAAACGCTCCAAGTTCGGAGTCCACACTACAAGGCATTCCTTGAAGCTGTAGACGAAGTTTCCCCAGCTACACTTCAGGAACTGCTCGATGTACTTGAGGAGAATTCGGAATTCACGCCGTACAAGTACAATCAGACCAGTGTTGAATTGCTTGGTGACTGGGCGGAACGGCTCGGTGTGGTTCAAAGGAATGCATTCACGGGTAGCTTTTACAGAGTCGAGAGAGAATCTGTTCCGACAAATTTTGGATTCGTCCTCTTGTCTGCCTACGATGAGTTAGAACAGACAGCTGGAGTAAACCTTCGTCAACGGCACCTCTCGATTCCTAAATTGCGTGAATTCACTTGTGAACGGCTTGGATGTCGTCGTAGCGCATTTGACGAGGGGCTTCTCAAACTTGTTGAACAAAATATTGGACGAGTAGAGCTCTCGGGTGCTCCACTCGATACAGCCGCGAAGGACTCTCCAAGAGCAATTCGACGAATCGAGCTTTCGGAGGGAGAGACCCTCGTTTCGACGACACAGACCTCCGATCAAGTGATGGCCGGTGTGGAACAGTTCGGTAAGAAATACTACTACCTAGCGGTGTACGACCGTGACCTGACGTTCAACATGGAGTCCTAATCATGAACAGCGATAATTTTGGAATTACAGACCAACAACGTGACTATTCAGTGTACGGCTTAGAAGATAACCCATTCCCATACAGTCCTGTTCCAGATGATGATCCAATGGTGTATTGTGGCCAGAGGCACGCAACAGGTGTTATCGGCGAGACTGTCTCGACACTCCTTAGCACAGGAAAATCGAAACACCTCGTTATCACCGGAAAATACGGCAATGGAAAGTCTCATACGCTAAAGTACACTCGCTCACTGCTTCGTGATCGTGATAATGTGGTCGTCGGCTATGTATCTCAACCAGGAGATGGCTTCTTGGACATCTACCACGAGTTCGTCTATGACATTGGGTTCGAGAAATTGCAAGCGTTTGCGTATGAGTTCCTTGCAATGGTAACTCGAGATATCACCGACGAAGAGCCAGAGTCTCCAGCAGAGATGCGTGAACTTGTGGATGAAGGAGACGTCCTCCTGTCAGAGGTGGTTCCCCAAGCGATTCAGCGAATGAGCGACGTGACCAGATTCGCTGACTTCGCTCGCGCGATGATTCACTTGGTGTACGAGAATACCAACTTGTACGCGTGGCAATGGCTGACTGCTGAGGGTATTCGCTATGAACAACGCAAAGAGATGGAGATTCATACCGCTCTTGACGATGATACCATGGGGGTTCGAGCGTTCACAGCAATGAAAAACCTCCTTCTAGAACTCGATTACACTGGTGTATTTGTGTTTGTTGATGAGTTCGAGAGTATCTCTCGCCTCTCAGCAAAAGACGAACAATCTACTCTGAATAGCATTCGGCACCTGATGGACCAAAATAGCCATGGGCTCTGCATGTTGTTTGGATGTGCTCCTGAGGTCTGGCAAGATGTGATGGCGGAATACCACGCCTTCGCGGAACGAATTGGTCAGGAAGTGTCGCTACGCCCACTCACTGAGGAACATCTTCATTCACTTGTTCGAGAGTATCTTGGCACAATGCGTCCAGAAGATGACCTTGAACCATTTACAGAAGAAAGTCTTCAATACATTCTGCAACGCTCTCAGGGTAATACTCGACAAGTGCTTTCACTTTGCAGTCGAGTTCTGGATAAGGCAGTAGATAATGAGGCTAAAAGAATTAATCAAGAATTCGTTGATTCTTGTCTCTGAATTGGTGTTCGACCATACCCAATGTCTGGAGACTGAGTGGCTGCGTGTCGGTTTGGCTTCGTACATCACACAAAACTTTTCGCTTATCTGTGACATTGTCGAGGACTACTGCCAAGTAGAACTCTAAGAAATAGAAATCTGGTCACATTTCTCCCATTTGTCATAGTAATTCTATGTTGGTTTAGATATACAAGAGACGGATCATTGTTCTCGTCCGTATATTTGTCCCTTCAGTATTTAGAGAAAGTTACCTTTACCATCAACGATACACTATAAAGCAGTATGGACCTCGTTCGACTATTCAAAACTCACCCCGAAAATTGGGTTTTTGGAAACTACAGCAATGCCGATTGAGACACTCGATGGAGTTCCGATGGATTCTATCGTAGTGGTGACGGACCCCGCGACATCTGGGAGCGACCGAGGCAATATGGGTTGGCTCAGGAGTTTACCGTATCTGCTGCGGCATGGTGTGGAGACATACACGTTCAACCCTGCATGGCTCCGTTACGGATCAAACGAAACATTCGACAAGGTGCTCACCGAAGGCAATTCCGAGAATGAGTTCACATATACTGCCCTCTCGCAATTCACATTCAACTACCGTCTAATCAACCGCGAAGTCACCGCAGCGGACATAACTGCTCCCCACCTGTGTCAGTACACAAGTCAAGAGGGGGAGAACAAAGGGGGTGCCCGAATCACTCACAAATTGATTCGTGCGTACAAGAATAACCAAATAGATGAACTTGTTTTGGTGGTTGACAAGCCCAGCTTCCGACTCTCCAACCAAGAAGCAGATAAGCCCCTGACAGAAATGCTTGACGTGCGTGAAGTGTCCTATCCGGGAATGGCGAAATACTATCTCCAAAATAAACTCCCTGCTCGATATCTCGGACTTGACGAAACCCTCAACATCTGGCTTCACGAGGCAGCGCTTGAATACGCATCTGTGATGGAGTCCGAACCATCGCGTATCGCGGACCTATTCGAGTACACAGAGTTAGAAACTGGTATCAGAACGTGGGACGTCCTTGAATTTCTCGCAAGTAAGACAACCGAAAACAACACCGACCATATTGCAGCAACAATCCGTCCCTGGATAGAGAAAGATATTACAAAAATTCGCGATCATATTCTTAACGCTCTTCAGAGATACGAATTCAACTCAGAATTGGTCCGTAACCACCGCGAAACTGGTAGTAGGTAGGACTTCAGGCATATCCCTCCAGTGGGTCGTCTTTATATATAGGAAACAAAGGTGTTAGCCTTCCCACGAAGTTTCGTCCCGTTAGTAACATACTGTCTCAGATGCTCAACGAGACGGAATATTGTTCTCTTCAATCGATTGACCGAATCTCCAAATTTTGGATCGGTCACATCGCTGTCCCATTCGAGCATTGCAGAAAATTCCATATCCCTATAGCGGGAACCTGTACGGTGTAATCTAGAAGTCATTACTCAGTCACGCTTTAATTGGATTCACTAAATCGCAGTACTCTCGTGACAGCGGTAATCAGAATCTATTCGAAAGCAACCAACGGGAGAAGCAAAAATCTCACTTCCGACCGAAGATCTGGATGGATACCTTTCACTATTGTTGATATTTTATATACTTCTCCTGTCACGGGGACTCTAATCATTGAGACACATTGACAGGGTTACTCCATAACGATGATGTGGAATACCGTATCGACGGATGAAATGCAGTTCCGATGAGTTGGACGAAGGAGAATAATAGTTTCATGAGGGACAAATATAATGCCAATGGGTACATTTGTCAGACTATCTGGCTGTTCACGGATAATTACAACAGTATACAATGGCACTATTCAGGAGAAACATAGTCGGATCGGAAGTCCTCTCGATGTGGCGATATGTATCCGACGCAGGACCTGTCGAACATAACTCCCTCGTCGAGCGTTATTACCCAGGGGATGCAACAGAAAAGAGCGAAAGCAACCAACGTAAACCACTCAACGACGCGATTGAATTTCTCGTAGAG
This sequence comes from Haladaptatus sp. CMSO5, assembly GCF_036689885.1. NCBI lineage: Archaea > Methanobacteriati > Methanobacteriota > Halobacteria > Halobacteriales > Haladaptataceae > Haladaptatus > Haladaptatus sp. CMSO5. Next base: position 1,783,770 of record NZ_JBAHVW010000001.1, read on the forward strand.
ACGGAGCAATTCACTAACAACGGTGATGGGTACGAACTGACAGAGGTGGCACGAGAAGAACCGACGCCCCAAACCGCACTTCTCTGGGGAATTCGGTCACGTGACGGCGAAAACAGAGCATACAACGATGTCCTCGATGTTTTAACGGAAGATAATCGGGTATTCTTCGACAAAGGTGACCCTCTCGTGGATCTGTTAAGTGATCGGCGGAGCGGGGTTAGCTGGAACACAACACGCTTGAACTATTGGCGGCGGATGATGGAAGCAGTTGGCGTCGTTCGAGACTTGGGAACAGATTCAGACGAGGATTACACGTCGATGCTCACCATCGATCAGAACCTATTGTATTCACTGCTTCAGTCGGTAACTTCACCGTCCGAGCCCACTCAATTTCAGGGAACTCTCCTGGCCCTTCACGACCGTTACCTCCCGGTTTTCGCGGGTTCGAACCGTAACGAGGTCGCGTCGTACGTAGAGCGCGCTCTTAAACAAGCCCAACGGACCAATCTCATCGAAATAGGTCAGGAAAGCGACTTTGGTCCGTCGGTAAAACTCAATGGAGCAGGCGTCAACAAAATCACACTTCGAGTGAAGAGGATTTCATGACTGAATACCCAAAAAACTGGACTACTGAGGCGATTACGAAATACATCACGCAGGAAGCACAGGAGAAAGACAAAAATTCATTCGAGAAGACGCACGTTCCAATCAATCGAATCCGAGTTGAGGAGAACAAGGCAGTGTCAGAGTGGATCGACGAAGACGAGCGCCTAGTGGACGAGAAAATCGTCCGAGAGACCATCCTTGACTCTAGTTTCGACCAAGGAAATCGGCTCTTTTTTATCGTTGGTGAAAGCGGGAGTGGTAAGTCTGAACTGTGTCAGTGGCTCGATTACGAAATTCAGGATGAGGCAGACGAAGCGGGTGACGAGTTCGCACATGAACCGATCCTGGTACCACGCCACGTTCGAGAACCTCGGGCGGTTCTCGAGTTACTTACGCAGAACCTAGACGGATGGGACTTCGAAGACGCTCGGTACCTAGCGAATCTCCCGGAGTCAGGTATATTCAAATCCGTAACCGGGAACATTCTGAACCAGTTCGACAAAAAACAAGAGGCCACGGTCGACTTCCTCAATGACGAAGCCTTCGAGTCACTTGTTAAAACCAATTTGCGGGAGTACGTCGACTCCTTCGCAGACCCTGACGAAAGCATTGAATTCGAACCGATCACTCTGGACTCCCTCGAATCGTTATTGACCGAGGGGTTCCCTCGTGTGACGCACGAACACGAAGACCAGGGTCTCGAGCCAGTTGAATATCTCTACCGTGAAATCAAGTCAGCAGCGACAAACGCCATCGAAGAGATGCTTTTCGACGGGGATATCACACAGGTTCTCAATGATATCGACGCAGCATATCGGGAGCGGAATCGACGCCCCGTACTCATTATTGAGGACCTGACTGGGTTCACGATATATGACCACCAAGTCCTCTCGTTTTTCTCTGATTTGGGGGCCGCACACTTCGACGTCGTCGTCGGGGTCACGACGGGTGTCCACCGGAGACTCATCGATCAGCGCCGTGCCGATGTCTCCTCAGAAGATACAATAAACGACCGGACGATGTCTAGATTCAGACTAACCGAGGAGGCCGAAGACGGTTCTGGGTCAAAGACCCTCTTTCTCGAACAGGAAGGTGTTCACATCGACCTCGCCTACAAGTACCTGACTGCGATCAAGTCGGAGAGCGATGACGACTATGAACCTCCGCTCCCTGAAGGAACCGTGCCCTCAGATATTGATGAGGCGTTCGGTAAGGGTCTCTATCCATTTAACGTACCGTTCCTAACGAGAATCTACAACAACCTTCAAGAGCAAAACATCCGGAAGCAAACTCCACGGGTATATCTCACATTCGTGATTGAGGAACTTCTTAATAGCACCAATCCACCATTTGAACACGCCGAGAAACTCCAACAACGGCTCGGTGTTATCGAGAATCCTATCTCGACCGAATACAACGGTGCAGATGAACCAGTGTTAAAGTGGTATGGAACGATCTCCGGGCAACACCAGGTGGTGGACGAACGGATTCCGACAGTCTTCAGAATTGAGAGTTCTGGAAAGGCACCGATCGTCGATGACCCCTACGACATCTGTCCAGAATGCAATGCAGGGATATACGAGGAATCAGATAATTGGACGTGTCCGAGCTGTGGATACAAACCAAAAGGCCCAGACAACGGTCCTACACGAAGGAAGATTTTCGACGAACAGAAAAACGAACTTCTAGCGTGGCGTCGGGGAGAGACAAGTTTCAATCAAACGTCAAACATTGAGAATGGGGCCGAACGCGTAATTCGATATTTCCACAAGGCACCAGATTCGCTCGTCCGCCCCGGTTGTTTCTCTAGTGAAGCGGCGTACATCCGCTGGAATAAAGGATCGACACGAGTGCCGGTTCATATCGACAACGGTGACGAACCGAATTTTACACAGGTGACTCTGTCACCGGACCTTGACGAAGGATTGCTTCGGGACTTACTCCGAATCGGTGTTTGGGACGACGTGGCACTATCTTCTCTTGACTCGAACGGCAATATCGAAATGGAACGTTTGCGGGAATGGGCAGATGATACTGTCGCCACACTTCGAACCGACCTCGAAACGGAGGTAAAGGAGACGTTTGGCACCGACATTGACGATATCGCGATTTTCGGGAAATTCTTATTGAATGTTTTCACGGGGACCAGTACAGAATTAACCCCAGAAGCACTCGCCAAACCAGTCAACGAAGGCGATATTCTTCGTTGTTACGCACTCACGGATTTCGAGGGGAGTGTCGGAAAACTTGAGGAGAAGGCAGATTACCTCCGAGGACTATTCCACGCTCGCTTCCATTTCCGACGAAACGTTGTCGACTACGACCGTCTCGAGGGACATCTAGATGGTCTTGACCCCGAGGACTTGTTGCTACGTATCTCATTGATAGAAGGCGGGATGCGCGGTCTCAAGTTTGGGCCTCGTGCAAGCGATTCGTTGGAGTTTAAAGCATTTCTGACGAGTCCTTCGTCGTTGAACCTCCGAGGATTTGCCCGTGATATTGATGAATACAGAGCATTCTTCACAAGCGATCTGAAGTCGCTCAGAACTGAATTCGAAGAGATATATCAACAGTCACATGGCATAGAAGATGGGATAAATATTGATGGTCTATCATTGGCCTATAAACATCTCTCAAGACAACAATCATCAGAACTCGAAGACCTTGAGAAAATAGATGTTGACACTCTAGCTAATCTAAGATCCGAAATCGAGAAGTTAGTCAACTCACTTCAGCGGTCTGATTCTGTATGGGACTACTTTGTTGCAAGACGTCTTGCCCATTGGATTAGTTTCACCGGACCTTATAGCGATACGTATTCGATGCTGAAGTCATTTTCTGACGAACTCGACGATCTTGAGAAAGATCTCGAATTACGGATCGAGGAGCTCGATGCAGAGAGTTTCGACCCGGATACTAAGCCATTCGATCGTGCCCAGTCTGAGGCACGAAAACTCAGCGATGACTTGGAGGTAAACCTATGACAATAGCAGAAACGATTGAAACGGTCCAGCATCGGGTTGCAGCTGTCGTATCTAAAGCTGAGCAGGTCGGCGAACTACACAATGAAGTACAAAGAATAGAGACAAAACGGACAGAGGCTGCAAATAAGAACAGCGGATTCCAAGCATTAGAAAAGAAAATTAGTCATGTTCACGAACAGCACGGGAAACTTAAGCAGTGGGTCCAATGTGCAGATAGCATGTCTGTTTCCATCAATCGTACAAATATACGGGCAGAAATCGATGACGTAAGCCGAGATATCGAGACATTGTTGGAAGCAGAATACGACGATTTCAATGACCGAAGCGAGATTGACAATCAAATCGAGGTGTTTGAGGGCCATCGAAACACGCTCCGGGAATGTACGGAGACAGTGAAAATTGCCGTACAGGAAAAAGCCGATTCGGAACGCCAAACAGTCGACCGAATTCGATCATTATTGCAAATTCCTGATATCGGAACTGCGGATGATTCAACTCTGTGTGAGAACTACCGATACTACCTTCAGGAACTGAAAAAGGGAAACGTGCAAAAAGTCGATCTGGATAGACTAGTGGGGTATAAACGAGAGTTCCATTCACTTGACATTGGCCTCGGTGATGACTTGTCTGACGATGCGAAGGATGTCATCTGGAACATCTTGGAGAACGAAACCATCACCCTTGCAGATATCAGTAGTGAGGTGTTGTCCGACCTCAAACAATTCGAGGAGTTCAGCAACCGTCTCTTGGTAGAATTCACGGAGTCACGATGAGTAATTTTGACCCTATATCCCTCGGTAAACATGCTCAGGAAAGTTACGCAAAGTATCTCATTGGTGGAAACCAGCGAGGCTATCAGGGTCTCCTAAAAGGGCTGGAAACACAACAAGAAGGCGAACCAACTAACGAATTTATTCGGTCAAAAGGACCAATTCTACAGGGCGTCCCAGCAGCCGCCTGGAGCAATACAAAGTGGGAGACATTCGCACGGTCAGTGAAGGGCGAGTTTGCCCCAAATGGTTTGGAAACGCCGATAATAAATGCATTCACTGACGAGGGATTTGAGTACCTACAACAGCATCAAGAAGCCGCAATCGACTGGCTGGTTGACGACAAACATGCGCTCATTGCAGCAGGGACGGGACGGGGGAAGACCGAATCATGGTTCATTCCAATTCTGCAGTATGTGCTCCGGGCCAAGCGTGGGCGCATTGATGGACACTCCGGCTACGACTCGTCAATCAAAGCCGTCATCACGTATCCAACGAAGGCACTGGCACAGGATCAGCTTAAACGGTTCATCGAATACCTCTGGCTCGTTAACGAGAAGACCGATCTTCCAAGCGATCAGAAACTCACAATTGGCGTTTACGATGGCGACACACCGTATCGAAGCTGGGTGCCAAATGACTCCAAGGATCCGTTTACGTACTTGATTGACTCGTTCAAACATTTCGAACTTCCCAACACAATCGCAGAGCGCACTGCTGTCGACGAAACAACATTGGCAGAAGTCCCACCAAACGTGTACGTCGAGAAGGGCAGTTCCTCAAACGAGTTCCGACTCAAACTTCGAGAGGAGTACGGCGGTCATGTGCTTGATTTCGTCCATCTCACACGTGATAAGATGCACGAGGACCCGCCTGATATCTTGCTCACGAATCCGGACACTATCAACTATCGGCTGTTCAACGTAAACGACGAGCAGGCTCATCGAATGTTCGTTGACCAACCTAAGTTCCTTGTCTTTGATGAGGTCCACACGTACCAGGGGTTGTTTGGCGCCCACGTATCGATGCTCATCAAGCGGATTCGTCGGCTTCGAGAAGAGCGAAAAATTGGAGATCCTCTCCGAATCATCGCGGCGAGTGCAACCATCGACGAGCGTGAAGTTCTGTTTCAGCGATTGTTTAACATCCCTACAAACCAACGGGATGTCTCCTACAAACTCATCGAGGAGGTTACTATTGAGGGAATCTCTGAGCACCCTGGAACGCTCCCGAATATTCTGACCGAGACACGGATCAAATCAGAACAACTTGCGAACTCTGCGGAGTTGTCGACTGGAGGCCAAACACTTCGGAACGAACTTGGACTCAGTGAGCGCGGTAATTTCGGTGACCAGCTAGAAACCGCGATTGAGGACGGCAGTCTACAATTCCTTGAACACCTCCACAGAGTTCTTCAGGATCCAACGAACGACGCGTATGAGATTAGCCCATCTCCACAGATGCGAGACTTTGCCGAGTATATCGAGAAGACTTATAACTGTGACTCCAAAGGAGCGGCAAGAGCGGCTGAGAATGCTCTGATACTATTTGAGCTCGCGGGATACGAAGTTCGGGCACACGTCTTGAACTGGCCAGTTGATGGCTACTACAAGTGCGTCCACTGTCATCGAATTTACTCCAAGCCGCAATCTTGCGATTGCGATGGACACGAGCAACACACGTCGTTTGTCACGAAACTTCGATTGTGTCAGGATTGTGGCGAACAGGTGTACGAAGCGTGGTATTGTCCCGATTGTGGGACAGTGCGCCCTGTCTCTCAAGAAACGGAGGGTGAGTACCTCTACGCAAGTAAACCTGAGTGCAACCACCCGGAGCATGACGATCTCATTCGTGTCTATTGGACGCCTGAGTACCGTTGTGGTGAGTGTGGACAAACTGAACGCCCTACCGAAGGTCTCGGTTACTGTGAGTGCAAAGGGTCTCTGACGCGGACACCAAACGGTATCGTCTGCAAAAACCCAACGTGCGATATCGAACAGCATCCCGACACTGGGGGCTGTTCCTCCTGTGGAGGGCAACTTGATCTTGAGGGTGACTTCACACACGAATGTGGCGACCCTGAGTGTGACGGACACTCTGCGGACCAGAACGGAATGGCGTGTGCCAAATGTGACTCTCTTCTTGTCCCAAAATACTCGCTGTCATGGGTCTGTTCCGACGAGGAGCACGGTGGCAAACACCAGGTCGGCTCGCTTCCGGACCGGTGTGATTGTGGGCGATCTACGTTCGTGTTACCGGTGTACGTCGATACACAGGAGGCGGACTACTGTCCCGACTGCAACGAAGAGTGGAAATCCGAGGTCTATCACCTTTCTGGAACAGGGTGTTCAATCAAGGGACACGACGCCGTAGAACGGCGTTACTCATCATTCGGACTGAAAATAGCCTACCGTGACTCTGACGGAAATGTCCGATTAGAGGCCCCAAGCAAAGCCGCGCACGCGCTTCCTTGCTATCATGGAAGGAGTCGAAACTACGACTCGTTGATGCGGTCGCCGACAAACGCAGGTGTGACGATGAGTCAATTCATGCTCCGTGAATTGGCTGACTTAAATGGGGCACAAGACCAGGCGAAATTGATGTCCTTCGCTGATTCGTATCGAGATATGGAACGCTTGGCAAACGACTTCGACGAACCCGAGCGTGAACTGTTCATCCAACAGCGGATATTGTCGTATATGGATGCAGTCGGGACAGCAACCCTGAAGGAACTCCTTTCAGGGACACTGGAGGATGCCCGGTCGTATTGGGAAGAAATTGATGCCAGCGATGACATAATCAACGATATAATCGGCTACGGACAGTGGCGAGGGACGCTGCTTGGAGAGCTCATCCCTGGGTCGTACTTATTGTACAACAATAATATCAGCCGTCGCTACGGCACGCTGGTGAACCAAGGATTCCTCGATATTTCGTTCACCGAAACCCCCGCAACTGCCGCTGAACAAACTGTCTGCAGGGAACTTCTAAAGGAGAATCGTCAACAACGACAGACACTGCTCAAGTCACTCCGTGAATCGGAATCCGTGTCCAATCCAGTAGCCGTCCTGAACGACCTCAAACAGAAGGGGATTGTTAGAGAAGACGAGGAGTACGACCGTATAGAGTTAGATATGGAGGGAGTTACTGTGCATTTCGTGGGTGCGAACCACTCCATCGATTACGACCCTCACTCCGATTCATTTACTAGTACAGCTTGGCAGGAAGCAAGCAACTTGAAGAATGGGACGGTCCCGTTCGATGTCCCGTACACAGAGCGAGCGACACCCGAGTCACCGTACTTCAATCGAACAGCATACCGGGCTGCGACAACTTCTCCACGGCTCCTGCTCAGCCAGGTGTACAAGGGTGATGTACCTGCGGACGAACGCCGCCGTATCGAACATGAGTTCAAACACGACCCAACGCCAAACTTCTTGTCGACTGGCCCGGCAATGGAGATCGGCATTGACATCGGAGACCTCAACACCTTACTACTGATGGGGACGCCCCCAAATACGAACGCTTATCTCCAACGCATCGGTCGTGCGGGCCGTGACGCAGGCAAATCGCTCGTAACTACCGTTAGTAAACGAAACCCAATCGACTTCTACTATCACAAACGTCCGGAGAAACTCATCAGTTCTGGGGAAAAGCCGATTCCGCTCAACCAGCATAATGAGAGCGTACTGTCTGTCGCTCTTACGTGGTCGATTATGGACTACATTGCCGCGAGATATCACATCCCGTGGGAACGAACTGATGAGATTGACGGTCAGAAGATTACTAAACCGGATCCAAGCGAGTGGGACCGATACCGAAAAGAAAGCCCTCAAGACCAACCACCGAGCGATTACCAGACATTCACACAGTTGTACAACAAGCCAGTTGATCAGATTAACCATGGCTCCATCTTCGAGGTACTCCAATACATCGTTGAGAACGACGAGGGAGTGAGAGCATGGCTTCAAGACCTCCTCGATTACGTTTACTGTCGAAACTGCCAGCATATCTTTTCTACGGCAGTCGCTGGAACGTGTCCAGAATGTTCGGAAGATAGCCTGCGACATGCGGCCTCAGAGTACGAGCAACTAATCGACGATGTACTCGAAAAATTCGCGGAGCGCATCGTCTTCGCTGCGTATAACTACCGTAGTAAACTGCAGTCAGACCTCAAGGAATTGGAAGATGAAATCGACCACCTGAACGAGGCGGTTGGAGACAGCGGTTCGTTCGGTGGTGGTGGGTTCGACGACCTCGACAAAGAAGAGAGTGATCCTGAAAACGAGCGTCAACTTAGTCGATTAAAGATGCAACGGGACATGGTACGTCAGATGGTCAGTGACTATAATACATCTCGCTTCAGTAGGATTCATGGTCGATCCGTTGTCTCTGAGTTCGTTCCTCAATTGCGTGCGTTTGGTGATGCAGTCACTGTCACACGACGAGAACGGAACTCTCAAGGAACTCTCAAGGCAGAGAGCAAACCTTCGTGGGATCGTGACTCTGCGATGGCAATCCGAGAACTCCATCCATATGCCTACGTCCTCCGTAACAAGCGTGGGTACGTGGTGACGAAAGTAGACCGCGATACGGAAGGCACTCGAGCATTGCAGAAACAGGCCAAGGGACCACAACTTCGTTGTAAAAAGTGTGGCTTTACGACACAGTGGTCCGGTCAATCGACATGCCCAGACACATCGTGTGAAGCGGGAGCGGCACATCTCACTAAAGTCGAACCAATCGCCATTAGTGGGATTGAGCTTACCGAAGCGTCGATAGAGGAAAATAACAACAAGGTGACGGATGTGTATCCACTCGCCGATTACAACACCAATCCTAGGAGTACGTTTGGACACAGCTCGACGGACATCCCTGAATTCGAGGTCGAGCGTTCAGTGACGGTTTCAGACACAAACGACAATGCCCTCTTTACTCTCGAGCAAGGGTCGATTGACATCGTTGAGACAGTAACATCGTTTACAACGTCCTACGATGGAGACCAGAAGGACCCGAGAGAGCAACCTCTCCGTCTGTGTCAACATGGTAATTGTGGGAGCGTTGTGGTTCCACAAGCCGACGGCAGTAAACGGTGTCTCAGCAATCCAGGTCATGACCCAACGAAGCAGGCGGACGTGATGGTGGGGCGTACATTCTCTACAAAAGGGCTTCGAATAACTAGCGAGCAACTCCCGGACACTGGGCTCCACACTCTTGCACATGGGTTCCGCCTAGCGTTGCAACGAACCGGTGGGCTAGACATTCGAAGTTTGCAGGAATCTTTCGAAGAGGGTGACGACCAGGCGTATGTGTTCGAGAGTGCAGTCGGCGGAAACGGAGTCACTGAACTTCTATTCCAAGTTGAAGATGGAGTGTACGTCGAACTACTCGACGCCCTCAGGGTAATGTCTGAAAACATTGATGGTTGTGACTGTGCGACTGGCTGTCCAGAGTGTCTGTATCAGTACGGCTGTTCAGAGCGGAATCGCGATCGGACGCTGGCAAAAGACCTAATTGACGACTCTCTGTCCGCAGTTCTCGAACAATCTCCCAAAGACATGTTTGTGACCTAATCTCGTGCAGGAGAAATTGAGTGGGTTTGGGGGAAACAAGAATCAATAATCTGCGAATCAGTTCTATTGTTTTGGCCAATGTATAGCGAAGCACACTCGTGCGAAATTGCAAAGATCCCCAGTGAAGGCCAAATGTTAACCGAGTTGTATAAGAACTGGTAGACATGAGCGATGAGCAGGAAAAATTAGATCAAATCTTGGACGAACTGGATATCAAGGGAATATCCACTGACCCCAGTGCTGATTCAACAGATCTTCAGAATAATTCCGAAGACCAACCTCTAAAAGATGACGTTCAGGAGCGATTTGATGAGGCGATAGCCGGAGTGGATTTCGAAGGTGAAACTGATAATGAGGATCTTGAATATATTCGCCTTGATTCGCCTGTATTCCATCTCAAGTTTGATTGGCTGGAACACACGTTCTGTGGCATTAACCTTGAGTACAAAGAGTATCGGAGTGATCGACGCCGCCCTGAAACAAGCCTGCTAGACCCATGCAAGATGTGTCATGGGGAGACCAGCATCGAGACGATCGAAGAGCAGTTGGTTAATCTTCGAACAACTCTCAGCAATGAGGTGGATGGTATTCACGCACCAGATACCAATGCAGAAAAATTCAGCGTGAAAGAGCTTGAGGCCTTACTCACCGCAATTCCAGTTGAGACCCCAAAAGTAGAGATCTCTTCTGACTCACTCAGACACCACATTAGTAGAGTTGTCGAAGGTGTTTCCAATTCTTCAACAAAACCCAGAGAATTCAAAAGGTCTGAAATGGAGGCGCTAATTGACGCTGTGGGTGGTAACAGAATAATTCCGTCGACGCCTCACCTATTTATATACTCGTCTGATGATAACATCAAGCGAATACCAATAGACACACTTCAACTCCAACACCGGAGAGGGAAAGGGATAAGTGTAACATCGTCTGAGTCAGAGCACGCTGTTATTTCGAGTTTTGTCGCGAATCCACGGAATTATCTCTTCTTATTTACGAGCCACGGGGAAGTGTACCAATTAGAAGCACACAAGATTCCAGTGACCCACCGGACAGAACAGGGGTGTCCAATAGCCGAACTCGTAAATCTCGATGAAACAGAATATTTGCAATCGGTAGCAACCGCTAGCGATATTACTGAACATGAATTCCTGACGTTTGTCACTCAAAATGGGTATGTCAAGAGGACAAAAACAACCGAGTTTTCAAACATTCATTCAACCGGAATTCGTGCTATTAAGTTAGATGAGGATGATGAACTGTGTGAGGTGGCCTGGTCTGATGGAAAAAGTACTGTTCTCATAGAAACGAGGTCAGGTCAATCGATTCGGTTTGATGAGTCGGACGCCAGGCCAATGGGTCGCACAGCACGGGGTGTTTCTGGAATTAAACTAAAAAATGACGACCAAGTTGTCGGCGGTGGAATCATTGACCCAGATGTTGAGAATCATGTCCTTACACTCACGGAACGAGGATACGGGAAACGGACTGCAACAATGAATTACAGATTACAAACGAGGAACGGTAGTGGACTACTTGACATATCGACAGAGGAGCGGAATGGTCCCGTTGCAGGAGTTGGCATTGTCGATCCTAACATGAAGATAGTGGCACTTAGTGAGAAGGGACAAGCGATCTATATGAGAGTCAATGAAATCTCTGTTCAAGGTCGTAACACCATGGGAGTTCAAGTGATGGATGTTAAGGATGACGACAAACTGGTCGATTTCAGTATTGCTGAAAGTGCCGCGATCATTGAGTAAGGAAGGCTGACAGGCTAGAAGTATCAATCGCCAACGCCAACGTTTTTGCTCCATACAGAGTCTAAACATATAATGGCCTTATCACTCCCTGACGAACTCACTAATCACGGGAAAGGTGATGTCTGGGGCGTCACTCCGTCTGCTCTTACGCTTGCAGCGAATGCTCGGCAGACTGGAGAATGGTCTGCAGTTCGGCGATACTATGATCTACACGTGCTCGTGACGAACTACGAGCCGAACTGGGAGAAATACAAACGCACCCTTGAGAAACTCTGTTCCAGATGGTTGTCGTCCCCCCTGGATCAAGCAACGGCGTTCTGTACTCCTGAGTCAGCAGCGACGTTTTTTGCTGGAACTGCATATTTCGATGTTCCAAGTGGTATTGCGAATGTGCTCGTCGCCGGCCAGGATGTCGTCAAAAGAACGGAGCCTGGAAATACTGCAGTCATGAGACGAAACGATGTCATTGGATACACGGATTCAGACATCGACATTTCGCTTCTTCGTTCGCTCGACGTGATTCGTCCGATTGCCAACGGCTTTCAACTGAACCGTAATGTGTTCCAGGAACTGCAAGTCAGCTTCGAAAAGTCTCGTTCTGAAGCTGCTGCAACGCTTCTCGTAGGCTTGCTAGAGACGAGGGGTGTCGCACAGCCCTCCAGACTGGTGGACCCGCTGCTACGGGCATTTGGAGTTGACCCACCAGAGTCTCCGGTTACGAATACTGGGGCACTGTCCGTTCTCCTGAGAAACAAAGCCCTTGATGGATTCGCCGAATCACTATTCGATGAAGAGTTTGATACCATTGTCGACGAAGTGCAGAAAGAGACACACGACGAACTTCGGCGCCTTGAAAGTGCCCGTGGGATGGGCTCGTGGACTTCAGAAACACCTACGTCGATAGTATGGCCGATTCCTGAACCTGAGGCGGGCGTCTGCGCAATTGTAAGCCAACGAAAACTCCCACTCGATGCTGACTGGTTAAACCAGCGTCTTGACTCGCCAGTGCTCGCCCTCGTGGACGACCTCACTGAAGCAGGGATCGCAGTCACCTATCAAAATGGACTCTTGAAGTTCGAGCAGGCTTATCAAGAGCCGCCCGATGTGGTCCCAGCGCTGGAGTCGTACTCAGATTGGTTGTCGTCTCAGTCGCAGATATTTCAGGAACGGCGTGAAGCTATAGCAGAGGTCCGTTCAAACGTCGACCAACGATGGGAACAACAGCGCGATGCTGTATTGTCAGTTGCACTAGAAACGTTAGAAGACTGGACAGTGAGCCCAACCCGGTTCGTCTATACAATATTTGACCCGACACATCATGCGGATCAGTATGATATCGAAAAGTACGTGGGTCCGAGCGACGATCTAAAAAGAGAAGTTGAATTGATACGCCAGTGGCGAGAGCAGCGGCCATCCGACACAGAGTCTTTCGCAGAATTGGTACCGGAGGTGTTGAACTTCCCTCTAGAGCATGACGCAGTTGAGGGTGTCGTTCGAATCATGTGTCCGTGGACGAACTTTGCCGTACAAGACTACACCGCATTGTTCACCCGCTTGTTCGACAACGATGTGAACGTACGCTTGTTGATGCGATTACCAACTTCCAATGAGTGGCGAAATCTCAAGTCAAACTTACTCTCTCGGATTGGCAACACTAACGGAAACTTAGAGATTCGTAGCTATACGCGCTATCGTGAGTTTATGGATCACAACGAATTGCGCGAACTTGACGCTCAGATTGAGCAACGTCGGCGGACTGGTGTCCATGCCAAATTGTTCATTGCAGGAAGTCCACGAAACGGAAACATGCTCGCAGGGAGTGCCAACCTCATGGAAAACAGTTTCTTCTACAACCCTGAAGCAGGCATCCAGACTAGAAATCCAGGCGCAATTAAAGGAGCTATCGAGTACTTCGATCTCGTATGGAAGATCGCTGCTCCGGACCGAATTCCAGAAGAGGCATTCACAGGCGACACCGAGTTCAGATTTTATCCACGTGTGTATCAACCACGATAGGCACAAACTAGATGAGACCGTCCAAAGACGATTCGGTGTCATCCTGAATTGAGACTCCCTCTTCGAGAACGAATTCCGCTATTTCGACAGTCGGATCTCCAGATCCATCAAACTTGTTTGCGAGCAATTCAATCCCCCCTGCAGCGTACTCACCCATTATCTCCAACTGCCGCTGCTCGTCCGATAAAATGTCGAGATTGCCAGTCTCTTGATATGCAATTGAGGAGGCGATTGTTTGGTACATCTCCGTATATCTAATGTTAGCCCATAGCATCTCTTTATCTCCACCTTCATTTGATTGCTTTCTCCCATACCGAAAGCCGATTGCAGCGGCAAATACAAACATGTCAACATACGAATCGAAAACGCCATATTCACTGACTAGACGCTCATAGATAGCCGGACGGTCGTAGGTAATACGGTCGCTCATGATGACGTCCTCTCACTTGCAACTAGGTTCTGTTCGATTACGACATTGGTTTGCGGATACTTTTCTGACTCTTCTCCATTATCAAAGTCAAGACGGTACTGAATACCTGCCCGTGGTTCTAGCTCCTCGGAAACGGGGCCATCCCACTGTGAGTCTGTCGCTAAGACAATTACTTGCTTCGCTAATTTAGGAATTTCCCGACTAATATGTCGGCGGTGAGTGTTGTCAAGAGCACCGAACGGAGAATCCATCACGATAGGATAGATTCCGCCAGAAAAATACTGATCCTCCGCGTGTTTCTCGTAGCGTTGTCTGGCGATAGATACAAGGCTCCCGATGAACGTTAGGCTGGCAATCTGGCGTTCTCCACGAGACATCTCAACTCGCTCATACTGGTCCCCTACACGCTTTCGGCCTTCGAGTTCGAAGTCTTCGTTAATCACAGCGTGGAGATCATCTCCATCTTTGTGGGCGATTGAATCAAAACGCTCTGAGACAGTATCGTTCGCCAATCGACGAACAGTCTGTTGGAGCTTTCTAAAAGATGACTCCAAATTCTCCCAGGTCTTTACACTCGCCTTCCATCGCCGGCGAGCAAGTTCTGTTTCCGCTTTCTCCTCACGGGCATTGTCAATTCTGGTCTCAATGCCTTGTGATTGTTCCTCTAGTTCGTCGATTTTGTCTTCGATTCTCCCAATATCTTTGATATTATCTTTGAGCGTTTGACGCTTTTCTTCCCGTTCTTGTTGAAGTTCGGCAGGAGATTGCTGCCCAAGGGTACGAGTTTCCATTGAACCCAATTTCGCCTCAAGTTCGTCGATCTGCTCTGTTTTTGCATCGATTTGCTCGTTCAGTTCTTTTCGCTGTTCAAGAAGGGTGGTCAGGTCAGTTCGGAGTGTCCCGTAATGGGAATCAGCGATCCTGAATTGACTCGCTGTATTGATTGATTGGTCAGAGATCCCACTTGCATCAACCGTTGTTTCCATTGATTCAACTCGTTCGTAATACTTTGAACCCTCGTCAAGTGGTCGACCACAGATACACCGCTCGCGCTCTAGGAGTTTGTTGAGAAATTCCTCAGAGACTCCCGACCCAAGGAGATCGTTCTTTCGAAGTTCGTCAAGATCGGCAGCGGTATCTCTGATTGCAGGTAGTGCAAACGCTAATACACCTCCTTTAGTAATCTTTGCCCGAACGTTTTTCTGGACTTCCTCGCGTTTCACAATTAAATTATCCCTCTGGTGTTCTACTCTCTGGAGTTCTTCTTCAATTTCATGACTCTCATCAAGATTTTCTAATTCTTTGCCGATAGCGTTTATGCGTTTCTCAATGTTCTCTTCGCGCTCTTTGCGCTTCTCGAGTTGACTTCGCTTCTGTTCCAGTTGCGCTTCGATTTTGTTCTCTTCGTCAATTAGGGCTGCAAGTTTGTCGCTCCCAGTTTTTTTGACATCAGAGCGGAATCTGCGTGAAACCTCATCCAGATGTCTGATTGAACGCTCAAGGATTGTGAGGCCCATGATGTTGCGAATTGCTTCTTTGATTCGGTCCTTATTCGCTGACTCAGCAAGCTCGCCAATATCTTCGCCGTCGAAGAAGAAGAGTGAACTCAGCCGTTCCGGAATGATCTGTTCAAGTCTTGTATTTGGGTTGTTTACTGACTTATACTCCCCACCGTTTTTGTACTCCAAGTTGATCGTAGTGTCTTCTGATTCACCGATTAAATCTTCAACATGTGTTTTCTGGTACGAGATAGTCCGAGTGGCTCGATAGTGAGAATCCTCGTGATAGAAGGCCAATTTCACTGAAACCTCCACAGTAGTATCGACAGGGGCATCCGCCATCACGCCTTCATTGACTAGTTGATCTTCTCCCGTCTCAAAATCTACTTTTCCGTATAAAACCCAGGTAAACGCGTTCAGTAGCGTTGTTTTTCCAGACCCGTTATCTCCGTGGATAACTGTAACATTGTGGTTATTGTCACGCGAAAACTTGATCTCCGAGTTCCGAAACTGGCGGAAATTTTTTAATTTGAGGCTTTCTAGTTCCATTAGTCGACTTCCTCCACGATTATTTGCGTAATCTTCGAAATGATCCCTTGTGGTAGCTTCAGGTGGAGTTGTTCCTTTTCCGCAAGCAAGACGCGTTCTCGAATTCGATTCACCGTTTCTTCGTCTATATCCACCTCAAAATCTGGGCTCTTGCTCATCTGTTGTTGGATAGAGTAGACCATTCAATACATAAAAGTCCGTATATGGTGTCCTCACCTTCTATATTTAGTCGCTAAAAACCTCAGAGATTTCGGTTGGTATTGATCTACGTAGAGCCGTTCATCACCCTTGTAAACCTCACACCAAATTTTGCCTAGCATTGGTATGTGGTGCGATGGAAGTCTCCGGAACGAGCGCGAAAACAGGGGGGCTATCACGCCAATCAACATGGAAAGGTTGGCAATCCACCTAATGAGCATGACCATTACGTCGATTCGTCTAGGTGTGTGATTGCACGATCAGCCATTCATACGAGAGACACAAGGATAACGGGGATACTCATCTAAAGTGTCTTGCAGAGGAACCATTCTGACAGCCCTTTTCAAAACCTATATTTAGAGCTGTGAAGCGCCATGGCTTGATTAAATCGTGGGACTTTGATTCAAAGGGTATCACAGAGAAATAACTCTGGACATATAATCCAACATTTTGGAGAACATAAAAGGGATTCAACTCCTGTAATTGCATCTTCGATAACAGCGAAGACATTATTCAGTGTGGTCACGATGGATATTGGAATTCTCGATAGTACTTCGGGATTGGTATTTATAGCATTTTGGTGACTGTATTCAGTATGCTCCGAATCGAAGGCAGAGAAGCGACCGAGCTCACCGCTACCGAGTTGAGTGATGAAGCGCTCAGTGAGGACGACCTCCGCGAATGGGTTATCAGAAATACTGCGGAGATCCTGGGCGACGACCTCCTCGTCATCGGGCGTGAAGTGGGTGTGGCGGGTCTCGGGGATGGTATCGATGTCCTTGCAATCGACCGAGCAGGGAACATCGTGGTTATCGAACTCAAACGCGGAGTGCTCAGAGGCTCAGTAGACTTCCAGGCCCTCAAATACGTGTCCTACGTCTCTCGCTGGTCCTATGACGATATCAAACAACAATTCGAGATGTTCCTCCAATCGACATGGGGGAGCGACCTCCATGGCGAAGACGCCTCCTTCGCAGAAACCCTGGAGGAGTTCTGCGACGACGATTACGAACTCAATGACACACAACGCATCTTCCTCGTTGGAAATCAAATCCGTGAGCGAATCGGCAGCGTTGTCCTCTGGCTGCGGGAGCAAGGAATTGATGCCAGCATCGTGCAGTTTTCCCTTCTCAAAGATGACGCAGCTGGTCTGTTCCTTGATGCGAAAACGCTTGTGCCGACGTCAGACCTTGCAAAGTTCGAAACGGGAGATACGCCGTCGGATAAACCGTGGAAAGTCGATGGGAAGCGCTGGCATCTTGAGGAGCGAACGAACGAGGATACTGCGGTTCTCGTGCAGCAATTAGTGGATTCGCTGAGTGAGATAGACGAGCTGGATGGGCCCAGTTGGACGCAAAAGATCTACATTGCATTCCGTGTGGAGGGAACGAATCGGGTGCTCTTGCGTACGCGAGCTCAGTCGGTCCAAATCGATATTCGCGATTTCTCGATTGACGATGAAGAAGCACTCGTCCAAGAGGTTGCGGACTTGATTGGTGACCGCGAGTTAGTCTCTCTTGATACGGAGTTCCAAGGGAATCGGTCACAGCTTCAAATAAAATGTGTGCCATCGGAGACCGTTGATTATCAATCCGTAGTAGACTATACTGAGGAACTGCTATTCAAGAACCAATAATTCGAGAGGGCCATAGGGGGTTACTATTCAAAATGGACTAGTGGGCGGTTCGACTCTTCTTATTCTTGAAGTCGGTCAGTGAGGCCCAGAGGCTCTCTCTAATGTACAAAATTATACATACTGCACATGGTGTAGATGGGGGACAAATCACTCGGAAGAGGAGGGAGTCGAGGAACAAAGATTCGAACTAGACGAATGAGTTCTTTCCTCGTCGGGTTGCGTTTCCAGGGATTCAATCTGTTCAGAGTTTTCTCCGAGAGGATTGTTGTATCACCCATCTTTGTCCCCTGCCCACAGTCTCAATTAGAGTGAATCTCAGCCGATTAGGACGGAATAACTGTGGAGGCGGAGAAGAAAACCGGTCTACACGCCAAACCGAGCGATGAGTGGTGCGTGGTCGCTGTACTCGGCGCCTGCCGCGGAATACCAGCACTCGATTGGGTCAAGCGCCTCTGTGGCGAAGAGATGGTCGATTCTTCGGTCATCATGGCTCTTGTCGAGTTGGTCGAGCGAGCCGTACCCGTGGAGCGAGCGGAACACGTCGAGCATACCGAAATGACCGAGCCCCTTGAGGATGTTCAGCTCTGCACTTACTGCCCGTCGCTGGAGGGCAGCAGACCGCTCGTACCCGAACGTGACAACCTGCCCATCGGGTAACTCTCTATTTGGCGTGTTCAGATCGCCGGCGAGAATCCGTGGCTTCTGCCCATCGGCCTCGATGCGGTCGTAGGCACATTCAAGGATCTTGATCTTCTCTTCTGGATAGCTTCCCCCTGGGACGGCTCGAATGTTCCAACACTCGAACGCTGCGCCAGTGGTGGCGTCCTCGATCTCAGAGACCAGAATCTTCTCAGGATATTCCATTTCCTTCTCATTTGGAGGTACGTTGTCCTCGGTGTGGCCGGTGACGTCTGTTCGGGAGAGGTGCCAGCCATCACTGACCGCTGTGAGGTGGCCATTACTGTTGTCGAGGTCACGCGCCAGTTGAAGGGTGTCTACAAGGTCAGCATATCCGAGGACATCTAATACTGATTCGTGCCATCGTTCCTGCTGATTCGGATTGACCTCCTGTAAGAGCAAGACGTCAGGGAGTTCGTCTAGAGTGGCTAGCCATTCGGTCTGCTCTTCGATTTGTTGCGTAGACCCCTGCGGTGGGAACGTTCCATTGACGTTCCAAGAGAGGATTTTCATGTTCTATCCATTTGTGAATGGGTTGATAAATCCCTTCACCGTCTCTGTTGACCTAAGTGATCGAGAGAGGGCGTGGAGCAACGGGGGTCGGTTCGCATCCTTACTATGATTACCACTCGACCGGTGTAGAATCTCGAACGATAAATTCAGTGAAAATTGACTCCTGATTGTATCTTTGTTGGCGGGTTACCAAAACCACGTGACCGAAGTGTCGAGGTCAGCTCCGCTAACCAACGAATCGTAGCAGAGGCGTGGAATTGCACCTAGTGGTTTGACCAATAAGTTGGTAGCTCATTTACTGACCCGTGAGTTTTCAGCACGCCTCGTCTCACGTCTAGGTCTTCAAGTACCCATCCACACTCTATGAGTTCGTACACCACTCCAGCACAGTGCTCACTGTCCAGGGAGTACATGTCGATTTCCACCACCAGATCCGATCCGGAGCAGTATTTGATATCGATTTTAATACTGTGGTAATATTCGAACGCATCGGTGGCAACTTGAGCCGCTTTGTTTGGGGTATCGTTTGCATTCATCTTTGAATTGCGGCTAAGAATTCCCCCAGGCCCTTTTAAACCGCGTGGAATGTTGACTGTTAGCAATAGCCAATGTATGGGCTGGATATTGGTACTGGTCGGACCGTACTAACAATTGGATTTCAAACACTCCAATATTGAGGCAGCCACGTCAAAATTCCCGTCCTACTTCCAGTCAAATTTATATCAATAGGTTTTGTCACCTCAGCTAATGGACTGCTGTACGAATAGGACTCTCACACGAGCGTCCGCGCGCGACCGATGTACGCGCAGTATTCACCGCGCTGTTAAGACAGCACTTTCCGACGAAACTTTCGGCGTCGTTGTCGATGCACTCCCAACCCTTGGAAAATCCCGAACCGCTGCAACCCTGACTGCAACAACAGAGAACTCATTCGTACCGAATGGAACCGGTGTTACCATCCTCACCCACCGAAAAGAAACGCGGAATCAACTCGAACAGTGGGCAGAACAAGTAGACCTCACTCCGCATCAACTGCCAATCCTCGACGAAGATTGTCCAACAGCTGCAGGCGCCTTCGGGAAGAGATGGTCGAAGAAGGTCCAAGAGTTACGCAGTCGAGGACTGTATCCGGGACACCTGCACTCCAATCCCCGATTTGACTTGCCGTGTACTCGAAACCAGACGTGTCCCTACATCGAAGGTTGGGAAAATTCCCGCGAACACCAGATTCTCATCGGCCATCCCACACATGCGTACGTTTCTGAAATAGTTCGCGACCGCATCGTTATCTTCGATGAGGACCCGGGAGAGGCATTTCGTTCGGACTTCGATTCTAACAGCGTTCACCGAATCGTGAGCGACTATCTCACCAGTACACAGGAAGTGCATGGGACGCACAAGGAGAGAGTAAGCCTATACACTCAGTCGACCACCTCACGAGCTATCGAGAATTTGGCTTGCTCGAGTCTGTAGAAGCCTCCATCGAAGCGCTTCGAGCAGAGAACTTGTTCGATGATTCGACACTCGTTAGCAACGCCGGCGGGCATGGAGCAGCACGCGCAATCGTCCTCTCACTTCTGGAAACTACTCGTCAAGAATTAGGGAATGGTGTGGAACGAGTTGAATTCCAGGATGGTGCAGTCGCAGTGTATGATGGAATAGAGGGAAAACTCTACATTCGACGGCCACCGGACCTCTCTGTAGCTGCTGCCGTCGTAGGACTTGATGGCACACCAGTGCTCCGAATCTGGGAAGGACGACTCGGATGTCCACCAGACCAAGAGCTGGAGTATCAACGTGTCCTCTGCGACGAGTGCCGAACACGATATCTCAAAGACGTACTCGGATACCGTATCTACCAAACCTCGCCGCACATCAAACCCTACTCGAGTGGTGTGAATATCCACCAAGAGAAAGATCTCGCCCTCATCGAAGCAGTCTACCGACAAACAGGCACCAAGCCTGCGGTAATCAGTACGAAAATAGCACTTGCGACGTTGGAGAATCAGTGGAGTTTCGTCCAAGATTCAGGTCACTATGGGGCAATCAAGGGGACCAATCGTTTCGGCGGTGAGGACCTCAACGTGGGGATTGTCTTGGGCAGTCAACATCCAGGGGACCACGAGGTAAAGCGACTAGCCGCACTCAACGGCGATTGCATCGAGATTCCAAAGACTCGCTTAGACAGAGGCAAGAACCTCCCGTACGGAATCAAACCCCGACCCGAAGAATCCGAAAATCCGTATCTTTCTCACTTCCGGGAGCACCAAGTCGTCCAAGCAATTCTTCGATTTGGACGCTCGACTGGTGCTACAGTATACGTCCATACTGGTGCCGTCCCAGACTGGATTCTCACGGATGGCTCCATAGACTCTGAGAAAGAAGTATTCCGACGGGTTAGAAGCGAGGGTGAACGGGAAGTTCTCAAAGTTCTCGAAGAATCTTCGATGACTGTTGTAGACCTTACGGAACATGTAGCGGTCTCACAACGAACGGTGTACGATCGACTAGCCGACCTCGAAGCGGATGGAATCGTCGAACAGATTGGTGACAAGCAGCCCTACCGATGGCGAGTGGTCAATCCAGAATCCATCGTAGAACGCGGGCACCTGATCAATGATCGATGGTATATCGACCTGCCAGGACCGGATTAATTCTGGGCGATAATCTCGCGGTGGGACGTATAAGAACTAGTACGTGTCACTGCAAAACTCGTTTCTACCGAAACTCGTCTTAACGGACCACCGCTGAAGGGCGGAACCACGTCGCTTCGATAGTGGTCGAATACGTGGCCCGCCGAGAGGAATTGCGAAACTGCGCACCAGCAATTGCTGGACTAGCCTCCAGTGAGTCACGTGTTCGTTACCAACAATGTCGATCCAGAACACCCAGCCGAATTCGAGCTCGCAAAATAATCAGTCTTCACTCCAGTACGTCCCTGAACCATCACGAGAGTATCTGAACCCCAGGCAAGCAACACTCTATAACATGCGGCGGAAAGCGTTCATCAACTGGCTTTCGACTGAGGAAGCTAAATCAAAGAAAGGTACGCTTTCGAAGCAGACTCAGGAGAACTACGCTCATCGAGTCGACCAAATCTTCCGATGGGTCTGGCAGAACGTAACTAACGGGTCCGTGTCCACGCTTTCACCTAATCACGCTGACAACGTTGTAGAGGCCCTGCGCAACGACGACTTTCGGACACAGAATGGAGATAAATACTCGGAAGACAGCAAGCGAAAATTCGCGAATGCGCTATTAAAATGGTTCAGCTGGCGAACCCACACTCATGAAGACGAGGAATGGGAGTGCGACGTAGAGTTTTCAAAACCTGACTACTGTCAACCTGATGCACTCTCGATAGAGGAACGAACGCAGTTGAGAAACGCCGTAATGAACTATGGCAGCCTGCCAAAGTACAACGACTTGTCTCCTGAGGAACGATCGCGGAAGAAGGCTCTGCTTGCACAACAGCTCGGTAAGCCAAAGTCTGACATCACACTCGATGACTGGGAGGCTCGTGGTCAATCTTGGAAATTCGTATCTCTAATCTACGTCGCTCTCGACGCTGGTCTACGCCCAGTGGAAGTCAAGCGAGCGAAAACAACATGGTACCAACCTGGCTCAAAATCCCTCCACATTCCAAAGCAGGATTCGGCGAAAAGTGAAAAAAGTTGGACGGTGGCGTTGCGAGACGAGACCTGTGAGGTATTAGAACTGAGGCTGGAAGAACGTGCGACCTCGACAAAATACGACGACACAGACGCGCTCTGGCTCAATCGAAACTCAAACCCTTGAATTCGGGAGAATGCTCCGTCAGGGATTCGAACCCTGGTCCTTGCCGTGAGAGGGCAAGATGATTGGCCGGACTACACCAACGGAGCTTACTTCGTTCTCTCCGAGCCACACGTCACTTCGTTCCGTGTGACAACGGAGCGCTCGTTACACTCGCGCTCCGAGCATCGACGAACTCCGTTCGTCTCTACAACGGAGCACACGTACGCTCACACCAACGCATACGACTGCACGTATGACGCGGAGCGTGCTTCGGAACGCAACCAATCGTAGACTGGGGAGTATTTTAACAGTTCCGTTTTCGGGGTGCGGGACGGCGATATAGCGTGTCACTTGTCGTCAAGTGACGACTGGGTTGCCTCGGGTTCGTGACCGGAGAGACTGACGATGTTTTCCCGACCCATTCGGAGCTTGCTGATGGTTCCATCGTCTTCCATATCCGAGAGGAGCATGCTGACTTTGGACTTAGACCAGCCGGTCTCATCGACGATGTTGACCTGTCGCATCCGGCCGCCGCTTTCTTCGAGCAGGCGCAACACGCGGTCTTCGTCGGTGAGGAGTTCTTCGTCGGTGACGCCGGTTGTCGCACTGGCGGCTGTCGAGGTACGCTGTGTCGCTGTCGCGCCTGTCCCGTCGTCATCGTCGTCACGGCCCAAGGTCGGGAGTGCGCCAGACCGGTAAGCAAACGCCCCGGCGGCCAGTGCGAGGAGGAACAAAACTGCGGCCAGTGGGACGATGGGAAGCCCGCCGCTTTCTGCTGGCCCACCGTCTGTCGTGGCAGAGCCACCTGAACCGCTGCCGGGCTGTCCGAGGACGATGCGTGGCTGTTGGTCTGCAAACTGCCGTTCGCCAAACCACGTCACCGAATCGCTCGACGAGAGATTCTCACCGGAGATTGCATCTGGCTCTGGGTTCGTCTCCGTAAACTGGAGCGGCCCGTCGTGTTTGATGGTGAGCGATTGATTCGGGCCAATGTAGAGTCCGCCTTCGAACACGTCGCCAACGACGAGCTGGCCGCCTTCTGGCGCGGCGAAATTCGACCACGTAAACTGCATCTCGACGATGCCTTGGTTGCCGAGCTCGTTCACCGAGGCGCGTTTTGAGAACCCGCTTGCGCTCATCGAGCGACCGGTCGCCTGCTCGCCGGATGCGGCGAGTGCTTTCGACTGATTTTGGAACTGGGTGTAGAGTTCAGTCTCGTTTTGGTTGAACTCCGCTGCGTACTGGTCGAACTGTTGGCGGTCTTCGTCGGTCTCCAGCGTCAATTTATACGCAAACGTCCACCTCGCTGAGCCGTTTTCGTAGACTTCGATCGTAAACTCCGTTCGGTCGAAATCCTGGGCGGCGGCGACCGAATCTGTCGAGCCACCGGGGCTGTCGGGCGTGTAAGCGACGGCAGGGGCCGTCGCTGTGAGAACGAGAAGGAAGACAAGACACACAGCAGACAGCCGTTTCATCTAGTCTATTCCTTACTTGGTCGCTATAAAAGTGCTGTGACTCTTAATATGGCGGAAACTGGGCATTTCTGTGCGTGTACTCGCTCAGCCGAAGACGCCGCCAACAGGCGTTGTATCGCATTTGTACATG
This sequence comes from Haladaptatus sp. CMSO5, assembly GCF_036689885.1. Taxonomy (NCBI): domain Archaea; kingdom Methanobacteriati; phylum Methanobacteriota; class Halobacteria; order Halobacteriales; family Haladaptataceae; genus Haladaptatus; species Haladaptatus sp. CMSO5. Next base: position 1,808,364 of record NZ_JBAHVW010000001.1, read on the forward strand.
CGTTCACGTATCGTACCTGACTGTTTCGTTCGATTTGCCAATAGTCACCGATAGCTATCTTGTTGGATTCGTGAGGGCGAGCGTGGACGCCACTATTTCGACTTTTCGTATCCCTCGCGTGCGGCTTGCTCTGCTTCGTCCCGACCCATCACCGGGTTGTCGTCCGTCTCAGACTGGATGATGAAGTAGAGCAAAAGCGGACCAGCGAGTGCGAGGATGAGGAACACGAAGACGAATGCGACACCAGCAACCATGCTGTAATTTTGACGACACACAACTGTAATTGTTTCTCACTCACCCGGAGATTTTTATTGACAGATTACGAACTGTCGGCTGTATGAGTCCTCCAACCGATGGCGACCGCGGCTGTCTCAAGTGCGGTCACGACGAAGTTTCGACCGATAAAATCGCCACCTCTGGGACGGGTATGTCGAAGATGTTCGATATTCAGAACCGGACGTTCCAGACGATTACGTGTACGAACTGTGGCTACACGGAGTTGTATCGCGGCCAGTCAAAAGGCAATATGCTCGACCTGTTTCTCGGCTAGTTACGGCGCGAGGCGGTTCTTTCGCCCCTTCATCTTCTCGTTGTAGTACTCGAAGGTAATCGGACACCACTCTGCAGCGATGTCTAACACTTTGTTCGTGAGTTCGCGGATTTCCCACTGGCTGTCTGCGGCCGCGCGCATGTCCGCGACGTGCATGAGCATCCGGACGTTCATCGACATTACGAGGTTGACTTCGGTGCCGATGGGCAGGACGAAGCGTGCGTCTTCGGGGGGCATCCCGAGGTCGAGGAGTTCTTGGTAGGTTTCGACGGAGTTCGTGACCGAATCGCGGAACAACTGTTCGCGTTTTTCCATCATCTCGTCGGTCACGTCGCCAGTTTTCTGATTCCGACCGACCCAGTTTTTGTCGGTCGCAGAGGGTGGCCAGACGACCATTTCGCCGGCGGCAACGTCCTCGATATCCACGTCGTCGAACGCGACGTAGCGCATGGATTGGACGTCGAACGAGACGTGTCGATGGCGCGTGAGTTGCGCCATACACGAGCGGCTGATGCCTTTGACGGCGAACGTCGCTTGGACGTGTTCGAACGGGCCGAAATGGCCGTGGTTGAGAAGATGGCTGATGAGGGTGCGCTGTTTGTCTTCTAAGCTGTCGCCTTTAACGGTGGCCATAATGTCCTCGAAGGCAGTGTCTCCGACGAAATCGGCCATGTAGTCGTTTCGCGCTGCCTTACAGATGAGTTCCTCAGGGTCGTCGGTGGATTCGAGAAGCCGAACTTGCATACCTGAAAGCGCGCGGGAAGTACAATAAACGTTGATAACCCCCTCCACTACCTCGGCCATGCTGTATTAATTGCCTCGCTCCCAATTACCGACCAATGGGTTACAAAAAATCGACTCCTGACGACGTAGATTCGTTGATTCCAGAAGAGTGGGGCGGCATGTGGATGTTCCGCAACTCGCTCAAAAGCGAGGTTGTTGGACTCTCGGTGATGGAACTCGAACCGGGTGGGAAGAACAAGCCACACGACCACGAATCGGACGGCGAAGAGGAGGTCTACTGCGTCGTAGACGGTGAAGTGACGATTACCGTCGGCGGGAACGCAGTCACGCTCGGTGAAAACGAGGCACTCCGCGTCGACCCGGGCGAGCACCGCCAAATCGAAAACACCGGCGATGAACGCGCTCGACTCGTCATCGCGGGTGCAGGGCGTCCCGCGTAGAGCGACACACCCAAAGCCTCCCCGCCCAATGATTTGGCCATGATATCAAATCTCGCACAGGGCGTCCAAGCCTTCACGAGTAACGTCTTTCTGGTGACCGGCGAGCGCACCGTCGTCGTCGACCCGGGAAGCGGCTTCGACGTCGTGGAGAAAATCGAAGCCCGAACCGACGACCTCGACGCAATCGTGCTTACGCACACGCACCCAGACCACGTCGGCAACGTCACGGCGGTGAAAAACGCCTTTGACGTAGATGTGTGGGGCTACGACCCCGAGTCGCCGTTCGTCGACCACGCCATCGAAGACGAAGCGTCCGTGAAAATCGGTGACGACAGCTACACCGCCCTCCACACACCCGGTCACAAAAACGACCATCTCTGTTTCTACTCGAAAGGCGCGCGCACCCTCTTCGCGGGCGACCTCGTGTTCCAGAACGGAAGCTTCGGGCGCACCGACCTCCCGGAAGGCGACCGCGAGATTCTCATCAGGAGTATCGAGCGGCTCATTGCAACCGTAGACCCTGACCTCGACGTGATGCACGTCGGCCACGGTCCGAGCATCACGAGCAACCCGTACGACGACATCGAACTCAGCGCGCGCATGGCGCGGATGACGGGGTAGGGTTAGTCGAGCGCGACGCCACAGAGCGCCTCGTAGGCGACTTCGTAGGCGTCACAGACCGCCTCCGGGTCGGTTCGGGTGGCACCATTGAGTGCCGGAAGTCCGACGCTCGCCCGCGGTTCGATGAGGTCTACAACCGCGTCCACGACTTCTTCTAGCTGTCCTTCGCGCGGGCTGTTTCCAGCGACTTCGCAGGCTTTCGTGTAGCGACTGCCCTCGTAGATACGCGTTCGCGCTGGCTCCACGACGGCCACCGCATCCGGCTCAAATTCGCGGAGCGGCCGGGCAATGTCGGCGTAGGACTCGACCACGACGCGGTCTGTTTTGGTCACCTGCTCTGCACAGGCTTCGAGCGCGGGCAGGTGGTGGCGACTCATTGCTTCGTTCAGTTCTTCGACGGTCGAAATCTCGATGGCATCGGCGAGTTGTTCTCGAATCTCTGGTGGCACGTCGGCGGTCGTATTGACTACCATCGCGTCTCCGGCACGGTCGCAGACGAACTCGCGGTCGTGACGCCCGAGCAGTCCCGCGCCGCCACCCGGCGCGGGTCGCCACAGCCGGTGGACGGGGTTGATAGCTTCTGGTTCCACGTCGGTCGCGCTGGCTTCTGCCAATCGGCGGGCGTCTTTGCCGTAGAGTCGGCCATCACTGACCGCTTTGAGATAGTCGTCGTGGTCGAACCAGTGGTCGTTGCCCGCCCGTGGCTTGAATCCCACGCCGTCGATGTAGCGCAGCAGGCCGACCGAAAAGGTGGTCTTGCCCGCATCGACTTGGTCGCTTCCCGCGACGAGCAGCTTCATCGAAGGCCGTAGAAGCCGGGGTCGTCGTCGGCCATAGGGTCTGCGAATGCGAGGTCGTCTGCGTTCACCATGACCCAGGGAATCGCCCACGAGAGTAGCACGTCTTCGGTGTCGTAATCTAAGTCTGCCTCGGCGTCAAGCCCCTGCAGCAGGCGCGCAATCTCGAAGACGGTGTACATCTTGTCCTCGTCAAGCACTTCGTCTGGCGAGCGGAAATCAAGCGGTCGGATCGTGTCGAATGCGTCTTTGTCGCGTGGCATACCCGGCGCTTGGCCCGCGAGTGAATAAAACGTCCCGCTCCTAGTCTGCGAGCGCGGCGGCGAGTTTCTCGACTGGGTGTGGCGGCCGGGACTCACCCTCGCGTTCGCCCAGTTGCGTGCGACACGATGCGCCGGGCGCGACCACCTGTGACGCCTCGCTCGCGTCCACTTTCTCGAACAGCAAGCGGCCGATTGCCTTTGACAATTCGTAGTGCTCTGCCTCATAACCGAAACTCCCGGCCATCCCACAACAGCCCGAATCGAGCGGGTCAACGTCGTACCCTGCGCGGCGGAGGACGCCCACCGCGTGGTGGTCGCGCTTGAGCGCTTTCTGGTTGCAGTGGCCGTGATACGAGATGGCCTCTCCGGGGTCACTGAACGACATGTGCTCGTCTACGCGCAAGCGGTCTACGAACTCACAGACGCCGTAGGTCGCCCGCGACACTGCGGTACTCGCCTCGTCGTCAGGGAGCAAGTCCAGATACTCGTCTTGGAACATGACGGCGTCAGAGGGTTCGACGAACACGACCGACCAGCCGTCGGTCACTTGCGGCGCGAGCGCGCGGACGTTCGTTTTCGCCTGCGTCTTTGCCTTGTCGAGAAAGCCCTTCGAGTAGGCCGCACGTCCCGTTGCAGTCGTCTCCGTTGGCAGTTTCACGTGACAGCCACCGGCTTCGAGCACGCGCACGGCGGCCTTGCCAATCTCCGGCGAGGCATAGTTCATGTACGTATCCGGGAACAGCAACACGCGGTGAGTGGCATCTTTTTCAGGCACCAGTGGCCCGCGACTTGCGTACCAATCGCGGAACGATTCGCGCTCGAAGTGGGGCAGGTCGCGGTCTTTGGCGATGCCGAGGGTTTTCTCCATCACCGTCCGCGCACCCGGCAACTCGGTTGCCCAGTTCGAAAGCGGCGCGAGCGCACTCCCGAGTTTCGAGAAGCGGTCGATGTCCGCAAACAGCCGTTCGCGCGGCGAGGTCCCTTTCTCTTGGTGCGTCTGGTGTTTCACCTCGGCTTTCAGCTTCGCCATGTCCACCCCGGTCGGACAGTCGCGCATACAGCCCTTACAGCCCACACAGAGGTCGAGTACCTCCTCGTGGAATTTTTCTGAATGAATCTCGTCCTCGGGAAGGTCGCCGCTGATGGTGGCCCGGAGCATGTTTGCCCGCCCGCGCGTCGTCTGAATCTCTTCTTTCGAGGCGCGCCACGTCGGGCACATCGTCGCCGTCTCCGTCTGGCGACACGTCCCACAGCCGTTACAGAGTTCGACGAGATGCGAAAAGCCACCCTCGTCGGAGAAGTCTTGCGAGGTCTGTGGCTCTATCGAACTGTACGACGCCCCGTAGCGCAGGTTGTGACGCATGTCGGTCACCTCGTCGCGGAAGACGACCTTCCCCGGGTTCATGAGCCACTCGGGGTCGAACGCCGTCTTCAAGTCCTGGAACGCTTCCCACAACTGCGGGCCGTACATCTTCGGGTTAAATTCCGTGCGCGCGAGGCCGTCGCCGTGTTCGCCCGAGAACGACCCGTTTCGCGCGAGCACGAGGTCGGTCACGGCCTCGGCTATCGAGTGCATAGTCTCGATGCCGTCTTCCTCCTTGAGCGAGAGAATCGGGCGGATGTGGAGCGTCCCACTGCCTGCGTGGGCGAAGTATGCGGCCGACGTGCCGTGGTCATCGAGCACTTGCTCGAACTCTTCGACGTACGCTGCGAGTTCCTCCGGCGGCACAGTTGCGTCCTCGATAAACGGGTAGGGTTTGGCGTCCCCCTGCAGGCTCATCAGGAGCGGAATCGCCGCCTTCCGAAGCTTCCAGATGTCGGCCTGTGCGTCGTTCGTGTAGGCTTCGAGCGCGTCGAACGCGGTGCCGTTTTCGAGAAATCGTTCGTTGGTCGCCCCGATTGCGGCCTCGAAGTCGTCGTGACATTCGGAGTCGAATTCGAGCATGAGCGCCGCCTGCGCGCGTTCTGGAATCGCTTCTGCGTACTGAGCGTACTCTTCCGATTCGCGGGCGAGGCGAAACACCTCTGCGTCCATCAACTCGACTGCACCCGCGTCGTATTCGAGCGCGACGGGAACCGCGCGCATGGCGTCACCGAGCGAGTCGAAGCTGTAGAGCACGAGCGCCGTCTCCTCAGGTTTCGTTACGAGCGAGAGTGTGGCTTCAACGACGACACCGAGCGTCCCCTCTGAGCCGACGAGGAGCTTCGAGAGGTTAATAACGTGTTCCCCGTCTTCCTCGCGGATGACCTTGTGTAGATTGTAGCCGCTCACCGAGCGCTTGAGCGTCGGATATCGTTCCTCGATTTCTGCTTCGTTGTCCGCGACGAGCGCGCGGACGGTTTCGTAGATGCGCGCTTCGAGTGTATCTTGCTCGACAATCGCGTCCCACTCGGGGCTATCGACGACGATGTCGCGGGTGTGGATGAGCGAGCCGTCGGCGAGGACAACGTTGCACTCCTCGGTGTAGGCGTCGGTGATGCCGTAGCGCACCGAGTGTGCGCCCGTCGAGTTATTTCCAATGGACCCGCCCACAGTCGCGCGATTCGAGGAGGCCGGGTCGGGCGCGAACTTGAGTCCCCACTGCGAGAGGTGGGTGTCGAGATGGTCTTGGACGACGCCCGGCTGGACGGTCGCCAGTTTGGCCTCGGGGTTGACGTCGAGAATTTCAGCCATGTGCCGGGAGAGGTCGAGGACGACACAGCCGGGGCCGACGGCCTGTCCGGCGAGCGAGGAGCCGGTTCCCCGCGGGAGGATGGGCGTGTCGTGGGCTGTGGCCGTCCGCACGGCGGCCTGTACGTCCGCGGTGTCCTTGGGGAACACCACCCCGGCCGGGCGGGCTTTGTAGATGCTGCCGTCGGTGGCGTAGAGCACTTGCGAATATTCGTCAAAACGCACGTCACCTCGGACTGCCTCGGAGAGCGCCGTGGCCAGCGCGTCGTGGTCGGCGGGAGACGACACCGAACCCTCAGGATTTTTCGTGGCCATTAGCGTGGCCTACAGACGAGACTGAGATAAATGCTGGCGTCGCCCACAGTTTTGCGAGCGCTGACTGAACTCCTGTTTGTGTGAAACCCGCAAATTTTGATATTTCCAGCTCACCACTTACTGCACATGAGTGCGTCCGACTCACTAACACCCGAGCGAGTATCCAGCCTCGTGCTGGCGAACCGCGTGATAAGAGCACCCGACTACCAGTCAACGCAGGACGACGCGGTTCAATACTCAAATCCAGACCGGGGGCTTCAGTGGGGCGTCGACGTCATTCCCGCCCTACTCGGCCTTTCCAGCGTCGAGCAGGACCCTCGGGACACCAATCCAAATGGCTGGGTCGGCTTTGCTCGCCACTGGCGCGGCGCAATTCTGCGGATAGCGTTCGACTTGGTTGCTGCTCACGACGACTCAGACCCAGTCGTGGTCGTGACGGCAATCACGGGTCGAGAGGGAACGCAATCGGTCGTAGACGACTTCGGTGGAAGCAAACTCTCAGACCAAGTGCCGACTCAGAAAGAATGGGAGGATCGAGATAAACGCTACCACGCAGCTCGTCGAAAGGATACCACTGACGGGTCGGCGTCGGTGAAGGCGTACATTGCAGCACTTCCGGGATGGAAACGCGAGCGTGCGACGCAGTTCGACGCGCTCATCGAGGGCGAAGTGCCGGAGGTACGTCGCGCTGTGCGCTATCACCAACCGTTCTACGGCATTGAGGAAGACGGCTGGTTCGCGTCGTTCAGTGCGTTTTCAAAACACGTGAAACTGTCATTCGTAGCCGACGAGTATCTCGACCCGGAGCCTCCCACTGGAACGGGGCCAGAACGCCAAGCCATCGACCTGACTGAGACGGACACGATGGACGAAGACCAGGTCGCCTCTTGGATTCGCCAAGCCGCCGCCAGTCCGGGGATGAACTGGTAAGATTTCGGGAGCTGCATTGGCGCAACCCAGTCCGCACAGCCCGGTTTTTCGAGCGCCGTCGCTCACGAAACGGGCAGCAATAAAATGGTGAAGGTGTGGACTTACTCGAACAGTTCGACGGCCTGGTCGTAGCGCGCGGCTGGCTCTTCCCAGTCGACGACGTTGAAGAACGCCTCGACGAAGTCGCCACGGGCTGGGCCGTAGTCGTAGTAGTACGAGTGCTCCCAGACGTCGAGGGCGAGGATTGGGTGGCTGCCCCAGAGTGCGCCCTGGTCGTGCTTGTCAACGACGACGTTGCGCAGCTGGTTGCTGAACGAGTCGTAGACCAGAAGCGCCCAGCCACCGGCGGCGGAGGCAGCGGCTTCGAACTCGCCCTTCCAGGCTTCGTAGGAACCGAAGTCCTGTTCGATGCGGTCTGCGAGGTCGCCCTCGGGTGCGTCGCCACCTTCTGGGGACATGTTCTGCCAGAAGAGGTCGTGCAGGATGTGGCCACAGCCGTTGTGGGTCACAGAGCGCATTGCGCCGCCCGAGGAACCGAAGTCACCTGACTCACGGTTGCTTTCAAGGGTTTCTTCTGCAGAGTTCCACCCGTTTACGTAGCCCTGGTGGTGGGTGTCGTGGTGCCACGTGAGCACCTGTTCTGAGATGTGTGGTTCGAGTGCGTCGTAGTCGTACGGAAGTGGTGAAAGTTCGTAGCTCATGAGATAGTCCTCCACGTAATCCATGCGGCGGAATCCTGTTAAACCTTAAGGAGTCGATTGCTAGCAACCCACACTGTTCGACTGCTTGCTAGCGGTCTCAATACTCACGCACAGCGTCGCGTCGCTCGTACTCTAGTTCTGTTGCCACCCGCGTTGCAATCTCCTCACTCGCCTCGCGTTCGACTAGATGGAGCGCGAGGTCAAGGCCCGATGTGACCCCGCCGGCGGTGAGGATGTCGCCATCGTCAACGACGCGCGCGTCGATGACCTCGGCGTCAGTTGCGCGCAACTCATCGAGTGCTGAGGCGTGAGTCACCGCCGGTCGCCCGTCGATGAGTCCGGCGCGCGCGAGTAACATCCCGCCGGTACACACTGCAGCGACGGTCGCGCCCGCGTCGTGGGCGGCGACGAGTGCGTCTGGCACCGCTCCTTTTTCCGCCTCTGCCCACGCGCCTTTCTCGCTGCGCGTGTTCCAGCCACCACCGGGCACAACCACGATATCTGCTGGCTGTTCGGTGTCGAGCACACCATCGATACCGACGCTGAGCCCGTGGCTCGCTGTCACCGTCTCGCGGGCATCGAGCGTCACCAACCGCACGTCGAAGGGCGCGTCGAACGCGGCGGCTGACTGGAACACCTCGTATGGACCGATGGCGTCGAGTTCGTCGAACCCGTCGTAGCACAGAATATCGATTCGCGTTGGCATACAGTTCCCTCGGCGGGATGGTGCAAAGCAATTTCGGGGCGGTCACTCGACTTCTGAGCGCGGAATCCGAATCGTCACGACCGTCCCGTGCGGGTCGTTCTCGCAAAACGAGAGGTCGCCATTGAGGGCTTTGACCGCCCAATTCACGAGCCAGAGGCCAAGCCCGCGACTGTGCATGAGCGACGTTTCTTGGCCCGCGTTTAACACGGCGATCTCGTTTTCGGGGATGCCAGGGCCGTTGTCGGCGACGGAAATCGTTAGCCAATCGGCGTCAACCGTAGCGGAGACGGTGACGGTTGGATTGTCGTTTGGGTTGTGCTCTGCGGCGTTTTCGAGCAGATTTTCGAGGGTCGGTTCGATGACCCAGCCACAGGTCACCTCTTCGGGCGGGAGTGTCTCTATGGTCACGTCGACCGCTGGAAATCGCCCTTCGAGCGCGCTGACCGTACTTTCGATGACGCTCGCCACCGAAATCTGTGGCAGGTCGTCGTTGTCTGTCTCGATTATCTCTTGGACGGCGCGCGCTTTGTTCCCCATATCGACGAGTTGCAGCGACTTTTTTTTGAGGCGTCCCGTGAGTTCTGCATCTGCGCCCGCCTCTTCGAGGCGGTCCGCAAACCCGTAGACGACGTTCATCTCGTTTCTGAGGTTGTGCCGAAGGACGCGGTTGAGAACGTCGAGGCGCTGTTGGTAGCGGAAGCGTTCGGTCACGTCGCGGAAGACAAGCACTTGTCCGATGGTACGCTCGTGGTGGTCGCGTAGATTCGACCGACTCACCTCGTAGTGGCGCGTGTCGTTTTTCGACCCGAGCGTGATGAGTTCCGACTCGTCGTCAACGACGTTGGACAGCTTTTCGTATTCTGGAAACACGGTTTGAACCTGCCTGCCGAGGAGCGAGAGCGCGGGTTCACCAACGATAGTCGCCCCACTCCAATTTATGTCCACAATAGTGCCCATCGAGTCGATGACGATGACGCCGTCTGCCATCTCGTCTAAGACGAATGTGCGGGCGAGTTGACCCGGGGCAGGACTCGCCTTGAACAGTTTGTACTGCGAAATCGCGCCGAAGCTAGCGACGCCGGAGACAGTGAACGCAACCGGTGTTGGGTCGATGGCGACCCACGGAAGTAACTCACCCACAAAGATGAGGTTCCCTACCCACGGGGCGATTGCGGCGAGCAGGATGGCAACCGCCTGTTTGCGGTGGATTACCGGCGAGTTTTCGAGTAAGTCGATGAACAACAAATCACCAACTAACGCTAGGATGTAGGTGTACCCAATCATGACCCAGAACCACGGGCCGAAACTCTGCGTGAGGACGACCATCTCGCCCACTTGTTCGATGCCGACCGAGTGGCGGATGAGGTGGTGCCAGTCGTTCGTCCAGACGAGTACGAGCGTGATGGCGGGAATGACCGCGAGCAGCGCGATATTTCGAGGTCGAACGTAGTCGTCGTTGCCGGTGTATTCAAGCGCGAAGACGACCCACGCGACCGACAGGGTCACCGACCCGAACCACTGGAGACGCGCGAAGAGCAGTTTGGCTGCGAGCGTCGCCGCATTGAGTTCGAGCATATAGAACAACGACCACCACGACGCCGCCGCCATCAAGATGGCGAGCGCCGTCGCTCCCGGCTCTGGGCGTTGTCGCCACGCCAAGATGGCGACGATGCCACCAATTATCGTGGCAGTGAGCATTATGATGAGTAAATCGAGTGGGAGTGGCACGGTGCTTGATTCACCCCTTCGTGCCGATACGTAATTAGATTATGTGCGCGAAATTAGCAAACTATTCGTGTTTTAGAAGAAGAAAACCACCACAGAGAGTGACAGCGACATGATGAAATATTCGAAATCACGCACCATCTCTAAGTGAGAGAGGGTTCCGTCTGTGCCAAGCGACGTGGTGATGCAAAGCGAGTAGACGATTGCGGGAATGAGCGCGAGGCTGTGGAGCGGAGAAAACACGCCGAGCATGCTCGCACCGGCGATGAGACACAGCGAAAGGGCGTCGAGTCCGTAGAGCACCAGCTGCGTGCGTTTGACGCCAACGAGCACCGGAAGCGTTGTGATGCCTTCACGGCGGTCGCCCTCTGCGTCTCGCACGTTCAACACCTCTCCGGCGATGAACGTACGGATGAAGAAAAAGCCGAACACGAGCAGGCTCGCGGTCGTCGCGGCTCGCCCGGCGAAGGCAAGCGGGAGAAAGGCAACGGGCACGGCCCACGAGGCGGCCACGAACGACGTATTCACCAAGAAAATATCTTTGAGGCGATCAGCCTCGAAGACGGGAAGCCACGATTCGCTGTACAGAACCCCACTCACACCGGGAAAGAGTGTGAGTAAGACTGCCTCAATCCCACCGAAAAACGAGATGAAAAGTGCGAGGAGGTACGCCCCGGCAGACAACGCGATGAACAGCCGTTTCTTTGGTTTGATGAACGCGACTCGGTCGGGATTGTTGACCGCATCTTCATTTAAATCTGTCAATTTGTTGTGTGTGTAAACGGTAAAGGAAACGAGAAACGCGATGAGTACGGCGGGGTTCAAGGAGAGTGAAAGGAGGGTTGCAACCACGTAAATTTTCGTCGCCCCGACGAGGCCGAGAAAGAGGGTCCCGTGAACCGCGACATTGTAGAGCTGTGTTTTGGTTTCGCCGTATGATTCTGGTGCCTTGATTGCGGTGCCAACGTTGTGCAATCCGGTGCCAACTTTGGTCGCCGCGTCGTTTCGAATCGACATTCCAGTTTACGAAACTCGACTGAATCATTTGTATCTTTGTATACATATTATGTTTGAAATAAAAAATATCACGTTCTCCGACTATTCTCCGCGCGCAGCTTCGAACATCGAGAGGGCTTGCTCGCGGCGCTCGCTGTGGTTGACAATGGGGTGTGGGTAGTCGGGCGCGACTTTTTTGCGGAGGCGGTCTGTCAGCCCGTGCCACCCGTGGATGGTGTCCGCGTCTACGTCGCGCAGTTCGGGGACGTAGCGTTTGATGTACGCCGCGCTCGGGTCGTAACGCTCGCCTTGAGTCATCGGGTTGAAGATGCGAAAGTACGGCTGGGCGTCGGTACCCGTCGACGCCGCCCATTGCCACCCACCCGTGTCGTTCGCGGTGTCGTGGTCAACGAGGTGTTTGCGGAACCAGTCGTAGCCCTCGCGCCAGTCAATGAGCAGGTCTTTGGTCAGAAACGAGGCGACAATCATCCGCACGCGATTGTGTATAAACCCCTCCGCCCGGAGTTGGCGCATTCCCGCGTCCACAATGGGGTAGCCCGTTTCCCCGGCTTTCCACGCGGCGAGTTCCGATTGGTCGTTTCGCCACGCAATCGGGTTCTCGTAGGTCTTGTAGTTCGCCCACGTCACGTTCGGATTGTACCAGAGGACGTGCGTGTAGAACTCGCGCCACGCGAGTTGCGATTGGAACTCGTGGACCGATTCTGCGGCTTCGTCGTTCTCTGCGCGCGCTTTCGCCAGCTCGGTCGCCGCGTACACCTCCCTGATACCGATGGTTCCCCACTTCAGGTGCTCTGACAGTCGAGACGTGCTCGATTCTGCGGCGTAGTCGCGTCTCTCGTCGTACCGAAAGATGGCGCCGTCACAGAACGCAGCCAGCCGTTCGCGCGCCGCGTCGGTTCCCGCAGAAGCGATGTCGGCGGTCGATTCCTCGAACCCAAGCGAAGAATGCGATGGCAACGCCTCGCCTTCAACCGCCGCGATACTGCCCGATTCAGGCGGCTCGAATGGTACGTCCTTCTCGCGGTCGTGCCACTTGCGCCCGAAGTAGGTGTAAACGGAGTAGGGGTCGCCGTCGTTCGTCAGAATGCTCCCCGGTTCGTGGCAGATGGCATCGTGCAGCGATTCGCGGGCCACGTCTGCGTCTGCGAGTGCCATGTGCACCGCCGCGTCGCGTTCGCGGGCAAGCCCCGAGTAATCGGTGTTCCACCACACCTTTTCGACGCCGTGTTCCGCGGCGAGTTCGGGAAGAATCTCGACTGGGTCGCCGTGGGCAACGTACAGGTCACCGCCCAATTCGCGGTACTCCTCACGCAGTTTCGAGAGTGCATCGAGCATGAAGGACACGCGATTCGCGGAGGCGTGCTGGAGGACGTTCGGGTCGAAGACGAACACGGGGAGCACGCGACCGGCCTCACCAGCGGCGGCGAGGGCGCGGTTGTCAGCGATTCTGAGGTCACGTCGATGCCAGCACACCTGCATGGCAGAGTCAACGGACGCCGCGGCCAAAGTATACCGCGTTCGGGGCAGTTAAGGGGAGCGACAGACAGAACCACCCATGGACGCCGTTATGGAGCAATTCGATTTGACCGGACGTGTCGCCGTCGTAACGGGCGGGAGTCGCGGAATTGGCCGCGCAATCGCCCTCGGCCTCGCAGACGCGGGCGCGGCCGTCGTACCCGCAGCGCGCACCGAAGACGACGTGGCAAACGTGGCCCAAGAAATCAGAGACCGGGGTGGCGAGGCGCTCGCGGCGACGGTCGACGTGACCGACGAAGCCGATATTCGCGCGCTGATGGAGACGGCCGCAGCCGAGTTCGGCGGCATCGACTGCGTCGTGAACAACGCGGGCGTGAACCCGGGGAGCGCCCTCGGTGAACCCGAGCACATCGAAGCGGACGGCCTCGATTTCGTCATTGACGTGAACCTCCGCGGCGCGTTTCTCTGTACGAAAGCCGCAGCCGAGTACCTCCACGAGAGCGACGGCGGTTCCGTCATCAACGTCGCGAGCGTTGGCGGCCTCGTGGGCCTCCCGCGCCAACACCCCTACGTCGCCTCCAAACACGGCCTCGTGGGAATCACGAAGAGTATGGCTTTAGACTGGGCACCGACGGTGCGGGTGAACGCCATCGCACCCGGCTACGTCGATACCGACCTCACAGAGGGCGTCACAGGCAACGACAAACTCGCCCAGTCCATCCGCGACCGAACACCGCTTGACCGATTTGCCGACCCAGAAGAACTGGCAGGGCCGGCCGTGTTCCTCGCCAGTCGCGCCGCGTCCTACGTGACCGGCGAGTGCCTCGCCGTCGATGGGGGTTGGACGGCGCGATAGACGGGAGTCGGCGGTAGAATCAAGTGCGCACCCCGTCTCGGTGCGGGTATTATGGCGGATGCAGTCTTGCTCGACATCGACGCGGGAATCGCGACCATCACGCTGAATCGCCCCAACGTGCGAAACGCCCTCACGCACGAAGTTTCTGCGGGGCTTCTCGACGCGCTCTCTGAAATCGAAGACAGCGACGCGCGCTGTGTCATCATCGAAGGCGCGGGCGGTGCGTTCTCCGCGGGCGGCGACATCAACGCGATGATGAAGGGGCTCGAAGGCGAGTATTCGCTTCCCGAACGCGAGCAACTCATCGTCCAGCGCACCTCGCGCGCCGTCGTGCGCGTGGCCGAGTTCCACTTGCCAACAATCGCCAAAATCGATGGCGTGGCGTTCGGCGCGGGCGCGAACCTCGCCATCGCCTGCGATATCTTACTCGCCACCGAGGACTCGAAGATTAGCTTCGGCTTCCGGCAGGTCGGCCTCACCGTGGACTCTGGAACCTCGTATTTCTTGCCGCGCATTGTCGGGGAAAACACGGCGAAAGAACTCGTGTTCACCGGCGAACTCGTCGACGCAACCCGCGCGGAGTCACTTGGCCTGTTCAACCAGGTCTACAGCGAAGACGAATTCGAGGCGGCAGTCGAGCAGTTCGTTGAGAAAATCGCCACTGGGCCGACGGTCGCCCTGCGCGCCTCCAAACGGCTCATCCGCCAAGGCATGGAACAGTCGCTCGACCAAGCCGTCACGAACGAAGCGTCGGCACAGGTGATGTGTTTCGCCACCGACGACCACGTCGAAGGCGCGACCGCGTTCATGGAAAAGCGCGCCCCCGAGTTCACCGGCGAATGAACTCGATTGGCGTTCGGTAGCGTTGCACAACCTTTTCTCTGCATCCCAACAGACAGTGCAGTATGCATCTTGATTCGACCCAACCCGCCCTTCTCGACCGTGAATCGCGGTCGTTTCGCTACTATCGCAACGCAGTGTCGCGTCATTGGGACCCGTCGGACATCGACCTGACTGCCGACCGCGAAGCGCTCTGTGAGATGGAGCCACCGGTGTTCGACAGTCTTCGTGGCGCGCTCGCCAAGTTCGGCGCGGGCGAGCAGGCAGTCACGACCGACCTCGCCCCACTCGCGGTCGTCCTCGAACGACCGGAAGACCAGGCGTTCATCACGACCCAGCTCTACGAAGAAGCAAAGCACACCGACTTTTTCGACCGCTACTGGCGCGAAGTGGTGAACGAAGCAGAGGCAGAACGCGGTGAACCGCAAACCTCGCCACAGGCAGACCGCTGGTACGTCCCCGAATACATCGAACTGTTCGACCGCACCGAAGCGGCGATGACCCGCCTCCTGTCAGAAGATACGCCCGAGACCCGGGCGAAGGCCTACTGTCACTACCACCTCGTCGTGGAGGGTATCCTCGCACAGACCGCCTACTACGGTCTCCAGCAAGCCTACGGGCCGGACACCTACGCTGCCCTGCCGACTCTCCCAGGACTCACCACTGGCCTTGCCAAAATCCGCGGCGACGAAGGCCGCCACGTCGGATTCGGGATGGCGAAGCTGAAAGCCCTCGTCACAGAGGGGGTCGCCCCATCGTTCCTCCACGAGACGGTCGGCGACCTCTTGCCGCTCGTAAACGCCATCACGACCGACGGGCTTCGGAGTCGAGAAGGCCTTCCCGGACCGGACAGCGCAGACCTCACCGCATATGCCGCGCGCAAACACACAGAGCGCATGACTCAAATCGTCGATGGCGACCACGAGATTCCGGACGTTGAGACGTTGACCGCACTCGACTAAACTGCAAGGCTGCCGTCGGACGAAGCTATTTGACTCGTGCTAGCATGAGTCTACTATGTCTTTCAGTCTCACCGCAGAGCAAGAGGCAATCCGACAGGCAGTGCGCGAGTTTGGCGATGCAGAAATCCGCCCCGTCGCCCGCGAATACGACGAGTCTCGCGAGTACCCCGCGGCCATCCGCAAGAAAGCCGCAGCGTACGATTTCGTCGCGCCAAACATCCCCGAAACGTACGGCGGTGCAGGCCTCGATTTACTCGCCGTCGCCGTCATCACCGAAGAACTCTGGCGAGCCGACGCCGGAATCGGGAGCGCCATCTCCAGTGCCGGATTCGGCACGTCCATGCTCATCAAGTACGGCGACGAGTGGATGAAAGAAGAGTGGCTCCCGAAAATCGCCGCCGGAGAGGCGGTCTCTGCGAGCGCCATCTCGGAGCCAGCCCACGGCTCGAACGTCGCCGGGATGGAGACGCAGGCCGAAAAAGAGGGCGACGAGTGGGTTATCAATGGTACCAAGATGTGGATTACGAACGGGAACGTCGCGGACGTGGCAATCGTGATGGCGAAAACCGACCCCGACGCGGGCCATCGCGGCATCACCGCCTTCCTCGTCCCCACCGATTCGCCGGGTTTCACGGCGCACAAAATCGACAACAAACTCGGGATCCACGCCTCAGACCTCGCCGAACTCACCTTCGATGACCTGCGGATTCCGGAAGCGAACGTCGTCGGTGAGGTGAACAAGGGCTTCTACCAGCTCATGAACTTCTTCGCCCACGGGCGCGTCAGCGTCGCTTCGCAGGCGCTTGGCGTCGCACAAGCCGCGGTCGATGAAGCCATCTCCTACGCCGGAGAGCGCGAACAGTTCGGCAAGCCAATCGCGGAGTTCCAAGCGATTCGCCACAAAATTGCGGACATGGCGACGAACGTCGAAGCCGCGCGGTCACTCAACTATCGCGCGGCGACTGCGGTCGAATCGGGCGACGACGACCTCGCCGCGAAGTTCGCGTCGATGGCGAAACTGTTCGCAAGCGAGCAGGCGGTTCGCGTCGCAGACGAGGGTTTGCAGGTCCACGGCGGGGCTGGCTTTGTCACCGACCATCCTGCAGAGCGCTTCTACCGCGACGCGCGGATTACGAAAATCTACGAAGGGACCTCGGAGATTCAGAAAAATATCATCGCAGACCGACTGCTCTGAGTCGGTCGAGTTTACTCGTAGGTGTAGAAGCCTTCGCCGGCGGCTTTGCCGGTTTTTCCGTCTTCGACGAGCGAGACGAGATACGGGCTTGGCTCAAAGCGATCTGCGTCCGTGCGCTCGTAGTGGTCGCGAAGCGAATCGAGCACCACGTCGAGGCCGATTTCGTCGGCTCTGGCACACGGTCCTTCGGGGAAGCCCGCACCGAGTTTCATCCCCGTATCAATCTCGTTTGGGATGGAGACAGCTTGGTCTATGAGTTTCGCCGCTTCGTTTACCATCCGCGCTTCGATGCGCAGGGTGTCCACGTCGCCAGATACGTCGGCTTCGGTGTAGTCTGCGCCGCCGTTCTCGTAGTCGTACCAGCCCTTCCCTGACTTTCTGCCGTACTCCTCTGCGTCCACGCGTTCTTGCATGGCCGGAGCGATTGGCTTCCCCGCTTCCTCTCGCACGCTATGGGAAATGTCGATGCCGGTCATATCAGAGAGTTCGAACGGTCCCATCGGGTAGCCCCGCTCGTACACCATCGTCGCGTCGATGTCGCGGACGGTTCCGGCCTCCTCTGAGACCATCCACGCAGGTTCGTCAAGAAACGGACCGAGCACGGAGTTCACGACGAAGCCGTTCACGTCTTTGCGGACGTAGATGGGCGTCTTGTCGATAGATTCGACAAAGTCGGCGGCCGTGGTCGCGGTGTCCTCGCTCGTCTCCTCGCCGTAGATAACCTCCACGAGCGGCATTTTCACCGGTGGGTTGAAAAAGTGTAAACCGACCACTCGTGAGGGATTGTCGACCACCTTCGCAATCTGCGTAATCGACAGCGACGAGGTGTTCGTCGCCAGAATCGCGTCGGCTGGCGCGTACTCGGTGAGGTCTGTAAAGATATCTTCCTTTATCGACAGCCGCTCCGGTGCGGCTTCGATGACGAGGTCTGCCTCTGCGACGGCTTTCTCGATATCGACGGCGAGGTCGATGCGGTCGAGAATGTCTGCGGCTGATTCGTCGAGTTTCCCCTTCGATTCGAGCTTTTCGAGGCTCCACTGAATCTGGCCGTGGCCTTTCTCTACGTACTCGCGCTCGATGTCGCGGAGCGTCACGTCGTAACCCGCGATGGCCGTCACCTCCGCGATGCCGTGGCCCATGTTTCCTGCGCCAAGCACTGTCACTCGCTGTATCCCATCTACGGTCATGGCTAATCCGCTGTCAGCAAGCGAGTTAACTCCACCGCCGATGGTGGCCGGTTTTCACCGGAAAAGCGGTGTGTTCAGAGCGACTCTTTTCCGTCGATGATGCGCTGGGCGCGGTCGGTTAACTGTTGCACCTGCGTCTCCATCTGTGGGTAGAGGTCGTCGTCGCTGTTGCCTTCGAGATAGCGCCGGTAGAACATCTCACCAAGTCCAATGAGTTTGAACACCGCGAGCGTTCGGTAGAAGCGCTCGTGGACGAACTCACGGCCCGTCTGTTCTTCGTAGCGGTCAACGAGGTCTTGGCGGCTTGGATAGCCCTCGCGCTCCATGAACCGCGCCATCAGGTCGGGGACGGCAGGCGGTTCGTCGTCTGCGTCGCGCCAGTAGGCGAGCATCCAGCCGAGGTCACAGAGCGGGTCACCGAGCGTCGAGAGTTCCCAGTCGAACACGCCGACGATTTCGGGGGGCGTTCCCGGCCCGAACATGACGTTGTCGAGTTTGTAGTCGCCGTGGACGAGCGTGTGTTCGTGGCTCTCGGGCGTGTTCTCGACCAGCCAGTCGTACACTGCTTCGACGCCTTCGACAGTGCGCTCTTCTTCCGTGACTTCGCTCGCCCAGTCGAACTGCTTTTTCCAGCGGCTGACCTGCCGCTCGGTGTAGCCCTCCGGATAGCCGAACTCACCGAGACCGACGGCCTCGTAGTCCGTCTCGTGAATCTCTGCGAGCGCATCGACGAGCTGGATACCGATTTGCTCGCGCATCTCGGGCGTGGCAAATCGCTCGGGTTCGTCTCGGCGCAGTACGTCACCCGCCTCTTTTTCCATCACGTAGAAGTCACAGCCGAGAATCGAGTGGTCGTCCGTGCCGAGGATGGTGCGTGGTACGCGAACCGGCGTGTCCTGCAGGGCGTTCATCACCTTGTACTCCCTGAGTACGTCGTGTGCTGACTCTGCAGTTTCACCCGGTGGCGGGCGTCGGATGACGAGCTCTAAGTCCCCCCACGTCACGAACAGCGTCTCGTTCGAGTGGCCCTCTTTGTGATGGCGAACGTCGTACGCTTCTGCCGCGCCCAACTCGGCTTCGAGGAAGGCTGCGAGTTTCTCCTCGTCTACGATACGCGAGAAGTACTCCTCTGAATGGTCGCTCACAGTGCCCACCTGAGAACGCTATTCTCTAACATGGTCGCGGCTACAACCTCCGGCTACGAAAACCTGCGGGTATCGGCGGCTGTTGACGTACACAAATCGGGATACGCCTTTTGTCTCGCACGACAAAGTGACCCCATGGACGAGGCACTCTCACAGGCGGCCACCGCACTCAGCGAGGCAGACTCAGTTGTCGCGCTCACGGGCGCAGGCGTCAGCACCGCCTCCGGCATCCCCGACTTTCGCAGCGAAGGCGGCCTCTGGGAGAAACACGACCCACAGAGTTTCCACTTCAGGCGATTTCGCGCAGACCCCGAAGGCTTCTGGCGCGACCGGCTTTCGATGTTCGAAGACATCTACGCCGGGGGCGATATCGCGCCCAACGACGCCCACCACGCGCTCGCAGAACTCGAAGCGGCGGGCCACCTCGACACACTCATCACGCAAAATATCGATGGCCTGCACCGCGAGGCGGGCACAGCGAATCTCATCGAACTCCACGGCACGGGCGCAGAGGTCGTCTGCATGGACTGTGGCGAACGCGCCGACGCAGCCCCGGCGTGGGACGCGGTCAAAGCCGGGAACGTCCCGCCGCGCTGTGCGTCGTGTGACGGTATCGTAAAACCTGCCGTCGTGTTGTTCGGAGAATCGATGCCCGAGGTGGCGATGTCGCGGGCGCACTCGCTCGCCAAATCCTGTGACGTGTTTCTCATCGCCGGGTCGTCACTCACGGTCGAACCGGCCGCCTCGCTCCCGCACGTCGCGGCGAGACACGGTGCGACCACTATCTACGTGAATCTGGATGACACCGGCTTCGACGCAGACTACACGTTCGACGCGGACGTGACCGACGTGCTTCCGCGACTCGCCGCTGCTGTCCGCAAGCCCTAGTGTTTTGGGAGCGTGTACCGTGGGCTATGACGCGATGGACTACGGCGTTGCCCACACCAAAGACGTGCCTGTGACCGACCTCTCTGAAATCGACGAACTCCCCCCGGACCTCAACATTCGCTCGCTCGACGACGTGCTGGGGTTAGAGAAGATGAACGCCAAACTCTGGTATCTCGAACCCGGCGAGCAAATCGGCTACCACGCCCACTCGGAACAAGAGGAGTTCTACTACGTCATCGAAGGCACCTTCTCGCTCAAACTCGGGCGGTCTGGCGAGGAAGAAATCCGCGAAGTCGGGCCGGGAACGTTTTTCTCGGCTGGCCCGGAAATCGGTCACGGCTACCGGAACGTCGGTGACGAGCGCGGCGTCGTGTTGGCGATTGGAACGCCGCCGGTACACGACCCCGGCTTAGACCCACACGCGCTCGATTAGGCGTAGGAGGCGGCGAGATACTCGTTTATTTTCGCGGACTCGGCCATCGTCACGCCGTACTCGTCATCGACGAGGACGGGGACGCCCCGCTGGCCGGAGACCCGTTTCACCTCGTCGCGCTTCGAGTGCAGACCTTCGACCCAGATGCTCTCGAACTCTACGTCGAGTTCGTCGAGTTTGTCCACCACGAGTTCACACCACGGACAGCCTTCGAGTCGGTAGAGAGTGAGGCTCATAGCACGCAGAAGCACCCACACGAATAAAAGCGTGGTGTGGCCCGGAGGATTTTGGTACTCCCGCACCTCGTGACGGCTATGCCACCAGCCACAGGCGAGCGCGCCCCCACGTTCACGGCGTTGTACTGTGACGGCGAAACCTTCCGCGAAGCCAGCCTCGATGCCGTCCTCGGTGAACGCGGCGGCGTGCTCGTGTTCTCTGGATTTTCGGGCAGCGCCATCACGCACAACTGGTGGACGCGCTACGCCACTGCTGGTTGGGACGAGTTCGAGGGACTGACCGTCACCGGCGTCACGCGCGACGGCCCGTATGCGCAAAACGCCTTCCTGCGCGACCTCGACAGCCCGTTTTCGCTGTTCGCGGACGTAGACGCCCGCGCTATCGACGCGTTCGACGTGCGGTGTGAACGCGACGGAATGGCCGGGGTTTCGACGGCACGGCGAGCCGTGTTTGTGCTCGATGCAGACCGCATCGTCCAGTATCGGTGGCTCGCGGATGACTGGATTTCACCGGTTCCCCGAGAAGAAATCGAAACCGCGGTTTTCGAGTGTTGACTCAGTCCTGCGGTTTATCTTCGTAGACCACGAATATTCTGTCATATGCGTTCGTCTATCCACGTCGTCGAGTCCGACGCGGAGTATGAAGATGCTCTCTCCGTTCGATTCCGGGTTTTCGTAGAGGAGCAAGGTGTACCAGAAGAGTTGGAGGTTGACGAGTACGAAGACGACTGCGTCCACTTCGTCGCCTACATCGACGACGACCCCGTCGGGGCTGCGCGGCTTCGCCCGCTCGACGATGAACGGGCGAAAATAGAGCGCGTGGCCGTGCTCGAACCGTATCGCGGTAACGGACTCGGCTTCGAGCTCATGGCGTGTGTCGAGTCGGAGGCACACGCACGCGGCTACGACCACCTCATCCTCAACTCGCAAGTACACGCGAAGTCGTTCTACGAGCGGCTTGGCTACCTTCAACAGGGAGACGAGTTCGAGGAGGCGGGCATCCCGCACGTCACGATGGACAAGCTGTTTTAGACGCCGAGTTGCTTCGCAATCGTGTTTAGCTGAATTTCGTCAGTGCCTTCCACGATGCGAAGGATGCGCGCGAGATGGAGGTGGTCCATGAACGGATTTTCCTCCGCGACGCCGTTGCCGCCGTGTATCTGCACCGTGTCGTCTGCGAGCTGCCAGTAGGCGTCGGTGGCGAGCCACTTGAACGCAGACGACGCCTGTATCGCATCCTCCCCACTGTCCATCAGCCACGCACACCGGAGACCTGCCGCGTCTGCAGCATTGACCCGCGCCTTTCCGCGAGCGATTTTCCCAGAGATTTGCTGAAACTTCCCGATGGGCTGGCCGAACGCTTCGCGCTGGTTCGCGTAGGACACGCACTCGTCTACGAGGTTTTCTGCATAACCCACGGCCTCTGCACCCAATTCGAGACGACCGAGTGAGAGAAAATCCATCGCAGAATAGAACGCTGCATCCACCTCGCCAAGCACGCGCGAGTCGGGGACGCGAACCCCGTCGAAGACGAGTTCTGCCTGCATCCCCTCCATGCCGACGGCGTTGTTCATCGCGCCGAGTTCGTACTCGTCAGCTTCCACGATGAAACACGTAATCCCACCGTAGCGGCCCGCTTTTTCTTGGGGCGTCGTCCGGGCAAACACCTGCACGAAGTCTGCGTACGGCGCGTTCGTAATCCACTGCTTTCTCCCGTTTATTACCCACTCGTTACCCTCCTTTCGCGCCGTCGTCTGCATGTTCGGGGAATCAGAGCCTGCACCGGGTTCGGTCTGGGCGAATGCCGTCGATTGCTCGCCCCGGACGACCGGTTTCAGGTAGGTCTCGGTCTGCTCCGTATTCGCCTGCAACAAGAGCGGTTTTGGCCCCTCCGGCCCGGCGAGGATGTGGCGTGTGAGTCCGGTTCCTTTGGCCGCGACGTGCGTTTTCGCGCGATACCACGTCACTGTCGAGACACCCTCTCCGCCGACGCGCTCGGGCATGTTCATGGCGTAAAAGCCCGCGTCTGCACTTTTCTTACGGATTTTCTCAATAGCGTCGAGCACGTCGGAAACGAGCCGGCCATCCGTTTCGTGTCGCAGTCGCGGATTCGCCAACACCTCGCCCAACTCGGCTTCGAGCGGTCTGACTTCGCGTTCGACAAACTGGTCGAGACTCTGGCGGATGAGCCGTGTCTCTTCGCCCACCCCAAATGAAACCCCGCCGTGGTTGTTTTCTGCAGGCATGACGCTACCAACACCGGTCAAGAGGTTAACGTTCGGGGTCAGCATCGAACATTAAGTAGCCGCCGTGTGAGATGCGACCATGAATCTCTCTGGTATCCGCGTCCTCGATTTGACTCGGTTGCTTCCCGGTCCCTACGCCACGCAGCTCCTCGCTGATCTCGGTGCGGATGTCATCAAAGTCGAAGACACCGGCGCGGGAGACTACGCGCGAGCCATGCCACCGCTCACCGACGAAGGCATCGGCGCGGTGTTCGACGGCGTGAATCGCGGCAAGCGAAGCGTCGCCATCAACCTGAAAGCGGACGCCGGGCGGGAGGCGTTTTACAAACTCGTTGAACACGCGGATGTGGTGTTCGAGAGCTTTCGCCCGGGCGTCACAGACCGGTTGGGTATCGACTACGACACGCTCACCGAGTACAATCCGAAACTCGTCTACTGCTCGCTCTCTGGGTTCGGACAGACCGGCCCGCTCGCCGACGCGGTTGGCCACGACCTGAACTACATCGGCCTGGCGGGCCTGCTCGACATGACCCGCGAAGACGAGACTGCAAAGCCCCAAATCCCGGGCTATCCGACCGCAGACATGGCCGGCGGCCTCTTCTGTGCGTTCTCCATCGTGAGTGGCCTGCTCTCACGAGAACTCGGCAGCGGCGGGAGCTACGTCGACGTATCGATGGCCGACGTCGTCCTCTCGTTTTCCCACGCGCTCGCCGCGCCCGCCTTCGACGGCGAGACGCCGCGCCCGGGTGAAACGTCGCTCACCGGTGGGTATCCGTGGTACGACGTGTACGCCGCGAAAGACGGCTACGTGACGCTCGCCGCGCTCGAACCGAAGTTCTGGGAAGCCTTCTGTGAAGCCGTCGGCAGACCTGACCTCGTTGCTGTTCACGGCACCACCGACCCGGCAGAGCGCGACGCCCTGCGCGAGGAACTCTCGAACCTGTTTGCCGGGAAAACGCGCGACGAGTGGGTGGAGCAACTCGCGGACGTGGACGCTGCCTTCGGCGGGGTGTACACACTTTCAGAAGCTCTTGACCACCCGCAACTCGCGTCTCGCGGCATCATCCGACGACCCGAGGATGGTCGCCCGCGCATCGGCTTCCCGGCCGTAACCGACCGCACCCGAGACACGGACGAATCGCTCCCAGAACAGGGCGAACACACCGAAGCTGTGTTGCGAGACGTGGGTTTCTCGCCGTTCAACATCGACACCCTGCGCCGCGACGGCGTCATCGACTGACCGCCCACCAAGAGTTATTTGCCCGGCGCGTGGAGTGCAACCATGCGACTTGGCCTGTTACTCCCGCACATCGGCACCGTCAATCCGACAGAACTCGCGGTTCGCGCAGAGGACTTGGGCTATGGCTCCGTCTGGCTCGGAGAACTCTGGGGGTCTGACTCGACGATTCAGCTCACCGCTATCGCCGGGGAAACGGAAAATATCGAGATTGGGACGGCGATTCTCAACGTCTTCTCGCGCTCGCCCGCCGTCCTCGCTATGACCGCTGCAACGTTAGAGCGCGTCTCCGATGGCCGGTTCACCCTCGGCCTCGGGACGAGCACGCCAAAGGCAATCGAAGACCTCCACGGAATGCCTTTCGACCGTCCCGTGCGCCGTTCGCACGAAACCATCGAACTCGTCAAACAGTTCCTCGGTGGCGGCGACGAGCGCGTGGATTACGATGGTGAGTTGTTCGAAACGAAGGACTTCCCGCCGCTCGATGCCGACGTGGAAGTGTACCATGCTGCGCTCGGCCCCGCAAATCGCCGCGTCGTCGCCCGCCTCGCAGACGGCTGGATTCCCCACAACATCCCGTTCCCGCACTTAGAAGAGGCGTTCGAGTACGTCGCAGAACACGCCACAAAGGCCGGCCGCGACCCCGACGACATCACCGTCGCGCCCTACATCCCGTCTGCAGTCAGCGACGATGCGGCGGAAGCCCACGACGCGATTCGCGGCCACATCGCCTACTACGTCGGCAGCGGGAAGGGCTACCAGCGCGCGGTCGCCCAGATGTTCCCCGAGGAAGCCGACGCCGTCGCAGACGCGTGGCGCGGCGGCGACCGCAAAGGCGCGGCGGCTGCAGTCACAGACGAGATGGT
The DNA here is from genome assembly GCF_036689885.1 of Haladaptatus sp. CMSO5. Classification (NCBI taxonomy): domain Archaea; kingdom Methanobacteriati; phylum Methanobacteriota; class Halobacteria; order Halobacteriales; family Haladaptataceae; genus Haladaptatus; species Haladaptatus sp. CMSO5. The sequence continues at coordinate 1,833,411 of NZ_JBAHVW010000001.1, forward strand.
GGCAGCCCTCGGCGTCTCCGGGACGCCAGAACAGGCCCGCGACCGCCTCCGCGACGTAATCGAAAATCCCGCCATCGACCGGCCGCTCATCACCATTCCGAATCAGACGGCTGAAAAGTTAGCCGAACAGACGATTGAGGCGCTATCGCCGTCGCATCTCTGAATTCTAGATAGTCATCTTTTCTGATTAATCACCCCTTAGACCCTGATTTACGGAGTGCATAGGAAAGGGGATAGCCCGATTTTGCCATGATGATGACGAAGAAAACCCGCCGCCGGTTCCTCCAAGTGACAGGCAGTGCAATCGCAGTCGGCCTCGCTGGCTGTTCTAGCAACAGCGGCGATGGCGAGACCACGGAGAACGGCACGACCACGGAAGGTGACACGACCACCACGGAAGGCGACATGACCACCACCGAGAACGCCACCACCACCGAGGCCGCGATGGACGGCCCCGGCGCAGAAGACGGTGACCACTGGCACGGTGCGATGTACCTCGAAGTCGATGGCGAGCGTATGAACCTCTCGACCGAGACGTTCGTCGACGACGACAACTTACAGCCGTTCCACTTCCACACGGAGAAAAACAACAACAACAAGTGGCACCTCTCAGAGGAAGCCGTCACGCTCGGAGAGGGGCTCAACCAGGTTCCGAACATCAGCTACCAGAAGATGGGCGAGAACACGACGCTCACCGTGGACGGCGAAACGTACAACTCAGGTGACTTCAACACGAACATTGCCATCCAGCAGCGCGACGTGACCGTCGACCCGACCCAGTACATGGTCAAAGACGGCGACATCTTCTGGGTCATGATTTCGACCGACGGCAGCGAGCCAACGCCCAACTTAGAAGGTGGCGTCGAGGAAGACAACTCCACCGACAACTCGACTGAGACCACGACGACGGAGACCACGACGACGGAGATGAACAGCTAACGCCCCACGACTAAATCCCTGTGCCCTCCAGGGTTTCACACTCCTTAACCCGACCGTGAGCCGTGGCTCAGAACGAAAACAGGTCGATACCGCCAGTGACACCGATGACCTGTCCCGTGATGTAACTCGCTTGCTCGCTCGACAGGTAGGCAATCAGATTCGACACGTCGCGTTCACGGCCGAGTTTCTGCATCGGCGTTGCCTTCCGAATACGCTCGAACATCGGGTTTGTCGCCGCTAACTCCTCAGATGAAAGGTCTGCGAGCGCGTCCATCACGATGTTTGGCGTGATGATGTTGCAGGTGACGCCGTTTCGCGCTCCTTCGAGCGCCATCGTTTTCCCAAACCCGATGAGCGCAGCCTTCGTCGCGGCGTAGGAAGCCTGTCCGAAGCCGCCGTACCACCCGGCCATCGAGGACATGTTGATAACCCGCCCCCACCCACGCTCGCACATCGCCGGGAACACCTCGCGCGAGATGTTGTACGCGCCGGTCAGGTTCACGTCAACGTCCAAATCCCACTTCTCGTCGTCGTAGTCTTTGAGCTGGCTCTGGGCGTCTACGAGCCCGGCGTTGTTCACGAGAATGTCGATGCCGCCGGTTTCCTTGCGGAGCGCAGAGACCGTGTCTTTCACATCGCCCCGGTCGGTCAGGTCGCAGGTGACGGCATGGGCGGTCCCACCTGATTCCCGAATCTCGTCTGCCACCGTCTCCGCGGCCTCGGCTTCCAAATCGAGGACGACGACGGTTGCGCCTTCTGCAGCGAGCACGCGACAGTCTTCGCTTCCGATTCGGCCTGCGCCCCCGGTGACGAGGGCGGTTTTCTCAGCAAGTCCGAAATCCATACCCGGCGGTTCACCGGACTGTGTGTTAATCGTTTGCCACGACTCAATCGCGAAGGCCGACAATACGGAGGATTTCACGCAGGTCGTCGATGACGTAATCGACCGCTGGGCCGTCCGACGCGCCGTAAGCAACGGTCGTAAGCCCCGCCTCACGGCCGCCGACCATGTCGTGGCTGTAGCGGTCGCCAATCATCATCCCTGCGCCTGGGGAGACACCAGCGCGCTCTAAGGCGGTCTGAAACATCGCTTGGTCGGGCTTTTTCTTCCCGACTTCTTCGGACGTGGTGACGTGGTCGAAGTGGGTGAGGACGCCGAGTGTGTCGAGAATTTTACGGCCTTCGTGGTCGTCTACGTCGCTGATGACGCCGAGATAGAGGCCAGCGTCGTCAAGCGCTTCGAGGGTCTCTTTCGCGCCGTCGTGGGGGCGAATCGTGCCGTAGGTCGCCTCTTCAAAGAGGGGTTTCCACTCGGATTCTGGAACCGTTCGGCCGAGGAGTTCATCGACGGCGTACTGATAGCCCGCGGCGGCAGGCCGGTAGTTCGTGCCGTCTGTCCCGCTAAAATAGTCGCCAAGCGCGCCTCGCCACGTCGCTTTCGCGGCCTCGTGGTCTGTGAGGTCGTGGGCTGCGACGAGGCGGCGAATGAACTCATCGTGGCCCGCTCTGACCGACGAGAGGTCAAGGAGGACACCGCCGATATCGAAGAACACCGCGTCAAATTCGCTCATTGGTCGCAGAGAAGAAATCCGGGTACAAATGCGTGTGGCTCTCGGCAGGGTCAGGGTGCGGGGCGAAATCGCCGAACGCCGTCCGCCATGGTTGACGTGGCAACACCCTGCCGTTCCAGCCACAACAACATGCCATAGGACTCGGGCAGGAACGAATCGTTCTCGCGGTCTGTTCTCGCTCGTTCGGCGGCAACTGCGGCTCCAGTTTCGATGCCGGAATCGAGCATCTCTGTGACCCACTCACCGAGATTGTCCAGACTGCGACGTGACTGGGCTATCGAGGCGGCAAATTCGTCGTGAACCGGCCCATGGCCCGGATACACGCGGTCTACGTCGAGTGTTGAAAGGCGGTCAAGCCCCTCGTAGAACGCCGGAATCGTCTCCGCAACGCCGTTGTCGAGGCCGACGTGGAGGCCGACCGAGCGGAACGGTTCGATGGCCATGTCACCGGAGAAGAGAACGCGCGTCTCGTCAAAAGCGGTCGCATAGCACAGATGGTCTGCCTGATGGCCGCCTGCGTGAACGGCGGTGTAGTCAAAGCCACCAATCGAAACCGTTTCACTCGGTTCAATCCAGTGAGAGACGGAGTCAGGCGGCAGGAGGCGACGGTTTCTCGTGAGCGAGCGAACCGACATCTCAACGGCGGATTCTTCGTCGTCTACGCCAGCCGCCCGTGCGTTCGTTTCGACGACGGCCGCGAGGTCGGCTTCGTCGCGGGCGAATCGCTGTTCGACGCTCGCAGGGACATAGAGGCGCGGCGACCCGGCGTCGAGGAGCGTCTGCACCTGCCCGATGTGATCTACGTGCGGGTGGGTGATGACGAGGTGGTCGATGTCCGCGGGGGTGAAGCCAACCGCGCCGAGGCCAGCGCGCAACTTCTCACGGGCGTCGTCGCCGGGCGTTCCAGCGTCGAAAAGCACCGTTTCCGGGCCGTCGACGAGATAGACTGCGACGTGGCCCGGCTCCCAGTCGACGGGAAATTCGATACGGTGGACGGCGGGGACACTCATTGTCCGAAGGCTTGCTCGTCGCGCCGAAAAGGGTTCGGCTTTCGGTGGCTTCTGCCGAACCCAAGTTTATTGCACCGGAGCGGAAACTAGTAAACTGGTTTACTATGGTACGCGACCACACAACGAGGCAAGCCCGATGACAGGCCAGTTCAGCGTTTCCGGCCAGACAGCGCTCATCACGGGCGCTTCGAGCGGTATCGGGAAGGTAATCGCAGAGCAGTTCGCCGCAGACGGGGCGAACGTCGTCATCTGCTCGCGCGAACGCGACAACGTCCAACCCGTCGCAGACGGCATCACCGACGCGGGCGGCGAGGCGCTCGCCGTCGAATGCGACGTGACCGACCGTGAGGCGGTAAACGCCGTCGTCGCGGCGACAGTCGAGACGTTCGGCGGCGTGAACACGCTCGTGAACAACGCCGGAGCCTCGTTCATGGCCGACTTTGAGGACATCTCCGAAAACGGCTGGAAGACGATTGTGGACATCAATCTTCATGGAACCTACCACTGCTCGCAGGCCGCAGGTGCGGTAATGCGCGAGCGCGGCGGTGGCTCGATTGTCAATATCGCAAGCGTCGCGGGCCAGCAAGGCTCGCCCTACATGAGCCATTACGGCGCGTCGAAATCGGCCGTCATCAACCTCACGAAGTCCCTCTCGTTCGAATGGGCGGACGACGACGTGCGCGTAAACGGCATCGCCCCCGGCTTCGTCGCCACCCCTGGCGTCGAAAGCCAGATGGGAGTCACCGGCGAGAACATCGACCGAACCGAGGTCAAACGCCGGATTGGCGTGAGCGAAGAAATCGCGGACATCGCCCAGTTCCTCGCAAGTCCTGCCTCATCGTACATCGTCGGTGAAACGATTACTGCACAAGGTGTCCCGCGCATTCTGGAGAGTCCAGAGATATGAGTGACGTTGCCTACGACGTGTTCCTCCCGGTTGCCGCACAGCCAAGCGTGAAGTCGCTCGTCGCCCAGACACAGCGCGCAGAAGACCTCGGCTACGAGATGGCGTGGCTCCCCGAGACATGGGGCAGAGACGCCGTCACGACGCTCGCCACGATTGCCCACGAGACGGTCGAGATTGGCATCGGGACGAGTATCATGCCCGTCTACTCGCGTTCGCCCGCCCTGATTGGCCAGACCGCAGCCACCCTCCAAGAGGTCTCTGACGGTCGTTTCCGTCTCGGCCTCGGCCCGAGTGGCCCAATCGTCATCGAAGGGTGGCACGGCCAGTCGTTCGACCGGCCACTTCGGCACACACGCGAGACCATCGACATCGTCAAACTCGTTCTTTCGGGGGAGACAGTGGACTACGAAGGCGATATCTTCAACCTCGGTGGGTTCAGACTGCGCTGTGACCCACCCGAAGTGCCGCCGGGCATCGACGCCGCGGGCATGGGACCGAAATCCGTTGAACTCGCCGGTCGCTTCGCAGACGGCTGGCACGCCCTGATGTTGACCGAACAGGGCCTCAAAGACCGCCTCGAAGACCTCAGACGCGGCGCGGAACTCGCGGGCAGAGACCCGGACGACCTCCGCGTCAACGTCGGTCTCGGCTGCTGTGTCCTCGACGACGCAGAACACGCCCGCGACCTTGCCCGCCAGCACCTCGCGTTCTACATCGGCGGCATGGGCACGTTCTACCGCGATTCACTCGCCCGACAGGGCTGGGAAGACGTGGCCATGACGGTCTCTGAAGAGTGGTCGAACCGCAACCGTGAGGCCGCACTCGACGCGATTCCAGACGAGTTGCTCGACCAGATGTCTGCTGCGGGCACCAAAGAACAGGCAAAAGAGAGCATCGAGCGCTTCGCCAATATCGACGGCGTGGATGCGATTAGTGTCTCGTTCCCCCGCGGGGCAGAGCAAGAAGAAATCAACGCGACGCTCGACGCGCTTGCGCCGGATTCTACTGCGTAACCAGTTCGCCGAACTGCTTTCGCACCTTGTCGAGTTTCGGCGGAATCGTCACCGCACAGTAGCCCTGATTCGGGTTTTTCTCGTAGAAGTCCTGGTGGTACTCCTCTGCGTCGTAGAACGTCCCGAGCGCCGAGAGTTCGGTGACGATGGGGTCGTCGTAGTTTCCTGACGCTTCGAGTTCGTCGATGACGGCTTGGGCGCGCTCGCGTTGCTCCTCGTCGTGGTAGAAGATGGCCGAGCGATACTGCGTGCCAACGTCGTTGCCCTGTCGGTTGAGCGTCGTCGGGTCGTGGACGGTGAAGAACACGCGAAGGAGGTCGATGTAGGTGAGTTCGTCGGTGTCGTAGGTGACCTGAATCGCCTCTGCGTGGCCAGTGTTGCCAGAGCAAATCTGCTCGTAGGTCGGGTTTTCGGTCTCGCCGCCGGTGTACCCGGAGGTCACGTCGGTCACGCCGCGCAGTTCTTTGAACGCCGCTTCAACACACCAGAAACAGCCACCAGCGAACGTCGCTGTGGCCAGTGAGTCGGACATGGGGGTAGGTAAGTGCTCCTGACGTAAGAACGCAAGGCCTCGGTGAGAGTGCTTAAGGTTGCGCCGTCGGAACCTGCGTGCAAATGAGTGACACAACTACGGGAGCCGACCTCTTCGTTGAGGCGCTCTCCCAATACGGCGTCACGCACCTGTTTGGCAACCCCGGCACCACCGAACTCCCCATCATGGACGCGCTCGCGGGGGGCGACCTCGAGTACGTCCTCGGCATCCACGAAGATGTGGCGGTCGGAATGGCCGCAGGCTACGCGAGCACGCGGCGGTATCACAGCCACCACGACGACTCAGTCAACCCGCTCGGCGTCGTAAACCTCCACGTCACGCCCGGCCTCGCCCACGGCCTCGGGAACCTCTACGACGCCAAAATGACCGGCGCTCCCCTCCTCGTCACCGCAGGCAATCACGAACGCGACTTCCGGCACGAGGAGCCGATTCTGACCGGCGACCTCACCACGCTCGCAGACCAGTTCTGTAAGTGGTCTGCGGAAGTCCTGTCAGTGGACGCCCTGCCGACGATGCTCCGCCGGGCGGTTCGCGTCGCGCTCACGCCGCCGACCGGCCCCGTGTTCCTCGCGCTTCCGGCTGACGTGATGATGGCAGAAACCGACAAGGAGCCGGAGCGACTCGGCCCGATTCCGAACGCGGGCGGCGGCGACCCCGCGCAGGTCGAGCGCGCCGCAGACCTGCTCGTCGAGGCCGACAACCCGGTGCTCGTCCTCGGCGACCACGTCGCACGAGCGGGCGAGCAGGCCGTCGACGCGGCCGTCAAGCTTGCCGAAGCGTCCGGCGCGCGCGTCCACGGCGAGATGCTCGGCTGTGAGGTGAACTACCCCACCGACCACGACCAGTGGGTGTCGTTCCTCCCGCCGCGCGAAGACCTCGGGAAGATGCTGATGCAGACCGACACACTCGTCTTCGTGGGGTGTTCGACCAACACGACGCTCATGCACCACGACACGCCGCTCGTGGACGCAGAGACGACGTGCATTCACATCAGCCAAGACGCGTGGCAGGTCGGGAAAAATCAGACGGCTGATGCGGCCATCGTCGGCGACCCCGGCCTCGTGATGGACGCCATCGCAGACCACCTCAGTGAAAGCCTCGATGCGGACGTTCGAGACGCTCGCAGAGAACAGGTCTCGACGCTCAAGCAGTCGCTTGCAAGCACCATGGAGCAGATGGGCAATGACCCGAAGGCAGAGGGCGAAACCCGCTCTTCGAAAGCAGAACTCGTCGATACCATCCACGCGGTCGCCCCGGACGCCTACTTCGTAGACGAGGGCGTCACCTCAAAGTACGCCTTCCTCACGCGCGTCCCGCTCGAAGCAGAACAGTTCATCTCGAACAAAGGTGGCGGCCTCGGCTACGGCCTGCCCGCGTCCGTCGGCGCGGCGATGGCAGAGTCGATGCAGGAGAATCCGCGCCAGGTAATCGGCTTCGTCGGTGACGGATCGTATCTCTACTACCCGCACTCGATTTACTCGGCGGCGCGCTACGACGTCGACCTCACCGTCGTCGTCTCAGACAACCGCAACTACCGCATCCTGAAAGACAACACCGTCAGAATGCTCGGTGGCGACTACGCCGACCACGCGTTCATCGGGATGGACTTCGAACCTGCCGTCGATATTCCGAAAAACGCAGAGAGCCACGGCGCGCGCGGCCACCTCGTCTCGACGCCCGACGAAATCGAGGAAGTGCTCTCAGAAGCCATCGACACCGCGGGCACGGACGTCATCGACGTGCTCGTCCACGATTAGTGGCGTTTAGTTCCGTTCGAGGCGAACGCGCTTTCCCTCTGCGGTTTCGGGGAATATCTTCCCCGGATTCAGCGTGTCGGTCGGGTCGAGCGCCCGTTTCACCGCGCGCATCGCTTCGACGGTTCCTGCGCCGTGTTCGAATTCAAGGTACTCGCGTTTCCCCCAGCCGATGCCGTGTTCGCCCGTCGCGGTGCCACCCATCTCGATGGCTCGTTTGACGACGTCCGAATAGATTCGGTCCCCGAGTTCGACTTCTTGGTCGTCCGATTCATCGACCATGACTGAGTAGTGGACGTTGCCATCACCCGCGTGGCCAAAGCACGGGACGAGCAGGTCGTGTTCAGCCGCGAGCCCTTTTGCGAAGGCGATGATTTCGGGGTACTTGCTGATGGGAACCGTGATGTCACCCGATTTGTTCGGCGTCAGATTCTCGTCCCACGATTGGAGCGCGAAGGCCATGTCCTTGCGCGCCTCCCATAGCTTCGCCATCTCAGCCTCGTCTGCGGCCATCTCGAAGCGCGTGACGTCGTGGGATTCAAAGATGGATTTGCAGAAGTTGATTTCTCTTTCGATGCCGTGGTTCGCGTGGAATTCGAGAAACACCATCGGCGCATCGGGGAGGGCAGAGCCGGTGTAGGCGTTCGCAATCATCGCACTTTCTGCGTCCATGAGTTCGATGGTCGCTACGTCCACGCCCGAGCGGATGGTGTCCGCGATGGCCGACGTTGCGTCTTCCAGATTCTCGAAAATCGCCCGTCCCCCACGTATTTGCTCGGGGATTCCCGCGAGTCTGAGCGTCGCGCGGGTCACGACGGCGAGCGTACCCTCGCTCCCGATGATGAGGTCTTTCAGGTTGTACCCGCTCGACGTTTTAACCGCCTTGCTCCCGGCGGTGATGACCGTGCCGTCTGCGAGGACGGCTTCGAGTTCGAGCACCCAGTCTGCAACTTCGCCGTATTTGACCGTCTTCATCCCGCTTGCATCGTTCGCAATCATCCCACCGATGGTCGAAATCTCGCCCGAGGAGGGGAGCGGCGGGAAAAACAGCCCGTGTTTCGCGGCGGACTCGTCTACTTTCCCACCGAACACGCCGGGTTCGACGTCGATTTGGAAGTCGTCGGGGCGCACGTCGAGCACCGCGTTCATCCGCGTCATGTCCATGCTGATGCCTGCGAATGCGGGCGTCGCGTTCCCCTCAAGGCTCGTCCCGGCAGCGTAGGGCGTCACCGGCACGTCGTGGGCGGTCGCGGCTTCGAGCACCGCAGACACGTCTTCGGTCGATTCGGGGAACACTACGGCGTCTGGGGTTACCTTCTGGTCGTCGCGCGTCCCCCAGTCGCCTGCGTGACTTGCCCGCACCGAATCGCCAACGGAGACTTGTGAATCCGGGAGCACAGCGAAGAGAAATGAACAATCGTGTGGCATAGGGAAACATACCACGGTGCGCCACCTTAAGCGTTACAGGGGAAGCGCGCTCGTGTCGATAGAATCGCGCCGTCCGTCGAGGATGGAAAATCGCTCGCTACGGCGCCGTTCGAGCCAGTAGAGCAAACGTTCTGCCCACGCGAGCTTTTTCGCCTTCATCGCCCCGACGCTTTGGTCGTCGAAATCCCAGCCGAGAAAGGTCAACTCGCGTGCGCCGAAGTGGTCTGCGAGGAACGCCGCACGGTCCCCGTCGGTGAACCCTCCAAAGTTCTCGACGGGCGGGGTTGGCTCCGCCTGCGTGGTCGGGAGGACGTTCTCCCGCACGAAGGTGGGCACTTCACGGCGAATCGCCGGGATGTTGTCGCCGTGGGCATGCACCGCGACGGGGGTTCTCTCGCGGGTGAGGGTGCGAATCGTCGCGGGGTTTTTGTCGATGTCCGTGACCATCAGGGCAACATCAATTCCGGCTGCTCGGAGCGTGTCCGTGGCCGTCGAGGCGGCGAGGACGGCGTCTGCGTCGCGGGCAACGTCGAGTTCGGCTTCGAGCGACGGGCCAGCCCCGGCGATGGCGACGCGCGCACCGGAGAGAAACGAGAGCCTCGTGTGGTCGAACGGAACAGTGCGCGCTGCGAGCTCGTCGCGCGCAGTTTCATCTGCCCCTCGCGGGAAGCCAAAGTCTCTGAGGATGGCTGCATAAACGGGAGACCAGGAGCTATAGTCCATTGTGTCTCCACTCGATAAATCGTATTGAGCCGGAATGGCGCATACGTGTACCCCTACCCGTAGGGCCCTTCCGGCTACCAATCTCTAGTTCTAAATCCTTCGGCATAAGTTTTCTCTTACCCTTATAATTCAGATAATTCAACGAATACGGCGGTGAGCCGGTCAAATTCGGGCGGAATGGCCTGTGCGATCTGTTCGAATGCCCCGTGTGTCCCAATCACCAGCGTCGCCCCAATTTCACCCGTTATGATCGCCCCGGCGTTCCCCGCTGCGGTGGTCAAGGCAGTGTGTTCGCTTTCGGACAACTTCCGGAGTTCGACAACTCTCGTGACCGCTTTGTCGGCGTGGTTGGTATCGCCACCGACGCGCTCTAAGTGGCGTTTCGCGTCCCCTCGTGTGGTCACGTCGAGTTCGCTGATGCCGAGTTCGTCGTCGCGCACGCGCCGCCGGGAGAACGCTTTGCCAATCAGGGCGGCATCCCGCGTTTCTGCCACGTCGTGGGTGCGGATGACGTGTGCGCCGCGTTCGACAGCCATCGAGGTGGCGGCGAGACTCACGGGCAACGCGGCTTCTGTCGAGCGCCCGGCCACGTCGCGCAAGAAGTTTTTCCGATTGATAGAGACCAGAATCGGTTGGCCAAGTCCCCGAAACTCGCGCAGTCGGTGGAAGGTTTCGCGGTCGTCTTCGAGCGTCTTTTCTGCGGACCAGCCGCCAAAGGCCGGGTCGACGATGGTCTTGTCTGTAAGCCCGTTCATCTTCAGGGCTTCGTAGATGTCGTCTACGTCCTCAACTGCACCCGGTCGCGCCAGGTCTGGTGGACTTGCCATCTTCGCCACGGCCACGTCGTACTCCTTGCAAACCTCGGGCATCTGTGGGTCGGCAAAGCCACAGATGTCGTTGACCATGTCGAAACCGTTCTGGAGGGCTTTTTTTGCCACCTCGTGGTAGCGCGTCTCGATGGAGAACACCGCATCGCCCGAAACGGAGGCAATAGATTCAATAGCGGTGTCGAGGCGGTCGAGTTCCTGCTCCGCAGAGAGCACGTCAAAGCGTTTGTTCGCGGATTCGAGGCCGACATCCACGATGTCTGCGCCTTGGTCAATGAGTTCCCGGTCTACGTAGGCGGCGGCGTCCGCCGGGTCGTCGAACACGCTTGGCTTGTACGGCGACTCTTCGCTCACGTTCAGGACGCCCATGATTCGCGGCGGGTGGTCGTCTCCGATTCCAAGGCCGGCGGCGTAGACCGTTCGCATGCCCGGAAAAATGGCTGCCGTGGCTAAAAGCACCGCGCCATCGCCGCCAGACACGCTCTTTTTATTCACCTATCTGCTACCCCCGCGTATGGCTAAGGTCAGCATCGGCGTCCGCGGGTGGCGCTTCGATGAAGACGAAGTGTTCGACGACGAGGGGAACCTCAAACCACTGGTAGAGATGCCAGAAGACACGCGCAGACAAGTGCTCAGACTCACCGAGATCGTTGGGACGCCGTGCGATGCCTGCTGGTTAACTCACGGCGACGAAAACATCCAACGCTGCCGGGTCACACAGGTCGTCTACGGCGAGCCGCTCGGTGAGGTGCTTCTCTGTAACCAACACGAAGCCGACTTCCTCTACTGGTGGCGCGAAGACGGCGGTGAGGAACATGCGGGGGCACTCGACATGGACGACCACTTCCACGAATGGTTCTTAGACGGCGGGCGCGCCCCGGAGGGCTACGGACCGGACGAACACGTCGATACCGACCCCGAAAGCCTCCCGGAAACGCCGTCGAACGACCAGAAACTCCCGTCACTCGAAGAGGAACTCGGCGTCGAGAGCATCGACGAACTCGACATGGACGACCTCGACCTCGGCGCGGACTACCCACAAAAATGAGCGACATCGTCGTCGCCGTCGTGGACGCGAAAACCCCCGGGAACGTCGGTACCATCGCTCGCGGAATGAAAAACTTCGGGCTTTCAGACCTCTATCTCGTCAACCCGCCGTATCTCGGCCGCGACAGCGAGGCCTACGGCTTCGCCGGCCACGCCCGCGACGACGTGCTCCCGAACGCGACGGAAGTCTCCTTTGACTACCTCATCGAGAACTACCACACCGTCGGGACGACGGCCGTCACGAACGAAGACGAGACCAAACACATGCGCTGGCCGTTCAAAACGCCGGTCGAACTCAAAGAAAGTCTCGTGGAAGTCGAGACCGACACCGCGCTCATCTTCGGCCGCGAAGGGGTTGGCCTCACCAACGAGGAACTTTCGCGCGTGGACGAAATTTGCTCGATTCCCGCGAGCTCCAAGTACCCCGTCCTCAACCTCGGACAGGCTGCGACCATCGTGCTCTACGAACTGCGCAATCTCTCGGTCGAACGCTCTCAACTGCCAACGGCCGTCCACGAGCGTGCCCGTGAAGACGAAATCGAGGGCTTTTACGGTCACTTCGACTCGTTTCTCGATTTCATCAACTACCCCGCAGAGAAACGAAAGAAGACCCAGCGCATGATGCGGCGTATCCTCGGGCGCGCCCACCCGACCGGCCGCGAAATCTCGACGCTCCACGGCATCCTCCGCCACGCAGAACAGCGCGCAGAGCATCCAGAGCGCGCAGACGACTGACCGCGTGCGAGCAGTTATCCTGATAGACCACTAAAATTTTGTATGGCGTCTTCGCCAGCACAGTCAGCGAGCCACGAACTGAACCAAGACCACGCACTCTTCGTTGGCCTCGCCGTCGGCATCGGTGCGCTCTCGCTTTTTCTCCTCGTGGGTGTGTTGTTCGCAGCGTGGAGTCTCACTGACGCACTCAGCCACGCATCGCTCAGTACCGTTGGGTTCCTCTTCATTGGTGGTGCATTCATCGTTGCTGTGTTCGCCGTTCCCGTTACCGCATATTTGGGGTGGAAACTCGTCGTTCCCGCCGTGTTGTTCGCAATCGTCGCCATCTTTTGGGGTGCGCTCGCACTCTCCGTTCCCGTCATCAACGCCTCAACCGTGACGGGAATGGTTGCGTTCGCCCTGTTATACAGCCCAGTGTATCTGATTCTCTACGCCCTCGGTGGTGGACTTGAACACTACGTCCACACGCGAAGTGCCTGAGTCTATTCGCGGCAGGGTTCGGTCGATACCCAAGCCAACAATCCTTTTGACGTTCGCAACCGAGTGAGTGCAAGCGATGGCCACACGTCAGCGACCACCACGGACGGACGAGAGGGCGGACTGATGGACGCGCCAGCGGCGCAACTCAAGCGAGCAGACGCGGAGTTACAGGACATTGACGAGCGCATCGCAGCGATTGGAAGAGACAATCTCAATGAGGTAGCCGACGCCTACACGGCGTTCTCGTCGGTGCTCGACCGCTACGAAGACCGGGCGACTGACCGCGACGACCTACAAGGCTACATCGAGTTCCGCGAGCAGATGGCGGAGGTGCTCAGCTCCGTTTCTGCGGAACTGCCACACTACGACGCCTTCACGGCCGCGGACGACGAACTCACGACTAGCGTCACGTCGGTGCTCAAAAACGCGAACTTCGACAGAGCGCGCTCGCAGCTCGAGCCAGCACGAGAAATCGCGGAGCTTCGCAGCCGCGAACAGGACGTACGAGACACGTACCGCACCGCGCGAAACGAACTCCAGAAACACCAGCGGACACTCGAAACCCAACTCGACGACCTTGAGCGTATCAAACGGCTGGGAGAGGCGGATTTAGACGCGCCCGTCTCGCTCTTGCGTGAGCCAATCGAGACGTACAACGACGCGGTGGCCGAGGCATTCACCTCGTTTAAACAAACTGCCTCTGCGCGCGCCATCCTCCAGTTGGTGGCAGAAACGACGGCGTACCCGTTGGTCGAGTACCGGCCGCCGCCGGAGAACTTACACGACTACGTCCACGAATCGGCGGTTGGCGAGGAGTCGCTTAATCGCTTGCTCGACCTCGCGGGCTACTCTCCGTCGAAACTCGACCACTACGTCGATACTCCACAAGCGTTTCGCTCGAACGTTGCGACGAATCAGTCGTATCTCCGCAGCCTTTCTGCAAACCCACTCCAAGTGTCGTGGCCGCCGGTCTCTGCGGACGCACTCGGCTGGCACATGCGCGAACGAATCGCTGTCGTCGGTCGGTTTGCGTCAGACGAGGTGGTGGCACGCGCCCGCGCCGTTCGTGACCTCGGCCACCGCGACGATTACGAGCAGTTGCGCACGAGCGCGTCGGCGCGCGAAGAACTGTCTGCGGAAGAACGCACTCGACTGCAGGACGGCGCTGTCGAACGCGACTGCAAGGAACATCGTGAGTCGCTCGACGCCGTCCGCGAAACGCTCGCAGCGTACCCGCCGCTTGGTCGCCGATAGTTGGCAGCCAACACAGTCTGTATTCCCAACGCGTCAAACCCCAACTGTTCAACCAACTCACACTATCGGGTGGCCTGCGCGAAATCACGGAAGAAATCGGGTTAAGCGCCGTGATTTCCCCACAATTTCCCGCAATCGCTCTGTGTGGTGGCACTTCGCACGACGGCCGAAGCGCACTTCTATATGAACGGCTATCTGTCAACGAAGACAGTGTCAGCGCAATCTCACGGGCCTCTCAAATCGGTGTGGTTGGGCCACGACCGACGGTTGGAGACGAACTAGAATGGTTGGATTAACTGGCGTACTTGGAACCGGTTCGCTCTCGGACGAGATGCGAGCGGCGCCTACGTGGCGCGCAGAAGAGGTGACGTTCGCCGCGTCGGCTCCGCGTTTCGACCTCGCCTTCTCTGTCCACAAACTGCTCGCGGGCGACCAGCCGGTTGCTTGTGGCGACGAGCGCCGCCTGTGGCTCTGGGGCGACGTGTACGGCCGTGGTGGATTGGGCGACTACACGCCGCGAGAAGACGACGTCGACGCCCCGACGTACGTTGCGTCGCTGCTTGACGCACACGGCGAGTCGATTCTCTCTGAGTTGAACGGCGAGTTCCTCATCGTCATCCACGACGAGTGCGCAGACGAACTCAAACTCATCACCGACCGGTTTGCGACGCGGACGCTACACTACACACGCCCCACGGACGATTCACTCATCTTCTCGTCGTGTATCCAAGGGCTTGCGGCCGCCCCCGAGTTCGAACCGGAGTTCGACCTTCCGCACCTGTACGAGTACCTCGAATTGCGCCGAGTGTTCGGCGTCGAAACCGCGCTCACAGGCGTTTCTGAACTCCAGCCGGGTGCGGTGACGACCATCGACCTCACCGACCTCTCACTTTCGGTCGAGTCGTACTGGCGGCCACACTACGACCCGGTCGACAAGCCATTTTCGTACTTCGTCGATACCCTTGCAGACACCCTCGAAGACCTCTTTGCCGAGTGGACGCGCGACGACTGCACCTACGGCACCTTCCTCAGCGGCGGTGGCGATTCGCGCCTGATTCAAGCGACGCTCAACCAGCCTGCAGTGAGCTTTCACAACGCCGGGTGGATGAGCCGGGAGGCACAGGTGGCAAAGCGCGTCGCAACTACGGCAGGCGACGAGTTCCAGCTGCTCGAACGCTACGACGACCACGAGGCGCGCTCGCTCGAAACCACGCCACAGCTCTCTGATTTCAGCGGCTGGTTCGACCAGGCCTACTTCTCCGAGTTCGAAGAGCAAATCGTCAGCGAGGCTGACGTGCTCGTGACGGGCCTGTTCTCAGACCAGTTGTTCGACGGCATCGCCCTCAAAACCAAGGAGTTGAGACTCGGGTCGCTTGGCACCGTCCCGCTCCCGGCCCGGGCGTCTGTTTCGACCATCGACGACTACATCAACACGAAGGTTGACGAGGCAAACGAACCGATCCCGTATTTCACCCCAGACTACTCATTACGCGAGGTACTTCGAGAGAACATCCACTGGGATGGAGACGACATCGTGAGCCATGGCGTACGCTATAACTCGCTCACCGACCTCGCCATGTACAGCGACTACTACCCGCTCGGGGGCAGCACAGAGTCTATCTTCCCGCGGAGTCTCATGCAGATGCGGCCGTATCGCACGCCGATGCTCGACAACCGTATCTTCGACCTCCACCAGCAGATTCCAATGAAATACTGTGCCCGACGCAACGTCGTGAACGCGGCCATCGCCAAACTCAGCCCTGAGTTGGCGGCCATCCCTCACGCGCGAACGGGCGTCCCGCTCAAATACTCCTTCCCGGTCGAATACGTTGGCGGGATGGTCACGGCGTTCTACCGCAAACACATCCACGACCAGCCCACACCCGCCTCGCACTTAGACCACAATCCGTGGCCAAATCGCCCTGAACTCCTCCGCGTGAAATCGTTCGCCCCGGACACCTTCCGCGAGAAAGAAGCCTTGCTAGCACAGTTGCCATTCCTCGACGAGACACAGGTCGCGGCCGTCTACGACGCCCACCTGAACGGTGAGAACAACATGACGTTGCTCTACTCGTTGCTCACGCTGCTCAAAATGCCGCTCACCGAAGCCGTCGGGGACGCAGAGAACACAGATGCCCTCTCCTCGCCACCGCCAGTTGGCGGTCCTGGCCCGGCAAGTGGTCTACCAGTGACGGAGGACGACGCCTCGTGAGAGCGACCGAACAGACCGAAGTGGCCACCCGCGCGTCGATGAACACTGAACTGTTTGGCGTGTTCGGCACGCAAAGCGACTTCGAGCGATTTCGCTCCGTAAAGGAGTTCGACGAAGTCGTAAGCGAGACCGAAGCGACCGTGGGCATCCGTTCACATAGCCTCGACATCCGCGGGTGCAGTTCGTCGTATTCTGACAGCGACGGGACGTGCATCATCTTTGGCGAGGCGTATCCCGCAGGCGAGAGTTCACCGAACACCGCCCACTGGCTCTTAGACCAGTTTTCGACCGCGGGCATGGACGCCCTATCGCAACTGAACGGCTCGTATCTCGCGTACATCGAGCACGCTGGCGACTCGGTCGTCGTCACCGACCCGATTCGGTCGTGGGAGTGTTACTACGCAGACGTTGGCGGCGCGCGCGTGTTCAGTACGGACATTGCGATGTTGAAACACCTCGTCGCAAACCCCACACCAAATCGGACGGCGGTTCTCGAATTCCTCCACCTCGGCACCGTCCTCGGCACCAAAACCCTGTTCGAGGAAATCCGGCGCGTCCCCATCGACAGCTACCTGACGGCGACGACGACCGAGTCGCTGTCACGCTTCGTGTACGACCCACAGGAGTTCGATTACGTCACCGAACTCGCAGACCGCCTCCAACGCGCCGTCCACCTCCGCTCGCACTTCCCGGGCAAGAAAGGCATCTTGCTTTCCGGCGGGAAAGACTCCCGCGTCTTCCTCTCACAGCTTCCCGACATCAGCCAAACCTACACGATTGGGCGCAAAGAGTCACGAGAGGTGCGGGTGGCAAAGAAGATCGCCCACCAGTACAACGCAGAGCACACGGTTCTCGAACCGAGCGACCGCTACCTCTCTACGAGCGACGAGAAACTGCGCTACTCACAAAGCATCAAAGAAGCGCTCCACATCCACCACGCGGGATACGACGACCTCCTCGACGTGGACGTGATGTACCACGGCCTGTTGTTTGATACGCTGTTCAAAGGCTACTTCCTAGAGTGGGACGGCATGGAAGTCCTCGGCTCAAAGCTCCCTTCGACAACCCTCGTCCGCGACCCAGACCCCGTCGATTCTCTGCTCGCGACGCTTGGCTACTTCCCGACGCCGAGCGAGCACATGGCGTCGCTGGTCGAACAAGTGTTCCCGACGCTCGACCTCGACCACGTGTCACCGAGGAAGTTTTTAGAAACCCAGCTGAGTGAGGAGCTGTCACGCTGTTGGGAGCGCACCGATTCGGTGCACAACGCAATGGACTTGCTCGTCATCAGCAACCAGCCGGTGATGCCGTTTCGGACGCAGCTTGCAGACAACTACTTTGAGCCGTTCGTCGCCATCGACACGACGTTGCTCGATTGGCACCTGAAGACGCCACCGGAGTACAGAAACAGCGAGACGTTCCGAAAGGCGCTCGAACGCATCGACCCGAACATCCTCCACCACCGGCCGCCGAGCCAGCCACACGACTCGAACAAACTCAACCAACTCGAACGCTTCATTCGGCGGAAGCTCCCGTTCGTAGAAGAGTTCGAACCGGCGTGGCCAGACCGCAACCAGATTTACGCAGACTACGGCCTCGCAGAGAAGCTGTTTCCGAACCAACCCGCGGTGCACGCCCTCCCCGTCCGCCTCCAATTACGCATCCACAACACCCACTGGTGGCTCGACCGGTAACCGTCTCGCGTGTCGCGTTCAGCCAAGGCTTAAGCGTCGTCCGACCCACCTGTCCGTATGGAAGATATTTTTGTGGCGCAACTCATGTCGACCGGCATCAAGACCGTCTCTCCGGACACGCTCGTAGAGGAGGCCGCACAGCTCATGCTCGAACACCGAATCGGGTCGGTCATCGTCACGAACGACAACAACGAACTCGCGGGCATCCTCACGACTACCGACTTCGTAAAAATCGTCGCAGAGCAGAAGCCAAAAGACCAGACGCCCGTGTCCGCCTACATGACGACGGACGTCATCACCACGACGGCCCAACGCCCCATCAGCGACGTCGCAGACGAGATGATAGAACACGGCTTCCACCACATGCCCGTCGTAGACGGCGACGACGTGTTGGGCATGATTACGACCACAGACCTCGCAAAATACCTTTCGAACATGCGGCCACAGAGCGCGTAAGCGGTACGAAAAAACAGGTCGCGACCGTTACGATCGCTTTTGAATCTCCTCGCGGAGAATCGAACTCACGACTTCGCCTTCGGCTTTACCGCGGAGTGCACCCATCGACTCGCCCATGAGCGCGGAGAACGCGCCCATGCCCTGTTCTTTGACCTGCTCCTCGTTGCGTTCGACGACTTCCACGATGATGTCGCGGACTTCGTCTTCGCCAGCAGAGCCGAGACCTTCCTGTTCTGCGGCGGTTTCTGCGTCGAGTTCCGGATTCTCCGCGAGCGCGGTGAGGAGTTCT
Source organism: Haladaptatus sp. CMSO5 (assembly GCF_036689885.1). Classification (NCBI taxonomy): domain Archaea; kingdom Methanobacteriati; phylum Methanobacteriota; class Halobacteria; order Halobacteriales; family Haladaptataceae; genus Haladaptatus; species Haladaptatus sp. CMSO5. The sequence goes on from NZ_JBAHVW010000001.1 coordinate 1,852,303, forward strand.
GGAATCCCCTCTTTTGCGAGGTCGCCGTCTGCGAGCAGCGCGAAGACACCCTCGAAGTGTGATTCGGTGAGTTTCGTCACGGGCACGTCGTCGCGGCGGAGTTCGATGACCGTACTCTCGACAACGTTCGCGGCGGTGTTCGCGTCCACGCCCATCTCGATGCCGCGCTCGAACAACGGCATGCGCCGGGAGTAGGCCATCTGGTTTGCCAAATCCTCGGTGAAGCCGAACTCTTGCTGGTAGCGTTCGACCTTTTCAGTGAGGAGTTCCGGAATCTCGACCTCGGACGGGTCTAAGTCAACCGGCGGCACGTCCGTCTCGGGGTACATCCGCGCCGCGCCGGGGAGCGGGCGGAGGTACTGGGAGGTGCCGTCCTCGTTCGCGCCGCGTGTCTCTTCTGGCACTTCTTCGAGGGCGACCTGTGCGCGGGCGGCGACGGCCTCGATTGCCTGTGCTGCCACGTCTGCGGAAGCGGCGACCATCGCGACGGCGTCGTCCTCGCCCGCGCCAACGGCTTCGCGGAGGGCGGAGACTTCGTCCTCGGTCACGCCGTAGGCAGGGAGTTCGTCGGTGTGGAAGATGCCGCCCGCGCCGTTGCGTTTTGCGTGGTCTGCGAACTCGGTGCCGAGGCGGCGGTCTGGCTGAATCTCCGCGCCGACGAGGCCGTCGAAACCGAATAGGGGGACGGCCATCGCCTTCCCACCCGCGTCGAGTGCGCCTTTGATGACGCCGCTTTCTGAGTCTTCGAACACCGCGGTCACGTCCTGCACCTCGCCGACGGTCGCGCCGCGTTCTGCCAGCTCGTCTTTGAGTTCGAGCAGGCGCACCTGTCGGTGAACCTCGTTTGCCACGAGGTCTTCGATGCCGTCGAGGCTCTGGACGCCTTTCATCTCGACACGCGCGCCGTCTGCGATGGAGACGTTCACGTCTTGGCGGATGGTGCCGAGCCCGCGTTTGACCTGCCCCGTCGAACGCAGGAGCATCCCGATTTGCTCTGCAGCTTCGCGGGCCTGTGCGGGCGTGCGGATGTCCGGTTTGGTGCCGATTTCGACCAGCGGGATGCCGAGGCGGTCTAAGCCGAAGGTGACCGCGCGGTCCGATTCTTCGATGCGCTGGGCGCTCTCCTCTTCGAGCATGAGGTCTTCGATGCCGACTGCGCCCTCTGAGGTTTGAATCTCGCCGTCGTTTGCGACGAGCGTCGTGCGCTGGAAGCCGGAGGTGTTAGAGCCGTCAACGACGATTTTCCGCATGATTTGGGCCTGGTCGAGCGCCTCCATGTCGAGCAGTTGGGCGACTTCGAGCGCCACGGTGACGGCCTCGTGGTCTAAGCGGTGTGGGGGTTCATCGTCCTCTTCGACCAGACAGGTGGAGTCGAAGGCGAGATAGGTGAATTCGCGTTCGACGCGGCTCTCTTCTACGGCGGCGTCGTCGAGTTCACCGAGTTCAGAGCGCGTAGGATGGAGATAGCGAGTAAAGGAGCGCACCGATTCCTCGGGTTCTCGACGCACCGTCGGGCAGTTACAGTACAGTTTGCTCGCGGTATCGAGTTGCTGGTGAATCTCGAGTCCCGCGATAAGACCGAGTTCCTCGTAGTCGTACTCACTCATTACTCGACGATGGGGTATCGATGGGCAAAAAACCATCCAGTCGCCGCCGCCGTACTCTCACCGCTATTGAGCGCTCGATTCGGTCATCAACGCCGTCGAAGACGCGTTCAACCAGTTGCTCTACTTGAGCACGTCTACGGTCTGACATTGCAATCGCTCGGCTTAGACGACGCCGAGTCGGCGGAAGAACGAAACCTGCTGGTACATCCGACAGCCGATGCACAAGCCAGTCGTGGCGGCCACTCCGGCGAGCACCGCGACCATCCCGGCGAGGAGGTAGGCCGCGAGTGGGACGCCCGCGAGCAGCAACGCACTCGCTAGGACGGTGAACCCCGCGCCCATAAGTTTCGCAAACCGATGTGGTGCGGCTGGTTCGCGCCGTTCTGGAGGCCCAACAAGCGGTATCATCACGGTCCGCCAGCTAAATCCATAGAGGTCGAGTCGCCACCCCGAAAGCAGTGCCATCCCGAGAATCGCGGCAATGGCGTAGATGAAGAGGGGTTCTGCCAACACCACGCCAGCCGTGAGCACCGTCGCGGTGATGGCCTGCCCAAAGCGCGGTGCCCGCGGGTCTACGTACGTGAGTCCCGAATCGGAAGCCGCGGTGGGCGCGGTGGTCGTTGTCGCTGTCATTGTGCCCTCCGTACGTGGTGAAGACGTATCTCCACACGTTATCCGGCACCGTTCTCCGCCGTCGTTGACGGGTCGTCAGAAAAAGCGGCAAAACATCCTTAATCGCCAGACCACTGTCCGACGTTCTCGGGTGTAACGCTCGAAAGGTCGACGCGGGCTGCGTAGGTCATCAGTTTGTCGTAGAGGTCGCCAAAGTCGTAGGCACCGTTGTGTGCATCTAGGCTGATGAACACGCCAGAGTCGGTCGTTTCCTCGCCGAAGAAGGTTCGAAACTGCTCGAACTCGTCGAATCCATGTACAGAATACTGGTAGGCCGCGTGTGAGAGGGCGTTGTACGTATCGCGGGTGATGTAGCCGTAGCGTTCGTTATCCACGAAATTATTGACGTTGATATCCTCGATGTTCGCCTCCACGTCATCACGAATGTAGAGCGCCTCGTAGCGAGTTGGATTAAAAAGCCAGATATCGCGGAGTGCGTCCTCACCGAACGCTTCGATGCACTCGACGAGTTCGCGTTTGGCATCTGCCATAGTATGCATTCTCCGGCGCGGTAATAAGAAGGTTTTTGTCATCCACTTTCTCGAAAAATAATAATTCTCGGCGACAGAGAGGTAGTCGAACGTGCGCCGTTAGTCGTCCTTGCTCAGGATGCCGCGCTCGGTCATCTTGATTGGGTCGAGCACTTTATCGACCTCGTCTTCGGTGAGGTAGCCCTTTTCGAGCGTGACCTGTCGGACGGTCTTGCCTTCTTTGAGTGCCGTTTTCGCCACGTCAGAGGCCTTGTCGTAGCCAATCTGTGGGTTGAGCGCCGTAGCGAGTGCCATGCTCTGTTCGACCTGGTTTGCACAGTGTTCGCGGTCGGCTTCGAGTTTGGCGACGAAGCGCTCTGCGAACACCGCAGACGAGTTTGCGAGGAGTTCTGCGGATTGGAGGAAGTTGTAGGCGAGCACCGGTTTGTAGAGGTTCAGGTCAATTTGTCCCTCTGCGGCACCCGCGGCGACGGCGGCGTCGTTGCCGACGACCTGCTTGTGCACCTGATTGACGGCCTCTGCAACCACCGGGTTGATTTTGCCGGGCATAATCGACGAGCCGGGCTGGTTCTCCGGTTGGTCGATTTCACCAAGGCCGTTGCGCGGCCCGGAGGCGAGCAGACGCAGGTCGTTTGCAATCTTGTTCAGAGAGCCTGCGATGGTGCGCAGCGCGCCGTGTGCTTCGCCCATCGCGTCGTGGGCGGCCTGTGCTTCGAAGTGATTGTCGGCTTCGCGGAAGGCGAGGCCGGTCTCCGTTGCGATGTACTGCGCGGCTTTCTCCGGGAACTCTGGGTGCGTGTTGAGTCCCGTGCCGACGGCCGTACCACCGAGGGCGAGTTCAGCGAGGTGCGGGCCGATGTTGTCGAGACGGACGAGTCCCTTTTCGACCTGCGTGCGGTAGCCGCCGAACTCCTGACCGAGACGAACCGGCGTCGCGTCCTGCAGGTGGGTGCGGCCGGTTTTCACGACGTCGTCGAACTCTTCTTCTTTCGCGGCGAGGGCGTCGCGGAGTTGTTCGAGCGCCGGGCGGAGGTCTTTCTCGACGGCCTCGTAGGCGGCGACGTGCATCGCCGTCGGAATCACGTCGTTAGAGGACTGGCCGAAGTTGACGTGGTCGTTCGGGTGAATTTCCCGAGAACCGATTTCGCCGCCGTAAATCTCGGTGGCGCGGTTGGCGATGACCTCATTTGCGTTCATGTTCGAGGACGTACCAGAACCGGTCTGGAACACGTCGACGGGGAACTGGTCGTCCAGTTCGCCCGCGATGACCTCGTCTGCGGCCTCGATGATGGCGTCGGCTTTGTCCGCGGGAATCATGTCGAGGTCCTTGTTCGCCTGCGCGGCGGCCTTCTTCACGACGCCGAGCGCGCGGACGAACCGTCGCCCGAAGGAAATTCCCGAGATGGGGAAGTTCTGAATCGCGCGCTGGGTCTGGGCACCCCAGTACGCGTCTGCCGGTACCTGCATCTCTCCGAGACTGTCGCGTTCGATCCTAAACTCCTGGTCACTCATGCGTAGTAGAGACTCCTTCGCATGGGGCGTAAAAGGCATCGAAAGCGGTCAACGTTCCGGCTACTGGCGGGCGTCGTACTCCTCCGGTGTGTACGTCTTCAGTTCGAGCGCGTGGATGTCCGTCGTCATGTGCTCTGAGAGCGCGTCGTACACCATCTGGTGTTGCTGGACGAGCGTTTTCCCCTCGAACGCCGGGGAGACGACCAGCGCGGCGAGATGTTCGCCATCGTTTCGTGGGTCGCTCACGGTCGCCTCTGCACCCTCGATTTCCTCCTCGATGAGTCGCTCGATTACTGCGAGGTCCATACCAACAGAAGATAGCCCGACTCTGAAAACCGTTCCCTCTGATTCGTCTATGCCTGTGGGTCTACTCTCACGACCACCGTATCTGCGAGCATGTCGCCAAGGCGTTGGTCGCGGTCACTGAACCAGATGAACAGCAGGCCAACGAGGTAGATGAAGGGAAAGTTATCCACCAGCCGGAGGACGTTGCGAATCAGTGACGCCTCCATGTCGGTTGGCCCGCCATCTTCTTTCACGACGACGATTTTCATCAGCCGTTTCCCGAACGTCTGGCCGTAGGTGGCCTCCATGTAGATGAAGTACGCGAGCGTCAAGAGCAGGCCAATCGACCCGCCAAGCGTCACGCCCCCATTCCCGAAGACGTTGAGCGGTGCGACGAGCGCACCGGTGATAAGTCCCATGAGAATCGCGTCGATAAGCCAGGCGACAATTCGTGCGCCCAAGGTGTCCGTTTCGGTGCCCAGTTGCGGCGTTGGCCGTTTCATCGAAACAAAACTCTCACGGAAACAAGATAAACTTCGGGGGTGGGTGCGCTACTGATAACTATTCAAGACTATCACTAGCAAAAAACATATATGAAACTCATCAATAATTAAGATATGACTGGTAGTGAACCGCCTGTTGTGACCATCGATATCGAAACGATGTCACCGACTCTCGACACTGGACAGCGACCGAACTTTCAAAATCCTCGAGATTTCGAAATTTTTACCATCAACGTGGGAGCCATCGACCCGGACGGCTCGCAATCGACGGCGGTGTTCTTCCGTGAAGATTCGAGCCCGGAGAGCGAATTGGCCGTCATCGAGTCGGCGGTCGAATGGTGTCTCGAGAAAAATCCAGACGTCGTGTACAGTTACAACGGTGAGTCGTTCGACTTCATCCACCTCGCTGGGAGACCGTCGCTCGCCGCACAGGAAGCGCACGTCGAAGATACCGTCTCACCGCTCGTCGCGGAGTTTCTGCAGGGCACCAAGAGCATCGACCTGAAAAAGCCCATCTGGACGAAGTTCGGTGCCGCGCTGTCGTTCGAAGACGCCGTCTCTCGGGCGACTGGCCAACCCGTGCCCCGGACGATGTGGCAGGAGTTCGACCACGGCATCCCGCTCGCCAAAGAACGGGCAGAAGCAGGCCTCAATCCGTCGCCCCCAGAACTCCGCCCGTCCGACATTCCGATTCTCGGTGAGTACTATCTCAGCTATTGCGACGCGAAGAAGGGTTCCACGACGGCGCTCGAGGAACTAGAACGCATGCTCACGCACTACGGAAACAACGACATAGCCGCCCAGTTCGACCTCGCACAGGCAGTCGCGTAATCAGGTCCAGCGGTCGAGGCCGGTCTGAACAACCGACGCTTCGATGCGTTCGAAGCCGCGGGCAACCTTGTCTGCGGGGATTTCCCACGTTTCGGTGACGTACGCTTTCGCCGCTTTCAGATCAGGCGAGATGTCCGTATCGAACGCGTAGTCATCGGTCACGTCGGGTTCGAGAAACAGCCCGCGGATGATGTCTGCGTGTTCGATGTACGCGTCTTTCGCTTCCAGCACCGCCCAGAGGTCGCCGTGTTCTTTGACCAACTTGACGGCGGTTTTCGGGCCAATCCCCGAGATGCCCTCGTTGAAATCGGTGCCCATGAGGATGCCAATGTCGACCAACTGCTCCCACGTGATGTCGTGTTTTTCGAGCGTCGCCGCCAAATCCATCAGCTCGGGGTCGCCCTTGCTCGTGAGCTGGCGAAGCGTGTACGGCGCGCCGAGCAACAGCGTGTCGTAGTCCTCGCTTCCCACGTAATCTACATCGCCATTTCGCGCCATATAGGCGGCCTGTGCCTCGCCCTCTGCGGGCGCTTCGATGACCGGCACGTCGAGCAGTTCGAACAGCGTTCGCGTCGTCTCGTGGATGGTGTCGGTGAGCCGAATCGTGCGGGCTTCCTGTCGGGCCGCTTCGATGGCGTCGCCGCGCTCTCTGGCCTCTTCTGCGGCTTTCTCGGCCTTCTGTTTCTGTTCGCGGCGCGCTTCGATTTCGGCCTCTTTAAAGTCGGTGACCGCGCCGTCGAACACCATCACCGGCGTCAGGTCGTTCTCGAAGAACTTGGGCAGTCCCTGAATCACGCCTATCAGATTTGCGACTTCCGCGCCCTCGCTCGTGGTGTACACCTCGTCGCGTGTCCATTTGACCGTCGTCGTGAGGTAGCGATACAGCCAGTTGTGGGCGTCAACGGCCACGACGGAGCCCTTCAGTTTCTCGAAGGGGATGTCCTCAATGGCCGCAAGTTGGCGGAGGTCTGCATTTCCCATACCGCCTCTATTCGGCGCAGCGTGTTTGAATCCCCCGACCGGCGGTGGCTATTTATCGTCAGAGAGGCTATAGAAGGGCGGAGCTTTCGAATGGCTACAGGCAAAGTGACCTTCTTCCACGACCGGAAGGGGTACGGATTTATCGAGACCGACGATTACGACGACGATGTGTTCTTCCACATGGAAGACATCGGCGGCCCCGACTTAGAAGAGGGTCAGGAGCTTGAGTTCGACGTGGTCGAAACGGACAACGGTCCTCGCGCACAGAACGTAAAGCGACTGTAACGGCAACCGAGTTTTCCCTTATTTTGGCGGCTGAGCCGCGGCTTTGCGCGCCAGAAACGAGCGTTCTTCAGCCGACAATCCCTCGCGCGCTCGGTAGACGTCGAGGCCGTCCTGATATCGTGCTTGGGTCCGCGTGCCGGGGTGCGCACAGACGAGTTCTGCAATCCCCGTTTGCTCACCCGTGTAGCCAAACCCGGCTTTCCAGACGGCTTCGTACGCAAACGGGTTGTTAACCGCGATTTTGACGGTTTCGTACCCGCGCTCGTGGGCGACCTCGGTCACGAACGAAACGAGCGATGCGCCGATACCCTCACCGCGGCGGTCGCCTCTGACTGTCACGTACCGGAGCCAGAGCGTCGTCTCGTCGGTGCGGTCTTCGTTGAACGCGAGAGCGCCGAGCAGTTCCTGATCCTCGCGGGCGACGGCCTTGCCGGTGTTCGACATGACGAACTTTCCAGCATACGAAAACTGGCGGTAATCGAGTCTGAGCTTTGGCCCATCGGGCGGCCAGCCGAGCACCGCGTACTCCATACACACTCCGTCGTGGCTGATGGCGAAGTAGGCTTCGACTAGCAGTTTTCGCCGAGTTCGACCTCGTCGGTCCACGCCGCGGGACTGAGGGTGGTGTCGTTTATGTCCCGGAGTGTGCGCGTCTCTCCGAACGTGACGGTCCCGCCGTCTCTGGTGAGCGTCACGGAGGTGTGTGAGTACTGCACCAGCCCGGACTCTGAGACGACGAGGATGGCACGATATTCTTCGAGGGTCGTGTCAGACCCCGTCAAAAGCGTATCTTTCGGGTCGGTAGTGGCGTAGACGGTCGCGTCCATGCCGTCGTAGCGGATTGTCTCGACCTGTCGGAAGTCGAGTTCGGTGATGAGGTAGGAAAGGCGGTTTACGTCCGCGACCGACGCCACGTCAACCGGCACGCGCAGCGAGTCGTCTTGGTACGGTTCACAGACTTTGCCCGTGAGATAGTTCGTCGGTTTCTCGGGGAACACCGTCGTCGCGTTGTACGCCGTCCACGAATCAGTCGTCACGCGGCGGTCGAAGTGGCGCGTCGTACTACCTGCGTTCGTCACGCGGTCTGCCCAGTGCAGGTGAGACACGTCGCGGCTCTCGTCGATTTCGATGGTCTCCTCTGCGTGGAAGACGCGCTCTTCGAGCTCGTTTTCAGACCAGTAGCGCCCAAAGCTGGTCACGCTCTCTAAATCGTTGAGAGTCGCTTCGTGGGCCGAGACGAGGCGGCTTGCGCTGAGCGAGGCGAGTGGGCTGTTGGTGATTTCTACGTCGGTGTACGTCGGCCCCTCAAACCGGCCAAGCGGCTCAGGTTCTGGCGTCTGTGACTCCGTGGTATCCTGCGTCGGTGCCGCGGTCGTCGTCTGCTCGGTCGTCGACTCACTTTCTGATGGTGTGTTACTCCCGCCACCCGTGGCGCCCGCCGGAGCAGGTTGCGTATCAGTCTGCGTAGAAGTTGCTGTCGTGGTGACAGGTGTCTGTGTCGTGGTGGTCGTAGTCGGCGTTTGCGTCGTCGTGGCTGGCGTCGCTGCAGTCGTCGTCACCTGTGGAGTCTGCGTTGACTCAGCCGTTGTTGTCGCGGAGGACGAGGAATCCGGTGTAGCCGCCGTGTTCGGCGTTGTGGCCGCTGTCGCCGTTTCCGTTGCGTTTTGGGATGCCGCTTCAGTCCCGGTAGTTGCTGGCGCGTCGGTCGTAAGTTGCTGGTTCGTTTGGCTGACCGCACCACAACCTGCGAGGGAGACGAGGAGGGCGAGAAAAAGAGGGAGGAGTCGGTTCATACTCCGACATGTTTCGTGATTATCTTAATACTTGTCATGCTTTGAGTAACAACCTGACTGGGGTGAATCTAAGACGTTTCGGTCACAACATTTCCGTATGGGACCCGGCCGCGACGTCACGCTGTTCGACCGGTTTGCCAGTGCGTACGAACGGGCGATGCCCGCAGCAGATAGGGCCACGCTCGAAGCCGGGTTGTCTCGCGCCACTCGCCCCATAGAGCGCGTCCTCGATGTGGGTGGCGGCACCGGGCGGGCGTCGCGGGCGCTCACAGCGACAGAGAGAATCGTCGTTGACGCCGCGAGAGGGATGCTCGCGGAGGCGCGCACACACGGTCTCGACGTGGCACAGGGCGATGCAACACGTTTGCCGGTCGCCACCGACAGCGTAGATGCGGTGGTCATCGTAGACGCCCTCCACCATATGCCGAACCATCGGGCGGTCGTCCGCGAAGCCGCGCGCGTCGTGCGCCCCGGCGGCGTGGTTGTCATCCGTGAGTTCAACCCCGAAACGCTGCGCGGTGGGGCGCTCGTCGCACTCGAACGTCTCGTCGGCTTCGATTCGACGTTCGACACGCCACATGAACTCGCGGGACTGGTGAAAGCGGCGGGCCTCGAACCAACCGTTCCAGAGACCGGCTTTGGCTACACCGTCGTCGGCGTGGCGACCGAAAACGATTCGCCCATTATCGAGGAGCGATGAGACTGAGCAATGAGTGACACCGCCTCCGCTCGTGTCGCTGTAACGCCGCGTACCGCACTGCTCGCGCTCGGTGATGTCGCGCTCATCACGCTGTTCGTCTTTCTCGGGCAGATGGAACACGGCACGCAAGGCCTCCTTATGACGACTTCCCCGTTTTTACTGGGCTGGCTTTTCGTCGCGCCCCTCGCGGGCCTCTACGACGGTCGCCGTCGTGACCTCAAAGCCACAATCGGTCGAACCGCCGGCGCGTGGGTGGGCGCGGCGCTCATCGGACAGGCGCTCCGTGCGACAGAATTTTTCCCCGGTGGGTTCGCCATCGCGTTCGTCATCGTCTCGATTCTCGTCGGCCTCGTGTTGCTCGTCCCGTTCCGGACGGCCGTGGCCTACACGTCTTGAGACCGCCGGATGAGGACGAAGCCGAGGGTTGAGCCAATCGCGCCGAATCCTGCAAGCACCGTAAACAGCACCATTGGTGAGAAGTAGGTCAACAGCGTCCCGGCGATGACGCCGCCAATCGCCCCCACGCCGAAGACAAACAGGTAGGTGTAGCCATACGAGAGCCCCCGCGCCTCGGCGGGCGAGTACTCCGCAATGGACGCCTGATAGATTGGCTGGACGAGAAACAGCGTAAAGCCGAGTGCAACGCCGATAAGCAGGAAGGGGATGACGCCCGCGCTCGCGGCGGGGACGATGAGCAACGCGATGAGCGCGAGTGCGCCGAACCCGAACAGGATGCCGTATTCGACGGGGAAGCGGTCGGTGAGCTTGCCGCCCGTGTACTGGCCGATGACCCCGACCATGAGGAGCGCGGAGTAGACGTAGCGGCTCAGTTCATCGCGCGCGATGTCGAAGGCGAAGCCAGCGACGGTGACGGTCGCGCCGTCGAAGCCGAGGAACTCGGTGATGAGCGCGGGCAGGAACGTGAGCGAGCCACGATAGTAGAGGCCGGACATCATGGCAACCGTGAGCACGAGCGCGAAGCCACCGACGAACAGCGCACGCGACTCTTCGACGAACTCAGACACCGATGAGATGGGTTCGCTCTCTGCGTTCTTGCCGCCGTCTGCGGAGACCGCGGCGCGCTCATCGACGTTGACGCGCGCAGCGTAGAGTGCGGCGGCCCCGGCGGGGATGGCAAGTAGGCCGACGACGATGCGCCAATCGTAGACGAGCAAGAGCAGCGAGGTGATGAGCGGGCCGAGGGCGATGCCGAGGTTGCCCGCCATGCCGTGGTAGGCAAAGGCGCTGCCGCGCTCGGTGACGCCACGACTGATGAGCGCGAGGCCGGAGGGGTGATACACGCTCGCGGCGAGCCCCCAGAGCAAGAGCGCGGCGGCGACGACGAGCAGGTTCGGCGCGAGACCAAGAAGCAAGAAAGAGCCGCCCATCCCGAGCAAACAGGCGGTGATGAGTGGGCCGGAGCCGAATCTATCGACGAGCACCCCACCGGGAAGCGCGCCGAGGCCGAACAGCGCAAAGCCAGCGGAGACGACGAGGCTGATGGTGGCCTCGTTCACGCCGAACTCTGCCATCCAGATGAGCAACAGGATGGGAACCGAGAGTTCGTAGGTGTGGACCATCGCGTGGGCGACCATCACGAGCCCAACGATAGACCGGTCGTTATGGTTCACTGAACGGGCAATTGCTTGCCGAGGCTGAAAAGTCGTCGGTATCGGCAGATGATAGGTCGTGCCGGGCCACACCGGCATTCCTATCTGTATCGTGCGAGCTGACAGTAACAGCAGTTACGCTGTGTTGGGTGGATGCACTCGCCCATTGCGCTATGTTCTCATACCTCAAGAGCCTACAGTTTGGGCCAAATTTCGCCGTCAGTTTCCAAACATATATTTTTCCTGCCCTTTTCAAAAACTGTTTCAAATATCACGAATGTTCGAAACGGAGGCGTTGGGAGTCGGTTTTCACACCACAAGGCTCCTCCATAAGTTATGGGAATAATTGTAAAAACGTACCTGAAATGGGCGGACTACCTTCTTAGAATAATACCACCCACTTATGGGAAACACTTATACATCTAATTCCCCTTGTTACTAACAGATTATGACGGGTTATTACGACATTATCCTTGGTCTCATCCCTGTATCTCTCGGGGGGATCACCGCATTGCTCACACTCATCGGTTTTGAACTCACAACCGCAGTTCCTATCGCCGCACTCGTGAGTGTCGCCCTCATCGGACACGGCCTGTTCGTAAACGGCCCCGTCGATACACCGGCACCCCAAACGACCAACGAACGACCGCCGAAAATCGGCTCTGCAGACTAATACTCGTCACCGACTCCGTTCTTTTTCCTTTTCCGGTCTTTTTTGTCACACGGTCTGCTGTCACCACACCTAAGACACAGACCCCCTAACTCAGGCGTATGCCTCATGAGAGCGGTGCAGTTAGATTTCTCCCGAGCGATGCACTGAACGGACTCGCAACACCTGAAGAGTACGTCGCGGCCGTCCGCGAGGGCTACCGCGAGCGCGGAACCGGTGCGCCCGCAGAGCCACGAACCAGCCTCTTTAACGACTCCCCACCGGGAAAACTCACGAGCTATCTCGCCATCCTCCCCGAAATGGGCGCGATGGGCGGCTACATGTACGCCGCCGGCTTTGGCAACCGCGACGCCCAGTTCGTCCTCCCGCTGTTCGACGCAGAGAGCGGCGCGATGAAGGCGCTCTTAGACGGCGCGAACATCAACCCGTTTAAAACCGGTGCCGTCGGCGCGGTTGGCGTCGATGCACTTGCCCGCGAAGACGCCTCCACGCTAGCGCTCATCGGTAGCGGCGCACAGGCCCGCGGGCAACTGAAAGCCACCGCAATCGTCCGCGACCTCGACTCGGTGTACGTCTACTCACCCACGAAAGAGAACCGCGAGGCGTTCGCCGCCGAGTTCAACGAACAGTTAGACGCCACCGTCGCCGCCGTCGCCTCAAGCGCGGCTGCCGTCGAAGACGCGGACATCGTCATCACCGCCACGAAGGCCACAGAACCCGTCTTCGACGGCGACCTTCTCTCGCCGGGGACGCACGTCACGGCGATGGGCCAATACCACCCGAAAAAGCGCGAACTCGACGCGACGACCATCCAGCGCGCGAAGTACGTCCCGGACCTCCGTACGCGGGCACTCTCTGACGCCGGGTCGTTCCTCCTCGCCATGGAAGAGGGCGCGGTCACCGAAGACGACATCTACGCCGAACTCGGGGAGGTCGTCGCCGGAGAAGTGCCGGGCCGCGAATCTGCCGAGGACATCACCGTCTTCGACAGCGGCGGCACGGCCATCGAAACCGTCGCGGCGGCGCAGATGCTCTACGAGAAAGCCGTCGAGCAGGACTTGGGTAAAGAAATGGAGTTCTCGCCCGCGAGTCAGGCGTTGACGGGCGAATAAGGAGAAAATATTTAGCCAATTTGAGAGAAGGGTGGCGTATGTCGCCCGGTTCGACTCGTCGTCATTTTCTAACACTTGCGTCTGTGGTCACTGGAACCGCGATAGCTGGTTGCAACGCTCCTCTCGGCGGGAGTGAGTACTACCCCATTACTATCGAAAACGACCACGACCAGAATCACATGGTGGTGGTTTCGATTACGATATTTGATGACCACGGTCTGGGGTTCTCGACTGCATTTAACAACAACATGTTGGTCGGCTCTGGCCGCAGCCACGAGTTCGAGGAGGGAATCCCAGCACCCGACTCGAATCCCGAGTATACCGTCTTAGTGATGCTAGAGAATGAGACGACGAATAGGTTGGATTTCACGCTCGATAATGGAATAGCGGAACTGAAAATTCAAATTACGGCTGGGGGAGAAATCGAAATACAACCGGTCAGGTGACCTCAGAAACCCAGTAAGGAATCGTTTACAGATACGACGCCAACCCGACCGCCTGTACCAGCGAAATCCCGCTCACGAGCGCGCCGAGCAAGTACCCTCCAATTGCGCCGCCGTTGAGGAGCGGCAATCCGGCGTGCGGGCGGCCTTTCATCACCATGAACATCAACACGAGCAGCCCCAGCAGCGTCCCGATGAGCGACGTGAGCGCGGGGAGATTCAGCGTCAGTACCCCGAGGTTGAACATCGGCGCGGGGGCGAACACAGCCGCGCTTGCGACCATCACAGTTGGCATGACGGCGTCACCGAGGCCGATGAAGAAGGCGTCGCGCGAGCCATCATCTTCACTTTCGTCTGTTTCTTCATCGTCTTCGGTCACCCCGTCGCCCGCATCTTCTGCGAGAAACGAGTACGAGAGCGTGAGGGGGATGATGAGGATGACGGGGACTTTGATGTCCATCACGCCCTCCGCGAGCGTGAGCATGTGTTCGGTCCCGTAGACGCTGATGGCGTCGTAGATGGCGAGCGCCGAGAGCAACACGATTGCGGGCAGGAGACCGAAGCTAATGCCAAACAGCCCCGCCGCGCCAGCGCCCATCACGATGCCGACCGCGTCGATGACGTACCACTCGGGGTAGGCGAGCAGGAGAATCCCGAGCAGGCCCGCGGCGACAAAGGGGAGGACGTTCACCGCGCTGCCGCCAATCGTCGTCGTCACGACGGGTGGGATGAGGATGCTGAAAACGTAGAGCGAGACGAGCGAACTCGAAAACACGATGAGGCCGCGAATCACCCACGTCAAGTCGAGTTTAAACGCGAGCAACATGACGCCGGTGGCGACGAGGATGGCGGCGAGATAGACGAAACTGTTCGTCGGGTCGTCGGGGTTCTCAACTGCCTGATAGCCAGCAGCGTCGAACGGTTGGACGAGCGCGAGCGCGCCCATCTGCACGAGCAGAAAGATGCCGACTGTCGCGGCGGTTGCGAGATACATCCGCGAACGGTGTTCCATACTGAAACGTTGTGAGCCGCCGCCTTTTCCGTTTCGCTACCGGGCGTAGAGTTTCACGCCGATGAGCGTCGCCGGACGCCGGTCAGAAGAGATGGCGACGTAGGGGTTCGAGACGGGACCGAACACGTCCACGATGCGCCCGACTTCGTCCAGATTCTCGTCGATGACGGCCGTTCCGATGTTCGGATGCTCCTCGCCGGGCAGTCGCACGATTGCGAGGCCTTGGGCGACCCGGGAAACCTCACCGACGCGCTTCATTCGCGCAGGACTCCGACGTAGACGGCGACGGCTTGGATGAGATCGCTCTTTCCGGCGTCGTCTGCGTTTTTCACGAGGACGCGACCGCGTTCTTCGAACTCGCGTGAATAGGCTTTGTTCCGTTCGATGACTGCGTCGTAGCCGACCTGCTGGACGGCCTTCGCAATCTCCTCGACCGTGGGGTCTGTGACGGCGAGGTCTTCTGGGACGCGACGGCCTTCGCTGCGCGTGAGTTCCGCATCGAGATAGGCGGGCCAGATGACGTTCTCGACCATACAGTTCAATCAGCGGTCACGGATTAAACGCCTTCTGTTGTCGAAAAGCCCGCGAGAAAGCGGTGGAAGTTAGGTTCGACGCAGTGCGACCAGCGCGGCACAGACGAGCGCGAGGAGCGCGGCGGTGATGCCGAAGCCCGGCCCGTCGGTGCTGGTCGTGGCGGTCGGTTCCGTCGTTGTTCCAGACGTTGCGCCATCGGTCATTTCCGTCTGCTGTGCAGTAGTTTCCGTCTCGGTGATGTTCGCTGCGGCGTAGGCTTCGGGGTGGAACGCCTTCGCCATCTGCGTGAGTGGGTTCACGATGCGTGGTGCAGGCTGGTTGAGTTCGTTCGCCTCAAGCACCACGACGTTGCCCTCTTTGACGGCCGTCGTGTTCGTGTACGGTTCTTTTTCTGGGATTCGCGGCTCTGGCACGCCCGTGTCCACGACGATAAACTCGGGGTCGTACTCCGCGACGACCTCGTCTGAAATCTGCGCGTAGCCCGAAATGCCTGCCTCAGCGGCGACGTTCTGGCCACCCGCGCGCTCGATGAGCGAGTGGATGAACGTTCCGTTCCCGGCGGTAAACCCTCCGGTCAGGTAGAGGACGCGCGGTTTGTCCTCGCCTTCCGTGGCTTGCTCAATCGTATCCACTTGGGCTTTCATCGCGTCAACGCGCTCCTGTGCGCCGCCACAGGCACCGACGAGCTTGCCGGTCAGGAGCGTCTTTTCGTACACCGCCTCAATGGAGGCGGCTGACTCGAATTTGTAGACGGTGAGGCCCGCGTCACGGAGTTTGCTCACGGTGTTGTCGGGGACGATGTTCGGCGCGAGAACGAGGTCAGGGTCGAGCGCGACAACCTTCTCTACGTTCACAGTGAACTGGTCTTCCGCGACGATGTTCTCTCGGGACTCTGCGCCCGCAAGGTCGCTCGTGTAGTCGTTCACGGGCATTCCCGTCACTTTTTCTTCGGCACCGATTTCCCACATTGTCTGGGCCGCACTCGGTTGGAGCGCGACGACCGATTCGACTTCCGCGTCAACGGTGACGTCGGTTCCTGTCGCATCCGTCGCGGTGAATGGGAAGCTACAGGATTCCTGTGTCATCGCGTGTGTCTGGCCCGGTGTGACAGCCATCGCGGGGCCGACCCCAGCGAGGACCACCACAAAAACGGCGACGAGCCGCACGAAATTTTTGTGCATCGTACTTCCCCCTCGCCGGTTATACAATAAGTATTTACCTAATGCAAGCACGCTTTCATACATGCGTCAAGAGCTTCGTCTCACCGCGTGGGTCTCGGGCCTACTGGTCGCGCTTTTCTGCGTTATTCTCGTGAGCGCCGCCATGGGTCCGGTACAAATCGACCCGCTCATCGTGGCGAAGGTTCTCCTCCAACACACGCTCGTCGTTCCAACGGGCCTCTCGCTGCACATGAGCTCTGTCCCACTCCCGCTCACCAACGCGGGCCTTCCGTGGCCGGGTTTCGACCTTGCAACACGCCCACTCTTTTCATTTCCAGTCCCTAAAACGAGCGAAACCATCGTGTTCAAACTTCGTTTACCCCGAATTTTGCTCGGGGCAATTGTCGGCGTCGCCCTCGCAACCGCGGGCACGGTAATGCAGGGCTTTTTCCGCAATCCAATGGCCGACCCCTCCATCGTCGGCGTCTCCTCGGGTGCGGCGCTCGGAGCCGTCATGACCATCGCGTTCCCTCTCGCCGTCCCCTTTGGCCTCCAGCTCTCGGCGTTCGTCGGGGCGCTCGTCACCGCCTTCGGTGTCTACATCCTCGCAACAGAAAACGGGCGGACGCCCGTCGCCACGCTCTTGCTCGCGGGCGTCGCTGTCCAGACGTTTCTCGGCGCGGTCATCTCCTACGCGCTGCTCCAGAGCGGTGACGGCCTCAGAGAAGCCGTGTTCTGGCTCATGGGCCATCTCCATTCGAGCACGTGGGAAAGCGTCACCACGACGCTCCCCTTCGTCGTCGTCGGCGTCGGGATTCTGTTCGCCTACACGAGCGACCTGAACATCCTGCTCATGGGCGAGGAGGACGCCCACTCACTCGGCGTCGAAGTCGAGCGCACGAAACGCATCCTCCTCGCCGTTGCGAGCATCGTCACCGCCGCCGCGGTCGCCGTCTCCGGCGTCATCGGCTTCGTTGGCCTCATCGTTCCCCACGTCATGCGCCTGCTCGTTGGCCCCGACCACCGCATCCTGCTGCCGACGAGCGCCATTGCCGGAGCCGTGTTCCTCGTAGCGACCGACACCGTGGCGCGGGCGGGCGCGGCCGAACTGCCGGTGGGCATTGTGACCGCCGCCCTCGGCGCACCCTTTTTCCTCTATCTCCTTCGCCGCCGGGAGGTCCACCGCCTATGATTTCGCTCGACGACATCTCCGTTTCCTACGGCAACGTCTCGGTACTCGATTCGATTTCTGCGAGCGTCGAGGAGGGAACCTTCGTCGGCCTCATCGGGCCCAATGGGGCAGGAAAAACCACGCTTCTCCGCGTCCTCAACGGCGCAATCGAGCCGGATGCCGGCACCGTCTCAATCGACGACCAGTCAATTCGCGGGCTCTCTGCGAAAGCTGTCAGCCAACTCGTAGCGACCGTCCCACAGGACACCACCGTCGCGTTTCCGTTCCCAGTCCGCGAGGTGGTGGCGATGGGCCGAAACCCGTACAAAACGCGCTTCGACCGGCGAACCGAGGACGACGCGACGGCGGTGTCGCGCGCGCTTTCTCGCACCCAGACCACCGAGTTCGCAGACCGAACCGTCGATGAACTCTCGGGGGGCGAACGCCAGCGCGTCATCCTTGCCCGCGCACTCGCCCAAGAGACGCCCGTGCTCTTGCTTGACGAGCCAACCGCGAGCCTCGACATCAACCACCAGGTCAGAACCCTCGAACTCGTCTCGGGGCTGGTCGAAGAAGGGAAAACTGCTGTCGCTGCAATTCACGACCTCAATCTCGCCGCCCACTACTGCGACGAACTCCTGTTGCTCAGCGACGGGCAGGTGCTCGCCGCAGGACCGCCGGAGGACGTGCTCACCGAAGACGCCCTCGCGGCGGCGTTCGACACCCGCGCAGTCGTCGCCCGCCACCCAGTGACCCACTCCGTCTACGTCACGGCACTTCCCGAGATGGGCACCGAACAGGATGCGCACGTTCACGTCATCGGCGGCGGCGGAACGAGTTCTCGGCTTCAGTATCTGCTCTCTGCGGCGGGCTACAAAGTGACCGTTGGCGCGCTCAACGAAGGCGATTCAGACCTCGAAACCGCTCGACTGCTCGGTCTCGAAGCCGTGGTCGAAGAGCCGTTCGCGCCGCTCTCTGCGGACACGGTCGCTGCTGCGAGAACACTCGTCCACGAGGCTGACGTGACGGTGTTCGCGGACGTCGAAATCGGCATCGGGAATCGCGCAATCCTCGACCTTGCCGGCGAAGCAACCCGCCTGCTGATAGTCGAAGAGCGGCCGTTCGAGGCACGAAACTACGCGGGCAGTGAGGCGGTCATGGCGTACCGCGACCTCTGTTCGCAGGGCACCGTTATCGACCCGGGTGACGTGCTGCGGGCTGTGGACACGCTCACTGCCACGACATCCACCAGTCCTGAACCATGAGTGTCGTTCTGTCGGTTTTCTAGTACTATCTGTTTCGACCACACTGGGGACCGGAACTATGGCTGCGTGAACCGCTTCGATAAACTGGTCTGAAAACGTTGTTCACAGTGGCTCATCCGATAGTTTTAGGGATTGATGGGCCGGCTTGCGGGAGGGTTCAGTACACCCAAATTGATAGTCAGTTCATCCTGACCGTCCGATAGGTTAATCTATCTATTCTTCGTATATATCGACAATGGTAAACAAAGCCGTTATCATCATTCTGGCGGTTATCGTGTTTACCTCCCTCGCGGTTGGAGGGTTGCTGGGGATGCAACTTGCGAAGAATCAGGGCGGCGATTTTGACATTGGGGGAGACAGCACGCAGACGCAAACGAACGACACAGAGCAGACAGCGCAGGCCACCGACACGCCTACAGAAACGCAAACCACGGCAGTACCAGAGACTGACCCCGACTCGTTTAACGAAACGAAGGTCGCGGTTCTCGTCTATGAGGAAATCAACGCAGCGCGGGCAGACCAAGAGATTAGCGAACTTCGCTTCAAAGACGAGTTGACCGAGATGGCGCTGTACCACAGCACGGACATGGCGGACGGCGAGTACTACGCCCACGAGTCACCGAATGGCGAGACGGTCGAAGATCGCTACCGCAAATACGAACTCTACGAACAGTGTAAAATCTTAGACGACTCGAAGGGCTACTACCACCGCGGCGCAGAGAGCATCGGGAAAACCACCGCGGGTTCCTACTACACGGTAAACGGCGAACAACGCATCAACGCCGATGAGCAGGCGGTCGCCGCCGCACTCGTAAACCAGTGGCTGAACACCACGACGGACGCAGGGTACATCGGCCTCGACAACGCCCGCTCGCTCGGCGTGGGCGTGCGCATCACCGCAGACGGCACCGTGTACGCGACCGCTGCCTACTGCTGAGACGCACTTTTTTCAGTCCGCACGGTGAGCCAGATACGCCACGCCAGCGCCGACGCCGCCCGTCGGAAGTGAAAAGGCAACCACACCCAGACTGAGTTGGATGACTGGAAGCCCACCGCCCAGCGAGAGGATGAACACGGCGAGCAGTCCACAAAGGAGGTAGCCAGCGACAC
Source organism: Haladaptatus sp. CMSO5 (assembly GCF_036689885.1). Taxonomy (NCBI): domain Archaea; kingdom Methanobacteriati; phylum Methanobacteriota; class Halobacteria; order Halobacteriales; family Haladaptataceae; genus Haladaptatus; species Haladaptatus sp. CMSO5. The sequence continues at coordinate 1,872,050 of NZ_JBAHVW010000001.1, forward strand.
TCTGTCGCCCAACGGAAAGCGGGGTTGCTTCGACATTCCACAGGCCATACACGAACGCGAGGAGCGGCCCGGAGAGGAGCGTTATGGCGACCGCGACGAGCCTGAATATCGAGCCAAGAAACTGTCCAAGTAAGAGGGTTCCGAGCAGGCCAACGACGCCGAGGCCAGCGCCGACGAGGCCGAAGACGGCGACAATCCAGTTTGGCTCATGCCCGAGTGCAATCGGTTCGTCTGCCATTAGCCGTGGCTACTGAGGTGAGCGGTTTAGCTGTTGTGACAGTCCGTCTGCAAGTACTTTTGCGGATAGGCGACAATTGTGTTCTCAATGGGGCTGCGAAATGTGCTGTTGGTGGGACTCGCTCTCGTCGTCGCCTGCGTGTTCGCCGCCCTTCCCACGCCCGCTGGACTCGACCACGCAGGCCAGTTCGCGCTCTCGACCGGGCTGTTCGCCGCGATTCTCTGGGTTACGGGCGCACTCCCGCTCCCAGTGACTGCCCTCTTGATACCGGTGTGCCTGACGCTGCTTGGCGTGTTTCCACGCCTCTCCGATGCTCTCACCGGATTTGCAGACCCGATCGTGTTCTTACTGCTCTCGGGGTTCATGCTCGCAGCAGCACTCCAGCGCCAGAACCTCGACCGAAAAATCGCCTACGTACTCTTGGTTCGCCTCGGCACCTCTCCGCGTCGGCTCGTCCTCGCGGTGATGGTGACGACCGCACTGCTTTCGATGGTGATTTCGAATACGGCAACCACGGCGATGATGGCACCCATCGCCCTCGGCCTCGCGACGCAGGTAACGGGGGAGCACGAAGCCCACTCGAATCTCCACCGCTCGTTGCTCCTCGGGACGGCCTACGCCGCGAGCGTCGGCGGTGTGGGAACCCTCATCGGGACGCCGCCAAACGCCATCGTGGTCGCAGCCCTCGCTGAGTTTGCCGACATTCAGATTAGCTTCGTCGAGTGGCTCGCGATTGGCCTGCCCGTGGTCATCGTCACACTCCCACTCGTCTGGTACGTCCTCACCTTCGTCGTGTTCCCACCCGCGGCCAACGACGTGTCCGCGGTCCGCGACGAGACACGCGCCATGCTCGAAGCAGACGGGCCACTCTCACCGCAAGCGAAACGCGTCGCACTCATCTTCGGTGCGACGGCGACGCTGTGGATACTCGGTGGCCTCGGCTTTCTCTTTGAAGGCATGCTTTCCCCGCGGCTGTACGTAACCCTCTTTGGCGGCTCCGGACCGAGCCTCGTCGGCGCTGGCGGCCATCAAGGCGCACTCTACTTCGTGGTCGTTGGCCTGCTCTCGATTCCGGCACTCCTGCTCGCAGATACCGTCGAATGGGACGACCTCCTCGCCATCGACTGGGGGACGCTCCTGTTGCTCGGCGGCGGTCTCTCGCTCGCGAACGCGCTCACCGAAACCGGGGCAACCGAATGGCTTGCGACCAACACCTTCGGCGTGGTGATGGACGCGCCGCTTTTCGTTTTGCTGTTCGTCATCATCATCGTCACGATTCTCGCGGGCGAACTCGCCTCGAACACCGCGATGGCCGCGATTCTCGCCCCACTGCTCATCACGGCCGGGCTTGCAACCGGTGGCGCGTTTGGTGCAGCCCCGGTGGCCGTCGCGCTCACGCTTGCGCTCTCGGGGGCCATCGCCGCAAGCTTCGGGTTCGCGCTTCCGGTTGCCACTCCGCCAAACGCCATCGTGTTCGGTACGGGCGAACTCACTCGCGGGGAGATGCTTCGCGCAGGAGCGTTGCTCGACGTGCTCATGGCGCTCGTGCTCACGGTGTTGTTCAGCCTATTGCTCCGCGTGTGGCCGTCGATTGTCGCCTAAAGCACGAACGTGAGCGTCCAGAGCACGCCCATGCCCGTCACAATCGTCGCCACCATGTTCTCGGTGCGCCACGCAACCGCACCCGCGACCAGCCCAGCGAGGAGTTTTTCGTTGCCGATGCCGAGCGCGAGCGATTCATCGACGAAGACGAAACTCGGGATGACGAGGGCGGCGAGCACCGCCGCCGGAACGAACGACAGCGCGCGCTCTGCGCGCGGTGGGAGGTCATCGAGTTGTCCGAACAACTGGATGAACGACAGTCGGATGAGGAACGTGCCAACGCCCGCCGCGATGATGATGGCCCAGAGCAGCGTCGGCTCGATTGACGTTGGCATCTACGCCCACCTCTCTGCGACGAGGAGGCCGGTTGCGATGCCACAGAGCGAGCCGATGAGCAAGCCGAGGTTAAACGGCAGTCCTGCGCCCACGACGGCAATCACGCCGCCGCCGACGCCCGCCGCAATCGACGGCCGGTCTTTCATCGCGGTGATGAGCAAGGTGAGGAAGATGAGCGGGACGGTAAAGCCGAGGTTCCACTCTGCGGGAATGCTCGCGCCGAGGACGATTCCCACGATGGTGGCGATTTGCCAAACGACCCAGAGGGTGATGGCCACGCCAAAATAGTACCAGTGTTTTTTCACGTCGCTTTGCTCGAACTTGATAATCGATACCGCAAACGCCTGGTCTGTGAGGATGTAGGAAAGCAACACCTTCCAGCGTTCGTTCAACTTCTGAAAATGTGGCGCGAGCGATGCGCTGTACATCATCATCCGCAGGTTGATAACGAGCACCGTGAGGACGATGACCAGCGCCGGGGCGTCTTGGCCGATGAGTTCGATGGCGGCGAGTTGTGACGCGCCCGCGAAGATGATGACGGACATCCCAACCGTGTGGACCGCCGGAATCCCGGCGCTGACGGCGGCGACGCCCGCGATAAGTCCGAACGGAATAACGCCGAGCATGAGCGGGATGCAGTCGATAACCCCCGCTCTGAAACTGGCGCGTGCAGCAGACATGTAAAAATGTCCATGATAGTGGGGGTTAACGCTTGCTGTATGAGCAGTTTAGACCATCGCGTCCCAGCCCAGTTTGGGGTGTTTCTGCATGAACGAAACGAGCGCGGGGGCGTAGGTTACGAGCGGGGGACACGCGATACCCGACCCGTGTAAATCACGAATCGTGTTCGGGCAGACGTAGCTCGTCGGGTGGTCGAAGTAGTCGACGACCGCCGGATGAATCTTGAACAGGTCGTAGACGCCCGGCACGTAGTCGAGAGCGTTCTGTACCACGACTTTCGGCATCGGAATCCGAAGCAGGGTTCGGTCGGTGGCCGTCTCGAACGCAGAGAGCACTTCGGCGGCCGTCGGTGGGTCTGGGTCACAGAGCTGGTACACCGTATCTTTCGAGTTCTCCAGTTGGCTCAGGTGTGCAATCGCCCTCGCAACGAAATCGCGGGGCACGAGGTTCACTTCCGTTCGATTCGCGTTGCCAACGACGGGGAGGACGACGCGCTTTCGTTGTCTGAGCATCCACTGGAGGAGATAGTAGGGCCCATCAAATTTCTGCGTCCCGCCCGTGTCGCTGTCACCGACGACGATAGCTGGGCGATAGATGGTCGTCGCCAACCCGCGGCGCGTGGCCTGCTGAACCGCAACTTCCGCCTCGAACTTCGACTCCTCGTAGTGGTTGTTGAACGACTGGCCCACGTCGAGGTCGGTCTCCTCGAAGATACCGTCGTGCTCACCGCTCACGTAGCACGTCGAGACGTAGTGAAAGCGGTCTGCATCTGCGGCCTGCGCGAACGAGAGGACGTTTTTCGTCCCTTCGACGTTCACCGCCCACGCAACCTCGCGCGAGACGCCGAGGTCGTAGACGGCGGCGAGATGGAACACCGTATCCACCGTGTCATAGAGGGCTTCGACGTCGCCCAGCCCGAGGTTTTCGGCGGTGATGTCGCCCGTGACGAGCGACACGCGTTCCGGACTCGTCTCTGCCCACGCCGCGATGACCGGAAGCCGACGCTCGGCTTTTTTCATGAACTTCGGCTGGACGAGGCAGGTGACGGTCGTCTCTTCGTCGGTTTCTGCAAGCACTCGTTCGAGCACCGCAGACCCGAGAAAGCCGGGATAGCCGGTGAAGAAAATGTGGGTCATCGGCTCACCGAAGCCCCGGAATACGCCGCATGAGTTTCAGAATCGCGCTCATTCCCTTCGCGTACAGGCGCATTGGCACCCGCCGGGGCGGCGCAATCGGGTGGAATCGCTGTTCTGCAACCGTCTGGGTTTGGGTGTACTTGAGGAAGCCTTCGTCGCCGTGTCGGCGGCCCAGTCCCGACTGCTTCATCCCGCCCATCGGCGCGTCCACAGACCCCCACGCGGCGGTGTAGGGGTCGTTGAGGTTGACCGTGCCACACTCGATTTTTCGCGCCACGTCGTGCCCGCGGTCTGTATCCCCAGTCCAGACGGCCGCGTTCAGTCCGTACTCAGAATCGTTCGCGAGCGAAATCGCTTCCTCGTCGCTACGGAACGACCGGAGCGTGACGACCGGCCCGAACGTCTCCTCGTGGGCGACGAGCATCTCATCGGTGACGCCTTCGAGGATGGTCGGCTCGTAGAAATACGGCCCGAGGTCGGGCCGGTGACGCCCGCCAGTAAGAAGCTTTGCGCCCTTCTCGACGGCGTCATCAACGTGTGTTCGCACTCTCGCGAGTTGCTGTTTCCCCAGCAACGACCCGACTTCTGGGTCGTGGTCGAAGCTTGCGGCGAGGTGGAGGCTCCGCGTGCGGTTCACGAGTTCGTCGCGGAACTGCTCGTAGATGCCAGACTGCACATAGAGACGCTCGAAGGAGAGACAGAGTTGGCCGGCGTTGGTGAAACAGCCGCGAATCGCACCATCAATGGCCCACTTCAGGTCGGCGTCGTCGAAGACAACCATCGGATTCTTCCCACCGAGTTCGAGCGACGAGGGAACGAGATTTTTCCCCGCTCGCTTCGCAACTCGTCGGCCAGTCTTCGTGCTCCCCGTGAACTGGACGAAATCCACGTTGTCGATGAGCGGCGGCCCAAGCTCCTTCCCCGAGCCAGTCACGACCTGAAACACGTTCGGCGGGACGCCCGCTTCCCGAAGAAGCTTCACCGCGAGAAGCGCGGTAAACGGCGTCTCTTCGGCGGGTTTGAGAACCACCGAATTTCCGGCGAGGAGCGCAGGAATCGCATCAGAGACGGCGAGCGTCAGCGGATAGTTCCACGGCGAGATGACACCCACCACGCCGACCGGATGACGATACTGCTTAGCTTTCGTGAGCACCGGAAAGCCGCCTTTTCGCTTCTCGTCTGCGAGATACCCTTCTGCGCGAGTGGCGTAGTGGCGCGCGTTATTCGCCACGTCCAGCACCTCCTCAAACGCATCACGGCGCGCCTTCCCGCTTTCGAGTTGCATCACGTCGAGTAACTCGTCTTGGCGCGAGAATACCAGGTCGTGATACCGGGTGATGATGGTCGCACGGTCTTCTACGTCGCGGGCGGCCCACTCAGCCTGTGCTTTGCTGGCGCGTGAGACGGCGAGTTCTACGTCCTCGGCCGTACAGTCGGGAACTGACCCGATTTCTTCACCCGAGTAGGGCGCGTGGACGGAGCGCAGTTTACGGTCGTCGCCCGAGCGCGTAACCGTCAGCACGAGGTCTTCGAGCTGGGCGGCGTCGGTTCGCGGGGGCCAAATGGTCGAAGCAGTCACTACAATGCACTACTCCTTCCCGGTGGAAAAACGTTAGCGCGGAGACACGCCGCGAAAATTCGTTACTGTCGAAGCCGCTGAATCCGCTTTTCGATTGGCGGGTGCGTCGCAAACAGGGAGGCGAACAGCCCCTTCTGGACGCCGAAGATGCACATCGCGCTCACACTGTCGTTGATGTTCGTCTCCTCGACTTGGCGGTTGACGTGACCAATCTTTTCGAGCGCGCTTGCGAGGGCTTCTGGGTTGCCCGTATACTGCGCCGCGTCTTCGTCTGCGGCGTATTCGCGCACCCGGGAGATGACGAGCACGAAGATCATGACCAGCATGTTGGCGATGATGCTCGCAATCCACGCGAGAATCCAGCCGAGAATGCCGTCTGCGACTTGGCGCACGAGGAAGTAGACGCCCCAGCCGATGAGCATCGCCACGGACTGCCCGAGCACCATCGTCACCACGTCGCGGTTCTTGATGTGCGCGAGTTCGTGGGCGATGACGCCCTCCAGTTCGTCGTCGTCGAGAACCTCCATGAGTTCGGTGCTGATGACGACCGTTCCGCTCTTCTTGCGCCCGACGGCGAAGGCGTTTGGCGACCCCATCTGCGCGTACATAAGCCGCGGCTTTGGGATGTCCATCTTCTCACAGAGTCGCTCTGTCTTCTCGTGGATGTCAGCGAACTGGTCGCTCGGGAGGTCTTTTGCGCCGACGCTCCGAACCGCGACCCATTTGCCGAACTTGTACTGCCCGGCGACGAGCAACAGACTGAGCACCGCGACGAGGGCGATAGAGCCGGTCATCGCCCACGCGATCGAGGCGATGACGATGTAGAAGGCGAACAGGATGCTCCCTGCAATCGCCATCCGTACCTTGAGGCCTAAATGTCTCATTTCATAACACACCTTCGTCCCAGTATTTAAAATCTCACGACAGTTGATAGCTTTGGTCGTGGCTGTCGCTTTTGCAGTGAAAAATGGGAAAATCGGTGTCAGGCGTTCAGTTATTCTGCAACAGGCGGCGGAGCACGAGGTGCAGAATACCGCCGTTTTCGACGTACTTCACGGCCGCAGGTGTGCCGACCTGTGCGGTGACCGGGAACTCGATGGTCGAACCGTCTGCGCGCTCTGCGGTGACGGTGAGTTCGTCGTTCACCGAGAGGCCATCATCGAGCCCGCTGATGGTGAATACTTCGTCGCCGTCGAGTCCGAGGCTGTCCCAGCCGTCGCCGTCGTGGAACTGCAGCGGGAGGACGCCCATGCCGACGAGATTGTCGCGGTAGATGCGCTCATAGCTCTCTGCGATGGTCGCACGGATGCCGAGCAAGTCAGTTCCTTTCGCCGCCCAGTCACGCGAGGAACCGGTCCCGAATTCGACGCCGGCCATGACGATGAGCGGGGTGTCTTCCTCGCGGTAGCGGCCACTCGCGTCGAACACGGTGGTCTCGTCGTTTGTCGGGAAGTGAATGGTGTAGCCGCCCTCCACGTCGTCCAGCATCTCGTTTTCGATGCGGACGTTGGCAAACGTCCCGCGCATCATGACCTCGTGGTTCCCCCGGCGAGAGCCGTAGGTGTTGAAGTCAACGGGTTCGACGCCTTGGTCCATGAGCCACTGGCCAGCCGGCAGATTTGAGCTAAACGGCCCGGCTGGGCTGATGTGGTCTGTCGTGACGGTATCCCCAAGAAGCATGAGACAGCGCGCGTCTGCGATGTCCTGTACGCCCGGCTCTTCGAGCGGGAAGTCCTTGAAGAACGGCGGTTCGCGGATGTACGTCGAGGTTTTGTCCCAATCGTACACGTCGCCGGTCGGAGCTTCGAGCGCCTCCCAGCGTTCGTCGCCCTTGAACACGTCTGCGTACTTCTCTTTGAACATCTCCGGGGCGACGCTTTCCTGGATGGCCGTCTGAATCTCGTCGACCCCCGGCCAGAGGTCGGCGAGGTACACCGGTTCGCCGTCTTTGTCGGTGCCGAGTGGGTCTTTCTCTAAGTTGATGTCCATCCGCCCGGCGAGGCCGTAGGCGACCACGAGCGGCGGGCTGGCGAGGTAGTTCGCGCGAACCTTCGGGTGGATGCGCGCTTCGAAGTTGCGGTTGCCAGAGAGCACCGACGTCGTCCACAGGTCGTGGGCGTCGATGGCGTCCTCAATCGGCCCCGGAAGCGGCCCGGCGTTCCCGATACAGGTCGTACAGCCGTAGCCGACGACGTTGTAGCCGAGTTCTTCTAAATACGGCATGAGGCCGGAGGCTTCGAGGTAGGCCGTCACAACCCGGCTGCCGGGGGCGAGGCTCGTCTTTACGAACGACGGCACTTCGAGGCCCCGGTCGATGGCGTTCTTTGCGAGCAAGCCAGCGGCAATCATCACCGACGGATTTGAGGTGTTCGTACAGCTCGTGATTGCGCTCACGACGACCGAGCCGTGGCCAATCTCCGTTTCCGTCCCGTCGGGCATCGTGACCGGAACTTTCTTCGAGAGTTCGCCCATGTCGGGCAAGTCGGCCGGTTTCGTGTGCGGGTCGTCGTCGTGACCGCCCTCACCGAGCCAGCGAGCGAGTTGCTCTTCGTCAATCTCGTGGAGTTCGTCTTCGAACTCGCCGTGGACGAGCTGGCGGAAGTGGCGCTTCATGTCCGGCAGCGCGACGCGGTCTTGTGGCCGCTTTGGGCCAGCGAGACTTGGCGTAATCGCAGAAAGGTCGATTTCGACGACTTCCGTGTACTCTGGTTCCTGCTCGCCAAAGAGGCCCTGGGCCTCTAGGTACGCTTTGACGCGCTCGATGTGCTCTGGGTCGCGCCCGGTGAGTTCGAGGTAGTCGAGCGTCGCGTCGTCAACCGGGAAGACGCTGATGGTCGACCCCTGTTCGGGGGCCATGTTGGAGATGGTCGCGCGGTCTGCGACCGTCAAATTGCCAACGCCGGGACCGAAGAACTCGACGAAGCGGTCGACCACGCCGACTTCGCGCAGGTCTTCGGTGACGTGGAGCACGAGGTCGGTCGCGGTTGCGCCCTCGGGGAGTGCGCCCGTGAGCCGGACACCGACGACTTCGGGGAGCTTCATCGTAATAGGTTGGCCGAGCATCGCGGCTTCGGCCTCGATGCCGCCGACACCCCAGCCGACGACGCCGATGCCGCCAATCATCGGGGTGTGGCTGTCGGTACCGACGAGGGTATCGGGGATGAGCCAGTTTTCACCGTCCCGCTTGCGGTCGTGGACGACCTGACCGAGATACTCTAAGTTGACCTGGTGGACAATCCCGGTTCCCGGCGGGACGACGCGGAAGCCGTCGAACGCCTGCTGGGCCCACTTGAGCGCGCGATAGCGCTCTCCGTTGCGCTCGTATTCGAGTTCGACGTTCTGTTCGTAGGCTTCCTCAGAGCCGTAGAAGTCGACCTGCACACTGTGGTCGATGACGAGGTCGATTGGGACGTCCGGTTCGACGAGTTTCGGGTCTTTGCCCTTGCGCTCGACCGCAGAGCGGAGTGCGGCGAGGTCGACCACGGCAGGAACGCCGGTCAGGTCCTGCAAAACGACGCGCGACGGCGTGAACGGCACTTCGACGTCCGGTACGTCGGGGGCCCACGATGCGGCGTTGCGCACGTCTTCTTCGGTAATCATGTCGCCGTCTACGTTACGGAGGACAGATTCGAGGAGGATTCGGATGCTAACGGGCAGGCGAGACGGGTCACAGATGCCTTCGTCTTCGAGGACTGTGAGGTCTGCCATCTTGTAGGTAGTGCCATCGTGTTCGAACTCGCGAATGGCACCAAAGGGATTCGGTCCGTCCATGTGGGTTGTTACAGAGCCACGCGTATTCAATGGTGTCGGTGTGCACATTTCCGGACGCTATTTTTCCCCACCCCAGTAGAGCAACGCCGCCGCGACGAGCAGACAGACGGCGTAGCCGCCGAACGCCGCCGCGTAGCTCGCGTAGGTCGCAACAATGCCGACGTACGCTGGGCCAACCGCATTGGCCATGAGAAACAGCGCGCGGGCCGCCCCGAGGTTTGCGCCCAGTTCGCCCTCTCGCGCTCCGTCCATGATTATCGCGTCTGCGAGCGGGAACTGTGTCTTGTAGCCAAGCGCCAACAGCGCGACGCTTCCGGCGATGACCGGCAGCGAGTTTGCAACGACGAGCAGCGTCATCGCCCCCGCCGCGAGTGTGAGTCCGACCATTGAGATTACTCGGCGTGGAAACCGGTCGCTGAGGCCGCCCGCGATTGGTTTGATTCCGATACCGACGAGGAAGACGATGGCGAACGTCGCGCTCGCGAGCGAGACGGGAAAGTCCTTTGCGTTGGTGAGGTACGTCGGAAAGAAGCTGATGAAGCCGCCGACCATGAAGTAAAACAGCGAGAAGGCAACGAGCGTGACTCGCTGGTGGGAACTTGCCACCAAGCCAGAGAAGGTCGCGGTGACGTTGAGGCGTTTCTCGCCAATGTTGTACTCCTCTGTCGTCCACGACCAGTACAGCAGCCCGAGCATCGCAAGCCCGATTGCTATGGGGAAAAACGGCGCGCGCCACGTCGCATACGTCAGCGCGAGGATGGCGATTCCGGAGGCGAGCAAGCCCCCGAGGTCGGTGCCCGCCGCATACACCCCGAGCGCCCGCCCGCGATTTGCGACGAACAGGTCCGAGACGAGCGCGCGCGAGGGGGTTGCGAACAGCCCCTTGCCGAACCCGATGAGAATTGAGGCGGCGAAAAACGCCGCCAGTCCGCCCGCGAGGCCGAACACCGTGAAGCCGACGACGAGGAGGCCGAGTCCGGGAAGGATGAGCGCGGTGCGACTCCACGTGTCCGAGTACGCCCCGCTCGGAAACTGGGCGACGCCGTACACGCCTTGAAACAGCGCGAGGGCGATGCCTGCCGTCGCCTCTGACATGTTGAGATCGATGAGAATCGCGGGTAAAAGCGGCGAGAGGAGGGTTCGACCAAGCTGGAGTAACGCCCAGCCAAGCGAGACGGTGAGGAGCATCCGACCAGCATACCCGCGAAAGAGGTGTTCGTCGGATGCCGATGTTCGTGGCACGCTACCATTTCTCTCCCCGACTTACCAGTGGGTTGTGATACCGGACAGGAACGCCTGCTCATTGCCCGAGTCGGCAAGCCCCTCCACCAAACGCGGCCCTATAAGGCAATCTACCCTACCTCCGGGTATGTCACACCTCTTTGCACCACTCACGCTCCGTGAAACCACGGCACGAAACCGCATTATGGTTTCACCGATGTGCCAGTATTCGTCCGAAGAAGACGGTCTCGCAACCGACTGGCACATGGTTCACCTCGGCAGCCGTGCGACCGGCGGAGCGGGCATCGTCATGACCGAAGCAACTGCCGTCTCCCCCGAGGGACGCATCTCACCGAACGACCTTGGCCTGTGGAGCGACGCCCACGCAGACGCCCTCGGGCCCGTCACCCAGTTTATCCGGTCGCAGGGCGCAGTGCCTGCCATCCAACTCGCCCACGCCGGGCGCAAAGGAAGCCACGCGCCGCCGTTCGAGGGCGGTCAGGGCCTCCAACCCGACGACGGTGGATGGGAGACGCTCGCACCGAGTGGCCCGTATCCGCGCGACGACGCACCGCTCGCCCGCGAGATGTCGGCCGACGACATCGAGGAGGTGAAAGCGCAGTTCGTCGAATCCGCACAACTCGCCCTCGACGCCGGATTCGACATCGCAGAGGTTCACTCCGCCCACGGCTATCTGCTCCACGAGTTCCTCTCGCCTGCGAGCAACGAGCGCGACGACGAGTACGGCGGGAGTTTCGAGAATCGGGTTCGCCTTACCCGTGAGGTAACCCGCGCCGTCCGCGAGGTTTGGCCCGACGACAAGCCACTGTTCGTGCGCATCTCTGCGACCGACTGGCTCCCTGACCGCGACTCGTGGACACTCGAAGACTCGGTGCGCCTCGCACCGCTGCTCGCAGCAGACGGCGCAGACCTCATTGACGTGAGCGCGGGCGGCCTGCACCCCGACCAACAGATTCCCCACACCGGCCCGAACTACCAAGTGCCGTTCGCAGAGCGCGTTGGCGAGGTCACCGACGCACTCATCGGCGCGGTTGGCGGCATTACGGATGCAAAACAAGCGGACGCGCTCATCAGAAACGGGCGGGCCGCCCTCGCCATCATCGGCCGTGAACACCTCCGCGACCCATACTTCGCACTCCACGCCGCAGAAGCACTCGGTGAGGAAGCCGACTGGCCGAAACAGTACCGCCGGGCCGTCTGAGCACAACAACACAGAAAGCCCCGGCCCGTGTTTTCCCGACCGTGAGACAAACGCCAGAGGAGCGCACCGAAGAACGACTCGACACGCTTCGCTCGCTGAGCACGCTGCTCGACAACTCGATTCGCGTTCCGGGGACGAACTACCGTATCGGCCTTGACCCAATCGTCGGCATGCTCCCGGTCGCAGGCGACCTCCCGACGACCGCGCTGTCCGTGTACATCGTCTTCGAAGCCGCCTCTATTGGCGTTCCTCGGGCGACGCTCTGGCGGATGGTCGTGAACCTCGTCATAGACGCGGTGTTCGGGTCGATTCCCGTGGTCGGTGACGTGTTCGACGCGGTGTGGAAGGCGAACGCGCGCAACGTCGCCCTGCTCGAAGCCCGGCGAGGCGACGCCACCGGCGCGGTCGCAGACGAACGCTATCTGTTGCTCGCAAGCGCTGGGCTCCTGTTCGTGCTCGTCGTCCTCGCGCTCGCGGTGGTGTCGCTCGTCTTCGTGCTCGCAAATCAGTTCGGTCTCCTGTAACGTCTGCGAGAGGGTTATTCTGAGTTCGCACCTACAGAGTGTGATGACACAAACCGGGAGTACAATCACCTGGTTCGAAATTCCAGTTCGGGACATACACCGAGCCGTGACGTTCTACACGACCGTTCTCGCCATCGACCTCCAAGTGACCACCCTGCGTGGGGTTCCCCACGCGCTGTTCCCCGATTCGGACGGCGTAAGCGGCGCGCTCACCCAGCGCAGATACGTAAAACCCGCAGAAAACGGCACTCGAATCTATCTGCACGTCGAGGGCGACATCAACGACGCGCTCTCGAAGGTCGAACACGCAGGCGGTCGCGTACTCACACCAAAGACCTCACTCGGCCACGAGGGCTTTTACGGCGTGTTACGCGACTCGGAAGGCAACGCCGTTGGGCTGCACTCGACGCGCTAGCGTCAGGGCTCTTTTGACTCGGGTGGTCGCTGTGCAAGCCGGTCGAAGCGGCTCTGGGCGTCCTCCATGCGTTCGTCGGTCGCCTCGCGGTCTGCCTTCACTGATGTTACCGTGCCACCTTCGAGGACGATGTGCACGACGAGATTCGCCTCACGCATCTCGAACGGGAGTTTCGACTCGTGGAGTACGAGTTCGTCCACGTCCTTCCCCGCTTCTTCGATGAGTAACACCGCGTGACCGTCTTCGATGCGGTCGATAACCGCGGTGTACGTGCCGTCTGTGACCATCAGTAAGTTACCTCCACTACGAGGGTACCTTCGTCGTCCGTGACAGTAACCGTATCGCCGTCGTTGTTCCACACCGGCCCCGACGCGTCCCAGTAGCGGTCGGTAGCCGAATCCGTCCCCGAACCGGTGTGAAGCGTCACCGTCGCACCGGGGTCGAGCGTCAGCTCGGAGAACGTGTACGTCTTGCCGGCTTCGTCGCGCACCGTCCACCCGGCCAGCGAAATCGAGTCACTGCCCGTGTTCTCAAAGACGAGATACTCGTCGTTCAGGTTCTCACCATCGCGGCCTGCGGCGTCCGCGTGCACCTGTTTCACGACGAACGAGACACCGCCATCGGGCGTGACCTCGGTGGTCGTCGGCGTTTCGCCCACTCCAGTCGTGCTCCCATCACGAACCACGAGGCGAGTTTGGACAGGCGCGTCCAGCCCGGGCGAGACGGGCGACGCTTTCCGCAGGTCGGCAGCGTCCGTCGGCGCGGCGCGCTGGGTTTTCACGGTGAACGCCGTGCCGTTGCTCTCCATGACGACGTTGCCGTGGGTCGCCGTCCAGAACGTCGTGATGTCGCGGGCGTCGAAGCGGTCGATAATTTCCTGATGTGGATGTCCGTAGCGCGAATCGTAATCGCTCGAAACCACCGCGACGACAGGCGTCCCCGCATCCAGTAGCTCGGGACTGTTGCTCGTCGAACTCCCGTGGTGACCTGCCTTCCACACCGTCACGTCGAGATTGTACGTTTCGACGAGATAGTCCTCGGCTTCGCGCTCTGCGTCGCCCGAGAGAAGGACGCTGTTCGCGCCGTGGGTGACCTTGAGCACGATACTGTTCTCGTTTCGGTCTTCATCCGCGAGGTAGCCCGCAGGCGGGCCGAGCACCGAAATTTCGACACCGACCATCGGAATCGTGTCGCCAGCCTGCGTCTGATACAGTGGAATCTCGTACTTTTCGACGGCGTCTAAGTAGCGCTCGTAAGTGGCCGTCGAAGCGACGATACCGGAGTCGTACACCGCACCGACTCCCCCGCCTTCGGTTTCGAAGTATTCGATGACTGCGGCGTTGCCACCGATGTGGTCTGCGTCCGCGTGCGTCGAGACGAGTGCGTCGAGGCGGGTGATTCCTTGGGCTTTGAGGTAGGCGATGACGTGCTCGCCGTCGTCTTTGAAATCGCCCGTATCGACGAGTACGGTTTCGCCCTCTGGGCCGACGATGAGCGTGCTATCACCTTGGCCGACGTTGAGATAGTGAATCGCGAGCGTGCCGCTCGCCGTCTGAACCGTGGTCGTCTCCGCTGTAGTGGGTGTGGCAGTCCCGTCTCCCCCACCAAGCCCGCCGAGACAACCGGCGAGAACGACGAGAAGCACGACCAGTCCGGTCGCAACCTGCGCGCGTTTCATCAATTTTTGTAGGTGTCGGGGCCTCATTATCCTTCGCGCGTGGTGGCCCCCTCGCGGGGACACAGAAACGCACATACAACTCCACGAAAAAAGGCACACAATCATGCTACGGAATGGGGGCACTCGTGTTCGATAATCGGTCGGCAGACGCCACGACACCGGCGCGAACCGTCGCACTAGACAGCCTCGAAGCGGGCATCGAAGCCGCCCACCCGCGCCGGGTCATCCGCGAATCGGTCTCACTCGACGGCGACGTGCTCACGATTGCCGGAGAGAGCTACGACCTCACCGACGTTGACGAACTCGTGGTGCTCGGCGGGGGCAACGCCGCCGCCCACGTCGCCGCGGCGCTCGAACCCATCGTGGGCGACCGACTCGCGGGGGGCGTCGTCGTCACCGACGACCCAACGGAAACCGACCGCGTGACCGTCCACCGCGGCGACCACCCTGTCCCGAGCCAGCGGGGCGTCGATGGTGCGACGGCTGTCCGTGAAGCGGCCGAAGCAGCTTCCGAATCGACGCTCGTCCTCGCGGTAATCACCGGCGGCGCGAGCGCCCTGCTTCCCGCACCCACAGCCGATATTTCGCTCGACGACCTGCAAGCGACCACGAACGCGCTGCTCGAATCGGGCGCGACCATCCACGAAATCAACGCCGTCAGAAAACATCTTTCAGCCCTGAAAGGCGGGCAACTCGCGCGCATCGCTGCGCCGGCGACCGTCGTCTCGCTCATCTTCTCGGACGTGGTCGGCAACGACCTCTCGGTTATCGGCAGCGGCCCGACGGTTCCCGATGAGTCCACCTACGCAGACGCGCTCACTGTCCTCTCCGCGTACGACGTGACGGTTCCTGATGCTGTCAAAACGCATCTCAAACGCGGCGCGAACGGCGACCTCGCGGAAACCCCGCGTGCGGGCGACTCGATTTTCGAGCGCGTCTCGAACCACATCCTCGCGGACAACTTCACTGCGCTCTCAGCCGCAAGCGACGTGGCCGAATCGCACGGTTTCACGCCGCTCATTCTCTCTTCGAGCGTTCGCGGTGAAGCGCGCGAAGCCGCCAAATCGCACGTCGCCGTAGCCGAAGAAGTGCTCGCCACCGGCAACCCACTTTCTGCGCCCGCCGTGCTTCTCGCAGGCGGCGAGTGTACCGTGACGGTTCGCGGCGATGGCGAGGGCGGCCCGAGCCAAGAGTTCTGCGTGAGCGCGGCGCTCGAACTCGATGACGAACGCATCACGGTTGCCGCGGTGGATTCAGACGGCATCGACGGCGCAACCGACGTTGCCGGGGCGATTGTCGATACAGGCACGATAACCGACCGCGCCGCTGGCGCGCGAGCGCTGCGTGAAAATGACGTGTATCCCCTGCTTGCCGAGGCAGGTGCGCACCTGCACTCCGGCGCGACGGGGACGAACGTAAACGACCTGCGAATCGTCGTCGTCGACGCTTAGAGCGCCACGGAGACGATATTTCTGAGCACGAGAATCCAGAGAATACTGGTCACCCCGAGCACGAGCGTCGCGAGCGTCCACGCCTGATACGCCGTGGCCGTCTTCATGTCGGTGAACTCCTTGATGATCCAGAAGTAGGAGTCGTTCGCGTGGCTCACGGTCATGCTCCCTGCGCCGATTGCGAGGACGGCGAACACGCGACCCCACGTCGAGGCGAGGCCGAGTTCCGGAAGCAGTGGCGCGATGAGGCCCGCCGTCGTGACGATAGAGACGGTCGAGGAACCAAGCGCCGACTTGAGCGCAGCGGCGATGATGAATGCGGCGACGAGGCCGATGCCGAGGCCGCCGAAGGTGTCGCCGATGAAGCCCTTGAGTGGGAGGGCGCTGAGCACCGAGCCGAACGCACCGCCCGCGCCGGTCACGGCGAGGATGATGGCAGCGTTCTTGATGCCGTCGCCAACCCACTCGCTTGTCACGTCTTCTGAGTAGTCGGGGACGACGGCGAACCCGACGAACGCACCGATGAGGAGCGCAACGGCCGGGTCACCGATGAACAGAAGCGCGGTCTGTGCGGCTCCCGTGACGAACGCCGGATTCTCGGCTTCCGGGTAGGCCGCAATGCTCCCGAGCGTGATGAGCACGATTGGGACGAGCAGTGGCGCAAACGACGCGGCCTTCGAGGGAAGCTGACCGTATTCGGCCTTGATGTCCTCGATGGTCATGTCCGGGTTCGGGTCGATGTGGTACTTCGAAGCGACCGTTGACGCCCACTTCGCGGCGACGAGCGTCACTGGAACCGAGACGATAATCCCGGCAATCATGACGAGTCCGATGTCCGCGCCGAGAATCCCGGCGGCGGCGATTGGGCCGGGCGTTGGCGGCACGAAGACGTGTGTGGCGTAGAGGCCGCCTGCGAGCGCCACGCCGAGCGTCGCAAGGGAGAGACTGGAACGCTCTGCGAGCGACCGGTTCAGCCCGGAGAGAATGATGAACCCGGAGTCACAGAACACGGGGATACTGACGACGCTGCCCGTGATGGCCATCACCGTCGTCGTGTGTTCCTCGCCGATGAGGTCCAAGATGCTCTCTGCGATGACGATTGCGGCACCCGTCCGTTCTAAGATGATGCCAATAATCGTCCCCGCGAGGATGACTATGCCAATATACGCGAGCACACCGCCGAAGCCGTCGGTGACGAGTGAGGCAACCTCGGTCGGGTCAAGTCCGGCGAGCAGTCCCGTCCCGTAGGCGGCGATGAGCAACGCGAGAAATGCGTGGAGGTTCAACTTGGCCGTCGCCAAAATGATGAAGGCGACTGCACCAAGGAGCAACAGTACCAATGGGAGTCCTTCTAGCATACACCAAAGCCTCAGTAACCGTCGGTATAAAATTTAATAATGAGAAATATGGCGAAAATATTGCGCGAATTTGTTGACAAACGTGAGTGTCTAGTCTGTCGACCACTCCATGGTGAGGTTTTCGACGATGAATTCAGTGTCGGCGTCTCAGATAATAGGTTTTATAATAATTTAAATATGTTTGTTGCCGACAGTTAGAACGTGTGCTCGTGATTCGCAGCGAACTCGACGATGCGCGATTTCGCGGTTTCGACCGTGTACGTCCCCCCGACGAGTCCGTCGAGAATCTCGCGGTGGAGCACGAGTTCGTCGCTCACTTGCTCGTTGTACCGCGCCATCTCTTCTAGGTGGGCGGCGACCGAGAGCGAGTCATCTGCGACGGCTTCGGGGTTGAGTGTGTCTGTTTCTTCGAGGCGCTGGCCGAGTTCGTCGAGCGTCGCATCCTGCTCGGTTCGAATCGCCTCGAGTTCGTCAAGCACGCTTGCTAAGTGTTCGATGCGGTCGGTGAGCACGACTGCGAGGTGTTCTACGTCGCCGGGTTCAATGGCAGAGACACGTCGCAGAAATTCGTCCATGAGTAGTGAGGGAGATGCAGGCAAAAAAGCGCGCTGCCTCAATTTTCCCAACCCGCGTCCGCTTCGGCAAACTCAGTCTCGGCAACTTCGGCGCGGCGACGAATCGCCCGTTCGATGAACTCCGGTGGTAAGTCGTCGATTTCACCCGCCTGCACCCGCCAGAGATTGGCGTAGAGGTCGTCGTTATCGATGAGGTCGCGGTGGGTGCCGCGTTCGACCACGCGGCCGTCGTCTAAGACGATGATTTCGTCTGCGTGTCGGATGGTCGAGAGGCGGTGGGCAATCGCAAACGTCGTCTTCTCTGCGGCGAGACGGTTCAGACTGCGCTGGATAAGGGCCTCCGTCTCCGTATCGACGTGGCTCGTCGCCTCATCTAAGATGAGCAGTGGCGGGTTTTTGAGAATCGTCCGGGCAATCGAGATGCGCTGGCGCTGGCCGCCCGAGAGTTTCACGCCGCGTTCGCCCACCATCGTGTCGTAACCATCGGGGAGGTTCATGATGAACTCGTGAGCCTCGGCGCGTTTTGCGGCGTCCACGATTTCCTCGTCTGTGGCGTCGAAGGTGCCGTAGGCGATGTTCTCCTTGACTGTCCCGTAAAACAAGAACGGGTCTTGGCTGACGTAGCCAATCGCCCGCCGAAGACTTTGCGTGTTCACCTCGTGGATGTCCGTGCCGTCGATGCGGATGGTCCCCTCGTCCGTGTCGTACATCCGGACGAGGAGTTTGAGGAGCGTCGATTTGCCCGCACCGGTCGGGCCGACGACGCCGAGCAACTGCCCGCGCGTGGCGGTGAGCGAGACGTTGTGCAACACCGGTTCGTCTGCTTTCGCGTAGCCAAAGGATACGTCGTCGTATTCGACCGTGCCCTCTGTGACGGTGAGGTCAGGAGCGTCCGACGATTCCATGTGCTTTGCCGTCTCGCCCATCAGCCCGAAGATGCGCGCGCTGCTCGCCTTTGCGCGCTGGTACATGTTGATGATTTGCCCGAACTGCGCCATCGGCCAGATGAACTGCTGGGTGTACACCATGAACGTCACGAACTGGCCCGCAGTCAGGGTTCCCGGCAGCCCCGCAGGTGCGCCGTTCAACACCCAGAAGCCGCCGACTGCGAAGGTGATGGCGAAGCCAATCCCGGTAATCACGCCGAGGCCGGGGAAGAAGACGATGCGCGTCGTGATGGCGTCCCAGTTGGTGTCGAAGTAGTGCTGTGAGGCCCCCTCGACGCGTTCGACTTCGTAAGACTCTGCGTTCTCCGTCTTGATGACCTGAATCCCGCCTATGTTGTTTTCGAGGCGGCTGTTTAACGCCCCGACGCTCGCGCGGACGGCGGCGTACTTCGGCTGAATCTTCTTGACGAACAAGTAGGTGAATACGGCGAGGACGGGCACGGGAAGCAACGCAACGAGCGCGAGCGGCCAGTTGATGGCGAACATGATGACGCCGATGCCGAGCACCATCACGCCAATGCGCAGCGCAGAGCTGATGCCCTCGTTCAAGAACGTCTCCAGTTGGTTCACGTCGTTGTTGAGAATCGAAAGCATCTCCCCAGTCTGCTTCTCGTCGAAAAAGCCCATGTCGAGCAGTTGCATCGTGTCGTAGGTGTCCACGCGCAGGGCGTGTTGTACGTGCTGGGCGAAGCTGTTCCAGCCCCAGTTTGCGAGCCACTGGAAGACGGCGCCGACGACGGTTGCTCCGGCGATGACGGCAATTGAGAGCCAGAGCAGGCCTGTGGGCGTCGATGGAACCCACGCCTGTGGGAGGAACGGAAGCGTGTACTCGCGCTGGCTCAGGAACACGGCGTCGATGGCGAGCCCGAGGACGAACGGCGAGATGAGGCCGACGCTGCGCGAGGTGAGCGTGCCGAAGACGCCGAGGATGGCCTGTGGAACCTGTTCCCTGCCGTACTCTGCGTACAGCCGCCACATGGGGTTCGTCTGCACCTGCGTGCGCAGCCGGGCGGCGCGTGTCGTGTCGGGTGGGTGCGGCTCAGTCACTTCCGTCTAGAGAGGCGCGGAATCGTTATCCCCTTGCCGCCGGGAAAGCGCCACACACAAACCGGCAGCCCACAGAGTGTGGTAGCAAGCACCTATGACCAGCCACGATGTCGCCGTCATCGGCGGTGGCTGCGTCGGGTTATCGGTCGCAAAGCACCTCGTCGCGCGCACCGAACTCGACGTCGCCGTCCTCGAAAAAGAGCATCACCTCGCTGCCCACCAGAGCGGTCGCAACTCGGGCGTCCTCCACCCGGGCTTTAACTACCCTCCAGAATCCAAAAAAGCCCGATTCGCTACCGAAGGCACCCGCCGGATGAAGGCCTACTGTGCAGAACACGACATCCCGTGTGACGAACTCGGCGTGCTCGTCGTCGCAACTACTGACGAAGAAGAACGCCGCCTCCACGACCTCGCAGACCAAGCCGAAGCGAACGGCGTCGAATGGGAACTCTTCGAATCGCAAGCTGAAATCCGCGAGCACGAACCCCACGCTGTCGGCCAAGCCGCCCTCTACGCCCCGGAAGCCGCCTCCGTCGATTCTCAACAGTACGTCTACACGCTCGCCCGCGAGGTGCAAAAGGCGGGTGTCTCGCTCTATCTCGGCCACGCTGTCTCGCAGGTTCGCCATACGGAAGCTGGCTACCGACTCACCACGTCGAACAGCACCATCGACGCCGACTATCTCGTGAACGCAGCAGGCCTCCACGCGGACACCCTCGCAAAGCAAGTTGGCGTCGGCGAGGAGTATCAGGTCGTCCCCTTCCGCGGCGAGTACTACGAACTCACCCCCGAGAAATCCCACCTCTGTCAGACGATGATTTACCCGACGCCCGACCCGGAGTTGCCGTTTCTTGGGGTTCACTACACCCGCCGGGCAGACGGGAAGGTCATCGTCGGTCCGAACGCCGTCCTCGCCTTTGGCCGCGAAGCCTACAAGAACACCCAGTTCGACCTTGCGGAACTCAAAGAGACACTGACCTACGAAGGATTCTTGAAACTCATCGCCTCGCCGATGATGCTCAAGGTGGCGTGGGAAGAGCTCAACAAATCCTACCGCAAGGAGAAGTTCGCAGAAGCCTCCCAAAAACTGGTTCCCGAGGTACGAGAAGCAGACCTGAACAAGAGCTATGCGGGCATTCGTGCCCAGCTCGTCACCGACGACGGCGAACTGGTCAAAGACCCACTGTTCATCGAAACCGAGGATGCCGTCCACATATTAAACGCCGTTTCTCCCGGCTTAACGTCCTCACTGCCGTTCGGTGAGGAGATTGCGAAAAAGCTAGAAGCGAAGGAGTGAACGACAGTCTCTGCAATTGACGATTAACGGCGAACACACCACACCGACTGCTCGTTTTTCAATTTATTACTTTACCGCCTGCCAGTAATCCGGTACTGAGGTTTTCAGATGAACCGTACGCTAGTTATCGCTGTTAGCTTCGTATTGCTCGTTTCCCTATCAGGTGTCGCTGTCGCGCATCCCGGACTCGGAATCTACAAAGACATCAATCGAGCGGAAGCGGACGGCTACGTCCAGATTTCTCCGTGTGTACCGGGCATGGGGTATCACTACGGAAAATTCGCTGAGATAGACGGTGACGTGAATACGGCCTCGCCAGAGGTACTCGTGTACGCATACAAAGACGGTGAACTCACGCTCGTCGCCGTCGAGTACATCGCAACTGAAGAGTTCAGACTCTACGGTAAGCACGCCCACCCATTCGACGTGATCCCGGGAACGTACGCGATTCACTCGTGGCTGTTCCTGCGGAACCCCGATGGGCTGACGACCGACTTCAACCCGCGGGTTGACGAGAACTGCAACGTCGTCTAACGCCGTCGCTATTTTTCGAGAAGAATCAAGAAAGCAGAGAGAAACCGCTAGTTTGCGCCAGCCGTTGGCGTCGCCCCCGGCCCTTTGTTCAGCGTGTACTGTTTGAGGAACACTGCTGCGATGATGCCAAAGCCAACCAGGTCTGTCATCAGGCCGGGTGCGATGAGCACCACGGCACCAGTGACGAGTGCTGCGCGTTCGAGATAGCTAGCCGCCGTGTAGAAGAACCCTTGCGTCCCTGCAGAGAGGGCGAGGACGCCGATGATGGCGCTCGTTGCCCCGATGACGATTTCTGTCGTACTCCCGATGAGCAGGAGCTGTGGCCCATACACGAACATGTAGGGCACGAGGAAGCCAGCAGCGGCGAGGTTCAGCGCGGTAAACCCGGTTTTCCACGGGTCAGATTCCGCAATCCCACTCGCGGTGAAGACGGCGAGCATGATTGGCGGCGTAATCGCACTGATGATGCCGAAGTAGAAGATGAACAGGTGCGCCGCCAGGAGTTCCACGCCCATCGCGGTGAGGGCGGGTGCGCCGAGTGCAGCGAGCACGACGTAGGCGGCCGTCGTTGGCAGCCCCATCCCGAGGATAATCGAGGTGAACATCGTCAGGATGAGTGCGATGATGAGCACGCCACCCGACGCGCTCGTGATGAGCGTGCTGAACTTCAGCCCGAGGCCGGTGAGCGTGACCATGCCGACGACGAGACCGGCGGTGGCACAGGCTGCGGCCACGACGATGGTCATGCGCATCCCGCGTTCCATCGCGGCAATGCCCATCTCGACGGCGTTGCGCCCGAGGCGCGTTACCGTACTCGTATCGCCGTTCGTGAGCGCGCCCACGAACTCTTTGGCCGTCGAGAGCGGAATCGCAACGACGAGCGTCAGCATGATGGCGTAGAACGCGGCCTTCATAGCGGAGTTACCCTGGACGAGCATGTAGACGAGCAAGACGAGCGGAATCAGGAAGTGTGCGCCCGTCTTGAGCAGGTGCCATGGGTCGGGCAGGTCTTCTGAATCGACGCCCTCTAAGCCCTGCTTTTTCGCGCGGAAGTGGACGGCCGCGCCAATCGAGAGGAAGTAGAGCAACGCCGGAATCGACGCGGCGGCGATGATGGTCACGTAGGAGATGCCCGTCCACGAGGACATGATGAACGCGCCTGCGCCCATCACGGGTGGCATAATCTGACCGCCCGAGGAAGCCGCAGATTCGACGGCGGCGGCGTAGCGCGATTTGAAGCCGGTGCGCTTCATCAGCGGGATGGTGAACGCGCCGGTGGTCGCGGTGTTTGCGACGGCACTGCCGTTCAGGCTGGCGAGGAAGCCACTTGCCATCACGGAGGTTTTCGCGGGGCCACCGGTCGTCTGGCCCGTCGCGCCGTAGGCGAGGTCGATGAACCAGTCTCCGATGCCGGTCACTTCGAGGAACGCCCCAAGGATGATGAACACGACGACGAACGTCGCGGAGACACCGAGTGGAATCCCGAAGATGCCCTCGGTCGTGAGGTAGGTGTGAGAAATGATGCGCTCGATTGAGTAGCCACGGTGGATAATCGGCTGTGGCATCAGTCGCCCCCAGTAGGCGTAGGCGAGGAACGACCCGGCGATGATAGGCAGGGCGCGGCCCGTTGCCCGACGCGTGATTTCGAGGACGACGAGAATGGTGATTGCGCCGAATACGAGGTCGGCCATCACGGGGTCACCAGAGCGTTCTGCGAGCGTCCCGAACTCGATTGCGTAGGCGATGTAGAGGATGCTCGGAACCGAGATTATCAGGAGCAACAAGTCGTACCACGGCACGCCCTCGTCGTCCTTCTCACGCGCGGGAAAGAGCAGGAAGGCGAGGATGGTGACGAACGCGAGGTGCAGGGGCCGGTTGATGAACGCGCCGGGCGTCCCGAACCCGGCGGTGTACACGTGATAGGTACCGGCGATGACGGCCACGGCCATTGCGAGGTAGCGAGCGAATCCGGCGATGCGCCTCGTCTTTTTTGTTTCCGCTTCGGTCTTTTCTTCGGTGTCTGCGTCAGGTGTATCGGTCATAGCTTTGCTTTTGCTTTCAGATAGGCATATTCGAGATACGAAACGCGCTCAGTAGAGAACTCAAGGGTATCCCACCGGTCCGCATACGCTGTGAGCGGTGTCTCTTCGTCCCCGACGACGAGCGACTGGTTGGTGTACGTCGCAACCCGGAGGGCGAACGAATCAAACGACCGGTTCATGTGGAGGACGGTGAAGTTCCCGACCCGCTCTTGGTCTCGCTCCGTGTATTCGAGGCCGATTGCAAAGTACTGAAACTCCTCGCGTATCTGGACGAGCTTCCCATCTCTGCTGACGAACACTTCGTGGATGGGCGTTTTATCGAACGAGTGGATGTAGTGGATGGCGAACTCTTGGCCGGGATCTAGTTGCACTACGCCGACCGTTTCCCCAGTCTGGGCGTCTTGAATGTGAAGTACAGTCACACCCGTTGTTGCGCCAGCACCCACGAGTAAACAACACGCGACGAGGATGGCGGCTAGACGGGTGCGCATGGTGTCGTGATTAGAGTCCGGCTTCGTCGAAGTATTTCTTGGAACCGGGATGGAGTTCGATTGGTGCGGCGCGGGCCGTCCCTTCGAACTGGTTGGCTGCTGGGTGGACTTCAGCGAGCTTGTCGAGGTGCTCGAAGATGGTCTTCGTCAGGTTGTAGGCGAGGTCTTCGCTCATGTCGCTCTGGACGATCATCGTGTTGGTGACACCGGGGACGTTCACGTCTTCGTCGACGCCGTCGTAGGTGCCTGCTGGGATGGTACCCTTCGAATAGTAGTCGTACTCGGAGGTGATCTGGTCTAAGTCTTCGTCGGGGAACTGCACGAACGCGATGTCGCGCTGGCTTGCGAGGTTCTGAATCGACGATGCCGGGTAGGCAACCGACCAGAAACCGGCGTCGACCTGTCCGTCCTGAATCGCCGTTGCAGTCTCAGAAAAGGAGAGACGCTGGGCGTCGATGTCGTCGTAGGTGAGGTCGTACCAGTTGAGCAGTTCCTTTGCGATGACTTCCGTCCCGGAGCCGGGCGCACCGACCGAGATGGTCTTGCCTTCCATGTCCGGAATGGTTTCGATGCCCGAATCCTTCGTCGTGATGACCTGCGTGCTGTTCTGGTAGGCACCGAACGCAGCCTTGAGGTCGAGCGCTTCGTCGAAGTCGCCTTCGCCGTTTACGGCGAGGAGGACGGCGTTCCCGAGAGCGAGCGCCATCGTCATCTCGCCGTTTGCGACGAGACGGCAGTTCTCGACAGAGGCCCCCGTGGACTCTGCGGTTGCTTCGACGTTCTCCATGTTGTTGTTGAGGATGTCTGCCATCCCACCGCCGAGTGGGAAGTAGACACCGCCTGTGCCACCGGTACCGATGGTGACGAACTGCTGGCCTCCGTCTTCACCGTCGCCACCAGAGCCACCAGGGCCGCCGGAACAACCGGCGATTGCGGCCGCTGCGGCCACTCCTGCACTTGATTTTAAAAAGCTACGGCGGTCGATACCGTTTTCTGAATTGCCACGAACCATACCCGAAAACCCTGATAGATAGCAATAAAGGTGACGAATAGATTGCTCCTCCATCATTATTACCATTAGTTAGAAAACCGGTAATAGACGGCCACTTGAGCTCGAATTTTTCCAATATTGGGTAGATTCATATTAACAATATCAACTGTGCGAATAGCGGTACTTTATATTCTATCACAGTGTTCCTGCTCAACCCGTGTAGCCGAGCCGTCGAAATTCCACAAACAACAAATACAATAGGGTGAAATGGACCTCCCCAGTCGGGAGGTTACTTTACGTCACTTTCGAGGACGCCAACCGGCTCCACGACAGCTTTGACCGCGTCTCCCGGCTTGATGACACCAGCTCCGGGCGTCCCGGTGCTAATCACGTCGCCCGGCTCGAACGTCATGACCAGTGAGTGAAACGCCACGAGCTCCGGCGGCTTGAATAGCATTCCTTCGAGGGTGTTCTCTGCGATGACTTCGTCGTTGACGACCGTTTGCACGGACACGTCATCGAGGAAGGCAGCAGGCGAGTCGGGGATGGCAATCCACGGCCCGGCAACGAGGAACGTGTCAAAACTTTTGGCGCGTGTGAGAAATCGTGGATTCTTCGCAAGGATGTCTTCGGAGGTCATGTCGATGATGGGGACGAAGCCAGCGACTACGTCGTCGAACTCGTCTTCTTCGACGTGCGAGAACGTCCGCCCCATCACGACACCGAGTTCTGCCTCTGCAGTCACGCGATTCGTAACCTCCTCGTCGGGAAGTCGAATCGGGCCGCCCGGCCCGGTCGCCGTGCTCGGCGGTTTGACGAAGCTCGCCGGTTCCTCTGGGCGAACCTCGTCTAAGTCTGCGGCGTGGTCTGCGTAGTTGAGGCCGATTCCCCAGAGCTTCTTGACCGGCGAAAGCGGTAGGCCGAACGAAATCTCGTCTGCGGGAATGCGCTGTGCGCGTGCGTCACCCGGTGCAGGAAGGCCGTCGGGAGCCTGTTTGAGCGCGTCTTGGATGGTCTCTAACGACGGGTCGGCCGCCGCAAGTGGCACGAATCCCTCGTCGTCTCCGAGCAGTGGCGTGCCGTCTGCACTGCGTGCGAGATACCGCATCTATTCCTCCCGGTCGGTCCAGAAGTCAAAGCTCCGCCCCGGTGCGAACACGTCGAGGCCGATTGCGAGTTCGTCGCCCGTGTTCTCGACGCGGTGGGACTCCCACGCGTCCAGCCAGACGGAGTCGTACTGCCCGAGGGTGACGTCGTCGTCTTCGGTGTAGATGGTGAGTTCGCCCTTGAGCACGAGACAGACCTGCTCGTTTTCGTGGTCGTGCATCGGTGAGGAGTGACCCGGTGGCTTCTCGAACCACTCGAACGTGAACTTGTCACTGCCAGCGAGCGAAACCCGCCGCCACCCCTCGTCCGGTTCGTACGTTTCTGCCGCGTCAAAATCGACTTCCTTCATGCCCGCTTGCTAATTGGGGCGGTGCCATTAGTCTAGCGATACCCCGTCACATACTGCAAAAAAGACGTGCGGAGAAGCCAGTTACAGGTTGGAGTTGCCGAGGCCGCCGTCGATTGGTAGTGCCGTGCCGTTGATGTAGCCCGAAAGCGGCGATGAGAGGTAGGCAACGGTGTCACCGAGCTCCATTGGCTTGCCAATCCGGGTGAGCGGGTTGGACTCTCCGCGGGCCGCGAGGCCGTCTTCGTAGGAGGCGTAGTCGCCGCGTTCGACGCCCTGTTCGATGAGGTCGCGGATACGTCGGGTTTCGTGTGGGCCGGGGAGGACCGCGTTCACGCGCACATCAGGTGCGAGTTCCGTAGAGAGCGTCTTTTCTAAGCCGATGACGCTCATGCGCACCGAGTTAGAGAGCACGAGCGACGGGATGGCTTCTTTGACGCTGCGGGAGGTGATGTTGACGACGGTGCCGCCGTCGCCCGCGGCGAGGTGGTCTGCCGATTCGCGGACGAGGCGAACGACGCTCATGACGAGCAGGTCGAAGGCGTCGTACCAGTCTTCATCGGTCGTTTCGAGGAACGGCCCGGACGGTGGGCCGCCCGCAGAGGTGACGAGGTGGTCAAGGCTGCCGAACTCGTCGACCGTCGTCTCGACGAGGTTCTCGATGTCGTCGGCTTCGGTGAGGTCTGCTCTGACGCCGATGACCTCACCGGTTGCGACCTCACGGACTTCTTCGACGGCGGCGTCGAGTGAGTCCTGTGAGCGACCGTTTACGACGACGTTCGCGCCTTCGCGGGCGAGCGCCTTCGCGGATGCTTTGCCAAGACCACTGCTCGATGCGGTCACGAGCGCGGTATTGCCCGAAATTTGCAGGTCCATGTGTGACAGCAATTGACCCCCATACTTAGGGTTATTGTTGGCCGTATTCGTCGAATGAACACGTCGCCAGCACGGCCGCCGTGCGCGTGCGCGATTGGGAAAAATCGCTCTGCAGAGACGGTGGAATTTGCCGAGAAAAACCCCATCGAAATAGTTTAACCCGGTTTTTCCAAATGCCCTAGTAGACTATGTTAGATTTCGTCTCACTAGAATCTGACCTTTCAGCCGAAGAGCGGATGGTCATGGAGACCGCCCGCGAATTCGTCGAAAAAGAGGTCAAACCAGACATCGCAGAGCACTACATAGAGGGGACGTTCCCGACGGAACTCATCTCACAACTCGGAGAGCTCGGCTTTTTCGCACCAAATCTTGAGGGGTACGGGCTGCCGGGCATCAGCGAAACCGCCTACGGACTGTTGATGCAGGAGCTCGAAGCGGGCGACTCCGGCCTTCGCTCGATGGCGAGCGTGCAGGGGGCACTCGTCATGTATCCCATCCACGCCTACGGGAGTGAGGAACAGAAGGAAAAGTGGCTTCCGGACATGGGTCGTGGCGAGGCAATCGGCTGTTTCGGGCTGACCGAGCCAAATCACGGGTCGAACCCGACCGCAATGGAGACGTACGCCGAAAAAGACGGCGACGAATACGTCTTGAACGGCGCAAAGACGTGGATTACGAACTCGCCCATCGCAGACGTGGCAATCGTCTGGGCACGCGACCGGTCTGCTGAAGACACACCCGTCCGCGGCTTCCTCGTCGAGACTGACCGCGACGGCGTGACGACGAACAAGATCGACGAAAAGCTCTCGCTTCGAGCGTCCATCACGGGCGAAATCGGGCTGAGCGACGTGCGCATCCCCGAGGACAACGTCCTGCCGGGCGTCTCCGGCATGAAAGGCCCACTGTCCTGTCTCACGCAGGCGCGTTACGGCATCGCCTGGGGCGCAATCGGTGCTGCCCGCGACTCGTTCGAGACGGCGCGTCAGTACGCTATCGACCGCGACCAGTTCGGGGGGCCAATCGCGCGCTTCCAGCTCCAACAGCAGAAACTCGCGGAGATGGCCACCCAAATTACGACTTCTCAACTCCTTGCGTTCCGGCTTGCTGAACTCAAAGAGCGCGGCGACATGCGTCCCCAGCACGTCTCGATGGCGAAACGCAATAACGTCCGCATGGCGCGCGACCAGTCGCGCATCGCCCGTGAAATCCTCGGTGGCAATGGCATCACGGCCGATTACTCGCCGATGCGCCACATGGCGAATATGGAGACCGTCTACACGTACGAGGGTACCCACGACATTCACACCCTCATCCTCGGCCATGACTTAACGGGTATCCCCGCCTACGAGTGAGCACACATGGTTGGTGAAGCAAAGAATCCAGAGACGAACACCGGGCCGTTAGACGGCGTCACCGTCTTAGACGCCTCGCGCGTGCTCGTCGGACCATTCTGTACGATGCAGTTGGGCGACCTCGGCGCGGACGTCATCAAAATCGAGCGTCCAGACGGCGGCGACCAGACGCGCGGCTGGCACCCGCCGACGTACGGCGACTCAGAAGAGAGTGCCTACTACCTGAGCGTCAACCGCAACAAGCGCTCGATGACGCTCAATCTTGCGAGCGAAGACGGCCGCGAACTGTTCCGCGACCTCGCAAGCGAGGCGGACATTGTGGTCTCGAACTTCCGCGTCGGCAAGATGGAAGACTGGGGCCTCGACTACAAAACACTCCGCGAAGAGAATCCGGGGCTCGTCTACTGTGCGCTCTCGGGGTACGGCGAGTGGGGTCCCGACAAGGACCGCCCTGCCTACGACCTCATCATGCAGGCAGAAGGCGGCCTCATGAGCATCACTGGTGAGGAAGACGGCGCACCCGTCCGGGTCGGCGTCGCCATCGCGGACATTGGCGCGGGCATGTACGCCACCCAAGCCATCCTCGCCGCGCTCTTAGAACGCGAACTCGGTGACGGAACGGGCCAGAAAATCGATGTCTCGCTGCTCGACGGCCAAGTTGCGTGGATGAGCTACATGGCCTCTAACTACTTCGCCACCGGGACTCCGCCGGGACGCATGGGGAGCAAGCATCCGACGATTGCACCGTACCAAGCGTTCCCGACGAAAGACGGCTACGTCGTCATCGCGGTTCCCTCTCCGAATCTGTGGCCGAAGTTTTGTGCGGCCATCGACCGCGAGGACCTCGTAGACGACGACCGCTTTTCGGACAACGCTTCGCGCGTCGAAAATCGCGATGTGCTTGACGCCCTGCTCGACGAGGAGTTCGCGCAGTTCACGACCCA
Organism: Haladaptatus sp. CMSO5; assembly: GCF_036689885.1. NCBI lineage: Archaea > Methanobacteriati > Methanobacteriota > Halobacteria > Halobacteriales > Haladaptataceae > Haladaptatus > Haladaptatus sp. CMSO5. The sequence goes on from NZ_JBAHVW010000001.1 coordinate 1,901,811, forward strand.
AGAAATCCTTGACACGATGGACGACTTTGGCGTCCCTGCGAGCGACGTAAAGGACATGGAAGACGTCTTCGAGAACCCGCAGGTCGAAGCCCGCGGGATGCACCAATCAGTCTCCCACCCAACCGCAGGCGACGTAGAGATGGCTGGCAGTCCGATGCACCTCTCGAAAACGCCGACGAACATCCGCCAGCACCCGCCGTTGCTCGGCGAGCAGACCGCAGAAATCTTAGAAGAGTACGGCTACACCGACGCGGACATAGAACGGCTCGAAACCGACGGCATCATCTAACGTCGGCTCAGCCCACTTTCTTCGCGCGTGCAAAGTAACATACTATGATAGAAATCGCAGCGTTTGGTATTACTGCCCAGTAACACTGCCTACTAGCACTGCCAAAGGTTTCCGACTGACTGCGTCCGATTTACACGTTCATTCAAGCGTTACCGTGAACCCCCACGCATCGGATTTTTGTTCGGCTGTTTCCATCGACTCGGTTGGCACGACGTTGTAGGTGGTGGTGAAGTGGAAGTTGCCGACGGGGAGACAGCCGTCACCCTCGGGCGCTCCGTAGAGGTCAATCTTCTCAGAGATGGATGTACCGGGGTCTACGGTGCGCATTCGGTACTCCTCGGTGACGGCAATCGGCTCGTTGAGTCGCCAGCAACCGGGTTCTGCGTCGTACTCCTCAGCGGCGGGGAGGAGCATCAACTGACGGTCATCGTCAGTTTTGTACTGGAAGAAGATGGCGCGGCCTTCGCCAACCATGAGTTGTTCGTCGCTCGTGTTCGTGAGCGTGACTTTGAGTTGCGGTGGGGCGTCGTCGGTCGCAACGTCGTGGGTGACTTTCACGGCCAGTTCGAGCGGGAGATTCGGCTGCTCGTCGGTCGAGTGAAGCGAGAGGCCGGGGCCGCCCGTTCCGGTGGGCCGCGTTCCACCAGCGCCGTTGCCAGTCGTGTTGTTCGACCCCGGCAGGCCGCCGTCAGTGGTGGTCGTGTCGGTTGTGTTCGGAGAGGCACCGTTCGAGACACAGCCAGCGAGCAAGCCGGTGGCTGCAAGTCCACTGAAGCGGAGCAGCGAGCGTCGTGTTGGGGACATGCTGTATGAGAGGGCAGTTCGGGCATTAACTGTCGTGTAGTCTCAAACACTTGTTTGTCACATGGGTCGCCGTGACCAGTACTGTTTTTGCGGTACGAGCGATTGGGTTGAGTATGCTTCACGCACGCGGGCCACTGCTCTCTGTCGATGTGGGAGCGAAAACGACCGAGGAAGTGAACATCGACAACGTACTCGCCCAGTTCATCGGCGGGCGCGGACTTGCAACACGGCTTTCCCACGAGCGCACGCCGTTCGACGCAGATCCATTCGGTCCAGAAAATCGTCTCTTTTTCACGACCGGGCCGATGCAAACCTCGAATATGAGTTTCACCGGGCGAATGAACGCAACGGCTATCTCACCGCTCACGAACGGAATTCTCTCGTCGAATGCCGGCGGCTTCGTCTCGCGCAACTTCGGTGCGACGGGTTACAGCGCCGTCGAATTCGTCGGGGAAAGCGACGAGTTGCTCGCCATCCACGTCACCGACGAAGGCGTCACCTTCGAGGAAGTCCCCGACCTCGAAGAAGCGACCGTCAGCGAGACGGACGAGTACATGGCAGACCAGCACGACCTCGGTGAAGACCAGCTCTGTGTCATCGGCCCGGCGGGCGAAAATCGCGTCCGCTTTGCCTCCATCATGACCTCAGAGTCGCGGGCGTTCGGCCGCGGCGGGCTCGGCGCGGTTATGGGCGCAAAAGGCATCAAAGCCATCAGTTTCGACGGCGACTCCACCCCCGATATCGAGATTTCTGCGACGCAGATGGACATCCACCGCGAGGCTGCCACCTCAGACAACATCATGAAGCGCCAGGGGACGACGAGCGTCACCGACCTCGCAAACGAGGTGGGCGCGTTCCCAACCAAGTACTTCGCAGAAACGTCTTTCGAGGGAGCAAGCGGTATCAACGGCGACGCAGTCGAGTCGAAAAAGTACAAGAAAGGTACCTGTTCGTCGTGTGCGTTCGCGTGCAAACTCCCGACCAAAGACGAAGAGCGCGGCGTCGAAACCGAAGGTCCCGAGTTCGAGACGGTGATGGCCTTTGGCTCGAACGCGCTCGTAGACGACATCGTGGACGTGATGAAATCGAACGAACTCTGCGACGAGTTCGGCGTCGATACCATCAGCGCCGGTGACGTGGTCTCCGCGTATCTCGCTGCGAACGACGAGTTCGGCAACGTCTCACTCATCCACGAGTTGGTCGAGAAAATCGCCTACCGCGAGGACGAGGGCGACCTTCTCGCAGAAGGTATCGACCGCTTCCACGAGGAGTTAGGCGTCGAGAACTGGACGGTCAAAGGCATGGAGTTCCCCGCCCACGACGGGCGCACGCTGAACGGACAGGGACTTTCGTTCGCCACCGCAAACCGCGGTGCAGACCACATGTACGCCACCTTCTACGCGCTCGAATACCCGCTCGTGGCCCACGATGATGCCCTTCCTCCTGAAGGCTTCGAGGGCAAGCCTGCCGCACTCATCGAAAAAGAGAACGTGATGGCGCTGAACGATAGCGGCATCGTCTGTAAGTTCTCGCGCGGGTCGATGACGCCAGAACGCTACGAGAAACTCTTCGATGCGAGTTACGACGAACTGCTCGCAGTGGGCAGTCGGGTGGTCGAACTCGAACGTCACTTCAACAACCAACGCGGCTTCTCGCGCGAAGACGACGTGCTCCCCTACGAGTTAGACGGCTTCGATTCGGCACTCTCTGAGTACTACGAACTTCGAGGCTGGGCAGAGAACGGCGTCGTGCCCGACGACGCAGTAACCGAATTCGTCGCGTAGAAGCGTGCGTTTTTGTAGCCGCTCGCCCAGAGCATGACCCATGCCTGAATCATTTGCCGATACGCTTCCGAACAACCCCGTCCCGGCGAGCCTCGCAGACGACTTAGAAGCCTTAGACGGCATCGAGCAGTGCGTGGCCGTGCGCGGGAACTTCGAGGGCGAAGAACTCGCCTACCAGTTGCTCGTAAACATCGAAGAGCGGGGCGTGCTCGCTCTTCACTTCGATGACGACACGGGCTGGTGTGTCGTGTATGATTCGGCGGACGAAGACCCCGAGCAAATCGAGTCTGATGAAACCGTGTATCGTCGCGCACACAACGCGCTATACGAACTCGCGCCGGACGACCCCGATTCGAACCACTACGAGACGACGCCGACGTTCTGGTCGCCGCCGGAAGACCAGTAACTACGCCGGACGGTCGAAGTCGTCGAGCAGGCCTTCGACCGCGCCTTTGAGCGCGCCCGTCGTACTCCCGATGTTGAGGAGCTGATAGCCGTTTTTCGCCTTCTCGTTTACGTCGTCCATTCCGAAGCCGAGGCCACCGAGTGGCACGCCCGCGTCGACGGCCGCCGCACGGATGGTTTCGACGGCTTCTGTCACGTCCACGTGGTCGAGTTCGCCGGGATGTCCGTAGGCGACCGAGAGGTCAAGCGGCCCAGCAAAGACGAAGCCCAATTCGGGAACCGCGAGGATGTCGTCGATGGACTCGACGGCTTCGCGAGTTTCGATGGTCACGCCAATCACCGTCTCCGTGTCTTCACTCTTCACGTAGTCTTCTGCAAGTCCCCATCGCGCGGCGCGCGGGTTTGCAAGCCCGCGCTCGCCTGCGACATTCTGGTAGCGAAACTGTGTCGCACTGACTGCGTCTTCGACTTCTCCCGGCGAGTGCACGCGCGAGAGAAACAGGTTTCGCGTGCCCACGTCAAGCGCTTTCCTGATGAGGCCGGGCTCAGTTGAAGGTAACCGAACGAGCAACTCGGTGTCGACGAGTTCTGCTGCGCGGAGCAGTCCGGTCAAGCGCTCGCCGTCCCACGGACTCGGCCCGCCATGCTCAAAGTCAATCCACACGAAATCGAGACCGAGTTCGCCGTAGTACTCGACCAGTGTTGGGCTGTAGGTGTTATCCAGAATACCGAGGGCGACCCCACCCGATTCCAGCGTTTTTCGCAGTGAGTTCTGTCGAATGCGCTCCATATACCCTACTCGCTTACAGGGGAGATAACTCTGCGTCGTAGGCGGACACCAGCGGCTCACCACCAGTTGAGGTGCTTGGGCGTAAGGTCGCCCAAGCGGGCTGCTGGTATCCTACGTCAGCAACCAAGCGACCGTTTGCACTTGCGAGGGAAGTACGTTCTGAAACTCGCGTGATTCAAGATACGGATACGACCACGAGCATATCAATTCAATATAGCAAGATGCAGTTTATACGTGTGCGGTCGGACATGCCGTTTCGACTATTTTCGCCACACTCGGCCACTTTGGGTGAACAATTGGGCGAATCGAGTGAACTGGGCTGCCAGTCGTGTCTCGATGAGATCACTCGAAGTCTTACCACGGAGGTGAGCCCGCCAAAGTGACCGCAATCCAGTCTCCGGCTCTGACAGGCGTTCTGTGCGCATTCCCAAGGTGTCTGCATATTGTCCCAGATTCTCACCTGCGAGAGTGCACTGGACGCGCTGTGAGCCAGATCTTCTTCTCGTGGCTACGGCCTGTGGGAGACTACAACAGCGGTGAAGCGTGTCGTGGCTGTGATCTCCGGTGCAAGCCAGCGGTCATGCCTCACAAACCCACACGGGCGCCACAGGCGGCTGCTGCACGCTTGCTGGCTCCTTCCCACCGTGGTGCACTGAACGGGCACCGGGCACTGAGCCCACGCTGGGGCGCTATCGAGCGGTGAACCACCACTGTATCAGCTCCCGCGTGTTTCGGCAACGAGCTCGGTGTATCGCTCACGACAGAGCGCTATTCAAAAGAAAGGAGATAGTCAGTGAGCAGTCATTCAAATTTGAGAGTGAGTGAGGAGTGCGATGTACGTTCACATCTATTGCTAACATATCGCAAAGCAACCAACCCACAATCATCGTCGAATGAACAAACACAAATCGGTTGGTCAAACATTCCACGTTCGACCGGCAGGAATTTTCACGTAATTCGATTCGTCACCCCAAAACCGGAAAATCTAGAAGCACGTTCTCGGCACGTAACTCCGGGGGTACACATAGTGAGAATGCACCTCCGCGAAAACCACCGAATTTTGCGCACTCACGCCGCTAATTCACGATATTTTCTCGGTTCTACGCCACTGGAATACGAGGACAATTTAAATGAAAATGTTCAGATAAATCGGGTGGATATTGCGTTTTCTCAAGAGCGTTCACGAGGCGAGAGTATCGTCGCAATTTCCTCGATTGTTGGGTGGGAAAACTCGCGTGTTCTTCCCTCCGAATAGGCGGACCCATTGGCGAAAAATGATGGGTGTTTCAGTCGGGCATTGGGCCGGGTTTTACCCGCTGATTTTCGATCAATTTGCCCCGCACATTTAACCAATATCTCTGAAATTTGATACAGTAGTATATATGTGATGATTGCGATGATTTGACTGCTCCGTTCGGTTGTGAACCAGAAATATTCTCAACCAGCAAAATTTGTTGTCTCTAGACCAACGCAATAGACTATTTTTTAGCAATGAATATAGGACTAATATGTCGAAATAGCAGCACCATATTTATTGATTAGTCCATATTCTGGCCGCCATTTGAGTCCTGCAACTCGTGATAAGATACTTTATCCAGTTATGTGGGGATACACTGATGTGGGTGGCGTGAGTGTTCACATTCAATGACTGACGTCGAGGTCGATACCGAGCGAACGGTGGTCAAAACGTATCTTCCGGCCTACCAGAAAGAAATTTGGCAGGAACACGCAGCCGAGCTGGACATGAGCCAAAGCGAGTACGTCCGGGCCATGGTACAGGCCGGAAGAAAGGGGTTCGAAGCCGACCGTTCGGAAGGCCGTTCTGCACCCACAAACCCCGGGGGTGATGGCCTCGAAACACGCATCCTCGCACTCCTCGAAAATGGGCAATATTTGTCGTGGGATACGCTCGTCGAAGAACTATCAAATTCGTTTGAAGACCGGCTCGAATCGGCGCTCGATTCGCTCCAGCAAGCCAATCAAATCCAGTACTCTGGACGCCACGGCGGGTACACCGTTTCCGGGGGTACGGATGGGCGTCAGTAACCAGACCGACGCGGCAGAAGACCCGGTTGGCTACTTCCTGCAGGACATGGTGTACCACGGCAAAAGCGAACGGACGAGGAATGCCTACGAACGCGTTCTACGGGAGTTTGAGGCGTTTTTAGCCGACGAGACGCGCAATCCACGCGGAACGGCAATCACCCCTGCCGAGGCAGGCCAACGCGACTGTATGGCGTGGGTACACACCATGCGCGGACAGCTCGCAGAGAGTACGGTTGCGACCTACGCCTCCTACCTCCACCGGTTTTACGCCTATATGACCCAGGTCGGGGCGTTCGACTCGAACCCCATGACGCTCGTCCGCGAGGAGATGGACGAACGCATCAACAAAGACCCGACGCGCCGCGAAATCGCGCTTCCCGCGATGCGCGAATTCGTCCGAGGGCTCGGCCATCCGCTCGAACAGGCCGTCGTCGTCACGCTCCTCAAGACAGGGATGCGTGTTGGGGAACTCTGTAACGTCGATTGCAGGGACATTCACATCGAAGACGAGTGGGTAAAATCGACATATGAGGGTACGATACGAGTGGCTATCGAGGCGCGACCTGACTCGCTGTTTGTCGCGAGCGAACCGTCTCGTGGGCTGGTCGTAAACGGCGAAAAACGCACGGCTTCGAGCAAGCGCAAACGAGATACGGTGATACCAATCGACGCAGAGCTGCGTCGCGTCCTGAAACGCTGGCTCGCAATTCGGCCGGATGCGGCGTCTCCGGCCGACCCGCTGTTCGTGAGCACCGGCGACGACTGGGGCAAACGATTGACCCCCGAAATGGTGCGCGGGATGATCAAAACCCACGCACGGGAGGCGGGTTGGTATCGCTCTGGCGGCGGGGCAGAAGAGAACGTCACGCCGCACTACTTCCGGCACTTTTTCACCACCCATCTTCGGGATGCAACGGGCGAGAGAGGCGTCGTGAAGTACCTCCGCGGCGATGTGGCAGAGGACATCATCGACACCTACACCCACAACTGGGGCGACCGCGTGCGCGAGGTGTACGAGGAAAATATCTATTCGTTGCTGTAGAAGCAACATTATTCGACCGTCGGTTGTGCGACTTGTAAAGTGTATGTTGCTATATCGAAACTGGAAGGTAATTGCTCGAGAAATAGTTAGAAATACATCACAATTTGCGCGGTAGTCCTGCAGTTCTGAGCAACCTATTTGCACCGTGTCACTGTTGGTCATACAATGGCCGGGCGATACCCAACGAAACGACCGATTGACGCGGCGGTGGTCGAAAGTGACTCTGCGTTCGAGCCGCCCACCGAACTGCTCTCGATGCCGTGGATAGACATCCATAACCACGCGCACACGCTCTCGTGGGGCGACCGAGAGAAGTTCGCCCTGAGTGGGTGTGAAAAAATGGTGATGATGGCGGCGGCGTACTACTGGCTCCCGTACAAGCCCGTCGCGCCCGACGACGTGCGATTTCTCTGGGACGACGCGCTCAATCGTCTCTCGCAGATTCGGCAGTCCCACTTGTTCGACGCGAAACTCGGCATTGGCATCCACACGGGCACGCGCGTTTCCGGTGTCTCAGAACTGCTCGACCTGATGCCCGAGTACTGCGCGCTCGACGAAGTCGCTGCGGTAGGTGAAATCGGGATAACTGCCTCTCAGCACGTCGAAGGCTGGAGCCTCGGCGAGCAAAAAGCAATGATGCTCCGCCAGTTCGAGATTGCCCGCGACGCAGACCTTCCCGCAATCGTCCACACGCCCGCAGACCTCGATGGCGTAGACATCCCAGACCGCGTGCGCGGCGGCTTGCCGGGGTACGAATTAGACCTCTCGATGCAACGAGAATCCGTGCTTACTGGAGAGAACGTGAAACAGCAAGCCACCGAACTCGACATTGCCCTCAAAGACGAGGCAGGTCTGCCCGATGAACAGATGGTCATCTCCCATGGCGACCAGCAGATTGCGCCGACCGTGCTCGAAACGACGGATTGCTACCTGAGTTTCACCGTGAGCTACCCGTGGCTTCTCGGCGTCACAGCAGCAGACGTTGCGGCGGTCATCGACGAGTACGGCCCCGAACGCGTCCTCATCGAGACGGATAGCGCCGGAATCCTGCGGGGGGACGTGTTCTCGTTCAAACGGACGCTGTTCGAACTCTACCGTCACGGGCTCTCAGTAGAAACTATCAGGCAAGTTGCCTACGAGAATCCAAACTCACTCATTTCGTGAATTTCCGCGAGTAGGTGGCTGTACGTGCGCATTTCCGCGACAGCCTTTTTACGTTCAACTTCCAATTAGTTACAAGTGTTTTTGCGGTCGTCCTACTGTTTTCTCCCGACGAGCGCGCACACGACCTACCCATGAGTGACGTAGCAATTCGTTCGTATTCGAGCGACGAGACACCTGTCTCGACAGAAGTGAAGAAACGCACCGTCGAACTACTTGCCTGCCCAGAATGCGGTGGCCGACTCGTAGCCGACGCAGAACACGGCGAGACGGTCTGCACGGAATGCGGACTGGTCGTCGCAGAGAGAAAAATCGACCCCGGCCCGGAGTGGCGTAACCTCAGCGACGGCGAGCAAACCGACGCAAGCCGCGTCGGCGCGCCGGCCACGAACCTGCTCCACGACAAGGGTTTGTCCACAAAAATTAGCTGGCAGAACGTCGATGGCTACGGCCAGACGCTCTCCTCACGCCAGCGAAAGCGCATGAACCGCCTTCGCACGTGGGACGAACGCTTCCGAACGCGCAACCACGGCGAGCGCAACCTGATGCAGGCACTCGGTGAAATCGACCGCATGGCCTCCGCGCTCGGCCTCGGCAAAGAGGTACGCGAGACAGCCGCCGCCATCTACCGGCGGGCGCTCGAAGCCAAACTGCTCCCCGGACGTTCAATCGAGGGGATGGCGACCGCCGCCCTCTACGCCGCAGCACGTATCGAGGGAAGCCCACGGAGCATCCCGGAAGTGGCGGTCGTGAGCCGCATCGACGAGATGGAGTTCAAGCGCACCTACCGGTATCTCATCCGCGAACTGAATCTGGGCGTGACGCTCGCAACCCCCGACGACTACGTCGGCCGGTTCGCCTCGGCACTCTCGCTTTCTGAGGAAACCGTCGCACAGGCACGCGCACTCCTGCGAATCGGTGAGACGAAAAACCTCCACGTCGGCAAGAGCCCAACCGGACTTGCGGCTGCTGCGGTGTATGCCGCCGCCCTCCTGACGAACGAAAAGCTCACCCAAGACGAGGTGAGCGCCGTCGCAGACGTGAGCACCGTGACCATCCGGGTGCGCTATCAGGAACTTCTTGAAGCGGCGGGGAAGACCGCCTAAGCGAGTGAATCCTGCCACCTCTTTTTACTACAATCTGTCGTAGATACAGGAATGGAACTCTCGGCTATGGCGGTGGATATCGGGACGCGTTCGCCCACCGTCCTCCTCAATCGAGCGGACGCCGCGGAGATGGGCGTCCGAGCGCTCGATAGGGTACAGCTTCGCCACGCAGACCGCACCTCGATTGGCATCGTCGAAGTGACCGACGGCCTCGTCGCCCGTGGGACACTCGGCGTCACACGCCGGCTCGGCTATATTTCAGGAACTGTTGACGTGACGCTCGCGCCACGGCCCGATTCGGTCTCGTTCATCCGCAAGAAGCTAGACGATATCGAACTCGAACATCACGAACTCAGGACGATTATCGATGATATCGACGCAGACCGGCTTAACGACGTGGAACTCGCGGCGTACGTGACGGCGACGTACACGAACGGGCTCTCACTCGCAGAAACCCTCTCGCTCACCGAACACATGACAGCCGTGGGTGAATCGCTCGTGTGGGACGACCCGATTATCGCGGATAAACACTCGATTGGCGGCGTTGCGGGCAATCGAATCACACCCATTGTCGTCTCGATTGTGGCGGCCGCAGGCGTGAAAATACCCAAAACCTCCTCGCGGGCGATCACCTCGCCTGCAGGTACGGCGGACACGATGGAGGTGTTCTGCCCGGTCGAATTTTCGCTTGCAGAGATTCAGGACATTGTCGAGCAGACGAACGGCTGTCTCGTCTGGGGCGGGGCGGTGAACCTTTCGCCCGTGGATGACAAAATCATCCGCGTCGAGACGCCCCTTGCCATCGACCCGCCGGGTCAGATTATCGCCTCCGTCCTCTCGAAAAAGAAGAGCGCAGGTTCGACGCACGTCATCATCGACATTCCCTACGGCGAAGGCGCGAAGGTGCGCGACCTCCCCGACGCCCGCGAACTCGCAGAGGACTTCAAGCGCGTGGGCGAGCACGTGGGGTTGACCATCGAGTGTACTATCACCGCCGGGTCTGCACCCATCGGCCGGGGAATCGGCCCCGTGCTCGAAGCCAGAGACGTGCTCTCGGTCTTGGAGGGAAACGGCCCCGAAGAACTCAAACTCAAGAGCCTCAGACTCGCAGAAATCCTCCTTGGGTGCTGTGCGTGCGACGAGAGCGCGAGCGAGTTGCTGGACTCCGGTGGCGCCCTCTCGAAGTTCCGCGAAATTATCGGCGCACAGGGGGGCGACCCTGCTGTCGAAATCACAGACCTCGTTCCCGGCAAAGAAACGGTCGAGGTGCGGGCAGACCGGTCCGGTGTCGTGACCCACATCGACAACGCACTGGTGAGCGACCTCGCGCGCCGAGCAGGTGCGCCAAAAGACGTCGGCGCGGGCATTCTCCTTGCGTGTGCCGTCGGCGAGGAAGTTACCAACGGCCAGTTGTTGTTCACCATCTACGCAGAACGCGCCGAGAAACTGGCCGACGCAGAGCGACTGCTCGCTCGCAGCGAGCCAGTCCGCGTCCGGAGTCGAGAAGAGGCGTTGGTCGAACGAATTTAATCGGCCATCGTGGGAGTTCTGTCGGCGGTTTGCCACTCTTTTTGGCAAACCTAAACTTCAAGTCGGGGTAGCGATTCCGGATAGCCAATGAGTTCCCACGAAGCCGAGGCGTTCACCTTCGACGACCTCGCCGTTGTCATGGGGTCGTACAACGAAGAAGACGCGATTGCGGCGGTCTGTCGAGACATCAACGACGTTACCGACGGGAAGGCGGAAATCGTCTGTGTCGATGGCTCGTCTGACCGCACGCCCGAAATCGCCCGCGAACACGGAGCAACCGTCATCGAACAGGAGCCACAGGGCTACGGAATCGCGGTGAAAGAAGCGGTCGAAACGCCCGAGCGCCCCGTCGTCGTCACGACCGACTGCGACGACACCTACCCGATGGCCAGACTTCCCGACTTCCTCGAGAAAATCAACGAGGGCTACGACGTTGTCAGCGGCGACCGGCTCTACTACGGCGCAGACGCGATGCCCGCATTCAACCGCTTTGGCAATGAGGCGTTCGCGCTGCTTGCGAGCACGCTCATGGGCAAGCGCGTCCACGACACGACGACGGGGATGCGCGCCTACCGCCGAGACGTGATTCAGCAAATCGAATGGACCGAAAACACCGGCCTCTCCGCAGAACTCCTGATGCGCCCGCTGATGCGTGACTATCGCATCTACGAGCTACCAATCGAGTACCACGAACGCGCAGGCGAGACGAAGTTAGACCCGCTCTCGGGGGGCGCAGCGATTGCGAAATCAATCGTGAAAGTCGCGGCCGAAGAACACCTGCGGTAATCACGCGCTCGTCACGTTCGTCTCGAAGGAGACGCCCGAAACGTAGTCGTCCGCCCCCGGGAGGTACGTGCCCTCATAGCCACAGTTTGCCTGTAGGCGACAGACGCGCTTTTCTGGCGGCCAGATGAGTTTGACCGAGTTCTTTTTCGGGTCTGCATCGACCGACACCGCCTGCCGGTAGGTCACGGTCGAACCACCGGGTTGGACGAACGTCACCGAGAGCACGACTTCGTCGGTGTCAGTGAGTGCGACCGTGTTGTTTTCGCCCCCGCCGAGGCGCTTGAGGTGGTCGTTTTGGATGCTTGCGTTTGCCGGCGTTATCGTCCAGTTGAGCGCGAGCGTGCCGTTCAGGTCGCCTTCGTAGGCATACTGGATGACCTCCTCGTCGGATTCGAGACGCACGGTTGCCGTCTCCCCTGCGGTCACGACGCCAACTTCGGTTTCGAGATTATGGACAGAGCCGTTTCGCACGGCGAGAGGCTGAATCGCCGGAGTCACCGGTTCCGGGTCGGCCGTCCAGTCCCCGCGGAACGTGTAGCGAAAGAGGTTGCGGTCTGTGTATCGCCTGATGACCGCGAAATCGTCGCCCGAATCGCCGTCGATGGCGTACACCGCATCTCCGTCGAGGTGTGGCTGATTTCGCAGAGATTGGAACGGGTGGTTGAGCCAGTCGCCGTACGGTGTGGCGACAAACACGACCGCGTTGTTGAACTGCTGGTTTTCGAATGGTGCGTAGGCCGATTCGTAACGTTCGGTGTAGCCGCGATTCTCGGAGACGGGATCTGCGAGGACGGCCATTTCGGCTGAGGCGACGACGGGGACACAGATTACGAGCGCGGCGAGGAGGATGACGCGGGCGGTTTTGGCGTCGAACTGTGCGACGACCGTTTCGCGGGCGAGGTCTGCGATGAACAGCGCGCCCGCCGCCCCGAAGATAGCAATCGGGAGGAGCAAGCCAAAGTGGTAGAACGGCCCGAACTGCGCGATGAGGCCGTCCGTGGGTGTGTCCATGCGCGCGAGGATGTTCAGGTTGCCCCAGAAAAAGACGTTGCCCGCCGGAATGCTCACGAACAGCGCGGCGAGCATCCAGCGAAGCGTGCCATCAGAGAGGCTCCACGGGTTCACCGAGATGTCGTCGCGGCCGACGCTCGACCCGACGCCGAGGGCGACGAGCGCCGCGCCGACGATGCCCGCGGGGAGCCAGCGCGTGGTGAACTCCCAGAGGACGTGGGCGTTGGCTTCGATGGCGAGCGAGGGGCTGTAGATGCGTTCATAGCCGAGCAATTCCCGGCGGCCAAAGCCGATGCCGTCAAGCGGGGCGAACGCCTCGAACGGGAAGATGAAGGGCGACCCGGTGACGTGTGCGTTGTAGGCGAGCGCGAGCGCCACGCCCGCGCCGCCGAGTACGCCGATGACGGCGTTTCTGAACGTGACGGTGAGCAGGGGTTCACCCGCAGGCAGCGAGACGCCGATGGTCGAGATTGCGTGGAAAACGAAAGGCGCGGCGAACAATACGGCCGTAAAGGGCCGGGAGAAGAAGGCGAGACCGATGGCGACGCCTGCGAGAGCCGCGTAGGCGTAGCTTCGACGGCGAATTGCGCGAACGTAGCCGAGGGCGAACAGGAGGTTCAAGAAGAACGTCGGCGCGTACGGCAAGAACACCGACGAGGAGATGAGAAACAGCGGACTTGCGAGGAGGACGACGATGGCCAGGAGGCTCGTTCGGGTATCAAATGCCTCCTTTGCGAGCAGGCCAACGAGCGTCGCAGAGCCAACGGCAATCAGTGCGAGGCTGATGCGAGGTTCGCCAAGCGCCATGCCGACGGCGAACATTGCGGCGGGGACGGGGGCGTATTTAGGGTACAGTCGAAAGCCGTCTTGGACGAAAAACCACGGGTGGAAGGCGTCAGGCAGTGGGGTTGCAAACCAGAACTCCCCGGAGAGCAAGAGCTGTGCCTGCTGAAGATACACGCCTTCGTCGTGGTTCGACGAGTGGTACGGAAACAGGTCTGTGGCGATGGCGTAGATGACGACGCCGACGAGCCCACTGAGGAGGGCGAGTGCGAGGGACGTGAGGATGGCCCGTTTGAGTTCGGACGCATCTGCGTACTTCCCGGGGGGCGTATCGGAGGGGGAATCGTCGGTGGCCGTCGTATCGTGGGGGGACTGGGTTCGGGGCTCCTGGTTAGTCATCCGCCTGAGTATCGACCCTCCAGCGGCTGTCAGGTGGGAACCACGCGAGGTCGTGGTCAGCCGCAAGTGAGACGGTTACCGGCATCCCGAGAGAGACGCGGGCATCGTGGTTATGCATACACTCAAGTACGTCTCCCGATTCGAGTTCCACCCGATATAGCACTGTTGGCCCGAGGTAGCGACGGTAGACGACGTGGCCGCCCGCCTGCGCTTCGCTCGCTGGCCGGGCGACGAGGTCGTCCGGGCGCACGAGCACGTCGATTTCCGTCTCGTCATACTCGGTGACGAGGCCGTGGATTTGTTCGCGGGGAATCGTCCCGATACCCGTCTCGACGCTGTCGCCGGAGACGGTTCCAGAGAGGAAACTCGCGTGTCCAAGGAACCCCGCAACGAAACGCGACTCTGGATGCTGGAACACCTGCTCTGGACTGCCAATCTGTTCGAGTTTGCCGTCGTTCATGACGGCGACGCGGTCTGAGATGGAGAACGCCTCTTCCTGGTCGTGGGTGACCGAAATCGCGGTGACGCCCGCTTCCTTGATGATGCGACGCACTTCTTCGCGCATCTCGACGCGGAGGTCGACGTCGAGGTTCGAGAACGGCTCGTCTAAGAGGAGGATTTCCGGCTCGGGGGCGAGCGACCGGGCGAGGGCGACGCGCTGTTGTTGGCCGCCCGAAAGCTGGTCTGGCGTGCTCTCTTGGTGGTCGGTGAGGCCAACGAGGCGGAGGAGTTCTTCGACGCGCTGTTCGCGCTCAGCGTTCGGCATGTCCTTGAGGCCGAAGGCGATGTTCTCTGCGGCGGTGAGGTGGGGAAAGAGGGCGAACTCTTGGAACACGACGCCGATGCCGCGCTCTTCGGGTTCGAGGAACGCGCCGTTTCCGGCGACGACGGTGTCGTTTAAGCGAATCGTCCCGTCGTTCGGACGGGCAAGCCCGGCAATCAGGCGGAGCGTCGTCGTCTTCCCACACCCAGACGGGCCAAGCAGGGTGAGGATTTCGCCTTCACGGACGGCAAACGACAGATGGTCTAAGACGCGCTCGCTGCCGAATGACTTGCCCACGTCTGCGAGCGTGAGCACGGCCCGGTCTGACGGTTCATCGAGCGGTTCATCGACTGAGATATTTCTTGGTGCAAAGTCGCTATTTGACATCGTATCCCTCCATTGCGAGCATCACGAGCATCGACAGCGCCGAGACGACCACGAGCACGAGCGCGGGGATGGCCGCGTGCCCGAAGTGGCCTGAAGCCTGTGCCGACCAGATGTGCGTGACGAGCGTCTTGAATCCTGTTGGCCGCAAGAGCAGCGTCGCGGGCAGTTCCTTCATCGTCGTCAAGAAGACGAGCAACGCGCCGCCGAGCAAGCCGGGGGCGACCAGCGGCAGCGTCACCTCGCGGAACGCGGCCACCGGCGAGCGCCCGAGTGTGCGTGCGGCGTCAGAAAGCGTCGGGCTGACCTGCAAGAAGCCAGCGCGTGTCGAACCGACGGCCTGTGGCAAGAAGCGCACGACGTAGGCGAAGATGAGCAGCGGGAACAAGATGAGTTCTTGCTGGTAGAGTCGCCCGCCGTAGCGCGCGCCGAAGTAGACGAGCGCAAGGCCCATCACGACCCCCGGGACGGCGTAGCCGACGTAGGAGGCACGTTCGATGAGCCACGACGCCCGCGAGCGGTGGCGCACGGCGAGGTAGGCAATCGGCAGCCCGGCAAGGCCTGCGACGAGTGCAGCCACCGCCGAAACGCCCACGGAGTTAAACGCATACTCCCACTGGAAGGCAAGCGACGCGGCCGCCGATTCTGAGCCACCGCGAATCAGCCACGCCGTGAGAATCCCGACGGGGACGATGAGCGCGAGGCCGGCAACGCCAAGACAGAGCGCGAGTGCGGGCCACTTCCACGCGCCGAGTCGAACCTCTGCGCCGCGAGTCGAGGTGCCCTGCGTCGAAATGGTGTCGCTCCCGCGCACGCGCGACTCAATTGCGAGGATGACGAACGTCACGATGACGAGTTGGAGCGAGAGGAGCGCGGCGAGGTCTTGGCCGAACGTCGAAAGCGAGTTCTGCTCTGCGTAGATGACCTTCGTGAACACATCAAAGCGCATGATTGCGGGCGTGCCGAAATCAGAGAGCGTGTAGAGGGCGACGAGCAGCGCCCCGGCGGTGACCGCCGGGCGAATCTGTGGAATCGTCACCCGGCGAAACGCCTCCCACCGCGAGTGTTTGAGGGTGCGCGCGGCGTCCACGAGACGGGCGTCCATCGTCTTCAGAGACGCCCGCGTGGAGATAAACACGTAGGGGTAGGTGTACAGCGTCATCACGAGCGCCGCGCCGGTGAATCCATAGATTTCAGGGAGCTGCTCGATGCCGAGTGGCGCGAGCAACGACTGAAGTTCACCCCGCGGCCCGAACGCGGAGACGAAGGCGAACGCACCGATGTAACTCGGGACGACGAGCGGCATCGAGAGCGCGACGGTCCAGAAGCGTTTGAACGGGAGGTCAGTACGGACGGTGAGATAGGCGAGCGGGACGGCAAAGGCGATAGTGGCCGCCGTGACGACCGCGACCAGTAGCGTACTGTTCACGAACACCCGAACGGTGGTCTCGCGGGTGAGGAGATCAAAGGCGGTCGTGCCGCCGACTTCGAGGGCGTTTGCGAGAATCCAGACGAGCGGGAACACGACGGCGGCCGCGATGGCTCCAGAGAGCAGCGTGAGGCCGAGCGGCAGTGACGACTCACCACCCTGCGAACTGGGGAACAACGAATCTGTCTCTGGAGCCATAGGCGGGTTAGACGCTGATGCCGACTTCGCGCATCAGGTCGAGCGTTGGGCGAATGTCGGACAGTTGTGTGAGGTCGAGGTTTGCCGGCGGGTTGAGTTCGTCGATGGTCGGCAGGTTGCCCACCGGTTCGACGTCGGGGATGAGCGGATACTCGTACGTCGTGGTGGCGAAGTACGCCTGTGCCTCAGCAGAGAGCAGGTGGCGCACGAAGTTCGCGGCCATCTCCGGGTCGGCTGCAGTGTCCACGACCGCCGCGCCAGCGACGTTGAAGATGGCTCCGGCGTCACCTTCGGTGAATGCGGTTGCGAGCGGCGCGTCCTCGCGGTCTGCGAGCACACGCTGGATGTAGTAGTGGTTCGTGAATCCAGCGTCGATTTCGCCGTCCGCGACGGCGAGGGCGATGGCGAACTCGTCTGTGTACTCTTCGACGCCGAGGTCAAGCATGCCTTCGAGCCACTGTTTCGTGGCTTCCTCGCCGTTCAAGATACGCATGGCCGTGACGAACGCCTGGAACGAGCCGTAGGACGGTGCCCAGCCCATGCTGTCGCGCAGTTGCTCTTGGTCCGGGAACGCCATGATGTCGGTCGGGAGATCCGATTCGCTGAGCGAGTCTGTGTTGTACGGAATCGTCCGTGCGCGCCCGGAGGTACCGACCCAGTTGCCGTCAGGGTCGTGGAACTCGGTGCGTACCATGTCCGTAATCTCGCTCGGGAGTGGGTCTGTTCGATTCTCGTCTGCGAGGAAGCCAAGCGACCCGGCGTTGACCGAGAAGAACACGTCTGCGGGACTGTTCTGGCCTTCGTTCAGAATCTTCTGGACGAGTTGACTCGACCCTTCGTAGCGCGGCTGGATGTCCAACTCGGGATAGAGGCTTTCGATGTAGGAGATGAGTTCACCGACGAGCGCCTCGCCGCGCCCGGAGTAGATGGTAATCTCACCGGAGAGGTCCGGCATGTCCTTCATCGAGGTGCCACCCTGAATCTGGTCACCGAGGCGTCCGGAGCCAATCTGGCCGAACTCGGGAGTTTCGGTGGTGTTCGTCTCTTCACCGGACATGAATTGGGTACATCCGGCGAGCGATGCGACGCCAGCGAGGGTGCCAGCGGACTGGAGGAACCGGCGTCGGGACGTGCCCGATGCCCGACGGTTCCGACTGCCAGCGGCGCTGGCGTCGGACGTGTCTCTCGAATCCATTAGTAGTAGTTTAGGGCCGCCTAAATCACTTTAACCTGCCGATTCGGGGTTAGTCGTCTGCGAGTACTTCGACGGGCTGGCTCGGGGCCGCTCCGTCGAGTTCTGCGAGACACGCGAGCCAGTCGTGCATGTACTCACCGACGAAGTTGAGAAAGCCACCATTGTTCCACTGGTCGAACTCGCCGTTTGCGAGGGCGTCTGCCATCGCTTCGAACGCTTCAGCGTAGGAGTCTGCATCGTCACCGACCTCGTCTACGAGTTCCCAGACGTGTTCGTTGAGTTCGAGCGCCGGAACCTCGTTGTTCAGGTCGTCGAACGTCGAACGCGGTGCTTTGTTGTGCTCACAGAGCGGGGAGCCGTTGTAAATCTCGGTTCCCATGATGTCACACGCGCGCTTGAGGAACACGCCACTCCAGATGTCGTCGAAGCGCCCGACGTTCCACTCGTTGTCGTCCATCGGGAGCTGGTAGAACGCGGGAATGACCTCACGCCGGAAGGCGAGATTCATCGAACAGACGGTGAGGTAGTTGTCGCGGGCGACGACGAAATCGTTCGTGAAATCTGCTGCGCCAGTCCGCGTCTGGGCTTGCCCTTCTAAGTCGCCGTCCATGAGGATGCGCACGGCATCGAGGTCGGGGACGTTCGTCCAGAGACCCTGTGAGGCGACGACGTTCGAGATTTCAGTGGTGTCGGTCTCGACTGTCTCGTTCATCGCGGCGTAGGGGTAGCCGCGGGGGTAGAGGCCGTGGTCGGCTGCGTTCTGGTAGAGCACGTTCACCCACTGGGTGTCTGATTGGACGCGCTCTATGTCGCCTTCGTAGTCAAGGTTGGCCAGATGACGGCCGAAGAAGTCCTCGTCTGGGTGTGGGAGGGTGTCGTCATCGATGAAAAAGCCGAGGTCGTACTGTGGGTTTGCCCACATGTAGAGCAGGCCAAAGCTGGTCTCTGCGTGGCTTGCAGCCGGGATGATGTGTGAATACTCGCTGATGTCGTGGGCTTCGTACCACGCTTCGCGCCGAGCGCCGTCGAACACGTCGCCCGAAACGCCTTCATCATCGAGCATCGCTTCCATCGCGTCGGTGTCACAGAACTCCTCGGTGACGAGCAAGAAGTGAAGTCTGTCTGTATCGAACTCGTGTTCGCGCGCGTTGTCGAGGTACGCACGAACGCACTCGTACTCGCGGATAGTTGGGATGATGACACAAATGTCTGTGGTCATTGGTCAGCTGATTTTACTTTTTTAGGTCGGCCTAAAGTATCTGTCGTTCGTCGCCGTCGTGATATGACATAACTTAACATGGAAAACAAAATGTGAAAAACAACGATTTTTCATATGCTAGACCGACACTTGGTGAACAAAACCATACTATTCTGACTCACACACCATATTTAATCCCATATAAGGACAATGCTTATCCCTCTATCACGGGTCGCTTTGAATAAGGGCAACGGGGGTGAGGAACAATGATAAATAGATTGTTCTGGTGTGGGCGAGTAGCCACCCGTTGCAACTTGGAGATTACAATATGGACCTGGAACACCAAACATGCGTTGTAACCGGTGCCTCTCGGGGTATCGGCCGTGGGATTGCTGTCGAATTAGCCAGTGAAGGTGCAAACGTCGTCGTAAACTACCGCTCCTCAGAGGGCGAGGCCTACGACGTCGTCGAAGAAATCGAAGAAGCCGGTGGGTCGGCCATCGCCGTCCAAGCGGACGTCGCGAACATCGACGAAGTCGAAGCCATGCGCAAGAAGGTCACCAACGCCTTCGGTCCGGCGACGGTGCTCGTGAACAACGCGGGCATCACGGTGGACAAGAAGTTCACCAACATGACCCGTGAAGACTGGGACCGCGTCATGGACGTGAACTTAGGCGGGATTTTCAACTGCACGAGCGTCTTCTTCGACGACATCACCGACGCCAAAGACGGCCGGCTCATCAACATCTCGAGCGTCGTTGGCCAGCAGGGGAACTACGGTCAAGCGAACTACGCGACGACCAAGAGTGGCCTGTTCGGATTCACCCGGACGATTGCCCTCGAAATGGCTCGCTCGCGGGCCACCGCGAACTGCGTCGCACCTGGCTTCGTCAAGACCGACATGCTCGAAACGGTTCCAGACCGTGTCCAAGAGAAAATCATCCAGCGCATCCCACTCGGTCGGTTTGCCGAAGTGGACGACATCGCCGGGATGGTCTCGTTCCTTGCGAGTCCGAAATCCTCGTACATGACGGGCCAGATTCTTGGCGTCAACGGCGGCATGGAGTGGTAGGCAATGAGTGGGGACGAGGGTTCTGGAGCCGGGGAGCTTCAGAAACGGCGCGAAAAAGCAGCGCGCGGCGGCGGTAAAGACCGAATTGAAGCCCAACACGAGAAGGGCAAGCTCACCGCACGCGAGCGTATCGACTACTTCCTAGACGACGGAACGTTCCGCGAGTTCGACCAGTTCGTCGAACACCGGTGTACGAGCTTCGGCATGGACGAGAAGACGCAGGCCGGCGACGCCGTCGTCACCGGTTACGGGGACGTAGACGGCCGGAAGGTGCTCGTCTTCGCCCACGACTTCACCGTGTTCGGTGGCTCCGTGAGCGAGGTCGTTGGCCAGAAAATCGCCAAGGCGATGGAACACGCCATCAACAACGGCGTGCCCATCATCGGGCTGAACGATTCGGGTGGGGCCCGCATCCAAGAAGGCCTCGATGCACTCGTTGGCTTTGCGAAACTGTTCAAGCTGAACACGAAAGCCTCGGGCGTCATCCCACAGATTTCATCGGTTATGGGGCCGTGTGCGGGCGGAGCGACGTACTCGCCTGCGCTCACCGACTTCACCGTCATGGTGCAGGACACGAGCCACATGATGATTACCGGCCCCGAGGTCATCAAGACCGTCACGGGCGAGGACATCACGATGGAAGAACTCGGCGGGGCACAGGCTCATTCGACGAGGAGTGGCGTTGCCCACTTCGTTTGCGACGACGACAAGGAGGCGCTCGACCACATCCGCGCGCTGCTGTCGTACCTCCCGTCGAACCACTTAGAAGATCCACCAGTCGTCGAATCGTGGGACGACCCGGAACGCGAACTCGACGACATCCTCGACATCGTTCCCGAAGACCCGAAAAAGCCCTACGACGTGCGCGACGTCATCGACCGCGTCGTCGACGAAGAATCGTTCCTCGAAGTCCAGCCCGCGTTCGCGCGCACGGTCGTCACTGGCTTTGCCCGGATGGACGGCAAGCCGGTCGGCATCGTCGCGAACCAGCCGAAAGTCAACGCCGGGACGCTGGACATCGAATCGAGCGAGAAAGCGGCCAGGTTCGTGCGTTTTTGTGATGCCTTCAACTTCCCCATCATCTCGCTCGTGGACGTGCCCGGCTTCATGCCCGGCACCGAACAGGAGCACAACGGCATCATCCGCCACGGTGCAAAACTCATCTACGCCTACGCGGAGGCAACGGTGCCCCTGCTGACCGTCATCACGCGCAAAGCCTACGGCGGCGCGTACATCGTGATGGCCTCTAAGTTCCTCGGCGCGGACGTGAACTACGCCTGGCCGGAAGCCGAGATGGCCGTGATGGGGCCACAGGGCGCAGTAAACATCCTTTTCAGAAAGCAGATTGCGGCCGCAGACGACCCCGACGCAGAACGCGAACAGCTCATGGAGGATTTCCGCGAGGAGTTTGCGAACCCGTACGCCGCCGCGAAACGCGGCTACGTAGACGACGTGTTGCACCCGCGCGAGACGCGAGCGCGGCTTATCGCTGACCTCGAACTGCTCTCCCGAAAACGCGTCGACCAACCAGACAAAGCACACGGAAACATCCCATTATGACCACGCAAATACTCCAACACCCAGCGGAACTCGAACTCCACGGACGCGAGAAACCGCGTCCTGAACCATCACCAGTCGAACAGACACCACCGGAGCCGGAACTGCCGCCCATCGAACTTGATGATGGACGGACAATTTCGCTTCCGGACACCGCCACCGAGGCCGAAGCGGCGGCGATAGCCGCGGCGGTGAGCGCACACCTCTCTGCAGAGGATGCTGCTCGCGTCGAAGCAGAACAGCCGACGCGAGAGAGCAACTGGACGGTTGCTCGGCGGCTCAAAATGGGCCGCGAAGCGCGGCGGTTGCCACGGACGGAGACCGGGAGCGCGTGGAGACTCGCAGGCCGTTTGCACTGACCACGTCACCGAAACACACACAGCAATTCACTGATTCATTCAATACATGGACGTCGCAATTATTGGCGCGTCGATGACCCAGTTCGGAAAGCGCGAGGGCTGGATTCGCGACTTGCTCGCGGAAGCCGGCGAAGCGTGTCTCACCGACGCGGGTGTCGACCCAACCGACCTAGACCATCTGTACGTATCGAACATGGCGAGCGGGGAGTTCGAAGGCATGACTGGCGTGCCGAACATGCTCGCCCACGACCTCGGCGCAATGCCCGCCTACACCGCGCGCATCGACCAGACCAGCTCCTCTGGCGGCGCTGGCATGTACCACGCCTGGCAGTCGGTCGCCTCCGGCGCGAGCGAGATGACGATGCTCGTCGGCGGCGAGAAGATGACCCATCGTTCGACGCCGGAATCGACGGACATTATCGCCTCGATTACGCATCCCGTCGAGTATAAACACGGCCTGACGCTCCCGAGTTTCGCGGGACTCACCGCGCGATTGTACCTCGACAAGTACGACGCACCCCGCGAGAGTCTGGCGAAAGTCGCGGTCAAGAACCACAAAAACGGCGTAGACAATCCCCACGCCCAGTTCCGAAAGGAAGTCGATTTGGAGACGGTCATGGAGTCGCCGATCGTGGCTGACCCGCTCCGACTTTATGACTTCTGTCCCATCACCGACGGCAGTGCAGCGCTCATGTTCTGCCCCGAGGAAGTCGCCAAGGAGTACACCGACGAGTACGTCGTCGTCTCCGGCGTTGGCGGCGCGACGGACACGCACGTCGTCCACGAGCGCGACGACCCGACCGTCATGGGCGGTGTCGTCGAAAGCGGAAAAATCGCGTACGAAATGTCCGGTTACGGCCCCGAGGACATCGACGTGGCCGAACTCCACGACATGTTCACCATCCTCGAATTCCTCCAGAGCGAGGGGCTCGGCTTCTTCGAACCCGGTGAAGGCTGGAAAGCCGTAGAGGAGGGCGTGACCGAACGCGACGGCGACCTCCCGGTCAACACCTCCGGTGGCCTCAAATCGAAGGGCCACCCGCTCGGTGCGTCGGGCGTTGCACAGGGCTACGAAATTTACAAACAGCTCATGGGCGAGGCCGGAAAGCGCCAAGTCGAGGCCGACGTCGGCCTCTGTTGTAACGTCGGTGGCTTTGGAAACTGTGTTATTACCACTATCATGGAGGCCCGCCAATGAGCTTCGACGCCTACGGCTGTGCGAACGGCCACCTCACGTACCCAAGCCACCCGCTCTGTCCGGAGTGTGGTGAGAAACAGACCGAAACCGTCGACCTCACCGAGGAAACGGCGACCGTCGTCACGTGGACGACGAGCATGGCGACGCCACCCGGCGTGGAGGCCCCGAACACGATTGCCATCGTGGAGTTCGACGTTGACGGTGAGACGGTTCGCGCCATCGGACAGGCGACGACCGACGAAATCGAGATCGGTGACGAAGTGCGACCCGTGTACGCAGACCAACTCCGTGAACCCGGTGCGGGCATCCGCGAGCCGGAGAGTCAGGAGTGGGATGGGTACCGGTTTGAACCTGTCCTGTAAACGACGCTTGTGTCGTGAAAGACAGGTTCAAGCCGGAGGTTTCGGACCAAGCCTGTAAGCGGGTCTTGTACCGTGGAAGACAGGTTCAAATCGGAGGTTTCGGACCTGTCCTGTAAGCGGGTCTTGTACCGCGGAAGACAGGTTCAAGCCGGAGGTTCCGAACCACTCCTGTAGCTGTCTCGCGCCCGACCTGACCGCTCTTTTTTGCTGTCTCCGGCCGTCTCTAGGTCATGGAACCTCGACTCAGCCTCGTCACGCTCGGCGTTTCCGACCTCGACCGTGCAATCGAATTTTACCGCGACGGGCTTGGGCTGCCTCTCGAAACTCGTGACCCAGACAGCGATGTGGCGTTTTTCACACTCGGGGCGACGAAACTTTCGCTGTACCCGCGCGAACTGCTCGCAGAGGACGCGATGGTGTCGCCCGACGGCGAAGGGTTTTCCGGAATTACGCTCGCACACAACGTGCGGTCTGCGCAAGCGGTCGATGCACAACTCGAAGAAGCAGTCGAGGCGGGCGCAACGCTCGTCAAACCCGGCCAAGAGGTGTTCTGGGGCGGCTATTCGGGCTATTTTGCCGACCCGGACGGGCACCTCTGGGAGGTTGCGTGGAACCCGTTTTTCGACATCGACTAGCTCAGCGTGCGGGCTGGTGTGTCAGTTCGTCGTGGCCGAGTTCCGATTCGAGCCGGTCGAGGAACTGGTTGATAGAGACGGCGTGATTCCCCTCCGTCCGCGGGAACACATCGACCAACTCGTCGCCGTCGTACACGGCGAGACACACCATAGGGAGGATGAGTTCGTTCGTGTCTTCGCCGGTGAACCAGTGTGATTCGTGTTCGGTAAAGTACGGACGGAGACTCACGTGGTGGGAGTGTGCCCAGTCGTCGAACTCCGTGTAGGAAGCGAGGGCGCGTGCTGCCCGCTCGTCGGTATCGCGCTCTAACACGACGCGCATGGGCCACTTGTGGGTCTCTATGTGTGTACCGTTCTCTCGTTCGAGTTCGTGGAGCCGCTTAAAGATACGCTCCTGTGAGTGGCGCGCTTCGTCTGGGGCTGGTGCTCTGTAAAACAGTTCGAGTCGTCGGGTGGGTAGGTTCTTCATACTGCGCTCCTGAAACCGGTGGTTCTTCGACGTTGGTTTGCAAATGGTAACACACCGCACGAATATGAAGATTTTTCTCTTCCAGCAGTCTATCCGTTCTGCTATCAGCTTTTGTCGTCTTCGTCGTCGACGGCGTCTAACTCCTCGCGTATCGTCTCCAGTTCTGACTCGATTTCCTCGTCAGCGAGGGCATCCTCTAGGTCGCGTACCGAATCGTCCAGCTCTGTGTCTTCGTCCGGCTCGACCGGGATGACGATGGGCTGGTCGCGAGCCGGACTGCGTGGCGACTGGCGAGAGGTTGGGTCGCGTCGCGTCTCGGCCAATCGCTCGTCGATTTCGTCTCTGAGCGTGCGAGCTTCGGTGAGCAGCTTGCGGGCTTCTGGGTTCTCGGGGAGGGCACCCTCTTCGAGAGAGACTTGAATCTCGGTTAGCGCGCGTTCGAGTCGGTCAATCGCATCTTGGCTTACGTTGCGGGCGCGAGTCGAGGCGTTTCGTGTCGATTCGGATGCGTCGAGGCCGCGGTTCGTGACGTGGATGACCTCTTGGACGAGTTCGAGCGCCCGGATGTTCGCTTCGAGGACGGCAATCGCGGTTGGAATCGCATACTCATCGGTAAACGAGAGGAGTCGGCGCGGTGATGGGGGACGGGGCAGACCACGGCGCGTGGTCGGTTCGAGCGCGGTTCTGAGTTCTGCAAGCGTCGCTTCGAGGTCGTCGATTAGCGGGGAGACCTCATCGCGCGCGTCGTGTGACATACCCCCACATATGGTGTGCACATGGAAAAAGGTGACAACTCGGAGAATCGCCCCTGAAACGCTCCCACAATCTTTATTAGCAACTAATTCCACTTAATATGAAAGATGCCGGGAGAGGGAGGAACTGGTCTGACGGAAACGACGGCCATCACGCAGGCACTTGCCGCGCTAAAGCGCAGAGGGAGCAGCATTTTGCTCGTCGGTTCTGGGTGTGACAGCGCCCACCACCACGCGTGTCAGCGCTTGCTGGGTGACGACCCCACAGCATCCCGTCGCAGACTGTTCGTATTCACAGACAGCCCGATTGATGTAGACCGCCGCCTCCCAAGTGGAAACTGGATGCCAGATTCGCTCAAGGTAATTAATTCCGCGGTGCTCACCCGGAGTGCCAGCGCGGCGACCGCGAACACCGCCACGTCCGTTCCGACGACGACGGTTGACGAACGCGACCTCGCTGGCCTCGGTCGCGCCATCTCTGCGGACATCGAAACGTTCGAGATGCTCTCCGATGGCCTCGACCCGGCCGAACTTCGCCTGTGTGTCGACTCGCTTGTCCCGCTGCTCGCAGACCACGACGACGAATCCGTCTTCTCGTTTCTCCACGCGCTCGAAGGCGAACTCCACCGCGTGGGCGGCATGGGTCACTTCCATCTGCCACTCGCCTACGACTCTGAAGCCGTCCAACTCATCGAACCGCTGTTCGACGCCGTCATCGAGACGCGCTGTGAAGGTGACGATGAATACCAGCGCTGGCACTTAGAAGACGGCAGCCTCACGACCGACTGGCTCGCGCTGTAATCACCCCGGTTCCGTTCTCCAACTCACTATCGCGTTGAGCGAACGCGCTCTGTGTCGGTACCTCCAACACGCCGGTGCACTCAGTCGAACTCGTCGAAGCCTTGTAGCGAGAACTCTTCTGGTTGGTAGCCCGCCCGGTCTACGACGGCGTCGGAGACGAAAATCGGGCAGTCTGCGCGCAGTGCGATGGCGATGGCGTCACTCGGGCGGGCATCAAAGACGAGTTCGCGACCCTCGCCGCCGACGTACTGTTCTGCGTCAATTTTCGCAAAAAAGGTGCCATCCGCGAGGTCGTCGATGCGGACTTGGTCGATTGCACCGCCGAACTCTGCGACCATGTCCACGAGGAGGTCGTGGGTAAGCGGGCGCTCGAACTGCCGCCCGCGCATGGCGAGTTGCATCGACTGCGCTTGGTCTGCACTCACGTAAATCGGGAGCAGTTCGCCTCTCACTTCGAGGACCACCGCAGGTGCGCCGGAACCTTCGTTCCCCACACTGACCCCGACGCCCCGAACGACGGCTCGATGAGTCATATCTCGTGATACGACGCCCACCGTCAAAAGCGATAGTGGTGCCAGTAACTGACTCCCGTTCTCGGTACGAAGACCGTTGAAGCCGGTTGAAATCTGGTGCGCCGATAGCCGTCGGAATCGTTACACGCTGTCGCTGAACACGTTTTCCGTGCCAATCACGCCTGCCTGTCCAGCGGCGACGAGTCCAGCACCAACGAGAACGAGCCCCGCGGCCACGCCGAAGGTGACGGTGTACCCCATTGAATCCGCGAGCGCGCCTCCGAGGGCGCTCCCGATGCCGCCGCCGACACTTGACAGGGCGGTGTACGCGCCGAGTGCCTCTCCCCGTACCGCGGGCGGGGCGAGTCGCGTGACGATACTGGTCGCGGTGACGGCGATTATCGCCCACGTGACGCCGATGATGGCGAACAGCGCGAGCAGTCCCGAGTAACCGGCCAGCGCACCGATACCGCCGACGAGCGCCACGCCGGGAAAGAGGAGGGTGCGCGCGCCGAGGGCGCTCGTCTGCAGCCGATGGGACTCCCACTTGGTGGCGAGTTTCCCTACCCGGCCGTAGAACACTGCAGACCCGGCGCTGTTCACGACGAACAGGATGAAAATTTGGTCGGTCGAGTAGTGAAGGCCGGTGAGGTACGCCGGGAGCGGCCCGAAATACACGGAAAAGCCAATGAAAAAAACGACGGCCGCGAACAGGTACGTCCCGAGCGCGGAGGTCGCTCGGTTAGAAAAGCGGCGTGCGTTGAACGACGCCAACCCCCAGTAGATGCGAGAGGGGCCATAAGGAATCGCACGAACGTACCGACCGGCCCCCCACCGGCCGCGTCCGAGGGTTCGATAGACGCGAAGAAACCGGTCGCGGCTCACCATCGAAGGTTCTGGGTACCAGTGACGAGCGAGCAGAAACGCGACGAACGTCGTGGCCGCGATGACCGAGAAAAACAGTTGCTGGGCTTCGACCTGTGATAGTCGGCTGCCAGCCAGCGCCATCCAGCCGGCTCCGGTGACGAGCCCGAGGAGCCAGCCGAAGCCCTGGACTTCGTTTAACCGGGCGATACGGTCGTCCCATTCGATGTCGGGGACGCCATCTACGACAATGAGGTTGAGTACCGGGGCCGCCGCGGCGACAACGAACCAGAGGGCAGCGTTCGCGACCAGCAACAGCCACGGTTCGGTGATGAGTGGCACGACGGCGAGGACGAGGGCCGTGGCGGCGAGCGCGACGAGGACGAACGGCCTACGCCGCCCGGTTCGGGTGGCGAGTCGTCCCCAGAGCAGGGCCCCCGGAACGCCGGCAAACGCGGCGGTCGAGGCCATCAATCCGACGAGGAATGCGTTGCTCCCGAGTGCGAGCGCGTACAGCGGAATCAACAGTGATGCGGCTCCGACTGCGGCGTAGCCCAGCCCCCACGCGTAGAGCCAACGGTCGTCGGTCATAGTGGTATCGACACAGACAGTCCACTTTGCTTTACTGAAGTGTCCATACGCTGGAATTGGACGCAGCGCGCGCTGAACGGTCTCGCAAAATACGAACCCAGAATCGCGGAGGTTACGTCAGCCGACTGTCCCTGAGTCGTTCGGGTAGTCACTGCCGACACACCAGCACATATGGTGATTCAATCGAAAGTCGGTGGATATGCACGAACGCGCCTCCCAGTTCGCGGCTCGCGCCGCAGAAGAGTACGGGTTCGAGGTTGATGTTCACGAGTTCCCTGAGGGGACGAAAACCGCAGCAGATGCCGCAGACGCCATTGGCTGTGCCGTTGCCCAGATCGCAAGCAGTATCGCCGTCATCGCAGACGGCGACCTCATCGTCGTCGTCACGTCCGGCGCAAACCGCGTCGATTTCGAAAAAGTCGCTGACTTACAGCAAGTGCCAGAAGGGACGGTCAGGATGGCAAATGCAGATGAGATAAAGGAGACGCTTGGCTGGTCTATCGGTGGCGTGCCGCCGTTTTGCCATTCGACGCGCGTTCCGGTGTATCTCGATGAGACGTTGCTCAGCCACGACCAGGTGTGGGCGGCGGCGGGGACGCCACAGACGGTGTTCCCAATCGACCCGGACACGCTGACGTCGTTTTCTGACGCCACAGTCGCGGACGTTCGAACGTAGTCACCACCTGCGCTTATCTGTCCGGGCGTCAAATTCCCAACCACTAGATGGGAACGCTATCGACACTGTTTGCACCCGAGCGAATCGCGGTGGTTGGTGCGACCGAGCGCACCGGGTCAGTCGGCCGTGCCATCACCGAAAACTTGCTCGCAGACTATCGCGGCGAGACCATCCCGGTCAACCCGCGCGCCGACACCGTCTGCGGCGTGGAAAGTTACGAGAGCATCGCAGCCGTCCCTGGGGTAATCGACCTCGCCGTCGTCGTCGTGCCGCCGACCATCGCCGTCGAGGTGGTGAGAGAGGCGGCGACGGCGGGTGTCGAGAACGTCGTCGTCATCACGGCGGGCTTCTCTGAGACCGGCGGTGAGGGTGCGGCGCGCGAGCAAGAACTCACCGCTGTCGCGGACGAGTTCGACCTCAACCTCGTTGGCCCGAACAGCCTCGGTATCATCTCGACCGGTGTGGGGATGAACGCCACCTTCGGCCCGGATAACGCGCTTCCCGGCTCTATCTCGTTTATGAGTCAATCGGGGGCGTTCATCACGGCCGTTCTCGACTGGGCGAACGACCGCGACATCGGCTTTCGCGATGTGGTTTCGCTCGGCAACAAAGCCGTCCTCTCGGAGGCGGATTTCATCCGCGAGTGGGGCGACGACGAGGGGACGGAGGTCATCATGGGCTACTTAGAAGCCATCGAAGACGGCGAGGGGTTCATCGAGGCGGCCCGCGAGGTGACCAAAGACACGCCAATCGTCCTCGTGAAATCGGGGCGTACCGAGGCGGGGGCGCGCGCGGCCTCCTCGCACACCGGCGCAATCGCCGGCAGCGAGCGAGCCTACAAAACCGGCCTCGAACAGGCTGGCGTCCTCCGCGTCGAGACGGTTCAAGACCTGTTCGACTTTGCGGGGATATTGAATGGTCAACCGCTCCCCGAACGTGGAGACGTGGCGATTGTCACGAACGCCGGCGGCCCCGGCGTGATGACGACCGACGCAGTGGGCGACTCCTCGCTCTCGCTTGCCTCGTTCTCACAGGAGACGCTCGATGCGCTCACAGAGACGATGCCCGAAGAAGCGAACATCCACAACCCAATCGACGTGATTGGCGACGCCGGTATCGAGCGCTTCGAGACGGCTATCGACCACGCGCTCAAAGACGACCGTGTCGGCTGTGCAGTGCTCTTGACGTGCCCAACGGCCGTCCTCGATTTCGACGCGTTCGCAGAGCGCGTCGTCGCCCTGCAAGCAGAACACGAGACGCCAATGGCTGTGTGTCTCATGGGCGGCGACTCGACGCGCGCGGCCGCTACGCGGCTGAACAGCGCGGGAATTCCGACCTACTTCGACCCGGCGCGCGCCGTCCGCAGTCTCGACGCGCTCTGGTCGTACAAACAGATTCGAGAGCGCGAGTACGTGCCACCGAAATCGTTCGGTGTAGACCGCGAGCGCGCCCGAGAAATTCTCGATGCGGCGACCGAACGCGGCCAACCGCAACTCGGCGTCGAAGCCTTAGACCTGCTCTCAGCCTACGGGATTCAGACGCCGACGGGGACGGTCGTAGACTCGCCCGCAGACGCCGTCACCGCCGCACAGGACATCGGTGACCCGGAAGTCGTCATGAAAATCGTCAGCCCGGACATCCCACACAAATCCGACATCGGCGGCGTGAAAGTCGGCGTCCCGCTCGAAGACGTGTACGACGCCTACGAAGACCTCATCACGCGCGCCCGGGAGTACCAACCCGACGCGACGATTCTCGGCGTCCAAGTCCAAGAGCTGGTGGCCCGTGCGGAGGCGACCGAAACCATCGTCGGGATGAACCGCGACCCGCAGTTCGGCCCGCTCGTCATGTTCGGGCTTGGGGGGATTTTCGTGGAAGTCTTAGAAGACGCCACCTTCCGGGTCGCCCCCGTGAGCGAGCGCGACGCGACGGCGATGCTCGATGAAATCAAGACCGCACCGCTCCTGCGTGGGGCCCGCGGTCGCAAACCCGTAGACCAGCAGGCGCTCGCAGAGACCATCCAGCGGCTCTCACAGCTCGTGACCGACTTCCCCGAGATTCTCGAACTCGACATCAACCCGCTGCTCGCCACGCCCGAGGGGGCAACGGCACTCGACCTCAGACTCACCATCGACCAATGAACACACTGCTCATCACGTCAACCGAAGAAAGCACCGGCAAGACGGCCATCGCCCTCGCGCTCGCGACGCTCGCGTCCGCACAGGGCACGGCCGTTGGCTACATGAAACCCAAAGGCACGCGCCTCCAGTCGAACGTCGGGAAGATTCTCGACGAAGACCCGATGCTCGCCCGCGACCTGCTCGATTCCGCGGACGACGTAGCGGAGATGGAGCCAATCGTCTATTCACCGACGTTCATCGAGAACGCCATCCGTGGGCGAGAAGACCCGAGCGCACTCAGAGACCGCGTCGCAGAGAACTTCGCCCACCTTGCCACAGACCGCGACCTGATGGTCGTCGAAGGCGGAGGAAGCTACACGACCGGCGGTATCATCGAACTGACCGACGCCGACGTGGCGGACCTCCTCGACGCGAACGTGCTGTTGCTTGCAACCTACAGCGAACCGGGCGACGTAGACGACGTACTCGCCGCAGCCGAGAGCTTTGGTGACCGACTCGGCGGCGTCCTGTTCAACGCCGTCAAGGACGCAGATTACGACCGCGTCTCGACGGACGTGGTGCCGTTTCTCGAAAGCCGTGGGATTCCCGTCTACGGCGTGCTCCCGCGAAAGCGTGAACTCGCCGGGCTCACCGTGGCCGACCTCGCCAAGGAACTCGGCGCACAGGTCGTGACGCCAGACGTGCCGACCGACGGCTACATCGAGCGGTTCGCCGTCGGTGCGATGGGCGCGGAAGCCGCGTTGAGCCAGTTCCGACGGACGAAAGCGGCGGCGATGATTACCGGCGGCGACCGTACCGACATCCAGACGGCGGCGCTCGAAGCGCCGGGCATCATGTGTCTGTTGTTGACCGGTGGCTTCCAGCCACCGGGGGCGGTCGTTGGCAAGGCCGCAGAACGTGGGGTGCCAATCTTGCTCATGCAAACGGACACGATGACGACCATCGAGCGCGCAGAAGACGTGATTCGCTCCGGTCGCACCCGCGACGAGGAAACCGTCGCGGCGATGCGTCACCTACTCTCGACACACGCAGACGTAGACGCAATGCTTCGGTGAGGAGAGCTATTCGGTTTCGCCCGCCGGAACCGCCAACACCGGAATATGTGAGTGTGAAAGCACGCGCGTCGTCGTACTTCCGAGCAGTTGTTCGATGCCGCGTGCGCCGTAGGTTCCCATGACGATGAGGTCCACGTCTGCGCGCTCTGCCGCAGAGACGATGGCCTCATTGATGTGAATGCCGCGGACGATTTCTGTGGTCGCCTCGACGCCCGCCTCCTGAGCCGCGTCAGCGATTTCTCCGACGGCTTGCTCGCCCGCTTCGGTGAACGCTTTGAGCATGTCGCTGAGTTTCTGTGAACTGAACAGCAGTGTGGCTGCGCTTTCGTCTACGACGTACACGACGTGGAGGCTCGCACCGGTTTCGGTTGCGAGGTCGATAGCGTACGTGCCCGCTCTTCGGGCGGCGTTGCTTCCGTCAGTCGGCACGAGAATCACGTCATACATACCGTACTGTACGAGGGAGGGAACCAAAAGATACGACGGTGAAACGGTCCCAGGAAATGGGAACTGGCGCGCGCCTTAAGCCCAAAACCGCCCTTTTTACACACGAGAAGTGAGGGGAGATTCATGTACAACACCATACTCGTTCCAACCGATGGCAGTGAGCAGGCAGCCCGTGCCGTAGAACACGGCATGAAACTCGCAGAAAAGTACGACGCGACGCTTCACACGATGTTCGTCGTCGATACCCGACGCTACGGCGACCCAACGCTCAGCAGCATCGAACTCATCGTAGAGGAGATGGAAGATGTCGGAACCGACCTCGTCACCGACATTGAACAGCGCGCCACCGACCGCGGACTGGCGGTCGTCTCGCGCGTCTGCCACGGCGTCCCCGACGAAGAAATCGTCGCCTACGCCACGGAGGTCGATGCGGACATCATCGTGCTCGGCGCACACGGGCAAAAGCGTGCAAATCGCATCCCGATTGGGAGCGTCGCAGAGCGGGTCGTCCGCACCGCAGACCGTCCGGTGCTCACGACGTAGCGTCCTTGTCGAGCGGGTCTTCTAAATCGCCCGTAATCGCCTCGAAGGCGTCCGTAGCTGTGACCAGCCCAACGACGGAGCCGGTCACGTCGTCTGCGTCCGCGGCGGCGTCCGGCACCTCAGTGACAAACGCGAGCTCCTGATTTTCTGCTTGGAACGTGTCGATGACCTCACTCACAGCGGTGCGGCCATCGATAGAGAGCGGCTCTGACGCAATCGATTCGAGGGTGATCGAGCCGTCGGTCACGGCTTCTAAGTCTTGGAGGAGGGCAGGAACGTAGACGATGCCCTCGAAGTCTTCGAGCGAGTCGCCAACGAGCGGGAATCGCCCGTGTGGGTTCTCTGCAATGATGTCGAGATTCTCCGCGAGCGAATTGGTGGTCGAAAGCGTCACGATCGACTCACGGGGAACCATCACCTCGTGAACCGGAGTTTTGCCGATTTCGAGCGCGTTCATCACCTCTCTGCGCCGCTCGTCGGTCAGGTCGCCTTCAGACAGCATGTCGCCAACGCGACTGCGGAGTTCGCGGCGCGTACTCGGGCCGTTGCCGTCTTCTTCCTCGGTCCACGACCGATCGATTTCGACGCCGAACAGGCGAAGGATGCCTTTGGCAATCTTATCAGAGAGGATGATGACGGGAGCCATCACCTTCGTCCACCAGTAGAGCATGGGCGCACAGTAGCGGGCGACGAACTTCGTGCGTTCGACGCCGAGATACGTCGGCGCTTGCTCGCCAATGACGATGTGGGCGATGTTAATCATCCCGAGGGCGAACACCACTGACAGCGCCGTGTGGCCGCCGCTGGTGATACCAAGGAGCCCAAAGGCACCAGAGAACACGGCGGCGACGGCTGGTTCTGCGACGACGCCGAGGCCGACGCTCGAAATAGTGATGCCGACTTGACAGCCCGAGAGATAAATCTCCAGCTTGTCGGTCATCTCCCACGCCTTGTCGAGGCCGGGGCCGGAGAACTCTTCGCGGGAGAACTGACGAACCCGCGTCATGGCGAACTCAGTCGTCACGAAAAAGGCGTTCGCCAGCAACAATGCCACTCCACCGACCAGTCGAAGGGCCGTTGTGACCTCGCTCATCTGGCCGGTGGTAAGAACTAGGGGCCCGTAAGCCTACGGGCCGTTAGGCGACTTCCTCGATGAGCGAGGAGAGCGTTGCCTTGTCTTGGACGCCGACGAGGCGCTTTGCCTGTTCGCCGTGGGCGTAGAGCAGGAGGGTTGGAATCCCTTGGACGCCGTTCGACTGGGCGAGGTTCTGGTGTTCATCGACGTCCACCTTCACGATGGTCGCCGCGCCCTCTGCGGCGAGTTCTTCCATCGTCGGTTCGAGCATTTTACACGGGCCACACCAGTCGGCGTAGAAGTCCACGAGCACGACGTCGTGGCTGTCTACAATCTCCTGCAGGTGTTCGGTGCTCTCGATGTGGATTGGTTCTGACGGAGACTCAGCGGCCTGTGCGTTTGCTTGCAGTTCTTCTGCTTTCTTCTGACGAATGGCGTCGATGTCGTCGGTACTTGAGGAATCGCTCATGTCCCACCCTATTACGTGGATGGCTTTAATCACATTGCCCGTGTGCCGACACGGTACACAACCGATGGCGGACAGTATTTTGGGTGCGAGCACGTAGGATAGGTGTGACCTCTCCCGACGCCGTGCTCATCTATGACGGCGAGTGTCCGTACTGCTCGATGGCCGCGATTGCGCTGAAGCGACTCGACACCGTCGTCGCCATCTCGTGGTACGACGACGCCGCCCAACAGTTCCTCGACGCACAGTTCGGCACGACACCGTTTGCGATGGTGCTCGTAGACCAACAAGCGAGACAGGTGTACGCGGGCAAAGCCGCAGCAAAAGAACTTGCCTCGCGGGCGGGAATGCCGAAACTCGCCGGGAATCTCGTGCGCGACAACTACGAAACGATAGCCGACCTCGTTGGCCGCGCGAGCGGTCGAGGACGCGACCCGGACGACTATCACGAACAGTACGACCTGACTGCAAAAGCGAGCAACCTGTTTACCGCGCTTGCCGCGGCCGCCACCGAGCGTCCCGCAGACGTGACCGCTTAGGCAAAGCGAATGACCGTTGGTTTCACCACGACATCGCCGAAGTCGAGGGTGACCCGCTTGCCGACATAGATGCGCTCGCCGTTGTAGTAGCGCAACTCGTCTTTCATCGTGAGCGTGGTTTCGACCGTCAGCTCAGCCGTGACCGTCTCGTTCGTCTCTGAAATTACCTCGATAGCTTCGATTTTGACGAGCGAATCGGTGGCGTTGACTGGCCCTTCTTCTATCGGTTCGAGCAGGTATTTCGGGACGCTTTCGAGCCGGTAGACGACGCTCACGTTCTCGGTCGGTGGCGGCGCAGTCGTGTTGTTCGTTTGATTCTGCGGCGTTGCTGTTGGCGTTGGCGTCGGTGTGGCGGTGGTGTTGTTCGTGGCGGGGTCTGCCGCGTCGTCGCCCAGCACGAGCGCGCCACCCGCGCCGACCACCGCAATCACGAGGAGGATGACGAACGCGTCGATGATATTCACGAGCCCGAATAAGTTCCCGTCCGAATCGAGAAGTGGCATTACTCAAACCGTTGGCAACCCCGGTTACAAACATGTCGGTTTCTCCGCTTTCTGTGACAGGAAAAAACTGCGGTGGAGACGGGGCAGTTAGGCGTATTCGAGGTCGTCGGTGTACCAGTCGAGCGCCAGCACGGCCGCTCCACCGACAATGGCGATGAACACGACCGCACCAATCGAGAGCGCCGACTCGAAGGTTCCGTTTGCGAGCACCCGCTCTGCCGGGAGGCGAAGCGCGCCGACCATCAGGCTCACGAGGAACGTGAGCGTCGCCGCGCGGTAGTGGGTGAGCGCCCACCGGATGACGTGGGCGATGGTCAACAGGCCAACGAGCGCGCCCACGCAGAACACGACGACGGTCGTGGCGGGTTCGATGACGACGTCCAGCGACCCCCCGCGAACCACGCCGAGGAGCGAGTCGATGAACCGGCGAAGCGTGCCGAGCATGAACTCGTACTGGCCCATGAGCAACAGGAGGAACGACCCGGAGATGCCGGGCAGAATCATCGCGGTGATGGCGATGGCTCCGGCGACGAACGCGAACGGCAGCGTGTTCGGCAGGCCGCCGCTGCTCGATGCCCCCGAGACGAGAAACGCGAACACGAAGCCGACGATGGCGACGGCGAAGCGGGCGGGCGTGTTCACGTTCACGTGGTTGTAGAGGACGATGGCCGAGGCGGCAATTAGCCCGAAGAAGAACGCGAACGTGAACGTCGGATACTCCACGAGCGCGGTCTCAACGATGCGCGAGAGCGTGATGAGCGCCGTCAGAATACCAGCCCCAAGTGCGACGAGGAAGAACACGTCCATGCGGAGCAGGTCGTCGCGGAACGCCGCGCGGCCGTCTGCGGTGTGGAGGCGAAACACGTTCGCAATTGCCGCAGCGTCGAGTTCCGTGATGGCGCTGATGAGCCGTTCGTAAATCCCGGTGATGAGCGCAATCGTGCCACCCGAAACGCCGGGAACCGTGTCTGCTGCGCCCATGAAAAAGCCTTTCAAGTAGATTGAAAACAGCTCCCCTCCGGGAATCCGAGAATCACTCATTAGGCAACTCGTGGGAGAGCCGAGGGTATATTGGCTACGGCCGGGGCGTCAGCCGCCTGCCACGAGAGCGTGGCGGGCGGCGTCAGCGAAGCCGAGGTGTTGGAGTCGTTCGTGGTGTTCGTCCCGTTCGGCGCGTCCGTGCCGCTTCCGTCAGACGTGTTGGTCGCGTTGCCGTCGTCCTGTGCGCCTTCGGGGATGTCGACGGTCTCCTCAGAAAGTGAGACTGTGACGGCGTTCGAATCCTCACCGATGACTTGGCCTTCGGTCACGTCCGCAGTCCCCTGCCACTGCGTGCCGGTCAGGTTGTCGTCGCGTTCGAGCGGCGAGGTGAACGTGTACGGGCCGGTCGCGCGAACGCTCACGTTGGTGTAGCCTTCGGAGAGACCGTATTCTTCGTAGCCCGTCGTCGAGTACGGCAGCGTCATCGTGAACTCGCCATTCTCGTCGGTCTGGGCCTGTTGGGTGTAGGTGAACGTCGAGTTCGACGTTGGCATCCGCATCTCGACAGA
Organism: Haladaptatus sp. CMSO5; assembly: GCF_036689885.1. Classification (NCBI taxonomy): domain Archaea; kingdom Methanobacteriati; phylum Methanobacteriota; class Halobacteria; order Halobacteriales; family Haladaptataceae; genus Haladaptatus; species Haladaptatus sp. CMSO5. The sequence goes on from NZ_JBAHVW010000001.1 coordinate 1,939,081, forward strand.
CGCCGTGATGGTCGTGTTCGCCGGACCGGTGCCTTCCACGGTGGCACCCGGCACCTTCTCGAACGTCTTGACCCACGCTGGCGGCGTGTTGAACAGGGCGTTCGTTGAGAGGCCGGCTTGACCGAGCAACTGAGCGCGCGTGAAGAACGCCTGCTGGAACGTCGGTGAAGACAGTGCAGACGTGTTCGAAATCTTCACGAGGCGGTAATGTTGGAGTGCGGGAACGCGCTCGCTTGGGTACTTCCCGATGCCACCGATTTGCGAGGTGGCGTCGTTGTCGACGTACTCACGGGCTTCGTCCATCGTCTCGAACCGCTTGATTGCCGTCGCGTTCGGTCCGCTTGGCAGTGCTGGGAACGTCACCGTCCCCCGGTTGGTTTGCACCGAACTCGTCCCCCAGTCGGAGACGACCGGCTCGACTTCGATGGAGCTGCCGTGGTGGTAGTAGAGGCGCGTCCGCATGCTCTCGTAGTAGCGCTGTGACTGTACCGTGTAGACGAGCTGCGTCCCCTGCTGGTTGAACACGGGCGTGATGATGTCCCGCGAGGTCAGATTCCCCTTGTCATACCAAACAGGTGGTGCGGAGAACTTGTTGGAACTCGGGTCTGCAAGCTTCCAGTCAATCATGACGTAGCGCGTCTCTTCGCCCTCGTCGCTCACGAGTTGCTCGTTCGCTTCCGTCTCGTTGGTCGAGAGCAGGAAGTTCGCCGCTTCGGTGGCGCTCTGCTGGAACGGGTTGGCGTCAGGGATGCGCTCGCCTTTGACGGTGATGAAGTGGCCGTAGTCCCACCACGACATCACCCCATACGAGCCGTCTGGATAGTCGAAGTCGTCCGTCTGGGCGTAGGTACCGTAGAGGTCCATTTCGTTCTGTGCGCCGCCGTAGGTACCTTCTTTCGGCGTCTCGTTTGCGAGCCAGTCGAGGCTGTCGTCCCACTGGGTGACTTCACCTGGCTGGGACACCTGCCCGGCGTAGGAGATGGCGTTCGTCCCCCGCAGCGCGAGCGGGCCGGTGACGACGAGCAAGATGGCGACGACAGTGAGTACCTGATAGAGTTCGATGTCGCGCACCGAGCGAATCGCCTTCTCGGGGCTGACGTAGCGGAAGATTCCGCCCGCAAGGAAGGCGTTGAGCGCGACGATAGCGAGGATGAGGTAGTAGTTAAAGCGCACCTGCGTGAACGCGGCTGCCGTCATGAACACGGCCCACGTCAGGACGAAGAGGTACTCTGCGCGCGACTTGCCCGCGTAGAAGTACTGGACGAGCATGACGCCCGCGCCGACGACGGCGGTGTAGAACGTCAGCCCGTAGGAGAAGGAGAGGTAGTTCTGTGCTTGTGAGAGTTGGAGTGGTTGGGCCTCACCGACCGTTCGAGCACCGGCGCTCGACCCGAGTCCGGCGACACGGGAGAACTGCGAGACGAAGAAGTTGAACACGTCCGGGACGACGACCATCAAGAGAAGCGAAACGACCGCGATAGAGCCGACGATGACGCCGGGGAACGCAAGTCGTGGGTAGTCGGTCGTGTCGAGTTTCCGCGCGAGGAACGCGAGAAACACACAGCCACCGGCGACGGCGGCGGCGAGGAGCGGCTGGATGAGCGTGAACTGCGTCGGACTGAGGGCGAAGCTGTCGAACGACACGAGCGTGAGCACCATGACGACACCCATCATCACCGCGCCCGTGATGGCGAGGTGTTCTGGACTCCCGCCGCGCACGTAGACGATGCTCAGTGCGAGCGCGAAGAAGACGCCAAGGATACCGACGAGGAAGACGCCCGGTGGCCACGTCCAGATGTAGAGTGAGACAGCGACGCCAGCGAGCGCGGCCCACCCGACGGGGCTTCTGAGGTTATCCCAATCACGCTCCTGGAACTGTTCGTACACCGGTTTCTCGCGCTCTGCGACCGACAGGGCGACCATCACGGCGAGGACGGCAATCGACTGGAACAGCGCCTCTGCGACGTGGTGGTCCGAGAAGCCAACGAGGCTGCGTCGGAGTAACTCACTCGGCGCGAGCGCGAGGATGAGCACCGCGACGATGCCGCCAAAGCGGCCACCGAGGCGCTTCCCGATGAGGTAGGCTGGAATCGCCACGAGCGTCCCGAACACCGCAGGCGCGAACAACAGCGTCAGACCAATCGTGTGCTGGTCTGGACTGCCGAGGCCGACGATGAGCGCGACGGTGGCGACGATTTGGTCGTACAGCGTCCCGAACTGGCCAACGCTCGTGCCGACCGGGAAGTGCGTCCACGGGTCGAAGGGCATGGTCGAGGGCCAGTGTTGAACCGTGTAGCTCACCTGTCGGAAGTGGTACCATGCGTCGTTTCCAGAGAAGAAGACGTCGCCGCCACTGACGAAATTTTTCCAGCCCTGAACTCGGGTGTACAGCATCACGCCGAGGAGGGCCACGAGGAGCGGAACGTGATACCACTCCTCGATGAGGTCGGCCACCGACCCGGAACGACGGGTCTGTGCCGACGGCTGTTTATTGCGTTTGCTCATTGTCTTTCCTGACTAGGAAAACGCGCATAAACCTTGTTATCTACGCGTCAACACCAGCAAGGAATTGAAAGGAAACGCCTTTGGACAAACGTCACCTTTCTCTGAAAAATGCGGGTCTCCGTCGTCCTCTGTACGTATTCGCTCGACCTCTACGATGCCTTCGAGGAAGCAGCGGAAAGCATCCTCTCTCAAACGTATCCGAATCGTGAACTCATCGTCGTGGTTGACGGAACCCCCGAGGTGGCAGAACGCGTCATCGAAGACTTCGGCGCGCGTGAGGACGTGCGCATCCACCTGAACAGCGAGAATCGCGGCCTGCTCGCAAGCCGGAACACGGGCGCAGAGCTCGCAGACGGCGATATCGTTGCGTTCATCGACGACGATGCGGTTGCAGACCCAGAGTGGCTCGCAGAACTCGTCTCGGTGTACGAAGACCACGACGCGCTCGCCGCGGGTGGGCGGATGACCCCGGAGTGGGTCGCGGGCAAACCCTCGTTTCTCCCCGCCGAGTTCTACTGGCTCATCGGCGTCACCCACCGCGGCTTCGCAGACGGCCCCGGCGAGGTGCGGAACACCTTCGGCTCGAATCTCTCGTTCAAACGCGACGTGTTCACCGACCTCGGCGGCTTCGACACCGCCATCGGCGGCCGCAAAGGCGACAAAAACCTCCAGGGCGGCGAGACCGAACTCTGTGCGCGCCTGCGCCAGCAGTACGATGCCGGCGTCTACTACACCCCTGACGCGCGCGTGGCTCACAAGGTGTTCGCCTACCGCACCGACCCTGAGTGGTTGCTTCGCCGGGCCTTCTGGCAGGGCTACTCGAAGCGCGCGATGGAGGTGTTGGTACCGGAATCGAGCGGCGAGGAATCTGAATTCTTGGGTCAGTTGCTAACAGAATTTTTGCCACAGCGGGCGAAACGGCTCGTCTTTCACCCGTCGCTCTCAAAACTCACACAGTTAGTGATGCTGATTCTGTTGACTGGAGCAGTCGGAGCAGGATTTGTATATGGGATTACTCAGTGGCGATAGCTGATTAGTGATCGCCTATCGTTCTCGTCGATTTGCTCGATAAATGTTTAGATTTAGGACTGCTCGGTAAACTAAAACTACAGCAGAGACGATAGTTTCGTTAGTCCTTGATAGACATAGAATGAGAATCCCTATTACTGATTTTTCGTACTCAAGTGATATCCGAGATTCTTCACGGCCCCTTTGAAGTTGTCCATAGCGAAGTAGCTCTATTGCCATTTCCTTGTGAAAATCTGCTCTTTGCTCGTCTGTCAATTGGTCGTAAACAGCTTCTACATTTCCAGCTTCAACTTCTTGCTGTAGTTGCGGTGAAGCACGTCCTTGAATTCGCAATCGCGCATACCGCCCAAAGAGCTTCACTGAACGTAATTTTTCACTATAGATGCTGTCCGAAAGCAGACGTAGATTGTACAACGGCTCATCAATATTTGAAACGACATACTTCGATGCAAGACGAAGCCATAAGTCGTAGTCCTCGGTATAAGTTAGTGACTCATCGTACCCACTTACATCGATTACTGCTTCACGTCGCATCATCACCGAACCATGAACAAATTGATTCCCAGAAAGAAGCTCATTAAATGAGGGCCACTCTACGACGTGTCTTGTTGACCTTCGAGTCCCGTCCTCCGTGACGATATGGGTTCCAGACCCGACCAATGAAACTGCTGGATGTCGTTCGAGGAACTGATACTGTCTAGCCAACCGAGCTGGTTCTGAGAAATCATCTGCGTCGTGACGAGCGATATACTTCCCTCGCGCCTCTGCAATGCCACGGTTGAGGGCAGATGGAAGTCCACGCTCCTCACGAACTACAAGCCTCATTCGTGAGTCAGACCAATTCTTTGCAATCTCTTGCGTCCCGTCGGTAGATTGGTCGTCTACGATGAGAACTTCAAAGTCTTCAAATGTTTGCGCTGAAAGGCTTTCAAGGGCGTCCGGGAGGAAAGACGCCGAATTATACGTCGGTAACACTACAGTTACCTGTACCATAGATCTCGTCATCTCCCCGTCGTTAATTACATACCGATTGGCGAAAGGCTGTGAAGAAGTATTCAATACACACGGCATGGACATCGTTCATCAGAACGATGAAATAGATTGAATGACGAGCGAAGTGTATGCGAAACGTCTTGCTGGTAACAATCGATTCGCTCAGAGCAGACCACGTTGGTCATCTGGGCTATCATCGAGATACAACGCCTACAATCGATTCGATTGCCAATACTAGTTTGACTTTCTCTAACGCCTTTGCTCACGCTTGCAGTACTCGCCCATCATTTCCGACGATTCTCACATCGGTATACCCGCTGATGTATGGTGGGTTCGAACGTATTTCCAAGGAACAAACGGTGCTTGCAGAACCGTTCAGCGATGCGGAGTACGAAACTGCTGGATTCCATTCGAACCTGTATCTCTCTGCAGACTTTGGCTACGATGCTGGATTTGACACCTTTTTCGATTCGAAGTCAGACCCAACACGTCTCGCAAAAATTCGGCAACAAGTGAAGCGCAGATTAGATTCTTCTAGCCCAATATATCAAGCGATTTTTAAATTGTATAAACTCTTTGAGTCAAAAGCCGGCACAGACCTTGGTGCCACGTACGTTGACGCAACAAAAACAACTGATCTAGCAATCGACTGGATTCGACAACGCAGTTCTGAGCAGCCAAAGTTCCTGTGGGTTCATTATATGGATGTTCACCATCCATACGTGCCGCCTGCAAAACACCAGCGGACTTTTAGAGACGAGCCCATCAGTGAGCGAGAAGCGATTCAACTCCGTCGGAAGATGCTCGAATCTCCGACAGAGATTACAGAGACGGAGTTGGCGAAGTTGATTGACCTGTACGATGCCGAAATTCGCTACACTGACGCAGAAATATCACGACTTGTTGAGACAGTTACTTCCGAATGGGGAGAAACAATCACTGCAATAACAGCAGACCACGGGGAAGAATTTCTTGAACACGGCGGATTCAGCCACACATCGACGTTCCACGACGAAGTCGTGCACGTTCCATTTGTGTTAGATGTGGGTGTGAAAGCAGGGGTTTACGAAGAACTTGTTGGCCTCCTCGATATCGCCCCGACTCTTCTCGAATATGCAAATATCGCGATACCAGACTCGTATGAGGGCCATAGCCTTCAGAGACTCATCAAGGACGATGAATGGAATCGTGTGTCTATCCTCGGCGATTGGGCGAATAGAGACTCCGGAGAAACTGTGTTTTCGTATCGTGATACCACCTGGAAATATATATTGACAAATGACGTTGCAAAACTTTATGATTTGAACACTGATCCCGATGAGCAACAAAATGTCGCCAAAACGTATCCAGATATAATACTAGAGCTACAGCAAAAAATCAATGCTCATAAAAAACACCTCGAATCAACGGCCACAGACATCGAGAGTGTAGAGATGGAGGAGTCAGTGAAACAACGCTTACGAAATCTCGGATATCACGAATGACGGTCAACCAGTTGGCTGTGAGACGGTTACGATGAAAATTGGACAAACTTCGTTTCTCGGTTTTGTTGCGCAGTTCGTTTCGTCAGTCATTGGTTTTATCGGGACAATTTATGTGACGAGAAATCTCGGCGCAGATGTGTTTGGAACGTATGCATTGGTTGTCGCTATTGTTCTCTGGCTTCATGTGATCGGGGAAGCAGGCGTTCTCTCCGCTCTCAAAACATATCTGAGCAGAGACTATGACAAAAATCGGTATTTTTCTGCTGCAGGTGTACTCCTTGCTCTCTCATTTACTACTCTTACCATTCTCGTGCTTGCCGCAGCAAACCTCATAAATCAGTATATTGGGGCTGAATTCGCTTGGACGATCCCAATCCTCCTGTTTTCGGTGCTCACTATGGCATACGTAATGTCAGGATTAGAAGGTGAACATTTGGTTCATATTGCTGGGTTACTGGAGCCAATGCAAATTTCGGTACGGAGTATACTGCACATCTGCGTTGTATTCTTTGGAATTGGCATTACAGGTCTATTAGTTGGCCACGCTATTGGTGGCATGATCGCAAGCATTATTGGGATATATTACATTAGCGCCCGGTTCACATCGCCTGATACTCGAGCTATCTCGGACATCATTTCGTTCGCACGATTTTCATGGTTAGGTACAATCAGCACGCGAACATTCGCCGCAATGGACACCGTTGTCCTCGGATTTTTTGTCTCAACAGGGCTCATCGGACAGTATGAGGTGGCATGGAGCCTCGCGTCATTACTTGCTTTCTTTGGCATTGCAGTCAGCAAAGCAGTCTTTCCTGAAGTAAGCTCTCTTTCAGGCGCGGGAAAACATAACCGGGTGCAAAATATCCTTCACGATGCACTATCGTTTGCTGGCTTTCTCTTAATCCCTGGTTTGGTTGGGAGTGTCGTGATTGGAAGAGGGATTCTTTCGATGTATGGCTCCGAGTTCCCCAACGCCTACACAATCTTGCTCGTTCTCATCTGCGCCCGACTTGTTTACGCATATGGAGAGCAGTTTAGTAGTGCTGCTACCGCGTTGAAACACCCAGAAATTTCTTTTAAAATCAACCTTGTATTCATCAGTTTGAACTGCTCGCTCAATCTTATTCTTGTGTACCTTTATGGCTGGGTGGGCGCGGCAGTAGCAACGTTTTTGTCTGCATTCTCAACGCTCATTCTCGGCTATACCCTCTTCTCGAAAATACTGGATATTTCATTTCCAATTACAGAAATTGGTTATCAACTGCTCGCAGCGACGATTATGGGCAGCGCTTTATACGGGTTAAAATCGTTCTTCGAGACAGATATTTGGTTTACCCTCGGTGCGGTTGTAGTTGGGGCTGGGCTCTATCTTGCTGTGCTCTCTGTACTTTCAGAAAAATTCCGAGTGACAATAGCCCGAAATATTTCGTTATAACGACACTGTTCGATATCTCAGCCGCTCACGCGTATCCAAGCTCCCTGAGCCTATTGAGGGTGGCATCATTGTATTCTTGCTGGCCCTCTCCATCAGTTAATGATTCAGTTTGGACGGACTTAAAACGTGTTTTAACATCTACATCACTAGCGTCAGCCGAAACCTTCCATTTCCCCCATTCTGTCACGTTCCATGTCGCGGCTTCCGAACCTCTCTTCATCACCTTCTGTATCTCGTCGTTGTGTTGTTCGTACACGACTTTGGTAGCGACTTCGAACGGTTTGGTGTCTATCAACTGTTGATACCGATTTGGAATCATGTGCAAATCCCCCGGTGACACGGAAGCATATGCACCGTTTGGTGTCGCAAACGAAGCAGCTGCATCATTCCGAACTGCTCGTACGACAGAAGGAAACGCCGTGAGCGTGCTCAGCTCTCGATTGACACTCCCTGTTGTTTGTTCGGGATACTTAACGACGAGGGGGACATGCAAGAGCTCTTCAGCTGCAAACCGGCCGTGGCCAACGATTCGGTGGGTTGGTGACACTTCACTTTGCTCACCGAACCCTTCACCGTGGTCGCTTGTGATAACAATGAGTGTTTCATCAAAAAGTCCCCGTTGTTTTAATTCGTTTATTAACTGGTTTACTGCTTTGTCTGCATCTCGAATAGAATCGTTGTATAATGGTTCCATGGCTTTTAGGAGCCACCATGGCTGCTGCTCAGCATAAAAATCCCATACGTAATTGTCGATTCGTTCTCGAAGCGAAACAAGCGTCTCGTCTCCCTCTACGAGCTCCGTTGGTTCGTAGGGAGTGTGAGCGTCCATCAAATTAACACAGGCTGCCCATGGTTCTGTCTGTGAATCAACCCACCCAAAGAAAGGTTCTACAAACTCTGTGCCTTTTGAGAGTGTTGTATTAGGAAAAAGCGGGATTTTCGGCCCCACATCTTCTAGTTTCCAATTCACTCCATTTGCAATAGACTTCAGCGGTTTGTCGTGCTTTAAACACGCCTTGAGAAATTCTGCATAGTGTCCAACTCCGTGGTCAATTACAAATTGTACGGGGTTGAGGCCGTCTTTGAATTTTACAGCCCTCCCCGATTCAACGTGGTCGAACCCATTTTTGAGCCCGTGAGTTGTCTCAACCAGAAATGGGTTATCAGAAAACACTCCAGTTGAATACCCATCTTTGGAAAGTTCTTCAAATATTGAATGGCCTGCTCGTAGGCGATTTGTGGTACTTATAACACCATGTGAATGTGCGTGTTCGCCAGTAAAGATGCTCACGTGACTCGGGAGACTCCACGTGGACGGGGCACGAGCCTGGGTGTAGTTGGTTGCGTTGTTAGCAAACGACGAGAGAAACGGTGTAGTGGTGACTGACGAGTTGTTGACTGATGTGTTCGCCGCCCGAACACTATCAAGAACAAGTAATAGAACATTAGGATTGCTCATAGGTTCGTTGGTAATTGGGGTAGCTTTAAGTTGCACATTGATTCAAATACCGTTTTTGTATTACTGATTGGCTACAGCTATTGAGGCGACGCAACGCTGTAGTATTGCTAGGACCCAAGCCGTTCAAGAATCCGCATTATTCGTTGGTGTCCGATAGGAAGCAAAGAGACGGCTAGAAGACTAACTCCCCGAATATCGACAAACCCTTTTTGTATCGAACTGAAAAGGGGGCCTCTTGCCGCACGGTAGTTTCCCGTTCTCAAAAGTCGCTTGCCTAGTTTGTACTCAGATTTCGCTTCGACTGTGCGACGATATGAGTTGAGCTCGGGAAATCTTGAACAAAGGTCTTCGATTATTTCCAGCTCGTCTTCGCAAAGACGGTATACGTCACTGGTTAGAGAGTTCTCTCGCCGATAATAATATGCCAGTGGTTCGTGAATCGCCGCTGGCTGAAATGCCCGAAATAATCTGACCCACATATGCATATCCTCGCCTACTCGAAGCGATTCATCAAAGTTTTCTTGTGAAAAGCACGATTTTCTCGCTACGATTGTAGAACAGGGAACCCCACCTTCTATGAAGAACTCAATATGTGGGTCATCCGAATCGGAGAGAGACAATGAGTTCAATCTGTGGTTGAACCCATCTTTCACAACAATAACATCTGAGTAAACGATATCAGCACCGTCCTGAATCGCAGTTAGTTGCTGAGTCAATTTCGTTGGGAGCCACTCATCGTCAGCATCGAGAAACGCAATGAATTCACCAGTTGCGACAGAGATACCATAATTTCTGGCTGAGGCGATACCGCTTGGCTCCTGATATTTATAAATAATATCCGTTCGTTCGGCGCCAAGCGTAGCGAGACGATCGCTCTGAGAACTATCAATTAAAACAATCTCGATTGGCTCGTACGTTTGGGCGTCAACGCTCTTGAGAGCTCTATCAATAACATCCTCATCGTTGAAATGAGGGATTATCACCGAAACTAGTGGATTTGCTACGCCCCCAGATTTTTCGTCATGGACACTTCCATGGCTCCCATTCGAATTCATTGGTTATTTTGTATAGCTCAATGAGTATAACGGTGAATATTTGTGAAGAGAAAGTACAACGTAAACATAACACGTTAGCAGGCAAGTTGGTCTCAATACGGTAAAAAGACCGAATGTAACTGTCCAACTCCCATATTAGAGCTTAGTGTAGGAGAAGGCTTTTGCAGGCCCGGAAACGACCAAAAAACAATGGAATCCCGCGACGACGTTTGTGTCCTCATCCCGACGCTCAACGAAGCCGCGACCATCGGGTCGGTCGTAGACGGCTTCCACGAGCAGGGATTGACGAACGTCCTCGTCGTGGACGGCCACTCCTCTGATGGGACAAGAGAGATTGCGGCCGACCACGGCGCACGGGTCATCACCCAGTCGGGCAGCGGGAAGGGACAGGCCGTCCGCGAGGCGATTCGGAAGATTTCGGTGCCGTATATTCTGATGGTTGACGGCGACGGCACCTACCGCCCGGAAGATGCAGAAGCCATGCTCGAACCACTGCTGTGGGGCGATGCACAGCACGTCATCGGTGACCGGTTTGCGCACATGGAGACGGATGCGATGTCGCGGGTGAATTCGGTGGGAAATCGCGTCATCAATCGGGCGTTTTCGCTCATTCACGGGCGCAATCTCAGAGACATCCTGAGTGGGTATCGCGCGTTCACTCGCGAGTCGGTCGAAGCGCTTGGCCTCTACGCAGACGGATTTGGTATCGAGACAGAACTCGCCGTCGAGTGCGTCAAACACGGCGTGACGACGACCGTCGTGGATATTCACTACGGCTCGCGTCCGGCGGCGTCTGATACGAACCTTCACCCGCTTCGTGACGGTGGCATCATTTTGATGACGCTGTACAAACTCGCGAAAACCAACAATCCGCTCTTTTACTTCGGGAGTGTGGCGGGGGTGAGCACCGTGATTGGCGTCATCATTGGGCTGTACGTGGGCGTCGAATACGTCACCATCGGGGTCTCTCACGAGGCGATGGCGGTTGTGTCGGCCTTTTTCATCCTCTTCGGGATGCAACTGTTGATGTTCGGCGTGCTTTCAGATTTGATTGTGACGCTCAACCGCGAACAGACGCGGCGACTCGAAGAAATTGCCAGACAGCGTCGTAACCCTGCTGAGCATGGGGAGCCACGGCGCGTCGAGTCGGCGTCGCCCGGCCCGGACGAACGGGCGTAATACCTATTTTTCGTGAACCCCTCGCGCCACACATGACGAAGTACACCTCGGTCTCTATCTCGAAAGAACTCGCTGATAAGGTCGAAGAGACGATTGAAGGAACGAGCTTTTCGAGCACGGGCGACCTCGTTCGCTTCTTGTTGCGGAGTATTGTGGTCCAACACCAGCGAAAAGGCGAGTTGACCGAAGCGGAGTTCGAAGAAGTCACGCGCCAACTGCGTGAGCTTGGCTACCTCAAGTAGCGAAAGTCACGGGAGCGGGTCTTCTGAGGGCGTTGCATCGACGATGGTGAGCGGCTGGACTGTGCCCGTCTCATCGTAGACGCGAATGGCGTCCTCGTCCCACGGTGGTGTCGCAACGAAGACGGGTTGGATGAACTCGATATCAGTGCGTGACTCGTCGAAGCCGTCGGGAGCGGAGATGAATCTGCCCTGTGGCGTTGTCGCTGGGCTGTTCAGGTCGACGCCAAAGACGGCTGAGACTGACGTGCCAGCATCAGCGAGGTAGAAGTGTGAAAACACCGCAGTCTCTGCGGGCAGGTCGAGTGTGTCGGTGAACGATCCGGCGGGAGTAGTACCGAGCGCGAACGTGACAGCCGCTGGTGTCGCCGTCTTCGCGTAGTCGAGGAGGACTGTGAGAAGCCCGTGTGTCGCATAGACCATGGTGGACAGACGCGAGCGTGCGGAATAAGAACACTGCTGCAATCGTGTGCGGTGGCCCAGCTCGCTGTACGTCCCAGCATTGCGTAGAATGGTGTGCGGCCGGTATATCAAAGTTTAAAATTGTTAGCACAGTAATTATATCACATATATTTAAATAATTATATATACAAATTTGCCTTCGTATTGGTTGAAATGTCCGATAAATCAGCTAAGAAATTTCTTGCAAATAATCCGCGAATGATGGGTATTCTCTTTACGATGACGCTCCTGCTAATGCAGGCTGGGAACACCATTGCGGGCGGTGGCTCAACGGTTGTCGGCCCCTGAACCGGCTCGTTCGACTCAACTCCGACTGTTGCGTTTGCCTGCGGTCACTGTTCGAGTGTAATCTCCGAACTCCACGTAAAGGTGCCATCGAGAATGACGGGCACTTCCTCTAATGCGAGGAAGTTTGAAAGTTCCTCACCGCTGAGTGTGAACGTTTTCAACTCCCCAGAACTCAAAAACTGAAGCTCGTTGTTCCCAATGTGTGGCCGATAGAGCGACCCAATCCCGATGTTTCGAGGCGGATACGTGCTAATGCTCACATCGTAGCTGTCGCCCCGAGTCCGAACGTCACAGAGGTAGGGCGTGAGGCTTTCTGCGTGGGCGATATCGACGTTTCCGTCACCGACGACGAGATAGCGACTTCCGACGATGGTCTGATTCGCCGCAATCGTGAGGGCAGCACGGAGCGGAAAGCCACGATTGAGGAGGCGGGCCATCGTGCTGCCGATTCTGTACGCTCCGCTGTCGATGACATCGTCGAGGGTAACGACGCCGCCGACGCTCCCGGCATCGATGAGGTGCATCCCTTGCGTGTACGACCGACAGGCGTTGAGGAGGAAGGCATCGACACCGATTGAATCGAGCGTCCTCGCATCGAGCTTTCCGTCGGTACACTGGAATCCATCGTCGTCGATGTGGCCGATGTAGTGGAGAAAGTCTACGTCCGATGCGAGCGTTTCAGCGAGTTCAGCGACGCTGAGGTTCGACGTGAGCGTGACGTTGTACGGTAGTTCTTCACGCGAGCCGTACACATCGGCGGCGACGGTGTGTTCGTCCACCATGGCCTCGTCGTTGCACACGACCGTGATATCGATGTTCTGGCTGGTCACATCGCGTTGCAACCGGTTGCGATAGGCAGACACCGTCGCCTTGGTCGCCCCCATCGGCACGTCGTCTCCGACCCATGCCTGTTCGAGGGAGTTCGTTGGCTCCGGTTGAACAACCGAAATAGCGTTTCGCTCGCCCTCGGTCGAAGACCGAACGAACTCGTCACGCATGAACTCGTCTATCGCAACCGTCTGTGCCGCCGGTTTCGTCACGCGATTCAGGTTTGGCGTTCGGATGACCGCGAGGTCGTTTACGAGAAACGGTAGAATCTCCACGTTCTCCGGCGTCGGGGCGATGTGCGTCGTCAGCTTCCACTTTGGCAGGTGTGGCTCGATGCGACTGAACGGCTGTTCGAGGTCTGCTTCGAGGTGCTCGCCCACCGACTGGTCGTAGCGGTGCTGTAACTCGAAGGTGAGGCAGTTTTCGACCTGCTCACGTTCGTGCAGGGAAACCTGATAGTAGCCTTCCGTGCGCGTGATGCAGTCTAAGAAGAACTGCTGTTTGAGAATACGCTCTACCTCCCGTTCGAACGCTTTTCCGGTTCCGAGTGGGTGGACGTAGCCAGTTTCAGTGACGATTCTCGCCGTTTCGCCGGGGATGACCCGTGCCCCGAGATAGTAGGCGAGTGGGGCGACGACGTAAATCGAGGCGAGGTCGGGGGGGACTTCGATTGAGACCCCGGTCTCCGGTGGTTCGAGACCGTCTGGAATCGCGAGCTCATCACCGAGTTCAATCGTCGGTGGATGCCCGCGAAGCGTTGGATACGAACGTTCACAGGAAGTCGTTTTGAGCGCAGACCCGAAACACGAAATTGCCTGCATCAGGTCTTGGGGGTCTGCCGTTGTCGTGATGCTGGTTGCGGGGTTGTCATGATACGACCGCGCGCCGACGGTGACGTCGGTGTCACTCCCGAAGTCGAACACCATCTCCGTCGCACCGGTGGTGACCGTAAGCGGTGCTGTCACCTGAATATACAGCTTGATGGGTGCGTGTAAATCGATGCTATACTCGCCAGCCGGGAGTTCGTGAACGGAAAAGTGGTCTGTCTCTGCAACCGTCTGGCCACACTCGTTTCGGATGTACGCTGCGACGACCTGTGGGAAGACGAGTTCGCTCGTTTCGATGGAGACTGCAGTATCGACAGGAAAGGTAAACCGGTCTGTATCCACGGGACTCGGCGTTACCGAACTCTCACTCCGGAGGGTGCACTGTCTGCGTTCAATGGGGTCTGCAATCTGCAAGCCGTGAGTACCCGTGCACGCCTCAATCGTGACGTACATCAGAGACAGCCCTCCCACATTGAATGCCGGCACCCGTGGACGGCATACATATACCCTTCTTACAGAACGATTTACCAAAAAAGTATCGTCGGAAATACGTGTTTACAGTAGCGAGGGTCGTGCTCGCCCGAGAGCGGGCGCATTTTGACCGATTCCTGCCTTCTTGCGTGGGATTTCGACGCCTCGGCTAAAACGGGAGAAAACTCTTGAGAGTTTGCATGTAGAGCTTTGGCGTGCGCTTTATTGACCCCGCGAGCGCATCGCGGAGCGCCCCCGTTGCGTCCGTTGAGATTCCCGGGCCGTGGCCAACGAGAATTCGCTCCGGCGAAAGTCCACGAAACGGGCGGCGTGGTGGGGTCAGACGCATCGCCGGGTGGACGCCCAACCGTTCGTTGCTCGTACAGTAATAGGAGACGGTTCCAAACGCCTCCGGGACGACGAGCGTGCCGGAGTCGGCGTCGTAGAGCGCGCCTTCGTTCCAGAAGGGGTTGTCGTACACTTTCAACAGGGTGTACTCGGTGTCGGCAAGCGCACCTTCGAACAGCGTTGTCGGGGCGTCGAGGTCGTCTGAGATGCCCGCCATCCATCGAGGGAGGTAGACAGAGACGTCGTGTCGGCGCGCAATCGCCGCCGCGTCGCGTTTGTGTCGGTCGAGCAACAGCACCACGCCACCGACGGGGCCGTACTCCGCGATGTGGTCGTCTAACCCCTCGAAGTCAACGGGGTCGACGAGCCAGACACGGCCGGCCGAGACGAGCGCGTGGCTCGCCCGTTGCATCCCCTCTTCTGGATGGGCAATCCAGCCGAAGCCACCATCCCACTCGTCGATTAGTTCCGGTTCGCCCGCCGTGCCGGAGGCTTTCATCGTCATACCACAACTCACGCGCGCAAGCCGGATAAACGACGGGCCTACCCGGTTCGGGAACCGCTTAAGGACAGCCCCGTCGTAGAGGCAGGTATGTTCTCGTCGCTCCGCTGGCTGGCGCTCGAAGTGAAATATCTCGACCCGGCGCTGTCGTTTTACCGCGAGCACCTCGACCTCTCAGTGAGGCATGAACGCGAGTCAGAAGCGGCGCTCGCCGTCGGAGAGACAGACCTGATTCTCCGTGCACCAAGCTCCGTGCCCCGCGGCGGCCTGCACACGCACTACGCGTTCTCGACGCCAGCAGGCGAGTACGACGACTGGTGGAACACCCTCTCCCAACAGTTCGACCTCACTGAGTTCAAGTTTGGCTCGGCAAAGTCGCTCTACTTCTACGACCTCGAAGGCAACTGCGTCGAGATTGGCCAATCAACCGACGAAGGTACGGGCATCACGGGAATTTTCGAAATCGTCCTCGAAGTCGAAGACTTAGACCGGGCGGTGTCGTTTTACACCGACCTCGGCCTCTCCGTCCGCGACCGCGGCGACAACCGACGACGGGTACGCCTCGACGCAGGCCCTTTCGACATCGAACTCTGGGAACCACAGCTTGGGCTTGCAGACGCCCGCGGCGGCGTCCATGTCGACATCGGCGTGACGGCCACAGCTGCGATGACAAAGGTAGACTCCATCACAGAAAAAGCGCTCTCGGTAGAAGAAACAGACACCGGCTATCGCATCCGCGACCCGGACGGCCACTACCTGACGATTGCGTGAGCCTCAGAGTCGTTCGGTGTTGATACCAACACCGGGTGGCGTGACGACGAGGAACTCACGAAAGTGCATGAGTTCGCCCTCTAAGTCCCGGATGTCGCGGGCAAACCCGGCAGCGAGGCTGTTCAGGTCGCCTTCGATGGCGAGAAACAGCGTTTTCCCCTCTTTGACAGCATCTACCCACTCGTCCGGTGGCGTCTGTCCATTTAACACGCCGAGTACAATCTCGCCGCTGCCCTGCCCTTCTTCTTCGAGTTCACTCTCTGCGGCTCGTAAATCGAGGTCGAAATCGCCCATATTGTAGGCTCGAAGGCGGGCGAGAAAAATATACTGTCGGTTGGCTGCGAGGCTGGTCGCACACGACGACGCGCAAAAAATGTCCTCCCGACGGTCGCTGCTTAGTCGTTGCGGTACTCTTTGCGGTAGCCGCGGAACTCCGTGCGGTGGGCCTCTTCGTCCGCGAGAATGGTGACGGCGAGGTCTTCGGTCACCGGGTCGTCTGCTTCCTTTGCGGCCGTGATGAGCTCTCGGTAGGTGTCGATAGCGTCGTTTTCTGCTTCGAGCACACCCTCGATGACCGAGAGCACGTCTGTCGAGTCTTCGGGTGGCTGGAGGCTCTGCTGGCGCGCTTCGAACTCGTAGGAACTCGGCGGTCGCTCGTCGAGTTGCTTCAAGCGCTCTCCGAGCAGGCGCGCGTGGGAGAGTTCCTCTTCTATGTCTACGTCGAGACTTTCTTTGATTTCTGCGGCACGAACCCCATCGAGGATGATGGCGTTCGTGAGGTAGTTCATGACCGTTTCAATCTCATCGGAATATGCGCGACGGAGGAGGCGAGTTACTTCTTCAGACATCACCTGAGACAACGTGCGCGAGCCTCATATTCTCTCGGGCCACATGGGAAATTGCTTCTTCTACCGTGGGCGTACACCCACTCTGTGACCGACCATCCGTCCAGTCAGCACCCGCCCAGAGCGCGCGCACCATTTATTCCGCGAATTAGAATGGAAAAGTTACTTTTTCATGATTATTTAGCGGAGGCGTTGACGGGATAGCATACCACAGTGTATAAGGATGTTTTGAGCATATTGAGGCATCGCAGTCGTGCGGTTTTCAAATTTCGCCGGTTTTTCTCGGAGCTGTCAGCGTGAAAGGATGACCGGTTCGAGCGACACTGTTATATATGCGTTAGATAGTTGGTTGCGATACAATGTCTCACCGACATACCGAGGAAACGTCGTCTCAGACGGCGGGTCGAGTTCTTCGAGGGCACGCTAACTAACACCACTGCCCCCGAGATTGACACGGTACGGATTTTCGACACCACGCTCCGCGATGGGGAGCAGACACCACGCACGTCGTTCTCGTATGAAGACAAACGCGAGATAGCGGCGGCGTTGGACGACATGGGAACCCACGTCATCGAGGCTGGCTTCCCGGTCAACTCGGACGCCGAGTTCGAGGCCGTCCGCGACATCGCAGAGAGCACGCACACCACGACGTGTGGACTGGCGCGGGTCGTCGACAAAGATATCGAAGCTGCACTGGACGCGGGCGTGGAGATGATTCACGTCTTCGCGAGCACCAGTGACATCCAGCTCGAAGACTCCATGCACGCCACTCGCGCGGAGGCAAAACAGCGCTCCGTCGAGGCAGTCAGGCGCGCAAAGGAGGCAGGCGTCACGGTGATGTACTCACCGATGGACGCGACGCGAACGAACCACGACTTCCTCATCGATGTCGTGGAAGCCGTGAGCGACGCGGGAACCGACTGGATTAACATCCCCGACACCTGCGGGGTGGCGACGCCCACGCGGATGGCCAAACTGGTCTCCGACGTGGTCGCACACACGGACGCCTACGTGGACGTCCACGCCCACGACGACTTCGGGCTGGCGACGGCGAACGCCATCGCCGGGTTCGAAGCCGGGGCCCACCAGGCACAGGTGTCAGTAAACGGCATCGGCGAACGCGCCGGGAACGCCGCCTACGAAGAGGTCGTGATGGCCGCAGAGAGTCTGTTCGGCGTCGATACCGGCATCGACACCACGCAGATAATGAAAATCGCGAAAATCGTCGAGGAGTGCAGCGACGTGCCGATTCCGGCGAACAAACCCGTCGTGGGCAAGAACGCCTTCGCCCACGAGAGCGGGATTCACGCCGCGGGCGTCATCGAGAACGCCTCCACGTTCGAGCCGGGCGTCATGACGCCAGAGATGGTCGGTGCAACCCGTGAACTGGTCATGGGGAAGCACACAGGCACTCACTCCGTGAGAAAGCGCCTGCAGGACGAAGGGTTCGACCCAACCGAAGAGCAGGTGCGCGCAGTGACGCGGAAGGTAAAGGACTTCGGCGCGGACAAACAGCAGGTCACCGACGACGTGCTCGCGCGCTTTGCCAAAGAGGTTGGCGTCAAAGAGAAGTCGGAGGTCAAAGCCTGAATTATGACTTCCGGCGTTTTTGCTCGTGACGAGCCTTGCGTGAACGATGCTCGAATGAGCAAGGTTTGCACGACGCACAACAGTTATAATGGGCGCGTCACATACCCGTCTACTAATGCAGACACTCGCCGCTCACACGCAGTCGCAGGCGACGAGCGGTGCTGCGGCTCAGCTCATTATTGTAGGGGTCTAGCTCCCCTACCTACCCCCATCTCCACCGATTTTTGCACTGACCTCAAAGCCACAGCACTTGCGCAAGCACACCCTGCGACCACGACCAAACCGATGACCAACCGACCCACACCAACGGAGGCCCGAACATGAGCGAACGGGCGACCTCCACCTACCCAGATTCGACCGAGGAATCGACCGACGAGAAACCCACACGCCGCCCCGTGACCAACGGCGCACAGTCCGTCGTTCGCGCGCTCGAAAACGCGGGCGTCAAACACCTGTTCGGCGTCCAAGGCGGGGCAATCATGCCCGTCTACGACGCGCTCTACGATTCAGAGATGACGCACGTCACGATGGCCCACGAGCAGTCTGCATCCCACGCCGCAGACGCCTACGGCATCGTGTCTGGTTCACCGGGCGTGTGTCTCGCCACTTCTGGGCCGGGCGCGACGAACCTCGTGACCGGCATCGCGGACGCGAACATGGACTCAGACCCCATGATTGCGCTGACGGGACAGGTTCCGTCGGACATGGTCGGTTCTGATGCGTTCCAAGAAACCGACACCACGGGCGTCACCGCACCAATCACCAAGGCGAACTACTTCGCCTCTGACACGGACACCGTCGGCGACGTGGTGGGCGAAGCGTTCGCCATGGCCGCGAGTGGCCGACAAGGGCCGACCCTCGTCGACCTGCCAAAGGACATCACCAATGCGCCGACCGACCGCGAGCCGGGACCGGGGCGCACGCCATCGACCTACAACCCGCGGACAGACCCCGACCCCGAAGAAGTGTCTGCGGCCGCGAGCGCACTCGCGGGCGCGAAAAAGCCCGTCATCCTCGCCGGTGGCGGCGTCATCAAGGCAAACGCGACCGAGCAACTGCGCGAGTTCGCAATCGAACACGACATCCCCGTCGTCACGACGATGCCTGCCGTTGGCGCGTTCCCCGAAGACCACCCACTCTCGATGGAGATGGCTGGCATGCACGGGACGGGCTACGCGAACATGGCCATCACGCACTGTGACGTGATGCTGGCCGTTGGCACGCGATTTGACGACCGGCTGACCGGTGGTATCGACACGTTCGCTCCGGAAGCCGAAATCATCCACATCGACATCGACCCGGCGGAAGTTTCGAAGAACATCTACGCCGACTATCCGGTCATCGGCGATGCGGGAACGGCGCTCACGCGCCTGTACGACGCGATGGCGAATGAGCCGGATGCAGACGACTGGCGCGAACAGTGCCAGACGTGGAAAGACGAGTACCCGATGGACTACCAGACGCCCGAAGACGAACCGCTCAAACCGCAGTTCGTCGTCGAGGCGTTCGACGCCGTGACCGACGACGACACCATCGTCACCACGGGCGTTGGCCAACACCAGATGTGGGCCGTCCAGTACTGGACGTTCAAACAGCCACGGACGTGGGTGTCTTCCCACGGTCTCGGAACGATGGGCTACGGCCTGCCCGCCGCCATCGGCGCGCGACTGGCCGCCCGCGACGACCAGACCATCATCAGCTTCGAAGGAGACGGATCGTTCCTGATGACCCTCCAGGAGCTGTCGGTGGCCGTCCGTGACCACATGGACATCACCGTCGCCGTCCTCAACAACAAGTACATCGGCATGGTTCGCCAGTGGCAGGACGCCTTCTTCGAAGGCCGCCACTCGGCGTCCGAGTACGGCTGGTGCCCCGAGTTCGACAAGCTCGCAGAAGCCTTTGGCGCGAAGGGCTTCCGCGTCGATGAGTACGACGAGGTCGCAGACACCATCGAGGCCGCGCTGGCCTACGACGGCCCGTCGGTCATCGACTTCCACATCGACCCCGCAGCGAACGTCTATCCGATGGTCGCAAGCGGCGCAGCAAACGGCCGGTTCGCGCTCTCGGAGGACCAACTATGACGCAAGGACTGCAAGGCCCCCGCCCAGAGGAGCGTCCCCACCCAGAGGGACGACGCAACGCACAGGGCGAACGTATCGACCCGGTTCAAGAAGCAAAACAGGAGACCCGACAGGCCACTGTTTCAGCGCTCGTCAAACACGAACCGGGCGTGCTATCGCTCGTTTCCGGGCTGTTCAGCCGCCGCCAGTTCAACATCGAGAGTTTGACCGTTGGGCCGACGACGGTTGACGGCCACGCGCGCATCACGCTGGTTGTCGAGGAAACCGACGCGGGTATCGACCAGATCAAGAAACAACTGGCGAAGTTGAAACCCTCCATCGCGGTTGGCGAACTCGGCACGGACGCCGTTCGCGCGGAACTGGTCTTGCTCAAGGTGCAGGGCCACGAGCCGGACAAGGTTCACGCCATCACGCAGATGTACGAGGGGCAGACGCTCGACGCCGGGCCGCGAACCATCACGGTGCAAATCACGGGTGACCAGCGGAAAATCGACGACGCCGTCGATGCGTTCCGCCAGTTTGGCATCATCGAAATCGCCCGGACGGGTCAGACCGCACTCGCGCGCGGCGACACGCCGACGACGCCGGGTGAATCGCCCGCTGCGTCAGCAGAGAGTACCGCTTCAGAAACGCAAGACAGTTCCAATACACAGCAATGACAGACGAATTTACCACAACCGTATATTACGACGACGACGCAGACGACGCACAGCTCGCAAACAAGACGGTAGCCGTCCTCGGCTACGGTAGCCAGGGCCACGCCCACGCACAGAACCTCGCAGACAGCGGCGTTGACGTGGTCGTTGGCCTCCGCGAGGAGTCCGCATCTCGACAGGCCGCAGAGGCAGACGGACTGCGCGTACGAAATCCAGTGCAAGCCGCAAAAGAGGCAGACATCGTCTCCGTGCTCGTCCCGGACACCGTCCAGCCAGCCGTCTACGAGCAAATCAAAGACGAACTCGAACCGGGTAATACGCTCCAGTTCGCCCACGGGTTCAACATCCACTACAGCCAAATCGAGCCAAGCGAAGGCATCGACGTGACGCTCGTCGCCCCGAAGAGTCCGGGCCACCTCGTCCGCCGCAACTACGAGGCCGGACAGGGCACGCCGGGACTCGTCGCCGTCCACCAGGACAGCACCGGCGAGGCAAAAGAAGAGGCACTCGCCTACGCGAAGGCAATCGGCTGTACGCGCGCCGGGGTCATCGAGACCACCTTCCGCGAGGAAACGGAAACCGACCTGTTCGGCGAGCAGGCCGTCCTCTGTGGCGGTGTCACGAGCCTCGTCAAGCAGGGCTACGAAACGCTCGTTGACGCGGGCTACAGCCCGGAGATGGCCTACTTCGAGTGCTTGAACGAACTCAAGCTCATCGTCGATCTGATGTACGAAGACGGCCTCGGCGGCATGTGGGATTCGGTCTCCGACACCGCGGAGTTCGGCGGACTGACTCGCGGCGACGAAATCGTCGACGAACACGCCCGCGAGCGCATGGAAGACGTCTTAGAGCGCGTCCAGAACGGCACGTTCGCCCGCGAGTGGATCGTCGAGAACCAGGCTGGTCGCCCGAGCTACAACCAACTGCGTGACGCAGAGAAGAACCACGAAATCGAGCACGTCGGCGCACGCCTGCGCGACCTGTTCGCGTGGAGCGGCGAGGAGCAAGAGGACACAAGCGAGAAGAAACGGGTGAAAACCGATGCCTGAAAAGGGCACGATGAAAGACGTGAGCCACACGAACCCCTACACGGGTGAGGCCTTTGGTGACAGCGTCGTGTATCGACGCGGCGTCGTCATCACCGACGGCGGCCACGACCCTGAACGGGAAGGCGAGGCAGATACGATGGAAGACGTAGACCACGAGCCACCGAACGGCGACGGGGCAAACCCCGTCTTCGAGCGCGGCCCAGACGTAGAAGACGATGAGTAACGGAACGCTGTACGACAAGGTGTGGGACCGGCACAAAGTCACGACGCTCCCGAACGGCCAAGACCAGCTGTTCGTGGGCCTCCACCTCATCCACGAGGTGACGAGTCCGCAGGCGTTCGGGATGCTCCGCGAGCGCGACCTCGAAGTCGCCTATCCGGAACGTACCTACGCGACGGTTGACCACATCATTCCGACTGCAGACCAGTCGCGGCCCTACGCCGACGACGCCGCAGAGGAGATGATGAGCGAACTTGAGGAGAACGTCCGCGAGGCCGGTATCCAGTTCGCAGACACGTCCACGGGCAATCAGGGAATTGTCCACGTCATCGGACCAGAGCAGGGCATCACCCAACCCGGCATGACCATTGTGTGTGGCGACAGTCACACCTCGACGCACGGCGCGTTCGGCGCGCTCGCCTTTGGGATTGGCACCTCGCAAATCCGCGACGTGCTCGCCACCCAGACCGTGGCGATGGAGAAAAAGAAGGTGCGGAAAATCGAGGTCACCGGCGAACTCGGTGACAGCGTCACGGCCAAAGACGTCATCCTGACCATCATCAGCAAACTCGGCACCGACGGCGGCGTCGGCTACGTCTACGAGTACGCGGGTGAGGCCATCGAGAGCCTCGACATGGAAGGGCGGATGAGCATCTGCAACATGTCCATCGAGGGCGGTGCGCGTGCGGGCTACGTGAACCCGGACGAAACTACCTACGAGTACCTGCGCGAGACGGACGCCTTCGCGGACGACCCCGAGAAATTCGAGCGGATGAAGACGTACTGGGAGTCCATCACGTCCGACGACGACGCCGAGTACGACGACGTGGTGACAATCGACGGCTCCGAAATCGAGCCGACCGTGACGTGGGGAACCACGCCCGGACAAGGCATCGGCATCAAACAGCCGGTGCCCGCCCCGCAAGACCTGCCTGCCGACAAGCAGGACACCGCACGTATGTCGCAAGAACACATGCGCGTCGAACCCGGCAAGACGATGGAGGGCTACAAAATCGACGTGGCCTTCCTCGGTAGCTGTACCAACGCCCGACTGCCAGACCTCCGTGCGGCGGCGGCCATCGCCAAAGGGCGGCAGGTTCACGAGGACGTTCGCGCTATCGTCGTCCCCGGTAGCCAGCGCGTGAAAGCCGCGGCCGAAGCAGAAGGCCTCGACAAAATCTTCACCGAGGCTGGTTTCGAATGGCGACAGGCTGGCTGTTCGATGTGTCTTGGCATGAACGACGACCAGCTGCAGGGCGACGAAGCCTCTGCCTCCTCGTCGAACCGCAACTTTATCGGCCGACAGGGGAGCAAAGACGGGCGCACCGTCCTGATGAGCCCCGAGATGGTCGTGGCAGCGGCGGTGACCGGCGAGGTCACTGACGTTCGCGAACTGAAGGAGGTGGCCCACGTATGACTGACGTACCGAGCGTCACCGACGCTTCCGGGACGGGCATTCCCATCCGCGGAAACGACATCGACACAGACCAAATCATTCCGGCGCGGTTCATGAAGGTCGTCACCTTCGAAGGGCTTGGCGAGTTCGCCTTTTTCGATAAGCGCTTTGACGAAGACGACAACGAGAAAGACCACCCGTTCAACGAAGCGCAGTATCAGGGTGCCTCGATTCTCGTCGTGAACAGCAACTTCGGCTGTGGCTCCTCGCGCGAACACGCCCCACAGGCGCTCATGCGCTGGGGCATCGACGCCATCATCGGCGAATCCTTCGCAGAGATTTTCGCGGGCAACTGCCTCGCACTCGGCATCCCGACGCTGACCGCAGACCACGACACCGTCTCCGAAATCCAAGACTGGGTCGAAGCGACCCCGGACGAGGAACTCGACGTTGACGTGGCCGCAGAGACCGTGACCTACGGCGGCAAGACCGTCTCCGTCACCGTAGACGACGCCCAGCGTCGGGCGCTCGTCGAAGGCGAGTGGGACACCACGGCGCTGCTCAAATCCAACGCCAAAGCCGTCGCAGAAACCGCAAACGCCCTGCCGTACATGGAGAGCGATGACTGAACAGATTGCCGTGATTCCGGGCGACGGAATCGGCCAGGAAGTCACGCCCGCTGCCGTAGAGGTACTCGACGCGCTCGACCTCGGCTTCGAGTTCGTCTCCGGCGACGCTGGCGACGCAGTCAAAGAAGAAACTGGCGAGGCGCTGCCGCAAGCGACGCGCGATCTCGTCTCAGCCTCGGACGCGACACTATTCGGCGCGGCGGGTGAGACGGCCGCGGACGTGATTCTCCCGCTTCGCAAACAGGTGGAGTCATTCGCAAACGTCCGCCCGGCGACGGCCTACCCCGGCGTCGATGCGCTCAAACCGGACACCGACCTCGTGTTCATCCGCGAGAACACCGAGGGCGTCTACAAGGGCATCGAATCGGAGATTGCCCCCGGCGTGACGACGCTCACCCGCGTCATCACCGAGGAAGCCTCACGCAACATCGCGGAGTTCGGCTTCGACTACGCAGCACAGAACGGCTACGACACGGTCACCATCGCGCACAAAGCGAACGTGATGCGCACGACCGACGGCCTGTTCTTGGAGACCGCAAAGCAAGTCGGCGACGAGCGCGGCGTGGACTACGACACAGCGCTCATGGACGCGCTGGCGATGCACCTCATCCTCCGGCCAGAGGAGTACGGCGTCGTCATCTGTCCGAACCTCGCGGGCGACATGCTCTCTGACCTGTCTGCCGGACTCGTTGGCGGCCTCGGCCTCTTGCCGAGCGCCAACGTCGGTCACGACAACGCGCTGTTCGAGCCGGTTCACGGGAGCGCCCCGGACATCGCAGGCCAAGGAATCGCCAACCCGACGGCGACGATTCTCTCTGGTGCGATGTTGCTCGATCACCTCGGCTACGGCGCGGAAGCCGAACGGGTTCGCAGTGCCGTCGAATCGGTGCTCGAATCCGGTCCGCACACGCCTGACTTAGGCGGCGAGGCGAGCACGGAGGACGTGACGGCGGCAATCGTAGAACGCCTGTAACGCCCCCTGATTTTATCCCCTATGGCGTGCTATTTGCTGGTATGCCCCGCGTGCATTTAGACGAGAAAACGCTCGAACGCTTAGATGGACTTCGTCAGGAAGACGAATCCTACGACGAAATCATCACGGAACTCATCAACATCTACCAAGCAGAAGAGCTGACGCTCCACTACAGCGGCGAAGAACTCTAAGCCTGCTGCGCGGCCACGCGGCGAATTTCCTCCCAGCGACCGTTCTCTTCTAAGTGGCGCTGGAGGGTTTTTGCGTACTCGTTTGCGAGTCGCTCTGCGGCACGAATCTCTTCTTCATCTACTGCCGGGTCAGAACTGCCGAGTCCGAGCGCATTTTTCACCGAGTCCATCATCCCGCCGGACTGTTTTTTCTTCGATGGGCCGCCCACACCGCCTTGCATCTGCTGGCGGATGTTGTCGAGTTCGGGGACGATTTCGGGCACCTTCTCGGTGTTTGCGACGAGTCGTGCGCGCTCTGGGTCGTCTGGATGCTCTATCTCCAAATCGACGGCCATCATGATGAGCCCCCATTCTTGGCGGGTGAGTTGTGATTCGGCGATGCGGTCTGTGAACAGGTTGTCGACCGTCATGCGTGCGCCGACGATGCGGTCTGTCCAAGGGCGCTCTGACATACACACCCCTAAAATAAGCGAACGTATCAGGGTTTCCCCGCTCAGATGAGTCCGGCGTTCATCTCGATGTCGATGGCACCGAGCGCCCGCGAGATGATGCAGTTTTCTTTCGCGCCGGTCGCGATTTCGAGGAACTCGGCTTCGTCCACGTCAGGGGCAGAGCCTTCTACGTCGACGACGATTTTCGTAATCGATTGGGTTCCATCGACTTTTTCTAGGTGAACGTTCGCCGTCGCGGTCACTTTCTCCGGATCGTAGCCCGCACGCTGGAGGTCTGCTGCGACCTGCATTGCAAGACAGGCGGCGTGGGCAGACCCGAGCATCTCCTCGGGGTTCGACTCGCTGCCGTCCTCGAAGCGAGACATGAACGTATAGGGCGCTTCGATGACGCCACTGCCGGTTTTGACTGTTCCTGACCCCTCGCGGAGCGTTCCCTCCCACACGGCCTCGGATGAACGTACTGGCATGGTACGTCAGTTGCATTGGTGACACGACACAATAACTGTGTGTGAACGAATCGCAGAAAAGGAGGAGACGAGATTACTGGGCGGCGAGGTCGAACGTCTCGTCGCCATCCAACACGACGACTTCCGTGCCGCTTCCGGTCGCGGTCACTTCTTTCTTGAAGTCTTTCGGGTCTTGTTCGATTGGCGGGAACGTGTCGTAGTGCATCGGGAAGGCGTAGTCCGCGTCGAGCCAGTCTGCGGCGATGGCCGCCTGCCACGGTCCCATCGTGAAGTGGTCGCCAATCGGGAGCGCCACGGCGTCGGGTTCGAGGTACGGGCCAATCACGTCGCGCATCTCGGTCATCAGGCCGGTGTCGCCCGCGTGGTAAAACGTGTAGCTGTCTTCGTCTGCGACCTGCGTTGGCTTTGTATCGCTGATGATGAACCCACCGGGCATCCCGCCAGAGTCTGTGTACTCGGACATGAGGCCGTTGGTGTGGTCTGCGCGGTGCATCGTGACGAAGGCGTCGCCGCATTCGACGGTGCCGCCGATGTTCATACCAATCGTGTCCTCGTGGCCGAACTCGTCTGCGACGTACGAGGCGAGTTCTGGCGTGGCGACGACGGTCGCGTCGGTGAATGCCCCAGCGTCTGCGATGTGGTCTGCGTGTCCGTGAGTAAGCAGCAGATAGTCCGGAGCTGGAACGTCTTCGGGTGATTTCTCAGTCTTTGGATTGTCGAAAAACGGGTCGATGAGGAGGCTCGTGTCGCCTACGTCCACGTACCACGTTGAGTGTCCGTACCAGGTAAGTTTCATGCCACGTGTGAATAGTGAGCAGAGCCACTTAACG
Organism: Haladaptatus sp. CMSO5; assembly: GCF_036689885.1. Taxonomy (NCBI): domain Archaea; kingdom Methanobacteriati; phylum Methanobacteriota; class Halobacteria; order Halobacteriales; family Haladaptataceae; genus Haladaptatus; species Haladaptatus sp. CMSO5. Next base: position 1,966,335 of record NZ_JBAHVW010000001.1, read on the forward strand.
ACTGAGGAGGGCGCACGACTCACCGGAAATAGCGCAGATAGTAGCCGGCAGCGAGCGCGGCGACGAGGCCCGCACCGAGCGTGAAGCCGCTGAAAGGGGCATCGGTTGCGACGTGGGTCGCCTCGGTCGTGGCGGCCGCGACATCCGGGGAGACGGTCGTGAGTGCAGCCGCGCTTACGAGCAGGCTGCGTCCCACTAGCGGCGCGATTCGCATAGCCGACTGCTCTCTGGGACGCGACCTAAATGTTCTGCCGCGACGATGCAGTTATCACATGCGAGCGACATGTCCCAAACTGAATGGCGCGAGACGGCTGGCAGCAGACCCACCCAGACGTACAGACGGTTCTCGATACGTTAGACGACGCCGTCTGTCAGTCGCTGCTCAAAGAACTCACGTCCGAAAAGACGGTACAGGAACTCGCAGAAGTAGCAGACGTTCCGCGTTCGACCGCGTATCGGAAAATCAATCAGCTTGAAGCGGCATCGCTCGTAGAGGCATTCGTCGAGGTGCGAACCGACGGCCACCACACCACGCGCTACCGGCTCGATTTCGAAGACGTGACGTTCAGTCTCGATGCGAACCGCGAGTTGACGGTCGCCATCACGCGCCCACCAGACGCCCCAGAAGACCGGTTGGCGTCGCTCTGGAACGAACTGAGGAAAGAAACATGACCGAACTGTTCACCGTCGTCGTTGCGCTCAAAACAATCACACTCGTCCTTGGCGGGCTCATCACCTATTTCGCGTACAAAGCCTACCGTCGGACGAATGCCCCCGCACTGAGAGCACTCACTATTGGCTTTGGAATCGTTACAGCGGGGTCGTTACTCGCTGGTATCGCAGACCAGATACTCGGCGTCGATGCGAGTCTTGTCGCCGTCATCGAAAGTGGGCTGACGGCGGTTGGATTTGCGGTGTTAATGTACGCACTCTACGTCGAGTGAGTGTCGCAGAAAAAGTCGTGTGTTCAGCCGAAGATGTACTGCAGGCGTGGGTAGCGCTCGATGAGCGGTTCGCCACGGAACTCGATGCGTTCTAAGTAGGTGTCGAGGCCGAGGATGCGGCCTGCACCGAAGGCGGCCACGGCGAGGAAGACCAGCATGTACGCGAAGTCGCCGTTGATGACGCCGTGTTCGATGCTCCAGTTACCGAAGTAGAACATGAGCATCATGAACGCGCCGAAGAACGCCGCGAGGCGGGTCAGTGCGCCGACGATGAGTCCGAGACCGATGAGGAGTTCACCCCACGGGACAGCGATCGCGAGGAAATCAACGAACCACTGCGTCTGTCCCATCCAGAGGAACATCCCCTGCAGTGGGTTGCCGTTGGTTGCCGCGACGTTCAGCAGGTAGCCCTGTGCGCCCCAGCCAGCTGCGAGCACCTTGTCGAGGCCTGCGTTCAAGAACGCAACCCCCATCATGAGTCGGAGTGCGAGGACGAACCACGCGCTCAGGCTGTGTGCTTCACCGCGAACCGTGATGCCACCGAGGTGGCTTTCGAACGTATTTACGCCTTCGAGGGTTGGTCGAGTAGTTGCCATTTTTATCACCTTACAAGTACTGCTACGCGAACTGAGAGAATATAAACCAAAGCTGAGTCTCAATCCATGAGAATCGTCCCACTGTGAGCGTTTGCCACAGCACAAACGCTTAACCAACCACAGACACGACCGGACGTATGCGACATGTTCGATTCCGCGACCCGGCAGGGTCGGTACGAACTGGTGAGTGGACCGACGAGGGCATCGTTTTCGCGGGGGAAACCTACGACACCGACGAGGTGGACGTACTCCCACCGTGTGAACCGTCGAAAATCGTCTGTGTCGGGCTCAACTACGCAGACCACGCCGCAGAACAGAACTCTGAGATTCCAGACCGTCCACTGTTGTTTCTCAAACCCCCGAACACGCTCGCTGGCCACGGCGACGAAGTGACGCTCCCGGCGGGTAAAGAGCGCATCGACCACGAAGCAGAACTCGGCGTGGTCATCGGCACGCAGGCGAAAAACGTCGCCGCAGCAGACGCGATGGACTACGTGGCGGGCTTTACGTGTGTAGACGACCTCTCGAACCGCGACGACCAGCGCAAAGAACAGAACTGGATTCGTGGCAAGGCGTTCGACAACGCCGCGCCGGTCGGCCCGGTCGTGGCAACGCCCGACGAAGTACCGGCCGACGCGTCGGTCAAACTCTGGGTCAACGGCGAACTGCGCCAAGAGTCGTCTCGCGCTGAGTTTATCTTCTCGATTCCCGAACTCATCGAGGAGATTACGTCCTACCTGACGCTCGAAGAGGGCGACATCATCTCGACGGGGACGCCAGCGGGCGTCTCGCCGCTCGCAGACGGCGACGTGGTCGAAGTCGAAGTCGAGGGCGTTGGCGTGCTCGAACACGCCGTCCGGATTCCCGAATAGTTACGATACGGAATTGCTGACCGCATCGAATTTTCCGAAAAACGCTTCGAGTTCAGTGGCAACGCGTGCCGGGGCTTCGATTGCGGGCGCATGTCCCACCCCTTCTAGGACGACGAGTGCGGCGTCCGAACCGACGTCAGAAAGGGTGTGGTCTATCATTTGCCGGAGAATGACGCTGTCTTCGGTACCGTACAGGACGAGCATGGGCGCACGGAGGTGCATCCCCTCGCCGGTGCCTTGTTCGACACCGTTATCGACCGACGAGATGTTGAAATGGGCTGTCGCGTAGACGAAGTCGAGAAACCCCTCTTGGGTGAGCATCTCTGCAACGTGGTCGGCTAAGTTGAGGGCGTCCGGGAGTTGCTCGTTGAACACGAGCGTTTGCAGGTAGGCTGTGAGGAACTCGGCGTCGTTCGTCTCGATGGCTTCGAGGACAGGTGCAATCTGGAGGGCGTCTGCGGCGAGTTCGCCACGAGTGGCGAGCGGTTGTTGTGAGATGACGTTGCCCGCGTCGTCTTTTTTCAGGATGGGGTATCCGCGCGTGCTCACCGGAGAAATGAGGGTGTGTGAGCGCACGAGCGACGGCGCTTTGAGTTCTACCTGTAAGCCAATCGCCGCACCGCTTGACCACCCGACGACGTGGACGGGGCCGACGTCCAACGCCGCGAGAAACGCCGCAACATCGTTCGCAAAATCCGCAATCGAATCGACTGGTTCGAGGTACGACGAGCCGCCACAGCCTCTGAGGTCGACCGCGATGAGGTGATAACGCGGATCCAGTTCATCAAAAACGAGCTCCCAATGAATCGAAGACGAGCAGTTCGTATGGATGAACACCACAGGGTCTGTCTCGCCCATGCGCTCACGATAGGCGAGCTGCTCCCCGCTCGGTAGTGTGACCACATGAGTCTCGACAGTCATAGTCGGTTGTAGGAGCAATTACGTATAACGTTGCCGACACAAGTGATGTGGATGACAACGCATAAATTTAGGGTGGCCTAATTCTGCGCCAAGATGAAGCTGACACGTCGAGACGCGCTTGCGTCGCTTGCGAGCGTGGGAATCGTCGTCGGTGGGGGTGCGGCGTTCCTCGCGAGTGATACCGACGGCACCGACGTGTCACGGACGCAGCTTGTCGAAACGATGGCGGCCGTTGCAGAAGTTATCTATCCAACGGACGTGAGTGGGATTCACGCATTTGTTGAGACGTATGTGACGGAGAAAGCAGCCGCCCGACCGGCGTACAGAAGCCACCTCGGACGTGCGGTGGCCGAACTGAACGAGACAGCGGTCGAGTGGTACGACGCCCCGGTTTCGGCGTTGTCGGTCGAAGTCCGAGAACAACTCTTAAAAGAGATGGGGCTTCCCGAAGCCGACCCAAGTTCCGACCCGGACGCGACGACGGCGCGGCGACTTCGCTACTACATCTGGAACGACCTCCAGTACGCGCTCTACGCGTCGCCAACGGGCGGGCGTCTCGTGGGCATCGAGAATCCACAGGGCCACCCCGGCGGCTTGACCTACACAGACCAGCCATGACCCACACCACTGCCTCCCGCACTGACGTGTGCATCGTCGGCGCGGGGCCTGCCGGAGCCTTGCTCGCAGACACGCTTGCAGCGGCTGGCCACGACGTGGTGGTGCTCGAAGCCGGGCCGCGATTCGACCCCGAAGACCGCATCACGCAGATGGAACGCTCGATTCGACCGGGCGACAGCGACCACTCGGTGTGGGAGATGGGTGGTCCGCGCGATGCGTACACATCTTCTGGTGAGAACTTCTACCCGCTCAATCACGCCCGCGTGAAAGGCGTTGGCGGGAGTACGCTCCACTGGCAGGGGATGGTGATGCGCCTCCACGAGTCGGACTTCGCCGCCACCGGGCCGGACGGCGGCGAGTGGCCCATCGATTACGACGAGTTGCGACCCTACTACGCGAGCGCGGAGAAGGAACTGGGGGTCGCTGGTTCAGTGGATAACCCGTTCGCCCCGCCGCGAGACGAGCCGTATCCGATGCCTGCGTTCGCGCCCTCGCACTCGGATTCGATTTTCGCAGAGGCGTGTGAGGCGCTCGAAATCACCACCCATTCGGTGGGGAACGCACGCAACTCAGAGGCGTACGACGGGCGCTCTCAATGCGTAGGCTACGGGACGTGCAATCCCGTGTGTCCGTCGGGCGCGAAGTACTCAGCCGACACCACCATCGAGAAAGCAGAGGCAAAGGGCGTTCGCGTCATTGCTGAAGCCCCCGTCCAACGCCTCGAAACCACCGCATCCGGTGAGCGGGTCGAAGCGGCTGTGTACGCGAAAAACGGGCGGACGTACCGACAGGAAGCCCGCCAGTTCATCCTCGCGGCTGGCGGCGTTGAAATCCCGCGACTGCTCTTGCTGTCCGCTTCGGACGACCACTCGGACGGCCTCGCAAATTCGAGTGGCGCAGTCGGGCGCTACTTCATGGAACACCTATTTGCGGGCATGGGTGGCGTGCTCCCGGGCCGCGAGACACGGCAGAACCACATCGGGTTCAACACGACTGAAAGCCACCAGTTTTACGACACCGACGACCCCGACATCGGCCCTATCAAACTAGAATTCTTGAACTATGCCGGGCCCTCACCCGTCGAGATGGCGATGGATGCAGCCGAGTATGGTGACGAACTGCTCGAAACGCTCCAGGACTCGTACGGCCACGAACTCGGAATCGGGGCGCTCGTTGGCCAAGCGCCGCGCAAAGAGAACTACATCGGCCTCGACACGGCGAAAACCGACGACCACGGCAACCCCGTCCCGGATGTTCACTGGCGGGTTGGCGAGAGAGAACGACGAACTCTCGCCCGCGCAAACGAGATTCAACGCGCCGTCATGGACGAACTTGGCGTGGACATTCGGTGGACGGTCGGGCCGGAAAACACGGGGCCGACGTATCATCACATGGGAACCACGCGAATGGGAACGAACCCCGAAACGAGCGTCGTCGATGCACGCCTTCGCACGCACGACGTGGCGAATCTCACGATTGCTTCAAGCAGCGTGTTCGTCACGGCGGGGGCGATGAATCCGACGCTCACCATCGCAGCGTTGGCATTCCGAGCGGCTGACTTTGTCGACGAATCGTTAAAACAAGCCTAAGGGGGATGGAGTTAGCGCGACCAATCGTAGTCGCTCTCGTCCGAATCACAGGCGCACATCTCACCGTTGTTGTAGGCGTCTAAGACTTTGTAGAGGCACTCGCCGTTCACCATGAGCTTGTCCCATTCGTTGGTGCACTCGTTAGGGAGCGTGATGTAGGTGTCCCAAGTTCGCATGGGTGTGTACTTCGCCGTCCCGAAGTCAGCGAAGCCAGCGGCGTAGAGCCACCGCACGGCTACGCCCGGTACACCGTAGTAACAGCGACCGCCGCCGATACACTTGTCCGCCGTGCCGCGATACCGGATACACGAGTCTTCTGCACCCGCGTACTGGTTGAGCTTCGCCGCGACGAGCGCCTTTGCGAGGATGCGGTTTTTGTCACCGCGGACGGGTTGTTTCAGGAGGTAGTGAATCCAGAACTCCTTTGGTGCGCGTTTGTTGGCGATTTGCAGCACGTCAACCGGCCACGCTTCGGGATGGTTCTTCCAATAGCCCGGCGACCGCGCACAGACTTTCCGTCGGTCTCTGTCACCTCGGGCCGCGGCTGTGCCGGGAATGCCGAGCGACGCCGCCCCCGCGATGAGCGCACCGCGTTTGAGGAGTGTTCGTCGTGAAGTACGTATGTCAGTCATGAGTTTTCACTCGTACGGAAAATCTCTATCAATTGACTTTGTTACATGTCTGTTACCTCAGTTTTGGTTGAACTACCAGTCGGTATGGAGGCCATTTCAGTGTGAACGTTCAGCTTAGGAACTGAATCGAATCGTGCGCCGAGAGGGCCATCGCTCGTAGAACAGTGGTTAGCCTGTCGTGAACCGTAGGTACAGAAAAGAAAACGTGAGCTTAGTCGGCCTTGCACGCACAGAGCATGCCGTTGTTGTAGGCGTCTAAGATGTCGTACAGACATTCGGCGTTCACCTTAACGGTGTCGCGCTCGCCAGTGCACTCGTTGTGGAGCATCACGGGGAGCGTCCAGGTGGTCTGTGGCGTGTAGCCGTTTGCGAATTCTGGGAATCCGGAGGTGATGAGCCACTTGTCTGCCACGCCGGTCACGCCGAAGTAGCAGCGGCCGCCGCCGATACACTTGTCCGCCGTGCCGCGATACCGGATACACGAGTCTTCTGCACCCGCGTACTGGTTGAGCTTCGCCGCGAGCAGCGATTTCGCAAGGATACGGTTTTTATCGCCTTGGACGGGTTGTTTCAGGAGATTTTCGATCCAGTACTCTTTGTCCATCTCGAGGCCACCAATCTTGACCGTCTCGACTGGCCAGGCTTCGGGGTGGTTCTTCCAGTAGCCTGGCGAGCGAGCACACACAACCGTCCCACAGCCTGCTGCGGAAACGGTTCCCGGAATACCAATTGCCGCCGCCCCTGCGATGAGCGCACCGCGCTTGAGTAATGTACGCCGTGATGTTTGCATTTCTGTCATAATGGGTTTCCCCGGAGGGAAAGATGTGGGTTGGGGATATTGTTATCAACAAACAATCTTTGTGAAAGCTCATTTTACCGGGAAGGGGAAGGATGGGCTTACATCGTGACACCGTTCACCCAAGGTGGGTGCGTTTAAGGGCGCACGCCGATAGCAGACAGGTATGCAACCACGGGACCTCTCCTCGCACACCGCCTACCGCGCGGGGCGTGGCATCGAGGAGGTCGCACGCGAATTGGGCCTCGACCCAGCGAATCTGGTAAAACTCTCTTCTAACGAGAACCCACACGGGCCGAGTCCGAAGGCCGCAGCGGCCGTCGAAGCCGCCGCGCCGACCATCCATACCTACCCGAAAACGTCGGCCGCGGACCTGACTGACGCCCTCGCAACAAAGTGGAGCGTCACCGGCGAACAAATCTGGCTCGCAAACGGCGGCGACGGCGCACTCGACTACCTCTGTCGGGCTATGCTCGAACCCGGCGACGAAGTGCTCGTCACGAAACCCGGCTTCGCCTACTACGCGATGAGCGCCCGCTACCACCACGGCGAGGTGAACGAGTACCCACTCAGAAAAGCAGACGACTTCGCCCAAACCGCAGCGGGCGTGCTCGACCACTACGACGGCGAGCGCATCATCTTCCTCACGAGCCCACACAACCCAACCGGCTCGGTCATGGCACTCGATGAGGTGGTGACAGTGGCCCAGGAAACAGCCGAGGAAACCCTCGTCGTCGTCGATGAGGCTTACGGCGAGTTCGCGGAGATGGACAGCGCAATCTCACTGCTCTCTGACCGCGACGATATCGCCGTTCTCCGCACGTTCTCGAAGGCCTACGGAATCGCAGGGCTTCGACTCGGCTACGCCGTTGTCCCCGAAGTGTGGGCCGACGCCTACGCCCGGGTGAACACGCCCTTCGCCGCGAGCGAACTGGCCTGTCGGGCCGGACTCGCCGCGCTCTCTGACGACGAGCACGTCGAGAAATCCGTCGAAACCGCCGCGTGGGCGCGCGAGTACATCTCCGAAAATCTCGACGCAAAGACGTGGGAGAGCGCCGGAAACTTCGTCCTCGCGGACGTCGGTGACGGCTCTGCGGTCACGAAAGCCGCCCAGCGCGAAGGCATCATCGTCCGCGACTGTTCGAGCTTTGGGCTGCCCGAGTGCATCCGCATCACCTGTGGCACTGAGGAGACGACGAAGCGCGCGGTGTCCGTGTTGAACGAGGTGCTCACCGCGTGAGAGTCGTCGTCACCGGCACGCCCGGAACGGGCAAGACGACGGCCACAACCCTCATCGATACCGACCTCGACGTGATTCACCTGAACGACGTGATTCGAGACGAAGACGGCCTCTATAGCGAAGTTGACGAGGAGCGCGACAGCCTCGTCGCCGACTTGGATGCCGTCCGCGAGTGGCTCGGAGACCGGGACGACGCGCTCGTCGATTCCCACCTCGCTCATCACCTGACGGCGGACAAAGTCATCGTGCTTCGCTGTCACCCAGACCAGCTCGAACAGCGCCTGCTTGAGCGCGGCGAAACCGCCCAAAAAGCGCGCGAAAACGCAGAGAGCGAGGCGCTCGACGTAATCCTCTCGGAAGCCGTCAACGAACACGGTCTCGAAGCCGTCTACGAAATCGATACGACTGACCGAACCCCCGAGGCGGTTGCCGCGGCCATCGAAGCCGCCATCGTTGGTGACCGCGCACCGTCTGCGGGCGAAGTGTCCTTCATCGACTATCTATAATGCTCGACAAATTCAGACCCGTCGCAGACCGGCTGCTCGCCCCCTTCGTCACCCTCGCCGCCCGACTCAATCTCACCCCCGACAGCGTGAGCGTCGTGGCGTTCGTGCTTGCGGTCGCCGCCGGTGGCGTCTACTACCTCGCCGGGCAGACGCCCAGCTACTATCTCGTTGGCGCGATACTTGTCTTCTTGAACGGCTGGCTCGATCTCGTCGACGGGGCGCTCGCCCGCGAGTTGAACGTGGCCTCACGCTCCGGTGATCTTCTCGACCACGTCCTCGACCGCTACGCAGACATCGTCGTGATTGCCGGGTTGATGGCAGGGATTGGCGAATACGCCATTGGCTTTGCCGCCATCACGGGCGTGCTCATGACCTCGTATCTCGGAACGCAAGCCCAAGCAGTCGGCTTAGACCGCGTGTACGGCGGCCTCGTCGGGCGGGCAGACCGCCTCGCGCTCATCGGTCTCACGACCCTCGTGGCGACGTTCGTCCAGCAGGTTGGTGGCGTGTCGCTGGTCGTCGCACTCCTTGTGTTCTTCGCGGTCATCGGCCACGTGACGGCACTCCAACGCTTTTATTACTCGATGCGAGCGCTTGCCTAAACCGCCTGCGGGCGGCCATCCGGCGTGCCATTTATACACGCCCCTTGCTAAGTGGGGCTATGGCTCAATGTGAGATGTGCGGAGCCGAGTCTGGTTCGCTCAAGACCGTCAAGGTCGAGGGAGCTGAACTCCAGCTTTGCGACAGCTGTTCGCAGTTCGGGACGGAGGTTCGGACGCAAAAATCTTCTTCCAGTTCGTCCACCAAGTACTCGACCAGCAGCTCCTCTGGGAAGTCGTCTTCGAGCAGCAGCACGTCGAGCTCGTCGAGCGGCTCCTCGACGCGCCGTCGTCGGGATATGTTCGACGACATGGACGAGGTCGCAACCGACTACGACGACCGCATCCGCGAGGCGCGCGAGGAGAAAGGATTGAGTCAAGAAGAACTCGCAAAGAGTCTCAACGAGAAGGCGAGTCTCATCCGCAAACTCGAACGCGGCGACATCCTGCCAAACGACTCCGTCCAGAAGAAACTCGAACGCGCGCTCAACATCAGCCTCTCTGAGAGCGCCGATACGGACTCAGAGTGGGAAGGAAGCGCCTCCACGACCACCACGCTCGGTGACGTGGTAAAACGCAAAGACAAGTAACGCGACTACTTCGTCTCGCAATCTATTTGTCGCCGGGGAATCGCCTCCCGGTATGTTCGTTCTCGTAAACCTGAAAGCCTACCCCTGTGACCCGGTCGCCGTCGCAGAGGCCGCAGCAGCCGTTGCCACAGACACAGACGCCCGTATCGCCGTCGCACCGCAGGCCGCACACCTCTCTGCGGTCGCAGAAACCGGCGTCGAGACGTGGGCACAGCACGTGAGTCCCGTCGAATACGGCAGCGCCACCGGCAGCACGCTCGCAGAAGCTGTCGCAGACGCTGGTGCGCAAGGGACGCTCATCAACCACTCAGAAAAACGCCTCAAACTTGCGGACATCGACGCGAGCGTCCGTGCCGCAGAGCGCGCTGGGTTAGAAACCATCGTCTGTGCGAACAACCCCGCACAGGTCGGTGCCGCGGCCGCCCTCGGCCCCGATTCCGTGGCCGTCGAACCACCGGAACTCATCGGGACGGGAACGCCCGTGAGCAAAGCCGACCCCGACATCGTGACAGGTGCAGTCGAAGCCGCGGCTGCGGTTGACGAGTCGGTCTCCGTCCTCTGTGGCGCGGGCATCTCGACGGGCGAAGACGTCGTTGCCTCGCAAAAACTCGGCGCGGAGGGCGTCCTCCTCGCAAGTGGCGTGGCAAAAGCAGACGACCCGCGCGCCGCCCTCAAAGACCTCGTCTCCGGGCTTTAAGCGCGCTGGAGGTCAGGGAGGAACTGCGATTCGATGACGTCAATAATTTCTTCGAACTCTGCGTCGCTGAGCCGGCCGTCGTGGGCGGCTTCGATGAACTGCGGAACGCTGTAGTCGTAGTGACCTCGCCCGAGGTGGGTGACGACGCCCACCTCTTTGAGCGTCGCGTTGCAGTTGTACGCAATCGTTCGGTCTGCATCTCCACCCGCGGCGACGTAGGCGTCCATCGGCTCTGCCGGGCCGTGCTCGCAGTAGTAGGCGAGCATGCCGCGTTCGATAGTGTCGAGGCCGGCTATCGAGCGACAGAGCTGTTTGACGAGCGGGCGATTCCCACCAATCTGGAGTTCGTCGAAGTCGGGTCCGGAGGGCGGGGTTTCGGGTTCCGGTTCTGGCTCAGGTTCCGGCTCCGGCGCGTCGCGCTCGTAGCTATCGAGCCCGGACTGTTCTGCCTCGCGCATCCGCGAGGGTTGGGTGGTGTCGAGCATCGCCTGGGCGAACTGGTCTGCCATGCGGCTCATGTCGCGGGCGTCTGCGAGTTCGGCTTCAAGTTGCGAGATGTGTTCGTCCTTTTTCTCCAGTTGGGCCGTGAGGCGTTCGACCTCGTCGTCGTGTTGGGCGCGTTTGTCGGTAATCTGCTTCAACTCGGAGACGAGCGAGTCGCTCACCGATTTGAGGTCGGGACGCTCGAAGTCGTCCAAGCCGGGGGTTGCGCCCGCGTCGAACGTCGTCTTTCGCTGGAACTGGACGCGACGAATGCTCTCTGCCCAGTCGGTCATCAAGAACGCCTCGCCGTCGCCCATGTTCTCGATGGCGTTCGCGTACTCCGTGCCGATGACGCGCTGGACGACTTTGGTGTCGTTGCCCCACGTCAGGCGATGCCAGACGAGCCAGTCACACTGGGTGATGAAGTCCTTTTTCACGTCGGCCGGGCGCTGGCTGATGCCGGTGATACCGAGGCCGTGTTTCCGCCCGCGTTTTCCGATTTTGATGAGCATGCGCCCACACTCGTCGAGGCCGGGGCCTTCGGGGAGATACTCGTGGACTTCCTCTACGAGCATCAAGAAGGGCTTTTTCAGCTTCTTTTCCTTGGCGAACAGTTGTTTCGTGACCGCGGTCAGGAGGTCTTTGGCTTCGTCCTCATCGAGATAGCCAGACACGTCAAGAATGATGGGGACGTTGCCTTCGAGGGCGAGCGACGCGATTTTCTCTGCGTGCTCCGGGCCGACCATGATGTCACACTCCTCGTCTGCGCCGACGTGGAGCAACTCGAATTTCTCCTTTAGCCCGTAGTACTCGCCGTCGGTATCGACGATGAGAATGGGAAAGTTATTCGAGAGGAGTTTCTCTGCGACGACGCTCGCCGTGTTCGATTTTCCCGACCCCGATTTACCCGTGATGAAGCCACGACCGGTGAGCACCTCGACGACGGGCAGAGAGACTTCCTCCCCAACGGTGCCCTCGCCCCCCGGACCCTCGCTCACGTCCGCGACTGTGATAGTTTCTACGTCTGCCATGTGCGCGTATCACACTGGTCGCAGGCCTGCCCTATATACTGTTGGCTGTCGGTTCCTGCGAAAATTCAGGCGCGGATAACGAAGTGACTGTTCCCTTGGTCTTCGAGCGTCGCGGGCTCCAACATTCTGACGATGTAGCCCGTTTGGGTCTGGCTCACGTCGCAGTCTGCGTCCACCCGAACGAGGTGCCCGATTAACTGCGCAGACGGTGGTTTCTGCGCTGCGCCACAGTCGTAAATGGTGAGCAGTTCGTCACCGGCCGGTGACTCGTAGACGATGATGTACGCGTGCGGAGCGAGTTCCCAGCGCCCGTCTCCTGCACCCGCGAGCTTGTTCATGCCGAGAGTTCGTGTGCGCGCAGATAAATCACCACTCTCAGTTCCACAAACATTATTTTGTTCGGATATATTGTTGCGTGCATGGATGACGCTGTGAACCGTTCGCCAGTCAACGGAATCCCCGCGCTCGGACTTGGAACGTACAAAAACACCAACTTCGGTTCGTGCGTGGCAAGCGTCAGAAACGCCCTCGATATCGGGTTTCGCCACATCGACACCGCCCAGTACTACGAGAACGAGGCAGCGGTTGGCGAGGGAATCAGGACGTCTCCCGTTTCGCGGGAAGCGGTCTTCCTCGCGTCGAAAGTGTGGTTCGATGACCTCGCCTACGACGACGTGGTTCGGACGGCGCGCGGGAGCCTCGACCGGTTGGGCGTCGACTCACTCGACATGCTGTACGTCCACTGGCCAGCCGAAAGCTACGACCCGGAAGCCACGCTCGCAGCCTTCAGCGACCTCAAACGGGACGGTCTCATCGACAATATCGGCGTGAGCAACTTCACCCCGGAACTGCTCACCGAAGCACGCGAACAGTGTGACGCCCCCATCAAAGCGAACCAAGTCGAGATGCACCCCTTGCTCCAACAAGACGAGTTGCGCGCCTACGCAGAGCGCCACGATATCGCGCTCGTCGCCTACTCGCCACTCATGCAGGGCAACGTAGGCGACGTGCGCGAGGTGTGCGAGGTGGCAGAAAAACACGAGACGACGCCCGAACAGGTCACGCTCGCGTGGCTCCTCGACAAAGGCGTGGTTCCCATCCCGAAAGCGACGAGTCGCGCCCACATCCGAGCCAATTGGGAGAGTCAGTTTTTGGCGTTGGACGACGAGGACATCGCGCACATAGACGGAATTTCAGAGGTAAAGCGGCTTGGCAACCCGGCGTTCGCGCCGTGGTGAGTTAGAAATCGGTCAGCGACTGTTGGCCTTCCCGAGATTGATCACTCACGGGCTGGCTCGATTTTTCTCGTGGTTCGCTTGTCGTCGCCCCGCTCCAGCTATCGAGGCTGGCCTGGTCTTCTGCGGCGAACGAGAGTTTGGAGACGCGAACGCCGAGTTTGCGGGCCGTTTCGCCCTCGAACTCGGTGAGCAACGAGAGCGCCACCGACTCGACGAGGGCCGGGTCTTGAACGGGGCCGGGCAGCGACCGGGCACGCGTGTGGACGTCGAACGGCGGGGTCACCACCTTGATGCCAATGGTCTGGTAGAGCGCGCCTTCGCGGTCTGCGCGCGCGGCGACTGCTTCCGCAAGCCGCGAAACTGTGGTTTGGTGCTCGCTTCCGTCTGCCGTCGGGGGAAAGGCCGATTCCCGTGAGAAACTCTTTGGCTTGCCAACCGGCTCTACGACCCGCGTGTCCCTGCCGTTTGCTCGCTCGTAGAGTTCGCGGCCGCGTTCGCCAAACTGGTCTACGAGGTCGTCGCGGTCTGCGGCGGCGAGGTCGCCCGCAGTTTCGATACCGAGGTCGCGCAGCGAACGGGCCGTGACCGGGCCGATTCCGTGGACGGCCTCGATGGAGAGTGGCGCGAAAAACTCGCGGACGGTTCCCGGCTCAACCACGGTCAGCCCGTCGGGTTTGTCGAAATCGCTTGCGACCTTCGCCGCGCTCATGTTCGGCGCGACGCCGATGCTCGCGGTCACGCCCACCTCGCGTTCGATGCGCTGTTTGATGTAGCGGGCGTATCCTTCTGCGAGCGTCCGGCTCCCATCTGCGGTTTTGTCCCACGCGGTGCGCTCGGTCACGTCGAGATAGGCTTCGTCGATGCTCACCTCCCGGAGGGTGTCCGCGCAGTCGCGGAGGATGGCTTTGACCTCCGCGCTCACGGACTTGTAGAAGTCGAGGTCGACAGACCGGTAGTAGCCGCCTGCCTCGCCGTCGGCTACGGCTTCGATGCGCGGGAGCGTGTCGAGGGCTTTCGAGATGGCTTGGGCGCTCTCGATGCCGAACGCGCGCGCCTCGTAGCTCGCCGTCGCCACCGCGCCAATCGTCTCGCCGGGTTCGTAGCCCATGCCGACGATGACGGGCTTGCCGACCAGCTCGGGCTCGCGCAGGCGCTCACAGGCGGCATAAAAACAGTCCATATCGACGTGCAAGATGATGCGCGCAGGGCCGTCTTCGTCGGGAACCCCCGGCAGCCGGGCACCATCTCGATTGGCCATACGAACAGTACTCAGTGGAGGCGTGTTAAGGTTCCTGAAGCGAGCGCAGACGCTCTGACCCACGCGCTCGACTCACGGGCCGTCGCAGACGCTCTGTGGAATTGGTGGTTGACTCAGCGGTTCACCCAGACCGACGGGCGAGCCGCTTGAGCCAGTTTCAAAAGGTGTCTCGATTACAGGCCGACGTCTTTCCACCGGACGCTGCTCGCGTGTTCGGTGTGGCCGTACGTCGTCCCCGCGTACTTCTCTAAGTCGGTAATCGTCGTACAGTTCAAGCACGCAAACACTTCATCATTGTTGGTCCCGAACACTCTGACAAAGTCTGGCGTAACGAATCCCCCACAGTTTGAACATTGTTTCATGTTAACTTCCCCCTTACAACTTTGAACTGATGGTTGGACTGACTATTAAGTGTATCTATCGTTTACTTTCGTTATTGGGCGACTACTCGATAGAAATGTATGGAACGTTATTTTTTGGCCCCAAATCCATGCCGTTCGGCCATTCTTCTCTTTGTAGAATTCCGTTTTTCAACCCCTGTAGGGTCGTCCGTCGATCATCCATCAAAAATACCGACAGTATGCTTTGATTGACAGTAGATTGCGTGACACTCGCGGGGTGGAGACTTATTTATTTATCTTTACAATTTTGGAGAAGCAAATCAAAAACGTGACCAATAATCGCTATGCTGTAGTCCGGTAAGCTGTTCCTAACTTACGAAACAAATATGCGGTGATAGAAACATTATACTCGTTGGTGTAAAACTGTGAGTGACTTGTTCATCCTTCAAGTGGGAACCATCGGGGATACGCTGACAAACATGCTAAACGAGATGATTGCGTTCGTGCCGAACTTGGTCGGCGCAATTCTCATCTTGCTCATCGGGTGGCTCGTCGCCCGAGGGGCAATGCGGTTAGTCGAGTACGTCTCAGACCGCATCGAACTCGACCGCGTCGTCCTCGCCACGCCGCTCGGTGACATTCTTGGTGGGACAGAAAAAGCAGTCTCCCATTCGTTTGGGCTACTCGCCTACGCATTCGTGTTCGCGCTCGCCGTTCTCGCGGCCGCAGAGGCACTCGCCATTCCACTCCTGTCGCTGTGGATTTCAGAGGCCGTGTCCTACCTGCCGTCGCTGATCGCCGGCTTGCTCATCATCGTCCTCGGCTTCGTCGTCGCTGACTTCATCGGCGACGCCATCCAGCGCACCCGCGCGGCGACCGAGACGATGTACACGAGCTGGTTTGCGACGGGCGTTCGCCTGTTCCTCTACTTCACCGTCGTCGTCATCGGACTCGACACGATGGGCGTCGACGTAGAACTGCTCTACATCCTCGCAACCGCCTTCGCCGGCGGGGTGGCAATCGCGCTCGCCCTCGGTGTTGGTATCGCGGTTGGCTGGGGTGGCAAAGACTACGTCGCTCAGAACATCGCAAGCTGGATGAGTGCCGCACGCGGTGGCATCACGCCCCGCTCTGACGGCCCCATGACCGGCGGCGAAACCCCGGCTGACGACGACTAAAGAACCTCGATTTTCGCGTTTTTAGAAAACTACCGACTAGCGACGGCGATACCACCACACGGCTGCCGCCGCGACGACGACTACCGCGAGGCCAATCGCCTCTATCGGAATCTGCTGTGGAGCACCTTCGACAACTTCTACCGGAACCTGCTGGGTTTCGGTGCGCATCGTGCCGTCTGCTTGTTCGTAGTCGATAGCGAGCGTCACCGCCTTGGTTTTCGGAATCGCATCGTCTGACACTTCGAGGTCGAACGACATGGTGGTCGATTCACCGGCGTCGAGCCGGGAGACGAACGTCGAAGCGTCGGCACTCGAAACGGGTTCTTCTGCGAGCAGTCTGACGTTGACGTTCGTGACAGTCTCCGCTCCGTCGTTCGTGAGGCGGACCACGAGGATACCGTCTGAATCGACTTCGAACGTCGCGTTCACGGGTTCGATGTTGAAGCGGTCTTGTTTCTCGGCCACCGCGACCGAAAGCGAGAACGGGTCGGAGGTTTGTCTCCCCGTAAGCAACTCATATTCGACCGTCGCCGAAAGTCGTCTCATCCCAGTCGTGGCGTTCCCCGTCACCGTAATCGGGAACTCGAACTGGGTGCTTTCGCCGGGTTCGAGCGAACCGACCGGCACCGCAAGGGAGTGGGCGATAAACGGCGGCGAGACGGGTTGGAGGACGACCACCACGTCGTTTGCCGTCGTCAGGCCGGTGTTCGTCACCGTCCCCGTAACCGTCCCAAGGTCGCCGACGCTGAGCGTGCTCGACACGTTGTCGATGGTGAACTGCTGGCCCGTCTGCGGGCGAATCCCAATCGAAAGCGGGCTGGAGAGCCTGCTCAGCCCGTCTTTATCTTTGTATGCCACTTCCACTTCTGCGGCGTAGTCACGCACGAGCGCATCGGAAGTGATGCCGACGCGGGTGGTCACCCGCTTTGTCTCCCCCGGTTGCCACGTCCCGATGAAGCTTTCTGCACTCTGTGCACCGCTTCCGAAGTTGAGTTCGCTGTCCGAAGACTTCACGAGCAGGGTGGCGTCTCTCGCGGTGGCAGTGCCGTCGTTTCTGAGGGTGAGCGTGACCATGCCCGTTTCACCGACCGCGACATCTGATTCAACGTCGAGAACGGTGAAGCGTGACTGGTTTTCGATGACCACAGTCACCATGAGTTCCTGCGTACGGCTGCGCTCTACGAACCGATGTGACCCGTCTGCACGGGTGATAACCTTCGAAGTGTACTCGTATTCCACATCAACCGCGAGGCGGTAGGTTCCCGGCGCGGCATCCTCAGCCACGGTGAGTCGAATCGGATACGGCCCCGCGACGCCCTCAGGAAGCATGCCGACCGGTGTGGTTGCAGTTTTCACGGTGATAGGGCTGTCCTCCGGCGCGGAGACAGACACCGTGGTCTGGCGTGCCGTCTGTACTAGCTGTTCGAACTCGTCGTCACCAGTTATCTGCACCTTCCCGTTGTTGACGAGGTACAGCGACACGGTTCCGGTCATTCCCGGCGCGAGGGTGTTTTCCGGGATAAACGCCGTAAAATCAGGGCGGCCAGCGACGCTCGTATCCTCTTGGAGCCCCTCAACGGGGCCAACACTACAGGCAAGGAGCAAGCAAAAAACACCGATAACCCGCAAAACGTCCATATCTACATGTAAGTTAAGAATATAGATAACTGCTTTTACTATTCTCAGCTCGAATCGTCGCGTCGTGAGAACTCCCCAGCGATGCTATATGTTCGGATAGCTTACCGTCATATGTGACTGCGCTTATCGAAACCGATGGGCTCACCAAGTTCTACGGCGAGGTCCGGGGCATCGAGGATTTGACCTTCTCCGTAGAAGAAGGGGCGATATTCGGCTTTCTCGGGCCGAACGGGGCCGGAAAGAGCACGACCATCAGGACGCTCCTTGGCCTCTTGCACCCGACGGGCGGGGAGGCGCGTCTCCTTGGCTGCGACGTGACCGACACGACCGCGCTCACGGAGGTCAAACAGGAAATCGGCCACATCCCCGGCGACTTCCACTTTTATCGAAACACGACCGGCGAGAAAATGCTAGATTACTTCGCCCGACTCCGTGGCGACGAGCGCCGCGAAGAACTGCTCGAACTGTTTCCCGTGCCCGAAGACCGCAAGGTGAAAGCCTACTCGCGGGGGAATCGCCAAAAACTCGCCATCGTCCAGGCGTTCATGCACAACCCGCGACTTGTCATCATGGACGAGCCAACGTCCGGCCTCGACCCACTCGTCCAAGAGACGTTCTACGACTTTCTGCTGGCAGAACAGGACCAGGGCGTCACGACGTTCTTTTCGACGCACATCCTGAGCGAGGTGCGCAAAATCTGTGAGCGCGTGGCCATCATCCGCGACGGCAAACTCGTCGCGCTCGAAGACATCGACACGCTGCTCGAAAAAAGTGGGAAGGTCGTCCGCGTCTCGCTCGCAGAGGACGTTGCCCCGGAGACGTTCAAGATGCCCGGCATCGCCCGCACCGAGAGAGACGACGACGGCTACCTGCGACTCATCGTCACCGAAAATTTCGATGGGCTCATCGACGCACTCGCAGCGTACACCGTCCAAGATGTGGACATCCGCGAAACCTCCATCGAGGACGTGTTCATGCACTTTTACGACGGTGATGTGGATGCTTGAGATTGCACGTTTCGAAGCACGGCGACGAACCCGGAGCGCCGCGGCGCTGACGATTCTCATCCTCGCGCTCATCGCGCTCACGATTGGGCTGTACCCCTCGATTTCCGACACAGGCGTCGATTTAGACGCGTACTTAGACACCCTCTCGCCGGAACTCCGCCAAAGCTTCGTCGGCAGCGTTACCTCGCTTACGACCATCGACGGCTATCTCGTCTCGCAGTTGTACGTGCTCGTGTGGTTGCTCATCCTCGGCATCTACTTCGCCTACGCTTCCGCGTCGCTCGTCTCCGCGGAAATCGAACACCGCTCTATCGACTTGCTGCTCGTCAATCCCATCTCGCGGACCAGATTCATCGTCGAAAAGTTCCTCGCGCTCCTCCCGGTGAACATCGCGGTAAACGGAATCGCGCTCGTTACCGTTTACTTCGGCGTCCAGTTCGTGGGAGAGTCGCTCCCGCTCGTAGACCTCGTTGCACTCCACGCACTGTTCGTCATCTACCTCGCGGCGTGTTCGGGTCTCGGTCTCGTTGCCTCCGTGATATTCGACGACGTGCGCCGGGCACAGGGCGTCGGCATTGGCCTGCTGTTTGCGACCTACTTCCTCGACTCGCTCACCCGCGGGACAGATTACGAGTGGGCGGGGCAGTTCTCGTTTGCCCGATATCTCGATCCTGCAGACGTGCTCTCGCTCGGGGAAATCGACTGGCTCGGCACGGCGATTCTCCTCGCAGTCACCATCGGTCTCGTGATACTCGCCGCAGAGCTGTTCGAGCGAAAGGACATCAACGGCTGACCCACTCCTCGGAACAATTACATCTGCGCCGAGACTACCTACAGGAAATGGCGACACACGACGAGGGGCCTGCAGTTACCGTGTCAGGACTCTCGAAGGTGTTCGGACGGCGCGGAAACCCACCCGTCACGGCCGTCGATGACGTATCGTTTTCTGTCGAACACGGGAGTGTTGTCGGGCTGCTCGGGCCGAACGGCGCGGGCAAAACGACCACCATCAAAGCCATCCTTGGCCTCTTGACGCCGACTGCCGGGAACATTCAGGTGGGTGGCGTTGACGTACAAACCAACCCACGGGGGGTGTACCGAAACGTGAGCGCCGTCCTCGAAGGCTCGCGCAACATCTACTGGCGACTCTCGCCACGACAGAACGTCGAATTTTTCACCAGTTTACAGGGGATTCACCCGAAAACCGTCCGGGAGGACCACGACGAGGTGTTCGACTGGCTCGGCCTCACGAACAAGGTGGACGACCCGGTCACGAACCTCTCGCGGGGGATGAAACAGAAGACGGCCCTCGCCTGTGCGATTGCGCGGGACACGGACGTGCTGTTTCTCGACGAACCGACGCTCGGCCTCGATGTCGAAACCTCACTCGACTTGCGGCGCGAACTCAGGCGCTTGGCCGAACACGACGGAAAGACCATCCTCATCTCCAGTCACGACATGGACGTGGTCCAAGACGTGTGCGACCGCGTCATCATCATGAACGAGGGGCGCGTCGTCGCAGACGAGCGCATCGACGACCTGATTGCCCTGTTTCGCTCACAGACCTACCGCATCGCAGTGTCCCACGACGAAGCCGCGCTCAGAACCCATCTCCACGAGTTCGAAGTGACCGACTGGGCAGTGCGTGACGGTCACATCGAGTTCGACGTGGTGCTCAGAGACGGCGACCGATTTTACGACCTGATGGACACGCTCCGGGAAGGAGGGGTACGCCTCGACTCGGTCACGGCAATCGAGCCGGATTTAGAAGACGTGTTCCTCACCGTCACCGAAAACGGGGGCATGCAATGAGGCCAACGCTCGTGCTCTTTCGCGGTATCTTCCTAAAATCGATTATTCTCTTGACTCGGTATGCGTTCAACACGGTGAGCGAACTCGTCACCATCTACCTATTTTTCGCGCTCATCTTCTTCGGCGGGCAGGCGTTCATCGGGACGGCGTTTACCGACTCGCTCGAAGGCATCATCGTCGGCTTTTTCGTGTTCACGATTGCGGTCGGTGCCTACTCCTCTGTGTCGTGGGACATCATCCGCGAGGCGCAGTGGGGAACGCTCGAACAGCTCTACATGTCGCCGTTTGGCTTCGGACGGGTAACGACCGTCAAAGTCTGCGTGAACGTCCTCATCAGCTTCCTGTGGGGCGGCGCGATGCTCGCGCTCATGTTGCTCACGACCGGGAAAACGCTCGCCCTCGATCTCGTGACCATCGTCCCACTACTCATCCTCACACTCGCGTCTGCTGTGGGGGTTGGCTTCGTCACCGGCGGACTCGCGCTCTTGTACAAGCGCATCGAGAATCTGTTTGCCATCATCCAGTTCACATTCATTGGCCTGCTCGCAGCCCCTGTCGACACCTACCCGTTCTTGAAATTCCTGCCGCTCGCGCTTGGTGGCGACCTGCTCGGCGCGGCGATGGCCGGAGGCGTGCGCCTGTGGGACCTGCCGACCGGCGACCTGCTGTTGCTCACCGCCAACGCCGTGGGCTACGTCGTGCTTGGCTACGCGATTTTCCAGTACATTAGCAAGAAAGCGCGCGAGAGGGGCGTTTTAGGCCACTACTGAGATTGTCTGATTTTCACGCCAAAGTGCGGCAACTCGTCCACGCACTCTCGCCTCCACATCGACAATTCTGCAGCGAGACAACTCGAAACCCTCGATTTCACCATATATAAGGTCATACATATGCTAATAAGTGTTATTACCACACCAACGAAATGGTTAAGTAACGGACCTATGTTACTGAGTAACACCATGTCAAAACGAAGCCGACGACCGACAATGAAAGATGTTGACCACACACCGCCAGCAGGCGAGTCCGTGACGAACGTGTGGAATCGAGGACGGAAGCCGGAACCAGAGCCAAGCGACTAAGCAGCTACCAGTAGTTCTGAACAGTCTCAGTTTTCAGCCAGTAGAGGCATCATTTTCCGCTCAGCGCGCGTTCTAGAGTCCGTTGAACCCCGACAGTGAGGCAAATGAACAGTGAGTATCAACGAATCGTAGACGACGCAGAACACGAGTGGCGAGCCAGCTTCGACCAGGGGCCAACCCGAACCAGATGGACCATCCTTCCGGTTCAGATTGGCGACCTGGCCCCCGATTTCACCCTCTCTGACCACCAGGGAAACGAGCGCACGCTGAGCGAGTTTTGGACCGGTGGTCCCGCACTTATCCTCTTTTTCCGGCACTTTGGCTGTCGGTGTAGCATGGCTCGCGCCGCCCGCCTGAAAGACGAACTGGCGAGTTATGATGAGGCGGGCGGAACTGTCGTCATCGTGGGGCAAGGCGACCCCGAGCGAGCCGCCGCCTACGCCCGTGACCACGACATCGTCTGTCCGATTCTCTGTGATACCTCGATGCGCGCGTACAGCGAATATGGCCTGCTCGAAGGCCTCCCATCGCAAATTCTCTACGGCTTAGACGAACAGGTTCGCAACCGCGACCCGGCGGCCACAGACACACTCGTTGCAGAACGGAGACGCGAGGGTCGCCCGTTCGTGGACAATTCGTGGCAACTGCCCGGGGAGTTCATCGTCGACGAAGCTGGCATCATTCAACTGGCCTACCGCTATCAGTACTGCGAGGACTTCCCCGACCCGCGCATCCTCGAGACGACGCTTCACTCGCTCACCAACACGGAGAGAGAAGTCTAAGCCCTCCGCGCGCCTATCTTCCTTATTCAGGTGGCGCACGCGCCACCAGCGAAGCCAGCCATGTACGTAGAACTCGAACGAGACGACGCGACGCGCTCACCGGTTGCCGGTGACGAACCACTCGTGCCCGGCGCGACTATGTCGTGTCGCTCGCATCTCGTGACAACCGTGTACCGAAATATCTGGGTCATCACCATCGATTCTATCGAGGAACTCGAAAAACTGATTCCAGAGCCGATTTCGGTGCACCCGGCGGAGCGAAACGGTACCGACGCGAAAGTCGTCATCCACGCGAAGCCGGAACGAACTGAAGAAAAACGCAAGCGTGAGCCGATTCCGGCCGCCTAATCGATTATCGCTCTTGGACGACTTCCCAGAGCGGATTCACCACTTCGCCGTGTTCTGCGGCGTGCGGGCGGCCGCCGTCATCCGCGTAGCCGTCTTGGAGGATGCGATTGCGATTCAGACAGAGCTTCGTGAGCGTCGGCCGCAGGAGGTCGAACAGCTCGAAGCGGTTTTGCAGTTCGGGAAACTGCGCTTGGTAGTCGAGCACCGTCTCACGAACCTGCATCCAAAAGCGCTGTTCTGGATAGTCGTGTTGCTCGGTGAGCACGTTCGAGAGGTAGCGAAGCACGCAGACGAAGAGGCCGGTGAAGATGAACTGCGTCAGCCCTTCCGGTGGCTCAGACCGGAGAATTGCTTTGACCTCCTCGGGGAGCGACTCCAGTTCGGGGAACGGCTGGTCGCTCACGTTCACGTCGTCCACGAAGTCTTTGACCGCGATGCGCGTCGGCACGCCGTCTTCGACGACGAGAATCGTATTCTGCCCGTGGGGCGAAAACACCGTCCCGTAGCGATAGAGGTAGTGGAGCAACGGTGGAAGCATGGCCGAGAACAGTTCGTCCAGCCACGCTTCGACCGAGAGACCGGATTCATCGATGAGCTGTGAGACGAACGGCTCGCCATCAGAGACGTGGAGCAGGGCGGCGAGGGTAATCGGCTGTTCTCCATCGCGCACGAGGTCATCAATGCTCTCGCGCCAGACGACGCCGAGCAGTTCGTCGTACTGGTACGGTGCGCCCTCGATGGCGGTGAAGTCGGGGTGGTCGAAGTTGACGCTTGCCACTTCACCCGGCAAGAGCAACCCACACTCGTCGCGGAGGAACGGGTCGTCGTCGCGGATGCGCGTGACGTACTCGGTGACGAGCGGGGCGACTTCCGTCCGTTCGCCGGGGAGGCCGCGCCAGACGAGCGTGTTGAGAATCCGCATCGGGACCTTGACGTTGTGTTTCTGCTCGTCATCGACGTTCACGAACGTCCGCACCGACTGCATCGGCCGGTAGCGGTCCTCACCCGTTCCGAGCAGGACGATTTCGTCGCGGGCAATCGCGCCGGGGTACAGTTGGGTGATGCTCGAATTCCACTGGTACTCGTGGACCGGGATGAACAGGTAGTCCGCCGGGTCGAGGTTCTTGTCTCTGAGGATATCACAGAACTCGTCGTACTGGTCGCCGAGTTCGGTTTGCACAAATCCATCGTGGTCGAGTCCCGTGACGCCCGAGAAGGTGGCGTGGTCGCGCGACAGCGCCACCCAGTAGAACTGCGTGTTCGCGCCGAGTTCCGGGGCGAATTTGCGGTACTCGTCGTACCCCCAACCAACGCGCCCCTTGTTGTAGGTAATCCACGGATGGCCCGCCATCTCGCCTTCGATTTCGGCATACGAGAGGTCGGTCACGGACGCGGCTCCAAGCCCAGTATCGCGGGCGTAGATGTGCGCGTCGGCCAGTTGCGTGCGCTTGTACTCGCGGATGAGGTGGCCCGCGGTGAGGTCATCAACGCCAATTGTCTCTTGGGCGTCGCGCAGGAAGCGGACGGGGTCGGTCGCTGGCGCGGTGTCGCCGTTCTCGATGCGGACGATGGAATCTGTGTCTACGAGCAGGCTGTCACAGAGTCTATCCTGCCCGGCGAACTCGTAGGTCACCTCTCCGAGTGGGAGGCGATAGCCCGTATCAGTTTTCTCGGGGTCGATAAGGGCTTCGTAGGTGAACTCCGCGAGCATCTTTGCGAGGAGTTCTTTGCCGGTCTGTTCCCACGCCTCCTCGGTGAACGCGCGGTCTTCGAGCGAGACGGTTGCTGGTGGTGTCGTAGTCATTGTGGTGAGGGAGTCTGCGTGCGGTTTGCGAACGATGCGGCGTCGAACGACTGGAAGACGGTGTTCGTGTCCTCTGGATACACTTCCCGGCCGGCGAGCCGGTTCACGATAATCGAGTTGCGGTACGCGCCGAGGCCGAGGTCTGGCGCGCCGATGCCGTGGCTGTGGAGGTCCATGTTCTGGACGAACAGGCTGCCCTCGCCGTCGAAGTCGAGCTGGTAGTCTTTCGAGACGCGGAAGCGCCCCTTTTCGTCGCGGGCGAGAGAGGGTTCGAGCGGCGCGAGAAACACCGGTTCCGGGCGGGTGTAGCCCGTCCCGAGGACGACCACGTCGGCTTCGTACGCGAACGACACGTCCTGTTCGTGCTGGTGGCAGTCGAGGACAAATCTATCTTCGGCTTCCGCGAGTTCACGGATTTCCGTGTTCGCGAGCAGACCAACGTCCGGTTCTGTGCGAATCGACTGCCGATATAATTCGTCGTAGATGTCGGCGCTCGTGTTCTCGTCGATTCCTTTGTACAGCAGGTCTTGGTTCGCCCGCGTCTCGTCTCTGACTTCTGGTGGTAAATCGTGGAAGTACCGCGAGTACTCGGGGGTGAAAAACTGGAGGCCGAGTTTCGAATACTCCATCGGGAAGAAGCCCTGTGAGCGAGTGAACCAGTCGAGGCGCTGGCCGGTGTCGGGACGGTGTTCGAGCAGGTCTAAGAACACCTCGGCGGCGCTCTGGCCGCTTCCGACCACCGCAACGCTCTCTGCGTTGAGACACCGCTCGCGGTTGTCGAGGTAGCCAGCCGTGTGGAACACGTCTGGTGAGTTGACCTGCAACGGTTCGGGCACGTGCGGGCGGGACCCGATACCGACGACGACGTTTTCCGTGAGATAGTGTTCCACATCGCCGGTTTCGGGGTCGATTGTTCGCACGCGGAAGTGGTCGCCCTCCTCGCGGACGCTCGTGACAGCCTGCGAGAACTGTGTGTTCGAGAGCTCGCGCGACACCCACTGGCAGTAGGCGTTGTACTCCCGGCGGGGAATTTGGAACGTCTCGAAGAAGTAGAACTCGTAGAGGCGGTCGCGTTCGCGCAGGTAGTTCAAGAACGAGTAGCGACTCGTCGGGTCCGCGAGCGTGACGAGGTCTGCGAGAAACGGCACTTCGAGGGTCGTCCCCTCGATGAGCATGCCGCCGTGCCACTCGAACTCCTGTTTCTGTTCGATGAACACCACGTCTAAGTCCTCATCAGCGGACTCAACGAGCGCCGCCAGCCCGAGGTTGAACGGCCCGAGGCCGACGCCGAGCACGTCGTAAACATGCTCGTCAGCGTCGCTCATCTGCCCACCCCCGATGCGTCGATGAACGAGTCGCGGGTACACTCCATCAGGAGGGCATTTTTCTCGTCCATCTCGATTTCGCGGATGGCAGAGAAACCAACGCGCTCAAAGACGTGAATCACGGCGTCGTTTCGCACGTCAGGTTCGGTCAGGATGCGATTCGTCTCTGGGTGGGTGAACTGAAACGCGGTCATGGCTCTGAGCAGTGGAATCGCGTAGCCGTTTCCGAGGTACTCGGGCGGGCCAATCAGCAGGTGGATGCCTTGGTCTGTCGGGGCCGGCTCACAGTAGTCCGCGAGGTCGTCGTCTGCGGCCCAGTAGGACTCCCAGTAGCTCATCGGCACGCCGTCGAGACAGCCGATGTAGGGGGTCATGTGGGCTTCTGTCAGCTTTTCTTCGAGGTGCTTCTGGAACGCTGGCAGCGGGTCGTTGAGTTGCCAGTACGGCAGGACGTGGTCGTAGTTGAGCCACGCGTGGAGGCGTTCTATGTCGCCTTTTTCGACCTGCCGAAAGCCGATAGTGCGCGAAATCGACGCGTCGTGTCGCCGGAAGTCGTAAGGTGCGGCGACGACGCCTGTTGGTCCCGTCATTGTTCCACCAACGGATTGTCGATGTCGGTGTACACCGACTGATTTTCGAGCGACCCGACGAGTTCGTCCATGTCGTGGAACCGAGTGAGGAGGTTCGCTTTACACGGCAGCGTCGGCGCTTCGAGCAGGTCAGTCAGCAGCGAGGAGTCGTCGTGGTCGAACGCCCGACAGTGTTCCAGTTCCTCGCGGAGAATCGAGAGCAGGTCGCGCTCGTCGCAGAGTCCCGCACAGCCAAAGGCGTTCACGAGGCCAAAGGCGTTGTTGAGGATGAGGTAGTAGCGAAGGCGCTCGTCCGCCACCTCGTCCGGGCAACAGGTTCCGAGTCGGTCTGCGGCGTTCGGAAGCACCGACTCGACGGCTGCTTGCTTTGATTCAGGCAGGTAGTAGCCCTGATTGTCGCGGTAGTAGAACGTGTCCGGATACCCGGCGTCATCAAGCGCGAGCACCGAGTTCTGCTGGTGGGCTTCGACGCCGAGTCCCTGTTCGAGATAGAGCCAGAGCGCCGGACGCACAGACCGGATGAGGTACTCACAGAACCACTCCTGTGAGACGGCGTCCGTAGAACGCCCCTCACGCTCTGCAATCTCGCGGATGAGCCTCCCTAACCGGGAATCTGTGGCTCCCGTGGGTGCGTCCTGACAGAGCGCGACGAGCGGCGTTACTCGTTCTGGGTCGCCGGGAAACGGGTTCGCTCGCAACACCGTCTCGAAGCCGGATTCACCCTCACCGAGCGTGACCGTGAGTGAGGCAGGGTCTCTGATGACATCGAAATCGGGGAACGTCTGCCTCAGGTCGTCGCCAACCTCCGTGTCTAACAGGTCGGCGACGGCAACGCCACGCGGAAGCTCCTCGCGGGTGTTCGTCCGCAGCGAGTTCGTGATGCGAACCGGCAGCGAAGTTTTCACCATGAACGGCGCATCCGGCGCGTAGAGCGTCCGGACTGAGGTCGTTGGGTAGAACTCGCGGCCGAGCGGGCCGAGAAATTCGATAGCTCCGTCTGTCACCGTTTCCTCGACGGCGGGTTGGCGTTTGAGGTGGGCTGCCTGTCGCGGATGAAGCGGCACGAACACGTCGTCCGTGTCCACAAGGGATTCGTGGCCGGTTGCCGCGAGGTCGGCTTTCACCCACTCGCTCGCGGAGTGAGAGAGGGCCGAGAAGTCCTCGACCAGTTCGGGTGCGACCCGTGCGTAATGGAGTTGGAACGACCCGCGCAACTCCGGCGCAAATGCCGGGTTGTCGCCCATTCCTTGCCGCGATTTTGGCGTCGGGTGCATGAGGTGGCCAAACAGCAGCGACTGCTCGGCCTCGCTGAACGTCGCCGCCGGACTCGTCACGTCGTCGTCGCGTTCGCGGACGAATCGCTCAATAGCCCGCCGCGAGAGCGTCGCGCGGTGGGCAAGTTCGCCGGGGTCGCCGTCGCGGGACAGCGAGAGTTCTTTCACGCAAAGCGCGACAAGCGTGTGTGCGTCAAGTGGCAGAACGTCCGTTGCGCCCTCGTAGAAGAACCCTGCAAAGCAGTGGCGGCCCGTCTCCGATTCGTACGCGAACGGCGCGTAGAGCGTGAGTCCCTGCTGGTCGAGCGAGACGCGGACGACGCGGGCTGCGTCGGTTTCGACGGGAACGGTGTCTGCGTCTTTGACGACGCCTGCACCCGTCTCGCGGAGGTAGCAGTTGAGGAACGCCTGCATCGAGGCGTGGTCTGCAATCGCGCCGGGGTCGCGGACGACCGGCGGTTCGAGGTTGGCGCTCACGCGACCACCTCCGGAGTCGCGGCGGCCTCACAGACGTGCTGGAACAGCGTTTCGAGGTTGCGCCGGGTGATTTTCGGGTTGAGGAGGGTGAACTTGAGATACACGTCGCCGTCAACTTCGGTTCGCGCGAGGACGGCCGTGCCGTCGTCGAAGAGCCGCTCACGGATGGTTTCGTTCAGTTCGTCGGGGTTCGCAGCGCCGGTGTGGCGGAACACAACGGTTGTGAGCTGTGGTTCTGTGGCGAGTTCGAGGTCGGGGGTTGTCCGGACGATGTCGCCCGCCTCCGCCGCCAGCGCAATGGTGTGTTCTGCGAACGACGCGATGGTGTCGCTGCCGAGCGCGCGGAACGTCAGGTACGGTTTGAGCGCGTCGAACCGGCGACTCGTCCGCAGCGACTTTGCGACGAGGTTCGGCGGGCCGTCGCCCTCGGGGTCGAGATAGGCCACGTCGCGGGCGAGGGTCTCGAAGGACCCGGATTCCTTGACGAGGAACGCGCCACAGCCGAGGGGCTGATAGAGTAGTTTGTGGAAATCGACGGAAATCGAGTCGGCGCGGTCGATTCCATCGAGCTTGTGCTTGTGTCGCTCGGAGAAGGCGAGTGCGCCGCCGTAGGCCGCGTCGATGTGGAACCAGAGGTCGTGTTCTACTGTCCGGTCTGCGAGTGCAGCGAGCGGGTCGATTGCGCCGAAGTCAGTCGTGCCCGCCGTGGCGACGAGCGCGATTGGCGTTTCGTCTGTTGTCTCGAAGCTGTCGAGGAGTTCGTCAAGCGCGTTGAGCGCTATGCGGTCGTCTTCGTCGGTCGGCACTTCGACCACGGCTGATTCGCCGAGGCCGAGGATGCGAGCGGCCTGTGTGGCGGTGAAGTGGGCGGCTTCAGAACACAGGATGCGAAAGTCTTCGGCTCCCGTGAGGCCGTCTCGGCGCGGGTCGATACCGCGAGCTTCGAGCGCCACGTCGCGAGCGAGAAGCAGCCCTTGGAGGTTTGATTCCGTGCCACCGCTCGTGAACACGCCATCGCCCTCGGCGAAGCCGAACACCGAACAGAGCCGCTCGACCATGCGTTGTTCGAGCGCGGTCGCCGCGGGCGCTTGGTCAAACGAATCGAGCGACTGGTTGGTCGCGGCGATGAGTGCTTCTGCGGCGATTGCCGGAGCCACCGGCGGACACTGGAGGTGCGCGATGCACGCCGTATCGGTCACGTCAACAGAATCTGCGAGTACCTGCTCGGCTTCGGTGCACGCGGTTGCGAGACCGGAGCCTGACTCGGGAAGCGGGTCGGTGTTCGAAATTTGCGTTTCGAGTTCGTCGTAGGACGCGCCCGTGTACGGCCCGTCGAACTCGGGGAGCGCGTCGATTGCGGCGCGGAGGGCGTCGCCGTAGGCGTCGTGACTGAACAACGTCTCTGGGTCGCGGTTCATGCGGCGGCCTCCTGTTCTTCGATGACCGCGTGGACGGCTTCGGTGAACCGGGCGGCGATTTCGTCTACCTGCCCGCGGGTGACGATGAGTGGTGGGAGGAAACGCGCGGTCGCGGAGTTGATGCCACCGGTTTCGATGACGAGCCCGCGGTCGAGACACGCCTGCTGGACGGCGGCGGCGAGGTCGCCGTCTGGCGGGTGTGGTCCACCTGACTCGTCGGGTTCGACGAACTCAACGCCGAGCATCAGGCCGCGACCACGAACGTCACCGACGCAGTCGTAGCGGAGTAGGTCGCTGAGTGCGTCGTGGAGGCGTGAGCCCATGCGAGCGGCGTGGTCGTCGAGGTCGTTGTCGAGGATGTAGTCGATGGTCGCGCTCCCAGCGGCCATGGCGAGTTGATTCCCGCGGAAGGTTCCGGCGTGCGCACCGGGTTCCCACTGGTCAAGCGATTCGTCGTAGCAGACGACGGCGATGGGAAGGCCGCCGCCGATTGCCTTCGAGAGCGTCACCACGTCGGGGGTGATGTCTGCGGCCTCGAAGGCGAACATCGACCCCGTCCGGCCGAGGCCGGTCTGAATTTCGTCTACGATGAGCGGGATGTTGTGTTCGCGGGTGAGTCGCCTGACTTCGCGCACCCATTCGTGGGGCGCGGGCCGCGACCCGGCCTCGCCTTGGACGACTTCGAGGAACATTCCGGCGGGTTCTGTGAGTCCGGATTTCGGGTCTGCGAGCAGGTTTTCGAGGTAGTCGGCATTTGCGCGCCACTCGGTTTCACCGCCGAGGCCAAACGGCGGGCGGTAGTTCGCGGGGAATGGGAGGTGGTGAACGTACGGCAGCAGGCCGCCGACATCGTCTTTTGCGCCCCGGTCGCCGGTCAGTGAAAGCGCGCCCTGACTCATCCCGTGGTAGCCACCTTGGAACGAGAGCATTCCCTCGTTACCGGTTGCTGTTTTGACGAGTTTCATCGACGCTTCGATGGCGTCGGTTCCGGCCGGGCTACAGAACTGGACTTTGGCGCGTGAGGCAAACTCCGAGGGAAGACTGTCGTAGAGGCTGTCTGCGAACCGCTCTTTCGCGGGCGTGGTCACGTCGAGGGTGTGCATCGGGCTGTCGCGGGCGAGATGGGCTTCGATTGCCTCGGTTACGACGGGATGGTTGTGGCCGAGTGCGAGCGTCCCTGCCCCGGCGAGACAGTCTAAGTACTCGTTGCCGTCCATGTCTTCGATGACGGCTCCCCGCGCCCGCTTGATGGCGAATTTGAGCGAGCGCGGATACGACCGGGCGTTCGACTCGCGCCGTTGTTGCTGGCCCAACAACGCGGAATTCGAACGGTCTGCGTAGGTCATGCTCCCACTCCGCGACCGCGTGTTAGCACAATTACACCTTTTTTCCAATTGAGTTGCATACGAATGTTTAGGCTGGCCTAAACATAGTAAACGCTTCGATTTTTAGGCAGGCCTAAAACTAGGGCCTTTCACGCGAGGGCGTGCGAAAACGGGCTTCATGACGCGAGATTGGGGGAAACCGTCGCCAACACGGGTCGAATGGCGCGAGCGGAAACCCCCCCCTCCCAACAATATCATAATTTTATGGTAGTTCAAACCTTTTTGTGTATTAATTCGGTACGTTTCGCGACATTTGTGTGGAATTTGGGTGAGAGTCTGGCAAATCCCTTTCAAGCAATTCGCCAACGCTTCGAGTGGAGTTAGAGACAATGACTACCAAATCGCCCGAAAACGACTCTGTGTCCGCGCTGCAACAAGCAATCTCCGCGGTGAACGACCGCTTTGCCTCCCGGCGTGACTTCATCACAAAGGGGACCGCAGCCGGTGTGGTCTTACTCGGCATGGGTGGGGGCGCAGTCAGCGCAGCCGGTGCCCAAGAAGACGACGAACCAACCGACGTGGACGTGCTCAACTACGCACTCACGCTCGAACACTTAGAGGACGCCTTCTACCGCGAGGGTATCGAGACGTTCTGCAGCAAGGACTTCAACAGCTGCAAAACGCTGAACGGCTTCAGTGCCCGCGTCCGCGGTGACGTGTACGAAAACATCGTGGACATCGGCGACCACGAATCGACTCACACCGATGTCCTCACTCAGGTCATCACCGACCTCGGCGGCGACCCGGTTCCCGAACTCGAATACGAATTCGGCTTCGAGACCGCAGCCGAGTTCCTCGGTATCGCACAAGTACTCGAAAACACCGGCGTATCCGCCTACGACGGCGCAATAAACCGCATCGAGAACAAAGAACTGGTCACCGCTGGCGCAACCATCGCAACCGTGGAAGCCCGCCACGCTTCGTACCTGAACCTCCTGAACGGGGCAGACCCCTTCCCTGCCGCCTTCGACGAGGCGAAATCCCAAGAGGCAATTCTCGAAGCCGCCGGTGGCTTCATCGTTCAGGAATAACGCGTCGTTCACCCTCCGTTCCATATCTTCGGCTGTTTCGTGCGATTTACCCAACCGATACTGTTAGCTGAATGAAAAATTATTTCCAGATAGTTCCAAAACTAGCCCCATGGCCGGATTCAGTATCCATATCTCGGGGCCGTTTGCGCTCGCTATTGCGCTTATCGGAGCCATCCTGATTTACCGAGACGGAAAGAGGCGTGGGATGGACACCGCCGACATGTGGGCCGTTGGCTTCTTCGTTGGATTCTTCATTCCGCCACTTATCGGCGCGGTCGTCGTTCTCGTGTTCTATTTCCAGAAGCGAAAGCCGAGACGGCGCGTACCGTATGGGATTTCGCCAAAATAGCCATCGGCGGTGTACCCGTTTGATTGGTCGGAGCGTTGCCGAATCGATGAGTGCGAACCCTTATCCCGACACGACGGGTAGGACAGATGCTTCGGCTTCATCACCGAAGAATTGCAGTCTGCAATGATACGCAGATTCGCTAAGTATGGTGGATTTCTCCACCGATACTTCTCACAGCCCCTGAGTGGTGACGCTGTGACGCGAAGAAGCAACCCCCTTATCTACGTTTGAGTCACGTCAATGAATGTTCACAATCGTCGCCGTCAGGCACGGAGAAATCATGGGGAATCGAGAGCAGTTCGGGTTTGCAGCGATACCGCGGGACAAGATTTTAAGTCGAAATACGCGTGAATGATGACGATGGAGCCGATAGTCATCGTTGGTGGAGGTATCATTGGGGCCAGCATTGCCTCCCACCTCAAAGACGACGAGCGCCCGGTGGTGGTCTACGAACAGGACACCGTCGGCTCTGGAACGTCCGGCGACTCGGTTGCGGTCTTCGTCTGGCACCAATCAACGCCCGACCCGCTGAGCCACCGACTCAGAGCACGAGCGTGGGACACCTACGAACCGCTCATCCGCGACGGGACGCTCAGCTTCGAGCAGATTGGCACGCTCGACGTCGCATTCGGAGCCGAAGGCGCAACGATGCGCAAAGAAGTCGCCGCGACACTCGACTCGTTCGGCGTTTCTGCTTCATTTCTGGCCCCCGAAGCGTTGGCCGCACACGGACTCGATCCAGCAGCCGTCGCAGGCGCGCTCTACACGCCCGAGGACGGCTATCTCGACCCCTCGGAGATTATCCAACACTTCCTCAAGGAAGCCAGTTCACAGGGCGTCACTGTCGAGACGAAGACGACCGTCACCGCAATTCGAACCGACGCCGATGGCGTAACCGGCGTCGAAACGGAAAACGGATTTCAGCCAGCCCACGCGGTGATAAACGCCGCTGGCCCGTGGGCACCGGCGGTCAACCGAATGGCCGGCATCTCGCTCCCGCTTCGGCACAACCTCGGCCCGGTCGTCGTCCTCCAAAAAGACGCGCCGTTCACGCTCCCGTTCATCGAATTCGAAGACGGCCTGTACGTCCGGGGCGAAGGCGACAGACAAGCGTTCGCCGGCCAGTTCGGCGCGAGGTACGAGGACGCAGATGAGCTGCAACCAAACGAAGCACGCTCCGTTGCCCACGACTTCTATCTGGACATCGAGGCCCGAATCGAGGACGCGATTCCCCGACTCTCAGGGGTTGAACTCGTAAACGAGTGGGTTGGGATGCGGACGCTGACGCCGGATGGCGTCCCGTTCGTCGGTGAAACTGCAGTTGCA
The DNA here is from genome assembly GCF_036689885.1 of Haladaptatus sp. CMSO5. Taxonomy (NCBI): domain Archaea; kingdom Methanobacteriati; phylum Methanobacteriota; class Halobacteria; order Halobacteriales; family Haladaptataceae; genus Haladaptatus; species Haladaptatus sp. CMSO5. The sequence goes on from NZ_JBAHVW010000001.1 coordinate 2,000,109, forward strand.
GGTTTCTACGTCGCCTGTGGGATGAACGGGCTTGGAGTTACGCTTGCTCCTGCGGTCGGTGAAGTGCTTGCGGAGATGGTTCGTGGTAGGTCGGTTGCTTCGGAAATTGAGGCGTATCTGCGTCCGGGTCGGGCGGCGGATTTCAGGGAGCCATTGAACGAGAACTAAGGGGAGCGCGTATCTTGGAGCAATTCTGTCTGCTCCCCGAAGTATTTATTCAAGATTGCGTATGGTTCATTGTAATAGCGCGCACTTGGTCCCGGCGTGAGACTCTCAAATTTGCTGGTGGTGGACTCGTATTCCTAAGTGGCTGTACTACTCTCAGCTCTCAGCAGTCCGCCAAACGAGAGGGTACGCCAGCCCCACCAGCATCAGCAGAAGAAATAGCAGACTACGAATGCCCCCCATACGGGACCAATGATAGTACCATCTGTTCGAAGACGCATACGTCAGATTCCGCGCTGGTGTACCTAGTACCCTCTCCGGTGGTTGGTGAGTCTCCTGAATCGCTCAACCTGACCTTCTATAACAAATCAGATACGGAGCTGACATTCAATCCGTTTTCGTGGACAGTGCGATTCAAAGAATCGTCAGGGTGGTCTGAAATTGAACAGCGAAGTTCTGGGAATGGGACGGTGACAGTTGAACCCGGAACCACTGAAGTCTGGACGTTTCAAGAGGTCGTCAGATACATCAATGAATCAGTAATCATCGATTCAGGAACATATACAGCAGAAATCAGCGTTCCAGACCCAACCGGCGATGGCTGGATACCCTGTCTGGCAGTGTTCAGTCTCCAATGAGTTGTTACTGTGACCAGAGGGATTTGAACCTCAGCGACTCAAAACCATGTTCCGACATCAGTACATAGTCCGAAATCCGAAAAATTGGCACTATCGAAATTCCCAGAATTTGATGCGTACGGCGTGCAACCTACAGAGGGTGTATTCAGCAGACTCTCATTCTCCTGTGGCCCCGACCGCGTAAACCGAGCGGTCGGCCACGTCCGAGGTGACGACGGCGGTGTCGTCCCCGAGCGCGGGCGACGAGAGTCGACCCACGCCCGGTGAGACGTGCCACACCGGACAGCCGGTCTGTGGGTCGAACCCAGTCAAACGTGCCCGCTTTCCGGTCTTCGACCTGAACGACGCGACGACGTGCTTGGCGTCAGCCGCGAGGCCGACGAGTCGTCGGTCAGTCGTGGAGTGCGTCCATAGGTCAGTTCCATCGGTCGCATCCAGCGCCCGAAGCACGTCGTTGCGGGCGACGAAGACCCGCCCACCTCCGGCGACGACACGCTCGGAACTTCGCCCATCACGCCAGCGTGTCGTCCCGTCCACTGGGTTGAGCGCCACGGTTCCCTCACGCGAGGCGACGACGACACCCGTGTTGCCCCCGGAGGAAAATACGGCCATGTCCGAGGGAACGGACACCCCTGTCGACCACTGGGCGGCCCCGTCAGCTAGTTCAAAGGCGCGAATCACGTGGTCCTCCGAGGCGGCGACGACGCTCACGTCGAGAGTGACCGGTCGGGTCGTCAGCGGTGCGCGCTCATCCGGAGCGAACCGCTGTTGCCAGCGAACTGACCCATCAGCGGCGTCAAGGGCGACGACGCGGTCGAACTCGTCATCGACCGTCGTGTGCATGGTCGGGTGGTTCGACTCGCCGAAGAGCACAAGTCTATCGGTGGCCGTGGCGGGTGCGGTAAGGTCACCTGTGGGGTCGTGTCGCCACCGCTCGGTCCCATCGGCTTGGGCGAGAGCCGTTACCCTATCGTACTCTGGGAAATAGAGAGTGTCTTCGCCGACCGCCGGTGCGACGTAGAGCATCCCGTCCACTGCCGTACGCCACTGCTCGGTTCCATCGGTAAGGTCGAACGCGCGCAATGTATCGGGCTTGTCACCGCCGACGTAGACAACCCCGTCGGCGACGACTGGGTCGTAGGGACGACTGTCGGTGGTCGTCCGCCAGCGAGGCGTCCTGCTCTCCAGTTCACGACACGGTGATTCCTCGGGTGTCGCCGTCTGCGTGTTTTCGGCGGGCGGTTCTACTGTCGCGGTCTGTGTCGACCTTTGGTCTGTTGTTGTCGTGCCGTCGACCGACGTCGTCGGTTCGTCGCCTGTCGTCGCCGAACAGCCAGCGAAGACGACCGGCCCTGCGACACCGAGTTTCTGGAGGACTTCTCGACGGGAAATATTCGGGGACATAATGTCTGGGAAGTAGAATAAATGTAAATAATTTATGTAACTGAGGACTGTGACGCGTTGGGGCCGAAGCTCCATTATCCAGTGGCCGACTCGCTCCCTCTATTCAGCACGGCCCCGAGAACATATCACCGATTGAGGGTTTCAACAGAGCCGAATAATTCTATTACATTCACCAACCTCTAATAGTTGTAACCAACCGAGGACGCCGCCGGCCAACCAATAATTGGTTGGAATCAAACGGCGAACTTCGACAAAGAGTATAACAAAAGCTCCGCTGTATGTCGATTTGAGTCCGGTAAAAGCGCGAGTGGGGTCGGAGGGATTGTGAACCTCAGTCGCTCGCACTGCTCGCTCCGTGGTTCAAACCCTCCTCAGTCATAATTGCACGCGCCGCTCGGAAGTTAGCGGCGCGAGAAAGTTAGTGGGGTCGGAGGGATTTGAACGTCAGTCACTCCCTACCAGTCGTTCCTTCTTCAAATCCCTCCTCATTGATTACAGCCCGCGCTCAGGAGTTTGAGCGCGGAATAGAAATGGGGTCGGAGGGATTTGAACCCCCGATCGACTGATATCTCCGGTACGCCTCGGTACTCCAGAGGGTCGTCAACGCACCCAATGATCAGTCAGGTGCTCTGTATATCAGTTCTGGAGTGTCGTCACCGTGCGTGTTACCTCTGGAGTCAGTCGCCATGCCGGGCTTGGCCACGACCCCGCGCATCTCTTCGTTGGACAATGCTACCTAAAGTGGTTTCGATTCGGGAACGGAAAAACACGCCGCGTGCGTTGGGTTTGTCCAGCTTTACACAGCCACTCGCTCAGTCGATGGGGTGGCCCGTAGGAGTTAGAATGAGGTGTGCGCGCTCGCGGCCTCACACGGGGAAACCGTGAGTTCGAGGCCGTGGTCGCTCGACACGGAGACGACGATGTTCTCGACCGCACGCACGTACTCACTCGTGTGGTTTCCAGAGAGCGACAGCCGGGTTCGCTCTTCGAGGAGGCCAACGTCGGTGAGCTGGTTGACCTTCCGGTAGGTCGTCGACACGGGGAGGTCACAGGCCGCTGCAATCTCGTGAGCCGAGAGCGCCGAATCCTTCGTTGCCATGAGAACCGCTCGGCACGCCGTGTCGTCGAGCGCCTTGAGCAGTGGTTCGACGTTCTCTTGGGCGACGGTGGTAGATTCGTTCGAGCGACCGGGGGCGAAAGCGAGTGCAGTGGACATAGTGATTCTCTACTCTGTAGGAGGCGCGCTACGGGAACCAATGGACTGCCCGGATAACACGGGTGGTTTATATACTCGGGACGATGGCGAGTGATTCTGGAGCCACTGATTCCCGATGCAGCCCGGCTACCCGTCGTGTTCGAGGAGCTGGTCGAACACTTTCGATTGGGCGGCGGCGAGGTGCTGGGCGAACGTCGACTGGCTGATGTCGAGTGTCGACGCGACCTCGGTCGCGTTTGCCTCTCGTGGCTGGGAAAAATAGCCCATGTCGTAGGCCGTTTGGAGGACTTCGAGTTGTCTCGCGGTCAGCCGACTCCTATCGACGAAGACGTTGTCTTTCGCGGTTCCTTCGGTCGGTGATCGAACGAGCCGTTTGATGTCGATGTCGGGGAATCGGTCGCGGAGTTCGGCGATGACCTCCTGTAACTGGTGAAAATCCGTCGCGTGAAAGACGATGGTGAACGTTCCTTCGTGGGCGAAGTAGCGTTCGATTGGGCAGCCAAACAGACCAAGACACTCACACGGGCAGGTGACCCCCTTGTCGTGGGTGTATCGATAGAGTCGGGTTGGTCCGTACGCAAAGATGGGGTCGATGGCAGCGTCGAGGGTGGGTGGTTCGCCTTGCAACAAAAACTCAGTGACGCTGTGGGTCGATTCGAGCGGCGAGACCGAGGTTGACCGAGAGTAAATCGGGCGGTCGACCTCGGTTGAGAGGTCGGCAATCGGGCACGTTTCGGCGGCGGTGAACGCAACCGTGGCGCGGATTCCCGACAACATTGACTATGCGTTGGCTTCTTGGTCGATTTCGACCCGGCGGCCGCCGATGTCGTCTGGGTCGAGTTCGTACAGTTTAATGTCCAAATTATCCTTGGCCTGTCCCCAGATTTCGAACAGCGGGCGTTTTGCGTTGCCGTACTGGACGATGTGTTCGACGGTCACCTCGTCGGGCGAAATTTCGTGGAGTGTGCCAACGGCGACCGCACTTCGGTACACCGTGTCTTCTTGGTCGTGGATGACGAGTCGAACCATCGGTGCAGAAGAGAGGAATCGGCGTTTTTCGCTCTCTGGAGTCGAGACGAGTCGCATGTAGAACCGCCGGTTAGTGGCGTCGTAGCCGTAGGAAATCGGGATTGCATAGGGGGTATCATCGTCTGCGAGAGAGAGAACGGCTGTTTCGTGAGCGCTCAGAAGAGCATCGGTTTCTGACTCGCTCATCTTGGTCTGCTGGTCAAGAACCATAGTGCCTACTCGTGTATCTTTCCCGAAAGACTGTATAGTTATTGTTGGTGGCGTCCCCCCGCAGTTGCCCATTGTTCACGTGGTGAAACGCCGCCCAGATCGAACGACCCGGGAGATTTGATAGGTTCAGACCGTTGAGAAAGCGCTAGAAGATACCGCGGAACCGCAGATGACGCACCCGTTGTCGATGAGCGCATCGCGCATCGATGCGTTCACAACCAATGATTCTCCGCATTCGGGGCAGGAGAACGTTAGGTCTCGTTCAATACTCATCATTGGTTACTAGTATGCTCGTAAAAGATAAATGGAACCCCTACGGTTCTCACTCACCGAGAATTTCGCTCAGTCTCTCGATTGCAGGCGAGAGAGCCGTCGTGGGTGTGAACCAGCCAACTCTTCTGAACGCACCCCTAACTAGCGCCTAATGCTCGATTGGCGGGCCATCGGTCTCGGCGTTCTCGCACAGGCGGGCTATCTTGGGGTGCTCTACGCCGCGTGGCCACTACGAGGGAAACTCGTCCAGAGTCTCGCGCTCGTCGCGCTCACCGGCGTCCTCGGCGGGGTCATCGCAGGGCGGCTCGCTGACGAACACGGCTTCGACCGAGCGCGCCATGGGTTGTTGAGCGGCCTCGGTGGTGGGGCGGCGTTCGCCGTCTCCTTTTTCTGCATCAAATCGACGCTCGGCCTCGCAGAAGGGGCGTATTGGAGCGTCGGATTCGTCATGGCGACGACCATCCCGTTTCCCGACCTCATGCTCCGCGACGGTGGGCTGTGGCTCGTTGTTGGGTGGAGTCTCCTTGGCGGTGTGGTGATTGCTCTCCTCGGACTGCTCGCGGGTTATCTCGCACCGCCTGCGAGCGAAGAACTCGTGTTTATCAAAGAGTAGTCAGTCGTCGCGGTCGTCTGCGCTCCACTCGCAGTCTTGGCACTTCCACCCGGTGACGAACTCCATTACCGAGGGCATGTAACCGACTTCGAGGACGTTTCCCCCACACTCGGGGCATTCGCGGTCTGCGTCTCGAATCGGTTCTGCATCCATCACATCAGCGCCTTCGATGAGCGCGGCGAGTCGCTTGGGCGTGACCATCCGACCCTCTACGACGCGATTATCAGCCATGAAAAGACACAGGCACGCCGTCCCCTAAGTGTTAGCGCTCTCGGTTAGAGCCACGGGGCACGACTGTCGGGTTCGCCGGGGTAGCCGTAGGCGCCCGAATCGTCTTCTTCGTCGTCGCCACCGTCGGTGACCGCCTGTGCGGCCACTGACTGTTGGCGGGTTGCCGTCGGTTCTGGCGTTGGTTCGGGCATCGGCTCTGGCTCCTCTGCCACCGTCTTCGTCCGCTTTGGAATCGTCGCGTTGTCCGGGTCGAACGCGAGAATGGTCGCGATGCCGAGGACGGCGAGTGCGATTGGTGCGTCGCTCGGAACACCCGGGACGTGCAGGATGGAGAGGGGCAACATCCCGAGGGCGACCGCACTGCCGAAGCGGAAGCGGTCGATGTCGACCACGCCACGCAGCCACGGGCCGAGCAGGGCAATCGAGAGGGCAAAGCCGACGCCGACGCCCGCCGCTGCTGCAGACCGGACGATGAGGTCTGGGTTGAGCGTGAGGGCGAGTTCGAAGCCGGAGACGTCGAGGCTTGCGAGCAGGCCGAGGCCGATGATGACGCCGGGCCGGGGCAGGTACTCGCCAATCGTCGCGCTCGCGGTTTTGGCCGCGATGGCGAGGATGACGAGCGCGGCGAAGCGCTCGAACGTGGCGAGGTTCAGCACGCTTTCGATAGTCGGTGCGAACGCCGCCTCTGCGGCGGCGAGTGCGATGAGTGGCAGCCCGACGATCAGAATCGTCTGTGCCTGTTCGCGCGGGCTTCCGTCCATTTCAGCGAGGATGACCGCGACGGTTGCAGAGCCACCGAAGACGAGAAGTCCGACTTCGAGGATGCCAGTGATGCTGTCGAGTGCGCCAGCGAGAACGAGCGCAGGAAAGATGCCATCGATAAGTGGCAACGCCATGACCGTGACGAGAAGCTTTGCCGCGCCGCCTACCTGCTGCTCTAAGCGAAGTGCGATTGGGTGTTGGGAGCTACTCATTTCGGACTACTGGTGGCCGTCACCTTCGGCCAAACGGCGATAGTGGAGACGATACTGGCGTTCAGCGTGGTCGCGTTTTCGCCAGAGTCCTACCGACGGGAATCCTGCCAGTGTAAAAATGGATTTCATCGCGTTAAAGAGTGTCAGCTTGTCGGAACGGATGTTCTGACTGACCGTACTCCGTGCGATGGGACTGGCAGCGTCCATACGCTCACAACAATAGTTATAGACATAAACGTTGTGTGAGAGACGGTTCCATGGCTCTCGAATATCGAACGTGAATCGTTCTCAAGGCCCGGGAAGCCACACTTGTGTACAGATTTGGTGGACAATTGTCTACACATAGCCGTAAACTATATTGGGTTATGTTGGTCGTTTACCCGCGAAGTGAGGGCGATTTTGGTTCTTATGGACTGTCGTGTCACGTCTCAACATAGAGGGGATATCTCGCAACGTTTTTGAGGAACCCTTTCCGACGGTTTATATGGCGAACGACGTTCCCGAAGACGACCCATTCTCCCAGAAGTTGCGCGTCCCAGAGGCGCTCACATTCGACGACGTACTGCTCAGACCCAAAGAGAGCCGTGTCGAACCCGACGACGCGGACGTGAAGACGCACGTCTCGAAAAACGTCACTATCAACGTGCCCGTGCTCTCTGCGGCGATGGACACTGTCACCGAGAGCGAGCTCGCAACCGCGATGGCTCGACAAGGCGGCATCGGCGTCCTTCACCGAAACATGGACGTCGAGACAATGGTCGAAGAGGTCAACCGTGTCAAAGCCGCAGACGACCTCATCATCCGCGAAGTCGTCACCGCGAGCCCGGACATGACCATCCGCTCTGTCGACCAACTCATGGAACAGCGCGGCATCAGTGGCGCACCCGTCGTCGACGACGACGACAAGGTGCTTGGCATCATCAGCGCGACGGACGTGCGCCCGTACCTCGAAGTCGGTGAAGGTGACGAAGTCCGCGAAGCGATGACCGACGAGGTCATCACCGCGACGGAAGCCGTCACCGCGCGCGAGGCGCTCGAACTCATGTACGAGCACAAAATCGAGCGCGTCCCAATCGTGGACGATGAGAACAAGCTCATCGGCCTCGTGACGATGCAAGGTATCCTCCACCGCCGCGAGTACGACAACGCCGCCCGCGACGAGACGGGCAGTCTCGTGTGTGGGGTCGCAGTTGGCCCGTTCGAACTCGACCGCGCGCAAGCCGCGGACGAAGCCGGTGCGGACGTGCTCTTCATCGACTGCGCCCACGCGCACAACATGAACGTCATCGACAGCGCCCGCGAGATTCAGGAGACGGTCTCCGCGGACGTCGTCGTGGGGAACGTCGGCACGCGCGAAGCAGCCGCCGAAATCGTGGACTTCGCAGACGGCATCAAGGTCGGCATCGGCCCCGGCAGCATCTGTACGACCCGCGTCGTCACGGGTGCCGGGATGCCACAGATTACGGCCATCGCACAGGTCGCAGACGTGGCCTCGAAACACGACGTGCCCGTTATCGCAGACGGCGGGATTCGTTACTCCGGCGACGCCATCAAGGCACTTGCCGCGGGCGCAGACGCCGTGATGCTCGGCTCGTACTTCGCCGGAACCGACGAGGCCCCAGGCCGCGTCATCACGATGAACGGCAAGAAATACAAGCAGTACCGCGGCATGGGCAGCGTCGGTGCGATGCGCTCGGGCGGCGGCGACCGCTACCTCAAAGACGAACCGGAGGACGAAGACGACTACGTCCCAGAGGGCGTCGAGGCCGCAACGCCGTACAAGGGCAGTCTCGCGAGCGAACTCCACCAGCTCGTCGGCGGGATGAAAAGCGGAATGGGGTACGTCGGCGCAGCCACCATTCCTGCGTTCAAAAAACGCGCCGAGTTCGTCCGTATCTCCTCGGCAGGCCAGACCGAAGGCCACCCACACGACGTGATGATTACGGACGAAGCGCCGAACTACAGCCCACAGCAATAAGCCAGCAGGGAGCGTTTTTTCGCGGTTTTTCGACTACTGTGTAGCCACATCGCGCCACTCGGCTTCGAGCAGGCCAAAGTAGTGCGTGTCGTGGTACGCACCATTGATGAACACGTCCTCGCGGTGGACGCCTTCTTCAGTGAAGCCGAGCCGTTTCAGTAGACCCATCGACGCCTCGTTGAAGGAGAATACGGCGGCCTGAACCCGGTGCATCCTGAGCTGGTCGAAGCAGTACTCGATGGTGAGTTCGAGCGCGGCTTTCGCGTAGCCCTCGCCCTGATAGTCGGGGACGAGCCAGTAGGCAACCTCGACCTGTCCCGTCTCGCGGTCGATGGGGTCTAATTCGACGACGCCGACGCGGCGGTCGTTGCTGACGATGAGCAGTTGGAGGCTGTTTTTGTCCGTGCTCATCTCCTCGAAGTACTCGCGCTCTTGGTAACCGTTCGTCGGGAGTTGCTGGCCAACGGGTACCCGCACAGCAGGGTGGTTGACGTTGTCGCGCAGAAAGTCTATGTCTTCCTCTTCGACGGTCGCAAGCGAGACGCGCTTCCCTTCGAGAACGATGGCCCCGGGCATGGTACGAACGACTCCACAGAGGCTGAAAAACTTTCCTTGCACCGACCTACTCCCCGAGAACTGGCTTATGCACGCGCACAGCCTATGAGAGCCATGGTTGTGTCCCCTGCCATCGAAACCCTACTCTCGTCCGGGCGGGCGAGTGCCCACCTTGCAACCTCCCACAACGACCGCCCGCACGTCGCCCCCGTCTGGTACGTCTACGCCGATTCGAAGCTGTACCTGATGACTGGCGGGCGAAAGCTCCGAAACATGAAGGAGAATCCACGCGTCGCCGTGTCCATCGAGAACACGCGCGAGAACTACTGGGCGATCTGCATCCTTGGCTCGGCCCGAATCGTCACCGACCGCGAGAAGGTGGGCGAGATTCGGCGGAAGCTGAACGAGAAATACACGACCGCAGAAACGGATGGCGGCGAGTCGAGTTACGAGTACCGACTGGTCGAAATCGAGATTGGCAGCGCAACGCGAGCCGGTGGGTGAGCGACCACCCGAAATCTTCAGCCTTATTTTTGGGCCGTGAGTTCACTCAGAGAACGCATGCCTCTCTCGCAACTCGAATCTCCCGAACCAGCCGCGGTCGTGGAAGCCGCGAAGGCAGCCGCCCGCGACGGCTCGATGCTCACCGTCGAAGCGCGTTGTGAAGTCACCTACGAGGGTCGAACAAGCGGCTACCTCGCCGCGGGCGACCGCATTCTCGTCGCCAAGCCCGACGGCACGTTCCTCGTCCACCAATCGACGGGTCACAAACCAGTCAATTGGATGCCCGGCGGCGGCAGCGTCTCTGCCCGACTCAGCGACGGCGACGCCGTCCTCCTCGCCCGCCGGACGAACCCGAGCGAGCGCGTCGAAGTCCGCATCGAGGAAACCTACGGCCTCACGCGGTTCGACGCGGTAGACGGCGCGACCTACGAGGATTCAGGGACGGAAGCCGAGATGCACGAGTTCATCAAATCGAACCCGGACACGCTCGGCGCAGACATCCGCATCGTCGAACACGAACGCGAGTCGAAGTACGGCTATATCGACTTCTACGCCGTCGACGATGACGGTGTTCCAGTCGTCATCGAAGTTAAGCGAATCCAAGCGACGCTCAACCACTTCGACCAACTCCAGCGCTACGTCTCGCTCTACGAAGAGACGAACGACGCCGTGCGCGGGATGCTCGTCGCACCGTCTGCCTCAGAGCGCGTAAAGCGGGCGCTCCGAGACAACGGGCTGGAGTTCGTCGCACTGGAGGAGTTTGGGCGCGACGCAAAAGGTGCGACAGAGGCGAAGTTGAGCGATTTTTAATCAAAAGGACGACCGCGGGCAGAGAAAATTAATTCGAAGTATTCGTAATCAGCGGACATGAATACGGGCCGGTGCTCGTGAACGACTATCTCGATACACAGCAGTCAGCGTAGGTCGCGCGTATCTTTTCTGTCTGCTCGCCGCGCAAAATCTCTACGATGAATTGATACTCATTGCGTGTGATAGAGTATCACAATATGGCTCCGATTGACGAACTAACAATTCTTGTCCCGGTCGATGTTTCGGAGTCAGAACTTCCCCCGCTTCAGATTCTCGACCTCCTCAAACCAATCGAGGTTGTACTGCTTGGCTACTTTCCCGTTCCAGACCAAGCAGAACCCGCGCTCATCAAAGACGAGTACGAAGCCGAGGCGGTAACCAAACTGCAAACGCTCGCTCACGGCCGCGACCTGACCGACGTGCTCGTTTTCACGCACGACCGAGCAGCCACTATCGACCGGATCGCCCACCAATACGACTCTGACGCAGTATTAGCAGGTGGTGACACAGCCGTCATCAATCGCATTCTCGTCCCACTCCGTGGTGATGTGAACCTTGACCGCATTGTCTCGGTCGTTGCTGACCTCGCACGAGCATGCGATGCGACGATCACCCTGTTTCACTCGGTCACCGAAGACACGAACCAGAGCCACGGGGAATTCCTCCTTCGTGGGGCGGTCGAGCGACTGACTGACTACGGCATCGACGAAGGGAAAATCGATTGGCGACTCGGAGCGGGCGGCAGTCCACAGGACGAAATCATCGCCCTCTGTGACGAGTACGACATCGTCATTCTCGGCGAGACAGAACCCTCGCTGCGAGAACGCATCATCGGCGACGTGCTCTCGCGGATTATCGACGAAATCGAGATTCCCGCACTCATCGTCCGGGATGTGGAGTAATGACCGCTAGCGTGTTGTGTGAACTGCGTGTGGGTCGGCCATGAGTTCGGGTGGTGGTGAGTTAGAGCGCACCCTCGGCTTCCTTGAAGCGATGACGCTCGGCGGCGGGACGATGATTGGGGCAGGGATTTTCATCCTCCCCGGCATCGCGGCGGAACTCGCCGGGCCTGCGAGTTCGGTATCGTACGCCATCGCTGGCTTTGTCGCGTTGCTCGCGGCGCTCTCGCTCTCGGAACTCGCCACGGGGATGCCGATTGCAGGCGGAAGCTATCACTACGTCAACCGCGCGCTTGGTGGCCTGTTCGGCGCAATCGTCGGGTGGGGGATGTGGACCGGGCTGATGTTCGCGAGCGCCTTCTACATGGTGGGCTTCGGCCAGTATCTGGTCGCACCCATTCCCTTCCTCGATGGTCGAGTTTTCATCATCCTCCTCGGACTCATTGGCTTAGTGTTGCTCATCGGGATCAACTACTACGGGACAGAAGAGTCGAGTTCCTTCCAGAACGTGATGATTGTAGCAGAGACGGCAATCATCATCGTGTTCGTCTCCCTCGGGGTGTTCTTCATCGTCCCGGAAAATCTGGAGCCATTTGCACCAACCGGGCCAAGCGGGATTCTGGCCACGACGGGCATCGTGTTCATCTCGTTTCTCGGCTTCGAAATCATCGCCACCGTCGCAGGTGAAATCAAGAATCCAAGTCGGACGATTCCGCTGTCGATGATACTCTCGGTGGTGCTCGTGACGTTCCTCTACGTCCTCGTCATGCTCGTCAGCACGGGCGTCCTCCCGTTCGAATCGCTCGGGGAGTCGCCCATTCCGGTCTCCGACGTGGCCGCGGTGTACATGGGTTCGATTGGGGCGATTGCCATCGTGTTCGCCGCGATTATCGCCGCGATTTCGAGTTCGAACTCGTCGATTCTCGCCGCCTCGCGCGTCGTCTACGCCATGGGCCGAGATGGACTCGTGACCAACTGGATGAACGTGAGCCACGCGCGCTTCCGGACGCCCCACCGTGCGATTCTCGCAACCGGTGGGCTCACAGCACTCCTCATCCTAATCGGCCTCAGAGTTGACGCCATCATCGCGCTTCTCGCGGAAGCGGCGAGTTTCAGCTTTCTTGTCTCCTACTCGCTCGTTCACCTCGCGCTCATCGTCTTTCGTCGGGCCGACCCTGACGAGTACGACCCCTCGTTCAGGCTTCCATTCCCGCTCTATCCGGTCGTCCCCGTCCTCGGCGTCTTCCTCTCGTTCGTCGTCATCTCACAGATGGCTCCCGTCATCATCTTCATCGGGTCAAGCATCGTCGCGCTCGGCATCGTCTGGTACTTCGTCTACGCCAGAAGCCGTGTCGTGGGCGAGGGACTCATCCGCGAGGCGTTCCGGAGAGCGCCAACCAAGGTGTATCGCGTCGTGGTTCCGGTCGCCAATCCAGCCACACAGCGGGGGCTTCTCAGGCTCGCTGCAGCCAGCGCGCACGCCAACGACGAACGAGGGACGCCCGAACTCGTCGCGGTCAACGTGGTTCAAGTCGAACACCCCTCGCCGTATCAGAACGTCGAATCCGACCGCTTCGACCACCAGCACGAACTACTCGAAGCTGCCCACGAAATCGCCGCGACCGAAGGCGTCCACCTCCGTACCCGAGCGATGGTCGCCCCAACAATCGACATGGCAGTTCTCGACGTGCTCGACGCGGAAAACGCAGACCACCTTCTCCTCGGTTGGGACGGGACGCTTAGAGACGGCGATACGCTGTTTGGCCACACGCTCGATACAATCGTGAAAAATGCTCACTGCCCGACGTCGCTCGTCACCCTCAGAACAGACACGATTGGCTCGCCAGTGGCGCTCGTCGCACCCGGCCCGAACGCCCCGGTCGTCGCCAGACGCGCCGTGGAATTTGCTACTGTCGAGGGAACTACCCCAACCCTGTTGAACGTCCAACGACCCCGAGAAAGCGAAGCAGACGCGATACAGCGCGGTGAGGCACTCATCGCCGAAATTGCGGAGCGAGCGGGCCTCGAACCCGAGGAGTACACTGTCGAAGTCATCGTCAGCGACGACGTCGATGCCGCAATTGTCGGCGCACTCGACCGGTTCGACACCATCTGTGTTGGCTTGTCCCAACGAAACGACGGCGCTCGAATCCCGTTCGGCACGATTACAGAACAGGTGGTTACGCGTGGCGTCGGCAACGTTGCGATGATACGCGGGTCGTGAACAGTCGGAAAACGAAGACATCAGATGAACCGAACCCGCGCCGACGTGCGCGCTGTGATGGAACCTTAATGCCTCGAAATTCGAGGAGCGACGGAGCTACCGATCTGCGTAGTGGCGAATGAGTCCGCACTCCGGGCAGACTGTGACAACAGTTTTGACCTTCTCTTTCACGCCAAGGCCGCCTAGAAAACCCGGCTTCGGTTCGTTCGTCACGAGATAGAGTTTGAAGCCGTCACCGGTCTGCATCTCCATCTCTTCCATCGTGACCCCACAATCCGGACACCGCCGCATGGTCGTCATATCCCGTGTAAAATGTTCGTTGCGTACAATAAATGCGATGTACAATTAGCGGAGAGCATGGCCCACTGTGTGATGGAGAACTAAATAGCCCCAACATAAAAACGATATCAGAGATGAAAATGAATCTCCGAGTCGGATTGTGCATTCTCGGAGTAGGCCTCCTGGGGCTGGCAGTGTTCTTTTCTGAAGGGCGAGATTGGCAGGTTGGCGCAAAAGCAACCGTCGCGGGTATGTTCGGTGTAATGTATCTGTCCATCGGCATCGTCGCACTTCGGACGAGTGACTTTGAAAGCCTCTTGCGGTGGTCTGTGGCGACGCTTCCGGTTGCGTATATGCTATTGTTAGCCTTGACTGCCCTCGCACGATTCCTTGGTTCCGGCACACTCTCACTCTTGGAGTTCACCAGCGCCAGCGTGCTCTGTCTCACCTTTATCTGTTTCCCCGCTGGCCTTGGCTACGTATATGGGCGGGCTACGTCTGGGGCACAAGAGCAATTGGTCGGCGCAGTCGCGGTCGGGAGCCTTCTCGTCGGTTCGCTCCTCGCGGGACTGACATGGACAGAGATCAATCCGTCATCGATGCTCACGCGCATCATGATAGTCGCGTTTATCGGACTCATTCTGGTCCCAATCTGTGGGCTTCCGCCCTACCTGCTTGCAAGATTCGAGTCACGCGTAGAATCAACCACGGAATAGCGAACCTGCTGGTGCTGTGTCCGAAACCACCGATTCGAGTTTCACCGCCACCCAGCCTTTATATTGTTGACAAATCTAGTACATTATTGTGAAGGCTGTGTTCGTTGTCGTGGTATTGCTCATCGCTGGCTGTAGTGCCATCCCTGTCGATAACGCGACGGAAACGATGGCGACCACGGACGCAGTGACGACTGAGACGCAGACGGTGGCGGATTCGACCACAGGGACAGCCCCGACTTCCACACCGGCCACGACGCAGACGACGGTTCAAGCAACCACCACCGAAGCGCCGCCGGTCAACCCGTGGGACAAGAATCCGGTAACAGTGGCCATCGAGAAGCCAGAGGGAGATTCACGCGACTACACCCCATTGGTCGAGGAGGCGCTCGACTACTGGGAGGAAAACAGCCAGCAGTACGCGGATGCAGAAATCGAGTTCGAACTAGTCGAAAATGCGAGCGAGGCTGACCTGATACTCAGAATGTCGCCGTCGATTGGGCAGTGTGGCTCGATATCCTCTGAAGACCTCCTCGGGTGTGCACCTCGATACTCGCCCGACAACGATCTGCCCTCGCCAACGGTCGTCTACATCGCCGCTGGCTTCGTCAACGAGACGACCGTGAAAACAATCAAACACGAAGTCGGTCACACGCTCGGCTTGGGCCACGAGACGCCACCGGCGTTCATGACGGCGTACACGAACGCCACCTCGCTCTCGATTCCGAACGCGACCGAACGCCGGATCCCGTTCGAGGAGTCCACAATCACCGTCTACGTCAACTATTCGAACGTGGACGACGGTATCGACTACGCCTACGAGACGAAAGTCGAGCAAGCGTTTGACTACTACAACAACGGCGCGGAGGGAACCGAACCCGACCACCTTGAGTTGGTCGTCGTGGACACCCGCGAGGAGGCGGACATCGTCATCAACCTGGGCGACGAGCGAGCAGCGCGCTACACCGACATCAGCGTCTTCGGCTACGACACAGACGACGACCCGGCACTCGAATACTACTCAAACGCCACCATCACCGTGACCGGATACAACTCGGGCGACACCGGCTGGATTGTCGGCTATTATCTTGGGTACGCGCTCGGCGCTGAATCGAACGAGGAGTTGGCTCGGCCCTTCCAGGATGGGGAGATAGACGACCCGAACTGGTGGCAGTACTGAATTTCTTGCGTCAGGTGATGGTAACAGAGAGTTCGAGGATGGCCGGTCGAACATCTTAGTGACCGAGTGAATGCTTCGCCGGACGTAATCAAGGCGCACTACGATGAGCCCAAAGATGCCGACGATTTGGCTCGTCGGGAGCAGTTCATGAAGGACCTATAGCATCAGACGCCTCACGCGGTCCATACAACAGAACCGCCAATTATCGCAAGCATAAGGAGAGGCAATGAAATCAACCCGACCGCTGTAACAGATGGGGTGGCCGAAGAGAGAAGCTGATACGGTAAGAGGAGTAGAAACACGAAAAACGCACCCACGTTCAAAGCCATCGCAATGACAGCAATTCTTTTCGCGGTCGCGTTTTCTGGGCGGGAAGATTTCCAAAACTCAACGGCAAAGTCACCGATACCTGAGTCGTATTTGTCACCTCTTCTCGAATTTTGTCTCTTTACCTTCGTTATGTTCTTTTGTTCTGGAAGTTCCCTCCGAATGGCCTCATGGATCTTGTAAGTAATTCCGCCCGTAACGAGGAAGAGAAGGATTCCCGCAAGAATCCACTTAGAATCTGTGATTGTATAGAAATATACTAAATTTGCCGCAGGCCAGAATTGTATTTCTTCTCTTGCTTTTGCGAAAGCCCCGAGCCCCGGATTCTGCATGATTTGAAATCAATTCCATGTTACAATAAACCTACTTGGGCTCTGGAAAACCGCAAGAAGGAGCGCGGCACTGCTACGTCCCGTAATCAACTCATCTTGGAAGATTGACGGCGAATCTTAAAGAAGAGAGCCTCTGCTCGCCAATATTATGCGTTTAGGTTGGAAACGGGCCGGGCGCGATTATGAACCCCAGTCGCTCACTGCGTTCGCTCCTTAGTTCAAATCGCTTGTATCCCGCACACATAATTCAGCTTTTCTGAGCACACGCTCCGCGGTGCTCAGTGGGTAATGAATTATGAGAAGCGGGCCGGGCGCGATTTGAACACGCGACCGTCTGATTAAGAGTCAGACGCTCTGCCTAACTGAGCTACCGGCCCACGCAAATTCACCTAACGGCGGTTGATTAATATAGGTTGTGTTTCGGCAAGCGGCCGTCACGTCGTCGCATGACACCGATTTCGAATTCATCGCCGACAGAGAGATTTGCGTTGGTGTGGAAGTCACGATACGTGACGAACGGTGGGAAGAAGCAAGCCAAATGAGGGACAGAAGGTGGGCAATATAAGTATCGTCCGCGGGATAGTCCGATTACGATGAGTACAGGCATCACGATGGCTTCGATGTCGTCCTACGCGATTCTTGGCTGCGGGAGCGTCGGACACGCCGTCGCAGAGGAGTTGGTTGATGAGGGAAAGGATGTTCTCATCTTAGACCAAGACCCCGGACGCGTCGAGGCCCTGCGTGACCAGGATTTGAACGCGAAAACCGCAGACATCCGCGAAGAAGATGTCATCGCAGACTTAGACGAGACGGACGTTATCTTGATTCTCTCTTCAGATGTGGCCGCAAACCGCGAGGCAGTCGAGAACATCCGCGAGCGCGGCGGTGAGCAGTTCATCGTCGTCCGCGCCTCGGACCCCGTTTCGGCCGACGAACTCACGAAAGCCGGTGCGGACGTGGTCATCAACCCGTCTTCTGTCATTGCGGATTCCGCGCTGCGCGCACTCGAAAGCGGCGAACTCGAATACAAAGCCGAACAGCTCGCAGAGGTCATCGACGACACGGAGTCGAAGATGGCGATTATCACTCACGACAACCCCGGCCCCGACTCCATCGCGAGCGCGGTTGCACTCCAGGCGATTGCGAGCGCCCGCGGCGTCGAATCCGACATCCTCTACGACGGCGAGATTGGCCACCAAGAGAATCGCGCCTTCGTCAACCTCCTCGGCATCGACCTCGTCGCCCGCGACGGCGTCGACTTCGATGACTACGACACTATCGCGCTCGTAGACCACGCGAAAGCCGCGGAGAATGCGGTGGCGGTCGAGGCGGACATCTTCATCGACCATTTCGAACCCGACCCGGACTACGACGCCACGTTCATGGACGTGCGCCCGAACGTCTCTTCGACCTCGACGATTCTCACTAAATACGTCCAAGAGTTCGATTTAACGCTCGGCAAGGAAGTCGCCACGGCACTGCTCTACGGCATTCGTGCAGAGACGCTCGATTTCAAACGCGATACGACACCCGCAGACCTGACCGCCGCGGCGTATCTCTATCCGTTCGCAGACCACGACACGCTCGAACAGGTCGAATCTCCGAGCATGAGCCCCGAAACGCTCGACGTGCTCGCAGAAGCCATCCGCAACCGAGACGTGAAAGGCAGCCACCTCGTCTCGAATGCGGGATTCATCCGCGACCGCGATGCCCTGACCCAAGCCGCCCAACACCTCCTCAACTTAGAGGGCATCACGACGACTGCGGTGTTCGCCTTGGACGACGACACCATCTACCTCGCCGCCCGTTCGAAGGACATCCGCCTGAACATCAGAAACGTCCTCCAAGACGCCTTTGGCGAACTCGGTGAGGCAACGGGTCACTCGACTGACGCCAACGTCTCGATTCCACTCGGCATCTTCACGGGTATCGAAACGACCGAAAGCAACCGCGATACGCTCCTCCAACTCGTCGAGGAAGCCGTCCGCAGAAAGCTCTTTCAGGCGATGGGTGTCGAAGGAAGCAGCAGTAGCGAAAGCGGAAACGGAAATTAAGCCGCGACTTCTTCGTCTTCTTCTGGCTGGCGCAGGCGTTCGACAACGTCGTTGATGAGCACCACGTCGCCTACAGCGCGCACCCAGCGGTACGGAATGATGACTCCCCGGTGTCCGTCGAGCCGGTTTCGGAACAGGTCGGTGTTGAGCTGACTCAGCGCGAGCCCCGTCACAACCTCCTGATCGAGGTCGAGTCGAATATCCTCGACCTCACCCACGAACACCCCGTTGTTGGAGTAGACTTCGCGGCCGACAAGGCTCGTAATTTCTTGCGGCATTGCGTCCATACATTCGAGGTCTGTCCAAGGGGCCTTAACTCTTGGCTGAGCGTCTGACGCAACGCCGCCGCGGGTGTCAGGGCTGTATCAGTTCGATGGGGTGTGGCGGCGACTCGGTTCTGAACGCCGCGAGCTGTTCTTGACACGACGTGCCGCTCGCCACGACGTGGTCTGCGCCCTCGAACTCGCCTGCCAACTGCTCGCCAACGTCCATGCTCACCTCGTAGTACTCGGCCTTGTAGCCGAAACTCCCCGCCATCCCACAGCAGTCCGCAGACGAGGTTTGGACGTCGTAGCCGAGGTCAGCGAGGACGGCTTCCGTATAGACCGCCAACCCGTGCGAGCGTTGCTGACAGTGGCTGTGATAGGAGAGGTCGGTTCCCGAACCAGCAGTGAGGGCGGACGCATCCGCACCGTTTTCGAGAAGGCCGTAGACGTATTCGAACACCTCGTAGCTTGCCTCAGAAATACGCTCGAAGGAGGCGGGTTCGAGGAACTTCTCGTAGTCGTCACGGAACATCGTGAGGTCGCTCGGTTCGATGACCACGATGTCTCGCCCAGCGTCGATGTGCTCTGCCACCTGCCCGTAGACGGTTTTCGCCTGCGAACGGGCGGTTTCGACCATCCCCTGTGACAACGGCGCGCGACCGCTCTCTGCGAGGTCCGGAATCTGCACCCGACAGCCGAGCGCTTCGAGCACGCGAACGGCGGCTTTCCCGCGTGCCGGATTCACGTAGTTCGTGTAGATGTCGGGATAGAGCACCACGTCGCGGTCGTAGTCGGTCACCAGTTCGCGGGCTGCCATCCACTCGCGCAGTGTCTCGCCCGCGAACTCGGGTAGGTCGCGGCGGGCGTCGATGCCTGCGACCGATTCGAGCAGCGTTCGGGCTGGGCCGAACTTCCCCACCCAGTTCGAGACCGGCGCGAATCGACTGCCCAGTTTGAACAGCGTCCCTGCGTTGCCGAACACGCGCTTTTGCAGGTCGAGGCTTCCTGGTTCTTCGTCCGGCGTCAAGCCTTCGACGAGAAAGCCGAGTTCGTCCTGTGGCTTGCCGCGATTCACGCGGTCGCGCACCACCGTGTTCACCCACGGAATGTCGATTTTCACCGGGCAGGTGGGCACGCACTGCGAGCAGCCGGTACAGAGGTCGTTGAACTCTGCTGCGGTGTCGAGTCCGGAAATACCGGCTTCCCAGCCCGTACCGATACCGCCAGTGTACGTCTCCCCTCCGAAGCCGTGACCGCCGACGGCTTGGAAGTTCGCACAAGTGTTCGCACACGCCCCACACCGAATGCAGTAGAGCGTTTCGCGGAGGTCTTCGTCCGCGCGCATCTCGCGGCGGCCGTTGTCGACGAGCACGAGGTGAAAGTCGCGCTCGCCCGTCCCGAACTCGTCTGCCTCGAAATCGATTGTGGGAGTCTCGACCGGCGGGGTGAGCAGCGAGACGTACGACGTGATATCTTGTCCCGTTCCCGTGCGGGCGATGAGTTCGACGAACGGCTGAAGGTCTTCGAGGGTCGGCACGAGTTTTTCGATGCCTGCGACTGCGATGTGGGTGTCCGGGGTCACCGCGGATTTCCGGGCGTTACCCTCGTTCGTGACGATGGCGAGCGTCCCCGA
Organism: Haladaptatus sp. CMSO5; assembly: GCF_036689885.1. Lineage (NCBI taxonomy): Archaea > Methanobacteriati > Methanobacteriota > Halobacteria > Halobacteriales > Haladaptataceae > Haladaptatus > Haladaptatus sp. CMSO5. The sequence continues at coordinate 2,020,616 of NZ_JBAHVW010000001.1, forward strand.
CTCTGCGACGATGAAGTTCGCGCCGGTCATGCCCACGTCGGCGTCGAGAATCTTCTCGCCGACGATGTCGCGGGCGAATTTGGTGAGCGCCTGTGGGTCGTCCGGGAGCGGCTCGGCGAGGTCGAAGTGGTCGTTGAACAGCGCGGCGATTTCGCCGGTCGATTTGTGGAGTGCCGGGCCAATCAGGTGACTCGGCGTTTCGTGGGCCAACTGGATGACGAATTCTCCGAGGTCGGTTTCCCACACCTCGTACCCGGCGGCTTCGAGGTGGGCGTTGAGTTCGAGTTCCTCGGTCGTCATCGACTTGCTCTTGACGAGCGACTCTGCGTCCTTCTCGGCCATCACGTCCTCGACGTAGCGGTTCGCCTCTTCTGCGTTCGCTGCGACGTACACCTGCCCGCCGTTGGCTTCGACGGCCTCTGTCACCTCCTCGATGAGGTCGGGAAGGTGCTCGATAGCATCTTCTTTTATGGCTCTCGCTTCCTCCCTGAGTTCCTCGTAGCGGTCGAAGTGCGAGACGTTGTAGTCGGTGAGTTCTGCGAGGCCGCGTGTGTTCGTTCTGACGGCGTCGCCCTCTTCGTCCATGAGTTTTCGCAACGCGGCGGCCTTCTGGCGGCGGGAACTCATTGTTCCTCCACGATGAGGACGTGAATGCTCTCCGGGCCGTGGACGCCGCGAACGAGCGACCCCATGTCGGCGGTTGCACTCGGACCGGTGGCGAGAATTTGGGTGCGCGTGCCCGCCTCGAACTCAGTACCAAGTTGGGCGAACGCCTCGGTCATCCCCGGCGTGATGTCGTCCTCCTCAACGACGATGACGTGACGGGACGGGTAGAGTGAGATGAACTCGTCTGCCTCACTCGTCGTCCGGAGGGTGACGGTTCCGTACTCGGCCACGGCGAGTCCAGCCTGTGAGACACCAGTGTTCGCTGCAAGAATCTCTGTGGGTGTCGGAGACACGGTGACCGAGGCATCGCCGTACGAGAGCGACCCGCGGAGCGCGGTGCCGACGATCGGCGGGTCGAGGAGGCCGGCGAGGTCGGTCGAAAACGTGTCCGGAGACGTTCGCACGACGTCGTCCGCTTTATCGTCGAGTGCGGACTCGAAGCTGCGGACGGTATCGGTACTCATGGCACGAACTGCCACGGCCTGCTAAATGATTGTTCGGGAACCGGTTACAGCGAGTCGAGGAAGTCACCGAACGCCGCGAGTGCGGCTTCCACGTCGGCTGGCGAGCGCGAGGCAGCGATTCGGAACCCTTCCGGAACCCCAAAGAACCTGCCGGGGACGATGAGGATGTCTGCCTCCCACGCGGCTTCAGAGAGTGCGTCGCCATCGAGTTCCTCGTGAAACAGCAGGCCAAACGTACAGCCGGGGCGAATGGTTCCTGTGAGGTCGTCGCGGGCTTCGACGAACGCGCTGAGCTGGGCGTGATTCTCAGTGAGATGTGCTTGGGCACGGTCTCTGAGCTGGCCTGCGTTGTGAAAGGCGCGGCGGGCGAGGGCGACGCTCGGGCCGGCAATCGACGGCACGTACTGCAAGATGTGGTTCGCCCGGTTCACAAACGCCGCATCCGCGATGAGCCAGCCAATGCGGAGTTCGCCAAGGCCGAGGAACTTCGTGAGCGACCCCGTGACGACGATGTTGTCGAGTCCGGCCGCCGTGACGCCGCCAAAGGCGTGGTCTCCCACTGGCGCTTCGACGAATGCACCGTACACTTCATCGACGAGCAAGCGCGCACCCACTTTGGCACAGTCGTCTGCGAGGGCTGCGAGGTCGTTGCGGGAGGTCATGACGCCCGTGGGGTTGTGGCGATTGGTGACCATGACAAGCGCTGTTTCGTCGGTGAGTGCACTGTTGACCCGTTCAGCATCGAGTTGCCAGTCGTTTTCTTCCACCCTGAGAAAGCGGTCGGTTTGGCTGTTGAGCGCCTCTGGTGTCACGACGAGCGGTTCGTAGCCCGGTTTTTCGACGAGGATTCGGTGGTCTGGATCCTCTTCAGCTGTATTTTCGGCTCCAACCGTCGCCGCGACAGCGAGAAAGTTCGCATGCGTCGCCCCGGCGGTGATGAGCACGTTTTCCGGAGAGACACCATAGGCGGCGGCAATCTGTGATTCGAGGGAAACCTCCTCGGAAGGGTTTTCGAGCCCAGAGAGAACCGATGGCGTCACGCGCGTATAGGAGGGCGTGTCCGTGCGAAGGTCGCTCGACCCGAGGTCGTAGGTGGCTGCCTCTGGTCGCCCCGCAATCCAGTCGAGATACGAAATGACAGGGAACATAGTTCTGTTGTATCACGATACGAGTTTAGCTTTCCGCCGTTGGCAATCAACCCCACGCGCAGTGTGCGTGCGATTCAGTGACGAGACAGATAAATGGGGGAAATAATTATATAGAGGCGTTCACTTGGTGAGCAGCTATGCAGGCAGTGAAGTAAATAGGTAAGCCAACAAAGAATCGGTTGCCGGGTGCCTCTGACAAACCGGCAACGTAGACCGGTGGGGTGGCTTTGCCCGGGGCCACCACACTTGGTTTCACTTTCACTGAAAATTCATCTTGCTACCAATGGGTGGCGCTGAATTTTCGAGGGGTTGGGTGGGCTCAGGGGGGACACAATCCCCCTGAGGCCGAACATCACGGCTATTTTGTCGAATCGATGGCGTCGTCACGCCACTCGGCGTATACATCGAGAATCGAAGTTTCGTCAAACCGCTCGATACACGGCACGTCGTAGGGGTGAAGCTCTACAACACGGTTGACGAGCGCGTCGTACTGCTCTGCGGTGGTTTTTGCGAGCAGTGCAACTTCGTCGTCCTCGTGGACAGCGCCCTCCCAACGGTACACCGACCGACACGGCACGAGATTCACGCAGGCTGCGAGCCGGTCTTCGACCAGTGCGTGCGCGATGGAGTCGGCCGCCTCCGACGGTGCGGTGATGTAGACGGTAGGCATCGGTGAGAAAATCGAGTGGCTCAGGCTTCGAACGGATTGTACGTGCCGTTTATATCCCACTCGTGGATGCAGTGGGGCTTGCCGATGCGCTTTTCGCCGTCTATCGTTGCGATTCGCCAGCTTCCGACCGTGTCGTCCCAAACGTCAGCGCGCCCGCACTGGGTACAGGTGCGCTCTCGGGGTGGGACAATCGTTTCAGGCATGCGTGGTAACAGACCACGCGACATAATGAATCCCTCGCCTGCGTCCGGTCTGTCCACCGACCCCACCGAAAGCACAAAGTGGTGTGCGAGCGACCCAACGGCAATGGGTCACACGGCCTGCTCGCTTGCTCACCAATCGACACGGTACCTCGCATGAACACCGCAACCCACCTCTCAGAAACCCTCGTAGAACTGGACGTTGAGTTCGTCTTTGGCTACCCCGGTGGCCGCGTCATCGAACTGTTCTCCGACCTCGGTGACACGCCGATTCAGGTCATCCGCCCGCGCGACGAGCGCGAAGCGAGCGTGATGGCCGAGATGTACGGTCGGCTCACCCGCAAGCCGGGCGTCCTCGCCGGACAGGGGCCGTGGATTGGCAGTCTCGGCGCAATCGGACAGATGGAAGCCCGACTCGGCTCCTCACCGATGGTCGTCCTCACCGAAGCCTCAGAGCGTGGCGAGTATTCGACGCTCGCGCCTTACCAACAGGCACGCGGCGATTACGGCGGGCTCTCGCTGCCCGACATCCTCGGGGCGATAACGAAAGAACACTGGTTCCCTCGCACGCCAGTCGAAACCCTCCGGAGCGTCCACCTCGCGTTCAAACACGCGACGAGTGGACGACCCGGCCCGACGGCGGTCATCCTCGATGGGGGCGCAATCTCGAAGGACGTACCCGAAAATCCGGTACCGCCGCTCTGGGACGCCACCGCACAGACGAAAACGTGGAAGTCTCGGCCAACGGACGCAGACCTCGACCAAGCGGTGGCGGCGCTCGAAGCCGCCGAACGCCCGGTCATCGTCGCCGGAAACGGCATCCACGCCGCGAACGCCTACGACGAACTCGTCACGGTTGCAGACCAGTTCGATTGCGCCGTGGCCACTTCGTATCTCGGGAAATCAACCATCGCAGAAACCCACCCCCGTGCCGCCGGCGTCATCGGCTCGTTCGGCCACGAAGGCGCGAACCAAGTCGTGAGCGAGGCGGACGTGCTGCTCGTGGTTGGCTCACGACTCAATCCTATGGACTCGAACTGGCAGGCCCCGGAGTTCATTCGCCCCGATGAACAAACCATCATCCACGCGGACGCAGACACGCGAAACGCCGGGTGGGTGTACCCCGCAGACGTGGGTCTCATCGGTGACGCAAAGGAGACGCTTGCCGCGCTCGCTACCCGTGGCGAGGCGACTTCGGGGTGGGCGAAAGACCGAGTCGCTGAGGCACAACAGAACTTCACCGCACCGGAATGCGAAGCCAACAGTTCGCCCGTCAAACCACAGCGCGCGGTAAAGGAAATCGAGCGCGTGGTTGACGAGGATACGATTGTCACCGCAGATTCGGGGAACAACCGATTCTGGCTGTTGAACTACCTTCAGACACCTGCGCCGCGAACCTACTTCGGGAGCGGCGGCGTCGGTGGGATGGGCTGGGCAGGTCCCGCCGCCGTGAGCGCAGCGCTTGCGACCGACAAAGACGTGATTGCAGTGGCCGGAGACGGCGGCTTTGCGATGACGATGACCTCCATCGAGACGGCCGTCGAGTACGGTGTTGCACCCACGTACGTCGTGCTCAACGACACGAGCCTCGGCATGGTCCGCGAGATGGACGCCGACATGCCGGGCGTGGAGTTCCAGAACACGGACTTTGTCGCCGTGGCCGACGCGCTCGGCGGGAATGGCATTCGCGCAGAGTCACCCGACGAACTCCGCGCTGGGTTACAAACGGGCAAGGCCGCGGACAGGCCGACGGTCATCGACGTGCGTATCGACCGGTCAGAGCGGATGGCAGACACCCTGCAGTCGTCGTTCTACGCCTCTGTCGGTGGGCTTCACGAGTGAGCGACGACCCGGCGGACGAAGAGCGCGATGAGGACGAAGAGGAAACCGCCGGTCACGCCAACAACTCCGAGGAGCCCCCAGTCACCGAGACTGAGCGGAACCGTGCCGAAATAGCCGCGAAGTGGCGTGTAGACGACAGCAAGTTGGAGCACCAACGAACATGCGACGGCGAGAAACAGCCACCAGTTGATGACCGGCGTGTGACGGAGCCAGCGCACGACGAACAGTTTCACGAATTCGAGCAGGACGAACCCCGTGAACACCATCGTGAGCGCGTAGGGCGTCACCGTCGGCGCGCCGTCGAGGACGACCACCATCAGTCCGAGCATGACGAGGGCGGCCGCCACGCCAGCCCCGCCGACGAAGCCGAGCAGTTCGCGGTCGAGAATGCCACTCGCCCGCTCTCGGGGCTGTCTGTCCATCACATCCTCGCCCGAACTATCGACGCCGAGGGCGAGGGCTGGCAGGCCGTCGGTGAGCAGATTTATCCAGAGCAATTGCACCGCCGGGAGGATGAGATACCCCGCGAGCGAGGCGACGAACACCAACAGTACCTCCGCGAAGTTCGCAGAGAGCAGGTAGGCGACGAACTTCCAGATGTTGTCGAACACGGCCCGGCCGTTTCTGATTGCCGTGCGTATCGTGGCGAAGTTGTCGTCGAGAAGCACGATATCGCTGCTTTGAGCGGCCACGTCCGTCCCTCGAACGCCCATCGCCACGCCCACGTCTGCGCGCTTTAAGGCGGGTGCGTCGTTCACGCCATCGCCGGTCATCGCCACGACGTGCCCCTGTGCTTGTAACGCGGTTAAAATCCGCACCTTGTGGGCGGGCGTCGCCCGGGCGAACACGGTGGTTTCAGACAGGCGTGCGGTGAGTTCGTCGTCGTCCATCGCATCGAGTTCCGTGCCGTCGAGGGAGTCTCCCTGAAGGCCAATCTGTTCGGCGATGACGGTTGCCGTGACGCGGTTGTCACCCGTGATGAGTTTCACGTCGATACCGGCGCGGCGACAGTCAGCGATTGCGGCGACGACTTCGGGTCGGGGTGGGTCGAGCAAGCCCTGTAACCCGACGAACACGAGCGAGTCGTCCGGCTCGTCGCTGGTGCTGTAGGCGAAGCCGAGGACGCGGAGCGCCGCCGTGGCGAAGGCGTCCGTCTGCTCGCGGATTCGCCCACGCATCTCGTCTGTGAGCGGGACGACACCCGCCTCGGTGTGGACGTGCGAACAGTGGTCGAGCACCGGACGCGGTGCGCCTTTGACGTAAGCCACGTCGTCGTGGACGGTCATCATCTGCTGGGTTTCAGCAGAAAACGGGCGTTCTGCAATCCGTGGGTGGTCGGCTCTGACGGCGTCCGGGTCGAGGCCGTACCAGCGCGCAGAGCCGAGCAACGCCTGTTCGGTTGGGTCGCCCACGTCGTCGGTGGCGTCGTTGCAGACGACGCCGATTTCGAACAGGCGACGAAGTCTGTCGTCCGCAGGTGGCTCGTCGTCAAGCGAATAGACGGCGTCTGGCACCCAGACCTGATTCACGACCATCTCGCCTTCGGTGACGGTTCCCGTCTTGTCCGTGCAGATGACATCGACCGTCCCGAGCGCTTCGACCGCCGGGAGTGCTCTGACGAGAGCGTGTTCTGCGGCCATCCGCCGAACGCCGAGGGCGAGTGTGAGCGTCACCACCGCGGGAAGCCCCTCGGGGATAGCGGCCACCGCGAGCGAGACGGCCGCGAGCACGGCTTGCACGGCGTCGGTTCCGGCGACCACGATGAGGATTGGGGCGAGCAGCGCAGAGACGAGGAGAATGCCGATACCAAGGGACTTCCCGAGCGCCGCGAGGTCGCGTTGGAGCGGCGTCAGTGGCGCGGTGGCAGAAGCGAGCGCCCCAGCAATTTCGCCCATCTCGGTGTCCATTCCGGTCGCCACGACGACGGCTTCACCGCGTCCACGGGTGACGGTCGTTCCTCGGTACACCATGTTCGTCCGTTCTGCGAGCGGCGTGTCGCTCGGGAGCGTCTCGACTGACTTCTCGACGGGGAGGCTCTCGCCGGTCAGCGGCGCTTCGTCGCATTCGAGCGTCTGGGCGGCAGAGAGCCGCGCGTCCGCCATCACTGCATCACCCTGCGTGAGAACGAGCACGTCGCCGGGAACGACTTCTGTCGCCGGGATTTTGTACTCGCGGCCGTCTCTGCGGACGGTAGCGGTCGGCGTTGCGAGTTCTCGCAGGGCGAGCAGGCTCTGTTCTGCACGGTAGTCCTGTGCGAACCCGAACGCGCCGTTCGCGGCGACGATGATGCCGATGAGGAGGGCGTCGATAGTGTTTCCAACCGCCGCAGAGAGGAGGGCCGCGACGACGAGCACGCCGATGAGCGGGCTCGAAAACTGGGCTGTGAGTATCGAAAGTGGCCGCCTGCCCTCGGTGTCGATGAGGTCGTTTTCGCCGTGAGAGGCGAGACGGCGGGCAGCCTCGTCGCTCGCCAATCCCTCTCTGCTACTATCGACGGCACCGAACACCTCCTCGACCGTCGAGTCGTGGCTCACCACAGCCTACAGTTCGTCAGACTGATAGATAGGCGTAGCGTCCCTGCCACGACAACGTTTTTCGCATTTCCAACCAACGTTCGTGACAATGGCAGAAACGGTACTCGTCACCGGCGGCACTGGCTTCATCGGCGCATACGTGGCCCAAGACCTCGTCCACGCGGGCCACGACGTGGTCGCGTACGACCTCTCAACCGACAAAACCCGCCTCGACAAACTCGGCGTCGCAGACGATGTGAGGGTGATCCGCGGCGACGTGACCGACCCAACCGCTGTCGTCCGCGCGGTCAAAGAGTCGGGCGCGACGCGCATCATCCACCTCGCCGCCCTCCTCACGACGGCCGCGGAGGCGAACCCGCGCGCCGCGATGGACGTGAACATCCAAGGGACGAACAACGTCTTCGAGGCGGCGCGCACGCTCTCTGACCAAGTAGAGCGCGTCGCGTGGGCCTCAAGCGCCGCCGCCTTCGCCCCGCCGAGCAACTACGGCGAGTGGGTGACCGAGGACGATCTCGTGTATCCTGACACGCTCTACGGCGCGACGAAGGTGTACAACGAACATCAGGCGAAAGTGTATCTCGAAGAGTTCGGCGTCTCGCACGTCGCCCTCCGCCCGACGGTGGCCTACGGCCCCTACCGCGAAACCGGCGGCTCTGCGTTCCTCGCCCAGATGATAGAGCGTCCCGCCCTCGGCAAGTCCTTTTCAGTCGAGTTCGGTGACCAAATCATCGACTGGCAGTACGTCCGCGACATCGCCCAAGCGTTCCGTCTCGCCGCGTTCGCGCCCGACGAAGACCTGACTCAGCGCGTCTACAACGTCCGGGGCGAACTCGCTACGATTCGAGAGGCCGCAGAGGTTGTGAAAAAAGTGATTCCCGAGGCAGACCTCTCTGTCTCTGACGAAGGCGAACTGCCGTGGACGCAGGTGCTCGACATGACCAAAGCCCAGCAAGACCTCGGCTACGACCCTGAATACGACCTCGAAACGGGGATTCGAGAGTACGTGAAAGTGCTCCGCGAGGAGGAAGGGCTGGAACCGCTCTAGTCTACGTTCAACACCACGCCGTCGTCTTTCACGTTCGGTGCGCCGACGATGAACGCCTCGCCCGCCGTCACACAAACGAGTTGGCGGATTTCGTCGGGTGAGACGACCACCACGTCACCCGCCTTCAGTTCATCCACCGTATTTTCGTAACGCATCTCGAATGTCCCGCTCAGAATGTGGTAGAGTTCTTCTTGGGTTTTCTGTCGGTGACGGTTCAGCCGCTGGCCGGGTTCGAACACCCAGACGTTGGGACGCATCTTCTGGGGCCTAAGTTCGTAGCCGACGGCTTTCAGCCGCGGGGAGTCCTCGCCAACGTCCCGCACGTCGATTTCGTCCAGATTCACCTTCGCGTGCATACCTGCATTTCGTCGGCTCACCGCAAAAAATCGCGCCCGCTATTCTTGGGTCTGTGAATACCGTTTGACCCACTCTTTCAAGCTGATTCCCATCGCAGCCTGCGTGATGGCGTTCGAGGACGCCGAGTTCGCGCTTTTGACGAGTTCAGCTTCCATCGTGCGTCGTGGAATCTCACCGATAAAGTGCGGGATGGCGCGTTGGACGGCGAGCGGGACGCCGACCTCGTGGGCGAGGGCGTAGCCCGACATGGAGTGTGGAATGTCCTCGGTGACGTAGGTCGGGTCGGGGTCGGTCAGTTCTTCGTCCACGTGCGTAACGTACTCGTAGCACTTGCCCACGTCGTGGAGCAGGCAGGCGGCGCGAATCACGTCGAAGTCGGGATCTGCGCCGTGGAAGTCGCGCTGGATTTCCGCGCTCTCCACGGCGATTTTCACGACGCCGCGGGTGTGTTCGACGTTGGTCACATCGTGGATGTTCCACGCGTACGGGATGTCCGCGATGTCGCGCCACCCGCCGCGTTCGAGGCCGCGCGCCCACGCTTCGACCACCTTGTCGCGGAGGTCGTCATCGCGGATTTCTGCGAGTTCGGGAAACGCCTCTCTGACCTGTGCTGCGCGGTCCATCGTCAGTGCCCTGACTCGTCTTTCTGTACTGTTTCTGTGCCGATGAAGCGCGGTCGGTCGCCAATCGAGAGGAAGTTGTTCACGTCCTCGCGGGCTTCTTTTGCCTTGCCCTTTGCTGGGTCGTAGTCGCGCGACCCTTCGCTCCCGAGCGCGTCGTGGAGCGCGTCTAAGTCCTCGAAGTAGAGCTCGGCCACGCCGTCGAACTCGGCGTTCTCGGGGTCGGTCGGCAGGATGGTGTCGTACTTGACGACGCCTTCGATTTCACGGGCGATTGGCGTGTGGTTGTTCTGCCAGTGGTCGACGAACGCCTCGTGGCTCATCCCATCCTTGCGGACGAGGAACGCTGAGTGCTTGTAGAGGCCGTCGGTGTCGCCGCCAACGTCGTCTCGTTGGACGACGACCTCGCCGATGAATCGGGGTCTGCGCTGGATGTCGAGGAAGTTGTCCACGTCCTCCCGGGCTTCTTTCGCCTTGCCCATTGCGGGGTTGTAGTCGCGCGACCCTTCGCTCCCGAGCGCGTCGTGGAGCGCATCCAAGTCCTCGAAGTAGAGTTCCGCAAGGCCGTCGAACTCGGCCGCTTCTGGCGTGACCGGGAGCACCGTCGCGTACTTCACGACGCCCTCGATTTCGCGAGCAATCGGGACGTGATTCGTCTGCCAGTAGTCAACGAACGCCTCGTGGGACATGCCCTCCTTTCTGACCAAAAGCGCGACGTGCTTGTACATGCGTCAGCGGATAAACTCGGGTTATCACAATAAACTATGAGGAACGAACTCGAGAATTCAGTCAATTTGGCGGAACTTCTACGGTTAAGCCCTTACCCGTCGAAGATGCTGTATGAACCGTTCAGTATTCGCAACGGTCCTCATGGGGTTGGTGGTAGTTCTTGCAGGATGTTCGGGGGGCGTCACAGACAACACAACGACGACGGCAGGAGCCGGAAACGATGTCACCACGACGACACAGACGACCGCGCTCGGGGAACCGTACACGGCGTCGGGTGACGAACTCGATGCGACGACGCTGGCTGCAGCGCACGAAGCGGCGCTCAAAAACGCGGGCAGTTTCACGAATCAGCTGAACATCTCGGTTGATACGACCAACGGCAGCCTCGACCTCAACGCGACGACGCGGGCGAATCTGAACGACGGGACGGCCAGCCAGACGAACCTGCTCGCGTTCGAGGAGTTCCGCTTTGAGTCGACGGTGTACACCGCAGGGTCGTCCTCCTACGAACGTACGTACTTCCAATCGAACGACTCTGAGTACACCGAGTACCGCCAAGGAAGCGAGCCGTACAGTAACATAGAGGAAGCAGAGCCGGTCGACGTGAACGACGCGATGCAGATTGACATCGTTACCGACACGGTCGACGGCGCAGACTGGACGCAGGTCGGTGTCGAACAGTTCGACGGCGTCTCCGTGACGCGATACGAGGCAAAGGGCGTAGAGAGCTTCAAAGACCTTCGTGAGGACATCGACCCGGCGAGCAACCAGACGATTACGAACGCAGAAGCCGTGTTACTCGTCGATGAGAACGGCATTGCTCGCTTTATCGAGATTCGCTTCGAGGTCGAAGACGACGATGTTTCGGGGACGATTTACCTCATTTCGAAGGTGACCGACGTTGGCTCCACGACGGTCGCAGAACCCGATTGGCTCGACCGCGCGAAACAGAGCTGATCGAATTCGATTTTTCACGAACACAGCGCTGAAAAAGTTCTTCACGGTTGTCGGTGTTTGGTGACGTATGACGCGATATCGTCGAGATTTCATGGAGGGAACCCGCGGCACGCAAGCGGTTGATTGGGAAGCACGCATCGACACCCACCGCCTCCGCGAAGAGCGCCACGCACGAGCGCTCGCACAGCTCAAAGCGGAAGGCCTCGGGAGCATGCTCCTCATCGACGACCCGAACGTCCGGTACGTGACCGGCCTCGCCATGACCGGCGGAAGCGGCGCAGACCACTACACCCTGCTCACCGAAGACGGCTCGGTCGTCCACTGGGACACCGCAGACCACGCGAGCAACCAGCGGTTCAACTGCCCGTGGCTAGATGACATTCGCTACGCCTGCCCGGGCCTCGGCAACGTCCCCCGCGCCTCCGGCAGTCCGTCTGCCCGCAAATTCCTGCTCAACACGATGGCTGAAACCGTCGTTGAGGCGATGGAGGAGTACGGCGTTGCAGACCAGCCCATGGGTATCGACGTGGCGAACGGCGGCCTCGTTTCCGCCTTCGAGGACCACGGCGTACAGGTCGAAGCCGAGAAGTGTTCGCGGGCGATGGAGACGGCGCGAAAGACGAAGACCAAAGACGAAATCGAGTGTTTGCGACAGGTTGCGGCCATCTGTGAGGCAGGCTTCCAGAAAATTAAGGAGGTCGCCCGCCCCGGAATGCGCGAATCTGAGGTGTGGGGCGAGGCCGTCCGCGAACTCTGGCGACACGGTGCGTTCGTCGGCGGGGGCTACCTAACCTCGGGGCCGAACACCTGGCCGAAACATCAGGCGAACACCACAGACCGGATTCTCCGACCCGGCGACCTCGTGTACGCCGACTTCTACAACATCGGCTATCTCGGCTACCGCTCGTGTTACTACCGCACCTTCTCGCTCGGCGAGCCGACGAAAGCGCAAAAAGAGGCCTACGAACTCGCTCGCTCGAACCTGTACGCCGTCCTCGACCGCATCGAACCGGGTGCAACGACCGACGACGTGTGCAAAGGCTTCCCCGACATGGAGGACGAGCACGCCGACTACTACGGTGCGACCGACCACTGGCAGATGACGACCAATCACTGGGCACACGGTCTCGGCCTCCAACTCTACGAAGTGCCGCTCATCTGGCGGGGCATCTCCGAAGACCACCCGATTGAACTGGAAGAAGGGATGACGATGGCCGTCGAAACGCAAGAACCCGCAGACAATCAGGGCGTGCGCTTAGAGGAGATGGTCGTCGTGCGCGAAAATGGCGTCGAAATCCTGAGTCAGTGGCCGGCAGACGAGATTACCGTCATCGACTACTAACGGTGGATGACGTAGACGGCTTCGGGGTAGGCTTTCTCACCGATGTACGTCTCACCTTCGCGTTCGAGGGTGAAGCCGTAATCTTCGTAAAAGGCGTTGCCGAGTCGATTGTCTTTGAGTACCATCGCTCGGACGAGGTCGACGCCACGGTCGAACAGTTCGGTGACCGCACTTTGGAGAAGGGCCGTCCCGACGCCGCTTCGTCTGGCTTCGGGGTGGACATATAGTCGGAGAATGTCGCCCTCGTCGTGATTCCAGAGGGCGTGGACGAACCCCCAGACGGTGTCGTCTTTTTCTGCGACGAGCATGACGGTGTCCGTCCGCGCAATCTCTTTTTTGATGAGGTCGGGATTGTACCAGTCTACGACGCCCTCGCTCGCGGTTTCCCGGCTTAGAATCGTTGGATAGTCACCCTCCCACGACGCCTGCGCAACTGTCAAAATCCCCGTCGCATCCTCCGGCATCGCGGCCCTCACTGACATGCATACTCATAGCACGACAGGTCGATTAGTCTTTTCGTCGAAGCCACATCTATTACGGTCGCTTGCGTGGGTCGCGTATGCAGATTGGTACGGGGCTGTTCACCTGCCAGCATCGCCCTGACGATGACCGCACACTGAGTGACCTCTATCAGGAGATGCTCACGCTCGGGCGCGCCATCGAGGATGCGGGGCTTGCGAGTGCGTGGGTCTCAGAGCACCATTTTACCGACGACGGCTACCTTTCAGGGACGATGCCCGCCCTCGGCGCGCTCGCTGCCACCACCGATTCACTCGAGATTGGGACGTGCATTGCCCTTGCGCCGCTTTACGACTCGGTTCGCCTCGCAGAGGACGCCGCCACCGTCTCCCTGCTCGCAGACGGCCGCCTCTCGCTCGGGATGGCCGTTGGCTACGTAGACGACGAGTTCGACCGCTTTGGCGTGCCGAAAGACGAACGAACCGCCCGCCTCGAAGACGCGATTCACGTCCTCCGGGGCGCGTGGTCGGACGGCCCGCTCGATTTCGACCCGCAGTTTCACGATGCGCCCGCAGACACGCTGGTGACGCCGAAACCAGAGAAAGCGCCGCCAGTATTGCTCGGCGGAAAGGCCAAACCCGCCGTTCGTCGCGCCGCCCGACTTGCGGATGGGTGGATCGCACCCTCCTCGCTCTCCATCGAGGGCGTGAAACTCCGGCAAGACGATATCCACGCCATCCGCGAGAAAGAGGGACTCGACGGCGAGTTCACGACGTATCTGATTCAACACGGCTTTGTCGGAGAATCGAAGGAGGACGCGTGGGAGACGATGAAAGCTGGCTATCTCTACCTCCAGCGAAAGTACGCAGAGTGGGGAAGCGGCGAGACCATCGACGAACTACCCGAAGCGCGCGTCGAGGAGCTCAAGGAACAGGCTATTTTCGGCACGCCAGAGCAAGTCATCGAGCAGCTCGAACCCTATCGCGAGGCGCTTGGCGACGACGTCCACTTCATCTTCCGGACGTACTACCCTGGCATCGGCACCGACGAGATGGTCGCGTGTATCGACCGACTCGGCGACGAGGTCGTCCCACACTTCGCCTGACCTCGGCTACACTTTTCGCGCTGCCGCCCGTAGGCAGGCTATGGGCTTTCACACCTTCAACAAAGACCACGCGGACTTTCTCGATGACCCGATTCGTTATCGCTTTCTCTCGGTTGACGAACTCCTCGCCCACCTCGCACTCGAACGCGAGATGACCGTCGTAGACCTCGGTAGTGGGACGGGATTCTACACCGACCACGTCGCCCCGTACGTCTCGAAGGTGCACGCGGTGGACGTACAGGAGGCGATGCACGACCTGTACCGCGAGAAAGGCGTGCCTGAAAACGTCTCTTTGACCACGGCGGAAATCGGTGACTTGCCCTTTGCAGACGAGTCGCTCGATGCGGCGCTCTCGACGATGACCTATCACGAGTTCGCGGATGAAGCGGCGCTGGCGGAGGTGCGTCGGGTGTTGAAGCCCGGCGGCAAACTGGTCGTCGCAGACTGGTCTGCAAACGGCGAGCACGTCGAAGGGCCGCCGCTCACAGAGCGTTTCTCGCTCGCGGAGGCGAAAACGCAGCTCGAAGTCGCCGGATTCACCATCGACTACGCGAGCGAACGCGTGGAGACGTTCCTGATTGCCGCGACGAAAAACTAGCTGAAGTCGGGGAGGTCTTCTGGCGCTTCGTACTCGGCTTCCCAGTCTACGTACTCTTCTTTCAACACGTCGCTCACGATTTGGCCGAGTTCGGTGAGTCCAGCGTTGATGGCAGAGACGTCACCCCACGAGGTGAGGCCAGGGTGGAGGTTCTGTTCTTTCCAGTTCTCGGGGAGGCCGGGTGCGTGATAGCCAACTCGATTGGCGAAATCGTCCCAGAAGAAATCGAACTCGGAGATGAGCGAGAGGTCTTCGACGACAGTGAACTGGGCTTCGGTCACGTCCGTGTGCTCTGCCCACTCGTTGAACGAGCGCTCCCACGCGCCGTCCACTAAGAACTCCTGTAACTCCTCTCTGCGGTAGTCTTGGGAGCCAAACACCTCCGCGTCCTCGTAGTCGGCAACGTCGGTGTTGGTGACGATGCGGGGGGCCGGTGGGGCGTCGATGTTGAGACTCATAGAAGGCAGTATGTGAGAAGAGCGGATAAAACCGCGTCCCTACGCCGTCCCGTTCATTTCGGCTTCGGCGCTGAGCGCTTCTTCGAGGAGGCGCTCGCCGTCGGTGGTGGCGACGGTAAGTTCCGGCACTTCGGTTGGCACGTGGTGGTCGTCGATGGCGACGTAGACGAAAAACGACTCCGTCGTGAGTTCGGTGTCGCCGGTGAGCGGGTCTTCGCGGTAGGCACGCAGGCGAACCCGAACGCTCGTGCGCCCGGATTTGTAGACATAGGCGCGGATGAGGGCGGTTTCACCGAGTGGAATCGGCCGGTGGAAGTTCACTTGGTCCATGCGCGCGGTGACACAGGTTTCACCGGCAAAGCGCATCGCTGACATCGCACCGACTTCGTCCATCCACTTCATCACGTTGCCACCGTGGGCGATTTCGTAGGTGTTGGTGTGGTTCGGCAAGATGAGTTCACGATTCTCGATATACGTCTCCATGAGCGACGGCATACGTCGGGGTTTTCGCGGGAGGGAAATGAGTCTGCTGTCTCCGCGCCTCGAATCGAACTGGTACGATTCCAGACACGAGTCGTGACCTTTACCGCACTGCGCCTCTGAGTGTGAGTGTATGTCACATGACAGGGTGACAGTTTCGCTCGATACCGACGCACGGGCGGCGCTCGAAGACCTGACGAGCCGCACCGGTGTGGGCCAGAGTGAGATGGTTCGACGTGCGCTCACCTTCTACGCCGCGAACTTCCAAGCCGCAACGACAGAGACGAGTGCGAATCTGCAAGACTACCACAAGATGCTCTCGGGTGGCGAGCACGCGCTGCTCGACATCGACTTCCTCCACTGTTTTCTCGACTATGTCGAAGGAGAAAACGGCGAGCCAGATCCGGAGTTTCTCGCGGATGCGGACAAGGTTTCAGACTACCACGCCCACGAGTACAAAGGCCAGTTCGACAACTTAGGTGACATGCTCGAATGGCTCTCACTCTGTGGCTTTCTCACCGTCAGGCGCAGCGAGGAGAACACCTATCACGTCGTCTATCCGTCAGAACAACTTCGCTGGTTCATGACCCGATTCATCGAACGCAGTTCGGTTCACCTGCCGTTCACCATCGAAACTGAAGAGGGTCTCACAAAGGTGCTGATGACTGAAATTCCGGAGTAGCAGACTGTCTCTGCATAACTTTTCACACCTTCTCACAACTGTTCATACTCAGTGTTGCTACTGTGAGACAGGGTAACAAGAGTCTATATATGGATGGTGGTCTGACTCCGACCATGGCATCGGGTGACAAGTTCGTACGAGAACTCCAGCGTCGGCGGTTCCTGCGCCTCGCAGGACTCGCAGGCGCGACCGGGCTCGCAGGGTGTATCAGTCAAGAAGACGTCCAAGACGACGGCGGCTCCGACGGCGGAGGCGGTGGCGGCGGAACCGAAGAAGGAACCGACGGCGGCTCTGAGACCGACAACGGCGATTCGGGCGACAGCGGTGGCGACAGTTCGTCAGTCGATGTCGGCGTGGTCATCCCGTTCAGCGGTGACCTCTCTGACTTCGGTGGTCCAATGATGAACGCGCTTCGGATGGCCCAAGAGGACATCAACGCGGCGGGCGGCCCGCTCGGGCGCGAGATTGAACTGCACGACGAGGACTCGGGCACCGACTCGACGCAGGGCGTGAACGCGGCGAACAAACTCGTGGATACGAACGGCGTGAGCGCCCTCATCGGGGCGGTGTCGAGTGGAGTCACCATCAGCATCGCAAAGTCGGTGACGGTGCCGAACAACGTGCTCCACATCACGTCGGCGTCGTCCTCACCGAGCATTTCGACCTTAGATGACAACGACCTCGTCTTCCGGACGCGGACGAACGACCGCTTCGTCGCGAAGGTGATGGCGAAAATCATCGAAGATCAAGGCGTCGAGAAAGCCGCGGTCATCTACATCAACAACGACTTCGGCGAGGCACTTGCAGACACGTTCGAATCATCCTTCTCGGGGACGACAACCACGACCATCGGCTACGAATCCGGGCAGTCGTCGTACCAGCAGATTCTCGCAAAGGCGTTCGAAGACGACCCCGGCTTCGTCGCGTTCGCGGGCTACCCCGAGAGCGGGACGACCATGCTCAGCCAGTGGGCAGAGGAAGGCTACGGCGGCAACTGGGTGCTCCACACCAGCCTGCTCTCCGAGGACGTTATCGAGAACGTCGGTGCAGACGTGATGAACGGGATGTACGGCGTCCGCACCCAACCACCGAGCGGTGGCGCGACGGAATCGTTCGTCGCTGATTACAAGGAAGCCTATCCCGACGCGCAGGTGTTCGACCCGTACTCGTGGAACTCCTACGACGCGCTCGTCTCCTACGCGCTCGCCGTCCACAAGGCGGGTACGGACGACGCAGCCGAAGTCAAGAAGGCGATGCGCGAAGTCTCGAACCCCGACGGCGAGGCCGTGAGCTACGGAGAGTTCGGCGGCGGTGTCGAGAAGTTAGACGCCGGGACGGCCATCGACTACAGTGGGCCGAGCGGGAACGTCAACTACGACGACAACGGCGACGTGGCCAGCGACATGGTCATCGTCCAAGTCGAAGATGGCGAGTTCACAAACAAGGACACGATTCCAGCGGACGAACTCGTCTAACCACTCCAACGAACCCATATTTCAGTACATGACCACCACAGCAGTGTCTACAAACGCGGAGGCCCCATGAGCGAGGAACGGCGCATCGGCGTCGATATCGGTGGGACGTTTACGGACATCGTCACCATCCACGACGGCGAGGTGACGGTGAGCAAGACGCCTTCGACGCCCGACTCGCCCGACGAGGGCGTCATCAACGGCCTCAGGAAAGTACGCGAGCGCGACGGCTTCGACGCCGCAGAAATCGGCTTTCTGGCCCACGGAACGACGGTTGCGACCAACGCCGTCTTGGAAGGCGAGTGGGCCGACACCGCCCTCATCACGACCGAAGGCTTTCGCGACGTGCTCGAAATCGGCAGACAGGCCCGCCCCGACATCTACGACTTTCAGGTCGAAAAACCGGTTCCGGTGGTCGAACGCGACCGCCGCTACGAGGTGCGCGAGCGCTTAGACGAACGCGGGAACGTGCTCACGGAACTCGACGAAGCCGAGGTTCGAAGCCTCGCTGCAGAGCTTATCGACGCAGACGTGGATAGCGTGGCAATCAGCCTACTCTACTCGTTCGAGGACGACAGCCACGAGCGCCGCATCCGGGAACTCCTGCGCGAAGAAGGGTTAGACGCTTCCTACTCGCTGTCGAGCGGCGTGTTGCCCGAAATCCGCGAGTACGAGCGCACGCTGACAACGGCACTGAACGGCTCGCTCAAGCCGGTGATGGACCGGTACATCGGGAAACTTGAGGAAAAAGTCGAAGCCGAAGGCGTCGGTGCGGAACTCAAAATCATGCAGTCGAACGGCGGCATCATCACCGCCGACATCGCGCGCGAACGCCCGGTCAACACGCTCCTCTCGGGGCCTGCAGGCGGCGTCCAAGGCGCGACCTACGTCTGTGGCCTCTCCGATGAATCAAACCTCATCACGATGGACATGGGCGGCACCTCGTGTGACGTGTCGCTGGTCGAAGACGGTACGCCGCTCGTCTCGACGGACACGAACATCGGGGAGTACCCCGTCTCTGTACCGACCATCGACATACATACCGTCGGCGCGGGCGGCGGCTCTATCGCGTGGATTGACGCCGGCGGCGCGCTCCGCGTCGGCCCGAAATCCGCGGGCGCAGACCCCGGTCCAATCTGTTATGGACGCGGTGGCACCCAACCGACGATTACCGACGCGAATCTCCTGCTCGGGCGCATCGACCCGAGCGCGTTCCTCTCTGGCGAACTTGACGTGGAACTCGACGACGTGCGTCGCATCGTCAACGACCAAATCGCAGACCCACTCGACATGACGGTCACGGAGGCCGCCCAAGGCATCCTCGACGTTGCGAACGCGAACATGGCGCGGGCGCTCCGCGTCGTGAGCGTCGAACGCGGCTACGACCCCCGCGAGTTCGGCCTCGTCGCCTTCGGCGGCGCAGGGCCACTACACGCCTGCAAACTCGCCGAAGAACTCGACATCCCGAAGGTCATCGTACCCCGGACGGCAGGCGTCCTCTCCGCACTCGGGTTGCTCATCAGCGACATCCTCTACGACTACAGCACCTCGCGCGTGCGGCCGTGGAAGGACATTACGCCAGAGTCACTCGGCGCGCAGTTCGCAGAGTTCGCCGAAAAAGGCGAGAAGCGTCTCGCCGCAGAGGACTTAGACGCAGCCGCGATGCAGTTCGAGCGGACGGTCGACCTGCGCTATGCGGGCCAAGCGTTCGAGTTGTCAGTACCGGTTCCGGACGGCGAATTGGACGAGACGAAACTCTCGACCATCGCGACGCGATTCCACGACCGCCACGAACAGCGCTACGGGCACGCCTACCGAGACGAACCGGTCGAACTCGTCACCATCCGGCTGCGGGCGCGTGGTGTGGTCGAAACGCCAGACCTGCGCCCAACCGATTCGGGCGGCGAGGTCGATGACGCCGTCACATCCGCCCGAGACGTGGCGTTCGAGGGCGAGACGCACGAGACGCTCATCTACGACCGCGCAGACCTCCCAACCGGCGCGAGCTTCGAGGGACCAGCCATCGTGAGCGGCGTCGAGAGTACGGTCGTCATCCACCCCGGCCAGCAGGTGTCGATAGACGACTTCGGCAGCCTGCACGTGGAGGTATCCCAATGAACATCGACTCAGTCACGCTCGAAGTCATCAGAAACGCCTGTATCGCCATCGCAGAGGAGATGAACGCGAACCTGATTCGCACCGGCTACTCGCCGAACATCAAAGAACGCCGTGACTGCTCGTGTGCAATGTTCGACGCGACGGGGGAACTCATCTCCCAAGCCGAAAACATGCCCGTCCACCTCGGCGCGATGCCGTTTTCGGTGGCCGCCGCCATCGACCGCTTCCCGCCGGAAACGCTCTCTGAGGGCGACGCCATCT
This sequence comes from Haladaptatus sp. CMSO5, assembly GCF_036689885.1. Lineage (NCBI taxonomy): Archaea > Methanobacteriati > Methanobacteriota > Halobacteria > Halobacteriales > Haladaptataceae > Haladaptatus > Haladaptatus sp. CMSO5. The sequence continues at coordinate 2,040,823 of NZ_JBAHVW010000001.1, forward strand.
TACTCAACGACCCGTTCCGCGGCGGGGCGCATCTGCCTGACCTGACGCTCGTGACGCCCGTGTTCGTAGACGGTGATATCGTCGCCTACGCCGCGAACCGCGCGCATCACGCCGACATCGGCGGGGCGCGTGCGGGCAGCGTGGCCGCAGACTCGACGGAAATTTATCAAGAAGGCCTGCGCATTCCACCCGTGAAGCTGTTTGCCAGTGGCGAGGTGAACGACCCGGTGATGGAGATGATTCTCTCGAACGTCCGCACACCGGACGAACGCCGCGGCGACCTCCGAGCACAGGAGGCAGCGAACCAGACGGGCAAACGCCGATTCACCGAATTGGTCGAAAAGTACGGCACAGAAACCTTAGAGACCGCACTCGACGAAATCAAAGACTACTCTGAGCGCCGGATGCGCGCTGAAATTGAGGAGTTGCCCGACGGCACCTACCAGTTCGACGACGTGCTTGATGACGACGGCGCGGGCAACGAGAACCTCCCCGTGGTCGCAGAAGTACAGGTTGATGGCGACTCGGTTCACGTCGATTTCACCGGGACGGCCCCGCAGACCGACGGCCCCGTGAACGCGGTGTTCGCGGTGACGGCGTCTGCGACCTACTACGCCGTCCGCTGTGTGACCGACCCCGACATTCCGCCGAACCACGGCTGTTACCGGCCAATCGACATCCACGCGCCGGAGGGCACGATTGTGAATCCAAAGCTGCCGGCAGCGGTCGTCGGCGGGAACTTAGAAACCTCCCAGCGCGTGACCGACGTGGTGCTCGGCGCGTTCGGCGGACAGGTCCCAGAGCGCGTCGTCGCCGCCTGTCAGGGCACGATGAACAACATCACCTTCGGGGGCACTGACCCCCGCGACGGCTCGCCGTACGCCTTCTACGAGACCCAAGGCGGCGGCTTCGGCGGTCGTACAGGCAAAGACGGCATGGATGGCGTCCACGTCCACATGTCGAACACGATGAACACGCCAATTGAGGTACTGGAGACGGCCTACCCACTGCGGGTGACGCGCTACGAACTGCGCCAAGATTCGGGCGGTGCAGGTGAGTTCCGCGGCGGCCTCGGCCTCCGTCGGGACATTCAGGTGCGCGACCACCGCGCGACGTTCAGCCTGCTCGCAGACCGCCACGTCAACGCCCCTTACGGACTCGCGGGCGGCGAGTCGGGCGGCACCGGCGCAGCCTACCTCACTGACGACGGCGAGGAGACAAAGCTGCCCCAGAAATCGACGCACAACCTCGAACCCGGCCAGACCGTGAGCGTGCGGACGCCGGGTGCGGGTGGCTACGGCACCCCCGAAGACCGCGACCCCGAGGCAATCGCCCGGGACGTGCGGCTCGGCAAGGTGTCTGCCGAATTCGCCCGCGAACACTACGATTTCGAGGACTAGACACATGACCAGCGCACCTGCACGGACGCTCAAGTACGCACCCCATCTCGCAATGGGAACCGTTGGGTACGTGACGTTCGCGTACGCCGCCGTTCCGGACGTGCTCATGGCGAAGTACGACGTGGGGTTTACCGCCGTTGGCTTGCTCATGAGCGCGGCGCTCGTCTCGTTCGTCCTCGTGCAGGTGCCCGCGAGCCACCTCGTCGCCCGGTTTGCGACGACCCGCCTGCTGTTCGGCGCGATGGTGTTTCACGCCGTCTTCGCCGTCGCCCTCGATTTCGCGACGAGCTACGAGACCCTCCTCGTCCTTCGGGCGTGCTGGGGGCTCGCCGGTGGGTTCGTCCTCTCGGTCGGTGCGACGCACATCGCGCGGCTCTACGCTGGCACGTCCGCGACGCGCCACCAGGGCGTGTTCGGTGGGATGCTTACCTTCGGCGGCGCAATCGGCTTCGCCGCCGCCCCCACGCTCATCGAGGTTGGCTTGCTGCACAGCCCGGGCGCGCTGCTTTCCGTACCGGCGCTCGTCGCACTCTGGCGCGAGCGTCACGACGCACAGACGGCCCCCTCAGGGGAGAGGACCCGCGAAACCCTGTCATCCGTCCTCTCCCCGTCGGTCGTCCTCGCGTCACTTTGTTACATTGCGATTATCAGTTCATACATCACGCTCTCTACGTTCATCACGGCGTTCGCTACGGATTTGAACGTCACCGGCCCGCTCAACGTGGTCGTGTTGCTCACGGCGACCGCCGGGCGCATCGCCGGTGGCACCATCGTCTGGCAATGGTCGCTTGGCGACCCGTGGTTTATCGGCGGTGCAACCGCTGTCGCCGCAGTCTGTTTTGGCGCACTCGCCGTCCTCTCGCCGTCCCCGCTCTTGCTCATCTTGCCAGTCGTGGCGATGCTCGCCGTGTCGGTTCCCTTCGGCGCAGTGTTCAACGTCGCCGCCGGAGCGACGCTCTCTGCGGGGACGGCTATCGCGGTCGTCGTCGCTGCGGGCAACGTTGCGGCCCTGATTTTGCCCGCGGTCACGGGCGCGCTCCGCGACGCAACCGGCGAGTACGCGAGTGGATTCGTCCTGCTCGCCGCGCTCAACCTCGTCGCGCTCGTCGCGGCCACTTTGCTCGGCACGAAACAGTTCTCACCCCAGATTCAGCACTCATGATTCGGAACACCACCCACACGGACGCACAGACCGCGGAGGTGGCCCGCTGATGGCATCGGCGGGCCTCCTCGACGCGATTTTACAGGGATTGATTACGGGCACGATTATTGCAGCGGGCGCACTTGGCCTCTCGCTCATCTACTCCATCGCGGAAGTGCCGAACTTCGCCCACGGCGACATGATTACCATCGGCGCGTATCTGACGCTCGCGCTCAACAAACCCGGTGCGGTGCCGTTCGTCCCCGACTTCGGGGGCCTGCCGCTCGTCGCGGCTGGCATCGTCGGCATCACCGTCGCCGGAGGAACTGGCGCGGTGTACGAACTCGCCATCTTCCGCAGGTTCCGGTCGAAAGGCGCAGACCTCATCACGATGGTCATCGTCTCTCTTGGCCTCGCGCTCGTGTTGCGCAACGTCGTGTTGTTCCTTGTCGGTTCGGGGAATATCAACTACAACACCGAACGCGTGACGAACACGAACGTCGAACTCTACCTGACCGGCAACGGCCTCAGCGTCCAGACGGTTCAACGCCAAGCGGGCGACCTCGTCACGCTTGGCGAATGGGGCTACGGCTGGCTCAGCCTCCTCGTCATCGTCGGCGTCGCCATCGCCGCAGGCGTCGCCGTGTATCGCTGGCGCACCGACGACACGGGCTTCGAGACGGTGCACCTCGTCTCGCCGCGAATTCTCGGCGTCGCTGCTGGTGTCGCCACGCTCGCCGTGCTTGCAACCGTGCTGCAAGGCGCACCCCTCGCCATCGACGCGGCGGCGTGGTCTACGAGCGTCGGCGTGAGCATCAAGTACGGCGTCATCCTCGGGCTGACGCTCGTCACGATGGTTGCGATGAACCTCCTGCTCAAGGGAACCCGGACGGGTCGGGCGATGCGCGCGACGGCGGACAACATGGCGCTCGCGGAGATTCGCGGCGTGAACATCGACCGCGTGCAACTCGTTGTGTGGGTCATCGCGGCGCTGCTCACCGCGCTCGCGGGGATTCTGACCGGCTGGTTTGCGAGCAACCTGAACCCGAATATGGGCTTTTCCCTCCTCCTTCCCATCTTCGCCGCCGTCATCATGGGCGGGATCACCTCGCCGTACGGCGCGGTACTCGCCAGTCTCATCATCGGCGTCTCGATGGACGTGGGCGTGTTCTTGCTGCCTGCTGAGTTCGCAACCTACCGGACGGCAATCGCCTTCGTCATCCTCATCGCGGTGTTGCTTGTCAAACCAGAAGGCCTGTGGGGTGATGTCTGATGGCGCTTGCTGATTTCTTCATCAGTCTCATGACGTTCGTCACCATCTACAGCCTCTTCGCGCTGGGGTTGAACGTCAAGTTCGGCTTTACCGGCCTCATCGACTTCGGGCACGTCGCCTACTTCATGATTGGCGCGTACGTCACCGTCTTCCTCGCAATGCCCGCGGGCATCTCATCGACCTACGAAGGACTCTCCGGACTCGGCCTCGCGACCATGTTCGCCGGTGTTCCGGGTGGCGACCTGCTCGGATGGGCACTCGCGCTCGTCCTCGGCATGCTCGCCGCGGCACTCGTCTCGCTGCTCGTCGGGATTCCGACCATCCGGCTGCGCGAAGACTATCTGGCGATTACGGCACTCGGCATTGCGACCATCCTGAACGCCGTGTTCCACAACGAACGCTGGCTGTTCAACGGCGCGTTCGGAATTCGTGAGATCCCCCGCCCGCTTTCCGGAGCATTCCCAATCGGAACGGGAAGCTTCCAGCTCAACCTGCTCATCTTCGGCCTGCCTTCGGTGCTCGCACTCGGCTACGTGGGCTATCGCACGGTGAAGGTCGTCCGACCGCTCTCTGCGCGCGAAGCCACGCTTGGCGTGGGAGCTACGCTCGCACTCGCGGGGAGTCTCATCTTCGTCATCACGACGATGCTCGGACTCGTCGTGAACCTCGGCGTTTTCTCGCTCAACGTGGACAACACCATCGCGTTCCTCTTGCTCGTGGGTGCGGTGGTGCTCGGACGCCAAGCATTGCGCGAAACCGACCACATCGGCTCGCTGCTCGCGCTCGTTTCGGCTATCTTGTTCAGTCTATGGTATCTCGGACAGCCGCTCGTCGAACTCGTCACGGACGGCAACACGAGCGACCTGTTGCTCAACCTGTTCTGGCTCTACGACGCGAACGCCGGAAGCGCGGGCGGACTCGACTACGACCGCTTCTTCTTCCTGTTCACGCTCGTTCTGCTCGTGGGCGCGTACTGGTGGGTACAGCGCACCGTCAACAGCCCGTACGGGCGCGTGCTCCGAGCGGTTCGTGACGACGAGACGGTGCCAGAAGCGCTCGGGAAACCGACCTTCCGCTACAAGATTCAGAGCCTGATGTTCGGCTCTGCGCTCGCCGGAGCCGCCGGTGGGCTGTGGGCCGCGAACATCGGCTTCATCGACCCGACGCAGTTCGCCTCCACGGTGACGTTTTTCGCCTACACCGCGGTCATCATCGGCGGCACCGCGAACAATCGCGGCGTCATCCTCGGGACTGCGGTGTTCTGGGTCATCAACTCGGGGACGCGATTCCTCGATGACTTCTTCCCGAGCGAATACGCCCAGCAACTCGCCGCGCTGCGCCTCATCCTCATCGGGGCGCTGCTCATCGTCATCCTCTATTACCGGCCGGAGGGGATGCTCGGCGAGCAAGACTACGACATCGACCTCGGCCGGGGAGGTGTGAGCGATGACTGACATCCAGAATCCAATCCTCGACATTCAGGGCTTAGAAAAGCACTTCGGCGGGATTACCGCCATCGACGGCCTCGACATGCAAGTTGGTGACGGCATCACCGGCCTCATCGGCCCGAACGGCGCGGGAAAGACGACCTTCTTCAACTGCGTCACGGGCTTTCTCACGCCGAATGCAGGCAGCGTCACCTTCGCGGGGACGGACATCACTGGCAAGCGCCCGTCTGCAATCGCGGACGAGGGGCTGGTTCGGACGTTCCAGATTCCGCGCGAACTGCCGGAGATGACCGTCCGCGAGAATCTCCAACTCGCGCCGAAAGCCCAGAGTGGCGAAAACCTCGCCACGGCGTGGCTTCGCGGCGACTCGTTCGCGGAGGACGAACGCCGCGTCCGTCGGAAGGCGGCGGAGATGGCCGAGTTCTTGGAAATCGACCACGTCCTCGACGCGAAAGCCGGGACGCTTTCGGGCGGGCAGCGAAAACTGCTCGAACTCGCCCGCGTCCTGCTCACCGAGCCGGACATGGTTCTGCTAGACGAACCACTCGCGGGCGTGAATCCGACGCTCGAACGCAAGATTCTCGCGCGTATCCACGACCTCGAAGCGGAGGGGTACAGCTTCCTCTTCATCGAACACGACATCGACATCATCATGGAAACCTGCGAACGCGTCGTCGTCATGCACCAAGGACAGGTGCTCACGGCTGGCGAACCGGCGGCGGTAAAGCACGACGAACGCGTCATCGAGGCCTACCTCGGGGAGGAAGTCTGAATGCTCGAAATCGCGAATCTCGACGCGGGCTACGGCGACCTCCAGATTCTCACCGACGTGGACATGGTGGTCGAAGCCGGCGAGTACGTGACGATTGTCGGGCCGAACGGCGCGGGCAAATCGACCGCGATGAAGTCCGTCTTCGGCCTGACGACGCACATGGGCGGCAGCGTCTCGTTTCGCGACGAACAGATTCAGGGCGTGGACACGCCTGAGATTATCCAGCGGGGGATTGGTTTCGTCCCGCAGTCGGACAACATCTTCCCGACGATGACCGTCCAAGAGAATCTGGAGATGGGCGCGTACATCGACGACAGCGAGACGCAGGCGGCCATCGACGCCGTCTTCGAGCGGTTCCCCATCCTCGAAGAACGCAAACGCCAACGCGCCGGGACGATGTCCGGCGGCCAGCGCCAGATGCTCGCGATGGGCAGTGCGCTGATGCTCGAACCGGATTTGCTGTTGCTCGACGAACCATCCGCCGGGCTTGCCCCGGATTTGGTTGATGAGATGTTCGACAAAATCGACGAAATCAACGAGGCGGGCACCGCGATTCTGATGGTCGAGCAGAACGCGAAAGAGGCGCTGCGCCGGTGTGACCGCGGCTACGTTCTCGTAAACGGTGAGAACGCCTACGACGGGCCGGGCGACGAATTACTGGCAGACGAAGAGGTTCGCCAGCGGTTCCTCGGGGGCTAAGTCGGTGACTCCGACAACGGTAAAAGCCGCGCCCCTGTAACGGAGGTGATGAGTGAGTCCGCGGAGCCGTCCCCCGCAGAAGGCAGCGTGCGCGTCGTGGGGACAGCCCACGTCTCCGCCGACAGCGTTGCCGAAGTAGAGCAGGTCATCGACGACGAACGCCCGGACGTGGTTGCCGTCGAACTCGACGAGGGGCGCTATCGCCAACTCAAAGGCGAGACGCCAGACAACCTCGACGCAAGCGACCTGCTCCACGGCAACACGGTGTTTCAGTTTCTCGCCTACTGGCTGCTTTCGTACATTCAGACCCGGATGGGCGAGCGCTTCGACATCAAGCCCGGCGCGGACATGATGGCGGCGGTCGAAACCGCAGAGTCGTTGGGAATCAACGTCGCGCTGGTCGACCGCGACATCCAAGTGACCATCCAGCGCTTCTGGGCGCGGATGACCTTCTTCGAGAAGCTCAGGATGCTCTGGCAGTTGACCGTCGGCCTCGCCGGATTCGGTGACGAGGCAGAAGACATCGACATGGACGACCTGACCAACGCAGACGTGGTCACCGCGATGATGGCTGAGTTCCGTCGCTTTTCGCCGGGCGGGGCAGAGGCCCTGATTGACGAACGCGACGCCTTCATCGCCCACCGCCTCGTGGCGCTGCGCGAACAGGGCTTCGACGTGGTCGCAATCGTCGGCGCGGGCCACCGCGCAGGGATTCTTGGCTACCTCGAAAACCCGGCAACGCTCCCGCCGATGCAGAGCCTCGTCGGCGTCCAGAAGAAGCGATTTTCGGTGTACAAGGCGTTTGGCTACCTGTTCACGCTCGGCTTTCTCGTGTTCTTCATCCTGCTCGCGATGGCGGGCGCACGCAACGGGTTCCTCCTCTCCCTGTTCGTCGCCTTCTTCCTGATAAACGGGATTTTCTCGTTCACGCTCGCCAAACTCGCCGGTGCCCACTGGTCGAGTGCGACCGTTGGCGGGGCCGTGGCGTGGATGACGAGCGTGAATCCGTTGCTCGCACCGGGTTGGTTCTCGGGCTACGTCGAACTTCGCTACACGAGCGTCAACATCACGGACATCGGCAAACTCAACGACATCCTCTCTGACGAGGACAGTCCGATGGGCGAACTGTGGTCGCGGATGAAAGCCGTCCCACTGTTCCGGCTCATCCTCATCGTGGCGATGACCAACATCGGCAGCATGATTGCGAGCGTGCTGTTCGCCTTCGTCGTCCTGCCGTACATGGCCGCTGACGTCGGCGGTATCGACGGCGTCGCCCGGCTGATGGTACAGGGCGCAGAAAACAGCGCAGACCTCATCTTGAGGCAGTTTACATGAATTTTAGCGCAAAAGAAATCCAAGACCTCGTCGTCGCGTGGATTGCCCTCGGCGTCGCGTTTACGTTCTTCCTCGCCGGGCCAAGTATCGTTCAATCAGCTCAATTGCCGCTCGTCATCGGCGTGAGTATGCTCACCGTCGGCATCGGCTTCCTCCTCCACGAGTTGGCCCACAAGGTGACGGCCATCCGCTTTGGGCAGGTTGCGGAGTTTCGCGCCGACTACGGCATGCTCATGCTCGCCGTCGCGGCCGGACTCGCGGGCTTCCTCTTTGCCGCGCCGGGAGCCGTGTATCACGCCGGACGGAACGTCACCAAGCGCGAAAATGGCCTGATTGCCCTCGCCGGGCCGATCACGAATCTCCTGCTCGCGGCCGTATTCGCGCCGCTCGCGTTCGGCGTGAGCGGTGCGCTTGGCTACGTTGGGCAACTCGGCTTGACCATCAACCTCCTGCTCGCGGGGTTCAATATGCTTCCATTTGGCCCACTCGACGGAAAGAGCGTGTTTCGGTGGAGCAAACTCGTGTTCCTCCTCGTGTTCCTCCCGAGTGCGGCCCTCGCGCTCCTCGCGCTGTTCCGATTCGGCCTCACGTAACGAGGCCGAGGAATCGGAGTCCTTTTTGTTCCATCCAACCCGCTCTCAGGCATGACCGACGAGGACGCAGAGGAACTCACGTACTCGAAGGCGGGCGTGGACATCGACGCGAGCGAACAAGCAACCGCAGCGCTCATCGGCGCTGTTGGCGACCTTTCGGGCGATTACGCGGGCGTCGTCGATATTGGCGACCGCTATCTCGGGCTCGCCACCGACGGTGTGGGGACGAAACTCCTCGTCGCGGAGGAACTTCACGACTACTCCACTATCGGCATCGACTGCATGGCGATGAACGCGAACGACCTCGTCGCCGCGGGCATCGAACCGGTCGCATTTGTCGATTATCTCGCTATCGACGTGCCGAACGACGAGATCGCAGAGCAGGTTGGCAAAGGCCTCGCTGAGGGCGCAAAGCAGGCGGGCGTCGCGCTCGTCGGCGGCGAAACTGCGGTGATGCCAGACGTCATCAAAGGCCTCGACCTCGCGGGGACGTGCGCCGGACTCGCACCGAAAGACGCGATGTTCCCCGGTGAAGCCGAGGTTGGCGATGTGCTCGTTGGCTTCCCGTCTTCTGGGGTTCACTCGAACGGCCTCACCCTCGCGCGGACGGCCGCCACGCGAAATCACAGTTACACCGACCCATTCCCAGGCGACGAGTCGAAGTCCGTGGGCGAAGTACTGCTCACGCCGACGCGGATTTATGCTGACATCCTCCCAGCACTCAGAGAGAACCACACCCACGCCGCAGCCCACGTCACGGGTGGCGGCTGGACGAACCTCACGCGCATGGGCGACCACCACTACGAAATCACGGACGCCTTCGACCCACAGCCGGTGTTCGAGTTCATCCAGCGCGAAGGCAAGGTCGCAGACGAGGAGATGTACCGGACGTTCAACATGGGCACCGGCTTCGTCGTCGCCTGCTCACCGGAGGATGCGGAGAAACTGGTCGCCGCCACCGACGACGGAAAACTTATCGGGCACGTCGAAGCCGGCGACGGTACCGTGTCGATTCGCGGCCTGACGCTCGACTAAGTACTTCACGCACCCCTCCTTTTTTCAGATATGTCTCCCGACGCCTCGCTCCCCTCCTCAAGTTCCCTTACATCCGAGTATCGGGAGGTGAACGGTGTGACACTACACGTCATCACTGCCGGCCCGGAAGACGGCCCACTCGTCGTCCTCCTGCACGGGTTTCCGGATTTCTGGTTCGGCTGGCGCAAACAGATTCCGGCGCTCGTAGAGGCGGGCTTTCGCGTGCTCGTCCCCGACCAGCGCGGCTACAACCTGAGCGACAAACCGGCGGGCGTCCGCGCCTACCGCATCTCGAAACTCGCGGGCGACGTCGTCGCCCTCATCCGGTCTGAAGGCCGTGATTCGGCACACCTCGTTGGCCACGACTGGGGCGGCGGCGTGGCGTGGGATTGTGCGACGCGCTATCCCGCCATGGTAGACCGACTCTGTGTCCTTAACGCACCACACCCACGGGTGTTCGCCACCGCGTTGGCGACGAATCCTCGACAGTTGCTCAGAAGCTGGTACATCTTTTTCTTCTTTATCCCACTGCTTCCGGAGTGGACGCTCGGGAGAAACCGACAGGCAACGCTCGAACTGTTGCTCACCGACAGCTCACGACCCGGCATCTTCCACGAGGGTGTGATGCAGTACTATCACGAGGCGTGGAGCCGAAACGGGGCGCTCAGGTCGATGATACACTGGTATCGGGCGATGCCCCTCGCCGGGCCGCTTCCGCCGAAAACGCCGGTTCGCGCGCCGACGCTCATCTGTTGGGGGACAGACGATACCGCACTGCGGCCGGAGTTGGCGACGCAAAGTTTAGAGTTCTGTGAAGTGGGGCGGCTCAAACGCTTCGAGCGCGCTTCACACTGGGTACACGTAGAAGAGCCAACGAGCGTAAATGAGGCGCTGTGCGCCCATCTCGAAGCAGAAGCTTAGCTGAGGTGGGCAGCGATGTCGGCTTCGGTGATGATGCCGACCATCTGACCGGAGTCGATGACGATGACGGCGTCGTGATGGTTGAGATGGTTGTCGATTTCGTCGAGCGTCGCCTCTGGGGTGACCGTCGTGATGGACTCGCGCATCACTTCAGAAACTGGCAGGTCGCCTGCGTTCTCGGTGTCGCCGGCTTTGCGGATGTCCGAGTTGCTGATGAGGCCAACTGGATAGCCGTCGTGAAGAACGGGTAGCTGAGAGAAGCCAGCCTTCAGCATCTGCTCGATTGCGTTTCTGACGCTGTCGTCCGGAGCGATGCTGATGACGTCTTCGTGCATCAGGTCTTCGGCCCGCAGGATGTCGCCTTCTGCTTCTTGCAGCGCGTTGACGATGCGACGAAGCGTCGAGAGTCGTGGGTCTACATCGCCGCCTTCGATGCGCGCGATGAGCGGTTGGGACACGCCCGCCCGGTTCGCAAGTTCGCTTTGGGTGAGGCCCAGCCCGGTGCGTCGTTCCCGGAGGTCCGCTGGGGTCGGCAGTTCCATACGCAAAATTACTATGGGTTATACGAAAAACCTTCGGTTGGTCTGGCGATGTTGCTGAAAACGTAGAGCGTCGCTTACTGTTCGTCTTCGGTGTCGAGTTCGAACGTCTCGATGACGTTGAGTGGCACGTCACGGAGTGCGCCACCGACTTCGCTCTTTGCGATGCGCTGGGCGTGCTCGGTGCTGTCTGCGTTGAACACCTTCATCTCGAGAAGGAGGCCAACGAGCGCCGTGTTCGCGGCGATGAACGCGGAGTCGAACGGCTCGTCACAGGCGGGACAGCCGGTGACGCCGACTTCGACTTCAACGTAGTCCATGTCCTTCTGGTTCAGTCGCTTCCCTGCTTCGCTGACCGCGACGCCGATTGCGTCGTCGATCTGCTTTACGTCTCTGACCAACCAGGCGGCTTCCATTGCGACCAAATAATCGCTCATACCCCTACTCAGTCGTCGGGGGGTTTGAAGCGTTGTGATTTCTCTGCGACCCGCGCACGCTACCGAAATTATCGCGATAACTTATGCGTAGGAATGGGATTGCTCATTGCGTGCTGATAGAAATTTCGCCATCGACTGTGGATTTTGTTGTATCGAAATCAAGTTTGATTGAATCGACAGCAGGCGCGCCGGTGTGCGGTGATACCACCCCGCATTTTAGTTCCGACGCGTGGGGAATGCTTATATACACCCCCCTCGGCAGCATCAACTGAAGACGAAATGAACCGCCTGTACCGCGCAACGCTGTTGACCCTGTACCAATTGAGTATCTTCGCTGGAATTCTCCTCTTGCCGCTCGCACTCGGTGCGCGTCGTCTCGGCATCCCGATTCCCATCCACCGCGTCATCGCCCGGCTAGACGAAGCGTATGAAGCCGCAAAATAATCGCTGACGACGACGAAGCGACCAACGCAACTCTTTTTAAGCATTCGGGTCGGAAAGCGACCGCCTAAACCCCCAGCCACCGGGTGATTTCACCCTGAAGAGGTGGTTTTATCAGTACTCGGCAACTAGGAACACGCAATGCGAGACCCAACGATTGGCTCTGAGTTCTCTCGGAACCTAAACCGCTTTGCCCCCCAGGATGCAAACCCGTATGCGTCCTCGTTCGCTTCGATTCCTGAGTTCGACGCCAGCAAAATCGACAACGACATGGTCAACTCCACCGGGACGACGACCATTGGCCTCACGACCGAAGATGGCGTCATCATTGCGACCGACATGCGCGCCTCCCTCGGCGGCCGCTTTGTCTCCAACAAAGACGTCCAGAAGGTCGAACAGATTCACCCGACCGCCGCGCTCACGCTCGTTGGCTCCGTCGGCGGCGCACAGATGCTGATTCGCTCCCTGCGCGCGGAAGCCAACCTCTACCAGTCCCGTCGCGGCGAGGAGATGTCCATGAAGGCACTCTCCACCCTCGCGGGTCACATGTGCCGTGGCCTCCCAACGACGCCAATTCTCGGCGGCGTCGACGACGATGGCCACCACGTCTACAGCATCGACCCAGCAGGCGGCGTCATGAAAGACGACTACACGGTCACCGGCTCCGGCCTGACCGTCGCCTACGGGACGCTCGAACGCCTCTACGAACCCGGTCTCTCGAACGAGGAAGCCATCGGCGTGGCCGCCGCGGGCGTGAAGGCAGCCGTCGAACGCGACACCGGCTCCGGTAACGGTGTCTACATCGCAGAGATAACCCACGACGGCGTCGATATCCACGGGCACAAAGACTTCAACGAAGTCTTATAGAGCGTCGCTGTTTTCGCATCAGCGCTGTTTTCTTACATCGTCGGTTCCCTGAGCGGTAGTTCTCACGAGTACAGGGCCTGAGCGACCACGCGAATTATTATCACCACTGCACGCGAATCCCTGTCACGCATCTCGTCGGGTGTCCGAGGCTTGCCAATGGTTAATTTCGATACGACGTTCATCGTGCTGGTCGTGCTCGTTCCGCTCGCAGTAATACTGGGCAGTATCATCCTCCTTTCGTACACCACAACCCAGTTTTTACAAACACGCGCTGCGGTCACCCACGGGTCGCTCGCTGGTGTGCAAGCGAAACTCGACGTCCTCGAAAGCGCCCGCTACATCAACCACGGCATCATCGTGGACGTGCGCGAACGCACCCGGCGGTCGAAAGAGTGGATTTTCACCGGACCGCCAGTCGAAGGAATTCAGGTCGTGGTCGCCGTCCCGGCAGAGAACGAGACCTACACCAGCCTCTGGTTCAAAACGCCCGACAAACTCGATGGCACCTCGAAATTCGAGCGGTTCCTCGCCTACTGCAAGGTACACCCGAGCGAGGTCGAAGAGCTGCTTGGCAAACAGGTTCCAGTTACGCTGAAAGACGGCGAGTGGCAAACGAATTGGATTGCGGCCTCGCGGCGGCGCGAACCGATCGTTTCGTTTTCGCAGGTCGTCTCCCGACTGTTTGGCGAGGAAGAAGAAGACGTGGTTTAGTTCAGATATCTGCCCACTTCGCAAACGTGCCCTCGATGAGCGTGTCTTTTTGCTTTCGCATGTAGGCCCGTTGCATCCCCGAGAGCGCGTCTGCGAACGACTCGCCGCTTTCGACGCGGTCGGTGACTTCGTCGTGTTTCCACTTCGCTGGCGTCATGCGGTGGCGTGCGCGCATCCGAAGCGGCCAGAGATATTTCGCGGCTTCTTCGTCCGAGAGGCCACGCAGTTTCAGGCCGTCTTTTGCGTGGGCAAAGAGGTCTTCGTACAACTCCTCTAGGTTGGTCGTCTCGCGGCCGTCGTTCGTAATCCACCGCATGTCTGCGTCCAGCCCGTCGCGGACGGCCGCATAGAAGTTCTCCTCTGCGAACTGCCAGTCTAAGTCTGCGACAGGGTGTTCGCGCCGCGGCAGGCTCTCCATCAGCCCGGCGAACATTGCTTGGAAGGCAATGGAGTCGCGGACGGTTGGCTGGGCAGGGATGGGACGGAACTCGATGCGGGCGTTCGCCGCAGACCGCGTTGGGCCGCCAAAGACCGGGCGCACCCACCGCCAGTAGGTGCCGTGTTTCATCCGGAAGTGGGCAAACTTGTCGTCGAAGCGGTCTGAGGCGGAGACGGGCATTGGGACGAGCGTCGAATCTTCGACGATGTTGTCGATGGCTTCCTCAACGCTGTCGATGTCGCGGGGGAACCGAACTTTTCCTTCTTCGCCCGTGGCGGGATTGAGCGCGGTCTCGAACACGCTGATGCGATTTTCCATCCACGCATCGTCGAGAATCTGCTCGGCAGTCGCGTCCTCGTCGTAGAGGTCTACCGGGAAGAACGGCGCGTTCACGCCAAGGGCGAGCACCGGCCCGGCGAACCGAAGCGCATAGCGAAAGTGCTGTGGGAGGTCGCGCGCCTGTGCGACCTGATAGTGCGGTTGAATCGACGTGATGAGGCTCTCTGGCATCACCGTATCCGCTTGCAGCGAGACGTGTGGTGCTTCAAGGCGCATCCCGGCGTCAAGGCCGTCTTTCCGGTTCGCCATCGCGTGATAGCGCACCGAGTCGGACATGTTGGTCGCAATCGTGACGTTGCCGTCGCGGATGCTGTTGGTCAGGTACTCGCGCGCCGACTCACCCTCGGGCGGGATGGTCCACATGCCGTCGCTCACGAGCCGCATTCCTTCTGAGCCAACGCACTCTTGGGCCGTCTGGAGGCGCGCGCGAACCTCTGCCTCCTGGGCGGCGAGGCCGTACTGGTTGAGCGGCTGAGGGCTCGTGGACATCTCTGCGTTGTGGAGCCCGAGTTCCTTCTCGAAGCCGATGAATTCGAGCAGGCGTCGGGGGACGCGCATGAGTTCGCCCGCGCCACCGCCGTCGTCGTGGCGACCTTCGGCGTCTGCGACAGCGTAGAATTCGTATTCGAAGCCGATGATGGCCTGCGGGTTGTCGAACGTGCCTGCTGCGACTTCCTCTTTGATGACCGAAGCGTCTTCCTCCACCCGTGTTTGGAACGCCTCTGCGTCGATTTCGAGGACGTCGTTGACCTGCGCAGCGAGGTCTAAGTCCATAGCGGAGGGTGAGAGGGGGACGACATAAAGTCTCTTGGCCACACGGCGGCTTCGCGAAACGGTATCAAACGCCCCACAACGCGACGATGCCGAGTGTCGTCACGACGGTGAGTAACAGTTGGAGCGGCGCGCCGACCCTGATGTAGTCGATAAATCGGTAGCCACCCGGCGAATATACCATCAGATTCGTCTGGTAGCCAACGGGCGTCATGAACGCCGTCGAGGCGGCGAACGTCACCGCGAGCACGAACGCGAACGGTTCGGCCCCGATTCTGAGCGCAGCATCAACGGCGATTGGCATGGTCAACACCACGCTTGCGACGGGCGTAATCACGTCTGCGAGTAAGCCAGTGAGGAGATAGAACAGTCCGAGAACGACAACCGCTGGGAACACCGCACCATACTCGACGATGATGCTCCCGAGGAACGTCGCTCCGCCCGTTTCCTGCATGGCGAGACCGAGCGGGATGATGCCCGCAAGCAGGAAGATGACCTCCCAGTTCACCGAATCGTAGGCTTCTGCGGGGCGAATAACACCAGTCACGACCATCGCCACGACGCCGCCGAGTGCGGCGATGACGATGGGGAGGAGGTTCAACGCAGCCACAGCGATGACGCCGAAGATGATAGAGAGCGCGAGAGCAACCGCCCTGCGGTCGAGTGGTTCCGGTTCGGTGAGGGCGCTCGTGTGAGCGACCTCCGTGATGAGCAATTCGCCGCGCTCTGCTAACAGTTCGAGCGCCGAATCGGTTGCATGGAGCAAGAAGCCATCCCCTTCCTGCAGTGTCGGCCCAGACAGATGGTCGTGGAATATTTCCTCACCGCGCCGGATGGCGAGCACCGTGGCGGCGTAGCGCTCTCTGAGACGGGCGGTTGCGAGGGTTTGGCCAATCAGCGAGGATTCGGCCGGGATGATGGTCTCCACGAGCGTTCCCGGTCCAGCGGGTGGCGCTAGTTCGAGTTCGGTCACCGGCGCTTTTCGTAACACGCGCAGCGACTCACCGGCGGCAAAGGCGCTTATCGCGTTCTCGTCGCCGCGCACGGTGAGGATGTCGCGCACCTCGATTTCTTGGTCGGTTTCCTCTGCGAGAAACAGCCGGTCGCCGCGCGTTATCTGGAGGACGTCAACGTCGTAGACGCGCTGTGAAAGCGAGTCTTCTATCGTCTCCCCGACGAGCGGCGAACTCTGGCTGACGGTGACCTTGACGAGATAATCGGCTAACTCGAACTCGTCGGTGAGGTCCGCGGCGAGGATGCGCTCTGGGAGAAGATACTGGCCAATCGTCATCAGGTAGATGGCGCCGACCAGCAAGATGAGAATGCCGAGCGGCGTGAACTCGAACATCGAAAACGGGTGGTTGATGAGGTCCGCAGAGAGGTCTGAAGCGACGATGTTCGTCGCCGTCCCGATGAGCGTGAGCGTACCCCCGAGCATCGCCGCGTAGGAAAGTGGAATCAAGAGTTTCGACGGTGAGATCCGACTCTGGTCTGCAAGGTCGGTGACCATCGGGATGAACACGGCGACGACGGGCGTGTTGTTGATGATGCCCGCAATCGGCCCGGTGATGCCGATGGTGGCTGCGAGCAGCTTGGTGCGACTTCCCGCCGTGTACTCGCCCACTCGACGGCCGAGGTGGGTGACGATACCGGTCTGTTCGATGCCCGAAGAGAGAATGTACATGGCGACGATGGTGATGGTCGCCGCGTTCGAGAAGCCCGAAATCGCCTCCTGTGGAGAGATTTGCGTCCACGGCTGGAGAATAACCATGGTCACGAGCAACGCAATCGCGGTGATGTCGGCGGGGAGCCGTTCGGTGACGAACAACACCACCGTGACGGCGATGAGGCCGAACACCACGAGCGCACCGGATGACGGCGGCGGGATTGCCATACCCAGTCCTTCTCATGGCAAGACTATTACCATTGCCCCGACCGTCGTTCGGGGCGTTTATTCTCACAGAGGACAACGTCCCGGCAATGGAGTTCGCCGCGTTCGCCGACCGCGCTCGCGCCATCGAAGCCGAGCCGGCAGACCTAGAAATCGTCTCGCTCGTAACGACCCTCTTTGCGGACGCGGGGGACGACTTAGCGACCATCGCCCGATTCATCCAAGGCCGGGTGTTCCCCGCCCACGATTCGACCACGCTCGACATCGGCCCGCGCCTGCTGTACGAGGCACTCGCCCGTGCGGCCGGACAGAACATCTCCGCCGCCTCGGTCGAAGACCGCCTCGCCGAGATGGGTGAGATTGGCGAGGTAGCCGCGAGCTACGACTTCGGCGGCCAACAGGGCCTCGCCGCCTTTGGGACGGGTGGCACGGACGCACTCACCGTCGCTGAGGTGGACGAAGAATTACGCCGCGTCGCCGCCGCAGACGGCTCGGGCAGCCAAGACCGCAAACTCGACATTCTGTTTGGGTTGTTCAATCGCACCGACCCCGACGAAGCCCGGTATCTCGCCCGGCTCGTTCTCTCTGAGATGCGTATCGGCGTGGGAGAAGGAGCCGTCAGAGACGCCATCGCCGGAGCGTTTGCAGTCGATGTCGATGCTGTCGAACGCGCCTTGCAGGTGTCGAACGACTACGGCCTCGTCGCCGTCACCGCCCGCGATGAGGGCGAAGCCGGACTCGCGGAGCTTACCCTCGAAATCGGCCGCCCCGTCCAAGCGATGCTTGCACAGGCCGGAACCGTCACCGACGCTCTTGAATCGTGGGACGAAGCCGCCGTCGAAGTCAAGTACGACGGCGCGCGCGTTCAGATTCATTACGACGGCGAGGCGGTCACCATCTTCTCGCGGAACATGGAGGAGGTGACCGAGCCGTTGCCGGAAGTCGTGGAGTTCGTCCACGAGAATGTCAATGCGCCCGCCATCCTCGACGGCGAGGTTGTCGCAATTGGTGACGACGGCCGCCCGCTCCCATTTCAGGAAGTGCTCAAGCGCTTTCGCCGAAAGCACGACGTGGCCCGTGCCCGCGAGGAAGTCGAACTCTCACTCTACGTCTTCGACTGCCTGCACGCAGCCGGCGACGACCTGTTAGAAGCGCCACTCACAGAACGCCACGCCCGGCTCACCGACCTGCTCGACGTGGGCGTCTCAGAACTCCACGTCACGGGTGACGCAGACGAAATTGCGACTATTGAGGCTGACGCACTCGAAGACGGCCACGAGGGTATCATGCTCAAAAATCCCGGTTCGACGTACTCCCCCGGCCGTCGTGGGAAAAACTGGCTCAAGCGCAAACCCGACGTTGAAACGCTCGACCTCGTCGTTACCGGCGCGGAATGGGGCGAGGGTCGCCGGGCGAAGTTCCTCGGGACGTTCCTTCTCTCTGCCCGCACGGATTCGGGATACGAAACCATTGGAAAAGTGGCGACGGGCATCACCGACGAGGAACTCGCGGAACTAACGACCCTGCTCGAACCGCACATCGAACAGCAGTCGGGCCAAACGGTCGAAATCCATCCCGAAGTCGTGTTCGAAGTCGGTTACGAGGAGATTCAAACCTCTCCCACCTACTCATCCGGATACGCGCTCAGATTCCCGCGTTTCCTCTCAGTGCGTGAAGACAAGACCGTCGATGACGCAGACTCGTTGGAGCGCGTCGAACGGCTTGCCCAAAATCAGTAAGCCACCTTCTTTGCCGTCGATTTCGAACCTTCGGGTATGACCTTCAGATACGACGGCCTGCTCGTCGATTGGCTCGGCTATGCAACGGTACGTCTCGAAGCAGAAGACGGAACGGTCGTCTACTTCGACCCCGGACGCTACGGCGTTTTAGACGACTACGACGCCCAAGACGGTGACGTCGTCTGCGTGACCCACGCCCACCACTATGACTCAGATGGCATCGAGCGCGTGGCGAAAGAAGATGCGACCGTCGTCATCTTCGAGAACATCAACCACCGATTCATCGACCGCGACGTGATGGACGTGAACCGCCTTCCTTACGAAGTGCGGAAAGTGGACGACGAGTCCGATATCGCGGTCGGTGACGTTATCATTCGCTCCTTTGCTGCCTACAACGACCCCGACGGGCCACACGTCCGGGAAAACGGCGAGCCGTACCACAAGGAGGGGATGGGCGTTGGCTATCTCGTCACTCTCTCCGGCATCAACGTGTTCTGGCCGGGCGACACCGACGTGTTGGAGGGGCACGAGCGCCTCGACGTGTCGCTGTTCCTGCCGCCGATTGGCGGGAGTTTCACGATGGACCGCCACGAAGCCGCCGCGCTCGCAGAAGCACTCGACCCTGACCTCGTCTGCCCGATTCACTACAACACGTTCGAGGCACTCGAAACTGACAGCAAAGCGTTCGCTGGTGATGTGGCGTCGCGGGGAGTTCCCGTCGTACTCGATGAACGCTGAACTGAGAACGGAGAAAAACGGAGACCGGCTTAGATGATATCCATCGCAGAGAGGCGCTCTGGCAGGTAGGTGTCGGTCACGAAGTCAAGCCCGCGCGAGGCGAGTGCCTGCTGTTCTGCCTTCTTGTCGATGTCGAGCTGGAGTTCAATTTGCTCGGTCCAATACTCAGATTGGAAGCGTGGGTCTTCGAGTTCGCTTTCGAGCGCGTTGCGGTCTGAGTCGCTGAGCGGGTCGGTCGGCAGGTCGTATTTCACGATATCTTCTGGTTGGATGCCAACGAACTTCGCGTCGGGCGTGGCCAGATATTTAGAGAGGTGAGCGCTCTTAATCGAGCCGTACGCCACCGAACCGAAGATGCGGTACGACCACGGGTCGCCGTCTGTGAACACCACGACGGGCAGGTCGAGTTCGTTGTGCAGGCGCTTGGTGATGCGGCGGGTCGCCCGCGCTGGCTGCCCCTTCAGGTGGACGACGATGACGTTGTACTCCTCGTCGAAGCCGTTTTCGACCAGTCGGTCGCGCATGCCACCGGTCTCCACACAGAGGATGAAGTCCGCGTCGTGGTCTAAGAACTCGATGGTGTCGGGGTTGTTCGGAATCTGGTAGCCGCCTTCGCCAACGTCCTTCTGGCAGTGGATGTCGCGTTCGCCACGGCGGGTCTGTTCGCGGAGGAACAGCGGGCCCATGAGGGTTGCCCCGGATTCTTCGGGGCGCATGTGAAGGTCTTCACGGGTGACGTTCGAGACGATTTCTAAGTCTTCGATGAGCTGGTTCGATTCGTCCTGGCTGGAGAACTGCGCTTCCTCCTCGTTCCACGATTCAGAGAGGTAGTACAACTCACGAAGGGTGGACGAGCGGTCTTCGTCTAGCTGCTGGGCGAGGAAGTCGATAGTGTAGACGGCTTTGAGCAGTTTGCGCGCTCCGCGGACGCTGTTGGCGCTCCGGGTACTCTTTCGGTCGCCGTACACCCAGACACCGAGGTCGTCGTCATAGACGATGTTGCTCTTCGTCCGGGTCGGAATCTGCATCTTCGGGATGTCGCCCCCGGCGAACTGGTCGTAGAACGATGCGGCGAGGTCGATGAGTTGCTCGCGGGCAACGTCGTCGTTTTTACTTGGACTCATGCGTTTACTGTCAGGCGTTCATTCTCGACCCCGCTCACGCTGAGGTCGAACGATGCGTCTTCGTCTGCCACTTTGTATTTAAGCATGGCGTCGTCCCCCGCGCTCACGTCGGCTTCCCACTTGATGAACCACTCGCCGTCCATTTCAACGACGGTCGCGCCCTTCGAGACGCTCTGTGGCTCTGCGGTGACGATGTCGGTGATTTCGAGGCTCGCGTTCACGTTCGAGTGGTTTTCGACCACTACTTCGACCGTGCCGTCCTCGACGTTTCGCTCGACGAGGACGTTGTTCATGATGCGCGCCATCGAGTCGTCGATGACGAGCGGCGGGCGCTTCGTGACCTCTGAGAGCTTCGTCGCCATCTTCGGGAGGATGGATGCGAGAACGTCCTGTTTGCGCTGGCGCTTCTGGAGTGACCGGCGCTTTTTCAAGTAGGATTTGAGTTCGCGCGCGGCCTCGCGGATGGCGAGTTCGATTTCGTCGTGAATCTCCGGGACGTTCGCGAGCGCGTCTTTCGACTCGCTCGTAAACGGCACGTTGGTCGAAGCGACGTGCACCATGATGACGGCGGGCCCTTTCGGCAGGCCGCTGCCACCGGGTTGGTCTAAGCCGTAATTACGCCAGCCAATGGACTTGGTGACCTCGGTGATGGTACACGCCCCCTGCTGGTAGACGAGCGGGACGCGGTTTGCGAAGCGGAGCAGTTCGACCGTCCCCTCTGCGGGCAGGTCGCCGCCGTAGGCGATACCGGCTTCCACGATGAACGGGTCGCCGCCGTGGACATCAGCGTCGCGGGTCGCAGCCGAGTAGAAGTCCGCGTCGAACTCCTTTTTCAGCCCGGCGAGCAGCAGGTCGTCGGTAATCGGTGAGAGACACGTCGTTGGCGGTGCCATGATGTCGGCTTCGCGCATCCCTTCGAGCAGTTCGCTCGCTGTGTCGCGGTTTCCGGCAACTTCCTTGACTGGTGGGAGGTCCTCAGTGACCGTCTTCATGATGCGCCAGAGTGCGTCTACGATGTTGTTTCGCGCCGTCTCTCCGACGGTCGTGTCTTCGCGCTTTTGGGTCTGTTCTGCGGCACGGTCGACGAACGACCGCAGGGTTTTGAGCGTCGCGCGGTCGCGTTCGTTCTCACCGCCGAATTTGTTCGCAATACGCTCTGAAAGGCTGTAAACGACGGCGTCGTCCTTGCGGCTGGTCGTCGCCTCGTCCACGAGCGAGTAGATGTCTGAAACGCGGTTCGCGGTGAGAACTTCCCACGTGGCGGCGACTGCATTCTTGCGGACGGTTTTGCCGAACGTCGGGTCGAACGAGTCCTCAGTTTCGTCTGCCACGTCTGCGACGACACGTTCGAGGTTGGTGTAAGAGACGCGCTCCATCTGTTCGATTCGAGAGGCAACCGTCTCTGCGAAGGATTCGGTTGGTTTCTCGCCTTTGTTGACGACGGCTTCTGCGATGGCCGCTTCGAGCGTCGTGACGTCTGGATTCTCTTCGGTGCCAAGTTGCACCTCCTCGGTCGCACCCGGCGGCGTCCACGCCATCTCGCGGCCGAAGTGGCGGTCGCGGAAGTTCTCTAAGATGCTTTCTGCTGTCTTCTTCCCGACGCGGGTGAACTCCTCTTGGAGGAATCCGGAGACGGAGTGCGACGCCGTCCCATCGAGCATCTTGAGCAGCGTCCCGAGTTCGACGCCGTGTGGGTGAGGCCGAATCTCTTCGGTCTCTGCGGGGAGTTGGTCGGTCGCGCGCTCGAACTTGAACGTCTCCTCCGGTTCGCGCATCTCGATGCGGGCGTGGGGGTTCACGACCGCGGTGTGTTTGATGTAGCTGTGGAGGTTCGCGCGAGCACGCATGTTGGCTTCCATCTCCAACTCGATGCGCGTGCCGTGTGGGCGGTCCCACGTCGTTTCGCGTTCGGCCTGAATCTCCGGTTCGTTCGTGTCGGTGTCGATGATGAGTTCGAAGTATTTTGCTTCGGCACTGCCTTTCGTCCGACTCGTGATTTTCGCGGGTTTCCCGGAGGTGAGCTGTGAGTAAAGGACGGCCGCAGAGATACCGATACCCTGCTGCCCACGGGACTGTTCGCGCTTGTGGAAGCGCGACCCGTAGAGCAGTTTCCCGAACACCTTCGGGATTTGCTCGCCCGTAATGCCAGGCCCGTTGTCCTCGATGATGAGACGATAGTAGTCTCCCACCTCGGCGATTTCTACGTAGATGTCGGGAAGGAGTCCGGCCTCCTCGGTGGCGTCGAGGGCGTTGTCGACAGCCTCCTTTACAGCAGTGACCAGTCCGCGGGCACCGCTGTCGAATCCGAGCATATGCTTGTTCTTCTCGAAGAACTCAGCGATGGAGATCTCGCGCTGGCTTTGAGCCAGCTCTTCTGCGATCCCCTCGCCCTCGCCGAGTGTCGATTGGAACGAGGTCATTGAGTGGTAGATTAACGTGGGGGCATTAAAACGCCCGCGGTAGTAGAGTGAAAGTGAACGTCGTGTCTGAACTGGAACACGTTTTGGGCCTGTCGCTTATTCAGTGCGACTCCCCGTAGAGAGCACCGCCGTCTCAGGCCGTCTCCACCGGGATTAATTCCCTGACAGATTGCGTGCGAAATCGGAGGACGAAACTCACTTTCGCGCCCGCGCGTGCGAGGGGTTTATGACCCCTGCAACCCAAGCGAGAAACAGATTCTAATGTCCGATGAAGGCGAGTATGGCGCTGGCCAGATTCAAGTCCTCGAAGGGCTCGAAGCCGTTCAAAAACGGCCAGCGATGTACATCGGTTCGACAGATGCCCGTGGGTTACACCACCTGGTCTATGAAGTCGTGGATAACTCCATCGACGAAGCGTTGGCCGGGTACTGTGACACCATCGAAGTCACCATCCACGAAGACAACTCGGTGAGCGTCTCAGACGACGGGCGCGGGATTCCGGTCGACACGCACGCGGAGTACGACCGCCCGGCGCTCGAAGTCATCATGACGGTGCTCCACGCGGGTGGGAAGTTCGACAACAAATCCTACCAGGTGTCCGGTGGCCTCCACGGCGTCGGCGTGAGCGTTGTCAACGCGCTCTCACAAGTCCTCGAAGTCGAGGTCAAACGCGACGGGTCGGTCTGGAGCCAGCGCTACGAGCGCGGCAAGCCCGTCACTGACCTCGAAGAGGTTCGTGAGATGAACCCTGATGAGGAGACGGGAACGACCATCCACTTCTGGCCGGACACCGAGATTTTCGAGACGGGCGAGTACAACTACTCGACGCTCGAAAACCGGCTTCGTGAGCTCGCGTTCCTCAACTCCGGGGTCACGATTACGCTCACAGACGAGCGCAAAGACGGCCGTTCTGAGACGTTCATGTTCGAAGGCGGCATCCGCGAGTTCGTCGAGTTCTTAAACGAGACGAAAACCAACCTCCACAACGACGTCATCTACTACGCCGACGAACAGGACGGCATCCACGTCGAAATCGCCGTCCAAGGCACGGAGGAACTCCAGGAGTCCATCCATGCCTTTGCCAACAACATCAACACCCGCGAGGGTGGTACCCACCTCACCGGCTTTAAAACCGCCCTCACGCGCGTCGTCAACGACTACGCGACGAAAAACAACCTCATCTCCGACCTCGACAACAATCTGAAAGGCAGTGACATCCGTGAGGGTATCACCGCCGTCATCAGCGTCAAACACCCCGACCCGCAGTTCGAGGGGCAGACGAAGACGAAACTCGGCAACAGCGAGGTTCGTGGCATCGTCGAAAGCATCACGCACACGCAACTGTCCACGTTCTTCGAGGAGAATCCGGACACGGCACAGGCCATCGTCATGAAGGCCGTCGAAGCCGCGAAAGCCCGGATGGCCGCCAAAAAGGCAGAGGAACTCACCCGCCGCAAGAACGCACTCGGCTCCGGGTCGCTGCCAGGCAAACTCGCTGACTGCCAGACACGCGACCCAAAGAAGTCAGAGCTGTTCGTGGTGGAGGGTGACTCCGCCGGTGGCTCTGCAAAGCAGGGACGCAACCCCGAGTTCCAGGCCATCCTCCCCCTCCGTGGGAAGATTATCAACGTCGAGAAACACCGCTTAGACCGCATCCTTGAGAACAACGAGATTCGCGCGCTGATTACCGCCATCGGGACGGGCATCGGTGACGAGTTCGACATCGAGGACGCACGCTACCACAAAATCGTCATGATGACGGACGCAGACGTGGACGGCGCGCACATTCGGACGCTCTTGCTCACCTTCCTCTACCGGCACATGCGGCCGCTGCTCGAAGCGGGCTATGTGTACGCCGCCCAGCCGCCACTCTATCGCATCCGGTATAAGGGCGAGACGTACGACGTGATGACTGAAGCAGAACGCGAGAAGGTCGTAGAAGAGAAATGCAACGGGAAAGCCGAGAACGTCCAGCGGTTCAAGGGCCTCGGTGAGATGAACCCCGAACAGCTCTGGCAGACGACGATGAACCCGGAGAACCGCATCTTAAAACGCATCACCATTGAAGACGCTGCCGCCGCAGACCGGATGTTCTCCGTGCTGATGGGCGACTCCGTCGGGCCGCGAAAGAAGTTCATCCAAGACCACGCGAAGAACGCCGAATGGGTTGATATCTAAATGAGTTCTGACGTACCTTCTGACGAGCCTGCAGAGATTCACTCGACCGTCCTCATCGAGGACGAGATGGAACAGTCCTACATCGACTACGCGATGAGCGTCATCGTCGGTCGTGCCCTCCCCTCGGTCGAAGACGGCCTGAAACCCGTCCACCGCCGGATTCTGTACGCGATGCACGAGATGGGGCTGTCGAGTGGGTCTAGCCACCGGAAAGCGTCGAGTATCGTTGGCCAGACGATGGGTAACTATCACCCACACGGCGACAGCGCCATCTACGACGCGCTCGCCCGGATGGCCCAAGACTTCTCGCTTCGCTATCCGCTCATCGACGGGCAGGGGAACTTCGGCTCGATAGACGGCGACCCACCGGCCGCGATGCGGTATACGGAAGCGCGGATGAGTTCCATCGCGGAGGAACTGCTCTCCGATATCGAGAAGGACACGGTTGATTTCTCGGGCAACTACGACGACCGCTTGCAGGAACCGGACGTGCTTCCGTCTGCGATTCCGAACCTCCTGCTCAACGGTTCGTCGGGGATTGCTGTGGGGATGTCGACGAACATCCCACCGCACAATCTGGGCGAGGTCATCGACGCAACCGTCGAACTCATCGACAATCCCGAATCGTCTATCCAGGACTTGATGGAGTACGTTGAAGGGCCGGACTTCCCGACCGGCGCAAACATCGTTGGCCGCCAAGGCATCTACAACGCCTACACGACCGGTCGCGGTCGGCTGCGTGTCCGTGCAGAGTTCGAGGTCGAAGAGAACGAGAAAGGCCGCGACCGCATCATCATCACGGAGATTCCGTATCAGGAGAACAAGTCGCGGCTCATCGAGCGGATTGCGGACAACGTAAACGACGGCACGATAGACGGGATTTCAGACCTCCGCGACGAATCCGACCGCGACGGGATTCGCGTTGTCATCGAACTCAAGCACAACGCGAATACGGATATCGTTCGCAACCAACTGCTCGAACACCACTTGGAGTCCACCTTCGGCGTCATCAACCTCGCGCTGGTCGACGGTCAGCCGCGTGTTCTGACGCTCAAAGAGATGCTCGAACACTACGTCGAGCACCGCAAAGATGTCGTCCGGCGGCGCTCTGAGTTCGAACTCAACGAGGCAGAAGAGCGCGCCCACATCTTAGAGGGGCGGTTGATTGCCTTAGAGAACGTCGAGGAAGTCGTCGAAACTATCCGTAATTCGGAAGACCGCGATGCGGCGAAGACCGGGCTTCAAGCGAATTTCGAACTCTCCGAAAAGCAGTCTGAACACATCGTTCGGATGCAACTCGGGAGCCTCACGTCCCTTGAATCACAAGAAATCGAGACGGAGTACGAGGACGTGCTCGAAACCATCGAGCGCCTCGAAACCATCCTCGGTAACGAAGATGAACTGCTCTCGGTCATCAAGGGCGAACTGCTCGACATCAAAGAGAAGTACGACGACGACCGCCGTACTTCGATTGTCGAGGACTACGGCACGGTCACCCACGAAGACCTCATCCCACAGGAAGACGTGCTCGTCGTCATCACCGAAGACGACTACGTCAAACGCATGCCCGTAGACCGCTTCGACGCCCAAGGTCGCGGCGGGAAAGGCATCATCGGGACGAATCTCAAAGAGGGCGACCAGGTATCGAAGGTGTTCATGGCGAACACCCACGACTACCTCCTCGCCTTTACGAATCAGGGGCAGGTCTACCAGCTCAAGACCTACGAGATTCCGGAAGTCGGCCGGACGGCGCGCGGAAAATCCGCCGTGAACCTGCTCAAACTCGACAAGGGCGAGGAGATTACGGCCGTCGTCAACACCGACGACTTCTCAGAAGAGGAGTTCCTCACCTTCGCCACGAAACACGGCTACGTGAAGCGAACCGGTGCGGACAACTTCACCAACATCCTCTCGACGGGGATTCGCGCCATCCGCTTAGAAGACGGCGACGAACTCGTGGACGTGGAGATTACGGACGGTAAATCCGACCTGCTGATTGCGACGGCAGGCGGCATGTCCATCCGTTTCGAGGAGACGGACGCTCGCGCCATGGGCCGCACCGCCCGCGGGGTCAACGGCATCAAGCTCTCGGGTGACGACACTGTCGCTGGCCTCATCGCCGCGGACGAATCGGCAGACCTCCTCACCGTGACCGAAAACGGCTACGGCAAACGCACGCCAATCAGCAAGTACCGCACCCAATCGCGCTACGGGAAGGGGCTCATCGACATCAAGACCAACGAGCGAAACGGCAAGGTGACCGCCATCAAGTCGGTGACCGACGACGACGACGTGGTCGTGATGAGCGACCTCGGCCAGATTATGCGGACGAACGTCGCCGACATCTCGGAGGTCGGCCGCAACACGATGGGCGTTATCGTGATGCGCCTCTCTGACGGTGATAAGGTGGCGAGCGTGGATGTGATTCCACCGCTCGACGCACGCGAGGGCGCGAAAGACGACGAAGAAAACACGGACGCAGACGAGGAAGCGGAAGAAGTGGAAGCCGACGAGTAAGCCCCCGGCAACCGCTGTCGCCGACCATACATTTTTGTGCACTGTTGTACATTGGCTTGCTACCATGCAACACAACTCGGGAGACAATCCCGGCAAATTCGGCACGTTCGGCGGGCGACACGTTCCAGAGCCGCTCGAAGAACCGCTCGCACAACTGGGAGAGGCATTCGACGAGATTGCGAACTCACCAGAGTTCAGAGCCGAGTTTTACGACTTGCTCACGAAGTACGCGGGTCGGGAGACGCCGTTGTACTACGCCGAAAATCTCTCTGCAGAGTACGGCGCGGACATCTACCTCAAACGCGAAGACCTGCTCCACGGCGGGGCGCACAAAATCAACAACGCGCTCGGGCAGGCGTTGCTCGCAAAGAAGGCGGGGAAGACGCGGCTCATCGCGGAGACGGGCGCGGGCCAACACGGCACGGCGACCGCCATGGTCGGGGCGCTGTTCGGCCTCGAAACCGAGATTTACATGGGGAAAAAGGACGTCGAGCGCCAGAAGATGAACGTCTTCCGGATGCGACTCATGGGCGCGACCGTGAACGAGGTCACCCGCGGCGGGTCGGGACTCGCAGACGCCGTCGACGCTGCGCTCGAAGACTTCGCGGGGAATATGGAAGACACGCACTACCTCGTCGGCTCTGCGGTCGGACCCGACCCCTTCCCGCGGATGGTGCGCGAGTTCCAGTCGGTGATTGGCGAAGAAGCCCGCGCCCAGATTCTCGACCAGACGGGGAGCCTGCCGGATGCGGCGGTCGCCTGCGTCGGCGGCGGGTCGAACGCGATTGGACTGTTTCACGCCTTCCGCGATGATGACGTGCAATTCTACGGCGGCGAGGGCGGCGGTGAAGGCGGCGACTCGAAGCGCCACGCCGCGCCGCTCGCTTCGGGGAAAGACGGCGTCATCCACGGGATGGCCACGCGCGTCATCGAAGACGACGTGGAGGTACACTCGGTCTCTGCCGGACTCGACTATCCGGGCGTCGGCCCCGAACACGCCATGTTCCGGGCGGTTGGTCGGTGTGAGTATCGCGCCATCACCGACGACGAAGCCATCGACGCCTTCCGGACGTTGAGCGAGACGGAGGGAATCATTCCGGCACTCGAAAGCAGTCACGCGCTCGCCCTCGCAAAGCAGGTTGCACCAGACCACGATACCATCATCGTCAACCTGAGCGGGCGCGGCGACAAGGATATGGAGCAGGCCGCCTCGCTGCTCGACCTCGGCGCCTGACCGCACTGGTGTCGAAGCGTCGGCGTGCGTAGAAGGGGAGTTGCATTCCCCGCGAAAATACCGCCCGACTGCGTGCGTTTGTCGAAGATTTTTTCGGTGAAACCTATTATTTTTTGTAGTAGTGTTACGACCAGAGTGACAAGGTACCGCCAGTTTATTCAGGCTCCAATAGGCACCCGGTGCCGGTCGCTGGCAGCCGTACCACCCTAACAATGCCACTGGACAAAAACCGATTTAAAGACCTCTGGGGCGACCTCAATGACGTCCTAGAGGAGTTTATCGAAACGCCCGTTGGTGGTCGCAAGCCAGCCGACGAGGAGCCGAATGTACCTGACGAGACGCAAGAATCAACCGATGGCTCACCTGACTCGCCGCTCGACCAGCTTATCTCGAGTGAATCGAAGTCGAAAGCAGACATCGTCCTCGAAACAGGGATGACACCAGAGGAGCTGCTCGTCGAACTGCTCGGGGAGTACGACGGCCAGATGCGCCAACAGCAAGTCGTCAATGCGACGGGCTGGTCTGAAGCCTCGGTGAGTCGCCTGCTCACGAAGATGGAACAGACAGAGCGAATCACCCGCGTGCAGATTGGCAATGAAAAAGTCGTGTATCTCCCCGACCACATCCCCGAGGCGGCCAAACACCCCTTCCAGCGAATCGCAGACGAAGAAACACCCCGAGACAGAACCGTAAACCGGAGCTAAGCTACAAAATCCGCTTCCCGAGGACGCTTGCGGCAAGTTCGGTGGCGAGTTCTGCTGTTTCGTTGTGTTCGTCGAGAATCGGATTCACTTCGACGATTTCGAGCGAGCGCATGAAGTCGGTTGCCTTGTTTTCTGCGGCCACGATTTCGAGTGCCGCGTGTGCCTCGCGGTAGGTGACCCCGCCGCGAACCGGCGTCCCGACGCCGGGTGCTTCGTTCGGGTCGAGCCAGTCCATATCGAGGCTGACGTGGACGCCATCGACGCCATCGCGGGCAATCTCGACGGCATCTTCGACCACGGCTGAGACGCCACGTTCGTCGATATCGGACATCGTGAACGCGGTGATATCGCTTTCGCGGATGGCCGCTCGCTCTGCGTCATCGACGCTTCTGAGGCCGACGATGACGATGTTTTCCTCACTGACGTTCGGAGCGTGTGCCCAGTCTGCGTCAGCAAATTCGTCGCGGCCGAGCACCGCCGCGAGGGGCATCCCGTGGACGTTTCCACTTGGCGAGGTCGAGGGGGTGTTGAAGTCGCCGTGAGCGTCGAACCAGATGACACCGAGGCTCGCATCCCTCGCGGCACCGGCCATCGTTCCAATCGCAATCGAGTGGTCGCCGCCAAGAACAAGTGGGAACTCGCCTGCGGCGAGCGCCGAGGCAACGTTGTCCGCGAGTCGAGTACACACCGTCGCCGTTTCATCGAGATACTTCGCCTTCCCGTGTTTTGGCTCACCGGCCTCCGGGTCGCGCAGGTGGGCGTGTGGGACGGCGATGTCACCCGCATCGTCACAGGCGACATCGATTGTGGCAAGTCGGTCTACGAGGCCCGCGTATCGAATCGCAGAGGGACCCATATCGACGCCACGTCGGTCTGCACCGAGGTCCATGGGAACCCCGATGAGTCGTGCTGTTTGCTGCATACGAACCACTACACGACATGGCCTGAAAAAAGGAGCCGATTACTGGTACTGCGCGCAGACGAGTTCTAGGCCTTCCTCAAAGGAGATCTCGGGTTCCCAGCCGGTCGCCTCGCGCATTTTCGCGCTGTCGGCCATCGTGTCATGGACGTACACGTCCGCAGGGATGGGGTTCTCGATGTACTCTGGTTCAACGCTCGTTCCAAGCACCTCGTTCAATTTCTCGACGAGCGTGTTAGTGGTGTAGCTCTCGCCCGTGCCAAGGTTGTAGATGCCGTCGAGTTCGTGGTCAGCAGCGAGTTCGAGGCCCCGAACGATGTCAGAGACGTGGGTGAAATCCCGGGTTTGGGTGCCGTCACCGTAGATGACCGGCGCGTCGCCGTGAGCGAGGTCGTCTGCGAACTGCGCGATGAGATTCGCGTATTCGCCCTTGTGTGCTTCTGCGCCACCGTAGCCCTGGTACACTGAGAAAAACCGCATACCAGCCATGTGCATGTCGTAGTGGTGGGAGAAGTACTCGCCGTAGCGTTCCCGAGCGAGTTTCGAGGCTTCATAGCCTGTGCGCGCCGAGACCGGCATCGATTCGGGCGAGGGTTCGGTTCGGTTGCCGTAAATCGAAGAGGTCGAAGCGTACACCACGGTGTCACACCCGTCGAGGCGCGCCTGATTTACGGTGTTGACAAATCCTTCGACGTTGACGCGAGCGCCGGTTACCGGGTCGTCTTCGTGCATCGGATACGAGGAGAGTGCCGCGAGGTGGAACACGACGTCCACGTCGGTTGGGAGGTCGTCGTCGAGAACGCTTGCGTCCACGAATTCGACGGCCGAATCGAGGTTCTCTGGCGTCCCAAGATAACAGTCATCGACGGCAATCACGTCGTTGTCGGTGGCGAGGTGATTGGCGAGGTTCGAGCCGATGAATCCGGCTCCACCAGTCACGAGAACACGCATATCGTTCATTACCACAGCTAGATAGATGTGGGTGCAAAGAGGTACCGGAAACGAGACTTCGACGTCAATCTGTCCCGTCGCCTGCCTGCAATTTCTGTCACTTATCTAGGGCGTATTCGGTCGATTTATCACATACTATCCGCCGCCTTTAAGGAAATCTATCACGAAAGACGCCTATGTCATCAATTGAGCTGACCCCGAGCCAGAAACGCATCCTTTCTGCCCTGATTAACCTCCATCGCCAGACCGAGGACGCAGTAAAGGGCGAAGACATCGCGGCGGAAGTCGACCGGAATCCGGGCACAATTCGCAACCAGATGCAGAGCCTGAAAGCCCTTCAGTTGGTCGAAGGTGTCCCCGGCCCGAAAGGCGGCTACAAGCCAACCGCAAACGCCTACGAGGCCCTCGAAATCCAGGACATGGACCAGCCCGCAGAGGTGCCGCTGTTCCACAACGGTGAGTCCGTAGACGGCGCGAACGTCACCCAAATCAACCTTTCGAGCGTCCACCACCCAGAACTCTGTCGCGCAGAGATTTCGCTTCGCGGCTCCATCCGCGAGTTCCACGAAGGCGACGAGGTCATCGTTGGCCCGACGCCCCTCTCGAAACTCGTCATCGAAGGCGTCGTCGACGGCAAAGACGACACGGACAACGTCCTCATCCTGACGATCGACGACATGAAAGCGCCCGTCGGCGAGCCAAAGAAGTAACCTTCCCACTCTCATTTCAGTTTCTTCGCGGCGAGTGGCGACACGCTGCTAATTGGTGGCAATAATCATTGAAATCGGCCGCGGACGGCGTGACGATTCCAAAGCCTTTGTATCTCAGGACTTCGGAGTTGCCACCATGACCGAGAATATCGTGGTGCTCGGCGCGGGCTACGCCGGCGCAGCCGCGATTCAGAGCCTAGAAGCCGAGGTTGATAACGCAGATATCACCTGGATTTCGAAAGAGGACT
The DNA here is from genome assembly GCF_036689885.1 of Haladaptatus sp. CMSO5. Lineage (NCBI taxonomy): Archaea > Methanobacteriati > Methanobacteriota > Halobacteria > Halobacteriales > Haladaptataceae > Haladaptatus > Haladaptatus sp. CMSO5. The sequence goes on from NZ_JBAHVW010000001.1 coordinate 2,073,357, forward strand.
ACCACCTCGTCCTCCACGAAGTCCACCGTTGCATCCGCGACCCGAGCGTCCGGGACAAGATTTCGCTCCCCATCGCGGACATTAAATCCCCAAGCACGCGCTTCATCAAAGCGGCAGTCGAGTCCGTCGATACCGACGACCGCGAAATCGAGCTCGACGATGGCTCGACCGTCGATTACGACTACCTCGTCGTCGGACTCGGCTCGAAGACGGCCTACTACGGGATCCCGGGCTTAGAAGAAAACTCCCTCACGCTCAAAGGCCTCGAGGACGCCCTCGAAATCCACAACCAAGTGAAAGACGCCGCCCGCGAGGCCTCCCGCAACGACCCCGCCAAAATCGTCATCGGCGGCGCTGGGCTGTCGGGCATCCAGACGGCGGGTGAACTCGCGGAGTTCCGCGACATGCACCGCGCCCCACTCGAAATTTACCTCGTCGAGGCGATGGAGGAAATCTTCCCCGGGCAAGACCCAGAAATCCAAGGTGCCCTCCGCAAGCGCCTCCTCGAAGCCGACATCAACATCCTCACGAACGACCCAATCACCGAAGCCGCAGAGGACACCATCTATTTCGACGAGGGAGAACCCCTCGAGTTCGATGTCTTCGTCTGGACCGGCGGCATCACGGGACAGGACGCCCTCGAAGAGGCGAACGTCGAGAAGAACCACAACCGCGTGAACGCAGACGCGACGTTCCAGACCTCGGACGAGCGCGTGTTCGCCCTCGGTGACTCGGCGATCATCGAACAGCTCAACTCAGAGCGCCCTGCCCCGCCAACCGCACAGGCTGCGTGGCAGGCTGGCGGCGTCATCGGCGAGAACGTCGCTCGCGCCATGAACGGGCAGGCGCTTACCTCGTGGAGCTACAAGGACAAGGGAACAGTCGTCTCCGTCGGCGACGACGCCGTTGCCCACAACGTCATGATGGTGCCAATCGGCACGTTCGGCGGCCCTGCGGCAAAAGTGCTGAAGAAGTCTATCGCTACCCGGTGGATTGCTGACGTGACCTCGGTGGGTCGCGCCGTGTCCGCCTGGGGCGACATGTAGAAGTCGGGATTCAGTTTTTCCACTGCTGTCTTCGAGTCACCGAGAGCAGACGCCGGATTTGTAACTCGTTTCAGGACTGTTCACCGTGATTGCGACCGACACCGGCCGAATGTCATCTCCCGTTGTCTGTCTCGATTAACTGCGGATTACAGTGGTGTGTTTGGCATAACAATGGTACAGACTGGCAACCTATAGGATAGGGACTAGAGGCACACAGGAGCTGACGAGCACCTGACACAGCTCTAGAGCCACAACAAAGGGGTGGAAATTATGACAGAACTCATTTCACGAAGAGCAGTTCTCAGAACAATCGGCATGGGCGGCCTCGTTCTCACAATGGGGTCGGCAAAAGCCGGCGAGTGTGGCGGTGTCGAGATATTGTTGAATTTCGACCCGAACAGCGGACAACTCCCAGAGAACCTCGCGGTCGATAGACGGGGAAACAAGTACATCGGCATGTCATCGCTCGGTGAACTCTGGAAAGTTCCCGCCGATAATACAACTGCATCACCGCTTGCGGCATTCGATATTGGCGCAGGATTCGGCGTGCTTGGCGTGACGGTCACTCCACAGGGAACCGCCTTCGTCTGCTTGTTGACCGGCGTTGGTGAGGGCGACGATTCTGCCGATACCCACGGTATCTGGAAAGTGGAGCGGGATGGAACCAGATCCCTCTTTTCCCCCCTTCCGCCAACCACCTTCCCGAACGACCTCATGCCGTTCAGAGACGGATTCCTCGTCACGGATTCGACTGGCGGTGCAGTCTGGTACGTGACCGAGGGGGCCGCCACCCCCTGGGTCACTTCTGAACTGCTCGAAGGAACCGGATCGTTCGGCTTTGGCTTCCCAATCGGCGCAAACGGCATCGTCCGTGGCAAAGACGGAGCGATTTACGTCGGCGTCGCAGAGCGGGGACACATCGTACGGATTCCGGTTAACCAGGATGGGAGTGCAGGAACACCCGAACTATTCGTCGCAGACGACCGGATTTTTGGGTGTGACGGTATCACCACCGACAACCGCGGAAATCTCTACGTCGCGGTTATCGCGCAGAACACGATTGTCCGGGTGAACACAGACAAGTCGATGAAAACGCTGGCGACCGAGTCTGACGGCCTCGATAGTCCTTCAGACGTGGCGTTCGGAACGTCCGGGAATGAACAGAAATCGCTGTTCATCACCAACTTTGCGCTGCTCAACACGGAGAACCCGATGCCGGGACTTGCAACACTTCGCGTGGGGATTCCCGGGCGGCCCGTGAACGGGTGACCGAGCTGAAAATAGCCGATCGCCTTATTCCAGCGGAAGGCCCGGATGCCACTGGTCGGCTCCGGCCTCTTTCGCGGCTTCGTCCATCTTCGCTAAGAGTTTCACCGCGAGCGACGCCGTCTCCGCCGCACGGCCTTCGCCTTCGGTGCGGAACTCTCCTGTTACCCGGTTCGCGTAAACGGTACAGACCGCCCCGGCGCGAAGCCCGTAGATGTTGGCGATGGTCATGATGGCGGAGGCCTCCATCTCGATGTTCTTCACGTTCGCGTCTTTGAGTTCCGCTATCATCTCTTCTGCCCCGCGGGCTTCGAAGCCTTCGAACCCGGCGCGACCTTGCCCGGCGTAGAAGCTGTCTGCGGACATCGTAATTCCCGTGTGGTAATCGTAGCCGAGGCGTTCTGCGGCCGCAATCAAGGCCATGACGACCTGCTGGTCTGCGACGGCAGGGTAGTCCTCGCGGACGTATTCGGAACTCGTGCCTTCTTGGCGGACGCCGCCGGTCGTAATCACGAGGTCGCCAACGTCCATCTCGGGCTGGATTGCGCCACACGAGCCGACGCGGATGAACGTGTCCACGCCGATGCGTGCGAGTTCTTCGACGGCGATGGCGGCAGAGGGACTGCCGATACCCGTAGAGGTGACGCTAATCTCTGCGCCGTCGTAGCTGCCCGTCGCGGTACGATATTCGCGGTGTGCGCCGCGAATCTCGAAGTCGTCCCAGAACTGGGTGATCTTCTCTACGCGGTCTGGGTCGCCGGGAAGGAGCACGGCGTTTGCAACGTCGTCGGAGCCGACGCCGAGGTGGTACTGTACGTCGTCGTTTGGGTCTTCTGCGTCCATTATTTGAGGTGGGATTCGGTGATGGTGTTTGGGAGCAGTTCACCGAGGGTGTACTCGGTCACGTCTTCGCCCTCATCACAGAGCACGGTGAGGTTGGAATCACAGAACTCAGAGAGAGTCTGGCGACACATGCCACAGGGCGTAACGCCGTCGCGTCGCCCGGAACTGACGGCGATGCGGACGAAGTCGCGGTGGCCGTTTTTCACGGCTTCTGCGATGGCGACTTCCTCTGCGTGCAGCGAGTTAGAGTAGTTCGCGTTCTCCAGATTACAGCCGGTGAACACGGTTCCGTCCGCAGTTTCTACGGCCGCACCCACGCGATAGTCGGAGTACGGCACGTGCGCCGCAGACTGAATCTCGCGGGCGGCTTCGATGAGGGCGTCCATGCGCGAACTACGAGGAGGCGGTAAAAATAGCCACCGTGATGGGCTGAAACGTGTCGGGCGCGAAAAGTGATTGAACAGTCAGGAAACCGTGGAAATGAAAGAATATTGATGTACCGTAGTGCCCTCTAGGGGATGGGGTAGAATCCAATGAATGGAATCGAGGGAAAGGTAGCGATTGTTACGGGAGCGAGTTCGGGGATTGGTCGCGCAGCGGCGATGCGGTTTGCCGAAGAAGGCGCGAACGTCGTCGTCGGGGACGTTCTTGAAGACGGCGGGCAAGAGACCGTCGATATGATAACCGACGCGGGCGGCGAGGCGACATTCGTCCGGGTCGAAGTGACCAACGACGCGGACGTGAAGGCGCTCGTCGAGACGACGCTCGATGTGTACGGCGGCCTCGATTTCGCCCACAACAACGCCGGTATCGAAGGCGAGATGTCACAACTCGCAGACACCCCGGACGACGACTGGGCGCGCGTCATCGACGTGAACCTGACCGGCGTCTGGCGCTGCATGAAACACGAGATTCCGGTGATGATTGAACGCGGTGGCGGAGCCATCGTCAACACCTCGTCGGTCGCCGGGCTGATGGCCGCCGGTGGCGGGCCATACGTGGCGAGCAAACACGGTATCATCGGCCTCACGCGGGTTGCGGCCGTCGAATACGCCAAACAGGGGATTCGCGTGAACGCGGTCTGTCCGGGCGTCGTAGACACGCCAATGGTAAGCCGGGCCGCAGAAGACGCGCCGGAACTCATCGACCAGTTCGTCGCCATGCAACCGCTCGGGCGGATGGCAGAGCCAAGCGAAATTGCGAGCGCTGTCGTATTCCTCTGTAGCGACGACGCCTCGTTCATCACGGCGCACCCGCTCCCGGTCGATGGTGGCCTGCTGGCTATCTGAGAAAAGGGGTTTCGCGTTAGTCTTCGCCCGAGTCGTAGTGCTCACCGGCCGCGGCTGGCAGGCGCGTGCGGCCCACGAGCGCGAGAACGACGATGACGAGGACGAACGGAATCATCTGGATGATGGATTTCGGGATGCCGATACCGAGAATCTGCAGGCGGAACTGTAGGGCTTCGAGCGTTGCGAACAACAGCGAAGCAAGGAACGTCCCGACTGGGTTGTAGTTCCCGAACAGGTACGCGGTGATGGCGATGAAGCCACGACCGTTGACGATGGTCGCACCGCCGCCGGTGAACTTTCCGACGAGCACGAGCGAGAGTGCCGCGCCGCCGATGCCGGTGAGTGCTCCGGAGAGCAGGACGCTCCCGTAGCGCACGCGGCGAACGTCGATGCCCGCCGTGTCGAGTGCCTTCGGGTTCTCACCACTTGCACGAATCCACTGCCCGAACGGGGTGTGATAGAGGAAGTACCACGAAGCGGGCACGGCGATGAGCAGCATGTACACCGTCGGGTTCGCGTCGAACAGAATCGGCCCGACAACGGGAATCTGTGAGAGGCCCGGAATCGCAACCGTACTCAGGGTGTTCACGCTCGGGGAGTCGAACTGGCTGAACAGAACTTGGGCGGCGAACGGGCCGAGGCCGAGTGCAATCAGCCAGACGGCGAGGCCCGCGATAATCTGGTCTGCTTCTAAGTCGATGGTGACCACGGCAAACAGCAGGGAGAGCAGGATGCTCGTGAGGACGCCGATGGCGAAGCCGACCCATACCATGGTTTCCGAGGCCGCACCGGGGTCGTTCGTCAGGAGGGCGATGCTCGCCGCGCCCGCGAACGCGGAGACGATGAGCAGGCCTTCGAGGCCGATGTTGATGACGCCCGACTTCTCTGCGAACAGGCCGCCAAGGGCGGCGAAGGCGATTGGAACCGCGGTGCGGAGCGCGGCAGACGCGAGGTTGCCGTCGATGAGGGCAAACACGTCGCCCGCCGTCTCTGGGTCGGTGATGGCAAGCGCGAGGACGGCGACCACTGCGAGGACGCCAGCGCCGAGTGCGACTTTGCCGCGTTTGTCGAGTTGTTGGTATCGGTTCATTGGTCTTCACCGCCGTCGGTTGCGACGGCCGTCTTCGAGCCGACGTTGAATCGCGTGCCGAGCATGCGGAAGAACTCCGGCATGGCGACGAACAGGATGATGAGGCCACGAAGGACGCCCACCAACTGTGAGGGCACGTCAAGGTTGAAGTCGATTGCAACGCGCCCGACTTTGAGCATGCCAAACAGGAACGCCGCAAAGATGGCTCCCACCGGGTTGTTCCCGGCGAGGATGGAGACGGTGATGCCGTCGAACCCGAACGCGGGAGCCGTTGGCATCCAGCGACCGGTCACCATCAGGATGTACACTGCCCCGGCGATGCCGCCGAGCGCGCCCGACAGGCCCATCGAGATGACGGTCATCTTCTTCGCGCTCACGCCGCTGTAGGCGGCCGCGCCTTCCTGTATTCCGCTGATGCGCAGGTCGTAGCCAAACGCCGTGCGTGCGAGGAACCACGTCATCGCGGCGACGAGGGTGAGTGCAATCGCAAGCGCGACGAGCGAGAAGTCACCCGGGAATACCGAGGAGTCGAGCATCGCGTAGTCCGGAATCCGCGCCGTCTGCGTGTTGTTCGTGCTGTTCGGGTCTTTGAACCACGTCGAGACGATGAGCAGCGAGAGAAACGTCGCGACGAAGTTCAACATGATGGTCGTGATGACTTCGTTTGCCTCTGCGTAGGCTTTGAGCGCACCCGGAATCGCGCCGTAGAGGCCGCCGATGAGCGCGCCGACGAACAGCCCGAGTGGAATCAGGATGAGGCCGCCAGCGAGTCCGCCGGGAAGCGACGGGGCGAGCAGCGGGACGGTGATAGCCGTCGCCATCGAACCCATGACGAACTGCCCCTGCGTCCCGATGTTGAACAGGCCTGCGCGGAACGCGAGTGCGACCGACAGTCCGGTGAGCAGGAGAATCGTCGTCTGCTGGAGCGTCTCACCGAACACACCCGCATTCGAGAACGGCCCGGTGAACAGTTCGAGATATACCGAGACGGGGTTGTAACACGAGTAGCCCACGCCCGGGAAGAACAGGACTGGTTGTGAACACTCCGCGACGAACCCGGCGGCGAGCACGACGATGCCGCCGACGAAAATCGACGCGATGAGCGCGGCGATGCTGATGACGATGCGCTCTACCTTCGAGGCGGTCGTCATCCGCGCGACGGCGGCTTCGAACTGCTGTTTCACGAGCCATCACCTCCGTCGAATCCGGCGGGATACTCTCCGGCCATGAGCAAGCCGAGTTCTTCTTCGGTCACGTCTTCGGGGTCTACTATCGCCATAAATTCGCCGTCGTGCATCACCGCAAGCCGGTCTGAGAGCTGGGTGACTTCTTCGAGTTTCGAGGAGACGAGTAAGACAGCAGTGCCCTCGTTTCTGAGGCCGATGAGCTGGTCGTGGATGAACTCAATCGACCCCACGTCCACGCCGCGGGTCGGGTGGGCGGCGACGACGAAGTCGGGATTTCGCTTGAACTCACGGCCGACGATGAACTTCTGTTGGTTCCCGCCCGAGAGCGACTCTGCGGTCGCGCGCTTGTCCGGCGGTCGCACGTCGTACTCGTCGATGATTTCTGCGGCGTGATTCTCGGTGTAGTCCCAGTCGATACGCACGCCGCTCGCAAACGGCGCTGTGTGCTGGTTGCCGAGGGCGGCGTTCTGGATGAGGTCGTAGTCCATGACGACCCCGCTTTCTTGCCGGTCTTCGGGGATGTAGGACATCCCGCGCTCGATGCGCTCTCTGCGTGGGAGGTCGGTGATGGTATTGCCCTGATAGACGATGTCGCCCGTATCAATCGACGACAGCCCGGTGATGGCGTTGATGAGTTCTGACTGGCCGTTGCCGTCAACGCCTGCAATGCCGAACACCTCGCCCGACTTCACTTCGAAGGCTAAGTCGGTGAGTTTCGCCACGCCGCGGTCGTCGCGCACGCTCACCGACTCGACGCCGAGCACCTGCTCGCCGGGGTTTGCGGCCGTTTTATCGACTTCGAGCATGACCTCGCGGCCGACCATCAGCTCTGCGAGTTCTTCACGGCTCGTGGCGTTGGCATCGACGCTGCCGACGTTCTTGCCGTCGCGGAGAACGGTGATGTCGTCTGCGGCTTCCATCGCCTCGCCCAACTTGTGCGAGATGAAGATGATGGTCTTTCCTTGGTCGGTCAGTTCGTCGAACACGGTGAACAACTCCTCGACCTCTTGGGGGGTGAGGACGGCTGTTGGCTCGTCTAGGATGAGGATGTCTGCGCCACGGTAGAGGGCTTTCAGAATCTCGACGCGCTGTTGTTCACCGACGCTCACCGATTCGAGTGGCGCGGTGGGGTTTACGTCGAATCCGTATCTGTCTGCGAGTTCGGTGACTTCTGCGATGGCCTTCTTCCGGTCCATCGACAGGCCGAACCACTTTCGTGGCTCGTTCCCGAGGACGACGTTGTCCGCGACGGTCATCGGGTCGACCAGCATGAAGTGCTGGTGAATCATCCCGATGCCGGTCTTGATGGCGTCGCGGGGGGAGGAAAAGTCGCGGGGGGTGCCGTTTATGTTGACGGTGCCCTCGTTTGGCTTGTACAGTCCGTAGAGGACGTTCATCAGGGTCGTCTTTCCGGCACCGTTCTCACCGAGCAGCGCGTGGACGCTTCCTTGCTCGACGGTCAGGTCGACATTGTCGTTGGCAACTACGCCCGGAAACCGCTTCGTAATCCCGGCTAGTCGTACGGCTGGTGTCTCACTCATTGAAATAGTTCCGCTAGTTTGCCCGAGGCTTCGGCGGGTTCAGGCAAGTATTGAACGGTTTCCGATTACAGTTCGGACGGAACCGTAATCTCGCCGTCTACGATCTGCTGTTTGCTCTCTTCGAGTTTGCTCTTTACGTCCTCAGGGATAGCGCTGCCGAGTTCTTGGCCGTACACTGCCTCGACACCGCCTTCGTCGAGACCGAGGCGGTTTTCGACGCCACCTTCGAAGTTGCCGTTGACGACGGCTTCGACCGACTCGTACACGGCGAGGTCGACGTGCTTGACCATGCTCGCGAGGATGACGTTCTTGTATTCGGCGTTGGATTTCGACTGGTCTGCGTCGACACCCATGGCGAAGCGCCCTTTCTGGCGGGCAGCCTGGAAGACACCGAGGCCGGTGCCACCTGCGGCGTGGTAGACGATGTCCGCGCCGTTTTCGTACATCGTGAGTGCGATTTCCTTGCCCTTTGCGGGGTCGTTGAACGCGCCTGCGTAGGCGGACTGGACTTCGATGCTGTCGTCGTGGTGGGCGACACCTGCTTTGAAGCCAGCGAGGAACTTTTCGATGAGCGGAATCTCGAAGCCACCGACGAAGCCAACGGACTTCTCGTTTGGCTTCGTGGAACTCTCGCCTGCACTGAACTCTTGGGTCGAGAGCAGTGCCGTGAGGTAGCCAATCTGGAACGAGCCTTGGTGCTCTTTGAAGCGGTAGTTTGCGACGTTGCCGAGCATCTCACCGTCTTCGGTCTGGGCGGTTTCGTCGATGAGGACGAAACTCTGGTCTGGGAACTCCTGGGCGTTTGCGACCATGCCGTCTTTCTGGACGAAGCCGACGCCCGTCACGAGGTCGTAGTTCGGGTCTGTCTCCTGGGCAAACCGCTTCTGGAGGTCACCAACCTGTGAGGCTTCCTCTGGCTCCGCGTTCTCGTACTCAACGTTGTACTCTTCTGCGGCTTGTTTGACGCCCTGATGGGCCATGTCGTTGAAGGACTTGTCACCGAGACCGCCGGTGGCGTAGACCATACCCACGTTGACTGGGTCTTCGCCGCCGTCGCCACCGTCGCCGCCGTCGGTGGATTCGCTGTCAGAGGATGAGTTTGTGTTGGTGGTACAACCGGCGAGGCCAGCGACACCGAGGGCACTCGCTGCTTTGAGGAATCGTCTGCGGTCGACAGGCATGTCTCACAAAAGAAACGAAGAACTGTATAAATCGTTCGTTTTAGTTTACAGTATGTGCTAGTTTAGCGCTCCACAACGGCTGTTTTTACAATTTCGATGACTGTGGAAACAAGGGTATCGACGTCCTCACTTTCTGCATACACTCTGACATACGGCTCGGTTCCGCTTGGGCGAACGAGCACCCACGACCCGTCTTCGCGTTCGAGGCGAACGCCGTACTCAGTCGACACAGTGGCGTCGGGGAACGCGGCGGGCAGTGCCGTTTCGAGTTCGGCCATCGCGGCTTCCTTCCGGTCATCGGGGCACTCGGTGCTGACTTTGCGATACGGCCGCTCGGTGACCGGCTCTCTGAGCGCGTTGAGACCGTGGGCAGCGACGAGTCGAGCGAACACCGCGGCGCTCGCGGGCCCGTCAATCCAGCCGCCGAACTGCGTGTGGATGTGTTTCCACGGCTCTGCGGCGAACACGACGCTCGTCCCCTCTGTGCCGGTTTCGAGCGCGGTTTCGATGCCTTCGTGGAGCGCGCCAAGCCGGACGCGTTCGACGCGCCCACCGGCTTCACGGACGCGCTCGTCGATACGCGCAGACGCATTCGGCGTCGTCACGACGACGGGGTCTTCGGCCGTGCTCGTGCGCACGTAGTGTTCTGCGAAGATGGCGACGATGGTGTCTTCGTGAACCACATCGCCATTTCCATCGACGAACACCGAGCGGTCTGCGTCGCCGTCGTGGCCGATGCCGAAGGCGAAATCGCCGTCTGCGAGGAACGCCCGCAGGTCTGCGAGCGTCTCGGGCGTTGGCTTGCTCTCGCGGCCGGGGAAGTGGCCGTCTACGTTGCCGTTCAACGTGACGACGTGCGCGCCGAGTTCGCGGAGCACCTGTGGCGTGGCGAGCGCGGCCATCCCGTTGCCACAGTCGACGACGACTTTGAGACCGTCTAGCGGCGCGCCCATCGTCGTGGCGTACTCACAGACGGCCTTGCGGTAGGCGGAGAGCGGTTCGCTTGTGCTCGCGGCCCCCCACTCGTCCCAGTCGATGGGTGATTGCCCGTCTGCGACGCGCTGTTCGATGCGGCGCTCTGCGTCGCGGTCGTATTCGACGCCGTCACAAAAGAGCTTGAGCCCGTTGTCCTGCGGTGGGTTGTGGCTCGCCGTAATCATCACGCCGTGGCGACCCTGTGCAGCAAACGCAAGCGCTGGGGTCGGCAGTTGTCCGGCGCGATAGACGCTCACACCGGCGCTTTCGAGTCCGGCTTCGAGGGCGGCGGCGAGCGCAGGGCCAGTCTCGCGGCCGTCACGCCCGACGACGAACTCGTCGTGTTCGTCACCGGCGGCTCTACCAACGGCGAGCGCCAGCGACGGCGTTACTCGGTCGCGGGCACTTCCGCGGATACCCGCTGTTCCGAACAGTTCCATACCTCGGATTTTGCTGGCGGCTATTTATTTCCACGTAGTTCGACCCGTCAGAGTTCGACGCCGCTCGGGATGAGGCTGTGTTGGTGGAGCAACTCACCCGTGTGGCTGTAGACGAGGAAGGTCGCCTTCTCGAACGCTACGTCGCCAGCTGGGCCGTCCAGATGGAGTGTGTAGTGTTTTTCGTCGTCTGCGAGGTTCCCATAGCGCCGTGCGACACGGATGAACCGGAGGACATCGCGCGTTTTGAGATTCACTTCTAAGATGAACTCGCCATTGGTTCGATTGGTCACCGCGAGGACGCCTTTGCTGTCGTCTGCCTCGATGGGACGTTTCAGTCGGAACGAAACGTCAACGTCGGCTGCGGCGAGCGGTGTTCCATCGGCTTGGTTGAGCCAGCCGCTGAACTTCTCTCGAGGGCCGGTGTAAGAGATCGAAAGCGTTGGTTGCTGGGGCTCTGAGGTCTCGTCGTCGAGGTTTGTGAAAGACACCCCGAAATAATCGCGCCTCATTGCGTGTGTCAATGTGGCGCATGGGTATGAACGTACCGTTGTGTCAGACGCGCGTCTTGCGGTACTTTTTACTCACTGACAGTGGCGATGTGAGTTATGGCATGGGTCAATAGTGAGTATGCAAACGAACTCGCCGTCTTGGCGACGTGGCTCTCGGCGCTGATGCCGTGGTCGTTTTCTGTCGCGTCTCTCGATTTCGGAACCGTCGTCGTCATCCGGTTTTTGTTCTTCCACATTCAGTACGTCCTCGGCGTCTCGTTTGGCGACCAAGAGCAAATCCTGTTCACCGTCCTCGAACTGCAGACGTTCTACGAAAACGCCCAGACCATCCTCGCCCAGCAGATTTGGTTGGTCGGCGCCGTCGTGTTCGTCCTCGCACTCGCGTTCAGCATCGCGCTGTACCTCGCAGAAGACCGCGTTGCGAACGCGCGCGCAGACCCCGTGCGGGTGCTCGGCGGCCTGTTGTTCCTCACCGGACTCTTGCTCACCGCCGCGACCGTGTTGCTCTATCAGTCCTTTGTCGGCGTCGCCATCCCGCTTGGCGCCCTGTTCTTGCTCGTGTTCGGCGTCACGCTTCTCCGGGTCGAACGCGCCTGAGTTAGGGTCGGATTTATGTAGGTTCCGCCTGTCAGTCATGACAGTAACCGGACGCCCACGAGGGGCAACGGCGGGGATTCCATGGCAAACGAGTTATCATCTGAAACTGACACTCAGGCGCACCACGACGAAGACGCGAGCGTGCTCTCGCAGTTTCAACAGTGGCTTTCGCGCGCATCGAAGATGTTGACCGGCTCTACGCTGAGCCTCACCAACTACGACCCAACCGCAGACGGGCCGCTCGTGACGTTCAGCGGCCTTCCCGGCTGGGAAGAACTCGACCGCTACTGGGTGAACGCCCCCTTCGCCTTCGTCGCCATTCTCTACAGCCCCGAGAAAAACGACCACCGGTATCACGTCGTCGAGCCAGACCTCTCGCCGGTCGAAGCGCGCCTGCTCGAAACCCTCGTAGACGACATTCGTGACCCGTTGCTCTACCGAGATTCGACGGACACCGAACCAGAAGCGGTGTTGAAAGACGAACTCAGAAAGCGCCTAGAGGAGTACGGCGTGACCGTCGAGATGGCGACGTTCTACCGACTGTTCTACTATCTCAACCGGTCGTTTCTCGGCTACGGCAAGCTCGACCCGCTCATGCACGACCCGCACGTAGAGGACATCTCATGTGACGGCTACGACATCCCGCTGTTCATCTACCACGACCAGCAGGACAACATCGAGACCACCATCACCTTCAGTCAGGCGGAACTCGACAACTTCGTCATCCAACTCGCCCAGCGCTCAGGCAAGCACATCTCGATTGGCGCACCCGTCGTCGGGACGACACTCCCTGACGGCAGCCGTGCAGAACTCGTCATGGGCGAGGAAGTGACGCCGCGTGGCTCTGCGTTCACGATTCGTCGCTACGCGACCGACCCGCTCACGCCGATCGACCTCATCAACTACGAGACGTTCACCCTCCGCCAGATGGCGTATCTCTGGCTCGGCATTGAGAGCGGGAAATCACTCATCTTCGCGGGTGGGACGGCGTCCGGGAAGACCACATCGATGAACGCCGTGTCGATGTTCATCCCGCCGCGGGCGAAGGTGTTGACCATCGAAGACACCCACGAACTCACGCTGTATCACGACAACTGGCTTTCTTCGGTCACCCGCGAGCGCCTCGACGAAGCCGCGGACATCACGATGTACGACCTGCTGCGCTCTGCGCTGCGCCACCGCCCCGAGTACATCATCGTCGGTGAGGTGCGCGGCGAGGAAGCGATGACGCTGTTTCAGGCGATGAACACGGGCCACACCACCTACTCGACGATGCACGCAGACAGCGTCCAGACGGCCATCAACCGCCTCGAAAACGAACCCATCAACGTCCCGCGCCAGATGGTGCAGTCGCTCGATATCCTCTGTATTCAGTCGCTCGTTCGCGTCGAGGGCGAACGCTCACGGCGCAATCGGACGATTGCGGAAATAGAGGGCATCAACCAGCGAACCGGCGAACTCGACTACGCGACTGCCTACACCTGGGACGCGAGCACGGACACCGTCTCAGAAGGGACGAGCACCGTGTTAGACGAAATTCGCGACGAGCGTGGCTGGTCGCAGAGCCGACTGCTAAATGAGGTGCGCGACCGTCGTCGATTCCTCGAATATCTGCGGGAAGAAGGGGTGAACGACTACCGCCAGTTCACGGCAATGGTGAACGAATACTATGCCGATAAGGACGCTGTGATGGCGCAGGTTGACGCACACCGCGCACAGAGACCCTCTGCAGAATAATGGCTCCAGTCCCTCTTTCCGTACTTCCGCTGGTCTTCGTCGCCATTATCGCGGTGCTCCTCGCTGCCACCCCGTACAGCACCCGTGTCAATCGGATGTTTACGCGTCTCGCGCTCGCTTCGTTCGGAAACGCCGTCGAGCGAGCGCCGGCGCGTCTGACACGGCGGCGGACGCTCCAGCGCGCACACATCGACGTCCCGTACCGAGTGTACGCGGCGAAATCGCTCCTCTACAGTGCCATCGCGGCGGTTGGTGCGGCGATTGTTGGCGTCTACGTCGCCACCTCGCTGCTCATCGTGGCCGGGCTTTGGAACGATCAACTCGTCGGACAGCTGCCTGCGCTCGCCGCGCTCGGGCGGCTTCCGGGGGCACAGATTCCCGCACTGCGCCGGTTTCTGTTCTTATTCGTCACGAGCACCAGCAGCGGGCTCGTCGCCGCAATCGTCACCTTCCGGCTCCGCTGGGGTGTTCCGAAAGCGCACGCCGATGGGCGCGAACGCCGGATTGATGCAAGCCTCGCGCGGACGGTGGCGTTCATGTACGCCCTGTCGCGTGGCGGGATGGCCTTCCCGAAAATCATGCGGGCACTCCGTGACAACAGCGCTGTCTACGGCGAGTCGGCAACAGAGTTCGCCGTCGCCGTCAGGGACATGGACTTGCTCGGGGCGGACATCATCACTGCCATTCAACGTGTCTCGCGACGAACTCCGAGTCGAGAACTGAAGACCTTCCTCGAAAACCTCTCAAGCAACCTCCAGAGCGGCCAGAGCGTCTCTGTGTTCCTCCGAGAGGAGTACGACCGCCGCAAGCAAGAAGCGGAGGTTCGCCAAGCATCGTTCCTCGAACTGCTCGGGGCGTTCGCGGAAGGCTACGTCTCGCTGCTCGTCGTCGGGCCGCTGTTTTTCATCACGGTGTTGCTCATCATCGGTCTCGTGAGCGGCGGGACGTTGGTTGCGCTCCAAGTCGTCGTCTATCTCGTGGTTCCGATGGCGACGCTCGCGTTCATCGTCTTTCTCGACCGCTATACGAATCCAGCAGGCGGCTTTACACAGAAGCGAACTTCGGTGTCCTCGCCGCTCGCCGTCACGGGGGTTCGCACCACCGACGCACCGGATGCGGCGCGTGCGCTCCCCGACGGCGGCTACGCGACGGATACAGAGCGAGACGTGCTCGCGCAGTTAACGTTGTACGAACACTTTCGCTCCGTCGCACAGGTGCTCGAACGCCCAGTTCAGACGCTGCTCACTCGACCGTTCGTGTTGCTCTACGTGACCGCGCCACTCGGCGCGCTCTGGGTGATGGTTCATGCGTGGCCCGCCTTCGTCCGCGGGACGGCGTCGGTTCTGGCGCTCGACGACGTGCTCGTCCAGAGCGTCCTGTTCGTCACAGCAACGTTCGCGGTGGTGTGGGAGATTCACGCCCACCGACGCGACACCATCGAAGCCGCGATTCCAGAGTTGTTCGAACGCCTCGCGAGCCTCAACGAAGCGGGCATGTCGGTCGTGGGTGGCATCGACAACATCCGGAACAGCGACCTTGGGGCGCTCGATGCAGAGATGGAACGTATCTGGAAGGACATCAGGTTTGGTTCGGACGTTGAGACGGCGCTCCACCGCTTCGACAAGCGCGTTCGCGCCCCGGGCGTTGCCCGCGCAGTGACACTCATCACGAACGCAATCCGGGCGAGCGGCGACATCGCACCCGTGCTCAGAATCGCCGCAGACGAGTCGCGCTCGCTCCAGCAACTGAGAGAAAAGCGCGAACAGGAGATGGTTGTCTACCTCATCATCACCTACATCTCGTTTTTCGTCTTCCTCATCATCGTCTACGTGATGGTGAACGTATTCATCCCGAGCATTCCGTCGGGTGAACTCGTCGAATCGACGGGACTGACGGGGCAGGTTGCGGGAATCACCGACGCAGAGAAACTCCAGTACACGACGATTTTCTTCCACGCGGCGCTCATTCAGGGCTTTTTCTCTGGGCTCGTGGGCGGACAGATGAGCGAAGGGACGATTCGCGCGGGCGCAAAACACGCAACGATAATGTTGTTCATCGCCTACGGGATGTTCCTGCTCGTCTGAGACAGAACTGCAAAGACCACTGGGCAAGTTGTCCGGGTATGGACCGGTCACGACAGGCGGTCAAGGACACCTACGACCGCATTGCGGCACACTTCTCGAAAACCCGGGAATACGCGTGGCCAGAGGTCGAATCGTTCCTCGACAGCCAGCCCGCCGCACGGACGGCACTCGACGTTGGCTGTGGCAACGGCAGACACACCGAACTCCTCGCAAGAAAGGCAGACAGAGCCGTTGGCCTCGACGCGAGCACAGGCCTCCTCAGCGAAGCCCGGCAGCGTGCTACGGCGCGTGAGTTCGAAGCTGCGTTCGTCGCCGGTGACGCCGCCTCACTCCCGTTCACCGCAGACAGTATCGACCTCGCTGTCTACGTGGCGACGCTCCACCACCTGCCCGAACGCGAGTTGCGGCGGGCAAGCCTCGACGAACTGGCTCGCGTGCTCACGCCGGGCAGTCGCGCGCTCGTAAGCGCGTGGTCAACCGCCCACGACAGCTTCGACCACGAGGGCGACGAGGGGTTCGACACGATGGTCGATTGGACGCTTCCCGGCGGGGAAACCGTCCCGCGCTTCTATCACATCTACGCGCCAGCGGAGTTCGAAGCCGACCTCGCGGCGAGTCGCCTGCGCGTCGTGAAAAACGAGATTTCGAGCGGGAACTGCTATGCGGTCGTCACGCCGGAATAACCGTCACCGGGATGGGTGCGTGTTGGACGATGGTCTCTGAGGTGCTCCCGAGCAAGAAGTCTTCGAGCCGTCCTCGCTCGCCGTGACGACCGATGATGACCTGGTCGTAGTCGCCGTCTTCGAGCAGCGAGACGATGTGCTCGCCAATCTTGACGGAGGCCTTTGGCGAGTCAAGCCCGAGGCTCGTGATGAGTTCTGGCTCCGTGTCGATGCCCACAGCGTCGAGTTTCTCGGTGGCTTTTTCGAGGAGCGCCTCGCTCGCGTCGGTCTCGTAGTCGGTGATGTGAACGACGTGGAGGCTAACCCCACCCATGTTGTAGAGGTCGATTGCGTAATCCAGAGCGGCGAAGCTACAGTCAGACCCGTCGATGGGAACCAGTACGCGCATACCCCTCAATGACCGCCGGGCTACAAAAGACTCGTGCCGAGAAAAAGAAACACCCTTAACGGGGCACGGTTTACACCTATTTGCGACACACGATTACCACGTCTGGCCTGGGCGGGTCGGACACGGTGTGGAGTATCATATCGTCGCGTGCTCGGGTTCTTCTGACCCGATTGCGCGGACTTTCGTGTGGAGACGAAAGCAACACTGCTCGCACAAACGATGTGCGCCGGTGTCTCGCGGAACGAAGTGACGCGAGGCTCGGCGCGAACGAAGTGAGCGCCGGTGGTCTAACGGCATGACTTTGGCCTTCCAAGCCAACGATCCGGGTTCAATTCCCGGCCGGCGCACTCCCTGCGGTCGTTTTCTGGACGAAATTCGAACAACATTGCAGTGTGCAGTCTCATCTTGTCAAATTCTCCCTCTCAGTGAGTTACCGCTGTGATTCGCGCAAAATCAACGGCCCAATCGCAAGCGTCCGTTTTGCGACCGTGGCAATGCGGAAGATGTAGGAGGTAAACAGTAAGAACGGAATCACCGCAATCGTGAAGGCGGCGCTCACGACCCAGGTGATGTTCGGGACGCCGAGCGTGCTGCCGGGAAATGACGATGCACCGACGAAGGTGAGCATCAGCCCGGAGATGATGAGCGCGGGGATGGCGGCGAAGAGGATGTACCGCGAGAGGTCAACGAGTGCCCACTGGAAGTAGAGCGTCTTGATGTGTTCGCGCGTCGGGCCGAACATTGCGATAGCGTTGCTGAGTTCTGAGAACGCGGCGCGTTCTGCGTCTGAGAGGTCGGCTTCGTACTTGTCGGTGAGCCGGTCTATCTGGTAGATTTTCCACGAGTAGTTGAAATCGAGGGCGGCGAACAGCACGCTGAACGAGCCAAAGCGGCTGTCGTCGAGCTTTTGTGACACCGTCTCTGCGTTCCCACGGATGCTTTCGACGAACTCGTTGATTTCTGCTTGCAGCTCGTCGTTGTCGTTGGTTTCGATGACGCGATAGAGGCCGGTTGCCCGGCGTTCGCTCTCGTCTACGAGCGCCTGGAGGAGTGCGGAGGGGTCTGCGGGGGCGACCGTCCCGAGCAGTTCGCGCACGTAGGTTCGAAAGTCGAGCGCGTCGCTCATGCGCGCTCGTTGGTCGCCAACCGGGCCGTTTTCCTGCGAGAGGACGAGTTGGCTAATAGAGACGACGAGCGTCGTGCCGGTGACGACGAGGCCGAGCAGCGTCGAGAAAATCGTCTCGATGGTGTCCGTTTGCTTCACTTCTGTTTGTAACGACGGATCGATGAGCGTGCTCACTACGATGAACGAGGCGAACACGGCTGCGGCGAGCGTGCCCATGACGACGAAGCGGTTTGCGCCCATGAGCAGCCAGATTTTGAGGGCGCTCTCATCTGCGCGCTCGCGCATCGTGTCTTCGGTGCCGATGTCCGAGTCGCCATCACTCATCCGCCGTCCCCGCAGAGCGCGGACGTTTGAGTACCAGAAACTTCGTGCCACCGCCGACGTAGTCGATGGTGTCGGTAAGCTCCCACCCGTCAGCCCCGAGTTCGTCTAAGATGTCTCCGGGGTCTCTCGCCTCCTTTCGCGTTGGCTCGCGGTCCGGTCGAACCGTCAGATACTCCCACTCACCGACAGGCTCGTCGCTCATACTGTGAGGCCCACTTGAGATATTGTAAGCATGGTGGCCACCACACAGTTATCCCGAATGACTGGAAACACTGTAGTACGCAATGCTCCACGATTATCACGTCCACTCGAACTACTCTGACGGGCGCTTTCTTTTCCAGATGTTGCAGGTCGCAGAGCAAGCCGGATTGAAGGGGGTCGGGTTTGCAGACCACTGTAACGTCTCTGAGCGCGAACGGATGCAGGATTTAAAGCACCTGCTTGGCTTCAACTTAGACCAGACGTACGACCGGCGGTTGCGTGCAATCGAGAGCCTCAACGACCGCTTTGACGTCGAGATTTACAACGCAGTCGAGATGGACTATGACCCGCGCGATGCGGCTGCGATTCGCGCGTTTTTCAACGAAACTGAGTTTGACTACACCATCGGGAGCGTCCACCACTTGGAAGACGTAAACGTCCACGTCGAGAGCTATTTCGGGAAGAAATCCGAGGCAGCGCGCAAAGCGCTCGTCGATGAGTACTTCCAAAAGCTCGTCACCCTCGCAGAATCAGAGCTGTTCGACATCGCGGCGCACGTCGATTTACTCGAACGCAACCCCGCCTTCCGTGGGATGGGGACGGACGAACACTACCACGCCGCAGCACGGGCGTTCAAACGCTCCCGGACGGTGCCCGAGATTAACGCCGGGCGGGTGCTCACGGACTACGGGAAGTTCCACCCGGTTCCCCGCTTCCTCGAAGTGTTCTGCGAACACGAGGTGCGCTTTACCGTCGGCAGCGACTCACACCGGCCAGAAGAGCTTGGCCCGCGGGTGAAGAAGTTACGCAACTATCTCGAAGAAGAAGACCTCTCGCCGGTCTATATCGTTTAAGCCTCGCCGAGGACTTTGCGGATGGCGGTTGCGACGTTGTCGAACGCCTGAATCGTGAGGCCGTCGGTCGTGGCGAACACGCCTTCGCGGTCGGTCGTCACGCGGAGCAAAAAGCCGTTTTCAAAGGTGCGAATCGTGTACTTGTAGTCACCGAGTTCAGAGCCGCGGTAGGCTTCACGCGTCGTCTTGAAACTCCGCCACTCGTTGCCGATGAAGCCCGTGAGGTCTGCGTCCTGTTCTAAATCGTCCCGGAGGTAGAGTTGGTCAAAGTCGTCGCGTGTGAAGTAGGTCACCGACCGGAGGCTGTCGCCCATCGCGGTTCGGCAGGTTCGGACGATGACGTCGGCCGTGTCTGGGGAAAGCAGCGTGTTCTGCATTGGCTATATCATCATGATTTACCCATATAAATACGGTGGTCGGCGTGCTCCCTTGCCGCCGTCTGTCGAATCCTGTCAATCGAAGCGGGCCACCGCCCGGACTGGTGCCCCGTCTGCGTCAGCGAGCGAGAGCGGGAACGCATCGAGGTGAAACCGGTCTAGCACACGGCTGAGGTTGCACAAATTTTCCACGATGAGACAATCGTGGCCGAGCAGCGCGTGGTGGGCCGGGCTGTCGGTAGGCTCGCCTGCAGCCTCGTTCGGGCTCGGTGTTGGGTCGGGGCTGAAGGCGTCGATACCGACGTGCAGATTGTGGTCAGCACACCACTCCGCGACGGCGACATCGAGATACGGATGGTCGAGATAGGCGTCAGTCCCCCAGTGAGTATCCCAGCCCGTGTGGAACACGAGCATGTCGACGTCAGCGACGGCGGTCGCTGTGGGTACCTCTGCGAGCCGAATGCGGTCACGAGCGCCGAGGTGGCGACAATCGATGCGCATGGCCTCGAACGAGAACGTCGAGATGGGGAAGTCATCGAGCGTGTTGCCGTGTTCTTCGGTGTGACTCGGCGCGTCGATGTGGGTTCCGGTGTGACTCCCGAACGAGAGCCCAGTGACGCGATAGCCGTCGATTTGGTAGATGGCGTGGCCGCGAAACGTCACCGGCGGGTCGCCCGGATACACGGGCATTCCGTCCGCAACCGGGTGGGTGAGGTCGATGGTGGTCATGCGTCACTGAGTATCGCAGCGAGGTGTTCGTCCAGCTTCGCAAGCGGGACGGACGGCGCGTCTGTCGCCGCCGCACTGAGTTCCTTGAACCCGGTGCCGGTGAGGATGAGCGCGACGCGGTCGGTGGCGGCCACGTCACCGCTCGCCGCGAGTTGTCTGAGTCCCGCGAGTGCAACCGCAGACGACGGTTCGACGCACAGCCCTGCTTCGGTGGCGAGCTTCCGCGTTGCTTCGTGGATGGCATCTTCTGGCACCGAGACGACTGCGCCGTCGGTCTCGGCTGCGGCGGCGAGTACGCGATTACCACTCGGCGGGTTCGCATTCGCAATTGAGTAGGCTGCGGTCGGTTCGGGGTCGATTGGGCGGACCTCGTGTCCCTCGCGGAAGGCGGCGGCTATTGGGTCGCAGTTCGCCGCCTGCACGAAGTAGAGGCGCGGCAGGCTGTCGATGAGTCGTGCGTCCCTGAGTTCGCGGAGGGCCTTCCAGACGCCGCTTGCCTGCCCGCCGCTGCTCACGGGGAGACAGATTGCATCGGGGACGCCGTCGAACTGTTCTATGAGTTCGAGCGCGACCGTCTTCTGCCCGGCGACGCGCAGGGGCACGTCCGAGTTGACGAACTCGATGTCGAACGTGGCACCCAGTTCGAGGCTGTCGAAGTAGAGTTGCCCGTAGTCTCCGTCGACGCGGACGATGTCAGGGCCATATTGAGAGATTGCGGCGAGACGCGCAGCAGAGATGTCGTCGGGGACGAGAACAACACAGGGACGGTCTGCAGCCGCGGCGTGTGCGGCCGTGCTCATCGCCATATTCCCGTGGGAAACGGTGCCGACGGCGGTCGCTCCGCGTGCTTCGGCCGCCGCCACGGCAACGGCACTCCCGCGGTCTTTGAACGTCCCGGTCGGATTCTCGGCTTCGTCTTTCACCCACAGCGTACAGCCTGCGTAGTCGTCGAGTCGCGGGGTTCTGAGAAGTGGCGTGTTTCCCGCCGCCCATCCCAACCCCTCGGTCGGGGCGACGGGGAGGAGTGACGCATAGCGCCAGACGCCGTGTACGGTCCCAGTCGGCCACTCGAAGTCTGTGGCGTCTCCGTCGAACCAAACTGGCTCGCCGCAGTCACAACGAATGCGCGTCGCGTCGAACACATCGCCGCAGGAATAACAGCGTGTTTGCATTACCAACTGGTACGCGAACCACCAGCATAGGGGTTGGCCTCAGTCGGCGAGACCGTACCCGTGTTTGAACAGTGCAATATCGAGGGCAAGCACGGCGACGGTCGCACCCGTGAGCACCGCGAGCGCAAGGTTCGGGTCAACGTCGTAGTAGTCAAGGAAGCCGTATCGAACCCCACTCACCATGTACACCATCGGATTTGCGAGCGAAATGGTGTACCACGGCTCCGGGAGGGCGTCTAAAGCGTAGAAGATGCCGCCGAAGAACACGAGCGGGCGGATGATGAACTGGTTCATCACGGTGAGGTAGTCGAAGTCGCGCGCCCAGAGGCCACCTGCGACGCCGAGGCTCGCGAACAGCGACGGGATGACGACCATGAACGCGACGAGATAGAGCGGGTGCTCGATGCCGACGGGCGTGAAGAACGCTCCAACGACGGAGATGATGATGCCGATAATGACGCCGCGAAGCGCACTGGAGGCGACGTAGGCGAACACCATCTGCGGGTAGCTCATCGGTGAGGTGAGCGTTTCATGGATGTACTCGTTCCACCTGCCGTGGAAGATGGAGAACGAGGCGTTCTCGAACGCATTCGAGATGGTGCCAAGCACGACGAGGCCCGGCAGGATGAACAGGACGTAGGAGAAGTCGCCAGTCGGGCCGATACGCTCGCCGAGGATGACGCCGAACACCGAGAAGTAGAGCACGTTCGTGATGAGTGGCGGCATGAACGTGTTTCGTGGGCGACGGACGTAGCGGAGAATCTCTCGGCGCACGAGCGTCAGAAAGCCAGTGAATCGACTCATCGCGGTGCCTCCTGTTTTGCGCCCGCCGGTGGACGGTCGCCGTTGGTGGATTCTTGGCCGTTCGTGAGCGAGACGAACACCTCTTCAAGCGACGTGCGCGAAATGTCCAAGTCCACGACCTCGTGACCCGCGTCGTCGAGCGCGAGGAGGACGTCGGGGGCGACGCTGCCCGCGCGGTGGGCGCGGACGACGACTCGTCCCTGTTTCAACTCGACCGACTCAACGCCATCGACGGCCACATCGGGGGCGGTTTTCGGCGGGTCACGGAGCGTGATGGTGATGTTGTCTACGCCCTGGTCCATGAGGTCGTCGGGGCTTGCGACGGTCACTTTCTTCCCCTCGTTCATGATGGCGACGCGGTCACAGAGGCGTTCTGCTTCCTCGATGTAGTGGGTGGTGAGCAAGATCGTCGTCCCCTCCTCGTTCATCTCGGTGATGATGTTCCAGAGGTCACGCCGGAGTTGCACGTCCACGCCGGCGGTGGGTTCGTCGAGAATCAGGAGGTCTGGTTCGGTGACGATAGCGCGTGCGAGGAGGAGTCTGCGCTTCATCCCACCAGAGAGCCAGTCGAAGCGCGTGTCGCGCTTGTCGTAGATGCCGACTTTCTTGAGCGCGGCGTCCGCGCGTCGGGAGGCTTCTTCCGTGCCAATGCCGTGGTAACCTGCTTTGTGCATCAGGACTTCCTTGATGGGGAAAAAGCGGTCTACGTTGAACTCCTGTGGCGCGACGCCGATTGCATCGCGGGCTTGCTGGTAGTCGGCTTCTACGTCGTAGCCGAACACGCTGGCTTCGCCGCCGGATTTGCGGACGAGACCGGTGAGAATGGAGATGAACGTCGTTTTCCCCGCGCCGTTTGGTCCGAGGAGGCCGAAAAACTCGCCTTCTTCGACGGCGAGGTCGAGTCCCTGCAACGCGTCTACGTCGCCGTAGGACTTTCGTAAGTTGTCTGTCTCAATCGCGAGAACCATCTACTGATAGAAAATGGCTGGGCACAGTTAACCCGCACTACTCGGGTTGGGCTTGCCGCCTTAGAGTTCAATGCGTTCGACGATTTGGTCGCCGTCGGTGTGCGTGTTCAGCGCGACGATGCGGATGTAGTCTTCTAAGCCAGAGCCACGGAGTTTCGCCTTGAGAAGGTTGTCCACTTGGTACACCCCGGCCGCGTTGGTCATCTCGATTTCGACGGTGACGGCCGTCTCGTCGCCTTCTTGGAGCGTGACTTTTCGAATCGCCTGACTGGAGACGGTGTTGATACCGCGTCCACCACTCTCGTACGGAATGCGCGAGCGACCGTGTTCCATGTCGAGGGCGTCTGCGACGCGGATGACGCCCGCTTCGACCGTGAGCGGGTCTTCGACCGTGTGGTGACAGAGAATTGCGTGTAGAACCTCTGCCTTCACTTTCACCTGCTCGGTGATGCTGTCGTAGAACTGGGGGAGAATCCGGTCGAGAATGTCAGAGGCGAGGGGAATCGAGTAGTAGACGTGATCGTCGCGGTGGACGATGTGCCCGATGTCGTGGAGCGTTGCGGCGAACGCGATAATCACCGATTCGTCTTCTTCAGCGAGGCCTTGGTCGCCAGCACCGTTGAACGAGATGCCCCCGCGCTTCAACAGGTCATAGAGAGTGAGCGCGCGGTCGCGGACGATTTCGATGTGCTTTGCGCCGTGGTCATTGTATCGCTTTCGCGCGACCGCGTTCACGTTCTGAGCTTTGAGCAACGCCTGAATCTCTTCGTCGTTATCGATAAAGGAAAGGACCCGGTGCAGCTTCTCGTCGGGGAACGAGTGGGCTGCATCCCGGTCGTACGATAGGATGTTACTCTCGCCATCTTGAAGTTCACTCATGGCTTACTGAATGCGACGGAGCGAGAAAAAAACCTCGGGCGAGTGTGGGATTTACGCGTCGGCTGCAGCCTGCGCGACTTCTTCGTAGTTTGGTTCGACGCCGGGGTCGTCGGTGACCCACGAGTAGGTGACTTCACCGTCTGCGTTGATGACGAACACGGAGCGCTTTGCGACGCCGTAGACGCCGAGGGCGTCGAAGTCCATCTCAACGTCGAACGCCTCGATGATGTCGCGGTTCAGGTCGGAGATGAGGCCGAAGTTGAGGTCGTTCTGGGCGCGGAACTCGTTGAGCGTAAACGGCGTGTCGCGGCTGACGCCGAACACGTCTGCGCCGACATCCTCGAACTTGCTGAGGTTGTCGCGGAACGTGCACATCTCGTTGGTACAGACGCTCGTGAACGCGCCCGGGAAGAATGCGAGCACGAGTGGGCCATCGTCGAGTTCGGCTTCGAGGTCGAACTCCTCGATGTCGCCGTTTGCTACCGGTGCGTTGAAGTCTGGTGCGTCGTCGCCAGTGTTGACCATTGCGTCTGGGCGTTACGGAGACAGTCAAAAGACGTTTGCGCTCTCGGCCAATCGGCACGCTACAGTCGGTCAATCACGGGAGGGCTGCCGATTACCCCACCTTTGGGAGGGTCTTGCCGGATGAGCAAAAAGCCTATATTAAACAGTAGGCAACGATGGGGTAGAGATGCTCGACACAATCACTCCGCTGTTCCCGGGAATCCCGGGCGGGCCGGAACTGCTCGTTATTCTGTTCATCGCCATCCTCCTGTTTGGCGCAAACAAGATTCCAAAGCTCGCTCGCTCCACCGGGCAAGCGATGGGTGAGTTCCAGAAAGGCCGCGAAGAAGTCGAAGGCGAACTCGAAGAGATGCGCAAGAAGGGCAAAGAAGGCCCAACCGACGCTGAAGAGGCTAGCGCGGACACCACGGATGCCGACGCGGACAAAGCAGAGACGCAGGCTGCCGCTGACGAAGCCCAGCCCACCATCGGCGCAGACGACGACGAAGAAGACGACGTCGAAGCCGAGAAAGAGAAGTAAAAGGATAACCGTTTTTCTCCCCCGCCCTCGACCTATTAGCGGACGCGCTGCGTCTGTGCATTTTGAGGGCGTGTGGCCTAGTGGATAGGGCGAGAGGTTCCTAACCTCTCGATCGCGGGTTCGACCCCCGTCACGCCCGTCAACTTCTGCGAACCTTAGTGAGCAGTAGTGACGGCAATAGGCGGTCGAACGCTTGAGCGACCGAAGGGAGCGAGAGAAGTTCAAATCCCGTCGCGCCCGCTTCCACCTCGTTAGCACTCGGTCTCGCGGGCGCGACGACGTTCGCAAAAGCGGAGCTTTTGCTCACTCCCGCCGCGCCCTTCTGCGGCTCAATTTATTAGAAAACCTTCGTTACTCAGACCGCTCTACCGTAAACGTCGTCCCGCACTCGGTGCAGTCGAATTTGAAGCCACCGGTGTCGGTCACCGTCAGGCCGTGTCCGGTTTTTTCCTCGCACTCCCGGCAGTAGGTGAGCGATTCGATTTCGTCCCAGTCGTGCACCTTGCCGGGTGCGCCGAAGGCGAAGCCGACGACCGTCTCGTCGTCTTCGTTGCTTCCCTGCTGGAACTCGCCGGGGGCGAATCGGATGGCTTCACCCGCTTCGACGGTGACGGTTTCGCGCTCTTCTTCAACCAGCGTCTCGAAGGTCGCAGCTCCCTCTTGGACGTAGAACACCTCTTCTTGGTCGTGATGGGTGTGTAAGCCGCCGGAGAACGACTCGCCAGATTCGAGTTCGAAGTAGTTCATGGCGAAGTCCTCGGTGCCGAGCGCTCTCGAAACGGGGCGGCGGACGCTGTGGACGTTCATCGGGTTGGTCAGAATGTCCACGTCCTCGATGGTGACTTTCTTCATAATCGCATCTTTCTATCTGTCACCTAAAAGCGTGTGGCCGGAGGGGGTGAGACAGAATTGGGCGTTCTGCTAGAGTTACGGGTCGAGCAGTTTCGCTTCAGCCTTCCGGAGGTGTTCTAAGAACGTCGTCTTCGACACGTCGAGTTCTGCGGCCAGTTCGCGTGTGGAGACGCCGCGGGGCCACTGGTAGTAGCCGCGGTCACGTGCCAGATTAAACGCCTCGCGCTGGCTTGCGGTGAGCGTGTCTGTGCGCTTTTTGCGCTCTGCGTCTGCCGGTGGCGATGCAGAGATGCGCGAGACGGACACCTCAGCGCCTGCGTCTTTGCGGACGCCGTCGAGTTGGGCTTCGATTTCGTTGCGCTCGCCCGCGAAGACGACCTGCCAGTACTCACGTCCGTCTTCGATGCGCACGGGTGCGCTGTGGACGAAGCCGTATTTCAACAGCGTCGGGCACACCATGTCTTGGGGTTTGTACTCCACGAAGAACTCGCGGGCGACGTTGCCCGGGGCGCTTGCCGAGGTCTGTTTCCCGAATCGTTCTTGGAGTTCGTGTACGTCGCCTGCGTGTGGCGAGTCGTGGATAGTTTCGAGCAACTCCTCGACTTGGTCAAGGGTGTCACCAAAGGCGGTGAACAGTCCGTTTACGACGGTGTCGGTCGTTTTTGGCGAGCTGTAGACCGCGTGGCCAAGCACCCCACCACCCACCTGCTCGGTCGATTCAATCGCCCAGCAGTTCGGGTGCCAGAGATTGAGGGTCAACCGAGTCCCCGCGTGCTGTCTGGTCTGGCTCATTAGCAAGGCAAACGAGAAGAACACACTTGTACCCTTCCATGGACGGGTCGGGTTATACCGCCGTTTCGACCCTAAATTGAGCCATGGCACAAGAGACGAACGTCTTTCAGCATTACATCAACGGTGAGTGGACTGATGGCGAAGGTGACGACACTTTCGTCAGCAAAAACCCGGCGACAGGAGAGGTGCTCGGTGAATTCCGCCGCGGCACCGAAGCCGACGTCGAGTCGGCCGTAGACATCGCAGAAGACTCCTTCGAGGAGTGGCGAAACCTCTCACACATCGACCGCGCAGAGTACCTCTGGGACATCTACCACGAGCTGCGAGAGCGCACCGACGAACTTGCAGAAATTGTCACCAAAGAGTGCGGGAAGGAAATCTCCGAGGGACGCGCCGACGTGGTCGAAGCCTACCATATGGTCGAGTGGGCCGCCGCTGACGCTCGCCACCCGAAAGGCGACGTGATTCCGTCCGAAATCCCGAGCAAAGACGCCTACATGCGCCGCAAGCCACGCGGCGTCATCGGCTGCATCACGCCGTGGAACTTCCCCGTCGCCATCCCGTTCTGGCACATGGCCGTCGCGCTCGTCGAAGGGAACACCGTCGTGTGGAAGCCCGCAGAGCAGACGCCGTGGTGCGGGCAGATCATCGCAGAGATGTTCGAGGACGCAGGCATCCCCGATGGCGTGTTCAACATGATTCAGGGCTTCGGCGACGCTGGCGCAGCCATCGTTGACGACCCAGCAATCGACACCGTTCTCTTCACCGGCTCCGCGGAAGTCGGCCACGAAATCGCCTCTAAGGTCGGCGGCGAACCCGGCAAACTCGTCGCCGCAGAGATGGGTGGGAAGAACAACATCGTCATCACCGAGAAAGCAGACTTAGACATCGCCGTTCACTCGGCGCTCATGTCCTCGTTTAAGACAACCGGCCAGCGCTGTGTCTCTTCAGAGCGTCTCGTCGTCCACGAGGAAGTCTACGACGAGTTCAAAGAGCGCTTTGTCGAACTCGCAGAGCAGGTGTCTGTCGGGAACCCACTCGACGAAAACACCTTCATGGGGCCGCTCATCGAGGACGGCCACAAAGAGAAGGTGCGCTCCTACGCGGAACTCGCCCGCAAAGAGGGCGTGAACGTGCTCGTAGACCGCACGGAACTCGACGCAGACGAGATTCCAGACGGCCACGAAGACGGCCACTGGGTTGGCCCGTTCGTCTACGAGGCAGACCCCTACGAGCCGCTTCGCTGCACCCACGAGGAAGTGTTCGGCCCACACGTCGCCCTCCTCAAGTACTCCGGTGACATCGAAGAAGCCGTCGAGATTCAGAACGACACGGATTACGGTCTCGCTGGCGCAATCATCTCAGAGGACTACCGCCAAATCAACTACTTCCGCGACCACGCAGAGGTCGGCCTCGCCTACGGGAACCTCCCGTGCATCGGCGCAGAAGTCCACCTCCCGTTCGGCGGCGTCAAAAAGTCGGGCAACGGCTACCCATCCGCGCGTGAAATCATCGAAGCCGTGACCGAGCGCACCGCGTGGACGCTCAACAACTCGAAGGAAATCCGCATGGCACAGGGCCTTTCGGCGGACATCAAGACTCAGGACGACTAAACAGTTAGCACTCGCTTTTTCTTTATTTTCTCTCGCGCCGCGCACTCTGAAGGTGTTCCTCGAAAAATTTGACGTGTCCTCGGAGCGTCTCCGGTTACAGGTCGATCGCGCCGACTTGGCTGAGGAAGCTTACGAGGTCTGACTCGCTCCACCGTTCGACGAGTTTGCCGTCGTCGAAGCGGTAGAGTCCGAACGTCGAGATCCGAACCGGTTTCCCAGTCGGTTCGACGCCCATGAACATTCCGTCGTGAGTGCCAACGACGTCGAATCGAACCAACACGCGGTCGTCTTCTGCGAGCATGTCGTGGATGTCGAAGTGAACGTCAGAGAAGCCCCTCGTCACCGCTTCGGTGTGCTTTCTGAAGAGGTCTATGCCACGTTCTTCTCCCGGTGTCAATTCGTCTCGTGAGACTGGCGTGTGATTGACGACGTCCGCAGCGACGAGATCGGTTAGATTCTCGATTCGTCCATCGGTATGGTTCTCGACTGCTTCTAAGTACTCACGGGCGAGTCGTTTGTTCTGTTCTGTGATTTGGCCACTTGTTGTTGCCATAGTTCCACCCCATGTATAGATACGAAACGCGAGGAGATAAACAGGGATTCAGAGTGTCAACAAACTGGAATCGGATGGTTCGTGGCAAACGTTGAGTTCAACATGAACATTTATGATAGTTGGGTTCAGAAGGACAGATGATGATACTTCATCACCTCGCAGTACGCGCAGCATGGAAAGCCACCACCCGACCGACACGCTATCAAACAAATCGTAATCCACCCTCGACATGAGCACGAACTCGAAGACATACACCTTCCCCGGCGACAAGTGGGCCTCGCCCACAGAACCGACACCAGAACCGACCGAACCTGCCTGGACACAGGCACAGCGAACCTTCTCTACGACGTGCAGAAGCCGCCTGCGCAACCTCGTTGACGCAGAAAATCAGAGTCAGCTCTCAACCAAGTAAGGAAATTCGATTAGGCCAGCTCGACGGCTGGGAACAGCTCGTCTAACGCTGGCTCGGAATCGACTATTTCGTACCCATCGTCGGAATTTTCTACCACGCCGTCCGCTTCCAGATGTGAGAGGTGTGCGTACGCCTCGCCCGGGCCGTGGAGGATGTGAATCGAGTGCAGGTCACCGAACAGGTGTGCACTCACCGTCCATGCGTCTGCAGGGCCGTGGTCGCGGAGCACGGCGAGCACTTTCTCCGTGCGTTCGCGGTGGTGGTCGATGATGTACTTCGCGCGAGCCGCCGGGTCGTCGATGCGCTGGCGGTGGCCGGGCCACGCAACGGTGTAGTCTGCAGCCACGATGCCCGTCAGCGTGTCGAGATATTTTTGGAGCGGTTTTTCGACGCGCACGTCCGCCCCGCCGACGTTCGGCGTGTATTTCGGGAGGAGTGCGTCACCGGAGAGCAGTTCGTTGCCCTCGCCGCGGTCGACGACGAACCCACACTGACCTTCCGTGTGTCCAGGCATGTGGACCGCCTCGAACGTCAGGTCGCCGACTTCGAAGCGGTCGCCTGCCTCAAATCGCGTGACGGTTGGCGCGCCGTCGGACATCGTTTCGACGCCTTCGAGATACGGGATGAGTTCGTCTTGTTTGTCGTTGGGCATCCCCCACTCGTTCAACTTCGCCTTCTGGGTCGCAAACAGCGACTCCCACGCGGAAACGTCGCGTTCGATGAGGTCTGCGTCGTCGTGGTGGGCGTAAATTGTCGCGTCGCTTTGCTCTTGGATGAATCCCGCCAGTCCACTGTGGTCGCCGTGAAAGTGGGTCAGGAACACGGTTTCGATGTCCGCAAACGAGAGGTCTTCGGAGGCGAGTGCCGACTGAAGTTGGTCGCGTACTTCTTCGACCGCAACGCCCGCGTCTACGAGCGTGACCGGGGTGTTCGGGTCATCTGCGCCGAAGAGGTACACGCTGTTTTCCCCCTCGAACACCGTACACTCGAGTTGAATCTGCTTCACACTCATTCTCACGGCGCGGCACACATGACTGTTTCTGGTGGATGCTAACACCCAAGCGCTGGCTTGACCGTGAGTTCGGCATCCGACTGAATCACCGTGTCTGGCCCCTGTAACTCCTGTATCGCCGTTCCGTTCACGGCCACTTCGACGTGTCCACGAAGCTGCCCGTTCGACCGAAACCACAGCGGCTGAATCGCGGGATGTGTCTCTGCGATTTCAGCGAGCAGGTCCAACACGGTCGTCTCTCCTGTCACCAAAACGGTGAGCGAAGCCTCGCCTATCGCGTCTGCGTAGGTCGAACCGAGGTGAACCGTGACCATCTGCGTGCCTCAGTCGTCTGCGGCCGCTTCGCCCGCGTCGTGTTTCGCGGCTGCTTCACGAAGTTTTTCGGAGATGGCGGGCGCTTCGGAGAGGTCGATTTCGCCGCCTGCGGCCTCGATTTCGTCGAGCGACATCGGGAATTTGCGGGCGCTGTAGTGGATGGAAATGCCGGCTTTTGCGCCTTCACCGAGCGCGACGGGAATCTGGTTGTGGCCCGGCGTCACGTCGCCAACGGCGTAGACACCCTCGACGTTCGTCTTGCCGTGGTCGTCCACCGAAATCGTTCCGTCGTCAGTGAGTTCGACGCCGAGTGAGGTGGCGAGGTCGGTGTTGTACTCGGAGCCGTACATCGGAAAGCCGCCCTTGTACTCGCGGCGCGTGCCGTCTTCGAAGACGAAGCCGCCGAGCCACGATGGGTCGTCCTCGTCCTGGAATTTCGACTTGATTTCGTCTTCAATGATGGTGACGGGGTGGGCGCGCAGGAGTTCGTCCGTTTCGGCAGACCATGTGGGTTCCTCGCCACGCAGCAGCAGGTCCACGCGGTCGGTGAAATTGAGCATGATCATCGCCACGTAGGCGGCGCTGTTCGAGTGGCCCATTACGTACACCGGCTCGTCGACGAACATGTAGGCATCACAGTGCAGACAGTAGTGCAGCCCTCGGCCCGTGCGTGGGAGCGGCGGGTCTGGGCGCTTGTCGGTGAAGCCGGTCGCCAACACGAGATAGTCAGAGTAGACGGAGACGTTCCCAGCCTCGACGAGGTAGCGTCGCGGCCCGTCGTCGGTTGCTGAAATCGAGGTGACGGTGTCGCGGAAGTAGTCCGTGCCGTACCCTTCTAACTGTTCGACGGCGGTTTGGAGAAACTCGTTGCCGGACACGTCTTCGGTGATGCCGATGACGTTGTGGGTCTCCATCATCATCGCCGCGCGGCCGCCGCCGCGGTTGATGACCGCCGTATCGTGGGACAGGCGGGTCGTATACAGTGCGGCAGTCAGTCCGGCGGGACCACCGCCGACAACGGTTACATCGTATTCGGGCGTCTCACTCATGGCTCTGCATACAGGCGGGAGCCTCATAAGACGCTGGTAACCAGGCAGTAAGGGCGAGAACCGAGTTAACCAATCATTGTTGCCACGCCCTTCGTCTGGCGGTAATCGGAGTTCAACAACGCGCGCAGGTTGGTTTCGAGCATTTCTGCGTCGCCGTCGTCCCATTCTGTTGGCTCGCGAATCGGAACCACGAGAAAGCCACCCCCGCGGATGTCGGTCCCGTGAAGCGCGGCCATGTCGAAGTCGAGGTGGCGCTCCTGGGTAGTGTACTCGCGAACGACGTGGCGCGTGGCTTGCTCACCTACCGGCATCAAGATGTGGCCGTTGATGGCGCGCAGTTCGGCGTCGAAGAAGCGTTCGAGCGCAGCGTACTGTTTTTCCGTCGGTGTGTTCCCGGCTTCGACGGCGCACATGTGGATGTACGACGCGTACAGGTTGTCGGGTGTTGGCTCGGCTGCGTAGGCCGCATCGAGAAAGCCAAGCTCGTGGAAAATCGGTTGGAGGCGTTCGCCGGCCACGCTTTCGGTGAAGGGAACACCCGTCTCCGTTCCGCCGTGGACGCCCGGGTGGTCACCGATGAGGTGGAAGTCGGCGTTTACGTCACCGTAGCCGAACGCCGTCTGCCCGGCGGTGGCCTCGTACTCTGCGGGCGTGCGCATGCCAAAGGGGTTGCGCGTTCGGTCGGTAATCTTCTGCACGCCACTCGATAGCGCATTCGCGGATAAAACGCCAACGGTCGAGAGAGGTTCCCTGTGCCGATTTTTCACGATTTTTCACGAGCAGGGGGAATGTACTTGGGGGTCACGCGAGACAGTCAAGTATGGCCGAATTTTCGAACGCCTTTCATTACAACGGAGAAACCGTCGGCCCGGGAGAAGTGAAAACCCTCCGCCACGGTATCAGCGAGACGTATCTTGGCGACCCGGTCGAAATTCCAGTCACCATCATCAACGGCCGCCATCCCGGTCCGTCGGTGTTCCTCACCGCCGCCATCCACGGCGACGAACTGAACGGCGTCAAAGTCGTCCAAGAAGTCGCCTCACGGTACAGTCCAAACGAACTCCACGGAACCCTCGTCTGTGTCCACGTCGTGAACATCCCCGGCTACCTCGCCCAGCAGCGCTATATCCCGATTTACGACCTCGATTTGAACCGGTCGTTCCCGGGAGGCGAACGGTCGAACACCGCAGAACGCATGGCGAACTCCCTGTTTACGACGTTCATCAAACAGTGCGATTTCGGCCTCGATTTCCACACCTCGACGCGCAATCGGACGACCATGTTCCACGTTCGCGCCGATATGAACAACCCCGAGGTGGCCCGACTCGCACGCTCCTTCGGGGCGAACGTCATCCTTGGCGGCGGTGGCGACGGCGGCTCGCTTCGCGGTGCGGCGACGAGCGCGGGCACGCCGACCATCACCATCGAGATGGGACAGGCCCATCGCTTTCAACGGCGGCTCATCAAGCGGGCACTCGACGGCGTCGAGAGCGTCCTCGCGGAGTACGAACTGCTCCCCGACCGCGCGATTCACTGGCCGGGCTGGATAAAGGTGATAGATGACAGCAGCGACAAACGCTGGCTCAGAGCCGACGTAGGCGGCCTCGTCGAAATGCACCACGGACGGCGCGAACTGGTGTACGAAGGCGAGGTGATAGCAACCATCAGCGATCACTTCAGAGACGAGGTACACGAGGTGACCGCACCGTTTACGGGCTTACTCGTTGGCTTGCTCCAGAACCCAGTCGCCGCACCCGGCCACCCGCTCTGTCACCTCGTCTCGGTTGACGACCGCACGCTCGAAGTCATCGAGTCAGAGCAAGACCGAATCCAGCGGAGAAACGCCGTGCTCGAAGGCTTTTAATCGAACAGCCCGCGAACCGTGTTCAACACTCTTTCGCGTTGGTGATAGAACACGCCCGCCGTGCCGCCAATCGTCCCGAGCGTGAGCGTGTTCGTGTCCACGCCGCCCACGGTGTTCACGTCCGTCGTGGCTTCGATTTCGTGCCACGTTTCGCCGCCATCGTGGCTGAACTCAACCGGGCCGAACGTGTACTCGCCAGTGGCTTCCGCTCCCGATGGCGCTTCTGCGAAGTAGTTTCGCACACCGTCTGCTTCACTTACCGGCGTCGTGAACTCGACCATGCGCGCGCCGCCTTCGAGGTAAGTGGTGTGTGCGTCGCCGTCCACGACCGACCACGACTCGGGGAGCCGGTCACGGACGAGGACGGATTCCGCTGCGTACTCAACGGTAAGCGTGACGTGGTTGGTCTGGCCGGCTGTGAACACGGAGCCGTCATCAGAACGTGAGAGGGCGACAACCGGCGTTGCGCCACTGATGGGGATGGCAGCGTTGTAGATGGCGTGGACGCCCTGATTGATGTCCGAGGCGAAGGTGACGCCGTTGCTCTCGTCTGCACCCCAGATATTCGGCGTGGTGGCGTTTAGGCCGCCGAGCATGGAGTCCTCTGGCACATCGTACTGTGGGCGCGACCAGCCGTCTTCTCTGAGCGTCCAGGTTTCTGGGTCGATGCGGAGATAGCGCATTCCGCCATGATAGTGAGCCTGATGCACCCAGAACGCCTCTTCTCCCGTCTCCGGGTCAACGTGTTTTTCGACAGTCGAGTTGTGGGGACTCAGCGCGAAGTTGTCGAACGAGATGTCGTCTACGCCCTCGATTTCGGTCGCGTTCTGCCACGTCCAGTTGTCGAGTTCCGGCATGGCAGTCGTACCAGCCTCCTCGTAGATGCCGTCTGCATCCACCAGAAACACCGTACCGGTGCTTTCCGGGTTGGTTTTGCCTTCGACGCCCTCGTCGTAGTCGCCGGAGGGTTCTTCGTGGCTTGCGATACAGACGCGCTTTCCGTCCACGAGGTCGGGTGCGGGTGTGGCGAAGTGTGACTGCCGCATCTCGAATTTCCCGATGCGCGAAATACTGGTCGGGTCGCTCACGTCGAGAACTTGGAGCCCCGCGTCCCAGTAGGAGAGGTACGCCGTCGGTGTGCCCGTCTTCGGGTCGTCTTGGACTTCGACGTCGTGGCAGTAGAAGAAAGGAAACGGAGCGGCGTCCGTGTTCGGCTCCTCAGGAACTGTCCACCGATTCACGAGTTCGAGCAGGCCAGTGTCGCGGTGGAACTCGAAGACGTACAGCCCGGCGTCGCCCGCGTATTCGATGTCCTTACACGCGAAGACGTAGTCTGCGCCGCCGATGCGGTGGTGAAACAGGTTGTGTATCCCCGTCGAGAAGGCGTCGAACGTGCCGACGACCGTCGGATTTCCTTTGTCGGTGATATCTACGGCGATGAGGCCGCCGGTGTTCGTCCCCGAGGTGCTGTCGGCGTCAGAATCCGTGCTCGTCGTCACTTCGTTGTACAGCGCCGAGATGGGTTGCGTGCCGAGGAACAGGTAGTTGCCGTCGGCAGAGCCTTTCACGTCCATGATAGCCGTCCCCGCACTCTGGTTGCCGAAAAACGAGAGGACGGTCATCTCCGCCTGTTCTACGTCGGCCAGGGTTTCCGCGCGGTTGTAGTCGCTAATATCAACGATGGCGACCCCGCGGCCATCCGTCTCGTCGCGCGAGGAAAATAGCGAGACGAAGGCGTAATCGCCGTGAGTGCGTATCTCGGTGACGCCACCGTAGTGGGGGTTCTCTGGCCGTCCTGCCGTGGACTCGCTGCCAATACCGCCGAGGCTGTGATACCCGACGTTCGTCACGTTGTCGCTCGATCTACCGACGGTTTCCGGCTTGTACGGGTCGTATTCTGCACGCCCGGCCGCGAGTCCAGAGACGGTGGCGACGCCGAGTGCACCAGCGGTGGCCTGCAAAATCTGTCTGCGTGTGGGTTTCCCGAGTGGAGCGGGTGGCATGGTAACTCAATCCAAACAGTATCAGTAAGAATAGATTTTGGCAGAACCATCAAAATGTTCGGACAGGTGACAGCTAAAAACCGACGTGTGTGGGCACATCGCGCCCAGTCTCGTACATCACTGCACAGAATCAGACAGCATCCTACCGGAACTTCCCGAACAGCTTGTAGTCGTGGTCGGGCGTGTAGCGCCGGAACGCGAGACTGTTTGCGAGCACCGAGACGCTCGAAAACGCCATCGCAACCGCCGCGAGCACGGGTTGCAGCAGGCCAAGCGACGCGAGGGGAATCATCGCGGTGTTGTAGCCGAGCGCCCAGAACAGATTCTGCTTGATTTTCTGGAGCGTCCCTTCGGAGATACGAATCGCCTTGAGTACGTCCGCCGGGTCGTCGCGCATGAGCGTCACGTCCGCGGCTTCGATGGCCACGTCCGTCCCGCTGCCGAGGGCCGTCCCGACGTAGGCGGCGGCGAGCGCGGGAGCGTCGTTCACGCCGTCACCGACCATCATGGCCCTATTGCCCTCAGCTTGAATCGATTCCACCGCGTCGGCTTTGTCCTCGGGAAGCACTTCAGCGCGGACGTTTGCGGGATCGATGCCGACTTGCTCTGCCACCGCGCGGGCGGTGCGCTCGTTGTCACCCGTGATGAGCAACACCGAGAGACCGCGTTCGCGGAGCGCGGTGACGGCCGCAGCCGCATTCTCCTTGATGGTGTCTGCGGTGGCGACAACGCCGATGAGCGTTCCGTCAAGGGCGACGAGCATGGCGGTTTTCCCCTCGCGTTCGAGGCGTTCTAACGTCTCTTCTGCTGGCGCAGGGTCGATGCCGTTGTCGGCCATGAGCTTGCGGTTGCCGATGAACACGGTTCCCTGACTCACCTCGGCGCGGACGCCGTGGCCGGGGACGTTCTCGAACGATTCGGGGGAATCGAGGTTGAGGTCGCGTTCGCTGGCTCCCGCTACGATGGCTTCAGCGAGCGGGTGCTCGCTGCCGGATTCTGCGCTTGCGGCGACCGACAGGACGAACGCCTCGTCACTGAGTTGCGACTGCATCTGTCCGCCGTCTGCGGAGGTGAGCGCGACGATGTCAGTGAGGCACATCTCGCCTTTCGTCAGGGTACCGGTTTTGTCGAAAACGACGGTGTCCACGTCGCGGACGCGCTCTAAGATGTCGCCGCCTTTGAACAGCACGCCGTTTCGCGCGCCAATCGTCGTCCCGACCATCGTGGCCGCGGGCGTGGCGAGGCCGAGGGCGCACGGACAGGCGATGAGGACGGCCGAGGCGAACACGATGACCGCGAACTCGAAGACTGAAACGCCGCCGCCCACCACCTGCGGGCCGCCTTCGATGAGCCCCCAGAGCGGCAGGCTCCCGACGAGCCCGGCGAGGGCTTCGGGGAAGGCGAACCAAATGATGCTCCAGAACAGCGCGTTTGCGATGACCGCGGGGACGAAGTAGGCGCTGATGCGGTCTGCGAGGTTCTGAATCTCGGGCTGGCGGCTCTGGGCGTCCGAGACGAGGGCGACGATTTGCTGGATTGCCGTTTCCTCGCCGACTTTCGTGGCTTCCACCACCAGCACGCCGTTTTCGTTGATGGTGGAGCCAACCACTTCGTCGCCTTCGGCCTTTTCGACCGGGACGGACTCGCCGGTCACCATCGACTCGTCAACCGCGCTCTCACCCGAGACGACGACGCCGTCGGTCGGAATCTTCTCACCGGGGCGCACCTTCATCCGGTCGCCGACTTCCACGTCTTCGAGTGGGACTTCGCGTTCGTTGCCCGCGTCGTCTACGAGCGTCGCGGTGTCGGCTTCGAGTTCGAGCAGTTCGCGGAGCGCGTCGCCTGCTTGCCCTTTCGAACGGGCTTCGAGGTAGTTACCGAGCGTGATGAACACGAGGATGAACGCGGCGGTGTCGAAATAGACGGCTCCGCCAATGAACCCGAGCAGGACGGCAACCGAGTAGAAGTACGCCGTCGACGAGCCAAGCGCGATGAGCACGTCCATGTTCGCCGTCCGATTTTTCACGAGCGCGGTGTACGAGTTCTCGTAGAACTCCTTGCCGAGGACGTACTGAATGGGCGTGGCGAAGAGAAAGCCAACCCACCCAATCGGGAGGCCGAGGACGGTTCCGGGGAGAATGTTCGGCGCAAAGAGGTGGGCAAGGAGCATCCCGAGAAGCGGGACAGAAAGCACTGCCCCGAACAGCACCAACTTTCGCTGGCGGTCGATTTCTGCGTGGCGAGCGGCGTCACGGCGCTCGCGCTCTGACCCGGTGTCGCCCGTGTCGTCGCGGACGGGTGTGTAGCCCGCATCCTCGATGGCATCGTAGAGCTGTGACCGCGTGACCTGCGCCGGGTTGTACTCGACACGAGCCTCGTCAGTGGCGAAGTTGGCTTCGACGTTGATAACGCCGGGAACCCGCATGAGCGCGTCTTCGTTGGTCGAGGCGCAGTTGGCACACGTCATGTCCGTGATGCCAATCGTAACCGACTCGCGGGCCGCCTCGTAGCCCGCGTCCTCGATGGCGTCGTAAAGTTCCATGAGTTCCACTCGTTCGGGGTCGAACTCGACTGTCCCCTCGTCCGTGGCGTAGTTGATACTCGCCTCGGTGACGCCGTCTAGCTTCGTGACGGCCGTTTCGATGGTTTTCGAGCAGTTCGCACAACTCATCCCCGTGATGGCGAACTGAACCCGCTGGGTAGTCATTGAAAACTACTACGCACTATAGCTTGAAGCGGTTTGTCCCTCAGAACCCAAAATAATTCGAATCCAGTACATTGGATTCGAAGGTGAATTCGGATAAGCAGGCACGAAACTAAACGGGCAACTGCGAAGTTCCCCTGAGACAACAGCCCACAATGCCTCGACACAGAATTACGGATGAGGTGCCGTGACTGGAGTCGAAGATGCCGAACTGACTGCGCCTCTCGCCACGGTCGAGGACGCGGGTTACGAAGCGTCAGCGTAAGAAGAGAGAACTACGCGTTTTTGCGAAGGCGGGTGACGATGAGCGAGATGCCAATCCCGGTGAGCAGGAGAATGATGAGGTTGAACACCGCCTGAAACACCGGTTGGTAGTCGCGGGCCACCCAAATCGAGATGATGCGCCCGACGCTGAAGTAAAACTGGAGCGTCGCAATCGCCGCGAGCAGGGCGAGGCCAACGAGCGCACCCCAGTAGAGGTAGGTCGGCAGGTCATCTACGGCGGCGGTGCGAACAGCGGTCGTCGGTGATTGGTCTGAGTCACTCATTTGTGGGTTCCTCGTTTGATTAGCGTGAGCGTTGCGATGGCCACGAGCGTGGCGAGAATGCCGAAGCCGGGGCCGGATTCTTCGGTTGTCGGTGTGTCAGTTGGGTTCGGGCCGGACGGTGAATCTGTCACGAAATCACCCGACTGAAGGCCCGTATCACGTTGGGTCGTGTTCACGGACACCGTCTCGTTCGGATTCAAATTCGCCACCGAGCGAGTGTTGCCAACAATGACGCCGTCTTTCCAGAGCGTTGCGTCTAAGTAGTAGTTGTAGCCATCTGGAACGTCGAGAGTGACAGTCGGTTTCGCGGTGCGGCCGGGAGCGATTTCACCGACTTGCACGGACGCTTCGTCGGCGACGATGTTCGAATCTGCCTGTCGCGCCGTCACGAGCAGCCGGAGGTCGTCGTCCGCCACGTCGCCAGTGTTCGTCAGGTACGTAGAAACGTTGAGCGTCGCGCGGTTCTCGGAGACCGACTGAATGCGGTATTCGAGCGACGGGCGGTTTGGGAACTCGTGGAACTGTGTCGCGGAGCGTGCGTAGGTGGGCGTCAGCGTCTCAACGCCGCGAATCTCCTTCGTGCCGCGTTCGATACGTCGGTCGTTGACGTAGGCGATGGACTCGATGCGGTAGCCGCCGTTTCGCGCGACGGTGAGCGAGCCAACCGCAGAAACCTCCTTTTCTGACTCGATAGTGCCGACATCGAGCGTCGTTTCCGTTTCGACGAGTCCCGTATCGAGGTCGATGGCGCGCAACAGGATGGTCACATTGTCGGAGGGGCCACCACGGTGGCTGAGGCGGGTATCAACGGAGAGGGTGGCTGAGCCGCCGGTGACGTTGGTGGAGGTAATCGTCATCTCTTCTAAGCCGAGACGGCCCGCTGGTTCCCGGTCTAGCTCCGGATCTGCGAGTGTTCCGGGGACGAAAAATGCCGTGAGCGCGGCGACGATAACGAGAATCCCCACGCATCCGGCGAGCAGGACTTCCTTTCGCATACGGAACGATCAAGCAATTAACACATAAGCTTTGTGTGGCTGACAGCTTTGGGTGGTTCAGACGCCCTGCTTCAGTTCCTCGTAGCGGTCAGTAAAGCGCGCCTCACACGATGAGCAACAGAAATGGTAGCGATCGCCGTCGAGGACGACAGACGTTCCTTCGGCAGTGACCGTGTTGCCACACTCTGCACACTCGGGGGCGAAGGCGGCCTCGCCCACGGCGGGTTGCCACGACACGTCAGAAAGGAGGTCTACGGAGTACGATTGGATGTCGTCAAGAGCGATGGCCTCAGCGAGCAGTGCTTCGACGTTCGCCTCACCGAGGTGGCCCTGGAAGACGACGTGTCCCTCGGCCGTCGTGAACACGTGTTCGACACCATCGATGCCGAGCACGCCGGATTTGACGCGCTCTGTGGCTCCGGGCCTGACGCTGAGGTCAACCAGCATTGGAAGCCCCTCGCTGAGCCGCGAGCGGTCGAGTGAGACGGTGAAGCGTTTGATGAGGCCGAGGTCTTGGAGTCGCTCGACGCGGTCTGCAACCGTTGGCGGGGAGCGGTCTACCTCTTCTGCGATATCGCTGTAGGGGCGGCGGGCGTCTTCGACCAGCAGGCGCAAAATCGTGCGGTCGATGTCGTCGAGCGAGGTCATGATTCAGTTCACGCGAACCACGAAAAAACCAGTTTCGGCGGTTATTCGACCGAAATCGTCCCTTTCATTCCCGTTCCCTCGTGGGGGATACAGAAGTAGTCGTACCGACCCGGCACCTCGAAGGTGTGGGTGTACGTGTCGCCGGGTTCGATGAGGCCGCCGTTTACGTCTTTGCGCGCGGCCGTTTCGCTCTCGAAATCGCCGCTTGCGAAGTAGGCGGCGTCGTCCGGAATTTTCTGTTCGTAGGCCGTGACGGTGTGTCCGACTTCGCTGTCGTTGTCGAAGGTGACGGTCGTTCCTGCATCCACGGTGAGCGTTTTCGGGGTGAATTTGAAGTCTTTCATCCCGACGGTGTCGCCACGTGTGTCCCCACCGCTGCCGGTACACCCGGCGAGGGCAGTGGCAATCGTTGCGCCTGCGATCGTGAGGAAGTCGCGCCGTTCCATCTATTAGAGCACCACCAGCAAGTCAGTCGCATACATAACTACGAGTCCCGCGAGGAACCCGAGCAAGTTAAGCGAACTGCCTAGCTGGCCGTTGCGCGAAATGAGGCCGCCAATCTCCCAGACGACCTGCAAGATTGCGCCCACGCCAATGGCGAGGAACAGCGCCCCAAGCGTTGGCGAGAAGGCGAAACTGCCAATCCAACCGCCAAAGATGACGGGGATGCCAGCGAGTGCGCCCATCGCCATGAAGTGACCGAGCGACGGCCGCGACCCGCGCGTCACGGGGGCGACGACTGCGGGGCCTTCGGTCACGTTGTGGAGCATGAAGCCAACCACGAGGAACGCGCCGAGCGAGACCCGCCCGATGGCGAACGCGCTCCCGATGGCGAGGCCTTCTGCGAGGTTGTGCAGGCCAATGCCGAGCGCGACCATGTAGGCAATCCAGAGCCCAGACGGCGTGCCCGTGCCCGAGGACTTCCACTTCGTCACCGCTTGGACGATGAGGAGCGCGCCTAGGATGCCAAGGACGACGAGGAGTTGCCCCTCGAACGCCCCGGGAACCTGCTCTGCTATCTCGAACGCCTCGAAGCCCGCGTCGAACGCGAGGAAGACGAGAATCCCCACCGAGAAGGCGAGGATGGCGTGGAGCGCCCGGTCGCTCATCGACTGCATGAACGGGAACCAGAGCATGCCGAGTGCGACGGGGATGACCCCGACGAACAGGCCGATGATGGCGAGCGTCCAGAGGACGTCACCGCTCACGCCCGGACTCTGTTCGGGGGCGACGATGGTGTGGTGGATGGTCGTCCCGTCGTTCAAGACGAGCGCTGTTTCCAAGTCCCACCCGGGATTCCAGTGGTACGGTATCACCACTTGCGCAGATTCGCGTGCCCCGATAGTCCGCACTTCTTCGCCACCTTGCATCACCTGATGATTCCAGTAGGCGTCACCGACGAGCACCTGCGAGATGGTCACGTCCTCAGGACCGTTGTTCACCACGTGTAACACGATGGTGTCGTCGTTCGGAATCGTGTGATGGGTGACGGTTACGTCGGGAAGCGGCGCGCCGGAGCCTTGGAGGCCCGCGAACGGCGTCGCCACGAAGAAGCCCGCGATGACGAGTGCGAGCAGTGCAATCGGGAGGATTGCAGCTACCCAGCGTGGCAGGCCAAACGGCTTGTTGACGGTGTTGGTTCCACCGTCGCTTCTCGCCATTTAGACCACC
Organism: Haladaptatus sp. CMSO5; assembly: GCF_036689885.1. Lineage (NCBI taxonomy): Archaea > Methanobacteriati > Methanobacteriota > Halobacteria > Halobacteriales > Haladaptataceae > Haladaptatus > Haladaptatus sp. CMSO5. Next base: position 2,115,723 of record NZ_JBAHVW010000001.1, read on the forward strand.
TCGAAGAAGCTCATCCAACCAAGTTCAGCGAACTCAGACTGGTGGGCGTGGAACATGTACAAGCCGGGTTCGTGGTCCGAGTAGTCGATTTCCAGAATCCCGCGCTGTGCCTGACACTGCATCACCGTGTCCACCGTCTTCAGGGTGGGCGTGAGCATCGTCCCGTGGTCGTAGTAGTCGAAGAAGTTCGAGTGGGTGTGGAACGAGTTGATGGCGTCGAACTCGATGGCGTTTACGAGGTAAACGCGCTGGAGCTGTTGGCCATCGACCTGAATCGGGCGCTTCGTTTCGCCCGGCTCCCAGTTCCCCTTCCCGTCGGTATCGCCAACGCCGTAGGCGAACGCGCGGGTGTTCGCGGCGTACACCTCGTTGTCGCCGTCGAAGTTGGTGTCGAAGCCGTTCATGACCATCACCATCTCGTTTACGTCTTCGCCTTCATCGTACTCGTGATTCCGGCTTTCTGCTTTCGTGACGAGTTGGGAAACGAGGTCGTCGGTCATCGGCCCGTCGTAGTTGATGTAATCGCGTGGATTTTCCCGCACCCGTTCTGGGTCGGGGTCGACGATGATGACGCCGTAGAGGCCGCGGTGGATGTGCTCTTTGAGCGGCAGTGAGTGGCAGTGGTAAAACTGCACGCCACACGGCTGGGCTTTCCAGCGGTAGGTGTACGATTCGCCCGTGTCGAGGACACCCGGCCCGTTCGTGGGGATGCCGTCCATCGCCGGATTGATGTTCTTTACGTGTGGGTGGATGGTGTGGGCGTGGCGGCCAAGGTTCGTGAACTCAACTTCGATGATGTCGCCTTCCGTGACGCGAAGCGTCGGTCCCGGAACCTGTCCGTTGTAGGACCACGCGGAGAACGTGATACCGGGGGCGATTTCGATTTCGATGTCCACGGCGTTCAACTCGAAGCGACGAATCCGCTGGTCACCCTCCATGTAGACCTCTTGGGTGACGTTCTCCTGTCCATCGTAGCCCGTGTTGAACTGATAGAGGTATTCGTGGGGGTCGAACTGGTTGCCCGAATACTCGCCAACGGCCCCGAAATTCCCGTGGTGGCTGTCGCCACCACCGTGGTCGCCGTCTGCTGACGCGCCACCGCTGAACCCGGCGATACCCGCCGCACCGGCGAGTCCGAGTCCGCCGAGAACCGTTCGTCTATCAATCGATTCACCCTTGAGCGCGCCGACGAGGCGTTCTTCTAACGTCTTCGTCATCGCACCCGCCGTCTTGTAGTCGTGGGATGGCATTCACGCCACCTCGGTTGCACTTTCTGACATTGAATCACGGTCACTGACGCGGATGACGTCCGCGATGCGCTCTGAGAGCGCGACTTCGTCGCCGTCGGGGAGGCGAACCGTCACCAGTCCGATTGGCGCGACTTCGACCACATCGACCGGTGTACCGGGCAGAATCCCGGCGTCTGCGAGATATTCCAACTCGGCGGCGTTCCCGTCGCGCACTCGTTTGATGACGACGGAGTCACCAGCTTCCCGCTCCGACAGCGCGGTTCCCATGATGTCCTCGATTGGGTCGAGGTTCGCGTTCGGAATGGGCGCGCCGTGGGGGTCGACCGTCGGGTTGTCGAGCATCTCGGCAACCCGGCGCTCGAACTCTTCGCTGATGTGGTGTTCTAAGCGGTCGGCTTCGTTGTGGACTTCCGCCCAGTCGTAGCCGAGGTGTTCTGCAAGGTACGTTTCGAGCAGGCGGTGGTGGCGGAGCACTTCGAGGGCGACCGTCTCGCCTTCTGGGGTGAGGCGGACGCCTTTGTACTCCTCACGTTCGACGAGCTCGCGCGTCTCAAGCTTCTTTGCCATGCTCGTGACCGTGGGCGGTTTGACACCCAGAGCCTCTGCAATCGCGGAGGTTGAGATGGGGCCATCGGTCTCCCGCTGGAGACTGTAGATGACCTTTAGATAATCCTCCATTTTGGCGCTCAACATAGGTTTGTTTAGATGCGTCTAAACTAAATATGTGTCGGAGATATATTTTGGTTTGGTATCTACTCGTTGCGCGTGAAACAACAGAAAATCGACGGCTATTGCCTACCGCCCCATCGTGTGGAACTCGTCGTTCGGGCGCATATCTGCGAAATGTGCCATCCGATTCGAGAGGTTGAAAAACGCCGTGACGCTCCCGATGTCCCAGATAGCCCTCTCAGAAAATCCGGCGTCGCGAAGTTTTTCGAAATCGGTTTCGTCGATTTCGGCCTGTCGCTCGGTGAGCTTCACCGCCACGTCGAGCATGGCCATATGCTTGTCCGAAATCTCTGCGTTTCGATAGTTCGAGGCGACTTGGTCTGCGAGGAGGGGTTGGTCGCTGAACAGCCGCAACAGCGCGCCGTGGGCGACGATGCAGTAGTAACAATCGTTTGCGCCGCTCGCGGCGACGATTATCATCTCAATCTCTTCGCGGGTGAGGTCGGTGTCAGAAACGAGCGCGTCGTAGTAGGCGAAAAACGCCCGGAAGTGCGATGGGCGGTAGGCGTAGGCCATGAACACGTTCGGCGTGAAACCGGCCTTATCGGTCTCTTCTTCGATGCGCTCTCTGAGGTCTGCTGGCAGGTCATCGAGGTCGGGCACCGGAAACCGCGTCATGGGTTCTTGTGGCATAAGTTACATGCCACTCGCCCGCGCTTAGCCCTTCCCCCGGACGCGGGTGAGCGCGAGCAGCGCGCCGTAGACGAGCAGCCCACAGGCGAACAGCGCGGCGGCAATCGCAAAGGGACCAAACGTTGCGACAATCGGGTCGATGAGACCGGCCATGGGAGACCTAACGGCCGGAGCGACAAAGCCAGCCCGGAAGTTTATCTGTGAGAACGCAAATACGCCGGGTATGTACGCGACTGGCCACTACGGCGCGGCACTCCTCGTCTACGCGCCCCTCGGCGTCGCGCTGGCGCTGAGTGGACAGTTCGAACTCGCCGTCCTCGGCGGGGCGGGGATGCTTGCCCTCGCCACGCTCCCCGACATCGACATCAGAACGCCACTCGTCCCACACCGCGGCCCGACCCACACCGTACTGTTCGCCCTCCTCGTCGGCGCGGGACTCGGCTGGGTGACCCTTCGGCTCACGAATCCCACGCTCGCCACCTTCGGGTTTCTCGTTGGCACCCTCTCTATCACCTCCCACCTGCTCGCAGACTGGATTACGCCAATGGGCATCAAACCGTTCTGGCCGCTCTCGCGGCGCAGCTACTCGCTGGGTCTGACGACGGCAAAAAATCCCGTGGCGAACTACCTGCTGTTCGGCCTCGGCGTGTTCGTCACGGTGGTCGCGCTGCTGGTCATACTTTAAGAATTGGTGGACGGGTCACCGACTGAACGCGAGTCTGTCCGGTTAGATGTAGTCGTTCGCTTCGAGCTGTTCTAAGATGTCGTCGACGAAGGCTTCTGGGCTGTCGTATGGGAAGTCGCCGCCGCTGATTTTCGTGTTGAGCTCCATCGCCGTCATGGAGAAGTCACCGGACTCGAACTTCGTCGCCGGGCCGTTCGGGAGTGCTGGAACGAGGTCCATCGGGCTGGAGATTGGGTAGTTTGCACCTTCGAAGGCGTCAATCATCTGCTGGCGAAGTTCTGCTTTGTCAGCCATAACAAGCTATCACTGGCCCTCCGCAATGAAAAAACATTCGAGAACACCAGTTTTACCCGTTGTTTGGAGTTGTTTTCGCCGTCGAACACACCCGACGACGGGCGATATTGTTTCAGTCATTGTAGTGTTGAAACAACGCTCTGAACGGGCACAATGATTTTTGGTAACACATCGAGAAGCCTCACGCATGTCACAGGAACCCGTTGACTACTCCCAGTTCGAGGAAGGTCGCCACCTGAACTACTGGGAGGGAGACGAAACCGTCCAATTCGAGGCCCGACGAACGTATCCAGCCGACGAGTTTGCGTGGGCGGAATCGCGACTCAGCGAGTTTGGCCACGTCGTCGGCCACACCATCGCGGACAACGCAGACCTCATTGACAAACACGGCCCGGAGCTTCGAACCTACTCGAAACACGGCGAGGTGATAAACGAAGTCGACTATCACCCAAAGCAAACAGAGAACGAACGCCTCGCCTACGAGGCGGGCATCGTCGCAGATTCCTTCGAGGCTCCCGAGGGTCGTACTTCTCCGCTCTGTCTTACGCACAACCTGACGATGGACCTGCTGCTCTCGTATGCAGACCCCGGCTTCACCTGTCCGGTGGCGATGACCGCGGGCGTCGCGCTCGTGCTCCAGAAGTTCGGAGACGGCACGACCGAACAGTTCTACGAGGGACTCACGAGCAAGAACCACGACACCCTCAAAGAGGGGGCGATGTTCCTCACCGAAAAGCAGGGTGGGAGCGACGTGGGCGCAAACGAAACCATCGCCGAGAAGGCAGCAGACGGCACCTACCGGCTCACCGGCGAGAAGTGGTTCTGCTCGAACATCGACGCGCAAGCCACGCTCGCGCTCGCCCGCAGGCCAGACGCGCCCGAAGGCACGAAAGGCCTCTCGCTGTTTCTCGTCCCTCATCGCCTCGACAACGGCGACCTGAATGCCGCCATCTACCGACGCCTGAAAGACAAACTGGGAACCACCAGCGTGCCCACGGGCGAAGTCGAGTTCCACGGCGCGACCGGCTACCTCGTCGGCAAACCCGAACAGGGCTTCCGATACATGACCGAGATGCTCAATTTAGAACGCCTCTCGAACGCCTTTGCGTCGGTGGGCGTGATGGGGCGGTGTCTCCTCGAAAGCAAGATTCACGCCGCAAACCGCGAGGCGTTCGGGAAGCCCATCGACGAGTACCCGCTCATGCGCCGCGACCTCGTGGACATGGCCGTCGAGTACGAAGCTGCCGCCGCGTTTTCGTTTGAGGCCGCCCGCCAACTCGACATCCGAGAGCGAACCGACGGCGAGAACGCAGAAGCCGCGTTCAAAGCCATGCGCGTCCTTGTCCCGATTGCGAAGTACAAAACCGGGCGCATGGCCGTCGATACCGCGTCTTACGCCTGCGAGATACTCGGCGGCAACGGCTACGTCGAAGAGTTCGTCACCCCGCGACTGCTCCGGGACGCGCAAGTGCTCCCTATCTGGGAGGGCACCTCGAACATCCTCTCGCTCGACGTGATCCGAGGCATGGCCCGCGAACAGTCCCACGAGGGCGTGATTGCGCTCATAAATGGGTGGCTCGACAGTGTCGAACACACCCATCTCGAATCGCTCAAAGCCACCGTCGAGAGCGAGGTTGCGTCGCTCAATGCGGCGTTCGCCACTCTCGCCAAAGAAGACGAAGAGTACGCCCAACTGCACGCGAAGAAACTCGCAGACTACATCTTCGACGTGGTGACCGCCGCGCTCCTGCTTGCGGAGGCGCAGTCACAACTCGACGCGGAAGACAATGCGCGAAAATCCCTCGTCGCCCAGCGCTTCATTGAAACCCGGTTCGACACCCGCGAGGCGCGCGGAATCACCTCGGGCAGTCGCTTTGCGGTCGAACAGTTCGATGCCATCGTCAGATATGCCACAGTCGAACCCGACACGCTCGTCGAGTCGACGCCCGCAGACGACTAATCAGGTCGAAAGCGTCGCGCCCGCACCCAGAATTATCACGCCGCCGACGGTCAACAAGATGAGTCCGGGGACGAACGAATCGGTCGCCGTTTCGAGCGAGCCAATCAGGAACGGGCCGAGGAAGCCACCGATTTCTCCAACCGTGAACACGAGGCCGACTGCCGTCCCCGTGAGTTCCGGGCCGACGCCATCTAACTCGACAGGAATTGAGCGCACGAGTGGCGAGAGCGCGCCAATACCGACACCGATGACGAGCGCGCCCGCAACCGCCGCCGTGCCACCGAGGCCGGGAACCCACATCCCGAGCGTGCCAACCGTCGTGACCGCCCCGATACCGAACACGATTGTTCGATTGGAAAGCCGCGAGACGAACACCGGGATGGCGAGCGCGCCGAGAATCTGTGCGCCGACCATCCCGCTCGTAATCGTCGCCGCGAGCGTGGGCGCAATGCCGCGATATTCGAGAATCGTCGCGAGCCAGCCCTGAATCCCGTGGAGGATGAACAGGTACATCGTCCCGATGACGATGACGCTCAGCATGCCCGGCGTGGTGAGTACCGCGCGAACGTTGGTGCGCGCAGAGTCGTGTTCGTCAGCAGGAGGTGCGTCGAGGTCAGCGCCGCTCGTCCCACGAGTGACGAGAAACCAACCGAGTGAAAAAAGGATGCAGGTGACGCCACCCCAGAAGAACACGGGTCGCCAGCCGCCGAGTGCCGGGCCGAGGACGCCGCGGCCGAGCGAGAACGCCGCCGCGACGCCGAGGTACGAGCCAATCATGTAGGCCGAAGACGCGACCCCGACGCGCTCTGCGGTGTAGAGTTTCGAGACGAGTTTCGGAAGGCCAAACGTGATGCCTGTCCCGCCAAGGCCAAGCAACAGCGTCGGGAGCAACAGCGTCCAGAAGTCAGTCGCGTAGCCCCGGAAAATCTGGGCGACGCCGAAAATCAGGAGCGCGAAACCGACGCTCCGGCGCGGGCCGATTCGGTCTACGATGACGCCGCTCATCACCGAGAGGGGAATGTAGGACAGCGGAATCGCACCCGCCAGAAAGCCGGCTTCGGCCGACGTGAGCGAGAGCTCGGTCGAAATCGGGACGAGGAATGCGGGCAGTGAAAACCAAACGAACATCAACGCGAGATACGCGAGACTCCCGAGCGCGAGGAGGACAGTAGCGCGCCGCGAAGCCAGTGACTGTGCCATCGATACCCACACGTCGGGGTCGTGCCTAATCAAACAGCGGGTGGCGGCAGGTCCGACGGCTTACCGTGGCGTTTGGGTGCCCCACTTGTCGAGGGCGATTTTCAGTTCGGGGTGGGTTTCTGCGTACTCAGCGAGCGGGATGCCCTCCATCGAGGCATCGACCGATTGGCGGAACGCCTTCGCGCCCGCGGCGGTGCCGTCGGGGTGTCCGTGGATACCCCCACCGGCCTGGATGATTAGGTTCGAGCCGAGGCGGTTGATGAGTTCGTCTATGATACCGGGGTGCAACCCGCCGGAGGCGACTGGCAACACGTCTTTCATCCCGTAGAGGTCTGACTGGAGCCAGTCGTTGATGCCCGCCGTATCTTCGTTTTCGAGTTTTCCCAAATCCGCGGTTCCAGTGTGGATGTGGTCAACGCCGACCAGCCGCGAGATTTGGGCGATGACGCGCATCGAGACGCCTTGGTCTGGGTGGCGGTCGAACGCGGCGTGCATCGCGCGGTGGGCGTGGATGGCGAGGCCCAAGTCCTCACAGCGACGGCGCACGGTCTGGACGCTCGCCCAACCCGCGGTCACGACATCGACCATGACGAACTTGCCGCCGTGGTCTGCGACGAACTCGGCGCGCCGGAGCATCTCGTCGGTCTCCGCGGTGATGTTCACGAGGTAGTCTTTGCGCTCGCCGGTCTCCTCCTGGGCTTTGTCGCGGAGTTCGAGCGACCGGGCAACGCGTTCTTCGAACGGGTTGAACGCTTGGTCGGTGAGGTTCTCGTCGTCTTTCAGCAAATCGACGCCGCCTAGCCACGCGTCGTAGCCGATTTGGGCGTGCGACTCGGTGTGCAGACCGACTTTCGGCTTCGGGACGGTCGCCGTCACGGGACGGCCGTGCGCCGACAGGAGTTCCGTGGCGACCGACGAGCCGAACTGCGGGCCGGGGAAGCCTTCGACGAGGGCTTCCGGCCACTCACAGTCTTCGAGGCGGATGGAGTCGACTGCCTTCATCCCCATGATGTTCCCCGCGATACACGAGAGAATCTGGGGCATGTTCCCCGGTTCGAACAGCGCTTCGGGATAGGCGACGCGAACGGTGTTTCCTGAGAGGTCAAAGGCGGTGGCACTGAGTTCGGTCACACCGGCTTCGACCTGCAACTCGGCCCACGTCCCGTTCGAACTCTCGGAGGCGACCCGCGCGGCGGCGTCCTCCATGCTCATCCCCTCGCCGGGGTGGAGCCGGAACGTGCAGACAAGGTCTGTCTCTACGGGTTCGTAGTCGAGGTCGAGGAAATCTGAATACTCAATCCCTGTCATACCGATTACATTCGACGGCCGAGTGTATAGCGTTTGTTGCGACTCAGTCGCGTTATTTTGACGCCCTACAATGCGAAAAATTGAGTGGGTTAGTCGTCTGCGGCCGCCGGCTCTTTGTGCTCGATGGTCGTTCCGAGCACGTCTAAGAACTGCGCGAGCCACTCTTGGTGGTCTGGCCACGCCTGGCCCGTGACGAGGTTTCCGTCGGTCGTCACGCGGTCTTCCCACTGCCCGCCCGCGGCGAGTACGTCGGGTTTCACCGCTGGGTACGACGTGCAGTGTTTCCCCGAAAGCACGTCCGCGGCGGCGAGAATCTGCGGGCCGTGACAGAGCGCGGCGATTGGTTTGTTCGCCGTGGCGAAGTGCCGGACGATGTCGAGCACTTCCTCGTTCAGCCGCAGATACTCAGGCGCTCGCCCGCCGGGAATGACGAGCGCGTTGTAGTCTGCCGGGTCAATGTCCGCAAACGTCGCGTTCAACGTGAAGTTGTGACCGGGCTTTTCGGTGTAGGTCTGGTCGCCTTCGAAGTCGTGGATGGCCGTCTTCACGGTGTCACCGTCTGCCTTCTCCGGGCAGACCACGTGCACCTCATGGCCCACCATCTGGAGGGCTTGGAACGGAACCATCACTTCGTAGTCTTCGACAAAATCGCCGGTGAGTTCGAGGATTTTCATGTGTTCCACCGTGCACCCCTCTGTGCACACCTACTCCATGTGCATTGTTCCCAATAAACGTGGCCGACTCAGAACACTTCGTCGATGTCCGCGAGTGAGTCGATGACGTAATCGGGTTCGACCGCCACCGCATCGCGGTTTTCGGCGGTCGTCACGCCCGAGCGCACGAGCACCGTCGTCATCCCCACGCGAGCGCCCATGGTGATGTCCGTGTGGAGGCTGTCGCCGATGACGAGACACTCGTCGGGTTCGACGCCAAGCCGCGAGAGTGCCAATTCTGCGGCCTCTTCTGAAGGTTTGCCGAGGACGTGGTCAACCGAGCGCTCTGCGACGCCTTCGATGGCGTGAATGATGGCTCCAGAGCCGGGAATCAGCCGTCCGTCACCGATGGGAACCCGCCGGTCTGGGTCGGTGCCGATGAACGCCGCACCGTCCTGAATCGCCCAGAGTGCCTTGGTGAGCTTTCGGTAGTCGAACTCCTTGTCCCACGACCCGACCAGTACGTCGGCTGCGTGCGGGTCGTCGGTGAGCGTCAATCCGGCGGCTTCCAGTTGCGAGATGAGTCCAGCGTCACCGATGACGAACACTTCGCCGTCTGCGTAGTTCGAGACGAGGTACGACGCGGTGACGGTCGCAGAGGAGGCGATTTCGGCTTCGGAAACCGAGAGCCCGTGGCCAGCCAGTCGCGCTTCGTACTCCGCGGGCGATTTGGTCGGGTTGTTCGAGAAAAAAAGGAGGTTCAGGTCGGCGTGACGGAGGCGGTCGATACCGCGGTCTGCGCCGGGAATCAGCTGTTTCCCTCGGTACACCGTTCCGTCCAAATCTACGACGGCTCCGCGATAGGTCATTACCCGTCGTAGGCACGCCGAGTGATTAACTCCAAGGGTCGAACCATCAGTCGAACCAACAGCGCGCGTGCAGGTCTTTTTCTAGCATAAACGAGTCCGCCCGGTAGAACAGCGTAGCGTACTCTTTTACGAACGCATCCGAAGTCGGCCCGGAGTAGATGACGCCTTCGAGGACGACCTGAGAATCGGGTTCTGTGGGAGCGATGACGCGGCCGTGGGCGGACAGCATGCCTTCGCGTTCGGGAACCGCCTCGGCGTAGCGTTCCATGAATTCGACCATTTTCGCCATCGTTGGCGACCGTCCGCTTCGTGCGTCGGGATGCATGTATCCACCGGCAAGCAGCGCGCGTGCGTCTGCGGGCGAAAGCCCCTCGAATTTCACCTCAGGGCCAGTCACACTCCAGTCGATTTCGTGGCCGAACACGATGCGTTCGCGGCCAGCGTCAGTCACGAGGTTCACACCGCTGGTTGGGCGCGGGGGCAAATGGCGGTTTCGCGGGTGCCCAAATCTAAATAATCTCTCCATGCCAACACAGGCCCATGCGAGGGGCAGACTCAAAGCAGGATGTGGCAACAGCATTTGGTCGAGCCAGCACGGGGTATCGCGACAGTCCGGTCCATCGCGGCGGCCGTGACCTCAGCTTGCTGAGCGAGTGGGCGAGCGAGGCAACCCTCGCGCTCGACATCGCAACCGGTGCGGGCCACACCGCAAACGCGCTCATGCGCACCGGCGTCGAAGAGGTGCTCGTGCTCGACCTCACCCGCGAGATGGTGGAGATGGCCCAGTCGTCGTTTCCGCTGCTCCGCGGTGTCGTGGGCGACGCAGAGGCGCTGCCGTTTGCCGACAATACGTTCGACGCTGTTTCCTGTCGTATCGCTGCCCATCACTTCCCCGACCCCGCGACGTTCGTTTCAGAGGTCGCCCGCATCCTCGCCCCGGGCGGCGTGTTCGTCCTCGAAGACAACGTCGCCCCCGAAGACGAAGCTCTCGCAGAATTCTTGAACACCGTCGAAGCCATCCGCGACCCAACGCACGTCGAAAGCTACCCAGAACAGACGTGGCGCGACTGGCTCTCCGCTGCTGGATTCGTCGTCGAAGAAACCGCATGGGTGCGTCGTACCATCGAATTCGATAGCTGGGTTGACCGGATGAACGTCCCAGAAGACCGCCTCTCAGAGCTCCAAGAACTCTTTGACAAAGCCCCGAACGCCGCGCGGCGCTACTTCGACATCTGGTATGCAGAGAACGGCGTGGCGTCGTTCACGACGCCGAAACTGCTCGTCCGCGCTCGTCTCTAACTAATTTTCTTGGCGCAGGCGGCGCTCCCAGCGTGGCCCGGCACGATTGAGAAGCACCCAGCCGCCGCCAGCCGCGAGTATGGCGAGTCCCACCGAGCCACCGGTCGTGACAAGCGGCGAGACGCTGTGAGCGAGCGAGGCGACGAGCAACGGGACGGCGACGAGCGCGATGGCGACGCCGAACAGCACGAATCGCGGCGTATCGAACAAGAGGTCGTTCGGAGCGAGGCCGGTGAGCCACGCCGACACGCCGAAGACGTAGACCGAAACGAGCGGGAAGATGACAAAGCCAGAGGCGACGCTCGTCACGTTGAACGCAAGCTCAGCGCCGACGAGGAACGCGAGCGAGACGGGAATCGTGAGGATGAGGAAGGCGTAGAACTTCGCGCGAAACACCCGCGAAAACGTAATCGGATAGTGGAGATACTCGCTCGCGTCGTCGAATTGAGTCACCCAAGCGTAGGTGGTGAACGACCCAAGCCCGAGGAGCGTCCCGAGGGCGATTCCCGCCCCCGGACGGATGGCGGTAGCCTCTGCGACTTTGTCGAGTAAGAAGGCGGTCGTCCCGAAGATGATGGCCGCGGAGATGACCACCTTCCAGAACGACCCACTGGAGCGTCCCACGTCGGTAATCGCCCGTGAGACGAGGTGCGGGTCGCGTCCCGGCAACCGGGTTTTCAACCCGGCGAGCCGAGAGGAGGGTGTTCGGTGGGCGCGTTCGGTGCGCGGTTTGAACAGCGCGAGGCCGATAGCACCAAGCGCGAGGAGGATGAGACAGCCGAATCCGGCGCTCACAAGCGTCGCCTGCTCTGGAAGGCCGAGCGTGAAGAGTGCGTAAATCGGGTTCCGAACCAGTACGATGAGCGCGCCCGCGCCGACGAGGAATGCGAGGAGAACGGATTTCCCGCGCGTCGACACTGCCGCGGCGGCAAATGAGAGCGCGACGCCGACGCCGAACGCTTCTGCGACGGTCACCCACAGCAGAAGGATGCGCAGGGGTGACTGGCCCGCCTGTAGCGCGAACGGCGCGTACGCGAGCACGACAGGGGTGATGTACAGGAAGATGTAGTACACGAGGTCTTTTGCGAGAAACGTGGCGAGCAAGCGGCGTTGTGAGAGCGGGAGGGTGCGTGCAGAAAAGACGAGTAAGGTGATGTCACCAAGCAAATTTTCGAGCGCATCGCGGCCAACGAAGCCAATCGTCCCGACCTGTAGTCCAAGGAAGAACACGATGATGTGGAGGCCAAGCGCGAGGCTCTCGACGCTGGTGCCGGTGAGCGTCAAAAACCAGTAGCTCACCCCGCAGATGAGTCCGATGAACAGCGGAAACAGGGCGAATCGCCCGGAGCCGAACAACCGGCTATGGAGCCGCCACTCCTCTCTCAGCATTCGGTAGAACAGGCTCATTGTAGCGCCTCTGCCTTTGCTGCGTCCACCTCAGAGAGAAAGTAGTCGAGCAGCCCCGTGCCGCTTTTGAGCGTTCGTGGGTCACACTCTGCGGCGAGTTCCCCCTCCGTGAGGATGCCCACGTCCGTACAGATTTCCTCTGCCACGCTGATGAAATGCGTCGAGAGAAACAGCGTGTTGCCCACGTCGCAGTAATCGACGAACAGCCGTTTGACGCGCTCTTGCATGATTGGGTCTAAGTTCACGAGCGGTTCGTCGATGAACACGACCTGTGGGTCGTGGACGAACGCTTGGGCGAGCATGACGCGCTGGCGTTCGCCCTCAGAGAGGTCTGTCGAAAGCGTATCGAGGCGGTCTTCGAAGCCGAGGCGGTCGGCCCAGCGCGCGATTTGGTACTCCGGGTCGTCTAAGTTGCGCACCTCCGAGACGAAGGTCAGGTATTCTCGTGGCGTCATGAAACTCGGCGGGTCTTCGCGTTCGGGGAGAATACCGACGTTCTCGCGTACCGCTACGGGGTCTGCGACGGGGTCGATGTCGAGAACGCGCGCACTCCCGGATGTGGGGACGAGCTGGCCGGTGAGAATAGAGAGCGTCGTGGTCTTCCCGGAGCCGTTTGGGCCGAGCAGGCCGTAGAGCGAGCCGTGTTCGACGGAGAGTGAGAGGTCTCTGAGTGCCGCAAAGCCGTCGTACTCCTTCGTAAGCGAGGTGGTTTCGATGGCGGGCATTACTGGCGACATGAACGCCGCTGAACATAACTATACTGTCGGGACCGAATCATGTATTTCGGTTGGGGAAGGGCGGTCGTGGTTTGGCTGCCGTGCACACCGAACACAGACAGTATCAAAACGCCGTTTGTGACCCGAATTGTTTTACGCCACTCCGCGCGAAACAAGAGACAGATGGTATTTCGGCGCGTCGTCAGTTCGAACCTGTTCAGCAGAGAGAGCGGCCGCCGTAGACTCTTCATCGTCTATCTCCTCACCTTTCTCGGCGTTCTCATCGCGTTCACCGTGACCTACAACACGGGAATGCGCGTCCTCGAAAACGACCCGCAACCCATTTCGGATTCGCTCGTCGTGGTCGTAGAGACGTTCACGACGACCGGCTACGGCGAAGACGCGCCGTGGCAGACGCTTCCGATGAAGGCACTCGTCGTGTTCATGCAGTTTACGGGCATCTTCTTCGTGTTTCTCGCCTTGCCCCTGTTCGTCGTGCCGTGGATCGAAACCCGCCTTTCGATGCGCGCGCCGAATTCGGTCGAGGAACTGGCAGATCACGTCATTATCTGTGGTTACACGCCACGCGGCGAGACGCTGATTGCCGAACTCAAACACCGCGACATTCCGTCAGTGGTCATCGCGGCAAACCGCGAGGAGGCAAACGTGCTCTACGAAAACGGCGTCCCGGTCATCTACGGCGACCCCGAGACGAACGAAACGCTCAAAGCCGCGAACATCGCCAAAGCGCGCGCCATCGTCGCAGACGAAGATGACGAGACGAACGCGAGCATCGCGCTCACGGCGAAAGACGTCTGTGACACGCGCGTCATCACGTTCGTCGAAACCCACGATGCCGCCCGCTACCACCGCTATGCCGGTGCCGACTTCGTTTTCTCACCGCGCCGACTCGTCGGTGAAAGCCTGGCGAACAAGGTGACGACGACGCTCAGCACAGAACTCAGGGACACGGTCGAAATCGCAGATGATTTCGAGATTGTCGAGTTCTCGGTGCAAGAAAACAGCCCGCTCGACGGCGTCTCCATTAGACAGAGTCAGATTGCAGAGAAAACCGGTGCGAACATCATCGGCGCGTGGCTCTCCGGTGAGTTCGTCAGTCCGCCGCCGCCAGAGACGGTCATCGACGAACACACCATGTTGCTCGTCGCGGGTCACGGAGACCAACTCGAACAGGTCAAAGGCCTCACGCTCTCTGAAACCCGTCAACACCGCCGCGGGGCGGTCGTCATCATTGGCTACGGCGAAGTCGGGACGGAAGTCGCCCGCGCGCTCGATGCGGCGGGCCACCCGCACACGGTGGTCGATATCGTCGAGAAAGACGGCGTCGATATCGTCGGTGACGCCACGGACGAAGAGACGCTGCAACGGGCGAACATCGGAGAAGCAAGCGCGGTGATTCTGGCCCTTCCAGACGACACCGTCTCCGTGTTCTGTCTGCTCATCTTGCGCGAGCACTTCCCCGACATCGAAATCTTAGCCCGCGCAGAGGAGACCGACAGCGTGCGGAAGATGTACCGTGCTGGTGCAGATTACGTCCTCGGGCTTGCCACCGTGAGTGGTCGGATGCTCGCATCGACCATCTTAGAAGAGGAGGTGATGACGTTCGACAAGCAAATCGAAATCGTTCGCATGAGCGCACAGAATCTCGCAGGCCAGACGATAGCAGAGGCAGACATCCGCCAGCGCACGGGGTGTACCATCATCGCCGTCGAGCGAAACGGCAGCGTGCTCACCGAGGTTGGGCCATCGTTCGTCATCCAGCGAGACGACGAACTCATCGTGACCGGGCTTGACGAAGACATCAATCAGTTCTCTTCGCTCGCAGGCTAGGGCAGTAGCCGACGGGCGGTAAACACCAGCCAGAGGGCGAACACGCACGCGCCGATGAACTCGGGGACCGCAAGCCCGCCGCGCGTCAGCGGGCCTTGGGCGACCCAGACCAGCCACGTCATGATGTTTGCGATGCCGAGCCAGATGCTTACCAATCCGCGTCGCGGCGTGCCTGCGAGCACCGACCCGGAGCCGTGAATCCAGAGGGCGAGCGTCGTGAACAGATAAAACGAGAGCGCTGCGGGGAAGTGGTAGGTCGTTCCCATCGGAAACACGCCGACGAGAAACAGGCCAGCCAGCGCGAGTGAGAGAAGGAGGACGCCGACGTGCTGGAGGCGGTGTACACTCCTGCGAAAGGCCACGACGAGAAATGGGATGGCAAGGAGACTCCCGAGCATCAAGCCACCGTTGAACAGCCACGCGGTTTCTGCGCCCATCGCACCGAGATTAGAGAGCGCGCTGCCCGACCACGTAAACGTCGGAGAGATGAGCGTGCCGAGTAGAATGGCTCCGAGGGTAACCGTGGGAGCAAGAACTCCTGCTAAGCCGCCGACTCGCTCTGTTTGCATACGTATTCGAGATAACGATTCGAGAAAAAGCTGCTGGTGTCAACCGGTGTAGATGTCCGTTTCTGGGTTTCCCGGCGCCTTCGACGGGCTTCGACTCCTCGGATTCGGCGATTAGCGGACTGACCGCCGCGCTACGAGCGACTGGTGGAGGCGGTCTGCGACCGTCTCTCTGAGTGTCATCGCCGTCTGTTCGTCGATATCCACAGCCCGCGCGTTCGCGCCCATGATGCTTCGCCCGCCCGCGGTATCGACGCTCAACGTGGCAAGGTCGCGTCGGCGCTGGAAAATCGTCTCGCTGGTCGCCACCGTCTGGACACGGTAGTATGGGACGATTTTCGTGGTGCGCACCCAGAACCCGGCGCGCGTTATCACGTAGTCGTCGGTGAGTGCGTAGCCCAGATTCTTCCACTGGTAGTGCGCCGCGACGGGAGTAAGGACGACGCCCACGAGTGGCACCCACCACGCGATGTCGAAGGCGAAAAACTGCACAGCGGCGTACAATAGCCCGGTCGCCACGAGGAGCACGAGCGTGTAGCGCACCGCATAGCGTTCGCGGGCGCGTTTTGGCGGGCGTTCGAAGCTGGGCGTGCCGAACGGTTCGATGGTCTGTGCGAGCGAGTAAACGCGCTCGGTGGGGGCGAGTGGAATCGCCGCCTCGGAGCCCCCGCCTGCGCCCTGGCCGGGTGCGTAGCCTGCCGTCTCGACGCCGAGACTCGCGTGCGAGACGAACCGCTGGAGGACGTTTTCGCGTATCGTGAGCGCCTGTACCTTATCGAGCGGAATCGTGCCGTTGTACCGCTGGAGGAGCCCGCGCTCGTAGCGCAGGTCGCCGTTCGCCCGCGTGAGGCGAAACCCGTAGTAGTTGGCAACCGCCGCTGCGCCGCTCGTCACGACGGAGAGGAGAATGAGCGCGACGACCCCGAGTGGGGCGGCGAGGATGAAGCCGGTAACCGGGTCCGTGAGGACGAAGCGCGACACAGTCGGCGCGACGACCGGAACTGCGAGACTGAGCAGCGGGACGAAGCGTAAATCGAGCGAGACGAACGCGAGCAGCGCAAGCTCTCGGGATGTAATTTCGTAGAGCAGCGCCGTTTCCTCGGGTGGTTCGTCTTCGGCCGCCTCACCGCGCTTGAGTCGGGCAACGTCGTCTACGAGCCTGCTGGCTGCGGCCGTGGTTACGTACTGGAGGGTTGCTTCGGTCGAACTCCCGCCGGCGGTTTCGACGCGCACCTCCGCGATGTCGAGCGCGCGCTGGAACAGATTTTGGTGGACATCGACGTTCTGGATGCGCCGAAGGGGGATTTCGCGGTTCGTCCGCGAGAGCACGCCAGAGGTAATATCGAGTGAGTCTGCGGTGAGCGTGTACTCGAATCGCTGGTAGTAGCGCACCTGATACCCGACGAGGAGCCCACCGCCGAGCACCAACAGGCCACCGAGCGTGGCGAGGCCAACGTCCATGCCGAACATCGACGCAGAGCCAAAGCCAGCGAAGATGAGCACCCACACGAGTCCACCGGCGAACCGCGCGAGGCGGTAGGGAATCGAAACGGGGCTGAGTTTCATACAGCGTCCTCGGGTTCTGCGTCGATGGCGAGTTCTTTGAGCTGGTCTTGGAGGCTATCTGCGCCGTCGGGGGTGAGGCCGGGAATCGTCACGTCCGCCCCGCGCGACCCGGCGGTGTACACCACGGCGGTTGCGAGGCCCACGAGGCGTTCGAGTGGGCCGCGCCGGGCGTCTACGTGCTGGACGCGGACGAACGGTACCACCGTGTTCACGCGGGTGAACACGCCGCGTTCTAAGTAGAGATAGTCGTCGTACAGCGCAAAGCGCCAGCGCCGGTAGCGCGCAACCGCGAGGAGGCTGCCAACGAGCGCGAGAACGACGAACACCCCACCACCGAGCAAGAGAGCTTGCGGCGAAAAGCCGTTTACAAACGTCGCGGCAGCGACAGCGACACCGCCGAAAAAGAGGGCACCGACGAGTGCCTGTCCAATCCAGAGCACCTGAACGCGCCCGTGGAGGCGGTGAAGCGTTCGACCAGTGTCAGATTCCATTGGTGCTGTGTGGGCCGCCACGGGTGATAAACGTGTGTCCGAGAGCGGTTCACACGCGCGAGCAGTCAGCACATGCCTGTCTCGAATCGGGCGGCCGTAAACCGCCGGTGGGTGCGGGCGCGTGGAGGACAACACTGAAATTCGTTCGTGCCTATTGATAGCGTATGGCATTGGGGGCTGAGTCACCGGAAGCGCGTGTCACCTATGCGCGGGTAGACTACCTCTTTCGTATCGGCATCGTCGTCGTCGGCGTCGCCGTCGTCGCGACGACGGTTGTACGAGGGGTCGCGGGGATGTTCGGCGTCATCCCGGCGTCGTTTGCCCCGCTCTCGTGGTCGCAGGTGACTGGCGTGAGCGTCGTTGGCTCTGCCGGTGGCGTGTTCGCCTATGCGCTACTCGACCGCTATACGGCCCACCCGCGACGGAATTTCATCACCGTCGCGGCAGTGATACTCCTGCTTTCGACCGCGCCGTTGTGGATTGCCGGCCGGATGACGGGGGCCACCATAGAGAGCGTTCTCGTGCTCGCACTGTTACACCTCGTCGTCGCGGTCGTGACGGTGGGGTTGCTCGTCCGAATGGACCGCGGAATCGGGCGTGTCAACCCAGCAACTGCAGACGATTCCTGAGAAAGTTATTTTCTGTATCCGCGCGATATACCTCCTGTGAGTGTTATTGCCGAGTTTACCATCCCGGCGTCAGAATTTAATCTCGGGCGAGTGTTGCACACCGACGAATCGATACAAATCGACCTCGAACGGGTCGTCCCCACCTCAGAGGAGATTATGCCCTTCTTCTGGGCGTCTGGCGGTGATTTAGCCGCGTTCGAACAGTCCGTCAGAGACAGTCCGATTGTCAAAGAGCTAACGCGACTCGATGAGGTTGATGGCTCGGTGTTGTATCGCGTCGAGTGGACCGAGTCGATCGAGAGTCTGGTATACGGCATCGCAGAGTCACAGGCCACGATTCTGAAAGCCCACGGCAACGAACGCTGGGTGTTCCATCTCCGCTTTGGCGACCACGCACACCTCTCTCAGTTCCACGACTACTGTATCGAACACGACATCACGTTCGACCTGACCAGAGTGTACACCCTTGCAGAGACCGAAGACGCCTTCGAGTTCGGACTGACGCCCGAACAGCGCGAAACGCTCACCCTCGCCCTCAACCACGGCTACTTCGACGTTCCCCGTGAATCGACGCTCGCAGACATTGCAACACAGTTAGACATCACCCAGCAGGCGGTCTCAGAACGGGTTCGACGCGGGACGAAATCAGTCCTCACAGCGGTGTTGTTAGAAGAGCGTACATAAAGTCCCTGAAATAACAAGCAACGCTAGGATAGTCCCTGCCTCAAACCTACAACTGTCGGGTACCGCCGTGGCCACTTGTGCCACACTTGGGGTAGCGTACACCCGACGGATTTGGGGAAAAGGGGCCGCTGTCCGGGGGTCTCCGGGGTCTCAAGCCGCGGAGACCCGCGCCTAACCTCTCGGCGCTGGACTTTTACTGCCTATTCGTGTCCGGCAACCCGCACCGGTTGGTACGGTTCTTCTAAGTAGTCCATGTCACTTTCTGACAGCGAAATGTCGAGCGCAGCGACGGCTTGTTCTAAGTGTTCGATGCTCGTCGTCCCGATAATCGGCGCGTCAACCCACTCTTTGTGTAACAACCACGCGAGTGAGAGCTGTGCCATCGTGACGCCCTTCTCTGCTGCGACCTCCTCTACGCGCTCGTTGATGGTGCGGCCACCGCCTTCGAGATAAGGGTGGATGCGCGCATACCGGTCTGATTTCCCGCGCGTGGTGCTTTCGCGTTCCCGGTGTGGGCGGGCGAGGTAGCCCCGGGCGAGCGGACTCCACGGAATCACGCCGACGTTCTTCTTCTCACAGAGCGGGAGCATCTCGCGTTCCTCCTCGCGATAGAGCAGGTTGTAGTGGTTTTGCATCGTCACGAAGCGTTCGAGGCCGAGTGCTTCGCTCGTGTGCAGTGACTCTGCGAACTGATGGGTCCACATCGAACTCGCGCCGATGTACCGGACTTTCTCCCGGCGGACCGCATCCGACAGCGCAGAAAGCGTCACGTCGATTGGCGTGTTGTAGTCCCAGCGATGGGTCTGATAGAGGTCGATGGTGTCCATCCCGAGCCGGTCTAAACTCGCGTTCAACTCCTGTTCGATACCCTTTCGCGAGAGGCCACTCGAATTGCGGTTTTCGTCGTCCATCTCGAAAAAGACCTTCGTGGCGACGACGTTCTCTTCGCGGCGGCCTTCGAGAGCGTTGCCGAGGATGCGCTCTGATTCACCGACCGAGTACATGTTCGCCGTGTCGAAAAAGTTGATACCCAAGTCGATTGCACGCTCGATGATGGGGAGGCTTTCGTCCTCTTCTAACACCCAGTCACGCCACTTCGGGGTGCCGAAACTCATACAGCCAAGACACAGCCGACTGACCTCCATACCCGTCGAGCCGAGGGTGGTATACTCCATGCCAACAGCACACAGACCAGAACCAAAAAGCTACAGTTGGTCTTTGCCCGTTCGGCGCGCGAACTCGCGGAGCAAGCCGAGACAGAGCGCACCGACGACGAGTGCGCCAGCCACGCTGATAAAGGAGATGGGAGCCGCGCTGTCGATGGCGAGGCGTGCAATCGTCGATGACGGGTGCTCGGGGAGGAACACCAGACTGGCGAAGAACAACAGCAAGCCAGTCGAATACGCAAGCTGCGACCGTTGGCGGTCGCCAAAGAACAGCGCAATGCCAGCCCCACCGCTCACGACCACCAGCGTGAGCGCGGTGACGAACACGAGCAGCAACCCGACATCGGAAATCGAGATGCCGTTTACCGTGAGCAACACCAGCCATAGGGCCACCTGCGCGGGCGCAAGGACGACGGCGGCAAACAACTTGCCATCGACAATATCGACCAACGTAATGGGGGCAACCCGCAGGAGTTCGAAGGTTCCGCGCTCGCGCTCTTCGGTGATGGAGTCGACGACGAGCGACCCGCTGATGAACACCGGCAACAGACAGAGCAGTGGGAGTAAGATGGTATAGGTAAAGCCGAAGTACGGACTCGCAGACACCTCTGGCGGGAGGTTCACTGGCGTCGCCGAAAGCTCATTCTGACGCGCGACCCGCTCATCGCGTTCGAGCGCTTCGAGTACCTCACGAACCTGTGTGACGATGAGCGTCGTGCGCAGACTGCCTTTCGGCACGACTGTTTCGACCCCGATGCGGTCGTCATCGCGCTGATTCGCAAGTAAGAGCGCATCGACACCCCCGTTCTCGAAGGCGCGTTCGGCTTGGTCGCGGCTCTCGAAAAAGCGCGCCCGGCTTCCGCGTACCGACCGCACGGCATCTTCGACCGACTCGCTTGCATCGCCTGCGACGCCGACGGTGACGATTTGGCCGTCAGAGACGCTGCCGGGGTCGTACAGCGAGACGAGTCCGACCACCAGAAACGACGAGAACGCCGCGATGAACAACTGGATGAGCAGTGCGAGGACGATGGTTTTCTCGCTCGTTATCGCGCCCAACTCCCGGCGCGTGATGGCGAGGCGTGGGTCACCCAAACTGCGTCACCACCGTGAGGTTGTACATCGTGTGGACGAAGATAGCCACCCCGAGGGCGACCGCGTAGGAACGCGCGCCACGCGCGGCCCCTATCGCGGAGATGGTCGCCGTCACGACGTGGAGCGCGAGCGGAGCGAGCAAGAGTCCGAGCAGCGCAAGGCCGCTCATATCGACGCCCGTGAAGGCGACGCTTCCCAACTGAAGTTCGGGAAGGCCGACGATTTGGCTGATGAGCGTGAGCTTTTCAGCGAGGAAAAAGCCGAGTCCCGAGAGTCCGCCGAGTACGAGTGCGAGCGAGAATCGGCGGTCGAACTTCGCCGTCTCGAAGCCGGCGTAGATGTGGATGCTCTTTGCAAGTTCTTCGACGAGCGCAATCAACACCAGCAACACCGGTATCGAGAACGACATCGGAAGCGCGAACAGCGTCGCAATCGCCATCAGTTCCGCAACGAACACGAACGGGATGAACAGGATTGAAAGAAATGCGATACTCCGCCGGCCGCGGATGCGACTCGAAATCGCGTCGAGCGCCTTCAGGTGGACCGCCCGCTGGGTGAACATGTCCTCCTCGCGGTAGACGCCGACACCGAGGGTGAACAGAACCCCCGCGGTGAGGTAGAGCGGGAGCGTCGCAAAGGCGTACTCGCCCGCGGTGATGGCTTCAGACTGTAGGTCGCGCACAACGAGCGTGAGCGGCGAGATGAGCGCAATCGCGTTCAGGTCGGTGAAGATGGCTGGTACGAAGGCGTAGGTCGTGAGAAACACGCTGATGGCGACCGTCACGAAGGTGAGTTCCTTGAACGATCGGGCGAACATCCCCGCGAGGAACGTCGACGCGAGGAACACGAGCGCGAGCGGGATGACGGCGGTAATCGAGACGAGGCCGCCGCCGATCGCGAGCGCGATGACCGTCGTGATAGTCAGGGCCGCGGCGAAGTAGGGGAGCGTCTTTCCGGCAACGATGTCGTAGCGAGACACTGGCGCGACGAGCAATAGCACGCCCCGGCGGTTGATGCGCTCTTTGAGAATCGAGCCACCGTAGGCCTGTATCACGAAGTTCATCGGGAGGACGAACAGGAACGCGAGTGCCAGCGACTCGAAGGGGAACGGCGGCGCGATGTCGCTCGGTGTGTCGCCCGTACCGCCGCCGAACAGCGCGTCGCTCACGGACTGGTCGTTCTGTGGAATGGGCGTCGTCGCACCCCCAGCGCCGCCAGTTCCGTCTCCTGCTTCGGTTCCCTGTCCGGGTGACTCTCCGCCCGCCGGTTGGTCTGCTGTCGTTGGTTGAGATTGCCCCACGTCGCCCGGCACGACCACCTCACCCCCGCCGCGGTTGGCGTAGGTGATGGAAACCGCGACCGGGAACGCCGCAGATTGGTTTTGCTCTGCTGCCATAACGCGGTCATTGTAGCGTCCGACGGCGCGTCTGAGTTCTGCGAACGCGGCGCGACCTTTCGGGGTGGGACTCACCCGAAAACCCCCGTCTTCGATGGTGATTTCAACCTCTGTAGACCCCGGTTCGCGGATGTCGAACGTCGGATCTGCGGCGACGGGGCCGTAGTACGGACTCGACTCATCGACGCTCACACGGTAAATCCCGCGGTCTAAGGCGACGCCGTGGCCGACAGCGGCCGCAGAGACGACGCCGAGGAGGGCAATCGCAACGACGCCCGCGACGAGGGTTTTCCGGTCGATGCCCCCGGCCCCTTTGGTCACCTCCCAGCGGGCAATGCGTAGAATCTTCCGCGGGTTCACGCCGTCGTCGCTCCTTTCGCAAGGTCGAGGAAGATGTCTTCGAGACTCGGTTCGTCGGTTCTGAGGTCAACCACGTCGCCGCCTGCGGCCTGTGCCGCGTCTCGAATCGCGTCCACCTCGGCCATGCTCTCGACGACAACTTTGTGTCTGTCGCCATCGGGCGTCGTTTCGCGCAGCGGAACCGAAGTGAACACGTGGTAGGCCGTCCGGCCGTGCGTTTCTCGAATCTCCCCGACGGTTCCGCGCGCCACAATCTCCCCCTTGTTCATGATGACGAGGTGGTCACAGATGCTTTCGACGTGAAAGAGATTGTGCGCGCTGAAGACGACGGTCTTGCCCTGCGCGCTCAGGTCGCGGGTGAATTCGAGCACGTAGTTCGTCGTGAGCGGGTCTAAGCCGCTCGCGGGTTCGTCGTAGATGAGGACGTCCGGGTCGTTTACGAGCGACCGCGCGATGGCAACCTTCCGGCGCATCCCTTTCGACATATCACCGAGCCGCCGGTCGCGGTAGGCGAGGTCTAAGGCGTCTAAGGTGTCTTCGATGCGCTCGTCGGCCACGTCGCGGGGCACATCGTAGAGGTCTGCGAAAAAGCGGAGATAAGAGTTGGGTGTCATCTCCTCGTAGAGCGGCGACTCTTCTGGGAGGTAGCCAAGTCGCGTCCGCATCTCCGGGTCGTCTGCGGGCAGGCCCGCGACGGTTGCCGTGCCGTTCGTCGGCGTGAGGAGTCCGGCGAGCATCTTGAGCGTCGTCGTTTTCCCCGCCCCGTTTGGCCCGATGATGCCAAACACGTCACCGGGTTCGACAGAAAAGCTGCTGTCAGAGACGGCGACGAATCCGCTGTACTCTTTCCTGAGATTTCGAACCCGTATCATTCATTCGAACTGTACGAACGCAAAGACAATGTAGTTTTGCTACAGGAAAAACACCCGAAAAACACGTGCCAGACCGCGAACTGCGCCGCTAGTTATCGTACGACCATCATGTCAGAGACGTAGTGGAGATCCTCGCCAATCTCCTGTCCCTCACAGTCCTCTGTCGGACATCGATAGTACCACCCATCTCGTGTCGCCCGTCGTTCTGCAAATCGCTCACCACACTGCGAGCAGAACAACTGCGCGTCAGAGCAGTTGTCCTGGTGGAGCTGTAAGTCCAGTTTGCTGGTGAACGCCCGTTTGCAGTTTCGGCACGTGTGAACCATGCCTTACCCATACGCCTGCGAGGTAATAGAAACTCCGTTCTGTAATTCGACACAGTATGTCTAGCCCTAACATACGCTAGTTTCAGCACACTCAACGGGTGTACGTCGGAAACGCAGATTTCTTCAAAACCAACATATCACAGAAAATAAGATTTTACCGGGGTCGTGAATACGCCGTTCCTACCGCGACGTTAAGCTGCGTTGATAGCTTCGAGCAGGAGGTCTGCGCCGAGCGCCATCTCGCGCTCGGTCACGTCGAGTGGCGGCAGGAGCCGAACCGTCTTGTACCCACAGCCGAGGATGAGCAAGCCACGCTTCAACGCTTCGTTAATTACCGCATCGCGGCGCTCGCGCGAATCGAGCTCGACGGCGAGCATCAACCCGAGTCCGCGCACGTCGACAACCTTCTCGTTTTCCGCGTCAGCGAACTGTTCTTTCAACTGTTCACCGCGCGCTGTGGCGTTTGAAAGCAGGTCGTACTGCTCGATGGCGTCGAGAGTAAGCGTGCCTTGCATCGCCCCGAGGATGTCACCTGCCCCCCACGTCGATGAAATGCGACCTTTCTCTGCCGGGAACACGTCCGAACGCGAAACGGTCGCGCCGACGCGAAGCCCCTTCGCGCAGGTGATGACGTCTGGCGTGATTGGGTAGTGGTCAGAGGCCCACAGTTTCCCGGTGCGACCGATTCCCGACTGAATCTCGTCTGCGATGAGCGTGATGTTGTACTCCGCACAGACGTCCGCAATCTCCTGCATGAACGCGTCGCTCGGGATGTTGTACCCACCCTCACCCTGGACGGGTTCCATGATGAGGTAGGCGACTTCTTCGGGGTTGATGTGCCCCTTCTTCGGGTGCAGGCGCTTTCGCAGGGTTGAGGTGTTTTCTACGAAAAAGCCACAGTCACACGAGTCGGGCGTACAGGTTCGGTCCGAACAGAACGGCGCGTCGTGAATCCCTGCAATCTCGGGGTAGTGGCGGCGATACACCTCTTTCGAGCGGTTGAGCGAGAGCGCGCCGAGGGTGCGGCCGTGGAACGCGCCTTGGAACGTGAGGCCGTACTTCGCGCCGCCGCTGTTGTCATAGCAGATTTTGATGGCGTTTTCGACGGCTTCGGCACCGCTGTTCGAGAGGAACACGGTGTCCATG
Source organism: Haladaptatus sp. CMSO5 (assembly GCF_036689885.1). Lineage (NCBI taxonomy): Archaea > Methanobacteriati > Methanobacteriota > Halobacteria > Halobacteriales > Haladaptataceae > Haladaptatus > Haladaptatus sp. CMSO5. The sequence continues at coordinate 2,140,874 of NZ_JBAHVW010000001.1, forward strand.
TCGTAGTGGGCGGTGATGTCGGTGAGCCGGTCCATCAGGACGGCTGGGCCGGGGATTTGTGGGTCGTCAGGGGTGCCTGCGCCGGCAACGTAGAAATCTTGGCCCGCAATCTTCATCGGGTCGACGAGGTCGAACCGTTCGAGTTTCTCCATGAGTTTCGGGTTGTTGTACCCGAGGGGGGCAGCCCCGACGTGGCTCGTGAAATCCATGAGCACGTTGCCGTCAACGTCGGTACAAAACGGCCCTTCCGCGTCCGCAGTGATATCCCATACAAAATCGTAGACATAGGTGCTCGGCGCCGCGGTTTGCTGGTGGTATGACACCCATTTCTGGGCGCGTTTTCCGGGCAACTCACGGACCTGTGGTCGAGCAGTCTCTCGGTCCATGCACAAACTGTGCTACAAAGCGTGATAAACTTGGTTGCGATACCGGCGAAATTTAGAAGGTGACGAGCAGGGTCATCACGGTCGCCGCGACGAGCAACACCGCGCTCCAGATACCAACGCGCAACGCGAATTTGCGGCTGGGCCCAAAGGCAACGAGCGCTGCTTTCACGAGGATGCTTGAGGCCGTTGCGATGAGAATACCGACGATTGCCGTGTCGTAGGACAGTCCCCCGGTTCGGTAGAGCACGACCGTCGAAGTGGTGACCCCCGCACTCGACACGAGCCCCGAGAGGACTGCGGTGACATAAAAGCCAATCGTGCCGAACTGGGCTTCCGCGAGGCCGCCTGCGACGATGATGACGAGGAACATCGCGCCGAAGCCGAGGGCGTTTCTGAGCGAGAAGGGGTTGTCGAGTTTCATCTCGACTTTCTGCGACCAGTCTGCGGTGTACGCCGCGACGAGCAGGCTACAGAGGATGACCGCACCGAGCGGGGCGGCCGCACCCACCAGAACGCGGTCTGTAGATAGCGTAAACCCGATTGCGATGAGCAGGTTGCGAAGCGCCATCGCTGCATCCGCGAGGAGGATGGCAGCAACCGCATACGAGGTGGCGTCGGGGCGCTGGCGGACGTGGTCCATCATCGTCCCGACGACGGCGGTCGAAGACGCAAGCCCACCGAAAAAGCCCGTGACCGCAATTCCGCGGCCGCCGTAGCTCTTGACGATGGCGTAGTTCGCGATGCCAATTCCGGCGACTGTGACGACCATGAGCCAGACGACTTGTGGCTCTGCGGCGATGCGAATCCCGTTCAGGTCGAAACCAATCGGTTCACTCGGGAGCAGCGGAAAGATGACGAACGCGAGGATGGCGAACTCCGTGGTCGAACGCACCTCTTCACGCGACAGCCCCCATGCGAAACTGTGCAACTCGCGTTTCAACACGAGCAACAGCGACGAAAGCATAGCCACCGCCACGCCCTCGATGATGAGGCCGCTTGCGACGAGCGAGCCGACGCCGTACGCGACGAGCATCGACGTGGAAGTCGTAAGCGAAAGCCCCTTCTCTTCGTCTTTCAGCCCCTGGAACGCAAGGAGGACGCCTTGGACGATGATGAGCAGGCCACCCACCACGAGCAGTAGGTCGGTGTCGAGAATCGTGAACACCGCGGCGAGCAGGCTCGTAAGCGAAAACGTGCGAATCCCCGCCGACTTCTGCGACCACTCACGTTCGAGACCAAGAAAGAGACCGAGCGCTCCGGCGAGCGCGATGCGAACCACCGTGCTATCGAGTGGTGCGAGTGCAAGTTGGGCAACGAAATCAGTCACTTCGGTAGCATTCTCTGCCGGGTGCTAAAAATCTCCGCTCTGGCCCCACGAACGTTTATCCACCACGCACACAAACCGAAGGACATGGTTGGTACGGACATGGACCGCTCGCGCTTTGGCTGGTGGGCTATCGGAGCGGTTCTCGGGATTGCCCTGCTGTTTGTCTTTTACTCGTTTATCGGCACGTTCGTCTTTGGCGTGTTCATCTACTACGCGACGCGGCCCATCTACGACCGGATCAAAACGCGCATCTACCCCCGCTCGCTCGCCGCCTTTGTTGCGTTGTTCACCCTTGCCCTTCCGGTGCTGGTGTTGCTTGCGTACTCCATCGCAATCGCGCTCCAAGAGTTGAGCACCGTACAGAACACGGTCGAACTCGGCCCGATTTCGTCTGCCGTCCAGCCGTATCTCGACGTCTCGACCATCGTCGATGACCCCGTCTCGTATCTCGAAACCGACACCGGCATCGAAACGCTCCGAGAGATTCTGGATCAGGGACTCAACTACACGGGGTTCATCGGCAATCTCCTCTTACACCTGTTCGTCATGATTGCCCTCGCGTTCTACCTCCTACGCGACGGCCACAAGATTACTCGGTGGTTCCAGAGCCGCTTCGGTGACGAACGCGGCGTGCTCGAAGCGTACCTGAAAAACGTCGATGAGGACTTTCACAACATCTTCTTCGGGAACATCCTGAACGCGGTGTTGACCGCGATTATCGCCGTGCTCTCGTATTCGGTGCTCGACTTCATGAGCCCACCCGGTCTCTCCGTTCCCTACGCCGCACTCATTGGCTTGCTCGCGGGCGTGGCGAGTCTCATTCCCGTCGTTGGCATGAAACTCGTCTACTTCCCCGTGACCGCGTATCTCGGAATCGTGACCGTGCTCTCCGAGGAGCCACAGTTCTGGTTCGTCATCGTGTTTGCCGCCGTTTCGTTCATCATCGTCGATACGCTCCCTGACTTCGTGCTCCGGCCCTACGTCTCGGGGCGAAATCTCCACGTCGGTGCCGTGATGTTCGCCTACATCTTCGGGCCACTGTTGTTCGGGTGGTACGGCATCTTCCTCGGCCCAATCTTGCTCGTGCTCCTCGTCCACTTTGCACGGATAATTCTCCCAGAGCTCATCGTGGGCACACAGATTCAGCCGTATGCAGTCGACCCGACGTATCTCACAGAGCCACCGGAGCAGGCGGCCTCTGTGGATGCGACGACCGACGGTGGCGAGCCGTCGGCTGAGTAAACCTGATTGGGAGAAACGCAGAGACCAGAATACGGTTTATTCGATGTAGCGCGCTTCCCAATCGTTGCGCGCTTCGATTTCGCGGCGGCCGCGTCGCGTGAGCGTGTAGAAGTTCGTCCGTCGGTCGCGCTGTCCCTTTTCGACGAGGCCCTTGTCGACAAGGGTGTCGAGATTTGGGTAGAGCCGCCCGTGGTGAATCTCTTTTTCGTAGTACTCTTCGAGTTCTTCTTTGATAGCGAGCCCGTGAGGGTCTTCGCTCCCAGCGATGACGTAGAGGAGGTCTCGCTGGAATCCTGTCAAGTCGTACATCTTTGCTTTCAATCAGACATATTAACCCGAATAGGATAAACATATCGGGCGATAAAAACGTGGATGGGCGGTTATCTTTCTTGTACTTTGCCACAAATATAGAAACTATTTAATTCTTGATGCGTGGGACAAAAGGTGTGAATTTGATACTGACAGTCTGAACTGAATGTTACTGGGCGTGGTGGGAAACAGTTAGTGGGCGGAGCCTCGCTACTTATCTGACTGGCTCTCGTAGGAGAGAGGGATGCCAGAAGAAGTGTTATTCAAGTCAGAGCAGTCACAGACACGCGCCGAGGTTGCGACCTACCTGCGCACGATTGCAGACAAGCTCGATGCAGGAGACGAGGTCACCCTCGTGTCCGGGGGCGAATCGGTCAGTATGAACCCGCCCGCGCGGGTCACCTTCGAGGTGAAAGCAGAGCGCGAAACCTCACGAGGCGGGAAAAAGGGCGAACTCAGTTTGGAGTTAGAACTCGAATGGGACGAAGGTGCAAGCGACGAAGACACGTCGCTCTCAATCTCGTAGAGATCATCAAAAGGTAAGCAACGCCTGAGGGAGCGGCCCCCAGGCATGCTTGCCGCCCTGAATTGGTCCCCGCTGACGCTTCGGCCCTCCAATCGAAGCGTCAACTGGATAAATTCCAGTATGATACATAAAAGTACCGAATGCGGTGGGAACAGCCTATATATACTCCTCTTCTAACACCCAGCCGAGCGCGCGCTTATAGTAGGTGAACATCTGTTTGACTCCCTTGTGATTCATGTCCTCGTCGTCGAGTTCTTCGGCGAGAAATTCGTACTGGGCGCGAATTTCCTCTTCAGAGCGCATACGATTCGCTACACACGCGGGGCAAAAGTACCTGTTCCCTACACTCGGTCGAGCCGTGAAAGGCCGTGCCAGAGCGCGTTCACGAGTCGTTTCTCGCCCGACCCACTCGCCGCGTCCCACCCGCGGGCGAGAGCGTCTTCGATGACCGCGAGGTTGTGGTTCTCGAAGTTGTTGAGGCCACGAAACTGTTCGAGGGCCTCGCGTTCGTCTGCGCCGAACGCCTCGTCCGGCGTACCGTCGTAGAGTCCCATCGCCGCGAGCGTCTCTGAAACCTCCTGTGCCGTCTTGCCAGCTAGCTCGCGGGTCTCCTCGGGGGCGGCGCGCGAGAGCAGCGTGATGTCGTAGAGCCGAAACACGCGCTCCAGTTCGTCAATTGGGGTTTCGTGGTCGTCGACGCGCACGTCCACCCAGCGGTCGTTCCCGCCGTCGTAGCCGCCCTCGGGCTTTGCGATGTACATCGCCGCGCTCTGCTCGCCGCGCTTGTCGCCGCCCGCGTCATTTCCAGCGTGGAGCGCCGCCAGCAGTTTTTCGGGCAGCCCACCTGTCGTCTCCTCGAAGGCGGCTGCCATCGCCGTCAGCGTCTCCTCGCTCACGAGGATGTTGCCCTGGACGGAGTAGTTCTCACCCTGAATGTCGCCCGCATAGTCGAAACACTCGTCGCCCGTAAAGGCCGCGACGGAGCCGTCTTGGCCGATGACGCCAACCTGTCGAGATGCCGCTTCGTCGTCTGCGGCGGTGAGTTGCTCGATGACGGCTTCCGCGGACTCACCGTCGCGGAGCAGTGCCAATCCCTCCGGCCCGTAGGCGACGTTTGCAAAGCTCTGGGTTGCAATTGCCCCGGCATCGGCGCTCACGAACGGGACGACGGAGCCGACGCTGATGAACTTCGAGTGGACGGCGACCCCGACGGCGTCAGTGTCGGGGTCGCGCGCAACGATTGAGAAGGTGGCAGGTCGTGGTTGTGGCATACCGAAGTCACAACTGGCAGGCGCAAAAGCGTTCGGCGCTAGCCGACTTTTCGCGCCGTGAGCGGCTGTCTGCATTCGAGTCGGCAGTCGAACGCCGGATGCTCCACGAAGTGACGCAGTAGCATGTGGCGGCGGCCACCGGTCAGCCCCGACCGACTCAGGTCGTCGGCGGTGAACGCCTCGGGGAGGCGGTCGTAGAGTCGTTGCAGTTCTCGAAAGTCCTCGAACACCTTGCTGTGACCCGCAGACGTCGCACCGCGTCGGGCGACGACGTAGGAACCGTCTTCGCGGTACGTTCCGGACGTGTAGACGTACTCGCGGGTTTCGGTAAGTGCGTCTCTGAGCGCGTCGCGCAGGCGGGTGGCGGTCGCTCTCGAAAGAACGGTCGTTTCGTCGTTTACGTGCAGGACGGTACCCTCGGGTGTGCTCGTCACAGAAACAGTTTCATCGCCGGAGAATTTCTCGACCAGTCGCCTCGCGGCGACTTCGAGTATCCTCTGGCACGTCGGAGGTGAGTGTCTCACTCGACATTGTACGCCGTCGTACGCTGCCAGCCGGGATAAACGGTGGCGGTCAGGCAGCTAGAAGTGTCGTTAGTCGGCGAGGCTCTCTGCCCGACTTTCCTGTCTGATGTTCACCGCAGCGCGGTACAGAATCGCCCCGCTCACGAGAATTGCCGCGCCGAAGATGAGCGCCATGCTCACCGTCGAGAGCAGGTCGATGGCGTACACTGTACCAAGTTTCTTGCTCGCAACGGCGAGTGCGCCTGCGAGCAACATGGCGGCGAAGTAGCCCTTGATGGCGTCTTCGTCCACCACGTCAGTTGCGGCCGCGCCGACACGCGCACCGAGCGCGCTCCCGGCGAGGAGCGTGGTCACGACGGGGAGGGAGACCGCGCCTTCCTGTGCGTAGCGGAACGCACCGAACGCCCCGGAGATGGTGATTTGGAACACGTCGGTGCCGACCGCGACTGCCGCCGGGACGCCGAGACCGTACATCATCGCGGGCATGAGGAGGAACCCGCCACCGACGCCGAGGAATCCCGAGAGGATACCGATGGCGAAGGCGATGGTCAGGCCGACCCAGATGGACACCTCGATGTCGCCTTTGAGTGTGATGACTGGTGGGAGTCGGACGCGGCGCAGTGCCCGGAGAATGGCCGAGTTGTCTTCGCCGTCGCCGTCGTCTGCGGTGCGGGCGTCTCTGAGGACGAACAGCCCGACCGTGGCGAGCAAGACGACGTAGGCGACGCTCACAACCGTGTCTGCGAGCCCCGCGGCTTCAAGGACGAGCACGAGACGCTTGCCCACCTCGATGCCCGCGGTCATGCCAACGACGAACATCGCGCCGAGTTTGTAGTCAACTTGTCCGAGGTCGCGGTGTCTGAGCGCGGCGATAATCGAGGTACCGAACACGAACGCGAGGCCGCTGCCGACCGCGACTTTCGCCGGATAGCCCATCACCAGCAAGGCAGGCGTGACGAGGAACGACCCGCCCATCCCAAAGAAGCCAAACAGGATGCCAATGAGCAGACCAAAGCCGACGAACAACGCGGCGAGGCCGAGGCTCAAACCGAGAATTGACACACTCAGTCACCCTGTACGGTTTCGTTGAGCGTCGGCCCGGCGAGGCTCGTGAGGGTGCCGTAGCCGACGTAGAGCACCAACGCCTCGCTCAGGACGAAGCCAACGGTTGCGGCTGCCTGCGCGGTTGCCGGGAGGGTTTCGATGCCGAACATCAGCTCCACCCCCCGAAGCGAGTGCGGTGTGTGGTGGGTCGAATCATGCGGGTTAGGGTGTGCGGTGAGTTCATCGTGGTAGTTGTTTCGATTTTGGGATTTATGTACAATACTGTTTCTCAAATTTTTTTGCCTATGTGGGTGCTGAATCGGCGCGTCGAACCGCCTTCCAGTAGCTCTGTGCGTACGCGCCAACGAACATTCCGCCGATGGCGAGGAGCACGGGATAGTTTCCAATGCCGAGGCTGGCGTAGCCCGCGCCCGGGCAGATGCCGGAGAGGCCCCAGCCGACGCCGAAGACGGCCCCGCCGACAAGCACGTCGCGGTCTAAGTCCTTGACTCGCGGCGTGTACTCGCGGCCCGTGAGCGGTGCGTTTTGCAGGAAGCGCGTGCCCACGATAACCGCCAGTCCGGAGACGACTGCGGCCCCGCCCATCACGAACAGCAGGCCGAAGTCCTCGAACTGGAGGAAATCAAGGACGACTTCCGGTTTCGCCATCTGGCTGAGCGCGAGGCCGAAGCCGAAGATGAGCCCGCCACCGAAGATGACGGGCATGAACAGCGGGTGGCGTTCGTCGCTCACGGCGACACCCCCACTGCTTGCACGAGGTGTGCAATTCCGGCGGCGACCAGCAGGAAGACGGCGACGTTCGTGAGCGAGGTACGGGAGCGCGAGCCAATCCCACAGACGCCGTGGCCAGAGGTACAGCCCTTCCCGAGGCGGGTGCCGATGCCGATGAGCACGCCGCCGACGAGGAGCCGCCACCACTGAACGTCCGTCACCCAGATACCGTCCTGAAAGGCGAGGGCGTACACGCCCGCGCCGAGGACGATGCCGAGGGTGAACACGACGCGCCAGTCGCGCGACTCGCGGTAGGAAAAGCGGTTCAACGGTGCTAAGTCTGAGACGTACGACAGCGACGATTCTAAGAACGTACTCGCTCCAGCGTGGATGCCGGTGGCGAGGTAGATGGTTGCGACGCCGACACCGATGAGCACGCCGCCGAGGGCGTACGGAAGGATGCCTCTCGGGAACAGCGCGCTCAGGTCTAACGCAAGCTGAAGCGGGTACATGGGTTAGTTGCTCGTGAGTGCGTCTTGGCTGGCCGCACAGTTATTTGGCCCGAGTTCGAGCGCGAACGCCTCGGCGTCGTCTACGTCCTCGACACCGAGGTTTGCGGCGATGATGTCCTCGTAGTTGGCCGGACGCGGTGGCATGTCAGAGAGGATGAACGAAACGAACTCGTCGCGCGCCATCGAGAGCGCGTCCATCGACGTTTCGAGGGCACCGAGGCGGGCGGTGTACGTCCCGTCTGCTGCCTGCGTCGCCGCGTCGCTGAAGTGGGCCGGAGCCACGAGCGAGTCCGGGTCACGAGTGAGGATGCGGTCTGCGAGCGAGTCGTAGAGCAGTTTTGCTGCGTCTTCTGCGCCCTCCGCACCGTCTTCTAAGTCGGGGCGGGCGACGCTTTCGGTGAACAGCGTGTCACCGGTGAACAGCACGTCACCGACCTCGTAGGACGTCATCCCCGAGGTGTGACCGGGTGTGTGGATGGCGTCGATGGTCACGTCGCCAACCATGAGTTCGTCGCCATCTTCGACGGTTTCGTAGGCGTCGTCGTACTCGACGCCGCGGTCTGCGGCGGCCGCTGGAATCACAGCGGTTGCGCCGGTCTCGCGTGCAAGCGTGCGAACGCCCGAGATGTGGTCTGCGTGGATGTGGGTGTCGACAGCGTACTTCAGCTCAGCGCCCATCGCGCGGGCGTCTGCGACGTACTCGTCTGCGAACGCGCGAAGTGGGTCGATGACCGCAGCTTCGTCGCCCGAGACGACGAGGTAGGCGAGACAGCCGCTTGACGGCCGCTGGTACTGCGCAATCGTCGCATCCGTCTCGGTGTCGAGTTCCGTGTAGTCGTAAATCGAGGCCCATCCGTTCATGCCAGATTCGAGGTGGGAGACGGTGAAGCCACGCGCTTTGAGCAGGGAAGCGATGTACTCGCTCGACCCGCCTTTGGCACAGAGCACGACGATTTCTTGGTCGTCTGGGAGGCCTTCGTACAGACTGTCGTCGTCTTCGTCCATCAGGAACTCGAAGTAGGGCACGTTCTCGGTTTCGACGGTCTCGCCGTCGATGTGCCACTGGTCGAACTCCTCGGTCGCACGCACGTCGAGGATGAATACGGATTCTCCGTCGTCGATACGCTCTTTCAGGGTTTCCGGACGGACGGCATCGATGTCTTCGTCCGTCGTTGGGAACGCGTTGTTTGCCATCTGTGTAGCCGTCCCTATCAGGTGCATCCTCAAAAGTGTTTGGACGGTTGTTCTCATTTTGTGCAAAACCGTTTGTTGGGTGTGTGGGTTGGATAACTGGTTTAATCGGCTACTATTGACCGAATAATGCGTTCTTGGCTACATGGCCGACACCGACATGCTTTTCACAATCGCCACAATATTGCACAAACACAGCAAGACAAATGCACGGTGATACACCATGACTCAGGAATTAGACGTGACAGAAACCCTCGACGCTCGGGGGATGAACTGCCCGATGCCCGTGATGCAGACGAAACAGGCGAGCGATGACTTAGCGGAGACGGCGATTCTCGAAGTGCTCGCAACCGACCCCGGCTCGATGAGCGACATCAAAGGCTGGGCCAACGGCGCACCCGGCGTCGAGCTGGTCACCCAGCACAAAGACGACTCGGAAGAACAGACCGTCTACAAACACTACATCCGCAAAACCGAATAACAATGGATAAAATTGGCATCATCGTTTCCGACGACAGCCCGAAGAACCTCGCAATGGCAATGAACCTCGGCCACACGGCCCTGACGACCGAAACGGAGGTCATGATTTACTTCACGTTCGATGGCCTGACCCACCTGCTGGAAGGCGACAAGGACGTCTCCGAGATTCAGCCCCTCCTCGACCAGGGCATGCCGAACCCCTACGACATGCTCCCGATGTTCGTAGACCAAGGCGGTGACCTCGCAACCACCGTCGCGTGTACGACCACCCTCGACATGCTCCAGTGGGACCGGGACGCAATCGACGAAGCGGTCACCACCCAGTTCGCCGGCGCTGCGACGTTCCTCGAAGTGATGGACGACGCAGACCAGGTGTTCAGCTTCTAACCGCCTCGTTTTTTTCGCCCCCGCCGATTGACCCTTCCCGTATTGCTTTAGGCTCGCCTCCACATGCTCTGTGCATGCGCGTCGCAGCATTCACCGAACTCACCGGCCCGGAGGGCGTGGGCATCGTCGAGCAACCGAACCCAGAACCCGGCCCGGGCGAAGCCGTCATTGACGTCGAAGCGTGCGCCATCAACCGCCACGACCTGTGGATTTTAGAAGGCGATTCAGCGATGGTCGCCACCGACGACCTCCCGTTCGTGAGTGGCCTCGACGTGGCAGGCGTCGTCCGCGAAATCGGGGTTGGCGTCGAGAATATCGCACCCGGCGACCGTGTCGTCCTCTGCCCGAACGAAACGTGTGGCACCTGTCGGTTCTGCAGAGAAGGTCCGGAAAACCTCTGTGAGTCATACTCGCTCTACCACGGCGGCCTCGCAGAGCAGGCGCTCGTGACCGCAGACCGACTCGTACCACTCCCTGACAACGTGGAAACCACCACAGCCGCGGCGATTCCAACGGCGTACATGACCGCCTTCCGCATGCTCAAGCGTGCGGAAGTCGGCCCCGGCGACCTCGTGTTCGTCCCCGGCGCGACCGGCGGCGTCGGCGTCGCAACCGTCCAACTTGCCTCGATTTTCGGCGCGCGAACCGTCGGCACCTCCTCGTCCGACTCGAAGCTAGCCCAGCTCAACGCCCTCGGTCTCGACCACGCGATTCAGGGCACCGACCCTGACGAACTCGCTGCGGCAGTCGAAGCGATTGGCACGCCAGACGCCGTCATCAACCACCTCGGCGGTGCGTACACCAAACTCGGCCTCGGACTGCTCCGGCGCGGGGGTCGCATGGTCATCTGCGGCCGGACGGCAGGCAACACCTCGGAAATCAACATCCCCGACCTGTTTCTCGGCCACAAGCGCGTCATCGGGAGCACGATGGGAACCCAAGGCGACCTCGAATCGCTCCTCTCGCTGGTCGCCTCCGGCGACCTCGAACCAGAGATTGACGAAACCTACCCCCTCGAAGAGACGGGGGCGGCGTTCGCGTCAATGCAAGAGCGCGATGCGGTCGGGAAACTCGTCGTCACCAACTGACCGCGCCAGAACTGTTTAGGCCGCGAGTCAAGAAACAGCGACTATGGGCCCTGGAAACTCCGCGTTACGCATCGTCGGGCTGCTCGCGTTCGCCGTCGGACTCGTTGGCTTTCTCGTCTACGGCTGGCGTTTCGACGCCGGTGGCGACCCGCTTGCGACGACCCTCGGCGTTGGCGCAGCGCTGCTCGCTATTCTCGTGACGCTGCGCCGTCGGCTGTAAACGTTCCACCGAAGTTTTGAGCACTGCCACCCAACATTCCGCTAATGAAAATTCGAGGCGAGCGCGAGTGCAAGCAGTGTGGCACCCAGTGGTCGTACTACGAGACCGGCGGCGTCGAATGCCCGTCGTGTGGCAGTCTCGAAAGTGTGGGGGTCTCCGAGGCGAAACAACACACCGCAACGCCCGACGCCCTCAACCTCACGGAGGCACGCGACCTCGCCTCTCGCGACGACCTCCGGGCGGCCGCCCGAACCGCGAAAGACGCCTGTCGGCGCTACGTCCACCGCTACGGCTTCATCAGCGGCGGCGACCTGATCGAACTGTCTCCGACCTACCTCGCCGCGGTCGAACTGCGCCACGTCGCGGACATCGTCGGCCGGGCGATGAGTCTCACTGACCCAGAAGAATTCTACTTCGTCTCGCTGCTGCGCGGTGCAGACACGGGCGAGCGTCCCGACCCAAGCGACGTCCCCGCGTCGCTCGCAGACGCTCGCGGCCTTGCCTACGCCGAAGCCGTGATGGCCTATCGCCGCGACCTCGACACCTACTTAGACGACCACCCAGACCAACCGGCGAGACAGGTGCTCGCGTCACTCACCGAACACGTAAAACGGGTGCGTGCACTCGAAGGCGACATCGAACCTACGGAGGCAGAGCGACTCGTTTCGATTGCCCAGGAACTCGGGACGTATCTGCGCGACGGCGACGAATCGGCACTCGCGACGGCACAAAGCCGTCTTGCTTCGATAGAATAAGTGGGCTTCTACGGCAGGTCAACCGCGACGTCGGCGTCGAGACTCGCGCTCTTGACCGTGTTGTAGAGCAACATCGCAATCGTCATCGGCCCGACGCCGCCGGGGACGGGCGTGATGGCGGCGGCCTTCTCCTTCGCGCTCTCGAACTCCACGTCGCCGACGAGTTTGTAGCCCTTTTCGGTGTCTGCATCGACGCGGTTCACACCAACGTCGATGACGGTGACGCCTTCTTTGAGCATCGAGCCGTCGATGAGTTCCGGGACGCCAACTGCAGCGATGACGATGTCCGCCTGCTTCGTCTTCGCGGCGAGGTCAGCAGTTCGAGAGTGACACACCGTTACCGTCGCGTTCCCACCGTCGGTTTTCTGGATGAGCAGGTTCGCAAGTGGCTTGCCAACGATGTCAGAGCGGCCAACGATGACCACGTCTTTGCCCTCCGGGTCAACGTCCGTGGCTTCGAGCAGCTTCTGGACGCCGTGGGGCGTACACGGCTTGAACAGTGGGTCACCAGCGACGAGGCGGCCGATGTTCTCAGGGTGGAAGCCGTCTACGTCCTTTGCGGGGTCGATGCGACGGATGACCTCGCGTTTGTCGACGTGGTCAGGAACTGGCAACTGGACGAGAATGCCGTGGACCTCGGGGTCTGCGTTCAGGTCGTCGATGGTCGCATAGAGCTCTTCTGCGGGGGCCTCCGGGTCTATTTCGATGTGGATACCGTTGATGCCGACTTCTTCGCAGGCACGCTGTTTCATCGACACATAGGTTTCGCTCGCGCCATCGTCGCTCATCAGAACGGTTGCGAGGCCGGGAGTCACGTCCGCGTCTGCGAGCGTCTCGATGCTCGCGGCGAGGTCTGCTCGAATCTCCGCGGCGACGGCTTTCCCGTCGATGATAGTCGTCATTACCGAAACGGCGGGTGGCGACCCACATTAATGCTCGGATTTGTGCCTATATTCGCACTGTTCCGATAAGAAATACGCACGAACGTGTACAGTTTACGCCTCTGACCACGCTCTGAGTTCGGGTTAAAGCCCAGTGACTCGGCTCTCGGTCACGTCGTCTCGCTCCCTGTACTCGGCGTGCATCTTGTACGCCGCAGCGACGAGGTCAATCGAGTGTCATCGTCCGTCGAAGTTCGGTTGAGGAGGCCAATACCGAGCGCATCGGTGGCGTCAATTCGCTCACAGAGCACGTGGAGGAATTTGAACATGCAGGAAAATTGCGAGTACGTAGCGTACAGACTCGTTATTCGTCGAACGGCTGTAACTCTGCACCCTGCTGGACGGCTTCCGTCTCACCTGTTTCGAGTGTCACAATCATGGCCTGTCCGCCGTAGCCGTGAATCTGGTCGTGGCCCCGGGCGACGACGCGCGACACGCCTGCTGGAATCTCGATGGGTCCAGATCGGGTAAACTCCTGTGTCCCGTGCGCGTGGAGGAGTTCGCGTCTCCCCAACTGCTCGCCGTCAAGAGTTTCGACCTGCCACCAGTTTGTGTACCCTTCTTTGCCGTCGTGGTGGTAGGTTCAGCGTCCGCACCGCCATCGCTCGTACAGCCTGCGAGCAAGAGGATGCCCCCGGAAAGGAGTGCAAGGATGCGGCGTCGTGAAAAGGGACTCATGCGTGTGCATACGCAACCAGCCGCCGTTACCGTGACGGCTCAGTAGTCGCCGGGGCGACGGCGGAGGAATTCGAGGTCGTAGGCACGGGCGAACTCGCGGACTAAGCGCTGGCCAATGACGACGGCGACAAGAAACAGCGCAAATCCCACAGCGAGAACGGGTTCTGAGAACAACCCAAGCACGTCACCGACGCCGACCCCCTCGCTGTTTGCGAGGGCGCTCAGCCCGTCCGGATTCCGGACAAGCAGGAACAGGAACATGAAAATCACTTCGACGAACACCAGTTCCGTAATCAGGCTGAGGCCGACGATGTTTCCCATGCGAATCTGTCGGTCACCAATGCTCCCCACGGCCATAGGTAAACTACGAGAGTGGAGTCGATAAGCCTGCGCGAACAGTCAGAAAATAGAGAACGTCGAATTATTCGTAGAGCGGGAACTGCGCACAGAGGTCTGCGACTTCGCCTGCGGCTTCTGCTTTCACCTCGTCGTCGTCGTAGTTGTCGACGACTTTGGCGATGATGTCCCCCACCTTGCGCGTGGCTTCCTCGTCAAAGCCGCGCGTCGTGAGCAGTGGCGTCCCGGCGCGGATGCCACTCGGGTTGAACGGCGAGCGCGTCTCGCCCGGCACGGTGTTCTTGTTGAGGATGATACCGACTTCTTCGAGCGCCTCCTCTGCGTCGCCGCCGGTCGTGTCCGGATGAGACGGGCGCAGGTCGATGAGCAGGAGGTGGTTGTCCGTCCCACCGGAAACGAGCGAGAGGCCGTGGTCTTTGAGCGTCTCGCCGAGCACTTTGGCGTTTTTGACGGTCTGGGCGGCGTACTCTTTGAACTCCGGTTGGAGGGCCTCTTTGAAGCCAACGGCCTTGCCCGCGATGTTGTGCATCAGGGGGCCGCCCTGCGTGCCGGGGAACACGGCCGAGTTGATGGCCTTCTTGTGTTCTTCGCCGGTCATGATGATGCCACCGCGCCCCGCGCGGATGGTCTTGTGCGTCGAACCCGTGACGAAGTCAGCGATGCCAACGGGCGAGGGGTGTTCGCCTGCGGCGACGAGGCCCGTGATGTGGGCGATGTCCGCGAGGTGGTAGGCGTCAACTTCGTCTGCGGCTTCCTGAATCTTCTCCCACTCGACGACGCGTGGGTAGGCGGAGTACCCGGAGACGATGATGTCCGGGTCGAACGCCTTTGCTTTCTCCATGATGCCGTCGTAATCGAGATAGCCGGTTTCTGCATCGACTTCGTACTGCTCTACCTCGTAGAGTTTCCCCGTGAAGTTCGCCGGGTGGCCGTGGGAGAGGTGGCCGCCGTGAGAGAGTTCAAGAGAGAGAATCTTGTCGCCGGGTTCGAGCATGGCGATGTAGACGCCCATGTTCGCTTGCGTCCCGCTGTGTGGCTGGACGTTGACGTGTTCTGCGCCCCAGAGCTCTTTCGCGCGGTCGATTGCGAGCTGTTCGACGACGTCTGCGTACTCACAGCCAGCGTAGTAGCGCGCGCCGGGATAACCCTCTGCGTACTTGTTCGTGAGCGCACTACCCTGTGCTTCGAGTACGGCCTCTGAAACGTGGTTCTCAGAGGCAATCATTTCGAGCGTCGAACGCTGGCGCTCTACCTCATTTGTGAGTGCGTTTGCGACCTCTGGGTCAACTTCGCGAACCTGGTCGTAATCCATTGTATGAAAAGCTGAATCGCCTCGCTCAATAAGTGTACCTCTGTGTACGCAAGGCCAACACACCTATACTACTAGAGGGTGAACTAAACGGTCAATGTTGCGCTGGGACCTGACTGCGTCCGGAGTGCGTCTCAGCAACGGTTCCACGTCAGTTTCATTCGTCGCTCCTGACTGGCAACCAACGGCGGTGAGCCACGCCCTTCCACGACACGTAAACGCCGTGACAGCCGGGACGGTATCCCGGCTCCAACTCCCGGCAGCAACCGGACGGCTCACCACTGCGGACGGCACACCACGCTCCGTCTCTGCTGGTCAGTCACTCGGCGCTGGCACCCACTACCTCACGGTCGGAATAGAAACCTCTCGAACGGCGATGCGCACGGACGGCTGCGGGACGAAACAACTCGCGCGCACGACCGAAGCGGCGCTCGAAACCACGATTGCGTTCGACGGGCCAGCGAGGATTCGCCCGCTCGGCACCGACCTCTGCATCGACTTCGACCAACAAACGACGGTCACCGTGGGCGTCTCCCACGAACACACGATTCCGGAACACACCATCACCGTCACGCCCACGCCCGAAGGCATTGCGACCGCACTCTCTCACCTCGCTGCGGGGATGGCGACCACCGGTCCCGAACGCTCGCATCCGGCGTGGCGACACCACCCGCCGCTGGTCGAGATTGGGTCGCAAATCGACGTGCCGGCCGCCATCCAATCGCACACGCCACAGACGGGAATCGAGGTGAAACTCCCGCCCGATACCGAGTATCTGTACGTCGTCGCGCCGCTTGCGTACTATCTTGGCGCGCAGGTGACAGTCGAGAATCGGACAACGCCAGTGCTCGTCGCACCAGACGCGGACGTAGACTATGCGTTTAGTTCGCTTCCGGCGTTCCAACACGAGGTGGCAAGCCTCGTGCGTCGCTGCTTCTTCGTTGACTGTCTCCTGCGCGATGACACCGAGCAGCTGCCACCACACCACAGTTCGCTGCTCACAGAGTGGGGACTCTCATCGAACGAGCTCTCGGAAGCGCCACCGGCGACACGACTCGCGGCCACGCTGTCGATTCCCCACGAAGCGATTGCGCCCCACCTCCCCGAGTGGTATCTCGCAACGTACGTCGACGCAGACCCGACACACGTCCGGTCGTTCCCGTTCTTGCTCGACAGCATGAGCCTCGTCTATCTTCCAGCGGCGTCTGCGTTCGACGGCAAAGAGCTGATTCGCCGGTCGCTCGACGACTTCTACCGCGCAGGGCCGCAGGCCGCTTCAGTGGACGTGTTGATGCCGCAACTCCAGTCGGGCTATCTCCACGGCTGGCTCGCCTCTGGAACGCCAATCGACGTGTTCAAACTCAGCCACGCGGCCTACGAAAATCGCCTCAAATACGGCCACCGCGACGGCGAGTCGCTCACCGTCGATGTCGTGTTGAACGATGACGAGATGGAAGCAGAACACGACGAAGTGGCCGCGATATACCGCGAACGCGCCGTAGACTTGCCCATCGACCTCACCGTCCACAACTCGCTCAAGTGTACGGAGCTTGCGGCGGTGTTCGAAGCACCCACCGACTTCGTTCACTACATTGGCCACTGCGACGTAGACGGGCTTCGCTGCCCGGACGGCAACCTCTCGATTGCGACGTTAGACGAGATACAGGCACGAACCTTCTTCCTCAACGCGTGTGGGTCGTACCACGAAGGCGTTTCACTCGTAGAGAAGGGGAGCGTCGCGGGTGCGGTGACGCTCACGAAGGTGTTGAACGACCAAGCAGCAACCGTCGGGACGGCGTTTGCACGACTGCTCATCAACGGCTACGACTTCGAGCGGGCGATGCAGTTGGCGCGACGCAGAATCATGATGGGCAAAGACTACGCCGTCGTCGGTGACGGAACCTACGTGCTTTCTGCGGCAGAGGAGCGAACGCCTGCCGTGGTCTGGATAGAAAAGCGCGGCGACCGGTTCGATGTAACCTACGAGGCACACGCCGCGTGGGCGAACGGCGCAACCTACCCGAATCCGCGTGATGCAGCGGAGACGAACTTCTACGGGTCGAAACCGACGTATTCACTGTCGAAAGCCGAGCTACAGGCGTTTCTCGAATCGCACGACCTGCCCGTCATCTTCGACGGCGATTTCACGTGGACGACAGACCTTATAGAAAAATTGTAAGTGAGAATTTTCGATAATTGTTCAGAACCGTGGTGAATATCGTTGAACTAAGGCGTTCGTGGGCAACTATTGTACCTTCTCTCAGAAGACGTTAATGTTGATTTGCTGATTTCAATGCAAAAGTAACGGTAAAATTAAATACTAATGGGGTCTTTTATACACGTACAGTCATGAGTTCAAATTTACTGGAACCGGACATTGAAGGTATCCTTCGGGCTACCCTCGAGAACGCTTCGGGGGACGTTCTTGTGGTAAACCCATCGGACGAAACGGTAGAGGAGCTCGTAAGCGTCCTTGCAGAGCTTTCCGACGCACCGTCGGTACAGGTACTCGCGGACGATAGCGTCCTCAAAGACGTCATGGCAGACTTCATCGTCGCCTCAACCGCAGCAGACCTCATCGAAGCAGAAACGCTCGCGCTCCACACCGTCGAGAGCCGACCGGAGAACTCGCTTCTCATCACCGAAGACAGCGTCGTCGCCGTCGTCGCCGCTGGTGACCGCGTCGCTGGTCTCTCGACTGACGACGATGCGTTCATCAAGAGCGCAAACGAGATGTACGCAGACCTCTGGGCGGAGACGGACGCCTTCACGCTCCGTACGCCGCCGATTTCCCGCGTGCGCTCGTCGCTCTCTGAAGACCTCGGTTCGACCGTTGGTTCTGACTTCGAGGGCGTGCTCTCGTCGCTCGAAACCGCCCGTGGAGACGGCGATGGCCTCGACGAAGTGACCATCAGCTTGCTCGTCGCGGCGAAAAACGAAGCGCTCCTCTACGACATCAGCAAGTGGGGCGAAGACGTGGGCATCGCCTCGAAGGCGACGTTCTCGCGCACGAAGACCAAACTCGAAGACATGGGCCTCATCACCACCGAGAAGGTGCCAATCGACGTGGGTCGCCCACGCCTCCGGCTCATGCTCGGCGACGAGCGCCTGCGCGGTGCGAAGCCAGACCAGCTGGCTTCGGTCGCCCAGAGTATCTTAAACTGAGCCACGAGACCCAGTCTTTTACCTGCTTTATTGCGAACCGTGAGTAATGACTCTCGGACTCGTCGGTGACGGGCCTGCTATTTCTGCAATCGAAGCCGCACTCTCGGACGTTTCGATGGCTGCTGAACCAATCGCGGCGAGCGACCTCGATGACGTAGCGTTTGGCGTCGTCGTCGGAGACGTTGGCGACGCCGTGTTCCGCGAAGCGAACGACGCCGCACTCGCTGGCGACACAACGTGGCTTGCCATCGAACGCGGCGGACTCGGCGGGCACGTACTATCAATCGACGCCGGAATTTCGGGATTCGCGCCGACGACCGGCTGTTTTGACTGTCTTAGCGGTCGCGTCGAAGCCAACCTCGAAGCGGACGCCGAACGCGCTGACCCCGACCCGACTACGATGCGTGTCGCGGGCGCGCTCGCCGGCCGAGAACTCGCCAAACTCGCCGCTGGCGGCGGGTCGTCACTGCTCGGTGGCGTTCTCGAACTTCCGCACGCGACCCGCGAATTCCTTCCCCTACCGGGCTGTCGCTGTGAGCGCGGAGCGAAAAAACACCTCTCGACTGAGTACGTCGAACGCGAGTTAGACGACTCGCTCGCCCGCGCAGAGCGGGCCATCGACAACCGGATTGGCATCATCCACGAAGTCGGTGAGGCGTCGTCGTTTCCCGTGCCCTACTACATCGCCCGCGGCGGCGATACCGCAGGGTTCAGCGATGCGACCGCCGCACAACAGGCCGCGGGCGTCGCCATCGACTGGAACGAGGCACTCATGAAAGCCGCAGGCGAGGCGCTCGAACGCTACTGCGCGGGCATCTACCGAACGAGCGAGTTTACACAGGGCCAACCGTCGGGGATGCCAAACGCGGTCAAACCGAGCGAGTTCGTCCTGCCGTGGGACGCCGCCGACGACGCACAGATTCCGTGGGTCGAAGGCGAACGCCTCGCCGGTGGCGACCCGGCGTATCTCCCCGCTGAATTCGTCCACTTCCCGCCACCGACCCAACAGCACAAACCAGCGATTACGACAGGCCTCGGCCTCGGAAACTCGCTGCCAGAGGCCCTCCTTTCTGGGCTCTACGAAGTCCTCGAACGCGACGCGACGATGCTCGCCTGGTACTCTTCGTTCGAGCCGCTGAAACTCGACATCGAAGACGACACGTTCGACACGCTCGTCCGCCGCGCCCGCTCTGAAGATCTCGAAGTGACGGCGCTGCTCGTCACCCAAGACGTGGACGTGCCGGTCGTCGCGGTTGCGGTGCATCGAGAAGGTGATTGGCCGCGGTTTGCGATGGGGTCAGGGGCCGACTGTGACGCTGTTTCTGCCGCTACGTCCGCGCTCGCAGAAGCGCTCCAGAACTGGACGGAACTCGGGTCGATGGGCACCGACGCGGCGATGCAAGCGGGCGCGTGGATTGGTCACTACGCGTCGTTCCCGGACGCTGTTCAAGGATTCGTGAACGTGGACGCGTCGGTCTCTGCGCAGGCCGTGTCCGTGGACGTGGCTCCGGCAAACGAGTTGCCGACGGTCGTCGAGCGTGCTGAGTCAGCCGGGATGGATGTGTACGCTGCCCGACTCACGACGCGCGACGTGGAGGAACTCGGTTTCGAGGCGACTCGCGTGTTGATTCCACAAGCCCAACCGCTGTTCATGGACGAACCATACTTCGGAACGCGGGCAGAGACGGTTCCGAAAGAACTCGGTTTCGAGGCGGAACTCGACCGAGAACCGCATCCGTATCCGTAAAAATGCGCCTTTTAGATGCCGAACGTCGCGCGCAGCATGTCGCGCGTCCCCGGCCCAAGGCCGACGGCGAGAATCGCAATGAGGAGCAAGATGGCATACCGCGGACTCTCATCGAAGATACTCTCGTCAAACACCCAGACAACGGCGACGGCGGCGATGATTTTCACGACGAGGAACGGCCACGAGGTGCCGATGACGGCGGCTATCGACTCGGGGAGAATCCCGTCGGTGAAGTTGATGATGAAGCGGTTGACCGGGTGCTTTGCGCTGTAGTAAAACGGTAAGCCAATCTCGACGGCCCAGTCTGCGGCGAGGACGTTTGCGACGCCGTCTACGGCGTGGCCCCAGATGATGACGAGGCCGATGGTTCCTGTGCCTCTGTTGATTTCAGGGGCGTACACATCGACCAGTTTCCACGTGCCGTAGGCGATGACCGTCGCCAAGCCGAGGGTAAGAATCGTCATCTGCGGGAAGAAGCTCACGTAGTTTTCGGTGAACGCGAGCAGCGTCAGGTAGCCTACCGTGCCGAGGAGAAGTACGCCACCGAGGGCAAACAGCGGATTCCGATAGGTCTCTACCGACCCGTTTCGCTCCAAGCCAACGCTCACGACGATGGCCGCGAGCGTGATGAAAAAGACGGTGAAGTAGATGAACGGGCTGATGATAAACGCGCTCCACGGGAACGGAATCGCTGGGTCGAACCCGCTTCGCATGGCGGCGATACCGGCGTCTTCGACGACACGCAGTGCCCCGCCGAAGAACATGAACGGGAACAGAGCGAAAAACAGCTCGCGGTCTCTGCCGATGCCGAGGCCTCGAAGCAGGAAGATGAGGCCAACGAGCATGAGCAGGAGGATGACGGCGTAGCCAATCTCCGAGACGGCAGTATAGCCGGGGTAGGCGACGAAGCCACTCGCGGCAGAACAGGCAGACGCGCTATCAAGCAGCGTCGTCTCACCGCCAGACCGAACCGCACAGAACGCCCCGTTTCCGTCTGCGACGACCGGCCCCCAGAAGTAGTGCCAGAGGAACCCGTCCCAGACCGTCCGCGGGAAGGCGAGCGACCCACCCACGAGCGCGACGGTGAGGGCGATGATGGCCGCCCACCACGCACGCACGGGGTCGATTCGCTCCGAAAGCATATCCATGGGCAACACACCGAAGGCCGAAGGTTTTACAGTTCCGGTCGTGTGCGATTGCGCTGCACAACGCAGCAGGTGATTGCAGCGGCCGACCGAAGTGTCAACCCTTAATCCACCCGCGCCTCTCTGTGCTCGCATGAACCCCATCGCAAAGCGCATCTACAACATCGCACCCGACCCAGTCAAACTCACCTTCGAAGACGGCACGACCGTTTCGCTCGCCATGCGAAGCGCCGAGTTCTTCCAAGAGGAGTTTCAGGGCGAAGGCACCGCGATGGACGACGACACGGCCTATCGTCTCATCACCGACGGCCCGAACAACGAATCGCTCATCGCTGGCCGAAAAGTCGAGGGTGGATGGGAAAATGCGGGAAAAGTGACCAAGGCAGAACCGGTCGAGTAGGCACTCAGAGTGGGATTATTGGAGAATGTTGCGAGGGCAAGATGCTCTCATCTTGCCGCACTCATGTTCGTACTCGGTGGCCATGCCGAGCGGGTGCGAGTCTGGGAGCCACTTTTTCAGGCACACAGTGACGGGACAGGATTTGAACGCCAGTCGCAACAAAGTTGCTCCTTTGTTCATATCCGTCCGTTCTGCTCGCACGGCGCTGCGTGTTTGCAGCGCCTATCGAGTGCGAGGGACAGGATTTGAACCCGTGAACTCCTACGAGAGCGGAGCTTGAATCCGCCGCCGTTGGCCAGGCTTGGCTACCCTCGCACGCATACTGGAATCGACTGCCGGTGAGGTAAAAGGTTCCGAAACCCGCTCACTCGGAACTCGACTGCGACCGGCTGATGGCGAACAAGAACCCAGAGAGAAACAGCAGCTCGTTGCCCGAGTAGATGTTGAGAACGGGTTCGATGAGCGTGAAAAACGACTGGGGTGCGGCGAACCCGAGAATCGCCAACAGCAGTGCGATAATCGCCGCGATTCCGGCGAACATGCGAGTGACCGTCCCGCTCACGAATCCGACGATGAAAATGAAAATCGCTTCGAGGAGTGCCATGCCCGTACTAACGGGACCCTCGGCCTTTACCTTCGCGTTCGCGCTACTCGCCCCAAATCGAGTCGGGGAAGAAGGCTTCCGGGTCGTGTAGCTCGACCGAAACCGCCACATCGCGCTGGAGGCGGTTCAAATTGAGCGTGAGCGACGAGTCGATGCGCTCGCGCAGCTGCGTGCCCTTCTCGTGGGGGTAGTAACCCGGCACGAGCAGCGCTTTCTTGTGTGAGGCATCCCGCAACACCGCGAGGAAGAAGACGGCGTCGGCTTCGGCGCGGTACACCTCCGATTCTTCGACGGTGTTGTCTTCGGTGAATTTGACGGCTTCTAAGTACTCGTCGTCCGCGACGAGAATGTCGAAGCCGGGAAGTTCCATATCAGGGAACACCTGTCCCGGATTCACCGTGACGACGCTCCAGCCGCTGTCGCGGTACTGCTTTGCGGTGGCTTCCATATCCGAGATGAGGGTGTCCCAGTACTCCGTGACGGCACCCGGCGCTTCGGCCTGCACAGACGGATTGTGCTCGAAGTCAGCCGGCTCCTCGTTATCCGTCATTAGTCGTCCTCCGATTGCATCGGCGCGTCAACCTCGCTCGATTCGTACGCATCAGTGTGTGGAAGCGGGTCTGCATCCCAATATGCGTGCTGGTCGTCGAGTCTGACACACGCTGCGGTGTGGTCCAGTCCAGCCGGATAGTCCGCGGGCGGTGAGTTCTTACACGCCTCACGCGCGTACGGACAGCGTGTGTGGAACCGACACCCAACGGGCGGATTGCGGGGCGAGGGCACGTCGCCCGGAAGCGCGTCCACGCGCCGGCCGAACTCGCTCGTCTTCGCCCGCGGCACGCTCTGGAGAAGCGCCTCGGTGTAGGGATGTTTCGGGTCTTCGAAGATCTGGTCGACCGGCCCCGTTTCGACGATTTTCCCGAGGTACATCACCGCAACGCGGTCTGAGATGTGGCGCACCACCGAGAGGTCGTGGGCGACGAACAGGTAGGTCAACCCGTACTCCTCCTGTAAGTCTTCGAGTAGATTCAACACCTGCGCTTGGACGCTCACGTCGAGCGCCGAGACGGGTTCGTCTAACACGATGAGTTCGGGTTCGAGTGCGAGCGCGCGGGCGATGCCGATACGCTGGCGCTGGCCGCCTGAGAACTCGTGTGGGTAGCGGTCGATTTGGTCGGCAGAGAGGCCGACGCGGTCGAGCAGGTTCTTCGCCTTCGCTCGGCGTTCTTCGCGGTCTGCGAGGTCGTGGATGACGAGCGGTTCGGTGATGATTTCACCGGCGGTCATCCGCGGGTCGAGGCTCGAAAACGGGTCTTGGAAGACGATTTGCGCCCGTCGCCGGAACGCGCGAAGTTGCTCGTCGTCCATCTCGAAGATGTTCTCGCCGTCGAATTTGACGCGCCCGCCAGTCGCCTCGCGCAGGCGAAGCAGGGTTTCGCTGGTCGTGGACTTCCCACAGCCAGACTCCCCAACGAGGCCGAGCGTTTCGCCTTTGCGAACCTCGAAGGAGATGTTGTCCACTGCCTTCACGCTCTGGGGGTCGCGCCCGAGCATGCGGTCTACGAACGTGTCCTGTTCGAAGTAGTATTTCTCCAGGTCTTCGACTTCGAGAATTGCCTTACTCATCGGTCACCACCTCCCTCGAAGTAGCCTTCGGGAAGGGCTTCTTGCTCGTTGTACGACTGCTCTGTGAGCACACAGCGCGCTTCGTGGGCGTCGTCGCCCGACACCGCACGCATCGGCTGGCGTCCGAGGCAGTCGTGCATCGCGTACGGACACCGGTCTGCGAAGTAACACCGGTCTTCCATCTCCTGGTCTACGAGACTCGGCACGTTGCCTTCGATTGGCTGGAGTCGTGGAGCGGGGTCTTCTAAGTCCGGAATCGACCCGAGGAGCCCTTGCGTGTAGGGGTGCGTTGGGTCGTCGAACACGGCTTCGAGCGACCCACGTTCAACGATTTCACCGGCGTACATGACGCCGACGCGGTCACACATCCGTGCCACGACGCCGAGGTCGTGGGTAATCAGCACGATGCTCATGCCACGGTCTTCCTGAATATCGCGCAGCAGATTCAGAATCTGTGCCTGAATCGTCACGTCGAGCGCCGTGGTTGGCTCGTCTGCAATCAGCACGTCCGGTTCGCCTGCAAGCGCCTGGGCGACCATCGCCCGCTGGAGCATCCCGCCGGAGAACTGGTGGGGGTACTCATCTGCGCGCTCTTCGGGGTCTGGAATCCCGACCTGTTCGAGCAGGTCGATGGCTCGTGCGTGGCTCTCCTCGCTCGTGTAATCCCGGGTTGGAATCACGGCATCGAGCAGGAGATTCGAGAGCCCATAGCCTTGCGTCCGCGAGCGCGTTCGGCGCGGGTTCGCCTTCGCTCGCTGTTGGACCTCGACGGCTTCTGCAATCTGCTCGCCCACGGTGAGCGACGGATTGAAGCTGCTCATCGGGTCTTGGAAGATCATGCTGAACTTCGGGCCGCGAAGCGACTGGCGGACGCCTCTCGGCAGTTGCCGGAGGTCGACGTAGTCGCCATCGACGGCTGCTGGGTTCTTCTCGCGGAACTCTTCTGCGAGTTCCGGATACCGGAACCAGACGTGGCCGCCCGTGACCCGACCCGGCGAATCGACGAGGTCGATGACCGAGAGTGCGGTCACGGATTTGCCACTGCCGGACTCACCGACGATGCCGAGAATCTCGTTTTCCTTGACGTCGAACGAGACCTTCTCGACGGCGTTTACCTGCCCTTCCTCGGTGAAAAAGCGGGTCGTGAGGTCTTCGACACGGAGGACATCACGCCGCATGAACGACGCCGTCATACGCCACCCTCCCCTTCGATACCGGGGTCGAGGGCGTCTCTGAGCCAGTCACCGACGAGGTTGAGCCCGATGACGGTGAGCACGATGGCGAGGCCCGGAATCGCGGCAATCCACCACGCGGTGGTCTGGTAGTCACGTCCGTTGGCGATGTCGAAGCCCCACGAGACGTTCGCGCCCGAGAAGCCGAGGAACGACAGCGCGCTTTCGAGCAGGATGATGGCGGCCACCTGAATCGTCGCAAGGACGAGAATTGGCGTGGCCGCGTTCGGGAGCACATGGCGCGTCAGGATGTAGGAATCCTTGCCACCCATCGACCGTGCAGCCTTGATGTAGGACTCCTCGCGCAGGCTGAGTGCCTCACCGCGGGCGACCCGTGCGAACCAGACCCAGTTTACGAGCGCGACGACGACGATAATTGTCCCCGGCAAGATAATTGTCGAGGGCATCGGCGCAGTCGAGAGGCCAACAAGCCCACGGAACGCCTCCGCAAACCCAGTCACGACGAGGGGGTCTGGCAGTCTCAGTTGGGCTTGCCCAGCAACGCCCACGAGGGCGATTGCGAGCACGAGCGACGGGAACGCGAGCATAATGTCTGCACTGCGCATCAGCGCGTCGTCAATCAGTCCGCGGTAATACCCCGCAGACAGACCGACGACGACGCCGATGAGCGTCGCGAGCGACGTACCGAAAATCCCGACGAGAATCGAGGTTCGCGCTCCATAAATGACCCGCGAGAGAATGTCGCGGCCGTTGCCGTCGGTGCCAAAGGGATGAGCGAGCGTCGCGTTCTCGTAGACGACTTGGGTTTCGGTTGCGACCTGGCCGTCTTCGATGACGACGCGGCCGTCTTCCATTTTGGTCACTTCCTTTTCCTCTGCGGTGGAGAAGCCAAGCGGAGGCAGTCGCGCGTCCTCTAACGACTGGTCGCCCGGGTGGTACGGCGCGATAAGTGGGGCGAGAATCGCCATCAGGAGGATGAACGCGACGATACCAATCCCCACCTTTGCGAGGAAGTTGCGATTCAGTTCGCGTTTGAGATTTCTGCGCGTACGTGGAGAGAGCATGTTAATCGAACCCCACTCTCGGGTTGATGTAGGCGTAGAGTGTGTCTACGACGATGTTCACGAGGACGAACCCAACGCCCACGACGATGAGCGACCCCTGAATCACCGGCCAGTCACGGCGGCTGATAGAGTCGATAATCAGCGTCCCAAGCCCGGGCCAGTTGAACACCTGTTCGGTGATGACGGCACCACCGATGAGCGTCCCCAACTGGAGGCCAATGACCGTGATGACCGGGATGAGTGTGTTACGGAGGACGTGCTTATAGCGCACGAGCGACTCGGGGAGTCCCTTCGCCCGCGAGGCGCGAACGTAGGTTTTCCCGAGTTGGTCGAGCATGCCGCTTCTGGTCAGGCGGGTGATGAGCGCCGTGAAGTACGTCCCGAGGGTAATCGCTGGGAGCGTGATGTGGCTGAGCCAGTTTACGAGGCCGTCAGTGGCCGCAGACAGCTGTCCGGAAGCGAGCATCGAAAACACCATGCTGAGGCCGACCGGCCGTCGGCTCGTCGGGAAGACGTTGAACTGGACGGCGAGGAGGATGATGAGCATGACCCCGAGCCAGAAGTTCGGTGTGCTGATTCCCACGAGCGAGAAAATCGTCGCCCCGTAGTCTGCTGGCTGGTGGCGACGGGTCGCGCTGATAACGCCGAGTGGGATGGCGATAATCACCGCCACAATCGTCGCCGCAATCGCGAGTTCCAGCGTGGCTGGCAATCTGGCGAGCACCCGCGTGAACACCGGCGTGTTCGACACCAACGACGTGCCGAAATCACCGAACGGAACGCCAGCTAAGAAGTCAAGATACTGGATGTGTAGTGGCTGGTTGAGGCCTAAATCCTCGATGACGCGCGCCCTCGTCGCCGGGTCGACGTCCGGTGGAAGTAACACGTTTGCCGGGTCGCCCGGCGAAACCAATCGGAGGGCGAACACGACAGTGATCACTCCCCAGATAACCAACACCCCCTGTAACACCCGCTTTAAGAGAAAACGTCCAAGGCCCATTTGGACTAGTTCTTGGTAATCGCGTAGGCGTCGATACGTTCGTCAGCGCGGGCCTCCCAGTTGAGGGCACTGTTCACACCGTAGACGCTGTACTGTTGGTTGAGATACACCCACGGTGCCTCCTCGTTGCACACGGCGTTTGCTTCCATGAGCGTCTGTGCGCGCGTCTCGCCGGACTCGTTGCCCGCGCGATTGAGCAGTTCGTCGAGTCGTTCGTTGCTGAACGTGGTGAGCGCACCGTCGCTTTTCAGGAGTGCCGTCATCACGAGGCCGCCATCGAAGGTTGCCTCACCCCAGCCGATGAGGTACCACGGTGGCTTGTCTTCGATGTTGCCCGTGAGCAGTTCGTCTACGAGCGACCCGAAGTCGCGCTGGCGAACCGTGACCGACACGTTTGGCAGGTCGTTGACGAAGCCAGCGACCGCCTCTGCGATTTCTAAGTCTTTCAGGTAGCGGCCAACCGGCGTCTGGAGTTCGAGTTCGACGCCTGCGTGGCCCGACTGCTCGACCAGTTCTGCAGCCCGCTCAGGATCGTAGTCGTAAGAAGGCAGGTCCGGGTTGTAGCCAACGAACTCCGGCAGGGTTGGCTGATTGGTCTCCGCCGCGAAGCCGCCGAGGACGTTCTGGTTGATGCTTTCTACGTCAACCGCGTAGTTGAGCGCCTGACGGAACTCTTTGCTCGAAAACGGCTCGACGTCGTAGCGAAGCGCGTTGAAAATGACGCGCGTACTCGGCGCGGCCGCGATGGTGGCATTGTCAGAGTCGTTTACGCGCTGGACCTCTTGGGGTGGCACGTTCACGACGATGTCCGATTCGCCTGCGAGCAGTTGGTTTACGCGCGTACTCGACTCCGCTGCGCCGCGGAACGTGACCGACGCCGCGGGGGCGGGGTCTTGCCAATAGTCGTCGTAGCGCGCGAGGACGACTTCTTCGTCTTCGGTGTACGAGTCGAGCATGAACGGGCCAGTGCCGTTCATGTCACCTGCGATGTCCGCCTGCTCGCGGGCTTCGACCCACGACTTTTGCATGATGTCGCAGTAGGTCGCAAACTCGGAGAAGACGATTGGGTTGAGGCCGTCGCTCGTGACCTTCACTGCACCGTCCATCGCTTCTGCGCCGGTGACGCCCGCGAGCTGGTCTGACTGCGGGCTCGCAAAGCCAACGTCGTCGTTTACGATGCGGTTGATGCTGAAGGCAACGTCCTCTGCGGTCAGTGAGTCCCCGTTGTGGAACGTGACTTCGTCGCGCAGTTGGAACATGACGGCATTCTCGCCATCGACGCGACTCCACTCGGTCGCGAGCGATTCGAGAATCTTCCCGTCCGCGTCGCGCGTGAGGACGCCCTCATATACGTGGAGCATGACGACTTCGGTCGGCGTTTCGCGGTGGTCGTGTGGGTCGAGGCCGGAGGGCAGCGACCCTTGGGTAATCGTGAGGTCGAAGTCCGCTTCGCCGCCTGCACTCGTCCCACCGCTCGTGGTTGTGGTCTCACCGCCAGACGTGGTCGCTTCCGTGGTTTCTCCATCGCCCGTATCGCCACCGGTACAGCCAGCGAGTGCTACACTCGCCGCTGCGCCGCCCGAAAGCTTGAGGAACGTCCGCCGATCTACGGTATTTGATGGCATGGCTCTAAGATTACAAATAGGGACTAATAAAGGACACTATCAGATTTCGGATATATGTCGACAGTTTTTCACGTGAAACCTTATTCCTGCAGTCGGATTTTTGGAGAGAAGTGAAAGCAGTACTTGTTATATCTTTTGCCGCAATACGTAATGCCATCTGCTAAAATATGCGTGTGCACACACTCGGTTCGGGCGACCCGGAGTTTGCGGTTGTCGCGTGCCTTCACGGAGACGAACTGTGCGGAAAGAACGCCATCGAACGCTTTCTCGCGGCGGAGTTCCCCGTCAAAAAACCGCTCAAACTCGTCATCGCAAACGAGGAAGCCATCGAGGAGGGCGAGCGCTTCATCGATGAAGACCTGAACCGGGCGTTCCCGGGTCATGAAAACGCAGCGTCCCACGAAGACCGGCTCGCCGCCGCCGTCCTCGACGAACTCGACGGCCTGCAGGTTCTCGACCTCCACGCGACGGTGTCGTTCCCCGAACCGTTCGTGTTCTATCACCGGTTAACGCCGCGAACGAGACAGCTCTTACAGGCCACCGGCCTCAGCCGGGCGGTGAACATCAGCCACGTCGGCGGCGGGCTCATCAACCACGTCGATGGCGTCGCCGTCGAATGCGGACTGAAAGGGAGCGAGGAAGCAAGCGACCATGCGTACGACGTACTGGTAAACTTCCTCGCCTCCTACGGCATCATCGACCACGAGCACGTAGGTTCCGACCCCGACGTGTACCGCGTGACGGAGGTCGTTCCGGGTGCAGGCTACGAATTCTTAGGTGTGAATTTCGAGGAGGTCGAGGCAGGCGAGGTGTACGCGACCAAAGAGGGGGAACCCGAAAAAGTCGCAGACCAGCCGTTTTTCCCGGTGTTGATGTCCACGGGCGGGTACGACCACCTGATAGGGTTTGCCGCCCAGCACCTCGGTATGCTTTCGTCGCTCGAAGACCAGCCAGACGAAGATTGAGTTGGTTCCGAATCGAACGTTCCCATTCGTTGCCGGTACGTGGGGTTTTCGCAGTTCTGTTCGTGTGGCTCCCGCGTGAACCTGTGACCTGTCCACGCATCCACGGCGACTGATGAATCGTATCGCTTTTAGGTAGATAGGCGATTGTTTCGCCAATGATAGTCGAACAGTTGGGGGAGGGCGACCCCACAATCGCCGTCGTTGCAGGTATCCACGGCGACGAACCCTGCGGCGTCCGAGCAGTCGAGCGATTGCTCGAAGAGCAACCGCACGTCCGCCAGCCGGTCAAACTCGTCATCGCAAACGAAGAAGCCCTCGAAGCCGGCGTCCGCTTTCTCGATGAAGACCTGAACCGAACGTTCCCCGGCGACCCAGACGGCGACACTCACGAATCGCGCCTCGCGGCGATGCTCGCAGACGAACTCGACTCCTGTCTTACGTTCTCGCTTCACTCCACGAAGTCGCACGCAGAGCCGTTCGCCATCTTCGACGACATGACCGAGTACATCAAAGACATCATGCCGCGGCTTCCCATCTCGGCTGTCGTCGAGACGGGCAACTACGTCGAAGGCCGACTGTTCACGAGCGTCGATACCATCGAAGTCGAGTGTGGCCTTCAGGGCACGCGTGACGCCGCGGAGAACGCAGACCGCCTCACGCGGGCGTTCCTGACGGCGACGGGTGTGCTGCCGGGTGACGCCCCGGAAAAACCGGTGCCCCACTTCCGACTGCAGGACAAAATCCCGAAAGGCCCCGCAGAGGAGTACGAAGTGTTCGTCGAGAACTTCGAGCCAGTCGAGGCGGGAAAAGCGTTCGCGGCGGCCGACGGCGAAGTCGAAGTGGCGCGAGAAGCGTTCTATCCAGTGTTGCTCTCCGCGACGGGCTACAGAAACGTGTTCGGCTATACGGCCGACTACTTAGGCGAGTTGCGCGCAGACGTTTAGTCGTCGGCCGACGCGCCGCGCGGGACGATGTTCTGATTCAGTTTGAACAGGTTCGTCGGGTCGTACGTCGTTTTTATCTCGACCAGTCGGTCGTAGTTCTCGCCAAAGAGGAGGTCTCCGGGCGCTTCGTCGAAGCCGGGGAAGTTGCCGTACGCGCCAGCGACGCCCTTGAACTGGCGGAGGTCGCTGATTCCAGTTCTCCCCCACGCGACGTTGTCGTCGTCCATCGAGGGGTCCTCCCAGTTCGCCTCGTAGGTGACCATGTACGGCGCGTTGCGGTTGGCAAAGGCCGTCTCGTCTGGGTCGCGGTCAGCAATCGCGCCGCCGAGGTGCCAGATGTCTACCGTCGAGAGCGCCGACGGTGACTCGCCGTGGGTGCGGACGATGTGGTCGATAACCTCATCGCTGAGGTCGTCTACATAGACGGACTTCCAGTAGTAGCGCAAGCCATCGGGGTAGTCCTCGTCAAGGAGGGATTGTAACGCCACATACGGGAGCGTGTCGCTGAAATCGACAATCGGGTCTGCGAGCGTCTTGAGTTGGGTGAACTCGGCGTCTGCATCGGCGACAGAGCCGTCGAACGCACCGAACAGAATCACGGCCGGTTCGCCCCACGCCGCCTCTGGGAACTCGTCTAATTCGGGCACCGCGTAGGTGAACGCGATCGTGTTCGCGTCGCGCGACGCCGTTTTCGTGTATTCGCGGTAGGCTTTCAGCACGGAAACCGCGTCGTCGCCGTGATACCAGATGAACAGCGTTGGCAGCTCCGGGCCGACTTCGTACAGCCGGAACTCGAAGGACGTGACGATGCCGAAGTTGCCGCCACCGCCGCGAATCGCCCAGAACAGGTCGTCGTTCTGGTCTACAGTCGCCGTCCGCACCTGCCCGTCTGCGGTGACGATTTCCGCGGAGACGATGTTGTCACACGCGAGGCCGTATTTCCGCCGGAGATGGCCAAGCCCGCCGTTCAGCGAGAGTCCCGCCACGCCAGTCGCAGAGACGACGCCGAGCGGTGTGGCGAGGCCGAACAGTTGCGTCTCGCGGTCTACCTGCCCGAGGGTTGCACCCCCTTGGACGCGAACCGTCCGCGCCTCGTGATCTACGAACACGCCGGTCATAGGCGAGAGGTCGATGACCAACCCGTCGTCTGCGCTCGCGTAGCCCGCAACGTTGTGCCCGCCGCCGCGCACCGCGACCGAGAGGTCGTGTTCGCGCGCGAGAGCGACGGCTTCTACCACGTCAGCCGTCCCGGTACACTGTGCGATGATGGCCGGTCGTTTGTCGATGACGCCGTTCCAGAGCGCCCGCGTCTCGTCGTATGCGGGGTCACCGGGGGTGATGACTGGTCCGGCGAACCGCGCTTCGAACGCCTGAATCGCGTCGTCCGTAAGTTCGACAGGCGTTGCTCCGTCAGTTGTCCGCCCCACCTTTGCCATACCCTCTATTCGTCAAGATAGAAAATAGCCTTCAACGAAGGTTTTCAGGACACTCAGGCGGGAGTGAGTGTTCGGACGATGGGGGGGACGCCGAGTGTCAATTAGTAGACAGCCTTAAGCGCCCTGCCTGTGAAAATTACACGATGATAACTGTGTTAAAAGAACTACTCTTTCGAGACGAGACGTTCTGGATAGCACTTGCACTGTGGGCGATTGGGGTTTTCGTCGGAGACGTGTTCTTTGTCGGGTCTCGGTCTATAGGAGAACTACTCACCGGTGTTGGGTTACTGCTCATCACACTCCGGCTCCTCATCGGTTCGGGAGTTATCCTCCACAGAAGCTACCGCGCCGGGAAGACTGGTTACGAAGAGAGTCTGGAGTAACTGTACAGACCGACAGGAACACACGGGTGGAGTGGTTAGTACCGAATATGGACGACCACACCCGCGACCCCTCCGTGAAACCGCCGCGTGGAAACCCCACCGGCTGGCGCGCAGACGGCCAGTGGGAACACGCCACGCTGCGGCGCGCTGTCGTCCACGGGGTGCGCCTCTACAACTCCGGAGAGTTCCACGAGAGCCACGACTGTTTCGAAGACGAGTGGTACAACTACGGCGCGGGAAAGACCGAGAGCAAGTTTTTACACGGGATGGTACAGGTCGCCGCGGGTGCGTACAAGCACTTCGACTTCGAGGACGACGCGGGCATGCGCTCGCTGTTTACGACCTCGCTTCAGTATCTCCAGGGCGTCCCACACGACTACTACGGCGTGGACGTACTCGACGTGCGCACCGTGTTGACGAACGCGCTCACCGACCCGACGGTGCTCCACGGCTGGCAGATTCGACTCGACGACGCACTACCGACGGCGAGAGAAGAAGACTTCGCGTACGCGCAAGCGCTCGAACACTGATTACTCGCCTTCGGGGGCGAGTTTCACGAGCGTCAAGTCGCGGTCTAACATGCAGTAGTCGTGGGGTGGCTCCCCGACGATTTCTTCGATTTGGTACTCCGTATCGAAATTTGCACCCATCGGGACGCAGTACTCGTGGCTCGGGCACTCGGTGTACGGACACGGCCCGGGAAGGGTGGCTTTACTCCCGGCGTACGCGCCGCGGGCGGCGACGTTCGCGTAGACGGAGACGGCTTCGACTTCCACGGCTTTGACGCCGGCGTCGTGGACCGCACAGTCGAGCGTCTGGGCGTTTTCGCGGATACCGGTCACCTGATAGCGCGTCCCTTCCGTGAGATTGAGACATTGATTGCGGTAGGGACACCCCTCGCAGGCACTCGATTCACCTTGGTAGATGAACTCCGTGCCGACTTCCGCGAGCCGCGAACCGATGAGCGAGACCTTCGGCATAAACTGGGCTACGCCTGCGGGGTTGTTAAGCCTCGCGCCCCGTCAGCTCGTCCAGTTTGTCGAGGTAGTCCTCGCGGGGCACCTGATACAGACTCCGGTAGTCGTACTCGCCCGCGGCGAACCGTTCTGTGAGCGCGAGTACGCCCGCGACGGCATCTTCGCGGGTGTCGAACGATTCTGCGGTTCGGCTCACGTCCGGTTCGAGGTACAGCGTGATGTACCACGGGTCGTCGGGGCGCAGTTGGTGTTCGATGCCGGGACGACGATTGCGGCGACCCTGGGTTAGATACAACGTTGGCAGGCACACGGGTGGGAAATCTTGAGTGTTGAACACGTCGGGACGGAAGGCGAGAACGATGCGCCCCTCTTCCTCTTCAGACCAGACCTCCCAGCCAGCGGGGAGTGACTCGAACGAACTCATAGTGGGAAATACCGGTGCCCGGGCAAAGAGTTGGGCGGTCTCTGAACCTGCGCGCGCAAAACCTCCTTATAAACTATTTGAATTAGTCGCCAGATTCCAGTCGGTTATAACACAACAAAATGCCCATGTATCCTCCTTTCAAGCCTCGATTAACCCGAACGTACAGTGAAAAAACGGGGTAGTGAGCGAATAGTTATATTGGTGGAGCACTCAAAGAATAAATAGTATCGGTGAGTTCGCTTACCGTACTGCCTGCTGTCTGGCCAGACGTACGCCGATTCGTGTTGTTACTCGCCATCCCAGAACGGGATTCGTTGCGTCTGCTGGATGGTACTAGTTCACACATGGCACACGACAACATCCGGTTCGACTCACTCCTTTGGAGTTTCCGCGGCGGACTAGCCGCCGGACGAAGAGGGTACTTTCTGCGAGCGGTCGCTTTCGCCATGGAGCGGGCTCGCTGCGTGTACCACACCCTGAGTCGAGAGATGCTGTCGGTCCCCGCCACGAGCACATCGAGGCGGCAATGGTCCGTGATAAAATGACAGGTGACATCGACACGTTAGAAATATTGAGCGAGGAGTACCGTGAGTCCATTCCGGACGATTTCCGCGAGACGCGGACGTTCACATGGTACTTACAGGAGGTCCTTGACCACCCTCGCATCGCCCGCAACGCACACCAGCGCGTCGCCGACATGTTCGACTTCTACGGCACAGAATACAACGAAGATGCCGGAATCGTCGAATACAAGCTGGCGACCGAAGACCCGCTCCACGAGGGTGAAAACACCTTCTTTGGCCGGGTCATCCACGAAGCGATCCACGAGTTCGTCAACAAGGTGAAAAGTGGTGCCCGCGGCCTCGGCCCGGAAAAACGCATCAAGCTGCTGCTTGGCCCCGTCGGGTCGGGGAAATCCGACTTCGACCGGCAGGTTCGCCACTACTACGAAGACTACACCATGCGCGAAGAAGGCCGCATGTACACCTTCCAGTGGACGAACCTCTGTGACATCATCGACGACCAAGACCCGGCAGACGACCACGTCCGTTCGCCGATGAACCAAGACCCGCTCGTGTTGTTGCCACAGGCCCAGCGCGACCAGATTTTAGCACAGATAAACGAGAATCTGGACGCGCCGTACACCATCCGCAACGAACAGGCGCTCGACCCGGCGAGCGAGTTCTACATGGACCGGTTGCTCGAAAACTACGACGACAACCTCCAGACGGTGCTCGAAAACCACGTCGAAATCGTCCGCCTCGTCGCGAATGAGAACAAACGCCAGTGCATCGAGACGTTCGAGCCAAAGGACAAGAAAAACCAGGACGAAACCGAGCTGACCGGCGACGTCAACTACTCGAAAATCGCCATCTACGGCGAGTCCGACCCACGTGCGTTCGACTACTCTGGGGCGTTCTGTAACGCGAACCGAGGTATCTTCTCGGGTGAAGAGTTGCTGAAACTCCAACGCGAGTTCCTCTACGACTTCCTGCACGCAACCCAAGAACAGACCATCAAGCCCAAAAACAACCCGCGGATGGACATCGACCAGGTCATCGTTGGCAGGACGAACATGCCCGAATACCGCGAGAAGAAGGGCGATGAGAAGATGGAGGCGTTCAACGACCGCACCAAACGCATCGACTTCCCGTACGTCCTCCAGTACGAAGAGGAGGCGAAAATCTACGGTAAGATGCTGCGCAACGCGGACGTGCCGGACGTGCACGTCGAACCGCACACCCTGGAGATGGCGGGACTGTTCGCCGTCCTCACGCGCATCGAGCAACCCTCGACCGAGCACGTAGACTTACTGCAGAAGGCGAAAGCATACAACGGTGAGACCGACGATATCGACGACGTTGACGTAAAGAAACTGCAAGACGAGGCTGCCACCTCCGCCGACATCGGTGAGGGGATGGACGGCATCTCGCCGCGGTTCATCGGCGACGAAATCGCAGAGACCATCATGGACTCTATGCACCGTGGCCGCCAGTTCCTCGCGCCGCTCACCATGTTCAATCACTTAGAGACGAACTTGGAGAATCACGGCTCGATTCCAGAAGAGAACTTAGAGCGCTACCACCGCTACCTCGAGATGGTGCGCGAAGAGTACAAAGAACGCGCCATCGAAGACGTGCGCCACGCGCTCGCCTACGACCTGGACGAAATCCAGCGACAGGGCGAGAAGTACATGGACCACGTCATGGCGTACATCGACGACGATACCGTGGAAGACGAGATTACGGGCCGCGAGTCCGGCCCAGACGAGAAGTTCCTCCGCTCGGTTGAAGAAAAACTCGACATTCCCGAAGACCGCAAAGACGACTTCCGTCAGGAAGTGTCGAACTGGGTCTCGCGCCGGGCGCGCGAAGGGACGAGTTTCAGCCCGCAGGACAACGAACGGCTCCGCCGGGCGTTAGAACGCAAGCTGTGGGAAGACAAAAAGCACAACATCAACTTCTCGGCGCTGGTTTCCGCTGGGGAACTGGACGACGAGGAGCGCAACGCCTGGATCGACGCGCTCGTAGACCAGGGCTACTCGCTCGAAGGGGCGAAAGAAGTCCTCGAATTCGCTGGCGCAGAGGTCGCAAAGGCGGAGATGGAGGAGTGATGATGCCGTGAGCAATGGAACCGAATACATCGCCGCGGCGAACGAGGCCCTTCGGGAAGCCTACGAACAGCCGATGTCTCTGGCTGAGTACGTAGACATTATCCTCGAAAATCCGCGGTTGGCGAGCCACGCGACCAAGTACCTCCTCGAAGCAATCGAGAGCGCAGGGACGCGCACGGTGGTCGAAAACGGCGAGGAGAAACAGCGTTACTGTTTCTTCGACGACCCCTCACACGACGGCGAACACGCGATTCTTGGTAACACGGAATCGCTCAACGCCTTCGTCGACGACCTTCGGTCGATTGCGGCCAGACGGGGCAAAGATGAGAAAATCATCTGGCTCCACGGCCCGACGGCGACTGGTAAGTCAGAACTCAAACGCTGTCTGATAAACGGGTTGCAGGCCTACTCGATGACCGAGGAGGGCCGGCGGTACACCGTCGAGTGGAACATTAGTTCAGCGAACACCTCCGGTGGACTCACCTACGGTGACGAAATCGAACTCGCGGAAGACGACTGGTACGAGAGTCCAGTGCAGGTACACCCGCTCACGGTCTTCCCGCGTGATGTTCGCGCGGAGTTACTGAAAGAACTCAACGCCCGGCCGGGCGATCACATCGACGTGGTCGTCGAAGGCCGACTCGACCCATTCTGCCGCGAGGCGTACAACTTCCTAGAGGAGAAGTACCGCCGCGAAGGCAAACACGACCTCTTCAGCGCAATCACGGACCCAAAACACCTGCGCGTGAAGAACTACGTCGTGGACATCGGACACGGCGTTGGCGTGCTCCACTCAGAAGACGACGGGACGCCCAAAGAGCGGCTCGTCGGCTCGTGGATGGCCGGGATGCTCCGCGAACTCGACTCGCGCGGGCGCAAGAATCCACAGGCGTTCAGCTACGACGGCGTGCTCTCACAGGGAAACAGCGTCATCACGGTGGTCGAAGACGCCGCGCAGCACGCAGACTTACTCCAGCGGCTGCTCAACGTTCCCGACGAGTCGCAGGTAAAACTCGATAAGGGCATCGGGATGGACATCGACACGCAGTTGGTCATCATCTCGAACCCCGACTTAGAGGCGCGACTCAACCAGCACGCAGAGCGCAACGACCAAGACCCGCTGAAGGCGCTCAAACGCCGCCTCGACAAACACGAGTTTGGCTACCTGACGAACCTGAGTCTGGAAGCCGAACTCGTCCACCGCGAGGTGACGAACGAACGCCAAGTGTGGACCTTCAAAGAGTACGATGAGGTCGGCGCACTCATCCGACAACCGGTGCGCCTCCAGGTGCGTGGCGGTGACCGCGACACGGTCGTCGAAAAAGAGCTCGCACCCCACGCCATCGAGGCGGCGGCGCTCTACAGCGTCGTCACCCGCCTCGACAACGAAGACCTGCCTGCGGGCTTGACCCTCGTGGACAAGGCGCTGTTGTTCGACCAGGGCTACCTCCAAGAGGGCGACGAGCGCCGAGACATCGACGACTTCGAATTCGACCCGGACAGCCATGACGGCGAGCGCGGGATTCCTGTCACCTTCACCCGCGACATCATCGCAGACCTGCTCAACCACGAGCAAGACCGCTATCATGCGACGCTCCCGGTCGAAC
The DNA here is from genome assembly GCF_036689885.1 of Haladaptatus sp. CMSO5. Lineage (NCBI taxonomy): Archaea > Methanobacteriati > Methanobacteriota > Halobacteria > Halobacteriales > Haladaptataceae > Haladaptatus > Haladaptatus sp. CMSO5. The sequence goes on from NZ_JBAHVW010000001.1 coordinate 2,179,072, forward strand.
ACGTCATCATGCCGCGCGACCTGCTGAACGCGATGGCGAAAGGCCTCGCAGAGGCCCCGGTGTTCTCCGCTGGCGAGCGCGCCGAGTTTGAAAACCGCGTCGTGACCGTGAAAAAGCACATCTTCGACCAGCAAGAACAGGACGTGCTCCAGGCGATAATGCGCGAAAAGCGCGTGGACGAAGCCACCGTCGAGGAGTACATCGAACACGTCTACGCGTGGGCGAACGACGAGCAGATTGTGAACGCTCGCGGCGAGTCGGTCGACCCCGACCCGCTCAAGATGAAGATCTTCGAGACCGAGCACCTCGGACGGTTCGACGGTGAGGACTACCGGTCGAACAGCCCAACCGCACCGGTCGAAGACTTCCGCCGCGAGAAAATCATCACGGCGTTAAACCGCCACGCGTGGCAAAATCGCGACGAAGATTTCCACGTCCGGGACGTGAACTTGAAAGAAATCCCCATCATCAAGACCGTGCTCGAAATGCACGACTGGGACGATGTCAAGCGGATTTACCCGGACTTCAACCCTCGGCAGTGGGACGACCCGGCAACGGGGACGGAGACGACGGCGGTGAAAGCCCGCACCATCGCAAACATGGTCGAACTGTTCGACTACTCTGAGGCCTCTGCGGAGCTCACGAGCCGTCATGTCATGAAAGAGGTGGTACACAAATGGGACTGAGAGACGACGTTGAACGCTACCGCGAGGTTGGCGAAGAACGCCGCCAGGACTTAGCCGAGTTCATCCAGTACGGCGACCTCGGCCGAAGCCTGCCCCACGAAGTGAAAATCCCCATCAAAATCGTGGATTTGCCCGGCTTCGAATACGACCGCAGAGACCGCGGTGGCGTCGGACAGGGCCAGGGCGGTACCCCCGACGTGGGAGCGCCCGTTGGCCAGCCACAGCCACAACCCGGCGACGGCGAAGACGGCAAGCCCGGCGGCGAGGGCGGCGACCACGAGTACTACGAGATGGACCCCGAGGAGTTCGCCCAAGAGTTGGACGAAACCCTCGGGCTTGACCTCGAACCGAAGGGCAAGGAAATCGTAGAGGAGATAGAGGGTGATTACACGGACATCACCCGCACCGGCCCCTCCAGCACGCTCGACTTCGAGCGGATGTTCAAAGAGGGTCTGAAACGGAAACTCGCCTTCGACTTCGACCACGACTACGTCACCGAGGCGCTGAAGGTCGATGGCTGGGGTCCAGAGGAGGTCTTCGAGTGGGCGCGCGCCCAGCACATGCCCGTCTCGCGGGCGTGGCTCGACGACCGGTATTCGGACATTCCAGAAGCAGACCGCGCGACGTGGCCGTCGATAGCGGAGATGGAGGAGAACGTCGAACAGACGACCTCCATCGAGCGCATCCGCCGCGACGGCATCCGGCACCTGCCGTTCCGCCGCGAAGACGAGCGCTACCGCTATCCGGAAATCGTCGAAACCCGCGAGAAGAACGTCGTCGTGGTGAACATCCGCGACGTGTCCGGGTCGATGCGCGAGACCAAACGCGAACTCGTCGAACGCGTGTTCACGCCGCTCGATTGGTATCTGCAGGGCAAATACGACACCGCCGAGTTCGTCTACATCGCCCACGACGCAGAGGCGTGGCAGGTCGAACGCCCCGAGTTCTTCGGGATTCGTTCCGGCGGCGGGACGAAGATTTCCTCAGCCTACCAACTCGCCAAAGTCATCCTCGATGAGGAGTACCCGTGGGCCGAGTGGAACCGGTATGTGTTCGCGGCGGGCGACAGCGAGAACTCCTCGAACGACACCGAAGAGCGCGTCATCCCGCTGATGGAGGAAATCGACGCGAACCTCCACGCATACGTGGAGACCCAGCCGTCAGGAAACGCCATCAATGCGACCCACGCAGAGGAAGTCGAGCGCCACTTCAAAGAGAGCGATAACGTGGCGGTGGCCTACGTCACCAGCCCCGAAGACGTGTTAGACGCAATTTACACCATCTTGAGCACGGAGGAAGCATGACCGGAGACGACTACGAAAATCGAAAAGTTGCCGCACAGCTAGAAGAGCCGGTGCGCGAAGCGAACGCGCTCGCGCGCAAACTCGGCCTCGAACCCTACCCGGTCAACTACTGGATTATCGACTACGACGAGATGAACGCGCTCATCGCCTACGATGGGTTCCAGACGCGCTACCCCCACTGGCGCTGGGGGATGAAGTACGAACAGCAACAGAAACAGACGCAGTTCCTCGGCGGCAAGGCCTTCGAGATTGTCAACAACGACAACCCCTCGAACGCGTTCTTGCAGGTGTCGAACTCGATGGCAGACCAGAAGGCCGTCATCACACACGTCGAAGCCCACGCCGACTTCTTCCGCAACAACCGCTGGTTCCGACTCTTTGCGGAGACACAACCGAACGCAGCGGCGATGCTCGCCCGCCACGCAGAAACCATCGGCGAGTACATGGCAGACCCAGAAATCGACCGCTCTGAGGTCGAAGCGTGGATCGACTCGATTCTCTGCCTTGAGGACAACATCGACCAACACCGGCCGTTCCGGTCTGCCTCCTATCGCGCCTCGCGGCTCCCGGACGAAGAGGACATCGACGAGCGCCTGAAGAGCCTCAACATCTCCGAAGAGGTGTTGCGCGAGGTGTTCGACGAGGAGTGGCTCGAAGCCCGCCGGAAGGGTGATGAGACGCCGACGTTCCCGCCGGAACCGGAAAAAGACATCCTCGCGTTCCTCTGGAGCTACGGCAAGCAGTTCGACAAAGAGAACGGCAAGGCCCGCGACATGGAAGAGTGGCAACGAGACGTGCTCGAAATCCTCCGGCGCGAATCCTACTACTTCGCCCCCCAGAAGATGACGAAAATCATGAACGAAGGATGGGCCGCCTACTGGGAGTCAATGATGATGGGCGAAGAGCACTTTGCGGGTGCAGACGAGTTCATCAGCTACGCAGACCATCAGGCGAAGGTGCTCGGGTCGCCCGGCCTGAACCCGTACAAACTCGGGAAAGAACTCTGGGAGTACATAGAGAACACGACCAACCGCGCGATGGTGGCAGAGCGCCTGCTTCGCATCGACGGCGTGACGTGGCGGAACTTCCACGATGTCATCGACTTCGACGCGGTGATGGAGTCGCTGCAACCGGATGCGATGGTCGATTCCATCCGCCCGGAGACGCTCTCGAATCTCAACCCCGACGACCCGCGTATCGACGCCGAGGCGCTCGCCCTCGCCAAAGACGGCGAGATTGACGTCGAAGCCTACCCGTGGAAGGTGCTCACCTTCGAAGGACTCGCAGAGCGCCACTTCTCGCTGGTCAAACACCAGAATCAGGGGTTCATAAAGCGCATCACCCAAGAGGAACTCGAACGCCTCACGCGCTACATGTTCGACGACAGCCAGTACGCCGACGTTGGCGAGGCACTCTCAGACCTCGACTTTACGAAAGGCTGGGATCGGATGGCAGAAATCCGCGAGAGCCACAACGACGTGACGTTCTTAGACGAGTTCCTCACCCAGGAGTTCGTGGATGAAAATCACTACTTCACCTACGAGTACGTCCAGACGACCCGCGACTTCCGCGTGACGAGCGTGGACTACCGCGACGTGAAGAAGAAACTCATGTTGCAGTTCACCAACTTCGGGCGGCCAACGATACTGGTGCTCGACGGGAACTACAACAACCGCAACGAGCTGTTGCTCGGCCACCGCTACAACGGCGTCATGCTCGACTTAGAGCAGGCGACGCAGGTGTTAGAGCGCGTCTTCGACCTCTGGGGTCGGCCCGTCTCGCTCAAGACGATTATCAAAGAGGTCGATGACCACGCCATTGAGGTAGCGCGCCGCCGCGACCGCGAACCGGAGCCAGAAGAGCGCGGCAAGCTCATCCGCTACGACGGCGAGACGGTGAGTGTCGAAGACCTGCCGTGGGAAGAGGTCGAAGCCATCGCCGCAGACGACGTGGACTACGACACGAAGCCAAAAGAGTGGCTGGCCTGACCACTCGATACACCCGTTTTCCGTGGTTGGCCGTTCCACAACGAATAATTAGGAAGGTTGTGAAGCAGGTACTGAACTGTCTCGTGTCCCCGAGCCACGAGCGCACTCCCACCACCCAGTAGTGATAGTGATGACCCACCCCTGTCCAACCCGAGCCCCACAATGAGGTATTTCGATTTCACGCTGACCCCCGAAGACGGAGCCATCCATCCAGTCGATAAGGCAATCGCCCAACTGCCCGAGGTCACCCGTGATGCGCTGATGCACGTCGATTCGCTTGGCGATGGCACCGGCGTCCTTCTGTACCGTCTCACTGGCGACCCGGCACCTCTCATCGACCAACTCGCCGACGAAGCGGCGGTTTTGAACTACGAGCTGCTCGACACGAACGAGGACGAGTTCCACATCTACTTCCACGTCGTCCCCGGCGAGCCCGCAGGGACGTTGATGAAACTCGCCCAGAAGTACGCCCTCATCATCGACACGCCACTCGAATTCACGGGCAATGGCGGGCTGCGAACGACGGTGGTCGGCATCCACGACATGCTCAGACAGGCGCTCGAAGAGATACCTGACTCGATTCGGATTTCGATCGAACAGGTCGGGCGCTACAGTCCGGACGGACAGAACATCCTGTCTGCGCTCACCGACCGACAACTCGAAGTGTTCCAAACAGCGGTCGAGAAGGGCTACTACGAAATCCCACGACGCGCGACGCACAAAGATATCGCAGACGAGTTGGGCTGTGCGCCGAGTACGGTCGATGAACACCTGAGAAAAGCCGAGTCGCGCGTGCTCACGTCGTTGGTTCAGTGATTACGGGGACTTCGATTGCTTCATCTGCTCTTTGCCGTAGATACTGACGAGTTCATCCTCGTAGCGGTCGAGGATGTTGCGACGCTTCATCTTCATTGACGGGGTGAGCAGGTCGTTTTCTGCCGTCCACTCGACAGGGACGAGTTCGAACTGCTTGATTTGCTCAGACTTGCTGAACTGTGCGTTTTTCTCGTCGATGTCTGCTTGCACCCACTCTTTGACGCGCGGATGGTCACACAGTTCGGCTCTCGACTCGGGCAGGTCGATACCTTCGCGGGTTGCCCACGCGCGGAGGCTCTCGAAGTTCGGGACGACGAGCGCGGCGACGAACTTCTGGTCGTCGCCAAGGACCATGATTTGCTCGATGCGCGGACTCGTCGCAAACGCATCTTCGATTGGGCCGGGGGCGATGTTTTTCCCCGTCGAGAGCACGAACAGTTGTTTCAGTCGGTCGTGGTAGATGAGGTAGTCGTCCGGCCCTCGTTCGACGAGGTCCCCCGTACGGAACCAGCCGTCTTGGGTGAACGCAGCGGCGGTGGCTTCCGAGTTCATCCAGTAGCCAGACGAGACGTTCGGCCCCTTCACGAGGAGTTCCCCGATTTCCCCGCTCGCCTGCTCGCGTTGGTCGGCTGCGACGGCGGCCGTGTCGAACTTGATAGATACCTCCGTGAGTGGGATGCCGAGGGTGCCCGGGCGCGGGTCTTCAGGTGGGTTTACCGTCAACACGGGCGCGGTTTCTGTCAGACCGTAGCCTTCGAGGATGGGGAGTCCCATGCCGTTGAATAGTTCTGCAAGTTCCTTCGAGAGGCTGCCACCGCCGGAGATGAACATCTCGATGTTCCCCCCGAGTTGGTTTTTGACCGTCGAGAAGACGAGGCGGTCTGCGATGGCGTACTTGATGGAGAGCAGCGTGTCTGGGTTCTCCGCCTGATAATGCTCTCGGCCAATGTCGATAGCCCAGTTGAAGATGCGCTCTTTGATCGGTGACTCGCTCGCTTGCTCGCGCATCGAGTCGAAGATGCGTTCGTAAACGCGCGGGACGCTCGTCGCCGTTGTGGGGCGGACAATTGCAATGTCTTCACCCACGGTGTCAGAGCTTTCTGCGTAGGCAACAGTGCCTCCAGAGGCAAACATGACGAAATGACCTGCGGTTCGCTCAAAGACGTGCGCGAGCGGGAGAAATGAGAGGGCGGTCGTATCGGTGTCGATGGTCGGGACGGACGGGTCACGGTCTGGTCGCGGGCCGAACCGTCGGTGGATTTGGTTTACGTTCGCGCGGAAGTTGCCGTGGGTGAGGCGGACGCCCTTTGGCTTGCCAGTGGTGCCGGAGGTGTAGATGAGGCTTGCGAGGTCGTCGAGAGAGCGGTTTGCGAGCCACTCCTCGTAGGCGTCTAGGTCGAACGTCGCTTTGCCGCGGTCGTGAACCTCTGCGAGCGTGAAGATGTCCTCGCGGTCGTAGGAGGCGTCGAACTCGTCCATCACGACGATGAAGTCGAGTTTGAGGCCGTCTTCCACCTCAAGCACGCGGTCGAGCAGTTCTGCATTTTCGACAACCACGCCGCGAGCGCCGGGGTCTGAGAGCAGATACTCGACTTGTGCGGGGGCAGACTCGGTGTACACCGTCGTCACGACACACCCGGCGGCGAGGAGGGCGAAGTCAGTCTGTGCCCACTCCATGCGCGTGTTTGCGAAGATGCCGACGCGCGTGTCGTCTTCGACGCCGAGGTCGCGAAAGCCCGCGGCGAGGTTGTGGACGACGTCGCGCATCTCGGCGTAGGTGAGCGCGGCGTACTGCCCATCCGGTGCTTCTGGAAGGATGTCTGGCGTCAGCGAGCGGTTGTAGATGCCGCCTTTGTACAGCTGGGCGTCGTGGGCGGCGTTGCGTTCCGCGGTCGCCTCGAACAGCCGCGAGATTGTGTCATCACCGATTACCTCGTCGCTGTACTCCCGCTCTGCCGTGAGCCACTCGGCTGTCGTCATACTCCTGTCATTGAAGTCACGGATTGTAACTGCTTCCCCTTTTATTGACTGCTTTATTTATTCCACTGCACACCGAAATCTGGTCGCACACCAGTCACGGCAGGCGAATGCATGTCCGCCCGGCCCACCAGCAATTTCCGCGTGCCAACCGGCGGCAACCACCGGCAACCGTTGGTCGATACGGGCGCGAACCCGCCAGAAATAATGTGCATATTATCCGAACTGTCCTGTCCAATTTACTGAATCTACAATTAACAATGATTAAGTTTATCTACTGAGGCGTAGACTTTTCGGTTGATGACTGCACGACAGTACACCGACGGTGAAAACACCGGCGCGCCACTCGTTCCACTCGTTCAACAACCCCGCCGCATCAAGACTGATGGTGGGCAAAAAGACCAGCGCGCGTACTTAGAAGAGATGGTCTGGAGCCACTACATCTGACGGTTCTGCGACAGGGTGGGGAAACTAAATTTTTCTGATAGCAATGTTCGTGAGCAAGTGCTTCGCGTTTGCGAACCATGAGAGTCAGTAACTCACAACCGTTTGAACACGGTCGCAAACAAGTTGCTCCCTGCTCAAATCCCTTCCTCCGCATTCTGTACTCGCAACTACCTCGCTATCGCTCGATAGTTTGCTTCGAGAGAAATGCTCCGTCAGGGATTTGAACCCTGGTCATCGGCTCGAAAGGCCGAAATGATTGGCCGGACTACACCAACGGAGCTTACTTCGTTCCGTGTGACCACGGACCGCTTTCATTCGGTCAGACAGTGGAGCTCATCCACCTGCTGTCGACCGGTTTCCCCTGCTTCGTCAGGGTACATTACTGCGTTTTGCGGAGAAAAGTTTAAACGTTCCGTTCCGTCTCCGCTATGTTATTTGCCCGCAAACTCTGGGTCGCGCTTTTCCATAAACGCGGAGATACCCTCCATGAGGTCGTCAGTCGCCATCAAGTGACCAAACGCGTTCGATTCGAGGGCGAGACCGGCGTCGATGTTCTCCCAGCCACGGAGCATCGCTTCTTTCGTCATCGACTGTGAGATTGGCGGGCCACCGGCCAGCTTCGCGGCCAGTTCGTGAGCACGCTCCTCGAACTCGTCGTTCGGGACGACTTCGTTTAGCACGTTGTAATCGTACATCGTCTCCGCGTCGAAGCGCTCTGCGGTGAAGATAATCTCCTTTGCGCGGCTCATCCCGATAAGGCGCTGGAGACGCTGGGTGCCGCCCCAGCCCGGCAGGAGGCCGAGGCTGTGTTCTGGCAAGCCAAGCTCCGAGCGCTCTGAGGCGATGCGCAGGTCTGCGCACATCGAGAGTTCGAACCCGCCGCCGAGGGCGAAGCCGTCGATGGCTGCGAGCACGGGCATCGAACAGGATTCGAATTTGCCGAAGGTTTCCTGGCCTTTCTTCGAGAGGTCGATGGCGTCGAGTGGGTCTGCGCTCCCGGCCATCGAGGTGACGTCTGCACCGGCCGAGAAGGCGCGTCCGCCCTTACCAGTGATAAGGATTGCGCGGACCTCGTCGTCGTCTTCGAGGAGGTCGATTGCATTCGAGAGGTCGTCGAGCATCTCCTCGTTGACCGTGTTCATGCGTGCCTCGCGCGAGAGGATGATGTGACCGACCATGTCGCCGGGGTACTCGATTTCGATGGCCGAGAACTCGACTTCGTCGTCGTCGCCACCGGCGTAGAAGCCGCCAGCCTCTGCACTCTCGCGGAGGCCGTCAGAGACTTCGTAGCGTGCGGCGCCCGTTTCTTCGTGAAGGTCATCAAGGGTTTCGACGAGAACGGAGAGGCCGACTTCGTCTGCCATCTTCGCCGGGCCAGTTGGGTAGCCGCCGCCGAGCATCACAGCTTCGTCGATGTCCTTCGCCGGGGCGACGTCGTTGCCGACGAGGTTGCCGACTTCGTTCGCCATCACGGCGAGTAGGCGGTGTTCGACGTCTTCGCGGCCTTTGTCGGTCGGAATGGTCGCGCCGTCGCCATCTTCGTAGTCGTAGAAGCCTTTGCCGACCTTCTTGCCGTAGTGTTCTGCTTCGACCGTCTCCTTGAGCAGTGGGCACGGTGCGTAGGCCTCGCCGAGCACCTCGTGCATGTAGTCTAAGACGTGGTAGGTCACGTCGTTGCCGACCTGGTCACCGAGTTCGAACGCGCCCATCGGCAGACCGAGTTCGAACTTGACGGTCGAATCGACTTCTTCCATCGTCGCCGTCCCGTCTTCGACGACCCAGCACGCCTCGTTCATCAGCGGGACGAGGATGCGGTTGACGATGAAGCCGGGACTGTCCTTGCGCACGCGGACTGGTGTCTTACCGAAGGACTCTGCGAGTTCTTCTGTCAGGGCGAGGGTGTCTTCGCTCGTGTACGCGCCCGTGATGACTTCGACGAGCGCCATGCGGACGGGCGGGTTGAAAAAGTGCATCCCACAGAATCGCTCCGGACGGTCGGTGACTTCCGAGAGTTCGGTAATCGAAAGCGAGGAAGTGTTGGTTGCGAAGATGGCGTGGTCGGGAGCGTACTCCTCGACTTCTGCGTACACCTCTTTTTTAATGTCCATCTTCTCGGGGACGACTTCGATGACGAAGTCGGCGTTCGAAACGGCTTCTTCGACGTCAACGAGCGGCGTGATGCGGTCTAAGGCGTCGCTTGCTTCCTCATCAGAGAGCTGGTCTTTCTCTGCGAGTTTCTGGAGCGACCACTCGATGTTGTCGTAGCCGTTCTGGACGAACTCCTCTTTGATGTCGCGGAGGTTCACGTCGTAGCCAGCGAGGGCGGCCAGTTCTGCGATGCCGTGACCCATGTTCCCAGCACCGAGAACCGCGATCGTGTTGATGTCATCAAGTTCCATGGTGTATCTGGTCATACATCCACGGCACAGAGGTTTCAACGTTTTCCTTGTGCGATTTTGAAACGCGCGTTGAGTTTATCTACAGGCCTGAAAAACGCTAATTCAGTTTGAAATCGGTTACAAGGAATTAAGTATGCTATGGCCATTCACACCCCCATGGAGTTTGGCTTTACCGACGAGCAAAAACAGATCCGAGAAGAGATTCGGCGCTTTGCCGAAAACGAGGTGAAACCCGTCGCGACGGAGTACGACGTCGAAGAAAAATACCCCCACAAAATCATCGAGAAGGCAGGCGACATGGGCCTGCTCGGCGCGAACATCCCAATCGAGTACGGCGGCGCTGGCTACTCGACGCTCGAACTCGCCATCATCATTGAAGAACTGTTCGCCGCAGACCCCGGCATCGGCCTCTGTCTCACCTCCACCGGCTTCGGCGGCGAGGCCATCATGGAGTTTGGTACGGACGAACAGAAAGAGGAGTACCTTCCCGGCATCGCAAGCGGCGACGCCATCATGGGCGCGGCCATCTCCGAACCCGACACCGGCTCTGACGTGTCTTCTGTCTCCACGAAAGCCGAGAAAGACGGCGACGAGTGGGTGATTAACGGCAACAAGATGTGGATTACGAACGGATCTGTTGGGGATTTCTTCGTCGTCCTCTGTAAGACCGACCCCGAAGCCGAAGGCCGCTACAACGGCTTCTCGCAGATTATCGTCGAATCCGACCGCGACGGCTTCGAGGCTGACAAAATCACAGGGAAACTCGGTATCCGTGCGAGCGACACCGCAGAACTCATCTTCGACAACGTCCGCGTGCCAGAGGAGAACCTCGTTGGCACCCGCGGGATGGGTTTCCTCCAGCAGATGCAGTTCTTCGACGAGACCCGCACCGGCGTGGCCGCACAGGGCGTCGGCATCGCCAGAGGGGCCTCAGAGCGCGCGCTCGAATACGCCAAAGAACGCGAGCAGTTCGGTCGACCAATCGGGGACTTCCAAGCCATCCAGCACAAGCTCTCTGATATGTACACGCGCACCGAAGCCGCCCGCAACCTCACTTACAAGTCCGCGTGGTCGGTCGACAACGAAGACGGCCTGCTCACGAAACTCGCCTCGATGGCCAAGGAGTACTCCTCGCGCGTGGCCGTCGACGTCGCAAACGAAGCCGTCCAGATTCACGGCGGCGCAGGCTACGTCAACGACTTCGACGTCGAACGCTTCTACCGCGACGCGAAGATCACCCAGATTTACGAGGGAACCACGGAAATCCAGAAGAACATCATCGCTCGCGAACTGTTGGGTAAAGGCTTCTAACGAAACTTTTTGAGAGCGCGGCATAAAGCCGCGCTCGAAAAACTTTCATGAAAAAGGTTGCGAGCGCGTCCGCGCTCGCTTTTCTGCATAGTCACTCCTTCCGCAACCGCCCTGCACCGCGACGCGTTGGCCCATCCGAACTGCAAACCCTCTTTAAACCCCCCGTGTTACACGCAGGTAGCTATGGTCGTCACCACCCGTGACCTGCGACCGGTGTTGCCTGCTCACCAGCAGTCGCTCCCTGCTGGCTGTTGTTGCTGAACGACTCATTTCTACGCGCGTCGCAGCCGACCACTCTCTCCAACCCCAATCAATGTTCAGCAGACTCTACGAAGACATCCACACCGCAATCGAAAACGACCCGGCCGCAAAGAGCACCGCGGAGGCGCTCACCTACCCCGGCGTCCACGCACTGTTGTTTCACCGACTCGCACACGCACTGCACACCCGCGGGTTTCGCGTGACCGCACGAATCATCTCGCAGTTCGCCCGCTTTCTCACCGGCATCGAAATCCACCCCGGCGCGACCATCGGGCGGCGACTGTTCATCGACCACGGCATGGGCGTCGTCATCGGTGAAACCGCCGTAATCGGTGACGACGTGGTAATGTTCCACGGCGTGACGCTCGGCGGCACCTCCTCCAATCCGAAAAAGCGCCACCCGACCATCGGGAACGACGTGCTACTCGGCGCGAACGCGACGCTGCTCGGCCCCATCGAAGTCGGTGACGGCGCACAGGTCGGCGCGGGGGGCGTCGTCCTCTCTGACGTTGCACCCGGAACAACCGTCGTGGGCGTCCCCGCAGCGCCGGTGGAGGAATAGCGGAAACCGCTTTTTGTATTCGACTCCTTGCCTGCACTGTGACCGACGCATACGCGCATCTGCGAACCGACCCGACACTCGCCGCACTGATTGACGAACACGGTGAGATTCCCGTAGAGCGGGCGGACGACCCCTTTGCCCGACTCGTGACGGCGATTATCAACCAACAGCTCTCGGTACAGTCTGCTGCCGCCATCCGCGAGCGGCTGTTCGACCGCTACGAAATCACCCCAGACGGCATCCGCGCGGCCGACGAGGCGGGACTCCGTGAGTGTGGCCTGTCTAGTCAGAAGATCCGCTACGTCCGCAACATCGCCGCCCACTTCGAAGACGGCGTCTCCCACGACTACTTCGCGCCGATGAGCGACGAAGAAGTCATCGAGGATTTGACCGAAATCACCGGCGTCGGCGTCTGGACGGCGAAGATGTTCCTCATGTCCGTCCTCGCCCGCGAAGACGTGTTCCCGGTCGAAGATTTGGGAATCAGAAACGGGATGACCAAACTCTACGACCTTGAAGACGAACAGGCGATGGTCGAAAAGGCAGACGACTGGCGACCGTATCGCAGCTACGCGAGTCGGTACGTCTGGCGAGCCATCGACTGACGACGCCTGCGTATTTTGTGCCCACCGCTCATGTGCGAGCCATGAGGAACGGTTTTACGCGGGCCTTCCTTGAGGGCGTACATGTCCATCAGAACCGCCGCCCGCGCCGTCATTGTCGAGGATGGGCGGCTCCTCGTCACCGAAAATGAAAGCGACACCGACCGCTGGTATCTGACGCCCGGTGGCGGCCAGCACGCAGGTGAAACGCTCCACGAAACCCTCCGCCGTGAAGTGCGCGAAGAAGTCGGCATTGAGGTGTCAGTCGGGCCGTTGCTCGCCGTCCAAGAGTTCATTCCCGAAAACCACGGCCGACCGGACGGCCAACAGCAGACGAACTTTCTGTTCCGGTGTGAGCGCACCGGCGGCACGGTCGAATCTGTAAACGACGACGACCCGTACCAGATTGGCTGTACGTGGCTCCGCATCACCGACCTCGACACGGAGGCGTTCTTCCCGAAGGGACTCACGCCGCTGTTGAAAGCAGAAGAAATGGAGAAAATGCCGATCTATCTGGGCGAGACGCGGTAGTTACTCTTCTATATCCTGTTCTTCTTCCTCGTCTTCGGAGAAGTCCTCCTCTGCGAGGCGGCGCACGTCGACGTGGTAGTGCTTGAGGATGTCTCGACCGAGGAGCAGCGGGTAGTCCATGTGGCTGCGGTCTTCGATGCTCGCGGTAACGGTGTGTTGGGTGCCGCCAATCCCGACGACGAGGTCCACCACTGGGCGAGAACGTCCGGATTTCAGGCTGCCGGATTTGACGCGGACGATGTTCTTGATTGGGCCAGTCCCGATTTCGGCGGCGAGTTGGGCATCAATCGAGGTGCGCTTTGCGCCCGTGTCGGATTTGGCGAGGATGGTTTGGCTGCCACGCGTCCCCGAAACGAGCACTTCCTCGGTGTAGCCAACGACGAGCGGCTCGGATGGCGCTTTCTGGGCACGGCGCGGTTTGCAGGCTGGCACGGAGTCGTCGAGCGTCGCGGAGAGTTCGCGGACGCGTTCGCGGTCGACGTCGCCGCCCGCGGCCTCGATGGCGAGCTGTGCGATGTACGGCGCGGCGCTGCGGCCGGTCGCCTCGTACAGGCCTTTGAACCCGGCGGTTGGGTTGACTTCGAGGACGTACCAGCCGTCTTCGCCTTCGACGATGTCCACACCGGCGTAATCGAGGCCGATGATCTCCTTGGATTTGAGCGCCATTTCGCGCACCTCGTCGGGGAGGCCCTGACTCGCGTCTTCAACGTCGCCGCCGAGGGCGACGTTCGTCCGCCAGTCGTCCTCTGGCGCGTAGCGGTTCATCGCGCCGATGATCTCGTCACCGACGACGTAGACGCGCAGGTCGCGGTGGCGTTCGCCGTCGCGCTCGATGAGCTTCTGGAGGAACGCTTGGCGGGTGCCGACTTTCGGATTGACGGGGTCGTTCAGGTCGACGCGCCACGTCCCACCGCCGTGGGTGCCAATGGCCGTCTTGTACACGGCTTCCTCACCGAAGCGGTCGCGCCCGGCGTTCAGGTTGTCGCTCGACAGCGCGAGGAGGGCGTCAGGAACCGAGACACCGTTCGAGGAGAGCGCGGAGGCGGCGGCGAACTTGTGCATCGCCGTCATCGTCGCCATTGGGGTGTTGAGCATCGGTCGAAGCTTCTCGAAGGTCATGGCGAGGCCGAGGCGCTCTGCCGGTTGTTCGACGTTCGAGAGAAGCAGACGGTTTGCGATGATGTCCACGTCCGGTTTGAACGAAATTTCTCCGTTTATGATGTCAACTTGCGTGTTTTCATCACGCAGCCACTCAGTTTCGTAGCCAAGGTCGTCAACAGCGTTGAGAATTGCTTTTGTCTCTTTGCTGTTATGCGTACTCAAGACGCCTACAGTGATGTCGCCGGTCATTACCCACTCTTCTTCGTCCCCTTCAAAAGTAGTGTCGGTGTTCGTCTCACGGTGAATCCTTTTTATACTCCCCGGCCTGAGTCAAGATATGTCAAACGCGGCACCGCCGTTTACATTCGACGGCGGTCGGGTCGACCCCGGCGAGACGCGAAACTTTCGGTACACTGTGAGCGAGACCTATCTCGGAGACCCGGTACGCATTCCGGTAACAATTGTCAACGGTGAGCATCCCGGCCCGACGGCGTTCGTCGGGGCCGCCGCTCACGGTGATGAGTTAAACGGCATCGAAGTCGTCCGCGAGGTCGCCCACGAGTGGGACCACTCGAATCTCCACGGCACGATCGTCTGTATCCCGGTGATGAACGTCCCCGCGTTCATCGCCCAACAGCGTTATCTCCCCATCTACGACCGTGACCTGAATCGCTCGTTCCCGGGCAACGACTACGGCACGAGCGCGAAACGGATGGCCAATCGCATCTTCAAGAACTTCATCGAGCCGTGTGACTTCGCGCTCGACTTTCACACCTCGACGCGCGGGCGGACGAACATGCTCCACGTCCGTGGCGACATGAGCAACGACAAGGTATCTCGCCTGTCGCGGGCGTTCGCGTCGAACGTCATTCTCTCCGGGTCGGCACCAGACGGCTCGCTGCGCGGGGAAGCCACCCGCTACGGCGTGCCGTGTATCACCATCGAAATGGGCGAGGCCCACCGCTTCCAGCGCGAGCTCATCGACCGCGCGCTCGAAGGCGTCGAGAGCGTCTTTGCAGAGTACGGCATGCGCCCGACCAAATCCGTTCACTGGCCCGGTTGGCGGACGATTATCGAGGACACGAGCGAGAAGACGTGGCTGCGCGCGGACGCCGGCGGCCTCGTCGATATGCACTACGAGCGTGGCGCGCTCGTTTACGAAGGCGACCGCATCTGTAAGATTACGAATCCGTTCAAAACCGACACCTCGGAGATTGAAGCGCCGTTTACGGGTCTGCTCGTCGGCGTGCTCGAAAATCCGCTCGTGTACCCCGGTAATCCGATTTGCCACCTCGTGAAATTGGACGAAACCACCCAGCGCGCGCTCGAACGCGAGCAGACGGCAGCGATGAAGGCCGTCCACGAGAGCGAGCAGTCCTAACCACCGTTTTCACATCTCGCCCACTCCGCCGGGTTAGTAACTTCTATACACCCGTAGTCCCACGCTCCGAGTAGGTACCATGAGTCAGTCTTACAACCGTGGCCTCATCGAGGACTTCGGCCGCTGGCGGGAGTTCTCCGCCGGGATGTGGGCTTGGATTTTCCACAAGTTCACCGGCTGGGTTCTTATTGGCTATCTCTTCACGCACATTGCCGTGTTGAGCACTGCAACCGCCAGCGACCCCGCTTTGTACACCCAGACACTCCAGGGATTGGAGAGCCTGATGCTCGTCCGATTCCTTGAGGTTGGGTTGCTCGCGGTGGCCGTGTTCCACATCCTCAATGGCCTCAGATTGCTGTTCGTTGACATCGGCGTCGGTCTCGAAGCCGAGGACAAGAGTTTCTACGCATCGCTCATCCTGACCGGTGCAATCGTCGTCGCAAGCGTGCCGACGTTCATGCACGGGGTGTTCTAAGATGGCAGAACGATACTCCTCGTTCGAGTACGGTGGCACCCGCTGGCTGCTCCAGCGCCTGACGGCCGCCTTCCTCGTCGTCGTGCTTGCCTTCCACTTCATGCTTCTGCACTTTGCGAATCTCCCGTCTGAGATTACGATCGCTCAGACCGCCCAGCGGATGCAGCAACCGGGCTACTTCGTCACGATGGTGCTGTTCCTCGTGACGGCGACGTTCCACGGCGTGAATGGCGTCTACAACGCGCTCGTGAATCAGGGCCTGCAGGGCACCCAGAAAACTGTCGTGAAGTACGTCCTCATCGTCGCCGGACTCGCGCTGACCGCACAGGGCGTCCGCGTGGCAATTGCAATGACCGGGGTGAGTCTCTAACTATGAGCACGCAAATTCCCGAAACTGAATCCGAATCAGAAGAGCTAGCACAGTCCACCGAGCCAGAGCACCAACAGCGGCGCATGGCCGAGAAACGCGAACGACGGGCCGAACGCGAGGCAGAGGCGGAAGCCGACGCCGCCGCGTACGACGAGACCATCCACCTCAAGGTGTTCCGCTACGACCCGGAAGTCGAAGGCAAGAAAGAACCGCGCTTCGACGACTTCCACGTCCCGTTCAAACAGGGAATGACGGTGCTCGACGCGCTCATGCAGGCGCGCGACCTTTTCGACTCCAGTCTCACGTTCCGTCACTCGTGTCGTCAGGCCATCTGTGGCTCCGACGCGATGTTCGTAAACGGGAAACAGCGCCTCTGTTGTAAGACCCAAATTTCGGATCTTTCTGAACCGGTTCGCGTCGAACCGCTCCCCCACCAAGAGGTCGTCAAAGACCTCGTCGTGGACATGGAGCACTTCTACGACCAGATGGAGTCGGTCGAACCCTACTTCCAGACGAACGACCTGCCCGCTGGCGAAGAACAGCGCCAAACGCGCGAGAACCGCGAGAAGGTCAAGATGTCCACGCGCTGTATCTGGTGTGGCGCGTGTATGTCCTCGTGTAACATCGCCGCAGGCGACAACGAGTACCTCGGCCCGGCCGCGCTCAACAAGGCCTACCGCTTTGCGATGGACGAGCGCGAGGGCGAAGACATGAAACAGCATCGCCTCCAGATTATCGAACAAGAACACGGCGTCTGGCGCTGTCAGACCCAGTTCTCCTGTACGAACGTCTGTCCGAAAGACATCCCGCTCACCGAGCACATTCAGGAACTCAAGCGAGAAGCGGTCAAGAACAATCTGAAATTCTGGTAACATGCACGAACACGACGTAATTGTGGTCGGCGCAGGCGGCGCGGGGCTCCGCGCGGCCGTGGCGGCCCACGAAGAAGGTGCGGACGTGGCAATGGTCACGAAGCTCCACCCGGTTCGTAGTCACACGGGTGCTGCAGAAGGTGGCATCAACGCCGCCCTCCGCGAGGGCGACTCCTGGGAAAGCCACGCCTACGACACGATGAAGGGGTCTGACTTCCTCGGCGACGCCCCGGCAATCGAAACGCTCTGTCAGACCTCGCCCGACGAGGTCATCCAACTCGAACACTGGGGCATGCCGTTTTCCCGCGAGGAAGACGGGCGCGTCTCCCAGCGACCGTTCGGTGGGCTGTCGTTCCCACGGACGACGTACGCCGGTGCCGAAACCGGCCACCACCTGCTCCACACGATGTACGAGCAGGTCGTCAAACGGGGCATTACGGTGTACGACGAGTGGTACGTCTCCCGACTCGCGGTGACCGACCACGACGACCCCGAAGACCGCACGTGTCACGGTGTCGTCGCAATCGACATCCAGTCCGGTCGCGTCGAGGGCTTCAAAGCGAACAACGGCGTCATCATCGCAACCGGTGGCCCCGGACAGGCCTTTGACCACACGACCAACGCCGTCTCCTGTACCGGTGACGGTCCGGCGATGGCCTACCGCGCAGGCGTCCCGCTCGAGGACATGGAGTTCATCCAGTTCCACCCGACCACGCTGCCATCGACGGGGGTCCTCATCTCCGAAGGTGTCCGCGGTGAAGGCGGAATTCTCTACAACGCCAACGGTGAACGCCTCATGTTCGAGTACGGCTACGCGAACAACGACGGCGAACTCGCCAGCCGTGACGTGGTGGCGCGTGCTGAGTTGACGGAAGTCAACGAAGGCCGCGGCATCGAAGACGAGTACGTTCACCTCGACATGCGCCACCTCGGCGACGAGCGCATTATCGACCGCCTCGAAAACATCCTCCACCTCGCGGCTGACTTCGAGGGTGTAGACGGCCTCGAACGGCCAATGCCCGTCAAACCCGGTCAACACTACGCGATGGGCGGCATCGAGACCGACGAAAACGGCCAGACCTGTATCTCCGGCCTCTACGCCGCAGGCGAGTGTGCCTGTGTGAGCGTCCACGGCGCGAACCGCCTCGGCGGGAACGCCCTGCCAGAACTCATCGTGTACGGGGCCCGTGCTGGCCGCCACGCGGCCGGGAAAGACCTCGGCGAAGCGCAGATTCAGACCGGCCCGTCCGCCAAATCCGAAGATGGTGACATCGGGAGCCCGGTTCCGCTCGGTGCCGTTGACACGCCCGACGAAGACGTCGCCGCAGACGGTGCGGCCGTCGATGTCGAGACGGTCATCTCGAAGGCAGTCGAAGCCGAAAACGCCCGCATCGAGCGGCTGATGACCAAAGACGAGGGGCTTCAGCACGCAGAGATTCGCCACAAGCTCCAGAAGGCAATGACGCGCAACGTCAACGTCTTCCGCACCGAAGACGGCCTGAAGCAGGCGCTTCGAGACATCCGCGAGGCGCGCGAGGCCTACGAGGACGTGTACGTCGCAGACCCAAGTCGGACGTTCAACACCGACCTCATCCACACCATCGAGACGCAGAACCTCATCGACGTCGCAGAAACCATCACGGCCGGTGCGCTCGCCCGCACCGAGTTCCGTGGCGCACACTGGCGCGCAGAGCACCAAGAACGCAAAGACGACGAGTGGATCAAACACACGCTCATGGCGTGGAACGACGGCAGCCCGGAACTCTACTACAAGCCGGTCATCTTAGAAGGCGAAGAGAAGACCTACGAGCCGAAAGTGCGCTCCTACTGAGCGAATCATTTCTTTCTCAGTTTTCACCGAACGAGAGTGGCGACGCGACCACCAATACGACCGCTCCAACGTCCACTCCCATCGACGCAATCACCTACACGTCCACACGACCACGGCACAGTCCACGTTCGGTGCGGGGGCGGGGCGGGTGCGGGGCGGTCTGCTGAGGCGGGGCGGTTCAGAGTTGTCGGCTACCGCGGAGTCAATGTTATCGAATACGAGTTGGTGAGAAAACGACACACGATAACCCTCAACGAACTAAACACTCGATACGGCCTGTGAAACTGCCCCACGGTGGCCGATAGTTCTTTTGTGCAGTATCCAAACTCTCAGTCAATGCAAGCAGTCATTCTTGCCGCCGGAGAGGGGACGCGGATGCGACCGCTCACCACCTCCACCCCGAAACCGATGTTGCCGGTAGGCGACCGACCGCTCTCAGCACACACCGCAGACGCCGCCGTCGAGGCGGGTGCGGACGAGCTCATCTTCGTCGTCGGCTACGAGGCCGAAGCCGTCCGCGCGTACTATGGCGACGAGTACCGGGGTGTCCCGGTCAGTTTTGCGGTTCAAGAAGAACAAAACGGCACCGCAGACGCCGTTCGAGCAGCCCAAAAGCACATCGACGGCGACTTCACCGTCCTCAACGGCGACAACCTCTACGACAAGGAGGGCATCAAGAAACTCTTCTCAGAGGCTCCCGCAATCGCCGCCTTCCGCGTCCCAGAGCCGTCTAACTACGGCGTGCTCTCGACCGACGACGGCCGCGTGACCGAGATTGTTGAGAAACCAGAGAACCCACCGACTGACCTCGCAAACGCTGGGTCGTACGCGTTCCCCGCTGAAGCCCGTGACTGGCTCGATGACGTCGAACTCTCAGAGCGCGGCGAGTACGAGATTACGGACGTGGTCGCCCGTGTCATCGAGAGCTACGACGTGACGCCGGTCGAAGTCACGCGCTGGCTCGACGTGGGCCGCCCGTGGGAACTGCTCGAAGCAAACGAGTGGAAACTCGGCGAACTCGAACGAGACATCCGTGGCGAGGTTCACGAGGACGCAGACCTGCGCGGCGCTGTCGTCGTCGAGGAGGGCGCGGTCGTCGAACCCGGCGTCGTCGTCGAAGGGCCGGTGCTCATCAAATCCGGCGCGCACGTTGGGCCAAACGCATACATCCGCGGGGCGACGCTCATCAGCGAAAACTGCCACGTCGGCCAGAGCGTCGAAATCAAAAACAGCGTCGTGATGCACGACACGAACGTCCCGCACCTGAACTACCTCGGTGACAGCCTGCTTGCACCGGACGTGAACCTCGGGGCGGGCACGAAGGTCGCGAACCTCCGCCACGACGACGCGGACGTGAAGATGACAGTCAAAGGCGAGCGCACCTCGACGGGGCGTCGCAAGTTCGGCATCGTCGCCGGAGACGGCGCGAAAACCGCCATCAACACGAGTCTCAACGCCGGTGTCGTCCTCTCGCCGGGGGCAACGACCACGCCCGGCGAGTCCGTACTCCGCGACCGCTGAATCTGTCTGTCCACCGCCACCGTTCTCCGCCGCTTTTTCTGATTCACGCAACCATGACAGTGCAGAACAATCATGGATGATAATCGAAGAATCGACAGACAGCACTGCCGTAACGGGTGCTTCTAAGTAGTCGTGCTACGATGACTCACTCATATGGTTGACCCAACATCAGACCTCGGTGAGGACGTGACCGAGGAAACCGCCCCACGGTGTGCGACCTGTGGGACAAGTATCATGAACGATCCAGACCACCGGGTGCTCACGTGGATCGAAGACAGCGAGGTCCAGTCTCGCCACTTCTGCAACGACCGGTGTCGTGAGAAGTGGGACCCAGAACAATAGGCGCGCTCAGGGCGCTGGGGTGGGCAGCGCACGGTGGGCGCGCGGTGGGAGCAAGTAGTTCGCGCGGTGTTTGACGAACATATATTCGAGGATGCCGTTGTTCACTTTCTGTTTGATAGCGGGGCTTTCTTTGACCTGCTTTTCGCCGTTCATCGCCTCTCTCGTCTTCTCGAAGTCACCGATTCCTCGGTGGAGCGAGACGAAGTGGACGCCAGCCTCGCCACCATCGGTCGAATCAAAGTCGCGGCGAAGAATGATTGGCTTGCCGTTCTCGCGGACGCTTGCCATCTTCTGTGAGTGGCCAATGCGGCCGTACGTGCGGGCGTCTTCGTCGATGCGGTCTGCACACTCGCCGTCGACCTGCGAGTCCGTCCCGAGGTTGTGGCCCGCGCCTTCGACGAGGCCCTCTTCTGCGTGGAACGGACAGAACATCTCTGCGACGCGCTCTTCTCGATTCTGTTCGACGTACCAGTCGTCGAGGCGCAGCCGGATGCGCGAGACGTGCTGGGTCGTCCCACCGGCAAACGGCCCGTCTTGAATCGTCACGCGGTCTTCTGTGGCCTGATTGTCTGAAAATCCGGACATGAAGCCCATGAACAGCGGTGAGTCTTCGGGAACCGGGTCGCCGTCTGGAATCCCGTCTACGTCCTGATTCGCGGCTGGGATGCCTTCGCCAACGAAGCCGGTGCGTCGCTCGGCTTTTTCGAAAGTCCCCTCGAAGCTTGCGGCCATCTCGTGGCCGTTCAGCGTGTCCTGTTTGCCCATTATCGCCTCTTCTGCGGCGAGGACGACGTGGCCGTAGTCGCTTGCGAGGTGGATGATGGCGTCGTAGTCTTCGAGTTCCGGTTCCTCGAACGACGACAGCGCCTTCGGGTGTGGGAGGTCGACCGAGTCGGGGAGGGACTCGTCGAAGCGGTCGAAGTACGCAGGCGAGTAGCTCATCGTGAACAGAAGGCCGTTGTGGCTCCGTTCGTAGGCGTGTTCGAGGCTCTGGAGGGTTTTTTCGACGGTTTCACGCTCGTCTGGGGTCGGCGTGTCGCCCGTGTAGTTAAAGGGGAGGAGGAGGTGGTGTTTCGGGGCCATGACATTGCCCACGTCACTGGTCATGAGCGAATCGTTCCACGCGTGCTGGCGGGTTGGATACGACGAGAGGTCATCGGGACCACTTGGCACGTCGGGGTTCCCTTCGCGGTCGAGGCAGGCTGATACTGCGGCGGCACCGCCAATTGCGACGGCGCTTTTTACGAACGCTCGACGCGATATGCCACGGGTTTTGCGGGCCATCTCGATACGGTTGGGAACGCGCAGAAAAATGTGTTCTGCTTAGCCCGTTACGACGGGGCGCGAGATAATCCAGAGCGAGAGCATGGTGTAGCCAACCATCAGCGCGACGAGCGGAACGTGCGCTCGCTGGGCCAGCGTCGGCGTCTCGTAACGGCGAATCGCAACGCCGTGGGCGGCGACGACGGCGACGACGTGGCCCACAACGATGAGCAGCACTTGCGACCCCCAGAAGATGGGGAGTGACAGCCAGTCAGTAAGCGAGATGGCGGGTGCAGGCCCAGCCGTGACTCCGGCGAGGGTGAGTGCGACGAACTGGCCCGTGTTGTCGAGGACAAACGGGTAGACGTGGGCGAGTTCGTACGCCACCGCAATCGGGAGAATGGTCGGGGCAAACACGAGGGCGGCGGCGCGCCACTCATTGCGGCTACCTGCCCGCGTGATGAGTATCACGATGAGCGCGTAGCTTGCGAGAAAGCCGAGAAAGCCAGCCACGAACAGGAGGATGTTGACGGCTCCACCGAGGTTGAGAGCCCCCCGAAGCCCGGTCGAGAGCGACTGGAACTCCGGCGTGCTCGTAAAGCCGTCGAAGCTAACGGTGTACACCGTGGCGATGATGAATGCCGCGATGCTCAGGTCGCCCGCCGCGTCGAGGCAGCCAGCCCACGGGCGACGGCTGTCGATGTGGATTTCGCCGGTCTCTGTGCGCGAACATCGAACCGGTGAAACCCGGCCAAACAAGCGGTAGAGAACGGCGAAGAAGTCCGCGCGCTCGAACCAGGTGTCACCGAAATAGACCCCACCGAGCACCATCACCAACGTGTAGCCGAGGACGAACGTGGCCGTCGCCTGCGGGTCTCGTGGAATCGGCGTCAGATTCTCGAAGATGCCGACGACGAGCAAGAATCCCACGACTGCGGGCCAATGGGCGAGTCGCGCTGGATACCTCGCGAGACGAAGGTCGCTCCCTTCGAGGCGGGAGAGTCCTCGATAGAGCGTGCGCCACGGCGAGAGCACGCGCCACGGACTTCCGACGAGCACCGAGACGATGGCGACGCCTTTGAGCCAGACCCACCAGCTAAAGACCGTCGCGGGATTCTCTGCCCCGGCTTGCTTTCCAAAGAGCCCCCAGAACACGGCGAGCACGACGAGGGCGAAAAAACCGACTCGACCAGCCAGTGTGAGGCTGCGGGAAAGCTTCGCCGAGAGCGTCGTGAGACGGGTTGGCGAGGCTGCCGTTGGCTGGTGGGCTGAGATACCAAGCCAGACAGCCGTGACTGCCACGGTGACGCCCGCGCCGGCAAACAGGAGTGTGAGCGGAAGCGGTGCTTCGAAACGCGACCCGCCAACTTCGTGCGCACTCACGACGCCGCTCGTAAGGAGGACAAAGAGGGTGGAGAGCAGCGCGCGCCGAAGGCGGGACATATGCTCTGTTCACCGGTTCGAACCAAAGAAGGTAGCGAATCAACTCATCTCCGGCTCACGTCGCGCACACGAGCGCGGGCAGCCGCGACGGTGTCCGCGAAATCTGCGAGCGTGCGGGTGCCAAAAATGGCGACGAGTGTCGCGCCAACGAGGTCGAACAGGAGGTCGACGATGGTGTCTTCGAGGCTGTACTGAATGAGCAGCGGGCCAAAGCCGTAGCTGTCTGCAAGGCTGTGCATCGTAAATTCGAGCACTTCCCAGAAGACGCCAAAGCCGAGCGTGAACACCAGAATATAGACGAACAAGAACGGCTGTGGGAATGAAACAACGTCGTGGTGTTTGTCGAAGACGCGAGCGGTTGTGTAGCCAACCCCCGCGACAATCGTCGCAGAGAGCGTGTGGGTGACGTGGTCCCACCACCAGACGGTAGAGTAGAGCCCGACCATCCCAACGGCGTGGAGGAGGACGGCGAGCGTAATCCACAGCGTGAGCGCTGGGTGCAGCGGAATTCGGTAGTCGCGTTCGAGGAGCGCGGGAAGGAACGTAATCGCAAGCGCGATGAGCGCGTTGACGATGATGCTGACGTTCCGGTTGACCACGCCAACGACGAACACAACGACAATGGCGAGTTGCATGAGGTGGCCAACCTGCCGTTGCTGGCGCGGAGATACGTGCAACTGTGCAATCGTCATCACTGTATTATACGCGGGGGAGGGGTAAAATCACCCACATAGTGCTACATGGTGACATATCGACAGCATACCTATATACGCTGGGTGGCCTACAAAACTTGCAAATGATGGCAACGACCCACGCGCTTGTGGGCGCGATGGTGGCCGCTGTCACGCTGTTTCTCGCACCTGAGTACACACCAGTTGCAGTCACGGCGGGCATCGCTGGTGGTGTGTTCCCGGACTTAGACCTGTACTGGGGACACAGACAGACCCTGCATTACCCGGTGTACTTCTCGATTGCGGCAGTCGGTGCCACAATCGGTGCCGCGTATGCGCCTTCGATATGGACGGTTGCACTCGCGTTCTTCCTGCTCGCCGCCGCACTCCACTCGGTGATGGACATCTTCGGTGGCGGCCTCGAACTCAAGCCGTGGCAAGGCGGCTCGGACCGCGCGGTGTACAACCACTTCCACGGCGTGTGGCTGGTTCCGCGGCGGTGGGTTCGCTACGATGGTGCGCCAGAAGACCTGCTCCTCGCAGGCGTGATGGGCCTCCCAGCGCTCTGGCTCTACGACGGTGTCATAGACCACGTCATCCTCGGCGCACTCGTCGTCTCGATTGGCTACGCGCTCGTGAGAAAACAGATGGTGTATCTGGCAGAGCGCCTCATCCCGCAGGTGCCAGACCAGTACTTAGACCGCGTCCCAGAGCGATTTATTCGGGACTTTTCGCGGTAGTTAGGCGACCTTGATGTAGGCGTAGCCCATCGCTTGCAGTCGGGTGAACTCGCCAACCCCGGAAGGCACGATTTTGACACCCTCTAAGAGATCGTCTTCTGCGATACCGATGGCGTCCATCGAGTTCTGACACGCACAAAACGTGACGTTCTGCTCGGTTCTGAGCTGTGAGATACGGTCTGGATAGTCAGAACCCTCGCTCGTGAGGGAGTTGACGGCGTGGCTGTTCGCCACGAGGACGATGTCGTCTACATCAACGGTCTCGTCAGCCCGAAGGTTTGCAAGGTTGTTGAGGGCTTTTCGCTCGTTCTCTGCGCCATCGCTCTGGAGGTGGAAGACGGTGCTCATGTCAAGGGGTTCTTCGGTCTCGGTTGTCTCTGTGGCTTCGGCTGTCTGCTGATCGGTGGTCGCGTCAGTCGTCTCGCTGTCTGTGGGTTCATCGGTAGCTGACTCTCCACTGCTGGTACAGCCTGCGAGAAACAGCACGCCTGCCGCGGTTACAAAGTGTCTGCGTTCCATTCGGGGGTGAGTGCTTACTCAGAAGGGTTTACGTACTGCGCTTTCCACTGCTCGCGCTCTTCGAACGCACGTCGGCCCTTCTCGCTCAGATCATAGTAGTTCGTCCGGCGGTCGAGTTCGCCCTTCTCTACGAAGCCCTTGTCGACGAGGGTGTCGAGGTTCGGGTAGAGCCGTCCGTGGTGAATCTCCTTTTCGTAGTAGGCTTCTACCTCTTCTTTGATGGCGAGGCCGTGGGGTTTGTCGTGACCGCTGATGACGTACAGGAGGTCTCGCTGGAATCCCGTCAAGTCGTTCATTGGCATAGAAATATGTCTCCGAGCTATCCACATTATTATGTGCCGTCTAAGAGATTCTTTCTCGATGTCTAAGGTGTCTATCGGTTTCACGGCGTCTTTATATAGGCGTAGCCAGCCGCCTGCAATCGCGTGAGTTCGCCGCCGCCAGAGGGAACCACCTCGGCGGCCGGGTGGAGGGCTTTTGCAGTCAGTGCGCGACTCTTGAGCGAGTTCGAACAGACGCGAAACGAGACGCCGCGTTCGTGAAGGGCGGTGATTCGGGCGGCGTGGGTTCCGCCGTCTCTGAGAAGAAAGACCCCGTCGCCGTTGGTGACGAGGACGACTGCCGTATCCGGGACGGTGGTGTCTGCGAGTATGTTTTCGATGTTCGAAAGGACGGTTCCATACGCGGCTTCGCCACCGACGGAGAAATGAAATGCCGTGTTCATACCTCCTCTCACGTCGGCTGGCGGCTTTGCTGTTTCAGAGGCCAAGCGCAGCGAGCAAGTCGAACCCGACGTCGACCTGTTCGATGAGCTTAAAGCCGAGATAGATGCCGAGGATGCCCGCAATTCCGGCGAGGTTCGGTGGGGCGGGGATTGGAATCTGTAAAAAGCTAAACAGCGCACCGGTCGCAAAGCCGGTTGCGAGTGCAAGCATGACGATTACGGTGTCCATATCTGTCGTCTGTGGCCCACCACCTTCAGATGGCTGATTTCTTACAGCGCCCCAATTTGTCCCATCTGGATGGAGACGTACAGCAGCGAGAACAGCGTGGCGTTGTAGAGGCCGTGAATCAGCGAGGGAACCACGATATTCCCGGTTCGCTCGTAGGCCGCACCGAAGACGAGCGCCGGGAAGAACAGGATGGCGATGCTCACGAGTCGGCCGCTCGTGCCACCGGTGAGAGCGACGAAGTGGATTGCGGCGAACACCGCACTCGCCAAGATGACGCCCGGAACGGGGCCAAGCACGCGCCGGATGGTGCCCTGTACGATGCCCCGAAAGAGGAGTTCTTCGCCGGGGCCGATGAGGAGGAACGAGGCGGGAATCAACACCAACAGGACTTCCGGATTCTGGATGCCAAGCTCTGCGGCCTGGTTTGAGGAGGTTTGGACGCCAGTGAAAAAGACGAACAGACCTGCGAGGATGATGGCGGCGATGGCGGTAATGTAGCCCCCGACGACCCAGCCGAGGTCTCTGAGCGTTGGTATCCGCGCGCCGATGAACGACGTTGGCAGGTCACGCAGTCGCAGATAGACGAGCGCAACGCCACCGAAGGCGATTCCTTGGGTCATCACGAGCGAGATGACGATGAGGTGGGTCGCAGAAAGTTCGAATCCCGCCAAAGACAGGAAGACAATCGTGCCAAGTGAGAGGGCAACACCAGTCACAAGCCCGACGGCCGCGACGACGAGGGCAAGCGCCACCGTCACCACCGGGCGAGTCTGCTGTGTCGGAGCGGTCATACTAGCGTAAGGTGACAGACTCACAAAACGGTTCGGTCGCGAAGACACGCAAAAAGCGGTTTAGGGGGTGGGATTTCGTATCCCGGCAGTCCACTGCGAACGGGGGGTATGGGGGATGAGCGCGGTGAACCGATTCGCTTTCCAACAATATCTTCGCAACCAGATTGACCACTGCAGTGGTAATAACAATATCGTCAGACGTAGGGCGAATTTACTAGCAAAAAACGCAGCGTACGAGTGAAATACTATCTACATTAAACTGCTGATATTCATCCATATCGACTCGTAACTCTGGGAGATACATTAAGTGGTAGATGGTAACAATTAACACGATAGACTGTGATGGTTCGGGCAGAGGGGCTGGAGTGAAATGAAGTGTGAAAACTGCAAAACCGTCGGCGATTGGCTTGGAGCGAACACCTCATGGGAACCGGTCGGGCACGAACCGGCCGCACACCCACTGTACGAGTGCAACGAATGCGGAAATCAACAGTGGGCGAAATAGTTCACACGGCCCACCGCACAACTAGATTCTTTACCATTGACCGTGATAGTTACAGTATGGCAGTATCAGTAGTTATCACCCTCACCGTGATTTCGCTCGTCGTCATGACGCTCGCGTTCCTCGCCGGCCGCTACCTTATCGGTCGCATCATGGCTCCGGACATCGATGTAGACCTCCTCGAAGAACCAGTCGTAGAAGAACAAGTCGGTCGCGGTGCCGTGTGAGCGTCCGCTCTGGAGTGAAGCACCGAAAACCAAGCCAGGATCGGGATTCGAACCCGAGGAGTCTCGATTACAAGTCGAGTGCATGAACCGCCCATGCTCTCCTGGCGCACTCTGTGCTTATTCCTTCTCCTTTGAGTGATTATCGCTTTCGATGTGCTTCTCCAATTCGACCCGATGTAGGGTGTAGCCGTGGCGCTCGTAGAATCTGAGTGCGTCTTCGTTTGCGGCCATCACATCGAGGGCGATGGTCTCTGCACCGGCGTCTCGTAACTGCTCCTCCGCGGCGGCGAGGAGCGTCGAGCCAATGCCCTGCCCGCGGAAGGCCGGTTCGACGTAGATGTTCATCACGAGACCGCGGGACACGTCTTGCTGGTAGACCCCGGCTTCCACGTCGAACATGATGAAACCGACGATGGAACCCGCTTCGCGCGCGACGATGAGTTTGTCTGCGACGACGAAGCGAGAGAGTGCCTCGCGGATGACGTCTCTGTTCGCATCGGCAAACAGGTGTGATCCGAACGCGCGCTGGCCGGTCGCGAGTTCCACCCAGAGGTCTGCAAGCGTATCGACCGCCTCTGGTTCCGGAACTCCAAGTTCCATCAGGTGCGCAGAACCTCGATGGCGGGGAGTGACTCGCCGGTGAGCATCTTGAGCGCCGCGCCGCCGCCCGTGCTGACGTGGGTAAAGCCCTCGATGCCGAGACGTCTAAGCGCCGCGGCGGTGTCGCCACCGCCGACGATGCTGTTTTTGGCTTTCGTCGCCGCGTTGTAGAGCCCTTTCGTGCCGACCGCGAACTGTTCCATCTCGAAGACGCCCGCCGGGCCGTTCAGAATCACGGTGCCAGCGTTCGCCATAATGTCGCCGTAGAGGTCGACCGTCCGCGAGCCGATGTCGAGGGCCGGTTCGTCGGGGGCGGCCGGAAGGTCTGCAATCGGAATCTCTGCGCGCTCGCCGTTTCGCTCGACGGCTACGTCTCGGGGGAGGATGATTTTGTCGCCGTAGGCGTCGAGCAGGCGACCCGCGCGGTCTACTTCGTCCCAGTAGCCCTCATCTAAGATGAACTCGGAGCTTGCCTTGCCGAGTTCGACGCCCTTTGCGATGAGAAACACGTTTCCGACGACCCCCGTCGTGAGCACGGTGTCCGCGAGCCCGCGTTCTAAGACGCTCTCTGCGACGTCGATGGAGTCGTTTACCTTCGCGCCGCCAACGGCGTAGACCCGCGGTGTGGGTGCGCTCTCGATGTCGCCGAGCACGTCGATTTCCCGCTCCATGACCCGTCCGGCGTAGGCGGGAAGACGGGTTGGGAAGCCAACGAGCGAGGGCTGTGAGCGGTGGGCAGCGGCGAACGCGTCGTTCACGTAGGCGTCGAGGACGGGAACGAGACGGTCGACGAGTGCGGTCTGCCCGGCGACCTCGGGGTCGAACTCCATGTACTCCTCGCTGTAAAAACGGGTGTTCTCTAAGAGGACAGCTTCGCCATTTTCGAGCGCGCCGATGGCGTCGCGCGCTTCTTTCGAGAAGTTACCATCGCAGTACGAGACGGGAAAATCGAGAAGTTCGTCGAGACGGTCGGCGTGGGGAGAGAGCCCGGAAAAGGAAGAGCCACCCGGCCGACCCTGGTGGGCGAGGATGGCGACACGCCCGCCCCGAGAGAGGAGTTCTGAGAGTGTGTCTACGTGCGCGAGGATGCGTGCATCGTCTGCGAGCGAGCCATCGTCGGCAAGTGGGCTGTTGACGTCGACGCGCACCCCAATCGTGGTTCCGTCCACGGAGAGGTCGTCGAGGGTCGGAATCATTAGCCACGACTGGGTTGCGCCGTCACAAATTCCTTTCTGCTCTGGGCGGTGGGCTGACGGGTGCGCGCATCTCCGTCACGAACGTTCATGGACGTTTTCCAAACCAATGAATCGCACAACCCATATGAATATTACACCGCACATGGTCACCTGTCTCCAAAGTTGACCATAAATCTGTCAAAATACCCGGCCGAAGTAAGAAAGGTTTATTGATGATTCAAGACCCGGTATCCATGTGGAGCGTTCTCAATGGGTATAGCAGAAACTTACACGCGTGGGCGGCGGTTTGTCATAGAGCAACCGCTCGCGCTCCTGGTAGGATTCGTCGTTGTCTTGATGATCATCGACTTGTTTGATGGTCTCTCGACAGGTCGAATCCAATTTTCGCGGGTAGGGACGCTTGTATGGGACGGTCTCATGCAGGGTCTCGTCATCGGGCTTGCCGGTATCGGCCTCTCGATGACGTATAGTATTTTGAACTTCGCAAACTTCGCACACGGCGACTACATCACGAGCGGGGCGTTCGCTGGCTGGGCGACGACGTATCTCGTCGCCGGGCTTGGCCGCGCTGACGTCGGCTCGCTGTTGCTCGTCGGTGCGAGTGGCTCTGTGTTCGGTGGTCAACTCGGTATTGGCATCACCGAAACGCCACTCGCCATCATCCTCGGAATGATTGTGGCGGGTGTGGCGGCAGTCGCGCTGTCGCTGTTTATCGACCGCTTCGTCTACCGGCCGATGCGGGCAGAAGAAGGCATTGCCCTGCTCATCACGAGCATCGGGGTCGCCTTCGCCATTCGCTACCTCATCCTGTTCGTCTTCGGCTCTGACGTGCGCGGAACGACAGACGCAGGCGGCGTCCCGGAGGTCGCCCCGTACTTCGTCGACGGCGGGGTCAGAATCAGCATGCACGACATCACGTTGGTCGTTGCGAGCGTCGGGTTGATGCTCGGCGTCCACCTCCTTCTCCAGCGCTCGAAGCTCGGAAAGGCGATGCGTGCGATGGCTGACAATAAAGACCTCGCGCGGATTACTGGTATTCCAACCGAAGAAGTCATTCGGGCAACCTGGATTATCGGTGGCGCACTCACCGGCGTGTCTGGCTACATGTTCATCCTCTGGAAGGGAACGATTAGCTTCAACGACGGCTGGTTGCTCCTCTTGCTTATCTTCGCCGCGGTCATCCTCGGCGGGATTGGCTCGGTGTACGGTGCAATTGCCGGTGGCCTCGTTATTGGCCTCGCGGCCTCCGTGTCCGTCATCTGGATTCCCTCGGAGTTCGCCCGGGCATCCGCGTTCATCGTGATGATTCTTATCTTGCTGTTCAAGCCAAGTGGGCTGTTCAGCGGGAGGGCAACCGCATGAGCGCAAAAGAGATGCTCGAAAACGAGCGCTCTGCACTTGCAGAGCTCTGGGAGCGCGACATCGTCAAAGTCGCCGCCGTGTTAGGCGCACTCTATTTCGCCTACATCATCGCCGGGTTGTTGCTCGGCTTCGAGGTTCGCGGACAGATTAACGCCGTTGCACAGCTCACGTTCTACATCGGCGTCTTCTCGCTGTTGGCGCTCGCGCTCAACCTCCACTGGGGGTACACGGGCCTGTTCAACATCGGGATTGCCGGCTTCATGGCCGTCGGAATTTACACGATGGCGATGGTCTCGAAACCAATAGCCGCAGAGGGCGGTGCGGCCTCGGTGGGCGGCCTCGGGCTCCCCATCTGGGTTGGCATCCTCGCCGGGATGGCCGCAGCGGCGTTGCTCGGCTTCATCGTGGCGTTACCCGCGTTGAAGTTGCGCGCCGACTATCTCGCAATCGTGACGATTGCCTTCTCTGAAATCGTCAGATTCGGCTACCTCTCTGGAACCTTCCAGAACATCACGCTGTTTGGCTACGAAACCGGGACGGGCGGCGGTAGTGGACTCATCCTCAACTTCAAAGACCCACTCCAAGCCCTGCTCGAAACGCTGTTCCTCTGGGATGCGTATCTCGGCGTCGTGAGCGCGTTTACAGTTGTCGTGCCGGAGAATCCAAAGCCAGTGGTCGACGGCCTCGCCTACGGCGTGCTGTTGCTCGTCTTCGTCGGGCTGTTTTACTGGCTGCTCCAGCGCACCGGTGAATCGCCGTTCGGACGCGTCCTCAAGGCAATTCGTGAAGACGAAGACGCCGCGAACGCACTCGGGAAGAACACGAACCGGTTTAAAATCAAGTCCTTCATGCTCGGCTGTGCGCTGATGGGGCTTGGCGGCATCCTCTGGCTGATGAGTACGGGTGCAGTGACGCCCAACTTCTTCCTGCCACGCATCACGTTCTACGTGTGGATTGCCCTCATCATCGGCGGGGCTGGCTCTAACACCGGGAGCGTCCTCGGTGGTGCCGTGTTCGCCGCGGTGTTGTTCCAGGGGCCACTCTACGTGAAGAACCTGCTCGATGCCGCACTCGACATTCCATCGCGCGGGCCGCCCGACTTCGGGCAAGCGATTGGCCCGCTGTTTTCGAGCCTCGACCCGATGCCGTTCATCGTCTATACGCTGAACAGCATCAACACGCTGCAGCTCGTGTTCATGGGAATCGTGCTCATCTGGCTGATGCACAACCGCCCAGAAGGCATGCTCGGCCACCGCAAGGAGATTGCGGCGAGCATCGACCTCGGGCGACCTGAGACGACCAAGAAGCCAACGGCAACCGACGGCGGTGAGACCAATGAGTGATACAGAACAGGTAGCGGAGTCAACGGCCAGTGGCCCAGACCTCACCGAATATCCCCTCGAAGTCGAAGGACTCTACAAGTCCTTCGGTGGGATTCAGGCAGTAAACGGTGCGACGTTCAAAGTCGAACGTGGCACCATGACCGGCCTCATCGGACCGAACGGGGCGGGGAAGTCCACCACATTCAACCTCATCATGGGGACGCACAAGCCCGACGCGGGCACGGTGCAGTTCAACGGCCACGACATCACGGGCCACCCGGCCCACGAGATTGCGAACAGTGGTCTCGTGCGCACGTTCCAGATTGCGCGTGAGCTCGCGGACATGACCGTCTTAGAGAACATGATGCTCGCCCCGAAACACCAGAAGGGTGAGGCGCTCTGGCGGTCGGTCGTCCCGTTCGCCCGCAACGACGTGGTCATGCAAGAACACGAACTGCTCGACCGCGCGTGGGGCATGCTCGAATTCTTCGAAATCGACCACCTCGCAGAGGAGTACGCGGGGAACCTCTCTGGGGGCCAACGCAAGCTGCTCGAATTGGCACGCGCGTTACTCACCGACCCCGACATGCTCCTGCTCGACGAGCCGTTCGCGGGCGTGAACCCGTCGCTCGAAAAACGGCTGTTGAAACACATCCACGAACTGCGCGAGCAAGGCTATACGTTCTTGATTGTCGAACACGACATCGACCTCATCATGAACAACACCTCGCACGTCATCGTGATGCACCAAGGAAAGGTGCTTACCGAAGGCCCACCGGAGCAGGTCAAGGCAAACGAGGACGTCATCGAAGCCTACCTCGGAGGGACGGTATGAGCCTGCTCGAAGTCCGTAACTTAGACGCCGGCTACGGTGAGGACTTACAGATTCTCACCGACGTGGACATGGACGTCGGCGAGAGCGAGTACGTGACGATTGTCGGGCCGAACGGCGCGGGCAAATCGACCATGATGAAGTCCGTCTTCGGACTGACCACGCACATGGGCGGCACCGTGGAGTTCAACGGCGAGGAAATCTCCGGGCTGAACCCCGAGGATATCATCCACAAGGGAATCGGCTACGTCCCCCAGAACGACAACATCTTCCCGACGCTCACGGTTCAAGAGAATCTGGAGATGGGCGCGTACATTCTCGATGAACTGCCACAAGACGCGCTTAACGCGGTCTACGAGCGCTTCCCAATCCTCAGAGAGCGCAAAGACCAAAAGGCCGGGACGATGTCTGGCGGCCAGCGCCAGATGCTCGCGATGGGTCGGGCGCTCATGCTCGAACCCGAACTCCTCCTCCTCGACGAGCCATCCGCCGGGCTTGCGCCCGACCTCGTGATGGAGATGTTCGACAAAATCGACGAAATCAACGAGGCGGGCACGGCCATCATGATGGTCGAGCAGAACGCGAAAGAGGCGCTGCGCCGGTGTGACCGCGGCTACGTCCTCGCAAACGGCAAAAACCGCTTCATGGACACTGGTGAGGCGCTCCTCGGCGACGAGGAAGTGCGCCAAGAGTTCCTCGGCGGGTAAGCGCGAGTTCGGCTTTTCATTTTTTCAGTACTTACCGAAAGCGAACGCCAAGAGGTCGACGTTTTCCGACGTAATGGGTTCCCTGCTCATCACCTGCTGGATTGGATGACACCAGCACCATCGAACCGGTCGATACTGAAGAGACCGAGCCAACGGCTCACACCGCAGGTGCCAAAAGAAAAAGTGTAGATTTACTGGCCGAGGGCTTGTTCGACGACCGACGTGTACGAGGACTCGCCGATGTTGAACGCGACCTTGTTCGTGACGGTGCCGCCGAACTCGCTTTCGAACACTTCCGAGAAGCGGTCGGACAGTTGCTGGCCGTAGTCGTTGTTGACGAACAGCGTTGCAGCTGACGAACCACCGAGGCGCTCTGAGGCGACCTGCGCCATGACGCGACCCTGTAGGAAGTCGGATGGAGCCGTCCGGAAGATGTAGTCGTCGTCATCCAAGTTTGAGACGGACAATGCCGTCGAGGATGGCGAACAGCCAACGACCTTGTTCGGGATGAACACCTGCTGGGAGACAGGCACGTTGACACCCGACGAAGCCGAGCCACACACGGCGGGGTAGCCTGCGTTGACGAGCGACTGTGCGGCTGCGACACCGGAGTCAGGCGACGTCTGCGTGTCTTGAACCTGTGCATCGACGGTAATGTTGATGCCAGCGTCGTTGACCTGCAGTGCGGGCAGGCGGGCAGCATTAATCATTGGCTGACCAACTGCGGCGAGGTCACCGGTCTCCGGCAGGAGGATTCCGACCTTTACTTCGCGGCTGTCGCTGCCGGGTGCGGAGTCGGCCATCGGGCCGGAGCCGTCTGGGTTCTCGCTCTCGAAGTTCTGGGTGTCCTGTGCGGGCGAACTCTGGTTCGCACGGTCGAACGTCCAGACGTCGTAGGCTGCGGATGCCGGGTCACCCTTGTCGTCGAAGTTGACCGCGGAGGACGCACCCTGATAGTTGATGTCGTCACCGGCCGCGGCGGCTTCGACGGCATCAACGAAGTTCTCCGGACCGAACTCTTCGCCGGATGGGTTTGCGATGCGACGGAGCTGGTCGCGGATGTCCGTCCCGCTGTTCGCGCCTGCTGCGGCGTTTGCGAGGATAAGAACGGCCACCGAGTCGTACGACTGGGAGGTGAACACGGATGGTGCTGCGCCGAACTCCTCTTGGAACAGCGAGTCGAACGCTTCCTGGTTTGGCCCGCCTGCTGCGGGGGCCGTCCCGGTCACGTTCGCCATGTCGTTACCGACCTGGTCTGGGAGGGTGTTCGAGCGAAGGCCATCAGGTACCAGAATCTGTTCGCTCCCGTCGCTCAGATTGTAGTAGTCACGGAACAGCTGGATACCCGACTCTGGGTAGCCAATCACGGTGATGACGTCTGGGGAACCGTCCCCGCCACCGCCGCCACCGCCGCTGGTCGTGGTGGTACCGCCACCGCCGCCGCTCGTAGTCGTCGTCTCCTCTCCGTCCGGACTGCCGATACAACCGGCCAGTCCAGCAATCCCTGCTGCGCCAAGTCCCTTAAGGAATCTCCGGCGCTCGTTATTTGGTGCCATACAACTCGGTCTATTGGTCGTGAAGTTTATAAAACTACCCTTGAATATGTGACTCCCTGCCGCGGTTTTGCTTTATTGTCGAAATAAAAACGATGGTCAAATGTCACGACAATCGGGGCAAACAAGCTGCCCGTTTACGTTCGCCAAATCTCTGGTTAGCGACCCACAGACCTCACAGATACTCTGATTCGAATACTCGGTATCCAGTGGGTCCGCATCGGAGAGGTTCGGTTCTGCGTCGGTTTCGTCACCCGAACCGAGGTGTCCAAGAACCGACGCGGTAACCAAGTCACCTTCGGTAACGATTCCGATAGGTTCGGCCCCTTCGAGAACGATGAGACGGCCAGCGTTCCCCCGCGTGAGCATGCTCGCAGCTTCCTCTACGGGCAAATCATCAGAGACGGTGACGATACCGGGGTGCATCACGTCAGAGACGGTCGCCGAACTCGGGTCTTTGCCGTTGAGAAACAGACCAAGCATATCGCCTTCGGTGACGAGTCCAACGACCTCTTGGCCGCGGAGAACCACAGCACAGCCCTGTCCTTCGTCGCGGATGAGCTGAGCCGTGTTGACGGCCAAATCGGACTCGCTCACCCCGACAAATTCACGAGTCATCACATCGCGAATCGTGACGGTATCTTCCATATGAGAATGTTTCACACACTGGGGCTAAAAGCTACCTCCAGCACGCTTAAGCATACGCCCGCCGTATGTGAGTAATTACGCGTTTTCGAAGTCGAATTCGACCGCAGAGCCGGTGGCTCTGCACGTTTCGAGCGCGTGTTTTGCGGCCATGCCCGCATCCTGTGGCGACCGGGCTCTGCCGACGCCGACTTTGAGTTCGACGTTCACCGCGTCGCGCACGTGGTCGATGGCGTCTTGATACGCGGCTTCGTCCATGTCGGGGCAGACGGCGATGATGTTGTCGCCGCCGACGAAAAACGAGAGCGCGCCGTTTTCTTCGCGCATGTAGCGCATCAACTCGGCGTACCCCTGTTCGATGTTGATGAACGTGTCAAACTCGTTCAACTGGTCTGTGTACTGGCCCGTCGCGTCGTTCACGTCGAAGTGGGCGAGTTGGACGTCTTCTGCGGTGCGAAACTGCTCGTCGATGGTTCGCCCGCGCAGAATCTCTTTCCGTGTTTTGTCCTGTGCGCTCCCCGCGTCTTGAAGCTGGCTGGTCGCGTCTTCGAGCGCCTGAATCGGTGATTGCCCGGTTGCCACGCTGAGGCTCACGGTCACGGGATAGCGGTTGCGGACGGACTCTTGAATCCGTGCGTGGTCTTCGACCGAGAGGCCGTTGGTCACCGCAATCATGTTGTCAAAGCGGCTGAAGAAGATGTAGCCATCGCGATTGCCAAACAGTTGGGAAAGGTCTGCATACAGCCGCGATTGGAGCGTCTGGAGGTCAACTTCACGGCGTGGTTCGGGCGTGACCGTCCATGGCCCGTAGTTATCAATTTGAATCAGAGTTACCTGCGTATTCGTCACGGTTGGTCGGCCCTACGAAGTCCGCGCGTATCTTTCTTTTCGATGCGGATTTTGACGGAGGGTTACGGAATGTCGTCTGCGGTGAGCGTCTCGTGAAACGAAACGATTTCGAGAAGTGCCTCGTTTATCGCAGTCAGTTCCGGTTGGTTGTAGGCGTCGTCTGTCGCCCACGAGTACTGAATCGTACCGGCACTATCGATGAGGAACACCGCACGCTTGAGGACATTTTTGTGGCCTTCCCACTCGTCGTAACAGACGTTGTACTTCGAGGCGACGGAACCGTCTGTATCAGAGAGGAGCGGGAAGCCAATATCGTACTCTTCTGAGAACTGCGCATGGGAGTAGACAGAGTCAGTCGAGATTGCCCACACTTGGAGGTTTTCAGTATACGAAAACCACTCTGCGTCGCGGATGCTACACAGTTCAGTCGTACAAATCGGGCTGAAGTCGAACGGGTAAAACAACAGCAGGATTATCGACCCATCAGCCGTGTAGTCCGTGAGGCTGAATGTCGTTTGTGCATCGTCCTCGACACCGACCAGCGAGAAAGATGGTGCCTGTGCCCCCATTTGTAGCATAGAAACACAATCGCAGCAATCATGTAAATAATCGGTCCTTTTCCACCCTCCTCGTGTGCGGTGGTGGGTATTCGCACAGCGTTGGGGGGTCTACGACCGAAATCCGCAGATTAAAACTGCCGGGCACCCGACTCCGGAAACAATGATTCCTTCGTTCGTCATCGGCATCGCAGGCGGCACCGGTGCCGGAAAGACGACTGTCGCCCGCGAGCTCACCGAAGGGGCGGGCGATTCAGTCACCCGCATCCCGCTCGACAACTACTACAAAGACCTCTCACACCTCGACATGGACGAACGCGCCGAGGTCAATTACGACCACCCAAACGCCTTCGAGTGGGAACTCGTTCGCGAGCACATGGGGGCGCTCATGGAGGGCCAACACGTCGAGATGCCCCAGTACGATTTTACGATTCACAACCGCCGTGAGGAACGCATCACCGTCCAGCCAACGGACGTCATCGTCTTGGAAGGCATCTTCTCGCTGTATGACGAGCAGTTAAACGACATGATGGACCTCCGCGTGTACGTCGAGACGGACGCAGACGTTCGCATCCTTCGGCGCATCCGCCGCGATGTCATCGACCGCGGGCGCGACTTAGACGGCGTCATCCAACAGTATTTGAACACGGTCAAACCAATGCACGAGCAGTTCGTCGAACCAACGAAAAAACACGCAGATCTCATCATTCCTGAGGGTGCAAACCGCGTGGCGGTGAACCTGCTCGCGGATAAGGTGCACGCAGAAATCAACGGGACGGCGACGGAGTTGCGCGAGGCATCGAGCCCCGGTCGGCCAGAATAGCTTACGCCTTTTGCTTGTCGGGGTTTTCGACGTTCGTATCGTAGTCCCAGAAGCCACCTCGACGCATGCCACGTCCGACGGCTTTGTGGAACTCGACGAAGTCAGCGAAGTTCTCCTCGGGGACGTGTTCGAAGATGTCCGCGACGCTTACGACGCGCTGGTAGTTGATGCGAATTGGGTGGTCGCCGTACTGCGCTACGTAGTCAGCTTTGGCGAGCGGGAAGTCTTCGTCTTCGTTGATTTTCTTGGCAAGGATTGCGTGGCCGTATTTACGCATGCCCTCGCTGCCTTCCTCACCGTCTGGGTCGTGGGGCCAGTCCATGCGTTGTGACAGTTCCCGACTCTCAAAAGGGTTTATGTTCCGGCGGTGGGCGGACGTTTGGAGGGGTTTGTCAGAATGGTAAATAGAACCGTGACGGGAGTCTGTAGCAGTGCCCCCAGCATGACGTGTCCCCATGAAATACCTCAATTTCACCCTCGCACCGACCGAACGCGCGCTGCACCCACTCGATGAAACAATCGGGTGTCACCCCCACGTCACCCGAGAAGCGCTCTTGCACGTCGATTTACTCGCAGATGGCCTGCACATTCTTCTCTACCGCCTTCGCGGCGACGCAGACTCGTTCACGGCGATGCTCGCCGTTCACCCGGACGTCCGCTCCTACGAACTGGTCGACGTAGACGGCGAGCGGTTCCACATCTACATCCAGGTCGAGGCCGACGAGGTCGGCGGTGAACTCGTCTCACTGGTTGACGACCACGCTCTCATCATCGACGGCCCGCTCGAATTCACCGCGAAGGGCCTTCGCGTGACCGTGGTTGGAACCCACGACAAACTCAGGGACGCCCTCGCCTCGATGCCCGAAGCGATAGACATTTCCATCGAACAAGCGGGCGACTACGCACCCGACCGCGAAGACGTTCTGTCACCGCTCACGGCCCGGCAGCTCGAAGTGTTCGAGGCAGCCGTCGAGTCTGGCTACTACGACGTGCCACGCAGAGCAACGCACAAGGAACTCGCAAAGAACCTCGATTGTGCGCCGAGCACGGTCGATGAACACCTCCGCAAAGCCGAGGCACACGTCGTTTCCGGACTGCTCGGCTGACATGGACTGGCACATTTTAGTCGTTCCCCCGAGAGCATTCTGTATGACCGCTGACCTTCGGGCCGCGTTCCAAGCCCGCGAACCAGTGTGTGGCAGTTGGATTTCACTCGCAGACCCCGCCGTCGCAGAAGCTACGGCAAGTCTCGATTATGATTTCCTGCTCATCGACACCGAACACGCACCCCACTCGGTTGAGACCGTCACCGACCTCGTCCGTGGTGTCGATGCCGCACCGGGCGACACCGCACCGTTCGTCCGCGCAGCGTGGAACGACCCCGTTCGTATCAAGCGCCTGCTCGACGTCGGCGTCTCTGGCATCATGGTTCCGATGCTCGAAAGCCACGCCGACGCCGAAGCGTTCGTGAGCGCGACGCGCTATCCCCCTGAGGGTGAACGCGGCATCGCCGCAAGCCGCGCCGCACAGTACGGCCTCGACTTCGAGGAGTACGTCGCCCGCGCGAACGACGAACTCGTGACGATTGGACAAATCGAGACTCGCGCCGGGCTCGATGCCGTAGAAGAGATTGCGACCGTCTCCGGCCTCGACGCGCTGTTCATCGGCCCCGCAGACCTCTCTGGCGCACTCTCAGTGTTCGGGGAATGGGAAAGCGACGAACTCCACGAGGCGATGGAGTCGGTGCTTTCGACCGCCCACGCCCACGACGTGCCGGTTGGCACGCTTGCGAGCACGAACGACCAAATCGACAACTGGCTCTCACTCGGCTTTGATTACCTCATCGCGGGCATCGACGTGAGCCATATGCTCGCCGGAAGCGTGGCCGCAAAAGAGCGCTTTGACAACGCGATGGCAGAGCGGTAGAACGAACGACTACGACCCGACATCCACCTGATAGTCTTTCAGGATGTCGCGGCCGATAATGACCGGGTAGCTCATGTGGCTCCGGTCTTCGACGCTCGCCATGAGCGTGTGCGTCCGCCCGTCGATATCGATTGTGATGTCCACGACGGGGCGTGTTTTCCCCGACTTGTTGCTTCCCGAAACGATGCGCGTGCGGTCGGTGATTGGCCCCGCCCCAATCTCTGCGGCCAACGAGATGTCGATACTCGTCCGCGTCGCGCCCGTGTCTGACTTTGCGGTGACGGTTTTCGCGCCCGACGTGCCGTAGACGGTCACGTCTTTCGTATAGCCAATAACCGGACGCTCTGCGGGCAAATTCTCGACCGCCTCCTCGGTGATGAACGCCGGCGTCGAGTCGTCGAGGTCGGTCGCCAGTTCCGCGACGAGTTCTGGCTCGACCTCGCCACCTGCTCGCTCGATAGCGAGTGCAGCGATGTACGGTGCGGGGCTGATGCCCGTCGCCCCGAACAGACCTTTGAATCCCGCGGTCGGATTCACTTCGAGGACGTACCAGCCGTCGTCGCCGCAGATGAGGTCGATACCGGCGTAGTCGAGGCCAATAACCTCGGTGGCTCGCAGCGCAATGTCTCTGACTTCGGCTGGCAGGTCGGCGGTTGCATCTTCTGTGTCCCCGCCAAGGGCGACGTTCGTCCGCCAATCCCCGTCAGGCGCATGGCGCGTCATCGCCGCGATAACCTCGTCGCCGACCACGTACACCCGGAGGTCGCGGTGGCGGTCTGCATCGACTTCGATGAACTCCTGTAAGAACGCCCAACGATTGCCGACCTGGGGCGAGAGTAACTCGTCCGACGAAACCTTCCACGTCCATCCGCCGTGCGTCCCGATGGCGGTCTTGTACACCGCCTCCTCGTCGAACTCACCACGCGCTTCGTTCAACCGACCCGGGTCGAGCGCGAGCAGTTGGTCTGGAACGGGAATCCCCGCTTCGGAAAGGCGCACCGCCGTCGAGTACTTGTGCATCGCCGTGAGCACCCTCGTCGGGTCGTTGAGCACCGGAACGAGCCCTTTTACCGTGTCTGCAAGACAGAGCGCCTCGGTGGCGTAGTCGGCTTTAGAGAGCAACAAGCGGTTGATGACAATATCAACGGCCGGATCGAGCGTCGCCTGCCCTTCTCGAATTCGAACCTCGATGTTGTCGCGCCGGAGCCACTCCGGGTCGTGGCCCAATGCTTCGATGGCGTTGAGAATCGCCTTCGTCTCTTTCGAGGTATGGAGGCTCAACACGCCAATTCGGAGCCGTCCGGCTTTCGTCATGGCTTGATTTAGAAACTCACGACACTTGAATCAATCTCCGAAACGATATTAAGCGCGCTCCGGGTGACTGGCGTGGCGGTCGTTCGGAGACGTTACCAGAGAACCGTACGGAAAACCTGTGAAAACTTCTATTCCCTCAACAGGCGTATTCAGCGCTAGTCATGTCCGCGCTGTGGACTGACCGATAGATAATGAGCTCAATTGCACAACGGACTCCCGAGAGTCTGGCTCAGCGCGACCTCCAGATTTGGAACGACGGTGACGTGGATCAGCTAGACGAGATTTATTCAACCGACGCGATGTTCGTTGATGCGTTCGGAAAAGACCACGAAATCGACTCGTGGAAAGCATACCTACTGCTGATTAGAACCGCTTTCCCAGACCTCCACGTTCGCGTCATGGAATCCATCACCGAAGGCGACATGGTGGTAACACGGTTTGTGATTGGCGGGACAATGGAGGGTGAGTACCGCGGCTTCAAGCCGACAGGACGGCCGTTCGAAATTCACGGACTCATCTCCCATCGTATCGAGGATGAGGAAATCGTCGAAGCATGGAACGCAATAAACTCGCTGGCAATACTCGAACAAGTCGGCGTGTGGGAGTAACTGTCCAGCCGTCGGTCGAATCCCGCGGTTCACGCTTTTCACGCTCACCGAGTGCAGAGCGAACGCTTCGCGTCGCTCTGTGGAGGTGTTCGCGGTAAAAGGCGGTGAGAATGGGAGTGCGCAAACGCTTCGCGTTTGCGCGCCTCGGGGCGGCTCTTCCGCCCCGTAGTTTGAACCACGGTCGCAACTTTGTTGCGACCTGATTCAAATCCATTCGAACAAGTCCTTCGCGGCGCGTTCATGCGCCGCGCAATGACGGTGAAAATGGATTTGAACTTCAGTCATTTCGCTCGCTGGCGCTCGCTCCACTCCTTACTTCAAATTCCGCGATTCACGCTTTGCTCCTCACGGAGTGGCGAGCACACGCTACGCGGTGCTCGCCGGTGATGTTCGTCGCAAAAGGCGGTGAGAATGGGATTTGAACCCATGAAGCCTTGCGGCTACCAGTTTTCAAGACTGGCGCATTTGGCCACTCTGCCATCTCACCAACAGTCCGTCATACCGCGTCATCCGATTAAGGCCTGTCGCTTTTCAGTCGCGCGAGAGAACGAGGTCGCCGTCCTCTGCAACGACCGTCAGGCCGATGTCATCAAAGAAGGCCGCAGCATGTCGAGGATAGATGCGCCCGGCCTTCTTTCGCGCGTTGATGAGCGTGAGCGCCGTCACGAGGTCTGAAGCCGTCTCCACCACGGGGAGGTTCGGCAGGAAATCGACCTCAAAGCCAGCGTCCAGCCCGCGGTCGGTGAGCGTCTCGACCGCCGGTTGAGTGTACGCCGCCTCGAAGTTGATAGGGTCGTCAAACCCTGCGTAGTAGACTCGCCCGTCAGTGGATGGGCCGAGAATCACGGGATGGCGGCGGAGTTTCATCGCCCCGTTGTCGATTTCCTTGCGCGTGAGGAACATTGCGGTGGGTTCAACCGCTGCCGCAGTCTGGACGTCTTCGCGGTCGAGCAGGTGGGTGAGCGTGTTCCCGACGCGCCCGGAGAACGTTTGCCCGACTTGCACCTCGAATCGAGCGTCTGCAGGCGAGTTGAGACACTCGTCTGCGATGTCGCGGAGTTCCGACTCGACCGACTGCGCCGTCTGGTGTTCCTCCGGCAAATCCTCGTCTGCGCGGTAGTTCACGAGCAACTCGCCGCCGCTGTTCTCGACGGCGCGAAGCACGTCTTTCAGCATGGCAGCGTAGAGGTCTGCGGTCTCTTCTTCGCTGAGTGGCGTCGTCGCTGCCAGCTCAGTGAGCACGAGTCCCGGTCGCGGTGGGTCTGCGAGAACGGCAACCGTCGTCATGGAAAAACCTGCGTCCGGCGAACCCTTGAACCCGCCGCTTGGCGCTCCGTAGCTACGGGGTCATTCTAACGGCTCAGAAAGCGCCACGGCGAGGGCGTCGTCCAGCACACCGGCTTTGAGCAGGTCATCGACGGCGGCCATGTCGATGTGGAGTTCTCGGTCGTCGGTGAGCGGGGAGACGACGTCTCGAATCACATCGTAGGCGGCGGCGGTGCCGACGCCGTGGGCGAGGTCGTCTTCGATGAACTCCGCGGCCTGTGCGCCACAGAGCAGCTCGACGGCGAGGACCATCC
This sequence comes from Haladaptatus sp. CMSO5, assembly GCF_036689885.1. NCBI lineage: Archaea > Methanobacteriati > Methanobacteriota > Halobacteria > Halobacteriales > Haladaptataceae > Haladaptatus > Haladaptatus sp. CMSO5. The sequence goes on from NZ_JBAHVW010000001.1 coordinate 2,222,832, forward strand.
GCGCGTTTTCGAGCGTTTTTCGGGCGTTGTGGGCCGCCTGCGCGCTCATGCTCACGTGGTCTTCTTGGTTGCCGCTCACAGGCGTGTTGTCCGCAGAGGCGCGACCGAATGAGCGACACTCGTTGAGCAGCGAGGCGGCGGTGTACTGGGCAATCATCAGCCCCGAGCGCAGGCCGCTATGTTCGGTCAGGAACGGCGGCAGGTAGTCCTCTTGGATGTTCGGATTCACCATGCGGTCGGTGCGCCGCTCGCTGATTGCGGCGAGTTCGGTGAGCGCGTTTGCGACGTAATCGAGCCGGAGTGCGAGGACTTCGCCGTGGAAGTTCCCACCCGAGAGCACGGCCGCAGATTCCGTGCCGCTGGCCCGTGAATCCACTTGCCCACCGGGGAAGATGAGCGGGTTGTCGGTCGCGCTGTTGAGTTCGATTCCCACTGTCTCTCGAAGGTGGCGGACGGCCTCGCGGACTGCGCCGTGGACCTGCGGGAGACACCGAATCGAGTAGGCGTCCTGCACGCGGTCGCAGTTGCGGTGGGATTCGACAATTTCTGACTCCGCAGTCAGGCGTTTTACGTTCCGCGCAGACGCCGCCTGTCCGGGGTGTGGGCGCACCGCAGAGAGCGCCGGGTCGCACGAGGCGGTGGTTCCCATCGTCACTTCCGTGGTGAGTGCCCCCGCCGTGTCAGCAGCGCGGAGCAACGATTCTGCGTCCACGACGAGCAACGCGCCGAGGCCGACGGTAAGCTGCGTTCCGTTGATGAGCGCGAGGCCTTCTTTCGACGCGAGCGTGAGCGGTTCGAGGCCGACACGGGCGAGTGCCTCAGCCCCGCTCAGCCGTTCGCCATCGACGTGTGCTTCGCCCTCGCCGAGGAGCACGAGCGCCATGTGCGCGAGGGGGGCGAGGTCACCACTCGCGCCGAGACTCCCGCGCGATTTCACGATGGGGTGGACACCTTCGTTCAGCATCGTCACGAGGTGGTCGAGGACGATTTCTCGGATGCCAGAGAAGCCTTTCACGAGCGCGTTGATGCGCGTGAGCATCATCGCTCGTACCTCCTCTCGGCTGAGTTCGCGGCCCGCACCCGCGGCGTGACTCCGAATGAGATTGGTCTGGAGTTGTTCGATGTCCTCGCGCGGGATGCGTTCGTTCACGAGTTGGCCAAAGCCGGTGTTCACGCCGTAGACTGCGTCTCCGGCATCGACCACGTCGGCAACCCGCTCGCGGGCGGCGCGGACGGCCTCACGAGCCTCGTCGGAGACGACGACTGAGACATCCTCGCGGGCCACGCGCGCGACGGCCTCCGGCGTTAGCGAGGCTCCATCGAGCGTAATCGGGTCGCTCATCGCGTTCCACCTACACAGAGAGATTCGCCATGCATAGTGTGAGAATCACGACAGACCGTGAAGTCGTTTTCGAGGCATTTGAGAGCGGAGAAAACAGAAAGCCCGCACAGTTATGTGCTCGCCGCGCGCGAGTTCGCACATGACGTGGCAACAGTGGCTCGTTCGACTCGTCCTCTTTTTGACTGGACTGTTCTTGCTCGGCGCGCTCGTCAGCCTCGGCCTCAACGGCGAACTCACAAATCCGGCCGCGCTCGTGACGCTCGGCCTCGTCGGCGGGAGCGTCCTCGCCGTCATCGTGGTTGCACGAAAATCCGCGGCGTGGCTCGCCAATCCGTACTGGTGACTCAGCGCCCGCGTCGGCCTTTCGTCTGGCGGTAGTCGCGGCCCATCTCAGCCGAGAGGTGTTCGACGAACGCTTCGTACTCGTCGTCGTCCATGTTTTCAGGAGCGAGCATCGGAATCAACTCGAAGCCCCGCCCGCGGAGGGTCGTGGCGTGACACGCTTCGATGTCGAGGTCGTCGGGCTTTTTCGTCGTGTACTCGAAGGCGAGCGCCGAGAGCGCTTCTTGGCCGACGGGGATGATGAGTTGGGGGTTTATCATCCGCAATTCTGCGGTCAGATAGCCGTCACAGGCCATGCGCTCTGTGTCAGTCGGCCCGCGCTCGGGGTGGCGACACCGGGTGACGTAGGTGAGAAAGACGTTTTCGAGCGACGGTTCGGTGGTGTCCGCGGGTGAGTCGCTGAAGCCAACGCGTCCGAGGAGTTCTTGGACGCGCTCGCCGTCTGCGTCGCCGGTAAAGGGGATACCCGTCTCGTCTGCGCCTGCGCTTGGCTGGCCGCCGACGAAAACGAACTCAGCGGACACGTCGCCGTAGCCATGAACCACGTTCGTCCGGGTCTCACAGAGCGCGTCGCAGTTCGCGCACGCCTCGTCCATGTTGAACGGGTTCTGGAGGTTGTCGGGGTTCGCCGCCATCACTCGATGTTTGCCGGGTTGCGTGGGTGGTAGTCGGTGTCGTATTCGCCGACCTTCCCGTCGAGGCGGTCTGGGTTCATGCGCCCGGAGAGCAGCATGTAATCGAGAATCGTGAGCGCGAGCATCGCTTCGACCACGGGCACGCCGCGCGGTGGCAGGACGGGGTCGTGGCGGCCGATGACCTTCTCCTGTTTCTCCTCGCCGGTCTCCCAGTCAACCGTCGTCTGGGTTTTCGGGATGGACGTTGGCGCGTGGAGCGTCACCTCGCCGTAGATTGGCTGGCCGGTCGTGATGCCGCCTTGAATCCCGCCGTGGTCGTTGCCGACAGGCGTTGGGTCGCCGTTCTCGTCGAACATCCAATCTTCGTTGCGTTCGAACCCAGTGTAGGTTCGCGCCTCGCGCCCGAGGCCGAATTCGAAGGCAGAAGCGGCCGGGACGGCCATCATTGCTTGGCCAAGACGGGCGGAGAACGAATCGAAGCGCGGTGCGCCGAGGCCGCGTGGCACGCCCTGAGCCTCAAAGTAGACGCTGCCGCCGATGGAGTCGCCTTCTTCTTGGTACTTGTTGATGAGGTCGCGCATCTCGGCTGCGGTTTCGGGATGCGCACAGCGCACCTCGTTTTCTTCTGCGTGTTCGAGCATCTCCTCGAAACTTACGTCGGGCGAAACAACGTCGCCGATTTGGTTGACGTGGGCTTTCACCTGAATGTCTTGGGTGGCGAGAAGCTTCTTCGCAATCGCGCCCGCGGCAACCCAGTTGACTGTCTCACGAGCAGATGAGCGCCCGCCGCCGCCCCAATTGCGCGTGCCGAACTTCGCAGAGTAGGTGAAATCGCCGTGGCTCGGGCGTGGTGCGGTGATGAAGGGCTCGTACTTCCCCGAGCGAGCGTCTTTGTTCTGAATCGTCATCCCGATGGGCGTGCCGGTAGTGTAGCCGTCTTGGACGCCGCTGTGGATTTTCACTTCATCGGGTTCGCCGCGGCTCGTCGTAATCATCGACTGGCCGGGTTTGCGGCGGTCTAAGTCGCCTTGAATGTCTTCTTCAACCAATTCCAGCCCGGCAGGACACCCGGAGACGGTGACCCCCATCGCGTCGCCGTGGCTCTCGCCGTAGGTGGTGACGCGGAAGAGTCGACCGAATTCGTTACCGTTCATTGCAGGCCACTCAGGTGGCCGCACATTTAGTGTTTTCAGGACGTGGCGCAAAGTTGCCGCTTACTGGAGGTCGGAAAGACGGCAAATCGCAAACGGGCAGAGCATTTCGTCGGGGGTCAGCCCGCCGTGTGAGCCGATTTGGTCAAGTTCACCGTCGTCGTACCAGACGAGTTTGTTGCGCGGAACGGCCACGAGGTCGGGGGCGTGGGCTTCGAAGTGCGCCGACGGGTCGCGGTCGCCGAACAACCCACGCGCCGTGTACTCCTCGCGGTCGAACGTCAGCATGTCCAGTTTGGCTTCGAGCAGTTCTCGCAACGATTCGACGTGCCTCTCACGGACGTGGAACTGGAGGTTGCGCCCGCTGCCGACCGCGGGGATTGGTTCGCCGTCGGGGCCGCGTTTCAGGTGCTCTCCGAGTCCGTCGATAGTGTCGAGGTCAACGTTCGTCTCGGGGTCTGTATCGAGATGGCCGTGGTCTGCGGTGACGACGAGGAGCGTGTTTGCTGCCACCTCGGGAGCCACGCGTTCGACGAGTTCGCGCTGGATGTGTCCCGTGACTTTCGAGACCATCTTCTCGTACTCGGGCGACTTTGTGCCGTGCTGGTGAGAAACCCCATCGACGTGCGGAACGTAGGCGTAGGTGTAACTCGGTCCAGCCGCCGATTCGAGCGTTTTGCGGACGAGCCGACCCATGTGCGCGAGGTCGCCGTACCCCGACACGTCCGCGCCAGCCATGGCGAGTTTCGAGTGTTCAGACCGAGAGATGCGCTCTGGCATTACCACGGTCGGCGTGACGCCAACCTCGCGGGCACGTTCGTACACCGTCTGTTCGGGCGGCGAGAAGAGGAACCGACCATCAAGCCCGTCGAATTTCTCGGGGGCGTACTCGCCGTCGAGGGTCGAAAACGGGAGCGTCAGAAGCACCTCTGAAAGTTCCTCGTAGTACTGAAACCAGCCGAGTAGGCCGTGTTCGACCGGCTGGGTGCCCGTCGAAACGGTCGTTATGGCGGCCGAGGTTTCGGAGGGATAGGTGGAAGTGAGCGGCGTCACCGTCCCCTGCTCGGTGAGACTATCGAGAAAGCCGTGTTTGTGCTGGTCGCGCGCCCACTGTTCGTAGCCGAAACCGTCGACGAGCACCACGACGACGTTCTCCACGTCCGTCTCGACACCCGCGAACACGTCGTTCGGGAGGGTACGATGCGTCGGCGCGTCAAAGAGTGAAAGAATCGTATTCGGGACGTTCGCAAAGGAGTAGTCTGCGTAGTCCGGAAACAGAAAACCGTCTCCCAAGAACCGGTCGCGGAGGTCGGCGGCAACGTCGTCCTGTCGCATTGACACCACGTGGACGAGGGAGCGAAAAGAGGATTCCGGTTAGGCAGAAAACATTTCACGTGCCGGTGAGAAGACTGGTCAATGATATGTAGAATTTTTGTTGTGTTCCTCCTTGTCGCGTGTGCTGGCTGTCTTGGCGGGACACCGGCCACAGACCTAAACGGATCTGAGACGAGCGTTCAGCACGAAACTCCATCAACTACAGCGATAGTTGAAAACCCGAAAGACCGTGCACGTGAGGCGGAAGAGAGACGGGTTCGGGCCATGTTGCAAAATGCGTCGAACGTTTCGGGAACCGTCCCCGGCTACGCCGACCCGACGGTGGCGGTTGTGAATCGAACCGAAGCGGGCATCACGGTTGAGGTCACGATGACCTACTCTTATGAGTACAGTTGTGGGTCAAAAGCCGGTCACGCCGACAATCTCCGGACGCGGACGAAGTACCTTGTGACAGAATCAGAGACGCACGTTAAAACGATTCATCGAGACGTGAACCTGCTGTGCGACTGACTTAGCCGATTTTCTGGTCTACGCGCGCACCCAAGTCGTACAGCACGTCGAAGAAGTTGGGGAACGACACGTCAACGTGTTCTGCGCCTTTGATTTTCGTCGTTCCCTCCGCGGTGAGGCCCGCCACGGCGAGGGCCATGATGATGCGGTGGTCGTTCTTTCCCTCGACGACCGCCCCCGACAAGTCCGACTCACCGCCGCGGATGATGAGTTCGTCCTGGCGCTCGGTGACGGATGCGCCCAGTTTCGTGAGTTCTTCTGCCATCGCGCTCACGCGGTCGGTCTCCTTGAAGCGGACGTGCTCGCAGTTGGTGATTCGGGTTTCGCCGTCTGCGACCGCGCCGAGCGTGGCGATGGTGGGCAGGAGGTCGGGCGTGTCACCCACGTCGAATTCGATGCCCGAGAGGTCGGATTTTCTGACTGTGATGATGCCGTCGTCGTCGTCCCATTCGATGTCTGCGCCCATGCCGAGGAGCACGTCTACGATGGCGCTGTCGCCCTGTGCGCTCGGGTGTGCGCCCGTGACGATGAGTTCGTCTTCGGCGGCGAGTGCGCCCGCGGCGAGCAGGTAGGACATAGACGAGAAGTCCCCGGGGACGTGGTACTCGCCATCTTCGGGTTCGTAGGTCTGACCGCCCGCGACCGCGAAGCCATCGGGTGTGGGTTCTGCATCGATGCCGAACGCGGCGAGCACTTCGAGCGTGATATCGACATACGGTGCGCTCTTGAGGTCGGTTTCTAAATGGACGCCGATGCCCTGTTCGGTGGTCCCACCGGCCATCAAGAGCGCGGTGATGTACTGCGAGGACACGTCGCCGGGAATGGAGACCTCACCGCCCGCGAGTGGGCCGCGAATCGCGAGCGGGGCCTGCCCGTTGTCGCGGGTGCTTTCGGCTCGCGCGCCGAGTTCGGTGAGCGCGGAGAGAAGCGGGCCCTGTGGCCGAGAGCGGAGCGAGCGGTCGCCCGTGAGTACGGTGATGCCGTCTGCGAGCGCGGCGGTGGCCGTCACGAGGCGCATCGTCGTCCCGCTGTTGGCGCAGTCGATGATATCGCCGGGTGTGCCCGGTTTGCCGCCGAAGCCGGACACGTCGAGACCGCCGTCGATTTCTTCGACGCTACCGCCGAAGGCTTCGACCGCGCGGATGGTCGCCTTCGTGTCGGCGCTCATGAGCGGGTCGTAGATGAGCGCGCCGTCGGCGTAGCCCGCGGCGAGGATGGCGCGGTGGGAGTAACTCTTCGACGGCGGAGCCTTTGCTCGCCCGGCAACGGTCGAGTTCGAGATGTCAACGTCCATGGGTGGGTAGATGGGACGACCCGGTATCAGGATACCGGACACGGAGAGGTCTGCCAGCCGCCACGGGGTCGCCCCGGTAGGATTTTAGCCATCGCTCACCCAGCGTGAGTATGCAACCGGACTTTGCCGACCTCGACGCCGCCCTCGCAGAATCGGGGGCCGATGGCTTTCTTATCTACGCCGCAAGCGACGACTCGAATCAGCGCTACCTCTCCGGATTCGACGCGCCAGACCCGTTTCTCACGCTCTACGACGGCGAGGTGCACCTGTTCGTCTCGCCGCTCGAATACGGCCGGGCGAAAAAAGAAAGCGGCGCGGCCACCCTCGCCCGCGGGAGTGAGTTCGGTTACGGTGACCTTGTAGACGAATATGGCCCGACAGAGGCGGCCCACCGCGTCTGGACGAAGTTCCTCGACTCCCACGACGTCTCCTCCGTGCTTGTCCCCACCGACTTCCCGCTCGGCCACGGCGACGGCCTCCGCGAACAGGGTATCGAGGTCACCGCGGACGACGATGACGTGCTCCGCGACATTCGCGCCGTCAAACTCCCCCAAGAAATCGCCCACATCCGCGCCGCCCAGAAGGCGAACGAACAGGCGATGCAAACCGCAGAGACGCTCATCAGCGAGTCAACCGTCGAAGACGGCGTCCTCCACTACGAGGGCGAGCCGCTCACCTCAGAGCGCGTCCGCCAAGAAATCGAGCTGACCCTCCTGCGCTACGGCTGTGCGTTAGACGAAACCATCGTTGCCTGCGGTGCGGACGCCGCAGATCCCCACGACCGCGGCAGTGGCCCACTTCTCGCAAACGAGTCCATCATCATCGACATCTTCCCACGCGACAAGGAGAGCAAATACTTCGCGGACATGACCCGGACGTTCGTCAAAGGGACGCCGAGCGACGAACTCCAAGAATGGTACGACATCACCGATGAAGCACTCGAAGCGGCCCTCAACGCCGTGAAACCGGGCGCAACCGGCAAAGACGTCCACGACGTGGTCTGTGACATCTACGAGGAAGCGGGCTACCCGACGCTTCGGGCAGATGAGACGACAGAAGTCGGGTTCATCCACTCGACGGGCCACGGGGTTGGCCTCGACATCCACGAGATGCCGTCGATTAGCCCGCGCGGTGAGGAACTCAAACCCGGCCACATCATCACCATCGAGCCGGGCCTGTACGATCCCGACGTCGGTGGCGTGCGCATCGAGGACATCATCGTCGTCACCGAAGACGGCTACGAGAATCTGACCGACTACCCGAAGACGTTCGTCCTCCCGTAATCGACTATCTCTCGGTCTGATTTGCGACCCACGCGGGTTCGCGAACTGTCCGCGGCTCGTTCAGAAAGACGGAGTATCTGAGCCTCGTTCTGGTGTATGTCGAGGATTCGCCGACACTGCGCCCAGCGATGTAGATGTCTATCTTGTGGACGATTCCCTGTTGATCGACGAAAATCTGTCCCGATGCGGCTGTGATGCGCCAATCGTCCGCGGTGTCTGCCGGGTCAGTGAGGTTGTACACGATAAGTGTCGTCCCGTCCCGGCGAATCACATCTGCTGCCGTGTAGTTGCCGAGTTCGAGCGCCGCTTCCAGATACTGCGTGCTTCGTTCGATGCCTCGCTCGTGTACTTCACGTGGCGTCACCCATCCCAAAGGTTCGGTTCGGTAAGTTGGCGGCTCCGTTCCGAATTTATAGTACACGCCTGTGCTGTCGATGTATGTCTCGTCTGTTTGGCCGCCTGCCTTCTCCCACTGATAAACGACTAAACCCTCGCGGTCACTTTCCAGGTACTTCGCACTTGTCCACGTGTTCTCGGCATTCGAGTTGGTGATGAAATCCGTCATTGTGAACGTGGTTCCATCGAGCCCGGATTTGGTGCTGTTCACGAGCTGTGACCGGTTGGTGAATCCCTGGGCTGTGGTTCCTTTCGGGAACGTGACCGTTTCGAGGGTCGGTTCTTTTTCACCGCCTACTATCGAGGAGAACGGGTCGTCGGTACAGCCAGCAAAACCGACGCAAATGAGGATGAGAAAGAACGCAAATGTTCTCGAAGGCATAATTCAACTATTCTAATATGTATTAAATAGCTTGCTCCGAACTCGGGGAAACGAACCCCTTTTTGCCCCCGCCCGGATACGTCGCAGACATGGAACTGCTGGTCGTCGGTGCGGGCGCGATGGGACGCTGGTTTGCAGAGAGCGTCGCCGACGAATGCGAGCTGGCCTTCACGGATGCCGACCCCGCGGCCGCCGAGCGAGCGGCCGACGAAATCGGTGGCAGGGCCGTCTCACTCGATACCGACGACCACTTCGACGCCGTCTGCGTTGCGGTCCCCATCTCCGTCGTCGAACAGGCCATCGCCGCACATGCAGACAAGGCAACGCGAGCACTCCTCGATCTGAGCGGCGTGATGGACGCGCCGCTCACCGCGATGGCGACTCACGCCCCCGACATAGAGCACTTCAGTCTCCACCCGCTGTTCGGGCCGGATAACGCTCCCGGGACGATTGCCGTCGCCTCTGCCAACGCGGGGCCGGTCACCGCCCGACTCAGAAAGGCTCTCGAAGCCGCGGGCAACACGCTGTTCGAGACGACCGCAGAAGAACACGACACGGCCATGGAGACGGTGCAGGCGAAAACGCACGCCGCCATCCTCGCGTTCGCCCTTGCCGCAGACGACGTGCCCGACGAATTTCACACGCCCATCTCAGAAGGCTTGTTCGACCTTGTCGAGCAAGTCACCTCGGGGACGCCGCGAGTGTACGCAGAGATTCAAGAAACCTTTGCGGGCGCAGAGGAAGTCGCAGCCGCCGCCCGAAAACTCGCAGACGCAGACGCAGAAACCGTAGAACGCCTCTATCGCGAGTCACGACGATGAAACAGGAACAACGCACGCAAATCGTAGAGAACGCAAAGTATCTTCGCGCCGTCAGACCAATCGACCCCGACGAAATTTTCGAATACGTCGATGGCGAACCACACCCCGCAGTTGTCCGGCAGGTGCTCCGAGAACATTCCGTCGAACTCGGCATCGTCGAGGCCGAAGACGGCACGTTCGTCCCCGCTTCTGACGAGCCGATTTCGACCACGTTCCACGGCGTGAAGGCGTTCCCGCCCGAACACTCAGCGCGACTAGAGGAGTTCATCGTGAACCGCTTCGGCGCGGGTTGGCCCGATGGTGAGGGCGGTGACGTGCTCCGCTACAACATCCGGAAGCTGAAAGAGGACTACTTCGCCCAGAACCCGGTCGAATACGACGAGGACGCCGCGCTCGGCTACGCCGTGTACCATCTCCCTGACTACTACGCGACGGCACAGTACGTGTTCGCAGATATGCTCCGACACGGCTTGCTGAGCGAGCACACCCGGATTCTCGACGTGGGCGCGGGGGCGGGCGGCCCGGCGCTCGGCATCCACGACCTGTTCCCCGACGACGCGCTCGTGGACTATCATGCGCTCGAACCGAGTGCGGGCGCAGACGTGTTCGAACACATGCTCGCAGAAACGCGCGACACCTTCAGAACCGAACTCCACCGCGAGACTGCAGAGGCGTTCGAGCCGAGTGAAACCTACGACATCGTTCTGTTCTCGAACGTCTTGAGCGAACTCGACGACCCCGTTTCAGTGGTCAAGAAGTACGCCAAACACCTCGCAGACGACGGCTCGATTGTCGCCATCGCGCCCGCCGATAGAAACACGAGCATCGGCCTGCGCGAAGTCGAGCGCACGGTCGAAGACGGCCTGTCGGTATGGGGGCCAGCGGTTCGCATCTGGCCCAGCTTCGCGCCCGCAGACGAGGGCTGGTCGTTCGACGTGCAACCAGACCTCGAAATTCCGGCCTTCCAGCAGAAACTCGACGAGGCGGGCGGTGACTACGGCGAGTTCATCAACGAAGACGTCCAGTACTCCTGGACCGTCCTGCGCAAAGACGATAAACAGCGCCTCGACATCGAGCCGAACATCAGCCTGTTCGCGCGGATGAACGAGATGGAAAAGCACGTCACCAAACGCATCGACGTGCTCGCCGTCAAACTGAGTCATTCGCTGTCGGCGGGCGATGCCCACCAACTCTACAAGATTGGCGACGGCTCTGAGCAAATCGACCACTACGCGGTGCGCACCCAGAAGACGACGACGAACGCCGCGCTCGAAGACGCCGAGTACGGTGACCTCCTCATCTTCGAGAACGTCCTTGTGCTCTGGAACGACGACGAGGAGGCGTACAACCTCGTCGTGGACGGTAAGACGACGGTCGACGCGATGCCCGCCTGAGGGCGGGGTGTTTTTGCGGCAGGCGACCGCATGAGGAGTATGAGCATGGAGATTCTGTTGACCAACGACGACGGCATCGACAGCACCGGATTTCGCGTGCTGTACGATGCCCTCTCTGCGGTGGGGTCGGTGACGGCCGTCGCCCCCAAAGAAGACCAGAGTGCTGTGGGGCGCAAGATGTCGCGGGAGGTGCGCATCCACAACCACGAACTCGGCTACGCAATCGAGGGCACGCCAGCCGACTGCGTCGTCGCGGGAGTGCAGTCACTCACCCCCGACCCCGACCTCGTCGTCGCTGGAATTAATCGCGGCGCGAACCTCGGTGAGTACGTCCTCGGGCGCTCTGGCACGGTGAGCGCCGCCGTCGAAGCCGCCTTCTTTGGCATCCCCGCAATCGCCGTTTCGCTCTACATTCCCGGCGGGTGGAAGGCCTTTAAGAAGCACCAAGAGACAGGCGATTCCTACCGCGAGGCCGTCCGAGCGACCGAATATCTCACGACTCACGCGCTCAACGCGGGCGTGTTCGACCACGCGGACTATCTCAACGTGAACGCGCCGATGCCCGGCGAGGAACCGGCAGACATGGAAATCACTCGGCCGTCGCACGTCTACCAGATGGACGCAGAACAGAACGGCGAGACCGTGACGCTCCACGACCGCATCTGGGAGAAGATGGCAGCAGGCGACATCCCCGACCCACGCGGGAGCGACCGTCGGGCAGTCGTGGACGGACGTATCAGTGTCTCGCCGCTCACGGCACCCCACACGACCGAACACCACGAGGCGCTTGACGCACTGGCTGAAACGTACCTGTAGTCGCAAAAAGCCGTCTGAGACGGTGTTAGCTCGTCGGAATCTGCACACCAATCTGGCCGAGAAGGGCCGTCATACTCGCGCCATCTGTCATTTCAACAACCCGCCCGTCTTTGATTTTCCAGAAGCTGAATCCATCGACGGCAATATCATTGCCGGTTGGCTCGTAGCCGCGAAACTGTCCGGTGTGCGTGCCGGTTATCGTCCACCACGCGAACACCACATCACCCTCTGCGGCCAGCTCGTTTACCGTGACGGTTGCGTCCGGGAACCCCTCGTCCCACTCACGGTGAATCGCTTTGATGTCATCGAGTGTGACGAGTGGCGTCGAATCGCCCATCCGCTGAGTTCCGATTTTCACGTCGGGGGCGTACAATTCATCGAGTACGTCGAGTTTGTCTTCGTTCCATACCTCGGTCATCTCGCGTTGAACCAGCGCTTTGTTCGCGCTGAGAACGTCTGTCGTTGCCATGAGTCACCTCTTTCAGCTCACACGAGCCGAAGAGTGTATTGGTGGGAAACGGAGAAGACTGTTGAGCAACCGTCCGAGAATTGAGAATTTTCGGACGCAGAAACAAACACTGAAGGCACGCCTTGGTGACGAGTTCGTATGTCCGAATCTGACGCCATCGAGATGGTCGAGTCACCCGCGACCGTCTCGTCGCTTGCTGCGGATTTTCGCGCCCTCGGTATCGAGGCCGGTGACACGCTACTCGTCCACTCGTCGCTGAGTTCACTCGGATGGGTCGTTGGCGGGCCAACCGCCGTCATCGACGCGCTCCAGGAAGTGCTCACAGAACGGGGCACGCTCGTCATGCCGTCGTTCACCTCACAGTACTCGAATCCAGAACACTGGGAAGCACCGCCGGTTCCAGACCACTGGGTCAAAATCATCAACGAGGAGATGCCGCCGTTCCGGCCGGAAAGCACCCCAACGCGCGGCATGGGCGCAATCGGGGAGTGTTTCCGGAACTACGCTGGCGTCCACAGGAGCGCCCACCCAATCAACTCCTTTGCGGCGTGGGGTGCGGGGGTGTCCACGATAATTTCCGACCACGAGTTCGACTACGGCCTCGGCGAAGGGTCGCCGCTCGCGCGCATCTACGACCGCGGCGGGAAAATCCTCCTCCTCGGCGTCGGCCACGCGAACAACACGTCGCTCCATCTCGGCGAATACCCTGCGAGCTTCGAGAAAGAAATCATCACTGAGCGCGCGCCCGTCGAGCGGGACGGCGAACGCGTCGTCGTCGAGTTCGAGGACATCGAAACGGACACGAGCGACTTCGAGGAACTCGGTGCCGATTTCGAGGCGGAAGTCGGCGTCACCGAAGGCACGGTCGCCGCCGCGGACGTGAAACTCATCGACCAACAAGCGATTGTCGACTATGCGGTCGAGTGGTTCGAAGCACACCGGTAGGTTCCAAACGAGGCTACGCTCGCCTGACGAATACACTCAGGAGCACGGACGCATAGGCGAGCAACAGCATTCCGCCGAAATACGGCGCGGACGCAGACACCATGTTCGGGAACACGGCCTCGAATTTGGCCATGACAACGGTGTCGAGGACCATCCCGGGTAACACGAGGGCAATCGCCGCCGGCAGGCGTGCCGCTCCCGACACGCGCCGCCAGCGATAGAACACGAGCGCGAGGCCAAGCATCGCCGGGACGGTTACGACGTACAACGCGCCGATGACGAGCGGCGCGTTTGGATGCAAGAGAAATTGCCCGGCGACTCTGAACGCGAGGGTGGCGACGAGCCAGACGCTGAATCCGAGCAAGAAAAAAGCCTGCATCGTCGGTGTCGTGAGCGACGGCGTGCGTTCGACACCGTCGGCTGCGGTTCCAGTTGCCATAGCAAACCTACGCTGGCTTAGTCTATCAAGTGGCTGGTGAGAGCTGCAGGTTTGTGGCGGCTTACCTCTGCCACCCCACTACTCGGTTCGGTTCTGAAACAGTCGGGCGAACACGAGCAAGAAAAGCAGGTGAACGACTATCCCGACGAGCACGTATCCGACCCAGAGCGGGTCGTCCGAGACGCCCGCGACGTAGGCTTTGACCGGCCAGTACGTGGGGGACACACCGGCGAGCAACTGGAGTGGCTCCGGGACAAGGGCGATAACGAGTGCGGGGCCGAGGAGAACTAGGTTCAACAATTTGCTGATGGCGATGCCTTCGATTGTGTTCGACGCGAGGCTGCCGAAGGTGAACGCAAGCACCGGTCCGCCGAGGGCAGCGACTGCGGCAACCCCGAGAACGACGAGCGGTGGTGCGGGAACCAGCCCGACGACGACGAGCGCGGGCAGTGTCGCTCCAAGGCTCAGCGCGTATGCCGTCCCGGCGCGATACAGGAGGTAGCCGCGAGCCGAAAGGGGGCTAGTGCGGTAGGCTGCGAGCACGCCCTGCTCGCGGTCTTCGAGGACGAACATCCCCGCGACGAAACCGTAGATTGCGGGGCGTGCTGTCGAGAAGGGTACACCACGGCCACACACGAACCCGAAGACAGTCCGTGACCAGCGCGCCCACGTCGGCAAGAAGGATTATACGGCTTTCTCGCCAATAGAAAGGGAAGTTCATGGGGAGGGGGCCAAACGAGGGTGAGCGAGGACACAACACGTCTGCCGTACAGTCGAAGTCAGCGACGACCACACAACGACGCACCGTGCGCCAGTGGGTGTTTCTGTACGGGAATCGCCGATGGATTGCACTGTTTCTCTCCGCGCTGATTTTCTGCTTCCTTCTTGGAGTTGGGGCGATTTGGGAGTTCGAGATGGAGCGGCTAGTGGTCGAAACCCGTGCCGTCCAGACGCTGTTCAATACGCTGCTCGGTGGCGTGATTCTGTTCGTTTCGGTCGTCCTTTCGATTAACACGGCCGCTCTGTCACAGGAGTTCGGCACGCTGCAGGTCAAACAGGCACAGATTGTCGATTCGATTGCCTTCCAAATCGAACTCGAAGAACTCGCCCAAGTCGGCGTGAGTCCGGCTGGAATCGGGTCGTTTTTCTCGTTTATCGTTCGCGCACTGCGCACCGAAACCTCCCACCTCAAAGAGAGTGCATCGAAACTCGAAGACGAACAACTGCAAGCGGAGTTGCTCGCGTTGGTCGAGGGCGTCGAAGGAGAGCTGACGCGCATCGAAGATCGCCTCGCATCTGAAAATCGACGACTCTCGACGGTGCTCCTCGCCGGGCTCGATTACGATTACGCCAACCACATCAACCAGGCTCGAAAGCTTGAGGCCACTGTCGAAGGGACACTGAGCGACGACGACCTCAAGCCGCTCAAAAATCTCTCTCAGAGTCTCGTGTTGTTCGCCTCCGGTCGAGAGTACTTCAAAACAGTCTATTTCAAACGCGAGTTGCGAAATCTATCGAGCAACCTGCTCGTCCTCTCGCTCCCGGTCATCGTCTTTACGGCCTACGTGCTACTCGCAATCGACGCCGGATTGTTCCCCCAAGCCACCGTCCTCGGCATCGAGCCGCGATTTCTCTACGTCAGCCTCGCGTTCGTCGTCGCGCTCTCGCCGTACGTCCTCTTGAGTTCGTACATGCTGCGTATCGTCACCGTCTCGAAACACTCGCTCGAATCGACCGGCTTTACGCTCAACGACGAGGAACTTCGACTCCGCCCATAACGATGCTAGACGGCTGAATCCGTCGCGTGTCCGTTGTACAGTTGAAAATCACCAAGAGTTATTTTTACCGTGGCGAACTGGTATAGCCAATGCATTCGGCGTTCATCGAACTACTACAAAACAATTTGGAGCACGCAACCGAGTTCCAGAACCGGTTCGACCACGTCCAAGACGCCCAACACCCGGCCGCCGTCACGGTGTGTTGTTCTGATTCGCGCGTCCTCCAAGACCACATCTGGGGCAACGACGAACCCGGCCAGATCTTCACCTGCGGGAACATTGGCAACCGCGTCGTTCAACAGACAGACGCCGGTGAAGTCGTCTCCGGCGACGTGCTCTATCCGGTCGAACACACTGGGACAGACATCATCGTCGTCGTCGGCCACACCGGGTGTGGTGCCGTGACGGCGACCTACGACGCACTCACCGGCGAAATCTCTGAACCGGCAGGTATCGAACACTGTTTGTCGCTGTTAAAGCCACACCTCGAATCCGGCGTGGACGCCCTGCCAGACGACGTGAGTCGAACCGAGGCTGTCAACCGGCTGGTCGAATACAACGTCGACCGGCAAATCGCGTTCCTCGACGCGAACGAGACGATTCCCGACGACGTGGATATCGTCGGCGTCGTCTACGACTTCCAAGACGTGTACTCAGACCGTCGTGGGGAAGTCCACGTCATCAACGTAAACGGCGAGATGAACGTCGAAACCCTGCGCGAGGCCCACCCGGCCATCGACGCGCGGATTCGTCGGCTCTGGGAGTACTGAGCCGCCTGTCTACGGAGTCGACGGGGAACGGTTATTCGGCTATCGTGTCGAGTCCGTGGGCCGATTCGACCAATTCTTTTAGGTGGGTGAGAAAGCGCGCGGCTGGCGCGCCATCAACGACATCGTGGTCGAACGTTGCGGTGACCGAGAGATAGTCTCGAATCTCGATATCGCCGTCTTTGACGCCGGGTTTTGTCGAAATTCCCCCAAGCGTTAGCTGGAGTGGGTAGTTCGTCGGCGTGATTCCCCACCCACCGCCAGCACCGAACATTCCCACAGCCGAGACGCCGACCGTTCCGGCGAGTTGCTTCCATCGACGGGGAGCGAGGCGTGGAAGCCGGTAAATCTGCCGTCTGAGCACGCCGGGTAATCGGAAAAAGAGCGGCGCGAACTGGGAAAATTGTGGCACGTCAGAAGTCGTCTGTGCGCGTCGAATCTCTCGGTGAATGGAGTGAAGCGACCGCCGATTCGCCGTCCGGATGACGTGGGGCACACCGATTTGTTCGCCGGATACGGTCGTCTCAACGATGACCATCACGTCAACGTCGTCGAACCGCACGACACGACCCAACGCGTCCCGATACGCCTGAACGTGTGGCTGAGCGTCGATTGCTTGTGCCAGACAGAACACGATGAAGGCAGTGAAAGAAAGCCGCTCTCCAGTTGCGTGCTCCAACTCGTCAATGCGGGTTCTCGCGTCGGTCACGTCGAATTCGACGAGGCCGTGAATATCGCTGCGTCGTCCGGCCATCCGCATGGAGTCCACCGTCGCCCGGCGTCGCAGAGAGAACGGTTCGACTCTCTCACCCCTCGTATCCATAGCTAGAGGAGGATTGCAAACGCGATAGCGTTTCGTAACCACCGTCGGTGCGTTCCGTCTTCGACTGGCAAGCGGGGCGCGAAAGTGCGCGTTGTTGCCCAAACGCGAGAGCGTTCAGCGACACTCAGGAAAACGGTCTGGTAACAAAATCTCTAAGAATTTTTATTCTCTCCCCAGTCGTCTAGTACGTCGCCCTCTCAGTGAGAGGGCGGGAACAACGATGACGCTAGAAGTTGCGTGTGACACAGCCGTCAATGGCTGTTTATTCATGATGCGAACGGAAGATTCCGATAAAGACCGCCTCTTGAAAGTCACCCAAGAGCACGTCAAAGAACAGCACGGAAAGGAGTTCTCGCTCGAAGAAATCGAGAGCAGGTACGTAAAGATCGTTTCAGTCTGAGACCTGCGACGAGATTTTTTGTTTGATTCGTGACCCGTCAAGCGTACCCACAGGGCCCGACGCCAGCCACCTTCGCTTAGACCCGGACGCCCCAGAAAAAGGCGATGCCGAGCACCGTGACAATCGAGAGGAGCAACTGGAGGGGCGCGCCGACGCGGATGAAGTCGGAGAACGTGTAGCCGCCGGGCCCGTAGACGAACAGGTTGGTCTGGTAGCCTACAGGCGTCATGAACGCCGTTGAGGCCGCGAACGTCACCGCGAGCACGAACGCGAAGGCATTTGCGCCGATCGACTGGGCGGCGCTCGCCGCGACGGGAATCATGAGCACCACACTCGCGTTGTTGCTGATGACGCTCGTCAACAGCCCGGTTGCCAGATACAGTACCCAGAGCACGCCAATGGCGGGCAGGAACGTCGCAGTAGAGGCGACAGCGTTGCCGAGAAGCGCGGCCGCGCCGGTCTGCTGGAGGGCGATGCCGAGTGGAATCACGCCCGCGAGCAGGAAGATGACGTTCCACTCGACGGATTTGTAGAGTTCGTTCGGTTTGAGGACGCCGCTCAAAATCATCGCCACCACACCGCCGAGTGCGGAGACGACGATGGGAAAGATGTTGAGTGCGGGGAGCGCCACGACGCCCGCGACGATGGCGACGGCGAACGGGATTTTCTCGCTGCGATAGGTCACGTTCTCGAACTCGTGGGCGACGATGAAATCCTCGTTTTCGACTAGGCGGGTGAGGCTATCGGGTGGCGCTTGCACGAGGAGCGTGTCACCCACGCGAATGCGAATCTCCTCGAATCGGTCTCGGACGACTTTCCCCCGGCTTCTGAAAGCGAGGACGTTCGCGTCGTAGCGCTGGCGAAATGTCGAACTGGAGAGGTTTTCGCCGACGAGGAATGATCCCGATGGGATGACGACTTCGACGAGCACCGGCTCTTCCTCGCCGGGATGCAGGTCGTCTTCGGTTCGCGGCCCACCAGCGAACTGGACGCCCTCTGCGTCCATGAGCTGTTCGAGCGTCTCGCGGTTCGTCCTGACGCGGAGGGTGTCGTTTTCGTGAATCTCCTTGCGGGCGAGGGGCTCTGAGAACTGCTCGCCGTAGCGAATCAACTGGAGCACGTCGATGTCGAGTTCGTCGCCACCGAGCGCTTCTTCGACCGTCTTGCCGATCAGCGAGGAATTGGCCGGGACGACGACGTCTGCGAGGTACTCTTGGAGGGCGTATTCTTCGACCAAGTCCTCCTCTGCAGGCACGCGTTTTGGAATCAGCCAGACGCCCACCGTCATGAGATAGAGCGTCCCGACCGCGAACACGACGATACCGAGTTTGGTGAACTCGAACATGCCGAAAGCGTGCAACCCGCTTTCGGGGGCTTCTGCGCCAAGTTGGGCCACGATGTCACTCGCCAGAATGTTCGTAGACGTGCCGATGAGGGTCAACGTCCCGCCGAACATCGACGCGAACGAAAGCGGCATGAGCAGTTTTGAGGGGGAGGTTTTCCCCTTGTGGGCGAGGTCAGCGATGACGGGAACCAAGATTGCGACGACGGGCGTGTTGTTCACGAACCCAGAAATCGGCCCGGTGACGCCGATGGTGGCGGCGAGTTGTTTTCGCTGGTCGGTGCCCGCAAACGAGGCCATCTTCCGGCCGAGGAGTTGGACGATACCGGTACGGTTGATGCCTGTGCTCAAGATGAGCATGGCGAGGACGGTGATGGTGGCCGGACTCGAAAACCCCGAAATTCCTTCCTGTGCAGACACCTGCGTCCACGGTTCGAGCACCATCAACAGCACCATCACGATGATGGCGGTGACGTCGATGGGGAACCACTCGGTTGCAAACAAAAAGAGCGCGAGCGCAATGAGAGCGAAGACGACGAGCATTTCACCCGTCACTGGCGTCGAGGCTACCGCGGCCACGGCCAGCGCGGGCGCCAAGAGAGACATACCTAACCGAAGGGATAACAAGGGAAAAACGCTGGTATCCGCGCCGGCCCCAGACCAGTCTGGTCGTACGCACAGAGGGTTCTTGGCCCCTCCCGGGCGGTGACGTGTGGCGGGTGGCGAAGCGAGGGAGGGCAGTGCGCGGCTACTCGATGGATTGGACGAACGTCACCTGCTTTTCTTCGAAGCCCGTGTTCGTGTAAAACCGTCGCGCATCAACGTTGTGCCACTCACAGGAGACCTTGAGGTGGTCGCAGTCGACCACACGCGCCAGTTCTTTCACCTTCTCTACGACGCGCGTGCCATGACCACGATTTTGGAAGGCGTCTTTGATGTAGAGGTTCACAATCATGAGATAGCGCGAGTACTGGCGCGAGGAGTGTTCGCCGTTGCGGAGGGTGACGAAGCCAATGGTTTCCCCCTGTATCTCGACGAGGTAGTTGGTGATGTCGTCGCGTTCTAACTGGTTTCTGAACCCGTCTGCTGGAACCTCGGCTTGGCTGTCGTAGACCAGTTCGTTGAACCGAGAATACGGCTCGTTGTCGGTAGCGAGTGCGTACCAGTACTCGATGAGTGTGGGAATATCGGCTTCGGTGGCTTCGCGTAACTCCATCTGTCGTGTGCTCGCAGTGTCAGCGCAGCTATCTATCTTTTTCCCTGGCGGCGTTTCACAGCCGAGAAATTCACCCGGAGGTCAACAGATAAACCCCACCATCTCAAATCCTCGCGTGTGAACGTCACCATTATCGACTACGGCGTCGGTAACCTCCGCAGTCTCAGGCGCGGCCTCGAATGGGCCGACGCGACCGTGACCGTCTCCGACGACCCCGACGCAATCGCCACGGCGGACGCGCTCGTGCTCCCCGGCGTCGGGGCGTTTGGCGAGTGCGTTCGGAACTCGAAGCCGTTTCACGACGTGCTCATAGACGCTGCAGCAGACACGCCGATTCTTGGCATCTGCGTCGGACTCCAACTCATGTTCACCGAGAGCACCGAGGGCGTACCAGACGGCGAAACCATCGACGGCCTCGACCTGATTCCCGGCCGCGTCGAACGCCTGCCGAGCGACGAGGTGAAAGTCCCCCACATGGGCTGGAACGAACTCACCGTCGAACGCGACCACCCGCTTGTCTCGGGGGTTGAGGACGGTGATTACGCCTACTTCGTCCACTCCTACGGCTCTTCCGTCGCAGTCCACACCGTCGCCTCCTGTGACTACGGCTTCGACTTCGCTGCCATCGCCGCAAACGAGGCGGGGAACGTCATGGGAACCCAGTTCCACCCCGAAAAAAGCGGCGAGACGGGACTCACCGTGCTCAAAAACTTCGTGGACTATGCAGCGCAGTATCGAGAAGAATCGCTCGCCGCAGAGTGACCAAGTGCTCGATTTTTCAGAGAGTCCCTAGCCACTCAAAGGCTGTCAGTAGACGAGTCAGCACTCCGCTCTAACTGCTCGTAGAGATAGTACGAATACCCCACCGTAATCGCGCTCGTCACCAGCGCGGGCACGAGCATGAAGTAGAGGGCGTACTCGCCAAAGAGCAGGCCGACCAGCGAGATGATGGCGGTGAGCTTGAACAGGCGACCGGCCAGCGCGTGGGTACGGTTCCACACCACTTCGCTGCTGAGCGTCCACGGCGTGCGGACGCCAACGAACCAGTTGCGTTCTGCATGACCGAGCAGGATACCGATGTAGTAAAACAGGAAGGCAACCGCTGCGAGGATGAACAGCGTGAAGTCGAACGCGTAGCCGAGGTTGAACGCGATGACGCCGACGTGGACAAGAGCGATGAATCCCGTGATGATGACGACCAGCCAGTCGTAGTAGGGACGGAACGACTGGATGTTCTCGCGGCGAGGGTCAATGCGCGGAATAGCAGCGAAAAGCCCGAGCAAGAGCGCGGCGAGAACAGGCGTGAACGCGAGCGCAACCGGCTTCGACATCGTATCGTTTGGCACTCCCGCAGCGTCCCAGTGCGTGACGAGCCGGTCGGGGAGCGACGGTGCCGCGACGACACTAATGAGTGCAGAAAGCACGACGAACCCCACCGCAATCGCAAACCGCTGCCTCGTATTCATGGTAATTGATACGACTGGAGGGGTAATGAACGAAGAGGCTAGCCCTGAAAGGGCAGACGAGTTACCCGTGTGTGAAATATCGCAGGACAGCGGTGACCTGTAGCACACAGACTAGAACCAGTTCGTGTCTGTGGGGTGAGACAGACATAACCGTCGAAGGGCCCTACTTGTATCAGGAGTTACAAAATGGATATTTCTGAGATTGTTTCCACGAAGTTCACCGAGTTCGACGTTGGAACACCGCTTTCGAAAGTAGCCGGCGCGTTCGAGAATCAAGAACTTAACGCAGTCATCGTGACGGATGGTGACGCTTATCAGGGAATCGTCAGCCGCCGACAGCTCGCCGCGTCGTCAAACCAGCCCTCTGCAAAGGTCGGCTCGCAGGTACAACACGTCCCAGCCGTCGATCGCACTGAGGACGTCCGCGAAGTCGCGCGACTCATGATCGGGAGTGAGGCAAAAACACTCCCCGTGCTCGATGATACCCGCATCTACGGTGTCGTGACAGCAGATGCGGTGTTGGAGGCTGTGCGGCCGTTTCTTGACGCCGTAACGGTCGCTGATGCCTACACGGAAGCGTTGATCAGTGCATCCCCCGAGACGACCATCGGGAAAGCCCTCAACATCTTACGAGAAGCGCGTATTGACCACCTCCCAATCGTAGACGATACCGTGCTCGTGGGAATCGTGAGTCTCTACGATGTCATCGACTTCACGACACGGGGCGGGAATAAGAGTCAGGGCGGCTCGTCGGGGTCGTTTGGCGGTCGCAGCGGGAGCGAGAGTCATGGCGGCTTTGGCGCGCGTGGCGGAAGCAGTGACCGGATGCTCGATTTGCCGGTGGAAAATTTGATGTCGGATGTGGTCGTAACGGTTCGGCGAAGCGCACCGCTCGATGAGGTGGTCGAAACGATGTTCGAACAGGGGATTTCCTCGCTCGTCGTCATAGCCGAGGACACTGACGAACCGGTCGGTATCATCACGAAAACGGACGTCATTGAGGCACTCACGTGGGAGCAAGACGACCGACGAGCCGTGCAGGTGTTCGGGCTTGACCTGCTCGAAGACATGGACTACGACGACGTTTCCGCGTTAATCGAGAATTTGACAGCGAACTATAGCGATATGCGTGTGATTAAGGCCAGTATCGAGCTACAGGAGCACAAAGAACAGAGTCGCGGGATGCCGTTGGTGTTAGCCCGGATTCGACTGGTTACAAACCGTGGCTACTTCACAGCTGATGGAGAGGGCTACGGAGCCACTCACGCGCTCCGACTTGCGGCGAACGCGGTTGAACGCCAAGTTCTCAAAGGGAAGACCTACGCTCAATCGAAAAAACATCCAGACGCAGACGAGCAACACCACCTCTACGGCTGGTGGCTCGGCGGATGAGCCGCGTTTTTTCGCAACGGGTTCGGACGCGGTGCCATAAAACGTCGCGTCAGTGCTGTGTTTGTTGAATGAACTCGTCGAGTTGTTCTTCGATGAGTGTGGCAACGCGCTCACTATAGCGCCAGAGTGCTGCGTTGAGTCGTTCTTCAGTCTGGTCGTCGATCCCATCAATCCCCTGCAGCACAGAGTCTTTGGTAATCTGTGGATGATAGACGCAAACAACGCCAATCGAACGGTCTGAACTCGCGGTTCCAGCCGTGTGGATTCCGTACTCGTCAGTGCCCCACACGCCATCACCACCGTGTCGCTCCAACGCAGAATCGAGCGCATCAAGCAGCCGTACATCGTCGGAGGAGAGCAGTGGCGTCTCACCGGAGAACAGTTCAGTGTAGGCCTGCGTCCGGGCACTGTTTCGCCACTGCTCTAAGTGAGAACGCGCTCTAAGTACGAGCTGTCTCTCGTCTGGAAATTCGGCCATACATCTAGAACGACCGCGGGTCGAATCAACGTTCGTACTCTGACGGTGAGTCTGGCAATGGTTGCCGCCCACTGAGGATGACGTGGTCGATACGGCACTGAAACTGAGCTTCGGTCTCGATTGGCTCAGCGATTTTCGCGCTGCTCTACTTTGTTCAGGTCTCGGAGTGACATTACAGATTCTGCGTATCTTGCTGCTATCTACCGAGAGTAGTCAATCGTCGTCTGCAGTGTACGCGCCGCCGCGACGTTTGATTCGGGCGACTATCATCCGCTGTTCGTTCCGACGGAAGGTCACGGCCAGACGGAACTCACCAACTCGAACTTTCTTGTGTGGGCTGTTCTGAAGCGGTTCGCCGTAGTCCGGTGGGTCACGCCACGGCGACTCGACGATTTCGTCCAGTTTGTCGAGAATTCGGTCTTGCTCATGTGGAGCGAGTGCAGCGAGGTCGTCCTGCGCTTTTGGTGTGAGTTCCCACGTCCAGTCGCCGTCACTCATCGCCGTCCGTTCCGAACTGTTCGCGGGCCTCCTCGGCGCTCATGGTTCGTCCGTCACGGATGTCCTCTTCCGCTTGGAGGAGTGCGACGAGTTCGTCTCGGTCGAACGTCGGGAACTCCGTTGCATCGCGCAGCGTGTACCGAATGAACTCACTCCGACTGTTGAAGCCACGCCCCTGCCACGTGTCGTCTATCTCGTCGAGAAACGATTGCGTGACCTTGAAATTCACCGTGACGATTTCATCGTCGTCGCCGGCATTCGTGGTTGCTTTAGACATACGTACGTATTACGTGCGTCTTACCAAAGCAGTTTCGGCGAACTAAGAAGGCCGCGTACAAGCGAGACACTCTCCACTGAATCGCGGTTCATCCCTTCACGAGGCACGGTATCTTCCAAGCGTTTCGACCGACTTTCGACAATAAACAGATGTCCCGTTAGCTACCGATTCTCGCGCTGCTCTACCTTGTTCAACTCGATGAGCAACCGGAAAATCGCTTTCACGAGGTTCGCGTCTACCTCGAAGCGCTCTGCGTTCTTCCCGGCGCGCTCCATCACTTTGTCCTCTTGGGCCTCGTCGGTGGTCGGTAGGTCGAGTTCGGCTTTGACCTTTGCAATCGTGTCTGCGACGTAGGTGCGCCGGGCGATGAGTTCGACCAACTCGCGGTCGATGTCTTCGATTTCCTGGCGGTGTTCGTCGAGCGTCACTTCTGTGTCGCGCCGTGATTCTGTGTTGTCGTTAGCCATGTGTGTCCGTCTCGGTTGCTCCAGCGGTCTTCGAGTTGTTCCAGTGTCTCTCGGTTGCCAATCGCCGTAAAGCTCGGCCCCGTCCCCGACAGCGAGACGCCCCGCGAGAGGGGCATCGCTTCGACCATCGGGTCGGTGGGGAAGTCGAGGGCGGCGCAGAAGGCGAGGCCGTTTACCGTCATCGCGCGTTCGTAGTCGCCTGCGAGCGCGAGGTCAGCCACCAGTTCAGCCATCGGGGCGATTTGCTTGCATCGGGCAACGTCTGCGTCCGCGCTGAACGATTGTTCGTCGGGCGTCCAGACGAGCACGTCCCACGTAACTTCTTCGCGGTGGAGGAGTTCGTCGCGGGTGTTGTCGGTGACGGTGACGCCGCCGAGCATGCTCGCGCTCGCGTCGTCGAACGCGCCGGTGACGGTGACGCCCACGTCGCGGGCGGCGGTGACGCCGATGCGCGCGGCGTCTGCTCTGTCGATGTCGGTGTCGAGGGCGGCGAGAGTGGCGAGCACCGTCGCGTTCGCGGCGGCGCTCGAACTCTTCAGTCCAGAGGCCATCGGTACGTCGCTCTCGGTGCGGACGTGGCCGCCTTCGCCGTTTCCGTACTCGGCGGTGACGAGTTCGACACATCTCTCGATGAGTCGCGTGTCCGCGTCCGGTGCGCCGTCCACCTCGCCGGCCACGCCCGCCTCGTCTTCGAGGCTGACGTGTGCGGTGGTGTAGCGGTCGATGGCGAACGCCGCGCCCGTCCCCGTTGCGAGTGCGTTGAGGATAGTTCCTGCGGCGGGTGCCGCTGCCGTGCCCTCCATGATACAGGTTCTCCTCCCCTACCCGCCTACTTACGCGTGGCGGTTGACGCGGATTTAGCCGCCTGACAACGCCGGGTTTTTGGCGCGTAGGGCAGTACGGATTGTATGAGCCTGCGCAACGACATCTCGCCCGAAACGCTCGGTATCGAACTCACCGAGGGGGGCATCGTCGTCCACTACACCGACGGCAGAGAGGTGTTCTACAACGGGATTCCAGCGAAAGTCGAGGGGACGGTCAAAACCGCACCGGCCAAAGACGTTCACATCCTCGTCACCGACCCGACGGAGACCGAAGGTGTCGTCGTCTACGTGAACGACCGAAACACGGCAGACGAGATCCTCGAATCGACGGGCGTCGGGCGCGTCCTTCTGGCGGAGGGCGAAGAGACCACTATCTTCCCCGGTGTGACCATCCGCGACGCCGGTGGCTTTCGCGTCGAAGTCGACGCAGACCCAGAGACGGTTCGCGGTCGCGTATTCGTCTTTGAAGAGGACGACATGGGCGAACGCTCGTTCGAAATCGTGGCCCCACCCACGGACGACTGATTACTGGATATAGTCGACTTCGTCACCCTCGCAGTTTTCCTCGTGTTGGCGCGCGTCTTCTTCGACATCGAACATGAGACCGCAGTGGTCACACTCGTACCAGGTCATGTTGTCGCGCTCGGTCGTAGAGACCATAGGTATGAACTGTCGTGTGTCGATAAATTCGTTTCTCCGAGCGAACGGTAAAGAGCGCGGGGGAGAAAGGGGGTAGTATGAGTTCGGGTGTGCGAGACGAGGGCCTCACGCTCACGGTGCAGAGTGCCGAAAAACGCGATGCGGGACGGGGTGTCGCGCGCCTCCCCGAAGCCGCTCGCCGGCGACTCGGCGTCCTGAGTGGCGACACCGTCATCATCGAAGGAACCGCTGTGACCGTCGTAAAGGTGTGGCCCGCGGGCGCGGGACTATCGAAGAAAGCGGTCAGAATCGACGCCGACACCCGCGCGAACGCCGGCGTCAACATCGGCGACGAGGTGCACGTCCGAAAAGTCGACGTGGCCGATGCCACGATGGTCGAAATCACGCCCGACCGCGAGTTTGCTGACGACGATGAAGCGACAAGAGCCATCCGCGACGCGCTCGTAGACCGCCCGCTCACCGCAGGCGAACAGCTTCACGTCCCCCGACTCGGCAACGGATCGCTCGCCGTGACGCGAACCCAACCCGACGGAATGGTACGCGTGACGGGCCAGACGCGCCTCGTCTTGCTCGAATCGGGTTCGGCCGCGTCGAAGCCGGCTGCAAAAGCCGTCAATAAAGACGATTCGGGCGTCAACTACGAAGACATCGGCGGCTTAGACGACGAGTTAGAGCAGGTCAGAGAGATGATCGAGTTGCCGCTCGCCGAGCCGGAGCTGTTCACCCAGTTAGGCATCGACCCGCCGAAGGGCGTCTTGCTCTACGGGCCGCCCGGCACCGGAAAAACGCTCATCGCCAAAGCGGTGGCAAACGAGGTGAACGCCCACTTCACGGTGATTTCCGGCCCGGAAATCGTCTCGAAGTACAAGGGTGAATCAGAGGAAAAACTGCGCGAAGCGTTCGAGACGGCAACCGCGAACGCCCCGGCCATCATCTTCATCGACGAAATCGACTCGATTGCGGGCACCCGTGACGACGACGCCGACATGGAAACCCGCGTCGTCGCCCAGTTGCTCACGTTACTCGATGGGCTCGAAGACCGCGGTCAGGTCGTCGTCATCGGCGCGACCAACCGCGTCGACGCCATCGACGCCGCGCTGCGCCGCGGCGGGCGGTTCGACCGCGAAATCGAAATTGGCGTCCCCGGCATTGAGGGTCGCCGTGAGATTCTCGACGTCCACACGCGCGGGATGCCCCTCGCAGACGACGTGGAGGTTTCACTACTCGCAAAGCGCACCCACGGCTTCGTCGGCGCGGATTTGAAAACGCTCGCCACGGAGGCGGCGATGCACGCGCTTCGTCGCCGGGAAGACGGAACGCCACTCACCGTCTCGCGCGCCGACTTCGAGGCTGCGCTCGCGGTGGTTGACCCGTCTGCGATGCGCGAATACGTCGCAGAGACGCCGAACGTGGACTTCAGCGCGGTTGGCGGGCTTGAAGACGCAAAGCAGACGTTAGAGGAGGCGGTCATCTGGCCGCTCGAATACGGCGCGCTGTTCGAGGCGGCGAACACCGATCCGCCCTCCGGTGTGCTGTTGTACGGCCCACCGGGAACCGGAAAGACGCTGCTCGCTCGCGCGCTCGCCGGAGAGAGCGAGGTAAACTTCATCCGCGTCGCCGGGCCGGAACTGCTCGACCGCTATGTGGGTGAGTCGGAGAAAGCCGTCCGCAAGGTGTTCGACCGGGCACGACAGGCCGCCCCTGCAATCATCTTCTTCGACGAAATCGACGCCATTGCCGCGCGCAGAGACGACAGCCACGAAGTGACCGAGCGGGTCGTTTCCCAACTGCTCACCGAAATGGACGGCGTCGTCGATAACCCGAATCTGATGGTGCTCGCGGCGACGAACCGCCGCGACGTGCTTGACCCCGCGCTCGTTCGCGCAGGTCGCCTTGAGACGCACATCGAAGTGCCTGCACCCGACGAGGCAGCCCGCCGGGCGATTCTTGCGGTACACCTCGCGGGCAAGCCGCTTGCAGCCGACGTCGATGCCGACACATTGGCCACGGACACCCGTGGTTACTCGGGTGCAGACTTGCGGTCGGTGGTTCGGCAGGCCGCGATGTACGCGATTCGAGAGTTCGCCGCAGAAATCGGCCCGGAAGCCGCGACCAGCCGGGCAGCCGAGTTAGTGATTCGCGAATCCCACTTCGCACAGGCTCTAGAGCAAGTAGAACCCTCGTTGACCTGAGCAGAGGACTGTTACGGCTCCGTTTTGCCTGTTTAAGATGACAGTAATAAAAACAGTAATGCTTTGACAGTGGGGACGAACGTTAAAATAGAACTGATGGGTGACGAAGATAGGCCAGTCATTCTCGTTGTCGAAGACGAAGCTGACGTGGCAGAAACGTACGAGATTTGGCTCAGTGGCAAGTACGACGTAACCGTGGCACAAAACGGTCGTGAAGCGCTTGCAGCCATCACCGAAGCGGTTGATGTCGTCCTCTTAGACCGGATGATGCCGGGGCTTTCCGGAGACGGGGTGCTTTCGACTATCCGTGAACGCAACCTCAACTGTCGCGTGGCGATGGTGACCGCCGTAGAGCCGGATTTCGACATCATCGATATGGGATTCGACGCCTATCTCAGCAAGCCAGTAAGCAAAGCCCAGTTGCACGACACCGTCGATAGTCTTGTAGAGCGGGCGACCTACTCTGCGCTCCTACAGGAATACTACGCGCTCGCAGAGACGAAAGCGGCACTGATGACCGGGAAGCGTATCGAAGAACTCGAACAAAACGACGCATACAACGAACTCGAAGCCAAACTAGCGGACGTGAAAGCCCGGCTGAATGAAACGCAGGGTGGTTTCACGGACGAGACGTCGTTCATCAGCGCACTTCGGGATTTGGGGGGTACGAATGGAGACCAATCGTAACTCGGACACTGACCAAGCAGGCTACGAGCTGGAGGGAATTCTCCCCGAGGAGACACTCCAGGTCTCACCGGGTACGAACATTCTGATAGCCGGGCCGCCGATGAGCGGGAAGCAAGATCTCGCCTTATCTATCCTCGCACAGGGGGCCACAGACGGAGAAGGCAGCGTCATCGTCTCGACAGACCGCAGTGCTGACTCCATTAACGAAGAGTTCACAAAGCGGGTTCCGAATCTCAATCACGACTCGTTTGGTATCGTGGAGTCGCGCGAGTCGGGTGGTACTGCGAAAGAAGAGTTCGTCCACTCGGTGGCCTCACCGGGCGACCTGACCGGCATCGGTATCGGCATCTCGCAGTTCATGCAGCGATTCAACCAGTCTGGCATCACGCAAACGAGGCTCGCCCTCGACTCCATCTCGACGCTACTGTCCTACGTCGAAGTGCGGACAGTGTTCAAGTTCTGCCATGTGCTCACCGCCCGACTCGAAGCGGTTGGCTATCTCGGCGTGTTCACCCTCGATACCGGCGCACACGACGAACAGGCCGTAAACACCATCAAACAGGTGTTCGACGGCATGATAGAACTCCGGGAGAGCGACGCCGGCATCGAGATGCGCGTGGTTGGACTCGGCGGCAAGCGCACGAAGTGGACGGCGTACGAACCCAATCACTCTTAGGCGATGGCGCGCTACCTCGCAGTCGAATGAGTGACCAGCCGGGGGTGGCAGAAGTTGACGACGCAGACTGGCGCGACTACTTCGGCTTCGACACCCCCTACGACCAGCAGGCGAAGGTCATAGAGCGCACCATCCGGACGGCAAAGGGGAAGGGCTACTTCGTCTTCGAAGGCCCGTGTGGCACGGGCAAGACGATGGCCGCGCTCACAGCCGCGTCGTATCTCATCCGCGAAACAGACCTCTACGACCGCGTGGTCGTCGTCACGCCGGTCAAACAGCAACTCGCGCAGTTCGTCGCCGATATGCGTGCGCTTAACGACGGCCGCGACGACCCGCTTTCTGCGGTTGCCCTCGACAGCAAGGGTGACCTCTGTCCCTACGAGCGCGAAGGAATTTTCCCCGACGATGCGAGCGTCCACGACCGGTGTGAAGACTTGAGAGACCACACCAGTTCGCTCGTGAAGCTCAACGACGGCGAGAAAGGCGGCCTCCCGAAAGAAAGCGCCATCCCGGGTGTCCGTGAGGACGCAGAGAAGTGGTGGGACCCCGCCCGCGCAGAGAAGCTCGCTGCCGCCGCGAGACAGGACGCAGACACGTGGCAATCGCTCAACACGGCCACGCTCGAAACGGCCGGAGCCAAATCGCCGTATCCGACCCACCAGCCAACCGCGCCCGACGAAGTGCTCGATACCGACACCGGCAACGGCCCACTCTACTGTCCATTCGAGGCCGACTGGTACGCCCGTGATAAGGGGTCTCCCGTCGGCTTCGAACACGGCGAAAACGGCGTCGTAACCATCTCTGAACTCCTGCCCCAGTCGGTCGAACACGGCACCTGTCCCCACCGCGTGATGCAGGTCTTACTTGGGAACGCAGAGGTCGTCATCGGGAACTACATGCACCTGTTCGACGGCCAGACGCGGGTGCTCACCGACGCCATATTGGACGAGAACACGTTCGTCATCGTGGACGAGGCCCACCGCGTCGAAGAGCGCGTCAGAGACATCCTTTCTGACCGTGTTGGCCTCCACTCGCTGCGCCGGGCGCGCGGCGATTTGCAGATGCTCACCAAACACGCGAGCAAGACGCGCGAGCACAAAATGGAGGTGAACGAAGCCCTCGGGACCTACGAGCTGTCGCTCGACCACGTCCACCGCGCCATCGAGTTTTATAACGCCGTCATGGACTGGATGGACGAGCGCATCACCGCCTATCTCGACCAAGAATTCGACGACTGGCACCGGTTGATTCAGTACGACGAGTTCCCTGAAGAAGACATCGAGATTCCGCTCAGACCGCCCGAAAGCGAGGAGATAGACGCCCTCTCGACGTGGGCCAAAGCGGAGGGCTACGGCGAACGCCTCTGGCAGGCGATGGGGCCACTTGGCGTGGCCGTCGACGCCGTCCTCGAAGAAATCGAGCCAAACCGGAGCACGGTCTGCGGTGCGGTTGGCACGCTCATGACCAACTGGTGGGAGAACAGTCGAGCCACCTATTTCCGCGAACTCGTACTCGAATACTCGCCAAAGGAACTCGGCGAGACGGCGAACGTCTGGGAACGGGCGTTCACGCCCGCGCTCACCATGTACAACTGTCTCCCGTCGGAAGAGTGCCGAGAGATATTCAACACCGTCGGCGGCGGCGTGCTGATGAGCGCGACGCTTGAGCCGCTCGACGTTTTCCAGGAGGTGGTTGGCCTCGCTGACTTCGACCCCGAGCGGCCGGTCGATGCCCACACCTTCGACCTGCGCTTCCCACCCGAAAACCGCGCGACATGGGGCGTCGACCTGACGCCCTTTACCGCGCGAAATCGTGGGTCGCCAACCGCAGGCGAAGACAACGCAGTGCGCGAAGAGTACGCCTACGCGCTGCGCGAACTCGCCCGCAGTCCCGGGAACGTCCTCATCTGCATGCCGAACTACCGGGAAGCGACGTGGGCGGCAAGCCGGCTGCGTGAGGAGGTCTCAAAGCCAGTGCTCGTGGACGAAAGCTCCTCGAACGAGGACACAGAGGCGCTCAAACAGACCTTCTTCGATGGCGGCGAGAAGGTGCTCGTGACGAGCACGCGGGGAACACTCACCGAAGGTGTCGATTACGACGGCGACAAACTCGCCACCTGCGCGGTCGTGGGCGTCCCGCTCGTGAACACGCGCTCACCCAGGGTTCGGGCGGTTCGCTTCGCCTACGCGGAAGCCTTCGGCTCGGAGAATGCCTTCACCTACGCGCTTACGGTTCCGGCGGTTCGTCGCACGCGCCAGGCGCTCGGTCGCGTGATTCGTGGCCCGGACGAACGCGGCGTGCGTGCGCTTATCGACCAGCGGTACTGTGAGACGACGAGACGCGATGACGTTCGTGCGTGTCTGTCTGCAGAAGAGCGCACTGAACAGGTACGAATGACCCCGATGTTCCTGTCCGCGCAGATTGAACAATTTTGGAACAAAGTGGGAGATTCGTGAACAAACCGATACCTTAGTATATAATCACGTTAATTATGTACTATGTGGGATGGACACACCCCTGACACTGAGCAACAGCGCTGTTGCCCAACCTGCAACCGGCCCGTCACTGGAACCGTCATCAGCGGGCCCGAGAACGCTGCGTTCCGTCCGTGTGGCCATCATATCCATCCGGTGAAACTCGACTAATCCCAGAACGATTTGGTGCGGGCGTACTGGCGTTCTTGTCCCAGAATATCGCGATAGAACTCGTCTTCGTTTTCTCGTAACTTGCCGATGATACGCGCTGCGTTGTGCGGGCCGACGCCCCGGGCGGCGAGCGCGATGATGGCTTGCTTGCCGTGGCTCTGGACGAGGCTCGCAGACCGATAGGCTCGACGGGTCATCTTCTCTTGGTCGTCGTCCTTCTCGCGTGCTTTGACCGCCGAAACAACTTCGTCGGCCCACGGATTGAGCGCGGCAATCCGACTCGATTCGCACAGGGGACACTGTGGCTGGTCGGGGATTCTCCGCACCTTTTGTGTGCGTTCCCATTCCTGACAGTGGAGACAAAAGAGCAGCAGCTGGTCTTCCTGAATGCGTTCTTTCACCGTCTGGATGACGCTCGCATCCGCATTTTCGGGCGCGAGCAGTTCCCGACCAGACGAGCGCCCGTCTATGCCAATCGCCGTTCGGCCGCCGACGGTGACGAGCTCGATGTCGCCCGACTGCATCCGCGAGAGCACCTCGGCCGCCCGTCCCACGTCCAAATCCTCGTGGAGGATTTCGCGCACGGCTTCGTCGTACACGGGGGTTTCATCCAGTGCGGCGAGCAGGCGGCCGAGGCCGAACTGACGGCGCGAATCGCCCTGCCAACTCTGGAGCGAGCCGAACTTCGCTGCGACCTGTGCGAGCTTGAACTTGAGCGCGTCTGCGTTTTTCAGGCTCAACTCGATGAGTGGTTGGAGGTGGTCAGGGTCGGTCGATTCGAGCACCTCAACCACCGTACGCGCCGTCACGTCGCGGGGCACTTCGAGTTCGATGCGGTAGGGGTCTACGTCGAGGCCGACCGACGAACCAGTGCGCTGGCCAATCAATGCAGACAGGACGCGCCCGAGCGTTTCGTTCACCTTGTGGCCGAAACAGGCGTTGACGACCAGCGTCCGACCCTGGAATTCGATGACGACACGGTCGTCCGTCGGCACGGGATGGTCCTGTTCTCGCTGTCGGGAGAGCGGCTTGAGCGCTTCTTCGATGGTTCTGCGGTCTGCGGGGTAGCGTTTGCCGAGGAAGCGCGCGACGGCTTCGCGGTCGTCGTTTCCCTCTAACTGGCTGGCGGCGACTTCCCGAACCTCACCGACCTCTTGGGCAACCTCGAACGGCACTGGAATCTCGCTTCCCGTCCATGACGGCACTTCGCCGGAGGGGTCTTCGATGGGGGTCACCTGCACGCGTTGTTCTTCCTCGTCGATTTCGGTGATGCGCCACATCTCGCCGCGCTGGATGAACACCTCACCCGGCCCGGCGAAGTTCACGACGAAGCGCTCGTCTAGCGTGCCGACCTGCCGCCCACTCGCCATGTCGTACACCTCGAACGTCTCCTCGTCGGGAATCATCGAGAGGTTCGCGTAGAAGTACCGCCACGTTCCCCCACCCTTCGAGAGCAGGTCTTTCTCCTCGTCCAACCAGAGGATGCGATTGTGCGAGAGTTCTTTTATGACTTCCTTGAACTGCCCTTCGGTGAGGTCGGCAAACGGGTAGGCGCGCGTCACGATTTCGTAGGTTTTGCGTCCCGAGATGTCACCAAAGTCCATCACGACGCCTGCAATCTGGTTTGCGACGGTGTCGAGGCTCCCATGATGAATGTTCGTCTCCTCGACGTCGTTCACCCCGGCCCGGCGGGCGATGACCATCGCCTCGAAGGTGTCGTCCGGGCGGGTCGTGATGATGGTTCCGTGGGAGGTCGCATCCCGTCGGTGTCCGGCCCGGCCGACGCGCTGGAGCATCCGCGAAACCTCGCGCGGGCTCGAATACTGGATGACGTGGTCAACCCGCCCCACGTCGATACCGAGTTCCATCGAGGAAGTACAGAGTAGTGCGTCTATTTCACCGGCTTTGAACTGGTCTTCGACCTCCACGCGAGCGTCTCTGGAGAGCGACCCGTGGTGGACGCCGATGTTCAAGTCGAGTTCGTTGAAGCGTGAGCCAAGCGCTTCTGCGGTCTGGCGCGTGTTCACGAAGATGAGCGTCGATTCGTGGCCGTCCACGAGGTCACGGATGGCCCGAACGTGGCTTGCGATGTCGGCTTCGGTCATCAGCCGTCCCGCGAGTCGGTCGTCTTCGGCCGTGATTGCTGGCTCGAACACGGTCAAATCAACGCGACTGCCCACGTCCACTTCGACGATAGCACACCCGCGGTCGCCGGTCAGGAATTTTCCCACTTCTCGGGGGTCGCCCACAGTCGCAGAGAGGCCGATTCGTTGAAATGGCCCGGCGAGTTCGCGCAGGCGCTCTAAGCCAATCGTCAACTGTGCGCCGCGCTTCGAAGCCGCGAGTTCGTGTACCTCGTCTACGACGACGTGCGACACGTCGGAGAGGGCCTGGCGGAGCTTTTTCCCCGTCAGCATCGCCTGGAGCGTCTCCGGCGTCGTCACGAGCACGTCCGGCGGGTCGTTCGCTTGCTTGGTTCGCTGGTACTGCGTGGTGTCGCCGTGGCGCACGTCCACCGTGACATCTAACGTGTCGCCCCACCAGTCGAGGCGGCTGCGCATGTCGCGGTTCAGCGCACGAAGCGGCGTGATGTAGAGTGCGGAGATTCCGGCGCGCTCCTCGGTCGATTTGGCGACGATGGCGTCGAACACCGGAAGCATGGCCGTTTCCGTTTTTCCCGTTCCGGTCGGCGCGATGACGAGCGCGTCGCGGCCGGAGGCGAGCGGCGGGATGGCGCGACGCTGGGGGGCGGTGGGCGTCGAAAATCCGCGCGCAGAAAGCGCCGTGCGCACCGACTCACCGAGATACGTAAACGCGTCCGCACCCGCGACCTCACCGTCTGACATTGTGGCTGGGTAACGGCCAGAGGAGGTTAAACCGCGCGGCCAGTCAGATGGTCGAATAGTCTCCGAGGCGCGTGCCGTCGAGGAGGTACGCCTCGCCGTCACGGAGGCCGTCGGGCAAAAACGGCGAGAGAAAGCCATCTTTCTGCGCGTTCACCCACGTCCCACCGACGAGGTCGTTGAAGGCAGGGAACACGACGAATGGCGCGCCGCCGTCGAACGCCCGGCCGTGGAACTCGGCAAAAGGTTCGGGGTTGACCGTCCCGCGAAGCCAGACGCGTTCGGTTCGCCCGCCACCGACTTCGTCGGTGAGGTTCACCTGCGGGTGTTCGTGTGCGGTACAGAGAACGTCGGCTTCCAACACGTCCGGCGAGGGCCACGTGTGCCCGTGAGCGAAGCCAACGTCACCGATGCGGATGCCGTGGGCGGGTGTCACCTCGATACCCTCGATGTGTTCTTCGATGTCGCCGTCGTGGTTGCCCTTCACGACGGTCACGGGACAGTCGAGGGCCGAAAGCAAGTCGTGAATCTCGGCGATTTCTTCGTCTGGGCCAGCGCCGATGGCGTTGCCGAAATCCCCCAAAATGATGACGCGGTCTGCGGCCGTTTCTGCTTTCAATTCGAGGAGTCGGTCGCGGCGCTCGCCCGCCTTGCTCGGGACGGACACCCCATCCCAGCGAAGGGCGACTTCGAGGCCCGCGTGGTAGTCGGCCACGACGAGCGCGCGACTCCCGGAGAGGTCGGCTATCGCCGCCGCCTGTCCGGGAATCGGCTCGACCGAACTCACCATCAGATTGCGGTGAGCGTCGATTCGTCGGGTTCGTAACACTGCCCGTCCATCAGCGCGTCCTGAATCGCGTCTTCGACGGCCTCGACGGAGACGCCGTGTTCATCGATCACGGCGGCGATGATGGCTTCGCGGTCTGCGCCGTCGCCGTCATCTAAGTCGCGCATCGCGGTCAAGACGGCGTCTTCTAAGTCTACGTCTGCGTCGTCAGCCGCCGAATCGTCGTCGGTCTCTGCTTCGGGTTCTGGCTCAGCCACTTCCTCTACGTCTTCTGGCTCTGGAACCTCGATACCGGCTTCACCTGCTGGACCTACTTCTGAGCCGGTCGAGAACTCGGTGCCGAACTCCTCTTCGACCTCCTTTCGCTCCTCGTCGTCCATCTCGTACATCTCGTCGAACTCACCGGGTTCGAAGTCTTCGAGGTCATCGTCTTCCTCGAAGTCGCCGAGTTCGTCGTCCACGTCGTCTGCGGGTTCTGCCTGTTGGGTCGCCGTCGCGTCGGCTGCGTCCACGGGTTCTGCTTCGGGGACGGTTCCCGTCGCGTCTTCCTCCGGTGGCTCGGTGTCGATTTCCGGTTCTGATTCCACAACCTGTTCTTCGACTTCTGGCTCGCTGTCTTCGACGACCGCTTCGTCTGTTTCGACCGTCTCAGATTCCGCTTCGGCCGTCGGTTCGGGTTCCGTATCCTCGGCATCGAGTTCGGCTTCGACTTCGGCTTCCACGGATTCGATACCCTCGTCGGCCGCGTCAGTCACCGTTTCGACCGCCTCGAACGAGGCGACGCGAGTTGGCGATTCCGGCCCGGCCATCGACGGAACGGCGTCGAACGACGGCACCGAATCGCGGTCGCCCGTGACCACTTCGAGCGCCTGCGTTGCGAGCGTCTCCATCGCCGCGAGATAGGCAGTCGTCGTGCCGTAGTGCTCGATTGCCTTCGGGATACCCGCGGCGAGACTCTCGCTTACGCCCTGGGCCGCGAGTTGCGCGGAGAGGTCGTCGCCGCGCGCGTCGAGCGCGAGTGCGCCTGCGAAGGTTTCGATGCGCTCTAAGGTGCGCTCTGCGGTCGTGACCGTCCACCGCTCGCGAGTTTCTGCATCGACTTCGCTGATGCTCTCAGGGCGGATTGAGGTGTAGACGCGGTCTGAGTCCGCTGGCTCGAACGTGCGCGCCTTGCCCGTCACGGCGACGAACGTCGGCACGGAGGCGTTTTCTAAGAACGTGAGCGCTTCTGGCTGATACTGCCCTGCGTACACGACGAATGCGCCGGTCGGGTCGACGATGCGGGCGCGAAGCTGGTCTTCGTTCACCGTATCGACTTCCGTGAGGACGCCCACGGCGAACATCCGGTTGACGCGCGCGCCGGTCGGCGTGACGACGTAGTTCGGGGCGCGCTCTTCGTCCGACTCCGAGTAGGACATGGATGCGGCGTCGAATTCCGCGGCAAACAGGCGGTGGGCGACTTCGCGGCCCACAGGAGTTGCGCTCATGCGTCCACCCCCGAGAGCACGGCCGTCGCACGCGCGGCCGGGTCGTCGTCGGATTTGCGGAACGATGTCGCATCGAGGTTCGCGCCGTAGTCATCGACGCTCAGACTGCCCCGAACCACGAACTCGCCGCCCACGACGTTCTCGCGGATGGCGTCCGCGACGACCTCTTGGTCCATCGCCTCGCGGGCGGCGTCGAGGGCATCTTCGAGCGATCCGCCGTACACCTGTTCGGTGAGGTCGCGGTCTAAGATGACGGTGAGCGCGCCGGTGCCGTCGTCGAGAATCGCCTTTACGCGCAGGTCGTCGTACCCGTCTACCTGCCCGTGCGAGCGACACTGGCCCTTCTGGGTGACGCGATTGCACTCCGGACACCGCTGGATGAGGCCGGAGCCATCGCGCACCGACAGCAGGTTGCCAACAATTTCTACGTCGAACAGCCCACCCATCCCGACGGCTTCGTCGATGCGCTTTCGCGGCGCATCGTCGCTCACTTCGAGGTCTGTGTCGAGGGCTTCGACGGCCGAGAACTCCGAGATGTTGACCGACGGAATCCCACGGAATTCGCGGACGTACGCGCCGGTGATGCGGACGGACGCGCCCGCTTCGAGTTCCCCGTGTGGGTTCCAGTCGGTAAACGGCAAGCGACCGGAATCGTCAGCGAGGACGCCAGAGAGGATGGTCGTCTCGCCGTCGCGGCCGCTGATGGTTTTTTCCTCCACTTCGCTGACCACGGCATCGACGTTGACGCCGCGGTCGCCGGGTTTGAGATCGGTGAGTGGCTTGTCGCCACCCACTGAGAACGGTACCTCGATGGCTTTTGCCGGGTCAACTGAGGAACTGTCCCCGAGGTTGAGTTCGGGATTCCCCTCCCACTCGCGGACGCCGGCGT
This sequence comes from Haladaptatus sp. CMSO5, assembly GCF_036689885.1. NCBI lineage: Archaea > Methanobacteriati > Methanobacteriota > Halobacteria > Halobacteriales > Haladaptataceae > Haladaptatus > Haladaptatus sp. CMSO5. The sequence goes on from NZ_JBAHVW010000001.1 coordinate 2,260,980, forward strand.
TCGTGACGGTGACGGTGTCACCAGCTTCGAGGCCGAAGTCGTGCCAGTCGGTGTAGGAAATCTTCCCCGTCTCGTCTGCGAGTTCCCCCTCGTGGATGAGGTGGTCCTCGTTCTGGTAGCGAATCGAGCGCTTGCCCACGGTGAGCACTTTGGCCGTCACCGTGACGTTGGAACTGTCCGTTCCGATGTCCGCGATGGAGACGGTTTCGGGCGTGGGCGCGCCACCCCCGCCACCGCCGTACTTTCGGCGGACGCTCTGTTTCGCTTCTTCCAGTGGAACGCTGTACTGGACGAGGTTTTCTAAGTCGCGTTTGACCTCCGCTTTGTCTGCGCCGAGAGCGGAGGCAAGCTCTTCGGCGGTGTCTTCGAGACTCATCACCAAACCTTCGTGCGGATTCCATAAAAAGCGTTCGTGGGAGCCACCCCTACCGAAAGCTGTTTTCACGCGTCTGACCTATCATCTCCCATGCGCGTCGTCGTCAATGCAGCCATGAGCGTGGATGGAAAGCTCTCACACCGCCGCCGAAAGCAGGTGGTCATCAGCGGCGACGCCGATTTCGACCGCATGGACGCCATTCGTGCGGAAAACGATGCCATCATGGTCGGGGCGGGAACCGTCGTCGCAGACGACCCGAGCCTGACCGTCGATGACGAGACACGCCGCGCGGCACGCAAAGCCCGCGGCGTCCCCGAAAATCCGGCTCGCATCATCGCAGACTCCCACGCCCGCTGTCCACGAGACGCCCAGATTTTCGACGAGCGCGCCCACACCTACCTGCTCGTGAGCGAAGCGGCCCACCCTACGCGAATCCGCAAACTCGAACGCAAGGGCGTCACCATCATCACCGCAGGCGAAGAGCGCGTCAATCTCACGAGCGCCTTCGACGCCCTCGCAGACCACGGCATCGAGTCGATAATGGTCGAAGGCGGCGGCGAACTCATCTTCTCGCTGTTCGAAGAAGGCCTCGTAGACGAACTCACCGTGTTCGTCGGTTCGATGATTATCGGCGGCCGCGAAGCCCCGACGCTCGCAGACGGCGAAGGATTCGTCGCTGGCTTCCCGAAACTGGAGTTGACGAACGTTGAACGGATGGACGACGGCGTCGTGCTGAGTTACGTCCCAGCGAAAAAGTGAGGGCCTTGGTGAACTTTCTTCGCCACTCGCGGCGCTCTCGACCGGTGAAAAGCGAGAGAGTGTGAAGACGAGTTAGTGGTCGTGACCGGTCATCTCGGCGAACGTCATGCCAAAGCGCTCTTCGAAGGTTTCGAGGACGCTCTCTTCGATGGCTTCTACGTCTGCGTCGAACTCGCCCTGTGCGTGGTGGACGAGGGCGTGAGCGCGCTGGGCGAAGCCGATGAGAACGACGTCTGCGACGGTTTCTGCGGTGGACTCCTCTTCTGAGAGCAGGGAAAGCAGTTCGGTTGGGAGTTCGACTTCGTCGGTCGAACCGTCCGAGGATTCGATGCTGAACGTGGCTGTCTCTACGGAATCAGACATGGGATTCACTTTGCGCGTGGACGTAAAGGGTCTGTGGAATCTGTGCTTCGTGCGTGCACACGCGGTGCGGTGGCTCGTGGGGTTGGAAAACAGAGAGAAGCTGCGAGAGAAATCGAGCGCTTAGTCGTCGGATTCGGGGGCGGCGACCTGTTCTTTAGCGCGGTTCTCGCGGTCTAACTCCTCTAAGTAGTCGTCTGCGTCGATGGCGGCCTGACAGCCCATGCCGCCTGCGGTGATGGCCTGCTGGTAGTGGAAGTCCACCACGTCGCCCGCGCCGAAGAGGCCGGGCACGTCCGTTGCGGTCTGGTGTGCGCCTTTGCCGTCTTTCGTGATGAGGTAGCCAGCGTCGTCCATCTTCGCGCCCGTGCCTTCGAGGTAGGCCGTGTTCGGCGTGTGGCCGATGGCGAGGAACACCGCACCCGTCTCGAAGTCGAATTTTTCAGTAGCGGGGTCGTCGAGTTTCTCGGAGGGGTGGCCCTCGGGGTGACGAATCATCGTGACGTGGCTCACGCCGTCTTCTGGCGAGCCGTGGATTTCCGTGACCTCGGTGTTGCGGAGGATTTCGATTTCGCCTGCTTCGACCTGTTCGTTGACGCGGTCGATCCAGTAGTCCTCGGCGCGGAACTCCTCGCGGCGGTGGACGAGGTAGACTTTCGAGGCGAACTTCGTGAGGAAGGAGGCTTCCTCCATCGCGGCGTCGCCGCCGCCGATGACGACCATTTCCTGGTCGCGGAAGAACGCACCGTCACAGGTCGCACACGTCGAGACGCCGTAGCCCATGAGGTCGTCCTCGCCGGGGATGCCGAGCGTTCGGGCGCTCGCACCGGAGGCGGCGATGAAGGCGTCTGCGGTGATGACGTCGCCCGAGGTGAGTTCGATGCGGAACGGGCGCTCCGAGGCGTCGACCGATTTGACGACGCGGTTTTTCACGGTCGCGCCAAAGCGCTTTGCCTGTGCTTTCATGTTGTTCACGAGTTCAGGCCCGCTGATGCCCTCGGGGAAGCCAGGGTAGTTGTCCACCTCGGTGGTCAAGGTGAGTTGGCCACCCGGCTCTGTGCCTTCGAGAACGAGCGGTTCGTTGTTCGACCGAGCCGCATAAATGGCCGCGGTGAGCCCCGCGATGCCGGAACCGGCAATCACGAGTCGGTGGTGCTCAACCTCGGCTGCGTCGCCTTTTGTCATGTGCACAAATTGACCGTGGACAAGTATTTACCTTGCGCTGTCTTGCGCAGTCAGCACGATTTCGTCCGGGTGTTCGGGCACAGATCTGCCGTCGGTGCCAAGGCCCATATTCGTCCCCGACAACGGGGTTCTATGGCCGCTGATTTAGCAGAGAAGACCGACCGCTACGAACGACTGCTGGCCGAGGCCTTAGACGCCGCAGAAGACGTGAATCCGCCGAACACGCCACTCGGGGAGTCAGCCGCCGAGTACCGCGAGATGGGCCAATCGTATCTCGACGACGGCCGACACTTCAAGGCAAATGACGACCTCGTGAACGCCCTCGCGTCGTTCTCCTACGGCCACGGCTGGATGGACGCGGGTGCGCGCATTGGGCTGTTCAAGGTTCCCGACGAGGGGCATCTGTTCACTGTCTGACCGCGTGTCAAAGGAGGTGGAAGTGACCGACGGCGTGAATCTGACACCCTCCTCTGTCGATGGGCTTACATGGTGTGGGTGAGAGATGCAGAACAATGGAGGCCGTCCTCTGGTACGTGTTGACTGGTACCCGAGGCGGAGCCAACCGCGTTCGCCTGCTCAAGACGCTGAATCAGCAACCGCGGAACGCAAACCAACTAGCCGAAGACTTAGCCCTCAACTACAAGACGGTCAGACACCACCTCGATGTTCTCATGGATAACAACATTGTGACGACGAGCGGCGATGAGTACGGAGCGATTTATCTCCCCAGTGAGAACGCTCGCCATCACTGGGATACGATAGAGCAAATCATAGCGCAGGTGGAGTGATTATGGTCGAATTTGGGCTAGTCGTTATATGTGACAGTAAGGTAGGTGGAGGTAGATGAGTATCTGGGTCACGGTCGCACAGGGCGCAACTGCACTAAACGTCCTCCTCCTCGCAGGACTCGGCTACGTGTGGGGTCGTAACTATCTGCAGTTCCGCTCTAAACACACAATCGGTCTATTCATCTTCTCGCTGTTCTTGCTCGCTCAGAACGCGCTCACGCTCTACTACTACCTCATCGACCCCGACCTCTCTGCGTGGTACGCCTCTGCAGTGCCCGAAATCGTCTGGCAGGCGATGATGCTGCTCGCGGTGTTGCAGTTCATTGGCCTCCTGTTTCTCTCGTGGACAGCGTGGGACTGACAGGAACTGAACAATCGCCACACGGAGAACTACCAGCGCGGTGACGCACACGAGTTTTCATGGGTTAAAAGCGGATTTCAGTACCACCTCCACCAGTTCGTCTCCAGTATGTGGTATGTTACCTTGGCCACCGGATAATAACGACCCTTCACGGAAACATCAAGTCGCCATGTCACGAGACACCGGCGAGAATTCGAGGTACAGCCTGCCAACGCGACGAACCGTCCTTCGGACGCTCGGCGTGGGAACCGCGGTGGCGGCGCTCGGTGGGGTCGCCGCTGGGGAAACAGGGGACGGGACGCAGACAAGTGCGAGGGGTGGGACACAGTCAACATTCCAAGCCGACAACGACTGTCCGCCGTGCATCGACGACCTGATGGGGTACGCGTCGTTGACGTCCGAACTCGACCTCCCAGAGACGCTCATGCCCCAACACACAGTTGAACTGCGGCTTGACGACGCGGACGTGTTGTTCCCCGAAGAGGGGGATAGTGACGAGCAGACGGACGGAGAGGCCGAAGGCTTCCCTGATTTCTATTTTGACCCGGTCGGCCTCGCCATCAGTGTCGGCGACATCATCGAGTTCCCGAACGCCTCTGCTGACCTCCACACGGTGACGGCAATCCACCCACGATTTTTCGGCCTGCCACGGCGGATTCCCGAGGGAGCCGCACCCTTCTCCTCGCCCCCAGTCATGAGCGGGGAGAATTGGATTTATCAGTTCACGGAGCCGGGTGTGTACGACATCATGTGCCTCCCGCATTTCGATCTTGGAATGGTGATGCGCGTCGTCGTCACCGGGGATGGCTGTGAGCAGCCCAAAGCACCTGCCGGAAGCGAACAACTGCCGCTGCCGGTGGCCGCCGTGCTCGACGCAGAGAAACTCACGCCACAGAACATCATCGACAACGGTCCCATCGCGTGGGAAGACCTCAAAGGAGAGATTCCCACGTTCAATCCTGATGAGCTGTTCGCAGAGGGGGGCGAAGGCGGCTCAGAAACTGACGGAGAGGCAAATCCAGACGGCGAAGAAACGGGAACCGAAACCAGCTGAGCGAACTGAAGTGACGCAGCACGTTCTACACTTTTTCACTGGCGGGTCACCCGGCCGCAAGGCTGCTGAGAACTGCCAAGCTGCCGACGAGTATCATCCCGATGCCGAGAACTCGTGTCAACAGGACGTTCCATTCTGCAGGTTCGACTCGGTCGAGCGGTGTCGTGCTGCCGATTGCGTCCAACTGCTCGCCAAGCCGCGCGAGTCGAGAGGGCCACAGCGCCGCCGGGAGTCCCCCAAGCAGGAAGAAGATACCGACGGGGTTAATCATGCGTTTTCTCAACCCGAGTCGTTCGATAAATAGTTTCTGTCGAGGGAGACTGTGTGATGCGTGGCGTGTTTCGGTGCAACCCATTCGCTAGTCCAGACGGGGTTTAAGCCGCGTGCGCGCCTATTTTCATTGATGTACCGAAATCGAACTGACGCGGGCGAGAAACTCGCGGCGGTCGTCGATGCCCACGACGTGGTGGCGGACATCGTCCTTGCGATTCCACGGGGTGGGGTGCCCATTGGCAAAATCGTCGCAGATTTCCTCGCCGTGCCACTCGACATTATCGTCGCGCGAAAGCTCGGTGCGCCCGACAACCCGGAGCTCGCCGTTGGCGCGGTCGCAGCAGACGGGAGCGTCTGGCGAAACGAACCGCTCATCCAGACACTCGGTGTGTCTGAAGAGTACCTCAAAGAGACGATTGCCCGCGAACACGAAACCGCTCAAGCGAAGGCAAAACGGTATCGGGGGGAGCGCACGCCCCCCGACTTGACGGATAAGCGCGTCGTCATCGTTGACGATGGGCTGGCGACCGGGGCGACGGCGCTCGCCTGCGTACGGCTGGCGAAGGCAGCGGGCGCGAGCCGCGTGGTTCTCGCGGTGCCCGTTGCGTCTGAATCGGGTGCAGAGCGGCTCATGAGCGAGGCTGATGAGGTGATTTGTGAGATGACGCCCGCGTACTTCAGCGCTGTGGGACAGTTTTATGAAGATTTCGGTCAGGTGAGCGACGAAGCGGCGATGGCGGCCCTCGCCACTTACGAGCGGTAAATCGGTTGTATATGGGTTGTGTCGTGTGGTTTTGGCCCGCATCATTTTGCGAAACATTTATAAACTTTACGCACTAACTATACGTAAGGTCAACACCCGGCTTTTTAGGGTTTCGTACCCCCGGCAGACACCCGCCCTGGCCCAATGGAGACGCTAATGAGTGACACAACAATCAGGACATACACCGGCGAACAGCCACAGGAGAAGCAGAAGAATCGAATCGTCGATGAAACCGAAGTGTGCCCAGAGTGCAGCGGTCCGCTCATGTCGGACACGGAACACGGCGAGACGGTCTGTCGCGACTGTGGCCTCGTCGTAGAGGAAGCAGAAATCGACCGCGGCCCGGAGTGGCGCGCGTTCAACGCGAGCGAGAAGGACTCGAAGTCCCGTGTCGGTGCACCGACGACGAAGATGATGCACGACAAGGGACTTTCGACCAACATCGACTGGCGCGACAAGGACGCCTACGGCAAATCCCTCGGTGCCCGCCAGCGCGCGAAGATGCAGCGCCTTCGCACCTGGAACGAACGGTTCCGCACGCGCGACAGCAAGGAACGCAACTTGAAGCAGGCGCTCGGTGAAATCGACCGCATGTCTTCGGCACTCGGCCTGCCGAGCACGGTTCGTGAGACGGCGTCGGTCATCTACCGGCGCGCGCTCTCTGAGAACCTCTTACCGGGTCGTTCCATCGAAGGCGTCGCCACGGCGTCGGTGTACGCCGCTGCCCGACAGGCGGGCATGCCCCGCAGTCTCGACGAGATTGCGACGGTATCGCGCGTCGATAAGATGGAACTCACGCGCACCTACCGCTACATCGTCCGCCAGCTCAACTTAGAGATAAAGCCCGCAGACCCAGAGAGCTACGTCCCACGCTTTGCGTCTGACTTAGACCTCTCTGATGAGGCAGAGCGCACCGCCCGTGACCTGCTTCGCAACGCGAAAGAACAGGGTATCATCAGTGGGAAGTCGCCGGTCGGCCTCGCGGCCGCCGCCGTCTACGCCGCCGCGCTGCTCTCGAACGAGAAAGTGACCCAGAGTCAGGTCTCTGACGTAGCAAACATTAGCGAAGTCACCATCCGCAACCGCTACAAAGAACTGCTCGAAGCCAACGGGAACTACCTCCCCGTATAAGTCAGGCAACAAAGCTTTTCATTGCAGCCTGCGAACAGTGTGCACACATGGTGGAAGCATATGTTCGTCTACTCTGTCCTGAGTGCGGCAAAGATTGGGAATCGACGCCGGGTGACCTTCCGCCCTTGAAAACCACCTTCCATTGTCCGAACTGTCACGCAAGTCGAATGCTTTCTGAGTTTATGCGTACCGAACACGACCTCGACACGGTCAAGCAGTTCGAGTAGACGACGCCACTCGCAGTCCCGGCTTTTTTCAGAGACCCACGCCCGAATCGTCAGTCACGCGGAGTATACTGTGAGATATATAGTCAATGTGTGCAGAATAGACCAGTCAACTGAAAGATACGTCGGCGTGAAATTCCGGCGAATACTGTCGATACAGCCCTTCTAATCCGGTACGTATGCTAACGAGACTCAAGATAGTAATATAACCCTCCGCTTGTAAGAGGCTGTTGTTATGAAGAAGCAGGAGCTCATCCACCTGCACGGCCTCCTCTCGGAGGTATGCAACCACTACGAAGCAGAGTACGAAATCACAATTGAACACGAGGAATACGAGGCACTTGGGGTACGGCCAACCTCTATCCATAAATCTAAAACGGACCACAAAGCCGCAGTCTTTGCACTCGCAGACGGTATCACCGCAGAAATGACCGAGGCGGAATCCGAGAAGATCTCCGCCACGGCCGATTAATCGCGTCGCGACCGACGCAGTCTCTCTGTCGCCACATTAACGAAAAGTGGCGACGCTCACAGAGCAGTATCGTGCAAAAACTCCTCGCAGCCGCCGTCGGCTCTTATCGACGACCTATTCGGCGTTGAGCGTCGCGCCTGTATCCGCATCGTCCTCACCTTCGCCAAGAATGCGAACGTCAATCACGTCGAGAGGGATATTGTGGAGGCGCTGACCAATCTCTTTGCGCGCGATGCGCGCGGCGTGTTCTTCGCGTTCGACGTTGAACACGGTCATTTCGAGTTCGAGCGCGACGAGGCTCTCGTCTGCGCTCAAGAATGCGGGGTCTAACTGCTCGTGGCAGTGGGGACAGACGCGCTCACCCATGTTGATTTCGACGTAGTTCAAGTCGGGGTTGAGCATCTCGCCCGTCTTCGAGATGGCAATTCGAACCGCTTCGTCCGGCGTGCCGACGTCGTACACCGGGACTGCGGCTTCGACGACAACTCTGCAGTCCATGGACTATTATTCAGCGGCCTCCCGTAAGAAGGTTAGGCCAAATCAGCATACGTCGCCTTTGTGACCTGTTTGTCATGTTGAAAGCGAAAGCACAAACCGCACCCACTCCTCTACGGTGGTAATGGAATCGGGCACCCTCGCACTTGCCAACCTCACGGGAGAATTTGACCTCCAATCGACGGTCGAAAGCGGCCAGTCGTATCTCTGGCGGCGCGAAGATGGCCGGATGTACGAACAAACCCCAGCCTACGGCGGCGACGCGTGGTACTACACCGTCCTCCCGCGCGACGGCGACCCGGCGGTCGTGCGCGTCCGCCAGAAAGACGACCACCTTGAGTGGGAGTCGCAGTTCGACGCAGAAGCCACCCTCGTCCACCTCCTCCGACTGGACGACGACCTGCCCGCGATTTTCGACGCGATTCCCGACGACCCCCTCGTGTCCGCCGCCTACGACGCCTACAAAGGAATGCGACTCGTCCGCGACCCGCCGTTTCAGACGCTCATCTCGTTTATCTGCTCTGCGCAGATGCGCGTCTCGCGTATCCACGACATGCAACTCGGCCTCGCGCGCACCTACGGCGAGAAATTCGAATTCGACGGGAAAACCTACCACGCATTCCCGACGCCCGAGGCGCTCGCACAAGCAAGCGAAGCAGAACTGCGCGACCTAAACCTCGGCTATCGCGCACCCTACGTCAAGCGGTCTGCCGAACTCGTTGCAGCAGGCGAGGCTGCCCCCGAAGACGCCGTTGGACTGGAGTACGAAGCCGCCCGTGACGAACTGAAAACGTTCGTCGGCGTTGGCGACAAAGTCGCAGATTGCATCCTCCTGTTCTCGCTTGGCTACCTGGAAGCCGTCCCACTCGATACGTGGATTCAATCGGCCATCGCAGACCACTATCCCCACTGCGAGAGGGGGAACTACCGCGATACGTCACGGGCCATCCGCGCGCAGTTCGGCAGGAAATACGCAGGCTACGCCCAGACGTACGTGTTCCACTACCTCAGAACCGGCGGCGAGGCGTAGGGAGAACACTTATTCACGGTTTTGCAGAATGGTTCCTATGACCGAACGAGTGCGCGCACACGTCTTCGTGAGCGGGAAGGTACAGGGCGTCTACTACCGCGCGAACACCCGCGACAAGGCACAGGAACTCGGTGTCTCCGGGTGGGTGAAAAATCTGGCAGACGGCCGCGTCGAAGCCGTGTTCGAGGGCGACGAAAGCGAAGTAGACGCACTCATCGAGTGGTGTCACACGGGCAGTCCGGCCGCGGACGTAACCAGTGTCGAAGCGGAATACAAGTCTCCAGAGAACGTCTCAGGCTTCGAAATCAAGCGGTAAGCCGGTACGCTGCCAACCACGGCGGTTCGTCCGTGTGGTTCCACACAGCCCACTCCTTGTCGTTCGCGTAGTAGGTTCGGTAGGCGTCTACGAGGTCGTCCCGAAAGTAGTCTTCTGGCATGCACTGTGGCGGTTCGGTCGCACCGCGGGCGGGTATCGCAATCGCGTCGCGGTCGATTCGCCCGAGCATCTGCCAACTCGCGTGTGGCTCGTCGTGGTCGAATCGCTCGACGAATTCCGCGTTCAGCGCACCTGCAAACTCATAGAGGCGAAGCCAGTTCTCCCGCGAGTGGGCCGCCCACTTCACGACGGGATGGCCGGTATGGGTTGGTTGATACAGGAACGCCTCGTCGTGACCGTGTTCACGGAGGGCAGTCGAGAGGATTTGGGCGGCTTCGAGCAGCATCTTGTTCACGTGTTGGTCACCGTGGTAGCGCGCCGCCTGTCGCGGATTTTCGTCTAGCCAGAAGACGTTCACAACTGGATGGAAGGGGTGGAGGAAAATGACTGCACCGGCCCCCGCACGTTTAACCCACCCCGGAAACAACTCCCTGCCATGATTTCGAGCGACCGAATGGCCGCCGTAGACGAGAATGCGGCGGCCCTCGGAGTGCCGCAAAAGCAGTTGATGGAGTCGAGTGGCAACGCCGTCGCTCGCGTCGTCCGCGACCTCGTCTCACCTGGTGCGACCGTCGCCATCGTCGCCGGGCGCGGGAACAACGGGGGTGACGCCTTCGTCGCCGCGCGGTTTCTCGACGAATTTGACGTGACCGTTCACCTGCTCGGGCGCGAGGAGTCCATTTCGACCGACATCGCCCGCGAGAACTGGGACGCGCTCAAAGAAGCTGAGTACGATACCCGCGGGGTTCGCGATTCGACGGCGCTCGACCTCGGCACCCCCGACCTCATCGTAGACGGGATGCTCGGAACCGGCGTCACCGGCGAGTTGCGCGAACCCGAGAAAACGGCCGCCGAAGCCATCAACGCCTCGGGTGCACTCGTGGTGTCCGTGGACGTGCCGACGGGAATGGACGCAGACACGGGTTCCTCAGCCGGAATCGCCGTCGGCGCAGACCACGTCGTCACCTTCCACGACATGAAACCGGGCCTCGAAAACCTCCCGAACGTCACCGTCGCGGACATCGGAATTCCCGCCGCCGCAGAGCTGTTCGTCGGCCCCGGCGACCTTCGCGCACTCACCCGGAAATCCGAGAGCCACAAGGGCGACCACGGCCGCGTGCTCATCGTCGGCGGCGGCCCGTACACCGGCGCACCGGCGCTTTCCGGGCAGGCCGCACTTCGCGCTGGCGCAGACCTCGTGCGCGTCGCCTGTCCGAAGTCGGTTGCCCGCGAGATACAGGGCTACAGCGAGAACCTGATTCTCCGGCCGTTCGACGGCGACCGACTCGAACCGAGCCACGTAGAGTCCCTGCTCGACCTCGCCACAGGCCACGACACGGTGGTGTTCGGCCCCGGCCTCGGGAGCGCGGACGAAACGCTCGACGCGGTAGAAGAGTTCCTCAAAGCCTTCGACGGAACTGCGGTCGTGGACGCAGATGCGCTGCAGGTGGTTCCGACAATCGAAACGAACGCGACGCTCATCTGTACGCCTCATCAGGGCGAACTCAAAAAGATGGGCGGGGAAACCGACACGGACTGGCACGGTCGGAAAGAGTTGGTTGAGGACTTCGCTGGAAAGCTCGGCCACACACTGCTCGTGAAAGGAGCCTACGACGTGATTTCGGACGGCGAGACGACGCGCGTCAATCGGACTGGTAATCCCGGCATGACCGTCGGCGGGACGGGCGACGTGCTCGCGGGTGCGACTGGCGCGCTCGCGGCGACACAGGAACCGACACAGGCAGCAGCCATCGCCGCCTACGCGACGGGACGCGCTGGTGATTTGGTGGTCGAGCAACGAGGGTACGGTATGATGGCAACCGATTTGCTTTCGACGCTGCCGGTCGCGCTCTGGGGTGAGCGCCGTGAGTGACGACCTGACGCACACGACGGAGTCGGGCGACGTGCAGATGGTCGACGTGGGCAAGAAACCCGACACCGCCCGCCGCGCCGTCGCACAGGGCGACATCCACCTCAAACCAACGACCATCAACGCCATCCGCGAGAGCGAGATAGGCAAAGGCGACGTGCTCGCAACCGCCCGCGTCGGCGCGATTCAAGCTGTCAAGCACACGTGGGAGACCATCCCGATGTGCCACCAGATTCCGATTACGAACGTAGACACCGAGTTCGAGATTGGTGAGGAGAAAATCACGCTCACCGTGGCCGTCGAAACCACCGGGAAGACGGGCTGTGAGATGGAAGCGTTAGAGGGGGTTACGACCGGTTTGAACGTCATCTGGGACATGGTGAAAGCCGTCGAGAAAGACGAAAACGGGCAGTATCCGGCGACGGAGATCTCGAACGTGCGCGTGCTCGATAAGGAAAAGCAGACGCTCGACTGACCGGAAAGCACTTCGAAAATTCGACTACTCAGGCTGATTCTGCGAGCGGCAACTCACCGGCTTTCGACCGCGATTTCTCGACGATAGCGGGTCGGGCTTCGAAGTCCACGATGACTTGGTCGCCGTAGTCCACGTCGTTGACGCGGGCGTTGTCGTGAATCCACGAGACGAGGCTCATCGTCTCGTCGGTCATCGGGAGGACGAGTCGTTCGTGTTCGAACGGTGGGAGCGCGCGCTCGATGCGGTCTCTGAGCGCGTCCATATTCAGATTTTCTTTCGCGCTGATGACCACGGGGTCGGGGGCGAGCGCGGAGAGCGCCTCGATTTTCTCGGCAATCTCGGCGTCGTCAACCGCGTCGGCCTTGTTCAGGACTGTCACGATGGGCGCTTCGTTGCGCTCGTACAGCGTGTCGTGGCAGGTGACGAGTTTCTCGCGGATGTTCTCGACCGGCTCTGAAACGTCCACGACGAGGAGGACGAGGTCTGCGTGGTACACCGCGTCCAGCGTGGATTTAAACGATTCGACCAGCCAGTGAGGGAGGTTGGTGATGAACCCAACCGTGTCCGTGACGAGGACGTTTCGCTCCATGTCGGCGCGGCGGGTCGTCGTCCCGAGCGTGGTGAACAGGCGGTCTTCTGACTCGGCGGTGGCCTCGATATCCGGGTGGAGATCTTCGTTTTCGTCTACGTCCACGTCGCGGGCGAGTTGGCGCAGGAGTGTGGACTTCCCGGCGTTCGTGTACCCGGCGAGCGCGACGAGGTCGAAGCCCGTCTCGCGGCGGTGTTCGCGGCGCTGTTCTTCGCGGCGTTCGATGCGCGTGAGTTCGTCCCGAAGGCGGGCAATCTGGGATTTGATGTCGCGTTCGCGGTTTTGGTCGTACTCACCAAGCCCCATGAACCCCGGGCGCTCATCGCGCTTTGCGAGGCTGGCTTTCGCCTCCGCACGCGGGAGTTCGTACCGGAGGTTTGCGAGTTCAACTTGGAGCTGTGCCTTGCGCGTGCGGGCACGCTGGCCGAAGATTTCGAGGACGAGTTTGAAGCGGTCTACGACCTCGACGCCCTCGGGCAGGCGTTTGCCGAGGTTGAACACCTGATACGGCCCGAGTCGGTTGTCGAAAATAACGATGCCTGCGCCCGTCTCTGCGACGAGCGCGGCGAGTTCGTCTGCTTTCCCCTCCCCGATGTGGAGGGCGGAGTCTGCTTCACGCGTTTGCGTGAGCGTCGCAGCGACGGTGTAGCCTGCCGCTGCTGCGAGGTCGCAGATCTCTCCAACATCGGCACTCCCCCTGTCGACACGTTTGACGATAACGGCCTTCATAGCAGTTCCTCGCCAGCAGTGGCGGGGAGTGAAACACCCATTTCGACACGGCACGCCACCGTGTCGCGGTCTGTCTTATTGACGGCAGCCCACCTCCGCGACGCTACTGACGTTCATGGCCGTCAGTATGCGCCCGCACATCTTCAATGTCACGGCGTGACACTCTGGTTGAGGGGTGAATTTAGGACAAAAGTCTTAACAGTTACGTGCGGAGTGTACGCTATGGTGGATATCAACCTCCAACAACTCGGCATCGAAGCCGGGGGTGGGGCACTCATCGGGGCGATTATTGGCTTTGCTGCGAAGAAAGTAGCAAAACTCATCGCCGTCATTATTGGTCTCGAACTCGCGCTGTTCAAGTTCTTAGAGTCGCGCCAGATTCTCACCGTCGATTGGGAGAAACTGACTGCTGGATTCATCAAAGCCGGCGAAGAAGCGACCTCTGCGACGCCCCCCTCGTGGATTACGACGATTTTAGAAACGCTCTCGGTGGGTGCAGGGTTCACCGCTGGCTTCCTGCTTGGCTTCCGCAGAGGATAGTTTCTGCATTCGATTTTTTCGGTGGATAAGGGTTAGAGCGACTGCTCTACTCGAACCGCTCCCGAAAGTTCCTGCCCAGTCGGTGGTGAAAGCGTCAGCCCCGCCTCGACGAACCGGCGCTTTAACTGACGTCTGAAATCGGAGCGCACCGTCGAAATGTTGCTCCCCGCGGGGTCGTCTACCCAGAACTCTGCTTGGACGGTTATCGCGTTCGGCCCGAGTTCCATGATGCGCGAGGTAGGTGCAGGCTCTTCCATTGCGAGGTCTTGGTTCGCCGCGACCTGCCTGATTTCGAGGAGCGCGCGCTCTGTATCCTCGTCGTAGGGGAGATACGCCTGTTCGGTCACGCGAAACGTGTCGCGCCCGAACGGCCGAGTGAGCGCATTGGTCGTGAGTTCCGTGTTGGGGACGGTGATGGTCTCGTTGTTCGGGGAGCGAATCCGCGTCACCCGGAAGTCAACGGCTTCGACGGTCCCCTCTCCGCCAGACCACGAAATCCAGTCGCCAACGTTGAAATCCCGGTCGGCAACGAGGAACATGCCGCTGATGAGCGACCCGAACACCTCCTGCCCGGAGATGCCAAGGAGAAACGTAAGCGCGGCGATGACGACGGCAGAGCCGGTGAGAACGTTACCATAGCCCCCGACGACGATGCCCGCAAGCGTCGCTAACAACGCAAACGCGACACGGAGATACGTTTCTGCTGCCGTCTCAATCGTGGGATTGTTGCGGTTGCGCGCCCGAACCACCCGAAGCGCGAGCGGGATAAGCAAAAAATGGCCAACGAGGTACACGGCAAGCGCCCCGCTCAGAAACCAGAACACCTCGGTGAGAACCTCTTGATACGCAGAGAGCGACTCGGGGAGGTTCACCTGCAACAGGAATTGTCCGACCATGTCCGTGCATCGAGACGAACGGGGAAAAAAGCGACCGCCGAAAAATCACTTATCGCGTTTTGATGTCGTCTTCGTCTTTGATGATTTGGGTCTCTGCTTCGCCGCTCGACAGCTCGTTTACGAGGCTATAAAACTCGTTTTGCAGTCCGGCGGGGAAGGTGATGACACCGACCCACGACCCGTCGTTTTGCCACTCTTCTCGCTCTAAGTCGCCGAACTTGCGGATGCGCGCCTGTGCGCTGCCTGCGTACTGAGCTGGGATTCTCGCCGCGATGGTTACCGTGTCGAAGCGAATCGGGATGACGGGCCGAAGCGCATCGAGGGCGTCATCGACCTGTTCTTCGACGCGCTCCATCGGGTCTACCTTGAACCCCGCCTGTTCGAGCGCCGCCTCGATGCGGTCTGGCGGGTGGGGGGCATTGTCCATCTGTGGGTTGATGGCGTTTCTTGCGATGGTCGCCACCAACTGCTTGCGCTTTTGTTCTTGCATCTCGCGGCGCTGATCTGCGGTAATCTGAATCTCGCCGCGTTTGATGACCTCCGGGATAATTTCCATCGGGTCTGTCGTCCCGAACACCTTCTCTAAGTCCTCCTCTGCGGGGCGGTCACCGCGTGAGGCGTCTTCGAACACGTCGTCTGCGGCGATGACGTCCTCTAAGTCGCCTTTGAACTCGTCTCGTTTGATGGCCAGTGCAGCGTCCGGGTCAACGAGAACCTCAAATCGCGCACCGTGTGATTCGAGTCGGGCCGTGACGGCCTCGTCAAGTGAAATCATGGTACAAGATAGTACAGCACGGGTAAAGGGTGTTGTCCTCGGTTGGGCGAAAATTGGCCGAGCGCAACGGCTCGCTGGTGGGGAAAACGAAAGAACGGCGCGATTATTCGTCGTCCGACTCGGTGTCGAGCAGGTCGAGTTCCGTGAGGTAGGATTCGACGGACTCGTCGTCTAATTCGGCAAAGTCCTCGTCTAAGGAGATGGTGGCGACACCGATTCCTTCTGGGCGAAGTTTGCCGTCGTTGACCTCTGCAAGTGCCCGGAGGGCGAGTCCGACACCGGCGTCTAAGTCGAGTTCATCGGAGTAGTTCGCTTCGAGGTAGTCTTGAATCTCGCCGCGGTCTGCGCCGACGGCGAGCGCCTTCCACTCGTACGGCGTCCCGGATGGGTCCGTTTCGTAGAGGCGTGGGCGGCCGTTTTCGATGCCACCGATGATGAGCGCGACACCGAATGGGCGCGCGCCACCGACCTGCGTGTACTGCTGGATGTGGTCGGTGACTTCCTTCGTGAGCGTCTCGACGCCGATTGGCTCGCCGTAGCGCAGTTGGTTTATCTGCGCCTGACGGCGGGCGAAGTCGATGAGCTGGCGCGCGTCTGCGACGTGCCCGGCGCTCGCGATGCCGATGTGGTCGTCGGCCTTGTGAATCTTTTCGACGCTAGTGCGCTCCATGAGCGGCGAGCGAATGCGCTTGTCAACTGCGAGCACGATGCCGTCCGTCGTCCGGACACCGATGCTCGCGGTTCCTCGCTTGACTGCCTCACGGGCGTACTCGACCTGGTAGAGGCGTCCGTCCGGGGAGAAAATCGTAATTCCGCGGTCGTAGGCCTGTTGTTGGGCTTGTCCCTGCATGTAGTATCACTCGAGATCGAGTTCTGCCGCCCCCACAAACGCGCCATCTTGCCGCACGTCGAACCGGGAACCCCGTTCGACGGCGGTTACATCTGCGCCTGCAAAGACGACTTTTCTCTGTGTCGGTTTTACCCTTCGGCGACCTATATACTTTTCTTCACAAGCACGCACCGTCCCGCTGATTCCGGCGACGGAAACGCCAACGGTGTCGCCGTCTATTTCGTGGACGCACGCGAGGGCCGCACGCGCTCGGTCTTCCTCGCCGCGGCGCGTCCGGACGATGGCGTGTCCATCCCCGTCTGCGAACGAAAACCGGATGACCTTCATGTCGAGGGTCGCCGCCCCCGGGTCGCCGTGGAGGTTCTGGGTGGCGTACCAGACGTGTCGCTGGAAGCTTCGGCGGTTGAAACTCGTCTCTGGCCACGCTTCGAGGTGGACCGCAAGATACCGCCACCGGGGGCGGATGTGCTTCGGGAGGTGCTTCATTCTGAGACCTCCTTGTAGCGCCCACGAGTCACGCCGGGTTCGATAAAGGACTCGTCCATCACCTCGCGGTTGTGCGCCGCGATGGTACCCCACTCTTCGAGCCCGGCTTTCATCTGGGCTTTCGAGAAGCCAATCGTCTCACCGAGGGCGACGAGGTCGCGCGGGGCGCGCAGGGCTAAGTGACTCTGTGGGTCGCCGCTCACCACGTACGGCACGTCGTAGTACTCGACGAGTTCGCGGAGTTTACGCAGGTTCTGGAGCGCTTGGACTCGGGGGCCGCCGTGGCGACGGAGCACGTCTCCGAAGTTGAACTCGATGCGGACGTTGTTGCGCGCTGCAGCTTTTGCGAGGACGTGGTTCAGGTCGCCGCGCCCGGCCATCGGGTGGGCAAGCACGTCCACGCGCTCTTGCTCGCACGCAAAGCGGTTTACCTTCGTGTTCCCGCCGTGGACGACGAGCATCGTCTTTTTTGGCCGGTAGTTGCCGACGTGGCCGCTGGCCTGTGCGGGATTGTCGGCGCGAATCTCGATGGCGTCCACGACGTCGATGCCGGTTGCGTCGCTGAGCGACTCGCTGTCGAACTCGGCTGGGCCGTCCCCGTGATTCCGGACGACGATTCCGTCGTACCCATACGACTTCGCCGTCGCCGCGAATCTGGCCACGGTGCTGTCGCCGTCGGGGTGTGCGTGGACTGCTTCGTACATGAGCATCGAGCGGTGTCACTCTCGACTTTCCCGTCACCGAAAATAAAAGGCGCGACCCGGCCGCCGACTCAGTGTGTCG
Source organism: Haladaptatus sp. CMSO5 (assembly GCF_036689885.1). Lineage (NCBI taxonomy): Archaea > Methanobacteriati > Methanobacteriota > Halobacteria > Halobacteriales > Haladaptataceae > Haladaptatus > Haladaptatus sp. CMSO5. Next base: position 2,278,680 of record NZ_JBAHVW010000001.1, read on the forward strand.
AAAAGCCGTCGATTACGCCGCCACAATCCGGACACGAAACCATCTCAGACCCGGTTGTTTTTCGCCCACCGCCAGTTCTCGTCGATACTCGGCTACCAGTCCCGTTCAATTCAGAGTTACAGTACGGACACGCTTGCATTCAATTGACGCCTCTTTCTCACACACACGGGGTGCCCCCATAAACATTGGTACTAGATAACACAGGACATGTTTTTCGGGCGTCAGATAGCGTCTCTGACGATTTCGACTGCCTTCGCTTTTTTTGCGGGATACGCTTCGACCTTCCCCCGTAGCGAGAGCCCCTCACCGAGCTGTGCGATGCCTTTGAACGCCGCCTGCTTGTCGAGGTGGATGAAAAACGAGCAGTTGTCGTCTACGCGCTGATCGATTTCTGCACGCACTTTGTCTATGTTTTCGAGTTCAGCGAGCTTGTCGAGCACCACCCGCACGTCGTCTGCCTTTTCGACGCGGGCAGAGAAGATGACGATGCGGTCGCCGTGGTGGCCTTTCGTCTCCATGCGTTCGAGTTCGAATTCCTCGGGGAGGAATGCCCGAATAGCCTCTATAACACGCTTTTCGTCCTCGGTCGCGTAGCAAAATGTGCGGAGGTCGATGTAGTGAAACGGAACCTTCGACATGGGCAGGCTTCGTGCCCGGTCGGTAAAAAGCGTCTTACTCGTCTTCGAGCCGTTCGAGTGAATCCTCGGAGAGACCCTGCTCTTGACCCTCGTCGAACATCACAGTGTACGTAGCGCCACCGAACATGTTTTCGATAACTTGGCTAATCGTACCTGATTGGCCGTCATACTCACTGTGCTTGTCGTGCAGGATAACTTGGTCTCCTTCGTCAAAGCTCATAGTCATCCTTGCAGCGACCCGGCTAAAAGTGTCGTGGTTCAGGTCTGTTTTGATGGCTCTCGGTGCGAGCAGCGCTCCAAGACGACAGGGCACGACAGTGAATAGCCTCGCGGCCATTCCCGCCCCACGTAACGGACGAAGTACATGGTGAGAATCCCCCCGAACGGAGCGTGTGCCCGGAGTAGGCCAGTCAGATATGAAATATTAGTTGAGAGTAGAGGCGATAGAATTTATCAAGAATCACTACTAAAATGTACGGCGACCAAGAGTATAAACGACTGTAGCACAAAATCGAAAACTGTGATGAGGAATACATTGTGAGCAACGACTGGGAGCACGTGCAATATGTCTCCAACTCAGCACACAGGACGGACGTTATGTGCCATTTATTTGATAGGGGGCCTGCACAACCCTCCGAAATTGCGACAAGCGTGTCCCGACCGCTCCCACACATCTCTCGTAGTATCGCAGAACTCAGAGACCGAGACCTCATCGATCTGCTCGTTCCTGAAGACACACTGAAAGGACGGCTGTACGGGCTTACCCCAACTGGACGGGACGTCGTCTGGGATGTGTTCCGCAGAACCGAGGACATCAGCTTCACAACCGTCACCCGCGACGCATTTCCATACGACGACCTGCTCTCATTTCTCATCGACCACGCGGGCACTGCGCTCCGCGGCGTCGTCGCCTACACGCGCGAATCCGTCACGATGTACGTCCACACCCCAGCAACGGTGAGCCGGACAGAGTCGGCGGTGGCTGAGACGCTCCGCGACGTGGCGACGGACGTTCTCGCAGAGAATCCCAACCGGCTCAGCGACAAACTCGGCTCGCTCACCTACGCCGTCCAAGGGTTCGACACGCAGACCATCTTGCAACTCCCCTTCACCGACAACCAACAAGTGCTCGTGTCGTTCGATTCGTCGGTCACGCTGTCGCTGCCGGCTATGGCACGCACCTGTCGCGCACAGCTCGCCTGAACTGGTCGAACATTTATTGCAGTGGCGACGCGAACAAACGGTAATGACTGCCACGATTTGCGCTCTCCCCTCTGCGTTTCATGCGATAACTACCCGGCCGACGTGGCGCAGATGACGCCCGTAGACGACCTCTGGTTTCTCGCCTCAGAAGCTGACCAAGCCGCAGCACAGGCCTACCACCGACTCGCGGAGTCACACGACGAGTACACCGAACACACCCGAACGCACCACGTCTCGCGAAACCGGTTTCGGACGCTCGCCCGGCGAATCAACGAGACCGGTGCTCCCTACGGCGCACACACCATCGTCTACCAGTCGTGTGGGAAACTCCTCCTCTGTCGCCACGAAGGCGTCGACATGTGGGTGCTCCCCGGCGGCGGCGTAGACCCCGGTGAATCGTTCCACGAAGCCGCCCACCGCGAACTAGCAGAGGAAGCCGGTGTCGAAGCCACCTACGACGGGCTTGCGCTCCTCACGCGCATCCACCTTCGCTGTGGAAGCCACGAAACGTGGGGCGTCCTGCCGGTGTTCGCCGCGAGTGCGGACACAACAGAGCCACAGGTACGCGACCCGGATAACGAAATCTCGACCGCAGAATGGTTCGACCGCTTGCCCCCCGACACGCGCGACCGCGACGACCTTCTCACGTGGCGCGAACGCTCACTGTCCGTGTGACACGCCGTCTCTGTCTTCTGCTTTCATCCGCCTGAGCGCCGCCACCGCGTTCGAGGCGTCGTAGCCGAAGTAGACGTTGTTCGCGTAGGCATCTGCCACATCCGTCGCGTGGATGAGGTTGTCGATGTCCACGTCAACCGCGTAGAGTTCGACGCTAAAGGGCGTCGTGAGCAGGTCGAGGAAGCCGGTGACGATGATTTCGAGCCAGTAGGTCGTCGTGTAGGCCATGTCGTAGAGCGGGATGACGAACTCGTCTACGTGTTCTGCGAGTGCGTCGAGGTCGAGTCCCGCCCGTCGGTAGAGGTGACCGGGGTAGGGGTCTGGATACAGCGTCAGATACACCTTGCCCGGAATCCTCGCGGCGGCCTCGGCAACGAACTCGGTGATGACCGACGCACGCCACTCGTTTCGGTCGTCGTACTCGCTCTCGTCGAACAGGCGATTACACCGCTCACAGCGACAGTAGCCCTCGCGCGGGAAGCCCACGTCGTCTAAGCGCACGTCCTCGTTCTGTTCGACACAGTCGTCGATGATTTCGAGCAGTCCGGCGCGATACTGCTCGTTGGTCGGGCAGATGTACGCCCAGTCGAAATACGGTTGGTCGCGGGTGGCGAGGTCGCCGGCTTCGTTCACCGGAACGAGGTCGGGATTGCCGTTTGCAGCCGCGTTGTCGCCGAAACACGAGACCATGTTGATGGCGTTCGGGAGCGGGGCGGCGGCCCGTCCGGTAACGTCTTTCACCTCATAGAACCCGCGGTCGAACTCGGTCAACTCGACCTCTGATGCGTTGCGTGTGACGACGCCGAACATACGAGCGGCTAGTCCGGTACAGGGGTAAGTGATTCGAAAACGGTGGGCGACTACTTCTTTGCGACGAGTTTGACGAGCAGTGCAACGGCGATGAGGGCGAACAGGAATTTGAATTTTCGGGCCATGACAGTACGTTCGTTCGCCCAGAGTAAAATTGTTCGGGCGACGGCCGCACTCGCCGCGTTAGTCGTCGCTGATGTGTTCTGCGATGTTGTCCCGGACGATGGTCTCACAGTAGTCACAGCGAACCGCGTCGTCGAGGACGGTAAAGCGCGTTTGAACCGGTTCGCGCTCGTTGGTGATACACGACGGGTTCGGGCATTCGAGAACGCCCTGTACGGAGTCCGGACGTTCGACGCGGTGTTTGCGTTGCACCTCGTAGTCGCGAATGATGTTGATGCTTGCCATCGGCGCGATGAGCGAGATGACATCCACTTCGTCTTGACTCAGCTCGCGACTTTCGACTTTCACGATGTCCTTGCGGCCGAGACGGTCTGACGGGACGTTCATCCCGACGCTCACGGCTTCGCCCGTCGAGCCGTCGATGCCGAGGATGGCGAGCACGTTCAGCGCCTGTCCCCCGGGGATGTGGTCGATGACGGTGCCGCTTTTAATCTTGCTGACGCGAAGTTCGTGGTCACTCATTGTCTAACATCATGTCGAGCAGCGCCATGCGGACAGGAATCCCGTTGTGGGCCTGCTCGAAGTAGTTTGCAAAGTCTGTTCCATCAACGTCGGCCGCAATCTCGTCAACCCGGGGCAGCGGATGCATGACGATGAGGTCGTCGCTCGCCGCTTCGAGGAGTTCGGCGTCGATTTGGTACTGTCCGGCGACGGCGCGATACTCGCTCTCGTCGGGGAACCGTTCGCGCTGGATGCGCGTGACGTAGAGCACGTCCAAACTCGGGAGAATCTCGTCTAACTCAGTGTGCTCTTTGACGTTCGCTCCAGCTTCGTGGAGGTCGTAGCGCACCCGACGCGGGAGTTTCAGGCTGTCGGGGCTGATGAAGTGCTGGCTCGCATCGACCTGCGTAAGCGCGTTTGCGAGCGAGTGGACGGTTCGCCCGTATTTGAGGTCGCCCATGATGCCCACGGTCAAATCGTCGAAGCCGACGTTCTTGCGGATGGTGTAGAGGTCGAGCAGCGTCTGGGTGGGGTGCTGGCCCGCGCCATCTCCGGCGTTTACGAGCGGCACGTCCACGTACTCTGCGGCCATGGTCGCAGAGCCCTGACTCGGGTGGCGAAGCACGATGCCATCTGCGTAGCCCTCGATGACGCGAACGGTGTCTGCGAGGGTTTCACCCTTCTTGACGCTTGAGGCTTCGACCGAGCCCATGTCGATAACGTCGCCTCCGAGGCGCTTCATCGCCGTCTCGAAACTGAGGCGCGTCCGGGTACTGGGTTCGTAAAAAAGCAGTGCGAGGAGTTTGTCGGTGTGTCGGTCGGCGAACGCCGCCGGGTTTTCATCGATTTCGGCGGCATGGTCAAGGACGGCGTCGATGTCCGCCCGCGACAGTTGTTTCGCGCTGACGAGCTGGTCGGTCCACATCGTTTAGAGGGCAGACGCCAGCACTCTTGAAACTCCCGACACTTGCCGAAGGTTCATGTGTCATGCCGGGACCACCGACGCCATGCTCGCCGTCGCCGGAGGCAAAGGAGGCTGTGGAAAGACAACGACAACGCTCGGGCTCGCGGGTGCGCTCGCTCGCGCCGAGTGCGAGGTGGTCGCCGTGGACGCAGACCGCGCGATGCCAAATCTCCACGAGCTGGCGGGCGTGCCCCGCGACCCCGGCCTTCCGGCGCTCGACACCGCGTCGCTCGAAGCGGCGGGTCACGCCTACCCCGATAATCCTCGTGTCAGAATCGTCCCCGCTGGCGAACCGACGGCTGACTGTTCGCTCCCACAGGCACTCATGAACCTTCCCGACACGCACCACACACTCATCGACTGCCCTGCAGGAGCCGGGCCTGCTGCGGCCGCGCCGCTTCGCATCGCAGACCGAACGCTGCTCGTCTCAACGCCCAACCCGGCGAGCCTCTGCAATGCGGTGAAAACGGCGGCGATGGCGCGGGCGCTTTCGGCCCCGCCGATTGGTGTCATACTCACACGCTGTGAGACACCCCCCGCAGGCATTGGCCGGCTCTTTGACTGTACAGTACTCGGGTGTATCAGTCTCCCATCTGATAAGATATTCGAGAACCGCCAGACTGTAGCGGAGTTCGATACACTTCTTGGGCGAGGAGTCCTGGGGAACATTTAATTCGATAGGGTCGCTACACGAACGTATGTCGAAGCGTCTGCCAACAGGAATCGACGTGCTCGACCGGAAGCTCGGCGGGGGCATTCCGGCAGGGAGCATCGTCGCGCTGACCGCGCCACCGGCGAGTCAGGCAGAGCTGTTCCTGTACGAGCTAACCGCCGGACGGCGGACGCTGTATCTCACCCTCGACCGAACCGAGCAGTCGGTCGCAGACAGCATCGTGGCCAGTTCTGCGCGCACCGGCAAGCCCACCATTCGCTACGTCTCCGGCGACGCGCCGCTCGACCGCGCAGCCCAGATGGTGAAAAGCCTGCCAGAAGAATCGAACCTCATCATTGACCCCATCAACATCTTAGAAGAACAGGAAGCCCCGCGCTACCGAAACTTCCTGAATGAGTTGCAAAACCACATCTACAACACGGGTGGACTCGCCGTCGTCCACGGGCTTGAGGGGCGAAACGTGCCCGCGCTGCGAGACACGACCGAGCACATGGTGGACGTGATTTTCCAGCTCGAAACGAAGGTTCAGGGCGACCAAATCGTGAACAAGCTCGCCGTACCGAAGTTTCGCGGTGGGGCCGCACTCCCCGAAACTATCAAACTCCAGCTTTCAGAGCGCGTCGCTATCGACACCAGCCGCGACATCGCATAAGGCCGGGTTCTCTGTTTGAGGCAAGGTGACACAGCCGCGGCTCACCGGCTGGAAAATGGAAAAACGCGAGTGACTTATTCTTCGTCTAAGTCTTCGACGAGCTCTTCTGCGTCGATGTCGGCGTCTTCGAGCGCAGCTTCTAAGTCAGCGTCGCCTGCGCCGCCCATACCGCCCATCATACCGCCCATGCCGCCCATCATGCCACCGGAGCCGTCGATGGTCTCCTGGATGATGACACGGTCTAAGTCGAGGCGGTCCATGATCTGCTGGGCAATCTGCTGTTTCTGGAACATCCACTGCTGGTTGAACGCGAGCTGTGGCGTGGACTCGATGTAGAGGGTTTCCTTTTCGACGGTTTCGAGTTCCGTCTCAGGCTCTGCGTCCTCGTCGTCCTCATCGGACTCAACGACGACTTCCTCTTCGACTTCGTCCGTCTGAATCCAGAGGTTCAGGTCGGCGTCGAGGTACATGCCGAGCAGCCCCTGTGCCTGCTCCTCGCGGTCTTCGACAACGTCGAGCACTTCGTACTCGTACTCGATGTCCTCGCCTGCGAGTGGGTGGTTGAAGTCGACGCGTGCGCGCCCGCCGATGATGGTCTCGACGTGACCGTGCTGGCCGTCGATGTCGACGTGCCCACCGGGGTAGCGGTCGTCTTCGGGGATTTTCGAGGCCGCGACGGTGCGGACTTCGGACTCGTCGTACTCGCCGAAGGCTTCTGCGGCGGGGACGGTCACTTTGCCGGAGTCACCGACTTCGCCGCCGATGATTGCCTCTTCGACTGCGGCGAAGATGTGGCCCGCGCCGAGGACGATGGTGCGTGGGGCGAACTCGCCCTGGTCTGCGACGCCCTCTTCCTCTGCGATTTCCTCGTCGGTTGTGTCGACGAGCTGGCCGTTTTCGACGGTTCGGGCGGTGTAGGCGAGTTTGATGAAATCTCCGTCTTGGAGTCCGCCTTCCTCAGCCTCAGCCTCCTCCGCTTCGACTTCTTCTTCGACGTCTTCCGGTTGCTCGGCCTCCTCGGCCTGAGGTTCTTCACTCATACGTCAACGGACAGTCGTTGCACCCTTAAGAATCACGTTTCTCGCGCCCGACGGATACCCACGTTTTTTGGCGGGGAACCCCTGTCTCAGCCCATGTACGAGGTCGAAGTCAAAGTTCGGGCGGCCCACGACGCCGTCCGCGAGAAACTCGCCACACTCGACGCGACGCCACTCCGCACTGTCACCCAGACGGACACGTACTACAACGCACCCGACCGAGATTTCGCTGAGACCGACGAGGCCCTTCGCATCCGCCGAGAGCAGACTGACGATACTACCGTGGTGAAAGTGACCTACAAAGGCCCGCTCGTCGAAGCACAGTCGAAGACGCGAGAAGAGGCAGAAACGGTGGTCGAAGACGGCGAAACCATGCATCGCATCCTCACCGGTCTCGGCTACGACGCGACCGCGACCGTCGAAAAGCGCCGACAGTTTTTCGCAGTGGATGGCTACACCGTCACCCTCGATGACGTAACCGGCCTCGGGGAGTACGTCGAAGTCGAGACGGAAGTCCAAGATGACATCGAACCGGCCCGCAAAGGAGCCTACGAACTCCTGGAGAAACTCGACCTCGACCCAGAAACGCAGATTCGCACGTCGTATCTCGGTTTGTTGCTCGAAGAGAATTACCATGAGTAATTATTCACCGCGCTGAGGTTTTCGGAAGTTATAGAAACGCCCAAACAGAAGGAAGGCCAATGACAGTACGCAATATTCGCGTCGAGCCGATTGACCGACGCGCGGTCGAAGACCAGGAGGTCGAAATTGTCGAGCGAAAGGGCATCGGCCACCCCGATTCTATCTGTGACGGCGTCGCCGAGGCGGTTTGTCAGGCGCTCGCCAACGAGTACTTAGAACGCGTCGGGAAGGTGCTTCACTACAACACCGACGAGACGCAACTCGTGGCAGGGAACTCAGAGCCAAAATACGGGGGAGGGGAGGTCATGAACCCCATCTATCTGCTGATCGTAGGCCGTGCGACCAAGGAGTACGAAGACAAAGAGAACGACGAAATAATCCATATCCCAACCGAGAAAATCGCCCTCGGTGCAGCCCGCGACTATCTCTCTGCGCACTTCCCCGAAATCGATGTTGGCACGGACATCATCGTGGACGTAAAACTCGGTGAAGGCTCCGGTGACCTCCAATCTGTGTTCGGCGAGGAGGATGCAACCATCCCGATGGCTAACGACACCTCCTTCGGCGTCGGCCACGCACCCCTCTCTGAGACCGAGACCATCGTCTTAGAGACCGAACGTCACTTAAACGGCGTCTACGGCGCAGACCACCCCGAACTCGGCCAAGACATCAAGGTGATGGGCAAGCGCGAGGACGACCACATCGACATCACCGTCGCCGCCGCGATGGTGGACAAATATCTCTCCGGCTTAGACGACTACATCGAAGCGGTCGATAACGTCCGTGCGTACGTCACCGAACTCGCAAGCGAGTACACGGACCGCTCGGTCGAGGTGTACGTGAACACGGCTGACAACTACGAGAAGGAGTCAGTCTACCTCACCGTCACCGGCACGTCCGCCGAGATGGGCGACGACGGCTCTGTTGGCCGCGGCAATCGCGCCAACGGCCTCATCACGCCAAATCGCTCGATGTCGATGGAGGCAACCTCCGGGAAGAATCCGGTGAACCACATCGGGAAAATCTACAACCTCCTCAGCACGCAGATTGCAGAGGCCGTCGTCGCAGAGGTGCCCGGCATCCGCGACATGCGCATCCGCCTGCTGTCCCAGATTGGCCAGCCAATCGACCAACCACACGTCGCAGACGCCCGTCTGGTCACCGAGGAAGGCGTCGAACTCGAAACCATCGAAGACGACGTGAGTGAAATCATCGACCACCACCTCGCCAACGTGACCGACATCACGCGGCAGGTCATCGACGGCGAGCTGTCGACGTTCTGAGTTCTGAAGGCGATAGGCGTTTATTCGCCCACCAATCAATTTCTGCTATGAATCCACCGGGAGCGGACACGGTTCTCGTCAGGTACGGCGATATGGGGGTAAAAAGTCCGCAGGTGCTCGGTCGCATGGAGCAGATGCTCTGTGACAACATCCAAGCACTGCTCGATGACCGAGACATTGTGGGGACGGTACGAAAAGAGCACTCTCGGCTCTTCATCGACACCACGGAAGCCGCGGTGGACGACGCCACCGACGCCGCGTGCGACGCCTTTGGTGTGGTATCTGCAAGCCCCGTCACCATCACCGACCCGACGATGGACGCGATGGAAGCGGCCGTCGTGGAAGCCTCGCGTGAGGTCTACACCGGCGGTGCGTTCGCCGTGAGCGCCCGCCGAGCCGGTGAGAAACACGAACACCCCTTCTCCTCTGAAGATATCGAACGACAGATTGGGGCGACGGTCTGGGAAGCCACCGAAGACCGCTTCGAGCCGGAAGTTGACTTAGAACAGCCCGACTGCGAACTGTTCGTCGAGTGTCGCACAGACCACGCCTACGTCTACGTCGAAAAGCGCGCTGGGCCGGGTGGCCTCCCGCTTGGCACCCAAGACCCCGTCGTTGCGCTCATTTCTGGCGGGATTGACTCACCCGTCGCGGCGTGGGAACTCATGAAACGCGGCTGCCCCATCATTCCCGTCTACTTCGACTTCGAGGAGTTTGGCGGCGTAGACCACCAAGCGCGCGTCATCGAAGCCGTCGAGACGCTCGCGCGCTACGCGCCGAATTTCGACATGCGCCTGCGGATGGTTCCCGCCGGGAAGGTCGCCCGACTGCTCGTAGACGAACTCGACAACACGCGCATGCTCTCGCTTCGCCGGTTCATGTTCATGGTCGCAGAGCACGTCGCCCGCGAGGAACACGCCGTGGGCATCGTCACGGGCGAGGCAATCGGCCAGAAATCGAGTCAGACCGGCGCGAACCTCATGACCACGACGGCGGCGACGAGCCTTCCCGTCTACCGCCCGCTCGTCACCATGGACAAGCCAGAAATCGTCGAACGCGCGAAAGTACTCGGCACGTTCCACACCGCGAACATCCAAGCTGGGTGCAATCGCGTCGCGCCAAACCGTCCGGAGACTCGCGCGAGCCTCGCACAGGTCGAATCTGCAGAGCCTGCAAACCTTCCGGAACTGGCCATCGAAGCCGCGAAGTCGGCAAAGCGCGTCTATCCGCAAACAGCGTAATCGCTTTACGCCGCCGTCAATTCGTGTTCGGTATGACGCAGGTGTGTATCGTCGGGTCGCCGGAGGTCGAGCTTCGGTACGAACTGCTGTCGCGGGACACCGCCCGCGAGGCACTCTCGACGTACCGACTGCACAAACCCTACGCCAACTCGATTGCTATCGATACGATTTCTCTTGGCGCGGCCGTCTCGTTGATGAACGACTTGAACTGGTATCTCGTCCGCTTTGCCCAGTTGACGCTCGTAAACGAGCCGAGCGTCGCCGAGGACGAGTGGCTCTCGCGGAAACTCGCCCGCGCCATCCGCGACGGAGCCGTCAGTCGCGAGCAGTCTGCCGCGTTCGTCCACATCTACGGCGTGAAAGACGGCCAACTCACCGAACCGCTCGCCGTCGAACGCGACGGCACGCTCCCGGACTACGACCTAGCTGAGGTAGAAGAAACCGTCATCGTGCGCGTCACCGAAGCCGAATTTTAACGCAACCGCTCTCGAATCGCCGCCGACACCGTCTCGAATGCGTCGGCCGCCCGGTCTACGTCGTCTGCGAGGCTCAAAAAGCCGTGACACAGCGACGGTTCGTGATGGTGAGCGACATCAATATCTGCCTTGGTCAATTGGGCTGCATACGCAAAGCCGTCGTCGCGAAGCGGGTCGTGGCCGCCCGTGACGATGACTGCGGGCGCGAGGTTGTCAACTTCTGCGATTGCGAGCGGCGCGACAAATGGGTGAAAGGCGTCGACCGGAGTCCTGAGATAGTGGTCGAAGTAGTGGCGCACGTCGGCGGTTTTGAGCAGCGGCCCGTCCGCGTTCTCGACGTATGAGCCATGGTCGAACTGGGCACTGAGAATCGGGTAGAGCAGGGCGTGGACGGCGATGTCGTGGCCGTCTTCTCGCGCCCAGCGCACGACGGCGGCGGCGAGGTTGCCGCCCGAACTGGAGCCAACGACGCCGACGCGTGTCGGGTCGCCGCCGAGCGTGTGTCCGAACGCGTTTGCCCACTCGAAGGCGGCGTAGGCGTCTTCTAACCCCGCGGGAAACGGGTGTTCAGGCGCGAGGCGGTAGTCCACAGAAACGACGAGTGCGCCGACGCGGGCGGCGAGATTCCGACACAGGTCGTCGGCCGAATCGAGCGTTCCCATCGCCCAAAGCCCGCCGTGGTAGAAGACGAGAATCGGTGGGGTTTCTGCGGCCGTGTTGGGGTGGTAGGCGCGAATCGGAATCGAACCACTCCCGTCTCGTCGGTCGATACCGAACGCCTCGATGCGCGCGACTTCGGGGCCGCCACCCGCAGAGAACAGGTCGTCTTCGAGTTGGCGAGCGGCGTCGACGGAGAGCGCGTGCCACGGCGGGATGCCCATCGCGTCGATATCTGCGAGCACCTCGACCAGTTGTGAATCGAGGGCGGTTCGTCTGGACATGCGCGAACCGACAAAGGGTGACAGTGTAAACGTGACGGCAGGTTAGTCGAACAGGCCCGTAGAGAGGTAGCGTTCGCCGCTGTCGGGGAACACGGTGATGACGAGCGGACAGTCTGCGTCCGGCGTGCCACCGTCGGTCGCGGCCTCGCAGTCAGTCTCAGGGGTTGCAAGGCGTGTTGCCACCTGACGGGCGGCGATTGCTGCCGCGCCGGACGATTGCCCCACGAGAATCCCCTCCTCGCGGGCGAGTCTGCGACACTCGACTTCTGCGTCCGCGAGCGGAACGGTCACGACGTCGTCTAAGAGGTCTACGTCGAGCAGGTCGCTCACGAATCCCGGCCCCATGCCCTGATAGTCGTCGCGGCCCGGTTTGCCCGTCGAGAGGACGGCGTTTTTCTCGGGTTCGACGGCGATGACTTCCATCTCCGGGAATTCCTCTCGGAGGCGGGTTGCGGTGCCGGTGATGGTGCCGCCCGTTCCAACGGCGGCGACGAAGGCGTCTACGGTGCGGTCGCCAATGTCCTCCAAGATTTCTGCTGCGGTCATCCGGTAGTGGGCGTCCGGGTTGGCTTCGTTCTCGAACTGACCGAGTTGGACGTAGCCGTTCTGCTCGGTGAGTTGGTCTGCCCGGTCGCGGGCGTCGGTCATCTCGCCTTCGACGAGTTCGAGGTTCGCGCCGTAGGCTTTCATGAGTTGGCGGCGCTCTTTCGACTTCGAGGCGGGCATGACGATGGTGAGGTCGTAACCGAGCGCAGCACACGCGAGGGCGATACCGATGCCGGTGTTGCCGCTCGTCGGTTCGACGATGTGCGAGTCGGCGTCGAGTACACCGGCCGCTTCTGCGGCTCGAATCATCGAGATGGCCGGTCGGTCTTTCGCGGAGCCACCGGGATTGAACGACTCCAGCTTGGCCGCGATAATCGAGCCCGGGGGGGAGTGAATGCGAACGAGCGGCGTCCCGACAGTATCGAGAATACTGTCCTTCATTGCTCCCACCTACGGAACGGGCGCTTATACCGGTGATGGACTCGGCCAACATGACTGTCCGTTCGTGACGGCGTGTGGCCGTTCATGCACAGAAGCTCACCGTTTTCACCATCCTTAATGCATTTGTAATGAGATTTTACCGACGTATTATCCCCCAGATAATAATGCGGGTCTACCGAATAGGCATAGCTGTCCACGTTAGTTGACGGCATCCGCTCACCGGTCGACTAACGGGACGTAGCAGACGGCACAGAGACAAATCGGCTTCGCCACAGGGAGTTCCCTGTCGCGTAGCAAGGGACGGTAGCACACCCGCATCGTCATCACATCCGTGCCACCACCCTTCCTGCAGACGGTGTCGCTTCCGGAGAGCCGAGTCTCACCCGTCTCTTTTCGCGCCAGGTATGCTTGGGGCCTCCACGCCGTGCTCAATCGAGCGACACCGCCGCTGGCGCTTCCGACTGGGGCACCGCCCGGCGAAGCTGCGAGAGGAGGAACGCGAGATACACCCGCTCTGCATCTGCCACCCCAGCGAGGCTGACGACGGGATTCACGTCAACGACCACCGGGAGTGGCCCGTCGAGTACGTCTACTTCGAACAGCGAAAGGCCGGTGAGCGCCGCGATGCGGTCAGTTAACGCGACGAGTTGCGGCGTTGGGTCGAGTTCGCGGTGAACCACGCCGCGTCCGGCTCCGAGTTCGACCACCCGTATCGCCGCACCGAGGCGATACACCTTCAGGTGGCGCGTCTCCGGAAGGTACTGTTGGACGAGCCGCGCGCCTACAAACGCAGGTGCTTCCTCGAAGAACACGTCGTGGTCATGGGCGGCCACATCCGTCTCATGGCGGGTTTTGACGATGACCGGCGGCGTGAGAGACACGTCGCTTGCGCGACCGTACTCGTAGGCGGGAACCGAAATTCCGCCCTGACTGAGCACGTCGAGGGTCGCCACGCGGTCGCTCGTGAGTGCGACGCCGACCGGCGGGTTCAACGTTGGAATGCCCGCGAGTGCCGCGCGGTGTAAGTCACGCAGCGAGGCGGCTCTGCGCTTTGCGAGGTGATAGAGGTCGAAGCCGCGTGCGTCGAGGTCAGTGTGCTCGGTCGTTGGGTCGAGAAGCGTGACCGTGACGTGGTCTGCGAGCGCCCGGAACACCCGCTGTTTCGTCTGGTTTCCACCTGCCTCCCAGTACGAAATCCCAACATGCGTCACAACGCTCTCTGTAATACGGTGAGCGGCTTAGCGTTTTTTTGAGCGCGCACTGACTGTCCAAAATCGAGATACATACAGCTATTGTGTCAGCAATAGATTTTGGCGAGCTATCGGAGAACATCGACCGAATCCGGCTCGTGAGGGGCGAAAAACCACGTGAAGGCTCCACGGGTCTCATCAGCTAGGGGAGAGGATTGTGCTATCAAGCAACACGATAGGAACGCTTATTCTCCCCGCATCTAACTCACGGGCAAGCCGCATGACCAGCCGGGAACTCCCCCAGCAATCCAGTCGGCAGCCGTCCGCCCACACCCACGCCGACGCAGGCCCGCTGTTCGCCCGCTTCGCCCGTCCACGTACCGACACGCAGACCACGCTCGCGATTATCTCTGACGTCCACCTCTCAACTCGTGAGTCCGGCAGTTGGAAGGTGTATCACCGCACCGAACAACGCCTGCAAACCGCCATTTCCGATATCAACGCCCGCGAGGTAGACGGCGTCGTGTTCACCGGCGACCTGACCGAAAACGGTGAACAAGGGGATTTCGAGCGTGTCGCAGCGCTGTTCGCCGACATCGACGCGCCCGCCGTCGCCGTCCCCGGCAATCACGACGTGCCAAAGGATTTTGACCAGCACGAGGTTGCCACCCTCGACTGGTTTGCAGAAACGTTCACGCCCGGTGGCCTGCCCTTCCGAACGCGCATCGGTGGTGTAGACGTGATTGGCCTCGACTCTGCGACTGGCCCGAACGAGTCGCTTTCTGCCACCCACAAGGGCCAGATTTCGGCCGCGCAGATTGCGTGGCTCGACGAGGTGCTCGACGAAGCGATTTGCCCGCTCGTCGTCATGCACCACAATCTCCCCGGCATGCTCGAGTTGACCGGCGGCGTCTCGTGGCGATCGTCGTTCCCGATGCTCGACTACGACCCGCTCGTCGAAGTGCTCGAAGCCCACGACGTGTCGCTCACGCTCTCAGGGCACTTGCACATCCCCGCAGTCGCCCAAACCGAGCGCATCAACGAGCTCATCTGCCCCGCACTCTCCTCGTATCCACAGGGCTACCTGTTGCTCACCGTCGACGAGCTGGGCACGACCGTCCGATACGTGCCCGTCGCGGACGGTGCTGGGGCGGCGGAGGCGTACATGCTCGCCCAAGATTACTCAGACCGGAGTAAGGCGGTCGCAGAGCTCACCCAGTTCCACTTAGAATCGCTGCCCCTACACGACGAGTTCGTCTGAAGTTGCACTGAGCGCGTTTGTTAAGTGAATCCACTTCGTAGCCGGGCCCATGGAAACGATGTCACCGAATCCCGTCTGGGACGCAGAATCCTATCCCTCGACCGTCGAGACGTTCGCTGCGCTCGGCGACGAACTCACGATTCGCGTCTGGGGCGGCGATTGGTGTGGCGACTGTCGCAACCAGCTCCCTGACTTCGCCGCCGCGATGGCCGCCGCGGGCGTCCCCGAGGAGAACATCCACGAGTACCCGGTGGACAACGACAAAAACGGCGAACTCACCGAAGAGTACGGTATCGAGTACATCCCGACTATCGTCGTAGAGCGCGACGGCGAAGAAGTCGCCCGCTTCGTCGAACAGGAACCACAGCCAGCCGCCGTCTACCTCGCAGACCGCCTGCAGGAGACGCTTTAGTCCACCTGATAAAAGTCCGATTTCTCCCGCAGCCGCTCGATTTTCGTCGGCCCGTGGGATCGTACGATGACGACATCGTACAGTTGGTCTGCAGAGACCATGCTTCCGACGCTCGACAGACTTGAGACGAGCCGCCCGGCGTTCTCACTCCCGATGAACACCATCGACGCCTTCTCGTTTTTCGCGATACGGCGCAGGGAGAGCGCAATCGTTCCCGACGTGGCGAACCGCCCAACGGTCTCGTGTCGGAAATCCGCACTCGGCGCAATCTTGGTGACCTGTTTGTGAAGGTTAGAGACGATGGCCTCTACGTCGAACTCGTCGCCAGATTCGACCCACCCGTGGTCTTTGGCGTAGGAGAAATCATCCTGCGGAATGATGCTCACCGCGACCACGCGCTCGTTCAAATCGTTGCCAAACTCCGTTGCTCGAATCAGGGCGGCCGCTGCAAGCTTCGAGCCATCAAACGGGACGACAAACGTCATTACTGACACGTTGGGTCGAATCAACAAAACTCCATGGGAGAATTAGGCGTTCGGTTGAAGCTGTTCAGCCCACGACAGCGCCTCGTCTATGTCCGTCTGCGGCGGCGAACAGGTGAACGACCGACAGACGTAGACGGTCGGTTCGCCGTCCTGTTGGGTGCGCGCTGCCCAGATTGGTGGCACTTCTTCGACGCCCAATTCAGCCAGCCACGCCTCCAGTGCTGCGTCCGCGGCCGGCCGCTGGGAGAGAATGAGACTTGGGACGTACGTCCGAGCAAGGCGCTCGCGCCACGCTTCCGGGAGCGAATCAGCCACGACGGTCACTTCAAGGTCGCCCGTGGCAAGGCGGTCTGCGGCGAGTGCGAGCGTGCCGTACTGGAGCGGATTCGCCTGAATCTTCGCCGCGTGGGTTTCGACGACGCGCTCTGCCTTCTCGGCGAACTCTTCGTCCGGCGCGAAGTGGGCGAGCGACTGGAACAAGTCGAGGGCGACGCCCACGCTTGACGGCGTGGACTGGTCACCGAGTTCCTGTGGGCGGGTGACGAGCGCTTCGCCCGATTCAGGGGTGAAATAGAGTGTCCCGCGCTCGTCGTCCCAGAACTCGCGGTCGATGGCGCGAGCCAGCTTGAGGGCGAAGGCGAGGTGTGCTACGTCGCCCGTCGTCTGATAGAGGTCGAACGCGCCGCGTCCGAGGAAGGCGTAGTCCTCAAGGTAGCCGTCACCTTTCACGTCGCCGTCTTTGAATCGCCGCGAGAGCGTCTGGGTTTCCTCATCCCAGAGATGGCGGCGGACGAACGCGAGCGCGCGTTCTGCGGTGTCTGCGTACTCGTCTTCCAGAACGAGGCCTCCCTGCGCGAACGCGGAAATCATCATCCCGTTCCAACTGGCAAGCACCTTCTCGTCGCGGGCGGGGCGAACACGCTCGGTGCGCGCTTCGAACACCTGCTCGCGGGCGAGGTCGATTTGCTCCTCGACTTCCTCCTCGCTCAGGTCGTACTTTTCTGCGATGTCTTCGATGCTCTTTGCGAGGCCGAGAACGGTGGTTCCCTCGAAGTTGCCGCGTTTCGTAACGCCGAAGCGGTCGATGAAGATGTTCGCCGCCTGCTCGTCTGCGACGGCCTCGCGGATTTGCGCGCTCGTCCAGACGTAGAACTTGCCTTCCTCGCCCTCGCTTTGGGCGTCTAAGGTGCTGAAGAAGCCGCCTTCGTCGTGGGTGAGTTCGCGCGAAACGAACGCGAACGTCTCGCGCACCACATCGGCATAGCGTTCGTTTCCGGTCACCTGATAGCCCGAGAGCAAGGCGCGAGAAATCTCTGCGTTGTCATAGAGCATCTTCTCGAAGTGGGGAACTGTCCACGTCTGGTCGACGACGTACCGGTGGAAGCCGCCGCCCGCGTGGTCGTAGAGTCCACCCGAAATCATAGCATCCAAATTTTCGAGCGCGACTTCGCGGTACGCGTCGCGGCCGGTTCGGCCGTAGGCGCGAAAGAGCAGGTCGAGGCGCGTGGTCTGGGGGAACTTCGGGCCACTGGACCCGAAGCCGCCGTACTCGCGGTCGGCACTTCTGAGGGCGGCGTTCGCGGCTGAGTCGAGGAGGTCAGAACCGGGAGCCTCGCCGGGCTGGTCTGGCACGTCTTCGAGTTCGTCGGTGAGCGCCGCCGTCCACTGCGTCGCCCGGTTCTCGATTTCCTCGCGGTCGTGTTCCCACGAGTGGGCGATGTTGTCGAGCAAGTCGAGAAAGCCCGGCATCTGGCCGCGCGGCTCTTTCGGGAAGTACGTCCCGACGTAGAACGGTTTGCCCTGCGGAGTGAGCCAGACGGAGAGCGGCCACCCGCCGTGGGCGGTCACGAGCTGGCCGATGGTCTGGTAGATGCGGTCTAAGTCCGGGCGCTCCTCGCGGTCAACTTTGATGGGCACGAACTTTTCGTTCATGAGTTCGGCCACGGCCTCGTCCTCGAAGCTCTCTTCTTCCATGACGTGACACCAGTGGCACGCCGAGTAGCCAATCGAGAGGAAGATAGGCACGTCTCGCTCGCGGGCGGCGTCTAAGGCGTCGTCGTCCCACGGCTGCCAGTTCACGGGATTGTCCGCGTGCTGTCGGAGGTAGGGGCTTTCCTCTTCCGACAACCGGTTGGGTCCGGTGGGGTTGTCCATAGTTGACGTACTGACTCTGGACACGTAAAAGGTCGAAGTTAGGGTCGGTTCAGACGAGGTGATACTGCCCAATGCGTCGTCGCCGATTGAGGAGATACACTGCAGACAGGAGCATCGTCATCATTGGCAGGGCGGCCAGATAGTAGAGTGTGGTTGGTGACCAGCCGAACTCTTCTGCCATCACGCGTTTTTGGAACTGGAACGCGTAGAAAAATGGGATTGCAAGAAGTATTGGAAGCGGAATAGCCACCACGAGTGCAGACTGGACCATGTCTGGAATCGGGAGGAAGATGGCTCCAATCCAGAGCAGTAGGAAGACGTGGAGGGAGAGGGCTGTCGTCGCGTGGGCGACGATTATCCACTCTGAAAGCCGGGCTCGATTCATTGTATAATCAGTAGCAAAATGACAGTAAATACCTACGCGGTTTCAGTTTGGTGTTTCCCGCTTGCCTGCGCTTTCCCGCGATAATAGAGCCAGAACAGGACGGCGAGCGTTATCGGAAAGAAAACGATGGCGACGAGCGCCAACCCCGGAACGAGTAGAAACAGCACGAACCACTTCCACGAAATGAATGTGTCACGAGGCATACGACCCAGTTCAACCAATGGCCGTAACAAGATTGTGGCGAATGTTCTGAAACCTGATACAGTTATCTCAGTGAAGCGGTTTGAACACGTATGCACCGGAATGCACAACCAAACGTCAGTTGGCTTCTCACACACGCAAAATACATCGCCGCCATCATCTTCGTGGGCTATTTCGCCGCGCTCATCGTGGGAGAACTGTTCTCATTCATCCCACTGCTTCGCGGCTTCGGTTCCACGATCGCGGGCACGCTCCAGTATACGGGTATCGTCACGGCCGTCCTGTACGTCCTCGCGGTGAATCGAACCGGAAGATGATACACGTTCGTGGATAGTTCTCGTGTCCTGAAGAGCAACCTTTACACTCCTATGCGCAGGGTATTCGGATATGACCGAGACCATCCTGCTTGTCGGTGGCGGCGGCCGCGAGCACGCCATCGCCCGCGCCCTTGCGCCCGACGTGAACCTCTACGCCTGTGCGAGCAACCGCAACCCCGGCATCGCGCGACTCGCAGACGGGTTCGAGTCGCTCTCTGAGACCGACCCGGAGGCTATCGTCGCCTACGCCGAGGAGGTTGGCGCAACCATCGCCGTTGTCGGCCCCGAGGCTCCCCTCGCGGCAGGCGTCGCAGACGCACTCGACGAGGCGGGCATCTACGCCTTTGGCCCGCACGCAGAAGAAGCGCGCATCGAGACGGACAAGGCGTTCCAGCGCCGGTTCATGCGCGATGCGGGGATTCCTGGCTGTCCCGACTTCGAGACGTTCGACGACGACGAGGAAGCCTGCGCGTACATCGACGACTACGACGGCGACCTCGTGGTCAAGCCCGCGGGTCTCACCGGCGGCAAGGGCGTCGTCGTCATGGGCGACCAAGTCGACGCCGAGGGTGCAAAGCAGTACATCCGAGAAAACGACTACGACAGAATCGTCTTAGAGGAACGCCTCATCGGCGAGGAGTTCACAGTACAAGCGTTCGTCGCAAACGGCGAGTTCCGCGCCACACCCGCCGTCCAAGACCACAAGCGCGCCTACGAGGGCGACGAAGGACCGAACACCGGCGGCATGGGAAGCTACTCCGATGCGACATGGGCGCTCCCGTTCATGACCGAAGCCGACTACGACGCGGCGCTCGACATCCTCGACGCGACGGTGTCTGCCTTAGATGGGTACAAGGGCATCCTCTACGGCCAGTTCATGCTCACGACCGAAGGGCCGAAGGTCATCGAGTTCAACGCGCGCTTTGGCGACCCAGAGGCGATGAACACCCTGCCCGTCCTCGAAACCAAATTCTCTGAAATTCTTACCGCCGCCCGAGATGGCGATGAGCTGCCGGAACTCGCCTTCGCCGCACAGGCGACGGTGTGCAAATACGCGGTTCCAGACGGCTACCCCGAGAACCCGACGGCGGGAGCCAAAGTCGAAGTCGACGAAGAGAGCGCCGGAGACGCGCTGCTCTACTACGCGAGCGTCGACGAGCGCGACGACGGCATCTACACGACTACCTCGCGTTCGTTCGCCCTCGTCGGCGTCGCGGACACGATTGCCGAAGCCGAGAAAATCGCAGAGGACGCGCTTGCCGTCGCCGGTGAAGACGGCCTGCACATCCGCCACGACATCGGGAAGGCAGACCTCGTCCAGCGCCGCATCGACCACATGCAGGAACTGCGCGGCCAGTAGGCCGGACACACCCCCACTCACTCATTTCTGCGGATGAGCGCGTCTGCGGCGAGTATCGAGAGTTCTGAAAAGAGCACCAGCGCCACTGCGGCAATCCAGAGGTCGTCTACCGTCCCCACGTCGAGGCCGACGATTTCCGGCCCCGAAAGGGTAACGCTGACGCCATCCAGCGCGACGGAGCCGTCGAATTTCCGGCGGAGGCCGTCGGCACGGAGTGACACCACCCGAGAGTCGATAGAGAAAATACGCGTGCGACGGCGAAAAGCATTGAGGAGCTGAACAGTTCACCGTCAGCGAAAACGCACGGGGCTTTTGGTCGTCCCCGCCCTTCTGCGTGGTAGTGACCGATTCAGCGGACTCTCTCGACGCCCTCGATATAGACGAGTTCTATGACGTACTCGAAGACCGGGGCCGCCCGGTCGTCACCGCGAGCGAAGTTGCCAGATGGCTCGATATCACGCAAGCGCAGGCGAGCGACGCCCTCGCCACGCTTACTGGAGACGGGCGCGTCGAATCGCTCGACGTCGAAACCGACCCCATCGTCTGGTATCCCCGTGATTGGAAGGAGACGACCAACCGCGAGCGCGTCGTCCTGTTCCCGAAACGCCGCGAAGTCGTCGTTGACCACCCCTCGCAGTTCACCCGCGCTCAGCTCACGCAGTTCTCCCACCTCGTCGAAACCAATCGGACGGGCGGCTACGTCTACAAACTCCGCGAGGAGGACATCTGGCAGGCCCCCTACGACAGCTTAGACGACCTGCTTCGAACCATGCGCCAGGCGTTCGGCGAGCGCTCGCCGCACTTAGAGGAGTGGGTCGAAAGCCAGTGGGAGCGTGCCCGGAAGTTCCGGCTGTACACCCACGCAGACGGCTACGTCGTCCTCGAAGCAGGCAGTGCAGACTTACTCGGCAACGTCGCCCTCCCGAAGCTCACGAACGGCGAGATTCGCGCTCGCATCTCAGACGAGGAGGCGTGGGTCGCGAGCGATTCGACGGCTTCGGTCAAACGCACGCTCTACGAGGCGGGCTATCCGGTGCAGGACGAACGCACCTTAGAGGAGGGAGACGCGCTTCCCCACGACCTCCACTTGCAGTTGCGCGACTACCAGAAAACGTGGGTCACGCGCTTTCTGGAAGCTAAATCCGGCGTGCTCGTCGGGCCGCCGGGAAGCGGGAAGACCATCGCCGCGCTCGGCGTGATGGCCGCCGTGGAAGGTGAGACGCTGATTCTCGTGCCGGGGCGCGAACTCGCCGCCCAGTGGCGCGACGAAATCCTGCTCCACACCACGCTCGAACCCGACCAAGTCGGCGAGTATCACGGCGGGAAAAAAGAAATTCGGCCCGTCACTATCGCCACCTACCAGACGGCGGGGATGGACCGCCACCGCATGCTGTTCGACGAGCGTCGCTGGGGGCTCATCGTCTACGACGAAGTCCACCACATCCCGAGTCCAATCCACCGCCGGAGTGCAGATTTGCAAACTCGCCACCGACTCGGTCTCTCTGCGACGCCCATCCGCGAAGACGACAAGCAACAGGAGATTTTCACGCTCATCGGGCCGCCAATCGGCACCGACTGGGGAGCGTTGTTCGAGGCGGGCTACGTCGCAGAGCCGGAGGTGGAGATTCGCTACGTGCCGTTCGTGGACGAACTCGGTGTGAACGAGTACGGCAGCGCGGAGGGGCACGAAAAGCGCATGGTTGCCGCCTCGAATCCCGCGAAAGTCGCGGAGGTGCGGGCGATTCTTGGCGAGCATCCCGGCGAAAAGGCACTCATCTTCGTCGAATACTTAGAACAGGGCCGCCAGTTGAGCGAGGAACTCAACATCCCGTTCGTGAGCGGCGAGACCCCGCACGCAGAGCGCAGACGGCTGTTCTCGCAGTTCAACACCGGCCCGCGCGACGCGCTCATCGTCTCGCGGATTGGCGACGAGGGCATCGACCTGCCGGAGGCGTCGGTGGCCATCGCCGCCTCCGGCCTCGGTGGGTCTCGCAGGCAGGGTGCCCAGCGCGCCGGACGCACCATGCGCCCGATGGGCAACTCCCGGATGTACGTGCTCGCGACGCGGGGCACCGCAGAGGAGGATTTCGCCCGCCAGCGCATGCGCCATCTTGCAGCAAAAGGCGTCCGCATCGTCGAAGCTGAGTCGAGCGCGTGGGGGTAAGTTCAAATTCACCACGGCCGAACTGTTCTGCGTGACTGACGACCCGCCGCCTTCGCGCCACGACCGCATCACGCGCCACCCGACTCCGGGCACGCAGAACTCGCTTCGTCACTGGACGAGCGCCCGCAACCCGCTTCGCGTGTCGCTCAACTACGCCGTCATCGTCCTCGCGCGCATCTCGCCGAGCCTCCGGCTCAAAAACTGGCTCTTGGGCGCGATTGGTGTCACCATCGGGACTGGTGTTTCATGGGGCTTAGAATCGACGCCGGACGTGTTTTGGCCCGACCTGATTACGGTCGATGACCACGCCATCATCGGCTACAACGCCACGATTCTCTGCCACGAGTTTCTTCAACACGAGTACCGCACGGGCGAGGTACACATCGGCAAACGCGCGATGATTGGCGCGGGCGCAATCGTCCTCCCGGGCGTAACCATCGGCGACGGCGCGCAGGTGGCGGCGAACTCACTCGTGACGCGCGACGTGCCTGCCGGGGCGACGGTCGCAGGTGTCCCGGCAACAGAAATGTCCGCAGACGACAGTTAGGTTCGAATCCGAACGATGCCCGAGTCGAAGACGTGGGCGTTTGGTATGATGTACTCTTCTCCGTCGCTTTCGATGTGCGTGACGAACACGTCCACCTCTTGGACGATGCCGCGTCGGTCGCCAATCGCAATCTCGTCGCCAATGCCGTAGGGCTGGTTGAGCAGGAGATAGATGCCCGCCGCACTCGACGTGAGCAGGTCGCGGAAGGCAAGCCCGCCGAGGAACACGACGCCGAACACGTACACGCCGAGCAAGATGAGCAGCGCGCCCGTCGCAACGCCAATCTGGCCGAGCGCAATGAGCACGGCGATGTAGATGATGCTGTAGCGGACGATCTTCGGGATGATGTTCACTTCGGGGAGTTTGATGCTCCGAAGGCGCTCGCTCACGACGAGTTCTGCCTTATCAGAGATGATGAGTCCGAGAATGATGGCGAGCGCAGCGATGAACAGCCGCGGCATGAACGCCGTGAGCTGCCCGAAGAAGAACTCCGTGCTCAGCCCCGCAATGCGAAGGGCGAGCAACGCGGCAAGCAGAGCGATAAACAGCCCAGTGAGTTGGGCGAGGAGCGATACCGTTGAGGTTCCGATGCCACGCGCGGTTCGCTCAAAGGGCGTCCCCTCGACTGCTTGGGGCACACCAGAGGAGATAAGCAGTCGCCGCAAGGCGCGGCTCACCACGTAGCCGAGCAAGAGCCCGCCAATCAAGACAAACAGCGCGACGAAGAATCGAAACTCCTGGGTGAGCAACTGTTCGAGTTGGGAGATTATCTCCACCATGGCTCAGTACTCCTCGGGGTCGAGTTCCAGGATGAGTTCGCCGCCTTTGAATGCCCGAACCAGCCCGTCGCTCTCGCTCAACACGATACAGATGGCGTTCGTGTCGCGGGTGGTCGCCGCCGCCGCCATGTGGCGCGCCCCAAGCCCTTTGGGGATGTCCACACCCTCAGCAGAGGGTTCGAGGTAGCGGTAGGCAGAGACGATTTTTCCCGCATCGGAGATGACGAACGCGCCGTCGAGACGGGAGAACTCCTTGAGCATGACGTTCACGATGGGGTCGCCGACGTGGACGTGCGATTTCTCGAACGGGTTGTACGAAAGCGGCCGGGACTTGTTCATCACCTTGCCCGCGTCGCCAACGACGAACAGCGCGCCCACTGGCTTGCCCTTCTGTCCTTTCTTCCCGAGTTCGATGGCGACTTCGAGCACGTCGCGGATGACCGCTGGCTCTGCCCGCGAGTTCATAAAGAGGTCGTAGATGCCCGTGTGGGTGAACTCGCTCGCGCGAACCCGCGTGAGCGAGTCGATGTCCTCGTCGAACATCTTCGTCGCACAGAGCAGGTCGTCGCCGTCGTCGATGAGGTCGTTCTCGATGGCACCCTCGATGCCGTAGCGGATGCGCGCGGCAACGTCGTCGAACTCAAGCGGAAGTTCCACAAATTCGGCCGCAGAGACCGTGTTTTCGGGGGAGATAACCACGACTGAAACGTCATCAACCTCTGCGAAACGCCCGTAGTACGACGCGCTTGGGGAGAACAACAAGATTGCATCGACATCGGACACAATCGGCCCAAGGAGGTCGTGGATTTCACTCATTAGTTCTATCCACTCGTGAAGCCGACAAAAAGGTTTGTGGCGCCCGGATGCGGTTTCGTGGCACGACCTGCATTACAGTTAGCACTCTCTCCCGTGAAACGAACGCACCGCCCACTCAAACCGGAGACGGCCACGCCCACTTCGTGTCAGCACTCACACCCAACGCCCGTGATTTTGCGTGTGACCGAACACTTAACCCCACCAAGACCCATTACTGGGCAATGCGAACACCCCGCACAGCAACGCCCTGGTGGGGACTGCGAGTCGCGCTCGTGGTTCTCATCCCTATCGCAGCCCTCGTCTGGTATTTTGCCGGGCTGCAACCCCTGTTCTGGTGGGTCCTCGTCCCCTTTTTCCTCGGCGTCGCGGGCATCCGCATCGGGACTGCACTCCAACGTGACCGAGACGCTCGCGCCGTAGACGGCACCGGCAAAGAGCAACTCCGATTCTCGAAAACGAATCAGGCAGAACCTATTGCGGAGGTCGAGACGGAGCGGCTTGCGGATGGTGGGCGACCGAAGGAGTAGGGTGGTTTTCTAGCGGTAGACAATTGTTGGTTTTCCCATCTCAATTACAACTTTCGTGCGGAGAAGCAGAGCATCTAACCAGTTCACGGATTCGAAAAGTTGTTGACACAACATTTATTGAATAGTCAAAATATCCTCAGGTATGTCAGCTATTTTGAGTCGGAGGGATTTCATTTCAAATGGAGTCGGTTGCGCTACTGGAGCAGCGGTTCTCTCTGGAAGTGCTTCTGCTGCGGACGATACCGCGATTCTCTCCGCCACGGTTGTTGCCCACAACGGAAATCCAGTTGCGAATAGAAAGATTGCGGTGAGTGGCCAAGGTGGTCTTGATTACCACGAAACAGATTCAGATGGTATTTTAGAAGCTGAGGTGGCCTCAAACCAGCGGTATAAACTGGGCCTCTACAAGTCAGGGAGTGGACAACTTCACGCGCCCGAACTGAATGGTGTGCCACATATTGAAGGGCTCGGATACCATTCAGTTGGGTCAGGCCGTACAGATATTGGGACATTAAAAGTGCCTGAGGCGTATCTAGTCGACGTTCGAGTTCTCGATAGCGATGGGAATCCAGTAGCAAATGCAGAACCCGACTTCCGCGATGACAGTGGCTTTGGCGGATCTGCATATCTCCTTAGCACAAATAAAGAAGGATATCTGGTGATTAGGAACGCTGATTTTACAGGAATTGAGGCAACTGGAATCGTGGAATTTACGGTGACAATTCCCGGCGACACTGATGGAGAAGCCAATAAACAGTATTCAGATTCTTTCAACATTACAGAACCATCAACAATACGTGTAAAGGAAGGTGAGGGAATGACCATCCATTCAGGAACTAATAATGAAAACAGTGCTAAGACCACACCCACACCAACCTCATCTCCGACGTCTACGGAAACAACCATAGCAGAAAAAACTTCAACAAAGACAGCAGCCCCAAATTCGGCTCCAGCGCCAACAACACAATCAGCGTCAACAACTAGTGCTGGTACGGAAACGACAGTGGAGAAAGCAGTTTCTTCCACGACAACCGAAACTTCACATCAACGTGGGTTTTTCAAGAACGGTGAAAACGTCGAAGATGCAGCCTTTCTCACAGATCCGTTGTTCATGACAGTCGGTGGGTTTGCCCTCTCCGTGGTGGGGATTGTCTATCAGCTGATTAGGGGGAAGTAAGATGGCACGAGGAAAGCCAGTACTTTGGAGTGCTTTACTGGGCCTCCCGTTTATTATCGCCGGAGCATGGTTCTACTTATTACAGAGTGACTACCCGCCTACTGTTGGTATGCCGTTTGGCGTTTTTGGTCTCATTATCTTAGCGATAGGATTGTACATCCACTATGTTGCAACCCCAGAGAAACCACGGTTACAAGATGGGGAACAAATAATCACGCGACGACATCCCACACAGCGGGTGGCACTTGTGAAGATTGCAATCGGGATGCCGCTGTTAATCACAACAGTCTATCTCCTCTACTTTACAAATATCCCTTACGTATACCCCACGATAACGTTCGTTCTTGGCCTGTTTACATTCTCAACCGGCCTACATACCTATTGGACGAATACACTAACGAACTACTACGTAACCAACAATCGCGTTATCCATGAGTATCGATTCATATCGCTTGCGCGTCATGAAATCCCATTGTCGAAAATTAGAGGTGTCCAAGAACGCAAATCTGTCACTGAATCGCTGGTCGGTCTTGGTAACGTTCGTGTTGCAAGTGGTGGGGGGAGTTCGCTTGAAATCCGAATGCGGAATATGCATGACTCAGAGTCGTTTGCCGATGAGATTCGAAACGTGATGTCATGAGTCAGTGAGTTTGGCGAGCGGTAACACTGTCGCGGATGTTGTTCTGCGAGAAGTGCGTGGGACCCGATTTGAACCGGAGCAAGACGTTCCTGCTCGGGCCTGCGGCCCTGCGCTGGCTGCGACTTGCAGGGCTCAAATCGGCTCATTAAGCAATTGCTGCTCACCAATTTGTTCGCAGCAAAATGCGTGGGACCCGATTTGAACCGGAGCAAGACGTGCTCGCTCACTTCATTCGCTGTGCGCGACTTGCAGGATTCAAATCGTCTCGTTCGATTGTCGTCGCTCGCCAGATTGCTCGCGACAGAAAATGCGTGGGACCCGATTTGAACGGGCGGACCTCTACAGGACAGCGTCCTAAGCGCTGCGCCGTTTCCTGGCTTGGCTACCCACGCGCGTCTCGTGATTCCGCGCATTCAACAAAATACTTGTCGCTCTCGGGTGGCGAGGGCTTATCACCGATGGCGGCCAAGCCTGCGTCGTGTATCGAGCCCGCGACCAAGTCGAAAACAAGGAGTGGCTCGCCCAACTCGAACAGGCCGCAGACCGCCTCTCGCTCGGGACGGAGGCGCGTTCGCGCGCCCAAGACCTCTTTCTCTCGACCGTCCCCGAAAAGGACCGCTCGAAACCGGCGGTGATTGCGGCGAGTCTGTATGCGGGTGCGCTCATCGCGGGCGACGAACGCTCACAGGGTGACGTTGCAGATGCTGTCGGGGTCGCACGGCTCACGATTCAACAGCGTTGGAAAGGGTTGTTAGAAGAAGCGGGCTTGCGGCCGCCGGGCTGGTAGCTTACTGTTCGCGCTCTGCGGGTCGGCCGTCGCGTTCTGGCGTCAGGTTGCCGTGTTGGTCGATTTCACCGCGGACGATGCGCGTGCTCGAAATCACGTTCTCGTCTTTTGCATAGACGCGGTCTACGACCTCGATTTTCAGGGGGTCGATTCCGCGCTCTTCGCGGATCTCGTTGACGAGTTCGCCCCCACGTTGGGTCTCCGTCGAGACGATGAGGATGTCGAACTGGGGTTCGGTTGCGATGCCGGTTGGCTCTTCGAGCGTGCGAATCTCCCACTCGCGACCGTACTCTTTGGCGAAGCGTCGGAGTTCGGCTTCAAGGTCGGCTTTTCGCTCCTCGTACGGCCGTACGTACCGGTCTTCCTTGCGCGTCTGTGGCGCAAGCTCGTCGCTCGTGAGACCAACAGTCACGTCACCCAGTTCGAAGGCTCGTTTGAGCAGCTTCCGGTGCCCGTCATGAACCGGATCGAACGTCCCGCCCAGCGCGACTTTCATAGTCCACTCATCGACCGCCGCTGGCTTAGTGGCTTCGACTCAGTGTATGTCACTCGTCGTTCGCTTCCTCGACGGTGATGGTGACGGGTTCTGTCGCCGTGTTCAGGTCGCGCTTCCCGAGATAGCAATCGAGGTTGAACACCGTGTTGAGCTCGTCTTGTACCTGCTCTGCGAGCGTTGTGACGAGTTCGCTCGGAGGCATGGCGGTGTACTCGTAGGGGTTGTTCCCAGCCCCGGAGTTCTTGCGTTTTCTGCGCTCTAAAATGCCCTCGCTGTGGAGTTCTGCGAGCGCTTCTCGAACCGTACTCGGATAGAGCCCAGTTCCGGCGGCAATCTCGTCGCTCGTCCCCCACGGACGCTGGCGAAGATAGACGTAAATGCGCGCCCGGGTTTCCGTATCGAGCACCCACGATAGGAGTTCGACGATGCGTTCGTCGAACTGGTCTACCGCACGGTCTGCTTCATCTTCCAGCCGTGCCCGATGCTGTTCGAGTTTCTCTCGTGGCCGCCCCCGACCACCGGCCGACGCAGAATCCTGGTCGGCCTCACCCTCCTTTGAACTATCTGGTGAGTTATCAGCAGCCATACGTCCTCTCAAGCGGGACAAAGCGATTGCCGGGTAAAAACCCTTGGCTACAGTCTGAGAGCGTCACAGAGGGCGTCCATCCCTTCTTCTGCAAGCACTCTGCGCTGGAATTCTGCGCCGCTTTCGCTCTCGTACAGCTCTTTGATTCCCGCGATGTCGAGGCGGTCGCACTCTTCGTCGACAATCTCGCCGAGCGTGCTCGTTCCCTGTCGGTCTTTGTCGATAAACGACGCGTCGTGGCCGTAGCGAAGCGCCCGCCACTTGTTCTCATCGAGGAGTTCCCGGCGGTGTTTAAATCCGGTTTCGCCGTCATCGTAGCGTTCGCCCAACTCCTCGACCAGCGCCGCCGTGTACTCGACAAACGCGAGCACGCGGTCGGGGTCTCGCTGTCCGTCGGGCGTCCGCACTTCGAGCGTGCCGTAGGCCGTGTGTGGGCGCACGTCGTACCAGAGTTCGCCGCGGTCGTTTATCGACCCCTGATTCACCATCATGTGCTCGAAGCGGAGGAAATCCTCGTAGTCCTCGAAATCGGTCGGCATCCCCGTGTTTGGCAGGTTCTCGAAAATCTTCGCGCGGGCAGACGACAGCCCCGTATCGAACCCGTTCCAGAACGGCGAGTTCGCAGAGAGTGCGAGCATCACCGGGAGATGCCAGCGAATCTCGTTCGCAATCCAGACGGCTTTATCCGCGTCATCGACGCCGACGTGGACGTGCAGCCCCGCCGTCGTGTTACGGTGTTGTGGGTACTGGATGCGGTCGAGTTGCGCTTTGTAGCGCGACTTTTCTGCGTGTTCGAGTTCGCGCCACTTCGCCGCCGGGTGGAGGCCCGCCGCCGCAATGCCGAAACCATGCGTCTCGGCGTGGCTGACGAGTGCCTCGCGGATGGCAAGCAGATTCTCACGCGCGTCAGCGAGGCGTTCGATTATCGGCGTCTGTGTCTCGATGGTGCACTTAAACAGTTCGTGGTCGATGCGGTTTTGGAGAAGCTCGGGTGGCGTAGACTCGTAGACGAGTTCGTCAGTGCCCGAGGTCGGACGGCCTGCGTCATCGATGACGAAAAACTCCTCTTCGATTCCGAGCGTCCCGGTCTGCGTGAAATTCTCGGCAGAGCCCGTATCCATCGTATCCGGGTACGGCCGCGGCAACTTAAACAGTTCTGGCTTTGCCCACCGTGATTACCGGCCAGCTTCAAAAGGTCGCAACCTGTTCAGTCGGCGGTTTCGTCACGCTCGCGGCGGTCGTCTTGATACCGACGGAGCCACCGACGAGCCGGTCGACTGCGTGGGCGGCGAGCGTCGCGGTCTACGGCGATGACGAGGTCGAATGGGTTGGCTGCGGGTTCGTCGTCGGGCGTCAGATACCCCAGTGCGAACACGGTGTACACGTCACCGGGGTCAAGGGTTACGGGGAACGTGCCGACGACCGGGCCGTCGTTCCCGGGTGTATCGGCGCGAATCTGGACGTCATACCCGCCAGCGGGGGCTTCGATGTACTCGGTCACACCGCCGAACGCAGGCCCATCGAAGAGAGTCAAGGCTCCATCCGCGACCGTCACGTCGACGGCAGGTGCGTCAGGCGACGCGTGCACCACACGAACCCGAGCGTTCTTCCCGCGAACACGGCGCAGCGTATCGGTGAGGATGAGCGGTCGGAACGTCCCTTCGGTGAGTTCACCGATTGCGGCGATGGTGTAGGCGTTGCGTTCGACCGTCACATCACCACTGAAGGCGACGGTCGATTCGTCGCCTGCTGCGGTAATCGTCACGGTGTACGTCCCGACCGGGAGCGGGAGGTAGTCACTAACGGCTTTGAACGGCACGTCGGCGAGGACGCGTTGCTCGTTTACGTACACGTCTACGTTTGGTGCGTCGGGCGACGCGTGGACGACACGGACGAGTGCCCACTGCTTGCGGTCTGCGGCGGCGGTTCCGGCGAAGGCGGCGCTGCCGATCGAAGCGGTCGTCCCAACGAGGGCGAGCGATTTCAGGACTGCGCGGCGAGAGGTTTGCATAATTCGACTCCTCGTCACAAGGAACGTCGGGTAAACAAATATCGGCGACCCCCAACTGGTTCGGAACGGTGGCCCAGTCGTCTGGTTATCTGGTCACTTCGGCGTCGCAACCACGCCGAGGTGGTCGTCGTGGAACGGCGTGAGTCGCGCGGTTTCGACGATGTCGTAGCCGTCTGCCAACTCAGCGAGCACGTCATCGAACACGTCGCCGGGGTCGCGCGTCACGTCTTCACTGCGCGCCTTGATGGCGATGAGCGCCCGTCCGTCGTCTGCGAGAAACTGCTTGTTTCGGAGGGCAACCGTTGCCTGTCCGCGAGTCGCAACGTCTTGGATGAGCACGTCGAGATTCGACTCGACGACGTGGGCGTAAGTTTCCGGTTTGCGGGCGTCTTTGAGCAGCGGAAACAGGTTGCTGCGGTCGCGGGCGACGCCCACGAGGTCGCGGACCGGGCGCGGGGCGAACTCAATGGCGTAGGTCGGCCCTGAGAAATCTGCAACGTGGCTCACCGTCGTCCCGCTCGCCGCGCCGAGATACAGCACTTTTTCGCCGCCAGCAAGGCCAACGTCCATCTCCGTTTCGAGCATCGCGCCGAGTTTCGAGCGATTCGCGTCCCACAGCCGCCAGCCTTCGCTCACTGGTTCGCCGTACACCGCCTGCCCCTGCGTCGCAAGCCGCTCTTGCCCGTCAAACGTGCGCCGAGAGACGCCGTCTGGCAACATCAGTTCTCACCTCGCGCCTGAATGGTCGCAATGCGCTCATCGAGTTCTGTTTTCAACTCGGGACGCAGGTCGCCCGCGTAGTGGTCGATACGCGCCGCAATCGAGAGCTTCCCGGCAAGGGCGCGAGACGCAGACCCTCTATCCTCTCGGCGCGTGTGACGAATCGCCGGGTGCATGAAGATGATGCCGTGTTTCGGCGAGGAGGCTTGGCCCTTTAGGTGGGCGAACAGCGCGTCCTCTGCGCCGAGCACCTGCACCGTCCCGCTCGGCTTCTTTGCGAGCGTGTCGAGACCGCCGGCGAGCGCGATGAGTCGCGCCGCGAGCACCGGCTCGGCCAGATTCGAGAGGTTCGGCGCGATGAGCGGCGTCGTCTCCTCGACGAACTGCTTGAGTGCGTCGGCTTCGTCGTCGAGTTCGGCACACCGCGTCGCAAGCGAGATGAGTTGCTCGTCCGCGGCGTCTTCTGGCTCACGGGTGGCGAGGTCGCGGGCGTACTCCACACCCGTCCCAGCGTCTGCAAAGCGGCTGCCAGCCCACTCTGCGACGCGTTCGGCCAGTTCGTTCGCCATCCGACGCGAGTCGTCCATAGCGCGTACCGCGTGAATCAACTGCTTGTCGGTCGCCCGCTCTTTCTCCACGACTTCCTTGCGGGCTGCCTCGACGGTCGCTGCGTGGAGGCGCTCGTAGTACACGTCTTCGTCAGCAACAAATCCGGCGGCAACGGCCTCGGAAGGCCAGTCGGCAGGCGCGTCGGCTGCCCCCTCGATAATCCGCGCGACGGCCGCGGCGGTGTCGTCGGAATCGACGCCGACGAACCATCCGTTTTCAGTCATACCTGTCGGTAGCGAGTGGGATGTGGTTAAAAGGCGCGCTCTGCGGGCCGACTACCCGAACTTCTCGAACGGCTGGTCACAGCCGTTGCAGTAGTGCATCGACCGGCAGAGTCCCGGCCCCTTCGGGTGGTCGCGCACCGTGTTCTCTGAGCCACAGTACGGGCAGACTGCGGGCGATTCGTCGGGGCTCGTCGTGACGCTCGGGTCGTTGAACCGCATGATTAGATGGACAGCCCGAACTCGCGCAGGGCCTCCTTCCCCGGTTCGGTGACCATCTCGACCGTCCACGGCGGACTCCAGACGAGGTCTAACTCCATGCTGTCGATGCCTTCGACGGCGGCGACGGCCTCTTCGATGTCCGTCGTGAGCATCTCGCGGGCCGGACAGCCGGTGTAGGTGAGCGTCATCTTCACGTCTGCGTGGCCGTCTTCGACGCTGACGCCGTAGATGAGCCCCAAATCAACGATGCTGACCGGCATCTCCGGGTCTTCGATGGCGTAGAGGGTGTCCCAGACGCGGCGTTCGACACCCGTTGTGCCCTCGCCGGTCGCAGGCAGGCCCTCGCGTTCGGGGCCGTGGACGTAGTCGGTGTGCGAACACGGTGTGGCGGTGTTTTCGGTTGGGTTACTTGACATCGTCAGGGTCCTTAAGCAGCTTCGTCGGGGTACTCAGCCCGAGCGTGCGGTAGGTGTGGGTGAACTCCTCGTAAAGGGGCTCCCAGTCTGCGGTGTGGTCGCCGTGGCGGCCGGTTTCCGCAGGCAGTTCCGGTAGCTCATCCTCGGCTTCCGGTACGGAGAGACCGAGCGACGAGAGGAACGGCAGGGTGATTTCGAGCCAGCGGGCGCGCAGGTCGGCGAGCGGTTCGATACGGATGCCAAGTTCCACGATGTCGGCTTCGTGTTCGCTTGGCTCGAACAGCGTGAGCGCGTACGGGAACAGGCGGTCGAACGCCTGCTGGACTTTCTCCCGGCCCGGCTCGTCGTCACAGAGGCGTTCGAGCCAGTTCTGGCCGTGTTCTAAGTGGTAGCGCTCTTCCATCTGCACCTTCTCGACGCGGTCGCGCAGGCGCGGGTACGCAGAGCCGTGAATCGATTCGAGGTGGAGTTTCTCGTAGGTGTCGAACAGATACCCACGCAGAATGCTGTCCGCCCAGTCGCCCTCGATAATCGGGAGTTCGACCAGCGTCGAGTGGCGGAAGTCGCTCGGAGGTCGCTCCCAGATGAGTTCCGGCTCTTCTGCGCCGAAATCTTCGAGCAGGTCGTACCAGAGACGGGCGTGGCCGTACTCGTCCTGTGCGATGTTCGCAATGGCGAGGTCGGATTCGAGCGTCGGCGCGCGAACCTGCCACTCGGTGTAGCGTTCTGCAAGGACGAACTCGTCGTCGGCCATCCGGAAGATGACCTCGGAGACGGCCTGTTGTTGGTCTGCGTCTAACTCCGCCGGACCGGGGAGTTCGGAGAGCGCCATTAGTTTTCCCTCCGTTGGCGTTCGGCCTCGATTTGCTCTTTCTCCGAGTCTTCGATTTCCTTTGCGAAACTCGCGTCCGTGTTGAACGTCATCGCCCAGCGGTACAGCTTGTCCGTCGTACCGCCGAACGAGGCTTCCTCTGCGTCAACTTCGCCGATTTCGTCTTTCGGGACGACCCACAGGCTGTGGGTCGGGCGACGGCGGGCGTGTTGCACCTGTGCGAACATGAGCGCCATCTCGCGGTCTGGCGCGTGGACGTTGCCACAGTGGGTGTGGTAGCCGCCCTGTTTTTCCTGTCTGAAAACTTCCCAAATCATGTCAGTCAGCCGCCTGTGGGGTTGGGCCGGTGTTTTCGAGCGATTCGGTCACCCACTCGACGGCGTCTTGGGCCGCCTTGCGGGTGTTGATTTGCCCGAGGCCGGGTTCGTACTCGTTTTTCGCAATCTGGAAGAACTCGTCCCAGTCTAAATCCTCCTCGATGACTTCGTAGCTCCCCGTCTCCTCGTCGAAGTTGATGCGTGGGTACTCGGGGATTTCGAGGCCGTAGCGCTCTGCTTTCGGGATGTAGACGGTGAGGAACTCGTTTCTGAGTTCGTCGTTCGACTTGCGCTTTAAGCCCACCTTCGATGCGAAGTCGTGGTGGACGCTCTTGTCGTTGGTCGGGCCGAAGAACTGGATGATGCGCGGCCACCACTCCTCGAACGCGTCTTGCACTAACTCTTGGTGCTTTTTCGGCCCGGTGCCGAGTTCGCGGAGGATGTGCTCGCCGTGTTTGATGTGGAAGCCTTCTTCGAAGCAAATCTTGTCCATTGCGTGGGCGTACGGCTCCCAACTCGTGTCCTTGAGCGTCGCCTGTCGGCGCATCGCGGCTCCGTCAACGAAGAAGCCAATCATCGGCACTTCCCACCAGTTTTTCATCGGGTAGTGAAAGCAGTTCAGGAACTTGCCTTTCCCATTGGCAAGTTCATCGAGCATCTGCTCGCGCGTCTTCACGCCGAGGGACTCTGCGGCGCGATAGAGCAGTTGACCGTGGCCGATTTCGTCCTGCACCTTCGCGCTGAAGGCGAGTTTGCGGTCGAGGCTCGGTGCTTGGCGGATAAACGGGCGTTCTAAATACGCGCCCATTATCTCAGAGTTCGCGTGGAACTGAATCATCCTCGTCGCCGCCTCGCGGTATTCTTGGGGCAGGTCGTCTTTCGGGCTGAACGCCCGCGGACCTGCTCGCTCGAACACAGTATCGAGATCCATGATGGAAAATAATAACAGACGATACCGGATACTCGTTACCCCGTTCATGACAGGGCTTTAAATATTGTGGCGGTCAATATCTCCGCATGATTGCCGAGTGCCTCGTCGTGGAGTTTCGCGTAACAGGGGACAATTGTCCGCTCGCAGACGCGTCGCGAGAGGCCGGGACGACTCTCGTCGCCCGCCCACCCCAGCTCAGAGCCGACGGGAACGTCCTCCTCCGCTTCAGCGCCCCGACCGACGACGTCGCCCCGATTCTCGACGCAGACGAACGGGTGCGTTATCTCCACATGTCCCACACGGAGGGTCGCTACAACTTTCGCTGCCTCGCAAAACAGCGCTGCGTCGTCCACGACCTGACGAACGCGGGCCTGCTCGTCGAATCGCTCCAGTACCACCGCGGAACCGAGCGCCACACCGGCGCGGTTGTCGGCCGCGACGTGCTCCAAGGGGTTCTCGACACGGTGGCTGCACGAAACGCGGAGGCCGGGGCCGACGCCGTCGGCGTCACACTCGAACGCATCTACCCACTCGGCACAGACGACGAGACGACCGTCGCCCAGCAGTGGGACATCACGCCAGCCCAAGAAGAAGCGCTCCGGACGGCCGTCGAAATGGGCTACTTCGAAGTGCCGCGAAAAGTCGACGCCGCGGCGGTCGCGGCGGCGCTCGACATCAGTAAATCGTCGTTCTTAGAACGCCTTCATCGTGGCGAGCGCGGCCTGTTCTCGCAGGTGTTCTAGCCCGTTTTATACACGCCGCGGACGCTTGCGACTTCGTTTCCGCCTTCGTCCGTGACCATCACGTCCACCACGCCGACAGAGGAGCCACAGCGCACCACGTCGGCTTCGGCGTAGAGGTCGCCCGTCCCGGCTTTCAGGTAGTCGATACGCATGTCGATTGTTGGGACTGGCTGGTCTACGAGCGAGACGAGTGCCGCACCACCGACGGTGTCCGCGAGCGTGAACGCCACGCCGCCGTGGGCCATCAGCTTCTCCGCGTTCCACGAGAGTTCTTTGCGCATCTCGATGTGGCCTTCGGCGTGGCCGTCTTCGGCTTCGGTGACTTCAACACCGAGGAAATCAGCAAACGGCATCCCTTCGAAGAAGGCTTCTACGTCCATAGTCCGGCAGACGCCCGCGGGGTGGTTAAAACTGTGCCCCGCGGCTGAGAAAGCGGTTGATTGGCCGGTCGAAGGCGGCGGCGTGGTGGATGACCGCCTCGTGGCCAATTTCTGGTAATATCTGTAGCTCGCCGTGGAGTGCCGTGGCTGTCTCGCGAAAGTCTCGCTCTGTGAAGAAGGGGTCCCTCGTCCCGCCAATCGTCAGCGTCGGCACGTCGATTTCGGGAAGTATGTCTGTCGCGTCGTGGGCGAGACACGCCTCCGCCGCACCGATGAAGTCTCTGGGTGTTTCCGGCCCACGCGTCACGAGGTCGAAGCCGCGTGCTCCCAGTGAGAAGCCGCGTCTGAGCAGCCCCGTCGCCACGGCATTGACGGCCTCGCGGTAGATGAGATTCCACTGGCTGGCCCGCCCCCAGTCGCGCCACCGGGCGATGGTCTCGTGGCCTGCGTCGCTGAGTTTCGCCGCAGACAGGCCGAGTATCGCACCGGTCACGAGGTCGGGGCGGGCGGCGGCGAGATGCTGGACGATGAACCCACCCATCGAGAGCCCCATGACCGCCGCTGGCCCGGTTTCTTCGAGCACGGCTGCGTAGCCCGCGGCCATCTCGGCGGTCGATTGGGTTTCGACACCCACCGGCCGCGAGACCATTGAAACCGTGTGGGTGTCGGCATAGCGCTTGCAGTAGGCGGCGACGATGCGGGCGAACCAGAACGTCTCGGTCACGCGCATGAGTGGGTCGTTCAGCCCCGGGATGATGAGGAGCCTATCTGACCCCGCTCCGACCGTGACCGCCGGATGTCCGGCGAGCGTTTCTTTTCTCACAAGTCGAGGAACGCTTCAGCGTTCTCCCAGAGGAGTTTTCGCTGCACGTCCTCGGGGTAATCCGTGTACTCCCTGAAGTTGTCGAGCCACTTTTTCGGGCCAATCATCGGGTAGTCGGTGCCGAACATCGTCTTGTCCTTGAGCAGGGTTCCGGCGTAGTGGAGCCACTCGTCGTCGATGTACTTCGGCAGCCAGCCCGAGAAATCCATGTAGACGTTCCCCTTCTGCTGGCAGATGGCGAGCTGCTCGCGCTCCCACGGGAACGCCGGGTGCGCGATGAGAATCTGCAGGTCGGGATGCGTCGCGGCCACGTCGTCTATGAGCATCGGGTTGCCGTACTTGATTCTGAGACCGCGACCGCCGGGGCTGCCCGCGCCGAGCGTGGAGTTGCCGCCGTGGAAGATGACGGGCACACCGAGGTCTTCGATGGTGTCCCAGAGCGGTTCGTGTTCAGGGTCACTCGGTGAGAACCCTTGAGCGATTTGCTGGAACTTGAAGCCTGAGAGGCCGAGGTCGTTCACGGCGCGCTCTGCTTCCTCGACGCAGTCGTCTTTGAGTGGGTCAACACTGCCAAAGCCGATGATGAAGTCAGCAAATTCGTCGCGGACGCCTGCGACGTAATCGTTCGTGACGGGCGGGTTGCCCGTGTTCGTCTCCGCGTCCCACCCGACGAGGACGACTTTCTTCACGCCGGCGGCGTAGTACTCTTCGCGCATCCCTTCGTAGGTGTCAAACTCCATTTCCGCGCCGAACTTTTTGGCGGCATCGCGCATCATCTCGCCGCCAGCGTCCTCTAAAAACTCCTTCGCCGGCTGGTGGGCGTGCATGTCGATGGCGCGCGGTTCGCCGTCTGCGAGAACATCTCCGGGCATACCTCGTGAATTATTCCCACACGGTGAAAAAGGGATACCGTCAGTCGGCGAGTTCGTCCGGAACGACACCGACCTGTCGCATCATGCCGAGCATGTCCCATTGTGGGAAGCCCTCGACGATTTTGCCGTTCTTTACGCGGTGTTCGACAATACCGTCGATGCTTACGGACTTGCCCGTTGCGTCCATGTCACCGAACGGTCCCGTCTGCGTGCCGGTCATGGTGAGTCGCGTGACGACGTGGTCGTCGTCTGCGAGTTGGTCGTGGATGGTCATGTTCACGTCCGGGAACGCCGTCGTGAACTCGGTGAGCAGCTTTCTGAACTCCCTGCGGCCGTGGAGTTCGCGCCCGCTCTCTGCGTCGTGATGCGTGTACGTTTCCGCAAACAGATCGTCGATCAGGTCGAAGTTCTTCTCGCTCAGCACCTCTTCAAAAAATCGGCGTGCAAGCTGTTTGTTCTCTGTTGTTGGTGATTGGATTGCCATGTGTGCCACCCACTAGAAAGAGGCTGTCTGTGAGCAAGTCCCTTGCTTGAATGTCAGAAAAAATAGCGTGATTCGGGCTTATTCGCCGGGTTTCGGTGCGGCACCGAGTTGTTGCATCAGGCCAAGCAGGTCTGAGTGAACCCACGACTCTGCAATCTTGCCGTCCTCGAACCGGTACAGCGTCATCCCGTCGATTTGGGCCTTCTTGTTCGTCGGAGCGACGCCGAGGAACGCACCCTCGTGGGTCCCTTTGTACGTGTAGTTCACGGCGAGTTTGTCGCCTTCAGCGACGACGCGGTTGAGGTCGGCGGTGAAGTTCGGGAACCCCGCGAACACGTCCTCCCAGTTTTTCCGTAGTCCGTCGATACCGGTTTCGTCGGGGCGAGCGTCCGCATAGTGCGTGACACAGTCGTCGGTATAGTAGTTCGAAATGTCATCGAGCTTCTTGTCGTTCATCACGTCGACGGCCATGTTCAGAACGAGGTCTTTCATCTGTTTTACATCTTGGACGGCCATTTTCAATCCCTCAGTACTGTATCAGCTGGCGAGAAGAAATCTGTATGTAGAACGGCTGAAAACGAGGAATTTCCGGGAATTGGGACAACTATTCTTGGCGTGGGATGAGTTCGAGCTGTTGCATCAGGCCAAGGAAGTCGGCGTTCGTCCACGTTTCTGCGACTTTGTCACCCTCCATCCGGTTGATGACGATGCCCGAAATTTTGGCCGAACGGTTGGTCGCGTCCATCCCCATGAACTCGCCGTCGTGGGTTCCTTCGTAGGTGTATCGCGTGACGACTTTGTCACCCTCGACAATTTGGTCTTCGATGATTGCTTTGAGGTCGGAGAATGACTCGTGAAACATCTGTAAATATGCTTTGAACGCCTCGCGACCCTTGACGTCTTCCGGTGACGATGTCTCGTGGATGATTATGTCGTCGGTCACCAGTTCGTCCAGTAGGTCGTAGTTGCGCCCGTTGAACACTTCGTCGTTAAATCGAACGACGCGCGACTTCGCATCTCGTGGTGATAGTTTTGCCATGGGTTTGCACCATATATCACTACGGTGATGAAGGAGAAAGCAGTATCCGAATGGGCTTTTTCCAAAGAGTGACAGAAAGATAGGACAGTTCAGTCGCGGCGCTTGAACATGAATTTCATGTCGCCCTGGAAGACGACCGTCCCGTCCTGATTGGTGGTCGTCGCGTCGATGACCACGAGGCCCGCGTCGTCGCGGCTCTCGAACTCGCGTTTTTCGGTGACTTCGAACTCAGCAGAGAGCGTGTCGCCGATGAAAACGGGATTCGGGACGTCCATGTAATTCATGCCGAGGAAGGCGATGACGGTGCGCTCTACGAAGCCACATCGCTGAACGAGGCCGGTGGTCACGATGAACGTCATCGGACCGTGGCCGATGCGCTTGCCAAAGGGACCGTCTTTCGAGTACTCTTTGTTCGTGTGGAGTTCCGTCCAGTCGCCCGCGAACGCAGAGTGATTGACGAAATCCGCTTCGGTGATGGTTCGCCCGACGCTCTCGAAGGTTTTCCCCACTTCCATGTCCTCGAAGAAGTGTGGTTCGTAA
Source organism: Haladaptatus sp. CMSO5 (assembly GCF_036689885.1). Taxonomy (NCBI): domain Archaea; kingdom Methanobacteriati; phylum Methanobacteriota; class Halobacteria; order Halobacteriales; family Haladaptataceae; genus Haladaptatus; species Haladaptatus sp. CMSO5. The sequence continues at coordinate 2,318,970 of NZ_JBAHVW010000001.1, forward strand.
CTGTATGGCACATGCTGCCTTCACCGAAAGATGAGAAAAAATTACCGGGAATTACGTGCGGTGGTCGAACACGCGCTGTACCTTCCCCACCGTCGTCCGCTCGATTGTGCCCGGTTCGACGACGTGCAGCGCTGAGAGTTTCACGCCCAGCTTCGAATTCAATTTCTTTCGAATCCGCTCTGTGAGACCCGCGACGTCCACCACATCTGCGTGGTGTTCGACCGTCAGTTCCATCGTATCGAGCGCACCCTCGCGGCGCAAGTCGATGCGGTAGTGGGGTGCGACTTCTGCAAACTCAAGCATCGCTTCCTCGATTTGGCTGGGATAGACGTTCACCCCGCGGACGATGAGCAAGTCATCGGCGCGCCCAGTCACGTTGTCCATCCGGACGTGGGTGCGCCCACAGTCGCACGTGTCGTAGTTGAGCGAGGTGATGTCGCCGGTTCGATAGCGCAAGATAGGCATCGCGTCTTTCGCAAGTGTCGTGAGCACGAGTTCGCCTTCCTCGCCTTCTGGCAGCACCTCACCGGTTTCGGGGTCGATAATTTCGGGATAGAAGAAATCTTCCCAGACGTGAAGGCCGTTTTGCACTTCTGCACACTCGATGGAGACGCCCGGGCCGACGATTTCTGAGAGCCCGTACACGTCGATTGCGGTCACGTCGAGCGCCTCCTCAATCTCCTCGCGCATCGGGTCGGTGAAGGGTTCTGCGCCGATGATGACCGTCGAAAGCGGGAGGTCGTGGGGGTCTACGCCGCGCGCTTCGATGGCTTCTGCGAGGTAGAGACAGTAGGACGGAGTACACGAGAGGACGGTGCTCCCCAAATCTTCGAGGAAGTCGATTTGCCGGTCGGTGTTCCCGCCGCCGATGGGGATGACCGTCGCGCCGAGTTCCTCTGCCCCGTCGTGGAAGCCGAGGCCGCCAGTAAACAGGCCGTAGCCGTAGGCGTTCTGGACGGTATCCGTGGCGGAAACGCCCGCGGCGACGAGCGACCGGGCCATCGCCTCGCGCCAGACCTTGAGGTCGTCGCGCGTGTAGGCGACGATTTTCGGCTTGCCCGTGGTTCCAGACGAGGCGTGCAGCCGGACGATTTCCTCGCGTGGGACGGCGAACAGTTTGTCCGGGTAGTTGTCGCGCAGGTCTTCTTTCGTGGTGAACGGCAGTTTCTCGATGTCGTCGATGGAGTCGATGTCTTCCGGGGAGACGCCCACCTCCTCGAACGCCTGTGCGTAGTACGGGACGGTGGCCGCCTGTGTGACCATCCGCTGTAGCCGTTCCGTTTGCACCGTCCGAAGCTCCTCGCGGGTCGCCGTCTCCACATCGCCGTGCATACGTTCGAGGTTTGCCAGCACCCCACAAATCTATTCTGTCGGACAATCCTACACGTTTCTGCACGGCGAAGCCAACAGAGTATACCTTGCGTGCCACGAACGGGGGAGTATGCGCGACGCGTATCTCGTGGGCGCGGCCCAGTCCGATTTCGGATCGTTCCCCGACGAATCCTATCGCTCGTTGTTCGAGCAGGCGTACACTGCGACGCTTTCGAGCGTCCCTCACGGCATCGACCCCGACGACATCGACGAAGCCGTCATCGGCACACTCGGTGTTGGTGGCCGCCAGATTGGGCTTCCCGGCCCCGCCGTCACCGAACACGTCGGGCTGTCGGGGATTCCCTGCACCCGCGTCGAAAACGCCTGTGCGGCCTCCGGCTACGCCGTCCGACAGGCCGTCCAAGCCGTCAAAAGCGGGATGGCAGACGTCGTCCTCGCCGGTGGCGTCGAGGTCATGACCGACCTCTCGAGCGACGCCACTCGCTGGTGGCTCGGCGTTTCTGGGGAAACCGAGTGGGAGCGTCTCTCCGGAACCACCTTTGCGGGCGTCTACGCACAGATGGCGAGTTCACACATGAAAAAGTACGGTACGACCACAGAGCACCTCTCGCATGTCGCCGTAAAAAACCACCGTAACGGGGCGAAAAACCCGCACGCACAGCTCAGATTCGAGTGCTCGCTCGAAGACGCGATGAACGCACCGACCGTCGCAGACCCGCTCACGCTGTATCACTGCTGTCCGACGACCGACGGCGCGGCCTGCGCGCTCATCGTGAGCGAAGACCTGGTGGAGGAATACACGGACGACCCCATCCGCGTCGCGGGCGTGGGTGCAGGTTCGGACAAAGTCGGGCTGTTCCAGCGCGACACCTATTCGGGCGTCCCGGCCTCACAGCGCGCTGCTGAACAGGCCTACGAGATGGCCGGCGTTGGCCCCGATGACATCGACTTCGCGGAGGTGCACGACTGCTTTTCGATTGCCGAACTCATGGCCTACGAAGACCTCGGTTTTTGCGAGCCGGGCGAGGCTGGCCCCTACGTCACCTCGGGGGGGACCGACTACGGCGGCGACGTGGTCGTAAACGCTTCGGGCGGACTCAAGAGCAAGGGCCATCCAATCGGCGCGACCGGCGCGGGACAGGTCGCAGAGGCGTTCACCCAACTCTCGGGCCACGCGGGCGACCGACAGGTCGCTGACGCCCGCTACGGGCTGACGCACAACGTCGGCGGAAGCGGCGGCGCGGCCGTCGTTCACATCTTCGAAACGAAGGAGCAGCCATGAGCGGCCCGCGCATCACCGCCGTCGGTGCGTACGCGCCGCGCTTCAGGATTGCTGGCAGCGAATTTGCACAGGAGTGGAGTCGCGGCCCCGCGGGAATCACCGAAAAGTCGGTGCCCGACGCAGACGAGGACGCGCTGACGATGGCCGTCGAAGCCGGCAAACGCGCCCTCGCCGCCGCAGGCTGCGCGGGTGCGGACGTTGCGCATCTCGGGTTCGCTTCTTCGACGCCTCCTGCCGAGGAAGAAGACCTGACCGCGCGACTCGGGTCGATGCTCGGCGTCGAAGAGTCCACCCCACGCCAGCAGTTCGGCGGGAGTACGAGGGCGGGAGTACAGGCGCTCCTTTCCGGTGTAGAGATAGGACCGTGGAACGACAGCGTCGGCCTCGTCATCGCAAGCGACTGCCCACGCGGCCACCCATCAGACGCCCACGAACACGCCGCCGGCGCGGGTGCTGTGGCGTTCGTCCTCGGAGAGAAAGGTGCGGAGGTCGTGAGCCAAGCCGAGTTCACGACACCGTATCCCGGAACTCGATTCCGCGAACGCGGGAGCGAGTACGTCGATGGCCTCGGCGTGACCGGCTACGACCGCGAGGCGTACACGGAGACAGTTCGCGGTGCAGTCGAGCAGGTGTACGTCGGTGATATCGATGCCGCGTGTCTGCAGGCTCCAGACGGAAAGTTGCCGTATCGGGCGGCGAAGGCGCTCGATATCGACACCGAACTCGTTCAGGCGGGAACCACCGTCCACGACCTCGGTGACACGGGCGCGGCGAGCGTCCCGCTCGGTCTCGCAAAAGCACTTGACGCTGGTTGCGAGCGCGTCCTCGGCGTGGGATATGGAGCCGGCGGCGGTGCGTCCGCGTTCGTCGTGGACGGCGAGGGCGTAAAGACGAACCTCGCGCTCTCGGGCGACGCGGAACTCACGTACGCCGAGCATCTCCGCCGCCGGGGCGACCTGACGGGTGATTCGCCCGCGGGTGGGGGCGCGTACGTCTCCATGCCCGCGTGGCACCAGTCGCTCCCACAGCGCCACCGACTCGTTGCAGGCGAATGTGCCGAATGTGGTGCGCTTGCCTTCCCGCCGGAAGGAGCCTGTGACAAGTGCGGGAACTTAGGGACGTTCGAGGATGTGCAGTTGTCGGGCACGGGCACCGTCGAAGCCGTGACGCGAATCGGGCAGGGCGGCGCGCCACCGGAGTTCGCCGTCCAGCAGGCCCAGAGCGGCGATTTCGGCATCACAATCGTCGCCTTCGAGTACGGCGGCAAGACGGTGAGCGCCCCAGCGCAGGTGGCGTTTGGGAATCCGTCGGTGGGCGATGAAGTGACGGCAATAATTCGCCGCATCTACACCCAAGAGGGCGTCACCCGCTACGGATTTAAGGTCAGATCGACAGACGATAACCATTAACTCGGTTCGCGTTCGCGTGTCGATATGCACGTCACCGTACTCGGTGCTGGAACCATGGGCCACGGCATCGCGCAAGTGAGCGCGATGGCCGGCCACGATGTATTTCTTCGAGATATTGACGAGAGCGTTTTGAGCGAGGCGCGCAACGCTGTAGAGCGCAACCTGCAAGGAGGAGTTGACCGCGAGAAACTCACCGAAGCCGAAATGGACGCCGCCCTCGCTCGGCTCACGACGACGACCGACCTCCGAGAAGCCGCAGGCGAGGCTGACCTCATCGTAGAAGCCGTCCCCGAGCGCCTTGACCTCAAACAGCAGGTGTTTTCGGATGTCGAAGCCGTCGCCCCCGACGATGCCATCCTCGCCACCAACACCTCCTCGCTTTCGGTGACGGAGATTGCGAGCGAACTCAGTTCGCCCCACCGGGCCATCGGCCTCCACTTTTTCAATCCGGTCCACATCATGGCCCTCGTCGAAGTCGTCCTCGCAGAGCAAACCGACGACGCCACCGAAGCGGCCGCGGTCGAGTTCGTTGAGGGTATCGAAAAGACGCCAATCGTCGTCACGGACTCGCCCGGCTTTGCCTCCTCACGGCTCGGCGTCACCATCGGCGTCGAAGCCATGCGGATGTACGAAGAGGGCGTCGCGAGCGCCGCCGATATTGACGAGGCGATGACGCTTGGCTACAACCACCCGATGGGGCCGCTCGAACTCACCGACTTGGTGGGCTTAGACGTACGCCTCGACATTCTCGAATACCTGCGCGAAGAACTAGGCGAGCGATTCCGCCCGCCACAGGTGCTGAAACGCAAGGTTCGCGCCGGACACCTCGGGCGGAAATCCGGGCAGGGCTTCTACGAGTGGGACGAGGGCGAAAACGTCGGGGAGGTCGAGCGATGAGCGACCTTGAATCAGTCGCCGCAGACTGCTCGCTCGTCCACCTCGACGTGGGAAGCGACCGCGAGTACGTCGCCACCGTCACCATCGACCGCCCGGACGCGCGAAACGCGCTCAATTCGCAGGTTCGCGTGGAGTTGAAACGCATCTTTTCTGCGCTCGAAGACGCAGACGAGGTACGCGTCATCGTCCTCACGGGGGCAGACGAGGCGAAGGCGTTCGTCGCGGGCGCAGACGTGGGCGAACTGCGCGAGCGGACGACGCTCGAACAGCGCAAAGTCAGCCGACGCCCGCGCATCTACGAAGTGGTCGATGACCTCCCAATGCCGGTCATCGCGCGCATCAACGGCCACGCCCTCGGCGGCGGGTGTGAACTCGCACAGGCCTGTGACGTGCGCATCGCCTACGAGAAGGCGAAGTTGGGACAGCCCGAAATCAACCTCGGCATCATCCCCGGCGGCGGCGGCACCCAGCGCCTGACGCGACTCGTGGGTGAGGGTCACGCCATGCGCCTGATTCTCTCCGGCGAACTGATTTCGGCCGAGGAAGCAGCAGACATCGGCCTCGTAGACGAGGTGTACGGCGACGACGGCTTCGACGAGCGCGTCTACGACCTCGCGGCGAAGATGGCCGACAAAAGTCCCGTTGCACTCGAATTCGCCAAGGACGCGGTCAAAGCGGCCTCGCGCATGGAGTTAGAACAGGGCATTGCCTACGAATCTGAGCTGTTCACCCAATTGTTTGCGACCGAGGACAAACAGGAAGGCATGGACGCCTTCTTCGAGAAGCGCGACGCCGAGTGGACGGGCAAATAATCAGGCTTTCCAGTCGTCTTGGGCCTGCTCGTCCGACTGGAGTTCACCTTTTGCGTGACGTTCGCGCGGCCAGAACGTGATGCCAGTGATTGTCGCATAAAACAGGCTGACAGCTCCTGCGACGACGGTTCCGGGGAGGCGACCGATGCTCGCCCGCTGGAGCAAGCCCATGTCGGTCGCGTCGAAGACGGCGAGGTGGATGACCCACGCGAGCAAGAGGACGATGAACAGCGGAAAGTAGATGCGGCGACTTCTGCGGGCGACCGCCTCTGCGAGCGGCGTTTTGACGGTCGGCGTCCGCAGGTCGCGGCTCAAGAGTTTGCGCCAGCCACGCTGTTCTGCACCCTCCGGGTCGAGGGCGTTTGCGAACACGTTCTCCTCTAACAGCCGAACCCGCGAGCGCCACACGTCATAGATGCGATAGCGTCTCGCCTCGAAAACGAGAAACAGCGCCACCATCGCCATCCCGACGAGGATGACGTAGTGTGGGCGGGTTTCGGCCGAAAAGGCCCACGTGAGCAACGTCGCGGTGAGCACGACCGCCCAGTTCGTGGTGCGGTCGAGGCGGGTGCGCCACGCGTTTGCCCGCCCAACCTCGCCCCGGTAGACGTGCCCTATCAGCGAGAGGAAGTCGCTGCGGTCGGTCGCCGCCTCGCCAGCGACCTCCCGTCCTTCGCGCGCCTCGGGGTCGAAGTCGTCGTCCGAACTGGTCATTCAGAGACGATGTTCGTATTTCTTGATAAAACCACTAGCCCACGAGCGTCACACCGATGAGCGACCCGACGCCGTAGGTGAGTGCCGCTGCGGCAAGCCCAATCAACACCTGTCGGCCCCCCGAGTAGAGCAGACTGCGGCCGGTGAGGAGCGTGATGGCCGCGCCAATGCCGAACAGCGCAATGGCGCTGAGTGCGAGACTCGTAATGACGGCTGTCATGCCAGTCAGAACTGCAAACGGCGCGACGGGGACGATTGCGCCGAGCGCGAAGAGGACGAACGACGTACCCGCTGCTTCCCACGCCGACCCGCCGAGTTCCTCCGGGTTGATGCCGAGTTCTTCGCGCGTAAGGGTGTCAAGGGCCGTCTGTTCGTCTGCGAGGAGGCGTGCAGCCAGCTCTCGGGACTGCGGTTCTGTCAGCCCTTTCGCTTGGTAGATGAGTGCGAGTTCTTCTGCTTCCTCTGCTGGCGTCTCGCTGAGTTCTTCGGCTTCGATGGCTATCTGCCGTTGATAGAGTTCTCTCGAACTCTGGACCGAGAGCCATTCGCCCATCGCCATCGACCCGGCTCCAGCGAGCAGCCCGGCGAGACCGGTAATGAGGATGGCAGACCCAGAGAGCGCAGCCCCCGCGACGCCCATCACGAGACTCAGATTCGAGACGAGCCCGTCGTTCGCGCCGAGGACCGCCGCGCGGAGCGCGTTCCCGCTCGCAGAGCGATGACGGCCTTCGAGGCGAGCGAGGACGCTTCCCTCAACGCCCGCCGTCGAGTCGATTGTGCGGAGCAACGCGGCGTGCGACCGCTCGTCGGCTGGCAGCGACGTACCGGTCACCTCCGGTTGGCTGAGATAGCCCACGTGACCGGCGCGTTCTGTCGCGGTGAGCGTGGGGAGAATCGCCTGTGCACCGAATCGCCGGGCCAGCCACGAGAGTGTGCGAGCACGCCACGACGGCCGCGCGTCGGGAAGCGTTCCACCAGCTTCGCGAAGCCGGTCGGCCCAAAACTCGGCGTGTTTCGTTTCCGTCGCTGCGAGTTTCAGATAAACTTCAGCGAGTTGGGGTTGCGATTCGGTTTCAGCGAGCGTCCGATAGAGCGACGCACTGTCGATTTCGTCCTGCCAGTTCGCCTGATACCTGGCGGTGTCTCCCATCTCCACCATACAGACTCGTACGGGTGCTGTCAACTTAGCCAGCACCCTCACGGGCAGAGTTTTACGCGCGGCGCGGGACGAACGTCTATGGACAGCCGCGCAAATGGGTCGCGTGACGACCGCTCTACGCTCGCAGACCTGGCCCAGCAGTTCGACCGCCTCGAATCGACGGTCGATGATGAGGCCCGCGAGCAGGTGCGAGAAGCGCGGGCGATTGCGATGGAGGCGAGTCAAACCACCGCGTCTGTGTTCGGGAACACCATCAAGGGGTTCGACCGCGCAGACGCCGCAGAGGCCTTTGTCGGGGCGATTATTTTCGGGATTCCGATGTTCGTAGAGAGCGGCACGCTCGAAGCGGGCGCGTTCATCGCGACGCATCCGAGCTACCTGCTTGCGACGATTGGGATTGCCATCAGTATCGTGATTGGCCTGCTCTACGTCGCAGACATCCAAGACGTGCGGATTACGAACCCGATTTTGGGCGTGTTCCCGCGGCGGCTCGTCGGCGTCGTCGCCATCTCGTTCGGGGCGTCCGTGTTGATGATGAGCGCGTGGGGGCGCGTCTCGTGGGACGACTCGTGGCTCGCGCTCTGTCAGGTGAGCGTGGCGTTCGTCCCGATGGCCATCGGTGCGGCGCTTGGTGACATTCTCCCGGGGAGTTGAGTCCAACTCCGTTTGATAACGGTTAAAAGCCGCGAGACGGAAGAGGGGGTATGAGCGGGAGTCAACAAGTTTCTGCACGGAAGTGCGTTTCGTGTGGAATCAACATTTCCGGCACCAACGCCGCCGCATTCGACTGTCCAGACTGCGGCCAGCAGATTTACCGCTGTGCGAAGTGCCGAAAGCAGAGCAACCTCTATGAGTGTCCTGACTGCGGATTCACCGGTCCATAATCATGGGAAAAGTAGCCGCCAAGATGAAAGTCATGCCGAACAGCCCTGAAATCGACCTGGACGACCTCCAGGACCGCCTTGAGCAGTCCCTGCCTGAAGGCGCAAAAATCAACGGCTTCGAGCGCGACAACGTCGCATTCGGCCTCATCGCCCTCCTGCCAACCGTCATCGTCCCGGACGGTGCTGGTGGCACGGAAGCAGTCGAGGAAGCCTTCATCGAAGTCGACGGCGTCGAATCTGTCTCCGTCGAAAACGTCGGCCGCATTTAAGCCGACACCCGTTTTTACCGCACGCTACCCCGTGAGCGACGCCGCTGCTCAGCGGAGCGAGGCGAGAATTTCTTTGATGCGTGGCGTGCCTTGAGGCACCGTCCCGCCGTGATAGCAGTGGGTGGTCGTCACGTCGAACGAGGCGAGTTTTTCGACCGACTCGGTGGCCGTCTGCATGTCCGGGGTGAACTCCGGTCTCGGCCCGACGAGTCCGTCTACGGCGTTGAGCGCATCGCCCGAGATGAGCGTGTACGTCGTGGGGAAATACAGCGAGCAGTGGCCCGGTGAGTGGCCGGGCGTCGAGACGACCTGCATCGGCCCGACTGTGGTTCTGAAACTCACCCCATCGACGAGTTCGACGTCCACGGGAACCGGGTCGGGCACCCAGTTTCCCTTCTCCGGCGGCTTTTTGCCTTCGAGGTAGGGAGCCTCCCGGCCGTGTGTGCAGACGAGGGCGTCGGTTCGACTGACGAGGCGTGCCAATCCGGCGGCGTGGTCTGCGTCGTGGTGGGTGATGATGATGACGGAGATGTCGTCGATGCCGTAGCCAAGGCTGTTGAGGTGGGCTTCGATGTCGCCGTGAGCATCAGGAACCGCTGTATCGACGAGAATGAGGCCGTGGTCGGTTTCGACGGCGACGGGATGAATCTCGATATCGTGGTCGCCAAACGGCACCGAAAGGGAGATGGGGTGTATCGCGTCGGGAAGCACCATACCCCCCGTACGTCGGCAGATGAGGTAAAGTTACAGCGCGGCGTCGAACGCCTGCTGGAGGTCTGCTTTCAGGTCGTCTACGTGCTCGATGCCGACGCTCACGCGGATGAGGCCGTCGGTGAGGCCCGCCGCGAGGCGCTCTTCTTTCGGGATGGCCGCGTGGGTCATCGCTGCTGGCTGTTCGATGAGGCTCTCGACGCCGCCGAGGCTCTCTGCGAGCGTGAACACGTCCGTCTCGCTCACGACCGTACTCGCCTGTTCTAACGTGCCGTCGAACTCGAAGGAAAGCATCCCACCGAAGTCGTCCATCTGCGCTGCGGCGAGGTCGTGTTGTGGGTGGGATTCGAGGCCGGGGTAGTAGACTTTGGAGACGGCGTCATGGTCTGCGAGCCATTCGGCGAGGTCGCGGGCGTTGTCGCAGTGACGGTCCATGCGAACGGGGAGCGTCTTGGTGCCCCGGAGCACGAGGAAACAGCCGAACGGACCGGGCGTCGCGCCGACGGAGTTCTGGTAGAAGCCAATCTCCTCGTCCAGCTCCTCGTCGTCGGTGATGAGCGCGCCGCCGATGACGTCTGAGTGGCCGCCGAGGTACTTCGTGAGCGAGTGGGCGACGATGTCCGCGCCGTGGTCGAGCGGGCGCTGGAGGTACGGCGTGGCGAAGGTGTTGTCCACCGTACAGAGCGCGTCGTGGTCGTGGGCGATGTCTGCGAGCGCGCCGATGTCGTTTACGTTCATCAGCGGGTTGGTCGGCGTTTCAACCCAGACGAGGGCCGTCTCGTCGCGCATGGCGTCGCGGACGGCGTCGTGATCGGTCGTGTCCACGAAGTCGAAGTCGAGGCCGTACTTCTCGTACACCTGCGTGAAGATGCGGTGTGTACCCCCATACACGTCGTTGCCGGCGACGACGTGGTCGCCCGAGTCGAGCAGGTTAAGGACGGTGTTTATCGCGCCCATCCCCGAGGAGAAACAGCGGCCGTACGCGCCGTTTTCGAGCGCGGCGAGGTTTGCTTCTAAGTCCGTGCGGGTGGGGTTGCCCGTGCGCGAATACTCGTAGCCACGGTGGTCGCCGGGGCCGTCTTGGACGTAGGTCGAATTGGCGTGAATTGGCGTCATCAGCGCGCCTGTCTCCTCGTCGGGAACCTGTCCGGCGTGGATGGCGCGGGTTTCTATGTGTTCGTCCATGCGCGCCACGTGGGGAGCCTGCGGGTTACGTCTACCGTTCTCGTGTGCGACCTTTTTTAGGGGATGAGATTCACCACGCTTAAGTTCGGGAACAGGCTGGTGTCGAAGGGTTCAACCAATGGAAATCAGAACGGGACTCTCTTATGGCGACGTGCTCCTCGTGCCACAGCGGTCTCCAGTGGACAGCCGGAGCGACGTCGATCTCTCGACGCACCTCACGCCGAATCTGGAACTCGACACGCCGCTCGTCAGCGCGGCGATGGACACCGTGACGGAAGCCGAACTGGCAATCGCCCTCTCCGAACTCGGCGGGCTCGGCACCATCCATCGCTTCCTGAGCATCGAAGAACAGGCTGCACAGGTGCGCGCCGTCAAAGACGCAGGCGAGCGCGTGGCCGCCGCCGTCGGCATCAACGAAGACTATCTCGAACGCACGGAAGCGTGTCTGATGGCGGGTGCAGACTGCATCATGATGGACGTCGCCCACGGCCACATGGAGGCGTGTCTCGACGCCGCAGCGCGCATCGACTGGGAGTACGACGCCGAACTCGTCGTCGGCAACGTCGTGACCGCAGCGGCAGTGCGCGACCTCTACGAGGCGGGCGCAGACGGCGTGAAAGTCGGCGTCGGGCCGGGCTCACACTGCACGACGCGAAAAGTTGCGGGCGCGGGCAAACCACAGCTCACGGCCATCGACGACTGCGCCGAAGTCGCCGCAGAACTCGGCGTTCCCATCTGCGCAGACGGCGGCGTGCGCACCTCCGGCGACGCCGCGAAGGCGCTCATGGCCGGGGCTGACACCGTCATGATGGGCAGTTTCTTCGCCGGAACCGACGAAGCGCCGGGTTCGATTGTCTCCCACGGAAACGAGCAGTTCAAGCGTACCCGTGGGATGGCGAGTTCGGCCGCCGCAGAGGCGCGGACGGACAAAGAGAGCAACCCGTCGGCGGACGAAGGCGTCGATGGGCTGACGCCGTACAAAGGCGCGCTCGCGCCACTCGTCAGCGAGTTCCTCGCGGGCGTTTGCTCTGGCGTGAGCTACTGTGGCGGCCACACACTCACAGAGGCGCGCGAGAAGGCCGAGTTCATCCGCGTCGCCCAGAGCGCCCATGAGCGCGAGGGAGCCCACGGGGTAGCTCTCGACGTGGAACCGGCAGACGAACCGGCCCCCGTCCCCCCGATGCAGTAGCGCCGTCGGACGGAACGGGAACGCACGTTTTATTAGTCCGACCGATTAAGATTGGCCCACGACTATGCCGAACTCCCACGGGCCCCTAAGCCACACCCGGAACAAGCTTTCGAACAAACCACGAGAGCGCGGCACCTCGCCGCCACAGCGCTCGGTCCAGCAGTTCGAGGCTGGCGAGAAGGTGCACATGCACATCGACCCATCCGTCCCGAAGGGTCGCTTCCACCCACGCTTCAACGGCCAGACTGGCGAAATCATCGAACAGCAGGGCCGCGCGTACAAAATCGCAATCAATGACGGTGGAAAGCGGAAGACCATCATCGCGAAGCCCGCTCACCTCCGCCGTCAGAAATGACCATCTTCAAAGAAAAGCTCGACGAGGAGTATCTCACCATCTCCGAGGCGAAAGAACTCCTCGCCGACATCGAGATGGAGCGCGCCGCGGACGAAGAGCGTGAGATGCGCTACGAACTCGCGCGTGCAATCGAGCACGTAAACCGCTTTGCCGTGCTTTCGGCAGACGACGCGAACGAACTCGTCGCAGAGCTCTCCGAACTCGAAAAGGTCGCAGAGCCAACGGCGTACAAAATCGCAGACCTCCTGCCACGCGACCGCGACGAACTGCGCGCCATCTACGCCCAAGAGCGGTTCGCGCTCTCGGGTGACGAACTCGACGAAATCCTCAACATCGTCTCGAAATACGTCTAAGTGGCGACTATTTAAGTTCGCCACCGTCGTACGGTTTTTCATATGAGCGATACCGAGAGCGGTGATGTCACGACAGCCGTTATCCTCGACTACCTTCCACACGGGAAGAGTGGCGACGACCGCCCGAGCTATCAGAAGCCGGCAATCGCGTACGCGCTCACCGAGGCGACGTTTGCCCTCGTTGAATGCACCCTCGCGGAGGGTGCAGACCTAAACATCGGTGACCGCATCACCACCAAACCAAAAGACGAGCAAGTGGAGACGGTTGAGCACGTCGACTACGACGACCTCTCGGGGGCTGCCCGCGCGGAACTCGAATATGTGGTTCGCGATATCGTCGAGAACAACGAACAGCGCTTCGTGGACTTCTACAACGATGCGCAACCTATCTCGCTGCGCCTCCACCAACTCAACTTGCTGCCCGGCATCGGGAAGAAACTGCGCAACAACATTCTCGAACAACGCAAGCGCGGCCCGTTCGAGAGCTTCGAAGAACTCGAAGAGCGCGTAAAGGGCCTGCACAAGCCAAAGGAAGTGCTCGTCGAACGCATCTTAGAGGAACTTCACGACGACGACCTGAAGTACAAGGCGTTCGTCCGCCGAGAGAACTGAAGGCTTTAGATACGGGCGGCCGCCTACTCGCCAACAACCAATGACGAACTCAGATGGGAGCGAACCGACGCGCGCCGAACAGACAGGTCATCGACAGGCGCGTGCACTCATCAAGCGAGCGGGCGTCCGCGCGGATACGAACCAAGACCAGCACTTTCTCGTAGACGACAGAGTTCTCGACAGACTACCGAGCCACGCGACCGATGCAGGTATCGACTGCTCGCACGTCCTCGAAATCGGCCCCGGTGCGGGCGTGCTCACCGACCGATTGCTCTCGGTGGCAGACAAGGTGACGGCCGTCGAACGCGACAAACGCTTTGCTGAGTTCCTGCGCCGTGAGTTCGCAGCCGAAATCGAGTCGGGCAAACTCACCCTCATCGAAGGCGACGCCCTTGAGGTGGAACTCCCCTCTGACGTGACGGCGTCTATCTCGAATCTCCCCTACAGCGTCTCCAGTGAGCTGTCCTTTCGCTTGCTCCCGCGGGACATCCCCCTCATCTTGATGTTCCAAAAGGAGTTCGCAGCGCGGATGGCCGCAGACCCAGCGACCGACGAGTACGGGCGACTGTCGGTGACCGCGGGCCACTACGCCGACATCGAAGTCGTCGAATCGGTGCCCAAATCCGCCTTCTCGCCGCCGCCACAGGTCGAGAGCGCCATCGTTCGAACGATGCCGCGAACCCCTGAGTACGAGGTGCCAGACGACGAGTTCTTCTTGAACTTCGTGACCGCGGTGTTCACCCAGCGACGCAAGACGATGCGCAATGCGGTGCGAAACACCGCCCACATCTCGCACCTCGGTGACCCGAAAGCCGTCGTCGCGGCGGCCGACGAGGAGCTGATGAGCATGCGCGCGGGCAAGGTCACCCCGGCACAGTTCGCGGAACTTGCGATGCTCGCCTACGAGGTGGGTAACCCCGACGTATGAGCTTTCACACCCCGTTTCTCGCCTGGCTCGAATCGCTGTTTTTGACTCCCGAGTCGAAAGTCGCCGGGACAGTTGCCGTCGTCGTTGGGCTAGTCGTCGGTGGAATGGTGTTGCGAAAAGCTGGGGACCTGCTCAAAGACCGCTTTGGGTCGTGGCAGGTCGAAGTCGCCCAGATTACCGTTGGTGGCGCGCTCATGACCGGGTCGGTGCTCATCTTGGTCATCATCTGGGGGGCTACCAGTCAGGTCATTTCCGCGCTCGCCGTGCTCAAACTCTCCGGCGAGGATAGCGTGTTGGTGCTGTTTACCGCCATCTTGTTCATCACGGCGGTTGCGCTCATGCGGGCGCTCAAGCACCTCGTCGACCGGTTCGTCGACGAACACGACGCCGTCACCGACCACCAGCGCCAGATGGCCAACCGGACGATGCAGGTCATCATCTTCTGTCTCGCGTCGCTCGTGGCGCTCTCGCTGTGGGGCATCAACATCCAGAACCTCCTGCTCGGTGCTGGCTTCCTCGGCCTCGTGCTCGGGCTTGCCGCCCGCCAGACGCTCGGCTCTGCGCTCGCGGGCTTCGTCTTGCTGTTCAGCCGCCCCTTCGAAGTGCGCGACTGGGTGGAGATTGGCGACCATGAGGGTATCGTCACCGATATCACCATCGTCAACACGCGCATCCGGACGTTCGACGACGAATATCTCATCATCCCGAACGACCAGGTGACGGGCAACGAAGTCGTGAACAAATCGCGTCGCGGCCGCCTGCGGGTCACCTTGGATGTGGGCGTCGATTACGAAGTGGACGTAGACCGCGCCGTCGAAATCGCCACCGACGCGATGAGCGGCCTCGACGAGATTCGCTCGGTGCCAAGCGCCCACGCCGTGCTCAGGGCGTTCGGTGACTCTGCGATTATCCTCGAATTACGGTTTTGGATAGACAACCCCACCGCGCGCAAGAAGTGGGACGCCCAGACCGCGGTCATCAGTGCCGTAAAGCGTGCTTTCGACGACGCGGGCGTCAAAATTCCGTTCCCACAGCGCGAACTCATGGGTCGCTCTGAGGCGGGCGGGCTGCGCGTCAGCGACGAAGCGCCACCGACGACGGG
The DNA here is from genome assembly GCF_036689885.1 of Haladaptatus sp. CMSO5. NCBI lineage: Archaea > Methanobacteriati > Methanobacteriota > Halobacteria > Halobacteriales > Haladaptataceae > Haladaptatus > Haladaptatus sp. CMSO5. The sequence continues at coordinate 2,334,163 of NZ_JBAHVW010000001.1, forward strand.
CGTTGCAGAATCGGCGGCCGAAGCGGAGGCCGACGGTGGCGCGGAGGAGGGGAACGAAGATGACACGGAGGAAGCGCAATGACAGACCTCGCAGAACGCCGTGGCGTCGAGACGGAGGTGTACCAGCCAGCCGAAGACTCACGCCTTCTCGCGGAAGCGGCGGTGGCACAGGTCACGCCCGACGACCGAGTACTCGAAGTCGGCACGGGCTCTGGCTACGTCGCCGCCACCATCGAACAGGAAGTCGGCGCGCACGTCGTTGGCTGTGACCTGAACCCGCATGCGTGCGAGCAGGCGCGCGAGCGCGGCATCGAGGCGGCGCGGATGAACCTGACCGACGGCTTCCGCGATGGCGCGTTCGACGTGGTGGTGTTCAACCCACCGTATCTGCCGACCGCCCCCGACGAGGCGGGCGACGACTGGATGGAAGTCGCGCTGTCTGGCGGCGAGGACGGCCGCGCGGTCATCGACCCGTTTCTCGAATCGGTGGGTCGTGTGCTCGCGCCGGACGGCTACGTCCTGTTGCTCGTGAGCACGCTCACGAACCTCGAAGCGGTGCGCAACACGGCCGCTGGCGTCGGCTTTTCAGCGAAAACCGTGCGCGAAGAATCCTATCCGTTCGAGCGGCTGACCGTCGAACGTCTCGACCGCCAGTAATTACTCAAAGTAATTTGTCGAAGTAGTAAATATTAAACAGCAGCATATCTTTTAGCCGAGTGAATGACAGAGTTCGTCGCTACAACACCGGGGCTCTTCCCGCTGCCCGACTGGGCGAAAGATGAGCTATCAGACCTGAAAGGTCACCAGAAAGAAGACCTCGTCTCGGGGAACGAAGGCCCTGAAATCACGGCCGTAATCGACCGTGCCCGCACCGCCGTCGTCGAAGACCAGCAGAACGCCGGACTCGACCGCACCGTCGAAGGCCAGCTTCGGTGGGACGACATGCTCGCCCATCCACTCGCCGTCCACGAAAACGTCGAAACCCACGGCATCGTCCGCTATTACGACAACAACAACTTCTACCGCGACCCCGTCGTGACCGGCGACCTCACCTTCAGCGGTGACGTTGCGAAGGAACTTGAGGCGACCGCAGAGCAAGCAGACAACCTGCAAGCGGTGCTTCCCGGCCCGTACTCGCTCTGTGATCTCGCAACCAACGAGTACTACGAAGACGACGCGGCGTTCTTAGACGCCGTCGCAGACTTCCTCGCTGGCGAAGTCGAGGCGTTCCCGGAGACGGAGACGCTCTACCTGCTCGAACCGTCGCTCGTGACGAACGCGCCGGGAGACGGCGTTGATGAGCACGCGAGCGAAGCGATTGACGCCGTGGCAAGCGCGACCGACGCAGAGGTCGTCGTTCACACTCACTACGGCGCGCTCACCGAGAAAGTCCACGCCCACTTACTCGACGCCGACATCGACGCGGTTGGCTACGACTTCATCGCGAATCACGAGGAGAACCTCTACAACATCAACGAGTACGGCACGAAATCGGCGATTTCGCTGGGACTCCTCAACGGGCAGAACACCCTCGTCGAAACGCCGGAGAAAATCAACGAGCGCGTTGACTGGGTGCTCGACAACACCCCTGCCGCCTCGTTCGACACCGTGTACATGACACCAAACACAGAGCTGTTCTACCTGCCGGTGAACAAATACCAAGAAAAGCTCGCCGCCCTCGGCGAGGCGACTGCCCTGCGCGCGGAGGTGACCACGGCATGACTCGTGAACAGTTCCGTCCCGCAGACCACCCGAACGAACACTTCATCCTGACGACGGTCGTCGGGAGCTACCCGAAGCCAAAGTGGTTAGACCGCGTTCGCACCCTCTACCACGACGAGAACGCAGACTTCGACGACGATGACTGGGAGGAGGCGACCAACGACGCCTCTCGCCTCATCACCCAAGAGCACGAACGCGCCGGTATCGACGTGGTCGTAGACGGCGAGATGCGCCGCACCGAGATGGTCGAGTACTTCGCCCACCGCATCGAGGGCTACGAGTTCAACGGCCCCGTCAAGGTGTGGGGACACAACTACTTCGACAAGCCAAGCGTCGTCTCCGAAGTCGAATACGACGAGACGTGGCTGGTCGAGGAGTACAAATACACCGCGAGCGTCGCAGACCACCCGGTCAAGGTGCCAATCACGGGGCCGTACACGCTCGCAAACTGGTCGTTCAACGAAGCCTACGAGGACGAAGAAGCGCTCTCTTACGACCTCGCAGACCTCGTGAACGAGGAAATCGAGAAGCTGGTCGAAGCAGGCGCACGCTACATCCAAATCGACGAGCCCGCGCTCGCAACGACGCCGGACGACCACGCCATCGTCGGAGAATGTCTCGAACGCATCGTCGCCGACATCCCCGAAGACGTGCGCATCGGCCTCCACGTCTGTTACGGCGACTACTCGCGCATCTACCCCGAGATTCTCGACTATCCCGTCGACGAGTTCGACTTAGAACTCGCAAACGGCGACTACGAGCAGCTTGACGTGTTCAAGTCCGCAGAGTTCACGAAAGACCTCGCCCTCGGCGTAACCGACGCCCACGTCGCGGAAGTCGAGAGCGTCGAACAGATTAAAGCAAACATCAAGAAGGGCCTCGAAGTCGTGCCACCGGAACAGCTCGTCGTCAGCCCCGACTGCGGGCTGAAGCTGCTGCCTCGCGAGGTCGCCTACGGCAAGATGGCGAACATGGTGACCGCGGCCCGCGAAATTGAAGCCGAACTGGACTCGGGCGAACTCGAACTCGACTGGGAACCGGTCAAAGCCGACTAACGCCCGCTAATTTTTCTCCGATTTGGTTGCTTTGAGCGAGAAGGTGAACGGCAGGTCTATCTCCAGTCCGGGAACGTACCACCAGCCGTCGTCTGCTTGCTCCATCGATTCGAACATTTTGAACGTGCCGAAGGGGTGTTCGTGGACGAACTCGATATCGAGTCCGGCCGAGAGCAGCGCGTTGAGGATGTCGCTCATGCTGTGATACCACTGGTAGGTCGTCGGGTGGTCGAACGACGCATCTGGGGCGGCATAGGACCCGTCCGCGTCGTAGCGCTTTGGCAGGTCGTCGTGGAAATACGGAAATTCGAACTGTGCCGTGCCGTCTGCGGAGAGCGCGGAGAGTGTGCCCATGTACGGATGGGCCTCCGCGATGTAGAACGTGCCGCCGGGTTCGAGAAACTGCTCGATGAGTTCGGCCCACGCGCCGAGGTCAGAGAGCCAACAGAGCACCCCGTAGGAGGTGAACACGATGTCGAATCGTTCGTCGAGATGGTTCTCAAGGTCGTAGATGTCTGCGGCGATGAACTCGGCGTCGAGGCCCGTTTCGTCGCGCAGTTCGCGAGCTTTTTCGATGGCTTGGGTGGAATAATCGACGCCCGTCACAGACGCGCCTTCGCGCGCCCACGAGAGCGAATCGAGGCCGAAATGACACTGGAGATGGAGCATCGTTTTCCCCGAAACGTCTCCGAGCTCCTCGTGTTCGAGCGACTGGAGCGACGACCCACCGGCAAGAAACCCCTCGACGTCATAAAAGTCCGTAGCAGGGTGCAACGCGGCGCGTTCCTCCCAATTTTTCCGATTTTCGGTGTGGAACTCGTCCATACTAAAGCAGTCAGCTGGAACGCTGTTATCGGTTCTGTCTCGAACGAGTTCCCGACAGACACAAAATACCGTGATTCACCCGGACGGTGCCTCTGTGGCAATTTCCGTCTCTTTCCCTCCCCCGTCCCCTCGTTTCAGAGCGTCCGCCCGTCCCCCCGAACGGCGGAGCGCCATTGTGTCGCCGTCGCGTGTTGTATCACGATGGCGAGGCAGATTTGTCGCTGCCTAGCCCCCAACAGGACACAACTACAAATTGGACTGGAGTCGGCATAAAGATATCTTTTTTGGTAAGTCTTTTTAAAATTGGTAAAGTAATTCAATAGTCTTGAAAACATGCCTCCAGAGGCTTCTGCACGGACGTTCGGCAGCTGGCTGAGAAAATATGCATGTGTCTAGAGGGGTCTTGCGCGCGCTCAGGAGTTTCCAGAGAATACAGTGGGAGGGAAAGCACAGCCGGGCGAGGTGCGGAGACAGCCGTGGCTCGGCGGCGGTGAAAATGGAAAAGCCCGAACTGGCTTACTCGTACAGCCAGCCTTCGTTGATGCGCTCGTAGTCGACGAGTTCGTCCTCGTCGAAGAACAGCGCGATTTCGCGTTCGTTTGCGCCCTCGTCCTCGTGGTCCGAGCCGTGGATGACGTTGCGGCCAAGGTCAAGGCCGAAGTCACCGCGGATGGTGCCCGGAGCAGAGTCGGCGGGGTCAGTTTCGCCCATCATGCCGCGAACCTGCCGCGTCGCGTCCTGTCCTTCCCAGACCATTGCGAAGACTGGGCCGGAGGTGATGAACTCGACAAGCCCGGAGAAGAAGGGCTTGCCCTCGTGCTCGCCGTAGTGCTCGTGGGCGAGCTCCTCGTCGATCTGCATGAACTTGCCCGCGACGAGCTTCAGTCCGCGGTCTTCGAAGCGAGAGACGATCTCGCCGATGAGGCCGCGCTGGACGCCGTCAGGCTTGACCATCACGAAGGTGCGTTCGCTCATTCTTCAGTTTCCTCGTCTTCTGCCTCTGCGGCTTCGAGGTCGGGTGCAGCGTCCTCGGCTGCTTCCGCTTTTTTGGCGTCTGAAGCGGCTGCTGCTTTCTCGCTGGCGCGCTTGTTGACGCCGCTCTGGCGGCGCCCTTCTTCGGTCCAGCGAACGTCGCGAGCTTCACGACCGAGTTCGGCGTTCTTCTCGCACTTCGATGAGCAGTAGTTTACGGTACGTCCGTCGGTGAAGACGAACATCGTCCCCGTGCCGGGTTCGATGTCGTCGCCACAGTAATCACAGTCTCGCGTGCGAACCATTATTGGCCTCCAATGGAGTCAGCTTCACGAGCCGTTTCGCGCAGTTGCAGGATGTCGCCCTCGCGGACGGGACCAAGGACGTTTCGGGTAATGATACGGCCCTTGTTCGAGCCCTGCTGGATGCGGCACTTGACCTGCATCGCCTCGCCGTGCATCCCGGTCTTGCCGACGACCTCGATGACTTCGGCGGGGGTGGCTCCGTCAGTATTCTCTTCAGCACTCATCAACGGTCACCTCAGCGGAGGTCCTCAAGCTTTCCGGCGATGTCCTCGACCTGGTCGGCAGCCTCACCGGCGTCGGTGATGGCCGCGGCCGCACTGCCGACTTCGAGACCGGCCGCGTGGCCGACATCGTCTTGCGTCTCGACGAAGAGGAATGGAATCCCCTTCTCGTCCGAAAGCTCTGGGAGGTGCATAACAATCTCCTCAGGCTGGACGTCTTCTGCGATGAAGACGAGTTGCGCGTTGCCGCGCTCGACAGCTTTCGTGGTCTCGTTCGTTCCTTTCTTTACAGCTCCCGTATCCCGCGCGACTTCGAGCGCCTCAAGGGCAGACTCTTGGAGGTCGGCGGGTACATCGAAATCGACGTACACTGGCATAGTATGTTCACCTCCTGTACGTGGGCTCGCGCTCCCCTGCCGTAAGGGTCCTGATACTGAGGCTGTACACGTGTGAAAGTGCTCGACCAGTCCGCGTCGGTCGAGGGCTTTCACAGCCGTACAGCCTCAGTATAAATGGCTAGGAGCATCATCAACCCCGTACAGGCTGTAACGCTCAGTAGAGAGCCCCACCATAAAAGCGCTTTCAAAGCAAACACGCCATGCGACGGTAAGACACGCACAGAAACGCCCTTTTTCTCAGGGACATTTTGACACAATATGGAACAGCTCGTGGCCGCCCTCCGCGCCGAAGCCAGCCGTGCAAACGAGCGCCGGCTGCTCGTCCTCACTGGCGAGCGCGACGCCACGGTCACCGCCGCCGACCGCGCACTCAGCGAAGCTAATATCTCCCGCGACGAGACGACGTTTCTCAGCCACCACAACGATCTCGCCTGCGAGCGCGTCGCCCCCAAACGCGCTGGCTCCCTTCTCGGAACCACGCGAACCGCCGTCGTCGTAGACGCCCACGACGCCTTCCGCCCGAACGCCCTCGGGCGCTCCGTGGGCGCAGTCTCAGGCGGTGGCCTCGTGCTCTTGCTCACTCCGCCGCTCGATGAATGGCCGGACCGACGAGACACCTTCGACGATGGACTCGCCGTCCCGCCGTTCAGCCGCGATGAGGTCACGGGGAACTTCAGAACCCGGACGGTCGAGTTACTCCGGACACATCCCGGCGTCGCCATCTACGACGCGGCTACGGACACCGTCGAAAAAGACGGCTTGACCGACCCGCTTCCTGCCCGACACCGCAACGCACCAGCACCGCCGAACGTTCACGCCTTTCCCACGGAAGCCTACACCCGCTGTCTGACCGACGACCAAGCAACGGCTCTTCGCGCCTTCGAACGCCTCACCGAACCCGACACCGCACTTGTGGTCGAAGCCGACCGCGGCAGGGGGAAGTCAAGCGCCGCCGGACTCGCCGCCGGGTCGCTCGCCCACGCGGGCGAAGACGTGCTCGTCACCGCCCGGGGGTACGAAAGCGCAGCCGAGGTGTTCGCCCGAGCGCACGAACTGCTCGACACACTCGGCTCCCTTGAGACGGTGAACCATCCGGACAACCCGTCGCTACTCACGACGACCACGGGCGGTCGTGTGCGATTTGCAAAACCGGCAGACGCGACCGACCTGCCAGAAGCCCCGGACGTGGTCATCGTAGACGAAGCCGCCGCGCTCCCCGTGCGTGTCCTCGAACGGTTCCTTGACGCCTCTCGCGTAGCGTTCACCACGACCGTCCACGGCTATGAAGGCGCAGGTCGCGGGTTCTCAGTCAGGTTCCGCGATCGACTCGACAAATCTACCCACGACGTGACCGACGTGCACCTCGACGAACCCATCCGGTACGCGCCGGGCGACCCGGTCGAAATCTGGGCATTTCGCACCCTGTTGCTCGACGCACGCCCCGCGGTCGAACCGCTCGTTGAGCATGCGACCCCAGAGACGGTCGCCTATGAAGCCTACACAGGCGACGAACTCGGACAAAACGAACACCTTCTGCGCGAAGTGTTCGGCCTGCTCGTCTTCGCCCACTACCGAACCGAACCTGACGACCTCGCGCGCCTCCTCGACGCGCCGAACCTCACCCTCCGGGTGTTGACCCACGAGGGGCACGTCGCCTGCGTCGCCCTGCTTGCCCGCGAGGGGAAGCTACCCAAAACCCTCCGCGCCGAGATGTACGACGGCGGCAGAGTCCGTGGAAACATGCTTCCCGACGTGCTCACGAGTCAGGTGCGTGACGAAGACGCAGGAATCACTGCTGGTCTGCGTGTGATGCGGATTGCGACCCACCCGGCCGTTCGCTCGCGGGGGCTTGGCTCACACCTACTCAAGGCGATTCGAACCGAGTTCGAAGCCGACCTCGACTGGCTCGGCGTCGGCTACGGCGCGACGCCGGACCTCATCGACTTCTGGCACGAAAACGGCTATCACACCGTGTACCTCTCGACCGGGCGCAACGACGCGAGCGGCGAGCACTCTGCGGTAATGGTCTGTCCCCTTTCTGCGGCCGGTCACGACCTCCACGACCGACACGTCCGGTGGTTCGTAGAGCGCACCAGAGACATGCTGTCTGACGTACTCTCGGAACTCGACCCGGACGTGGTTCGGGCGGCGGTTCGCGCGACGGAGGCGAACATCGACCTCACCCTCTCAGACCGCGAGTGGCGACTGCTCGCGGGCGCGGCCTTCGGCCCCGGTATATCCGAAGTCGCACCCGCCGCAGTGCGGAAACTGGCGATGAAACACCTCACAGACCCGGCTGATGTCTCGCTGCTCACCGCCCGCCAAGAACGGCTACTCGTGCGCAAGGTGTTGCAAGCGACCCACTGGCGAACCGTGACCGAGGAGTTCGGCTTTCACTCGCCCGCCCACGCGATGCGTGAGTTGAGCGCGACGCTCCGCCCGCTCGTCTCCGTCTACGGGTCACCAGCCGCGCAACTCGAACGGCGGCGATTCGAATGATTGACACCGTCATCCTCCTCGCCTTTGGGTTGCTCGTCCTCGGAGTCGTCGGGAGCGTCGTCCCCCTCCTGCCCGGCGCGCCCACCTCGCTCGCGGGGGTCTATCTCTACTGGTGGCACTCGGGCTACGCAGAACCCGGCGTGCTCGCGCTCATCGGGTTGACCGTCCTTGGCCTCACCGCGATGACCTTCGACTACCTCGGCGGGGCGGTGGCCGCCAAAGCGAGTGGTGCGTCATGGAAAGTCTCCGCGCTCGCCGGTCTCGTTGGCTTCGCGCTCCTGTTCGTCCTCGGCCCGCTCGGGATTTTCCTGGGCGTCGCGGGAACGGTGTTCGCCTTCGAATACCGCAAACACGAAGATGTAGACCAGAGCGCGTGGGCGGCGGTGTACACGACCATTGGCATCCTCGCCTCTGCGGTGATGCAGGTGTTGCTCACCGCGTCGATGCTCGTCGCGTTCATTCTCGTTATCTGACGCGCGGAAGAATTGTTACCATGGCCCACTAATGGCCGGCATGCGACACTGTGACGAGTCCGGCTGCCACGAGCGCGCGGCCGTCCGCCTCCACATCCCGTGGGCCGATAGAAAAGACGTCTGTACGGCACACGCCCGAGCGCTGGTCCAGCAAGATGGGGTCGTCGCAGAGCCGCTTCCGGGCGCGGAGAAACACTGGGTGTAGCTCAGGGGTGGGTGTAGTAGACGACCGAGTCGTCGTCACCGTGGGAATCGACGCGGACGAAGCCGATGCGCTCGAACTGAATCACGTCGTCTACAGCCGTCGCTTTGAAGTCGGGTTCTGCGTGGCCGGACACGTCGCCGTCCATCGTCCGCATCGTGACGGGCACGTTCGCGTCAGCGGAGACCCAGTGGATGACGTCGACACCCTCTTCGCGCACCGCAGAGAGGTCGTTGCCGAGGTATTCGAGCGCGTCGCGGGTGTGCTGGAACAGGCCAAGCCCCTTGAGCCAGACGCGCTCTCCGTTCGCGGGCACGTCGTCGGCTTCGATGAGAACTGCGCCGTTGACCGGGATGGCACGTTTCCCACGGTCTTCGTGGTCGGGGTGGAGCGGCGGATGGCCGACTTCGGGCGCGCCGACGACGGGGAGTTCCTGTCCGTCGCGGACGAGGAAGTAGCGGTTCGCCGCGTCGTCTACGAGCGCGCGGTTGTTCGCGTAAATCGAACTCATGGCGAGGTCGACGTTGCTCGTAGAGGTGCCGAGTTGAATCATCGCGTCGGTGATTGCTTCCCCACGAATCCCACGACGGCGGACGCTTTTCAGGGTCGGCGCGCGCGGGTCGTCCCAGCCGTCGAGTTTGCCATCCGCGATGAGTTGCTTGATAGTCGAGGTGGACATCTTCACGTCGTATTCGTCAATCTGGACGTGCCCCCAGTGGATGACCTCGGGGTACTCCCAGCCGAAGTAGTCGTAGACGAACTGCTGGCGCTTTGCGGAGTCTTGGAGGTCGATGCCGCGGATGATGTGCGTGACGCCCGTGAGGTGGTCGTCGATGCCAGATTGGAAGTCGAGCATCGGCCAGCAACGGTAGTCTGCGGCTTCCTCGCGTGGGTGGGGCGTATCGACCATGCGGAACGCGACGAAGTCGCGCAGGGCAGGGTTCTTGTGTTCGATGTCCGTCTTCACGCGGAGCACCATCTCGCCGGCGCTTAACTCGCCTTCGACCATCTGCTCGAACTCTTCTTCGGTGGTCGCTACGTCCTTGTCGCGGTGGGGACACGGCTTGCCCGCGTTCTTCAGTTCAGAGAACGCCTCGCCGGAGCACGAACAGGTGTAGGCACCGCCCATCTCGATGAGGTCGCGGGCGTGGTCGTAGTAGATAGGCACCCGGTCTGAGGCGCGCATCACGTCGTCCGGCTCGAAGCCGAGGTATTCAATGTCCTCCAAAATTGCGTCGTAGGCGTCCATGTCCGGGCGCTTCGTCTCGGGGTCGGTGTCGTCGAATCGGCAGACAAACCAGCCGTCGTACAGCTCTTTGTACGTCCCGATGACCGCGGGCATGCGCGCGTGGCCAAGGTGCCACGGCCCGTTCGGATTCGGCGCGGTGCGCATTCGAATCTCGTCGTAGTCCTCGGCGTTCGGCAGGTCGGGAAGCACCCGGTCGTCGGCTTCGTCTTCTGCGTCGAGTTCTTCGAGCCACTCGGGGGCGAGGACGGCGAGGCGCTCGCGTTTCTCTTCCGTTGAGGCGCTGTTCACTTTCGCTACGATTGGGCCGATGATGCCCGGAATGTCGCCACCGTGCGGGCGAAACTCGGGGTTCTCACCCATGAGCGGCCCCATGATGGCACCCACGTCGGCGTCGCTCTCGTGTTTGACGGCGTTGATGAGCGCGTGTTTCTCGGCCTCCTCTTCGATTTGCTCGCGGAGATCCTTGTCCATTGGGTGAGCGTTCGCTGTGGCGCGTCAAAACTACGTTGAAACCGCGCCGAAAAATCGGGGCGCGGTTCAGTAGCCGCGGTCGATGAGGTAGTCCGCGATGTCGAGCAACAGGTCGTGGGCTTCGTTGTCCGGAAGCACGTCGAGGCGGGCTTTCCCGTCTGCGACGAGTCGCTCTGCCGTTTCGCGGGCGTAGTCGATAGAGCCGGACGCTTCGAGTTTCTCGACGGCGGCGTCGATTTCCGCCTCTGAGACGCCCTCGACCGAGTCCGTGGTGACGAGCGAATCGACGTCCACGCCCTGTTGACGGGCGTGGAGCGTGATAATCGTCTGCTTGTTCTCAACGAGGTCGCTGCCGCGCTGTTTGCCGAGTTTCTCACTTGGAACGGTGAGGTCGAGCAAGTCGTCTTGAATCTGGAAGGCGCGGCCAACGTCGAGTCCGTAGCCGTAGAGCGCTTCGACGGTCTCGTCGTCTGCGCCGAGCAGGATAGCCGGGATGGCCGTTGCGGCGGCGTAGAGCACTGCCGTCTTCTGCTCTGCCATCTCCAGATACTCCTCGGGGAGCACGTCCGTCCGCGTCTCAAAGGCCACGTCGAGGGCTTGACCCTCGCAAATCTTGGTGCAGGTCGTCGCGAGCATCGAGAGCGCGCGCACAGACCGGTCTGCGGGCGCGCCGGTCTCGAGCATGAACTCGAACGCCTTCGAGTAGAGCGTGTCGCCCGCGAGAATTGCGGTCTCTAAGTCGTAGGCGCGGTGGACCGCGGGGGCACCCCGGCGCAGGTCGTCGTCGTCCATGATGTCGTCGTGAATCAGCGTAAACGACTGGATGACTTCGATGCTGACGGCCGCCGCCATCAGGTCGATGGTGACGCCGTTTAACGTCGGGAACTCGCGGTAGTCCGTCTGTTCCGGACTCACGTCTACGAGTGCCTCACCGACCAGCAACAGCATGGCCGGGCGCAGTCGCTTGCCACCGGCATCGAGCAGATGGCGCGACGCCTTATAGAGGCGTTCGGGGCTGGTGACCGGCAGGTCCTCGCCGATGGCCTCGTTGACGAGGTCGCGGCGGGCGGCGAGTGCGTCTGTAACTGCCATGTTCCGCATGTCCATTTACTCGACCAGCTGGATGATGTTCCCGTTTCGCGTGACGTGCAGGTCACGGCCCATCGTGTAGCCCTCGTTTTCGGCGAGGTCGACGTACGGCGCGAAGCCTTTCATGTCCTGGTGGGCCGGGATGACGTGCTGTGGCTGGAGCGTGCGGAGCATCTCGTAAAGTCCCTCCTGGGACATGTGCCCGGAAACGTGGACGTCGTCGTAGATGCGTGCGCCCTGCATGCGCAGGAGCTTCTCAGACTGGTATCGCTGGCCTTCGTTGGTCGGCTCCGGGATGACGCGCGCGGAGAAGACGACCTTGTCGCCTTCTTCCAATTCGTACGGCGTCTCGCCGCGGCCCATACGCGTGAGCATGGCGCGTGGCTCGCCCTGATGGCCGGTCACGATAGGCAGGAAGTTCTCCTTGCCCTCTTTCATGATGCGTTTGAACGTGCGGTCGACCGACTTGCGGTGACCGTACATCCCGAGGTCGTCCGGGAAGTCGACGAAGTTGAGGCGCTCTGCGGTACCCGAGTACTTCTCCATCGAGCGACCGAGGAGGACTGGCTGGCGGCCGATGTCCTCTGCGAATTCGACGAGCGACTTCACACGCGCGACGTGCGAGGAGAACGTGGTTGCGACGATGCCGCCGTCGTAGTCCTCCATGCTGTGGATGACGTCTTTGAGGTGTTTGCGTGCGACGGACTCGCTCGGTGTGCGGCCCTTGCGTCCGGCGTTCGTACAGTCTTCGATGTACGCGAGGACGCCGTTTTCGGAGTTGGCAATCTCGCGGAACCGCTTCATGTCGATTGGGTCGCCAAGCACCGGCGTGTGGTCCATCCGCTTGTCGAGGCCGTAGACAACCGCGCCCTCCGGGGTGTGGAGCACGGGGTTGATGGCGTCGATGATGGAGTGGGTGACGTTGACGAATTCGAGTTCGACTTCCTCGGAGATGGACATCGTCTCACCGGGGTCCATCTTGATGAGGTCGTTTTGGACACCGAACTTCTCTTCGCCCTCGATTTGCTGTTTGACGAGTTCGATGGTGAACGGCGTCGCAACGATTGGGGCGTTGTAGCGGTGGGCGAGCTTGCTGATTGCGCCGATGTGGTCAAGGTGACCGTGGGTCGGGACAATCGCTTTGACGTCGCCCTCAAGGTCGCTCATGACACGGTCGTCCGGGATGGCACCCATGTCGATGAGGTCTAAGCTGTGCATTCGTTCGGTCTCGACGTTGTCGTGAATCAGGACCTGTGAAAGGTTGAGGCCCATGTCGAAGATTACAACGTCGTCACCTGCGCGGACGGCAGTCATCTGCCGACCGACTTCTTCATAGCCGCCTATCGTAGCAATTTCAATTTCCATGGTTATAGCTCCGAGCGGAGCCCTCCAACCAGACGGTTCTGCATGAGCCTCCGGCGGGTCCCCGCCGAACGCCCACAACCGCACGAGGTGGACGGCTTGCTGTCTCGGTTACGGAACGGTACGAACTCGGGTCTTAAAAAGGACGTGGAATGGTGGGCGACTCCGAGCTTAGTTGCCCTGGCCGTCGATTCGGGTGCCCGGTGACTTGCCTGCGAGAAACGCCGCGAGGTCATCGAGGCCGAAGATGTCTGCGGGTGCGCCGAGGGTGAGCAGTTCGCGAACCTTCCCGGCCATCCCACCTGAGACGTCCGTCGCATCACTCTCACCGAGTGCTTGCGCGACCGACTCGAATGACGTGATTTCGGGGATGACATTGTTCTCCGCATCAAGCACGCCCGGCACCGCAGAACAGAGCCCAACGCGGTCTGCATCGAGCGACTGGGCGAGTGCCGTCACGATTTCGTCGCCGCTCACGACGGTCACACCCTTACCTTCGTGGGCGATGACGTCGCCGTGGAGTACGGGGACAAACCCCTCTGCGAGCAGCGTTTCGACGGCCGTCGTCCCGAGCGTGAGTGCCCCGGCAGCGTCCCGCGATGCCGTCGACAGCGTGTGGACCGGCACGGCGGGCACGCCCGCTTCGTTCAGTCGGTGGACGACGACTTCGTTCAGGCGCTTCATCGCCTCGTGGATGTCGAGGACGGCGTCCGGGTCGTGGGTGCCGTCGGTGGTCGAAACGTCGTACTTGTTCGCGTGATGGTGGCCAAAGCTCCCGCCACCGTGGACGAGGACGAGCCGCGAGATGTCGGCGTCTGCGAGCATCCCGACTGCCTTTCCGAGGCGCGGTTCGTGGATTTTCTCGACGCCTTCTTTCTCGGTGATGATACTGCCGCCGAGTTTAAGCACCGTCGTCATGGTTCCTCCACACGCACGCCCTCGGTGTCGAGTTCGGCGCGGAAGGCATCTTCACAGCCCATGGTAAAGCGAAGCGCCGTCGCCGTCGCGTCCGTTTCGTCGAGTGCGACGATACAGCCACCGCCACCCGCGCCCGTGAGTTTTGCACCGAGCGCATCGGCGTCACGCGCCGCCCACACCATCGTATCGAGCGAACGCGAGGAGACGCCGAGGGCTTCGAGCAGTCCGTGATTGAAGTTCATGAGTCGGCCGAGTTCCTCGATATTGCCGTCTGCCAGCGCCTGCTCGCCGTGACGGACGATGTCGCCGATGGCAGAAACGGTGTTCGCAGCGAAGTCGTACTCTTCGCGGAGTTTGCGAACGCCTGCGACGAGCACGCCCGTGTCACCCGCGCCGCCGTCGTAGCCGATGACGAACGGGAGGTTGTCGGGTGCGTCGATGGTTCGACAGTCGTCGCCTTCGACGCGCACCGCCCCGCCCATCGCGGAGCAGAACGTGTCCGCGCGCGACGCCTGCCCGTCTTGGACGTCGAGTTCGACCTGATAGGCGCGGTCTGCGAGCTGTTCGTTGGTAAGTTCGACGCCGAGTTCGCGGGTGGCGGCGTCGATGGCCGCGACGACCACGGCGGCAGATGAGCCAAGCCCCGCACCGAGCGGAATCGCACTTTCGATGGTGATGTCGAAGCCAGCGTCTGGCTGGTTCGCCGCGTCTCGCGCCTGTGAGACAGCACCGTCGATGTAGCCCATCGCAGCGCGAACGAGGCCGCTTGGCACGTCCACGTCGGGTGCGCCGCCCGCGTCACCGCTGTACTCGACGGTGAACCCGTCGAGGGTGAGGTCGGCTGCCTGCACGCGAAGGCGGCCGTCATCACGGGCGTCTACGGTGACTCGCGCGCGGCGTTCGATAGCACAAGGGACGGCCGGTTCCCCGTACACGACGGCGTGCTCACCAAAGAGATAGACCTTGCCTGGAGCACTTGAAACGGTCATTACCCATTCGAGGGTTCGAGGGATAACAGTAGTTGCGAATTTACCCGTCACGCATCCTCACATTTCAATAGTGATGACCGCAATCCCTGCAGATATGTCACTCACCGCGCGAATGCGTCGCCACGTAGAGGAGACGATTCGCCGGTTCGACGCGGCCTACGGCACCTACGAAATCGTCGAAAAGGCCGCAACGTGGCCTACCGGACGCTACGACGGCGCCGCCGCCCACTTCGAGGAGACCGGCGACCTCGGCGGGGCGGGCGTCTGGCTCTCGAACCGCGACGGCGAAGTGCTCCTCATCCGGCGGGTTGGCGAAGCCGCGTGGACCGCGCCGGGCGGCTACATCAACCCCGACGAATCCTACGAAGAAACCGCACGCCGTGAAGTGCGCGAAGAGACGAGCGTCGAGTGTTTGCTCACCGGACTCAACCAGGTGCACGTCACGACCGTCACCGACGAGGCGGACCCCTCCCGACCGGAGCTGTTCAACCTCTCTGTGGTGTTCGACGGCCAGCACCTCTCGGGGTCACCAGAGCCGGACGCAGACGAAGTCGAAGCGGCGCGCTGGTGGGACGTGCTCCCAGACCAGCTTCAGCATCCAGAACTCCACCAACTGCCGCTCCCCGAGCGAACGCCGTCGCTCACGGACGATGAATAAGAAACGAAAAAGGGCGGCTTAAATCTCGCTCTCGAAGTCGTCGAGGGCGTAGGACGGCTCTGCGCCGCGGCGGTCGAGCGTCTCGTTGGCAAGCAGCCAGTAGACGACCGACAGCGCTTTGCGACCCTTGTTGTTCGTTGGGACGACGAGGTCTACGTTGCTGGTCGAGTTGTTGGAGTCGCACATGGCGATGACCGGAATCCCAACGGTGATGGCCTCTTTTACGGCCTGACTGTCACCAATCGGGTCGGTCACCACGACGACGTCCGGCTCGATGTAGCCTGCGTAGTCGGGGTTGGTCAGTGTTCCGGGGATGAAGCGGCCCGTGCGGGCACGTGCGCCGACGGCGTCGGCAAACTTCTCTGCCGGGAAGCGACCGTACTGGCGACTCGAGGTCACCAGAATCTGTTCTGGGTTGTAGCCCGCAAGGAAGTCCGCAGCGGTGCGGATGCGCTCGTCTGTTTTCGAGATGTCAAGGACGTACAGACCGTCGTCACGGACGCGGTGGATGAACCGCTCCATGTACTTGGTCTTCTGCTGAGTACCGATGTGGACACCAGCGGCGAGGTAATCCTCGACCGGGATGAGGAGGTCTGCCTCCTCCTGGTTGTCCATCACGTCCTCGTCAAGCACGGGGCTCTCTTCTTCGGCCTCGGTGGCCGGCTCTTCTTCGTCATCTGCCTCTCGGACGTCCGTGTCGGGGTCGACCTCGGGTTCCGCACCGGCCTCGCCGGTCGGCTCCTGGTCGATCTCCTCCTCGGCCGCCTCGAGGCCTTCTTCTTGTTCGTTATCGCTCATGCGTTTGCCTCGATTCGGATGAGTTCGTTGAGTTTTGCAGTGCGCTCGCCGCCTACGGCACCCGTCTTGATGAACGGGGCGTCGGTCGCGACAGCGAGGTGTGCGATCGTCGTGTCCTCTGTCTCACCACTGCGGTGGGAGATGACCGGGTCGTACCCGTTTCGGACGGCGAGTTCAACGGCGTCGAACGCGTCACTCAGCGTGCCAATCTGGTTTGGCTTGATGAGGATGCTGTTCGCCGCGCCCATGTCGATGCCGTCTGCGAGTCGCTCGGTGTTGGTGACGAACAGGTCGTCACCACAGATGAGCGTCCGGTCGCCAACGGTCTCGGTGAGCGCTTTGAAGCCGTCAAAGTCGTTCTCGTCGAGGGGGTCCTCGACGTACACGAGGTCGTAGTCAGTGACGAGGGAGGCGATGTAGTCTACTTGTTCGTCAGGCGTGCGCGTGACGTCTCCGTAGTGGTACTCGCCGTCTTCGAACAACTCGGATGCGGCCACGTCGAGGCCGAATCGAATCTCGAAGCCAACGTCGTCTTCGACCGCGTCTGTTGCTTCGGCCATGATGTCGAACGCTTCGGCGTCGTCAATCGATGGTGCCCATGCGCCTTCATCGCCTTTCGCTGCCGCAACGCCACGGGCGTCGAGCAGTTCTTTGACCGTGTCGTGAACTGCCGCGTTCGCGAACACCGCGTCCTCGACGCTCGGTGCGCCGACGGGGGCTGAAAGGAACTCCTGGATGTACGTCGCGTCGGTGGCGTGTTCGCCGCCGCCGATGACGTTGCCGAGGGGGACGGGGAACGTGTTCCCGCGGAACGTTCCACCGAGGTGCTGATAGAGGGGCGCGCCGAGCAGATCGGCGGCCGCCTTCGCCGCGGCCATCGAAATGGCGACGGCGCTGTTTGCACCCAACTCGGAGAAGTTGTCCGTGCCGTCTGCGGCGCGCAGGGCTGCGTCAACGCTGCGCTGGTCGCCTGCGTACACCTTCCCGACGAGTCGGGGGATGGCGTGTTCTCGGGCGGCCGCGATGGCCTCTTCGACAGGGAGTTCAATGGCTTCGAATTCGCCCGTACTCGCGCCACTTGGGGCTGCTGCACGGCCGAATCCACCGCTTTCGGTGCGCACGTCTGCTTCGACCGTCGGGTTGCCCCGCGAGTCGAGAATCGCGCGTAAGTGAACCTCGGAGATGAGCGTCACTGCTTTGCACCTCGGTTGACGGTAAACGGCAGGACACCGGCGTCGAACTCCTCGGCTGCGATGAGAATCGGTTGGGATTCGTCCGTCTCAATGAGGACGGGCGCGCCGTACGACACCTGCAGGGCGCGTGCCCCGAGGATGCGTGCTTTTTCGTACCGGCTGTATCGTTGCATGGATATCACTGGTATGGGGCGACGACATCGACGAGGTCGCGGTGCGACACTAGCATGCGCCGACAGCAGAATCGGTCCAGCCCGAGGTCGTCGAGTACTTGTTCGGGGTCTTCATCGCCATCTAAGGCGCGTGCTTCGAATTCTTCCCAGTGTTCGCCGACAACTTTGCCGCACGTGAAACACCGGACTGGTATCATCATGGCGTGGTCACCTCAGCGGTAGGACTTCTGGTAACGGGCACGAGCACCGGGCCCGCCCCACTTCTTTGGTTCAGACTGGCGAACGTCGTTCACCAGCAGGGAACGGTCGAACTCCATGAACGCGTCGCGGAGTTCGGCGTCCGCAGAGTGCTCAACCAGTCCACGCGCGATGGCGGTGCGGACTGCGTCGGCCTGTCCGACGACGCCGCCGCCTTGCACGTGCACTTCGATGTCGACTGAGTCGCGCAGGCCTTCGGAGATGCGGAACGGCTCCAGCATCTTGAGGCGGGCGAGTTCCGGTTCGACCAGTTCGACTGGCTGGGAATTGATACGCACGCGACCTTCGCCTGCTTTGACCGTTGCACGGGCGATGGCCGTCTTCTTCTTACCACTCGTATTCGTTACCATGTGACGTTGGCCCCCAGTTTTTCGCTCACTTCGCCCAGTTGGACAAAGCGGATGTTCGATAAGCGGTCGATCGACGTGCCTTCAAGGACTTCGCCGTCGTCGTCGTACGGGTTACCCACGTAGACGCGGACGGATTCGAGCGCCTCACGGCCACGCTGCGTTTTGTATGGCAGCATGCCGCGGATGGCGCGCTTGAAGATCATGTCGGGACGCTTTGGGTAGTATGGGCCCTGGTCAGAGCCGATCTCGGCACGCTTCTCGTAGACCGAGAAGATGTCGTCTTTGCTGCCGGTGATGATGGTTTCTTCTGCGTTCACCACGGCAACGCGCTCGCCGTCTAAGGCGAGCTGGGCGACCTGACTGGCCACCCGACCCATGATGCAGTCGCGGGCGTCGACGATGACGTCGACGTCGAATTCGGCTGCGCTCATTGAATCACCCGAATGTTCGTTCCGTTGGGGTTCTGTTCAAGGATCTGTTCCAGCTTAACTGGCTCACCGACTTGCTTGATCTTCGTCTCTGCTGACGACGAGAAGTCGACTGCAGCGACGGTGACCGACTTTTGAAGGACGCCACTGCCGAGCACCTTTCCAGGTACAACGACGGTTTCGTCCTCTTTGGCGTACCGCTCGATACGGCCCAGGTTGACCTCTGCGTGGTTACGCCGGGGCTTTTCGAGTCGGTCAGCAACATCGCTCCAGATGTCGGCACCCGAATCACGGGCGGTCGACTTCAGGTCGGCGATGAGACTGGCGAGCCTCGGATTCGTCTTACTCATAATATCGCTCCTGGTGGAAAACTGAGTGCAGGGGGCAGGATTTGAACCTGCGGACTCCTACGAGACAGCGCCCTGAACGCTGCGCCGTTGGCCTGACTTGGCTACCCCTGCTCGCATGCATGTGTTTTGGGTTGGCCTTCAAACCTGTTTCGATTGCACACCCGGTCCTGCCGGTGGTTTTGTTGGCAGGCGTCCGGGACTGAATGTGGTTTGAAGGGATCATTGGTCTGCTTACAGTTGGACTGCTTCTTCGAGTTCTGCGGCGCGGTCACCGAGACTATCGGCGGCGGCGAGGACGAGGTCTGCGACGGTGAACGACCCGTCAGTTTCGACGTCGAACACGAACGCGTTCGGCACGTCGGTGACTTCGACTTCCTTGCCGGGATACCGCTTCGAGAGGTCGTGGTCGAACTCTTCGGTGCCGACCAGTTCTCCGTCTTCTTCGATTACACCACGAAGGATGTTCGGTTCGTCATCCTCAAACTCACCTGCGTCACCGACGACCTCGACACGCTGGAGGTGTCGGTAGCCAACGGCCACCCCACCTTGGAACTTCGCGTGGGATTTGCCGGTGTCGAGAACCGCGTCGGCCTCGAATTCGAGACGCTGGCTCTCTTTGAGTTCGACGATGGGGACGTTCTGGTCTGCGGGC
This sequence comes from Haladaptatus sp. CMSO5, assembly GCF_036689885.1. NCBI lineage: Archaea > Methanobacteriati > Methanobacteriota > Halobacteria > Halobacteriales > Haladaptataceae > Haladaptatus > Haladaptatus sp. CMSO5. The sequence goes on from NZ_JBAHVW010000001.1 coordinate 2,353,773, forward strand.
TGGACGAGGTCGTCCGCCGAGACGAGGTCGCCCGAGTACGCCGTAGCCGGCCCTTTCACGTCGAGACTCAGGGTGACGGTGTCACCGAGCTCGAACTCGCCGATGGGCGAGGTGAGCGGGACGAGACCCAGTCGCAGGGCGATCATCTCGTCGAACATCACACTCGAGTTCTCGATGAACCGAACCGTGTCGATCGACAGCGTGGGCACGTCCGTAATCATCGCGCGGCGGATGCCGTTTGCGAATGCCGGGGTGACCCCACGGACGAGGAATCGCGACCTGCGATCCGTGTAGTCGATGAACTCCACTTCGTAGTCGACAGCCATTGTTAGAACCCGCTGTTCTTAGGAGCACGAGTGCCGTCGTGCGGAATTGGCGTGACGTCTTCGATGCGGCCGATTTCGAGTCCGGCACGGGCGAGCGCGCGAATCGTCGCCTGTGCGCCGGGGCCTGGGTTCTTCTGAAGGTTGCCACCGGGGCCACGCACACGGATGTGCAGGCCAGTGATACCAGCGGCGTGGATCTCCTCTGCGACCGTTTCAGCCATCTGCATCGCCGCGTACGGGGATGCTTCGTCACGGTTCTGCTTGACTACGGTACCACCGGACGATTTGACGATCGTCTCGGCGCCCGTCTGGTCGGTGACCGTGATGATGGTGTTGTTGAACGATGCGTAAACGTGGGCAATGCCCCATTTTTCTTCTTCAGAACTCATTGTTGGTCCTCCGAACGCTCAGGGTGCAGGTCGTCTGCGAGTGGGCTGGTCTCGTCGAAAGCGACCGAATCCTCATCTGCGACGGATACCTTCGCAGAGGGAGTGGTAACACGGCTGCCGGCGACGGTGACGTGACCGTGGACGATGAACTGGCGTGCCTGCTTTGGCGTGTGACCGAGGCCTTTGCGGTAGGCGACCGTCTGGAGACGGCGTTCGAGCACGTCGTTCACGTCGAGACTCAGGACGTCGTCAAGGCTGTCGTCCTCGGAGAGGATGCCGATGCGCTTGAGACGGGCGAGGAACTGGGAACCGCGCTCGGTTGCGAGTTCCGTGTCGCCTTGCGTCTGCCCGAGCAGTTCGCGGGCTTCGCGGCGGTAGTTACGCAGTTCCGACTGCGCCTTCCAGAGTTCTTCTTTGTTCTTCAGGCCGTAACGACCGGCGAGCCCGTGCTCTTCGGCGATGCGCTCGCCCTGGAACGGGTGGTTCGGGGTTTCGTAGAACTTCGTGTTCTGTCCGGGAAGCGACATTTATTACTCCTCCTCCTGTTTGATGGCTTCGATGTTGACACCGATGGTTCCCTCCGAGCGTCCGGTGGACTTGGTGCGCTGGCCACGAACTTTCTGTCCGCGCTTGTGGCGTGCGCCCTTGTAGGAGTTGATCATCTTCATCCGGTTGATGTCACGCGTTCGCGTGAGGTTTACGTCGTTACCGGTGATGTGTTTCGTCTCGCCCGTGTAGAAGTCGCTTTGACGATTCGTGAGCCACACTGGCACTTCGTCAGCGTACTCTTCTACGAGGGAGACTATCGATTCAATCTCGTCGTCCTCGAGGCGGCCGAACGTTTCACGTCGGTCGATGTCGGCTTTTTTCGCGATGATGCGGGCCGTCCGTCGGCCAATGCCGTTCATCTCGCTCAGTGCACGCTCGATGCTCTTCGTACCATCGAGGTCTGTCTGTCCGATACGAACGAAGTATCTGATGTCCTCTTGTTCTTCGTCCGTGTTGGGTTCTTCTGCACTCATTGTTGCTGAATGGTTGATGAAGCAACTTCGTTGCTTCGGTCGAAAGTGTCCGTTATTGGACGTTCGAGACGTCGTGGCGGGGATTCGAACCCCGGAGGCTTGACGCCACAGAGTTAGCAACCCTGCGCCTTGGGCCAGACTTGGCTACCACGACCTGCGCTCAGTATCTTCGCCCAGTTGGACTCGGGGCACATGCCCCTACAGCTATTCGCTTACACTGGTACAAATCCGGTTAGGGTACTTAAACACAACGAAAGCAACCCGCCTGCCCGTCATGCTGTCTCACGGCAAACGGGGGTGAAAAAAGCTAGACAGTCTTCGAATAGTTGCGTATTAGAACAGTCACGAATACAGAGAGAAACCGCTGTGGACAGACTGTAACTCAGACGCCGACCGTCTTCTCGGGGAGGTACTTCTCGTTTACCACCCACTCGCCGTCTTCTTCGATGAGATACTCACCGTAGTACGGAACGCGATTCGCCACGACCTCGCGGAACGCCGCGCGAATCTCGTCTTTCGTCATGTCGCCCATCGGCCGGAGGTCGTCGTTGCGGTTGAGACAGCCCTTTAGATACCCTTCGTGCGTTACGCGCACGCGATGGCAGTTCGCACAGAAGCTCTTGTTCCCGACTGGGTCGACGATTTCGACCATGCCCTTCCCGATGTAGTAGCGCTTTCTGCCGTGCATGTTCCGGCGTTCGATATGATCTGCTTGGTCTGCGAGCCAGTCGTGAACCCGCCCGATGTCGATTGCCCACTCGTCGTGGCCGGTCAACTCCGGCATGTACTCGATGAGCTGGAGTTGCAAGCCTTCGTTTTCGGCAACGTGGTCTACCATCTCCGGGACGTAGCCCGCCGTCTGCTTGAACACGACCATGTTCAGTTTCACGGGGTCGAGTCCCGCGTCAAGCGCCGCTTGCACGCCTTCGAGCACGCGGTCGTAGGCCCCACTTTTCGTAATCTCTGCGAACTCTTTGGGGTCGAGCGCATCTTGGGAGACGTTCACCCGCGCAAGCCCAGCTTCTTTGAGCGCCTCCGCCCGGCCCGGCAAGAACGTCCCGTTCGTCGTCAGCGACACCTCCATCGAGTCGGGCGTCCGCCGAATAATTTCCTCTAAATCTTCGCGCAACATCGGCTCGCCGCCCGTGAACTTGACTTTTCCGACGCCAAACTCTTCGACGACCTCCAGAAATCGAACCACGTCGTCTGCGCTCATCTCGTTTTCTTGCGGGTCCATCGGCCCGCGCGTGTCCCCAAGCCCCTCGTTGTGACAGTAGACACAATCAAAATTACACCGGTCGGTGAGCGAAATCCGCACGCCGGTCACCTCGCGGCCAAAATCGTCCGTGAGCATATGACACACTTCTCGTGCGTCCGCATAAGTTGGCGGGACAAAACACCCCCAAAGTAACCAAAATTGCTTACGGGTTCCGGCAATCCGCAACGAGACCCCGTTGCAATCGAGCGTCAGTCTGCCGACGAAGTCCGTCGTCGGTCTGGGCCTTCACAAGCCTTATCGCCCCGTCACGATGTACGTGCGACCATGGACAAAGCGGACATCCTCGACCTCCTGCGACGGGTAGACGACCCCGACCTCGGTGACGACATCGTCTCGCTGAACCTCGTAAACGAGGTCACCATCGACGCAGACGACACCGTCCACATCTCACTCGCGCTCGGTGCACCCTACTCGCCGAACGAAACACAGATTGCCGCTCGCGTACGCGAAGTACTCTCAAAAGAGGGCATCGAGCCGGAACTCACCGCAGACGTAGACCGTGGCATCACCGCAGACGAAAGTATCCTCCCGAACGTCAAGAACATCATCGCCGTCGCCTCGGGCAAAGGTGGCGTCGGAAAATCTACGGTCGCGGTGAACTTGGCCGCTGGCCTCTCCCAAATGGGCGCGCGCGTCGGTCTCTTCGACGCAGACGTCTACGGCCCAAACGTCCCGCGGATGGTCGGCTCAGACGAACGCCCGAAGGCAACCGCCGAGGAGAAAATCGTCCCGCCCGAGAAATTCGGGATGAAGCTGATGAGCATGGCCTTCCTCACCGGCCAAGACGACCCCGTCATCTGGCGCGGCCCGATGGTCCACAAGCTCCTCACCCAACTCTGGGAAGACGTCGAATGGGGCCACCTCGACTACATGATTATCGACCTCCCACCCGGGACTGGCGACACCCAACTCACCCTCCTCCAAACCGTCCCCGTCACAGGCGCAGTCATCGTCACGACCCCACAGGAAGTCGCCCTCGACGACGCCCGGAAAGCCCTCCGCATGTTCGGCAAGCACCAAACGCCCGTCCTCGGCATCGTCGAGAACATGAGCTCTTTCCGTTGTCCAGACTGTGGCAGCGACCACTCCATCTTCGGTGAAGGCGGCGGCGAGCGCTTCGCAGAGGAAGTCGAGATGCCGTTCCTCGGAAAAATTCCCCTCGACCCGCGCGTCCGCACGGGCGGTGACGAAGGCAAACCCGTCGTGATGGACGAAGACTCAGCGACCGGCGACGCATTCAGGCAATTCACGGAGAATACTGCCACGAACGTCGGGATTCTACTCCGCCGACGGATGCAATAACCATGGTCGAGAAGGACACCGAGCGAATGGACACACTCCGCGAAATCGCAGACGACGTGCGCGATGGGTCGGACGAGGCCGACAAGATTTCCGCGCTGCTGTACCGCATCAGCGACCTCTACGACCCCGACGAGGAGACCACACCACAGGACATCTACCTCAACATGAAGTTCATCCTGCAAGTGGTCGAGCGCGGCACGTTAGAGCGTTAGAGCAGACGTTTGAGGACACCGACACCGACGAGCAACGCACCGACGAGGTACGCCAGTGGAATGTCATAAAAGGCCTGTCCACCACTCGCCTGCATCGCCAAACTCTGCTGGTCTGACTCATTCTCATAAGTGTACGGATCCGACGCCCACGGTGGCATGCCCGGCTCGTACGATTCGTTCCACATGCTGGTGTTTTCGCCAGCTTGCCCGACGAAACCTACCTGATCGTAGGCGGTGGATTCATCAGACATATTCTCATCGTAGAGACGTGCTTCGCCTTTGATGACAGAGCCGCGCTCGTCAAGGAGTTCTACTTTGATTGTTTTATTGCCGTAAGGGCCAGGAGACGCAAGATAGAAGCTACCATCAGTCCCAGTTGTGTGAACCAGTAAGCTGGCACCATAGAGTTGATTTCCAGGGTTCTCAATAGTCACATAAGCTACTGATGAGGGCTCCCCATCGATCGTTCCATTAGCAATTCGAACATTCGTGATTTGTGGCGATGGGATTCCAGGTGAGTTGGTTGAATTGATGGGATAATTCAGATAGAAATCCGTCGCGTTCTCGTATGTTGCGAACGTGATTTTGTGCCGGTCTTCGTGAACATGGAAGCCCTGAGTTACGTTCCAGGTATTTGACCATGTTTCTCCTGGTGAAAGAGTGAAAGATGTAGTACCAATACGTCGATCATCAACTCGAACCGCAGTTCCAGTATCGATTGTTTTTGATTTTGGATTGGTCGCTTCAACTGATAGAACTCGAGATGTTTCGTTAAATTTAACAGAGTAAATAATTCCGGAGTATGACGTTACTTCTCGATCTACCGTAGCATTATCTTCAAGAACAGAACTAGACACGTTATTCGGTTGTGCGCCACTTACGAGAGGAGTCATACAAACAAAGAGAGCCAACAATAGAGCCAGTCGACGTTGCATCCTTATCGATGATGTATTTGGTATTACTTATTTAATTAACGTTCTAAATTCAAATATTATACACAATACCGAGCTGTTCCAGATTGTGCATGGCAATATTCTGTCGAACCACCATTTACCAACGAATCGATTATTTCTTGCTTTGAATTTGCGCCGTCGCCACGATATGTTAGCGTCGAATCTTGTGTGACTACCCTTGTTCTCTCACCCGTCTTCGAACTACGATATTCGACGACGTGGTCGTTTGTGACAGTGGCAGTAGTCTCGATGACCGTTGTTTCGTCACTGTAGTGGTCGTACCACGCATCCGTTACGCCGATTTGCTTTGTCATTATCCACTCGGTCGTTGGCTCAGTGTTGCCAATGCGATATTCATCAGAGAGCTTTGAAAGCGACTTTGCAGTCGCTGGATTAGTTGTTGTTTTGTACTGTCGCCACTCGTACTGCGCCGGTTGTGACAGAACGGTGCGCTCAGCAATGTACGACGTTGTTGTCTCCTGATGCTGCTCTTGGTAGTGGTACTTGTACTGCGTTTCGTACTCTGCAGAGTCGATTTTCTGTCTCCGTGTATCTCCGGTGAAATCGTCGCCCCACGAACGTTTGCTGGTCGACCAGTAGGTATCTGTTTCCTCTTCGGTGTATGTGTACCGCTCACGAGACGGGAGGCAAATACCATAGCCGATACAGTTCGAGACAGTTCGATATCCAGTGTGTTCAACAGTGTACTCGTGCTCGTACTCTTTGAGAAGCCTGTAGTCTGCATCGTCCACTTTGACCTGGCGGGTATCGCCAGTGAACTCGCCGTGCCCGCTCCGGCTATCTCGCCACTCCGTTTCAATTGTCGTCCAGCGTTCGGTGTGGCTCCTCGTTCCTTCCGCATGCCAGCGTGGGTTTGACCCAAGGAACACGTCTCGATATCGCCGGGTTCCGAACGACTCCATCTGTGTCGTGTATTTCGCTTCCTGAACCTTTTCCAAGTGCTCGATTGTATACTCAGTTCCCGTATTTGACGCTCGTTTTACCGTGTAGCCATCAGCGAGACGGGCAGCACGAGAACTTTCTGAGCGTGCTATTACTTGCCGAATCCGTGGTTTTTGGACGTGATACGAGACGTTTGAGACAGAGATGTTTGTTGGGTAGATTCGTGAGATGTAGAGAGTGTTCACCTCGGGAATCTTCGCCGTGGATTGGACACGGTCTGGGTTTGCTTCGTTGTAAATTACGATTTCTGGCTGTGCTCCATTTGTTAGCTCAGACGCCGGAATTTCGATAACACCCGTTCGCAATTCTGAATCCAACTCATCCGTGTCGTATGTCCCATTCGCAGCGGCTTTTTGTGGGTCGTATACTTTCCGCTCCCATGAAACAACGGTCGCGTCCGCTCCAACTACGTCAACCCCAAGCGAAACATCGTACGTGCTCTTGGTGAATTTGAACGGTACAGATACAATTCTGAATTTTACCGTCTCATTTGGCAAGTAGGGTCCAGTCGAGATCTGTTCTATTTTACCAACTTCTGGTGAGAAGTAATCGTGGAAGTTGTATGAGCGTGATGCGGTATTATCTAACTGGTCAAGTACTGTGATTTTCGCAAGTTTGAATGAATCAAACTTCGCTGTAGAGTTATCCGCTGTGATTGGGACTGCACCTTGAGACCACGTATAGCGCAGATCTGATCCGTCAGGATCGAATGAATTGCTGGCGTCAACGATGATCCCCCACTCAGGCTTATAGAAGCCAGTGCCGTCATAAATAACCTCAATACGAAGTTCTGGATCGCTTGGGGTTACTTCAAGCTCATTCGAGAGAGAACTGCTGGAAATTTGCGAATCCGAACTCCACGTGGACACAGACCATTTTTGTTTTATGCTAAATGTACCTGGGTGAGGTGCCGCCCAATACGAATGAATTGTGAGGACATCAGTTTGTGGATCATAGTCGCGAATCCGGTGATACTCACTTTGTTGTAATTCAAACTGTTCTGCATCAGCTTTTTGCTTTGGCGACACATCAAAATTGTCCGGGTCGACGCCGTTCAGATCCACTTTCAGAACGTGATGTGCCGCGTAGCGACTGGCATTGATTCGAGTATGGTACGAATCGACTGGTGTATTCACAAACTCGCTACTGAGAACGACCGGTTTTCCGACTGGTGCGACGACTTGTGACGTAGTCGAAATTTGTCCCCTCGAATCCACAGCTCTGACGGTCACGGTTTGATTCTGCTGTGACGTCACGCGCTCGCTGAATCGAAGGTCGAGATGTGCCCCACTGTTTGGGTTGGCCTGGCTGATTGCTTGCAGCGAGGTCGAATCCACTTGCGCGCCATCGACAAACACGGACACTGATTCGATGTTTCCGTATGCGTCCGAACCGGAGGCGAGTCCAGTAATCGACCCAAATCGTTGTAACTGAGAGAGTGTGACGGTTGGCTTTGGGTCTGCGACGACTTGCGTTGTCGAATCTTCGAAGCGGGCGATGTTCTCAGAGCCATCGGTGTAGGTGACGATTGCGAAAATAGAGTGATCTCCTGGCGTCCACGTCATATTCTGCGTTATGCCGGTGGCGACGACAGTACCGTCTTTGTACCAGGACACGCTGTCGACCGCGTTTGCAGTGCCGGTCAACGAAATCGAATAGGAGCCACGAAGCGGGCGAGCACCAAGAACGGTCTGCGGGCCAGAAATCGTAGGATTACGACCAGCCGCGAGTGACGGAGGTGGTGTGTTCGTTCCGTCTTCGTCACCGGTGTTTCCACCGCCCGACGAGGGTAGCGACGTTGTTTGAGTGTTCCATGTATCTGATGCGGTCAACCCATCTTTGTCGTAGACGGTCGCACGTACGGTGTGAGAGCCAACCGTTCCAAACGTCGTCGAGAGTGAGTCTGTTGGCTGGTCAGCAGAAATCGAGCGGTTCGCAACGACTCGACCATCCACCGTCCAGATGATGCGGGAAAGCGGTGCCCCGCCACGCGAGATGGTCGCGCGGGTTGTGACAGCGGTTCCAGCTTCGACAGTAGGTACGCCAGCGAGCGTCACGTTTGGCGGGCTTCCGGTCTCCACGGTGATATACAGAGTGTCTGTCCTACTTTCGCCCGCATCGTCGGTGACGGTGACTGAGACGGTGTACTCGCCAGTCTGTGCGGGGCGAAATTTCGTGCGTGCACAAGAGCGACAGCGTGGAGAGAGGCGCGTTCCGTTCGGGGCGTGAATTTCCCACTCGTAGGCAGTAAGCCGGCCGTCGGGGTCGCGCGACCCAGTTGCGTCGAGATGAACGACGGTTCCGCGCGAAACGGTTTGGTCCAGCCCAGCCTCCGCGAGTGGGGCTTCGTTCGCAGGTGAGAGCGCAACGACCGGTGAAACGAGCGACAAAACGACCACGAAAGCGAGAACGGGTGAGCGTATCATGTCTGAATTGTCAGAAATTACATACTCTATTGTTTATAAAATTTAACATTCGTATATTTTTTAATTTACAGAGTGGAGACCAATTCTTGCGCCGGTTTCCGAAAAAAGGGATGAATGCAAGTTACGCAATGAAGTCGCAGAGATATTCCGCTCATTTTTACCCACCCGTCTCTACCGGTGAGGTATGTCTATCTACCGCGGTATTCTCCTCCGGGCGTTCGTCGCGGGCGTCATCGCGTTCGCGTTGGCGACGGCAATCGGGATGCTCACGAAAGATTTTGCGGCGAGTTTCCCGAGTGGACTCGGCGTTGGGGTTGGTGTCGCTCTCTCGATTGCCCTGACCGGCCTCTGGTTAGCCCGCAGCGGGTGATAAATCGGGTAAAACGGGCGGTTCACCGGGGCGAAACGCTATATCTGCAGACTCCCTTCGTTCAGCCATGAGCACAGAGACGCAAGCGACAGAAGAGGACGTGCGAGAGCGCATCCGGCTGTTCATGATGCGAAACTTCCCGCAGATTCAGATGCACGGCGGGAGTGCGGCGATTCAGGACTTAGACCTCGAAAACGGTGAGGTCTCCATCTCGCTCGGCGGCGCGTGCAGCGGCTGTGGCATCTCACCGATGACGGTACAGGCGCTCAAACACCGCCTCGTCGCAGAGATTCCAGAAATCAACGCCGTCCACGCCTACACTGGTATGGACAGCACCCCGAGCATGCCGTCGTTCTCTGGCAGCGAGGACGACGAGAACCGCCCACAAGCCCCCTTCTAAACGATTTTCTACTCCCCGGCTAAACACCGGGTATGAACGATACGAGAGCGCGCGTGTTGGCTGCGCTCGCAGACGGGTCGCGATCCGGGCCTGCACTCGCGGACGAGCTGGGTATTTCGCGGGCGGCGGTCTGGAAACACGTCGAAGCGCTCCGCGAGGCCGGATTCGAAATCGAGAGCGATGGTGAGGGATATGTCCTCGCCTCCGTGCCCGAGTACGGTGGCCCCGCCGTTGAGTTTGGTCTCGACGCCCCCTACAGCATCGAGTATCACGAGTCGATTGGGAGTACGAACAGCCGTGCGCGTGAACTGGCCAAAGAAGGCGCAGAGAACGTCGTCGTACTTGCAGACGAGCAAACCGGAAGCCGAGGTCGCCTGAATCGTGACTGGCAAGCGCCCGCCGGTGGCGTCTGGATGAGCCTCGTGCTCCGCCCAGAACTCCCCACGTCCCACGCGCCATTGTTGACGCTCGCCGCTGCCGTCGCAGTCACAAAAGTCGCCCGAGAGGCAGGCGTCGAAGCCGTCATCAAGTGGCCGAATGACGTGCTTGTCTCGACCGCAGAGGGCGAGAAGAAGCTCTGTGGCATCCTCACCGAGATGGCGGGCGAGGCAGACCGCGTCTCGTGGGTCGTTGTCGGCATCGGCATCAACGCAAATTTGGCAGCAGACGAGATTCCAGAGACAGCGACGAGCCTCCAGATAGAAGGAGGGGAAGTGAATCGTCGAATCGTCGTCCAACGCGTGCTTGAGGAGTTCACTGACCTCGCGGCGGATACGGACGCTATCCTGCCTGCGTGGCGCGAATATGCCCTCACCCTTGGTCAGTACGTCCGCGTCGAGACACCGAATGGCGACGTACTCGGTGAAGCCGTCGATGTCGAGTTCCCGGGAACGCTCGTGCTAAAAACCGACGACGGCACTGTGCGGATTTCGGCGGGCGAATGCGAGCACCTCCGGCCGGTTCAGTCGCGTTGAGAGGAGACACGAACGGTCAACACGGGAATATCGGAGGTTCTTACGACTTTCTCTGCGACGCTCCCGAGGAGCAAGCGGTCGATGCCACCCCGGCCGTGGGTACCCATGAAAATCAGGTCACAGTCTTCGGTTTTCGCGTAGCGGACGATTTCTTTACTCGGTGACCCTTCGAGGAGGACGCGTTTTACCGGAACCCGGCCGTCGATGAGCTCTTCCAGTCTGTTGAGTGCGGTGTCGCCTTCGTTCGAGAGCATTTCGTTCACACCGTCCCAGGAGGTTTCCATCGGGAGATTGGCGAAACTCGCCGTGTTGATGACGTAGACGGCGTGAATCGTCGCATCGTGAACCTGTGCGAGTTCGACGACCTGTTCGACGACGCTGTCGATGCCGTCAGAGCCGTCCGTTGGAACGAGAATGCGCTCGTACATCGTGTTAGTCGATAACACATTCAGCCCGACGACTCTTAACTGTTGTAGCGACGGTGCCGGTTGAGACTCCGTAATATGTACTAACTAAAACATATATTGGTGTGTTCGAGATATTGTCAGAAAAACTGTTCTCTGAGAGGAAGGTATCGTTAGAGATAGACGGCTTTCACGTCGCTCGCGCCAGCCCGTCGGACGACGGCTCTAACAACTTCTTTTGCACCAGTAAGGTTGTCCGAATCACCGTCTAACACCTGCAGCTTTGCTGGTCTGCCTGCTTCGAGGACGCCGTAGTCGAGCCCGGCGATTTCAGCGCCGTTGACGGTCGCCATTTTGAGCACGTCCGTGGCCGACACGTCCGCGAGTTTCGCGGTAAACTCCATCTCGCGGAACATCGAGGGGCTGTTGAGCATCACGTTGTCCGTACCAAGGGCGACCGTCGTCCGGTTGCACCACTCCGAGATTGGGGGGATACCAACGTTCGTGACAAGGTTCGACCGCGGGCAGACGACAATCGGGATGTTGTTGTCTTCGACCCGTTCGAAGTGAATCTGTTGGGGGTGTACCATGTGCACCAGAAAGTCTGGGTCTAAGTCGAGCGCCGGGTTGATGTCGAGTTCGTCACGCTCGCCCGCGTGGATGCCGAACAGTTTGCCCGCTTCCCGCGTGGCAGTTCGTTCGCTCCCAAATTCGGCGTCTCTCGCGCCGCTTGCGCCGTAACCATCGCTCGCTTCCATCGCCGCAATCTCTTCGCGGCCGAGGATGACGGGTTCGACTGGCTGGCCGTCTGCGGCTTCTCTAAGCACTTCGACGCCTTCGGTGCCGCCTTCGCGGAACTCGATGAACGCCGCGGTGCCGGTCTGTTGCATGAACGAAATCGACCGGCGCATCGCGGAGACCATTTCTGACCGGTCTGCCGCCCGGAGCAATCGGTGTTTCAAGCCGTCTGGTGGCGCGACGAGCTCGTCGAGCGAGAGGCCGCCGCCTGCTTCTTTGGCAATCGAGTCGCCGATGTGCGTGTGGGCGTTTACGAACGCCGGGAGGATGATATTAGTTGAATCAGTTGATTCTTCTTCAATAGCAGCGATTTCGCCGTCTTCGACGACGAGGCGTCCTTCGATGGGGTCGAACGACCGCCCGCGGAGAATTGTCCCTGTGAGTTCCATAGACGAGTGATTCTGGCCCATCTTATTCAAACTCGTCAAGTCGCGCGTGGATGCCGTGGCGTACGTCTTGGACGAGCGCGCCGTCGATGTCGAGACCGAGTTCTCGGACGGCAGCGTTGCCGACGCGCTCTGCGACCGACGCTGGGGCGTAGACCCCGAATCGCCACTGGTCGCGCTGGGCGGTTTCGAGCGCGCCGACGAGCGTCGATTGCTGGTCAAGCGGGCGGATTTCACCGTTCACGATGACGCGCGTCGAGGACTCTTTCATCGTCGGCCGGGAGGGGATGTCGAGGAGCACTTCGTCTACGTCCACCTCGGCCTGTACCGCAATTTCCGTCTCCCACTCGTGGATTTGCTCGCGGCTTGCGTCGATGACGTCGTCGCCAACGTCGCGCATCTCCGCCCAGATGCCGCGTTTGTAGAGGTCGCGGTAGCTAAGGCGGTCGGCGAAGCCCTGTGTTCCGTCGAAGGTGCGGAGCGCGACGATAAGGTCGTGGTCGTCCATCCGGCGAAGCCGTTCCGGGGTGACGACGTCGTTTTCGAGCAGGTGTTCGGTCGCGCGTCGGAGCATCGTCTTCCCGATGCGGGCGACGTGGTGGTTGTAGACGGTTGGGTTCATCAGCGCCCGCGCGAGCAGCAGGCTCTCTGCGGTCTGGACGTTCCCCTCTGCCAGCACAAGTTCGCCGTCAACGAAACGGAGTTCCCGGACGAGGCGACCGTGGTCGATTGTCCCGTAGGGGACGCCCGTGTGGTGGGCGTCGCGCAGGAGGTAATCCATCCGGTCTACGTCGAGTTCGCCCGAGACGAGTTGCCCGAGTTCACCATCGCCCGCGACGAGGTCTGCGACCTTCTCCGGGTCGAGGTCGTGGGCGCGGAGGATATCGCCCACCGTCCCCGTGTCGAGCAGCTCGTGAACATCGTCGTGGTACTTGCCCGTGTGGTGTTCGATGATGGTCTCGATGTTGTGCGAAAACGGCGTGTGGCCAACGTCGTGGAGCAGAGCGGCCGCTCTGACGCGTTCTGCCTGTCTGCCTTCGACGCGGAGGTGGCGCAAGGCTTGGGTGGCGAGGTGATAGACGCCGAGGCTGTGTTCGAATCGTGAGTGGTTCGCAGAGGGGTACACCAGCCCTGCAGTGCCCAACTGCTTTACGTGGCGAAGGCGCTGGACTTCCGGGGTGTCGAGTAAGTCCTGGGCAACGCCGCCGACCTCGATGTGGTCGTGGACGCTGTCCTTTATATGCTTCATACGCCCCCGTTCGGCGGCTTGGTACAAAACATCGCGGCCGGAGCGAAGGCATGTAATCCGACCACCCGTGAGGCGTGTAACCACGCACCATTCAATTCACTGAAACAAGGCAGAAAAAATAGGAAGAATGTTAACGACAGACTGGTTAGCCCGGCTTGATGCCTACTGACAAACAAGCCGGGTCTGACGAGCTTGATGAGACCCTCCGCCAAGAGTTGGCAGAGGGTGCATCAGCCCGGTCGGGTCCTGCCTTAGAGTTCTACGGAGGGAAGTGGATGAGTGCCCTCCCGATTGGATTGTTCATCGTGTGGGCCATTTTCCAGAGTGGCCTCCTCGGAATCGGTGACACGACAGGACTGTCGATTGGGATGCTTGTCTCCCTGACCGTCGGGATGCTGTTCGTCAAAGGTGACTGGAAAGAGTACGCAAACACCATCTTCGAGGGGATGACCCGCCGCGTCGCCGCGACCGCCATCGTCGCGTGGCTCTGGGCCGGGATGTTCGCCCAGACGCTCCAAGACGGCGGCTTCGTGGACGGCCTCGTGTGGGCCGCCCAAGTCGTCCCCGTCTCCGATGCGCTCTTACCGCAACTGTTCCCCGCCGTGACGTTCGTCCTCGCCGCGTTGCTCGCAACCGGTATCGGGACGGGCTACGGGACGACCATCGCCTTCACGGGCCTGTTCTTCCCCGCTGGCCTCCTGCTCGGGGCGAACCCCGTGCTCCTGTTCGGCGCAATCCTCTCCGGTGCGGTGTTCGGGGACAACCTCGCACCCGTGAGCGACACGACCATCGTGAGCGCTGTCACCCAAGACTCCGACATCGGCGGCGTCGTCGCCTCACGGTTCAAGTACGCCTTCGTGGCCGCCGCGCTGGCGTTCACCGCGTACATCATCATGGGGCTGTCGATGCCCGGAATCGACATCGGGCAGAACTCCCAACAACTGCTCGAAGCCCAGAGCAACCCGCTTGGCCTCGTCCACCTCATCTCGATGGGCGTCGTCATCGTGACGGCCATCAATGGTCGCCACATCGTCGAAGCCATCTCGTGGGGGATTTTCACGGCCATCGCCGCGAGCCTCGCGCTCGGGCTTGCCTCGGTCCAAGACGTCCTCGTGTTCAACGCGCCCGAAGGCGCACCGTTCGCCGCCTCCCTCAGCGGCCTGCCGTTCGTCCAAGTCGTCGAAGAGGGGACGGGCGTCGCCGGGAGTCTCGTCACTGGGGCCTCCGGGTTCTTCCCGCTCATCGTCCTGACGCTGCTCATCGTCGCCGGTGCGCAGGTCATGATTCGCGGGGGCGGCTTCGAAGCGCTCCAGAACCTCCTGCTCAACTCCGTCGCCACGAACGTCCGGCGCGCGGAGACGACGATGGTGCTCGGCACGGCCTCCGTGAACGCGATGATTACCATCAACACCGCAGCCGAAATCGCCATCGCGCCGTACATCTCGCGCATGGGTGAGAAGTTCAACATCAACGGCTACCGTCGGGCGAACATCCTAGACGCGAACACCTCCGCACTCGGTTACATCTTCCCGTGGGCCGGTGGCGTCCTCGTTGGGGTGACCCAGATGGAGCAACTCGCCGCAAACAATGGTGAGTTCGCGTGGTTCACCACCGACATGATTGTAAACGCCATCGACGTGGTGCCGTTCGTCTTCCACGGTTGGTTCCTCGTCGGCGTGTTCCTGCTCGCCGCGCTCACCGGCTACGGCCGGGAATACATCCCAGACCGTGAATCGAAGGAGGTGGCTCGCGTATGAGCTTCCTCGCAGACCTCTTTCGAACCTCAACGCCCGCCTTCGACCCCGGCGACGAGTTCTCGGTGTTCATCACGAGCTACGACGGCCGCGGTGCCGTAGCTCGCGTTGGCGACACCCACCTGTTCGTCGAGGGTGCGACCGAAGCGCACGTAGACGAAAAAGTGCGCGTCCGCGTTACCTCGTTCGACGAAAGCGCATACGAAGGCGAAGCCGAACTGCTCGACAACTAGTTTCTCCCGCCTTTCGAGGGGAGTGTTTAACCCACCGGACAGTCACCACTCAGGCATGGTTACGTTTCTCGCAGGCGGCACGGGAACCCCCAAACTTCTCTCGGGTTCCGATGCCGTCTTTTCACCCGCCGACACCACCGTCATCGGCAACACCGGCGACGACGTGGAACTCGGCGGCCTCCTCGTCTGTCCGGACGTAGACACCGTCCTCTTCTCACGGGGCGGCGTCCTCGATACCGACCAATGGTGGGGCATCAAAAACGACACCGAGGAGACGAATCGGGCGCTCCACGACCTCGCAGAAGACGCCGGATTCTCGCCGGGGCCACGCTACCTGCCCGCCGACAAGCAAACTGCAGGCAGACGACTCTCCCGCTGGCGACGGTTTTCGGGCGTCGGTGAGTTCATGACCATCGGTGACCGCGACCGTGCGGTCCACATCACGCGCACGAGCCTCCTTGATGAAGGCCACTCGCTCACCGAAGTCACACAGACGCTCGCAGACGCCTTCGACGTAGACCTCACGCTCCTGCCGATGAGCGACGACCCCGTGGCGAGTATCATTCAGACACCAACCGGTGAGATGCACTTTCAGGAGTTCTGGGTCGGTAAACGCGCCGAGCCGGAAATCGAGCGCGTGGAGTTCCGCGGAGCCGAAAACGCCCAAGCAACGCCCGCCGTCCTCTCAGCCCTCTCTGACCCCGTCGTCATCGGGCCGTCGAACCCCATCACCAGCATCGGGCCGATGCTCGCCATCCCCGAAATCCGTGACGCGCTCGCAGAGACCACCGTCGTCGCGGTCTCGCCGTTCATCGAAGAGACGGTGTTCTCGGGGCCTGCGGGCGACCTCATGGCAGCCTCAGGGTTCGACCCGAGTACGGCGGGCGTCGCAGAAGCCTACCCGTTCGCGGATGCGTTCGTCCTCGATTCTGCGGATGGCACAAATCTCGACCGGCCGACCGTGAAAACCGATACGCGCATGGACACACAAGCGGACGCCGCCCGCGTCGCAGAGGCCGTCGCCGCCGCACTGGAGGTGGCCTGAATGTTCGAGCCGCGCGTCGCCCTCGCCAGCCTCTCGGGAGAATCCGACGCTGCGTGGGCTCGAAAGGGGTCTGCCTACGCCGGGGCCGCCTTCCTCGGCGGCGTGTCGCTAGACGAACAGACGCGAGACGCCGCCAGAAAACTCGTCGCCCGCGACCGAACCGAGTTTCTCCCGGACGACCCGCTCGCGTTCATCCACGGCGAACTGGCCGCACTCAGCGACGCGGCGCTCGTGGCGGGGGTGAACGTCCGCACCGTGACGACCGACCCGCTCCGCGAGGCTGCAGAACTGTGTGTCGCCCACGACGCCATCCTCGAATTGAACGCTCATTGCCGACAGGCCGAGATGTGCGCGGTTGGTGCGGGCGAAACACTCCTCGCAGATACGGATCGACTCTGTGCGTACGTGAAAGTGGCCGCAGAAACGGGTGCGACGGTGAGCGTGAAGGTGCGCGCCGAAGTCGAAGGCGTCGACCTCAGCGAAACGGCAGCGCGGGTCGAAGCCGCCGGAGCCGACATTATCCACGTCGATGCGATGGATTCTGAAGCGGTCATCGCGGAGGTGGCCAAATCAGGCTTGTTCATCATCGCCAACAACGGCGTGCGCGGTACCGAAACCGTCAGAGAGTATTTCGCCTACGGCGCTGACGCCGTGAGCGTCGGGCGGGCGAGCGACAATCCGACGGTTATGGCGCGGGTGCGTCGCGCAGCCGACCAGTTCGGAGGTGCGCGATGAGAACACCCGCACAGAACGCCGAGCTCGCCTTGCTCCTCGAAGTAGCGAGTACGCCAAAGCCGGGCAACGTCGACCGCCATCGCGACCACGATGACCTGCGCTTCGAGCACTTTCTGGCAGGGGCTGTCGGCGCACAGAACGGGCTCCAACTGGCCGCAGAAGGCGAGCCAATCGGCCATGCCTTCGAACGCGCGGTGTCGGGCATGGCGGAACAACGCGGCGGCAACACCCAGTTCGGGGCGTTGCTCTTGCTCATCCCGCTCGTGCAGGCTTCGACCGGTGAGTTCTCGTCGGAGGCGACCCAGCGCCTCGTGAGAGAGACCACGATTGCGGACGCAGCGAACTTCTATCGCGCGTTCGAGCACGTTCCCGTGTTCGTGAGCGACCCGCCCGAACACGCAGACGACCTCGACGTGCGCCGGGGGTCGAAGGCGATTCCGACGCTCGAAGCCCGTGACATCACGCTCTTCGACGTGATGGAGATGAGCGCCGACGGCGACGGCGTCGCCCGCGAGTGGACAACGGGCTTCGAACGGTCTTTCGCGGGCGCAGAACGGCTCCGACGACTTTCGGGGCCGGTCACCGACCGCGCCGCGACCCTGTTTCTCGAACTGCTCGCCGCCGAACCCGACACGTTCGTCGAAAAACACCACGGGCCGGAGGTGGCGGCGGAGGTGAGCGAACGCGCCCAAGCCTACCTGCGGCGGAAAGCAGACCCTGAGAAACTCGCAGACCAGTTCGTCAAAGAGGGCATCAATCCAGGGACGACCGCCGATATCGTGGCCGCGTCGCTGTTCATCGCGCTCGAACGAGGCCTGCAGGTATGACGTGGCCGGTCGAACTGCGCGGCGTGACCGAATCGCTCGTGACGACGCGCGGGCCGAACGAGAAGTGGAACGTCGCCGCGCTCGGCCTCCACGCCGGGTCGCCGGTGACCGCGCGCACCTACGGTCGAACGCGCACGTGGCGCAACTTCCACGAAGAAGGCGAGGGCTACGTCCAGTTTCCGACCGACCCCGTGGACTTCGTCGATGGCGCGCTCTCGGTGTACGAAGTGGGTGACCCGGTTCTCGAAAGCGCCGCGGCGTGGGCACGCGTCGAAGTCGAGCAGGTGGATTCAACAGAGCAAGGGAACATCACCGTCGAAACGTGGACGCTGACGCCCGTCGAATCCGCGGTCGTCGCCGAATCGGTGCCGACCATCAATCGCGGGTTCAATGCCGTTATCGAGGCGACAGTGGCGGCTTCACGCCTCGACGTGCCCGAATACGACACCGAGACGCTCAGCGCGCGACTCGACTATCTGGCCGACGTGGTGGCTGCGTGCGGTGGGCCACGGGAACATGAGGCACTCAATCGGCTGCAATCGTACGTTTCGTGGGAGTGAGAACGAACGTTTTTAGTCGCTGAACGGGGAACCAGACGGTAATGGCAATCAAACCCGCCTACGTCAAGAAGACCGGTCACCGACTGATGGAGCAGTACCCAGACGCCTTCAACACGGACTTCGAGCACAACAAGGACACCGTCGAGGAACTCACCAACATCGAGTCAAAGAGCGTCCGAAACCGTATCGCTGGGTACGTCACGCGCAAAATCAAGACCGCCGCATAAGCCGTTCTCATCTCTCCGCGTTTTCGCCGTAGAGCGACTGCTGTAACTCGCCTGACAGCCGCGCGAGTGTAACACATGCAGGTTCCACAATTGTTTTGAATAGGCCTCTCTCTACGTCAGGTGATGACTGTCAAGGTAGGTATTCTCGGAGCCACCGGTGCCGTAGGGCAACGACTTATCCAGCTCTTAGAACCGCACGACCAGTTCGAAATCGCCGCACTCACCGCCAGTGAGACGAGTGCAGGCCGGACGTACCGCGACGCCGCTAAGTGGCGTGTGAACACCCCCATCCCCGAGTCGATCGCAGACCTCACCGTCTCCGATACGACGCCTGACGACGTGCCGGACGACGTCGACCTCCTGTTTTCGTCGCTTCCCTCGTCGGTCGGCGCGGCCGTCGAAGAAGGCTTCGCAGAAGCGGGCTACGTCGTCTCCTCTAACTCCTCTAACTGGCGGATGGCCGCAGACGTGCCGCTCATCATCCCCGAAGTGAACGCAGACCACCTCGGCCTGCTCGAAGTCCAACAGGACAATCGCGGCTGGAACGGCGCAATCGTGAAGAATCCGAACTGTTCGACGATTACGTTCACGCCAACGCTTGCGGCGCTCACTGACTTCGGCTTAGAGCGTGTCCACGTTGCGACCTTGCAAGCCGTCTCGGGTGCGGGCTACGACGGCGTCACCTCGATGGAAATCATCGACAACGCCATCCCGCACATCGGCGGCGAAGAGGAGAAGTTAGAGACCGAATCGCGCCGCCTGCTCGGCGAGTTCGACGGCGCGGAAGTCATCCTCCACGACGTGGAGGTCTCTGCTTCGTGCAATCGGATTCCGACGCTCGACGGCCACTTAGAGAACGTCTGGGTCGAAACGGCAGACGAACTGACTCCCGAGGCCGCAGCGAAGGCGATGACCGAGTACCCCGGACTCGACCTCCCGCTGTCGCCCGACCCGTTCATCCACGTCTTCGAGGACGCAGAACGCCCACAGCCGCGCCTCGACCGCGACCTTGGCGACGGCATGAGCGTCTCCGTTGGTGGCCTCGAAGAATCCACGTTCGGCCTGCAGTACAACTGCCTCGCCCACAACACCATCCGTGGGGCTGCAGGCGCGAGCGTGCTGAACGGCGAACTTCTTCTTGACAGAGACTATCTCTGAAAGAAAGACGGGCGTTCCGTGTTCATGTCTTGACCCACGTTCACGCCGTGAACGTTGAACAGTGAATGAGTATATCGTCTGTTCGACTGTAATAGAAACTGCATCCGATTGCAATTGGGGGATTGTGGCCGGATTGCACTGCACGTGTATCGCGGTTTCCAGATTTCAGAAGGGGTAGGGAGCCGGGTTCAGTGTCTCTAGCAACACAGGACATCGGAGAAACCTTGGGGGAGGTCTGCTCTAGATGACCTGATTTTCGAGGCTGCCAACTCCAACGTCGGATAATCGATTGAGATTCCGTGCCACAATTGCAGCAACCCGCTCGTAGTAAACTGGTGTATACCCCGAGTTATGCGGGGTGATAAGCACGTTCGAAAAGCCCCAGAGCGGATGGTTTTCGGGCAACGGCTCCGGGTCGGTCACGTCGAGTGCCGCCCCACGGAGTTTGCCGAGGCGAATGGCGCGAACCATCGCATCCGTATCCACGACAGGCCCGCGAGCGACGTTCACTAACACCGCCTCCGGTGGGAGCGTTGCGAACGCCTCTCGGTCTACGAGCCCGCGCGTCTCGTCGGTGAGCGGACAGGCGAGCACGAGATACTCCGTCCGCGCGAGCGCCTCGTGGAGGTCGTCGAAGCCAAACACCTCGTCGGTCGGGCCACCTTTTTCGGGCGTGTAGCGAATCCCGAGCGTCTCGACGCCAAAGCCCTGCAGTCGTTCGACGACCGCCTGTCCAATCGCGCCGAGGCCGACGATGGTGACCGTCGAGCCATTCAGCTCACGGGTTTTGTAGTGGCGCCATTCGCGTTTCTGCTGGCGACGCCAGCCTTCGGGGAAGCGCCGTGCGAACGCGAGCATCGACGCGACGACGTGTTCTCCCATATTCGGGCCGTGAACCCCCGAGGCCGTCGTGACCGCGATGTCTCGTGCCTCGAGTGTGTCGAGTGGCAAGTGGTTGTATCCGGCGAAGACACAGGCGAACAGTTCTACGTCTTCTGCGGCATCGAGCAGGTCGTCGTCGATGACGCCGCCGGTCACAACCGTGGCGTGTTTGATGAGTTCTCGCTCTTCTGCGGGCGTTTTCGCCAGCGCGATGTCGGCGTCGGGGAGCTGCGCGCGAAGGGCGTCTGCGTACTGTTCTACGGGCATCCCGTGGACGCACCGGCGAAGCACCAGCACGTCGGGTGAGCGGGTCAGTGTGACCACCGTGCTTGCATGCCTCGTGATTTTCGCCCCCTCGTATTACGATTACCGACCGACGAACTCGGCGGGCGATTTCTCGAAGAAAGCGTCGTGGCCGCGCGCGAAGTCCGCTGAGTTCGCAAGCCCCGAGATACGCTCCAATTCTGACGTGAGCTGTTCTGAAAGCGTATTGTCGAAGCTCTCGTGGAGCAGCGCGCGGGTCTCTGCGTAGGCCGCCGTCGGGCCGCTCGCGATGCCCGCAGCGAGGTCTGTAAGGTGGGCGTCGAACTCGTCGTCTGCGACCTGTTCGGTTGCGAGCCCAAGCGAGACGGCTTCCTCGCTGCCGACGGGTTCGTCGCGCAGGGTCAGCCGCTGGGCTTCTCTGAGGCCGACGAGTCGCGGGAGGAAGTAGGTCGAGCCGCCGTCACCGGAGAGGCCGATACGCGGATACGCAAACTCGAAACGCGCGGACTCCGCGGCGAGGACGATGTCGCCACAGAGGGCCAGCCCGAGGCCGCCACCGGCGACCACGCCGTTTACGCCCGTGACGACGGGCATCGGCGCGTTCACGAGCGCGGTCACAATCGCGTGGAGGTCGGTGGCGAGGTGACGGAGTCGTTTCTCGTCGCTTTCGTCGCCAGAAAGCGTCCCGAGGTCTGCGCCGGTGCAGTAAGTGCCGCTGGTTCCCGTGATGACGAGACAGCGCATGTCGTCGCGGGTGACGGCGTCGTAGGTGGCTTCACGCAACTCGGCTGCCATCTGGCGGTCGAGTGCGTTGTGTGCGGCTGGGCGGGCTAAGCGAATTGTGCAAACTGCACCGTCGTCTTCGACGGTGACGAATTCGAACTCGGACATGGCAAAGAGAGCGGCCGCCAGCCTCAAAACTGTGCCGTCACTCAGTCCGCACGCTGCCGGTTTGGGCCACCGTCTTGGAGGGCGTTTCGTGTCGAACAGTCGAGACAGGATCGCACTTCATTGGCGTTGTTTCCGAAGACGCGGGCGAAGTCGAGCGAGACGAACTCGCCACAGGTGTTACATTCTGGCATCGACAATCACGAGTGGTAGCGAGACCCACAGGCAATATTGTTATCCGGGAGGTAAGTACTGAAATGATTGCAATTAGGACAGTCATTACTGGTGAAATAGTCGGCAACAGTCCGGAAGTGACGGTGCTGCAAGGAGGTTTTCGTCACACGCGACGGGGCAAAGGGTCAGGAATTTAACCCCGCCATGCGCGGGTATTGGTATGAAGCGAGTTGACGTTGCGATCGTCGGCGGGGGGCCTGCTGGCTCCTCGGCCGCAAAGGCGGCGGCCGAACGAGGTGCCGAGGCCATCGTTTTAGAGAAGGGGGTACCCCGTGCAGACCGCGAGCAACTCGGCCCGGATTCGACCGACGCCGCGGGGATGCTCGACTACTGGATTGACCTGATGGACATGGAGCCCTCGGAGTTTCCCGAAGACGTTATTCTCTCTCGTCTCGACGGCGCGCAGTTCATGGGCCCGACCGAGAAGTTCACGCTCCAGAAAACCGGGATTCCCGCGAAGTACGATGGCTTCGGATTCTGTTTCCACCGCGCTCGATTCGACGACTGGCTCCGCGCCGAAGCCGAAGAAGCCGGTGCCGAATATCGCGTGAAAGCCGCCGTCCGAAACGTCGAAACGACGCTCGCCGGTGGCCCGAAACACACGCTCACCCTGCGCGACGGCTCCGAAATCGAAGCCGAGTATCTCGTGCTCGCAGACGGGCCACAGCGACAGGTCACGATGAACACCGTAGACCAGTTCATGCCCGCCGGTCGCTCCGTGGCCGACTACCTCGGCCCGAACAAAGCAAACCACATCGCGTATCAGGAACACCGTGAGTTCCCCGAGGAGTTAGTCGAGAACAACCTCATCAAGTTCTGGTGGGGCCTCATCCCCGGCCACACGGCGTATCCTTGGGTGTTCCCGAACGACGGCAACGTCCAGCGCGTCGGCCTCACCATGCCGATTGGCATGAACTTAGAAGATGTGCAGTACCCCCATGAGTACAAACTGCTGCGCCACGACGACACGCAGATTCCACCAGGGCGCGTCTACCTCCGTCGCCTGCTCGAAATGCTCTACGGCGACGAGTACGACATTGAAGACGACTTCCCGCTCGTAGAAGACCGTGGGAAGAACAAGGGAACGGAAGCCTACCCAATCTCTTCGACGCGCCCCATCGACTCGCCCGTGGCCGCGAACATCGCCGTCACCGGCGGCGCGATGGGCGGGACGTCTCACTTCCACGAGGGTGGCGACCACGTTGCCGTCCGCACCGGCAAACTCGCCGGGGCGATGGCCGCAAGCGGAACCCTCAACTCCTACAACACGGCGTGGAAGCGCGCGCTCGGGAGCGAGATTCTGCGGAGCATTGCGATGGCAGACTACGTTGCCGACTTCACGCCGCGCGATTGGGACAAGACGTTCGGCACGCTCGACCGCATCTTAGACCGCGGCGGCTACACCACCTCACAAGCGCTCTCCTCGGGCGTCGCCGGGATGAAACTCGCCGCGAAGTACCGCAAAATCAAGTTTGGCTACCGGAACCACTCGTACGTCCAGATTCGAGAAGACGAGTACACGGCGTAAAAAGGGTTTAAACCGGCAGCCCGCTAACTACCTTCTGCGTGCCATTAGTCCCCGCCTGAGCGTACCTGTTCAGGGTGCAATGACTGTGCGGCGAACCCAGGCACGCGACATACGGAGAATCCGCCAGTTGGCGGCGCCTGACACGAGGGTTTCCCGGTTGACGCGGCACGCCGCCTCGGGATGATACCGGCCGTTAGTGTCTCGGGCGACACTCCTCACACGACGAGTCTCTACCATCACCCGAGTATACACAGTTCTGGAACGGGATTCAATACGTTTAGCCATCGACACAGGTAAGAACATCCGGTGAGTGCCCGTGCAACGTACAAACCTAAAGTGCCTTTGCCACTGATACACGCGTATGGTCGAAGAAGCGATTGATGACGTTGATAGGGCGATCTTGTATGCACTGCAGGAAGACGCCCGAAATATGTCGTCCGGAGATATCGCGGAGCGCACCGGAACCTCAGACAGCACCGTTCGCAAGCGGATCAATCGGCTCGAATCCGACCGGGTAATCAAAGGATACAGCGCCAGCGTCGATTACCAGAAGTCAGGCTATCCACTCCGAATGTTGCTCTATTGCACCGCCTCGATACCGCAGCGTGGTGAGTGCATCCCCGAAATTCTCGGGATTGATGGCGTCGTTTCGGTTCAGGAGTTGGTCACCGGTGAACAGAACCTCCTCGTTACTGCCGTTGGCGAGTCCGATAGCGATATCACGCAAGTGGCACAGAAACTTCTCGATATGGGGCTCACCATCGCCGACGAGGTTCTCGTACGAAGCCACGAGACGACCCCATTCGGCAAGTTTTCTCCCGAGGATCAAACGGAGACTGATCGATAATCCAAACGTGTTTGCTTTCGAACACGGTCGGACACCGGACAACCGCTCGTACGGGTCGGCAGTGTCTGCGTAACGATTCGGTTTATTGATACGGTATTATGAACACTTCGGTAATTATTTGACCTCTATCGGGCAATCCGGTTGCACGGCCTAATGCCTCACATAGTTGAGCCGGAACAGTGGAGGACAATCTGTCGATGAACGATGGCAATCTCGAATCCGTCGTTGAGTCGGTTCAAGACTGGGTCGATTCTGAGAGAGACTGGACAGACGGTTCGAGTTCACGCACGGCACTCGTCATTTCGTGTTCGATGGAAGGTTGGAACCCCCAGGAACCACTGTGGCCGGTTGACGCCGCTTGGAACCTCATCAAGGTGCAAACCCTCGGAAACCAGGCCTGGAGGAGACACGAGGGCGAAATGGTTCTAGATGGTAATATCGAACATCTCAGAACTCAGTACGACGTTGGGGCAGTCCTCGTCGTTGGACACACGAAGTGTACGGTTCTCGAAGACGCACACGAGGAGTGGGTTGCGCCTGCGTCAAAGTCTCCCGCAGGGATCAAAGCACGATTAGATCCCCTTCGCTCGATCGTCAGAGATGGGTTCAAAGAGGGAACCATTACAGAATCAACGCCGCTTCGGACGGTACGGTGTCGACTCGTCGAATTCAACGTCCACCGACAGGTTCAGTTCCTTCGTCAAGCACTCCCTCGGTCGATCACGGTAGCTGGCTACGTTCACGACCAAGACGGAGTATACGGCTCGTTTCCAGATAACTGGTATCTGGTTGCGCTCGACGGAAAAATCGAACCGCAGACTATCCGAACTCAACTCCCCGAAGACACGACGGTTCACGTTGCGAGTCTGTTGCGCTGAACGCCCACATCCGCCACATATCGTTCCAGTATTGAGAGTTTGTCGAACAGTTTGTGAAAATCAGAGTTTTTATTAACCAATACGTTCTCAGGGTGGATAACAACGATAGTCTCGGTCTGCCGAATTCTACACGGCTGCCGGGATGGGTCGCAAAATAATCAGATCGATGTCAGGACATAACTCGAAGAAGACGGTCGGAACGCTCCCGGACACGACGGTGAAATCACCGTACGTGCCCGTCGCACTGACGTGGCTCGTGTGGACACTGTTCGCCGCGAGTATCGTGGTTCTCGCCACGCGAATTCAGTTCGGTGGCACCTGGTCGATCCCCGGCGTGGTCGCCATCGACGGACTGACAGTCCTGATGTGGGTTGTCGTCACTTTCTTCAGCGGTGTCGTCCACAGCTACTCGCGCCGGTACATGGCTGGCAGCACCCACGAGACGCGGTTTTTCAGCACCGTATTCGGTTTCACGCTAGTCGTGATGGGGCTCGTCGCGGCAGACCATATCGCACTGTTCGGACTCCTCTGGCTGTCGATGGGGTTGTTGATGGCGAAGCTCGTCGGTACCGTCCGCGGCTGGACGCAGGCACAGGCGGCCAAGAGGGTCGCCCGCAGATACTTCCTCGCCAGCAGCGTGCTCCTCGGGGTCGCGCTGACTGCGTTGTGGTGGTTGACTGGCGCGACCACGATTTCCGGAATCGAAGCGGCCGCCGAAACGCTCGGAGGACCGGTGTGGCTCGTCGCAGCGAGCGCGCTCGTCCTCGCGGCGATGATTCAGTCAGCGCTCGTCCCGTTCCACAACTGGTTGCTCTCTTCGATGACCGCACCGACCCCAGCCTCGGCACTGATGCACGCCGGATTCGTCAACGCAGGTGGCATTCTGCTGACTCGTTTCGCGCCGGTCATCACTGTCGACGCCGGGCTCATGTTCGCGGTGGTCGCAATCGGCGGCGCCAGTGCAATCGGCGGGAGGCTGCTGAAATCGGTTCAAACGGACGTCAAATCTAAGCTCGGCTGTTCGACGGTCGGGCAGATGGGGTTCATGATCATGCAGGCTGGTCTCGGCTTTTTCGGAGCCGCCATCACCCACCTCATTCTGCACGGCTTCTACAAGGCCTACCAATTTCTCAGCGCTGGCGAGCGGGTCGAACACACCAGCCCGGATGCACGGCCGTCACGCACGACAGCCCGTTTGACGAGTGTCATTGATGTCATCGTGACGCTGGTGACCGGGCTCGCCGGTGGTGTGTTGTTCGCCATGTTTACTGGAAAGGGACAGCACGTCGACAGTGGCCTCCTCTTGACGTTTTTCGTGGTGTTCACCACGCTACACGCGTCCCGGAGCGCAATCGAGCAGACCGCACTTCCGACGACGGTTCGCTACGGGGCCGTTCCGTTGGTTTTCTTCCCCGCCATCATCATCTATGCCTTCGTCTACGAGAGCGTCTCGATGCTTCTTGAAATCGGGCCGGTGACGACCGAACTGACGCTCCTCCACGGTATCATCGTCGTCGTCTTCGTCGGCGTCTACATCGGCATCGAGACCGGCATCCACGAGAACAGCCAACGTCTCTACGTCGCACTACTGAACGCCAGCCAACCGTCGTCGGATACCGTGTTGACCACAACGGAGGACTACAATGAATACTGAACCCACCCTCGAAGAGAAAATCGACAAGGCAGCGGCCACGGTCGGCTCGCTTTGGCCGATCCACTCGTTCGTGACGTCGAACCCGCTGTCAGGGTTCGAGAACCAACCGTTCGGCGAGGCAGTCGCGCAGGCAGCTGACCTACTGGGCGGTCGTGGCTATCCCACCCCTGCGACGTTTCAGAAGGCCCTAGAACGCGACCAGATAGACCCCGAGATACTCGATGCGAAACTTGATTCGGCTGGCTACGTGGAGGACCCTGAAGTGCTGCTCGACCGTCTGGCCGACTCGACCACCAGTAGCGACGGTGAAACGGACACCGCCACCGACCACGTCAATCAGGTCCTGACCAAGTGGTTGTCGACGTTCCTCGACGAAGGAAGTGCCTACTGGTCGATGCCGAACCGCGAAGCGGGGTTCTACACCGCGTTCCGCGAAATCGCCCGGTACGACACCGAGATTCCCGACGAGGGGGTCGTCGCTGACCTGCCCGAAACGCCGACCGAAGCCATCGAAGCCGTGTTGGATCCCTATCCAAAGAGCCAGTGGACTCCGATATTCGAAGAGCAGCTGGCTGCACTCCCCGGCTGGACCGGATTCATCAAGCGTCGCACCGAGGACCATGGTTCGTGGCAGTCGGCTCACCCGATAACACTGCTCGGATATCTCGGAATCCGCCTCGCACTGCTCGACGGGTTCGGTGCCGAGATTGCACCCTCGACCGGCCCCGACAGCACAGAGGCTAACGCAGCCGACAAAATCGCCGAAGCGTTCTTGAGTGCGTGGGAAGCGAGCTACCGGACCGAACTCGTCGAGAGCGTCGCTGCCGAGAGCCAATCGCTCGTCGACCGCGACGCGTCGGGCCGCCCGGACGCGCAACTGGTCTTCTGTATCGACACCCGTTCGGAGATCATCCGTCGTCACATCGAGGCCGTGGGCGACTACGAGACCCACGGCTACGCCGGGTTCTTCGGCATCCCGATGGAGTACCAAGGCTATGCGTCCGACGTGTCGGTCGCTTCCTGTCCGCCGATTCTCGAACCGAAACACCGCATCACCGAGGTTCCGACTGACGGAGACACACAGGAGGAACACGACCGCTGGGTGGGCATCCGCGAGGCGGCCGACGAGGTCGTCGAAACGGTGAAAGCAAACGCCGCCACGGCCTACGGCTACGTCGAAACCACAGGGAGTGGCTACGGTCTCGCACTCGCAGCACGGACGCTCGTCCCCGACCGCGTCCATGACCTGCTCGACGCCATCGCCGATACGGTACCGGACGAACACGAGTTCTGTGACCAGATTGTTCACCACCAGTACACGTACGCTGGCGACCTCCCAGTGGGACTCACCCAGGAGGAGAAAGTCGAGTACGCTGCGACCGCCTTCGAACTGATGGGGTGGGAGGAGTTCGGTCGACTCGTCGTGTTCACCGGTCATGCGAGCGAGACGGCGAACAACCCCTATGACGCGAGTTTGGACTGTGGTGCCTGTGCTGGCAACCCCGGGGGGCCGAGTGCCCGCGTCCTCGCGACGATTTGCAACGACGAGGCCGTACAGAACGACCTCCGCGAGCGCGGAATCGACGTGCCCGAGGATACCGTGTTCCTCGCCGGCCAGCACAACACCACGACCGACGAGATCGAACTGTACGACAGTCACGTGCCCGAGAGTCACGTCGAAGACCTTGAACTGTTGCGTGCCGACCTCGAAACTGCGCGGGCCAACGCGACTGCGGAGCGTGCCGCGGACATGGGCGCGAGCACGAGATCTGGCATTCGCGAGACGGAACGTCGCGCCGCAGACTGGGCCGAGACGCGTCCCGAGTGGGGACTGGCTGGAAACGCCGCGTTCGTCATCGGCCCGCGGGCACTCACCGAGAACCTCGACCTCGACGGGCGCTCGTTCCTCCACTCCTACGATTGGTCGACCGACTCCGACGGCGAGGCACTCGAAGCGATTATGACGGGACCGATGGTCGTCACGCAATGGATCAACGCCCAGTACTACTTCTCGACTGTCGACAACGCGGTGTACGGAAGCGGGTCGAAGGTCACCCAAAACCCAGTCGGTAACATCGGCGTCTACCAAGGCAACGGGGGCGATTTGATGACTGGCCTCCCATTCCAGTCACTGATGGCCGACGACGACGAGCCGTACCATCAGCCGCTCCGTCTCTCGACGGTTATCCACGCACCGGTCGAGCGCGTCACCGGCGTTCTGGCCAACCACGAGAAGCTGACCGAACTGCTGGACAACAATTGGCTGTCGCTGACGGTCGTTGACCCGACACAGAACCATCGCGCGTTCGACTACGAGCAGAACTTGGAGTGGCAGTCGACGTCCATAGAGCCAGCGGCACCTCCTACGACTCCGGACGCTCCCGCAGTTGCGGACGACTAACGTCACCCGCCACGATGTCCGCGACGCGCTGGCGGTCGAACAACTGCTCGTCTCCGTCTTCTTCGCCGAACACGTCCGGATAGAGTTGCTGTGCGCCGCGTTCGGTGAGAAACAGGTTGTGAATCGGGCCTTGGAACAGGTAGCCACCACGGTAGACCTGCTCGTTCTGGACGGCGGTCAGTTCGCGTGCCACCGAATGCTCTTGCATGAACGCGAGCACGGTGTCGCGGAACTCGGCCGCGCTCTGGCGCTCGTGGGCGCGCAGCATGATGACGTCGGGGTCGATTTCGAGCATCGTCTCGTAATCGATGCGGCCGCGGTCGGTGGTGCTGAGGCCCTGAATGCCCGTCCCCGCGAGCGCGTCGCTCACGCCGAGGTCGTGCCACTGTTTCTTGCTCGTTCCTTGGTCGTTCAGCCGGTACGGCGAGAACTCCTCGGGTTCGTTGCTGCCTTCGTACACCAACAACACGTTCGGCCGGTCGTCTGCGGGTGGCAGGTTGGTTTGGATGGTCGCGATGAACTCGTCGTGGAGCGCCTCGAACGCCGCGTAGCGTTCCTGTTCACCGAACAGGTGGGCGACCTTCTCGAAGGCTTCATACAGCGTGTAGTAGCGATAGTCGTGCCACTCGTCTTCGCGGCGGAAAATCAGATTCCCGAAGAAAGGGCCGACGTTTTCGGTGATTTCGGCAACGTCCGCCTCGCTCCAGTCGAACCAGTTTATCAGCATCTGTGGGTCCATGACGTGGACGTCGTTGTCGAGCTCGTAGAAGAGCTCCTTCGACATGCCCGCCTCCCCGAGGTCGTTTGTTTCGAGCAGGTCGCGATCGACGCTCACGCCGGGGAGTTCGTCGTACACCTGTGTGTAGTAGCGACCTGCCCCGCCGATGCCCGTCATGCCGTCGCCTTTCCCGAGGGCGACGCCCATGTCTGCGTAGCCGCCGTCGTAGGCAATCCATCTCTCCGGAATCGACTCAAGTGTGAGGTCGCCAACCGGCTCCATCGAGGCGGTGTACCTGCTCGATTCGGTTTCGGTGGGTTGCCCGGTCGTGGGCTGCTCGCCACTGGTCGACGTCGCTGCTGGCGAATCGCCCGCACAGCCTGCGAGGAGGCCAGCGCCAATGACTGCCCCTCCATAGGTCAAATAATCTCTTCGCGTCGGTGCGTCGTGTGTTTCCACAGTGTCCGTCATGATTTTTAGGCTCGCCTAAACCACAATAACTGTGCCGATTTTTAGGTGCGCCTAAAATTTGCTGGAATGAAGCGGGTGCTCGTTCACTCAGAGCGAAACGTTATCCTCGTTCGCCCGTCTTCTCACACCCAGTCGATGAACCAACAGCGATTTGTCAAGCTCGCGGCGCTCGCCTTCGGGCTGATTCTGGTAAGCTTCGTCATTCTCGGCTTCTCGCGGCTCGTGTTGCCGTTCGAAACGGCGCGCATGCTCGCCGCGCCAACGACGTTCGCGGCCTTCCTGTTGGTTGTGTACCTTCTCGTCCGCGGCGTCCTCTCGGCGCTCGGCGTCGCCAAAATCCGCGAGGAGTGAAGCCTCAAATCGTGGTTGGAACACTCAAACACCCATTTGAGCTATGCGAAGGGCCTTTTGGTGGGGTGGCGTAGAGTGGGGTAATGGCCCGCTTGCTCCCACTGCGGGCGGACCCGGAAATCGCTCCGGGTGACCCGCGATTGGTGGACGTAGACAGCGAGGCGGCAGATGAGGTGTTCGAGGCGCTTTCTTCGCGCACCGCACGCCGCATTCTCGCCGTCCTCTACGACGACGCCCGCACGCCCACGGAAATCCGTGAGGAAGTGGGCACGTCGCTCCAGAACGTCCACTACCACCTCGACAAACTCCAGAACGCCGGCCTCATCACGCCCGCGGGAACCGGCTACTCGGAGAAGGGAAAGGAAATGACCGTCTTCGCGCCCACCAACGAGTCGGTCGTGCTGTTCGCAGGCGACGAACGCCAGCAATCACTGCTCCGGGGGGTACTCACCCGATTAGTGGGGGCTATCGTGTTGCTCGCCGGGGCGACGCTCGGCTTGCAGTACGCCCTCGCAAACTGGTTCGTCCAACAGAGTGGTGCAGAGACCGCGGGTGCAGACGCCGCCGCAGACGGCGCGATGGCGGCAGAAGAAGCCGCGCGAACCACTGCAACCGCCGCCGCGTCCGCCGCCGGGAACGCCCCGTTCTTAGACCCCGCGCTCGCCTTCTTCCTCGGCGGGTCGTTCATCATCTTGCTCGCCATCTCGTGGTGGGCCTACCAGCAAGCCTGAGTGGAAACCGTTTTTCCCGTCTCGCCCGAAGCCTCGGGCATGGAACCTACACCCGTCGCCGATCTCGGTCCGGACGCGCGTCGCGCCCTGTTCGCGCGCGATGCGGGCATCGACGAGATTCGAAGCGACGTTGCAGACATCGTCTCCCGCGTCCGCGACGAAGGCGACGTTGCCCTGCGCCAATTCTCGAAGGAGTTCGACGGCGTAGACGTTGGCAACCTCGACATCACCGACCAAGCAGAGCGCGCCGCTGACGCCATTGACGACGACATCCGTGACGCCATCGAGACGGCCGCAGCAAACATCCGCGCGTTCCACGAGCGCCAATTGCCCGAAGACTGGCGAGTGAGCGACGACGGGCGCGAACTCGGCCGGCTCTTTCGCCCACTCGAACGCGTTGGCGTGTACGTCCCCGGGGGTGCGGCCGCCTACCCGTCGAGCGCGCTGATGGGCGTCATCCCCGCGCGAGTCGCGGGCGTAGACCAAGTCGCCGTCGCCACGCCACCCGCGAAAAAAGTGAATCCAGTGACGCTCGCTGCCATCCACATCGCCGGGGCGGATGCGGTGTATCAAGTCGGCGGCGCACAGGCCATTTCGGCGTTCGCCTACGGCACGGAAACCCTTCCCCGCGTGGAGAAAATCGCCGGGCCGGGCAACAAGTGGGTCACGGCGGCGAAAGCCGAGGTGCGCGGCGACGTGGAAATCGATATGCTCGCCGGACCGAGTGAGCTGCTCGTCGTCGCGGACGAGACGGCGAATCCGCGATTCGTCGCCGCGGACATGCTCGCCCAAGCAGAACACGACCCGAACGCCGCGGTCGTGACGGTAACCGACAGCGAGGAATTCGCCGCCGACGTAGCAAAAGAACTCGAAAGGCAAGCGAGCGAGCGCGAACGCGAGGACATCATCCACGAAGCCCTCGAAAACGACGCGAGTGGCCTCTTCGTCGCCCGCTCGATGTCCGAGGCCATTCTGTTCGCAGAGGAGTATGCCGCAGAGCACCTCTCGATTCAGGCCGACGACGACGAATCCATTCTCGACCGCATCGCAAGCGCCGGAAGCGTCTTCCTCGGGCCGTACACGCCCGTGGCGGCGGGCGACTATGCCTCCGGGACGAACCACATCCTCCCGACGAACGGGCAGGCGAAGGTCACCGGTGGCCTCTCGGTGGACACGTTCATGCGTTCGACGACAGTCCAACGTCTCAGCTCTGACGCGCTCGCAGACCTTTCTGAGACGATTACGACGCTCGCGGAAGCAGAGGGTCTCGAGGCCCACGCAGAGAGCGTCCGGACGCGGCTTCAGGACTGATTCGGGTCACGGGGGAGTTCGATATCGAGGACACCCTCACCGGTGGAGGTTTTGAGTAACCGATTTTCATGGGAGAGCGAGAACGCCGTCCGAATGCGGACGGGGAGCGTTTCTGGCATTCTATCCACCTGCAATCTGAGTTCGAGGCCGAGTGAGCCACGGCCAACAGGCCCAACCTCGGGCACGTCGATGATGGTGCGTTCTGGCTGTGCACCGCGTCCAAACGTCATTTCGGGCCACGGACTCGCCTCGGGGCGGTCGAGCGACACGACGACGCGTGGGCCATTGGGAGTGGAGGGAGCTAAAATCTCGTAGCGGAAGGAATCGAGGTGTGTCCCCTCGCGGTGCCAGATGTTGAGCCACAGCCCAAATCGGCCGTTTTCGGGATCGAAATAGCGTTCGGTCGCGGAAACGGTCGCGGTGCGCTCACCGTTGGCGAAAAAGTTGAGCGCGGCTTCCTCGTCGTCCGGCAGTCGCTTCCGGTCGAGGTCATTCTGTCCGAGACACCCGGTCAGCGGGAGGGTACTCGCCCCGGCAACGGAAGCGAGAAAGTGGCGGCGGCTCATGATAAATAACTAACTATATTGAATAAAAATTTTCCGCTCACTTTCGCCCCGTACACAATCGAGATAGCCTGAGGGAGCGTCTGTAATTGCGGAGAAACACCAATGCAAGCAACTGCATCTATCGACATCGACCGGCCAGTTCAGGATGTGTACGCCTACGTCTCGTCCGTGGAGAACATGGCGAACTGGGTGGACGGGGTGAGCAACGTCCAGCACGTCTCCGGGGAACCAGACGAGGTGGGCGCGACGTACACGAGCGACTACACCTACAGTGGCAGAACCACGGAGATGACCTACGAAATCACCGCCGCGGAGTCGCCAAACCGCTTTGCGGTGGTGGGGCGAGGCCCGTTCCCGTTCGAAGGCGAACTCCTGCTCACTGCAACCCCCTCGGGAACGCGCGTGACCAACAGCATCGACGCGGGTGCTGATGGCCGGTTCACGAAGGCGATGTTCACGGTGTTTCGCCCGGTGATGCGCCGGATGATGGCCCGCCAACTCGGCAAGGAACTCACAATTCTAAAGCGTAGCATCGAACCTGCCCCGCCGAGCGAAGTGGCGGCCTAATCTGGCGTCAGCGTTAACACCCTGGGACAAGAATATACATTCATGAGCACAGGTACAGCCGAACACGGCGCTGACACCTTCATTGAGGTGACCGAGCCGGCGGCAGAAAAGGCGCTGGCACTCATCGAGGGCGAAGGGCTCGAAACCGACGAGGCAGGACTGCGCCTGTACGTCCAACAAGGTGGCTGTGCTGGCCTCTCTTATGGGATGCGGTTTGACAACGAAGCGGAAGAAGATGACCGCGTGTTCACCCACCACGGGCTTCGAATTTTCGTTGACCCTGCGAGTATGAACTACATTCAAGGAAGCGTCCTCGACTTCGAGGACGGCCTGCAGGGTGCGGGCTTCCACGTCGAAAACCCGAACGTCGTGAGTGAGTGTGGCTGTGGCGAAAGCTTCCGCACCTGATTAGTTTTCGAGACGGAACGCCACTTCGACCGTCGCTTGATACTGTCGCCCCTCAACTGACGCGATCTCGACGCCGAGTTCTTCGACTTCTATCCACTGAACGTTGTTGAGCGTCGACTCCGCGCGGTCTACGGCGTCGTCGACTGCTTTATCGAAACTCTCTGTGCTGCTCCCGATGAGGGTAATTTTCTTGAAAACCATCCCACCGCGTACAAAGCCACGCAAGCGGGTTAAGCGTATGGGCAGTGGTAGCTTAGCTCTCGCGCGACTGCCGTGGCCGAACGCCGCGCGATCGGACGCGAGCGGCGAGATGCTGGCTCAGGCGTCGAATCCGCCCGGCTTTCACCACCAGCATGGCGACCGTCTCGACCCAGCTCAGGCGAAGCACATCGAACGGGAGACAGCCTCTGAGCCGGGTCGAGAGTGGGACAGAATCGAGTTCCCACCAGTCGGCATCGGCCTTTCCATGCCGATATGATTTCTCCCAATACTGGCGCACGGAGGTGGCAAAGTAGTGTTCGACCACCATGCCGGGGACGTAGTAGATTTGGAACTGCTCGCTGATTCGCCGTCCAAGTTCGGTCTCCTCGTGGCCGTGATGGAAGATTTCGTTGAAGCCGCCCACGGCGTCGATGACCTCGCGACGCATGGCCATGTTACAGCCCACGATGAGATCGGTTGGTTTCTCCTCATCGCCTTGGTCGTACCACGGCAGGCGTTTGTGGGTGATGGGGGCGTCCGCTGGCTGGAACACCCGACCGGCGACGACGGCGTGGCGGTCGAGGGCGGCGCTCACTGCATCTAAGTAACCCGGTCGCGGAATCGAGTCGTCGTCGAGGAACACGAGTTTGTCCGCCTTCGCTCGCGTGATAGCCTCGTTTCGCGCTCGTGATGCGCCCTTGTCTCCCCGGACGACGACCTCGTAGTCAGTGAAGTCCTGTTTTTCGAGGACCTGTACACAGGGGATATCCTCGGGTGCGAGGAGCGTGGGAATGATGATACTGAGTTCAACCATGCGCGAGATACTGTCCGTACGAGAAAGACGACGTTCGCGTATTTAGTCCTATGTGGAAATTGATATAATCGCATCCGACACCGCCACGATTCCGCGAAGAGTCGGGATAAACAACAGTAAACAGGATATTCTCAGAAACTAGCATATTGATGGTATTTCGACAGGTCTGGGAACACTCACTCGGATGTCCGCGAGTCGAGTCGAAGTCGGACGGCGTCGACGACGCCCGTAAGGTGGGCGGTGCCCCAGATGGCGACGACGACCGCGCCGATGGTGTCAAAGATGAGGTCTAACATCGTATCCTCTAAGCCGTACTGGGTCAGGACGCCACGGACGCCGAGCAGGCGTGCCGTCTGGTCTAACGCGAATTCGACGACCTCCCAGAAGACGCCAAAAGCGAGCACGAACAGCAGGATGTAGACGAACATGAACTTCGGCGGGAGCGTGATGCTATCTGAGTGTTCGTCTATCGCCCGTGCAGTGGCGTAGCCAACGGCCGCGACGATAGACGACGAAAGCGCGTGGGTGAGGTGGTCCCACCACCAGACATTCCGGTAGAAGCTCCCGATTTCGCTGCCGGGAATCCCCACGGTCCCGAGGGCGTGGAGGAACACGGCCGCCGTAATCCAGAGGGTGAGGCCAGCGTCCATCGGGATGTTGTAGTCGCGTTTGAGCAGCGGTGGCAACTGGACGACGAGCAGCGCAACCGCGGTGTTCACCATGATGCCGCCGCTCCGGCGTTCGACGCCGATGAAGAACATGCCGACGAGCAGCACTTCCATGACGTGGGTGAGCTGGCGCTGGCGGTGTGCTGAGATACCGAGGCGTTTTCGCAGGTTCATCAGCGCACCCCACCCGAGTCGTCTGGTTTGTGCACCTCAATGGGCGCACGACGACGGAAGTAGAGATCGAACACGACACCCGCGAGGACGCCCGCGGCCGTAGACCAGACGAACTCCCACATGAGGGCCTCTTCGCTCACGAGAAAGCCCGTGTTGAGATAGAGGTCTGCCACCCAGCGCGTGACCGCCCACACGCCCGCGGTGGCCATGGTTGCGATGATGACGAACAAGACTGCGAAGCCGTGGGTCATCTCGACGGGCGTGAAGACGTGGAGTTCGACGGCGACGATGAGCGCGAGGGCGGCCACCGAGAGGTACGTGGCGAGTTCACCCGTCACCGGCAGCGTTGCAAACGCGCGACCAACCATCGGTAAGACGGCGAGCAACAGGACTTCCCACGGCAACATCGCCCGCGGGTTACGATAGGAAATCGCTGGAACGAGCGCGAGCGCCGCCACACCTGTCGCAAACAGTGCCCAGAGGAGGTCGCCACCGAGGAGGCTTTCACCGACGACCACGAGCACAAATCCGACCAAAAACCACGAGAGCAGGGCGTTGAGACTCGCATCCTCAACGATACTCCCGAGTTTACCCGTCCGAGCCATGAGAATCTGTAGACAGCGCAGGCGTTAGTAACCTTCCCTTAAATTGCCAGATAGACGACGCCGTAGCCGATGACGGCGAGAGTAATCGCCGCAAGGCCCGTCACCACTGCGTCGAGGACGCGCGCTTCGGTGAGCGCCCAGTTCGTCGGCCGTCGTGGCCGCACGCCCACCGCGCCGAGGGCGAGGACGCTGAACACGAAGTGATACGACGTATCGAGCGTCGGGGCAGGTAACAACACCGCCGCCGCCGCATACCCGCCGCCGAGGGTCGCCCGCCGGTTCAGGTACGAATCGAGCGACCGGCCGTCGAGCGAGAGGTAGACGACCAGCGCGAGCCAGATGGTGGCGAGTTCGATGAGAAAGGCCCCAATGAGGTGCATCGTTGGGTCGGGATACAGGGTGATGCGCCCGGCCAACACCGTCACGTCGAGTGGGTAGAGCAGGCGCGGCGCGCTCCCGGTAAACAGGTCCCCAAATGGATGGCTCAGAAAGCCAACGAGCGCCGTTGCAAAGAGGGCACGCGACGAGAGCGCTTTCCAGCGTCGCATGACGATGGTGACGGCGAGCGCGGCGACGACGAACGCGAGCATCACGGCCGTCCCGAGCAGCCCCGTCTCAGCGAACGCGGCGGCGATGAGGCCAGCGAACACGACGCCCGCAACGGGGTAGGCCCACCACTCGCCCGCGTCAGCCCGGCTCCAGAACGCAACGCCGACGGCGGCGAGTGCGCCGACGAGCAGTGAGTGAGTGACCACGCGGTGGACGAGCGTGCTGGTCGCCCAGAACGCCTCGGTAGCGTCGAACACGCCGGTCACACTCGTTTTGAGCAGGCCGAACACGGCGTAGCTCATATCCACGTCGGGGACGGTGGCGAACGCCCCGGCCGCGATACCGAGCGCCAGCGCCCGCTCTCGGGAGTACCCATATCGCGCGGCGACGGCGGCCGCGATGGCGAACGCGACCATCGCGTGACCGATAAACATTGTAACAAACTGCGACGAGCGGAGATATAAGCTTCTCGGGGGTTACGTCTCGTCGTCGAGTTTCGTCCACTTCTGTTCGATGTCGCCGTTCGCGCGAACGACGGTGTTGCCATCGACTGCGAGGCGCGTCTTGCGGAGTTCGATAGATTTGACGACACCTTCTACGTCACCGGCTTTCACCGTGTCACCGGGCATGAAATCCGGGTCACGGAGCAGATAGACGCCCGCGACGGCGTCTTTTATCATCCCCGAGAGGGCATACGAGACGCCGAGGGCGAGAAAGCCCGTGGCGGTGCCGAGGGAGGCTGCAATGACCGTGAGCCCCACGATAGAGAGAAACGAGAGGGCGACGCCAAACCACAAGAACACGGCGATGACGGTGGCGATGAACTGGCGGTAGACCGGCGACTCACCGACGATGGTGCGTTTCAAGATGGCTTTCACTACCCACATGAGCAGTTGGACGAACACCCCCGCGATGACGAGAAACACGAGGCCGCTGATGAGGTCTGGAAGCGCGGTCGTCACGTTCGAAACGAACTGGTCGAGGGCGGTTTGTACCAGCGACAGCCCCAATTGCAGGAGAAGCATACACCGACATCACGGCCACCCGGCCAATAACTTCCGGGGGCCGCTGCCGTCTTGGACATGCTTTTTTGCGTGCCCTGTGAACGCACGGCTATGAACCGACCCGACGTCACCGAACTCGTGCCACCTGACCGAACGCTCATGGGCCCCGGCCCGAGCGACGTCCACCCCCGCGTCCTGAAGGCGATGAGCACGCCGCTCGTAGGCCACTTAGACCCTTACTTCATCGAAATCATGGACGAGGTACAGGACTTGCTTCGCTACACCTTCCGCACCGACAACCAGTGGACGATTCCCGTGAGCGGAACCGGCTCTGCGGCGATGGAAGCCGCTATCGGCAACGTCACCGAACCCGGCGACACCGTCCTCGTCCCGACCAACGGCTACTTCGGCGGGCGGATGGCTTCGATGGTGCGCCGTGCCGGTGGCTCCGTCGTGGAAGTCGATGCGCCGTGGGGCGAACCGCTCGACCCCGCAGCCGTCGAAGCCGCCTTCGCAGAACACCAGCCAGACGTGTTCGGCTTCGTCCACGCAGAAACGAGCACGGGCGTCCTCCAACCCGAGGTTCCACAGCTCACCGACATCGCCCACAGCCACGACGCGCTCGTCATCGCAGACACCGTCACGAGCCTCGGTGGCGTCGAACTGCGCGTCGATGAATGGGACGTGGACGTGGCCTACTCAGGGCCACAGAAGTGTCTCTCCTGTCCACCCGGCGCGAGTCCACTCACGCTCAATGACCGGGCGATGGACAAGGTGCTCTCCCGCGAGGAGGACGCCCGGTCGTGGTACCTCGACCTCTCGCTCCTGCAGGGCTACTGGGGCGACGACCGCGCGTATCACCACACCGCACCCATCACGAACGTCTACGGCCTGCGCGAGGCGCTGCGGCTCGTCGCAGAGGAAGGCATCGAGAACCGGTGGGCGCGCCACCGGCGCGTCGCTGGCGGGCTAAAAACGGGTCTCCAATCGATGGGGCTCGAAATGAACGCCTCCGACGACTACTGGCTCCCGAGCCTGAACGCGGTGCGCGTCCCCGGCGGCGTCGACGCAGGCGACGTTATCTCGCAGTTGCTCGCAGAATACGACATCGAGATTGCGGGCGGCCTTGGCGACCTCGCGGGCGAAATCTTCCGCATCGGCTGTATGGGTCACTCGGCTCGACCGAAAAACGTGATTGCGCTCCTCGGGGCGCTTGGCAGCGTCCTCGAGGATGCAGACGCAGATGTTGATGTCCCTGCCGGACTCGCCGCCGCAAACTCGGCGCTTTAGGCGACCGGTGCGGGTCCAACGACGGGGTGAATAACCTCGTAGTCGTCGTCGGCCACGCTGATAATCGCCCAGTCATAGTCCGGTTTTTCCGTAAGGAGTTTGTGACGAAGCGACGACGCTGTCCGTTCCCACGTCACGAAACAACGCAATGTTCCAGACGTTGGAAGCGCA
The DNA here is from genome assembly GCF_036689885.1 of Haladaptatus sp. CMSO5. Taxonomy (NCBI): domain Archaea; kingdom Methanobacteriati; phylum Methanobacteriota; class Halobacteria; order Halobacteriales; family Haladaptataceae; genus Haladaptatus; species Haladaptatus sp. CMSO5. The sequence continues at coordinate 2,393,940 of NZ_JBAHVW010000001.1, forward strand.
CCATCGCCGTCGGTGGCCGTGACGTTTACCGTCCGCCACTTGCGCTCTGCTGTGAACTCGGTACCTGACCCGGACACGGTGTATCCGAGGCTGGTGAAAATCGACCTCGCCTCCTCGACTGGTGGCATGTTAACAGGCCCCATTCGTCAGAGAGTACCACTGCGTCCCTCTTAACTGTTCGGCCCGTCGTGAAAACCGCAAGAAGGAGACGCCGTGTGCTTATTCGTGGGCCGCGTCCCACTCGTCGGCTTTGTGGATGTTACCGCAGTCGTTGCATTTGATGCGGCCCATCGAGTCCATGGCCGTGTTGAGAGAGTTGCAGTGAGAGCAGTAAAATCCCCAGCGGTCGTCGCCGTCGTCGGTCTCGTAGACGACGAGGAACGGTCCTTTCGACCCGCGCTCTGCTTCTGCCTCGGTCACGTAGAGCGTCTCGCCGCTGTCGGTCGCTATCGCATCCATGTATGGTAGTTTCGCTCGCCGCAGATAAAGAACTACCCAATCTCGAAGTCGTTATCACAGCCCGCCTGTATGCACCGTCAATGACGGTGCGCCTCCTCCACTACTCCGACATCGAGAACATCTACGACGACCCAGCGCGCGCAGGACGACTCGCCGGACTCATAGACGCCCAGAGAGACGAGGAGACGCTCGTGCTCGGAACTGGCGACAACACCGCTCCGGGAGTGCTCTCACTCGTCACGGAAGGCAGACAGGCACTCTCCCTGTTTCGCGCCATCGAACCGGACGCAGAGACCTTTGGCAACCACGACTTCGACTACGGCCCCGAAGCCACTCTCGACGTGGTTCGCGCCTCGCCCCAGACGTGGGTGAACGCGAATACGTGGGACGGGGACGACCTGTTCGGGAAAGACGACGGCGTCGTCCCACACACGGTTGTAACCGTTGGCGACACGCACGTTGGCCTGTTCGGCGTGACAGACCCCGCGACGCCGTCGCTCACGCCGCGGGCGGCCGCACTCACCTTTACAGACCCCATCGAAGCCGCGAAAGAGGCCGTGGCCGCGCTCACCGAAGCAGGCGTAGACCACATCGTCGCGCTCTCGCACCTCGGCGGCCGCGACGAGGAACTCGCCGTCTCCGTGGACGTAGACGTGATTCTCGGCGGCCACATCCACACCGAACGCATAGAACGCATCGACGGCACGCTGCTCACACGCCCCGGCGTCAACGGCGAGGTGCTGCTTGAGGTCGAACTCGACGAGAAAACCGTGACCCGCCACGAGGTCGCAGACGGCCCCAGAGACAACGCGGTGACCGACTCACTGCGCAGCCAGTTGGCCGACGCGGGTGTTCACGAGGTCGTTGGCCACGTCACAGAACCGCTCGAACGCACAGAGCGAACCGCCTTCCGCGGCGAGAGCCGCGTTGGGAACTTCGTCGCAGACGCCTACCGCTGGGCGGGTGGGGCGGACGTTGGCCTCCAGAACTCCGGCGGGATTCGCTCCGGCCCGGCACTTTCGGGCGACGTGACCGTCCGCGACCTCATCAGCCTCGTCCCCTTTGATGAAGCCGTCGCGGTCATCGAACTCACGGGCGAGGAGTTAGAAGCCGTCTTCGAGCAGGCGAACGGCGGCAACGTGGACTTTGGCGAACCCCACTGGTGGCACGGCCACGTGAGCGGCGCACGCCTCGTCTACGACCACGCGGCGGGCGAATTGGCGTCCGCAACCGTCGATGGCGAACCGATAGACTCTGAAGCTACCTACACCCTCGCAACGACCGAGTACCTGCTCCACGCCTCCCACGAGTTCCCGGTGCTGTCTGCTGAATTGCAGGTCGACCGCCTCGACACCCAGTACGAGGTGCTCGCAGAGTACGCCCGCACAGAAGGCCTCGCGCCAACGGTCGAAGGAAGAATCAGCAGAACTGGCGTATAAGCAAAAGGTTGAGGCCCCTTGCACGTGTTTTCTCGGTAATGACGCTCGTCATCGTCCCTGTCCGATATCCGCTGACTGAGCACTCACACGCCACCGTCGAGAAGGCCATTCAGGTGGCAGACGAGCTTGATGCGGAGCTTACCGTGCTTCATGTCAATCTCTATCAGGCGAGTCGTCGCGTCTCGCGGGCGGACTTGAAAGCCACCGTCGAACGCGAGTTCGGCCGCCTTCCGCGCGCCCGCTACGTCACCCGCGACGGCTTCCTCGTCGAAGAGACCATCCTCGATGAGGTGGCCGCAGAGGGTGCGGACGTGGTCGTCATCGGCCGCAAGCAGATGAGCCGCTGGCGGCGCATGGTTCGGACGCTCATCGATGACCCGGACATCGAACGCTATCTGAACGAAAAGTTAGACTGCAAAGTGATTACCGCGTCTACTGCTTGAACCGGTCTTGCATCGAGACGCTGAGGTCGCCGCTCGTCTCGTCGAACACCATGTGTGAGTGCGGATACGGAATTTTCACGTCGGCCTCTTCGAGACGTGCCCAGACGTTCTCCTGTACCTTCGAGCGCGCGGTGAGCAGTTTGTACGGCTGTTTGACCCAGTAGCGAAGCCGCAGGTTGATGCCGTGGTCTGCGAAGGTATCGATGTAACACGTTGGCTTTGCCGGATAGCGCGCACTGCCGATGCGGATGTCGGGGCCGCCTTCGATGACCTCCTCGACTTCTGCGGCCGCCTGTTCCATGATGTTTCGTGCCTGTTTGAGGTCGCCTTCGTAGGTGACGGTCATGTCGAGGGCGAGCCGTGTGCGTTCGTCTTCTGCGGAGTAGTTAACCACGTCACGGTCGCGGATCTTCCCATTCGGGATGACGAGGAAGGTGTTGTCGAGCGTGAACACTTTCGTGTACCGCAGTGTGATGTCTTCGACGAAGCCCGTCTGCCCGCTATCGACGATTTCTATCATGTCCCCAATCTCGTAGGCTTGGTCCGTCAGGACGAACAGCCCGTTTACGATACTCCCGATGATTGGCGCGAGGATGAAACCAACCGCGGCTGAGAACACCGTCACCGAGAGAGTGAGGTCTGAGATATGCAGGCCAAGGATGTAGATGGCGAGCAGCCCAGCAGCCACCATGATGGCCGTCTGCACCGACCGAAGGATGGTTCGGGTGATGCTCGGGCGACGGAACCGGCGGGCGACCCGACGGCTGAGCAGTTGCATCAGCGTCCGTGAAAGCAGGTAGGCGACGGTGACGACGAACAGTGCGGCGACGACTCTGAGAATGATCTCTGGGATGAATTTGGTGACCTCATCTACAACCGACGTTACCCACGGCGGTGTGGCCGTCTCGTTTGCTTGGAGGAGAACCCATCCCAGTCTCGTCATGTTCATTCCGATACTGGCAGGCGAAAAAAGGGTTGCGCACGACGTGCGGTAACGCCTAAGCGACCGGCGCGTGAGTGTTCACTATGGACTACCGCATGCCACCTGCCATAGAGCGCATGTTCAACGTCACCCAAGACGAACAGCCAGCATCGACCCTCATCGCGGGCTTTTCACAGCCCGGGCTCGCAGGGCTGACGGCCGTTGACTATCTCGTAGAGCACTTAGACCTACACCAGACGGGCTACATCACGACCGACCAACTCCCGTCGATTACCCCGTTCAACGAGGGCAGACCGCGCCACCACACCCGGCTGTTTTCGCGCGACGACCTCGACGTGACCTTCCTCGTTGGCGAGCTGTTCGTCCCCGTCTGGGCGGCAGACTCGTTTGCGCAGTCGGTGCTCCACTGGGCAGACAAGAACACGGTGAGCGAAATCGCTCTGCTCTCCGGCGTTCCAGTTCCTCACGGCCCGGACGACCACCGCACCTTCTACATCGCCACCGACGACTACCGAGCGCGCCGCCTCAAAAACGAGACCGTCCCCCCGATGGCAAACGGCTATCTCGACGGCGTAAACGGGAGCATCATCGAACGCGGGATGGATTCGTCGCTCGCGGCGTGTGTGTTCACCACCCCCGTCCACGGGCAAGCGCCCGATGTGGAAGCCGCGCTTCGCCTCTTGGACACCGTGAGTCAGGTGTACGACCTCACCGTCGATACCGAACCGCTCGAAGCGTTCGCAAAAGCCGTCCAGCAACACTACGCAGACCTCGCAAATCGCTTAGAACAGGTCGAACAACAGTCCAAACCGGAAGACCGGATGTACATGTAGCTTAGAAGAAAATCGGATACCAGAGGTTGGTCGCAAGCCCCATCCAGAGGCCGTAAACGAGGCCGAACAGGATGTGGACGAAAAAATAGCGAAGCGCCTGCGATTCCGTGAGTTCGATGTGAAGCAGGCCAACCCCCACCGCGAGTACGGAGATGCCGTAAAACAGCAAGCCAAAGACGAGGCCCGTAAGCATCGCTTCGGGGAAGGTGTTGTAGTAGGCCGTATTGTGGAAGCGAACGACGTTCCAGAGCACCCACGGAAAGCCAGCCGCGAGCGTGGTGCCAAGCAGAAACAAGAGGATGATTGGCCCGACGTACGGCGACCCGAACAGCTCGCGGCCGCCGGTGAGCCGATTCCAGATCTCTGCAGTTGGAAACGGCAACTCACTGCGATAGTTTAAAAAAGAAACCGTCATGACGAGTGTTGCGGCGAACCCGCCTGCCACGGCGACCAGCGTGATTGGCTGTGGCGAAAACATCGGCATTCTAGACAGTCAGTGGGAGCGCGCATAGTAAGCAACTGCCTTCGCTGTGGTAAGCGGTTCGTAACCTCCACTATTCCGCCCGCCCAGTAGCTATTTCCGCCTGAGTCGTGAGGGGTGACCTGTGCACCCATTTCGTGCTGTGTTGTTCGATATGGACGGCGTAATCGTCGACTCGCAAGCGTACTGGTCAGGATACGAACACGACCGCATCTTCCCGAAAGCGGTCTCCGGTGACATCGAACCGGAAGACATCACGGGAATGAACGTCGAGGACCTGTACGACCACTTAGACGAGCACTACGAGACGAAGCTGTCGAAAGAAGCGTTCCTCGACTGCTACGACGAGACGGCGACACAGGTCTACCGCGAAGACGCCGCGCTCATGGACGGGTTTCACGACCTCGTCGCCACGCTCCGCGAGCGTGGCCACAGCGTGGCGCTCGTCTCCTCCTCACAGCGCAACTGGATTCAAATGGTACTCGACGAGTTCGAGTTAGCAGACAGCTTTGACCGCGTCGTGAGCGCCCAGGACATCGACGCGGCGAGTAAGCCCGCCCCCGACATCTTCCTCCACGCAGCAGAACTGCTCGATGTGCCGCCAGAAGATTGCGTCGTGGTCGAAGATTCGACCCACGGCGTGGACGCCGCCGTGACCGCGGGGATGTACTGTATTGGCTATCAAAACGAAGGCAGCGGCCAAGACCTCACAAAAGCCGACGAGGTTGTCACGTCGCCCGCCGACCTCAGGCGGGCGTTGCTCGATTAGAACTGTTGGGTGCCGTGGTCGGTGATGACCGACTCGATGAGCCGGATTGGCGTCGCGTCGTAGGCTGGATTTTCGAGTTTGAACCCCTCTGCGGGTTCGAGCATGACCTCGCTGCCGGAGCGAATCTCGTTTTCGAACACGAAGCCGTCTTCGATGATTTTCGCCCGCGACCCGACGACGATGACGGGCACGTCAACTTGCGCCGCGGTTGCGGAGATGGGGAACGTGCCGACGCGGTTGTAAAAGAGGTCGCCAACGATGCAGTCCATCCCGAAGAACACGGCGTCACACTCGGGAAGGAAGTGGCCCGCTGCGCTGTCGACCATCAGATGCGTCTCGACGCGGTCGATGCCAGACAGAACGCGCGCCGTCTTGCGACCGAGGTAGCGCGGTCTGGCTTCAGTGACGTAGACGGTGAGGTGATTGCCGTCTTTGGCCGCCTGCTCTACGGCTTCGAGGACGGTCGAGGAGTAGTCGTGGGTGAGAATCGTCATTCCGTCTTCGAGGGAGTCCGCGGCGTTGGCTGCGGCGCGGTCTTTTGCCTTCTCGACCTGGCCCACGACCTCGTCGATGGCTGCGACGGTCAGCTTTTTCGCCTCATCGACCGATTCGGGCTCGGCCTCGGTCACGAGCTCGACGATTTGGCGTTGGGTATTGAAAAGCGACGCGTGAGAGGGGTTTGCCCGGCGCAGTGCGCTACTGTTTCGCTCTAAGTCGCGGATGTACTCCTCTACGGTCACGAACTCTCGCTCTGTGAGGTCAGCGAGGGCTTCTGCGGCCTTCACGGCGACTACCGAGGAGCTGTGTGTCTGCATATCGAGAATCTCCTCGACCGTCTCGTCTATCATACCTCTCGCTTCTCGTTGGGGGCAAAAGAACTTCTGGGTCGTGCGTCTCTCAGCCTTTGATGTTACAGACCGGCAGTGCCCGCGCGACCTTATCGCCGATGCCAAGCGCGTCAGAGACGCGGATGACCTCGTCTATGTCCTTGTAGACGCCGGGTGCTTCCTCCGCAACGGTCGCCCCAGACTGGGCTTTGACGTAGATGTGCTGGTGTTCGCGCAGTTCTTCTCTGACCGTCTCGCCCCAGAACTCCTGTTTTGCCTGCGTGCGGCTCATGACCCGGCCCGCGCCGTGGGCGGTCGAACCGAACGTCAAATCGAGTGAGTTCTCGCCACCGCGCAGGATGTAGCTGTGGGTGCCCATCGACCCTGGAATGATGATGGGCTGGCCTACGTCGCGGTAGGCCGGGGGGAGTTCGGGTCGGCCCGCGGGAAACGCGCGCGTCGCGCCTTTTCGGTGGACGAACAGTTCACGCTGTTCGCCGTCAACCTCGTGGAACTCCTTTTTCGCGATGTTGTGGGCCACGTCGTAGAGCAGTTTCATCTCCATCTCTTCCCACGGCCGGTCGAACACGTCTGCGAACACTTCGCGGGTCCGGTGCATGATGAGCTGGCGGTTCACCCACGCGAAGTTGATGGCCGCACACATCGCGCCGTAGTAATCCTCTGCGAGTTGACTGCCCGCGGGCGCGGCGGCGAGTTCGCGGTCTGGAAGCGCTGCGAGCAGGCCGCTGTGTTGTTTCTCGATTTTTCGCAAGTAGTCCGTACACACTTGGTGGCCAAGGCCTCGGGAACCGCAGTGGATGAGCACCACAATCTGGTCTTCAGAGAGGCCAAAGGCATCACCCACATCCTCGCGGAACACGTCGGTCACGCGCTGGACTTCGAGGAAGTGGTTACCAGAACCGAGCGAGCCAAGCTGGTTTCGCCCGCGATTTTTGGCCTTCTCAGACACCTTGTCGGGGCGGGCGTCGGGACGGAAGCCCTCGTCCTCGCAGTGGGCGAGGTCGGCTTCGGTGGCGTAGCCTTGGTCGAGCGCCCATCGCATGCCCTTGTCGAGCACTTCGTTGACCGTGGCGATGTCGTCTTGGACGACCCCGCCGCCGCCGAGACCGGAGGGGATGGCGTCGAACAGTGCTTCGACGAGTTCCTCCTCGTGGCCTTTGAGGTCATCGTAGGTGAGGTTCGTCGTCATCATCCGGACGCCGCAGTTGATGTCGTAGCCGACCGCGCCGGGCGAGATACAGCCGTCTTGGGTGTCGATACCGGCGACGCCGCCGACGGGGAAGCCGTAGCCCTGATGGCCGTCCGGCATGCAAATGGCGTGGTTCTGGATACCCGGCAGATGGGTGGCGTTTTTGAGTTGGGTGAGCGTCAGGTCGTCGCTGATCTGGTCCAGCAGCGTCTCGCTTGCGAGCACACGGGCGGGGACGCGCATGTCACCGTCTTTGGGAATCTCCCAGACGAACTCGCGGAGCTTGTGAAGCGTGATGTCACCAGCTTCGTAGGTGGTCATAGCAGAAGGTACGGCCGCCGCGCGGAATAGGTTTTCACCTCAGGATTCACCCGCGTGTCAGGCGTCGAAGACGACGTAGCCTTCCCAGCCCGTTGGCGTCTCCTCAATGCGCATTTCAGAGTAGGTCACGGCCTTGATGTCTCGGGCGACCACGTCTGCGAGCGGCACGCCCCGGGCGCTCGCTTCGACCACCCACTCGCCGGCTTCCTCGCGGACTGTCGTCTCGTTCTCGACGGGGAGCACGAGGCGCACGTCGCGTTCGTAGATGAGGTCATCGAGGTAGTCAAAGAGCGCGGCTTCGCAGCTCTCTGCGCGGACGGTAAAGGAAAATCGCTCGCCGGTGGCCGGAAACTCGTCGCACATACAGGCGGTGAGGCCGTCACCGAAGGCGGCAAACAGTTCGCCAAGTGTTTCGCCGGTCGCGGCGACACCCACGTCTGCGGTGTGCTCTTTTAGCTCGAAACTCACGACGAAGCCTCCGCGATGTTCATATAAGTCACTTAGACCGCATCGTCTTTTTCCTCGCGGTTTCCGGGTGCGGCGTCTGGCTCTTCAACAGCGGAATCGACGTCGTCCGGCTGTACCTTCTCCTGTTGGTTGATGCCGGTGAGTCGCGTCAACTGCTCAGACGAGAGGGCGGTTCCCTCGCCATTCGATTCCCCGACGGCAACCCCGCTGGTCACGATGGCGCGGACGCCCTCTTCGACGGTCATGTCCACATCGTGGACCTTCTCTACGGGGAGGTGGACGAGAAAGCCGCCCATCACCGGGTTCGGCGCGAGCGGGAGAAACAGCGTCTGCATGTCGTCGTGGCCCGCCGCCACCTCGATCTCTTCGGGCGTATCGGCGGTGAGAAACCCTATCGTGTACGCGCCTTCGTGGGGGAATTCGACGATTTTGACCTCCTGAAAGCTCTGTGTGTCGCTTTCGATGAGCACGTCGCTCATGCGGCGAAAGCTGTGATAGACCCCACCCACGCCCGGGATTGCCTCGATGAGCGTGTGAAACCGGTCTGCCATGTGCTCGCCGCTCGTCCCCTCGGAGACGATGCCGACGACGAAGATGATGACGACGGTGGCGACAATGGCGGTGGCCTGCACCAGAAAACCCGGCATGTTGATGGTCCAGAAGTAGTTTGCAACCCGAACGAACGGAGCCAACAAATCAGAGACGAATCGTACGATAAATCCGAGGACGATGAACGTGATAATGAGCGGAATCGTAAGCGCTGCGCCGCTGAGGAAGATTTTCCGAAGTCGTAGTTTGAAACTTTCCGCGTGTTCTCGTGGTAAGCCCCCCTCACCGTCACCCGAATCCATTACCGACTCGTATCCCCCCACTGCTGAAAGTGTTGTGGCAGGGGCGGTGGTATTATATCGGCTCCGTCGCTATAATCCGTGATAGTGAGCGTCAACATCGAACTCCGCGTCGCCGGGCCTGGCAATGACGCTTTTGCGAAGGAGGCCTGGGAGCTAAAAGAGCACATCCGAAAACACGAGGGGTTCCTCCGCCAGCGGCGTGGCTTTTTCATGGACGCCTACCGACGGTCTACGGCGTATCTGCTCGTCGAAGACGGCCCCGTAGAGAAACTCGTCGCCTTCTGTTCGGTTCGCCGTGACGGCTACATCCTGTTTCTCGCCGTTGACCCTGACTACCGCGGCGAGGGCTTTGCAGAACGACTCGTCAAGGCCATCGCAGAAGAGTACGGCTCCGTTAGCTGTCACGCGCGAACGACGAACGAACGGGCACTCGGCTTTTACGAACACATTGGCTTCAAAATCGTCCGCGAAGTCACGAACTACTACGAAGACGGCGGTGCGGCCTACTATCTGCGGCTTGGCAACAGTTCGATTACGAGCAAGTTCTCCGAGTTCATGCGCCGCTGAAGGGCAAGTCCTTTCTAACCGTACGACGAATCCCGGTCGATGGAAGAGCGCACGCGTGCGTATCTCCGTGGCCGCTTTCGAGACTACTACAGACGCCACGAGATAACGCCACCACCGAACGCCCACGAGCGAGAGTGGGGCTTCATCCCGTGGACCGACACGCCGGGCACGACGATGGTTCGCCACCGGTCGCTGCTCGACTTGGGCGACCTCGGTGAGTTTCTCAGACACAAGCGCCCACGCCACGTCTACTTCTCCGCCGGGCAGTACGCAGACCCGAGTGCGAACTCGATGACGAAAAAGCGCTGGCAAGGCTCAGACCTCGTCTTCGACTTGGACGCAGACCACCTTCCCTCGGTGACCCTCGGCGAGGACTCCTACGCCGAGATGCTCGAAAAGTGTAAGACCGCACTCATGCGCTTGCTCTCGTTTCTCGACGAGGATTTCGGCTTTCGCGACACGCAAGTCGTTTTCTCGGGCGGCCGGGGTTACCACGTCCACGTCAGAGACGCCGCGGTCAACGAATTAGAGCGCGAAGCGCGCCGCGAAATCGTCGATTACGTCCGCGGTATCGGCCTCGACTTCGACGAACTCATCGCCACGGAGTCCGTCCAAGGGCTGGGCAGAAAAACGCCCGCCGACAAGCGCACCCTCCGCATTCGCGGCGGCTGGGGAAAACGCGCCCACCGCCACCTCATGGGCTACGTCGATGACGTACTCGACCAAGACGAGGAGGCGGCCTTAGAACGCCTCCAGTCGAAAGACGGCGTCGGCGAGGGGCGGGCGAAAGCCGCGCTCACCGCCATGCAGTCGAATCGTGACGCAATCGCGGCTGGAAACATCGACGTTCACCCCGCGTTCTACAAAATTGCGCGCGACGTGATGCGCGAGGTCGTAGACCTCGACAACGCGCCGATTGACGAACCCGTGACCACCGACACGAACCGCCTCATTCGCCTGCCGGGAAGCCTCCACGGCGGGAGTGGCTTACAGGTGCTCCGCCTCGAACGTGACGAACTCGCCGAATTCGACCCACTCAAAGCGGCTGTGCCCGATACGTTCGTCGGCCACGACATCACGGTGGAAGTCAAGAACGGCGGAACGGTCGAACTCGGTGGCGATAGTTTTACACTGTCTGAAGGAGATGTTACAGTTCCAGAGTATCTGGGCATCTTCCTGATGGCCAGAGGACGCGCAGAGAAGGGCAAAGAATGAATCTAGACGACCTCCAATCTGTCCGAAGCAAAGAGCGCCAAAAGGACAGCCTGCAGCATCTTCGATCGACCTTTTATGCCGACGCTGCGGAGTTCATTCAGTCGTTGCGTGACGAGCGCGAAGCGGCCGCCGCGCGCGCAGACGACCCCTTCGACGCACCCGAGGTTCGGCGGCTTTCTGATGACATCAAAACCGCAGAGAGCACCGTCGAAGCCGTCTACGAGCGCCGCATCGGGAAACTCGTCAAGCTGGCGAGCCTCGACGCCGCGGGCATGCCCGTAGACGACGACGGCCTCACCGCAGAGGAGGAGGGCGTTTACGAAACGCTCGTGACGGCAATCGAAGAGAATCGCGCACACGTCCTGTCGGTGCTTTCGGGCGAAGGCGTTCCGACCAGCACCGACGAGGAGACAGAGGCTGCAGAGCCAGCGCCGGAGTCAACCGAATCGACCACCTCCGGCGTCAGCGCCGCAGACATGATGGGAAGCGCGGGCGCAACCGAGCCAGCAGACGAATCGCGCCCGGTTCCCCCAGAGCCGACTACGGACGAGCACGCGCCCGAGGCCCCACCGGACGAACCCGAGTATCCAGACGCAGACCCACAGCCCGGCGCAGACAGCCCAGAGCCAACGGCTGATGCCAAGCCAGAAGCTGCTGACGAAGCTGAAAAGGCAGAAGAGGCGGACGACGAGCGCACGACCGTCCGCATCACGAAAGACGTTGGCGAGATTTTTGGTATCGACCAGCGCACCTACGTCCTCTCTGCAGAAGACGTGGTGACGCTCCCTTCGGCCAACGCGAAGCCACTCGTTGACCAAGACGCCGCAGAACCGCTCAACTAACTCACTTGTTCTGCCGCACAGTTGTTCGGCCCGAGTTCCAACTCCGTCGCTTCTTGGTCGTCGGTGAGGTCACGGACGCCGGTGTTAATGGCGATGACCGTCTCGTAGTTCAGCGGTTTTTCGGGGAGCGTAGCGGTGATTCGCTCGACGAACTCAGCTTCGGGGAGCGCGAGCAATGAGAGGGTGGTACGGAGGGTGTGTATGTCCGTGAAGATGGGTTCACCTGGAGTCGCGCTCGGTGATGACCCGTCTGCTTCGAGTGGGAAGTGACCGGGGAGGACGAGTACGTCGTCGGGTTCTGCGAGGAGCGTGCCGTGAAGCGACTGGTACAGGAGTCGCGCACCGTCTGCGGCGTCTGCGTCGCCAAACTGGAGTTCGGTGCGGCCAACGGAGTTTGTGAACACCGTATCGCCCGAACACACCGCCACGTCGTCTACGAGGTAGTTCACCATCTCAGAGGTGTGTCCGGGGACGGCGACGGCCTTTATCGGCACGTCGCCAACCGTAACCACCTCGTTTCGCCCGAGGGCGTCATAGTCGTAGGTCACGCCGCGGTCGGTGGCGCGTTCGCCGAGGTGGTAGGTCGCGCCCACGGCGTCTGCGAGTGCGCGACCGCCGCTTAGGTGGTCTGCGTGGACGTGCGTGTCAAACACGTCGGTTATCTCGACGCCGTGGCGCTCTGCGAGCGAGATGAACTCCGCGGTGTGGCGGGTCGCGTCCACGACCGCCGCCGTCCCCGTGTGTCGGGCGATAATGAGATAGGAGAGACAGCCCTTCGCCCGGCGCTGGACCTGAATGACGGTCACCTTGGCAGAATCGGTCGGAATGGTGACGGTGTCGTACACCGCGCTCCACGCCTTCATGCCGCCTTCGACGAGCGACACGTCCTCGTAGCCGAGGTCTGTGAGCGCGTCTGCGAAGTGGTCAGAAGAGATGCCCTTCGCGCAGATGGTGATGATGTGGTCGTCGGTGGTCACGCCGAGCCGGTCATAGAGTTCGTCTTTCGTCACGGTGTCGCCGGGCTTGTACGGGAAGTTGAGCGCGCCTTCTATGTGCCACGCCTCGAAGTTATCCGGCAGCCGAGTGTCGATGAGGGCGAACGAGCTTTCGTCGTCGATGAGCCGACGGAGGTCGTCTGCCGTGATACGAGAGACCATACTACTCCAAACGTACAGGAAGTGGATTAACTATTGCCCGACCGGTTGTGCGACCAACGTACACAGTGAACGCGGTGAGATGGTATCGACAACACAGACGACCGAGCGACGAGAGCGGCGCGAGCCTGGTGGGAACCCCCCAACATACGAACCATTATTGCTGTCCGGGCGATTATGTAGAGGTAACCGATGGCCGACTCGATGGCAGAACTACTGCGAAAGGACATGGAGTGTGAGGGACTCCTCGAATGTTTCCACGGGCTCCGGGAACTCGACCGAGACTGCTTCAGCGTGCTCGCACAGTCCGAGGAGGCGTTGACGATAGACGAAATCGCGGACAAAGTCGGGCGAGAACGCTCTACTGCGTACCGCGCCGTCCAGCGCCTCCTACAAGCGGGCTTCATCCAGAAAGAACAGGTGAACTACGAACAAGGCGGCTACCACCACGTCTACACCACCGCAGCTGCAGACGAGGTCGCAGACGAACTCCAGCGCCTCCTCAACGACTGGTATGCGAAAATGGGCACGCTCATCCAAGAGTTCCGGACGAAGTACGACCACGAGCCGCTCGAAGTGAGCGAATAGTAGCGGTTTTTTCGAGTGATAGTGGTGTCGTGAGCCGCGGGTGCAGCCGAAGAAATATGATGGCCAAACGTTTACCTGACTCCTACTGCTGGCTTGGATATGGATATCGCGCTCGCACTACGGCTTGACGTACTCATCGTTCTCGTGTCGCTTCTGATTGGTGGCGTCGTTACCACTGCATTTTTCGTTGGAGCAGGATTCTATGCCCTGTTGTACACAGCCGTGGTTGGTGGGCTCATTGCATTGATCGCACTCGGTGTCGCACGTGGTGGCTATGGTGGACTTGAGACACTGTGAGGCAGGTCGTGACTGGACGATGGGATTGCTGATTTCGTTCCCCCTCGAAATAACCGAATACGCTGGATTCACCACCGCCTCAACGAACTATCCGCAACTGAGGGGTTAAACAGTGCCTCCAATTCGTCTTTCGAATCAAAAAACGGTGCGAGACTACTGGAAGGTGCGACTGAACTCGCGTTCCTCGGTCTCGGGTTCGCGCTGTTGGAAGCGCTGTTCGATTTCGTCGTAGCGGCGCTTCGTCTCGTCGGTGACCGACGGCTGAACCTCCTTCATCGCCTTCTTGAAGTGTTCGGCCGTCACGCGCACGTTACCAACCCCGGTGGCGATGTCTTCGGGCGAGACGCTGCGGATGAACTCGCGGCTTGCGGCCATCGACGCCTCGCGCACGAGTGCTTCTAGGTCGGCACCAACGAAGCCCTCGGTGTCTTTGGCGAGTTTATCGAGGTTGACCTCTTCTGCGATTGGCTTGTCCTTCGTGTGGACTTCCAAGATGGCGCGGCGGGCCTCCTCGTCCGGGACGGGGACGTGGATGTGGCGGTCTAAGCGACCCGGGCGCAACAGCGCCGAGTCGATGAGGTCTGGCCGGTTGGTCGTCGCGATGACAACTACGTCTTCGAGTTCTTCTAACCCGTCGAGTTCGGTCAGAAGTTGGGAGACCATGCGTTCAGAGACGCCGGAGTCACCCATGCGCTGGCCGCGTTCGGAGGCAATAGAGTCGATTTCGTCGAAGAACACCACCGTTGGGGCGTTCTCGCGGGCTTTGGCGAACACTTCGCGGACACCCTTCTCTGACTCACCGACGAACTTGTTGAGCAGCTCGGGGCCTTTGATGGAGATGAAGTTCGACTCGGCCTCGTTTGCGACGGCCTTTGCGAGCAGGGTCTTCCCCGTGCCGGGTGGCCCGTAGAGCAGGACTCCCTTTGCCGCTTCCATGCCCATCGTCTCGAACACCTCGGGGAATTCGAGCGGCCACTGGATGGTCTCACGGAGGCGCTCTTTGGTGTCTTCTAAGCCACCGACGTTCTCCCACGACACGTCTGGCGCTTCGACGAACACCTCGCGGAGCGCAGAGGGCGAGATGCCCTTTAGCGCCTCTTTGAAGTCGGTTTCCGTGACCTGAATCGATTCGAGGACGTCCGCGTCAATTTCGTCGGCTTCGAGGTCGAGCTCGGGCCGGATACGCCGGAGTGCGTTCATCGCCGCCTCGCGGGCGAGCGATTCTAAATCCGCCCCGACGAAGCCGTGGGTGTTCGCCGCGTACATGTCGAGGTCGATGTTTTCGGTGAGCGGCATCCCACGAGTGTGGACCTGGAGAATCTCCTTGCGACCTTGCTTGTCCGGGACGCCGATTTCGATTTCACGGTCGAACCGGCCACCGCGGCGCAGTGCGGGGTCGATAGCGTTGATACGGTTGGTTGCGCCAATAACCGTCACCTGTCCGCGCTCGTTGAGGCCGTCCATAAGCGAGAGGAGTTGGGCGACGACGCGGCGTTCGACGTCACCGGAGGTCTCCCCGCGCTTTGGCGCGATGGAGTCGAGTTCGTCGATGAAGACGATGGCCGGAGCACCCTCTTCTGCGCGCTCGAACACCTCACGGAGTTGCTCTTCTGACTCCCCGTAGTACTTCGACATGATTTCGGGGCCGGAGATGGTCTCGAAGGTGGCGTCGATTTCGTTTGCGACGGCCTTCGCGATGAGCGTTTTCCCCGTGCCCGGTGGGCCGTGGAGGAGGACGCCCTTTGGCGGTTCGATGCCGAGTTGCTGGAACAGCTCGGGGTGGCGCATCGGCAACTCAATCATCTCGCGAACCTGCTCTAACTCCCTGTCGAGGCCGCCGATATCCTCGTAGGTGATAGAGGGACCACCGAGCGGGCTGGTTCGCTCTGCACCGCGAATCTGCTCTGCTGGCTTCTCGCTAATCTCGATTTCCGTCGAGTCGGTGACGACGACGGTTCCAGACGGCGTGACGCCCGCGATGCGGAGCGGAATCTTCTGATTCGACATGCTCGTCATCGGGCCAAAGCCGAGCGAGAACGGCACTGTCTGGCCTTTGGTGATGGCCTGTCCGGCGAGTTTATCGCGGATGTACGGGCCGATGTTCCCGCGGATGCGGAGGTTCTGTGGCAGAGCCACCGTCACCTTCTTTGCGGGTTTCACGTCGGCTTTCTCGACGGTGACGCGGTCGTCGATGCCCACGTCCGCTTCCTGGCGGAGTCGGCCGTCGATGCGAATGATGCTTCGCCCTTCGTCCTCGGGGTAGCCGGGCCAGACGCGGGCGACAGCGCGCCCACTGTCTTTCCCTTCGATGACGATGTAATCGCCGTTTTCGAGTCCGAGTTCGGCCATTGCTGCGCGGTCTACGGCGGCCAGGCCGCGACCGGCGTCTTTCTGTTTTAGGGGTTTGACGGTGAGCTTCATCGGTCTACCTCGATAGTAAGGATGCCATTTTTGATAAACGCTCTTGCCCTATCCTCCGTGGGTATCTCGATTTCGAGTTGTTCGTCGTCGTCCCAGACGACGATTGCGGTGTGGTCGATGACATCGACCGAGGCACCACCACGCATGCCGAGGTCGGCCGCGAACACGGTCGTATCGGCGTAGTCGTAGCGGGTAAACTGCCCCTCATCGCCGCCCGGACTGTCTTGTAGCGTGATTTTCATACTAACCTATAGTTAGTCATCTCGGTATTTAAGTGTTTCGCTGAGAATCGTGGTACGGCGCAGGGAATCGATTATTTGGTGGTATTGCGGTTCAGTGTTCTAAACTTATCCGTCGGGCCTGTGTCGTCTCACGTATGGACACGGTATCTCACCACGGACGGGAGACGGCGTATCGACGCACCGACTTTGGCGACGACGGGCCGCCGGTCTGCTACATTCACGGCAGTGGCGGCAGCCACCGCGTCTGGACGGGCATCTACAGGCGGCGCTCGAACACCCACCCCGCGGTTGCCCTCGACCTGAGCGGCCACGGCGAATCGGACGATTTCGACGCCGAACCCGGCTTTGCAACGCTCTCTGCCTACGCGGACGACGTCCTCGCCGTCGTCGAAGAGACCGGCGCATCCGTCCTCGTCGGCAACTCACTCGGCGGCGCAATCGTCATCCACCTACTCGTCAAACGCGGGTTCGAACCAGAAGCCGTCGTCCTCGCGGGCACGGGCGCGAAACTCGCCGTGCTCGACGACCTCCTCACCCTCTTCGAAACGGACTTCGAGCGCGCCGTCTCGTTCCTCCACGGCGAGGACATGCTGTTTCACGACACGACAGCGAGCGTCACCGACCACTCGAAAGCCACGATGAACGCGGTGGGCCAAGCCGTCACGACGAGGGATTTTCGCACCTGCCACACGTTCGATGAACGAGACGCGCTTGGAGATATCGAAACCCGTACCCTCGCACTCGTTGGCGAGTACGACCGACTCACACCAGTTGCGTATCACGAGTATCTGGTCGAGAACATGCAGAATGCGACGCTCGTCAGGATAGAAAACGCCGCCCACCTCGCGATGATAGAACAGCCAGAAGCGTTTGCCACCGCAATCGAGCGGTTCCTTGCTCAATAGAGATTGTCTAAGTCTTTCTCGACGTGGCTATGTTCGGGGCCGGGGAAGCTTCCCTCGCGCACCTCGTCTGCGTATGCAGAGATTGCCTTCTCCATCTCCGCGCGCACGTTGCCGAACTGTTTTGCGAACGGTGGTTGCCAGTCGCTCATGCCCACGATATCGTCCACGACGAGCACCTGTCCGTCCGTGTCCGGGCCAGCGCCGATTCCGATGGTCGGAATCTCTAACGCCTCGGTCACCTGCGCGGCGAGGTTCGCGGGGATGTGTTCGAGCACGAGCGAGAACGCACCCGCGGCTTCGTGTTGTTTGGCGAGGTCGAGTATTGCTGCGGCAGAGTCCCGCGTCGTTCCTTGACGGGTGTAGCCGCCGAGCTGGTTCACCTGCTGGGGGGTCAATCCGAGGTGTGCCATGACCGGAATCCCGAGTTGCGTGAGTTTGCGCGTCAGTTCGACGGTGTGTGACCCACTCTCGATTTTGACGGCTTTCGCGCCGGCTTCTTTGAGCATCCGCCCGGCGTTTTTGATGCTCTCTGCGTCGTCTACGCCAAAGCTGAGAAACGGCATGTCCGCGACAACGAGGGCGTTTTCGGTCGCCCGAGCGACGGCGGCCGTGTGGCGCACCGTATCGTCAACCGTCACGGGGAGCGTCGAGTCGTAGCCGAGCGAGGTGTTCCCGAGGCTGTCACCGACGAGAAGAATATCGAGGCCCTGTGCATCGGCAATCGCGGCGGTCGGCGCATCGTACGCCGTCATCATCGCGATGCGCGTCTCGCCCGCCATGTTGCGGATGTCCTTGACTGTCGTGGGCATATGACAGAGGTGGTCGGGATGGGATTAAACGTATTCGGTCGCCCGCACGCGATAGCGACAAACGGCAACCATTAACCACCCCCCACCGCTACGAGAACCTGTGCCAGCACGCGTCGAGACGACCGAAGTCGAGGGAATTGACTACACGTGGGTGATGCAGGTCACCTTCGTCCTCACCATCGCCATCGGCGCGCCCGTCGTCACACTGCTCTCGATTCCCTACACCCTCCCAACGTGGGGGGCGCGTGCCTCGTTCGCGATTCGTGTCGGGGCGATCATCTGGCTGCTGACGGCGCTTTCGGTCTACACCTACGCGCGCCGGAGCGCTTCGACATAGACGAACTTCGTCCCCGCCCGTGTCGCGGTTTCTGCGTCGCTTTTCGAGTCGCCGATGAACACCGTCTCAGCCGGGTCTGCGCCGAGTTCGTCGATGACCGAAAGCAGGGGTTCTGGGTGTGGCTTTTGTTCGGGAAGCGAGTCGCGTCCGACCATCGCAGAAACGCGCTCAGAGAGGCCGTGGGTTTCAAGGGCGATATGCACCGCAGAAGCGCAGTTGAGCGAGCACACACCCACTGGGATGCTCGTCGGAATTGCGTCTGCTAAAAATAGTCGCGTCGAATTGTGTGCGCCGGTTCGCTCGTGGTCTGCAATAATCGACTCGACGAGCGCGCCGTTGTCCGTTTCTTTGCCAAGCGAGAGGAGTCCCCAGAGGTCTTCGCCGTCCGTTTCGACACCCCGACTTTGGAGGGCTGCGGTCACGTTCTCACGAACCGCGTTCCAATCGACATCGAGCCGGACGAGCGTGCCGTCTAAGTCATAAACAATCGCGGTTGCCGACGCGAGCGTGGAGGGGGCCATAGAGAGTGTCTGTCTGCTGAATAAAAATCGCTTCTGGCTACTGGTTTTCGACAGCTTCCTCGACACGGTTGACGACCTCAGTCGCCACACTGCCCGGATTCAGCCCAATGAACAACCCGTCGTCACCGGAGAGCACGCGAATCGCAATCATGTTCCCCATGTAGGTGACGAAGGCTCGAACACCGTCCGGGTCGACGAACAGGTCTTTGAACAGCTCCCGTTCGGTGAAATCTAAGTGAACGTACGAATGGATGGTGTCGAAATGAGCCTCCATCTGGTCGCGGTCGCGATAGAGTGCATCGACGGTCTCTGAGACGTACAGAATGTTGAACGCTTCTGTGTTGTACTCGACACCGATGAGTACCTCCGCATCGGGAACCGAAGCCGCCGCTTCGAGTGCGGCCTCGGCGTCGAAATCAACGACGGCAGTTGTGCCCGTGAAGTTCATTCAAAGCCCTTCACAGCTATCCGATAAAAGGGTACTGTCAATGCACGCAGTCAGGAAATGGTATCGCTTCGCTACCCGAGTAAGTTGCGGGCGATGACCATCTTCTGAATCTCGGAGGTGCCTTCGTAGATGGTCGTAATCTTCGCATCGCGGTACATCCGTTCGACGGGGAAGTCCGTGGTGTAGCCGTAGCCGCCGTGAATCTGGACGGCTTGATTCGCCACCTGGACGGCGTTTTCGCTGGCGAAGTATTTCGCCATGCTCGCGGCCATCTGAACGTCCTCACCGGCGTCGTCGCGGCGGGCGGCGTCGCGGGCGAGCAGCCGGGCGGCCTGTACTTTGGTCTGCATGTCAGCGAGTTTGTGCTGGATGGTCTGAATCTCGGCGATTGGGTTGCCGAACTGCTCGCGCTCTTGGGCGTAGGCAAGGGCTTCGTCAAGCGCCGATTGGCCGACGCCAACCGCCTGTGAGGCGATGGCGATGCGCCCGCCGTTCAAAATAGAGAACGCCGCAGAGAGCCCTTTCCCGACCTCGGTCAGCCGATTTTCCGCGGGGATGTGCACGTCGTCGAAGATGAGTCCCGTCGTGTCGCTTGCTCTGAGGCCCAACTTGTCTTCCTTTTTGCCGACTTCGACCCCCGGCGTGTCCTTCGGGACGAGGAACTGGGTGACCGTCCGCGGGTCGGTGCGGTCGGTTTTGGCGAACACGACGGCCACGTCAGAGCGCTGGCCGTTCGTAATCCACTGTTTTTTCCCGTTGAGCACGTACTCGTCACCGACGCGCTTTGCTTCGGTTTCCATCTGCGCGGGATTCGAGCCGGCGCTCGGCTCAGAGAGACAGAACGCGCCAATCGACTCGCCGCTTGCGAGGCGTGGCAGCCACGTTTCGCGGTGGGTGTCGGTGCCGAACTCGTTGATACAGGCGTTTACGAGGTACTGAACCGACATCGCCGTCGCCGCCGCGAGCATGCCGTAGGCGACCTCCTCGTTTACGATGCTGTAGGTCATCCGGTCGCCGCCAAAGCCGCCGTACTCCTCGGGGATGTTGAGGCCGAGTAAATCGAGGTCAGCGAGGCCCTGCCAAACCTCCTCTGGGAACACCTGCTCTCGGTCTGCTTGCTCGGCCGTCGGACGAATCTCGTTTACAGAAAAGTCGCGGACAGCCTCCTTTATGGCCTGTTGTTCAGGCGTGAGTTCCATACCCACAATCTAGAGGCAGGGTCGAAAAACTTGCCCCTTTTTCACTCGGCGAGGGTGAGGTCGAAGCGTTCTTCTAAGGCTTCGATGACCGAGCCACCGACGCCCGCACTCGTCGCCCGGCCCTGCTCAACGGCAAGAAGGTCGTCTTCGGCGAGGTCTAAGTCGTCAGCGAGGTCTTCGACCGTCAGCCCGGCGTCTTGGCGCGCTTCGGTGACGAGGTCTGCGTAGCCTTTCACGAGGTACGGAAGCGGGTCGTCGTCGTAGTGCGTGCCCTCTTTCTCCCAGCGGGTGGGGTCGCCTTTGCGGGCGTCTGCCATCCGCGCGACGTTTCTCGCCGCCCGCTTTTTGCGGCTCTCGCGTCGTTCTTCCGGTTCGTTCATCCGCTCTTTGCGTTCGCGTTTCGAATCGCCGTGGGGCGCACAGTCACGGCAGACGAGCAACTCGGCCCCGGCTATCGATTCCGTCCGGAGGTCGCCGGTGGTTTTGCCACAGAGCTCACACGAGTCGCCACCGCCGCCGCCGAGGCTGCCGCCGGTCGAGTACTTGGCCATGGTCGATTTTAGGGGAATTGACCGTTTAAAACGTGCGCTTCCCTCAGTTTTCCGCGAAGCGTTCGATAACCCAACCAGAACGCCTATACAGAGCGGTGACACGTACAGTTCCATGCGCCGCCGCCAGTTCCTCCACCTCGGCGTCGCTTCCACCCTCGGCCTCGCAGGCTGCCTGAATCAGGGGACGGAAGGCGACGCCACCACGACCTCATCGCAAGCGACGACCACGACGCCAGCTAGCGACGGCCGCCGTGGCGTCTACATCCAGTCGTTCGTCGAGGGGATGTACATGGCCGGGATGGCCGACGCCGGCCCGTATAAAGTCGGGTTGATGTACACCGTCCCCCACGAGTTCTGGAACGTGAATGGAACCAGCCTCCAGAAAACTGCAATCGACGAAGCTGATTCGGTACACGTGATGGCGACCGTCTGGGACCCAGAAACCGGTATCGTCCTCCCTGAATCTAGCCTCTCGGTCGAACTCGCTGGCAGAGAAGAGGTCATCTACCCGATGCTCTCCCAGCGCATGGGCTTTCACTACGGCGACAACATGCCGCTCGGAGAAGACGGTTCGTACACCGCGACCGTCTCGGTTGGCGGCCTGAACATCGAGCGAACCGGTGCGTTCGCAGAGAAGTTTGCAGATCCCGCCTCGGTGGACATCGACTTTGAGTTCACGAAAGACACCCGCGAGCAGATTTCCATCACCGAAATCGAGGAGGCGGGCAACCCCGGTTCAGTCAAGCCAATGGAGATGATGCTGCCCCTCGGCTTCGCGCCCGAACGCGATGCCCTCCCCGGTACCGTCCTCGGTGACGGAAACAGCGGAAATGCGGTGTTCGTTGCGACGCTCCTCGCTGGCGACGAAGTTCCCGCTGGCATCGACGCCGAGAATTACCTCGCCGTCTCTGCGCGGACGCCGTACAACCGCTTTGTCCTCCCGGCGATGGCGCTCGGTGGAACACTTTCACGCGATGGTGAAGAGATTTATAGCGGAACCTTCGAGCGAACGCTCGACCCCGACCTCAACTACCACTACGGCGCGGGCGTGTCGGGTGTCGAATCCGGCGATACGCTCACGCTCACCGTCGAAACGCCGCCACAAGTCGCCCGCCACGAGGGCTACGAAACCGCCTTCCTCGACACGGAACCGTTCGAGATAGCGCTGTCCGGGCAGTGAGGCTTTAGTGTCGGCGGGTGAACGGAGCGATAATCGATGATGCGCACGAGTCGAGCGGTCGTTGCCCTGACCGTATTACTCGCCCTGCTCGTGGGTGCGACGACGGCGAGCGCCCACGGAAACCACCTGAGCGCAGACAGCCAAGTGTCCGGCGACGGCTCGGTCATGGTCGAACGCCTGTTCGTCGACCAAGACGCCTACCTCGTGTTGCACGCAGACGACGGCGGCAATCCGGGCGAGGTCATCGGCCACAAAGCTGTCTCTCGCGGGTTTCACGCGCCCATCTCCGTGAACATGAGCGACGGATTCTGGCAATCGATGGACGGCAACGAAACCGTGTGGGCGGTGCTCCACGAGGACAACGGCGACGGCGAGTTCGACCCAGAGAGCGACGCTGAACTCCAGGCCTTCGGCGGGGCCGCAGCCACGCCACTCACGGTGCGAAAAGCCACTGGCTCCGTCTCCGTCGCCGCCGCCGGATTCAGTGTGAAAGAGACGCAAGAAAACGAAGTGACCATCCCGCAGGTCACGGCCGGCCAATCGAGCTTCCTCGTCCTCAAGACCAACACGAACGGGTCGCCCGGTGACATCGTTGGTCACGCCACTCTCACGCCGGGAACCCAAACCGACGTTCACGTCGCCATCAATGAAACCTACTTCGACGCCCAGCAAGCCCAGTTCCTCCTCTGGGCAACGGTGTACGAGGACAACGGTGACGGCGAGTTTGACCCCGCGACCGACACCCTCGTCACGGCCGGTGACGCCCCGGTCGCGTCGCTGTTTACCGTCGCAAAACCGCTCGGAGACAACTCGGGCGGCGTGGGCGTGAACACGCCAACTGAGACGGCCACCGAGACCACGGCGGCCTCCCAGCCATCGGAGACGACCACGACGACCGACACCAGCGGCTCTGGCTTTGGTGTACTGGCGGTGCTCGTCGCGCTCGCTGCGTTCGTCTGTGTCCAACTGGGCCGCCAAGTATGACACCGCGTCGCAATTTCGAGGACTGAACCAGAAACGTCTTTCTTACGCCCCTTATATACTCACAGCAATGAATCGGCGCACGTTTTTACGGGCCAGTGCCCTCACCGGCGCAGCCTCACTCGCTGGCTGTACCGGGCTGTTCGAGAGTCAATCGGTTCGTGAGCCGCCGCTCGCAGACTTCCGGCCGAACGCCGTCTATCTCCCGACCCACGCAGAGGGGATGGAAATGGCGGGGATGGGAACGGCCGGTGACTACCAGTTCGGCCTCATGTACAGCTACCCCCACCGATTCTGGAACATGAACGAACGTGCGACCCAAAAGACGAGCATCACCGCAGAGGACACCGTCCACCTGATGGCGACCGTCTGGGACCCGGACACCGGCGTCGTCCTCCCCGAAACCGGCCTTTCCGTGGAACTGGATGGTGAAGAGGAGGTTATCTATCCGATGCTCTCCCAGCAGATGGGCTTTCACTACGGCGACAACATGGGTCTCTCCGGCGATGGCACCTACACCGCGACCGTCTCGGTTGGCGGGCTGAACATCGAGCGAACCGGCGCGTTCGCAGAGAAGTTTGCAGACCCCGCCTCGGCGGACATCGAGTTCGAGTTTAGCCAGTCGAAACTCGAAGCCATTCCGTACCGCCTGCTCGAAGACGAGGCCGGGAACAGAGGCGCACTCGAACCCATGCAGATGGAGATGCTGCCAACCGCCACCGCCCCCGCAAAAGACGCCTTACCTGGTGAGTTCATCGGAGAAGCCACAAGCGGTGACGCCCGGTTCTACGCGACGCTCCTCTCCGGTGGCGACGTGCCAGCAGGCATCGACACTGAGAGCTATCTCGTACTCTCTGCACGAACGCCGTACAACCACATGGTGCTCCCGGCGATGGGACTCTCGGGGTCGCTCGCAAACAGTGGCGAGACAGTCACAGACCTCCAGTTCACCCGCACCCTAGACCCCGACCTGAACTACCACTACGGCACAGCAATCGACGCCGACGCGTCGTGGGACGAACTCGGCGTCACGGTGGACATCGTCCCACAGGTCGCGCGCCACGAGGGCTATGAGACGGCGTTCATCGACATGGAGCCGATGACGATTCAGCGTTCGTCGTAAGTGTAGGCGAACACGCGCCCGTCGCCGTACATCACGTAAATTTCTGCCGCGCCGTCACCGTCTGTGTCCGCGAGCGCCGGGTGGGTGAAAATCTGCACGTCGCGCTGGCTGGTTGCGAGCACGTCGCCCGTCTTCGGCTCAACGACCGAGACGATACCGTCGTTCGACACCGCGACGAGTTCGTCTGCGCCGTCGCCGTCTACGTCACCGAGTACTGGTGGCGGCATCATCTGCACCGACTCAGTGGTGAGCGTCGTCTTCCACTCGATGTCACCGGTGGCGGCGTCGATGCTCCGCAGCGTCCCGTCTTTGGCAGTCGCGTACACCTCGGCCTCGCCGTCGCCATCACCGTCGCCAAAGGCGTTCACGGCAGCAAAGCGACCGAAGTCGTGTTCCCACTCCACCGCGCCGTCTGCGCCATCGACCATGCCGACGGTGCCAGAAACCGTCGCCACGACGATTTCGTGTTGGGCATCGTCGTCTGCCTGTCCGGTGGTCATCCACGTGATGGAGCCATCGAACGGTTTGACCGTCCACTGTTCGGTGCCGTCTGCTTCGTAGAGGCGAATCTCGCCGCTCGACAGGCTGAGCGCGACTTCTGGCTGTCCGTCGCCGTCGAAGTCAGAGACGGCGGGCTGGCCCCACACGTACGTCGAGAGGTTGTCCGTCCAGAGGGCCGTCCCGTTCGGGCGAATCACGGCGACCGTCCCTTTGATGTCCACGACGACGATTTCAGCCGTTCCGTCACCGGTCACGTCCGCAACGACTGGCTGGGTGTAACCGTACGAACCGAGTTCGTAGCGCAGTTCCTCTTCGCCCGTCAGCGGGTCGAAGGCGATGACGGCCTGTTCGGTGGTCGCCGCGATGACCTCACGGATGCCGTCGCCGTCATAGTCTGCGAGCGCGGGGTCTGCCACCGAGTGAATCTCACAGCCGTCTTCAGGAATCTCGTGTGTCCAGCGCGTCTCGCCGGTGCTCCCGGAGAGGGCAAACAGCGCACAGCCCTCGGGGTCGGTGGGGCCACTCACCGGTGCGTACACCCACGGTTGGCCGTGGATTCGCCCCGCGGCTGGCGCGTGGTGGTTCGACTGAACCGAACGCCCGGTGTCAGAGACCCACTGCTCGGTGAGCGTGCCGCTCGGGTTCAACGCGTTCGTCGCGCCGAGGGCGGTGAGGCTCCCGAGCGTCACCACGAGCAGGGCAAGGGCGAGCGCCGTTCGGGGTCGCATACTGGAAGGTGGAGACTCAGAAGAGAAAAGCCCTTCTCGTTCGTGAGCGAACGAATTTTGAGCCGACAATCACACCGCCGTCTGCCATGTGAGCGCCTCCCGACCCCAACAGAAAATGAACACCCTTTTATTTACCCCCGAGAAAGCAAAGATTGCTTGCAAAGAACGGCATGCGTGGGTAGCCAAGCCAGGCCAACGGCGCAGCGTTGAGGGCGCTGTCCTGTAGAGGTCCGCCGGTTCAAATCCGGTCCCACGCACTGCTATGGCACGTTCATCCGTGCCTTCAGTGCGGGTGCTCGTCTCAGAGACAGCACCCACGCACAAACTTACTACGGAACCAATATCCAATAGCCGGTAGTCTCGACAGATCACATTCTGTAGAGGTCCGCCGGTGAGCAGTCGGCACGCCGACTGCGAACGTCGTGACGAGTGAGCAACGCGAACGAGTTACGGAAGTTCAAATCCGGTCCCACGCACTGCTACGGCACGTTCATCCGTGCCTTCAGTGCGGGTGCTCGTCTCAGAGACAGCACCCACGCACAAACTTACTGATGAACCCACTCCCAAAGAGTGGCAACTCGGTTTTTACAGAAAGCTACGAATCCAGAGCCACAGCAGTTTTTAAAACAGCTATAGAACCGCTCAGTTCCCGTTACAACCGGCTTCGAACACGTCTTTGTGCAGTTGGCTCGTCACCGTTTGCATCAGCGTTTCTAAGTTCACCGTGTCGGCGCGATTGTACTTGACGAGCGTGTCGAGCGAGCCGTCTTTCCCGCGTTCGTGTTCGCGCCAGAGACGGACGGCGTCTCGGCCCGTGATGTCGGGTTCGTCGCGGTCGATGCCGATGTCCTTCTCGATTTGTTTCAGGCCGCCCGAGAGGCCGAGCTTCTTGCAGGTGTACATCAGGTCGATGTGCGGGTGGTCGATGTCGATGTCGAACGAGCCTTCGAGGAAGGGGACGTCGAAGCGTTTGCCGTTGAACGAGGCAATTATTTTCGCCTCGGAGAAGATGTTGTCGAGCGCGTCGACGGTGAGGTTGTCGTCGCGGATGAGCGTCGTCGTCTCGCCGTCTTGGTGGAAGCTCACGGTCGTGACGACCGAGTTTTTGTGACTCAGGCCGGTCGTCTCGATGTCGAAAAAGCACACGTCAGAGGCGAAGTTTTCGTAGATGCGCCACTGTTCGCCGGAGGGGAAGATAGAATTGAAGTGGCGGGCGTCACCGGCTTCTAAGCGGTCGTAGCCTTCTTCGATGAACTGCTCGATGTTGTCTGCTTTTCGGTCTGAGACCGCCGCGCGGTCGAACTCGTCCCAGTGGGTGATACCCGACTGCCAGAGCTTGCGCTCGGTGCCAGCGCCAACCCCGGTGACGGGAATAAAACTGTTCTCGATACGCATGTCGAAAGAAGGGCTGGCCGGCGACGTAAAGCCGTTGTCTTCCCGGTCAGAACTCGCCGTCGAAGATGGTCTCCGTGATCGCCATCTCTGACACAACGTCGTCGGTGAGCAGGCGGTCTCTCGCGTCCGCGAGCGCCTCGTCACGGGTCTCCTCATCGCGTTCGTCGCCCGCGAGCGCGCTGTCTCGCAAATCAGCCGACACGTCGCTGAGGACGGCGGCCACGGTCGCGAGCTCATCGAGCAGCGAATCGAACGACCTCGGTCGGTCAAGTTGGGTGAGCTTCGTCGCCAACGTGTCGAGGTCGAGACCAACCGCATCGAAGTCCTCCTCTGCGTCGTCGTAGTTGTGCGCAAACAGCCGCGAGACGCCCTGGTCGTAGGCTTCGAGAATCGAATCGAACTCTCGGAGCAACCCCGCAAGTTCCTCGCTCACGAGCAGTTCTGCTTCGAACTGCGCGACTTTCCCCTCGTACTCGGCTCGCGAGAGCGTATCCGTCCCCGCTGTGCTCTGTGGGGTCGTCTCGTCGAGGAGGGTGTCGAGAAGCGTGGAGGCGGCGTTGCGTGCGTCGCGTTGCTGGTTGAGCCCCGCGGTGAACTCGAAGGAGTCGTCGGCGTAGAGGCCGCCGGTCGCCCGCACGGTTTGGTGGTATGCCGTGATAACGCGGTCTTGACACCGGGCGGCGTAGCGAACGAACTCGCCGACGTCACGAAGTTGGGCGCTTCGCTCCAGTTGGACGTCAGTCCCGAACTCGTCTGCGGTGTCGAGTCTGTCCCACGCCTCTCTCACCTTGTTTCCAATCGGCGTCCACTCGAAGTCGTCGGTCGCGGCGGTCACGCTCAGAATCGACGCACCGGTTCCGAAGTCACTGTAAAGGGTGACGGCCTCTGCCAGATTGAACTCGGCGCGGACAAGCGCCTCACGCGCTGTTTCGTTCTCCTGCGGTTCCGGTGTTTCCGTCTCGGTCTCCGTTTCTGTCTCGGTTTCAGTCGGCGTCTCCGTGGTTGGCTGCGCTGTCGTCGGCGTCGACGTCGTTTGGGTCGGTGTGGCTGTCGTGGTCGTAATATCGTCACCAGTCTGTGTGGTGGTCGAGGTTGGTTCCGGTTGGGTAGTTGAGCATCCGGCCGCGAGCAGAAGGCCGGACGTGACGAGGAAGTGACGGCGAGGAAGCGTCATCGCTAGTATAGGTGGTGCGACAGGAAGATGGTTATAACTGAGTTAATGGGGCGGATTCGCAGAAAGCATCGAGTAACGGCTATCCGTCCGCAGGGGCAAGACGGGCACATGGAAGTTCTCACCAGAGACCGCGTCCCGGCGCTTACGGGGCTGCTCACGGTCATTTCATTGGCGCTCGTCTTCGGTGCCGTGCTTGGAGCGATTCCCACGAGCATCCTTCCGCGTGCGCCCGACTGGGTGTACGAGTCAATCCCCCACCTCAACGCCGCCATCAGCTTCGTCGCCATCCTCACCATCATACAGGGCTGGCGCTGGATTCGACAGGGACAGGTGCTGAAACACCGCGCCGCCATGCTCACCGCCCTCGGACTGTTCGCCGTGTTCTTGAGTCTCTATCTCTACCGCATCTCGTTCGTGGGCACGACGAGTTTCATGGGGCCAGAGACGGTCAAGCTGTATCTCTACTACCCGTTTCTCGCCATCCATATGCTGTTCGCCATCGCCTGCATTCCGCTGCTCTACTACGTCGTGCTCACCGCGCTCACCCGCCCGATTCGAGAGATTCCGAAGTCGAGCCACAAGCGGATTGGCCGGATCGCGGCGGCGCTGTGGCTCGTCTCGTTCTCAATGGGCATTGGCGTCTACCTCCTGCTGTATATTATCTACTGAAAATCAGTCGTCTGCGAACACCGGCCGCGACACGTCTCTGTCCGTTTCCTCGCCGTTGATGTCGTAGGGGTACTCGCCCGTGACACAGCCGAGACAGAGGTCGAGGCGTTCTGTTTCTAACACGTCTGCAATCGCGTCGATGGAGAGATACGAGAGGCTGTCTGCGTTGATGACATCGCGGATATCTCCGACCGATTTATCAGACGCAATCAGCTCATCGCGGGTGGCCATGTTGATGCCCATGTAACACGGCGCGATGATGGCGGGTGCGCCGATGCGCATGTGGACTTCCTCCGCACCGGCGTCTTTGAGGAGTTGGACGAGCTGGTTCGACGTGGTTCCGCGAACAATCGAATCGTCGATGATAGTGACGGTTTTCCCCTCGATGGTGGACTTGATGGGATTCAGTTTGAGGCGCACCGCACGCTCGCGTTCGTCCTGTGTGGGCATGATGAACGTCCGCCCGACGTAGCGGTTTTTCATGAGGCCTTCTGCGAACTCGACGCCGTCGCCCGCGGCGTCCGCGTAGCCAGAGGCAAACGCACGCCCGGAGTCAGGAACGGGCATCACGACGTCCGTGTCGATACCGCTTTCCTCCCAGAGTTTGCGCCCGAGTTCGCGGCGTACTTCGTAGACGAGTTTGCCGTCGATAATCGAGTCCGGGCGGGCGAAGTAGACGTATTCGAAGAAACAGTGGGCCGTGTTGTCGTTCTCGACGAGTTGGTAGGAGTCGAAGTCAGAGCCGTCTTCTGCGAGGACGATGAGTTCGCCCGGTTTCACGTCGCGGACGAGTTCGCCGTCTAACGTGTCGATGGCTGCGCTCTCTGAGGCGAGGACGTAGCCATCGTCGAGTTTGCCGAGGACGAGCGGGCGGTTGCCCTGTGGGTCGCGGACGCCCATCACGGTGTCGTCGTGCATGATGGTGAGGGCGTACGAGCCGTGAATCCGGTTCATCGTCTTCTTGACGGCGCGCACGAGGTCGCCGTCTAAGAGGTTGCGCGCGAGGTCGTGGGCGATGACTTCCGTGTCGCCGTCTGAGGTGAAGGCGTGGCCGTGGGCTTCGAGTTCGGCGCGAATCTCGTCTGCGTTCACGAGGTTGCCGTTGTGTGCGAGGCCGAGCGAGCCACTTTTGAACGAAACGGAGAACGGTTGGGCACAACTCGAATCGACGCTTCCGGCCGTCGGATAGCGGACGTGGCCGATGCCGACCTGTCCGTGAAGGCTGTCTAAGTCATTGAGCGTGAACGCATCACCAACCAGCCCCATCTCGACGTGGCTGTACTGTTGGAAGCCGTCGTGGGTCACGATGCCCGCCGACTCCTGTCCGCGGTGCTGGAGGGCATATAGCGAGTAGTATAGCGGTCGCGCGGCGGGTCGGTCAGCCAGCGAGATGCCGACGACACCGCACTTTTCGGTCAAGCCGTATTGGAACTGTGGGGAATCCCGCCCATCTGCCATGGTCGTTGGTGTGGCGGCCAACCGTAAAAACCCCCGCCATTGTGTCGTAATCGCCTGAACTTCCCGCCCAAATATACACGTTCATGTATATGTTTGGGTGGAGAACCACCGCACCGTCGCTCAGCGTGTGATGAGAACACCACGCACGCGTGAGTAGACACTCGTGAGGTGGGGAGAGAGAAAATTTCACGCGACCGCAACCGCGGCCGCAGATTCATCGCGTCTATTCGCCGGCTTTCGACTGCCAGGCGTACTCACGGCGTTTGGCCGTTTTCCCGAAGCCACAGGACGCACAGACCTTCTTTCTGCTGTGATAGGACTTGTTCCCGCAGCGACGACACTTCACGTGCGTCGTCTTGTTCTTCTTACCCTGGCTTGGAGTACCTGCACCAGTCATGGAGTAATCGTGACGACGTTATCGCCGCGTATAATGGTTGTGTCTTCATCCGACTCAACCACGAGATTCATATGCTGGTCGTAGCCGGCGAGCTCGCCGGTGAACACCTCGCCATCTTTCAGGCGAACGGTGACTTCCTCCCCTAGCGACGCCTCGAGGACGTCGAGCGGTCGTCCACTCATACCCATACCGCCCTTCGTCGCGGTATTAAACGTACCGGCCTGTCCCTCAGAGCGACACCGAAAACTCACCGAAATCGGCGGCGTGGGCTGCAATCTCTCCCAGCAGGTCGGAAACGGCCACGAGGTCGTCGGTGTCGATGACCTCGACCGGCGTGTGCATGTACCGGTTTGGCAGCCCGATGTTGAGCGACGGAATGCCCCCACGCGTCGTGAAAAAGGCGTCTGCGTCGGTTCCGGTAAATGAGCCAGCAGCCTGTAACTGCACGTCGATGGAAGCAGCCGTCGCCGCCTGTCGAGCGAGCGAAACCACTCGTGGGTGGTTCGCAGACCCGCGGGCGATGACCGGTCCGTCCCCAAGCGAGATGTCCCCACCCTTGTTCGCGGGTGCGTCGGGGCTGTCGGTTGCGTGAGTCACGTCCACCGCGATGGCCACGTCCGGATTCAGGTCGTGGGCAATCATCTTCGCACCCTGAAGGCCAATCTCTTCCATCACCGTACTCACCGCGTAGACGGTAGCCTCTACCTCGGCTTCCGCTGCCTGCCGAAGGCCTTCTGCGGCGGCCCAGACGCCGATTCGGTTGTCCATCCCGCGGGCCGACAGTCGCGTTCCGTGGAGGTCGTTGACGGTGGAGGAAAACGTCACGGCATCCCCGATTTCGACGAGGTCCTCGGCGTCGGCTTTGTCGCTCGCGCCGATATCGACGTGCTGTTCTGTAATCTCGGAGATCTTGTCGTCGTCGCCGTCGCGCAGGTGAATCGCCGCCTGCCCCACGACACCTGAGATGGGGCCGTCTGCGGTGTGAATCGTGACGTGTTGCCCCCGAGAGACAGTCTTGTCCGCCCCGCCAATCTTATCGAGTCGGAGGAAGCCGTCGTCGTCGATGGTGCGGATGATGAAGCCAATCTCGTCTGCGTGGCCGGTGAACGCCAGTTCCGGGTCGCCGCCGTCGTAGACGGCGATTGCGTTGCCGTAGGCGTCGGTGTGAACGTCGTCTGCGAACTGAGAGACGTAGTCCACCCAGAGGCGCTGGACGGGGAGTTCGAAGCCAGACGGGCTCGGTGCTTCGAGGAGCGAATCGAGAAACGCTCGCTGGGACTCGTTCATGGCTAAATCTCGGTGTGAGAAACGTATCAATCCCCCGAACCAGGCCACAACCGATAAACAGTTGGTCAACCAATAGAACAGTATGGGAAACTTCACTCTCTTCGAGGTGCACCTGCACGGCGAGAACGGCGGCGGCTTCCAGTTTGGCCCGACGTTCTCGAAATCGAGCGACAAGGATGAATCTGCGGACACAGACGCATCGGAGAAGTCGCGTCGCTTTGGCCGGTTCCGCCGGTCGAAAAACGACGACGAAGACGCGACAGCCGAAACGGAAATCGACATCGAAGACGGCGACGAGGTGGACGAGGTCGGAGGGGAGAAAACCGCGAGTGGCAAAGGCGCGCTCATCGCAATTCTGTTCCTCGTCGGCGCAGTCATGCTCGTGAAGAAACTCCGCGGAGGCGGCGACGGCGAAGCCGAAGTCGACCTCGAGTAGGCACAACCCATTTTACCGGCGCTCTCTAAACAGAGTCGTGAACTTCTTTCGTAGCGTCAGAGCGGTCACCAGTGCGACCGGCGATGGCCCCATCGACTGGCAGGCCGTCGCGGAAGCCACGAAAGCCGCAACTGACCCCGGCGACCTGACGTTAGCCGACACAGAGCAAGCGGGCTACGCAGACGACGTCCGCGACGCCCGCAATCGGGTGCAAGAAGTGTCCGGCATCGACTTCGACGTGCCGCGCACCGTCGAGATTCAGCACCGCCACCACTGGGTGGACGCCAACATCACCACCTTCGAGCGCGTGATGGCTCCACTCGAAGACCAACAGCTCTCGATGATTCCCGGCGTCGCCCGCGTCGTCAACACCGGGACGATGGCCTTTGCCCTCTCCTTTCTCGCAAACAACGTCCTCGGGCAGTACGACCCACTCCTGCTCGCAGAGGAGTCGAAAGAGCAGATCGACCACGGTCTCTACTTCGTCCACCCGAACATCGTCCGCGTGGCCGACATGCTCGACGCGCCCTTCCCGCGCTTTCGGCGCTGGATTGCCTTCCACGAGGTGGCCCACGCCGCCGAGTTCGGGGCCGCGCCGTGGCTCTCTGACCACTTAGAAGCCCAGATGCGCGAAGGCATCGACGACCTCTCTGATGGAAACATCAATCGTGAGGCGTTTACCGAACTGAACACCGCGATGACCGCCGTCGAGGGCTACGCCGAACTCATCATGGACCACGCCTTCGACGATGAGTACGAAGACCTCCGGCGCAAACTCGACGAGCGCCGCAAAGGCGGCGGCCCAATCGCCCAACTCGTCCGCCGGATGCTCGGCATGGGCATGAAACGCCGCCAGTACGAACTCGGCAAGGAGTTCTTCGAGATGGTGGCCGCCGTCCGCGACATCGAAACCGCCGCCCTCGTCTGGGAACAGCCAGAAAACCTCCCGACGAAAGACGAGTTAGCGAATCCCGCACGCTGGATTGCGCGGGTCGCCTGAACCACGGTTCTCATTTTTGTAGTGGTTCCACAACTAGTGTTAAATAATCAACTTGTGAACAGCCGAATATGCCCACTGCCCTCCAGTCGCTCTTCCTCGGGACGAACAACATCGACCGCCTCTATGGACTGCTCATCGTCGCTGGGCTGTTCGCCGTCACACTCGCCTGCTACGCTGTCGGCGTGTTCTACGTCAGCGGTGGCCTCGTTTTTATCCCATTCTACGCTGCAATCGTCGGCATGGTTGGCGCGCTGTGGGTTGGCTACCGCCAGCACGGCTTGCTCTTCGCGTGGGCGGTGACGTACGCCGCACTCCTCGGCTATATGGCCTACTCGTCGTTCTTCGGTCTCTGGGGCCGACCGCTCGCATATCGAATCAGTTCTTTTCTCGCATCGGATGGGCTCGGGTTCTTCGGCGTCCAGGCACTCATCCTCGGAGCTATCGCCTTCAGTGCTGGACACGTCGCACAGGTTGGTCTCAAAGCCGTGAAACGACACGCAGCGACCACAAAATAGATTGCAGGTGGGTTACTCGGAGACCGACTCGAAGACGGGGGACGGCTGGCCTTCGTGTTCGAACACGTCAGAGAGCGTCACGGTGTCGCCGATCTCGACGCCATCGTTCACGCGGCCAACGGTTTTGGCCTCGCCGAGTTGGACGACGGCGAGTTTGAAGCCCGCGTCGAAACCGAGAGGCGAGACGGCGATGGTCGTCTCAGAGTAGACCTCGCCCGTGGTTTCGAGTTCGATGGTCGCAATGTCGCGGCTGCCACAACGCACGCACGCGGCTTTCGGTGCGGCGGTCTGGTGGCCGCAGTCGGCACACTCCTGGCCGAGCAGCGTGCCGTTTTTGAGCGATTCACTCCAGCTTTCGTAGGTCAGGGATTCCGGGAGTTCTATTTGACTCATGCGCGCACCTCCAAGACCGAGACGAGCGTGGTACCGGCGTCGCCACCGAGGTTGTGGGCGATGCCCGTTTCCACGTCCGCAATCTGTCGGTCGCCCGCGTCGCCGCGGAGCTGTTCGACGAGTTCGACGAGCTGTGCGGTGCCGGTCGCGCCAATCGGGTGGCCCTTCGCTTTGAGGCCACCGCTTGGGTTGATTGGCATGTCGCCGTCGATGTAGGTTCGGCCTTCGGCGGCGGCGGGGCCGCCCTCACCGTCTTCGAACAGGCCGAGTGCTTCCGAAGCCATCACTTCCGCGCCGGTAAAGCAGTCGTGAACTTCCGCGAAGTCCACGTCGGCTGCCGTGATGTCCGCCTGCTCGTACGCCTGTTCAGCAGCGCGACGGGCCGACATCGTCGATGGGAAGTCTGGTTTGTCAGAGAGCGGGATGATATCCGTGCCGTGGCCCACGCCAGTCACGTCCACGGGAGCGTCGAACTCGTCTGCGATGTCGTCGGAGACTACGATGACCGCGCTCGCGCCGTCCGAGAAGGGACAGCAGTCCATGAGGTGGAACGGGTCTGCGATAATAGGCGAGTCGAGCACGTCCGAAACGTCGATATCGCGGCCGAAGTGCGCCCGTGGGTTGTGCGCGCCGTGGGCGTGATTTTTCACCGCGACGGCGGCGAGTTGCTCCGGCGTCGTGCCGTACTCGAACATGTGTCGCTTCGTGAGCAGCGCGAACACGCCGGGGAAGGTGAGGCCCGTCGGCTGTTCGTACTGGCGGTGACTGGCGGAGGCGAAGATGCGCGTCATCTCGCCGGTTCCAAGCCCGGTTTCCGGCGTGCAGCGCTCGACCCCGCCGACGATGACCACGTCGTGGAGGCCCGACTCCACGTCTTGGACGGCGTGTTTGAACGCGTTCGAAGAGGTTGCACACGCGTCCTCGAAGCGCTGACACGGCACGCCCGCGATGCCGATGTGCGAGGCGAGTGTCGGCGCGAGGTGGGTGTCGTTTTCGGTCTGCCCACCCATCGCGTTGCCGAGATAGAAAGCGTCGATATCACCGGCTTCGACACCGGCATCATCCATTGCGGGGAGGGCTGCTTCAGCGAAAAGCTCTGGTAACGTTGCTTCGTGGACGCCGAACTTCGTCATGCCGGCTCCCACGATACTTGCTCGTGCCATCTGTTCTCATCGAACTTCTCATTTTCACGGTTATCAATCGTGTGATTCCGTCATGCCTGTCCGATTTATGGTCGCCGTCGGGCGTCACCCGCGATATCGCCCGTTCCCGGAAACACCAGCCAGACAAGCAACACGCCAAGCGCCGACCCGGCGAGGAACGCCACCCCAAATTCGAACAGAGACGGGGAGGACGGAAGCGTGATGAGCCCGGCAGAGGCACCGACGAGCACCACGAAGCCGATTTTCAGCCGTAGCGTCGCTGCGGTTCGTTCTTCACTCGATAAGGGGCCGACCATCACCGGCCACCCGTACACAGCATCATAGCCTGACTCATGAGTGCTCGAACCTTAATGTACGTGAAAACGCTAAGAAGGCGGTCACATGAACCCACGACCAACTTCATCATCCTCGATGAGGTCGTCGAGTTCGGCGTCGAGCAGTTTCTCCGCCTCCTCGAACGTTGACGAAAGCTCACTAAGCTTCGAAGACCGCTCAGTACTGTCGAATTCAAGCGGGCCGAACGCTGGGCTTTCGAGTGCGCCCATCACGTCTTCAAAGAGGGCATTCGGCGTTGTCGGGGCATCCGCATGCGCTTTCAGAATCTCGGTGAGTTCCTTGCCCGTGCGTTCTGCCTTCGATTTCTCGATTGGAGACTGGATGCCAAAACGTCCGCCCACCTTTTCGTTCGGGAAGAAGGGTTCGATATCGTCGTCAATCCGCCGGGCGACGCGCGTGCCGACGCCCTTCACCTCGAAAGGATTTTTCGCGTAGGTCTTGAGTTGGAAGACGCCTGCTTTCGGATGGCCGAGGTAGAGGTCTTCGCCGAGGCCACGGTTGCGTTTGCCCGCGACCGCTCGCCAGTCGCCTGCGTCCGCACCGCTTTCGACGACGTCTTCGAGGATGTCTTGCCAGTTCCGGACGCGCATATCGAGTCTTAGCGACGGGGTGAGAATGAATGTATCGCCCATCGGAACGGAGGGGGAGCCACGACGGGCAGGATTTTTCACCGCGCGTCACGGAGGACAGACGTGCATCTACGGGGTCCCGTCGTCTCAGTCGGCGAAAAACGGTCAGTCAACACGAAATACGGGGAGAGCGACCTCGCAGAGGTCACCCTCCGCCCCGAAAACGGGCAGGCAGACCCCGTGAAACTCACCCTCTGGGGGAAGTGGGCTGAAACGGCCGACTACCTCAGACCGGGGATGGAACTCGTCGTGAAGGACGCAGACGAACGCGAGTATCAGGGTGAAACCCAATTTTCGACCACCGGAGACACCATGGTCGTGGTCGAACCGTCTTTCCTCGTGAACGTGACCGACATCCGCTCGTGGGTGCAGTGCCCGCGGATGTACTACCTCAACAAAATCACGGGCATCCCGCTCAACTACCCCGTCATTAAAGGGACCATCGTCCACGAGGTGTTCGGCGACCTCCTGCGCGGAGGCGACTTAGAAGAAGCCGTCGCAGATCGCGTCGAAGAGGCGGGCTTAGACCTCGGCCTGCTCGAAAAAGACACGGAAGAAGTCCGCGAAGACGTGAAAGCAAACGCCCGTGCCATCGAGGGCTGGCTCGCCCAAGGCACCCTCGGCACCGAAGACGACTGGCGAAGCGAGCAGACGCTCATCAGCCAGACCTACGGCATCAAGGGCCGGGCCGACGCGCTGCGCCGCGGCATGCCAGTCGAACTGAAAACTGGCAAGAACACGAATCGCGAACCGCGCTTTCACGACAAGGTGCAGGTCGCGTGTTACTCACTCCTGCTCTCAGACCGCGGCGAGATGCCCGATACGGGAACCTTACTCTATACGAAAAACGCGGCACTCGACCGTGCCGAGGCAACAGGCGACCTCTCGCCCGCGAAAGAGTTCTCGATGGGCAAGGGCTTTCTCGCGTTCGTCCTCAGAAAACGCAACGAAATCGCCGCGATGGAGTTCGACATGTCCGTGCCGACGGGTGAGGAGGCGAACGCGAAATGCGAGTACTGCTTCGAGCGCGACAGCTGCATGGTCATCGCGGGCCGCCTCGGCCAGCACTCGAAAGCCGGAACGATTGGCGCACCCGTCCCCGACGAGGAACGCGCCTACTTCGAGCAGTTTTACCGACTCGTCGAACACGAACGCCGGGCCGTCCACACGGAGTACGCAAAACTCTGGGAACAGACCGCAGAAGAGCGCGCTGACGCAGACCTCGCGCTCATCGACTTAGAACCAACCGGCCAACAGCAACTCGAAGACGGTCGCTGGGAGAATTATGCGACCTGCGACGACCCCGTCTCGAAACTCAGAGAAGGAGACTTCGTCCTTGCAAGCGACGGCAATCCAGTGCAGGGCCACGCCGAACTCGGTCGCATCCAGAAACTCGGCACCGAGATTACCGTCGTCACCGACGAACCACTCGAACTCAGGAGACTCGACGTGTATCCCTCTGAACTCTCGGCAGACCGGATGCTCGTCGCGCTCCACGACGCCATCTTGACGGGCGAGGAACGGCGCAAGGATATTCTCTTTGGCCGCCGTGAACCCGCCTTCCACGACGAGCAGGTCACGTACATCGACAACAACGAGTCGCAGAATGCGGCGGTGAACCTCGCTGTAACCGCAGAGGACTGTGCGCTCGTCCACGGCCCGCCTGGCACTGGAAAGACGTACACCATCGCCCGCATCATCCGTGCCCTTGTGGAGCGTGGCGACCGCGTGCTGCTCTCCGCGTTCACGAATCGTGCGGTGGACAACGCACTCGAAGCCCTCCGCGACCAGGGCTTCGAGGATTTCGTCCGCGTTGGCTCAGAGAACGGCGTCCGCCACGACATGCAGGACAAACGCTTGGAGACGCGCGGTGAGCCAGCGGTGCAAGCCGCGAAAATCACCGACGCATCCGTCGTCGCGGCCACAACCGCGGCCTGTGGCTCCCGCGTCATGCGCGAACAAGCGTTCGACGTGGCGCTCGTAGACGAGGCCGCCCAGCTCACCGAACCGGGCACGCTCGCGGCCATCAACTTGGCAGAGAGATTCGTCCTCGTTGGCGACCACGAACAGTTGCCGCCGGTCGTCCAGTCAGAACCGGAAGAAGAGGACGGCGACCTTTCGCTGTCGCTGTTTGAGCGCCTCCACGACCAGTTCCCCGAGGCGTCGGTCATGCTTGACCGCCAATACCGCATGGCACAGAAGATTCAGGCGTTTTCCTCCCGGGAGTTCTACGACGGCAAACTCCGCCCGGCCACGCCCGCGGTGGCCGCCCAGCGCATCGACCAGTTGTCGGACGTGGATGCGAGCAAGCTGCCCGAGCACCTCACCGACACCGTCTCGTTCGTTGACCCGGACGGAACCGCGCGCGGGAACACGAACCCGGACGAAGCGCAAGCGGTCGCAGACGTGGTCGCGGCCTACGCGGACGCAGGCGTCCCTCACGAAGCCATCGGCGTCATCGCACCGTACCGGGCGCAGGTGGCAGAGATTTCGAGAACCGTCCCTGAAACCGTCGCCGTGGACACCGTAGACCGCTTTCAGGGGTCGAGCAAGGAGGTCATTATCGTCTCCTTCGTCACCACGGAAACGCTCGACAGTCCCATCTTTAAAGACCACCGCCGCGTGAACGTGGCGCTCACGCGGGCAAAGAAGGCGCTCGTACTCGTCGGGGATGCAGACGCCCTCTCGACGATGGACCTGTACGCGCGGATGGTCGAGTGGGCGCGGTAGCGAGGAAAACTCCTTTTCCGCAGGCGGGCGTTTGCTTCGGTATGCGACTCACGTTTCTCGGAACTGGAAGCGCGATGCCCACCGGCGAGCGCGGCCAGACCGGTATCCTGCTCGAATCGGACGGCGAGCGACTGCTCGTCGATTGTGGGAGCGGCGTCCTCCACGCACTTACGCGCACCGACGTGGGCTACGAAGGCGTGGATACCATCCTCCTGACCCACCACCATTTAGACCACGTCGCAGACCTTTTGCCGTTGCTCAAAGCCCGCTGGTTGGCCGGTGAAGAAACGCTCACGGTCGTCGGACCCCGCGGCACCGCAGACCTCGTTACCGACCTCCTCGACGTGCACGACTATCTCAAGGGCAGGGTTGACCTCGATTTGAAAGAGGTTGGCCCGAGCAAGTCGTTCACACTGAAAGGGTTCGACATCGCCGCGATGGAGACCATCCACTCGATGTACTGTCTCGCCTATCGGTTCACACCAGTCGGAACAGACGGCCCCGTGTTCACCTTCTCGGGCGATTCGGAGGCGTTCCGCGAGTTGGCCGAGTTCGCAGAAGGCTCGGCCGTCCTCGCTCACGACTGCTCGTTCCCCGACGAAATCGACGTGTCGAACCACCCGACACCGAGCCAACTGGGAGAGGCACTCTCCGGGCTCGACATTGGGCGCGTGTATCTGACGCATCTGTACCCGCACACGAACAACAAACACCGCGAGATGCTCGACTCGATTGGCAAGCACTACGAAGGCGACGTACGGTTCGCAGAAGACGGCCTCTCGCTCGGTATTGACGAAGAATGAATTACTGCAACCGATACCGGAGAATCGCCGCAATCCCCCCAAGGTTCGAGAGTTGTTCACCCGGTGGGAACGAACTCGAAAAGACGGTGACTTCGCCGCCTTTCTGTTCGACCGCCTGAATCAGGTCGTTCACGTCGAAATCCCACTCGCCCTGTCCGCCGCGCTCCATGCGGAGGCGTTCGTCGAGGATGAGTAAATTTTCGACTGCGCCGTAATCCGAGGCTTTCTGCACTTCTTCGACGCCGTAGGCAGCTTTCGCGTCCTGTGCGATGTTCTCCATCAACGTGTCGATGAGTGCTGCCTCTTCTGCGATGCGCGTCTCTGCTTGCACCTCGTCCACCGCGCCGCGTTTGAGCACTTCGTGGACGCCGCGGTCGCCGACGGAACTCGTATCGACCATCGTGATTTTCTCGGCGATGTCCTTCGCGTTCTCTTGGAGGAATTTGAGCGCGTCCTGTTTGGTGAATCCCGGCCCCGCGAGGATGATGGCGTCCACCTCTAAGTGCGAGAGGACGCTTGCGATTTCCTCGAACAGTTCGCTGCGGGCGCGAGCGAACTCGCCCTTTCCGGTCGGCCCGGAGATAGAGGCGTACTCTTCGGTGCCGTACTGGGCGACCGTGTGGACGTAGGCTTGGGCTTCTTCGACGGTGACGATGGCCACGTCGGGGTTTTCGGTGGCTTCGACGGCGTCTTCGAGGCGGTCGAGTTGGTCTGCTTTCCACACCTTCTCGACGGTGAGTTCCTCGCGCTCTTCGACGTTCAGCGTGTGATGGAAGCCGAGTTGGTCTTCTCTCGAACAGCCCACAATCGTCCCGCTCACCCGCAGGCGGTTTGCGAACTTGTGGAACTCCGTCTCGTCTACGTCGAGGGTGACGTTCATCGGTTCGCGCTCGCCGCCCGTGTCGCGCATCATGTCGTCGTCGCGCTGGATGCGGCGGGTCGTGTCCCCTGAAACGTGGTCTCCCGGCTCTAAAATATAGGTGAGATGCCAGAGGTCATCGAGGCTTTCCGGCACGAGCACGATGCGCTCGCGGCCGCCCTCTGTCCGTGTCCGACTGGCGATTCGCATTGTCTGTTGGTCGTTTCTCAGTCCCTAAGTGCCTGCTGATTGCTCAGGCCGTGTGTGCCGTCGTCTGTGGCTCC
Source organism: Haladaptatus sp. CMSO5 (assembly GCF_036689885.1). NCBI lineage: Archaea > Methanobacteriati > Methanobacteriota > Halobacteria > Halobacteriales > Haladaptataceae > Haladaptatus > Haladaptatus sp. CMSO5. The sequence goes on from NZ_JBAHVW010000001.1 coordinate 2,435,121, forward strand.
GTCCCCGCCTGTGCGTTCGCGTAGCCGCGTCCGTAGATGTAGTACACCACCATCTGGACGTAGAAGGCGACGAAGATGCCCACAAGGACGAACATGAGTGCGCCCGCGACTGCTCCGAGGACGATGGAGACGCCGACCGCCAACAACCACGCGACGAGGTAGTCGCCGGTAAGCGCGATGCTCAGAATGGTACCGAACTCGAACCCAGCACCGAGTGAGTCTTTCGCGGCGAAGTTCGCCATTGCGGCAGGAATGGTGTACGCCACGAGCAAGAATAGGACGGTCACGAGGAGCCCGAAAATGAGACCAAGCACCCCAACGCTGGCCATGATACCGCCACTGTCTGCCTGGGCGCCAGCGGCGAACCCAACGCCAAGAATCGCGAAGCCAATCAGCGCGAGAATCGAGGGGATGGCGACGTACGCGATGCTGATGACGAACACCATCAGCCCGTCGGTGAACAAGTCTGCCCACTCATCGAACTTCGGCGGCGTCTGTTCACCGCTGACGCCCGCACGGAGGACGCGAACGAAGTATCCCTGTACCAAGAAGACAGGGAGGATGAACACGCTCAAGATACTCAACACACCGCCGATTGCGATGGTTTTCACCCAGTCGTCATCGTTTCGCGGAAATGACAGTGCTTCACTAAGCATTACAGCTACTCATTGGGTAGCGGCTGTCTTATATATTATCGAAAATATCACATGAAAAATTATCAGGGCTGCTCGTTGTTCATTCTTCCAGCTATATCGCAACAAGAGAGTCAGGATTAACGGACAATGAACCGATACCCGGAGCCAAAACAACCATTTTATTGAAATGTAAGTAGTTCATACCAATAGTCACACCACCCCCTCCTTCTAGGGTCTATGGCCACTGAAACTTCACAACCAGTTGACGAACCACAAATGTCCCAGCGGTCGGGAACCGGGCTCGACGAAAACGTCGGCGGTGCGCTTTCCTACTTACTCGGATTCATCACGGGTATCATCATGTACTTCGTGGAACCCGAAAACGAGTTCGTGCGCTTTCACGCCGCACAGAGTATCGCGCTCTCAGCCGTCCTCATCGTCGTCAGCATCGTGTTGAGCATCATCTCGACGCTCGTCACCACGCTGTTCTTCGTGAATAGCGCCGGGACGTTCGCGCTCGCAAGCATCCTCTCGCTCATCATCGGGCTCATCTACCTCGTGTTCGCCGTTGGGTCGTTTGCCCTCTGGATTTACATGATGGTTCGGGCCTACCAAGGGAAGACCCCGCGCATCCCCATCGCCGCGGGCATCGCAGACCGGATGGTTTAATCGCGCATCCGACTCCCGCCCGGCGGGAGGAACTCCTGAATTTTATCCGGTGATGCCACCTTCCTGACGAACGACGTGTCCGCAAATCGCTCGCGGAACTCCCGATAGCACATCTTCGCCATGTCGTTTTGGGCGTACTGCCCCGGTTCGAGTTCGATGTACGTCTCGGCTTGCCCCTTGATTGCAGACGGTGGGCCGCCGATGACCTCCGTGCGCGGCTCACAGCGAATCCCGACAGCAACGCCAACCTCGGTGTTCTTGAAATAGGTTCGATCGCCGCGGATGGTGAACGCGCCTTTCTCTAAGTACTCGCCGCTCTCTGGCGTTTTCGACACCTGGTCTTTGCTCACCATGTACGCCTCGTCGGCGAACCGCCCGTCTTTCCAGACCGACGAGTAGGAGACGGCGAACTGAGCAGCCTCCTTTTTGCTCTGCTCGGGGATGTCCACGTCGCGGGCGGGTTCGCTCGGACCGGTTGCCTTGAGAATCGTGATGGGGCCACCGTGGGCTTGCGTGTGGAAGAACAGGTCGCTCTTGTCGAGGTACTTTTTTACGAGTTCCTCGTTGTCGTCGGCGTTTCGCCCGCCGATGACGAGGAAGCCGTCGCTCGTGTGGAACCAACGGAATCGCTCGTACCACTGCTCGTTTTTCCGGACGGGAATCGACTGTCGGTTGAGCCAGTCGATGTCTTCTTCGTCGTCCGTAGGTTCGTCTGGCTCTGCGTCACCAGCTTCCCACTCGTCGCGCTGGCGTTTGACCGACGCCAACTCTTCGCGGGTATCTTCGATGGCGGCGAGCGCGCCCTCTTTCTTCTCTGCGATTCGCTTTGCCTCGGTGTAGAGGCGGTCTGCGTTGTGTTCGACGCCTTGGGTGGTGTCGAGGTCGATTGTGTAATCGTCAATCTGAATCGTCACCGTTGCCGTCGAACCATCGACGCTCACCACGGCCTCTGCGGCGGGAATTTCCCGTTCCTTTCCCTCCTCGAACTTCGCTTCGATTTCACGCCACGGGACGCCCTCGTCGCGTGCGCCGCGCACGGTCGAGAGGATGTCGTTTACGAGGTCGTACTCGCGGTAGAGCAGTTCTGCGCGCTCGCGCTCTGCGTCCGCTCGCTCGTCGAACCCGGAGATGGCCTGTTCTTGTTGCTCGATGATGCGCTGTTGGCGCTCGATGCGCTCTTCGAAGTCGGGACGATTGCTCCCGGCGCTCTTTTTGGGTTTGCCGCTCTGTTTCGCGTCGTCGGCTTCGAGCCGCATGAAGTACTCATCAAGCGCGTCGTTGAACGTCGAGAACGCCTCTGTGTCGAACTCAGCGTGTTCTTCGAGTGGAATCGGCGTCACGTCGACGGGACGGTCGTCTTCAGTGTAGAGCCGTGGGTCGATGTTGCCCGGATTCAACGACTCTTTGAGGCGGCCGAGTGCGTCGTACAGTGCCTCGAAGTCTTCATCAGTCGCGCTGTCGATGTCTTTTGCCTTCTCGACGCCGGCGCGAGTACAGAGTTCTTCTGCGTACAGCCCGCCGAAATTCAGTTGCGTCGCAAGCGTCCGCACGAGGTCGGTGTCGGATTGCTCCATCTTCGCCACGAACTGCTCGTAGCTTGCCTTGAACGGGTGGAAGCGCGAGGAGGGGAACTCGTAAATCGAACCGGGTGCGACCGTCCGCGATTTGAGGCGGACGGTTTCGAGGCTGCTGATAACCTCTCGGTCTTCGTTGAGGACGGCGATGTTCCCCTGCCCGAACAGTTCTGCGACGATGATCGTGTCTTGGTCTTCACGGGTGAAGTGAAAGGAGAGAATCCGGTCGAACTCGAACTGTTCGACGCCGGCGAAATCCGCACCCGACAACCGGTTTCTGAGCATCATAGCGAAATTCGGCGGACGACCTGGTGCGTCCGGGACGTGTTCAGGCGCGAGGAGGTGGGCGCGTTTTTGCTCCCCGACTTCGATCATCAACTCGATGCGCCCCCGCTCGAAATCACGCATCTTCAGCCGGAGCAGGTCGTCGTCGTAGAGGTAGGCCTTGTCGACTTTGGCCCCCTCGTACGACCCGAACTCCGTGACGAGCGCGGCGAGGTCAACGCTCGTCAACTCACGTTTCTGGTCCATATCCGACAAAGCGGGTGAGTTGGGAAAGGTATGTCGCTATGAGAAGTCCAAAAAAGGCCTACGCAGACGGCGGCGCGACCATCCCATGGCGCGCGAGAATCACGCGAACCGCCACCTCCGTCCACCGTATGCGCATGTCGAGCGTGGTGTCGCGTTTCGCCGTCTCGATGAGGATGGCAGACGCGCCGAGTTCGCCAACGGCGCGGCGGGTGAGCGAGTGGCCCGTTCCCATCAGAATGTTCCCGCGTTTGAACTTGTGGTCGGCCATCGAATCCGGTACCTCGTGTTCGTTCAGATACGCGATGGCCGCGTTCGTATCGTCTCGCGCGGAGCCTTCGACGCCGGGGAAGATGGCCTGTCCGACGCTGCCCTCGTCAACCTTGAAAATCCCCTTTGAGCTATGGAGGTCGATGACGATGTCGGGGTCGTGGTATTCGATGGCCGTCCAGATGGCGTTTGCGAGCGACGAGTTGCTCGGCTTGCCGACGGGGAACTGGTTGTTCAAGTCAGTGCCGAACGCCTTTCGCGTCCGGTTCATCACCGCGCGCTTGTTCGCCTCGGGGATGATGACGAGCGTCCCGCTCGTGACCGTCCAGTTGGTCATGTTGTGTGCCGCCGTGAACCCTGCCACCTCGTTGCCGTGCATGCCGCCGACGACCACCGCGGTCGGGCCGGGCTGATTGGATTCGATAACGTACACGTCCGTCTCGTTTGCCGTGCCCGGCAACAGCGAATAGCGCGACACGGTTTGGGTCTCCGATTGCCGGACAATCTCTTGGTCAGGGTTCGGAAACGGCTCCGGGGTGGGCCACGGCGTTCGTGGTGTCGCCGTCTCTGCCTCATTTCCGGGCTCGTCGGGTGCGCCGGGCACTGACGCATTTATACCGGGCGCTACCGGTGGGCTTCCGCCAAAGAGCGCAACCCCCACCCCGGCGAGCACCACGATTGCGACAGCGACGATACCGGCCAGCCGTGCGGCCTGACTCGTTCCCATCTCGTAGTAAAAATGACGCGCTACGAGGTGATAATTAAACGCCGCGTAGCAGTTTGCTTATTCGACGCATAACGCCTGAAATTGTCTGCAAAAGCGGCAATCGGCGGTCTACAGACGCTTGCTCACGTACGGGCCGTCTTGGTGGTAGCCCAACTTCTTGCGGTAGTACTCGCGCACGCCGATACCGGAGATGACGCTCATCTTGTCGAAACCGGCCTCACGGGCGAGTTCCTCTGCGTGGGCGAGCAGTTTCTTCCCGTAGCCCCGGTGTTGCCAGTCGCCTTCGCCCTTTCCGACGCCGATTTCGTTGCCGTAGACGTGGAGTTCGCGGATGAGCGCGGCGTTGTCGAGTTCGCGGCGCACGGGGTTGCCGGGGAAGCGCAGGCGGCAGAAGCCAATCAACAGGTCTTTGACGGGATCTTCGAAGCTGATGAAGTGTTCTGTGCCGCCAGCCGCCTCGTACTCTAACACCTGCAACTCGATGTTCTCCGGGTCGGGGTCTGCGTCGTTCATCCCGACCTCGCGGGCGCGGATGTCGCGGCATTTGCCGCCCTTCTCTTCTAGGCGTTTCTCTGCGAGTTGCCGGAGGTTCGACTTCCAGACACCCGCGTCGATGAAGTCTGCGGGGATGTCGCGTTGGACGCGCTGGAGGCGGGTGTACGGCGGAATCATGTCCATTGCCTCTGCGACGATGTCCGCGGCTTCCTCATTGTCGAGTGGCTCGTACTCGTCGCGTCGCCACATGTCGTACGTAATCGTATCGCGGACGACGAGCGTCGGGTAGATTTTGAGGAAGTCTGGCCGCCAGTCGGGGCTCTCGAACAGTTGGCGGAAATCTTCGATACACATCTCGTGGGACATACCCGGCTGGCCGGGCATCATGTGGAAGCCAACTTTGAACGCCGCATCGCGCAGCCGGCGATTCGCGTCGAGCGAGGCCTGAATCCCGTGGCCACGATGCATGTCGCGGTTGATCCGTTCGTAGGTCGTCTGGACGCCTACCTCGACTTTCGTCCCGCCAAGGTCGAGCATGCGGTCGATTTGTTCGGGGTCACACCAATCCGGTTTCGTCTCGAAGGTGGTGCCGATGTTGCGAATGGCCCCCGTCTCGTTTTCCGCGATAACGTCCTCTAAATATTTGAACTCGTAGTCGTCGAAGTCCTGTGCGAAGCTGACGCCCTCTGCGGGTTCCGGTCGCTTGTCCAGGTTGTAGTCGTTCAGGGCTTCGAGCGCGCGCTTGACGAACCACTCCTGATAGTCGTGGCTCCGCGCGGTCATCGTCCCACCCATCAAGATGAGTTCGACTTTGTCCACAGGATGGCCAATCTCTCGAAGCTGTTCGAGCCGCAGCGTGACCTGTCCGTAGGGGTCGTAGTCGTTTTGCACGCCGCGGGCCGCAGCGGGTTCGTGGCCGGTGTAGCTCTGCGAACTGGAGAACTCAGAGGCCGGGCCGCCGGGACAGTAGAGACACTTCCCGTGGGGGCACATGTGCGGGCTGGTCATGATGGCGACGGGGGAGACGCCGGAAGCCGTCCGTACGGGTTTGCGTTGGAGCACCTCGATGAGTTCTTCGCGGCGCTCGAACGGGCCGTAATCGAGCAGTTCTGTGTTCTTCGGCACTTTTGGCGAGGAGAATTCAGAACAGACGTTCAGCTTCTCCTTCTCCAGATTGTCGCTGTCGATGTCGCCCGCGAGAATCCGTTCGACAAGCTCTGCACAGGCCTGTTCAAACGCATCGGTTTCCGTGGGTTCGGTGTCAGTTCGCATCAGCAGTTGCTATGGGTAGGTCATGGCGTCTGGCGAATAAGATTGTCGCTCGGAAACCGGCGCACGCCCCGTGTAGACAGTTCGCACACCTATTTCTCCGTCACTCGCGTAGAAACTCGCATGCACTCGTTCGAGTTTCACGTCGTCACCGCCGACCGCTGGGACGACTTCGAAACCCTGTTCGGCGACAACGGCGCGTGCGACGGCTGTTGGTGCATGTGGAACCGACAGACGCAGGCCGAGTACAACGCCAATCGAGGCGATTCAAATCGCCGGCAGATGCACGACATCATCCACGCTGACGGGAAACCCGGCATCCTCGCCTACGCCGACGGCGAGCCGGTTGGCTGGTGTTCGGTCGCGCCCCGCGAGGAGTTCGGCCGCCTCGCGCGCTCTCCTGTCATGAAACCCGTCGATGATACGCCGGTCTGGTCGGTCGTCTGCTTCTACGTGGACAGAACTGCACGCGGACAGGGCCTCACCGTCGCCCTGCTGGACGCCGCAAAGGAGTACGTCCGTGCGGAGGGTGGGACGGTGCTTGAAGGCTATCCAGTAGACCCACAGGGTGAGCGCGTCTCGCCTACGTCTGCATGGTACGGCCTCGCGAGCGCGTTCGAGGAAGCAGGGTTCGTGGAAGTGGCTCGCCGCAAAGAGACGCGGCCAGTCATGCGATTTGAATTGGAAACGTAGTCACTCAGGGCTGGTGAGAACGGGGAGAGAATGCCGAGTTACGCGAGCTGTTCTGCGACCGTTGCGATGACGGCTTCGAGAACGGCGTCGCGCTCGCCGACGAGGAATTCGAGTTTCCCGTCGTGGGCGCTGCGCGGAGTGACGCCCGCGTTTGGCACGCGGAGGCGTGCGGCTTCTGCGACTTCGCGTACGTCCACGTTGGTCGTCGCGCGGATGTGGATTTCGTCGTCTGCGAGGCCGATGGTCACGAACGGTTCGCCCTCGCGGTTGCGGCGGTGGACCTCGTCAAGGAGGAGTTCCGTTGGCGGGAAGTCGAAGCGGTTCGTGTAGGCGTCGGTGTCGAGGACGGCGAAGTTGACGCCGCCTTCGTCCACGTAGTCTAAGTTGGCTTCCGCCGTTTCGAGTTCGTCGTCGAGCTTGGTGCGGAACTGCTGGGCGATGTGGCTTGCAAGGCCGCCGACTTCGCCGAACAGGAGGTCGGTGATGACCTCGCGTTTGTCCTCGTAGGACTGGTAGTAGGCTTCGAGTGCGATGGCTTCGCGGAGTTCGCGGGTCGCCTGCTCGTCGTAGCCAGCGTTTGCGGCGAGTTCGACGTACTGTTCTGGAGCGTCCTCCCAGAAGCTGACTGCGGGGAGGTGGGCGAGATCGTCGCGCACACCGGAGTTGACGCTCGCGGCGACGTTCGCGCCGAGGACGGTGCTCGTGAGGTTCGCCTCGAACGCCTCGTCTTTGAGGTTCGGGTTGAGCATCGTATCGACGACTTCAGCGACTTCCTCGTCTGCGACGGCGGCGTCAACGACGACCTTCGGCGCTCCGTAGATGTCGAGGAGTTCGAGGCCGTCGAGCGATTCCTTCGTGGAGCCTGCGGCGGCGAGGACGAACAACGGGAACTGCTCGTCGTGGCGGTCGCGGTTCGAGAGCATGTTGGTGACGTCGCCAGTGGCGTCGTCCATGCCGTAGACGCCGTCCTGCAGCGGACGACGGTCGAAGTAGTGGTAGATGGCGTCTTCGCGGGAGTGCTCCTCGCGGATGAGGGGCAGGGTGGCGCGCTCGATTGCGGCACCGGTGAGGTAGCCGTCTGCCGTTGCGCTATGGCGGACGATGACCGGGCGGCCCTCGATGACGGCGCGGCGGATGGCGGTTGCGACGTCACGAATTTCCGCAGAGAGCGCGGAAACGACGGCGTCCTCTGCGAGTGGCTCGGTCGCTTCGGGGCGGGCGCGGGCGTCTAAGGCGTTCTTGAGACGGCCTTCGACGGCGTCGCGTTCGCCGCCTTCTAAGATATCGAGGTCTTCGGTCTCGACCTGGAGTTCGTCGCGGCGCATTTCGACTTCGCCGTTGAGGCCGATGATGTCGCCAACTTCGACTTCGGGGTAGGCGCGGACGCCTGCTTCGACGAATGCGGCGGCGTCTACGGTGCCGGTTTCGTCGCGGATGGTGAACACGGTGGGGCCGCTCGTCTGGCGGACACCGGTGACCGTCCCTTCGAGGCGGGCGTTCTCGCCTACGTGGTCTGCGAGCGTGCCGATTTCGACGCGCTCGTAGGTGACGCCCGCATCGTCGGCGTCTGCTGGCGTCGCCGGGGTTTTGTCAGGCGTTTCGCGCTCGGTTTCTTCTGCTTGCTGTTCGTCTGCTTGCTGTTCTTCTGCTTGCTGTGCTGACTCTTCCTCTTCTTCTTTCTGCTTTTGCGTGCGACGCTCGTCGTCTTTCTGCTGTTTGGCTTTCTGCTTGTCAGAAAGCGTCTGGCGGACGACGGCGCGCTTTTCTTTCTTTGGCTTCTCCGCCGGCAGCTCGTCGCCCTGTGGCGTCTGGATGAGCTTGCCGCGGAACTCGCTGTCGGCTTGGCGAATCGACCATGCAAGGTCGATGTTGCCGTTGTTGTGCACTTTCGTGACTTGGACGTAGACCGGGTCGCCTTCTTCCCAGTTGAGGGAGTCGAGACGGCGGTCTAGCTCGCTTTTGTGGAGGAGGCCGGTGACGCGCTCGCCGATGTCGATGAACACACCGAACTCAGCGAAGCCGTCTACGGTGCCTTTGTAAAAGCGGCCGGGGGTCAGTTGACCGGGTCGATTACCAGTGAACTCGAACACGACGTCCTCTTGATGGACGTCGCAGATGGGGCCGTTTGCCTCAGCCCCGCAGATGATACACTTATCCATTAGCCGGTAAAAACGGCCCTGGACTAAAACGGTTATCGGATTCCTGCTGTCAGCGACCTACTCGAATATCGCAGTTTCTGCTTCGAGTGAGTCTATCTCGTCTCGCACTTTTTTGGCGTCATCCGGGAACAGCGCGACCTGCACTTCGTTGCCCTCATCGTCGTGAAACACGAGTTTGACGCGCTTATCCCCGAAGGCTCTCGCCTCCGCCTCAGCCACGTCGAACAGCTTCGCCGTCGCGGATTTGTTGGCCGGGCCGACGTTTTTTATCGCACCGTCTTTCAGTTCCACCATGAACTCAGCGAGTTGGAGTGTCAGCATGCCTCCCGATTCACAGCGGAGGGGTTAAACGATACCGAGAAGCGTCGCAAACGCGGGGAACCCACGGAAGCCGAAGCCGAAGATGATGGCCGCGGGTATCGCCCCGAGCACCAGCGCGCGCGGAATCGAGACTTGATGGATTTTATGGACGCCAACGACGAGGAGCACCGCGCCGTACAGCGCACATGCCGCCCGCACCGCGGGTATCGGAATCCCCGCAAACACACACGGGGCCGCGGCGTAGGCGAGCAGTTGCACCGTCTCGCTCACGCCGCCGCGCTCGGGGGCGAACGGAATCAACAGGAGCGTCTGGATGGCGGCGGTCAGGTGGAGTGCGGCGGGCGCGACGAACAGCGCCGCGAGCGCGAGCGCGAAGATGAATGAGAGTGATTCCTGTCCGCCGAAGATGGGATAGGCGTTCTCGACGAGCAGAAAGCGCGTCGCCTCTTCGATGGTCACGACGAGACCCGCGAACACGAGGCCCGGCGCTTGGTCGCCCGGCGCGACGGCTGCGCGAAAGAAGCGCCGAGGGCGAACCAAGACTTCGACCCATGCCTGCGCGAGTGCGACCGGCCCGCGGTCGCGGCCACCGGTCGGATTTTCAACCCACTGCGTCACAGGTGTCCTAGTCGGTGCGAAGGGTATGACAGTTGCGACAGCGCGCTTCGTAGCTCTCCTCTGCGCCGACGAGAATCGTCGGGTCGTCTACGTGCGCGGGCACGCCGTCGATGAGTCGCTGGGTGCGGGTCGCGGGTTCGCCACATTTGATGCAGATGGCTTGTACCTTATCGACGTACTCTGCGACCGCAATCAGGTTCGGAACCGGCTCGAACGGCTCGCCGCGAAACGTCATGTCGAGGCCGCTCGCGATGACCCGGCGACCGTCTTCTGCGAGCTGTTCGCAGACGGCAACGAGATTCTCTGAGAAGAAATTTGCCTCGTCGATGCCGACGACCTGCTCGCCGTTGAGTGCCTCGAAGATTTCCGGGCCGGGATTCTCAGGGTCTACGACGAGCGCCTCCCACTTCGCGCCGTCGTGGGAGCCAATCGTTTCGGTGCCGTAGCGGTCGTCGATGGAGGGTTTGAACGCCGCGACCTCCTGACCCGCGATTTCGGCGCGTCGAAGACGACGGAGAAGCTCCTCCGTTTTCCCGGAGAACATACAGCCGGAAATCACCTCGACCCACCCGCTGTTGGTGATAGCGTGCATATCCTCTACACGGACGAGCGAGTAGCAAAATAGTTGTCAATCGCGGCGGCGCGACACTCCGGATTGCTTAATCGTCCGCGCCGACGTTCTCCTCGCTCTCTGCGGTGCGCGGGTCGGCTTCGATGTTCCAGAACTGCACCACGCGACGGCCGAGTGTGCGAACGCGTTTTTCCATCTCTTCGTCGACGAACTCGCCGTCGTAGAACTGGTCGCGGACGCCCGGAATCGCGGCCTGGTGGGGCAAGACCCACGCGCCGAGCGACCGGCCGACGCTCCGGAGGTGTTCGAGCGCCGTCGTCGGGAATCGGCCACCAGACACCGCAAGGAGGCCAACGGTTTTGTCGTCGAACTCGTCGAACCCGGCGTAGTCGAGAATTGTCTTGAGCGGCGATGAGTAGGAGCCGTGGTACATCGGCGTCCCGAGGACGATAGCGTCTGCGTCCTGCAGTGTCTGCATCAGGGCAGGCACGTCACCCGGCTCGCGCTCGTCTGCGTCGAAAATAGGGATGTCAAACTCTCGTGGGTCTACGAGTTCCGTCGTCGCGCCCGCGAGTTCGGCTTCAGCAAGGACGTGTTTGAGCGCGGTTCGCGTGTAGCTCTCGTCACGGAGGCTACCACAGACGGCAACGACGTGTGGGGCGTCAGTCATAGCTGTTGGTCACGACCGGGTATTGAAAAGCAGACGGATTTCGGGGCTATCGGCGGAGCGCCGCTTCGTTCGTCTCCGGGTCGAATGCGACGAGTTCGTCGCGGTCTAAGTCTGCGAGCAAGCCAGCAAGCCACTCGCGACCATACTCGCCCTCCGGCGTGTAATCGACGCGAATGCGCGGCCCGAGTTCGTCGACCGTGAGCGAATCGTACTCTTTGAGCACGTTCACGACGCGACCGCGGAACTGCCGACGACTCCCCTCGAACTTCGGTTGGGTGGGCACGTCCGGCGCGGTGAAATCACCCGTCTCGTAGGCCTGACACCATGTCCGCCACGGACACTCAGCCGCGTCGCACTCGGGAACCTTCCCGCAGGCCACCCCACCTAATTCCATGATGGCGTTGTTCCACACCCGCGATTCGCCTTCGGGCATGAGGTGGTTTGCGGCCTCCTCGAACACCGCGTCGTCGTCCGGCAGGTCGAAGGCGCGATACGTGACGCGTTTGACGTTCGTGTCCACGACGGCATCGCCGGTGTTGAACGCGAAACTCGCCACCGCATTCGCGGTGTACGGGCCAACGCCCATGAGTTCCTGTAAGCCCTCGGGTGTTTTTGGGAACTCGCCGTCAAACTCTTCGACCACCTGTCGGGCGGCCTCGTGGAGGTACTTCGCCCGGTTGTTGTAGCCAAGACTCATCTCGCTCCAGAAGCCAACCACGTCGGCGCGGTCTGCGTCGGCGAGTTTTTCAGGAGTAGGCCAGCGGTCGAGGAACGCCTCCCACGCCTCCACGACGCGCCCGAGTTGGGTCTGCTGGCTCATCACCTCGGAGACGAGAATGGCGTAGGGGTCGTCGGTTTGCCGCCACGGGAAGTCGCGGTGGTCTGCCTCGTACCACTCGACCAGCGCCTGCTGGACGGCGTCTAAGTCTGCGGGAAGCGACCACGCTTCAGTCATTGGCGGAGGTAGGCACAGCGCGCGTTTAGGGGTAGTGGTTTTCTCCCCGCACGGAGTGGGGTCAGCCATGGCACGACAGAACGTTTCGAGCGGGACGACGTGGGAACTGATTGTTGGGTATTCGCGGGCAGTTCGAATCGGCAAGCGCGTCTCGGTGTCGGGAACCACCGCGACAGACGAGGCGGGGAACGTCGTCGGCGAAGACGACCCCTACGCCCAGACGAAGCAAGCACTCGCAAACGTCGAAATGGCGCTCAATGAGACGGGAGCTGGATTCGAGGACGTGATTCGCACCCGTATGTTCGTCACGGACATCGAGGCCTGGGAAGCGATTGGTCGCGCCCACGGGGAAGTATTCTCTGAGATACGCCCGGCGACGAGCATGGTCGAGGTGCGGCGGCTCATCGACCCCGCGATGCTGGTCGAAATCGAAGTCGAAGCCGTCGTGGAAGCCACGAACTGAACAGGCGAAACCGGTTTCAGTCGTCCCATCCACCTACCGGCTATGAGTCTCGACGACCTCTCCGAGGATATCGAACACCAGTATACGGCGCTCGATGAATCGTTGCCCGTGAATTTAGACCGGGAGACGAAAAACGAACTCGCAGTGCTCACGACCGCGCTCGAACCCGACAACCCGGACGAACTCGTCCGCCGGGCAGTACACCTGTTGTTTCAGTCGATTGTCGAGCGCGGGACGCTCGATTTCCACCTCCGGCGGCGCTACGACGTGACCTACGACGAGTACCTCTCGGGGATGACTTACGAAGACATGACCGGCGGTGGGTACGACTACCCACAGCGCGACGACGAACGGCGCTACCAGTTCTGATTACTTCGGCCGTTCGAGCGCGTAGCGGTCTGATGTTTTCGCATACCAGTTGCCCGACAGCCGACCCACGGCATCGAGTTTCTCTACGTCGAGCTTGCCGCCGGTCGTCACCTCGTCTGCGACGTGGACGTTCACGACCTCACCGAGCACCATCGACGACGCGCCCACGTCGACGAAATCAGCGAGGCGACACTCGTAGGCGACCTTCACGCCCGCGACGCGCGGCGGGTCAACCTTGGTCGAGTCGGCGCGTTCGAGACCTGCGTGGTCGAACTCGCTTTCGCCGTGGGGGAGCGTGGCCGAACTCTCGTTCATCTGTTCGACGAACGCCTCGGTGACGACGTTCACGACGAATTCTTCGGTATCAAGAATGTTCTTCGGCGTGTCTTTGAGGTCGTCACCGCGGTCTACGGGCGCGAACATGACCGTCGGCGGTTCGACGCTCACGACGTTGAAAAACGAGTACGGTGCGAGATTGTCTACACCGGCTTCGCTGTGGGTGCTCACCCACGCAATCGGGCGCGGGATGACGCCAGCGGCGAGCGTGCGATACAGGGTTCCGTCGAGGGTGTCCGGGTCGATTTCCATGGGTAGTAAACGACGTGGGTACGGCCGCGTCGTGAAGGTGGTTGCGTGTCAGGGCTCCTCGTAGATGAGCGTGGTGGTGTCGGTGGTCGTCGAAGCACCATTTTCTTCAGACATAAATAGACATGATTTTATACCATTGTGAACATCTCCCAGTCACACGCCGACGTGTGGGACTGTCGGCACCCGGCGAGGGGGGATAGGTTGTGACCGAATTTCAATCGAGCAAAATGTACAACGACGCAGTCAGTGACAATGGAAGCGCCGGAGAGCAAGCAGCGGTTGCAGCGGGTGAAGAGCAGATTGCGCAGTGCGCCGCCGTCGTAGAGGGGTACGACGACGCACCCGATGAGTGTACGATTTTCCCGCTCTACGTGGACGAGGGAGCACAGACGACGACGTGGATTTCGGCCGCAGAAGGGTCGTTCGTCCCACGCAGCGAGATGTGTTAGCCCGTTAGAACAGGCCGATGTCGAGCGCGTAGGGCCACGAGGCACCGCCGAGGGCGAGCAAGACGAGGACGCCGCCGAGCAGTCCAACGTTTTTGAGGAAGGCCGTCATCTCGGACTGCTGTTGGTCTTCGGGCGCGTTCCAGAAGTCGTGCATCTTCGGCGTGGCGACGACGAGGAACACCGCAAGCGCGCCCGCACCGACGACGGGGTACACGCCGAGAATCAGCGAGAGGCCGCCGAAGACGAGCATGACACCGGAGGCCACCACCGAGAACGTCGGCGCTGGGACGCCTTTCATCTCCGCGTAGCCGCTCATCTGGTCGGTCTGCATGAAGTGGTTGAGGCCGGTAAAGGCGAGCATGCCGCCGAGGAGGACGCGAGCGAGCAGGAACGCAATCGCACCAGCGGTCGTTTCGAACACCATCAGACAGCCACCTCCACCGGGTGAGCAGGTTGCAGTTCGATACGTGATTTCTGACGGGGAGTTAGTAGCATCACGTTACCAGTCACGGGCCTGCCGAATATATAATTTAGCTGACATAGGTGTTACCAGGTGACTTCGACAGCCACTACGTTACACCGGTGTCACTGACAAGGTATCACACCGGGGAAAAGAAACGGGCGGTTAGTCGTACTTCTCGGGGTACGCCGCTGTGAGGAGGTCGCGCTGTGCGGCGAAGCGTTCTCTGATTGGGTCGATGATGTCGGAGATGTACGCTCCCGTTGCCTTCTTTAAGTCGAGGGGGTGGAGGTCTTCTGCGACGAAGTCGGCTTCCAAGTCGTCGTAGTCGTCGTAGACGATGTCGCCGCCGTACTTCTCGGGGCGGTCTATGACGAACGGCTCGCCGCGCTCTTCGAGAATCGGGAAGACGAGGAAGCGGAGGTATTCGAGCACGCCGTTTTCCTCGACTTCGCCCTGCGGACAGTACGCGTCGGTGATTTTCTCGATGACAACGTCCTCGGCGTCGGTGAGGTTCACCTTCGACGATTCGTCAGACGCGCTCATTTTGCCGCCCGAAAGCCCCGAGAGCAGCGGCGCGAAGACGCAGATTGGCGTCTCGAAGCCGTGCTCGGGCAGAATTTCGCGGCTGAGCATGTAGATGCCACGCTGGTCGATACCGCCGTAGGCGATGTCGGCGTCGAGAGCGGGAATGTCCAGCGTCTGCATCAGCGGGTAGATGAGGCCGCCGAGTTTCGGATTGTCACTCTGGCGGACGACCTCGCTCCCGGCGCGCTGGACGCGGCTGATGGTCGTGTCTGCGGCCATGCGAAGCAGGTCGAGTGAGTAGTCGCGTTCCAGTTCGAAATCGCGCCCGCGGATGAACTCGATTTGTGAGCCATCTGCACCGGCGGCGTCAATCATGCCCTCGATGGCTTCTTGGTAGTAGTCGGTGCGGGCGTCTAAGAGGTCGAACGGACTCTTTTCGTCGTCTAAGTGCGCGTGGAGGTCTGCGACGAGCACTTTCACGGTGAGACCGGCGTTGAGGAAATCAGCGAGTTTGCGCATCGTCGTGAAATGACCGATGTGCATCTCGCCGGTCGGAGCCAAGCCGATATAGACGGTGGGCGTCTCCGATTCCGCAAAAATTGCCGACAGCTCATCTTCGGTGACGACCTCCTCTGTATTGCGCGAAACGAGGTGTACGCGCTCCTCTCGGTCCATACGGGTGTTTGCCGTGGGCGGTGGTTAAAGGGTTTGATTCACGGGACGTCACCTCTCAGGAACAGCAACATTATTAGGTTCAGAAACATCCTTTGCGTATAGTACTCTTCAGGAAGCAGAACGCAGACGAATCTTCGTCTGTGAACCACCGGATCTGGCCCTGAGGAAGCACGGAGGAATGCAGACTCCTCGATTCCTGTCTTCGGACGTAAACAGGCACACCCGTTACCGCCGTCGAAGGAAGAGGGGGACTACGACTGCACACTAACCCAGTCGTGTGGTACCGCGCCTGCGAGAACCCACAAAAGAGACGAACTTCCGTCCGATGAAACGACGGCAAAAAACGCGTCGTTTCTCTTACATACACCGCGAACACACCCACCTTGTCATCACGCACGATATGACCGAACCCACGTCCGATAAAACACCGCTTGCCCGCCTCACGGAGACGGTACAGCACCTCACAGCAAGCGATTCGCCCACTGCCCTCTATGACCAACTCGTCGCGGGTGGCGAGCGGCTTGCTGGCTGTGAGAAACTCGTCGTCTACGAGTTCAACGAGGAGCGTGGCGTGTTAGACCCCGTATCTGGGTCCGGCAGTGAGACGATTCCCCCGGTCGAACACGGCGACGGTATCGTCTGGGAGGCGTTCATGGAAGGCCACGTGGTTCGGTCTGCGTTAGAGACTGAGACCATCGTCGCCGTCCCCATTTCCACACACGGCGTGGCGGTTGCAACCCTCGACCAAGACGTGCCAGCCGAAACGAACGAGGCGCTCACTGTACTCGCACACACCGTCGGCGCGTTCCGCGACCGACAAAAAAGCGACGAGCGGGCGCAAGCCCACGAACACCGCGTTGACGAACAGGCGCGCAACCTCGAACGGGCGGCGACGCTGAACGCCATCTTCTGTGATATTGGCGAAGCAATCGTGACCGCCACGTCGCACAGCGATCTCACCGAGGCGGTGTGTGAGAGTTTCGAAGCGGCGAAACCGTACGTGTTCGCGTGGCTGTGTCGATACGATGAGCCGCCGCTCGAAGTCGTTTCACACGCAGGCATCGCGAGGGACTACGGCGAGCAGTTTACGAGCCCAGACCGCACGCCGAATCTGATGGAGACACTCGCGGAGAACGCGACGGCTACAAATCAGGCCACCGTCGAAAGCGTGCTCGATTCGACTGAGTGGCGCACGGAGCGAAAAGACGCCCTCACACACGGCTTCAACTCGGTGGTGGCGATTCCCATTGGCACGGGCGAGCAGACGACCCACGTCTTGTTCGTCCACGTCGCAACGGCCCACACCGTGACAGACCGCGAACTCACAGCGTTCTCGAACCTCGGCCAACTCATCGGTCACGGCCTCCAGTCGTCCGTTCGGTCGGGTCGCCAACTCACAGACGAGCGCGTCGAAATCGAGGTCCACACCGCAGACGAACGCCTGCTCTGTAATCGACTCTCCGCGACGCTCAACTGCCGACTGAACGTCGAGGGCATCCTAGAGCAGGTAGATGGCCAGACGCTCGCCTTCGTCTCGTTCGTCGGCGTTCAACCGGACACCATTCTCGAAACCGCAGCCGAGATGGAAACCGTCGTAGAGCTGGGGCTGATTTCCGCGACGGACAACATCTGCCTGTTCGAGATGCGCTTTTCAGAACCCGCACTGCTTGAGATTCTCGACGCACACGGTGCGGTGTTAAAGGAGATGACCACCCAGCACGGCCAAAGCCGCATCCTCATTGACGTTCATCCCGACATGTCTGTTCGAGAGATATTAGACGCAATCAAACGTGCCTACCCCGACGCCGAACTTGCGGCGCGCCGCGACCACACCACGCCGCGCCAGACGCGCCACACGTTCTACGCACTCCTCGAAGCAGAGCTGACCGAAAAGCAGTTTACCGCGCTCAAAACGGCGTACTTAGGTGGCTTTTACGAGTGGCCGCGTGTGACCAACGGCGAGGAACTCGCTGCGACGCTCAACATCTCAGCACCCACGTTACAGTACCACCTACGCGCCGCAGAACGCAAGCTCGTCACGCTCGCACTCGAGGGGAAACTCTAGGTATGTAGAGTGTCTCCGCCAGACCCTCTAGTCAAATAGGAGATTTACTTATCCACCTATCCTCCATATGATAGGTTGACCACAGTGAGTGTGGTCGTGAACTCAGACACCCCCCCCCCCACGGTGGTGATTGTCGTTACCCCCCACTCAACGACGCCGGACAACCCCCAACATTTTGTCCGGTCACCATCACACTTGCGTTCATACTACGATCCGAATACTACCAAACAAGAGCATGACTGAATCCGAAAACACGATTCTGATTGTCGATGACGAGAGCGACATCGTCGAACTGTTCTCGATGTGGCTGTCCCCGGACTATACGCTCCGGGTTGCCACAGACGGGAACGAGGCGCTCGAAATCCTCGATGAATCCATCGACCTGGTCTTGCTCGACCGACACATGCCGCGGCTCACGGGCGATGCGGTGCTCGAAACAATCCGTGACCGCGGCCTTCGCTGTCGGGTGGCGATGGTAACCGCAGTCGAACCCGACCTCGATATTACCGAGATGTCGTTCGACGCCTACCTCTGTAAACCCGTCACAAAATCGGCGCTGCGCAGCGTGGTCGAAACCCTGCTCGCACGCGACCGCTACGACTCCGAAATCCAAGAACTCGCAATCCTACTGACCAAACGCAGTCTGCTCGAACAGCAGCTTACACACCAAGAAATCGAGCAGAGCGAACAGTACGCCGCGTTAGTCAACCGAATCGAATCGATGCGACCGTAGCCCGGTCGGCGCTTTCTATACACCATTTCCTTCCTCAGCGACGGCTTTCGTCACAGCGACCGCCCGAGCCGAATCCGTTTTCTTTCCGAGTGAAAAAGCAGGCCTATGCGCGACCTTCCGAGCATGGGGCTTGGCACGTACCTGAACGACGACCACGACCAGTGTGCACAGAGCGTCGAAACCGCCCTCGAACTGGGCTATCGACACGTAGACACCGCCCAAGAATACGGCAACGAAACCGCCGTCGGTGAGGGACTTGCGGCCGCCGACGTGGCCCGCGAGGACGTGTTTCTCGCCTCGAAAGTCGAAACGACGAACCTCGCCTCCGAGGACGTGCTCTCAACCACCGAACAGAGCCTCGACCGCCTCGGCGTAGACACCCTCGACCTGCTCTACATCCACTGGCCGCTCGGCGCGTACGACCCAGCAGACACCCTCCGGGCGTTCGACGAACTCTATGCCGAAGGGAAAATTCGACACGTCGGCCTCTCGAATTTCACGCCCGAACTGCTCGAAGAGGCACTCGACCATCTCGATGCGCCGCTCTACGCCCACCAAGTTGAGATGAATCCCCTGTGGCAGCAAGCCGAACTCCGCGAGATTGCAGAACGCGAGGGCCACCACTTTGTCGCCTACTCGCCGCTCGCCCAAGGCGCAGTGTTCGAAATTCCGGAGATTCAGGAAATCGCCGCCGAACACGACGTGAGCGAGGCGCAAGTTTCGCTCGCATGGCTCCGCGAAAAGGGCGCGAAGGTGATTCCGAAAGCGACCAGCCGCGAACACATCGCAGACAACTTCGCCGCGACAGACCTGACGCTCACCTCGGAGGAGATTGCGAAAATAGACGGCATCGAGCGCGCAGAACGCACCGTCGAGTTCGACGCCGCGCCGTGGAATCAGTAGCTCAGTCTTCGTTTTCGAAGTTGAGGCAAATCGAGTTAATGCAGTAGCGCTTGCCCGTCGGATTCGGCCCGTCGTCGAAGATGTGTCCGAGGTGGCTGCCGCAGTTCGCACAGTGAACCTCGGTGCGAACCATGCCGTGGCTCGTGTCGCGTTCGAACTCGACTGCGCCCTCGATGGCGTCGTAGAAACTCGGCCAGCCCGAGGAATTGAACTTCGTATCGGAGGTGAACAGCTTCTGGCCACAGCCTTTGCAGGTGTAGGTTCCGGGGTCGTCTTTGTCGATGAACTCGCCGGTGTACTTCGGTTCGGTTCCCTGCTCGCGGAGCACTTTGTACTCCTCCTCTGAGAGGATTTCTCGCCACTCGTCGTCTGTTTTCGGAACCTCGTGGGTGGCTGATTTCTCGCTCATACCCACCTAGACGGCCGCGAGGCTCTTTTCCGTTTGGTCGGGTGAATGTAAAACGGGTCTTTGAGTTTACCGAACGTTATTGCGGTAGTGTCGGGAACGAATTTCATGGACATTCGGACTTCCGGTTTCTGGAGCACTCTCCTCGCTGGAACAATCCTCGTGTTTGGAGGGTATGGAATTCTCACTGTCTCCTATCCACACGTTTCAACTGGCCGATTCGGCGGACTGATTTTCGGCATCCTCTCGTATGGAATCGTTGCGGGACTCGCTGGTAGTGGGGCATACAGCTTTTCTCACATCCAGACTAGCCGCCCACGGCTTGGGGTCGTCGTTGGCCTCCTCGTCGTTCTCGCAGGAATTGGATTTACCTCGCTGAACCATCCGCTGTTCGGGCCGCTCATCGTCTCAGGCGGATTCGGCATGTTGCTCTCTGCAGCCAAGCGATTTGATTCCCGTATCCCAACCGGTGTTCGTCCAATTGCTGCACTCACGGTGGGCGTATACAGCCTCCTCTTCGTGGCCGGAATCATTCGCTATCCATTCATTGGCCCGGTTATCGACTATTTCAGTAGCTTTGGGCTGGTCCTTCCGGTACTCTTCGTTGCGATTGTGTACCTGATTGCAACTGCACCCTCCACGACGACATACCTTCCGCGGGGACTGATTTCGGTCGGACTACTAGCTGGCACATTGGGGACCATGAGCGGTGGAATCGGTTGTATGCCGACAAACTCCTTGCTTCCAGTCACCGCGAAGTCTCTCGAATTCTATGGAACCGCAATCCACTACCGCACTGGCATCATGTCCTGTACGGTTCGTCCCGACATCATGGTAATCGGGGCAGGACTCGCACTGGTGATACTCGGTGTCGTTCTAGCCCGTACGACGCGCCGCACTCCGAAACTCGCCCGCGCCTGAGCAGTCGCTTAGCGGCTTGAAAAACCGAAAAAGAATGACGACAGTTATTCGATGACGATGAGCACGTCGCCCATGTTGACGCTCTCGCCTTCGGAGACGCCAACGTGCGTGACCGTACCGGAGGCGCTTGCGACCACGTCGTTTTCCATCTTCATGGCTTCGAGCACGCAGACCACGTCGCCCGAGGTGACCTCGTCGCCTTCTGCGACGTTGACCGCGAGGATGGTGCCCTGCATCTCGGCTGCGACCTGCTCGCCGTCGGTCGGCGCGGCCGAGCCACTGTCCTCAGAATCGCTCTTCGATGGGCGTGGCGCAGACGATTTCTTGCTGCCGCCGGTTGCGGCGACTGCGGGTGCGCCGTGTTCCTCTAAGTTGACCTCGAAACGCTTGCCGTTGACTTCGACGACGAATTCACGTTCGACGGTCTCTTCGTCGCCCGCGGCACCGTCGCCTTCGGTGCCCCACTTCGCTTGGGCGTCTTCGATGCGGGAAACGTCGAGTTCTTCGTCGAGATACTTCGTCGTGTGCGTCCCAGCGACGAAGTGATCGTCGGTGAGCATCAGCCGGTGGAACGGGATGACCGTCACGACCCCTTCGACATCGAACTCTTTGAGCGCGCGCTTCGACCGAGCAATACACTCATCGCGGTCTTTGCCGTGGACGATGAGCTTCGCAATCATCGAGTCGTAGTCGCCGCCGATTTTGTCGCCCTCGCGGAGCGCATCATCAAGGCGCACGCCGATGCCGCCCGGTGGCGCGTACCTTTCGAGCGTGCCCGTGGCGGGGGCGAACTGCTTTGCGGCGTTCTCTGCGTTGATACGGAACTCCATCGCGTGGCCATCGATTTCGACGTCGTCCTGTGCGAAATCGAGTTCTTCACCCATGGCGACTCGAAGCTGCCACTTCACGATGTCGATGCCCGTGATTTCCTCAGTGACACAGTGTTCGACCTGAATCCGCGTGTTCACTTCGAGGAAGTAGAAGTTGCCGTCTTCGACGAGGAACTCGACGGTGCCTGCGTTGACGTAATCGGAGGCTTTGACACCCTGGCGGGCCGCCTCACCGATTTCTGCGCGCAGGTCGTCTGAGAGCGCCGGGCTTGGGCCTTCTTCGATGACCTTCTGGTGGCGGCGCTGGAGCGAACAGTCACGTTCGCCGAGGTGTCGGACGTTGCCGTGTTTGTCGGCGATGATCTGTACCTCGATGTGACGCGGGCTTTCGAGGTACTTTTCGACGTACACAGACGGGTTGTCGAAGTAGGCTTCACCCTCGCGCTGGGCCGATTCGAACTGGTCTTGGGCTTCGTCGGCCGATTCGACGACCTTCATCCCGCGGCCGCCACCGCCGCCTTCTGCCTTGATGGCGACGGGGTAGCCGTACTCGTCACCGAACGCTTTGACTTCCTCGCCGGAGTTGACCGGGTCGGTCGTCCCGGGGACGATTGGGACGCCCGCGGCTTCCATCACTTTGCGGGCTTTCGTCTTCTCGCCGAGCTGTTCCATCGACTCGGCGTTCGGCCCAATCCAGTTGATGCCAGCGTCTGCGACTTTGCCCGCGAACTCGGCGTTCTCTGCGAGGAAGCCGTAGCCGGGGTGGATGGCGTCTGCGCCGGCCTTCTCTGCGGCTTCGATGACCGCTTCGTGGTCGAGGTAGGACTCTGCTGCGCGCGCCGGGCCGATGTTGTACGCTTCGTCGGCGTAGCGGACGTGGCCAGCGTTTTTGTCTGCATCGCTGTACACTGCAACGGTGCCAATCCCAAGCTCTTCGCAGGCACGCATGACGCGAACTGCGATTTCACCTCGGTTGGCGACGAGAACTTTATCGAACATTTGTGAATAAGGGTGTATAATCAGTCGCGTTATCTCATTCTATCGGTTCTACCTGCGGCCGCCCACGCGTTGGTGGGCGCACGCGATGGAACTCGAACGGTGCGTTGTTGGAGGCTCTCCATCCGCCCGGCGAACGTCCAGCGTTTGCCGTCCCACGTTTCGTCTTCTCCCTTCGACGCGGCGGCGACGGCGCGGTCGTGGAGGTGTGCGCCGATGGCGGCGGCGATGGCTGCAGCTTCGTCTGCGTTCGCGTCGTCAATATCGAGCGCCGCGAGTAGCTCTTCTATGTCCATCTCAGAGCGGGATGTTGCCGTGTTTGCGGTCTGGTTGGCTCTTGCGCTTCGTCCGGAGCATTTCGAGGTCGTTGATGAGTCGTGGGCGGGTCTCCTGTGGCTCGATGACGTCGTCAACGTAGCCCTTCTCTGCGGCCTCGTACGGGTTGGCGAAGGCGTCGCGGTACTCATCGATGAGCTCTTGGCGCTTTGCCTCAACGTCGTCTGCGTTTGCGAGTTCCTTGCGGTAGAGGATGTTCACCGCGCCCTGTGGACCCATCACCGCGAGTTCGGCGGTTGGCCAGGCGTAGTTCACGTCCGCGCCGAGGTGCTTCGAGGCCATCACGTCGTACGCACCGCCGTAGGCTTTGCGCGTGATGACGGTCAGCAGGGGCACGGTGGCTTCCGAGTAGGCGTAGAGAAGTTTTGCGCCGTGTTTGATGATGCCGCCGTGTTCTTGGTCGGTGCCGGGCATGAACCCGGGCACGTCCACGAAGGTGACGAGTGGAATGTTGAACGCGTCACAAAAGCGCACGAAGCGCGACCCCTTCAGGCTGGATTCGATGTCCAACGTCCCGGCGTTGATTTTCGGCTGGTTGGCGACGACGCCAACGGCGTGGCCGTCGAGTCGGGCGAAACCGATGACGATGTTGCGGGCGTACTTCTCTGCGACCTCGAAGAACGACCCCTCGTCCATCACGCGGTCGATGACGTTCACGATGTCGTAGGGCTTCTGTGGCTGGTCGGGGACGACTTCTTTGAGTTCGTCATCCATGCGCTCTGGGTCGTCCCACGGCTCGACACGCGGTGGGTCTTCGACGTTGTTCGAGGGCATGTACGAGAGCAGGCGACGGATGTCGTCTAAAGCTGCTTCCTCGTCTGCCGTCGAGAACTGGGCGACGCCACTTTTCGTGTTGTGGGTTTTTGCGCCGCCGAGTTCTTCCATGGTAATCTCCTCGCCCGTGACGGTCTTGATGACCTCGGGGCCGGTAATCATCATGTGGCTCGTGTCTTCGACCATCAGGATGAAGTCAGTGATGGCGGGTGAGTACACCGCACCACCCGCACACGGCCCCATAATCGCCGAAATTTGCGGGATGACGCCGGAGGCTTGCTGGTTGCGGTGGAAGATGTCCGCGTAGCCTGCGAGTGAGACGACGCCTTCCTGAATCCGCGCGCCAGCGGAGTCGTTCAAGCCGATGATGGGTGCGCCGACGTCCATGGCTTTGTCCATCACTTTCACAACTTTCTCTGCGAACACTTCGCCGAGCGACCCGCCGAAGACGGTGAAGTCGTGGGCGAAAACGAAGACGGTGCGCCCGTCAACCTCGCCGTAGCCGGTCACGACGCCGTCGCCGGGAATCTGTTCTTCTTCCATCCCGAAGTTGTGCGACCGGTGGGTGCGCAGCTGGTCGAACTCGGTGAAGGTGTCCTCATCGAGGAAGTAGTCGATGCGCTCGCGCGCCGTCATCTTCCCCTTCTCGTGTTGGGCTTCGATTCGGTCTTCGCCGCCACCAAGGAGCGCTTCCTCGTGCTTCTCACGCAACTCAGAGACCTTCTCTTCCATCGTCATGGGGACTCACTCCAAACCGAATACATGCTACATCGATACAGAAGCGCCCCAAAAAGGATTCCGTAAAGAGGCAAATGTCTGTTCGACAGCTGTCGAACCTTACAGCACCGAGGTCGGCCTGCGCAGGCCGAAAAAGGCGACGAGACCGATGACGGCGCTGAGAAGAAGCGTCATCCACGTCTCAACGGAGCCGGTGAGGCTGAGTGCCCCAAAGATGCCAGTCAGGAGGGTGAACAGCAAGAACAGCGGCAGGACGACGCCCGCCGCGAACAGCCACGGCGTGGCGAGTGACTCGCCGAAGTCAGAGGCCCCTTTTGCGAACTCGGCTGCGGCGTCGCGGCCGAGCACCCAGCCAACGAACAGCAAGAACGCGAGAATTCCGGCGGTGAGCATCAGGTCAACGAGCGTGCCCGCGATGAAGCCGAACACGGCGGGGCGAAGCGCGTTGACGGTCATAATAACCGAAATGAATACGAGCAGGCCACCGGTTGCATAAGCGCGTTCGACGCCGAACTCGTCAACGAGGAAGGAGACGGGGATTTCGAGCATACTGATGGAACTCGACAGCGCCGCGAGCGCGACGACGCCGAAAAACAGCGTCGCAACAAGCGGGCCAATCTCGATGCCAGCAACGGGCGGCAGGTTCGCAAACGCACCAGCGATGCCGATGAACAGCGCGCCGGGGCCGCTTTGCCCTACCATCTCGGGGGCGAAACTGAACAGGAGCGGGAACACAACGAGCCCGGCAAGAACCCCAACGAACGTGTTGAGCACCGCGATGGCGGAGCCGTCGAACGGGAGCGAGCGGTCTTCACCGAGATACGAGGCGTAGGTGATCATCGTCCCTGCGCCCACCGAGAGGGTGAACAGCGCCTGGCCGGCAGCGGCAGGAAGGATGGTGAGGAAGTTTTCGCTGAGGTAGGACCAGTCAGCGCCGAGGTAGAAGGCGTAGCCCTCCGCGGCGTTCGGCTGGAAGAAGGCCCAGAGCGCGAAGGCGATGAGCAGGATGACGATGGCGGGCATCATCACCTTCGTCGCCAGCTCGATGCCCTTGCGGATGCCGGCAAAGACGATGAGCGCCGTCAAGACGAGAAAGAGCAGGCCAAAGCCGACGGCTCCGGTCGTCCCGAAGGAGATGGCGTCGTAGAACGCGCCGGGCGAGCCGAAGTACGCGCCAGTTGGACTCGCAACGAGGTAGCGGAGAATCCACCCGCCGACCACGCTGTAAAACGAGAGAAGGACGACGGCAGTGATGACGCTGAAGCCACCGACGAACTCCCACGCCCGCGACCCGGAGAGCTCTCGCATCGCGCCGACGGGGTTGCGTTTTGCACGCCGGCCGATGACGAACTCACCGAGCAGGCCGGGGACGCCAACGAGGAGGACGATACCGAGGTAAACGATAAGAAATGCGCTGCCACCGTTTTCAGCCGTCATCCACGGGAATCGCCAAATGTTCCCGAGTCCAACGGCGCTGCCGACAGCCGCGAGAATGAACCCAATTTGGGTTGCCCAGGTTTCTCGTGTCATTGTCGCGCACTCACCAAGGCGCACCTAAGTGACTTTCGAGTTCCAACCCATCAATCCGGCAATAGCATGGCAGTACAGCCGCTCAGACGGCCGGTTTGGGCGAAGCGTTTGTGAGGTTTGGGGGTTAGAGCGGCGGCATGATGCCTTTCTCCAGAAGCGTCTGGATCCCAAAGCCGAGGGTCACGATGACGCCGAGGAGAACGACCGTTCGAACCGTCCAAAGCCACGTGGTGCTGAACGTCGTCCGATTCCGCATGCCCTTGAGGAGTTCTCGACTCGCATCGCCACCGAGAACCCAGCCAACGAAGAACAGGAGCAGAAGAACCCCGAACGGCAGGAGGAACTTGTAGGCAAGCGTGTCGAACCAGCCGAGCCACGCGATGTCGAGCGCAGACGGGATGCCGAGGGCGAAGATGATGCCCCCGACGCCGAGTGCGGCGGGCTTGCGGCCGACGTCGTAGTGGTCAACGATGTACGCGACGACCACTTCGAGGAGGCTGATAGCCGAGGAGAGCGCGGCGATGAGCACGACACCGAAGAAGATGACGCCGACGATTCGGCCGAGTCCACCGAGGTCGGCAAAGGCGCTCGCCACGGCGACGAACAGCGCGCCGGGGCCGCTCGTGTTCGGGTCGATGCCCTGTGCGAACAGGAGCGGGAACACGACGAGTCCGGCGAGAATCCCGACGAGCGAATTCAGGAAGACAATCGTGAGGCCGTCTTTGGCGAGGTTGTCGTCGTTGCCGAGGTAGGAGGCGTAGGTAATCATCGCGCCCATGCCGAGTGAGAGCGAGAAGAACGCCTGTCCGACGGCGAACGGCACGATTTCGGTGAAGTTCGCCCGGAGCGTCCCGAGGTCGGGATTGAGGAAGTAGGCGTAGGCGTCCATCGCGGCACTCGGGTTGTTCACGTACGCGAACCCGGCGAGGCCGACGAGGATGAGCGCAATCGAGGGAACCATCAGCTTCGTGGCTTTCTCGATGCCGCCTTCGATGCCGAAGGCGACGATGCCGATGGTGATGGCCATGAACACGGCGTGGAGCGCGAGCGCCTCTGGCCCCATCGAAATCGTCCCGAAGTACGTGCCGGGGTCGGCGAAGTACGCGCCGGTGACGCTCCCGCCGAGGTAGCGAAGCACCCAGCCACCGACGACGGAGTAGTACGACAGAATCCAGAAGCCGGTAAAGAGGCCGAGCGCGCCGACGACGCGCCAGTTTTTGAAGCCGAGTTTTTTGAACGCACTAATCGTGTTCAGGTTAGTTCGTCGGCCGATGACGAACTCCGCGAGCATCGCCGGGAAGCCGATGGCGATTGCCGCGCCGATGTAGACGACGAGGAACGCTGCCCCGCCGTTGGTCGCCGTCTTGAACGGGAACTGCCAGAGGTTCCCGAGGCCGACGGCACTGCCGACGGCCGCAAGGATAAATCCCATCCGCGTTGCCCATGTCTCTCTTTCACTCATGTGTGAAACCCCCTATCAGTATGGGTCAAATAAGTGTCTCGATTTGTCGTGACTTACCAAACATCTGACTGGTATGTTTGTCATTCGAACATATGTGGAATGCACACACAGAACGAGTGCCAGAGTATGCCAAGACACCACTGGACACATAATTGACAACCATATTATGATAAAGAATCGCAACCAGCGAATCTAGTGGTCAAATTACTTGGCAGAATGCAAATATTGCTCGAACCAACATTTGGATTCAGCGGTGTCCGGTGTGGTGGCGTCTGGAGCGTAAGTTACAGAGGAATTATTTCTGGAAAAAGTGAGACGTGTTCGCCGCTGTGGGATAGTGGTTCTGAGAAGGCGACGAGAATTGACGCGTCAGGCTTCACCGTACACCGGCACCGCCGCGCCGCTCGTCACGTCCGCGGCGTCGCTGCAGAGGAACATGATGACGCGGGCGATTTCAGCGGGTTTGACCCATTTGTCGTGGTCTGAATCGGGCATCGCCTCGCGGTTTGCGGGCGTGTCGATGACGCTTGGCATGATGGCATTCGCTCGTACGACTCCTTTGTTCTCCTCGGCGATGGTTTCGGTGAGCAGGCGCACGCCCGCTTTCGCGGCGCGGTAGGGGCCGTCGCCTGTGCCGCCTTCGAGTGAGGCGCGGGCGCTCGTGGAGACGATTGCGCCTTCCGTCTTTTTCAGGTGGGGAATCGCGTGTTTGCTCGCGAGGAACATCGTCTTCAGGTTGACGTTGAACAGCATGTCGAAGGTGTCCACCTCGGTTTCGTCGATGGGCGTCCCGCCGTTCCACGTTCCCGCGATGTTCACAAGGCAGTCGAATTGCCCGTGGTCAGCGACGATTTTCGAGAAAGTCGATTCGACCGTTTTCTCGTCGGTGAAATCACCCTCGTAGAAGTGGACGCCCGCGACGAGCGTGCCCGATTCTGGTTCCACCACGTCCGCCGCACAGACGGTGGCTCCCTTTCTTGAAAATTCGTTTGCGACGGTGCTCCCGAGCGCACCGCTCGCGCCGGTCACGACGACGACCCTCCCCGAAAAGTCGAACTCGACACTCATGGCTACTGGTTGGCGTGGAAACAGGATAAAGGTGGGCTGGTTACGGCGTGACGACGAGTTTCCCGAGGAAGCTCTCATCGAGGACGGCGTCGTGGGCCGCGGCGATCTCATCGAGCGGGTAGGTGTCGTAGACGAGCGGCGTGAGTTTGCCGCTGTCCATCAGCGTGCCGAGTCGTTTGAGGACGGCACCGACGTCGGGCGTGTTGAACATCGAGACGTGGTGCACCGAGAGCGCCTTCGCGCGGGCGGCGGGCACGCTCGGGAAGGTGGCTTCTGCGTCTTCGTTCCCGATGGCGACGATGCGTGCGCCCTTCGCCGCCACCTCGCAGTCGAGCGGGAGGTATTCGTCAAGGCGGTGGTCGAGAATCACGTCGGGTTTTCCTGCGTCTTCGATTGCTTCCTGTAAGTCGTCGCGGGCGTAGTTGAGCACCACATCCGCACCCAGTTCTTCGAGTGTGTCGTGGTACTTCGGAGAGGCCGTGGTGACCACGCGTGCGCCGGTAGCACTCGCGATTTGGACGGCCATGTGGCCAACGCCGCCGCTGCCGCCGTGGATGAGCACCGTCTCTGCGGGTTCGAGATTTGCTGTTGCGATGAGTGACTGCCACGCGGTGACGCCGACGAGCGCGGCCCCGGCGGCTTCCGCGAACGAAACAGATTCGGGGAGCGGCGCGGCCATCTCGGTGGGGACGACGACGTACTCAGCACAGGTTCCCTGCAGCCAATTGCCGAGGGCGGTGGCGTAGATTTCGTCGCCTGCTTTGAACTCGGTGACGCCCTCACCGACCGCGGTTACGACGCCCGCCACGTCGGAGCCGGGAATCCACGGCAGTGAAGCGGGCTTGTACGCCCCCTCGCGGAAGTAGGTGTCCACCGGGTTGATACCGGCGGCGTGGACGGCGACGAGCAGTTCTCCTTTGTCGGGTTCGGGACGCATGACCTCCTCGGTCTGGAGGACGTCCGACCCACCGTGTTCGTGGTAACGTACAGCGCGCATGGCAACGTGAACGTGCGCACCGTGGAAAAGCGTGACCAATCAGGAGAACGGTTCGCTGTGTGCCCCAACCGTGTGAACTGCGCACAGTTCACGCAGATATTGCCACGCGGCGACGGTAGCGGCAATAACCGGCAGTCGGAATGAAAGGGATTTAAGCGACGTGTTCACACGCTAGTATACGTATGAAGCTGCACGAGTATCAAGCGAAGGATATCTTCGCAAACGCGGGGATTCCAACGCCAGACTCGGAGCTCGCAACCACCGTAGACGAGGTTGTTGAAGCTGCTGGGTCGCTTGGTTATCCCGTAGCGGTGAAGGCCCAAGTTCACGTCGGTGGTCGTGGCAAGGCCGGAGGCATCAAACTCGTTTCCGACGAAGACGAGGCACGTGAGGCTGCCGACGCAATTCTCGGCATGGACCTCAAAGGCTACACCGTCGAGAGCGTTCTCGTCGAGGAAGCCGTCGACTTCGTCGATGAACTCTACGTCGGCGTGACGATGGACCGCGGCGAGGGCAAGCCCGTGGCAATGGTCTCGACGAAAGGTGGGGTCAACATCGAAGAGGTCGCAGAAGAAACCCCTGAAGCCATCGCCCGCGAACACATCGACCCGGCGTTTGGCATGCACCCATACCAGGCCCGTCGCGCCGTCTACGGCGCTGGTGTGGACGCAGACGTCGCCCGACAGGTCTCCTCGATTCTCCAGACGCTGTTCCAGCTCTGGGACGACAAGGACGCGAGTGACATCGAAGTCAACCCGCTGATGGTCACCTCGGACAACGAGGTCATCGCGGCAGACGCCGTCATGAACATCGACGACGACGCGCTGTTCCGCCAGCCAGACCTCGCGGAACTCGAAGAAGAAGCCTACGAGGACGACTTAGAGCGCAAAGCCGGCGAGTACGGCTTTGACTACGTCCGTCTCAAGGGGAACGTCGGTATCATCGGCAACGGTGCGGGCCTCGTCATGACGACGCTCGACCTCGTTGACTACTACGGCGGCAAGCCAGCCAACTTCCTCGACATCGGTGGCGGGGCAAAGGCCGCCCGCGTGGCGAACGCGCTTGACATGGTCTTTTCGGACCCGAACGTCGATTCGGTCGTCTTCAACATCTTCGGCGGCATCACCCGCGGTGACGAGGTGGCGAAGGGTATCAACGAAGCGCTCGAAAGCTTCGACGAGATTCCAAAGCCCGTCATCGTCCGACTCGCCGGGACGAACGCCAAAGAGGGCATGGAGATTCTGAACACCGACCTCGTGCAGGTCGAAGGCACGCTTGAATCGGCCGTCCAAGCGGCTGTTGCACGCGCAGAGGAGGTTCAATAATGAGTGTATTTGTCGATAAGGACACCCGCGTCGTCGTCCAAGGGATTACGGGCGGCGAAGGGAAGTTCCACACCGAACAGATGATGGAGTACGGGACGAACGTCGTTGCCGGTGCCGTGCCGGGCAAGGGCGGCCAAGAAGTGAGCGGCGTCCCCGTCTACGACACCGTCAGCGAAGCCGTAGAAGAAGAGGACGCGGACGCATCCGTCGTCTTCGTCCCACCGGCGTTCGCCGCAGACGCCATCTTCGAAGCACTCGACTCCGAACTTGACCTCGTCGTCGCCATCACCGAAGGCGTCCCAACCCAGGACATGGCGAAGGTGTACAAGCGCCTCTCCGAGGTTGACACCCGCCTCATCGGGCCAAACTGTCCCGGCCTCATCACGCCCGGCGAAGCCAAACTCGGCATCCTGCCCGGCAACATCTTCTCCGAGGGCAACGTCGGTCTCGTCTCGCGTTCGGGAACGCTCACCTACCAAGTCGTGGACAGCCTGACCCAGCGCGGCATTGGCCAGACCACGGCAATCGGCATCGGTGGCGACCCAATCATCGGCACGTCGTTCGTCGACGCCCTCGAAGCGTTCGAGAACGACCCCGAGACCGAAGCCGTCGTCATGTGCGGTGAAATCGGTGGCGAGGACGAAGAGGAAGCCGCCGCGTTCATCGCAGAGCACATGGACACGCCGGTCGCTGGCTTCATCGCCGGCCGCACCGCCCCACCAGGAAAGCGCATGGGCCACGCGGGCGCAATCGTCTCCGGGTCGGGGACGGGCACCGCAGAGTCAAAAATCAACGCGCTCAACGAGGCAGGCGC
The DNA here is from genome assembly GCF_036689885.1 of Haladaptatus sp. CMSO5. NCBI lineage: Archaea > Methanobacteriati > Methanobacteriota > Halobacteria > Halobacteriales > Haladaptataceae > Haladaptatus > Haladaptatus sp. CMSO5. The sequence goes on from NZ_JBAHVW010000001.1 coordinate 2,466,705, forward strand.
ACCCGTCGGCGACACCCCAGAGGAAGTCGCAGACTACATCGAAGAGTTCCTCTAAACCACCGAACTCGTTTTTTGCGTTTTGCTCCGGAGCGGCCGCTCAGCGGGCGGTTGTCGAAAAAATCGGTCTTATGCGGGCTTTTCTGCCATCGGCTTCTCCGCGCGTGCGGAGTAGAGCTGGTACGCGAAGTACAGCTCGTAGATGCCCGCGAGGCCGACGAGGAGATAGATGAGGTTCTCAAGCGTCGGAATCGAGCCGAAGATGAGGTTCACGACGTTCCAGTTGGCGTTGATGAAGCCCCCAATCCCGACGAGGCCCCAGTTAAGCGCACCCACGATAACGAGGATGAGCGACGCCCAGTCGAGAATGTTTGCTCTAATTCTGCCTTCATACTGCATGGTTTAACACCGAATAAAAGAACGCAGTCTGAGGAGAAAAAGATGTCTCGTAAGCGTACATGATTGTCACGTATTATCGTATACACGAGCGTATTGGATTTAATGTAGGTGTGAGTCAGTAGCACGCCAGCAGTCGCTCGATTTACGCGGACGATAACTCTCCGTTTTTTCAGACACTCAGCAGACGCTGACTAGGAGAAAGTATATCATAGAGCAGTTACCGATACCGTCGGTTAGGCTGGCAGATTTGTGAACTATCTGGGCAGATGTGGCAGTTCATGAAAAATTTGACTGGCGCTGGCGGACGCCAGTCGGGGTGGCTAACCCATAGTACAGCTTGCACGACCATGTTGGTCTGGTGGTAATCGTTCCGCGGAGGGTTGTTCCTACCGACCACCCCCACCGCAATCGGAGTTCGTTTCACGCATTACAACACCACCAATGACGATGCAGGTAATAAAAGTTCGCTATAAGGACAATAATAGGTCGTTTTAGTATCGAAGGAGCCTAGTAAATCCCACTATTGCAAAACAAACATCCAGAATAACTCGCTGTAAATTCTCAAAAATCGTTTTCTCCAAGTGCAGTGCTGCCAAAGGTTACACCTGACTGGTTTCTCCGTCGGGGACGACGATGGACCACCGCACTCAATGAACGTGCCAACGAAAAAATCACACAATCAATCACGGCGGGACGGTAGAACGCGCACACACCCGCCGGGTGGTTTTCAGTCGGTGGCTCATTGTCCCGGTGATGACATCAGACACGTCCCTCTTCGACGAAATCTCTCTCGGTGCGCTCACACTCGACAACCGCGTCGGCCTCGCACCGATGACAAGGACGAGTGCGACCGAGGACGGAACCGCAACCGCTGAGATGGCTCGCTACTACGCCAAGTTCGCCCGCGGTGGCTTTTCGTTCCTCATCACCGAAGGCATCTACACCGACGAAGCCCACAGTCAGGGGTATCACAACCAGCCGGGGCTCGCAACCGACGAACAGGCCACCTCGTGGGAATCCGTCGTAGACGCCGTCCACGACGAGGACAGCCCCATCTTCGCCCAGTTGATGCACGCCGGGGCACAGGCGCAGGGCAACCGCTACACGGACGAGACCATCGCGCCAGCCGCGGTCCAGCCGAAAGGCGAGCAGAGTCCGCTCTACGGCGGCGAAGGCGAGTTCCCCGTACCGCGCAAGATGACGCACGAAGACATCGAAGCGGTCACCGAAGGCTTCGTCGCCGCAGCGCAGCGTGCCGAAGCCGCCGGGTTCGACGGCGTTGAAATCCACAGCGCAAACGGCTACCTGCTCCACGAGTTCCTCTCTGCTGAGTACAACACGCGCGACGACGAGTACGGTGGCTCCGCGGAAAACCGGGTTCGCTTCACCCGCGACATCGTCGAAGCCGTCCAAGCAGCGACCGCAGACGAGTTCGGCGTTGGCGTCCGTATCTCACAGGCCATGGTAAGCGACGAAGAACACAAATGGGAAAACGGCGAGGACGACGCCGCCGTCTTCTTCGACGCCCTGAGCGAGGCGGGCGCAGACTACATCCACACGACCGACGGCGACGCAACCGCCCCAACGTTCGGTGACGACGGGCCGACGCTCGCCGAAGCCGCCATCGAGCACGGTGACGCACCCGTCATCGCAAACGGTGGGCTTGGCGACCCCGAAACGGCCCGCTCCGTCGTCGACTCGGGCGCGGCACTGCTCACGCTCGGAACGAGCGCCCTCGCAAACCCAGACTGGCCAACGAAGGTCAAAAATAACGAAGCGCTCGACGATTTCGACTTCGAAAAGACGTTGCTGCCAAAAGCCACTATCAGCGACTTCGAAGTGCCAGCCCCCGCTGACGACTGAGGTCTACGTTTCGCCTTCCCACGGCGCAAACTCCGGATCGATTGCCCGGTCCCCTCCATCGAGCGCATCGATTCGGTCGAGGTCTTCGCTCCGCAAGTCGAGTGTAAGGCTCTCGTAATTCGCGCGGAGATGGGCTTCACTGCTCGCTTTTGGAATTGCCGCAATCCCGTTTTCGCGCAGCCATGCGAGGCTGATTTGTGCTGGGGTGGCGTCGTACTTTGCGCCGATTTCTGCGAGTACCGGATGGTCGAGAAGCCGCCCTCGGGCGAGCGGTGAGTAGGCAACGAGTTCGATATCGTGACCCACACCGTAGATGCGGAGCGTGCGCTGTTGGAGCAACGGATGACATTCTACTTGATGCGCGAAAATCGGCGCGTCGAGGTGCGTGCGCGCCTCGTCTAAGAGGTCGGGTGTGAAATTCGAGACGCCGACATGGTCTGCAACGCCGGCGTCGGAAAGTTCGTCAAACGCCGCGAGCGTCTCTGCCGGTTCGTAGGCTCCCGCTGGCCAATGAACATAGAGCAGGTCAACGTAGTCGAGACCGAGGCGGTCGAGACTCTCCCGGGCGGTTTCGAGTACGTCGCCGTGTGCGAGGTTCGTGTGCCAAATTTTGGTGGCGACGAACAACTCCTCGCGCGGAATTTCAGCGCGGGCGATACCCTCCCCGACGGCCGCCTCGTTTTCGTAGTACTGCGCCGTGTCGATGTGGCGATAGCCGATGTCGAGAGCAGTCGCGACGGCTTCGGTGGCTTCCACCCCGTCCATCCCGGACGTGCCAAGTCCGAGTCGCGGTAGTTTTGGCTGGTCGGCCATATCGTGCATACCTCTCTGTGGGGCACTGAACGCAAAGAGAATTGGGGGACGACGGTGGGAAAACGCTCGCTTAGAACCCGAGTTCGTCGCGGACGAGCACGAGCGTCGTGCGCCCCTCGGTCGTCTCGCGGCGGAAGATGAGCTGTTTTGCAATCACGCTCCCGACGCCGTAGGCCTCCTGCGCACGGGCGTCTTCGAGTGGGTAGGCGACTTCTTCGAGTCGGTCGAGTGCCGCGGGCAAGTCCTCGACAATCTTGTTCACTCCGGCGACGAGCAGGAGGTTCTTCGCCGCAAATGGGTACGCCCCGATGCGACTCCCTGAGGCGTCTGCGGCGACCAACTCGCCCGTCTTGGCGATGGCGTTGACGCTCCCGAGGAAGTAGTCGGCCGTCTGTGCCTCACGCCGGGCGTCGAATCGCGCTTCATGGTCCTCGATGGCGAACACCTCTGCGTGGAGGTTCTGCCAGTCGTGGTCGCCCTCGTTCAGGTAGTCCATGAACCCGATTTCTTCGAGCGTCGTGGAGTGGCCGTCCATCACCGACGCACCGGTCGGAATCTGGCCGATGAGTTCCTCGCGCGCTTCCTCGGCTGAGTCGACGACCAACACGTCGAACCCGCGCGCTTCTAAGTTCTCGACCGCCGCGTCGAGTTCCGCCTCGCTCGGGAGTTCGTCGAGTGATTCGTCGTACGATACCTCGTCCTCGTAATCGGCCTTTGTCTGTGACATGGTTGAGTTGGGGTGCGCCAGCGCATTCGCTCACGAGCTGACACACCAGAGTTCCGTATCACCCGTATGGACGGGACACACAAAAGCCCTCGCGGACATCGGTGTCAGCAGGTGACGCGAGTGTTAGTGGGGTCAGTTGGCTACAACACTGAAGGTACATCGCTCCCGTCACCAACGCATGGGAATCTGTCCATACTGCGAAAACAGCGTCTCAGCCGTCGAAGAAGTAATCCAAGAAGGCCCCGTCCTCGTCTCCCAGTGGGTGTGCCCGAGTTGTAACTACATCCTCGGCGTGGCCGCGAGTGAAGGTGAGCGGTAGGTCGGGGTTCGTTTGCCAGCTGTTGAGTATGGCTAATTGGTAAACCTAGGACGGCCGCCGCGACAGGCGTTCGTCTCGATACATGGACAACGCGGACGGGAGTTGTAAGAGGTTTCACGTAGCTCAATATTGTACATATTAATTCCTTCTGATACGATACAACCTGGCAAAGGTTCATCACATCACACCGGGTGTGATAGGTATGGTTGAGATTCAATCACTAAGGGGGTCAATGAAGGGGGACGTGGTCAGGTTTTTCGATAGCTGGAATATATTGGGTGGAATAGGAGTCTTATTAATAGGCGCAATTTCGTGGGTCGTAGGCGGATTTTCAACCGAAAGCGTACTGGTCACGGTTACGGGGTTATACGCCTTTATTGCGTTTAATCAAATGCGTGAGTCAAGATTGAACCAGCCCGCCAGTCGTCTTGCAGTACGCCCCCACTTTCGTCAAATCGATGATTCACCAACCTACGATTTCGGACTCAAGAATTTTGGTGACAGTCCAGCACTCAACCTTCGGCTTAAAGCGATTCTTAGAGAAGGAAACGATTCTGTAGACACTCTAATGGTCTCCAGAGAGGATTGGCACTTTCACTTGGAAGAAAACCAATTCATATCGTTGATCACAAAGCCATTAGATCAAGATTCATTCGGAGACTTAACAGACGCCGATAACCCCGTTTTTGATAACTACGAGCAGAAATCTATCGAGCTCTACTACACGTTCGAATCGAACAACGGCATCCAGTACCCCCGCGATTGGAACAAACCAATGGAGATGGAGATTGATGAAGTTGTGGAGAAATCGAACAAACCACGAACGGTCAAGCTGGCCGAAATCCGTAAGAAGTGTATTAGCTCCTGAACGGTCCGCAAACCATTTCATCTTGGCTCTTCGGTCGAATTGGGCGAGAAGCGCGCCACTCTGAGATATGCACACAGCTCTCGTCAGCGAATTCATCTGTAGGAAAGGAGAGAATGAGTCGGGGCGGGTTTGAACCTCAGTCGCTCCACTTCGTTTCGCTCCTTGATTCAAACCGCCCGCTCGTCACGACAGCAGTCGCTCACGGGTTTGCTCGCGACAGAAGTAGTGGGTCGGGGCGGATTTGAACCTCGGTCACTTCGCTCCGTTCCCTGCTTCAAATCCTACGTGACCATTTCGACGACACTGACGACTCGCTGCGCTCGTCGTATTGTGTCGTCAGAAAATGGGTCGGGGCGGATTTGAACCGCCGACTTCCTCCGTGTGAAGGAGGTATCATAACCAGCCTAGATCACCAACCCTCTGCAGTACCTCGTTTCCGACGACTGAACTTAAGGGTTACTTTCGGCAGCCGAAAAAAGGCTTAGTCGGACGCTTCTTCGCGGCTCGACCGGTAGTCATCGAGTCGCTCGCGGGCGCTGGCGATTGCCTCGCGGGTTTCGCCCTCAGCTTTCACCTGCAGCTTCTTCAGCTCCTCTCGCACCTCTTCGACACGAGAGGGCTCTGGCTCCTCATCCTCGCGGCCCGTCAGCGTGCGGAACTTCTCCTGGATTGGCGCGAGTTCGTCTGAAACGCCGCGCTTTGCGGTCTCACCGGCGCGCTTCAGGTAGTACTGCGTATCTTCAAAGTGTTTGTTCATAGGTGTTAATACGGCTACACTGGATAAAACCCTTATGCCCAGGACAGTACGCGCGTGGTGGATTTTCAGCAACGGTGGGTGATGAAAAAATCTGCGTCGGCATCGATACCACAACACTTTTGGTTGTTTTAGGCTGACCTAAATCTGCAGGCGGTGCACAGGGGGCGACCATCCGTCGCAGTCGGCGTCTGTCCCAAAGCCGACGCATGGATGAGTGCGCGGGGTCGTCCGAGACCGTGGGCATCACCCGGTCGCTGGCACCCGTCCACTCTTTCGCCCGGCATAACTTGTATAGCACAGCGTGTGAAACTCGTGGCTATGTTCACACGGTTTTCTATCCCGACGCCGTTTCGTGTCGGCGCGGTCAACGCCTATCTCTCCGGTCGCACCGTCGTTGACCCCGGTCCCGACAGCGAGGAGGCGTGGGCCGCCCTCTTAGACGGCTTCGACGAACACGGCATGACGCCAGACGACGTCGAACAGGTCGTCGTCACCCACCCGCACCCCGACCACTTCGGCCTCGCCGCGCGACTCCAAGCCGAAGGCGCAACCGTCATCGCCAGCCCCGAAGCCGCCCGTATCATGGCCGACTTCCCCGGCGAACTCGAACACGAACAGACCTTCTTCGCCGACTTCTTCGAGCGCAACGGGATGTCGAACGCGACCGCAAACGCCGTCGTCAACCTTCCCGAATCGTTCCTCTCCTACGCCCCGAGCGTCGAAACAGACTACGAAGTCGGTGAGGGCGACCAAATCGAAATCAACGGCGAACCACTCGTCGCCCACCGCGTCACCGGCCACGCGATTGGCGAACTCATCTTCGAATTTACCGAAGGCGACGAACGCCACGCCATCGTCGGTGACAACGTCCTCAACGAGATCACGCCAAACCCACTGCTCCAGCCACCAGCACCCGACGAAGACGAACGCCCGCGCCCGCTGCCGGCGTTCAATGACTCACTGCGCGCGCTCAAAGCAGAACAGTACGACCGGTTCCTCCCCGGCCATCGGACTACTATCGAGAATCCGAGCGAGCGCATCCAAGAGATGCTTGAGGCGCACGACGCTCGGACGGAGAAGGTGTATGGCCTCGTCGACGGCCCGACGACGGCCGTTGAAATCATGCACGAACTGTTCGGTGACCTCCCCGTGACCGAATTCTTCCCCGGCATGAGCGAAGCCGTGGGCCACTTAGACGTCCTCGAAGCCCGCGGAAAGGTGCGCCAACACGAAAACGGCGGCGTCATCGTCTACGAGCGGACATGACTCGACTCCAAGCCGTTGCCCTCGGAAACGATCCTGCAGACCTCGTCGTCCGCGGCGCGCGAGTACTGTTTCCCGAGACAGGAGCGAAAAAGAAGCGAGCCATCGCCGTCGTCGACGACCAAATCGCGGCACTCCCAGAAGACCCCGAGCCAATCATCGGCCCTGAGACCACCGTCATCGACGCCGACGGCCTCGTCGCCATCCCCGGCCTCATCGACGCCCACACCCACATCGAAGCCCAACACGCCTTCGAATACGCCTACCCGCACGTCCTCGAAGCGGGCACGACGAGCGTCATAAGCGAGTCGAACTGCCTCGGCTCGCTCTACGGCGCGGCCGCTTCCGAACAGCTGCTACGCGCAACAGCCCCGCTCGCAGTGAGCGTGTTTATCACCATCCCCCCACAGCCACTCGTCTCGACGTTTACCCCCGCGTGGGCAGACGAGGCCGAGAAACAGGCGCTCTGTGACAGCCTGACCCACCCGCGCGTCGTCGGAGTGGGCGAAGTTGACTGGATACACGTCGTCGGCCGCGACCCACCTCTGTTCGACCTCTACGACGAGGCGAGAGCACGGGGCAAGCCAATCAGCGGCCACGGCGCGGGCTGTAAGGGCGCGAACCTGCAGGCGTTTGCGAGCGTTGTGGACAACGACCACGAGGCCATCGCCGGAGACGAGCTGATAGCCCGCCTCGAAGCCGGCATCCACGCGATTGGCCGCTCCGGAACGGTCCGCGACGACACGCAGGCCGTCGCAGATGCCTACCACGAAATTGGCCCCGCAGACCTCTCACTTTCGACCGATAGCGTCTGGCCGGGAGACGTGCGCGAGGGTATCTACATGAACCGCGTCGTCCGCCGCGCAATCGACGCCGGTATCGCCCCCGAAGACGCGATTCGGATGGCAACGCTGAATCCAGCCACGCACTTCGGTCTCACAGACCGGGGCACCCTCTCGCCGGGCAAACGCGCCGACATCGTCCTGCTCTCCGACCTCGAAACAGTCGAAATCGAGACGGTCATCACAGGCGGCGAGGTTGTGGTCGAAAACGGCACCGCGACCGTCGAGCCAGTCCCCTACGAGTACCCCGACCACTTCTACGAGAGCGTCCACCTCCCCGAGACGCTCGACATCACGGTGCCTGAATCGGTCGCCCGCGACGGCTCCGTCCGCGCCATCGAACACGTCACCGGCCTCTTCACCCAAGACGCACTCGCAGAACCAGCGGTCGAAGCCGGGAGCCTCGTCGCTGACCCCGACGGAGACGTGCTGAAAGTCGTCGTCATCGACCGCCATCCCGCAGGCGACAGGGACGCTTTCGTTGGCTTCGTCACCGGCCTCGGCCTCGAATCGGGAGCCGTGGCGACGACCACCGCGTGGGAGGCCGGACTGACCATCGCCGTGGGCGCGGACGACGACGCAATCAACCGCGCCATCGACCACCTCCGCGAGCAGGGCGGCGGCTGGACGGTCGTTGATGACGATGACCTCTCCGCAGCCCACCCGTGTCGCGTCGGCGGCTTTTTGGCAGACGTGCCAATTGACGAGGCTGCTGAGAACATTGAGGCCGTCCGCACAGCACTCAAAAATCAGGGTGTCACCGCAGACCAACCAATGCTCGCGGTGGCGACGCTCACCTTCCTCGGCGTCCCGATTCTCAAACTCACCCCGCAGGGCTACGCGAATATCCTGACCCAAGAACTGGTCGGACTCACTCCCGACTAACTCAGTACGTCGGACTCTCTTCGGGAACGCCCTCGCGCTTGTTGACCACGCGCGCGAGGACGAACAGCGCATCGGACAGTCTGTTCAGGTACTTTACAGCCTCTGGATTGGCTTCTTCTTCGTTGATGAGCGCGACCGCCCGACGCTCGGCGCGCCGACAGACCGCGCGGGCGTGGTGCAGTTTCGCGCCGGGTTCGCTCCCCGACGGAAGAATGAAGTTTCGAAGCGGCTCCAGTTCTGCGTCGAGTTCGTCCATCCACTGTTCGAGCAAGGCAACGTGTTCTGCGCGAACCATGGGGTCGTCCGCGTCCGGGTCGGGGTTCGCAAAGTCTGCCTGCACGATGTGGAGGTGGTTTTGAATCGAGCGAAGCTTCTCGTCGATGTCCTCGTGGCCGGTCGGTCTGACGACGCCGACGAGGGCGTTCACCTCGTCTACGCTCCCGTAGGCTTCGATGCGGTGGCTCGCCTTCGACACGCGAGACATGTTCGAGAGGTCGGTCTTGCCCTCGTCGCCGCGTTTGGTGTAAATCTTCATGCCCGTATCGAGGGCCGCGAGCGACTTATACCCGGGCAGACGGTGAACAGTTTTCAGGTGGCCGTGCGAAGGCGAGCCATGGCCTTCAGCGATACCCTGTGCGAGGAGGGACGTCCCATCCTCGAATCGATTCTCGACCACCCGATGGTCGTCGGCCTCGGCGACGGCACACTCGATGAATCGCCGTTTCGCTACTGGGTGAAACAGGACTACGTCTACCTCGTCGACTACAGTCGCGTATTCGCACTCGGGGCGGCGTCAGCCCCCACGCTCTCACAGCTCTCGACGTTCGCCACCCTTCTCGACGAAACGGTGAACACCGAGATGGATCTCCACCGCGCCTACGCCGCCGAGTTTGGGATTAGCGAGGAGGCACTCGAAGCGACGAAGCCCTCACCGACCACGCAAGCATACACCGACTTCCTCGTCCGCACCGCGGCCACCGAACCCTTCGCCAACCTCGTCGCCGCACTCTTGCCGTGTATGTGGGGGTTCAACCAGACCGCTCGCCACCTCGATGTGCGCGGAAAACCCAACCACGAGCAGTACGCAGAATGGATTGCAATGTACGCGAGCGACGAGTTCACCGAACTCACTGACTGGTGTCTCGACCTGCTCGATGAAGTCGTAACCGAAGCAGGCCCCACCACCCGCGAGGAGATGCGCGAGCGCTTTCTCACCTCGTTTCGCTACGAGTACCGCTTCTGGGATGCAGCGTGGCGAGAGGAGCGGTGGACGGTCTGAAAACGGTCTGCTCTGAGTTCTCACAGAGAAATCGACCCAACACCTTTGAGCCTAATCTCCGAATCAAAAAAATGATGAATCAAAAGGCCGCGATTCAGTTAACTCGCCTTTTCAGTCTCTGCGTCGGTCTGTTGCTTGCGTCAGTTCCTGCACTTGATGACTTCGCTGCCATACCCTACGATGTGCTTGCGGGTGTGCCATTGTTGTTCGCTGGCCTACTCTGTGGACTCTATTTTGGAACCAGCCCGTCGAACAGAGACACTCGACTCGGCTTTGTCGGGGCTGGAATTGGCGTCTGTGCTTTGTTCGTCGCCGCAATCTTCCTCGTGCAATCTGGCTCCCAATCGGGAGTTAGCTTCTTGATCATCGGGCTTCCAGCCGTGACCGGATTCGGCGTCTTTTCAATCATGGTCGCGTACATCCTTTCTACGTCATCTGAGGTTTCTGTGCCACGATGGATTCCGATTGCACTCGTCGTCACCCCGCTTGTAGACCCGCTTGCGAATGCGGTTATCACACCAATGCTCTCGGTTGGCCTCTCGATTACCGGTCTCGTGTGGGTCGGTTTTGGGTTAACGCTCCGCGGTAAAAACCAGACTCTCAACAGCGCGAACGCCACTACAAGCCACGCGAACTGACGAGTAGTTGGTCGTTCAAAACCATATAATCCAGTGGTATTACCAACGTTTAACTAAGCCCATAGCCGAGTGTGCCTCATGTACGAACACGTTGAGGTGGGACGATGGTAACCGCCGCTGTCGCCCTCGGACTGACGGTTCTCACGCTCGTTACCTTCGCGGCCCTCGGTACGTGGTACGCCCGCGGCCGCATCAACTCGGTAGAAGACTACATCACTGCCCGCAATTCGACCGGCAACGGGATGACCACCGCAACGCTCATCGCCTCCGGGATGGGAGCGTGGATTCTCTTTAGCCCGGCAGAGGCGGGTGCGGCCTTCGGCGGGCTTACGGCTGTCCTCGGCTACGCAATCGGAAGCGCGCTCCCATTATTCGCGTTCATCGTGCTCGGTCCGCGCATCCGCAAGCTCATCCCCGAGGGCCACTCCATCACGGAGTACACCCTCGCGCGCTTCGGGCCGGTGATGTACGTCTACGTCCTCATCGTGAGCATCACCTACATGTTCATCTTTCTCGCCGCGGAGATGACCGGGATTGCGGGCGCACTCTCGCTCGTCGCGGGCGTCCCAACGTGGCAAACCGCCGCGCTCGTGGGCCTGTTCGTCCTCGCCTACACCGGCTACGGCGGGCTGAAGGCGAGCATCTTCACAGACACCGTCCAGACGCTCGTCATCCTCCCGATTCTCGCCATCGGGTTTGCGGGCGCGCTGCTCGCCCTCGGCGGGACGGGCGAAATCTACCGGACCGTCGCGGAGACGAGCCCGAGCCTGTTAGACCCCGGCTTTCTCCCCGGCATCGAATTTGGGGCCTACATCGCCGTCGCCGTCCTCGCCGCAGAGATGCTGAATCAGGCGTGGTGGCAGCGCATCTACGCCGCGAAAGACGAACGCACCCTCGCGCGCTCTTTCACTATCGCCGCTATCACGGTGATTCCAATGGTGTTCTTAGCCGGGCTGTTCGGCCTCGCCGCCTCCGGTCTCGGCCTCGTCACGACCGACTTCTCTGCGGGCTATAACGCCGACATCTCCTTTTTCCTCGTGCTTGACGCCGCATTCCCCGAGTGGGTGACGCTCGTCGTCGTCATCCTCGCCATCCTGCTCGTCATGAGTACCGCAGACACGCTGTTCAACGCGATTGCGAGCATCGTGACCGCAGACCTCCCGCTCGTGCTGGACGACCCTGACCGCGGCACGCTCACGAACGCCGCCCGCGCGCTCACCGTCGTGGTCGCGCTCGCGGCCATCTTCGTCGGCGCACAGGGCTACAGCGTACTCACCATCTTCCTCATCGCAGACCTGCTTGCGGCGGCGACGTTCATCCCACTGCTGTTCGGGCTGTACTCGACAGAAGCGACTGGGGCAGGTGCGCTCGGTTCGAGCCTGTTCGGGCTGCTCGTCGGCCTCGCCTACTTCCCGACGCTCAGAACCCCGCTCGCTGCCCTGCCAGTCGTCGGAGACCTCCTGCCGACGGCGTCATACTTCAATTCGTTCGTCGGCGCGGCGGCCGTTTCGGGCCTGGCAATTCTCCTCATCTCGCGGGTGACCCCCGGGTCGTTCGACCTCGGCTCACTCGCCCGCACCATCCACCAACTCGACGAGGTTCGTGCAGACGGGGGTGAAGAGCAATGAGCGCAATCGGCCAAACGCTGTTTTCGGCGCTCGCGTGGGGGTCGGTCGCGCTCGTCGTCGCCATCTTCGCCTACGAAATCTACGCCGTCGTCACCGACTGGCGCGGGTCGTAACTTTTCTGTCCTGCCTTCGTACGCGGAGCATGGCACTGTTCGCCGCCCTCGCTGACCTGCCGCTTTCGATTTCGTCCGTCTCGTACGACCTGCACGAAGCAAAGACGTCGAGCGACTTCACCCGCCTCTCGACCACGATTTCACTCGACGGTGACGGAGAAACCGGTCGTGGCGAGGACGTGACCTACGAACCCGACGACCACCGCGAACTGGTCGAAGCGGCGCCCACGTTCGACCTCGAAGGCGAGTGGACGTTCGAAGAATTCTCCGCCCATCTCGCAGACACAGACATGTTTCACGGCCGCGAACCCGGCCGCCACGACTTCAGAAACTATCGGCAGTGGGGCTTCGAGAGCGCCGCGCTCGACCTCGCGCTGAAGCAGGCGGACACCTCCCTCGCCGCCCAGTTCGGAATGGCGTACCAGCCAGTCAGATTCATCATCTCTATGCGCCTGCCCGACGCCTCCTTCGACCGCATCGAGAGGTGGCTTTCTATCGACGATTCCTATGAGTTCAAACTCGACCCGACAGACGAGTGGGACGACGACCTCGTCACAGCACTCGCAGCCACGGGCACGGTGCGCGTCTGCGACCTCAAAGGCCACTACGAGGGGACGATGGTAGACCAAGCACCCGACCCCGACCTGTACCGTCGCATCATCGACGGCCTCCCGGAGGCCGTCATCGAAGACCCAGCGCTCACCGACGAGACCCGTCCACTCTTTGCGGGTCACGAGGGGCGCGTGTCGTGGGACGCACCCATCCACAGCCTCGACGACATCAAAAATCTCCCGTGGGAACCCGACTGGCTGAACATCAAGCCCACACGCTTCGGCAGCATCGAGTCGCTCCTCGAAAGCATCGAATACGCACAGGCGGCGGGGATACAACTGTACGGTGGCGGCCAGTTCGAACTCGACGTGGGGCGCGAACACATCCACACGCTCGCCTCGCTGTTCTACCCCGACGCCGCGAACGACGTGGCACCGGTCGAATACAACCGTCCAGAACCAAGCGCCGGGCTGGCGAAAAGCCCGTTGACACCGCCTGACGCGCCGCGTGGCTTCGAGTGGTAACACATAACATTCTCGGTAACTCCCCATTTTCGACCTGTCCGTAAGGAGAAATTCGTCAGACTGCGGTCTGACAGGGCTTAAAGGGGGGGCCGAAACAATATTACACTATGGTAGGGCAATTAGGTGGGCGGCAGCACCGCCGCACGCAACAGGGGCGCTCGCCACTTGCGTCCTCAGAACGGAGAAACAGAGAGCAAGCAGAGGCGAAACTCGTCACGCTGAATCACCTGATGGTGGCGGCGGGTATCTGGCTGCTCTCTGTTGGACTGTTCGTCGCACTGTTCTCGCCAGCGCTGTGGCTCACCGGCATCTTCGGACTCACGCTTCCGGCACTGCCGTCTGCGACGCGATGGGCCGTTGGGAGAGCACGAGCACGAAACGCAGCCACGAACCGCCACGGCCGACGCCGAACGAACACCACACTTCGTCTCCGCGTCCACAAATGGCTGCGAACGCGACGCGCGAACTCGTCTGGCCGCGACCGGCTGTAACCCACACTCCGCTTTTTTCACACCACTCCCCACAGCACGCGATTAGGTACGCGCTTTCTGCACGACTAGGACGGTATTGCCCTCGGATCGCGCGTCCACCACACCAGCCACTGAATCCGCTCTTTGTGTGAGCGCACCGTCAAATACAAATGTCGTGTCATAGATGTTTCGAGTGACCCCTTGATGACCGACCGGCTTGTGCGTAATCCGGTGTTCAATCCGCTCGCGCCTCACGCTTCGCGGGTAGCCCGATAGCCGCAGCACTCGGGTTCGCTTCGCTACGTTCTGTAGTCGCACTTTTTCGACCGAACACACACGCACATGCCGACATTCGCTGAGTTCCCGGCACACAGCCGGTGCTCATCCGACCTTGCAACGCTCCTCAAACAACAGACGCATCGCCCACGTTCACACCACCCGCTCGACTCGCGGATTGGAGCCACTGGCGGTGGTCCAGAATGACCACAAACACGCCGGAAGCATCGTCGTTGTGGCGCAATCGTAACTTCCGGCGGTTTTTCGTCGGACAGTTCGTGACGAACGCCGGAGACAGCCTCTACACTGTCGCTGTCCTGTGGCTCGTCTTCGACCTCAGCGGCTCGACCGTCCTCACGGGTATCGCAAATTCGCTGTTGTTGCTCCCGTGGCTCTTACAGATACTCGCCGGGCCGGTCGTAGACCGACTCCCGCTCAAGCCCCTTCTCGTCGGCTCGCAAGTCCTCCAAGGCGTCGTCGTACTCGCACTCCCACTTGCCGCGGTGACGGGACGGCTGAGCGTCGGCGTCTTGCTCGCGGTCGTTCCGCTCCTGACACTTGCGACGCTGGTGATGTCACCGATGCAAGCGACGCTCGTGCCGCGTCTCGTCACCAAGCCACGGCTCTCGCGGGCCAATTCCGCGCTCGCAACCATCACACTCGGACTCGACATGGTGTTCGATGCACTCTCCGCGGCGTTCATCGCCGTCTTCGGCGCGACGACGCTGTTCCTGTTCGACTCAGTGACGTTTGCCGTCGCCGGACTGTTGTTCGCCGGGATTGCCGTGCCACCGCCGACTGTTGACTGTGGCACGCCGGACGGCGAGGAGGAGTCCATCCTTCAATCCTACCTCGATGACCTGCGGGCTGGCATCGACGTGCTTCGCGGAACCGTGTTTGTCGAATTCGTGCTCATGACCGCGGTGGCGAACTTCACGACTGGCGTGACGCTCGCACTCCTCCCGGCGTTCGGAGCCGGACGGGGCGGCCCTCTCATCTACGGTCTCCTGCTCGGTGCGCTCGGTATCGGCCGACTCGTCGGCTCGCTCGTCGCACCGGCGTTCGAACGAGTGTCGTACGGCTGGCTGTTGCTCATCGGCCACTCGTTTGGCGCAGGTTGCTGGGCTGCGTCGGCGTTCGCCCCAACGCCCGCGCTCACCATCGTCCTGTTCGGTCTCGCGTGGATTCCCATTGGCATTGGCGGCGTGCTTTCCTCGACGCTGAATCAAACCGTGTTTCCGGCTGACCTGCTCGGGCGCGTGTCGTCAACCAAAGGAACTGCGTCGGGGGCAACCCTACCGCTTGGTTCACTCGTAGGTGGGTTCGTCGCGGAGATGCTCGGAACGACTACCACGATGGGGTTGGCCGCGTTCGGCTGCGGGTTCACCGGGCTATATATTCTGCTCCGCCCGCGGCTTCGACGCCTTCCCTCAGTCGCTGACGCAGACCCAGCCGCATTCGGCGTGACGAGGCCAACAGAACTCGACGGGGAATAGCAACCGAACCCCGCCTTGGCAGGTCACCCGCGCCAGTACGAGGGAGTAAGAAGTACGAGCACGGGGATGATTTCGATTCGGCCGACCCACATGAGGAACGTCATGAGTAGTTTGGTCGTTTCGGGGAACGGTTCGTAGCTCTCGAACGGCCCAGCGACACCGAACGCAGGCCCGACGTTGAAGAAGGTGGACGCGGCAGCGCTCATCGCTTCGAACTCAGTGATCGGTGACGCCACACGCGAGGAGTTGACGACGACGAAAATCGTCGCGATGATGAAGATAACGAGGCTCACGAGTGTATAGGCGTAGATGTCACGGATAGTCTCCTCTGAGACCACACCCCCGCTCAGTCGAACGGGCCTGATGACGCGTGGGTGACCAGCGATAAACAGGTCTCGCCGGAATGCCTTCAAGACGACCAGCCAGCGCAGCGCCTTAATCGAACAAGTGGTACTCCCCGCCATTCCACCGATAAACATACAAACGAACAGGAGGTGTTTCGCCCCCGACGACCAGAGGTTGAAGTCGGTGCTCGCGTAGCCGGTCGTCGTCACGATGGAGACAACCTGAAACAGTGAGTGGCGTGCGATCTCCTCGAGACCGGTGTGCGGACCATCGGCGAGAAGAATACCACCGACGCCCAGGGTGAACACCGCAAGGATGCTCACGTAGAAGCGAAACTCGTCGCTTTGGCGCAGGCGGGCTGTGTTCCCGTGGATGACGAAATAGATGAGGATGAAACTCGTCGCGCCGAGTGCCATAAACGGGATGGTCGCCCACTGCACGGCCGGAGAAAACGCCGCGAGACTCTCGGCGCGTGGGGAAAACCCACTCGTCGAAATTGTCGTGAACGCGTGGGCCACTGCGTCGTAAAAGGTCATTTCCGGGGCAAGTCCGACCACGTGGAGCCCGTAGAGGGTGGCGATATTCACCCCAGTCAAGCCGAGGTACAGTTGCCAGATTAACCCGGCTGTCTCCGAGATGCGAGGCGTGAGTTTGTTGATATCCCGCGTCTGGGTTTCCGTCTCCATGAGCTGTGCGCCACCAACTGAGAGCTGGGAGAGGACCGCCGTTGCGAGGACGAGAATACCCAGTCCACCGAGCCACTGGAGGACGGCCCGCCACATGAGAATCGCCCGTGAGTGAATCTCAAAGTCCAAGATAACGGTCGCACCGGTCGTGGTGATACCGCTCATCGCCTCGAACAGCGCGTTCACCGGCGCGGCGAGCGCACCTTCGCCCGCGAGGATGAACGGCACCGCCCCGACGATTGCCATACTCAACCAGATAAGCGAAACCATCAAAAAACCCTCTCGGGGACCCAGGTCGCGCCGGTCAGTGAGCTGTTCGAGTCCGAGGCCAACAAGGGCGGTTCCCCCCATTGGGACGACGAACGGAATCACCGACGTGGCGTCGTACAGAGCGATTCCAAGTGGGATGAGAAACGGAACCCACAACCACTTGAGAATCGTTCCAACCAACCGAACGCTGACGCGCCAATCGACTCGTGGTTTCATGTGTCGGGCGGGGTGGACTCAGCAACTGCTGTCGCGTCAGCAGCGCTCGAACCATCCACGACACGTGCAGACATCGCTGGTCTCTCGAAGATACTCATTTCCAACTGATTGTCTGTCGTCTACTAAAAAGCGATACGTCGGCCTCCGAACAAAGACACCCGTCGACACCCGCAACGACTGAATTAGTATAGTGTCATGGAGTTTATACAGGGTGGGCGTGGCTGGATCAAGAGTGTTTGAGCGACGGCTCGCTCCGCATGTGGGGTGCCTTCGACTTTAGGGCGTGCGTGGACAGAGCCTGCAGATACACGAACCAGTACGTTCAATTGGGCTGGCGATAGATACGAAATTATGAGCCTCGAACTCGAACACGACTGCCCACACTGTGGGGAAACCCGCGTCTTCTACAAGGCAGCCAGCA
This sequence comes from Haladaptatus sp. CMSO5, assembly GCF_036689885.1. Taxonomy (NCBI): domain Archaea; kingdom Methanobacteriati; phylum Methanobacteriota; class Halobacteria; order Halobacteriales; family Haladaptataceae; genus Haladaptatus; species Haladaptatus sp. CMSO5. Next base: position 2,484,352 of record NZ_JBAHVW010000001.1, read on the forward strand.
TGACGGTTCACCTCGGAACCAAGACCAAGTGGCGCTGCCCCGAGTGCAACTACGCCTTCATCAAAATCAACGGCATCGACTCAAGCGTCTCCGCGTAGACCACACGCAGTTTTCAGAAACACCAACCGTCGAGTGCCGACAGTGTCCGCCAAACTCCGGGGGTTCGGGCGGTAGAAACACAGGTGTAGGTTTGCAGACAGTCTCCAAGCTATTTTCCGACAAGTGAGCGGTCACCTCACACTGGCCGGCAGTTGGGGGCGAAATTGGGGCAGAAGTCGGTCTGCGGGACGAATTTGTCGGTTGTGAGCGCACAGTTTCACCTCCCACACCCAACTCATAAACCCTATAGTAGGATATCAAATTGGGGTTGCTGTGGTCTTAGCCGAGGCGTTGAAGCGTATCGACACCGAGGAGCCGGTGTGAGCCGATTTCAGCACACGCGACAGCCAGATTGGGACTGGTGGAGCGAACTCTGGCCTGACCCAACCGGACTGTTAGATTGGGTCGGTGTTCTCCCGGGTGAACAGCTCGTGGATGTTGGCTGTGGCAACGGCTATTTCACGATTCCCGCCGCGAAGCTGCTCGAAGAGCCACTCTATGCAGTTGACCTCGACGAATCACTCCTCGCGCAGTTGCGAGCAGAACTCAACGAGCGTGGCATCGAAACCGTCACTTGCGTCCGGTGTGACGCCCGCTCGCTCAGCGACCACATCCCGCCGGTGGACGTGGCGTTCATGGCGAACACGTTCCACGGCGTCGAAGACCAGACCGAATTTGCCGCAGAGATTCGACGCGCCCTCAACCGCGAGGGACGGTTCATCGTCGTCAACTGGCACGACCTGCCCCGGAGTGAAACGGTCGTCGCTGGAAAGGCTCGGGGCCCGCCCGAAGCCCTTCGGCTGACGCCAGCAGAGACGACCACAGCCGTCGTTCCGGCTGGGTTCGAACTGGTAGAAACGCTCGACGTGCCACCGTACCACTACGCGCTGGTGTTCGAACGAGAAGAAAAGGCCTAGCGAAGCCGGTTCAACACGGGCAACTTCCACGGGTCTTTTCGTAGGAACTCGAACACCTCGTAGTGGTGGCGCGCGATGTGGACGCTCCCGAGGCCGAGAATCGTTCCGGCGACGACGTCAGTTCCCCAGTGGATGCCGAGGTACATCGTCGCGGTCACCACGCTTACAGCGAGGAAGATGCTCGTTGGCAGCCAGTAGGGGTACTCCTCGCGTGTGAACCACGCGAGATACGCCACCGACACCGACAGTGAGGTGTGAAGCGACGGGAAGACGTTCGTGTTCGAGTTGACCTCACCCGTGAGCAGTTGTGACTGTGGGTACATCGAGTACATGAGCGGGTCAACGAGGTCAGGAATCAGGTTTCGTGGCCCATACGAGACGAACAGGATGTAGAACACGAGGCCGAGTGAGTAGTTGAGCGCGAAGGCAACGGCCGTCTGTTTCAGGTGTTTCGTATCCCGCATCGCAAACGTGAGCACGAACGGGAAGACGAGCAAGAACACGTAGCCATAGAGGTAGATAAAGGAGAAGTACATCGTGAACTGGTCGCTCGCAATCGACTGGATGAACGCGACGAAGTCGCCCTCTAGCTGGTAGATGTAACTTGTGATATTGAGGCCGACCACCCACGATATTTCGGGGCCAACCTGCCTCGCTACCTTGTTGATGCCGAGGATGCCGAGGAGTAAACCAAGATACGGGCCCGCCTCACGCAGGCGCGTCCGCCACGTCTCGCGCAGCAACGAGAGTTTGGTGGGGCCGATGAACGTAATCGAGCCAACGGCAATCATAACGCCAACGCCGGCCGCGAGATATACGAGGATGTCGAGTAGTGCCATGTGATTATCGCCTCAGGAGTTCGCCAGATTCGTTGTATCGAAAGCCCGCCTCCCGGAAGGACTCTTTTGCGAGTTCCACGTCGAGCGTGCCGTCCTCGCCTGGGAAGGGGAGTTCGGGGTCCGTGTCCGTCCAGACCAGACTCGGTGCGACCTCGGGATACGGGGCAAGCGGCGAGGCGATTGGCTCTGCATAGCCACCGAACACCTCGCTTACGATGTACTGCTTGTCGAGCAGTTGCGCAACCGCTCGGCGAAAGCGCGGGTTGCTGAGCGGCGACTCGCGCACGTTAAATCCGACGTGATAGAACGCCGAGGGCTTCGAGACGTGCAGTCTGAGTGCATCGGAGCTGCCAATATCTGCGATGACATCAGCACCGAGTGGCGAGGCCGTCGCATCGACTTCGTCTTCTTCTAGCAGCGCAAGGGCGGCTCCGTCGGAGGGCACGACGGTGAATTCGAGTTCCGACGGCTCGAACCCACCTTGGTACGGGGCGAGTGGCCCCTCGAACTCACCCTGGCTGAGAAAGTGTTCTGTGAACGGAACGAGCGTCAGCGAGGCTCCGGCTTCCGAGCTCTCGAATCGCAGCGGTCCCGAACCGATGGGCTGTTCGTTGCTCCAGATGAGTGCCTCGGTCACACCGCCACCAGTGTCGAGGCCGGCAATCGTCGCCTGCCCTGTTTTCGTCTCCCAGATGTGCTTTGGGAGCAGTGGAAGCGTGAACGCCGCCGTTGCCACGTCGCGGCTGACGGCTTCGAACTCGATGCGGACGGTGCGGTCGCCCGTTTCAACTGCGTCGGCCACGAGCGAAGAGCGGTCACGGAATCGCGGTGCTGGAACCGGACTCTCCAACTCTCCGACCGACGTGTCATTGAGGAATCTGTAGGTAAAGGAAACGTCCGCTGCGGTGATGGACGTGCCGTCGTGCCACTGGAGGTCGTCGCGGAGGGTGAGTTCTGCGGTCGGGCCGGTTTCGGACGACGCCATCCACTCCCACGAACTTGCGAGCCACGGGACGAGGTCGCCGTCGATGCGGCGAGCGAGCGGGTCGTACAACAGGTCGGTGATGTCGCCGTCGCCGCGGAACTCAACGGCGATTGGGTTTAGGTTGCGCGTCGCCCGCGAGTCTTTGAGCGTCATCCGAAGCGGCGGCTGGGTCGTCTCTTGGGTGGTGGCCGTCTCGTTCGTGGTTTGATTCGTGGGTGTCGTCGGGTCTGCGACGTCCACTGTCGTTCGAAGCCGGAGATAGCCAAGCGTCGAGTGCATGTCAGCCGCAGACCAGCCAGCAAAGCGGTCGCCTTGGGTCGCGCGTATCTCGTTTGGGATGGCAACAGGCGTAAACGGCTGGTCGCGGGCGACGGCCGACTGTGTTTCGTGGAGGGTTTTTACCCGCGCGGTGCCCGCCTGTCGGCGCTGGGTGTCAAGGAGGTCGTCAACGCCGAGATTCGCGTAGCCAAACGGGTTCTGCCACCCGGGTTCAGCGTCGAACCGCGAGTGGAGCAACGAGTAGAGAAACGTATCCCCGTCGGTCGCTGGATGGCGCATCACGTAGATGTCGAACGACTGGTTCAACAACGTATCACGCAGGAGTTCTTCTTCGGTCATCGGGACGATCGAGGTCTCGATGCCGACCGCGTTCAGGTTCGACGAGAGCTGTCGCGCAATGCGCGTAGACCGGGGGTCAGCATCCGCTGGCACGGTCTTTATCGAGAGTGAAATCTGCTCTGGTGTGTCGCGGTTGGCGAGCGAGCGAAGCTGGCGGATACACCCGCTGGTGGCGAGGAGGCCACCGCCCGCGAGTCCGGCGAGCAGGTCGCGGCGTCGAAGGGACGGCGGTGAAGGGACAGACGGAGATGGGGGGTCAGGGGACATGGTGAAGGTGGCCGAAATCGATATCGGCGTCGTTCATGAGAGTCAGACGCTTTCGTAGTGAAAGCGTTTACTACACAGTTACTACGAGGGGCCTAATACAGTCTCGTTGACGTGTTTCGTCCTACTGCGTGAACCCTAAAAAGATTATAGATTTCTTACACCCACCCGAGCAGTGGCCAGACGAGCGAGCACACCCAGAGGACGACGCCGCCGATAAAGTGGCGATTAAATCGGCCGTCACCTGCCCCGTAGCGCGCGCCGCCAGCCGCGATGATGCCAATTGCCACCGAGAGGACGATGCGGTGGAGCATGACGTTCACCGGAATCACCTCGATGCCGATGTAGGCGTAGTCTGCGAGAATCCCGAAGCCGAGGCCGAACATCGCGAGGAAGAACGCATCGTCGCGTTCGAGCGGCTTGGCAAGGAGGTACGCCGTGAGCGGAATCCCGGCCGCGAGCAGCGGGTAGAAGAACGCCGCGATGAGCTTTGGCGACTCCGTGATACCCCACGATTCGACGGTTACGGCACCGATTCTGACGGCCAGCATGATGGCGACCATCGACCCGAACAAGAGCACGCTCCGGGGCGGAAGCGGCCACTGCGCGCTGCGCTCGCGCACCTCGTCTAGAACGCCGTCGACGCGCCGGGCGAATGCGGGAACCAACGCGAGGCCGAGCAGTGGGGCGAGCGACATCGCAGTCGAGTTCGTCTCGTCCACTCCGACACCGCTTCGATACCCCTCATCGAGGTCAATGATGGTCGTCCAGCCGTCCGCGTCGATGGTGCGGCGCGTTGCGTGGTACTCTCTCGTGACGTCCGTCACGAATGGCGCACCGATGAGGTCGCGTTCGACTTCAGTCCGGCCTTTTTCGAGGCTGCCAACGGTGTGACGAAGCCGGAACCAGTCCCAGTGTTCGTGGTGGATTTGCATGGCCGTCCACGCAGATTCGCCCGAACCACCCGAGTAGAGGCGGATGTGCGTGCGCGTGCCGAGATACGTGCCGTCGTGGACCTGGTAGGTCTCTGGAACCCAGATACCACCCTCATTCGTCGGGTCGACGCCGGTTTCGCCGGTCTGTCCGGCGGGGTTGTGGATGTAGACGTAGCGGTCTGCGCCACGCGTACTCCCCCAGTCGATGCGCGGGCCGGGCTGTTGGGCAACGGGTTTCTCAGGTTGGGCGGGAACCCACTCGTCTCGCGTGACGTTCCACTCTGCGTCCGTTTGTTCCATCAAAATATAGCGAACCCGCGTCGCGTTGCCGGTGACAATCATGTTGATTGGAAGCGTGCGCTCGCTGAACGAGTGCGACCGACTCGTGTACGGCCACAGTCTGGCCGTGCTGTTGGCGTCGGGTTCGACGAGGTGGACGCCTTCGGGGGTTTGTTGAAGCGTAGAAACCCGAGAGGCGTCTTGAACCGTCGTCGGATTGGCGAAAACCAGCAGCGAGAGGACGACGATTACGGCGGCAGAGAGGATGAGTACTCGTCGTCGGTCGAGTTTGTCAATCATCCATATGGGGAGTATGGGCATACCCTACTTTATTTATTTGGTAACAAAACAATCGGAATTAACTGACTGTTGGTTATTCGTCAGTGTCGAGCGCGTGCCACGAGAGTTGTGGGTTGCGAGCGGCCTGTACTTGGTCGATTCTGCGCGCGGCCGTCCGATTCGGTGCGGCTTCGAGTACCTCCGTGTCTTCGCCAACCACGTTGTTGAACGCGGTGGCGAGCTGGTCTAACGTCTCACGGTTTTCGATTTCCGTCGGCTCGGTCATGAGCGCCTGCGAGACGATGTCCGGCCACTTCGTCGTCGGTGGGTGGACGCCGAAGTCGAGCATGCGCTTTGCCACGTCCGCGGCGTCTTGGTCGCCAGCGCTGGCGACGAACTCGTGGTGGAACGGCCCGTAGGGCACCTCGTACTCTATCTGGCTTGCGAGATAGTTCGCATTAAGCACCGCTTTCGCACTCGCATCCGAGAGGCCAGCGTCGCCAAGGCGGTCGATGTAGGCGAACGCCCGGACGAGGACGAGCCAGTTGCCGTGGAAGCCGTGGACCTTCCCAATCGACTGTTCCGGGTCGTACAGTTTGAAGCCACCCTTGTGGCGCTTGATGTGCGGGCGCGGGAGGAACTCTTTCAGGCGTTCTGTGACCCCGACCGGCCCGGCACCCGGCCCGCCGCCGCCGTGTGGCGTAGCGAACGTCTTGTGGACGTTGTAGTGCATGATGTCGAAGCCCATGTCGCCGGGGCGCGCCCGGCCGAGCAGGGCGTTCAGGTTCGCGCCGTCGTAGTAGAGCAGGCCGCCGGCGTCGTGGACGACTTGCGCGATGTGCTCGATGTCCCGCTCGAACAGCCCAAGCGTGTTCGGGTTCGTGAGCATGAGCGCCGCCGTCTTCTCCGAGACCGCGGCTTCGAGGGCGTCTACGTCGACGCGCCCGTCGTCGTTGCTCGGGATGGAAACGACGTCGTAGCCCGCGAGTGCCGCGGTTGCGAAATTGGTTCCGTGTGCCGAATCCGGGATGATGATTTCCGTGCGCTCATCGTCGCCGTTTTCCTCGTGGAAGGCTTTGGCGATGAGGATGCCCGTGAACTCACCGGCCGCGCCCGCGGGTGGCTGGAGCGTGACGGCGTCCATGCCACCGATGCGCCCGAGGTAGTTTTGGAGTTTGTAGAGCAGTTCGAGGGTTCCCTGAATCGTCTCGTCGGGGCGTTCTGGGTGGACGGCTCCGGCCGGAATCGTCGAGATATCGTCGGTGAATTTGGGGTTGTATTTCATCGTACAACTGCCAAGTGGGAACGGCCCCGACTCGATGCCGTAGTTCATCTGGCTCAACCGGGTGTAGTGGCGCGCAAGCTCCGGTTCAGAGAGGTCAGGGAGTTCGAGTGAGTCGCGCGTGAGCGAGGACGGAAGCGGCGAGTCCTCGATTGTCACGTCTTTCGAACTCTTCTCTGAGAGGAGTGGCTCGTACACGTCGCCTGAGTCGTCCGTCCAGCGGGCTTGGTCGTAGAACATCTAGGCAACCTCCGTGAATGCCGCGACGAACTCATCGACGGAGACGGCGTTCGTTTCGGTGACACACACTTGGACTTCGTGTTCGCCGACTTGGTGGACGGCAAAGCCCTTCGCCGCGAGGTCTGAGACGATAGCCGCGGCCGGTTGGTCGGTGTGGGCGACGAACTCGCGGAAGTGATAGCGGTCGTGCACCGGCGCTTGGACGCCGCTGATGCTATCGAGTCGTTCTGCGAGTTCGTCCGGGCGCGTCACACAGTCTTTTGCGAGGTCGACGAGGCCGTCCGGGCCGAGCATCGCGATGTGCATCGCCGCACGGAGCGCAACCCACGCCTGATTCGAGCAGATGTTCGACGTGGCGCGCTCGCGGCGGATGTGCTGTTCGCGTGTCTGGAGGGTGAGCGTGTACGCGCGCATGCCCGCCGAATCCTCTGAGATGCCAACGAGACGGCCGGGAACTTGCCGGAGGAATTTCTCGCGGCAGGCGAAGATGCCGAGACCCATGCCGTAACTCGTTGGGATGCCGAGCGTCGAAGCGTCGCCCACCACGACGTCTGCGCCGACAGCGGACGGCTTTTCGAGCAGGGAGAGCGCGACTGGGTCGCTGCCGAGGGTGAAAATCGCGTCGTGATCGTGGGCGAGTTTGCCAAGTTTTGTGAGGCCTTCTTCGATGGTTCCCCGGACGGTTGGATTCTCCGCGTAAATCATGACCACGTCGTCATCGATAATCTCTGCGAGGGCGTCTAGGTCTGCGTTGCCGTCTGCCATCGCGTAGGATTCGACGACCATCTCAGAGCCGCCGACGTAGTTTTCGAGCACGTCGCGGCGTCCCGCAGCGATGACCTCGGGGACGAGCACGCGGTGGCCAGAGGTCTGGCGCAGGCGGTTTGCGAGGGTGGCCGCCTCACCGAGCGCGGTGGCCGCGTCGTACATCGAACAGTTGGCGATTTCGAGGCCCGTGAGTTCAACCAGCATCGACTGGTATTCGAACAGCACCTGCAGGAAGCCCTGTGCGACTTCGGGTTGGTACTGGGTGTACGAGGTCAGGAACTCAGAGCGAATCGAGAGGTTGTCGACGAGCGACGGGATGTAGTGGCTGTAGTGACCCCGGCCGAGGAACTCGGTGAGCGAGGCGTTGCGATTTAGCATCTTTTCTGCGCGTGCGCGAACGTTCTGTTCACTGCGCTGTTGGATGCCAAAGTTGCCGTCGAATTTGATGTCGTCTGGAATGTCGAACAGTTCCTCTTCGCTCGCGACGGAGAGTACGTCGAGCATCGCCTGCGTCTCTGCTGGCGTATGCGGAGCGAACGGACTGCCTGGGGTTGCTGAGTCACTCATAGTTTGCAAAGAAACGCTGTTGTCCGGTTTGTGGCCGCACGATGGTTGGGTGTTACAGACAATGGCATATGATTGCGTCGATTATCACGACAGTGTGTATCGACTGTGAGCGAGCGCGTCCGCGATACATGTCTGTGCATTGGGTCACGGCACCGGGCCACACGAAAAAGCGGTCGCGTCGTTACGCGATTTGGTCTGCGTACGCTTCGGGGGTGAGCAGGGAGTCGAGTTCGCTCTCGTCTGCGAGTTCGAGTTCGAGCATCCAGCCGTCGCCGTACGGGTCGTCGTTTACGAGTTCAGGCGCGTCGAACACCTGCTCGTTGACGGCCGTGACCGTGCCCGAAACCGGAGCATAGAGGTCGGAGACGGCTTTGATGGATTCGACCACGCCGAACTCCGCGCCCTGACTCACGTCGTCGCCAACGGCGGGGAGTTCAACGAACACGATGTCGCCGAGTTCGTCCTGAGCGAAGTCGGTGATGCCGATTTTTGCGGTGCTACCGGCTTGGCGCACCCACTCGTGTGATTCCTGATACTTGAGGTCGTCTGGGATTTCGAATGTCATTGGTTGAAGGGGAGTGATTTGATGACTGCTTTCTTTGGTTTGCCGCGGACGAGGACGTGAATCGTCGTCTCTGGCTCTGCGTATGAAACGGGAACGTACCCAAGCCCGATGGGTTCGCCCAGCGTTGGGCTCATCGTCCCGCTCGTCACTGTGCCGATATGCTCCTCATCCGTGTTAGTAATATCGTAGCCGTGTCGGGGCACGCCGCGTTCGACGAGCTGGAAGCCAACGAACTTCTCGGCTACGCCCTCTGCCTGTTGGGCTTCGAGCGTGTCGCGGCCGATGAAGTCCGTATCGAGTTTGACGGTGAAGCTGAGGCCGGTTTCGTACGGCGTCCGTGGGTTTTCGTCGGGATGGAAGTCCTGTCCCGAGAGGAGAAAGCCCATCTCCATGCGGAGGGTGTCGCGGGCGCCAAGTCCGCAGGGTTGGACATCGAACAGCGACCACACCGCTTCGGCGTCGTCCCACGGCGCGAGAATTTCGAAGCCGTCTTCGCCCGTGTAGCCGGTGCGCGCGACGATGCACTGTGCGCCGTCCAACTCGACGGTCGCCGCCGTGAACTTCCGGAGGTCCTGGACGACGGTTGGCTCTGCTGGCGCATGGTCATCGACCGCGGCCATGAGCAGGTCTTCTGCCTCTGGGCCTTGTAGGGCGAACATCGCCCAGTCGGTCGTGACGTTTTCGACGGCGGCATCGAGGTCCCACTCGTCGCGGTACTGCTTCCAACGCCGTTCCATCTGTTCGTCGTGGCCCGCGTTCGGGATGAACAGATAGTCACCGTCTACGTCCTCGGGCAGGCGGTAGACGACGGTGTCGTCTAAGATGATGCCGTCGTCGTTCGTAATCATCGAATACTGTGCGTCGCCCGGAGAGAGCGCCGTCACATCGTTCGAGGTGAGCCGTTGCATGAGCGTCTCGGCGTCGGGGCCGGAGACGGTGATTTCGCCCATGTGACTCACGTCGAAGATGCCGGCGGCCTCCCGAACGCTGTCGTGTTCGGTTCGAATGGAGTCGAACTCGACGGGCATATCCCAGCCGCCGAACTCGGTAAACTTCGCACCGCGGGCGTCGTGGACGCCGTGCAGTGGTGGTTGCAGAAGGCCCATACCTGTCCGGTCGCACCGCCGCCAAGTAACGTTTTGGAGTTGCGTGTGCGGGCTGTTGCCACGGCACCGAACTGTTGAAGTTGTGTACTTTTCACAATACTGGTGTTTTGAACGGTTACGCCGATGATTTCGATCACCGGCAAAATCACATGCATGAGAGTCGCACACACCATTATGGACGGGGTAAGTTTCCAGTTTCACGGCCTTACTCAGCCTATAATAATGGGGGTTGTCTTTGTACGGCGAAACTGACGATGACGAACCGAAACACGACCCGCCGACGCTTCATTCAAGTGTCTGGTGTGGCCGCGCTCGCCGGACTCGCTGGCTGTTCGAGCAGCGGCAACTCAGACACGACGACAGCAGCGGGTACGACCGAGAACGAGACGACGACCACGGCACAGACCACCACCGAGCAGGCGAAGGTGACGGTCGAAACCGACGCCGATGGTCGCCTCGCGTTCGATGGGCCGACCAACGAGATGGAGCTTCCGGAAGACTCCACTCCAGAAGACGGCTACCCACCCGAATTCGACATGCAGCTCGAAGACGTCGAAATCGACGACTCGCGGTGGGAGTTAAATACCATCGACGGCACCGAAATTACGCTCGTTCCGTTCGACGTTGCGTACTACTGGTACGTCCGCGGCGAGGCACGGTTCTTAGACGCCCGCAGTCAGTCTGAGTACAACGTTTCGCACATCTACGGCGCGGTCGTCAGCCCCGCAAAGAGCGACATGGAGAACGACCCGGTCGCAAGCTGGCCAAAGGAAGACAAAATCGTCGCCTACTGTGACTGCCCACACCACCTCTCCTCGATTCGCGCCGCCGCGCTGAAAGAGGAAGGCTACGAAAACGTGTACGTCGTCTACGAGGGCTACGGCGCGTGGCGCTCTGCGGGCTACCCGATGAAAGGGAGCAGCCCAAAGGACGCACCGAAGACGTGGACGGTCACCGGCAAAGTTGACGCCGAGTACGCCGGTGAGGCCGCGTGGGCCTACTACCAAGACCAGAAAGAAGCGACCGAAATCGCAGACGACGGCAGCTACGAGCTCAACATCCGGTTCGTCAACGTCTCCGCCGACACCGAAGTGACCATCGAGACGCCCGCCTACGAACTGCAGGCGACGCTCGGTGCGCTCACCGAAGGCTCCGTCACCACCGACGGAACCGTCGAATAACGCAGTCGCATCCCGACTGCACCGGCCTGCCACACCCCATGGCTCGCCACAGCTCACATGTGTCTGTCATCCACCGGCACGTGTCTGTCATCCCGTCCTCGTGGGACCAAATCCCACGCGGGACACCCGCTCCTCGTCCCCGTCGCCCCCACCGGCGTGGGACACCCCTCACGGGCTGCTCCCGTGCGGAATCCACACTCACCGTGTCCGCGCGACCCCCCTTCGCGGGACACGCCGTTTTACCCCAAATTCAGCATACCTGACGGGTTTGGCAATCGCCACCACTTTTAATCTACCGGCCGTAGCAGAGCCATGTCCGGTCTGACAGAAGACGCGTTCGGTGACCGTGACGAACCCAAAGTGGGGTTGTTCGTCGATGGACCGAACATGCTGCGCGACGAGTTTAGTGTTGACTTAGACGATGTCCGTGAGGCGGGAATGGAGGCGGGGTGGCTTGCGACGCGACGACTCTATCTCGACGAACACGCGACGCCTGCGCTCATTCAAGCCGCAGAAGCCCGCGGCTTCGAGGTCATCATCACGAGCGGCGACGTGGACGTGAAACTCGCCGTCGACGCGACCGAGTTCATCGTCACCGAATCGATTGACGTCCTCGCAATCGCCTCTCGGGATACGGATTTCAAACCATTGCTCGAAATGGCCTCGCGCCACGGCGTGCGCACACTCGCCATCGCACCGGGCGAACACGGTCGCTCTGACGCGTTGCGCAACGCCGCCCACGATTCCGTCACCATCGAGTAAGACCTTTTTTCGTGCGCGCCCCGCACTCAGCTATGCCCGACACCCCGATTCTCGACAATCATATGCACCTTGACCCGGTGTACGGTCGAAACGAGGAAGCCGTCAAAGACTTCGCGCGCGCCGGTGGCACCCACCTGCTCGTCGTCAACAAGCCGTCGTGGCACCTGCTCGACCGCGAGGTCGATGGCCCAGCCGATTTCCGCGAGGTGTTCGAGTTGACCGTCGGCGCGGTCGAGCAGGCGACGGAACTTCTGGATGGGCGCGCGTGGGCCGTCCTCGGCGTCCACCCGGCGCTCATCTCGCGGCTGGTTGGCGAACGCGACTGCTCCCCTGCAGAAGCGCGCGACTTGATGCAGACCGGCCTCGACGTGGCAGCCGAGTTCGTCGACGACGGGCGTGCGCTCGCGCTCAAGTCCGGGCGGCCGCACTACGAGGTTGCAGATGCTGTGTGGGAGGCGTCGAACGACGTGATGAAACACGCATTCGCGCTCGGCGCGGAGCACGACTGCGCGGTGCAACTCCACACCGAGACGAGCGAGGATTTGTCTGAAGTGGCGGAGTGGGCCGAAGCCCGGGGGCTTCCCGAACACAAGGTTGTCAAGCACTATTCAGGAGGCAAACTCGCCGGTCCAACGCCGAGCGTGCTTGCCGATAAAGACCGGCTCGAACTCGCGCTCACCGAAGACAAGCCGTTCTTGATGGAGACGGATTTCATCGACGACCCCGACCGGCCGGGTGCGGTGTTGGGGCCGAAAACGGTTCCACGGCGGGTGAACTGGCTGCTCGAATCGGGCCACGAAGAGGCCGTGCGGGTCGCACACGTCGAGACGCCGAAGGCCGTGTATGACATTGACACGATAGATTACTGAACACAGGGCTTATCACGTATCACCCGTTTCTCCACGGTATGAGCACGCCCCCTGGAGAGTTCTACACTGAGGATCGGTGGCAGAACTGGTTAGACCGGATTCAACAAGAAGAAATCGACCCAGAAGACGAAGACTCAGCGCGCCTGTTGCTCAACTTGCAGGACGATACGGCCATCGCGATTGTGAAGGTCGTCACTAGCCACTCAGACGGTGACATCGACACGGAAGCCGCCCAAGAAGAGCTTGCGAAGATTCGAGAAATCGTCCTCGCGGACGTCGAGTTCGAAGACGAGGAGAAAGCAATGCTCGTTGACGGCGTCCAGACCTCGCTGCTGTGTGTGTTCTACGCCGCAGAACAATACATCCTCGATGGGGTGGCCGAGGATGCGAGCGTCGAAGAGTACATCGTCGCCGCGGGGGACGCGGAAGCAGAGGACGACTTAGACGCCGCGCTTGGCTACTGCGTGCAGGCCGGGACGCGCATCATCGGCGGCAACGACTTAGACCTCGCCGTCGCAGAGGAACTCGAATATGGACTCGTCACCGAGTGGGTGAACGGCCTCGACAGCCTCCACAACGCGATGAGCGACCCCGAAGTCGTCGAAGAAGACGACGAATAAGCCACAATACAGGATAGTCAGTTGGCAGAGACTTTTTATTGACTCCCTGCTGATATAGCCCATGCGACTGTGGGGCGACAAACGGGGGCAAGCAATCCAGATTGGAGCCGTGCTCCTGTTTGCAACGTTGATTATCGCACTGTCATTATATCAGGCGACTGTCGTTCCACAGAACAACAAGGAAGTCGAATTTAACCACAACCTTCAGGTGCAAGACCAGCTGGTGGACATGCGAAACGCCATCATCAGAACCGCGGGCACGGGGACAGAGCAGCCCGCGTCGGTCACGCTTGGCACCCAATATGCAGAGCGCGTGTTCAGCGTGAATCCGGGTCGCCCCGGCGGGACGCTCGAAACCGTATCTCTCGGGACGATTTCGATAGAAAATGCGGCTACAGTCGGGGATAATCCGTACTGGGAAACGGTCGCCAGCCACGAGTTCGAGACGAAGGGCCTCCAGTACCGCCCGAACTACAACGAGTACCGGAACGCTCCGACGACCAGCTACGAACACTCGATTCTGTTCAATCAGTTCGAGGATTCGTCGAACCGAGTCCTCGCAGACCAGAGCATCGTCAACGGACGGCAGATAACCCTCATCACGCTCGATGGGAAGTACCAAGAATCGACCACCGGGAGTGTTACGCTAAATGCGCGACCCGTGAGCGTCTCCGCTGAGACGGTTGCGATTACGAACACTTCGACCGGACCGGTTCGCATCACGCTCCCGACGCGGATGAGCGAAGAACAGTGGCTCGAAACTCTCGAAGATCAGTCGGTGGCCGATGGCGGTTTCGTTGATCTCGACGAGACTACCTACACCCCGGGCAGTCCAAACACGATTACCCTCGTCTTGAAAGGCGACGAAACGTACAACCTCAGGCTAGCAAAAGTCGGCGTCGGCACACAAGTCGAATCGGAGCGCGCGACGTACATCACGACGGACAAACCCAATCAGACGGTCACTCCTGGTGCGAGCGAACGGTTTACAGTGACAGTCAAAGACCGGTACAACAACCCGGTGAGTGGGGTCGTCGTAAATTCGTCCAATGAAACGAAATTCGTCCCGATATCAAACACAACCGACCAGAACGGGAAGTTCGAGTTTAGGTACACGGCCCCGACTTCGGAGCAATCGGACACGGTGGTTGCCTCCATCCTGGGCAATTCGACTAACTACGAACGAGTGGATTTCACCATTGAAGTGAGTGAAGAGTCCGGAAACGGTGACGAGGGGAATGAGATTAATCCGGCAGAGGTGGGAGATATTCGGTTGACGAATTCAAGCATTGCTGGTGGCAGTGGAAAAAATGGTCAGACGGTTTCCTTCGTTTTAGAAAATACCGGAGATCAAGCAAATATAACATCTGCACGTATCAGTTTCTATTACGAAGCAGGAACTGGGAGTGGTTCGGCTGACAATGCCGTCATCCGTGAAACTGGGACGTCTAATTCAGCCACTCTCGATATTGGAGGAGAATTCAAGACACTGAACCCAGAAATTACCTTACCTGGAAGTGGGGCAACGACGACAGTAGATCTTGAGTTCTGGAAAAATGCGAAGCAGGGAACAAATGATGATTTCCAAGTCAAGAGTGGGGATTTCGTGGTCATTACAGTCACATTTGATAGCGGTGAATCAGCAACATACTTTATCGCACCGTAATGTCTCGTGCCACTAAAATTTGAAAGGAAACACCTAATTCTCGTAATGATCCCCAACCAGTCAGGGCGCGACGCCATGCCACTGGGTGGCGTAATTTTCGACACCTGTCGATAGTCCAGACGACAAACACATATACTTGGTCTACACAGGATACAGCCATGACAAAAGTCGGAATTGACGCCGTTGAGATTCATACAGGGAAGCTCAAAATGGACCTCGCAGAGGTGTTCGCCCCGGAGATGGGCGACGACCCAGAGAAGTATACGAAAGGCCTCGGCCTCCACGCGAGTTCTTTCCCAGACGTGTACGAAGACATCGTGACGATGGGCGCGAACGCCGCCTACAAGCTGATGGAGCGAAAGGGCCTCACGCCAGAGGACATCGGCCGTATCGACGTAGCCACAGAGAGCGCGTTCGACAACTCAAAGCCCGTCTCGACGTACATCGCCGGTTGTCTCGAACAGGTGTACGACGGCGACTTCCACCACGCCAACAAAGGCGAGCGCAAGTTCGCCTGTGTCGCGGGCACGCAGTCGATTGACGACGCCTACAACTGGATACGTGCAGGACGGCATCGTGGCCGCGCCGCGCTCGTGATTGCGACGGACACCGCCCTCTACGCCCGTGGCGACCCCGGAGAGGCGACCCAAGGGGCCGGTGCGGTTGCCATGCTCATCAGCGAAGACCCATCGCTCGTCACGCTCAGCACCGAACAGGGCTTTGGCAGCGCAGACGAGACGGACTTCCTCAAGCCAAACCAGCAGTTCCCAAGCGTCGACGGCAAGCGCTCAGTGCAGGTGTACCTCGCCCGGATGCGCGAGGCGCTCGAAGACTACGAATCGGTCGCGGGCAAGGTCGAACTCGACGACGTAAACCTCGCGCCGTTCCACACGCCGTTCCCCGGCATGGTTCGCAAGGCCGCACTCCTCGGCTTCCGTCACATCATCCGCGACACCGACGTCGAAGACGAACTCGAACCGGAGATTGGCCGCCAGCCACGCGAAGCCGAGTTCGACTCAGAGGAGAACTACACCGAAGCCATCCGCGCGTACATGGACGACCTCAAACGCACCGATGCCTACCAAGAGTGGTACGCGAACACGGTCGACCCGACGCTCTATCTCGCACGCCACGTCGGCAACTGGTACACCGGCTCCGTCCACGTCGCCCGCGTGAGCGGCCTCATCAAGGCGTACGAAGCAGGCGAGGACATGACCGGCGAGCAGCTCCTCGTTGGCTCCTACGGCAGTGGTGCACAGGCGGAAGTCCACTCGGAAATCGTCCAGGAAGGCTGGAAAGAGGAGATTGAGGCCATCGACATCCTTGACCACCTCGACGACCGCTACGAGATTAGCTTCGACGACTACGAGCACATCCACGACGTACACAACCACGAGAAAGACGTGGACGTAGAGGAGTTCACGGTCCCGCAAAGCGAGTTCGTCTTCGACGGCTGGGGCCGCATGGACGAACGCAAGTACCGGTTCGTCGAGTAAGGCAAAGTTCCGACTTTTTCCTGTTTTGGTGCAGATTTTGTGAGCGGAGCGAACAATAGGTGCGAGTGCAAGTACCGGTTCGTCGAGTAAGGCAAAGTTCCGGCTTTTGCGGTCGTTTTGGTGGATTGAACGGCGTTTGTGGTCTCTCACGCTGAGAATCGTCCGGATAGTTAACTATCTGCCCCCCGTAGAGACAGGTGTGACGGGTGGTCAGCAATGCCAGCGCCGTCAATTGAGGGTACTACGATGAACAAACACGTCAAAATCGGTGGGAAGGATTTCGTAACGGTCAGAAAAGACACACTCGTCGCGCGAGTCGAGGAGTTAATGGACCAGTTCGACGTCGACCAAGCGATTGTCATGGAAGGTGACGACGCGATCGGAACCATCACCTACGAGACAATCGTGAACGCACCCGACCATCCAGACGAGACGGCGATGACGAGCCACGAACTCATCGCAGAGGACGTGATGGTCGAAATCGAAGAGATAAGCGAGGAGATGCAACGGCTCATCGACCAGGGGTTGGACGCCGCGCCGTAAGTCAGGGTAGCTGTCGAAGCGCGTCTAGCATCTCTTCTAAGTCTTTGTTCGTCACCGCGAGCGAGAAGCCATCAATGCGAGCGAGCGCCGGGGCGTGCTCCCAGAGGTCGTCTTCGGTGAGGCCGTGGAGGACGACGGCGTTCGGCGTGGGCGTGACGACGCGCATGGCGACGAGCGGCGATTCGCCGCGAGTGACGTGCGTGAACACGAGCGCACGGTTTGTACTCTGTCCATAAAGGCGGTAGAACTCCTCACTCGATAAGCGCGTGATGGCTTCGATGCTGTTTACGACGGTGTGCCCGGCGATGGTAGACTGGTTTCCGGAGGCGACTTCGGTGGCGTCGATGGCGTCGTAGAACCGAGAGAGGGGGATGGTCGTCGAATACTCGCGGAGGTCTTGGACGATGTCGCTTTCGAACCCCGCAGAGAGGACGCGGGCGTACTGGCGAATCCGGCCGCCACCGCGGTGTTCGTCGATGGCGAGCAGGGCTTCGACAATGCGTCGGATGACGCCGATACCCGGACTCTTTCGGCGCCCGCTTTCGTAGTCTGAGATGACGGACGACGAGACGTCGAGTTGGGTTGCGAGGTCGGTCTGTGAGATGTCGAAGTCGGTGCGCCACTTTCTGAGCGTCGCCCCGGGGTCTGTGCTGAGCGTAATCTCGCCCGCGATTTTCTCTGCGAGGTCACGACGTGCGCCGCGGTCGGTCATTGCGCAAGGGTTCGTCGTTCATCGTAAAATGGTTTCGACGTTTTTCCCGAAATGCTCAGGGCGACACATGTGGTAGATGTTGGCATGCCCTCAACCGTTGTCCACGTCGCGCTCGCCGGGCTGCTCGCCGCGGGGTTGCTCGGTGACGCCTTCGACAAGCGGTCGCTCGCCCTCGTTCTCGGGGTGACCATCATCCCCGACCTCGACGTGTTTGCTGGTTTTTTCATCGCCGGTGGCCACCGCTCTGTGTTGCACACGTTGCTCATCCCACTTCTCGCTGCCGTGCTGGTGTACGCAGATAGCCACAGAGAGCCGTCGTGGCTCCGGGAGCGATGGGGCACACGCGGCCTACGGATTGCGTGGGTGAGCATCGTCGCTTTCGCCGTCGCGGGCATCGGACTTGACCTCTTTACGGCGGGCGCGAACGTGTTCTATCCCATCCACGACCAGTTCTACCGCGTTTCTGGTGAACTGCTCTACTCCACGAATCGTGGTATCGTCCAGACGTTCGTTGACTTCTCGACGGGCAGTAGCCCAAACCTCGGTGCAATTGGCTCCTCACAAGAGGTGCACATCAACAGTGGCATCGACCCGAATCCGGGGAGGGAACCACCGGAAGTGGACAGAATCTTCCCCGTTGCCCAATCGGGCTGGCAACTGCTGCTCATCCTGACGAGCCTTGTGGTCATCTGGGGACGACTCCGTGTGACACGCAAACCTTGACTTTCCGGGTGTGAAAGCACACGCATGATTCGACCGTACGACCCGGAGACAGACCGCGAAGGGCTGTGGGAACTGAAAACGCGATTTGAATTGGGCCTCGGCAGTGAGACCGGCGGCGATGAAAAACAGGAGAAGTACGAGGCGAAACTCACCGACGACTACCGCGAGCGGTATCTGGCGTGGGTGGCGCGGTGTGGTGACTCTGACGAACGCTGCATGACGGTGGCCGTAGAGGAGGGCGAACTGGTCGGCTACGTGTTCGTGCTGCCAGAAACCATGTCGATGATTTGGGATGCGGCCGTGTTAAACGAGATTTTCGTCGCAGCAGAGTATCGCGGCACCGGCGTCGCAGACGAGTTGATGGAGGGTGCGCTCGAGCTCGCCCGTGACCAGAACCTCCCGCTCGACCGTATTGTCCTCGACGTGGACGGCGACAACGCGCGGGCGATGGCGTTCTACGACCGCCACGAGTTCGCTCACTGGGGCGAACTCGTCTGTCGGGAGCTGTAGAACGAGACGAGCACGCCGCCGAGCGCCCCGAAAATCAGCGGGTAGAGCAGTCCTGCGACGAGAATTGCGGTGATGAAATCTGGGCCAGCCGTCGAGTTGCCGAGGTCAAGACGGAACAGCTGTGCGCCAACCAGTGCAGGGAGGACGTAGCCGAGGACGACGGTGGCTCCGGCTTTTGCCGACGACGACGTGCTCGTGTCTGACTGGCTGCGCGCGGCGAGTGCGCCCGCACCGACGAGCAAGAGAACGGGAAGGAAGAACAGCAGCGTTGCACTGCCGTCGTCGCTTTCTACGAGAAAGTTCACCATGTCAGACCCCGTGAGACGTGGGACGATTGTGGAGACGAAATGCTCGTTGTAGAACAACCAGCCGGTGAGCTTCCAGACGGGATTTTCACCCGTGAAGAACTCGAACGCTTGCACCGCAAACAAGTCGTCAATCCGGGGAGCGGCCAAGAGGTAGGTGACGAGATAGCCGAAAAGGTACGCCGCGAGTCCGGCGAGTGTGCCGCGAACGACGGGAATCGAATTTTGCTGTGCCATATGCACCTCGAAGCAATGAAGGTAATATGAATATTCTGGCTATTTGACTATCCGAATCGTTGCCAGTTCGTCGCTGACGTTCTCGCGCCACTGGGCCTGCGAGATGCTGTAGGTGTCTAAATCGCGCGGCCCGCCTTCGTCACCGGGCGGCAGCCAGTTTCTGAGCGTGGCATCCCGCCTGCCGCCGTACGCCTCGACGTACTTCTCGATGGCGCGTTTTGACTGCTCGTTGTCGGGTTCGTGGCCGACGTTCACGTACTCGAGGTCAAGGTAATCGAACGCGATGGCGAGCATCACCCCGGCGCGCTCGCCCGAGTAGCCATGCCCCCAGTGTGGTTCTCGAATCCACGTCCCGAACGATGTCACGCGCTTTTCCCACTCCATCCACAGTTCTGCGACGCCGACGAACTCGTCGGCGTCGCGTCGGGTGATGGCGTAGGTCGCCCGCGAACCCGATTCCCACCCCTTTTTCGCCGCTTCCATCTCGTCCATCGACTTCTTTGGCGTGGCGTGGGGCTTCTCGCCAAGCGGTTGCATCACGGCATCCATCTCGCCGGTTCGGTGGTACTCGTACAGGTCGAGGGCGTCCAGCACCTCGTGGAGTGGTTCATAGCGCAGGCGCTCGCTCTCGACGCGCTCGGGGAACAGACTACTCGGCATGGTCGATAACCTCCGTGAACGCAGCCTTCGGTCTGCCGTCCACAGCTTCGCGCCACTGGGACTGGCTCACCGAGTGGTAGACTTGGTCTGAAACGTGGTTTTCGTAGGGCAACCAGTTTCTGAGCGTGGCGTCGCGCTGGCCGCCATGAGCCTCGATGTACTTCTCGATAGCCCGTTTCGATTTCTCGTTCTCGGTGTGGTGGGTGACTTTGACGTACTCCAAGTCAAGGCGATCGAAGGCGAGTTGCATGAGCGCAGCGGCGCGTTCGCCCGAGTAGCCCCGCCCCCAGTAGGCTTTGCGAAGCCACGTCCCGAGGCCGCCAACGCGGTGTTCCCAGTCGCAGTGGAGCGTGGCAGTGCCTGCAAACTCGCCCGCACCGCTCTCGCCAGCTTTTGGAACCATGAAATACGCGGCTTCCTCACCGTCGTCCCACAGCTTTTCGCGGTGTTCGAAGAACTCCTGAGTTGGCTTCATCGTCGCGTGCGGCTTCCACGGCATGTACTTCGTGACCTCCTCCATCTCCGGCGAGGGTTTGCAGATGTCGTAGAACTCACGCACAGAGAGGTTCTCCGTCGAGAGTCGTCTGAGCACCAGTCGGTCGGTCTCGATTTGTTCGGGGAACAGGTCACTCATTTACTCGACTCCCACTCGGCCTGTGAGATGGTGTAGCGGAGCGCGTCGTGTGGCTCGTCGTCGATGACGATGTGGTTGCGGATGATGCCGTCGAGACGGCCGCCGTGGGCGTCTACGTACTTCTCGATGGCGCGTTTCGACTGCTCGTTTTCGACGACATGTTCGACGGCGACGAGTTCCAAGTCGAGGCGCTCGAAGGCGATTTCCATGAGTTTGGCCGCACGCTCACCCGAGTAGCCCCGCCCCCAGAATTTTTTCCGAAGCCAAATCCCGAAACGGGCGGTGCGCTTGTCCCAGTCACAATGCAGGCCAGTCGTGCCCGCGAACTCGCCTGCGCCCGGTTCGCCGTCTTTCGGGTAGATGGCGTAGACTGCGCCGTTGCCGGCTTCAACCGCCTCGCCCACCTGTTTGACGAAGTCCCACGTGTCTTTGAGCGTCCGGTGGGGGTTCCACGACATATACTGCGTCGCCTCCTCGATACCCGCTTCAGACGAGTGATAGGGATAGACTGAAACCGGGTCGAGCGTGTCGAGTGACACCTGCTCGAAGCGCAGGCGGCCGGTCTCGAATTCCTCGGGGAACATATGCTGAGAGGCGCGGAGTAATGCGAAAAAGGTGTCGCTGAGCTACGGAACCGATCTACCCTCGACGGAGTATCGTTGGGTGAGAGAGCATCAAATCGAACCCAACCGCCGGACTGGAAATCGTCTCCCAGTCGCCAGTACGAGTGAGACACTCGAATCCATCTTCGGTAACGAGCCACGTATCCTCGCTTTTCGCACCCTGTACAGTCGGGTTCCACGCGAACGCCATCGGTAGTTTCACTTCAGTATCGAGGGTTGGCGTGGCAATCCACGTTCTCCCTGCATACCCCGCGGCCCCACCCTGGTGGTGACGTTCCCATTCGTCTGGATACCCCATCTCGGCGTAAGCACTTTGAATTGCGGAAAACACGTCACTTGCGGTGCCGTCGGCCCGGCCAGTAGCCTGGGTTGCAGCCAGCGCAGTCGACTGTATCTGTGAGGCAACGCGATGGCGTTTGGCCAGCCATTCCGGTTCGGCAAAAGAAACAGTTCGAGTCATACTCGCGTACAACCCGTCTCGGGTTGCAGTCACAGAAACGAGTGCATATCTGCCGAGTTCCGTTTCCGTTGGTGTATAGTGACGGTGGTCGGTCACGCGTGCGTCACTCCCGACGAGAACGACCGACGTGTCGATGCCGTGGGCGGCGAGTTTATGGCGCAGTCGCGCAGCAACGACTCGTTCGCTCTCACTCGGAGTCGCTTCGAAACACACCGTCTCTACCGCTTTCGCAACGAGAGACCCCAATTCACGGTACTGTTCGACGCTGGATTCGCTGAGAGGATGGTACCGTAGATTCTGTTCGATCGATTTGAGTCCAGGAACCGAGAAATCTGCTGCAGCAGGCGTGTCTGTCGTAGCTGCAACCATCTGCGCGAGCGACCCCTCGTACCACGGGAATTCGATTAGTTGAACGTCGGCACTCAATTCTTCGGTCGCCAATCGATCTGCCTCAATGTTGTCGGTGACGACCGCAACTCGGTCACCGTCGTATCCTGCA
This sequence comes from Haladaptatus sp. CMSO5, assembly GCF_036689885.1. Classification (NCBI taxonomy): domain Archaea; kingdom Methanobacteriati; phylum Methanobacteriota; class Halobacteria; order Halobacteriales; family Haladaptataceae; genus Haladaptatus; species Haladaptatus sp. CMSO5. Next base: position 2,506,595 of record NZ_JBAHVW010000001.1, read on the forward strand.
GCAGCGACGCCGATAGGTGCATGCCTGTCAACGAAGTTGTCACCACCAGTCAACCACGCAAACGAGGTGGGTCGGGCGAACCAAACGGCAGCGAGGCCCCGGTCTTCGAGATAGGTATCCAATCGTGCACGGGGTTCCATACGAAAGCCGACCAGAGTCACTCCCTTCAATGATGGGGCCATCTCAAGAAATATAGCACCATCAAATATTTAATTAATGAATTTGCCTGTAGTAACTATAGTGCACATGCGATAATAAATAATAGTAGTAGCCGTGGTAAGCGCGATTATAATTTTTTTACAACTATTGTAGTAAACGGTCATAAATTATATATCGGGTTGTCACATTTTGCCTAACGACCATGGCAAAAGATAGCGAAAAGCAGTGGCGAAATCCATTCTCACGACGTCAGTTCGTGAAGCTCACGGGTGCAGCCGCAGCGACCACCGGTCTCGCAGGGTGTATCACGAGCAGTCCAAGTGGTAGTTCAGACGGAAGCAGTTCGAAAGGTAGCGACACGGCCACCCCAATCGCCAGCGAGGCACCCTCAGAAGAAATGACGATTCAGTGGGCAGCCGATTCGCGAATGAAAGAGAGCGCGGCCGAGGTGAAAGAAGCCTTGCATAACGCCGGGCTTCCGGACAATATCTCGGTCGAAATTCTCGCAGGTTCGCAGGTCACAGACCAGCGCCAATCACAATATCAACAGTGGCTAAGCTCCGAACAGCCGGAGCCGGACCTGCTCATGATGGACAGTGGCTGGACGATTCCATTCATCGCTCGGGGGCAACTACAGAACCTCTCTGCATCTCTTCCAGCCGAGATGATAGACCCCGTCGAAAACGAATACCTCCCGCGAATGGTCGAATCCGCCAAGATGGACGGCGACATTTACGGTATACCACTGTTCCCCGACGTTGCGACCATTCTGTACCGGAAAGACCTCGTTGAGCAAGCTGGCTTCGACCCCGAAAGTGAGAACTGGGCAACGGAAGGGATGACGTGGAAGAAGTTCTCCGAAGTCATCGCAAAAACGAAAGCAGAGACTGGAAAGAGTTACGGCTTCACCTTCCAAGGTGACGTCTACGAAGGCCTCGCTTGCTGTACGTTCCCCGAGTTCATGCACAGTTGGGGCGGGTCGTACTTTGGTGGGACGGACAATCTCTTTGGGCCGGTAAACGACCGCCCGATTACAATCGACGAACAACCAGTCCAAGACGCGCTCTCGATGGTTCGTACGTTCATCCACGGGAGCGAGGACGAATACGCACTCGACGGCTACAAAGGCGGTATTGCGCCGAACGCCATCCTGCAGTGGACCGAGGAACCGTCTCGCAAACCGTTCACCAACGGAAAAGCGATCGCACACCGGAATTGGTCATACGCGATCGACATCAACGGTGCAGAGGACGTATTCGGTGAGGATCTCGGAGTGATGCCAGTCCCTTACAGCGTCACCGAGGAAGAGTCCGAGTACGAGAATATCGGCGGTATCAGCTCAGCACTCGGTGGCTGGCACGTCTCGATGAACCCCCACTCGAAGAAGAAGGCGGGCTCACTACAGGTGTTGAAGGCGCTCATGTCTGAGGAGTTCAGGTTAAACTTACTGGAAATCATGGGCCTGCTCCCTCCGATCCCATCGCTGTTCAACTCAGAGAAGGCAAAGCAAGTGCCGGTGATGGGGCGATATATGGAGACGCTCAAAATCGCCGCCGAGAATTCGATTCCTCGTCCGACGACCGTCGTCTGGCCACAGCAAAAGGGGAAGATTGCAGATTCGGTGAACGCGTGTCTGGCCGGCGATGTGTCGCCAAAAGATGCTACATCCTCCATCAAAAGCGCCCTCGAACAGACCGAATCGAAGGGCAAGAGTGCCTGAGGAGAGCGAAGTATTCATTTGCTCATGGCTACAGGACACGATTCACACGACACCCCGCGTGACAGCTCCCGGAGCGGCCCGTACGTCGCGTTCATTCGGTGGATGGAGGGACTTAGCGAAACGCAGTTTGCCTACCTGCTGCTCACGCCAGCATTGCTCTTGCTCGGAGTTATCGCACTTTGGCCACTGCTCAGTACCTTCAGGATGTCACTGTTCGCAGACAGTCTGACTGGTACCTCGGGACTCGGAAACTTCGTTGGCATACAGAACTACGTCGAACTGTTCACTGGGCAAAAGACGTACGCGATGCCCGCTCCGTTCGTTCCGCAGTTCGACGGAACGCTCAACAGCATCGTCGCAAGTGCTCTCGGCGCGACGCTCGTCTTCACCGTCGTCAGTGTCTTCTTTGAAACCGTCATCGGCTTCGGACAGGCGTTGGTGTTAGACCAAGAGTTCTACGGCCGACGGTGGGTGCGCGTCGCGATCATCATCCCGTGGGCCGTTCCGGTGGTCATCCAGGGTATGATATTCTTCCTGCTGTTCCAACCAAACGTCGGTTTCTTGGTCGGCAGTGAGAATCCGACGATTCTCCAACAGCTCGGTATCTTCAGCGAAACGCCGCTTGCGAGCGCCACCGAGTCAATGCTCATCATCATCGTCGCAGACATCTGGAAAACGTCTGCGTTCATGGCATTACTCATCCTCGCAGGCTTACAGAGTATCGACCGGAACCTGTACGACGTCGCACGAGTCGCTGGCGCGTCAAAATGGCAGCAGTTCAAGATGATTACGCTTCCATTGGTCTTACCGACCGTACTCATTGCGATGCTGTTTCGGACCATCGCCGCGATGCGGGTGTACGGCATCATCGATACCGTATCGAGCTGTCAGACAGTGCCGTCACTTTCCTGTATGGTAGTTTCCGGTTTCAGTCAGCGGCAGTTCGGGACTGCCGCGACGGTTGCATTCGTCACCGCCGCAATCATCGGTGTCGTCGTGTCGGTGTACATCGCGAAGTTTGCGAGCAGTTCGATGGGAGGCGATAGCTGATGAGTCAGGAATCAAACGCCGAGACCGAGACTGCAGAACTGAAACGAGGGCCGATCGAGAGTTGGGCCAAAGCGTGGATTGCGAATCCTGAACGCGCCTATAAGGCGATGTTCTACGTCGTGACGGTGTTTTTCGTCGTGACGACACTGTTCCCGTTCTACTGGCTCGTCGTTCTCGCACTTACGCCGAACAACCAGATTTACGACATGGGATTGCTTCCGAAAGGGTTCAACCCGGCCGCCTTCATCGAGGTGTTCACGAAGATACCGTTCCATCGGTACATGCTGAACAGCCTGATTATCGCCACCATCACGACGATCATCGTCCTGGTACTGGCGAGTCTGGCAGGATACGTGTTCGGTCGCCTCGAATTCCCCGGCAAGAAACCGCTCATGCTCGGCATTCTCGCCATCTCGTATTTCCCCCCGGCAGCATTCTTGCTCCCGCTTTTCGACTTGCTCACCGGAAATAAGGTGTTCAATTTCCTGTTCTTCGGGGTGCAAAGTCCGGATCTGTTCAACACACCGTGGCCGATGGTAATGCCGTTCAGCGCGCTGTTTTTGCCGCTGTCGATCTTCATCCTCACGACGTTTTACGGACAGATTCCAGATGGGCTTGAAGACGCTGCTCGCGTCGAAGGAACGACGCGGCTTGGCGCTCTCTTCCGCGTCATCATGCCGCTTTCGGCACCAGGCGTTGCGACGGCTGGAGTGCTCACGTTCATCGCGGTGTACAACGAGTACTTCTTCTCGTCCATCATGAACAACGGGGCGTGGCAGAACTGGGCACCCATCGTGAAGGGGATTCTCGCCTATCAAGGCCACCACCTGACGCCGTTCAACCTTATGGCAGCGGCGAGCATTTTCGGGGTGCTACCGGTCGCCATTCTCGTCGTTATCGCACAGGAAAAAATCGTCAGCGGACTCACCGCGGGTGCGCTAAAGGAGTGATTCAACAATGGGTAATGTCAAACTCGAAAACGTAGAGAAGCGGTATAGCGACGTCGTCGCTGTCGATGATATGAATCTGGACATCAAAGACGGCGAGTTCGTCACACTCGTCGGTCCGTCCGGGTGTGGAAAATCGACGACGTTAGAGACAATTTCTGGACTTACGATGCCCACCGATGGGACGATCTCCATCGCCGGTCACGAAGTCACGAACCTCCCGCCGAAAGACCGGGGCATCGCGATGGTGTTCCAGAACATCGCGTTGTTCCCGCACATGGACGTGTACGACAACATCTCGTTCGGACTTCGGTTGCGAAAATACGACGATGCAGAGATCGACCGTCGAGTCGAACACGCAGCAGAGGTCGTCCAACTCGAAGGGATGCTAGACCGAATGCCGGACGAGATGTCCGGCGGTCAGCGCCAGCGGGTGGCCATCGCCCGCGCCATCGTGCGTGAGCCGTCCGTCTTCCTGATGGACGAACCGCTTGCAAACCTGGACGCGAAGCTGCGAGTTCACATGCGAACGGAGCTCCAGCGGTTGCACAAGGAACTCGATACCACCATCATCTACGTCACCCACGACCAGGCAGAAGCGATGACGATGTCAGACCGCATCGCGGTGATAAACGATGGGGAGCTTCAACAGTGTGCACCGCCTCTCGAATGCTACAACCGACCGGCAAATCGGTTCGTCGCCGGCTTCATCGGGTCGCCGAGCATGAACTTTTTCGAAGGGACGGTCGAAGCAGGGACGCTCAAGACGGGCGTCTTCGATATCGACGTCAGTACGGTGTCAGAGACTGTAAGTGACGGAGACCGGCTCACCTTTGGTGTCCGTCCCGAAGACGTCTATCTCGCCGAGACGGCAGACGACATCACACACGCGACAGCTCCCGTTCGAATGCAGACAGACGTACTCGAACCGATGGGTGACGAAATATTCGTCTATCTTACGCCGGAAGGTGATTCGGTAGAGGGGATGGAGGCAGACACACAGCTCTTGATGAGCGTCGACCCGGACACGACCCTCTCACAAGACGAGTATGTAGATGTCGTCATCGACCGGACGCGCGCACACTTGTTCGAAGTCGGATCCGGTGACGCCATCATCCACGGATTGGACGGCGAAGAAAGCGAGTGGTTCAGGAATCAACAGGAGGAACACTGACCATGGTGACGACCGCTGGCTGGGTCTACCTTGCTGGAGGGACGCTTCTGTTTTTCTTCTGGGCGTACGGTTTCGTCTCGTTCGCCAGCGACGTGAAAAACCGGTTCCTCCCCGCGCTTCGTCAACTTCGTGCTCGCAGAAAGCAACAGCGGGACGCAGAAGAGGAAGCAGCACAGCGAGAGGACCGAAAACAGCAGCTGTACTGAGACGACTAACCACACCGAAATTTATCGAAAATCATCAATGAGCGAACACACAAACCCTCCCGTCAACGTCGGTATCGTCGGGCTCGGCGGCATCGGAAATCACCACGCGGAACGGATCGTCGACCTCGGCCACACTGTCGTCGCAGGTATCGATGTAAATGAGACCGCAAGAGCCGCGTTCGCAGAGGAGTACGACGCCGAAGTCGGCACGAGTTTCGACGACCTCGTCGAAGCCGACGTGGATGCAGTCATCATCACGACGCCGAACAAATATCACGAACAGACTGCGATTGCAGCGCTCGATGCCGGCTACGACGTGTTGCTCGAAAAGCCACTCGCTCACACGCTCGAGAGCGCAGAACGAATTGCTGGGGCGGCGGCCCGAGCAGATGGGTTCTGCATGGTCGGGTTCAACAACCGTTTTGCACCCGGTGTAGAGGTGTTCAAATCGTACCAACGGGCCGGCCGATTTGGCGAGGTTACCCACGTTGAAGCGAATTACGTTCGAAGACGCGGTGTGCCCGGTCGCGGGTCGTGGTTCACGACCAAAGCAGTAGCGGGCGGCGGTGCGCTCATCGATATCGGCGTCCACGCAATCGACCTCGCCATGTACTTCCTCGACTTCCCCGAGGTGGTCGAAGTGGCCGGGACGACTCATTCGACGTTCGGGTCACGAGACGACTACGCCTACCTCGAAATGTGGGGCGACGACGCCGGACCGAGCGGCTTCGATGTCGAAGACGCCGCCACCGCCTTCATTCGCTGTGCCGACGGCAAGACCGTCTCGCTCGAAGTCGCGTGGGCGACGAATCGACGGCCGAATCACGGATTCCACATCGACGGAACGGGCGCTGGCGCCCATTTCGATCGAGAATCTGGCGACCTGGAACTCTTCGAGACTGGGCACGATGGCGTCGATCACTTCTCTGACTCAACCATTGAAACGCGGGACATCGACCTCCACAAAGCAGAAGACCGGAGCTTCCTCGAAGCGGTGCAGAGCGGTGATCCGCCGCAGCGAAACACCGTCGAGCAGGCACTCGCAGTTCAGCGAATCATCGACGCCATTTATCGCTCGGACGAGGAGGGGCGAGCGATCCGCCTCGACTGACGAACCGACAGACGACCACCCACATCTCACAATCATGGACATCGGCGTACTCACCGTTCCATTCGGTAACGAATCACTCGCAAAGACTCTCGAATACTTAGACGGAATCGGCGTGCAAGCCGTAGAACTCGGCTGTGGTGGCAATCCCGGCGACGACCACCTAAACCGCGCGACGTACCTCGATGACGAGGATATGCAGGCCGAACTCCACAGCCTGCTCGAAGCATACGACATGCGAGTGAGCGCACTCGCCACACACAACAATCCACTTCACCCCGACGATGCGCACGCAGCGAAGTCGGACGACGAACTCCGCGAAGCAATCGACCTCGCCGCCCAATTCGGTGTCGAGACCGTCACGTGTTTCTCCGGCCTGCCCGCCGGTGGCCCGAACGACGAGGTTCCGAACTGGGTGACGGCACCGTGGCCGACCGACCATACTGAAGCCCACGAGTATCAGTGGGATGTCGCCATCGACTACTGGAGCGACCTCGCAGACTACGCAGACGACAAGGGCGTCGACGTGGCAATCGAGATGCACCCAAACATGCTCGTCTACGAGCCCCACGGGATGCGGAAACTCCGCGATGCGACCAACGAACGCATCGGTGCGAACTTCGACCCATCGCATCTCTACTGGCAGGGTATCGACGTTACAGAGGCCATCCGCTACCTCGGCGAAGACGACGCGATCCACCACTTCCACGCGAAGGACACCAAAGTTTACGAGGCGAACGCCCGGACGAAGGGCGTCTTCGACATGACGCCGTACGACGAGCAGACAGAACGTTCGTGGCTGTTTCGATCGGTCGGCTACGGCCACGGCGAAGAACACTGGAAAGATGTCGTGAGCACGCTCCGAATGGTCGGCTACGACGGCGCGCTCAGTATCGAACACGAAGACGCGCTCACGAGTTCCCGTGAAGGGCTCGAGAAGGCCGTCGATCTACTCCAGCGTGCCGTCTTCCAGACGCAACCCGGTGAGGCATACTGGGCAGAATAATGACGCTCAAAGTCGGCATCCTCGGTTATCGGTTCATGGGCAAGGCCCACGCGAACGCCCTCGCCCGCCTGCCGATGTTCTTCCCGGACGCCCCCGACATCGAACGCGACGCCCTCGTTGGGCGTGACAAGCAGGCCCTCGCGGAAGCCGCAGACCGCTTCGGGTTCGCCCGCACCGCCACCGATTGGCGCAACGTGGTCGAGGACGTAGACGTGTTCTACAACCTCGGGCCGAACCACCTACACGCAGAACCGTCGATTGCCGCGCTCGAAGCGGGGACGCACGTGTTCTGTGAGAAGCCACTCGCCGCGACGACGGCGGCCGCGAAGTCGATGGCGACAGCCGCCTCCGACAGCGACGCCCTCGCTGGGTGTGCGTTCAACTACCGGTTCGTCCCCGCCATCAAGTACGCGAAACGGCTCATCGAGGCGGGTGAACTCGGCGAAATCCACCACTTCCGGGGGACGTACCTGCAAGACTGGCTCGCAGACCCAGAGGCTCCGTGGTCGTGGCGCAACGACGCGGAACTCGCCGGAAGCGGCGCGCTCGGTGACCTCGGCGCGCACACGGTGGACCTCGCGCACTTCCTCGTCGGCGAAGTCGAATCGGTGAGCGGGCAGTTGAAGACCTTCGTCGGAGAGCGGCCCGTCGACGGAAGCGACGAGACCCGTCCCGTCACCGTAGACGACGCCTACACCGCACACGCAAGGTTCGAAAATGGGGCAATGGGAACGTTCGAAGCCTCCCGATTCGCGACTGGACACAAGAATGACCACAGTATCGAGATTCACGGTTCGGACGGCAGCCTCCGCTTCTCGCTCGAACGGTTGAACGAACTCGAAGTCTTCCGCGAGGGTAATCGTGGCTACGAAACCATGCTCGTCACCGACGAATCCGACCCCTACATCGACGCCTGGTGGCCACCGGGTCACGTCATCGGCTGGGAACACACCTTCGTCCACGAGAACTACGAATTCCTCTCTGCGGTGGCCAACGATGGCGAGTTTGCCCCGAGTTTCGCAGACGGGTTCGCCGTCCAGCGCGTTCTCGACGCCATCGAACAGAGTGATGCGCGTGGCGAACGAGTGACCCTCTAAACAGATGGTCGCTCCAGAGATCCTCATCGCAGGCGAGACGCTCATCGACTTCATCCCCGACCGACCGGGGCCGCTCGGCACAGTCGAGTCGTTCAGCCGTCGAGCTGGCGGTGCGCCGGCGAACGTCGCCATCGCGCTGTCGAGACTCGACGAGACGCCGTACTTCCTCACGAACCTCTCGACAGACCCATTTGGGGAGTTTTTGGCCCAGACGCTCACAAAGAACGGCGTTCCAGAGCAGTTCGTCACGCGCGATGAGGAACGAAAGACCACGCTCGCGTTCGTCAGTCACGACGCGGACGCAGACCGGAGCTTCTCCTTCTACCGGGAGAACACCGCAGACACCGTCCTCCACGAGGGGTGCGTTCCTGACGATGTGCTGGCGGCAGTCTCATGGGTGTACGTCGGGGGCGTGTTGCTGTCGAAAGAGCCCGCTCGGTCTGCCACCTTCGCGTTGGTCGAACGGGCACGCGAACACGGCTGTTCCATCGCCCTTGATCCGAACTACCGCCCAGAACTCTGGGAGCGTGACGAAGAGTTCGCAGCGACAATTGAGCGGGTGGTGTCGCTCGCAGACGTGGTGAACGCGTCAATCGAGGACTTCGCCGTGACCGAGTTCGCAGACGAAAATCCAGAGAGACTGGCTGAAAATCTCCTCGAAGCAGGTCCTCACACAGTGTTTCTGACGCTCGGGGACGCAGGTTCCCACGTCGTCGCTTCCGCGGACGCGCCGTGGGGAACTACACAGGAAACGCACCCCGGTTTTCCTGTCGAACCAACTGATACAACCGGTGCGGGCGACGCGTTCGTCGCGGGCGTCTTGGCACAGATTGCGAGCGGGAACCAGTCACCAACTGAAGCCCTCGCCTTCGCAAACGCTGTCGCCGCGGTCACGACGACGGCACCCGGCGCGATAACGTCGTTACCGACGCGTTCGGAGGTCCGCACCTTCCGCGGTCGACACGCCTGACGACCCGGCCCATAATTTTTACTCGTTTGAGAGTTGTATAATTTGTATGCCTGCGATGGAGTACACGACGCTCGGCAACACTGGCCTCGAAGTCTCGAAACTGTGTCTTGGCTGTATGAACTTCGGCTCTGGTCAGCCGTGGATGATAAACGACCACGAACAGAGCCACGAGGTCATCGATCGGGCACTCGACTGCGGCATCAATTTCCTCGACACGGCGAACGTCTACTCCCACGGCGAGAGCGAAGAAATCGTTGGCGAGGCGCTCTCCGGGCGTCGTGACGAGGTGGTGCTCGCGACGAAAGTGTTCGGGAAGATGGCCGACAGGCCGAACGGACATGGCCTCTCGCGACGCCACATCTTAGAACAGGTAGAGGCCAGTCTCGACCGCCTCGGAACCGACTATATCGACCTCTACCAGATTCACCGCTGGGACGACGAGACGCCAATCACGGAGACGCTTTCGGCGCTCGATACGCTCGTCAACCAAGGGAAGGTCAGGTACGTCGGCGCGAGTACGATGCCCGCTTGGAAGTTCACGAAAGCACTCTACGAGAGCGACCTGAACAACGTAGAACGATTCGTCTCGATGCAGGCAGAGTACAATCTCGTGGACCGCCACGAGGAGTCGAACGTCCTCCCGGCCTGTCGCAGTGAAGGCGTCGGCGTCATCCCGTGGTCACCGCTTGCCGGCGGATTCCTCACTGGAAAGTACGAACGAGGCGAGACGGTCACCGAAGGACGGGCCGCTGGCGACGAGTTCATGCAAAAGCGATTCACCGAGGAAAACTGGAACGTGTTAGACGAGGTGCGAACCGTCGCAGACGAAAAGGACGTTACACCTGCACAGGTCAGTCTCGCGTGGCTGCTGCACAAGGACGTCGTCGACGCGCCAATCATCGGGCCGCGAACCGTCCAGCACTTAGAAGAGAGCGTCGGCGCACTCGACGTCTCCCTGAGCGACGAGGAAGTAGAACGACTCGAAGCCCCGAAAACTCCCGTCTGGAACCCCGAAATCGGCGACGTCTGAGTCAACGAGCGATGTCGGTCGAACCGGATTCAATGACTCGTTGCACTTCTTCGCGCCTGATGGTCGCGAGATCTCCCGCAATCGTTCGCTTGAGCGCCGCGGCCGCCGCGCCGAACGCGAGTGCGTCGGCGAGCGGGCCACCCTCGACGAGCCGAGTCAAGAGGCCGCCAACGAATGCATCGCCCGTCCCGATTGGGTCATGCGTGTCTGCGTCGTAGGCTGATTGTGTGACGGTTTCGCCGTTCGCGCGGGCCAGTGCGCCCTGTTCGCCACGGGTCACGACAACCGTCTCGAAGTCGAACGAGTCGTGCAGTTCTTGTGCGATTGCTTCTGCGTCCCCATCCATGTCGAGAACCGTCTTCGCGTCGCGCTTGGCGACGATGAGAACGTCCACGAGTGCGAGGAGATCCGTAATCGTTTCCCGTGCTTCGGCCGGCGACCAGAGTTTCGACCGGTAGTTGCAGTCGAAGGCTGTCGTCGTGCCCGCCGCGTGGGCCGTTTCGAGCAGTTCTTGGGTGGTCTCTCGAAGCGTCTCCGAGAGCGCGGGTGTGATGCCGCTCGTGTAGAACACGGTCGCATCGCGGATTCGATTCAAGTCAAGGTCGTTCGCGGTCACACGAGTCACGGCGGCGTCTTCGCGGTCGTAGATGACGTCCGTTCCCCGGGGCGACCCGCCGGGTTCTGTGAAGTAGAGGCCCTGTCTCCTGTTTTTGTCCCAGACCACGTCCACGGAGACGCCATGTTGTCGAAGGGCTGTGACGACACGCCGACCCAGTGGCGAGTCGGGAAGTGCTGACAGCCACGTTGCCTCGAGACCGAGTCGCTGGGCGGTCACGGCGACGTTGCTCTCCGCACCGCCCACCCGAAGGTCGAGGGAGTGGGTGGTTTCGAGGCGGTCACCGGGAGCAGACGACAGGCGGAGCATCGTCTCGCCGAACGTCACGAGGTCGCTCATGCTTCGTCGAACAGCGTCTCACCCTCAACCATGTGCTTCTCGACGGCGTCCATGTCGAGGGTGAGGCCGAGCCCGGGACGTTCTGGAATCTCGATGCGGCCGTTCTCGATGACCGTCTCCTCTACGAGGTCCGACCACCAGCCGAGTTGGTAGGAGTGGAACTCAACGGCCAGTGAGTTCGGAATAGCTGCGCCGACGTGGGCGCTCGCCATCGTCGCGACGGGCGAGGCGACATTGTGCATGGCGACGGGGACGTAGTAGGTGTCGGCCATGTCCGCAATCTTCCGGGTTTCACGCATCCCGCCGACTTTCGGCAGGTCGGGTGCGATGATGTCGACGGCCTGATTCTCGAGGAGGCGACGCTGGCCGTGTTTGCGGTAGACGTTCTCACCGACGGCGATTGGCGTGGTCGTAGATTGGGTGACCTCGCGCTGGACGTCGTGGTTCTCCGGTGGGACGGGGTCTTCGAGCCACCACACGTCGTAGTCCTCGATGGCTCGAGCGAGGCGTTTTGCGCTCCCGCCGGAGAAGGTCCAGTGGCAGTCGAACGCCACGTCAGCACGGTCACCGACGCGCTCGGTTACAGCGCGGACGATTTCGGCCTTGTGCTCGATTTCCGGCCCTCGGAGGTGGCGGTTCGCACGGTCTTTCTCGTGGCCGCTTTCGACGTCTAAGTCGAACTTGAGGGCGTCGTAACCGAGTTCATCTACCACGCGCTCGGCTTCGTCTGCGTTACTCTCAGGTTCACTCTCGTCGCCCGCGTGGCAGTCACAGTAGACGCGCACTTCGTCGCGGTACTTGCCGCCGAGCAGTTGGTAGGCGGGCAGGCTGAGAATTTTTCCGGCGAGGTCGTGGAGAGCGATTTCGATTCCGGAGATGGCCGTCACGGTGACGCCGCCGAGCGAGCCTTCACCGGACATTCGCTGGACGAGGTGTTCGTAAAGTCGGTCGATGTCGAGTGGGTTCTCGCCGACGACGAACGGTTTCATCCGCTCTATAAGTTCTGGGACGCCCGCACCCCAGTAGGCTTCACCCGTGCCCACGATGCCGGCGTCGGTGTAAACGCGAACGAGCGTCCACGGGAAGTTGCCGTCCACCATCGTCGTCTGGACGTCGGTGATTTTCAGGTCGCGAGGACCGCGTGAATTGTCGAGACCCATCGTCTCAGCAGAGAGGTCTCGCATCGTGTATTCGGCGTTCGGGTCGTGCAGTGTCGCGTAGTTTCGTGGCATTGGATTAGTGAAGTTCGAGCGAGGAGAGGGTGTTTTCGAGCGTTGCCTGTTGGTCTGCGTCCATGCGTCTCAGCGGCGAGCGAAGCGGTCCGGCGTCGAAGTCACGCAGTTCGAGTGCGGATTTCACCCCAGCCATGTACGGCCCTTCTTTGAGTGCCCCGCGCACGCGGAACACCGTACTCTGGAGGTCCTTCGCGCGGTCTCGGTCGCCTGCCTCGAAGGCGTCGTACAGGTCCACTACGAGTTCGGGATAGACGTTCGCCACCGCGCTCACCATGCCCCGACAGCCAACCGAGAGCCCCGAGAACAGTAGCGAGTCAGAGCCGACGAGGAAGGTCAGGTCGGGCTGGGCGTCTACGGCCTGTGAGAGCCACGGGACGTCCTTACTGGAATCTTTGAGTCCGACGACGTTGTCGATGGCGGCGAGATCGGAGAGGGTGTCGAGTGAGAGCGCGTTGCCGGTTCGACTCGGGATGTGGTAGATGTACACCGGGAGGTCAACGGCCTCTGCGACGCGCGTGTAGTGGGTCACCGCGCTCTCGTGGTCTAGGGGGAAGTAAAATGGCGTGACGACGACGAGGCCATCGACGCCGATGTCCTGTGCTGTGGCCGCATTTCGGATGGTTTCACGCGTACTCGGCGCACCGACCCCGGCGATGACCGGCACCTCGCCGCCGACTTCGGCGACGACAGCTTCGAGAACCTCTTCGCGTTCTTCGCTGGTGAGCAACGGAAACTCGCCGTTCGTGCCGAGCGGGAACACACCGTGGACGCCGCGGTCGACGACGAAGCGGGCGTGGGCGGCGGTCGTTTCGAGGTCGAGTGATTCGTCCTCGTGGAAGGCCGTCACCGTCGGTGGGACGACACCGTGGAGGTCGAGCGGATCGATCGAAGCGGGGGTTGTTTCGTCTGTCATTGGTTGTGAGTCGTCTCTGCAAGTCGGTTGAGTGCGTGGACGATCCAAAGAATATCTCCTGCGACACCTTCTGTAAACACGAAGTCGTCGGTTCTGCGAACGTGATCGAGGACACGCTTCGAGGCGTGTTCCGGAGCTGCTGCGATGCCACAGTCGTTCTCACGGACCCACTCCATGACGCGCAGGTCGCTTTTGCTGTCGCCCATCACGAGGGCGAACGGCTCATCGAGCCCAAGAACGTCCAGGGCAGCGCGTACACCAGTCACTTTATTCAACTCGCGACTCGCAATTTCGACTGCGTCCCCTTCATAGTAGCCAACGTCGATGCGTTCGAGGACATCGCAGAGGGCCGCTGGTGCTTGCTCTGGGTCGTTCGTTGGGAGGGCATCGCGGGCTGCTAAGACCTCGCGAATTTCAGGGTCTGCATCGGCGTAGAAGGCTCGCGTCCACGCCGCGCCATCCTCGCAATCAATCGCATCGCCCAACAGGTCGAGGAGGTAGACGAGTGCCTTGTCGATAATCTCAACTGCAGGGTCGCTCCCGATGTCGTAGTTCGGTTTCAGTGTGACGTTGAACTCGTTACCCTGGAGGTGACAGCCACGACGGAGTGCTGGTGGTGCTTCGGGGAGCACTCTCGAAAGTACCTCGTCGAAGATGCTCCTGATGGACTCATCTAGCTCCTCGTAGAGCAATTGTTTCGTATCCGCACCGTGGCCCGGTGTGAACACACCCGTCCCACCTTCGTAGACGATGCTGAAGTCACCTGAGTGGACGAGTTCGTTGCCGAGCCCTTGAATCATGAACCCCTTTACGTTCTCTAAGGTTTGGCCAGTACATATGATGATGGGGACGCCTCGTTCGTGGAACTCGGTCAGGACGTGGAGCGTCTCACGAGGGATTTCGTTGTCCGTCTCACCAGCACTTCGAAGCGTCTCATCTACGTCGAGTACGAGGACGTTCACGCCGCGTTCGTACTTGTTGTACAGGTCGAGCGCGGTGAAGGCTTGTTCTCGTTTCGCGTAGGCGGCAATCTCTGCGAGAATGTCCCCCTCGACAAACGAGGAGCGAATCGAATTCTTTCGTTCGGTGAGTTCCTCCTGGGCTTCTTCCCAGTACTCTAATGCGACCATGGAATCGACCATCGGAAATAAGTCGACAAATTCCTGATACGACCGCAAAGAATCTGTATCGACGCGTTCGTAGAGGCTGTATAACCGGTCGTAGCGATCCATGTATGAATCTGATGTGTTGGGTCGGGAGTCAGTCATAGTGCGAACCGTGATGACGAACGACGGCACTGGTCACCTTTGTGGCGTGCCGTAAATAACTTACTCAGAACAGAATAAATATTTTATCCCGGGCGGTCTTACGCGTTGGTATGCAGGCGATCGCCGTACGAAAAGGCGAGGAACAACCGAGGTTGGTGGAGCTCCCGAAACCGGAAGTAGAACCCGGTGAGGCGCTCGTCAGAACCCTACGGGTGGGGGTCGACGGAACCGACCACGAAGTACTCTCAGGCGGTCATGGAGGGTTCCCAGAGGGGGAGGAGCAACTCGTACTTGGCCACGAAGCGGTTGGTGTCGTCGAATCTGCGCCAACAGAGTCGTCCCTCTCACGTGGTGACGTCGTCGTCCCGACGGTTCGGCGGCCACCAGAAGGGGTGACGAACGACTACTTCGAGCGGAAAGAGCCCGACATGGCCCCACCAGGACAGTACGTAGAGCGGGGTATCGACGGCGGGCACGGGTTCATGGCCGAGTACTTTACCAGCCCGGTCGAATACCTCGTTCCAATCCCAGACAATCTCGCAGAGATTGGTTTTCTCGTAGAGCCGATCAGCATCACCGAGAAGGCACTCGAACTCGCATACGCGTCCCGGTCGTCGTTCGACTGGACCCCGACGCGTGCGCTCGTTCTTGGCAACGGTTCGCTCGGATTGTTGACCCTCGCGATGCTCGATGGATACGAAGAAGTGTACTGTCTCGGCCGCCGTGACCGGCCAGATCCGTCGATAGATATCATCGAGAAATTAGGGGCGACGTACATCGATTCGCGCGAAACACCAGTTTCAGAGATTCCACACGCGTACGAACCGATGGATCTCGTATACGAAGCGACTGGCTACGCGAAACACGCCTTCGAGAGCATCGAGGCACTCGCGCCAAACGGGGTCGCCGCGCTCCTTGGCGTCCCCGCGCGAGGATGGCGTTTCGAGGTGGCTGGCAGCGACCTCCACCGCGAGTTCGTCCTCAACAACAAGGCACTCGTGGGGAGCGTAAACTCCGGACACGAGCATTTTGAAGCCGCAATCGACACACTGTCTGCACTCGACGAGTCTTTTCTTGATGCGCTCGTGACCGGCGTGTACGACCTCGACTCGTTCGGAACGGCGTTCGAGACCGACGACCGAACCATCAAAACCGCAATCGAATTCCACAGTCTATGAAAAATATCGACGACCTCATCGAAAGCGCTGCAGAACTGACCGCAAGCGGACAATCGAAAGGAGAGATTGCAGACGAGCTAAACGTCTCGAAGCGAACCGCGAGCTGGCTCGTGAGTCGGAGCCAAGAGGCGAATGGTAACTCACCGACTGCGACCGACACGAGTGACATACACGTCGATTGGAGTACGATTGGGAAGAGCCACACTAGTTTGTTTCACGTGGGCAAGGCAATGGCAGGCGTCTTGGAAGAGACCACAGACGACGTTACTGTCACTGTCGGAATCGAGAAAGCGGGCGTTCCACTCGCAACCAACGTGGCCCAGCAACTTGAAACGAGTCTCGCTGCCTATGCCCCGGCCAAACATCAGTGGAATGACGAGGGTGGCGACGCAACCGCCGGTGCGTTTTCACGGAACTTCGGGTCCATCGCAGACGAGCCTTGCGTCATCGTAGACGATACGATTACGAGCGGGACGACGATGCGCGAGACCGTAGAAGCGATTCGCAATGAAGGTGGAAACCCAGTCGCTGGAATCGTTCTCGTGGACAAAGAGGGTGTAGACGAGATCGAAGGTGTGCCGGTGTATTCGCTCGTAGAGGTGATTCCCGTTGGTGAGCGCTGAGAAGCAGCGGCTGGTTTCACAGGTATGAACACACTGATTTGCCAGAAAATGGAACTGAAAATCACATGACCTCGGATCTTTATCGATCACTCGAGTCCCTTTCCTCGCGCTTCGCTCTTGGTGAGTACGAGACGAAAGCCTACCTCACCATCCTCGAACACGGTGAAGTCACGGCTTCTGAGATCTCCGAGTACACGGACATTCCCCAGCCTCGAGTGTACGACACCGTCCGCACGTTGGGTGACCACGGTTTGGTCGAGTTACAAGAGACCAGACCGCTTCGCGTCCTCGCCATCGACCCAGAGGAGGCGTTTACTGACTTTCGCAAATCACTCGACGACGTTGTGACCGACTTAGAACAGTTGTACACCGCTCCAACCAGACAAACTGAGGCTGCGTCGCTCGTCAAATCGAGTGCGACCATCAACCGATATCTGGCCGACGTCATCGACACCGCAGAGTACGAACTGATTCTCTCGCTCACTCCCGAGCTACTCGCGGAATTCGAGGATTCGCTCGCTGCGAAAGTCGAAGCCGGCGTGACTATCGACTTGCTCCTCTCGCCTGCAGTAGACCTTCCCAGCGTCGAGGAGTACGACTATCTCTCGGTCGGGACGACGGTTCGCTCACGGCGTGGTATCACAACACCGATAATCGCCGTCGCGGATGGTAACTACTCTGTGTACGCGCCCCGAGAAGCAATCGCTGAAAAACAAGGAACAGACCGGTTCGGCGTTATCTTCAATCGGTCTGCGCTTGGCTTTCTGGTATCGGGCTTTTTCAACACACTCCTCTGGACGACCTCGACCGACGTTGCGACCCGTGAGGATGACCGTCCGTTCCCCCGCCGATATGCGACCATTCGTCGCTGTGTAAGCGATTTACAGGGGCGCGAGGAGACGTTCTTTGCTACGATTCGTGGTCGGGATATCACCACCGGACAGAGCCGACTCGTTGAAGGACGGATCGTGAATACATCCGTTGGCAACGGCCGGAAAACAGCACGCGTGTCGGTGGAAACAACAGACGGAGTCGTCGAAGTCGGCGGTCAGGTCGCCGCACTCGAAGACGTAGAAGCCCACGAGATTCACATCGACCAAGAACAACCGCCACGCGCGTAATCGCAAAGACACGATCGATTTACTGAGGAGACACGAAACGGGCGGAAACGAGTTAGAGTGGGTCAGTGTCGATTTCGAATCGCGGCGGCTGGCGTCCGTCCGTATCCGTGAACCCGTACTCGCGGGCGAGGTCGCCAACCGCGAATATGCCGCCCGTTTTCTCGAACACGTCCGAATCTGTCGCCAACGCGACGACCGCACGCCCGACGTACTCGGGTGAGTGCGTTTCCTCGGGTGGGTCCTCGCCCATCTCATCGAACGCCTGTTCCACGCGCTCGGTGCGGGTGAATCCCGGGTAGAGGATGAGTGAGGAAATTTCGTCGTCTCTCAATTCGTGGGCCATCGCCTTCCCGAGCCTATCGACCGCGGTTTTCGCCACGTCGTAGGGCGTACTGCCGCGGAACTTCTCGCCGTCACCCCACGAAATGCCAACGATGAGGCCGTGTCCCTGCTCGCGCATCATCGGTGCGGCGAGGCGGCTGGCCGTGAAATGGGCGCGAGCGCCCACGTCGAACATCCGGTCCCACCGGTCGAGCGGCTGTTCCCAAAATGGGTCGTCGAACGTGTCGTCGTACTCCTCGTAGCCGCCCCAGACGTTGTTTACGAGCAGGTCGAGGCGACCGTGGTCGCGTTCGATTTGTTCGAACAGGGCTTCGACGTCCGCATCGACAGCGTGGTCACAGCGAACCGCGATGCCGGTGCCGCCCGCCTCGTCCACAAGCGTGGCCGTCTCTGTGACGGTTCCGGGCAGGTCTTCGGTTACGTCTCCCGCGACGCTTCTCCCGGTGACGTAGACGGTCGCGCCCGTCGCGCCGAGTTCGCGGGCGATACCCCGACCAACGCCCCGGCTCGCGCCGGTGACGAGTGCGACAGTGTCTGTGAGGGTGGGCATTGAGAGAGCTACGGAGGGCGCAAAGAAAATCCCGCGTATCACGACGGCTCCGCAACCACTAAACGCCGCTCGCGCCTACCGTGTGCCAATGGATTGGACGGAGAAGTACCGCCCGACGACGCTTTCTGAGGTACGCGGCAACGACAAGGCCCGCACCGCCCTCAAAGAGTGGGCACAGAGCTGGGATTCCCATCGAAAAGCCGCCATCGTCCACGGCAGTCCCGGCGTCGGCAAGACGTCCGCCGTCCACGCGTTGGCGAACGATTTTGGCTGGAACACCATCGAACTCAACGCCTCAGACCAGCGCACCGCGAGCGTCATCGAGCGCGTGGCGGGCGAGGCAGCCAAAAGCGGTACGCTGACCCAAACGGGCACGGCAGAGCGACGGCTCATCATCTTAGACGAGGCGGACAACATCCACGGCAACGCAGACCGCGGCGGCTCGCGGGCGCTCACGCGACTCGTGAAGGAAGCGAGTCAGCCAATGGTGCTCATCGCAAACGAGTTCTACGACATGTCGAACTCGCTGCGCAACGCGTGTGAGGCAATCGAGTTTCGCGACGTTCGGATGCGTTCGATTGTCCCCGTGCTCCGCGACCTCTGTCGGAAAGAGGGCGTCGAGTACGAGGAAGACGCCTTAGAGAAAATCGCGGAAGCCAACAAGGGCGACCTTCGAGGGGCGGTAAACGACCTCCAAGCGCTCGCCGAATCGACCGACCGACTGACCGCAGACCACGTCATCACGGGCGAGCGCGACCGCTCGACCGGCATCTTCGACTACCTCGATGATGTCATCAAGAAACTCGACGCAGAGGAAGCGCTCAAACAGTCCTACGACGTAGACGAGACGCCCGACGACCTCATCAACTGGATAGAGGACAACATGCCCAAAGACTTCGAGGGCGAGGAGTTGGCCGACGCCTACGACCACCTTGGGAAGGCTGACATCTGGCTCGGGCGCGTGCGCAAGACGCAGAACTACTCCTACTGGCGGTATGCGGGCGACAACATGACCGCAGGTGTGGCCGCCTCGCGCAACGGCACGAAAGGCGGGTGGACGCGCTACGGGCCGCCGAGCTACTGGTCGAAACTCGGGCGCTCGAAGGCAACCCGCAACAAGCGCGACTACATTGCCCAGAAAATCGCAGAGGCAAGCGGCGTGTCGATGGGAAGCGCACGACGCGACATCCTCCCGTATCTCGCCGGGATGACCTACCACTGCAAGAATCGTGACCTGACGGTGGCGGTGGCCGCCCGCTACGACTTAGACGCAGACCACCTCGCGTTTCTCACGGGCAGCGGGAAGGACACAAACAAGGTACAGCGCATCGTCGAAGACGCAGACGAGTTAAAGGAGAAAGCGGCCGTCGAGCACTCGGGCGGTGCGTTCGAGGGCGCACACCGCACGTCGATGGACGTTGACGACGAGGCTGACGAGTCAGAAGCGAGCGATGACGCAGAAGCCGCGTCGGACGAATCGAACGAAGAGACGGAAAGCGGCGATTCGCAATCTGGCCTCAGCGACTTCATGTGACGCGGTTTTCTGATTGCTAAAAAAGAGGGTTGTCAGTGGGTTCTGCCGGTTACGTGCCCGAGGCCGGGGATGGAGACGGCCTGCTCGATGCGGTTCATGAGCTTCGAAGCAGAGAGCACGAGCGCGAGATAGATGAGCGCCGCGAGGGTGTACACCACGGTAATCTGATAGCCCACGGTAGCGAGTTCCTGTGAGGTGAAAAACAGCTCGGGGACGGTGATGAACGCCGCGAGTGAGGAGTACTTGATGAGGTAGACGAACTCGTTTGACCAGCCGGGAATCGCGTAGCGCAGCCCCTGTGGGAGCACGACGTAGCGAATCGCCTCGAGTTTCGAGAGGCCGACTGCGCGCGCGGCGGTGAGCTGTCCCTCTTCTACGGACAACAGCGCAGAGCGGATGTATTCGGCTTGATACGCCGCGCTGTTGATCGTGAAACCGATGATGGCCACCCAGATGAACTGGTCTGGAATGATGCTCTGGCCAACACCGGGGAACTCGCGGATGAACGAGGAGAGACCCGTCCCGAAGTGTAGGACGAACAGCTGGGCGAGCAACGGCGTCCCGCGAATGAGTTCGATGTAGCCGAGTGCGATGCTCCGGGAGACGGTGCCACCGTACACCCGCGCAACCGAGAGCGGAACGGCGATAATGAGCCCGAGGCCGAGGCCGAGTACGGTGAGCACGATGGTGAGCCAAACGGCTCCGGCAAGCTGTGGAAGCCCATTTGGGGTCTGTGCGGCGTAGAGGAACAAATCGCCAGTCAGGTTTACCGGCCCGCCAAGCGGCCCGAGGAGGGACGCGGTTGCGGTGAGCGTCTCTGCGATACCGCCGAAAATCGATGGGGAGACGAACGGCTCGTTTGGCCCGATACCGGTTATTCCGGAGAACAGCCACGCATTCAGCCACCGGGCGATGAGC
This sequence comes from Haladaptatus sp. CMSO5, assembly GCF_036689885.1. Taxonomy (NCBI): domain Archaea; kingdom Methanobacteriati; phylum Methanobacteriota; class Halobacteria; order Halobacteriales; family Haladaptataceae; genus Haladaptatus; species Haladaptatus sp. CMSO5. Next base: position 2,527,699 of record NZ_JBAHVW010000001.1, read on the forward strand.
CACCCCCAGAAGAGCAGGCCAACGAGGAGGCCAACGAGCGCGCCGGTACGACCGAGCAATGCCCGACGGTCTCGACTGGTGGCCGTCTCGCTCATCCGTGGTTCTCCGTGGTCGAAAGGCGGCTCAAGAACTGTCGCGTCCGGTCGTGTTGTGGGTTCGTGAACAGTTGCTCAGGCGGGCCGCGTTCGACGAGCGACCCGTCTGCGAGAAACGAGATGCCCGAGGCGACTTCCCGCGCGAAGCTCATCTCGTGGGTGACGACGAGCATCGTCATGCCGTCGTCTGCGAGGGCGCGCATCACCGAGAGCACCTCTCCGATGAGTTCGGGGTCCAGCGCGCTCGTTGGCTCGTCGAACAGCATGAGCTTCGGGTCCATCGCAAGCGCACGAGCGATGCCGACGCGCTGTTTTTGCCCGCCAGACAGCTCTGCGGGGTAGGAGTCAGCCTGGTCTGCGAGGCCGACCTGTTCGAGGTGTTCCATCGCCCGCTCGTTCGCCTCGGCTTTGCCCATGCCGCGAACCTTTCGCAGGCCGAGCGTGATGTTCTCGCGGGCTTTGAGGTGGGCGAACAGGTTGAAGTCCTGGAACACCATGCCGACCTCACGGCGGAGGTCGTTTACGTCGTAGCTCGGCGCGGTGACGTTCTCGCCATCGAGATAGATGGCACCCGAGTCGATTTCAGTGAGGCGGTTCACGCAACGAAGCATCGTGGACTTCCCGCTGCCAGAGGGGCCGATGAGCACTTCGACGTCACCGGGTTCCATCTCGAAACTGATGTCGTGGAGCACCTCTTCTGCGCCGTAGGACTTTGAGACGTTCTCGACGCGGAGCAGCGGGTCAGTCATGTGTCGTTTCCTCCGGGAATAGCATAGTAATCGTTGAGTAAGTCGAGGCTGCGGTTGGTCACGAACGTGAGCACGAAGTAGATGGCGCTGATGAGCAAGAACACTTCGAGGACGGCCGAGCCGCCCCGTGGCTGTAAGTAGAGGTCGTTGCCTCTCGTGAGCAACTCAGAGAGGCCGACGACGAGCGCCACACTCGTGTCTTTCAGCACGATAGTGAACTCGTTTTGAAAGCCCGGCACACTGCGCCGAAGTGCCTGTGGCACGCTCACGTAGCGAATCGCCTGCAAGCGCGTGAGGCCAATCGAGCGTGCGGCTTCCATCTGCCCGCCGGAGACACTCTGGAACGCCCCACGGAAAATCTGTGACTGATAGGCGCCCCCGCGAAGTCCGAGGCCGAGCGTTGCCGCCCAGAACGGGTCGTTCGTCACCGAGAGGACGAAAAAGACGTACACGAGGATGACGACGATGGGGATGCCGCGAATGATGACTCCCGCCGTCTCGACGGCCCACTTCACGGGGCCGCGCCCGTACACTTCGATTGCGCCCGCCGGGAAGCCGATGAAAAATCCGAGCAGGATGCTCGCTATCGTGAGTTTAATCGTGACCCACAGCCCGGCGACGAGGAACTCAGCGTTCTCTGCGATAAACGCCCAGTCACCCGCCTGTATGATTGGGGCTGAGAGGGTCATTTACGTGTTTATTCTTGGCCGAACCACTTGTTAACGATTTCCTCGTACGTGCCGTCTTCTTTGACGGCGGCGAGGCCCTCGTTGAGCGCGTCGATGAACTCCGAATCCTGACGCATGCCGAGGCCGTACTTCTCGCCCGTCTCTTCGACGAACGCGACTTCGACAGCACTCTGTGAGGCGAAGTTTTCGGCGACCGGCTTGTCGAGCACGACGGCATCGACGTTGCCGTTCTCAAGGTCGCGCACGGCGAGGACGTAGTTGTCGTAGGCGCGGTAGGTCGCGTCCGGGACTTGTTCTTGGACAATCGACTCGCCCGTCGTCCCCTTCTGTGCCCCGACCGGGTGGCCGTTCAGATCATCGAGCGACCCCGGCGAGAACTCGCCGTCCGTGCGGACGAGGACGGACTGGTCTGCCTCGTAGTAGGGGTCTGAAAACGAGATGGTCTGCTTGCGTTCGTCGTTGATGGTCATCGCCGCAGCGATGAGGTCGATGTTCTCGCTCGTGAGCGCCGGGATGAGCGAGGAGAACTCGAACTCCTTCCACTCGCCGAGTTCGTAGCCCTCCATGTTCTCGACGACCGCGGTGGTCAGGTCGATGTCGAAGCCGACGAGTTCGTCGCCTTCTTTGAACTCGAACGGCGCGAAGCCGGGCGCGGTACCGGGGACGATTTCGGTGACTTCCATGTCGGTGGTCTCCCCACCTTCGGTGCCGGTCTCTCCGCCTTCGGTCGTGGTCGTTTCGCCGTCACCGCCATCGCCGCCTCCGAGGCAGCCTGCGGTTCCCATCATTCCGACTGCGCCACCGGCTCCAACGAGCTTCAGGTAGGAGCGGCGGTCTATGTCACTCTCGAACTTGCGATCCATGCCCTAAAAAGGACACGTCAGAGGTAATAACGTTTCGTCATGTGTTAGTCGTCCGCAGGCGTCGAACTGTGAGACCGGGAAGTCGTGGCCTCACTCCGCGCGGCCGAATACGCCCACGCCGTCGTGGCAACCGTTGCCGCGAAGATAATCATGGCCGTCGCGTGGTGAGCCAGCACGACGAGGTGCTGGATGCTCCCGAACCAGATGTAGCCCTTCACGGTGACCGCGCCGAGCAGAATCTGGGTTGGGAGGAACACGGCCGCGATGGCCGTCGCCTTCTTCAGGCGCGGGTCACGGTTGTGTTTCCACGCGCCGTAGGCCGTTCCGAGGATGAAAAAGCCGGTTATCATCGCAACGAGGCGGTGGGTCCATTCAATCCAGCCAGCCGCCGTCTGCGGCAGAACGCCGCCGTCACAGAGCGGCCACTGTAGGCTACACGATGCTCCTGCGCCCATCAAACTCGTGTACACACCGAGCAGGATGAGGATGTACGTCAGCCCCGCGGTTACGGCGGCAAGGTGCCGGTAACGGAGGTTCATTGGTCGGAACTCAGTCCCGATGGTATTTAGATGTGTCCGAGTTGGATGCTGTCCGTTTGAGGGGTACCTTCTTACCTGTGGCCGTCGCATGGTCTAGTTGACATGTCGTGGTATGCAATAGAAGACATCGAGGATGCGTTGACCGCGACGCGACAGTTCCTCTTTCCGTTTGACATGCGAAAATGGCTGAAACTCGCCATCATCGTCTTTTTCATCGGTGGTGTCGGCGGCGGCGGCGGTGGTACCAACTTCACAGTGCCGTCGGGTGACACACCAAGCGACTTCCCGCCGATTCAAGAGCCAGCCAACGTCGTTGTGCTCATACTGGTCGTGGTCGCCGTCTTGCTCCTCATCGGGCTGTTGTTCGCCATCGCGAGTTCCGTCTTCCAGTTCGTGTTCGTAGACGCGGTGCGCAGCGAGGAAGTGCACATCCGCGCTCCGTTCCGCCGCTGGTTTGGCAAAGGCGTACGCCTGTTCGTGTTCAGCTTCTTGCTGTTCTTGCTCATCCTCGCGCCGATTTTCGGGGTTGGTGCCGTCTTCCTCTTCGCAGTCACGCCGCTACTCTTGCTCTTTTTATTGCCCTTCCTGTTCATCGTGGCGATTTTACTAGCAATTACGCTCAGCCTGACCACCGACTTCGTCGTCCCAGTGATGATGCACGAAAACCTCGGCGTCCTTGCCGGGTGGCGACGGTTCTGGCCAGTGCTCCGCGAGCAATGGAAACAGTACGGCGTCTATGTCGTGCTTCGCTGGCTGCTCGGCATCGCCGGAGGCATCCTCGTCGCAATCGCCCTTGCGGTCGTGTTCGTGCCAGTGCTCGGCATCGGAGCCCTGTTGGGCTTCGGGCTGTTCGCAGGCGCAGGCGGGGTGACGAACGCCGTCATTGCCTTCCTCGTCGTGCTCGCCATTCCGATTGGCCTGCTCTTGCTCATCTACGCGCTGTTCGTGCAAGTGCCGGTGGCGACGTTCTTCCGGTACTACGCGCTATTCGTCCTCGGTGACTCAGCGCCAGAGTTCGACCTCATCCCCGACCAACGCCGAACGGTGCGCGCAGACGGCGAGGGCGACCCAACGGAACTGAGCGAGGACGCAGCCGAAGACACAGACGAACCGACAGACGACGACCGGTAATCGTTGCCGGAGAACCACAGATTTTCGACGTGTGTCGAATTGTGACTTCGCATATCTTTTTACGGAACCCTGTGGGAGTACACCCATGGGACTTGATGAAGATTCTCTCGCATACCACAAGCGCGACCCGCCCGGCAAAATTGAGATTTCGACGACGAAACCGACAAACACCCAGCGCGACCTGAGTCTGGCGTACTCGCCGGGCGTGGCCGCGCCGTGTCTCGCAATCGAAGAAAACCCGGACGACGCCTACACCTACACCGCGAAAGGCAACATGGTGGGCGTCATCTCGAATGGGTCTGCGGTGCTCGGCCTCGGCGACATCGGCGCACAGGCCTCGAAACCCGTGATGGAAGGAAAGGGCGTCCTGTTCAAACGCTTTGCCGACATCGACGTCTTCGACATCGAACTCGACCTCGACGACCCGGAAGCCATCATCGCGTCGGTGAAGGCCATGGAACCAACCTTCGGGGGCATCAACTTAGAGGACATCAAGGCCCCCGAGTGTTTCACCATCGAAGAGCGACTCCGAGAGCAGATGAACATCCCCGTGTTCCACGACGACCAACACGGCACCGCCATCATCTCCGGGGCCGCCCTGCTCAATGCCTCAGACGTCGTTGACAAAGACCTCGACGAACTCGACATCGTGTTCTCGGGTGCCGGGGCAAGCGCCATCGCAACCGCCCGCTTTTACGTCTCGCTCGGCGCGAAACGCGAGAACATCACGATGTGTGACTCCTCGGGCATCATCACGAAACAGCGCGCAGACGAAGGCGACGTCAACAAATACAAACAGCAGTTCGCCCGCGACGTGCCGGAAGGCGACCTCGCAGACGCGATGGAAGGCGCGGACGTGTTCGCAGGCCTCTCCATCGGCGGTATCGTGAGCCAGGAGATGGTTCAGTCGATGGCGTCAGACCCGGTCATCTTCGCCATGGCGAACCCCGACCCCGAAATCACCTACGAAGACGCGAAAAGCGCCCGCGACGACATGGTTATCATGGCGACGGGGCGCTCTGACTACCCGAATCAGGTGAACAACGTCCTCGGCTTCCCGTTCATCTTCCGGGGCGCACTCGACGTGCGCGCAAGCGAGATTAACGAGGAGATGAAGATTGCCGCCGCAAAGGCGCTCGCCCGTCTCGCGCGCCAAGACGTGCCTGATGCGGTTGTCAAAGCGTACGGAGACCAGCCGATTCAGTTCGGTCCCGACTATATCATCCCGAAACCGGTCGACCCGCGCGTCCTGTTCGAAGTCGCCCCGGCCGTTGCGAAGGCAGCCATCGACTCCGGTGCCTCGCGTATCGAACTCGACATCGACCACTACGTCGAAAAGCTCGAAGCGCGCCTCGGGAAATCCCGCGAGATGATGCGCGTCGTCCTCAACAAGGCAAAGCTCGACCCAAAGCGCGTCGTGCTCGCAGAAGGCGACGACGAGAAGATGGTGCGCGCGGCCTACCAACTCATAGAACAGGGCATCGCAGAGCCCATCTTGATTGGCGACCGCGACCGTATCTGGGAGACCTCCCAGCGCCTCGGCCTCGAATTCGAGCCGGAAATCGTCGACCCAAACAAGAGCAACTTAGACGCCTACGCAGACCGGCTGTACGAACTCAGACGGCGCAAAGGCGTCACCCGCCGCGAGGCTGACGAACTCATCACCGACGGCAACTACCTCGGCAGCGTGCTCGTGGAGATGGGTGACGCAGACGCGATGCTCACGGGCCTCACGCACCACTATCCCTCGGCCCTGCGCCCGCCCCTGCAGGTCATCGGCACCGCAGAGGACGCGAACTACGCTGCGGGTGTGTACATGCTCACCTTCAAAAACCGCGTCATCTTCTGCGTGGACACGACGGTGAATCTCGACCCGACCGAGGAGGTGCTCGCAGAGATTACGAAACACACCGCGACCCTCGCCCGCCGGTTCAACGTCGAGCCACGCGCCGCGTTGCTCTCCTACTCGAACTTCGGGTCGGTGGACAACGAAGGAACCGCGAAGGTTCGACGTGCCGCCCGCACGTTGCGGACTGACCCGGCTGCGGACTTCCCCGTTGACGGCGAGATGCAGGCGGACACCGCCGTCGTCAAGAGCATCCTCGACGGCACCTACGAGTTCTCCGACCTGAAGAAATCGGCGAACGTGCTCGTGTTCCCGAACCTTGAGGCGGGGAACATCGCGTACAAACTCCTCCAGCGCCTCGGCGGCGCAGAGGCGATTGGGCCGATGCTCGTTGGCATGGACAAACCCGTCCACGTCCTCCAGCGCGGCGACGAGGTCAAGGACATCGTGAATCTTGCGTCCGTCGCGGTCGTCGACGCCCAAGAGAACAACTAATTCGGCTCGTAGTTCTTTTCGCCCGCTTCGATGGGCACCTGGAGCCAGTTTTCACCCGGCGGCAGCGGGCATTCGTAGGCTTCTGAGTACGCACAGTACGGGTTGTACGCGAGGTTGAAATCGAGTATCCACGCCTCGCCCTCGCGGTCTGTCTCCTCTAAGTCGAGATAGCGGCCGCCGCCGTAAGTTTCAGACCCGCTGGTTCGGTCGCGGAAGGGGATGAACAGCCGCAGCTCGTGTTCGTCGGCGCGGTACGCCTGAATTACGACTTGCTCGCTGTCGATTTCGATGCGGAACTCGCCCCACCGGAGATACTGCCGAACCCCTTCGGTACTCGTTTCGAGGAGGAGCTCCTCCTTCTCCGCGTGTTCGGAAAGCGGGATGACAAACCGCAAGTCGGGGTTCGGGTCGTAGTACGACAGACCACGAAACCCCTCGCGTTGGTCGTAGGGAATCGGCGAATGCGGATGGTTCTTGAAAAACTCGTCTTTGCGGGTGCGCTGTTCGGCGAGGTCTTCTACGGTACTCATTGGTTAGTCACCAGCGTGGCGGTCTGCACGCGACGGCGGCGGGACGCCCGTCTCGCTCGGTGACTGTGGCACGTCGAACGGTTGTGGAAGCACACACCGCGCCCGCTCGCGGTTTACGTGACTGTACTGGTCTGGCGCGTTCGCAAGCGAGTGAGCCGGATTCTCTCCCGAGGAAATCTGTGCAGCTCTGAGCTCTGCGAACCCGCAGATACGGGCGCGAATCCCGCGCCAGTGGTGTTCTGCGTTCGCCGGAATAGTGAACTGATGGTTCGGGAGCCAGTCTGTATCCTGCGCCAGAATGGTCGCCGTGTTCACGTTCGCCGCGAGGTTCTCGTGGTCGATGAGGACGCCAACGCGCGCGGTCGGTGGTGCGCGTGCGGCGAGCACGTCGAGACCGAGGTGTAACGCCCGGTACTCTGCGACGTTGTTATCGGGTGGCGAATCCGGCACTGAAAGCCGAGCCACGCGTTCACCGTCGTGCGTTTCAATGACGACGCCCAACCCGCCACCGGACTCCCGGTACGACCCATCCGTCGCTACGTAAAAATGGCGATGGTGAGTGCGAGGGGGGTGTGCGATGTGCGGGGTGGGCGAATCGTCGAACAGGTTACGAAGGGTGCGTCGGCCGTACACGGCCATGTAACCCGATATGTTCCCAGATGATTTAAATGTGTGTCTTAGTATAGCAAACTGGAACGTCTGGGCACCGTAACCACTACCCCCTCGGATGACGTGTGGTCAGCTATGGCACTCCTCGCGCGCGATATCATGACCACGCCCGTCGAAACCGTCTCACCCGACGACGAGGTGAGCGACGTACTGACCCGACTGGCGCGGGCTTCATTCAACGGCTTTCCCGTCGTCGATGACGAGAATCACGTCGTGGGCATCGTCACTCAAGGCGACCTCGTTCACATCTTCCAGCCGTCGGACAGGACGCTCTGGATTCCGATTGGCCTGCCGCCGTTTATCGAAAGCCAGACCTACGGCTTCGACCTCTCGTGGAAAGACGTGGACGTGAACATTGACCTCGCAAAGAACGCGCGAAAACCCATCAAAGACGTGATGACCAAAGACGTGGTGACGGTCACCCCGGACGACGACTTGGCCACGATTCTTGACCTCGTGACCGACGAGGAGCGCGACATCAATCGCTTACCCGTCGTCGAAGCCGACGTGCTCGTCGGCATCATCACCCGCGACGACATCCTCGCTGCGCTTCGCGGCGAACGCGTTGCCTAACGAAAGGTTGAGGCTCGCTGACACGCCATTCCCGATGTGCGCTATCGGAATCTACTCCTGTTCGTGTTCCTCGCCGCCATCTGGGGGTCTGCGTTCATGGCCATCAAAGCAGGGCTGGAATTCTTCCCGCCCGTGCTGTTCGCCGCCCTCCGCTACGACATCGCGGCGGTGTTCATGCTCGCCTACGCCGTCTACGTGACCGACCACTGGCTGCCCCGCACGCGAAGCGAATGGTGGCTCGTCACCGTCGGGGCTGTCTTGATGATTGCTGGCTACCATATCTTCCTGTTCGTCGGTGAAACCCAGACGACGAGCGCGGCGGCCGCCGTCATCATCAGCCTCTCGCCAATTTTGACCACGACGTTCGCCCGCGCGCTGTTGCCCAGCCAACGACTCACCGCCGCCGGCGTCGCGGGCATGGTCATCGCCCTCCTCGGCGTCGCCATCCTCGCCCGCCCCGACCCCGCGAACCTCCTCACCGAAGACGTGGTCGCAAAGGGACTGGTATTCCTCGCCGCGCTCTCGTTTTCGTTCGGGAGCGTGCTCACCCGCCGCATCGACGCCCGCCTGCCAATCGAAACGATGGAGGCGTGGTCGATGCTCGGCGGGGCGGTGCTCATGCACGGCGTGAGCCTCGCCCTCCCGAACGAGTCGCTCGGAGACATCGTCTGGACGAACGAGGGGCTGCTCGCGCTTGCCTACCTCTCGGTCGTGGCGAGTGCGATTGGCTTTCTCATCTACTTCGACCTGCTAGAACGCCTCGGCCCCGTCGAAATCAACCTCGTCTCCTACGTCGCGCCCATCTTCGCGGCGCTCAGCGGCTTCCTGTTCTTACAGGAAGGGCTTGACCAGTACACCGTCGCTGGCTTCCTCGTCATCTTCACCGGCTTTCTCCTGCTCAAAGGCCGTGACATTCGCACGGAACTGTTGGGGACTGCCCAGAGCGACGGCTCGCCTGATTAATCGCGCCGTCGCAGAGTGCGGCTGAGCAGCAGTCCAATGGCAATCCCGAGAAGAATGGTTCTCGCGGTGTGTTTTCGGTCGCTGAATCGAATGAATCGCGTGTCCGTGTCGGTGATTTCGACGACGCCAATGGGCATCGCCGCGACGCCCCCGCCAAATCCAGCACCTTCGCCATCTGCCTCGCTTGCTGTGGTCTCCGTACTGGTCGCTCCGTCCGTTCTCCCCTCGCTGTCTATTGACGCTTCGTCGTCTCCCGCTCTTATGTCACTGTCAATCGCTCCGGTCGCACTGTCGCTCTGCCCGTACCCGCCACCGAAGCCGTAGGCGATGCGCGCGACCGGAATCACCGTCTTATCCGCGTGTTCGACTGGGTCGCCGTAGACGGCGGTCACGCTCGCAGACGAGCGCAGTTGCTCGACCAGTGTTTGAATCGGTTGTGCGTCCATTTTCTCGCAGAACAGTTGGGTGGGAAACAGGATAACCGTTATTTCGCGTTCGCCAGCCGCTCGAACTGGTCGCGCGACAGCGCAAGGTCGGTTGCGGCGAGGTTCTCTTCTAGCTGTTCGACCGTCCGCGCGCCGATAATCGGAGCCGTCACCGCGTCGTGGTGGAGCAGCCACGAGAGGCTCACGGCGGCGGGCGACGCGCCGACTTCGCGGGAGACCTCCTCTACCTCCTCCATCACGTCGAAGTTCGCGCTGGTGAGGTAGGTGTCTGCGAACTGCGAATCGGTCGCACCGCGCGTTCCCGCAGGCGGTTCCTCGGTGCGTTTGTACTTCCCCGAGAGGAAGCCACCGGCGAGGGGACTCCACGGCACGACGGCGAGGTCGTAGTGACTCGCCATCTCCAGATAGTTGCCTTCGATTTCGCGGTTGACGAGGTTGTAGCGTGGCTGGGCGACGGTGAACGGTTCGTAGCCGCGACGGTCTGCAATCTCGTTCGCGCGGGTGACTTTCCACGCGTTCGGCTCGAACGTCGAGGTGCCGAGGTGGTTCACCTTCCCGGCCTCGACGAGGCCGTTCAGGGTTCGCATGAACTGCTCTGGCGGGGTGTCGTCGTCCCAGCGGTGGATGTACAGAATGTCGACGAAACTGGTGCCGAGTCGTTCTAAGATGCGGTCGATTTCCTTCCTGAGGTGCTTGCGGTTCAGTCCGCGGCCGTTCGGGTCGTCGCGCGTTGGCCAGTACACCTTCGAAGCGATGACGAACTCCTCGCGGTCGCGCCCGGCGAGCCAGTCACCGATGTACTCCTCTGCGCGGCCGTCGCCGTAGATGTCTGCAGTGTCGATGAAGCGACCGCCGTGTGCTTCGTAGGCGTCTAAAAGTTCGTGTGCACGGTCTGCGTCAACTTCGATGTCGCCCTGGTCGTTCTCGCGGCCGAACCGCCAGGTGCCAAAGGCGAGTTCAGAGACTTGGAGACCAGTGCGGCCAAGCGGGACGAAATCGAGAGCCATATCCGAACTAGCTCCCGAAACAGAATAAATCCTCAGCGTTCGCTCTCGTGGTGGGAGTGACCCACGACGAGGGCGATCACGTTGAGTGCGAGCAGTGAGACGAACGCGACCTGTTCTGCGGTCGTGGTGAGGCCGGCGAGGAGCAATGGCACATGGAGGAAGGGCAGTGCGATTGCAGACCAGAAGGCAGCGGCTTCAAACGAGCGGACAAGCTCGTCTCGGTAGTTCGCAGCGACGGTTGCGAGCGATGCAGTCGGGTCTCCAGAGTCGCCCGCATCGCGGCGGGCGGCGAGAGAGGACCTGTTTTCATTCATGGCGGATTCGTTCATGGCGGACACCCCATTTACCTCACACATCTCTACGACAGGGGATAGCATATAATGGGTGGAGCGTTTGGACAGTTTTCGCCCATTTCACGATTCAAGAACAATCTGAAAACGTTTCATGAGTGCCTAAAATCTGGCCTTATTCTTCAAAGCCCGCGCAAAAGTCGTCATTTCGAAAGTCCAGATTCACCTCCAAGAACTTTCACATCGACCGTGTGCTGGCCGTGCCTACCAACGAGCGTGACTGTCTCTTTGAGCCGACTCAAGACGTCCGTGCGCCACGCATCAACGGCTGCGCGATGGCGCTCGTAGTGTTCTTCGACCGTGTACTGTGTCTCGCTTTCTGCCCGAAGTGTCGTTTCCGTATCTTCTGCGTGCGGGTACGGCGGGGCGGCGTCGATGAGCGCCTCCGGATCGATGTGAAGGGGTGCTGGTTCGGGTGGTTGGTAGGCATCGCCTTCCCGGACGAGATGCAGTCTTGCACGCATCCGCCCGTTGAACGGCGGGGTGAGCCGAATCACCGCTCGCTGGTCGCGGCGTGATTGGTTTGCCTCGTGGGCCATCACGACATCGCTCGCGGTCACGGCAATCGACCGGACGACGCGATAATCGTCAGGGTGCGAGGGCATGAACGAGGGTACGGCGAGGAGACTAAAGAGCGTGCCGCGCTTTCGAGGGGCTTAGGTTAGTCACCCCCTATGCAGCGCTATGAGCTGGGCAGAAGGCACACCGATTGGCGACAAACGCGAATGGCGACGCGATGACGACTACGCGACCATCAGTCTGCGCCAGACGCGGGGTGGCAACTGGGCCGTCTCGTTCGACCGACTGATTCAGGCCCCAGAAGGCGAGGCGTACAAACACGAACTCGTCGAAACGGAACGCGAGGCGCTCGAACTCGTCGGTCAGTGGCAATCGATGTACGATGTATAAGAGTAAACGCGGGAGAAGGGGGGGGAAGGGTTGTTAGTGGGGTAAGTATAACAAGTGAATCTCCCGCGCCAAGTTTCTAATCAGTACATAGCGTAATAAAGATATCCAGAGCTGTAACACAATCATCATTAATTCTACGGCCGACATGTGGTGGTTAGCGGCGAAATAGTATCGGTAGTGTGCAGGTCGTGACTGCGCGACAGCGACGCACCGCACCTAAGCGGGCCAGCTTACGACGCAAGTGCGCGTTTCAGGTCAGCTGCCGGAAGCTGGTCGAGCGAGCGCGGGGGTTCCGGGGTGTCGCTCGGTTCGCTGAGTCTGAGCTTCCACCATTCAACGTCGTTCCAGCGACCGTGTTTGTAGCCCGCCTCCGTGATGACGCCAACGCGCTCGAAGCCGAACGCCTCGTGGAGGGCGACGCTCGGCTCGTTCGGGACGGTGATGATGGCGAACGCAGAGATGAATCCTTGCTCGTGGAGAACGGCAAACAGCGCCTCGTAGAGCCTGCGGCCAAGCCCCTGACCGCGAACGTCCTTGTGGATATAGACGGAGACGTTCACCGTCCACTGATAGGCGTCGCGGTAGTTGTGCGTACCCGCGTAGGCGTAGCCGAGAATAGAGCCGTCTTCGCCCTCACAGACGAGCCACGGATGGCTCGGCAGTGTCTCCTCGATTCGGTCGCTGAGTTCTGCTTCCGTGGGCGGCTCCGTCTCGAACGAGACCGTCGTCTCGCGTACCATGGGCGCGTAGATGGCGCGAATCCCCGGCGCGTCATCCGGCGTGGCGAGGCGTATGTGCATGCTCTCAAGGGACACGTGCGAGGTAGAAAAATCGCGGGTTTCGGCGAGTGTTTCTCAGAACCTCCGTTCAGGGAGGGTGCACGGATTTAGAGTTTTCCTGACTCATTCGAATTCCTCGGCTCGTTTGACGAGATTGCCACACAGATTGGTTCGAACAAGAGTCAATCATCTGTCAATTTTCGCAGAATATTCCCTTAAAATCCCACTTGAGTGGCTACAAAACCCCACTAATGTAAATCACAAAGATAAGTCCAACAATCAGTCCTGCAAAGGCAACTCTTTCGCCCGTTTTTCCGTATCCAGCCTCTGAGATTCCGCTAACAAACGTACTCGTTGTTTGAATACCCATACACAAGAAGAAAATAGTGAGAAAGTTGATTGGTTTGCTTATTCCAATATTGTTGCCCAAAGCGATAGATGTAGAGGTTGTAAATGCACCAAATATTGAAAAGAAGGAGATCCCTACAAGCAGAGGGTGTATTAGGATGGTAAAATGCTCGTCACGTTGGGTAGTAGTCACATCATCGCGTGTCCACTCGATATCTGATTTAACATAACGAAGTGTTGCCAACCACAATGGAAGAACGACTAAACTGGCTTGCATTATCGAAACTGCAACTGCACTGTCGTCCATACAACTTCCTCAATCCCATTATATGTAAAACTATCTGACTTTTCAAAGAGTATAGGCGCGTGAATAGCCGTGATTACAATAGGAACCACGGGTTCGCTTCGCTCACAGAGTGAGCGACGGAATCAAAATGTATGCCCGTGGAGAGCTGCCGAACCACGGTCACTTCCGCTCCCTGCATCACGTTCGCTTCGCTCACGTGATACCTACGGGTTCTCCGCGTCTACCGGCCAGCTTTTCACGGAGTTGCGACTCACGGGAGTGAGTCGCGTAAGTGAAAAATGCCCGGGGAGGGCTCCGAACCCTCGATCTCCGCATGTCCCAGGTTAGAGGCTCGGCAAAGCCTCCGGAACATGTCGGGAGCTTCCAAGGCTCCGCACCGAATCTCGTAACCCTATGAGTGCGGCGCTATGTCCAGCTAAGCCACCCGGGCTCATTTTTTGGTAGCAGGAGGGACTTCTTTAAGCTTCTCATCTTCACCCGAGTCATCATGCGGTTTTATACTTGTTCCGTGGAATGAAGTACCATGAATCTGCCAGACCTCGTCAACCAACACCTCGGGGACGAGCAGGCCGCGGCCAGCGTTCACCTCGGTGGTGACGACCGCGTCTACATCACCCCGACCCGGACGCTCGTCTACCGCGCGGAGGGGCTTTTGAGCGACGAAACGGTCGAGGAGTTCAGCCACAACGTCGAACGGCTCTCGATTGCGAGCGGCCGGCGCAAGGATAAGTTCGAACTGGAGTACATCGACGGCAAGGAGACGTTCACCGTCCCGGGCAAACGCACGGACGACATTTTGCAGTCGCTCATGGCGGGCATCCTCTCGGTCTCGGGCGTCATGGACGGCGACGAGACGCTCGCGGCGGTGTATCGCTTCAGCGAACTCACCTTCGTCGTCACGAGCAAGCGCGTGGTGAAACACGTCGGGCAGGCCGTCTGGGACGCCGATTTCGAGGAGTATCCCTTTGCCGACATCACCGGCCTCTCGTTTGAGGACGGCAGCGTCGCCACGTCCATCGTCATCGAGCGAAACGGGCGACCAGAGCGCATCAAGTGCCCGAACGAGCAAGCCCGCGTGGTCCGACAGACGCTTGAAAAAGAGCTGTTCGACTTCTACGACGTGGCTTCGCTCGCGGAGTTCAACACGGTCGTCGCCCCCGACGAGGAGGAGGATGCAGAGACGGAACGCGCAGATACCAACTTCGAGCAGAGCGGGCTGAAACCGCTCGGAAGTGGGAGCGCGAGCCAGTCTCCGCCAGACCCGACTCCCGACCCGACGCCCGAGGAATCACAGGCGACGAACGGCACAACGGCCACGTCGATGTTCGAAGAGACGGAAGCAGAGCCGATTCAGGAGCCAGCCGCCGCGCCCACGGAGGTGGCAAGCGCAGACAGTGCGGATGTTCAGGCCCAACTCGCAGACTTGACGGCTGTCGTCGAACAGCAAAGCGCGCTCTTAGAACAACAACAGGTGCTCTTAGAACAGCTCATCGACGAACTCAGTCGCGGCCGGTAACCTTCCGGATACACGAGGAGCCAAACGGCCCCAGTTCGCCGGAATCCATCTTGATGAAGTAGCCCGTTGTGATTGCCGCGTTACAGCGCCGACAGGTGAACTCGCCTTCTTTCGTGATGACTTCGCTCTCGAATTTGATGTAGTCGCCACCTTGGGGTTTGAGCAGCGTTCCCTCGCGCTCGATGACGCCGCGTTTCTCTGCGACGTCGAGAATTTCGCGGGTGGTCGCCGGATTCGTCGTGATGGTCTCGATACGGTCGAGTGCTTCGGCCAGCGTCAGCTCCTCGAATTCGAGTTTCGAGAGGAGTTCGACGCCGAGTTCGACCGTATCGCGTTCTGGCACAGTTGCAGTTCGAGAGAGAGGCTGAAAAAGAAAACGGTGAGCCGCAACTGGTTTACGCGACTCCGGCGGAGAACGGCACATGGAGCGGGCGACGCGACGACAACTGGTGGGACTCGCCCTCGTGGGGAGCTTTTTCGTCGTCGTCTCGCTCGTGATTTCGCCGCGCGAGGTGTTCGCCCGCTTCCAGCACCTCGCTGCAGACCCCGTCGCCTTCGGGGGCGTGCTCGCGCTCGTCTACCTCCTGCGGCCGCTCGTCGCGTGGCCAGTCACGCCCATCTCCGTCGTGGTTGGCTACGTCTACGGCATCAAAGTCGGCCTGCCCATCGCGCTCGTCGGCATCGTCGTCACGGCGATTCCGCCCTTCTTGCTCGCCCGTCACTTCCCCGACAGCGGCCTGTTCGGGAAAGCCCGCGATGTCGGCTCGCGGTTTTTCACTGCCACGGGCGAGACGCGCGGGGTCATCGCCTCGCGGCTGGTGCCCATTCCAACGGATGTCATCTCCTACAGCGCCGGGCTTTCGGGCGTGCGTCTCTGGCCGTTCGCCGTCGGGACGCTCGTCGGAGAGTTGCCGTGGACGGTCGCAGGGGTCGTTGCGGGGAGTTCGATGGAGTCGCTTGCCACAGAGGGTGTGGCGGGCATCGGGCTTCCCCTACTCCTCGGCGCGGTTGCGGTCGCCGCGGCGCTCCTCGTGGGGCCACTCTATCGCCAGTTCGTCGCAAAACAGTAACGCAGTCACCAGAAGGTGTCCGCGCAGTCGTAGATGACGCCGTGGTTCGGGCAGACGTACTTACAGTGGCGGTGGTACATCGGCTCCTCACAGAGCGGGCACGGCCGACCACCTGCGTTTGCCATATAGGTCGTCTTGTTGCCAGTTGGTTTGAGCCTTGTGCCACGAACCTTGGCCCAATTCTAGAATAACTTTGTCCGGAGTTTGAAAAATTGGTATTTTATCCCGAGGACTTTGCTCACCTGAATCATGCGAAAACTCGTAGCTTCAGTGGCAGTTGTCCTCGTTGCCCTCGCGCTCGCAATCGGCGCGGGTGCGGCGGCCCCGGACGCTGGGTTCGCCCAAGAAGACAACATGACTGACGACAACATGACCGACGACGGCATGGACGATGGAATGGACGACGGCATGTCGGACGACAACATGAGCGACGACTCAATGTCAGATGACAATATGTCCGACGACGATATGTCGGATGATGACATGTCTGATGACAACATGAGCGATGACCAGATGACCGACGAGGAGATGGCAGACGACTCTTCGGGTGACGACATGGGCGAGGAATCCGGCGCACTCGGTGGCCTGCTCTCGCCAACGGCGGCAATCGGCGTCGCCATCGTCGCCCTCATCGGCATTGCCTTAGTCATCGCTCGGGTACGGAGCTAAGCGATGAACCTGCTCCCACAATCTCAGCGCGTTCGCGTCGGTGCTGTCAGAGCGGTACTCGCAGGCGTCGCAGCCATCGCTGGCTCCTACGCCGCCGCCGGGTTCACGACTGGATTCGTGGGAGCGCCCCTCGAAGCGATGCTCTCACGAGCGGCCCCCGCGTCGCTCGTGACGTTCGCCATCGTCGTCCTCGGTGACATCGGCCAGAAACTGAACCTGCTCGCCGCCATAACCCTCGCAGTCCTCCTCATTGCGTGCCTCTCAGCCGCAGCACTGGCGACTGGGTGGCGACAGCGAAGCGGGCTCGTCTCGGTGACGGTGGCGCTCGGACTGACGTGGGCGGCCGTGACCCTCCTCACCGGCGAACCCGTGTTGGCCCTCGCCGCGGCGGTTCCCGCGAGCGCCGTCATTGCTCTCACCGGCCCTGGCGTCCCACCGAGTGAAGTGGACGCTACCGCACGTCGTCGCGTGCTCACGGCCATCGCAGGCGTCGCGGGCTTCTCGGTGCTCTCGTACATCGTTGGTGGCAACCGCGGCGACGACACGAGCGACCAACCGCTCGGCCTCACCGCAGCACAGCACCAAGAAATCGAGACGATGCTGGCAGAAGCAGAAGCGAAATCGCTTCCCGTGTCGGGACTCGAACCCCTCGTCAGCACGTCGTTTTACGAGGTTGACATCGCCGCGGTGAACCCGAACACGGCCCCTGAAAACTGGACGCTCTCGCTTACGGGAGCCGTCTCCGAGGACGCAACGTTCACCTACGACGACATCCGCGCGCTCCCGGTAGAACAGCGCTTCATCACGCTCCGGTGTGTCGGTGACTCGCTCAACGGCACGAAGATGGACAACGCACTCTGGACGGGGACGCCCCTCGCCCCACTGCTCGACGAGGTCACCACCGATTCGGGCTGTGAGTGTGCCATGCTCCGGGCGGGCGACGGCTACTACGTCCAGTTCCCCATCGCGGCGCTCAGACGCGGCTTCCTCGCCTACGGGATGAACGGCAGACCGCTGCCCCGCTCGCACGGCGCGCCCGTCCGGGTGCTCATTCCGGGCCACTGGGGCGAAATCAACGTCAAATGGCTCACCGAAATCGAGTTCCTCGATGAGGCAGTCGATGGCTACTGGGAAGAGCGCGGCTGGCACGGCACCGGCCCCGTCAACATCGTCGCAAAGCTCTGGGTGGAAACCCAGAACGATGACGGCACAGTGACGGTCGCTGGCCACGCCTACGCTGGACTCATGGACGTCTCTGCGGTCGAGGTCAATACTGGAGATGGCTGGCAGGAAGCCACGCTCTCAGAGCCGCTTCCGGGCGAGGACGTGTGGCGACAGTGGTCGTACACCTACGAGCACCCCGGTTCCCAACACCGGGTGCGAGTGCGCGCCATCACGGGCGACGGGACGGTGCAGGCAAATGAAGAACTGCCCGCGTTCCCGAACGGACCAAGTGGCTGGGTTTCGAGAACCGTCCAATGAGAGAGACTTTTGCCGTTGCCGACAAGTGAACTCGATACAGACAACCGATGGAAAAGGTGTTGTGGTACTTGTTCGTGGGCATGCGAGGGGGCGCAAACCGCGTCCGCATCATCAGAGCCCTCGCTGAGCGCCCGCACAACGCGAATCAGCTCTCGACGGAGCTTGACGTGGACTACAACACTATCCGTCATCATCTCGATATGCTCATCGAACACGGGATTGTCGAGCCGGGCGGCGAGGGTTACGGCGCACTGTACTTCCTCACCGACCAATTCGAACACCACTGGGATGCGTTCGAGCGCATCACCGACCAAATGGAGTGACTCACAATGGCAATGGGAACTGAACTACTAATCGCAAGCACCCTCGCGGGACTCAACATCATCCTGCTCGCGGCGCTCACCTTCGTCTGGGCGCGCAACTACCGGACGTTCCGGACGAACACCATCCTCGGCCTCATCGCCTTCGGCACGGTGATGCTCGTAGAGAACGCTGTCGCGCTCTATTTTTTCTTTACCATGCAGATGTTCTACGGCTCAGACCCGACCGTCCAAGGCGCAGTCGCCGTCCTGCGCGCGCTGCAGTTCGTCGCGCTCGTGTTCCTGACGTGGGTCACGGTGAAGTGAGGTCCCTGTTTTCCGCAGTTCCCACTTGCGAGCAATTCTAGAACAACTCGGTGTGAATCTTGAAAAATCGCTATCCCCCCGTTCTGCGTCGAGTCGTAGTGAGGTGATGAAATGACCACACAGACACCGCTACCGACTGTGACCCGCAGACGCATCCTCAGAACGACGGCCCTCCTCAGCGCTAGCCTCGCACTCAGTGCGGGAAGCGCGGCGGCCAACCCCGGCAAACCGAACTTCGGCCCATCGCTCTACGGCGACGGCAAGACCTGGGGCACGAAAGGCGCGGCCGCGATTCCCGGCCCGAACGGCAAGAATGACCACTCCTTCGACAAGCTGTTCGCCTTCACGAACGGCGCGACCGGCCAGCTTCCCGTCGCGGAGGCCGCGCCCGGCAACCCCGCGTTCAACGGCGGGCGCTGGTACACCCACACTGCCACGTGGACGGCTGCCGGGCTGGCCGCACACAATCCGCTCCCGGTGTTGACATCCTCCGACGACGTTCACGCGGAGTACGAGGCTGGACACCTGTCCATCACGCCCGGGTCACCGAACCCCGGCGACCCGCCGAACTTCTTCGAATGCCCGCTCTTGCCAGTCAAGCAGTGAGAAAAAATCGAAAATCGCTAGTTTTTGTTTAGCTGCACTCAGACCAGCCACAGGACTCGCAGGTCTTGCAGCCTTCAGAGAAGTAGAGCGTCATCGACCCGCAGTCGGGACACTCTGGGCTCTCGCCCGCGTCGATGAGCGACTGGGTTGCGTCGTCGTCGCTTTCTGCGTCCACCTCATCTGCGTCCGCTGCAGGCGCGCTCTCCTCTGCAATCTCCGCGAGGTTGCGCTGTTGTGGGTAGGCCTTGTCGATTTCGCCGTCGAGATACCGGCGCATCGCCGTGCCGATTGCGTCCGGGATGGACTGAATCTGCTCGCCCTTGTCCCACGCAATCTTCGGTGAGCGGATGCCTTTCAGTTCGCCCGCAATCTCCTCTGGGTCGACACCCGACCGGAGCGCGGTCGAGACGGTCTTTGCGAGCGACTCGGTGAAGCTCGCGGTGAACCCACCGGAGTTACCGATGTTCGCGAACAGCTCGAATGGCCGGCCCTGCTCGTCTTCGTTGATGTTGACGTACAGCTTGCCGTAGCCCGTCGAGATGCGCTGGGTGACGCCGTAGAGCACGTCCGGTCGCGCGCGCTTCTCGGCGTAGAGGTTGCCGTTCGCCGCGGCCGTGGCGATGGAGTCGAGTTGCGCGTTGAGCGCCGCCTTGACTTCCTCGTGGTCTAGGAACTCGTCCATCGAGCCGAACACGTCGGTGATCTGCTCGACGATGGCTTCTGCGGCCTCGTCGTCGTCGGCGAAGTCTGCGTTCTTCGCACGCGTCGTGAGCACCTGCTTGCTGCGGGTGCCGTCGCGGTAGACGGTGACGCCCTTCCCGCCGTGGTCGTAGATGTAGCGGTACACCTCGTCCATGTCCGCTTTGCTCGCGGAGTTCGGGAAGTTGCAGGTCTTCGAGATGGCGGAGTCCACGCCGGCCTGTGCGGCGCACTGGACGCCCGCGTGGTCGAGGCCTGCGAGGTCTGCGGTGACGACGAACAGTTCGCCAATCGCGTCAGGCACCGTCGAGAGCGACGTGACGCCCTCGAAGGCGTTGTTCTGCATCTGTTCTACGGCTTCGGCTTGGACGGCGTCTACGTCGATGTCGTTCGCCTCAAGCACGCGCAGGAAGTAGTCGTCGAACTCAACGAGCATCTCGTCGCCCTGCACGTCATCTGAGACGTTCTTGAAGTAGGCGACGTTGTAGATTGGCTCGATGCCGCCCGTGGTGTTGCCGACCATCGAGGTCGTGCCCGTTGGCGCGACGGTCGTCGTGTTGTGGTTGCGAATCGAGAAACCGTCGGCCCACTCGTCGGCCGAGAGGCCGGTGTGGTGCTCGAACCAGTCGCGGTATTCGACGGGGTCTGCGTACTTTGAGTCGCCCCAGTCGTTGAACGCGCCACGGTCCTCGGCGAGTTCGTGGGAAGCCCACTTCGACCCGTGGTTGATGTGCATCATGAGCTGGCGGACGAGTTCGTTGCCCTCCTCAGAGCCGTAGCGGATGCCGAGCTGGATGTAGAGTTGCGCGAGGCCCATGACGCCGAGGCCGATTTTGCGCATGTTGCGGACTTTCTCCTCGATTTTCGGCACCGGGAAGTCCGACATGGTGACGACGTTCTCTAAGAAGCGTGTCCCCCACTCGATGCGGTGGTCGAACTCGTCCCAGTCGATAGCGTCCGCGAGGAACGCGTCCATGGCTTCCTCGGTCGAGTCGAAGTTCTCGCCGTTTGCTTCGTGCCAGACGCGCCAGTCGGGGGCGTCGAACTCGGCAATCGTAGAGAGGTTGATGTGGCCGAGGTTGCACGCTTCGTACTCCTCCAGTGGCTGTTCGCCACACGGGTTGGTGGCGAGAATCCGGTGGTCTGGGTGCTTGTCGACGTCGAAGGAGTGCTCCTTGTTGACCCGTTCGAGATAGATGACTCCGGGTTCGCCGTTCTCCCACGAGCCGTCGATGATGTGGTCCCAGATTTCGACCGCGGGAATCTTGAGCACTTCGCCGGGGGTGACGTAGTGACCGAGGTCGTAGCGGTCGTACATCTCCTTGGTCTCCTCGGTGGCGATGTGTGGCTCTTCTGTGCGTGGGTTCGTGAAGACAAAGTCCTCCTCGTTGTAGAGGGCCTCCATGAAGCCGTCCGTGACGCCCACGGAGATATTGAAGTTAGAGAGGTGGCCCTCGACGGCGTTGCGGAGGTGCTTTGGCACGCGGCCTTCCTCGTCGATGAGCGAGCGGGCCTCTTCGAGCGCCTCGTTGAAGCTCGTGTACGTGTAGTCGTCCGGGTCGTTCAGGCGGAGCGTGACCGCGAGCGAGACGTCCTTGTTCTTCGCGTGGAGGAACTCGATGACGTCCGGGTGCGAGACGCGCATGACGCCCATCTGGGCACCGCGACGGGTGCCACCCTGCGCGATGGTCTCGCACATCTGGTCGAACGTGCGCATGAACGTGATTGGCCCGGAGGCGATTCCTCCCGTGGAGCCAACCGCGTCACCGTACGGACGAAGCTGCCAGAAGGCGTAGCCCATGCCACCGCCCGACTGGAAGACCTCTGCGGCCTCCATGGCGGTTTTGTGGATGTCGGTGAGGTCGTCTGCGGGCGAGTCGACGAAACACGCAGAGAGCTGCTGGAGTTCGTCGCCCGCGTTCATGAGCGTCGGGGAGTTCGGGATGAAGCTGAGTTGCTCCATCAGGTCTTGGAACTCGGCGCGTACCGACTCTACTTTCTCCTGTACGCCTGCTGGAAGTTCGGGGACGACGGTGTCGTAGTCGAACTTGTTGACGTTGAACTCGGTGAGTTGCGTTTCGACGTCGTCGTCGGCGGTGGTTCCCTCGCCGAACACTTCTGCGGCGAGTTCGTCGCGGCGTGGGTGGCGTGGTTTCAGTTGCTCGGGGCGAACCGTCAGTTCGAGGCCGAGGTTGTCTGCCTCGTAGACGGCTTCTGCGAGCGCGATGTTCTTCGCAACGCGGACGAACAGGTCTTCTTGGGTCTCGATAAGCTCCCCGTTCGCGTCTTTGCGGAGATATCGAGCCGGAAGAATGTTGTTATACGCGTTTGTGGTCATCCGGTCTGCGAGGGTCTCCCCATCCGTGCGCTTGATGGGCAGGGTAATCTCGTCGGCGGAGAGGTTCGCGCGGCTCATAGTTCCCCTCGACAGCCGGCAGGCGTTCTCTGCCGGGCGATACGACTTTCAGAGTGTGGCGTCATACACGACATTTGTAACGGCGATTTTGTACTGAGTCCACCCAAATAACCCTTTGGCATTCGCGATTTTCAGGCTACCTGGAAAGTTGTAACTCAGCTGTTTAGTTTACATCCCCAGCAAGGGCGATGTTGCTGATTCTACGGTCAAATACTGGTAAGCGAGAGAGACTAATAACACTGTCCAGACCGGAGTGAAAGTGGAAGCGATGCAGAAAAACCGGCCGAGTGAGGCGGCGGTTCAGCAGAAACAATGGGGGGTTCAGGCCGGGTTCCTCGAGGTGTCACATCGCGCTGAGCGAGCGACCGCCACATCGCGGCGTCGCCCAATACGATTAACCGTCGCCATCTCATAATTCACGATATGCAACCGTTCCTCGTCGAAGGACTCACCTCGCCGCCGGCGATTCTAATAACGCTTGTCTTGCTCGCGGCAATCGTTCTCGTCGGGCGCATCCTGCTCCACGTCGCGTGGAAACTCATTCTCATCGCAATCGCCATCATCGGCGCGCTCTGGATTGTCGGTATCTTCCTCTAAATCGCGGCGAGAAAGTTCCGGATAACGTCGTGGCCGTGTTCGGTGAGCACGCTTTCTGGGTGAAATTGGACGCATTCGAGCGGGTAGTCTTCGTGGCGCACGCCCATGACCAGATCGTCGTCTGAGCGGGCGGTCACCGTCAAACAGTCAGGCACTGACGTGGCCACGAGCGAGTGGTAGCGGCCAGCGCGAAACGCCTGTGGCAGTCCCGAGAACACGCCCTGTCCGTCGTGAGTGATGGCAGAGGCTTTGCCGTGGACGGGGAACGGCGCGCGGCCAATCTCACCGCCGTATTCGTACACCGCGGCTTCGAGGCCGAGACAGACGCCGAGCGTCGGTATGTCGGGACTCATCTCACGGAGTACGTCGCGGGTCACGCCCACGTCGCGGTCGTTTTTCGGGTGACCCGGCCCCGGACTCAAGACGATTGCGTCGGGGTCTGCGGCGCGAATCTCCGCAAGCGACGCGGTGTTTTTCACGACTTTGGTGTCCGCGTTCGTGCTCACATACTCGACTAAATTGTAGGTAAAGGAATCGAAGTTATCGACGAACAGTACGTCGGTCATGGCTTCACCTCCGCGGGTTCGAGCCGCTCTATCGCGGCGAGGACGCCACCCATCTTCTTTTCGGTCTCCTCGAACTCGCTTGCGGGGTCTGAGTCAGCGACGATACCCGCACCGGCCTGAATCGTCAACCGGTCTGTGTCGCCGTGTTCGATGGTCGCAGTCCGGATGACGATGGCGAAGTCGGTGTCGCCCGTCCACGAGTAGTAGCCGACGCCGCCGCCGTAGAGGCCGCGTGGCCCGGCTTCTAAGTCGTGGATAATCTCCATCGCTCGCACCTTCGGCGCGCCAGACAGTGTTCCGGCGGGGAATGACGTGCGCGTCGCGTCGAAGGCGTCGAACTCGGGCGCGAGCGTCCCCGTGACCGTGCTCTCGATGTGCTGGACGTGGGAGTACTTGAGGACGTTCATGAACTCTTCTACGCGAACCGAGCCGGGTTCTGCGACTCGGCGAACGTCGTTGCGCGCCAAATCGACGAGCATCGTGTGTTCGGCGCGTTCCTTGTCGTCTGCGAGCATCTCACCGGCGAGCCGGCGGTCTTCGCCGGGGCTGCCCCCGCGCCCGCACGTCCCCGCGATGGGGTTGCTCACGACGGTGTCGCCGCTCACCGAGACGAGGGTTTCTGGGCTCGCACCGACGATGCTCAGGTCGTCTGCGCGCAAGAGGTACATGTACGGCGACGGGTTGACCTCGCGCAACGAGGCGTAGAGCGTCTTCGGGTCGAACTCGCCTTCGAGTTCGCGCTTTCGCGAGATGACGCCCTGGTAGATGTCGCCATCGAGGACGTGCTCTTTTGCCTTGGCGACGGCGGCCTCGTACTCATCGCGCGGGCCAGCGTGCTCTGCGCGGCAGACGAAGTTGCCCGTCTCGACCGGGGTTGCGTTTTGCAGGCGCGATTCTACGGCACTCGCTTCGGCGGCGAGCGCGTCGTAGAGGTCTCCGGCGTCGGCGTCGGGAGTAACAACCGGCGTGAACACAAGTGACACGGAGTCGTCTGCGTGGTCGAATACGACCGTTTTCGTCGTCAAGACGAACTGTGCGTCCGGAAGCGAGCTTTCGGGGCGGGAGACGCCCACCTCGTCCAGCCAGAGGTCATACACCGCATCATACGATAGAAAACCGACGAGACCGCCCTGCAGGTGTTGGCGTCCCGCTTTCGGGAACCCCTTGAGCGGGAGGTCTGGAAGCGTCTCGCGCAGCGAATCGAGCACGTCGCCCTCACCGGGGGCTGCGAGCGTTGCGAGCGCGTTTTCGAACTGTTCGACCTCGGCTCCCTCCGGGCCAATCGACACGACGCCGTCGGGGTCATAGCCGACGAACGAATACCGTGCGTGGCGGTCGCCTGTCTCGGGCGAGAACGCCCCGGCCGGGTCGCTTGAGGCGACCTTCTCTGCGCTTTCGAGCAAGAACGAATGGGAGCCGTCTGCGAGTTCCGCGTAGGCAGCGAGCGGGTCGAGCGAACAGTCGAGGGAGACCGCAAGCCGGAGGACAGCCGGGCGGTCGTCTTCGGCGAGTTCGATGAACTCGTCACGGGTGAGCGAACGCGTCACTGGACGGTCACCTTCCGGTGGGTTGCGCGGACGAAGGCGTCCAACTTCTCGTGATCTTTCACGCCGCCTGTTTTCTCGACGCCGCTCGCTACATCGACGGCGAAGGGGCGAACCTCGTCGATTGCGCGGGCGACGTTCTCGGGCGAGAGGCCCCCCGCGAGGATGACTGGCGCGTCGATGTCTGCGACGAGGGCGCTCGTTTTGCTCCAATCTGCGGTGGTTCCGGTTCCGCCAGCACCGGCGGCATCGACCGAATCGACGAGGAGGGCGTCTGCGACGGCGGCGTACTCGGGCACGCGCGCGTCGTCTGCTTCGATGCGCTGGATGACCGTGACGTTGGTTCGCTCGCGGATTTCTGAGACAGCATCGGGCGAGAGCAACGTGTGCAGTTGCACTGCGTCGGGTTCGACGCGCGCGACGAGCGTGCAGACTCGTTCGACGGAGTCGGCCATGGTGACGAGCACGCTCGTGACGAACGGTGGCGTGGCGGCCGCGAGGTTACCGGCCTCAGTGGTCGAAACTTCGCGCGGCGTCTCGACGGGCACGTCCGAGATGAACCCAACGGCGTCCGCACCCGCCTCGACCGCGGCGCGAAGGTCGGCTTCGGTCGTAAGCCCGCAGATTTTCACCCGCGTCATGCCACCACGGTCTGTCGCAGCGCGTTCAGTTTTTCCAGCGCGGCACCCGAGTCAATGGACTCGCGAGCAAGGGCCACGCCGTCTTTGAGGGTCTCTGCCGCGCCGGCGATATAGATGGCCGCGCCCGCATTTGCGAGAATGATGTCGCGTTTCGCGCCGGTGAGTTCACCGGAGACGATGGCTTCGAAGTCCGCGGCGTTTGCTTCTGGCGTGCTTCCGGCGACGGCCTCGATTGGGTATGAGTCAAGTCCAAGGTCGGCAGGTGTGAGCGTGTACTCCTCGATTTCGGTGCCCGTGACTTCGGCGACGACAGTTTCGCCGTGGATGGCGATTTCGTCGAGGCCGGAGCCGTGGACGACGAGGGCGCGTTCCACGTTCATGCGCGAGAGGGCGCGCGCGATGACGGGAACGAGGTCGGGGTCGTAGACGCCGATGACCTGTGCGTCGGCTCCGGCGGGGTTGGTGAGCGGGCCGAGCACGTTGAAGATGGTGCGCATGCCGAGTTCCCGGCGTGGGCCGATGACGGCCTTCATCGCCGGGTGGAACACCGGCGCGAGCATGAAGCCAATCCCGTTTTCTTCGATGGCCTTCTCGACATCCGCTGGTTCCGCCTCGACGTTCACGCCGAGGGTTTCGAGTACGTCCGCGCTCCCCGACGACGAGGAGACGGAGTAGTTGCCGTGCTTTGCGATAGCGACACCTGCACCCGAGGCCACGACCGCGCTCGTCGTGGAGACGTTGATGGTGTTGTAGTCGTCGCCGCCAGTCCCACACGTATCGACGAGCGGTTTGCCGTTTCGCTCGGGGTCGATGGTCAACGCCGCGTCGCGCATCCCCTGTGCGAAGCCCGCGATTTCGTCTTCGGTCTCGCCTTTGGCCCGGAGCGCCGCGAGCAGTGCGCCCATCTGCGCCTCCGTCGCGCCGTTAAAGACGGCCGTCGCCGCCTCTCTGGCCTGGTCGATGGTCAAATTCTCACCCTCCGTCACACGCTCGATAAATTCCCTCATTATATCACCAATGTACTTCTTTGTCTTGCAATGTACAAATTCGTACATCCACTTAACAGTGTCGCCATTTCGAGCGTGCGGGGAGCACAATCACGATTGGAGAACCGCTCCGTCGAGACGCCCGAAACCCGTTGGTTCACCGGGTGGGAGAAAAACGCATCCCGGCGGCGGTGTTTTCGTTCCCGATTCGAAACCTTCAATTACCCCGGCGGGTTACGAAGGAATGCAGACAGAAGCACACCAGCAAGGGTTCGTGGTCTAGGCTGGTTATGACACCTCCTTGACATGGAGGAGATCGGCAGTTCAAATCTGCCCGAACCCACTACTTTCTGACGGCGCTCAACCTTCGAGCGCCGTCTGTAATCGTAACGTGAGGGCGATTTGAACCAGGGAGTGAGCAGCGACGGTGGTTCAAATCTGCCATGTTTTTTGATGTCGGGAATAGCTCACGGAACCAAGCCAAATAATACAAGCAGTACGTCTGGTGAGCCAGTCATTTGTGTAGGTAGAGTGAAATTGTGAATAGTGATTGAACGGTTTCCTACAGCAAACGAGAATGTGGCATATAGTGTGGTTCAGCGACTCCAGCAATTCATTCGAGAATTTTCAACAAGATCTACAGATCCAGGACGGTTAGATACTCTAATTAGAGGGGGAGATTTTCGAGGAGGAATCGTTCGACAGAAGCCGGAATTTTTCACAGAACAATATCTGATTGTGCCAATACTTGAGGGGTTAGGATTCGAAAGTATTCGATGGAGGCCGGTGAATCTCATTAAGAACGAACGAAAACAACCTGACTTTGAGATTGATGACCCTCCAACTAACTCTGTTTGTATTGTAGAAGCAAAGAGACTCGGACTAGAGCAATCCAAGGGCATCGCAGAGCAGCAAGTGAAAAAATACCTGGCTAGCGATACTTTCGTCAAATATGGAACTGACCTCAATTGTGAATATTTGGTCGGTATAGGAACTGATGGCATTGATTGGACAGTATATGCCAAAGAGGTTGGCCAATCAAAACAGAAATGCCTAGCCACTGCAAGTATCAAAGAAGAATTGCGGAAACTAGCATTGGCAGATCGGCATGAAACGGAGTCACCAAAGAGACTCGTTCAAAAAACCCGAAATAGCATTGAAGAGAGTCTAGTCGCAGGATTTGCGAAGCATAACATCTCTCGGAGATTAGTTGAAGAATTTTAAAGAAAAGATCCTATGAGGATTCACAATACGGAGCGAAAAATGCCAAACTGATCCTCAAACCAATAGTGGATCATTTCCCACCCGGCATCAACCGACGAAACAGCGGTAAAAACACCGGAAAGAGCAGTGCGCCGGTTACGATGAACACGTAAACGGCCATGTTGGTTGGCACGCCAAGCTCGTGGAGAACAAGCGTGATGCCGAATACGACGGCGACGTATGCCCAGAACGCGAGGGTAATGCGGGCAAACCCGTACGGTGGGACGTTAACGTCGAACATCTTGGTAGCGAGATTGACACGAACCAGTAAGTGTTTTTGGGTGCGTTTGACATGCTCGAAATCACCAGCCCTGAATTTCACTTTCACTCCGCGCTAGGCGCACGAATAACCCCCATTCCAGCGTACCAATTACGTGGAGGAAAACAACCCATGAGCAAGACCCAAGCAAGCCACATTTCTGCACTCACACACGTCTCGTTAGTCGTCGCTGACCAGCAAGCCGCCCTCGAGTTTTACACCGAGAAACTCGGCTTCGAGAAGAAGATGGACATGCCAATGATGGACGACGACAGCGACGACCGGTGGATTACGGTCGGCGTGCCCGGCCAAGACGTCGAAATCGCGCTGCAGGCCATTGACTGGTTCGACGGCCGCGACGAGGAGAAACTCCGCCCGCTCGTCGGCAACAACGCGATGCTGGCGTTCGCGGTTGATGACTGTCAGGCGACCTACGAGGACCTGAAAGAACGCGGCGTCGAGTTCGTCTCGGAGCCGACGGAACAAGACTACGGCACGGAAGCCATCGCGAGCGATATGGAGGGCAACGAGCTGTTGTTCTTCCAGCCGCCCGAATCGCAGTAAGGCAAACGCCACGCACCACCCGCTACCTGAATCGATTCACAAACCACCATGATTCACGAACACGTTTTTGTCGCCCTCGAAATCGAACGCGACAGACTGGCCACAGCCCCGCCCCCAGCCCAGCACACGCCTAACGATGACGCGGTGAGTGTGTCGGGTGTGCAAGCCGAATAAAACAGTGTGGCGGTGAACTCCCCCGTGTCTACATCTCGTGGTGGACCGGGAAGGCAATCTCGACGGTTGCCTTGTAGTTCACAATCTCTCCGTTTTCTACGTCTGCCGTCCAGTCTTCGACTTCGACGCCGTGGATGTCATCGACCGACGCGGCGGCCTGTTTGACGGCTTCTTTGACGGCGGCTTCCCACGATTCGCTCGATGTGCCAAGCACTTTGATGATTTTAACAGCGGTCATCGCCCGTTCTAGTTCGACCGAAACGGAGATAAAATGTGTTAACAGAAATTGATAAATCGGGCGGTATTACGGACGTCGTGGTCTCAGAATGTGAGATTCACCAAAGAGTGCTCATTCGTTGGTGACCTTAGTACTAGTATGGACGCACGACAATCGACCTCGACACGCCGACGCTACCTCAAAGCGGCCGGTGCGGTCGTCACTGTTGGTCTCGCAGGTTGTGTTTCGACTCCGGGCGAACCCGGAGGAACCACGACCACGGATGTAACCGGCGATGACCTCGGCGATGAGCACATGGACGACGACCACATGGATGGCGACCACATGGACGACGACCATATGGACGACGAGGGCGACGAGGATACATACGCCCACGGCGACATCCAGATTGGCGAGCCAATGGCGAGTGTGACCGTTGAAATGGTCGGAGAAAACGGCTTCCACTTCCTGCCCCACGTCGTCCACATCGTCCCCGGCGGAACGGTGACGTGGGAACTGGTCAACAGCGTCCACGACACGGTGGCGTACCACCCGGACAACGGCAAGCCAGCGCGAATCCCGGCGGGTACAGCCCCGTGGCGAAGCCCACTCATCAGCGACCCCGGTGAGACGTTCGCGGTAACCTTCGAGCAAGAGGGCGTCTACGACTACTTCTGCACGCCACACGAGACGTTCGGGATGGTCGGACGCGTCATCGTTGGCACGCCCGACCTCGACGCTGAGCCAGCGATGGCCCCACCACAAGACGACCTCCCGGCGGGCGCCCGCGAGGAGTTCGAACGGTACAACGAACTGACCCGTGAGGCGTTCGACCAGCACGAATAGCGGTGGCCAACCTTACGTGATGGTGTAGCGGTCGAAACGGCGAATTGCACTTTTGTACCCGAAGGCGGCGAGCAGCGAGATGACGAGAAGCGACCCGCCGTACCCACCCGAGAATCCCAGCCGGGAGGAGGGCATTTGCGATATGGTAGCGTTGTCTGTTTATCCACTTGACAGTATTGGATGAGCTATCAACTTCACTACATCCTTATACTCGACTCGCACAAGTCACGGGTAGGTGTATGAGTCGAGACCACCCGCTCGCCACGGTTGAGGCCCTGGCGCTCATCGCGCTCGGTGGCTTCGCCGGGGCGAACCTGCGCTATGCGACGAGTACGGTGCTGCCGGGGCTTCCGGGCACCCTCGTCGTGAACGTGGTGGGGAGTTTGTTGCTCGGCTTTTTCGTCTACGAACAGCGGTTTCTTGGTGTCTTCTCCGGGCCGATGCGTTTGGCCATCACGACCGGCTTTCTCTCCTCGCTCACGACGTACTCGACATTCGCGGTGCAGACGGCGCTGTCGCCCGAACTCGCGCTCGTGAACGTCGTGGCGAACTATGCGCTCGGCTTCGCGGCGGTGTTCGTGGGACGGCTGGTCGCAAAATCACTGCCCGGCGCGCGCATCGGAACGAAGGAGGTCGAAATGTGAATCCCGCGTATCTCGTCGGGATTGGCGGCGCATTCGGGGCGATGGCGCGCTTTCTCGTCGCCGGGCGCGTGCCCGAAGGTCGACTCCCATACGGCACGCTCACCGTGAACGTCATCGGGAGTTTCGTCCTCGGGACGCTCACGTTCGTCGGCGTGTCTGACGACGCGATGCTCCTCGTCGGAACCGGCGCGTGTGGGGCGTTTACGACGTTTTCGTCGTTCTCGGTCGAGACAAGCTTATTGTGGGAGCGCGGCCACCGGCTGCGGGCAGCGATGAACGCCGGAGGGAACCTTCTCGCCTGCCTCGCAGCGATTGGCCTCGGCTGGCTCGTCGCCTCACTCCTCTGAGCTGTCGAAGCGTTTTTTGAGCGTTTCGTGTGCTCCGACGACCATCGCGGGGACGACGAGCATGAAGATGTGTTCTTCGACGGGAATGCCAAGCAGGTCGATGCCGGTTCTGAGTGGAATCGAAAACACACCCACGGTGAGCGTATACCAGTCCCAGACGTACGCAAACGGATAGAGAACCGCGATGGTTCGCGCGGCGTCGCGCCACGCATTGGCATACCAGAGAAGCGCGAGTGCGACCACGCCCCAGAGCAGTTCTGTGAGAAGATATGTATACGGCCCGAACACACCAATGTTCGGCATCATCCGGTGTGATAGGTACTCGCACGATAAAGGTCTTGTCGCCGGATTAGCCCTAGTTTTCATTAGGGCTGCGCCCCTCTACCATACTGGGGACAATTGATGGATATTGCTGACATTGCCACTAACGATTTTGTCGAGGTCGACGTCGACCAGCGACTGAGTAAAGTGCGGTCAATTTTCGAACGGGAGAACCCAAAGGGTATCATCGTCACGGACGGCGACGAATACGCCGGTCTTGTGACCCAGCGCGAGTTGCTCCAGTCACACGTCGAAGACTCGACGAAAGTGGCCGCGCTGATGAAATCTGCCCCGAAAGTCGAACGAACGACCAACATCCGCGATGTCGCGCGGATGCTCGTCGAAGGCGGGACGAAAGTCGCCCCCGTCTTCGAAGACGACGCTCTCTGGGGCATCGTCACCGCGGATGCTATCTTAGAAGCCGTCCTCGAAAATCTGGACGTGCTTACTGTTGACCAGATTTACACCGACGACACCGTCACCGTCCACGAGTCAGACCGTGTTGGGCAGGCCATCAACCTCCTGCGCGAACACGGCGTCTCGCGTCTCCCCGTGGTCGATGACGACGGTCATCTCACTGGGATGGTGACGACCCACGACATCGTCGATTTCGTCGTCCGCGACATGAACAAAGCCACCCTTGGCGAGCGCTCTGGCGACATAGAGCGCATGCTCGACCTCCCCGTCTACGACATCATGAACAGCCCGGTGCGGACGATTACGCTCGGCGCGTCGGTTCGTGACGCCGTCTCTGGAATGCTCGAAAACAACTACGCAGGCCTCGTGGTCACG
Organism: Haladaptatus sp. CMSO5; assembly: GCF_036689885.1. NCBI lineage: Archaea > Methanobacteriati > Methanobacteriota > Halobacteria > Halobacteriales > Haladaptataceae > Haladaptatus > Haladaptatus sp. CMSO5. The sequence continues at coordinate 2,559,832 of NZ_JBAHVW010000001.1, forward strand.
CCAGAAGAGAACGACCGCCTCATCGCTGGCGTCCTGACCAAAACCGACGTGCTCCGCGCACTCTCCTACACGGAGGAAGAACACTTAGACGTCCAAATCACCAACATCAACCTGCTCGAAACGCTGAGCCGCGACGAAATCCGCGAAAGCATCGAAGCCGTCATCCAGAAGTACCAGCGGATGACCGTCCATCACGCCCACGTTCGCTTCCACGAGCACAAGGAGAAACTCCGCGGCACGCCGCTCATCCAGTGCCAGATTCGGATTCGGTCAGATCGTGGGCAGGTCGCTGGCTCCGGCGAAGGCTACGGTGCAGAGAACGCCTTCTACGTCGCCCTCGACAAGCTCGAACGCAACGTCATCGAGATGAAAGACATGCGTTCTGACGAAATCTACAAAGGACAGTTGCTCCGGAAGTTAGGCGAACTCTAGGCAGCACCTTTTTACAACTCGGGTGCGCCTTCGGCGAACCTCTCGTTGCAAAAACGCGCTCAAGCGAATCGAAGATTCGCGGAGACTGCGAGACGCTCTGCGTCTCGCCCGTCCCAAAAAAGGCCGCTCGTTCGTTTCACTCACTCGCGGTAGAATAATTGGACAGCGACCGCTTTATTCAGTGACCGTAAACGTCGCTGTCTGGCGTTCGAGTCCCCAATCAAATATCGCGGTTGCCCGTCCGGATTCAGAATTGACTGCCCGACCAGAGAGGTCACGCGAGACAGTCTCTCCGACGGAAACGGGAAACGTGAATTCCGAGACGAGCGGAAGGCTCCCTGCGCCTTGGTCTAACACGATTCCAAGAAATCTGCCGTCTCTGTTTCCTGTGTTGGTCACTTCGACGCTCGCGGCGAACGGCTCCCCGCGCGGAATCGACTCGGGGACGGCGAACTCGGTTTCAAACTCCGGTGATTTTGCAAGCTTTGTCCACACTGCATCAGGGAGCGTCCAGCGGTAGTGCTCGTCCGGTGAGACCGCCCACTCAATCGCCCCGCTTTCCACCGCCTGCACGGGAACGAGCAGGTTCAGCCGAGTCGAGTGTCCCGGGACGAAGTCGGTGCGATAGACCTTGCTCTCGGTGGGAATCCCGTCGAGAACTGCGGTGAATTCCAGTGATGAAATCTCAGTTTCGGCAGTCTCGACATCGAACCCGAGAAACTGCGCGTCGGGTTCGCTTGCGGGACGTTTGTGGGTGCCACCACCAACATCCGGCGTGAAGATAATTTTCCGTACTGCGGCTTCAGCAATCGTCACGCTCACGCCGTCGCTGCTTGTGGCCGTTTCCCCAAGTGAGAGTGTTGCCTCACGTTTTGTTGGCGTCTTAGCTGTCGTGGGTGGGGACTGAGCGGTTTCAGTGTTGGTTGGCGTGCCGGGCGACTGACCACTCATACATCCACCAACAACCGGTGTGAACCCGACAGCGAGCGTAGAGAGGAGAGTACGTCGGGAGGGCTGTTCCATGCTTCAAAAATATAGCTGATTGACAAATACTTTGTGCTGAGTAGAAGTCCAATCCGTCTCTTCGAAAAAATCAAATCAAAATCAGCAGTAAGCAGTTGTACCGCGGAGACGCGAAGCGTCGGAGCGGCCTTTTTCATGAAAGTTTTTGCCAGCGGGGGTTGCGAAGCAACCCTCCGCCGGAAAAAGTTTCACTGGAAGCCGATTCTCGAATGCCGACCCGCCGTTGGCTCTGCTGCGCCGCCCTTGAACTCGTCTTTGATGCGCTCGAAGTACTCCATCATGTCGTCGGTGATGGTCGGGCGGACGTTCTCCATCGCCTTGCGGAAGTGGCGCATCTCCACCACATCTGCGTCCGAATCCTCGCGCAGTGCTTGGATGGCGGCTTCGCGCGCGATGGATTCGAGGTCGGAGCCGACGTAACCCTCGGTGATTTCTGCAATTTCTTTTAGGCTCACATCGGCGGCGAGTGGCATGTTCTTCGTGTGAATCTCTAAGATTTCCTCGCGGCCGTCCTCGCTTGGCTCGCCGATGAGCACGAGACGGTCGAACCGACCAGAGCGAATGAGCGCGGGGTCGATCATGTCCGGGCGGTTGGTCGCGGCGATGACCATGACGTTGCCGCGGTCTTCGAGCCCGTCGAGTTCCGTGAGCAGCTGGTTCACGACGCGCTCTGAGACGTTCGAGCCCGTGTCGCGGCCACGGCTTGGTGCAAGGCTGTCGAGTTCGTCGAAGAAGATGACCGTCGGAGCCACCTGCCGCGCCTTGCGGAAGGTTTGCCGGATGGCCTTCTCCGACTCACCGACCCACTTCGAGAGCAGTTGCGGGCCGCGCACCGAGATGAAGTTCGCGTTCGTTTCGTTTGCGACGGCCTTGGCGATGAGCGTCTTGCCCGTGCCCGGAGGCCCGTAGAGGAGCACGCCCGCCGGTGGGTCGATACCCATGCGGGTGAACTTCTCAGGGGAGTTCATCGGCCACTCGACCGACTCCTGCACGTTCTGCTTTGCGTCCTCTAAGCCGCCGACGTCCTTCCAGTTGACCTTCGGTAGCTCGACGAGGACTTCGCGCATCGCGGAGGGGTCGACCTCTGCGAGCGCACCGCGGAAGTCAGACCGCTTGATAATCATGCGGTCGATGAGCGACGGCGGGATGTCCTCTTCGTCTAAGTCAATCTCCGGCAGGTAACGCCGGAGGGCTTTCATCGCGGATTCCTTCGTGAGCGATTCGATGTCCGCGCCGACGAAGCCGTGGGTCTCCTCTGCGAGGTCATCAAGGCTCACGTCGTCTGCGAGCGGCATGCCGCGGGTGTGGACCTGCAGAATCTCCTTACGGCCTTCCTCGTCGGGGACGCCGATCTCGATTTCGCGGTCGAAGCGACCGGGACGGCGGAGTGCTGGGTCAACCGAGTCAACGCGGTTGGTCGCGGCGATGACGATGACGTTGCCCCGCGCCTCTAGCCCGTCCATCATGGTGAGCAACTGGGCGACGACGCGGCGTTCGACTTCGCCGGTCACGTCTTCGCGCTTTGGGGCGATGGAGTCGAGTTCGTCGATGAAGATGATAGAGGGTGACTCCTCTGCGGCGTCTTCGAAGATTTCGCGCAGTTGCTGCTCGGATTCACCGTAGTACTTCGAGATAATCTCGGGACCAGCGATAGAGAAGAAGCTGGCGCTGGTCTCGTTTGCGACGGCCTTTGCGAGCAGCGTTTTCCCCGTGCCCGGTGGGCCGTGGAGGAGGACACCCTGTGGCGGCTCGATGCCCAGTTTCTTGAAAATCTGGGGGTGTTTCATCGGCAACTCGACCATCTCGCGGACGCGCTGAATCTCCTGTTGGAGGCCACCGATGTCCTCGTAGGTGATGCCGCCGCCGGTCTTCTCGAAGCCGCTGATCGGTTCCTCGCGGAGTTCGACCTCCGTGTCCTCAGTGATGAGGACGACGCCCTCAGGCTCTGTCTCGACGGCGATGAGCGGGATTGCCTGTCCAGGCGAGCGCATGAACGGGTGGTTCGTGCTCGACATGACGGGCACGATGTCGCGTTCGACGACCGGACGCTTCAGAATCTGGCGTTTGACCATGCCAGCGGCGTCAGAGCCGAACTGCACGCTCGCGTCTTCTGGCGGGGCAAGCACCAGTTTCTCTGCTTTTTTCGCCTCGGCTTTGCGGATGGTGACCCGTTCGCCAATCCCCACGTCTGCGTTCTGCCGAGTGAACCCGTCGATGCGAACCGTGTCGGTGTTCCAGTCCTGTCGGTCCGCCCGCCACACCTTCGCCGCCGTCACGTCGCCACCCTCAATCTGGATGATGTCGCCCGGGCTGAGCTTTAGATGCAACAGCGTGTCCGGGTCGAGGCGGGCGATGCCCCGGCCGGAGTCATTTGGGTACGCTTTCGCGACCTCAAGTTGAACTTCATTCATATTATTTTCACGTTCAGGGAGATGCGTATACTCTGTCGTGGATGGCGATATGCTTTTTGCTCCCAGCACTCACGGCGTATCACGTTTTCGCCTGATGGCGAAAGGATGCGCGACGGGTCTGACATGCGTCTGACATCGGGCCGAGACCGGGTGTTTTTCTCCGTGCCCTTCGTCCTCTCGCATATGCGAACAGTTGCGTTCGACGGACGAATGGGCGCGAGCGGCGATATGCTCCTCGGAGCGTTGCTCGCCGCGGGCGCAAACGAGGCTTCCCTCGCCCCCGTCACCGAGACGCTCGACACCCGCTATGACAGCCACATCGTCGATAAAAACGGTATCGCGGCGACGAAGGTGGACGTGTTGCTCACAGACGAGGACGCACGCCGCGCCCACGAGGACGCAGAGGGCTACGACCACGGCGAGGGGCACAGCCACGATCACACGCACGCGCACGACCACGGGCACACGCATGACCACAGCCACCCTCACGACCACAGCGACGACCACACGCACGCAGAAGGCGCAGGCCCGAACCGAACCTACGCCGAGGTCATCGACATTGTCGAGAGCATGAACCTCTCCGCGCCCGTCGAGGCGGACGCGAAAGCCGTCTTCCGCATCCTCGGCGAGGCAGAGGCAACCGTCCACGACGCCCCGCTCGAAGACACCCATTTCCACGAAGTCGGCGCGGACGACGCCATCGCGGACGTGGTCGGCGCGTGTCTTCTCTTTGCCGACCTCGCCCCTGACCAAGTGCTGACGACGCCGCTCGCTGTGGGCGGCGGTGAAGCCGACATGGCCCACGGCACCTACCCCATTCCAACGCCCGCCGTGGTCGAAATCGCCGCGCAAGCCGACTGGGAACTGCAAGGCGGCCCCGTCGAAGCCGAACTGCTCACGCCGACCGGCGCGGCGATTCTCGCCCACTTCGCCCGCGGAATCGATTCCTTGCCCGCGATGAATCTCGAACAGTCGGGTTACGGCGCGGGCGGTTGGACGTTCCCAGAGCGCCCGAACGTCCTGCGCGCGCTCGTCGGTGAGGCTCGCGGTGGCCTCGTCCCCGAAGCCATCACCGTCCTCGAAACGAACCTCGACGACGCCCCGCCCGAGGTGCTCGGTGGCCTCCAAGAGACGCTCACCGCCGTCGGCGCACGCGACGTGAGTATCGTTCCCGTCACGATGAAGAAGGCTCGGCCCGGCCACCTCGTGAAGGTCATCGTTCGCGCCGAGGACGCCGCCCGCGTCGCCCAGAAACTCGCAGAAGAGACGGGAACGCTGGGTATCCGAGAGATGGTCGCTCGCCACCGCTGGACGGCAAAACGCCGCTTCGAAACCGCCACGCTCGACATCGAGGGCCACTCCTACGAAGTCTCGGTCAAACTCGCAAGCGACGCAGACGACACGCTCTACGACGTGAGCGCGGAGTACGACGACGCGGCCCTCGTTGCGGAGAAAACGGGTCTCCCAATCCGCGAAATCATGCGCCGGGCAGAGGCTGCGGTCAGAGACGCCTAATCCCGGTCGTTCAGCTGCTGGCGGTGTTCTTCAAGGGCTTCTTCGATGGTCAGTTCGCCCGCCGCGACCCGTCGGGCGAGTTCCTCGCCTATCGCGCGATTCTCGGGTGACTGTTCGCGCGACCGCGTTTTGATGACCTGCAACTCGCCAGCCGTCGGCTCGATGGTTCGTTCGGTGATGCGTTCGCCCGAGAGGTGGGCGATGTTGATGGCGGCGATGACGTCGCCCATCCCGCGCGCGCCCGTCCCGAGATACGGCGTCGTCCCGGTTTCGTCAACGAGTTCGATGGGAATGCCATCGAGGTCGTCAATGAGTCGTGTACCCTGCAGCCGAGCACCGTCACCGATTCTGACGAGCGGGTCTACGGCTCCCTCAAGTTCCGCCAAAATAATCGCCGCCGCTTGGGCGAGCGGGACGTGGAACGTGGCGATAACCATATCGCCGTTCAACACCGCGATACCGGGGCGTTCACCGGGGTCAATCCCAACAATCGTCCGTCCGCCGCCGCTTCGCATGAGGGCGAGAGCTTCTTCGACGGCGTGCCGGCACTCGTCTGGTTTCGCGCGGACGACGGTCACGGGCGTCTCGATTTCGTCGTCTGCGCCCGTAATGACGACGTTCGTGTTCTCGGGGAACTCGTCGCCGGGTTCGATGGTGGTAAACTGCACCCCGCGCTCGCGCAGTTCTGCGACTGCCTCGTGATACACTTCGAAGTCAGTTGTGGCGACGACTATCACTCCCTCCTTCTCCGCGCCGCAGGTGACTAAATCCTTCGGCAGACCGGACCCTTTTTGCTGAAGACGGCGAAAGGATGGGTGTGTCAAACGCGCCCGTTCCGACCGGCTGTGGCCCCGTCGATACTCTCCTCGGCGGCGGCTTCGAGCGCGGCACCGTCACGCAACTGTACGGCCCGCCGGCCGCCGGGAAGACCAATCTGGCGCTCGCCGCGGCCGTCGAAACAGCCGCCGCCGGACGGACGGTGCTCTACATCGATACGGAAGGCCTTTCCATCGACCGATTCCAACAACTGGCGAAAGCCAAGGGCGAAGACGTTTCTGACCTCGCCTCGCGCATCATCATCTCAGAAGCCCACGACTTCGCAGAACAGGAAGCCGCCGTCAGAGACGCGACCGACCTCGCCTCGCGTGCAGACCTCATTGTCCTCGACAGCGCGACCGGCTTCTACCGCTTAGAACGGACGACCGAAGAAGAAGGTGAGTCGCTGAGAAAAGTCGCGCGCCAGATGACGCACCTACTCTCGCTCGCCCGTAAACACGACCTTGCCGTCGTCATCACGAATCAGGTGTTCACCGACCCGGACGGCGACTCGGCGCGCCCGCTCGGCGGCCACACACTCGCCCACTGGACGGGCACGGTGCTCCGCCTTGACCGATTCCGTGGCGGCAATCGCCGGGTCACCATCGAGAAACACCGCGCGAAACCGACCGGTGAAACGGCGCGCTTCCAGATTACCCAAGACGGGCTTGTCGGCGTAGACGAGTTGTAAAAAGCGGGTCGCGGTTCAATTGTGATGCGATTTAGTTGTTCTCCCGCGAGTGAAGCGAGCGGCCTTTTTTGGGACGGGCGAGACGCAGAGCGTCTCGCAGTCTCCGCGAATCGAAGATTCGCTTGAGCGCGTTTTTGGCCTGAGTGGTGCGCGCGGCGTACCCGAAGGTTAAAAAGGTGCGTTAGTAGATCAGCGTATCGTCGTTCTCGACCATATACAAGGTTCGCGCCGAGATGTTGACGGCGTGGTCGCCAACGCGCTCTAAGTCGCGGATGGTGAGCAGGAGACGCGAGACGTCCTGCATGAGCGTCTCGACTTCTTTCTCGCTCGTCGTGTCGTCGATTTCGGTCTCGATGAGGTCGCGCACCACGAGACTGGAGGCGCGTTCACAGAGGGCGTCTAGGTCGTCGTCGCGCTCTGAGATTTCGTAGGTCGCTTCCGCGTCATTCTCCGCGTAGGCGTCCATGGCGTCTTCGACCATGTCGAGGGTAAGCGAGCCAATCTCTTGGATGTCCACTTCAGGGAACATGTCTCGCGAGGCGGTGAGCGTGTAGTTCCCGAGGTTGGTTGCGAGGTCTGCGATGCGTTCTAAGTCGGTGATAATCTTGAACGAAGAGGCGATAAAGCGCAGGTCTGAGGCGACCGGTTGCTGGAGGGCAATCAGGTCGATACAGTCCTGTTCTAAGTCGAGATAGAGCTGGTTGACCTCGTCGTCGCCGTCGATGACTTCGTGGGCGAGGTCGTGGTCTTTCTGTTCGAGCGCGTCGAGCCCCATGCGGAGGCGTTCGAGGACGACTTCGCTCATGTAGAGGACGTCTTCGCGCAGTTCGCCTAGTTGTTCTTGAAACGTTTCCCGTGCCATGTGTATTATCCGAACTTGCCCGTGATGTAATCTTCGACCCGCTGACTCTCTGGGTTTTCGAAGATTTTGTTCGTGTCATCGAATTCGACGAGTTCGCCACCGGTCAGGAACACCGCCGTTTTATCGGAGATGCGGGCGGCCTGCTGCATGTTGTGGGTGACGATGATGACGGTGTACTTCTCTGAGAGCTCTTCGATGAGGTCTTCGATTTGCGAGGTTGCGACCGGGTCGAGCGCGCTTGCGGGCTCGTCCATCAGGATGACCTCGGGGTCAACCGCGATGGCGCGAGCGATACACAGGCGCTGTTGTTGCCCGCCCGAGAGTTCGAGGCCGGACTCATCGAGTCGGTCTTTGACCTCCTCCCAGAGCGCGGCGGCCTTGAGGGCGTTCTCGACTTTCTCGTCCATGTTGTCTGTTTTGCCCTGAATCTTCAGGCCGTAGGCGACGTTGTCGTAGATGCTCTTTGGAAACGGGTTCGGGTGCTGGAACACCATGCCGACGCGCCGGCGGAGCGCGACGGGGTCGACATCGTTGTCGTAGACGTTCTTGCCGTCGAGCAACAGCTCGCCTTCGACGCGAGCGGCGTCGATGAGGTCGTTCATCCGGTTGATACAGCGCAGGAAGGTTGACTTCCCACAGCCGGAGGGGCCAATGAGCGCCGTGACCTGCTTTTCGGGGATGGCGAGGTCGATGTTCTGGAGCGCTTGGTCGTCGTTGTAGAACACGTTCACGTCGCGTGCTTCGACGACGGCGCGGGCGTCTCCAGCCGTGGAGCCTGAGAGCCCGGCGGTGACGTCGGTCTCCAACAACATCTCGTCGTTGGTGGGGTCGTCTGTCTCTACCTCTTCGTTCGAAGTCATATTCTCTTGTGACATGGTTAGTTCTCGCTCTGATACCTGTTGCGGAGGACAATCGCGATGGAGTTCATCGTCAAGAGGACGATGAGCACCGTCACGACACCTGCCGCGAGCACACCATACTGGAAGTCGGGTTGCGGACGATCCGCCCAGTTGAAGATCATGAGCGGCATCGCGCTGGCCGCATCAGAGAGCTTCGTCGGCACCGAATAGGTCACCGTCGGCGCGGCGATCATGATGAGGGGTGCGGTCTCACCGAGTGCCCGACCGATGGCGAGAATCGTCCCGGTGAGGATGCCCGGAATCGACCGGGGAAGGACGACCTCGCGGATGGTCTGCCACTTCGTCGCACCCATCCCGTAGGACGCTTGGCGCAGCGAATCGGGAACGGCGCGAATCGCCTCCTGCGAGGAGATGATGACGATGGGCAAGATAAGCAACGAGAGCGTCACGCCGCCGACGAGAACGGACCCGATTCCCATGTTCAGGAAGTTGATGAACAGGCCGAGTCCGAGCAGCCCGTACACGACCGACGGAACGCCCGCGAGGTTTGCGATGTTGAGCTGGATGAACCGAGTGTAGCGGTTGTCGGGAGCGTACTCCTCTAAGTACACCGCCGCGCCGACGCCGATTGGGAACGCGAGGACGATGACGACGGCCATCAGCATCACGGACCCGACGAGCGCCGGGTAAATCCCTGCCTGCTCTGCCTCGGGGTGCGGCAGGCTCGTGAGGAACTGCCAGTCAATCCACGCCGTCGGACCGGCGAAGCCGAGTATGCCGACGACCGTCTCGACGAGCAAAAGGCCGCCGAGGACGACGACAGGGATAAGCAGACCAGAGCGCGAACCAACGGTATCAGGGTCAGTGTAGAGGTGTTCGACGTAGAGTGCCGTCGGGACGCCAACGGTGAGTGCGAAGATAGTTCCAATGCTCGGGTCAAGGCCAGCGAACATGAACGCGAAGGTGCTCACGAGCGAAGCCCCGAACACGAGTGCTCCGGCGAGGAGTCCCGTTCGCTGGCTCTCGTACTTTCGGGCAATGTAGTGACCCGTGAGAACCGCCGCCGCGAGGCTGAACGTCGTGAGCAGAGAGAACCATCGGACGGGTTTGAACGGCGAGAACTGGAGCAGGATTTCCGGGATGCTGTAGAAATAGCCCGGGATGCCGAGCATCACGTAGCCGAAGACGACGAGGCCGACGAACAGGCGCTCGTAGGCGGTCGCCGAGGAGCGCAGCGTTCGGTGGGCGTAGACGAGTGCTCCGGCGAGCGCGAACCCGACCATGTAATAGAACCACACGTCGTCGTCGAGGACGTCCACGAAGATGACGAGAATCGCTGCGCCGAGCATGACGCCGGCGAGAGGGAGTCCGGTTGCGGAGAACCCGACCTGCAGTCCCTCTCTGTTTCGAAGTGAGAAGTAGCCGACCGTTCCGAGCACGACGAGGACGAACAGGAGGTAGGTGATAGACCACTCCGTGCTCGCAGTTTCTGGCCGGACGGCGTCTAAGGTGACGTACACGAGCAGCGTGGCGAGCGAGACGATGCCGACGAGGGCGGACGCGAGGAGCGCGTTCTTGAAGATGATGCCTTTCGTGCGGCTGACCTGTCCGAAGCCGGTCTCTTGTTGGGTACCAGTCTGCGTCGCCATTATTCGTAGCTCTCCCGGTAGTGTTGTGCGATGAGGTTACTGATGAAGTTCATAGCGAGGGTGATGACGAACAGCGTGAGGCCGATTGCGAACAGACTGCGGTAGGCAGGCCCTTGAGCAGCGATGTCACCGACACCGAGTTGAATCATCGCTGCGGTCATCGTCTGAATCGATTCGAGATAGGCACCTGGCAGGAGCGGGTTCACGAGCTTTGGAGTTGCGCCAGCGGCGACAACCACGATCATCGTCTCTCCGATCGCGCGAGAGAGGGCGAGAATGAACGAGGAGGCGATACCCGAAATCGCCGCCGGGATGACGATGCCAGTCGAGACGTCGAACTTGGTGGCTCCGAGACCGTAGCCGGCCTGTCGGAGCGAGTCTGGAACGGCGCTCATGGCGTCTTCGCTGATAGAGGAGACCATCGGGATGATCATGATACCGACCATGAGCGAAGCCGAGAGGGCGTTGAACGTGCCGAGTTGAGGGATGAACGTTTTGAGGGCGGGGGTGATGTAGATGAGCGCAAAAATGCCGTAGACGACGGTTGGAACTCCGGCGAGGACTTCGAGGAGCGGTTTGAGCACCGAACGGACGGAGGGGCTCGCGTACTCGCTCAGGTATATTGCCGTGGCGAGTCCGAGCGGGAGAGCGACGATTGCGGACCCAATCATCACAGTGAGCGTGCCAGCGATGAGCGGCAGTACACCGAACTGAATCGGTGTGATTGCCGGTGCCCACGTTTCACCGAGGAAGAACTGCGTGAACGTAACGGTCTGTTCCGGTGCGATGCCCATCAACGTCGTGCCCGTAATTCGGAAAAATCTCGCTGCGTCGCCCACGAGCGCGAGGATAATTCCGAGCGTCGTCAACACCGATACGGTTGCGCACGCGAAGAAGAACCACCGAATCAGCCGCTCTCTTGGCGAATTCGCGACACGCGTAGTCATATCGGATGATTGATAATCAGTGCTCATTTACGTGGAGGTAATTTTTGGGGTTTGAAAAAAAGCGCTTCGTTTCGAACGGGTGCGCTTAGCCCTGAACTTCTTCGATTGCGGCGGTCAGCTGGTCGAGCTGTTCTTGCATGTCCTCTTCGGTGTTCGGCACGTAGCCGACTTGGTTTGCGACGATCTCCTGGTCTGCGCTCTTCTCGACGAAGAACTTCGCGAACTCTGCGACGTGCGGTTCTTTGAGCGCGCTCTTCTTCGGATAGGTGAACAGCGGACGGGCGAGTGGCGTGTACTTCCCACTCTTTGCCGTTTCGAGCGATGGCTCGATACAGCCGTCGCCGTTATCGATTTTGACCGCTTTCACGGCCTCTGGGTTGTTGTAGTAGTACGAGAATCCGAAGTAGCCCATCGCGTTCTTGCTACCGGTTACACCCTGGACGATGGAGCGATCCTTCTCGGTCGCCGTGTAGTCCTGGCGGTGGGAGCCCGCTTCACCGATGACTGCCTCGGTGAAGTAGTCGAACGTCCCGGACGTGGATGCTGCGCCGTAGAGTTCGAACTCTTCGTCCGGCCAGTCGTCGCGCACGTCGCTCCATTTCGTCGCGCCGTTTGGCTCCCAAATCTGTTTGAGTTCGTCGATGGTTACGCAGTCGACCCAGTCTGCCTCGTTATTGACGACGACGGTGAGCGCGTCGGTTGCCACGTTGAGTTCGAGCCACTCGACACCGGCGTCTTCACAGAGCTGCTTTTCGCTCTCTTTCATCGGACGCGAGGCGTTGTTGAAGTGCGTCTTGTCCTGACAGAAGAAGTCACTGAAACCGCCACCTGACCCGGTCGAGCGGATGTTGAACTCGACGTTCGGGTGCTCTTTGCGGAATTCAACGGAGACTGCCTCCGCGAGCGGGAAGACGGTCGAAGACCCTGCGATTTCGACCGTGCCGGAGAGTTCTCCGGAGCCACCGTTACCGCCGTCTGTGTTGGTTCCGTCTCCTCCTTCGCCACCCGAGCCACTTTCACTCACACAGCCCGCAATGCCCAGTGCGGACGCCCCTGCAGCAGCCGTGATGAACTTGCGACGCGAAACGAAGTCAGGTTTGTCTGTCATCACTTGTGGAAATCGGTGAAAGGGGTAAATAACCTCCTATGATAACTATATAGCACTCCTTATGGGACAAGTGGCCAAAGAAGATATTTGCACAGAGTGTCTGAACAGACAACACAAATACCCCCATACACTGGCGGGTTTCAAGAGATACAGGGCTTGGGCGAGAGCGGGACAGCACCAGCTAGAACTACAATTTTCATCGGCATTTAGTGTGAAAATAGTGTCGGGATATGAGCGCATTTGTTGAATAACGGAGATGAGTGGTGAAGTATGTAGATATAGGACAGTTTATTGTGGATGAGAGGCGAACGGGGAGTATATGGAAACGCGGAAGGTCCAAATCACGGGTGGTTCGACGTTCACCGTCTCCCTCCCGAAAACCTGGGCGACGGACAACGGAATCAAAGCCGGAAGCGAGGTTGCCTTTTTCAAAGAAGACGACTCGCTCGTCCTCACGCCAAACGACGAATCGACGCACGTAGAGGGCACCCTCGACATCGTCGGGCTCAAAGGCGACGAGTTGATGCGCGCCATCGTCACGATGTACGTAAGCGGCTTCGACATCATCACGCTCGAAACCTCACGCGTCACCGCAGAACAGCGCCGAGCGATTCGCAAAGCCACCCAAGGGCTCGTCGGCCTCGAAGTCATCGAAGAGACCTCAGACCGCGTTGTCTTACAGGACCTCCTCGACTCGGCTGAACTCTCCGTGTTGAACGCCATCACGCGCATGCGCCTCGTCGCGCTCTCGATGCTCAAAGACGCGGTAACCGCCCTCGCGGACAACGACGACGACCTCGCGCGCGACGTGATGGAGCGCGACGACGACGTAGACCGCCTCTGGTTTATGATCTCACGCGTGTTCCGCTCTGCGCTGCGCAACCCAACGGCCGCAACTGAAGTCGGCCTCCCGCGCGAGACGACGTTCGACTACCACTCCAGTGCGCGCCAGTTAGAACGCATCGCAGACCACGCGACGAAAATCGCGAGCATCACGCTCGAACTCGGGGCCATCCCCGACGAAGCCACAACGGCCATCGAGGAACTCTACACCGACGCCGCGACCATCGTCGAGATGGCGATGGACGCGCTGTTAGAAGACGACCCCGAGCGCGCAACCCGGCTCGCAAACGACGCGAGCGAGAAGATTGCAGGCATCGACAAACAGACGCGGAACGTGGACAACCTCATCCGCGATCTGAATCCACACCGCGCCCAACTGCTCGGCCTCATCGTGGACTCGCTCTCACGGAGTGCTGACTACGGCGGGAACATCGCAGAGACGGCGCTCCAGAAGGCAGCCCCCCGCCCGTAGCGCCGGTTCGCCCACTTCTCCCGTGAGTTCGGCGGCGGACGAGCGGAGTTCGTAGTCGTCGTTCGCGTAGGACATGCTATGGTCGACACCGAACTCAATCGCGGCTTAGAAGGAATCGCCGTCGCGGAGACACGACTGAGTTACATCGACGGGGAGGCGGGGACGCTCATCATCGGCGGGTTTCCCGTCTCCGAACTGGCGGCCAACGCAACGTTCGAGGAGAGCGTCTTCCTCCTGTTGAACGACCGGCTGCCAACCGCAGACGAACTCGTGGCGTTTCGCACCTCACTCGCGAGCAGCCGGGAACTCACAGACGAGACGCGAGCCGTGCTCAAACGCGCCGCATCGGAGGGTGTCGACCCGATGGACGCCCTTCGGATGGGTGTCGCGGCCGCAAATCTCGGGGCGGAAATGGCGTCAGCCCAACAGGCAGTCAAGCGAACCATCGCGGTGTTTCCGACAGTTGTGGCCGCCTACTGGCGCTACCGACAGGGTGAAGCCCCGGTATCGCCGCGAGACGACCTGCGACACGCCGCGAACTACCACAACATGCTAACCGGGACGGAACCGAGCGACGCGGCGACCGCGGGGCTCGAAACCTACCTGAATACAGTCATCGACCACGGGTTGAACGCGTCTACGTTCAGCGCCCGCGTCGTCGTCTCCACCGAGTCGGACGTCGTGTCGGCGGCGACGGCGGCGGTAGGGTCGATCAAAGGGCCACTCCACGGCGGCGCGCCCGGTCCCGTCCTCGAAATGCTCATGGAGGTACACGAGTCGGGCGATGCGGAGGGGTACGTTCGCCGGAAACTCGCGGCGGGCGAGCGGCTGATGGGATTCGGTCACCGGGTGTACCGGGTTCGAGACCCCCGCGCTGCGGTGTTGTCTGCGGCCGCCGAACGTTTCTACGAAGCCGGTGGCGACGCAGACTTTTTCGAGACCGTGAGCGCGTTCGAAGCGACGGCGGTGGAGCTGCTCGCAGCACAAAAGCCAGACCGGCGGCTCGATACGAACGTCGAGTACTACACCGCTGCCCTCCTGTTCGGCGTCGGCATTCCTCGCGACCTCTTCACGACGACGTTCGCCGTGGCGCGTGTCGGTGGATGGATGGCACACTGCCTCGAACAGGCCGCCGATAACCGAATCATCCGCCCGCGCAGTCGCTACGTCGGCGCAACCGACAGGACGTGGACCCCCATCGACGACCGATAGGTGTCCCGTTCACTCAGTCGAGAAAAAAGCGGTGGACGGCCACCGCGCGGTGAGACAGCTTATTCGACGAGAACGCCGTTGACCTGTCCGTCCTGACCGGGACGGGAGGTGACGCGGACGACGCCCTCGTTCGTGGTGAGGAGTGCGCCCTTCGTGATGATGTTCCGGCGGGCGTAGTTCGGGTTCGAGTTGTTCTCTTTTACGCCCTCAATCGTCGCCGTGACGGACGTGCCGTCGCCCTTGGCGATGGTCACGGAGTCCGTGGAGATGGCGCGGAGCTTTTTCGTGTTGCCGCGGCCTTCGACGACGCGGAACTTCGCGTCACCGACGTGCGTTTCGGTTGGTTGACGGCCGAGTTCGTGCTTCTTTTTGTTGCGAAGCGAACGGCGTCGCCCACCCGTGCGTTTGCGCATGGAGCGTCCCTGGTCTTTCATACCCCATCAAAGGCAAACGGACTACTTGAATCGCACGACTCGTACCGCTCTCCTCCCGCTCCGCTCGCCACAGGCCCCAAACACGGAGACACCGGCACACTTACGCCGGCACAGAAAATCAATGGAGACGATGAGTATTCGGGTCGCCGCCGCCGCACCGTTTCGCACGAAAGGCAAGCGAAAACTCGCAGAAAGCGAGTTCGTCGTTGCCCTCTCGCTCGACCGCGACTGGTTTTCTCCAGACCAAGCGAAACGACTCGTCGATATCGCCGTGAGCCAAGGCCTGCTCCGACGCGAAGACGACGCGCTGCACTGCGCGTTCGACCCCGACGACGTGACCATCCCCGATGATTTTTCGCCCGACGCAAGCCTGCTCAACGAGCGCTCGACGTTCGAGAAAATCTTAGACCGCCTCATCGCCGACGGCCACAGCAAACAGGAGGCCGTCGCGGGCGTAAACGAACTCCAGCGCGGCCTCGGGGTGACCATTGAGGCGGCGGCGGTCCTCTACGCCCACCGGCGGGGGGTCGCCGTGGGCGACGAAGCCGCGGCGGCGCTGGCCGAACTCTGAAGCCATAAACCACCGCGCGCCAAAGCAGGGGTATGGTCACAAAACGCGAGACAGACGGCGTCCGCCTCGCGCAGCTGCTCGCTTCTGAACTCGATGGTTTCAAAGACGGGCCGCTTGGCCCGCTTTCCGTGACGAACGCAGTCGATGCAGACGGGTTGCGGCCGGTCGAAGCCGTCGCCCGCGCCTACGATGTTGCACACGATGGTGAGCGTATCGCTCGTGTGTTTGTTCACGCCGACCGTGCCCACGTCGAGTTCGACGTGAGCCTCGACGACGTCGCAGAAACAGCCGAGAAAACGGGCCTCCGAACCCGGCCGAAGGCGAGCGACCCGCCGAAGACACTCGTGTTCATCGAAGACGGCGCGCAAGTGAAGTGGATTCTCGACGTGTTCGTCGCCGCAACGTCGAATTAGAGCGTTTTCAGCACGTCTGGGAGCCGAGCGACCAGTTCATCTCGTGTGAGCACCGCGTCTGCGAGGGGAGAGGGGTCGTCGTCGGGGCCGATGACGTGGATGGCGTGCATGTTCATGTCCGTTGCCCCCCGGATGTCGAGGTCTGCGTGGTCACCGATGTAGACCGACTCTTCTGGTACCGTATCGAGTTCTGCGAGCAGCGACCTGAAGGCGCGGTGGTCGGGTTTCCCCGCCGGGAGCGAGCCGCTGATGAGGACGGTGTCAAAGAGGTCTTGCCAGCCGAGGCGTTCGAGTTTCGCCTGCTGGGCTTCGATGGGGCCGTCGGTGAGCAAACCGACACGATACTCGTTGCGGAGGTCGGTGACGAGTTGTGCTGCCCCCTCTAAGGCGATGAGCGAATTGTTAATGGCGTGTTGATACGCGTCAGAGAGTTCTGCAGGTGAGACGGGCGTTTCGTGGTCTTCGAGGAGGTCTTTGAAGATGGGTTCGCGCGTCTCGTTCGAGAGGTTGCGGCGGTGGGCGTCGAGGTAGGCCTGCCGGTCAAACAGTGGGGCATCGACGGCCTTTGAGGCCTCATGCAACAGCGTTTGACGGTCGCGTTCTGGGACGACGAGTGTATAGTCGAGGTCAAACCCGACCGCTCGTATCATGGTAGCTACAATGGGAGCCAGCTAATTGAATCTGCCGTGCACAGGCGCGAAATACCGACAGACGTGACGGTCTGGCGACCTGATTTTGGAGCGACCACATCCGACAGAATAGTTAGGATACCCCAGAGAGTGACAGGTATGCCAGCAGCGTTCTTCGACTGGGTTGCCCGCAATATCGAACGGAAAGAGAGCGTCGTCTGTGTCGGCCTCGACGCCGACGCAGACCGCATTCCTGCACACTTACAGGAGTACGACCTGCCGCGCTGGGCGTTCAACCGCCGCATCATCGACGCCACCCACGAACACGCCGTCGCGTACAAACCAAACGCCGCCTTCTACGAAGACCGCGACGGGTGGCTCGCGCTCAGAGAAACCATCGCGTACGCACACGGGAAAGACGTGCCCGTCATCTTAGACGCCAAACGCGGCGACATTGGCAACACGGCGCGCAAGTACGCGAAACTCCTCGACGACGCAGACGCCATCACAGTGAATCCGTACATGGGCCGCGACACGCTCGAACCGTTCCTCTCACAGGAAGAAAAAGGTGTGTTCGTCCTTTGTCGCACGTCGAATCCGGGTGGTGCAGACCTCCAAGACCTCACGCTCGAATCCGGCGAAAAGCTGTACGAACGGGTGGCCGCGCTCGCAGACCTCTGGAACGGTAACGGCAACGTCGGTCTCGTAGTGGGCGCGACGACGACCGAAGAACTCGAAACCGTCCGCGAACAGGTACCAGACATTCCGTTTTTGGTTCCGGGCATCGGCGCACAGGGCGGCGACGCGGAGGCTGCAGTCGAGTTCGGCCTCGCAAACGGTGTGGGGCTCGTCAACTCCTCGCGGGGCATCATCTTCGCGGGCGAAGGCGAGCAGTTCGACAAGGCCGCAGGTGAGGCGGCAAAGCGGCTGAAAAAGCGACTGAACCAGTACCGCGACTAGCTGCGGAAGGTATCGACGCCATCGGGGAATTCGTCGCGATCTGTGTCTGGAGGTTTCTCTGTTGTCCCGCGAACTTCGGTGGCGCACTCCGTACAGTATCCTAACTCCTTGGCGTAGTGCGTGGCACAGACAAGCTTCCCACAGCGGTCACAGTCGTCTGTAATCTCGCGGGTCCCACAGATTTGGCAGGTGCCGGAGACGGACATGTGTCACCGTAGCACAGGAACCCACTTGAGGGTGCTGGGCGAGAAGTTTAGGGTCGTGTGGGTCAAAGCCACACGCGTGAACCAGTCGCGGCTCCTCCTCTCGCTGACCGCCGTGTTCGCGGGCATGACAGTGCTGTTTCTCGTCTTGAGTTTCGTCTTCACGCCCGCGATGCTCGTGGCGACGGCGCTGTTCGGCGCGACGACGTACGCTCTCTGGTTTCATGCGACGGGAAAGCTCCAACAGCAAGTTTATCGACAAGCACGCACCGCGCGCAGGCCACCACGGCAAGAACGCGGTGGGTTCGGCGCGGGACCGCGCCAGCAGTGGCGTGGGCCGCGCCAAGAACGACGCCAACGGCAGGTTCGGCAGCCGTCTCGGCCCAATCAGTCGGTGACGGAGGCCTACCAGATACTCGGCCTCACTCCCGATGCGGACGCAGACGCGGTCAGGAAAGCCTATCGGAAACGTGTCAAAGAGACACATCCCGACACCGAGCGCGGAAGTGAAGAAGCGTTCAAACGCGTGACGGCAGCTTATGAACGCATCTCTAATCGGTGAAATTAAAAACAATCCGCCATTACCAATTAATATGTATAAATTTCGGAGAATGAATAGTTATTTAGTAACTGCAGTTGAGTGACAGATATGGCATCTCGACGAAATTTTCTGAAAGCGAGCGGGGCGACATTCGCACTTGCGTCTCTCGGTTCTCTTGCTGGATGTACGCAACTTGAAACCATCACTGGCCCGAGCGCACCGGCGTATTCGAGCTGGCTGTACGACCCGGAAACGGTGCTCAACGTGGACAACCACCTCTTTGCATCGGTTAACATCCAGAGCTACTACGAGCACGAAGACCAACTGCCAGAAGAGCTGTTCGACTCGCTCGACCAACTCGACGAAGAGATTGATTCCGTCGAGTTAGACGAACTCCAACACATGACGATGCTCGCCTACGGTGAGACCGACTTCAGCCGTGCGGGAATGTCGTGGGTCGTCTCGGGGTCGTTCGACAGCAAGGAGATTAGCGAAGAAATCGAGAACGAACTCGAAAAGAGCCAGAGCGGCGAGAACGTAGAGAAAGGCGAGTACGAGGGGTACACGCTCTACAGCATCGAACAACCCTACGGCTACAGCATGTCGGGTGAATCTGACTCCACGATGTCCATGACCTTCGCCATCGGGGACGAAAACGCGCTACTTGGCATGGTCGTGGACGCAGACGCGAGAGCGAAAGCGGCCGTCGAACAGATGATTGAGTCTGATGCGGGCACCGTCGAACGCTACTACGACACCAACGAAAATGCGAAGACGATGATGCAGGAACTCGGGGACGCCACGGTGGCGATGGGCCTGAACCTCGAAGTCAGCATCCTGAAAGACTGGGTGCCAGACGAGGAGACCGAGATAAAAGCCGTCCTCGACGACTTGGAGGCGATGGGCATGGGCGCGACCATCAACGGGGAGACGACGGAGAACAAAATCATCCTCGTCTACGAGGACGAAGACGCCGCGAGCGCGGAGAACGTCGAAGCGCTCATCGAACGCCTCAAAGAGGAATCCGAGGAGTTCGAAGAGAACACCACAGAGATTACCGTGAGCGCGGACGGGCGCGCCGTCGTCGTCACCTCTGAAGTCGATACCGACGAACTCTGGAGCGATTATCAGGACAGCAGCGGTGGTCTGATGGGCACCGGTACTGGGAGTTCCTCTACCAGTTTCTCCAGTGACGCAAGCGCCGAAGCACCGCAGGTGTCGCTCAGCTTCGAGCAGAACACCGACGGCACGGTCACCATCACCCACCGAGGCGGCGACCACGTCACCGACACGCTCTACATCGAGTACGTGGACGACGAAGGCTACGACCAGTTCGAGTTCTGGGTGCCAGAAGGCGGCGCAATCGCCGCGGGCGACTCCTACACGACGACGTACGCCCTGAGTGCGGACACCCGACTCTCCGTGCTCTGGACCGGGCCAAACGGCAGCAGCTTCGAGACGCTCGGCGCCTTCAGCGCGTACTAACCCGGTCACAGTTTTTCAAAGCGGAACGCAATAAGTCCCGGAGCACGGATACGACGTATGGTTCCGCCGCTCGTCCTCGACATCGACGGCACGTTGAGTCGCGCAGACCGTTCTCTCGACGAACGGGTGTTTCCCGTCATTCGAAACTGGGAGGCGCCCGTCGTTATCGCCACCGGAAAGGCCCTTCCCTACCCGGTCGGCCTCTGTGATTTCATCGGCATCCCGATTCGCGTCATCGCAGAAAACGGCGGCGTCGTTACCGTAGACGACCAGATAGACTACCTCGGTGACCGTGCAGGCGCACAGGCGGTCGCGGACGAGTACGTCGAAGCGGGTTACGACCTTGGCTGGGGTGAGGCTGACTTCGTGAACCGCTGGCGCGAGACGGAAGTCGCGGTGTCGCTCGACTCTCCGAAAGAGCCGCTCTACGAAATCGCCGAACGCCACGGCCTCGAAGTGGTTGACACGGGCTTTGCCTACCACGTCAAAGACACGGCCATGAGCAAGGGAAAGGCGCTCACAGTCGCCGCGAATCACCTCGATATCTCCCCCGAAGCGTTCGTCGCGCTCGGTGACTCAGAGAACGACGTGTCCACGTTTTCGGTCGTCGGGCGGTCGTTTGCAATGGCGAACGCGGACGAAAAAGCGAAGCAGGCGGCCGATTCCGTGACTGAAGGGTCCTACGGCGACGGCTTCTTAGAGGCGATAGACCAGATTACTGGGTAGCGGTTTGCGTGTCAATTGATAACACACCTGACAACACTTTTCTTCGGTGGTGAACTATGAAGAACCATGAGCCCCGACCGGGCTATCCTCGAGAAAGCGCTCCAACGCGGCGAACAAGAGGATGGTAACGTCGAGTTCAAAGAACGGCTCAGCAAGGACCTGCATCTGGCAGGTGGCCGGCTCGAAAGCCTCGCGGCGCAACTGCGCCACCGCGTTCTCTCCGGAGACGGCGAGGCACTGTACGTCGTTGGTGTCACCGACGACGGCGGGCTGGCGGGCCTCGAACCCGACGCATTTGCGGAATCGATGGACGTCCTCTCATTTCTCGCAGACGAAGCCAGTGCCCACATCGAAGCGGTACAGACGTGGGGCATAAACGACGGCATCGTCGGCGTCGCCACCATCAGAGAGGGTGGCGTCCTCGAAACCGACGACGAACACATCGTGGTGGGCACCGCGGGCCACGTAGACCACGGCAAGAGCACGCTCGTTGGCTCGCTCGTCACCGGGCAGGCAGACAACGGCGAAGGCGGGACGCGAACCTATCTCGACGTGCAACCCCACGAGGTCGAACGCGGCCTCTCGGCTGACCTTTCGTATGGGGTGTACGGCTTCACCGAGGAGGGGCCACTGCGCATGCACAACCCCTTCCGGAAAGAAGAGCGCGCCCACATCGTCGAGCAGGCAGACCGCCTCGTTTCGTTCGTCGATACCGTTGGTCACGAGCCGTGGCTACGGACGACGATTCGCGGGCTGGTTGGCCAGAAACTCGACTATGGCCTGCTCGTCGTCGCCGCAGACGACGGCCCGACCAAGACGACGAAAGAGCACCTCGGCGTGTTGCTCGCGATGGACCTGCCGACCATCGTCGCCATCACAAAAATCGATGCCGTCACCGAAGACCGCGTCGTGGCGGTCGAACACGAAATAGAGCGCATGCTTCGGCTGGCCGGAAAGACGCCGCTCTCGATTGCCCGCCACGGCGTCGATGCGGCAATCGAGGAGATTAGCCCGCGGGTCATCCCCATCCTCCGGACGAGTTCGGTCACGATGGAGGGCCTCGACGTGCTCGACACCTTCTTCGAGCGCCTTCCGAAAACCGCCTACGGTGAAGGCGACTTCTCGATGTACGTAGACCGCTCGTACAACGTCGTCGGGGTCGGCCCCGTCGCCTCGGGCACCATCCGGTCTGGAACGGTCGATGCGGGCGACGAACTCCTGCTCGGGCCGATGCAAGACGGCACCTTCCGCGAAGTCGAGGTGCGCTCTATCGAGATGCACTACCATCGCGTCGACCACGCGAAGGCGGGGCGCATCGTCGGCATCGCACTCAAAGGCGTCAAAGAAGGTGACATCCAGCGCGGGATGGTGCTCGTGCGCCGCGACGCAGAACCCACCGCCGTCCGCGAGTTCGAAGCCGACGTGATGGTTCTCAATCACCCGACTCGCATCGGCAACGGCTACGAACCGGTCATTCACTTAGAGACCATCAGTGAAACGGTGCGATTCACCCCGAACGAGGGGCAACTGCTCCCCGGCGACACCGGGCGCACCCGCGTCCGCTTCAAGTTCCGCCCCTACCACGTCGAAGTCGGTCAGCGATTCGTCTTCCGTGAGGGGCGAAGCAAGGGCGTTGGCACGGTCACCGACGTTGTCGAATAGTCACTGACTGTCGTCGAGTTCCTCTCGAAGAAGTGTCCGGTGACACCGCTTTTTTGCCGTGTTCTCGAAGCAGACGAGCGCGATGTTCTCACCCGATTCAAGCCGGGAGCGCAGCTCCTGCATCGCAGCCGATGGCTCGTCGGTCGTCAAGTACTCTCGGTATCGTGACTCAAACGCACACGCCTCCCACGCGGCGTTGTGCGCTTCCTCGTCACAAAACCCCTGTAGCTTCAAGTCCTCCTGTCGTGTTTTGGTTTCAGAGAGGAGGGCTGTGGGTGGGCCGAGGGCAGGGACGTTCTCATCGACTGCACCTGAGAACCACCGAGTTGGCTTGCGGACGACGCCGACGAGCGTGGTGGACGCCGGTAACTCTACGAGGTCGTGTTGGATGGCGGCGAGGTACGTATCGGAAAGCGTTCCCTCGGATGTCATGGGGTGACTTTTCACGGTGTGAAGCGAAAGGTTTGATGCTTATTCCGTCCGCAGATACATCCCCTTCGACGCCGGGGCCGTGTGCGCGAAGCCCCACCGCTCGTAAAAGCCGTCTACGTCGGCCATGAGATTCACATAGGCGAGCGGCGGGGCCGTCTCCTCGATGTAGTCCATGAGCGCGTCCATGATGCGCGTGCCGATACCCTGTCCTTGAAACTCGGGGCGGACGGCCATGTCGCAGATGTGGTAGACCGAGCCATCATCGCCGACGATGCGACCCATGCCAACCACATCACCGGTCTGGTCGTGAACCGCAAGGACGCCAAACACCGAATTCGGCAGACCCTGTTCGACGGCCTCCCGCGAGCGCGGAGCCATTCCGGCAGCCTCACGAAGGGCGAGAAACAGGGCTGCGGTCGGCACCTGGTTTTCAATAGATATCGTCGCGGTCATCTCAGGCCGACCACGGCTTGTCGAGGAGGTCGTGAAGTGTCTCGACGGTGTAGTCTGGCTGGTGTTTGTCCGGAGTTGCGCCGGTGTGGTCTGGCACCCACACCGCGCCGACACCGGCGGCTTGTGCCCCCGGTACGTCTGCTTCGAGGGAGTTGCCGACGTGCACCGCTTGGTCTGGCGCAGAATCGAGTGCGTCGAGTGCGAGATGGAAGGGGTCCGGTGCGGGTTTCGCCGGGCCGTCGTAGCCGGCGTGGACGACCACGTCGAAGTGGTCGCGGATGCCGAGACTGTCGAGTTTCGGCGCTTGCATCTCGGGGCTTCCGTTGGTCACAATGCCGAGGTGATGGTCCGAAAGTGCCGCCAAGGCCTCTTTCGCACCGGGGAGGAACTTTACGTCGCCGTGGTCGCGCTCTGCGGCGAACGCCTCGGCGACTGTTCTGCCCACGGACGCGTCGTAGCCGCCGTCGGTTGCAAGCGCGGCGAAACAGTTCGCGCGCAGTTCGTCGATGGTGTCCGCATCGGTGAACTCGTGAAAGCGCGCGAAGTAGTCGCGCACGGTGAAAAACGGCTCGACGCCGGTGACTTCGAACGAGTAATCGAGGATGTCTGTGGCGGGGCGGCGGTAGGTACAGAGGGTGTCGTCAATGTCGAAAAGAATCGTATCGACAGCGGTCATTATCCGAGCAAACGCGCCCAACGGACAAAAGGCTCAGGCTCGGTAGCCGTCGCCAGTTCGGTCTACGAGGTTCAACAGCACCGCCCACTCGAGCAGCCGATGGACGCGCTCTGTCCAGATGTCCTCCCACGTCTCGGGGTTGCGGTGGCGCTCCCAGTTCGGGACGTGGTCCTCGAAGCGCTCGAAAACCTCGGCTGACGTGAGCGGTTCGTCTGCGGCCTCGAGGAGGGTGAGGAGGTCGTCCGCGCCGAAGACGCGTTCGCGGAACGCGGCGGCGAGGTCTGCGGTATCGTACTCTTTCCGGATGCGCGAAAAGCCGGAGTCGCCCTCGGTTGCGAGGCCGAGCGCCTGCAGAAAGGTGAGCCACTCGCGGGCTTGGTCGCGGGCAGGCACGTTCGCCTTCGCCATCATCCGCGCACAGCAGTCGTCCACAGAGCCGGCGACGAGCGGGACGGCGCGGTGGGCTGTCTCGATGTACTCGAGCGACTCGGGCGGGGTGGGGACGACTTTGAACTTCACAGTTCGAAACTCTCCGCGAGTAGGTCTTCGTGGGTGTCACCGAACACGTGGGTTGGCCCGCCGACCACGTCGATGGTGACCTGTGCCGGGGCGAACAGCGTTTCTGGAATATCGTAGAACTCCCAGTCAACCGACTCGAAAATCTCGGCGAACGGCGTGCCGAAGTCGTCGGTCGCCGTCGAGACGACTTCGTCGAAGCGGTCGAATTCGTCTTCGACCACGAGGTGTACCCGGCCGCCGTAGGCGAGCGCGTCGTTGGTGCGGGCGATGGCGGCTTCCTCGCTTCCCGCGACTGGCGCGACGGGCGCGCTTGCGCTCACCGAGAGCACCGAGAGTGGGTCGTAGCCGAGTTCCGAGAGTCGGAAGACGGCGAGTTCTGCGGCGCGGGCGGCGATGGTGACGCTTCCCGTGATGCTTGCTGTCGAAAAAGCGGGGAGGAAAACGGCGTTTGGCGACACGTCGGTGAGCTCTGCGACGTGTTCTGCGACGGCTTCGGTGGGAAGACTCTCCGATTCGACGGCGAGGGTGGCGAAGTCGAAGTCGTCTTTGTAGCCAACGCGGTCGAACTCAGACTCCTCTGCGACGAGCGCGCGTGCCGGGCCGCTGCCGAGGCCTTCGAAGTCATCGACAGTGAGTTCCCAGCCAGCTTTTTGCGAGCACAGCAGGGCAAAGGCGGGGTGGTCGGTGGACAGTTCGACATGGGGCATCGGCGCGCCAGCGACCTCATCCATGCGCGTCTGGATGGTGGCAAGCCCGGCTGTTTGGATTTCTGCGAGCAACAGTCCGGCCTCGATGCCGCCGAGCGCTTCGACGCCGAAGTCGAGGACGGTCGCTTCGTTGTCCAGGGCGAACGCCTCGATTGCGAGTTCGTCGGCGAAGTCGAGCGCTTCATCGACGAGTTCGAGCGTCATCCGGTTGAGACTCTCCATGTCCACGGATTGCAGGCCGCCGGATAAACCGTTTTTCAGTTCGAGACTACCGGTTGCTTCGCGCTTCGTGGCCGAGGACGCGTTCGACGGCCTCGACCTTCTCGCGGGCGGTCTGCGTTTTCGTCCGCTTGTCGTCGATTTTGAGGAACGTGCTCACGCGGTCGCCGTCTACGGCTTCGTGGGCGGCTTGCACCGCGGCGAACAGTTCGTTGATGTCGTCGGTTTCGATGACGGTTCCCATCGGGTTCGTTTCGTATTCGACGGCGAAGTCATCGAGCGCGGCGACGGCCTTTGCCACTTCGCCTGCCATGCTGCCTTCGCGGACAGGTGCAACGCTGAGGAGTGCGACGACGGTCATGGCAGAGAGCGCACCCGCCAGCCGCAAAACCGTTGTCCTCGCCATCGTGTTTTTCCGGGATGGTGACGTGATAGGTGTATGAACGCGCGCCTCGACCGGCCGGTCACCGTGGCCCGCGCCGTCGTCCACGAGATTCGGACGGAGAACATCACGTTCATGGCAGGCTCGATTGCCTACCACGCTTTCGTGTCGCTGTTGCCGCTCCTCTTGCTCGTCACCGCCGTCATCTCGACGGTCGGAAACCAAACCTTACAGGAAGGATTCAGCCGCCTGATGCAGGCCGTCCTGACCGAAGATGCGGGTGATATTCTCATCACCGAACTCCAGACCGGCGGGAGTTCGGCGGGGCTGTCCATAATCGGTATTGTCGTACTCATCTGGGGGACGCTCCGCATCTTCCGCGGCCTCGACACGGCCTTTTCGGACATCTACGAAACCGAAGCCGAGAACACGTTCTTCGACTCGCTCGGCGACGGCCTCATCGTGCTCGTTGCAGTGGCCGTTGCGCTGCTCGTGGGTGGCTGGGTCGAGACGAGCCTTCCCGCGTTCGGGTCGCCCGCTGTTCGCTGGCTTGTCCAGCGTGCCATCCTCGTGGTGGGCCTCTCACTCGCCTTCTTCCCCATGTACTACATCTTCCCCGATACGGACGTGTCGGTGCGCGAAGTGCTCCCCGGCGTCGGGTTCGCCGCCGTGGGCCTCGTCATTTTTGAGTCGCTGTTTCGCCTCTACACCAGCGGCAACGAGAGCAGCGTCATCGGCGGCATCATCATCCTCCTGACGTGGCTCTACTTCAGCGGCCTCGTCATCCTCGTCGGCGCAGCCATCAACGCCGTCCTCTCGAATCGGAGCAAAGATGTGAACATCGAACCCGTCATCGGCGGCGTGCGCCCCGTCGAGAAACAGACAGACATCGACCGCACCCACCTGACCGAACGGCTCACCGAACTCGAAACCCTCCTCAAACGCGAGGACATAGACGAGTTAATCGTCACCGCAGACGGGACGAAAATCACCCTTCCACGCCCGCTCAACGTGAACGCGGACACGACAACGTCACCGCTCCATATCGGCGACGGAACCGTCGGCTTCGAGATTCGCTGGTCGCCACGAGAAGACGAGTGATTCGTGACAGATAGCCAGTAGTATTTTATCTGCCTAGTCCTTGCCGACGGATATACAGAAATGATACTACAGGTAGGGGTTCCAACGACCGTAGAGGGAATTATCGCCGCGTACGCAGGCCTGCTTGGCAAGGTTGCAGCCTTCATCCTTGCCTTCGTCGTCGTTTACCTCATCGGGCGCGTCATCCTCGCGCCACTCGCCAGCCGCGCCATGGACAGGCGCGGGTTCGACGAAACGATTGCAAACCTCGCAGAGAAGGTGGTCGGCGTACTCACCTTCTTTTTCGCGCTCGCGGTTGCGTTCACCGTCGCGGGGTTCGGTGCGTTCCTTGCCGCCTTTGCAACCCTCGGCGGCGCACTGGCCCTCGCATTTGGCTTCGCCGCCCAAGACCTGCTCAGCAACTTCGTCGCCGGGCTGTTCATCCTCAAAGACAAGCCGTTCGAAATCGGTGATTGGATCGAGTGGGACGGCTATGCCGGGCGCGTCCAAGACATCGACCTCCGGGTCACTCGCGTCAAGACGTTCGACAACCAGCTCATCACCGTCCCGAACGCAGACCTCGCGAACAACCCGCTCATCAACCCCGTCGCCTTCGACACGCTCCGCCAGAAGTTCGTCTTCGGCATCGGCTACGACGACGACATTAATCAGGCGACGGACATCATCGTCGAAGAAGCAGAGAAACACGCAGACATTCTGGACGACCCACCCACGTCGGTGCGCGTCACCGAACTCGGCGACAGCGCCGTCGGCCTCCAGTCACGGTTCTGGATAAAGGACCCTAACCGCGCCGACTTCGTACGCACGCGGTCTGAATATGTCCAAGCCGTCAAAGAGCGCTTCGACGCAGAAGGCATCGACATGCCGTACCCGTACCGCCAACTCACCGGCGGCGTCACCGTTGATGGCGTGCCACAGGAAGTCGCACTCGAAGCGGACGACGATTGAGGACCGGTGGTTTCACGTTTGATACATTAGTTTCGCACGCGGACGGCCACGCACGCGTGCGAGTGGAAATAGTGTCACCCGGATAACTTCTTAGTGCCACACGTTCAACGAGGAGTATGGACTGGCTCACTGCGGGGAATGGCGCGGTACTCCGCATTGGCCTGTATCTGCTCATCTTCTGGCCAACCGTGGGCTACTACGTCTATAGTGAGTCGACGCGTCGTGAACTGTCGAACCCGAAAGTGAGAGGAGTTGTGTACGGGTTTTTCGGGATACTCGGCGTCATCGTGTTTCTGGTGCAGTATGGGGCGAAAGAGCGGAGTGAGTGAAAGCTGTGCTTTCACGAACGTCGGCGAGAAGTGGAATGGAGACGACCAGCTGGGATTTGAACCGAGCCGAGACGGTCGCCTCATTTCACTCGGCGCTGCGACTCGTCGGGTTCAAAATCCCAGTGTACCGCACACACCCTCGAACGACGTGTGAGCGACGCAAGCGTCGCTCACGGATTTGTTCTCGGTAGAAGTGCGCTGACTGGGAGTGAGCAATTCCTTCGGAATTGCGAGCCTTGGAGAGCCTCCGGCTCTCCTGCGTTTGAACCACCTGAACTTCGTTCGCTTCGCTCACTCGTTCCGTGCTTCAAATCCCAGTATAACGAGCCTCTCAAATTCAGTTGTAGCGACGCGATAAAACGCGTCGCTGAAATATTTGAATTTGAAAAAGTGCGCTGACTGGGATTTGAACCCAGGTTGTGACCATGGCAAGGTCACGTGATACCACTACACTATCAGCGCGTGCCTGTTTCGGCGTTCGACTGCATTCGAATAGAGGTGGAGGATGGAATAAAAGAGTTGCGAATCAGGGGCGAAAATCGTGTGAGGGCGGGGCGAACCAAACTGTGCCAAAACTCACGGAAACGTGAGTGTCAGGCCCTCACACGCCCGCAGACGAAGCGAGGGCTTTTTAACACCGGATACGGTACAATCGCCACAGTCTAGTGTCGAGGCGCGAATGCGGACAGTATGACTGTCAGCATCCTCGTCCCCTCGTCTCTCGTCAGAGAGGCCGAGGACAAACGCGAGGCAACTCGAAAAATCGGCTACGTCGCCCGCGCGGCTACCGTGTTCAACGTGGACCGCGTGACCATCTTCCCCGACGAAGCAGGGGAGAATCGATGGGGAGGCGACTTCGTCGAGACCGTACTCCGGTACGCTGCGACGCCCCCCTATCTCCGCAAGGAGGCGTGGGGCAAGCGCGACGAGTTGCAGTATGCGGGCATTCTCCCCCCGCTTCGCACCGCGACACAGACCGGCTCCGAATCAGACGATTCGGAGTCGATAAGACAGGGAATCGTGACCGAGGTCGGACCTGACGGGCGCGTTCGGGTCAATTGCGGCTTGCAACACCCGATCTCCCTCATCGTGCCTCCATCTTTGGAGACGCCCGATGTGGGGGAGCGCGTGACCATCAGGATCTCTTCGCGACGTCCGGTCCGTGCGAAAATCGTGGACGAAACCCCTCCCGGGTTTGCCGTCTCTCGCATGGACCTCCCAGAAGCACTCGGCCGTGAGGACGCCGGACTCTGCATTGCAACCTCGCGCCACGGGGAAGAACTCTCCGTGGGGCGACTCGGAGTCCTGGCCGGACGCCTCCAAACCGATGGAGCGACCATCGTGTTCGGAGCGCCCGATAGAGGGCTTGTGGAAATCTTCGGCGTTGAGGAAGCTGAGATCGCCGCTCACCGGAGCGGGATCTGGGACACAGACGCGGACTCTCCGCGTGTCGAATCAGGCGCACCCAGCCGGTTCGACCTTTGGCTCAATGCGATCCCGAATCAAGGCAGTAAGACCGTGCGAACGGAAGAAGCTCTGTTCGCCGTGCTTGCCTGCCTGACACTCAAAGAGTGATACGATGCCACAACCAAGCAGACCACGCAAAGGTTCGCTGGGCTACGGGCCGCGAAAACGCGCGGCAAGTGAAGTCCCGCGGTTCGGCTCCTGGCCAGCAGACGACGGTCAGCCCGCACTGCAAGGCTTCGCAGGCTACAAGGCCGGCATGACCCACGTGGTGATGATTAACGACGAGGCAGAGTCGCCTCGAAATGGGATGGAAGAAACCGTCCCCGTCACCATCGTGGAAACGCCGCCAATGCGCGCCGTCGCGCTCCGTGCCTACGAACAAACGCCGTATGGAAAGCGTCCGCTGACGGAGGTCTGGACCGATGAGTTCCACCCGGAACTCTCCCGTGTCCTTGACGTCCCAGGCGAGCAAGATGAAAGCGCCAAAGAAGAGCTGCAGGAAGCCCTCGATGCCGGAAACGTCGCGGACCTGCGTGTCATCACGCACACCGTTCCGTCCGACATCAACGGCGTCCCCAAAAAGCGCCCTGACGTGATGGAATCCCGCATCGGCGGCGGTTCCATCGAAGAGCGCGCCGAGTACGGACTCGAACTCATCGCAGAAGGCGGCGTCCACGAGATGTCCGACGTCTTCCGCGCCGGTGAGTACCTCGACGTTGGCGGGATCACCAAGGGGAAAGGTACCCAAGGGCCCGTCAAGCGCTGGGGCGTCCAGAAACGCAAGGGCAAGCACGCCCGCCAGGGATGGCGGCGTCGCATTGGTAACCTCGGCCCATGGAACCCGAGCCGCGTTCGCTCGACCGTTCCACAGCAAGGCCAGATGGGCTACCACCAGCGCACCGAGCTGAACAAGCGTCTCATCGCCCTCGGCGATGGCGACGATGCCAGCGTCGATGGCGGCTTCGTCGGCTACGGCGAAGTCAACGGCCAGTACGCGCTCGTCAAAGGCTCGCTTCCGGGCCCAGACAAGCGCCTCCTGCGCTTTAGACCAGCCGTCCGACCGAACGACCAACCGCGCCTCGACCCTGAGGTGCGCTACGTCTCCACCGCATCGAACCAAGGATAATGAAGGCAACAATTCGCAGTCTGGACGGCTCTGAGGCCGGTTCGCTTGACCTTCCTGAGGTGTTCGAGACGGAGTTCCGTCCCGACCTCATCAAGCGCGCTGTCCTCGCCGCTCAGGCAAACCGGAAACAGGACTACGGTTCCGACCGATACGCCGGGCTCCGAACGCCCGCGGAATCGATGGGTAGTGGCCGTGGTATGGCTCACGTCCCACGCCAGAACGGCGTCGGGCGTCGCGTTCCACAGGCCGTCGGTGGTCGCCCAGCGCACCCACCGAAACCCGAAAAGGACCGCTCGCTCAACATCAACGACAAAGAGCGCCAACTCGCCGTCCGCAGCGCAATCGCCGCGACGGTTGACGCAGAACTCGTGGCCGAGCGCGGTCACCAGTTCGACGAGGATGTCGCGCTCCCGCTCGTCGTCTCTGACGAGTTCGAAGACCTGCTCAAGACGAAGGAAGTCGTCTCACTGCTCGAGGCACTCGGCGTCGACGCCGACATCGAGCGCGCAGAGAACCGCAAGGTTCGCGCAGGCAAAGGGAAGATGCGCGGTCGCAAGTACCGCCGTCCAACGTCCATCCTCTTCGTCACCGCAGGCGAGCCGTCGAAGGCCGCCCGCAATCTCGCAGGCGCAGACGTCGCAACCGCGGCGAACGTGTCCGCAGAGGACTTAGCGCCCGGCACGCAGGCCGGTCGCCTCACCATCTGGACGGAAAGCGCCATCGAGGAGGTCGCAAACCGATGAGCCTCATCAAGTACCCGTACGTGACTGAGAAGGCGATGAACGCCATGGACTTCGACAACAAGCTCCAGTTCATCGTGGACTTAGACGCGAACAAGGACGAGATCAAAGCAGAGATTTCAGAGCGCTTCGACGTGTCCGTCACCTCCGTCAACACGCAGGTGACCCCGAAGGGCACGAAGAAAGCGACGGTGTCGCTGTCTGACGACGACGACGCCCAAGAAGTCGCCTCACGAATTGGGGTGTTCTAACCATGGGACGCAGAATTCTTGGCCAACGTCGCGGTCGCGGGACGCCCACGTTCCGGGCACCATCGCACCGATACAAAGCAGAGCTCTCTCACCGTAAAACCGAGGACAAAGACGTCATCTCCGGCACGGTCGTCGACATCGAGCACGACCCAGCACGGAGTGCGCCGGTCGCCGCCGTCGAATTCGAAGACGGTGACCAGCGTCTCATCCTCGTCGCAGAAGGCGTCGGTGTGGGCGACACCGTTCAAGTCGGCATCACCGCCGAAATCAAGCCCGGCAACACGCTCCCGCTCGCCGAAGTCCCTGAGGGGATTCCGGTGTGCAACGTAGAGCGCCAGCCCGGCGACGGTGGCAAGTTCGCTCGCGCCTCTGGTGTGAGCGCGCTGCTCATCACCCACAACCGCCAGAACGCAGTCGTGAAACTGCCAAGTGGCGAAATCAAGCGGCTTGACCCACAGTGTCGCGCCACGATTGGCGTGGTCGCTGGTGGTGGCCGCACCGAGAAACCGGTCGTCAAAGCCGGGAAGAAGTACCACAAGATGAAGGCACGCGGGTCGAAGTGGCCACGCGTCCGTGGTGTTGCGATGAACGCCGTCGACCACCCATTCGGTGGCGGTGGCCGCCAGCACCCAGGACGGCCAAAGTCCGTCTCGCGTAACGCACCACCGGGCCGCAAGGTCGGTGACATCGCGTCCAAACGCACTGGCAGAAAGCGAGGTTCCAAATGAGTTCTGACTACCGTACCGGCCGTGAGGGTGAGTTCACCTACCGCGGTCACACGCTCGAAGAGCTGCAGGACATGGAGCTCGACGAAGTTGCGGAACTGCTCCCCGCACGGATGCGGCGAAGTATCAAACGCGGCCTGTCCATCGAGCAGGAGAAGCTCATGGAAAAGGCAGCTAACCGAGACGCGCAAGAGTCGGCCAACAACCCGATTCGCACGCACCTGCGCAACATGCCTGTCCTCCCCGAGTTCGTCAACAAGACGTTCTCGGTCTACACGGGACAGTCGTTCGAGCGCGTGCGCATTGAGCCGGAAATGATCGGCCACTATCTGGGCGAGTTCCAGCTCACGCGCAAGTCGGTTACCCACGGACAGGCTGGTATCGGGGCAACCCGTTCCTCGAAGTTCGTGCCCCTCAAGTAAACCATGGGAATCAGCTACAGCGTGGACGCAGACCCGGACACCACGGCGAAAGCGATGCTTCGGGAGCGTCACATGAGTCACAAGCACAGCAAGGAGATTGCCCGCGAAATCAAGGGCATGACCGTCGGCGCAGCCATCGAGTACCTCGAAGAGGTCGTCGAAGGCAAGCGCTCGGTGCCGTTTAAGTCCCACAACTCGGGCGTCGGCCACCGGTCGGACATCGACGGTTGGGACGCAGGTCGCTACCCAGAGAAGGCCTCGAAGGCCTTCCTCGACCTGCTCGAAAACGTCTCCGCGAACGCAGGCAACCAGGGCTTCGACGGCGAGACGATGGAGATCATCCACATCGCCGCCCACAAGGTTGGCGAAGTGCCCGGCCGCAAACCGCGTGCCATGGGCCGCGCCACCGCGTGGAACACCCCACAGGTTGACGTCGAAATCATCGTCGAGGAGGTTGAAAACTGATGGCAGACGAACACCAATTCATCGAAGACGGTCTCCAGCGTACCGCCATCGACGAGTTCTTCGGCGAAGAGCTCGCTCGCGCAGGCTACGGCGGCATGGAAGTCGCCAAGACGCCGATGGGCACCCAGATCATCCTCAAGGCTGAGAAGCCCGGGATGGTCATCGGGAAAGGCGGGAAGAACATCCGTAAGGTCACCCGCCAGCTCGAAGACCGCTTCAACTTAGACGACCCACAGATCGACGTTCAGGAAGTCGAAGAACCAGACCTGAACGCCCAAATCGTCGCAGACCGCCTCGCCAACGCGCTCGAACGTGGTTGGTACTTCCGGAAAGCCGGTCACACGACCATCGACCGCATCATGGACGCAGGCGCACTCGGCGCAGAAATCGTCCTCTCCGGGAAGGTCACCGGCGCACGCTCACGCGTGGAGAAGTTCAACCGTGGCTACATCAAGCACAACGGTGAACCCGCAGAAGCAATCGTCGACGAGGGTCAGGGCGTCGCCGTCATGAAACTCGGCACGATTGGCGTCACGGTGAAGATCATCCCACCAGAGGCCCGACTGCCAGACGACTTCAAAATCTACGACGACGTGGATGTCGAAGACGCACCTGAAGTCGAGTCTGACGACGACGGCGTCGAAGACCTGCTCGCAGAGTCCGAGGAGGACGAGCAAGCAGAACTCGAAGACGAAGCAGAGACGCCTGCGGAGGCCGCCGAGGTCGCCGAGGAAGAAATCGTCGAAGAGAATGTCGAAGCCGAAGAAGGCGCTGCCCCGACCTCGCCAGACGGTGAGGACGCGGACGCCGAAGAAGAGCTCGACGAACTCGACGAAGCCGTCGAAGAGGAAGCAGAAGAACTGCTCTCTGAGATGGAAGACGATGACGAAGAGGAGGACGAGGAATAATGGCGATTCTCTACACGGACGAGATTCGCGACATGACGCCCGCAGAGCGCGAGGCGGAACTCGAAGAACTCGAAACCGAACTACTGAACGACCGCGCAATCCAGGCCGCCGGTGGCGCGCCTGAAAACCCCGGTCGAACTTCAGAACTTCGCCGAACCATCGCCCGAATCAAGACGATTCAGGCGGAGGAAGGCGACGCAGACGAGGAA
This sequence comes from Haladaptatus sp. CMSO5, assembly GCF_036689885.1. Lineage (NCBI taxonomy): Archaea > Methanobacteriati > Methanobacteriota > Halobacteria > Halobacteriales > Haladaptataceae > Haladaptatus > Haladaptatus sp. CMSO5. The sequence goes on from NZ_JBAHVW010000001.1 coordinate 2,594,376, forward strand.
TAAGGAATGCTGACCCCCGAGACACTCCCACGACACGAACTCATCGGCCTGCACGTGCGGGTCGCTGCTGCCCCAAACCCCGACGTAGTCGGGATAGCGGGGCGTGTGGTGGGCGAAACCACCCAGATGCTCAGCATCGACGTGGGGTCTCGGACGAAGCACGTGCCAAAGCAGGCCTCGACACTCGAGTTTGGACCCATAGATGAAGCTGCGGCCGACCGCAAGGAGGCCGGGACTGCATTCAAACCAGCCGGCGAGAATGTGGCCTACGTTACGGTGGATGGGGACCGACTGCTCTCACACCCTGCTCTTCGCACAGAAACTACAGGAGATTCCAAATGGCGTTAGGACTGAACGTACCAGAACCGGAGGCCACTTGCGCCGACGAGAACTGCCCGTTCCACGGCTCGCTTGCCGTACGCGGACAGCTGCTCGAAGGCAAAGTCGCCTCGACGGATATGGAGAAAACCGTGATCGTCGAACGAGAGTACGACGTGAAAGTACCAAAGTACGACCGGTACATGAAACGACGCTCTCGCATCCCGGCCCACGCACCAGAGTGCCTGGGTCTGGAAGTCGGTGACACGGTTCGTATAGCAGAGACACGACCGCTTTCGAAGACGAAAGCACACGTCGTGGTCGAAACAACAGGAGGCGATGCCTGATGAAAGCTCTCAAGGCAGACATCACGCAAGGACTCGAGAAGGGTTCGATTATCACGTGTGCCGACAACACCGGCGCACGCGAACTCAAAGTCATCAGCGTGTCCGGCTACTCGGGCACCATCAACCGCCACCCCAAAGCGGGGCTCGCGGACAAGGTGACCGTCTCCGTGACGAAGGGGACCCCGGAAATGCGCCGGCAGGTCCTCGAGGCCGTCATTATCCGCCAGCGGAAACCGATTCGCCGCCCAGACGGGCAGCGCGTCAAGTTCCAGGATAATGCCGCCGTCATCGTTGATGAGAACGAAGACCCACGCGGGACCGAGATTAAAGGTCCAATCGGGCGTGAGGTCGCCGAACGCTTCGGAAGCATCGCTTCCACAGCTACGATGATAGTATGACTCGACAACCAACCAAACAGCGTAACCAGACCGAGCGCGCACCGCTGCACAAGCGTCAGCGCCAGGTTCGTGCCACGCTCTCGGACGACCTCCGCGAGCAATACGGCAAGCGAAACGTCCGCGTGAACGTGAGCGACACCGTCGAGGTTATGCGCGGCGACTTCGCAGGCGTTGAAGGCGAAGTCATGGAAGTTGACCTCAAAAAGACCGTCATCTACGTCGAGGGCGTAACCCTCGAAAAGGCAGACGGCGAAGAGGTCCCCCGTGCACTCGACACCAGCAACGTCCGCGTGACCGAGCTGAACCTGGAAGACGACGTCCGCGAGGCGCGCCTGGAGGAAGACAATGAGTAATCACCAGAAGCGACTCTCAGTGCCAAAATCCTGGCCGGTCGAGCGTAAGACCGCCACCTTCACCGTGAAAGCGGGCGCAGGCCCCCACGGCGAAGAGGGTGTGCCGCTGCTCATCATCCTTCGCGACGTTCTCGGCTACGTCGATTCGAAGAAAGAAGCACGCTACGCGCTCAACCAGGGAACGGTACTGGTCAATGGCAAGCAAGTAACCGACGAGCGTCGCCCAATCGGTATGTTCGACATCCTGTCGTTCACCGAGCGCGACGAATACTACCGCGTCTTCCCCGACCAGGGAGGTCGCCTCGCACTCTCCGCGATTCCCGAGGAGTCTGCCGGCTCGAAGCTCGGCAAAATCACGGGCAAGCGCAACGTGCAGGGTGGCAAGACGCAGCTGTCACTTCACAACGGCCAGACGCTCCTCTTCGACGAGGACCCCGGCTACACCCGCGGCGACTCGCTCGTCGTGGACAGTGACGCAGCAGTCGTCGCCCACTTCGTCTACGAAGAGGGTGCACTCGTGACGGCAATCAAGGGCCAGCACGCTGGCGAAATCGGAACCATCGAGGAGATCCATATTTCCCCATCGTCTGCGCCGAACCGTATCGTCGTCGACCAAGAAGACGGCTCCTTCGAAACAATCGAAGACTACGTCGTCGTTATCGACGAGAACTTCACCGGAGGTGACGACGAATGAGCGAGGCTGATTTCCACGCAATGCGACAGCCACGCGTCGAAAAAGTCGTCGTCCACATGGGTGTCGGCCGCGGTGGGCGCGAGCTCGCCAACGCAGAGGACATCCTAGAAAGCGTGACCGGCCAGCAGAGCGTTCGAACGCTCGCAAAGCGCACGGTTCCGGACTTCGGCATCCGCGAGGGTGACCCAATCGGTGCCAAAGTGACGCTCCGCCACGAGGACGCCGCAGAGTTCCTCGAGACGGCACTCACGCTCGTCGATCTCAAACCGAAGCAGTTCGACGACAACGGCAACTTCAGCTTCGGCGTTCCGGAACACACGGAATTCCCGAGCCAGGAGTACGACCCGAACATCGGGATTTACGGGCTTGACGTGACCGTCAACCTCGTTCGTCCCGGCTACCGTGTCGCAAAGCGCGACAAGGTCAACCGACAGATTCCGTCGGCCCACAAGCTGACGGTCGAGGACGCAATCGCGTACCTTGAATCGACGTATGACGTGGAGGTGAACAAATGAGCGAGGAACTCGGCGAGCACGCCACGAAGCGAACGGGCCAGCTCCAACAGTGCCAGCGATGCGGTCGCAAACAAGGCCTTGTTGGCAAGTACGACATCTGGCTCTGCCGGCAGTGCTTCCGTGAGATTGCCCGAAGCATGGGCTTCAAGAAATATAAGTAACATGGCAGATAACGACCCACTCAGCAGCGCACTCTCCGGCATCGACAACGCCGAGAGCGTCGGTCATCTGACCCAGACAGTTGAGCCCGCCTCGAATATCATCGGCAGCGTGCTTGAGGTCTTCTACGACCGCGGGTACATCAACGGCTTCGAGTTCGTCGAAGACGGCAAAGCCGGTCGATTCGAGGTTGAACTAAAAGGCGCGATCAACGAATGTGGTTCGGTCAAGCCCCGCTACTCGGCGGGTGCAGACGACTTCGAGCGATGGGAGAAACGGTTCCTCCCAGCCCGTGACTACGGGACGCTTGTCGTGACTACCAGCCACGGGATCATGAGCCACTACGAGGCCCGCGAAGCGGGCATCGGTGGCCAAATAATCGCGTACGTGTACTGAACCATGGCACGAGTAGAACTCGAAATTCCAGACGATGTGACGGCCGAAGTCGACCGCTTCGACCTCACAGTAAGCGGCCCAGAAGGATCGGTAACGCGCCGACTCTGGTACCCGAACGTCACCGTCTCCGTTGACGACAACGTTGTCGTCGTCGAGAGTGACGTTGAGAAAGCCAAGATGAACGCCACCATCGGGACGTTCTCGAGTCACATCGAGAACATGTTCCACGGCGTGACCGCAGGATGGGAGTACAAGATGGAAGTCTTCTACTCTCACTTCCCAATGCAGGTTCGCGTCGAAGGTGACGACGTTGTCATCCAGAACTTCCTCGGTGAGAAGTCCCCGCGACGGACCACCGTTCACGGCGACACGGAAGTTCAGATTGACGGCGAGGAGCTGACGCTTTCCGGTCCCGACAAAGAACACGTCGGCCAGACCGCAGCGGACATCGAACAGCTCACGCGCGTCAAAGGCAAAGACACTCGGGTGTTCCAGGACGGCGTCTACATCATCGAAAAACCACAGCGAGGTGACGCCTGATGGCAGACGAAGACCAACCACAAGAACTGACCGACATCAGCGGTGTCGGCGAGGCAAAGGCAGAGGCACTCCGCGAAGCAGGCTTCGATACGGTCGAAGCCGTCGCGCGCGCCTCCCAGTCTGAGCTCGCCGAGGTTGATGGCATCGGTAACGCCCTCGCCGCCCGTATCAAAGCGGACGTCGGCGGGCTCGAAGTCTCAGAGGAGACGGAAGCCGAAGTCGAAGACGAAGACGCGGAAGCCGAGGAGGCAGCCGCAGAAGACGTCGAAACCGAACTGCAACCACGCGGCCTGGTCGATAAGACCCCCGACCTCGACGACGAGGAAGCACGCCTGCTTCAGGCGCGTTCCCGCGCGGGCAAACCGCAGTTCAACCGCCAGGACTACCACAAGAAAAAACGCACGCCGACCTCGTGGCGCAAGCCACGCGGTGGGCTCTCGAAGCAGCGCCGCGGCATCAAGGGCAAGGGCCCGATGGTCGAGGCAGGCTACCGCACCCCGAAATCGATTCGTGGGCGGCACCCAAGCGGCTTCGAAGAAGTGCGCGTCTTCAACGTCGATGACCTCGATGGTCTCGACGGTGACACGCAGGCAGCCCGTATCGCTGGCTCCGTCGGTGCTCGCAAACGCGAACGCATCGAAGAGGAGGCAGAGGAGATGGGCGTCCGCGTGCTCAACCCAACCTACGTCGAAGTTGAGGTGACAGAAGAATGAGCGACCTGAAAGCCCAGCGCCGTCTCGCAGCCGACGTCTTAGACGTCGGGAAGAACAAAGTTTGGATGGACCCAGAGGCCTCAGCCGAGATTGCAGAAGCAATCACGCGCGAGGACATCCGCGAACTCGTTGCGGACGGCTCCATCACGGCAAAGGACAAGCGCGGGAACTCCCGCGGTCGTGCCCGTGAGCGCAACAAGAAGCGCGCCTACGGACACCGCAAAGGCCCCGGTTCCCGCAAAGGGAAGGCTGGCGCACGGCAGAACAAGAAAGCAGACTGGACGAGCCGCATTCGCGCACAGCGAAAGAAGCTCAAAGAACTCCGCGACGAGGGTGAACTCAACCGCACCCAGTACCGCTCGCTTTACAACAAGGCAAGCGGTGGCGAGTTCCGCAGTGTCCAGTACCTGCTCAACTACATCGAACAACAGTACGGTGACGAATAATGGCTAACGGACCACGATACAAGGTTCCGATGCGGCGCCGCCGCGAGGTCAGAACGGACTACCATCAGAGGTTGCGCCTGTTGAAATCCGGCAAGCCTCGTCTGGTCGCTCGAAAGAGCAACCAGCACATCAGGGCGCAGCTGATCACGGCTGGAGACGAAGGCGACGTGACACTTGCGAGTGCAACGTCTGCCGACCTCGCCGATTTCGGCTGGGAGGCCCCGACTGGTAACCTGCCTGCAGCGTACCTGACCGGCTATCTCGCTGGCAAGCGTGCGCTCGCAGCAGGCCTCGAAGAGGCAGTGCTTGACATCGGCCTTAACACGGCAACCCCCGGCAACAAAGTGTTCGCAGTTCAGGAAGGCGCAATCGATGCAGGACTCGACATCCCGCACAACGAGAGCGTCCTCGCTGACTGGTCTCGCACCCGCGGCGAACACATTGCCGAGTACGCAGAATCGCTCGACGAACCACTCTACAGCGGAGAGTTCGACGCGACCGAACTCCCCGAGCACTTCGACGAAGTGCGTGAACGACTGGAGAACGAACTATGAGCAGAAACAACAACGGCTGGGAGCCACGAACCCGTCTCGGTCGGAAAGTCGCAGAGGGCGACATCACCACGATGGAAGATGCCCTCCGCTCGGGTCTCCCGCTTAAGGAGCCCCAGATCGTCGACCAGCTCCTCCCGGGGCTCGAAGACGACGTGCTGGACATCAACATGGTCCAACGCATGACTGACTCCGGCCGCCGTGTCAAGTTCCGCTCGGTCGTCGCCATTGGTAACCGCGATGGTTACGTTGGCTACGCCCAGGGCCGGGACGACCAGGTCGGTGGCTCCATCCAGAAGGCAATCGAGCGCGCAAAACTGAACATCATCGACGTCTCGCGTGGCTGCGGGTCGTGGGAATGTGGCTGTGGGCGACCCCACACCGTCGCACTCCGCACGTCCGGTAAGGCAGGCAGCGTTGAGGTCGAACTCCAGCCCGCACCACGTGGGCTTGGACTCGCGGGCGGGGAGACCGTCCGTTCGGTGCTCGAACTCGCCGGTATCGAAGACATCTGGACGCGCTCGTCGGGGAACACCCGCACGACCGTCAACTTCGCAAAAGCAACCTTCAACGCGCTTCGCAACACGGCTGAGGCCCGCGTGCCCCAGCACGCCCGCGAGCAGCGTGAGGTGATCGAATAATGCGAGCACTCGTCCAGATTCGCGGTGAAGTGAACATGAAACAGGGCATCCGCGACACGCTCTCCATGCTCAACATCCACAAAGTCAACCACGCGACCTTCGTCCCCGAGACGGAGGCCTACCGTGGCATGATCACCAAGGTCAACGACTACGTTGCCCACGGTGAGCCAAGCAAGGACGTCGTCGTCACGCTCCTTCGGACGCGCGCAGAGCCGCTCGAAGGCGACGCGACGGTCGACGACGAGTGGGTGGCAGCAAACACCGACTACGACGACATCGAGAGCCTCGCAGACGCGCTCTTTGCAGAAGAGACGAACCTCCGCGAGCAAGGCCTCTCTCCCGTGCTTCGCCTGCACCCCCCACGCAAGGGACACAACGGCATCAAGCACGTCACTAAAGAGGGTGGCGAACTCGGTAAGCACACGACAGAGGAGATCGACCAGCTCCTCGAGGCGATGCGATAACCATGACCAGTAAGAAACGACGCCAGCGTGGCTCGCGCACCCACAGCGGCGGTACCCACAAGAACCGGCGTGGTGCCGGAAACCGTGGTGGCCGCGGTCGCGCCGGTCGCGCAAAACACGAGTTCCACAACTACGAACCGCTTGGTAAACACGGGTTCACCCGGCCGCCGTCACTCCGCGAAGACGTCCGCACTGTGGACGTCCAGACGTTAGACGAGAACGCGGTGCTCTACGCCGCAGACGGTCTCGCAGAAGAGACCGACCACGGCTTCAAGCTGGACGCCCGCGACATCGTCGAAGACGGTCACGACGTCGATGTCGTGAAGGTGCTCGGTGGAAGCCAGATTCGTAACCAGCTCGTCGTAACGGCTGACGACTTCAGCGAGAGCGCACGCGAGCTCATCGAGGGCGAAGGCGGCGACGCCATCCTCAGTGAGCGCGGCCAAGAGCGCCAGGCTGAACTCGAAGCAGACGACGAAGACGAAGACGAGGACGCGGAGTAGACCCATGGGCTGGAAGGAGGCTGCTGAACCGGTGCTCACCCGAATGCCGTCGGTACGCAGACCGGAAGGTCACGTGCCGTTCCGGCGCAAGCTTGGCTGGACAGCGGGCATTCTGGTGCTGTATTTCTTCCTGACGAACGTGTTCCTGTACGGACTCGGCTCCGGACAGTCGGACGTGTTCGGGCAGTTCCGCTCCATCCTCGCGGGTGGTCAGGGAACCATCCTGCAGCTCGGTATCGGTCCGATCGTCACCGCAAGCATTGTGCTGCAGCTACTCGGCGGCGCCGACCTCTTGGGCCTCGATACGAGCAACCCACGAGACCAGATTCTGTATCAGGGCCTCCAGAAGTTCCTGGTGGTCGTGATGATTTGTCTCACCGGCCTCCCGATGGTGTTCGCAGGAAGCTTCCTGCCCGCAGACCCACAGGTCGCCCAGAGCCTCGGCATTGGACTCACGGGCGTCAAGTGGCTCATCTTCGCGCAAATCTTCGTCGGCGCAATCCTCATCCTGTTCATGGACGAGGTCGTCTCGAAATGGGGCGTCGGCTCGGGGATTGGCCTGTTCATCATCGCCGGTGTCAGCCAGAGTCTCGTGGGTGGCTTCTTCGCCATTCCCGGACTCGGCTCGAACGAAGCAGGGCTGTTTGCGACGTGGTTTGGCATGCTCACCGGCAGCGTGGACATGCCAAGCATTCTGTCGCTTTCGGGCCTCCAGGTGCTGTTCGTCGGTGAAGGGCAGATTCTCGCGCTCATCACGACCCTCCTCATCTTCGGTGTGGTCGTGTACGCAGAGAGCGTCCGCGTCGAGATTCCCCTCTCGCACTCGCGCGTGAAGGGTGCTCGCGGGCGCTTCCCGGTCAAGCTCATCTACGCGAGCGTCCTGCCGATGATCCTCGTTCGTGCGCTCCAAGCGAACATCCAGTTCCTCGGGCGCATCTTAGAGGCCCAGTGGGCCGGCATGCCCGGCTGGGTCGGCACGTACGCCCAAGGCCAGCCCGTGAGCGGGCTGTTCTACTACCTCGCGCCCATCCAGTCACCCGGACAGTGGATGTGGTGGCTTGGACAGACAACGGCCGAGCCGTGGATGATCATGATCCGCGTGCTCATCGACCTGACCTTCATGGTCATCGGTGGGGCAATCTTCGCCATCTTCTGGGTGGAGACCACCGACATGGGGCCGGAAGCAACCGCGCGTCAGATTCAGCGCTCGGGGATGCAGATTCCCGGCTTCCGCCAGAGCCCCGGTGTCATGGAAAAGGTCTTAGAACGCTACATCCCACAGGTCACCATCATCGGCGGTGCCCTCGTGGGCCTGCTCGCCGTCATGGCGAACATGCTCGGCACCATCGGTGCCGTCTCCGGTACGGGCTTGCTGCTCACCGTCTCCATCACGTACAAACTGTACGAGGAGATCGCAGAGGAGCAACTCATGGAGATGCACCCGATGATGCGCCAGATGTTCGGCGGCGGCGACTAACTCCGGTTCGCAGTTTTTATTTTTTGCAGTACCGTTCAGAGAGACGCGGCTGAAGCGGCTCGGTTGAAGTTTTCACCAAGATCTCGGCGGATGAAATGATTATTCACTGAATAATAACAGTGTGTCTCCAGAGTTGTCAGCGTGGACATAATGAAACGACTATTAGTCGCACTTACTGCAGCACTTGTTATCACCTCGACAGCGGCGGGGGCATCGCTTGCATTTTCTTCACCGGTTGCAGCGACAGAACCGACGACGATAGAGTCGTGTACCACCATCAACGCCTCGGGCGAGTACGTACTCGCCAACAACATTACCGGGGCACAGGATGGGTGTATTCAGATCACTGCCGACAATGTGACCCTAGACGGTGATGGGCACGTGTTGGACGGGGAGGGGGAGAATTACGAGCGGGCAATTGTCGCAACGGATGTAGAAAACGTAACCGTTCACAATGTGAGCATCACCGAATGGGCGGGTGAAGGCATCTTGTTCGAATCGGTCACAGGTGGGGAGGTTCGTGAGTCCTCCTTTGAGGTGGTTGACCGGGGAGCTGTGGTTTCAGATTCAAGCAATGTTACCGTTGTGGACAACCACATCTTCGACGTCAATATTGTCGGTGTCGAACTGGAACGAACTAACAATAGTCACATTACAGCGAACCTCTTTGAGGAGAAATACATCTACGCAGGCATCGAGTTATCACACTCACACAACAATCTGATTGACCAGAATACGGTCAGAGATATCGGTGGGAATGTGCTCAACGCCAAGGAATCGAACAGAAACGTGATTGTGAACAATACCGCAACGGACACCTACGGTGGCGTCATCATGCGAGATTCAGACGGGAACCGAATCTCTGAGAACACGCTTTCGGATACTGATACGGCCGTCTCTGTCCGTGGAGCGAAAAACGTCATCAGCAATAACACTGTAATTGGTGGCTTCACTGGCATCAGCGTCGGTGGGTCCGAGGATACGGTGGTAAAGAACGACGTGTCCCACACAATCGACTTCGCAATAACAGTTGATGGGACGAACCAGACAATCACAGACAATCACATCCGCGGAGGCGGTGAAGGTATCTCCGGAAGTGGAGGTGGCGTCCGTGTCGAAGGGGCAAATCAAACCATCGCGAACAACAATATCACGGGTGCAGTCAATAGCGTCAAAGTCCAGTTTTCCAATGGAACTATCGAAATTGTCGACAATAACCTCGAAAGCTTCCAGCGTGGTGTCTGGGTTGCGGATAAAGAGCGTGCAGTCTGTGGACAGAAAGAAAGCACCAATGCAAGCTTCGTAGAGGTTCACGGCAACGCAATCGCCGATGACGGCTACCACTTCTACGGCGTGTTGAACGAAGCAAACGGCACCGTCAATGCAACCGGAAACTACTGGGGAGCAACAGACGGCCCTTCGAGCCCTGAGGACCAGACCGTTACCGACCCGAAAACCGGTCGCCAAGCGAACGGAAGCGGGACAACCGTCTCAGACGGTGTGCGATTTGACCCCTTCCTTACAACCGACCCGACCACAGACGACGCGCAGTCAGAAGCATAACCAACTCACAATCGAATCAACGAGATTTTTTCGTGACTTGAGAGACGGAACTCGTAGAGCGGTTCACTCGCAAAGACGGTGCCCTCATACGGACGTTTATCCACTCGCACACGAATCCGAGAGCATGCGCGCTGCAGTGTTGCGAGAGTACGGAGAACCGCTCAAAATCGAAGAGCGCGAGCCACCGACACCGGAGCCACACGGCGCGGTCGTCGCCGTAGAAGCGTGTGGCATCTGTCGCAGCGACTGGCACGCGTGGATGGGCCACGGCGAGTGGGCCGACGACCAAGTGCCCCGCGGGCAGGTGTTGGGCCACGAACCCGCAGGCGAAGTCGTGGCGGTTGGCGAGCAGGTCACAGCCCTCACAGTAGGAGACCGTATCGCGGTGCCGTTCAATCTCGGTGACGGGACGTGCCACTACTGTCGAAACGGGTACGGAAACGTCTGTGTGAACGACCGGGCACTCGGGTTTCAGCCGGAAGCTCCCGGTGCGTTCGCAGAGCAAGTTCACCTTCCGTGGGCGGAGTACAACGCGATGCGATTGCCAGAGGGCGTCAGCGCCCGCGACGTGGCCGCAATTGGGTGTCGGTTCATGACGGCGTTTCACGGCCTCGCACACCGCGCCGCCCTCGGGCCGGGCGACTGGCTCGCTGTCCACGGCTGTGGCGGGGTTGGCCTCTCTGCGGTGCACGTTGGGAAGGCACTCGGCGCGCGTGTCGTCGCGGTGGACGTAAACGAGAGTGCACTCGGTCGGGCGAGTGACCTTGGTGCGACGGAAGTCGTAAACGCAACCGAGTGCGAAGTTCCCGCGACAATACAGGCACTCACGGACGGTGGGGCACACGTTTCGATGGACGCACTCGGTATCGCGGAGACGTGTCGGAACTCCATCCGGTCGCTACGGCGGCGCGGCGAACACGTCCAAGTGGGACTTTCGACCGACGCAGAACGCGGCGAGGTATCGGTGCCGACCGATTACATGGCGAGACACGAACTCTCCTTTCACGGTTCTCGTGGGATGCCGCCGACGCGTTACGACGAGCTGTTCGGTCTCATGCAGGCAGGTGCGGTCACGCCCGGAAAGCTGGTCAGTCGCGAGGTTGCCCTCTCAGACGTTTCAGACCGCCTCGACGCGATGACTCGCTACGAGGTCGAAGGCGTGGAGGTCGTGACCGACTTTGCGAACTGAGCTCAGTCGAGGCCGTCCCAATCAATCGGTCCGCTCACGAAACGCTCTTTGAGCCGCGGCAACACCGTTTCCGCCCACGCCTCGACGAAGTAGTCGTAGGCCTTCGTCCAGTCTGGGCTTTCACCCCACCCGCTGTGGGTGAGGCTGACCTGCGTGCGGTCGTTCGGGAGGTCACGGAAGCGGACGACGACGCTCGTCCGTTGGTCGCGGACGGTGGGCAGCGAGGGCGGGGCGTTCCACGTGAAACTCAGCATCCGCTCCGGTTCGATGGCGAGGATGACGTTGCCTTCGCCCCCACGGAAGCCGTCCTCGGCCTCGGGATTGAAAAGCATCTCGTAGGCACCCATCACGGTGAGGTCAATGGTACAGTCGGGCGCGAAGAAGCTTCGCGCGCCCGCGTCGGTGGTCCAGGCGTCCCAGACGGCGGCTCTGCTGGCCGGGACGGTAACGGTTGCGTGGATGACGCGCTCTCTGCCGACAGAACGAAGCTGCATGTAGAGCATAGGCTGGCAGAGAGCGTAAAGCCGTGCTCTCGCCACCCTGTTGAGGCAGCCGTACCCAGAGACAAAGACGCTGAGAGTGGAGGCCCCCACACCGAGCGACGACCGTCGGCCGGTCGCTCACACCCCCATTGGATATTGCAATACCCAATATTGGAGACGCGTGCTGAGATATTGAGCGCTACTCAGGGCGATTGACCGGTCAACAGCCGACACTCCGGCGTGAGATTGAAATCCATGGTACGCTAACTCACACCACATGTGGGTGTTAGAAATCGGCCTCGAAGCCGCCGGTGTCGAGACGGGAATGGGAGACCTCGTCGCCGCGGCAGTAATCTGGATGATGGTGCTCGCACTCCCGCTGTTACTGGGAAAAGCCTACGACTTCTGTTATGACTTTTTCAATCCGGTTGTCGAAGACGACTGGGAATAACAAGGGGCGAAACCGGTGGGCGTTAGTCGAAGCTGAAGAGACCGCCGTCAGAGTCGTCTGATTCGGTCGTCGTGGTCGTTGAGGTGGTCTCCTCGGTGGTCGTGGTGGTTGTCGTCGAATCGGTCGTGGTCGTTTCGGTGGTGGTCGTCTCGGTAGTGGTCGTTGATTCCGTCGTCGTTTCTGTAGTCTCGGTCGTCGTGGTGGACTCCGTCGTCGTCGTGTCCGTAATCGTCACCGTTGGTTCGGCGGTTGTAGTCGTCGTACTCGTGGTCGTCGTTGACGTCTCAGTCGACTCGGCTGGCTCGTCGGTCGTCGCCGTCGTGGACGTGGTCGTGTCTTGGGCGGTCGTGGCTTGCGTCGTGGTCGCCGCAGACGTGGTTTGCGTCGGGGTTGCCGTGTTGGCCGTGTCAGATTGGTTGCCCTCGGCGAGGTTGCTGACGGACGACCCCATCTCGGGGGCAAAGGGGGCGATACCCGTCGAGACAGCGATGCCAGAGATGAACAGCAAGAGCCCAACGGCGAAGAGAGATTTTTGTGTCACACCCATCGTTGATTACTCCTTACCTGTCACCCCTCGTTATTATCGGGAGGCTAAACGCGTGAAACGGAAGAAAAAGCGCGGCGGTGTGGTCGATTACCGGCCGAATAACCGCTCGCGAAGGGTGCGACTGCGGCCCTTCTCTGCGAGCAACACCGAACACGAGATGTCGTCGACCACGTCGAGGACGAGCGACCCGCGAACGAGGCGAGTGAGCAGGCCCTTTTCGGTCGCGCCGATGATGACGAGCGAGGAGTCTTTCGCCGCCGTCTCGATGGCGCCCTCGACGTCGCCAGTGGTGTCGATGCGGAGGTTCACGTCCGCGAGGTCGTGTTCTCTGGCCCACTGTTCTAAGAACGCGCGGCCATCTGCTTCCTCGTCGGGTGAGTCGACGGCGTGAAGCAGGGTAATCTCGGAATCGTACTCTGCGCGCAGCATCGTCGCCACGGCCGCAGAGAGGTCTGAATCCGGGCCACCGGCGGTCGGGACGAGCAGCTTCGAGGGGTCGAACCCACGGTCTTTGAGCACGAGGAAGTCACACGGGATGTCCTCGGTGAGTTCGTCTAACGCGCTCTCTGCGCGACCGGGTGCGCCGTGGGAGTCTTCCCCCCACCCCATCACGACGAGGTCTGCCTCGTGGGTTTTTGCCGCGTCGAAAATCTCCTCGAACGACCGGTGTGAGAGGATGGTGTGAGTGTCTACGTCCACGCCGAACGTCGTCGCGTCTTTGTGGGCGCGTTCGAGCAACGTCGAGGACTCCGCGTCGAGTTGGTCTTTGTACGCCGCCGCCCCCGCAAGCGCCGTCTGGTCGGGGACGGTGATGATGTGGACGGCGTCAACGGTGCCGCCTTTCTGTTTTGCCACCGCACTCGCAAGCGAGATGAGGTCTTTCTCGCTCGCGGGGTTTGCAAGCGGCACCATCACGCGATACTGGCCGCCGTCTGGCTGGACGGCCCCTGCCGCGGAGACGGCGGGTTCCGGCATCACGTCAGAGCGGTTCAGGATGTACTGGCTCAGAATGCCCTGTTTCTCCGTGCGCGAACGGGCGTAGAAGACGTACCAGAGCGCGGCGAAGGCGACGAAGGCGAGACTGAGGGCGACGATTTCCGGATTGATGAAGGCGATGAGCGCGAACGAGATGACCGCCCCGAGAATCGGCACGACGGGGTAGAACGGCACCTCGTAGTCGGGTTTGTAGCCCGCCGGATTCGCCTCGCGCATCACGATGAGCGCGATGTTGAGCAGGCCGTAGATGATGAGGTGGAGCGTACTCCCGGCCGTCGAGAGTGTCGCCAAATCACCGAACAGGATGAACAGCAAGATGAACCCGCCGGTGAGCGCGATTGCGCGATACGGCGTCCCGAAGCGGGGGTGAATCGTGTTCAGGTCTTCGGTGACGATTTTGTCCCGCCCCATGGCGAAGTTGATGCGCGAGGAGGCAAGAATCGAGGCGTTCGCACTCGACGCCGTTGCGAGCAGGCCGCCAAAGAGGAGGGCAACTGCGCCAATCGGCCCGAGGAGGATGCGCGCCACGTCCACGACGGCGGTGTCGTTACCCGCGACCACGCTGTTTGGCACGGCGGCGAGGACGACGAGCAAGACAAGCGCGTAGATGGCGGTGACGAGCAGGACGCTCCCGATGACGGCGCGCGGCAGGTTGCGGCCGGGGTCTTTGATTTCCTCTGCGACCGACGTAATCTGGACGAAGCCCAGATAGGAGACGAAGATGATGCCCGTCACGGGGAGCAGCGGTCCGTAGCCGTCCGGCGCGAACGGCCGGAGCGAGGAGATGTCTGCTTGCAGTGCCCCGACTAGCGTGAACACCGTGAGGATGCCCACGAGCGTGACGACGATGATGTTCTGCAGGCGGCCCGTCTCCTTTGCGCCGACGTAGTTGATGAGCGTAAACAGGGCTGCACCGACGAGGGCAATGATTTTCGCACCCGTCAGGGTGAGCGGCCCAAGCGCGAGGGTGGGCACGTCTACGAACACGGAGACGTACTGGCCAAAGCCGAACATGTAGAACGCAGAGGCAAAGGCAAGACCCATCCAGTTGGCCCAACCTGCAATGCTGCCGAACAGCGGCCCGAGGGCGTGATTGACGTAGTAGTACGCGCCCCCGGCTTTCGGCATGGCCGTGCCGAGTTCACTCGCGGAGAGTGCGGTGAGCAGGGCAATCCCGCCACCGAGGACGAACGCCGCGGCGGCGAGTGGGCCGGCGGTTTCGACGGCCACTCCGGGCAGGACGAAGATGCCCGCCCCAATCATGGTGCCCACGCCGATGGTCAGCGCGGCGAGCGGCCCGAGGTCTTTTGCGAGTTCTTCGTCACTCATTTGTCAGTGACGTCCGGCAAGACGACCACCGGCCGGTCGGTGTCGGTCACGAGAGATAGTGCAACGTCCCCAGAGAGCAGGCGAACCCACCGGCTCCCTCCACGCGGCGAGAAGGCGATTGCCGTCGCGTCTACGTCCGAAGCAGTGTCGAAAATCGTCTCTGCAACGTCCGTCCCGTAGCGCAGTTCGGTCTCGACGGTGCCCGTGGTGAGCGTGTCTTTGACCACGGCGAAGATGTCTGCTGCGCCCTCCTGTCGTTGTTCGACGGAGGCTTTGTCGGGTGCGCCACCTGCTTTTTCGATGACGTGAAGCGCCACAACGCGGCTGTCGGCGTCGAGATACGGCGCGAGCGCGAGACACGTCGTTCGCGCGTCGGTCTCGTCAGCGACCGGGACGACGACGCAGTCGACGAGGGAGTTACCCATCGACACCACCGCCCGGTGGCTCGTGTTCGATAGCGAGGCCGTGACAGTTCCCGTTGCTGGCGAGTGAATGGTTCATGATAGGTGCAGACAGACTACTCGAACTTAACTGGTCGGTGTCGTCGGTCGATACGTGAGCAAGTTGCACACTGAGACGGTCTGAGGAATAGAAATGAACTTACCTCCCCCGGCAAAACACGACAACCATGAAGAGTCTCGCTCGTGAGGGGTCTGGATGCGAGTAATCGTTGTGGGAGCCGGTGAAGTCGGCTCCAGTATCGCAGCGAGCCTCGCAGACAGCCACGAAGTGGTCGTGATTGATATTGACCGCGACCGCGTCGAGGCGCTCACCTACTCCCTCGACGTGCTCGCTATCGAAGGCGACGGCGCAGACCTCGACACGCTGAGAGAAGCCGGTATCGAACAGACCGACATGGTCATCGCCAGCACGGACGACGACGAGACGAACATCGTGACCTGTGGCACGGTCAAAACCACGAGTGACGCCTTCACCATCGCCCGGGTGAAGAACACGAAGTATCTCACGACGTGGCAGAGCAAAGAAGGCGCATTCGGCGTCGATTTCCTCGTGTGTACGGACTTGCTGACCGCAGAGAGCATCGTCCGCGTCGTTGGCCTCCCCGCGACCCAAGACGTAGACGCCTTCGCGGGCGGAAGCGTCCTCATGGCCCAGTTTGGCATCTCGGCTGAAAGCCCCATCACCGGTCAGACGATTCGAGACGCAGACCGCTTCGACTCACTCACCTTCGCCGCCATCTTGCGGGGAGATGCGGTCGTCATCCCGCGCGGGGAGACGACCATCGAAACCGACGACCAAGTCATCGTCATCGGCAGCCCCGAGAGCGTCCGCGGCTTTGCGATGGAACTCGCCCCCGGACAGGGCGGCAACGGCCAAGACGTGGTCATCATCGGCGGCAGCGAAATCGCCTTCCAGACCGCCCGCCTGCTCGAAGCCCGCGGCTTTCATCCCCGCCTCATCGAAGACCGAGAGGCGCGCGCGCTCGAACTCGCAGAGCGTCTGCCGAACACCACGGTCATGGAGTCAGACCCGACCGACATCGAGTTTCTCACCCGTGAGATGGTCGGACAGGCAGACATCGTCATCGCGGGCCTCGAATCCGACGAGCGCAACCTGCTCGCCTCGCTGCTCGCAAAGCGCCTCGGGGCAAAGCGTACCGTCGCCATCGTCGATGCCGGCGAGTACGTCGACCTGTTCGAGGCCGTTGGCGTGGACGTGGCCGTAAATCCCCGTGAGGCAACTGCAGAGGAGATTACGCGCTTTACCCGCGACGAACAAGCAGAGAACGTCGCGCTCATCGAATCAGACCGCGCCGAGGTGCTCGAATTCGAAATCGACGCAGACAGCATCCTCGCGGGCCGCCCGATTCAACAGTCGGTCGCAGACCTCCCCGAGGGCGTCGTTATCGGCGCGGTGACGCGCGACAACCGCATGATTACCCCCCGTGGTGACACCGTCATCGAGGTGAACGACCACGTTGTCCTGTTCGTTGACCACGACGCAATCGACGCGGTGACCGCGAGCGTATGAAACGGCGCGTAAACTGGTGGACGAGTGTCAGTCTGACCGGCACCGTCATCAAATATCTCTCCGTTGCGCTGTTGCTACCGCTGTTCGTCGCGCTCGTAGACGGAGAGGGCGTCATGACGTTCGTGGCAACCATCGCCATCACGCTCACCGTTGGCGTGGCCCTAGAACGCTTCGAACGCGACGACGAACTGGGCTTTCGTGAAGGCTTCCTGATGGTCGCACTGACGTGGTTCGGCGTCGCCGTCATCGGGACGATTCCGTACCTCATCGCGGGCTACGGCACCGAATCCATGCTCGCAAATCCCGTGAACGCGCTGTTCGAGTCGATGAGCGGGTTTACCACCACAGGCGCGACGGTGATGGGCGACTTCACGATTCACTCGCGCGCCATCCTCATCTGGCGACAGTTGACCCAGTGGCTCGGCGGCATGGGGATCGTCGTCCTCGCCGTGGCAATCTTGCCCGAGCTGTCTGTGGGGGGCGCACAGCTCATGGACGCAGAAGCGCCCGGCCCCGGCCTCGAAAAGCTCACTCCGCGTATCGCAGAGACGGCGCGGGCACTCTGGGGGGCGTATCTCGGCTTCACCATCCTCCAAATCGTGTTGCTCTACGGGCTGCATCTCGGCGGGATGGCCCCGAACATGGACGTTTACAACGCCGTTGCCCACGCGCTCACGACGATGCCGACGGGCGGGTTCTCCCCGGAAGCCCGGAGCATCGAAGCGTTCTCTGCGGCCGTCCAGTGGGTCATCATCCCGTTCATGGTCGTCGCCGGGACGAACTTCACGCTGTTCTGGCACGTCCTCACCGGCGAGTCAGAGCAGTTATTCGAAGACAGCGAGTTTCGCGCCTATCTCGGCGCGATGGCCGTCCTCTCTGCGGTGATTGCTGGCTTGCTGTTCACGGGTGCGGGCCTCGACGCTATCGCCGGGCAGGTGCCGCCAATCATCGGTGAGAGCGAAGACGCGCTGCGCCACGCCACCTTCCAAGTCATCTCGATTATGACGACGACGGGCTACGCCTCGATGGACTTCAACACGTGGAGTGCGCCCACCCAGTACCTCCTCCTGTTCGCCATGTTCATCGGCGGCAGTGCGGGGTCTACGGGTGGGGCAGTCAAGGTCGTCCGCTGGCTCGTCATCCTCAAATCGCTCCGTCGTGAGCTGTTTACGACGGTCCACCCCGAAGCCATCTCGCCGGTGCGCCTCGGCGGGCGGGTGGTCGATGAGCGCGCGATTCGCGGCATCTACGCCTTCACGCTGCTGTACGTGCTCATCTTCTTCTTCGGCGTGCTGTTCGTGCTCGTGGACATGACGCGCATCCAAGACTCGCTGTCGGTGCTCGAAGTGATGAGCGCCGTCGCCGCGACGCTCGGAAACGTCGGCCCGGGCTTTGGCGCGGCCGGACCGATGAACAACTACCTCGTGTTCACCCAAGAGAGCAAGCTCCTGATGGTGTTCTTGATGTGGGTTGGGCGACTGGAAATCTTCCCGGTGTTCGTCCTGCTCACGTCGGCCTACTGGCGGAGTTAGGGGTTGAGTCCGTAAACGGCCGCCCGGATGAACACGAGGATGGGGATGATTTCTAAGCGACCGACCCACATGTTGAGAATCAACATCCCTTCTGCGAGGCGCGGCATCGTCGGCCCGGTGATGCCGGTCGAAAGCCCGACGTTCCCTTGAGCGCTCGCCACTTCGAACAGCGCGTCTGCGAAGGAGAAATCGGGGCCAGCGAGGTTCGTGAGGACGACGCTTGCGACGAGAAGCAAGATGAGCCAGAGGATGGTGACGATGGCCGCCTCTGCGAACTCGCGTTCCATCTCGTTTCGGTGGAGCGTTCGGCCGTCCATCTTGAGCGTGATGACGGCGTTTGCGGGCAGAAACACCCGTCTGAACTGCCAGCGAATCCCACGGCCAATCGTGTAGCCACGGATGATTTTGATGCCACCAACCGTACTTCCGGCGGCCCCGCCCATCGTCATCGCGCCGGCGAGGATGACCTTCCCGCCTGAAGACCACGTGCCGATGGGTGCAGACTGAAAGCCCGTACAGGTGAGCGCGCTGATGAACTGGAAGGTCGAATCGCGCAACGAAAGCGCGGGCGCGAGCGTGGCGAGGTTCTGAATCGTGAGCACGGCGACACCGAGGCCGAATAGGATGAACAGCCAGCGCGTCTGAAGGTCCGAAAAGAAGTGACGTGGGTCACGCTCTGAGAGGACGAGGTAGTGGATGGGGAACGCTATCGCCCCAATCGCCATCACCGGCAGCAAGACGACTTCGATGAGCGGCGAGTTATAGGTGCCAATCGAGTTGTCAGTGACGGAAAATCCGCCGGTCGAAAGCCCCGTCATCGCGTGGTTTATCGCCTGCCACGCGACTTCGGTCGTCGGGAGTGTGCTGCCGTACTCAGAGAGGCGAATCGCCACGAACAAGAGCGCAATCGACAGGAGGGTGTAGCCGAGGAACATCTTCCAGACGGTTCTGACTGTTGAGACGATGCTCGGGTGGATTTTCTCCTCGCGTGTTTCACTCTGGTAGAGTGCGTAGCTCCCACTGCCGGGGCGGGCGAGAATCGAGACGGTGAGGACGATGACGCCCACGCCCCCGACCCACTGGATGAGCGAGCGCCACCAGAGCAGCGCCTTTGGCAGGGTTGGCTCGTGAACCGCCATCGTCAGTCCACTGCCCGTCCACCCGCTCATCGACTCGAAAAAGGCGTGCAGCGGCGAGCGAAAGTAGGCGAGACTCGAGCCGTAATCGACGCCCGCGGGGACGTAGCTTGCCGCGACGGACTGGGGCACGATGTACGCGGCGAACAGGAAGGGTAACGCACCGAAAATAGCGGTCGCAAACCAGCCTGCGGCGGCGATGACCATCCCGTGTTTCATCAGCGGGGCTGGCGCGTCGTCGAACAGTTTTCTGGCGAGGCCGCCGACACCGGCGGTAACCGTGGCGGCGAGGACGAACGCCCCGGCAACGTAGAGTTCTCCGAACGCGAGCGCCACGCCCGCAGAAAGCGCGAGCAGGGCGGCTTCCATCAACACGAGCGCGCCGACGTCGCGGAAGATGGTGGCGAGGTCGGTCGGCACGATACCGTCGTGGGCTGGGTTCGCCATCTCAGTCGTGGTCCTCGTAGTGACCGAAGATGTCGGTTATCTCCGGTGTTGCGCCCTTGCCCGAATACACGGTCAGCAGGTCGCCTGCTTCGAGTCGCGTGTTCCCACGGGGTGTAATCGGATGGCCCCCACCGTTTCGCTCGATGGCCACGATGAGCATTTCCTCCGAGAGGAGCCCAGCCGTGTCGGCTTCCTGCAGCGTCTTGCCATCGATTGGCGAGTCCTCTTTGACGGTGATTTCGAACACCTCGGCCTCGTCACCGATGCGCATGTAATCGACGATTGCCGGGCGTTTGACCGAGCGATAGAGATACTCTGCGATGAGGCGCTGTGGGTTCTCCATCGTGTTCACGCCAATCTGGCGGAAGATGTCCATGTGGTCTGGGTTGTGCACGACGGAGACGATTTTCGGGATGGACAGCTCCTTCGAGAGCAGACAGACCATGATGTTCGTCGCATCCTGGTCGGTCGTGCTGATGAGCGCGTCTGCGCGGTCTGCGCCCGCATCGAGGAGCGTGTCTTTGACCGTGGCATCGTCGTGGATGACGAGACAGTCGAACGACGAGGCGACGAGTTCGGCCTTAGCCTCGTCGCGTTCGATGACAACGACCTCATTTCCCCCCGCGGTCGCAATTTCGATGAGCGGAGTGCCAATGTCACCAGCACCAACGATGACGATATACATCTGGAGTCGGGGTTCTCCGCCGGTTATTGAAAGTGTGTCGCTTCTCAGATTTGCGTGACCCACGCGACGTAGTCGTCCGACCGCTCGTAGACAGTACAGAACGCCACGTCAACGAACGCCGCGACGCGTTCTGGGTCGGTGCGCGCGGCGATGCGGACGTTCGCACCCTCTGCTTCCTCAGGGCGGGTGAGCTCGTCGATTTTGAACGCCGGATAGTCTGCGAGCAGGGCTTTGAGGCGGTCGAGTTCGGCCGCGGTGCAATCGAGGTTGAGCGTGCCAGAGGCGAACTGTATCCACGGAGCGAGGGACTCGCCCTCGACTTCGGCTTCGATGGTGAGAAACTGGCTGTCTCGACTGTCGTGTGCGGCAATCGCATCGACGAAAAGTGCCCGGCGCGCGTCGGCGGTATCGGCGGCGAATCGCGTCATGCGGACGGCTTTGTCGCGGAGGCGTAAAAGCGAGGGGGCCGCAAGTGGGCAGGACCTTCGCCCGTTTCCATACGCCTTTTAGGGCTGGCCTCAAATTCTCGGCTATGAGTCAGCCGCACATCCTGTTGCTCGGCGCACCGGGCGCTGGTAAAGGCACCCAGAGCAGTCGAATCGTGGAGGCGTTCGATGTCGAACACGTCACGACAGGTGACGCACTGCGCGCCAACAAGGACATGGAGACGGAGTACGGCACGCCTCGGTCGTTCATGGAAGCAGGCGAACTCGTCCCCGACCCTGTCGTAAACGCCATCGTCGAAGAGGCGCTCACGAGCGCGGACGGCTTCGTCTTAGACGGCTACCCGCGCAATTTAGAGCAGGCAGAGGAACTCGACGGCATGACCGACCTCGACCTCGTTGCCTACCTCAACGTTGCAGAAGAGGAACTCGTAGAACGTCTGACCGGCCGCCGCGTCTGCAGTGAGTGTGGCACCAACTTCCACATCAAATTCAACCAGCCCGCAGTACAGGGCGTCTGCGACGAGTGTGGCGGCGACCTCATCCAGCGTGACGACGACACCGAAGAGACCGTTCGCGAGCGCCTGCGCGTCTTTCGGGAGAACACGGAACCGGTCATCGAGTTCTACCGCGAGCGCGGCCAGCTCGTCGAAATCGACGGCGAAGGCACGCCCGACGAGGTCTGGGGGAAGCTGAAAACCGCCATCGAAGCCGCACAGTAAGCGACTTTTCTTCCGGCGCGAAGCCGGTTTTCCGGCGCGCGCAGAGTAAAAGGTTGATTAACAGCTAGTGCCAAGAGAGGGCAATGGCACGGACAGCGGAAAAAGTGACCGCACTCGTCAACCAAGACGGGTCGATGGCCGACGCCCTCAACGTCGTCCTCGAACACGCCCAAAACGGAGATGGCTCCGTGACGTGGGGCGATGTGAAAGGCGAGATTACGAGCGGCGAGTGGGGTCGTCTCATCGAGAAGGGCATCCTAGTGGAGGGAAACGGCGAAGGGTTCGTCGTCAACAATCCCGACCAGGTGCGCGCGGCGCTCGATGACACCACCCCGGGCACGAAAAGTCGGTCGCGGTCGAAGAAGTCGAACAGTAGCGACACAGATTCGAGTTGGTCATCCTACGATAAGGCCGCAGCCCTCATCACCGTGGGGCTGTTCGCGGGCTACTCCTATGGCCCCGTTCGCGACATCATCGGTGGGGGGATGAACGTCCTCCTTGGTCCGCTCGAATCGATGTTGCCGTTCTACGTCGTCGTGATGGTGCTTGCACTCTTTACTGGGCTTTACTCGACGCTCTTGCAGGCGAACCTCATGGACATGGAGAAGATGGGCGAGTACCAGTCTGCGATGAAGGAGATTCAAGAGCGGCGCAAGGCCGCCCAAGAGCGCGGCGACGACGCCGAACTCGAACGCATCCAAGAAGAGCAGATGGAAGCCATGGGCGACAACCTCGGCATGTTCAAAGAGCAGTTCCGCCCGATGGTGTGGATTATGCTCCTGACCATCCCGGTGTTCCTCTGGATGTACTGGATGCTCCTCACCCGCGGTGACGTGATTACGCCGAGTCAGATCACCATGCCCCTGATTGGGACGGTGGGCTGGGAAGAGGGTGTCCTTGGCCCACTGCAGGCGTGGATTCTCTGGTACTTCGTCTGCTCGGTGAGCTTCACCCAAATCATCCGCAAATCGCTCAACATCCAGACGACGCCGACGTAACGAACTTCTTTTTACTCCCTCGCTCGGAGGGTGTATATGCTAATCACCGTCTCCGGACCAGCCGGAAGCGGCAAGAGTACCACCGCGAAGGCGCTCGCCGAGGCACTCGGCTACGAGCACATCAGCGGTGGCGACCTCTTTCGCTCTCTTGCAGAAGAACGTGGACTGACACCGCTCGAACTCAACAAACGCGCAGAAGAAGACGAGCAAATCGACCGCGACTTGGACCGAAGACTGCGCGACATCGCCCGCGACAAAGACGACGTGGTGCTCGAATCGCGCCTCGCTGGCTGGCTCGCGGGCGAGTACGCAGACCTCCGCCTCTGGCTCGACGCGCCACTGCACGTCAGAGCCGCACGGATTGCAGACCGCGAGGGCAAACCCGTAGAGCAAGCACGAAAAGAAACACGCGCGCGCTCAAGCAGTGAAGCCCAGCGGTATCAAGAGTACTACGGCATCGACATCACCAACCTCTCTATCTACGACCTGAACGTCAACACAGCGCGCTGGAGTCCGGAAAGCGCGCTCGCCATCGTCCGAACTGCGGCCGAAGAGTACACCGCAGCAGACGACGAAGGGACGGTCGAGATAACCATCGACTACCAGTTCTAATGCACACACGCGGCCCACCCGAAGAACGACGCCCCACAGACCGCCTCCAGTTCGGGGTCATCAACCTCGACAAACAACCCGGCCCCTCCGCCCATCAGGTGACCGGCTGGGTGCGCGATTTGGCCGGAGTCGAACAGGCCGCCCACGCGGGAACCCTAGACCCGAAAGTCACGGGCTGTCTCCCGATTTTGCTCGGTGACGCCACGCGCATGGCACAGGTGTTCTTAGAGGGCGAAAAGGAGTACGTCGCGGTGCTCGAACTCCACGGCCGCGCACCTGCGGACCTGGAAGCGACAGTGGAGGAGTTCGTCGGCCCGATTTACCAGAAACCGCCGCGCAAGAGCGCCGTGGTTCGTCGCCTGCGCGTCCGCGAGATTTACGACATCGACGTACTCGAAGTCGCAGAGCGCCAAGCCCTCCTGCGAATTCGCTGTGAGAGCGGCACGTACATCCGCAAACTGTGCCACGATATCGGCCTCGCGCTCGGAACCGGCGGGCACATGGGCCACCTCCGCCGGACGGCCACGACGCCGTTCGACGATTCGACCATGGTGACGCTCCACGACTTTGCAGACGCGCTTGCCTTCGCCGAAGACGGCGACGAAAGCTGGCTCGACGAAGTGGTGCAGCCAGCAGAGCGCGCGCTCACTCACCTGCCGAAGGTTACGATTGCGCCAAATGCGGCCGAACAGGTCGCAAACGGCGCGCAGGTGTATGCCCCCGGCGTGATTTCAGTCGAAGGCGTCGAAGACGGCGACGAGGCAGACCGCCCACTCGTGGCGTGCTACACGCCGGACGGCGCGGTCGTGTGCCTCGGCAGACTGGTCGGTGCCCCGTCACGGGAGACGGGCTGTGTGGTCTCCTTAGAGCGCGTCCTCGTCTGAGGAAACCCGTAGGCGGGACGCCGAAGCGAAGGGCTTAATGTGCACACTCACATCTGCCGTATTGCGGGACCGTGGGGTAGCCTGGTATCCTCTGCGGATGGGGTCCGTAGGACCTGAGTTCGAATCTCAGCGGTCCCACATTCTTACGTGAACAACGACAACGAGCACCGCGTAGCGGTGCGAGTTACTCGGCGAGCGTCAGAATGTGGACAGAGCGGAGATTCGAGCAGGGAGCGAGAGGTGCGCGAAGCGCACGGAAGCGACCGAGTTCGAATCTCAGCGTCTTGCGCGAGCGGAGCGAGCGCAAGGCTCGTTGCGAACGTAGTGAGCAACGGTGGTCCGCACGAATGTAATGAGTGCGGATTACGTCACGACCAACGGGAGTGACGATGGTTCACGCGAGCAGCGCGAGCGTGAATGAAGGAGCGACCAAAGGGAACGACTGAAGTCCCACATTCCAACTCGCGTCCACCTTGCACATGCAAGCCCCAACCCGCCGCCGTACAGGACTTTCAAGCCAATCGGCCCAAGCACATACAAGTGGTCGCGCCAAATCAGTGGTATGGGGTTGGGTAAATTACTGAACTCTCGGGGAATAAAGCGGTTGAGTACGCTGTCGATGATTGCAGAGGCGGCGGTTGCGTTCCGTCGTGGAGAGAAGAAGATTGGAGCGATGCTCATCGGGGCGGCCGTGCTCTCCATGCGCTGGAGCGCCGTTGGGCTGGCCGGTGAGGGATTGATTCGACTGTACCGTCGGAAACGACCACTCTAAGCAAGCCAATGACAGACGATAACTCCGAAGACAAAGCCGAGGCAGCACAGACACAGCAAGAAGCGCGAAACGAGCACGAACAGGAGCGCAAACAGGAAAAGCTCGAACGCGAAGACCAGAAACGAGAGCAGGAAGCCGAAAAAGCGGAGAATCCGGACAACCACCGCGACGGCGAGCCGTTCCAGAGCTGATTTTTTAGAGCAGTCCGGCGACGACGAGCAGCGCGAGGGCGACCGCGCCCGCGGTGAAAAACAGCGGGAGGTTCTGCTCTACGGCCACCTTCGCGGTTTTACTGCCGAGTTCGCGGCGGAGACGGCGGAGGCCGACCTGCAAGAGTCCGGAGAGAATCACCCAGAGGACGACCATCGAGATGACGAGATGGCCCCGCCCGGTCGAAGCGAGCGAGCCAAAGGTGTAGAAGTTCCCGGCGAGGTGGCCGCCGGTGATGAGCAAGAGGAGAATCGAGGCGGTCGTCACGGTGGTAAAGCGCCCGGCAATCC
This sequence comes from Haladaptatus sp. CMSO5, assembly GCF_036689885.1. Taxonomy (NCBI): domain Archaea; kingdom Methanobacteriati; phylum Methanobacteriota; class Halobacteria; order Halobacteriales; family Haladaptataceae; genus Haladaptatus; species Haladaptatus sp. CMSO5. Next base: position 2,620,171 of record NZ_JBAHVW010000001.1, read on the forward strand.
ACTTGAGACCGTCAGTGCTCATCTGCCCGGCGCGGGCGGCGGGGAGGATGATACCGACGAAAAAGAGCGTGCCACCGACCCAGATGCCGGCGAACAGCATGTGGAAGACGGCCATAATCGTATCAATGAGTGCCATGTTCCGAGTAAGGCACCGGGGTGTCCAAATTGTTCCGGTTGCTGAATTGTTCGGGTCGAGTGGTTAGTTGTCGTGCTTTGCGGCGGGGTTGGTCACCGCGCCGATTGCGGCCGAGCCGAACAGTTGGCCGTACTTTGCGAGCACGCCCGAATCGTAGTTCGGTGCGGGTGCCTCCCAGTCGTCGAGTCGGGCGGCAAGTTCGGCCTCAGAGAGGTCGATGTCGAGGGAGCGTTCCGGGATGTCCACCGTAACGATATCGCCCTCTTCGAGGACGGCGATTGGCCCGCCGACGAACGCTTCGGGAGCGACGTGGCCAATCATCGGGCCGCGCGTGCCGCCGGAGAACCGGCCGTCGGTGATGAGCGCCACGTCGTCTTCGTGGCCCGCCCCGACGACGGCGGCGGTGACGCCGAGCATCTCGCGCATGCCGGGGCCGCCCTGTGGCCCTTCGTTGCGGATGACGATGACGTCGCCCGATTCGATGTGACCCTCTTGGACGTAGGCCATCGCGTCCTCTTCGTCCTCGAAGATGCGGGCGGGGCCTTCGTGGTGGAACTTGTCGTCGCCGGTGACTTTGAGCACCGCGCCGTCGGGCGCGAGGTTGCCTTTGAGGATTTTGATTGCTCCCTCTGCCTGTTTCGGTTCCTCGACAGTGTAGAGGAAGTCGGTCTCGATGTCCTCGTCTGCAGGCAGGTCGAGCTGGTCGAGTTCCTCTGCGATGGTGCGGCCGGTCACGGTCATCGCGTCGCCGTGGATGAGTCCGGCGTCGAGCAGGCGGCGGATGACGATTGGGACGCCGCCGATTTCGTGGAGGTCGTTCATGACGCGCGTGCCGCCGGGCTGGAGGTCGGCGATTTTCGGCGTGCGACGCGAAATCTCGTCGAAGTCGTCGATATCGAGGTCGATGCCCGCCTCGCGGGCGAGCGCGAGCAGGTGGAGCACGCCGTTGGTCGAACCACCAATCGCGGTCTGGACGGCGATGGCGTTCTCGAAGGATTTTCGGGAGAGAATGTCGGAGGGACGGCGGTCTTCGCGGATGACCTCGACGGCGAGTTCGCCTGCGCGTCGGGCCACGTCGTAGCGTTCGTCGTGTTCTGCGGGTGCGCTTGCACTCCCGAGGGGTGCCATGCCGAGCGCTTCGCTGATGGATGCCATCGTGTTCGCGGTGAACATCCCACCGCAAGAACCCGCGCCGGGACAGGCGTGGCGCTCTAGCTCGTCTAATTCTTCTTCGCTCATGTCGCCGGTTGCGTACGCGCCGACGCCTTCGAACACCTGGACGATGGTCACGTCGCGGCCGTCGTGGTGGCCAGGCATGATGGAGCCACCGTAGAGAAAGACGCTCGGGAGGTCGGTTCTGATGGATGCCATCATCATCCCCGGGAGATTTTTGTCACAGCCCGCGACCGTGACGAGGCCGTCGAGTCGTTCCCCGAAGGCGACGAGCTCAACCGAGTCGGCGATGACTTCCCGGGAGATGAGCGAGGCTTTCATCCCTTCGGTGCCCATCGAGATGGCGTCCGAGATAGTGATGGTGCCGAATTCAATTGGCATGCCGCCCGATTCGTCAACGCCCTCGATGGCCGAGGCCGCAACGTCGTCTAAGTGGACGTTACACGGCGTGATGTCCGCGGCGGGGTTTGCGACGCCAATCATGGGCGAGGCGAGGTCTTCGTCGTCGAAGCCCATCGCGCGGAACATGGCGCGGTGTGGCGCTCGTTCTGGCCCCTCGGTGACATCGCGGGAGGGAAGCCCCTCTGGCTTCTCTAACTTCTGCTTGTGACGCTGGCTCATACGCGGAGGTAGCCACGGAGGTTCTTAAAAGGCCGCACCCGAACAGATGTTGCTGTCATTCCGAAACAACAGAACACCTTTGCCGTCGGGGGCGGGAAAGCAGGGTGATGAACGCCGACTGGCCGGAGGCTGCCGTCGTCATCGCCGCCTACGAGGAGGCCGACTCGATTGGCCGCACGTTCGACGCGATCGCTGGGCAGGACGCCGAGGTCATCGTCGTGGTCGGCGGCGACGATGAAACGGCCGAGATTGCGATGGCCCACGACGCCGTCGACCGTGTTCTCCGCGACGAAGCCGAAGACGGCCCGAGCGCCGCGCGCAATCAGGGCGCACGCGCCGCGTCAGCAGAAGTCGTCTGTTTCACCGACGCAGACACTGTTGTTCCAAATTACTGGGTCGCAAAGCATCGGCGTCACTATACGGATGAAACGGTGGCGGGCGTTGGCGGCCCGCTCCGACCACAGGGAAACAGCACGAAACACCGAATTTTGTTCAAACTCCTCTCTGACTACTGGTATCGTATGGCGTGGCCCGTCGGCTTCGTCCAGCAATCGGGGAACAACTGTTCGTATCGCCGGAGTGCGTTTCTCGAAGCCGGTGGCTTCGACGAGGAGATTCCGTTCATGGAAGACACCGAGTTGTCCCTCCGGATGAAGCACTACGGGCGCATCGTCTACGACAAGGAGTGTCCGGTGTACACCTTGACGCGTCGCCAGACCAACCAGGGCTACGTTGGGCTGTTTCTCACCTACGTTCGCGGCTATCTCGATTACTTCGTCCTCGACCGGCGACCCGACGACGGCTACTTTAAATAGTCAGTTGCCACTGTCGAAACCCCGATACCACAACCACGCCAAGCGACGGCCATGGTGCGGGTCTCGACCGGTGGTCGTCTCCACTTTGGCTTTAGCAACCTCTCGCTTGCGCACGCGCGCCTCTACGGCGGCGTCGGCGTCACGCTCGCAGAGCCACGCGTGGTGGTCGAAGCCCACCCCGCAGACGGCGTGGTGTGTGACCACCCGGTCGCCGCCCGCTACGCACAAGACGCAGTCGCCGTCCTCGGCGTTCCCGGCGCGCGCGTGACGGTTCACGAAGAGCTGCCGCGACACGTCGGTCTCGGGAGCGGCACGCAGCTCGCGTTGGCGACGCTCAAAGCCGTCGCGGAGGCGAACGACCGGGAAATTTCCGTGCGCGAAGTTGCGCCGACGCTCGGCCGCGGCGGGCGCAGCGGCATCGGAGTGGCAGGTTTCGAGTCAGGTGGGTTCATTTTCGATGCGGGTCACCCGACGGAGCGATTCACGACAAATCGCCCGGCGAACGGCGAGTGGGACGTGCCAGCGGTTGCGGCGCGCCACGACATCCCCGCAGACTGGCGGTTCGTCGTCGTGATTCCAGCCATCCCTTCGGGTCGAAGCGGCGCGGACGAAGACGAGAGCATTCGGACGGTCGTCGAAGACGCAGACCCGGTGCTCGCAGACGACATTTCGACCCAAATTGCCCGGCGCGTCCTGCCCGCGGTCGCAGAGGGCGACTGGCGGACGTTTGGCTCGGCGGTGGCGACCATCAGCCGCCTCAATGGCGCGTGGTACGCAGACGAACAGGGCGGCGTGTTCCGCCCGCCCCTCGGGGAACTCGTGAATACGCTGACCGCGAGCGGGGCGGTGTCGGGCGCAGGCCAGTCGTCGTGGGGACCAGCAGTGTTCGGCGTGACCGACCGCGACCACGCGGAAGCAGCCCGAAACGTGGCACACGACGCGCTCGATGGGGTTTCGGTGTCGGGCGAGGTATTCGTCTCCCGTGGTCGAAACGCTGGGGCGGACATTCATTCGGAGTAACACGTAAGCGGGAGGCCTGCCATAGCCCGGTATGAAGCGCATCCCCTTTGGCATCCCGCGGCTCGACTCCATCATCGACGGTGGCGCACCCGCCGGGAGCGTCGTCTTGCTGTCTGGAGAAGCAGGGGCAGGGGCACGGGAGTTCATGTACACGAGCGCCGTGATGAACGGCCTCGCAGACGGTGATACGGAACTGTTCGACCTCTACTACGGCGACGTGCAACCGGAAACGGTGTTTCCGGACGAAGTTCATTATCTGTCATTTACCGCAGACGAAGCTCAACTCACCCGCGAGATTGGAATGACCATCGACGAAGAAATCGTCGAACAGAGCGTCGAGGCAATTACGTTTCACGACCTCTCAGACGAGTATTTCAACGAGAGCCAAGTGCCGAGAGAGTGGTACGCAGAGAAGGCGCTCTCAATCGAAGACCTCGGCACGTCACACGACTCAGAAGGCGTGCTTACGGCACTCTCCCACTGCCTCGACCGCGTCGCAAGCGGCAACCTCGTCGTCATTGACTCGCTCACTGACCTCGTGAGCATCGTCTCCGACGAACGCCCGTGGGCTGACATCACGCTGATAATTAAAGGCCTGCAGAAGGCTGCGTACCGGTGGGATGGCCTGATTCTCCTCTACATCAACGCAGAGACGATTCAGCCAGAAGAACACGAACAACTGGTCGAAGCGACCGACGGGACGATGGAATTTACGTGGGAAACCGGCGGGTCGAGTCGGGCGCGAACCATGTTCGTCAAACAGTTCCGCGGCATCCTCCCGCGGATTGAGGCTGAAAACATCGTCCGATTCGAAACTGAAATTAACGACGCTGGATTCGACATTAGCAACGTGCAGAAAATCAGATAATTTTGAAGGAACGTTTAAGGTGATTGTTCCGAAATCTGTAGTGAATGGAGGGTGAGGAATCGAGGGATGTGGCGGTGCGGATACCGGAGTCGCTTGACGAGTGGCTCACAGCAAAAACAGCGGCGCTTGGCGTGTCGCGTGAGACGCTCCTCGTCCAATTGCTCGCTGCGTATCGGTTGACTGACGAAACCACCGCAGGCGACCTCAAAGCGGCGCTCGAACAACACAATGCAGTCGATAGTAACCAGCTTGCGGCAGTCGAGTCTGCGCTCACACAGAAAGTCGACACAGAAGTGGGCGAGCTAAACGAGAAGGTCGACTCGCTCATTGACGACGTACGAGCGCGCGTCATTCAGGTGAAAAAAGAGGCAGACGCGAAATCGGAGAGCGACCACACGCACCCAGAACTTTCGACCGTCGAAACCCTCGAACAGTCAGTAAACCGCCTCCAAGACGAGGTAGATCGGCTGGAAACCGCCGTAGACCACGAGACGAGCACGCGCACGGACGAACACACGGCGCTTCGTGAGCGTATCGACGACCTCGAATCGAAGCTCCAGACCGTTGCCCGCGTCACACTCGACATGCGCAACGTGGTGCGCACTGACGCAGAGCGCGCAGAGCGCGAGCGACTGCTTTCAACCCTCAGAGAGATTGCGACGGAGGAGGGCGTGCGCAACGCGAAGTGTGGCGCGTGTGGCGCACCAATCGACGTGGCGCTCCTCAATGACCCAACCTGTCCGGGCTGTGGCCACCTGTTCACAGACATTGAACCGGGGACGTGGCTCATTCGCTCGCCACGACTCGTGAACACCCGCCCCGAACTCGAAGTCGGAAGCGACGAGGAGACCGACTTAGACGTGCTCGCGGAGGTCGTCGGCGAGGTCGAAGTCGCCCCCGGAGGTAACAACCAATGACGCGCGACGACCACGACATCTTCGACCAACTCGCAGCGGAGACGAGCCACGAGGTGAAAGACCCGCTTTCAGAGCTCGGCGCCGAGTCGCTGCGTGACGAAGAAGCCAAAACGCTCGCCGAGGACGACCTCTGGGACGCGCTCGCGGACACAGACGACATGACGATTACGAGCACAGCCGGCGAGGGCGACGAGGCCATCGTGGAAAAACAGGCATTCTGTGAGTCCTGCGAGCACTTCACCGCACCGCCGGAGGTCGGCTGTACGAACGACGGGACCAAAATCGTCGAACAGACCGACATGCGCCACTTTAAAGTGCGAAACTGCCCCGTCGTCGCCCAACGGCGCGAACTCGAAGAAGAGCGCTAACCCTTTTTTGCGCAGAGCGACAACCCGCGTCCATGCAATTTTGCGACGAGTGTGGTTCCATGATGCACGCAGACGGCGATGAGATGGTGTGCAAGAGCTGTGGCGCGCGCGTGCCAAAGGACAAGGAGGCCGCGAAAAGCTTCGTCAGCACGGAAAAACAAACCTTCGACGACGTTATCGAAACCAGCGAAGAGGCCTCAGACGAGGGGAAACCAACCGCCAAAGAAGAGTGCAAAAAGTGTGGGCACGACCGCGCGTGGTACACCATCAAGCAGACCGGGTCTGCTGACGAGCCGCCGACGCGGTTTTTCAAGTGTATGGAATGCGGGCATCGGTGGCGAGGGTATAGCTGAGAGCAGGTGTCGAGTAGCTGACGCGATAGTTCGAGACACATCACGCCGATTGGCTGACGTGCTGCGGGCCCGAGACTGAGTGGGCTCACGTGAAGCAAAACACCATTACCTCAGTGTCCGTTGCTAGTGGTATGGGTTCTACGGACAAGGTGACCGTCAGAGACGTGATGTCCACGCCGCTTGAGACGATTTCGAAGGGCGCAACGATTCGGGAAGCCGCCCAGCAGATGCGTGAAAAGGATATCAGTGCACTGGTCGTCGAGACCACTCCGCGAGCGATTATTAGCAGTACGGACGTGCTCGATGCCGTCGCGAGCGGGCGTGACATCTCGAAGCTGACCGTCGCTGACGTGATGACCACCAACGTCGAGACGGCCACGCCAAACCTCTACATGGAGGAGGTTGCCGCGATGATGACCAGTTACGGTATCAAACACCTCCCGGTTGTTGACGGCGACTACGTGGGGATGATCTCTTCAACCGACGTGATGGCGTACCTCTCCTAAGCAACGTAGTAGTCAAGATATGGGAAGCGAGCAGGTTCACAACTGGACGACGAGGCCCTCACGGGCTCGTTCGTACGTCGTCTCGAATGGGTCGGTGCGGTCGCGGAGCGTCTCTCGCAGCCACGCAGCCTCGTCCTCGGTCGCCGGTCTGACCCCGTCGTCGATGTGGAACGGGACGAGCCGTATCTTTTTGAATTCCCCGTCGATGAGCGTGACTTCGAACAGGTAGCTCTTGTCGTTACCCAGGTCGTCTTTGATACCGAAATCGTCCACAAGGTCGCCGGTATCGTGGAGGATGACGCCGTCTTCGTACTGTTCTATCGCTTGAACCACGTGTGCGCTGTGCCCGTGGACGAGGTCAACGCCGCGGTCTACGAGCCAGTGGCCGAACTCAACCAGTCGGTCGCGGGGACGTTCGATCCAGTTTTCGCCCCAGTGGACGGACGCGACGAGGAGATCCGGATCCGTTGCTTTCGCTCGCTCTATTGCGTCACCGACGACGCGCTGAGTTCCCGGACCGTCGTAATTCCGAGAAATCCAGGCGATTCCGGGTCGATCCTCGGTCGCCGCGTAAAATTCGTACTCGTCTGAAAACGAGATGGCGGCGACATCGAGGCCGCCGACCGAAAACGTCGCGGGTGCGCGCGCAGCCGCCGCGTTTTCGCCAGTGCCCGCGTGCTCGATACCGCCTGCATCGAGTGCGTCGATCGTGTCGGTGAGGGCAACCGCGCCGAAATCCATCGCGTGATTGTTGGCGAGCGAGGCGAACGTAACGTTCCCGGCGTTGAGCGCGGGAACCGCCCACGCTGGGTCCCCGCGAAAGTAGTAGGTGCGGTCGGGAAATCGTTCTCCACGCGTCGAGAGACAGCATTCGAGGTTACAGAAAACGCCCTCGAGCGACTGGAGTCTGGGCTGGAAGTCACCCCAGATAGTCGCCGGGTCAACGTCTTCGTCGCCATAAATTCCGTTGAGCGATCGTCCGACCATCGTGTCCCCGCCGAATCCAATGGTCGTTTTTCGGTGTGCAGTCGTCGTCGAGTCGTCAGTGGTAGCCGAGGGGGTGGCCGACTCGGAGGTTGGAGGGGCGTCGGCCCCAGTGGGGATATCGGATGGGGGCGAGTCAGTGCTCGTTCCGATGCAGCCTCCGAACGCCGCCACGCCCATCGCTGAGAGGAATGCGCGTCGATTCCGCTTCATCCAGTTGTTGATTCGATGTTATGTTCTAAATAACTGCCGCCGTGGATGTGTAAATAACTGCCTACCAACTGTCCGCAACTGCCCGCGACGACACTGCTTTGCTGGGTCGACGAGGTTGTGAGAGGGTATTTATTGCGAAAGGGATTTCCCCCCTACTACCCGAACCCCAGTCGTGAGTACAGACGCGCGACGAGTCGAGGTGCATCCGGGCTGTGAGGCGGTCGTGGACTTCGACCCCTCGCTCACCTTCGAGTGCGTAGAGGAGTGTACGTGGTGTTGTACCCACGGGGTGCTCCTCTACGAGCCGGACTTTTTCGAACTCGCGAAGCACGCCGACTTGAACGAGGCGACGACGACGTTCCGGGGGGAGAACTTCGTCAAGCGCGAGCAGAAAAATCGTGAGGAGCACGTAAATGAGGAGGGTCAAGCCTGCTTTTTCCTGCGCGACGACGGTCTTTGTGAACTCCACTTAGAGCACGACTGGAAGCCAGCGCGGTGTTCGGTGTTTCCCCTGCAAGTGACGGTCGAAGACGGCGAGATTCACGTGTCGGTGCGCGAGTCGGCCCACGAGCACTGCGAGGGACTCGACGTGAGCGAGCGGAAGGTCATCGACAATCTGGATGCGTTCTTGCCGCAGGTGCTCTGGGAACTCGACGACCCGGACACGCTGAAGGAACTCTGAGTTAGAACAGGAGGTGGGTTTCGAACCCAAGGACGATTGCGTAGTTAGTGAGTGTGATGCCCAGATATGCGATTACCAGCGGGAGGAGTGATTCGCTCCGTTGGTAGGTGGAAGTCACGAGTGCGAACACCGTGAGTTCGAGCGCGAAGAGGTCGATTCGATAGGGGAGTGAAAACCCGGTCAGAACGTCTCGCCTCGACGCATACGCCGCGAGGAACACGATGCATCCGGTGAGGCATATGAATCCCATGCCAAAACCGCCGGCCACCGACGCAGAGCCAAGCAGTGTGGCGTGCGACTGGGCGCTCGCACGCAACCCCCGACGCCACAGATAGACCACGCTCAACGCTCCGCCAACGACGCTGAGTTCAACGAGAACTCGACGGACTGAGCGAGAGGGCAGCGACCGGGTAGACATGGAACATATAAGTATCCAAAATATTTAAATTGGCAGGTATATCTTAAATTTTGTAATGTTTCGGGATGCACGAGGATGAGAAGCCAAACTTACGCGACCGCAAGCCACGCGAGGAGCACCGCGAACGCGCCGAGTGAGGTGCTGACGACGGCGTGTACCCGCAGTCGGTCGAGCAGTGCGTGGGCGTCGTCGGTGAGTTGGGCGACTTCACCGACCTCGCCCCCGACCTCACAGCGGGGGAGGAAGTCCATGGCAATGTGGAGGAAGATGCCGGCGGCGAAGCCGAACACGGCGGCGTTCAGTTGGGCGGAAGCAGGGAGGGAGACCAGCCCCGAGAGGATGGCGGTGATGCCGACCCCCGCCGCGGGAAGCAGGATAATCGAGGTGGATTTGTCGTTCGAGGCGAGACGGCGGGCGGCGGCGTACCCGGCGGGACCTTTGTGCGAGACGATGGCGAGCCCGAGGACGAGGCCGAGTTCGGGGAGCGTCGCGTAGACGATGCCGATGATGATACCCGCGGTGAGCGAGTGGGCGGTCAGGTGGGCCGTCGTCGCGTCGAAGGGCAGGTCAAGGTGGGCGAGGCGGTGGCCAATCGTATGGGAGGCGAAGCCGAGGAGGATGCCCGCGGCGACGCCGAAGCCGCCGACCTTGGGGTCGAAGCCGAACGCTTGGGGGAGGAGAAAGACGGCGGCGCTCGTGACCATCGCGCCCGCGGCGAGGCCGTACCCCCAGACGAGGCGGCCGGCGTGTTTCGAGGCGGCGGCGCGCTTGCCCGGGATTGCGGCCCCGGCCATTGCGATGAAGGCGACCCACCCGATGGTGAGCACCTTCCAGAGGCCCGCCGAGACGGCGAGCCCGGAGAGGACGACGAACGCGAGCACACCGGCGTACCCGACATAGGTGCGAGCGGGCGCGGAGGCTCCGGGCTGAGACATGTTGTTAACGCAGTGGTTGTAATTAATAAGTTCGTCGGTTCACCGGGTTGCGCGCTTCCAGTCACCGAGGCCCACGATTTTCCCATCTACGGCTTCCGCCGGGCAGTCGGTCGCAGCCCAGTAGAACATCGGCGCGACCGCTTCTGGCGACCGGCCGGTATCTGAGAGCGCTGTTTCGACCGCACCGGGGTCGACAATTCCCACGGGCTGGTCGAGTTCGGCGGCGAATCCCTGTACGAGCGCTTCGGCGACTGTCTTCGAGATGGCGTAGCTGCCGTACCCCGGTGTATACTCACGCGCCACCGACCCGGAAGTGACGAGAATGCGGGCATCGGAAGCGAGGTGCGGGAGGGCTTCGCGGATGGTCGAGAACACGCCACGGGCGTTCGTCCGGAGATGGTCGTCAAAGGCGGCGTAGGACGCTTCGGTGAGTGGCGTTTCGCCGGGCGTGCCGTGATACACACCGGCGTTTGCGACGACGAGGTCAATATCGCCGTTCACCCGGGCGGCCGTTTCCATCAGAAACTCCACGTCGAACTCGTCGCGCACGTCCGCTCGCTGCGTGGTCACGCCACCCGACGCGTCTGCGAGGTCGGAAGCGAGCGCCGAGAGTGCGTCTGCGTCGCGCCCAGCGGCGACGACGTGTGCGCCTTCGGTGGCGAACGTGCGCGCGACCGCCCGCCCGATGCCACGGGTTGCGCCGGTGATGACTGCCGTGTACTCCTCCATACCGATGCGTGCGAACCCGGGCATTAAGGCGATTTCCCTGTCTCGTTGGGGTGGTTCCTTATCATCGTAGAACATGTAGAGTATCTCATGAGTCCACACTCGCGCCAGTCGGTCGTCGTCATCGGTGGCGGCATCGGCGGCCTCTCGACTGCGTGCTACCTCGCTTCTGCTGACTTCGACGTCACGGTTTTAGAAAAGAACGAACAACTCGGCGGCAGAGCCAGCCGTCTCACCGAAGACGGCTTTCGCTTCGACATGGGGCCGTCGTGGTACCTCATGCCCGACGTGTTCGAGCGCTTCTTCCGTCACTTCGGCAAACTCCCCTCCGAGTACTACGAACTCGACCGCCTCGACCCCCACTACCGGATTTTCTTCAAAGACGGCGACCAGGTGGACATCACGCCCGACCGCGAGCAGGTGAAGAAGGTGTTCGACTCGTACGAACCCGGCGCGGGCGCAAAACTCGATGCGTATCTTGAGGAAAGCGAGCGCAACTACGAGGTTGCGATGAACGAGTTCGTCTACAAAGACCGTCCGAAACTCCGCGACTGGGTCGACCCCTCCGTGCTCAAGGCCGCACCAATCGGCCTCAACCTCGTCGGCTCGATGCAGGACCACGTCGAGAAATACTTCGAGCACCCGAAACTCCAGCAGATAATGCAGTACACGCTGGTGTTCCTCGGTGGCTCGCCGAAAAACACGCCCGCGCTCTACAACATGATGAGCCACGTCGATTTCAACCTCGGGGTCTACTACCCCGAAGGCGGCATCGGCGCGGTCGTAGACGGCATCGTCGCACTCGCAGAGGAACTCGGCGTGGAGTTCGTCACCGACTGTGAGGTGACGGAAGTGACCCGCCGACGTGAAGGCTTCCTCGTCGAAACGACGCAAGACGAGTACCACCCAGACCTCGTCGTCTCAGACGCCGACTACGCCCACACGGAACAGGACCTGCTCCCCGAACACGAACGACAGTACTCGGCCGACTATTGGGAGGACAGAACCTACGCGCCCTCCGCCTTCCTGCTCTACCTCGGCGTCTCCGGCGACGTCGAGGAACTCGCCCACCACACGCTCGTCCTTCCCGAAGACTGGAACCAGCACTTCGACCAGATTTTCGAGACCCCCGCGTGGCCCGACAACCCGGCGTACTACCTCTGTGTCCCCTCGAAAACCGACGCCACAGTGGCTCCCGAGGGCCACAGCAACCTCTTCGCGCTCGTCCCTATCGCACCCGGCCTGACCGACACGCCGAAACTCCGCCGCCAGTACCGCGCGAAGATACTCGATGATATCGAGAAGAACACTGGCGTCGCCCTCCATGACCGCATCGTCTTCGAGAAATCGTTCTGCGTGCGCGACTTTGCAAGCCGGTACAACAGCACGCAAGGAACCGCACTGGGCCTCGCCCACACGCTCAGACAGACCGCCCTGCTTCGCCCGCCACACCGCTCAAAGAAGGTGAACGGCCTCTACTTCACTGGCTCGTTTACCACCCCCGGCATCGGCGTTCCGATGTGCCTCATCAGCGGCGAACACGCCGCAAACGCCGTCATCCACGATTCGACGCTATGAGAACTTCGACGCTTTCGCGTGCGACCGACGTGTTCGCCAACGCGCTCCCCGCAGAAAGCACGCTGCATGGCTACCTCCTCAGGCTCTCGCGGCCTCGCTTCTGGTTCTACCTCGCCGGGCCGGTCATCGTCGGCGCGGCCTACGGCGCAGCGTCGCTCGACGCGTTGCTCTCCCCGCTCAGCGTCGCCCTTTTTCTGTACTTCCTGCTCCCGGCGAACGTCTTCCTGTACGGAATAAACGACATCTTCGACCGGGAAGTGGACGTTGAAAACCCGAAGAAGGACGAAAAAGAAGTTAGATACTCGGGTGAGCGCGGCGTGCTGGTCGCGATTCTCCTGTCGGGGCTGTTCGGCCTCGTCTTCGTGCCGTTTCTGTCGCCGCTCGCGCTCGCCGTGTTCGCGGTGTACTACTTCCTCGCTGTCGAGTACAGCGCGCCGCCGTTTCGGTTCAAGACGACGCCGTTCCTCGATTCGCTCTCGAATGGACTCTACATCCTGCCCGCCGTCGTCGCCTACACCGCGCTCGCCGGAAATCTCCCGCCCACCCTCGCCATCGCAGGCGGGTGGCTCTGGACGATGGGGATGCACACCTTCTCTGCGATTCCTGACATCGAACCCGACCGCGCGGCGGGCATCCGCACGACGGCAACCGCACTCGGTCAGCGGCGAACCTACGTCTACTGTGCAGTCTGCTGGTTCGCTGCGGCCATCGCGTTCGCGCTCGTCCACCCGCTGCTCGGCGCGTTGCTCACTCTGTACCCCCTGCTGGTGTTCGGCATCGTCGTGGCCGGCGTCGGCGTAAATCGCGCGTACTGGTGGTATCCCGCCGTCAACACCGTCGTCGGGATGGTGCTGACCTTCGGCGGCCTCTGGAGGTTCGTCGGTGGCGGCTGAGGTGTCGAAAGGGTTTGATAAACTCGTCCACGACAACCGGTTCACGATTGCCGTCCTCTTCCCGCTCGTCGGCACGTTCCTGCTCATCCTCGGCAGCGAGGGCTACGTCCCGGCGGAACTCGCGCTCAATCCCTTCTTGCTCGTCGCGGCGACGTTCGTGATGCGCCTGCCGCTCATCGCTGGGTTGACGCCGCTCGTGACCCGGCGGGCAGCAGTTGCGCTCTATGCGCTCACCATCTTCACCTACGCCGTCGAACTCGTCGGCGTCAGAACCGGGCTTCCCTACGGCGAGTTTTCCTACCAACTCGCGCTCGGGCCGATGCTGTTCGGTGAAGTCCCCCTCGCCCTGCCCATCTTCTACTTTCCCCTCCTGCTCAACAGCTACCTCCTTGGCTTGCTCCTGCTCGGGCCACGCGCGACCTCTCGGTTGCGGCGGATTCTCGCAGGCATCGGTATCGTCCTCGTGATGGACCTCGTGCTCGACCCGGCCGCCGTCGACCTCGGCTTCTGGGCGTACGTCGGCGGCGGCGCGTACTACGACGTACCCGTCTCGAACTACCTCGGGTGGGTGTTCTCCGCCACGATTGCGATGTCGCTCATCGAACTTGGCTTCCACGCGGACGAGGTGAAACGTCGGCTTGCGAACTGCTCGTTCATGCTCGACGACCTCGTGAGCTTCGCCATTCTCTGGGGGGTCGTAAACGGCTACTTCGGCAACTGGATTCCCGCCGCGCTCGCCGTCGGTTTCGCCCTGACCTTGCTTCGTCTCGACCGCTTTGACTTCGCCGTCGGCTCGGTCGTCAGGTCACGAAAAACGAAACACAGCTAGCGCGCCTGCGTGGGCGTGCCGGTCGGTTCTGGCGGTCTCGACCGCGTGGTTCCCGTCGTGCTCACCTTCTCGAAGACGGCCTCCGGGTCCGAGTTCCACAGCCACTGCCACCGGGTTTCAGCGATGAGTCTGAGCTTTCGCACAGCAGAGAGCGACGGCGTCTGCGTGAGCGTGTCCATTCCCTGCTCTCGGATGAGGCGGTGGTGGTCTGCGTAGAGGACGGCGGATAGCAAGATGGCGAACTGGCTGTCTTCGGGCAGGTAGCGAATCCCTGCGACGCCCTCGCGGTAGAGGTCTTCTGCCCGCGTTAGTTCGAAGGAGATGGCATCTGCGAACTCGGGAGTGAACTCGCGGCGTTCGATTTGGGCCTCGCTCACGCCGAAGGTGTCGAGGGTGGTTTGCGGGAGGTAGATGCGCTCTCGGTCGACGATGTCCTCTCCCACGTCGCGCAGGAAGTTGGTGAGCTGGAACGCCTCACTGAGACGGGTCGCGTGGGGGAGGGCGCGTTCCGGTTCCTCGGGTTGCATCACGCAGGTCATCATCCGACCAACGGCGGCCGCAGACCCGCGCATGTAGGTTTCGAGTTCCTCGTAGGTCGCATACCGGTCCTTTTCGATGTCGGCACACATCGCGTCGATGAACGCTTCGACCTCTGTGTCGGGGATGTCGTAGGTCACACAGAGGTCGCGGAAGGCGAGGAGGACGGGGTCGTCGGTCTCGCGGCGGCCGAGCACCTCGTCGCGGAGTGCCGCCAACCGCCGACGCTGGGCGTCGGGCGTGAGGTCGTTTTCGCTGTCGACGACTTCGTCCGCGATGCGGAAGAAGGCGTACAAGACGTACGTTGCGTGACGAATCCGCTTTGGGAGCAGTTTCGTCGCATAGTAGAACGTCTTGCCAGTCCGGCGGTGGATGGCCTTACTTTTGGCTATTGGGTGGCGGTGTACCATGCGGGAACAATAATCCATTTGACGTTTCTCAGCGTTATAGAGATTTGCGCGGGTTCGAAGAACCACCCAACCAGTAAGGTATGACAGGTATCCACGTCCAGCGACCCAGCTCTACCGGTAAGAGGAACAACACGTTCGGGCGTGAAATCTCAGCCTACCGCCCGAGTAGTCACACGATAGCAAACAACATGGAACTCATCTTCCTGGTGAGAGATTCTCCGTGTTCGAGACCGATCCCGCGAGTTCGCGTGCCGGCTACGTCGCCCCGACTGTGCCAAGCAAACGCAACGAGGAACCCGACTGATGGCAGGCCCCCTACCGCTCAGCGTGTACGGCGCCGTCGTGGCGCTGTATCTCGGATTGAAGCTGGTTGGTTACCTCAGATACCGGCCGTTCGGACACGCAACAACGACGCCCACGGTGAGCGTCATCATCGCGGCGTACAACGAAGACCCGGCGCTGATGCGCGCGTGTCTCGACAGCATTCTCGACCAGTCGTACCCCGTGAGCGAAGTGTTCGTCACCGACGACGGCAGCGAAGACAAGCGGGCGTGGCGCGCGGTAAACCAGTACGCGGCGCGCGACTCACGCATCGTCACCCACCGATTCGCGGAAAATCGCGGCAAGCGCCACGCACAGGCCGCCGGCTTCGAGCGAGCGACTGGCGACCTCTTCGTCACGGTCGACTCAGATTCGATTCTCGAACCGGGGGCGCTCACTGAACTGGTCAAACCGTTTGCCGACGCGGACGTGACCGCCGTCACCGGCTATCCGAAAATCCTCGACCGAGAGAAATCCCTGCTTTCTCGGCTCATCGACATGCGGTATTGGAGTTCGTTCAACGTAGACCGCGGCGCACAGTCGGTGCTCGGCATCACCACCTGCTGTACCGGCGTGTTCAGCGCGTATCGCGCAGACGTGGTGCGCGAGGTGCTAACCGCCTACGTCGAACAGGAGTTCCTCGGCAAGCCGTGTCACTACGGCGACGACCGCCACCTGACGGCCCACGCGCTCAAGCGCGGGAAAGTGGTGTTCCAATCGACCGCCCAGGCGTGGACGGCCGCCCCGGACGGATTTTCAACATACCTTCGCCAGCAGACGCGGTGGATGCGGAGTTTCTGGCGCGAGTCACTGTTGGCACTTGCGTGGGCACCGAAGCGAAGCGCCGTCCTCGCCGCGCTCGTGGTCGTGGAGTTGAGTCTCCCGCTCGCCCTGCTCGGCGTCGGCGTCGGGACGATGCTCTATCGCGTGTTCGTCCTCGGCGCGCTCGCAAGCCTCGGGACGTACCTGCTTGCGATTGCGGTGATGGCGTATCTCAGAAATCTCGCCTACAGCCGTCGCCACCTCGGGACGTTCCTCATCGCGCCACTCTACGGCGTGTTGTTCTTCACCGTCCACCTCCCGCTGTTGCTCTACGCGCTCGTGACGCTCCGGACGACCCACTGGGGGACACGACAGGTCACGACGGGTGACTCGCGGCGGGTCGCTCCCGGCGGTCGGCTTGGATTCTCGCTCGGCCTCGGCAGTCTGCTCAGACAAGACCGGGCGAACGCGGTGCTCGTGCCGATTCGCGGCGCGCGCCTCCATCACCTCCAACGGCGCAGCGACCGCAACCCGACCACCGACGCCGCGCCAGTGACCGACCCGAGCGCGCCCCGCGAGGAGACTCCGGCCACACGTCACCGCGTCGTTCCACCGGATACGTCGCTCGCCGTCCAGCGATTCCGTGGCGTCGCAGACGAAGCGGACGACGGCTGAAAATGCTCTTTTTCGTGGGTGTCGAACTCGTTTACGGCCCGAGATAGCCCCACGCGAGCAGACGGTCGCCGTCGCCCTCAATCCACCGGCGGCCGATGTCGTCACGGTAGTACAGGTTCGGGATGATGATGTTCTCGATGCGGTCGTAGGCTTTCTCTTGTGCTCTCGCCATCGTCGGCCCCTTGCCGGTGGCGATGATTGCGATTCCTGAGGTTCCGGCGACGCGCCACTGGCCGTTTACCTTCTTCGTGTCCTCGATGTGGATGCCGTCGCGGTCGTCGGTCTCGAAGACGATGGCGGCGTTGCGCGAGTTTTCGTCGAAGGTCTTGTCGTCGTCGAACGGGAACGGCGGCACGCAGATGCGAACCGCAATCTGGTAGCCGTTGTGTACCTGTAACTCGGGGTCATCGCCGTGTGCGAGTTTGTAGAAGAACTCGCCGGTCGGCGTTTTGAACGATTCTTCTTGGAGGACGATAGTGGGGTAGCCAAAGCGCGGCGTGAATTCGAGCGGGTAGATGCCCGAACTGTTGACGATGCAGTTGATGTCGATGCTTCCCACGTACCCCTCCGCAGCGAGCCAGTCTTCGAGTTTGCCGAGGGTTTCGCGGAACAGTTTGTTCCGCCCCGTCCAGAACATCGAAGTGCCCATCTCACCCGTCGAAGGGCCAATGTTCCCCGGAAACAGCTTCTTGTGCTCAAAGTTGAAGTTGATCGGCTCGACGAATTTGTTGCCGTTGAAAAAGCCACAGACGGCGATTTCGACGCCCGAGACGCGGCGCTGGAGCTGAAAACCCTTCATCCGGTGGCCCCACGCCTTCTTGTAGGCGCGAAGCACGTCCACCACGTCGCTGCCGTCGTCTTCGCGGCCGACGTAGAGCAGGCGTTTGACGTTCTGTACCTCGCCAAGCGGTTTGATGACGTACGGGCCGGGATTTTCCCTGATGTACTCGATGCCCGCGTCGAAGTCGGAGAACTCGCGGTGTTGGATGGTGTTTACGCCGTGTTCTCTGAGTATCTCCATCGCGTAGCCGCGGTCGTCTTCTAAGCGGTCTGTATTTTGCGTGCCGCCGACGACGGCTTTCCCCTGTTCGCGCAACTCCTCTGCGAGTTTCCCCGTGCCGACTTCAGAGCCGACCCAGATGTCGTCGAAGATGATGACGTCCGCCCAGTCGATTTCGGCCTCCCAGTCGTCGGTTTTTTCGACGAACCCATCTGCGATTTCGCGGTCGTCTTCGGTTTCGATGTAGTACTTGACGTCGTGGCCCTCCTCGGCCACCTGCCACGCAGTATCCCCGATGAGGGCGGCATCGAGCGAGCAGAACAAGAAGTTCTTGGGGTCCATAGGAAGTCCGACTCAGGCCACCAATAAAAAGCCCCCTCAGGGTGGGCATTTCACCAGAGGAGAGGCGATTGGGGGCTGTGCCACGGCCCCGACTGCAAGTGCGAGCTACGGAACCACCCGGTCGAACACATTTAAGGTCTTCACACCCAATTTTCTGACATGGTTCGATTTCTCGTCGGCACGAACGACGTCAACACGAGCGAGGCACTCGTTTCGTACCTCGAAGGGCGCGCAACTGACGGCGACACGGTGTACGCCATAAACTCACTCATCGGCGGCGACGACACGGACGATAAAGACGTGTTCGCCGGACGCGACGCAATCGAGTACATAGAAGAGGCGTTGGGTGACACAGTAACCGTCGAAAGCCACCAGCTCGTCCGCGGCAACGCACCCGCAGACGACATCAAGAACTTTGCCGACGAAAACGACGTTGACGAAGTCGTCATCGGCATCCGCAAGCGCAGTCCGACGGGGAAAGTCGTGTTCGGCTCGACCGCACAGGACATCCTCCTGAGTTCGAGTCTGCCCGTGGTTTCGGTGCCACTCTCCCAATAGACAGACAAACCATTTTTGTCGTCTGTACCCTATCTGTAGGTATGAGCCGAGAGCATCTTCAAGCAGCAAGCGACCAACTCGCAGAAATCGCCGCGGGCTTAGACGACGACAGCCTCGCAGAGCGTCTGTCCGGCATCGCAGAGCAGGTTGGAAAATTCGCCAGCCAAGAGCGCGGCCCAGACCACGGCCGTCTTGCCCGTATCGAAAACGCGCTCCACGAAATCAAAGCGAAGGTCGACGACGACCAGAAAAAAGCCATCGAACAGGCTCACGAAGAAATCAAAGCCTTCCGCGCGACGGTTTCGGGAATTTAAGCCAGCAACTCTTCTTTGAGAATCGGGACGAACGTCCCGATGTCAGTCACCATCCCAATAGCCTGCGCGCTGCCGCGGTCTAACAGTTGCGTGACGGTCGCGGGGCTGATGTCTACGCAGACGACCTTCGTCGTGGACGGCAGGCAGTTGCCGACGGCCACCGAGTGCAGCAGCGTCGAGAGCATGAGCACCATATCCGCATCCCTCGCCTGCTCGCGGATGGCGTTCTGAGCTTCGATGGAGTCGGTGATGGTGTCGGGGAGCGGGCCGTCGTCGCGGATGGACCCGGCGAGGACGAACGGCACGTCGTTCGTGACACACTCGTACATCACACCGGAGTCGATGAGTCCTTCCTCGACGGCCGCTTCGATGCCGCCCGCCCGGATGATTTCCGAGATGGTGTAGATGTGGTGTTTGTGACCCTTGCGCGGGTGGTCTAAGGTTTCGACGTCCATCCCGAGCGAGGTTCCATATAAATCGCGCTCTAAGTCGTGAACCGCGAATCCGTTGCCCGCGGAGATGCCGTCGATGTAGCCTTCACGGACGAGTTCTGCGAGCGCTGGGCCTGCGCCCGAGTGGAGGAGCGCCGGGCCACAGACGGCGAGGATTTTCCCGCCTTCGTCTTTCGTTTTCTGCATTGCGTCTGCGATGTTCGAAATCGTCGTTTGCGAGGGGCGCTCAGAGGAGATGCCACCTTGCATGAAGCCGAACGCGCCGCCCGCCTCACGGGGGCGCTCTGGGGGTTTGACCTTGATGCCCGAGTCGCCGGTGACGACGAGGTCGCCTTCTTCGATGGCATTGAGCACCTTGGTGTACGCGCGATTGTCGTCGGTGTCGATGACGACCGCACAGTCCATCTCGATGTCTTCGACGGCGAGCCAGTCGCCCTCGTAGCGGACCCACGTCGGGTGGTTGGTCGTCGAGTAAAATCCGATCGGGACGACCTGGTCGCGTGGGGCGGGGTCGAGTTCCACATCGCGCACGTCAGACGGGTTTGCCCCCGACTGGTGGAGTTCGTGCAGGATACGGTCTAAGTCTGCTTCGGTCTCCGCAGACACCGTCAGTCGGGCGTAGGATTCATCCGTCTTCTGGCGACCAATGTCGAACTCCTCGACGTTGAACCAGCCGTTGAAGTCCATGATGATGCCGAAACACGCCTGCATCATCCCCGAGTCGATGATGTGGCCCTCAAGTTCGACTTCGCTCGAAACGCTCATGAAAACACCTCGGTGACGGGGCGATAAGACGGTTGTGGGATACTGTCTACTGCACTCGTATGCCACACGCAAGTGACTCACTCGGCCAGCCGACACTCGACCGACCACGAGCACGCAGCGCCCGCGAGGAGGCGCTGGTAGAGCGCCTGCAAGCCCGGCGGTTCGGTCGCGGGGAGCACGTGAAACTCCACTGCACCCGCGCGAATGGCGACCCGGAACACGTCGCCCGTCTCGCGGTCGTAGACGAGAAACAGCGGCATCGGCAGGTCGAACCAGTCGCCGTAGGTGTACGGGTCGTCGTCAAGGATGGAGACCAACAGCGTCTTGAGGTCGCTATCTTCCTGTTCGGGGTCGGGCGTGAGCGTGAAGATGGTCTGTCCCGCGAAAGTGACGCCGCCGTCTCTCGAATACTCGCGTCGCGGGCGTTGTGGAATCTCGAACGTTGGAAGCTCCGTACTCATGACCCCTCTTATCCATGTGATTGGTTCGCAATCACTTATATATGCTCGCCCAAGAAGTCCACGGGGCAGCCGTTTATCTCGCCGCCGCGCATGCCTTCTGCAATCCAGTATATAGAGAGCAGGAGCGTGACGAGCGCGAGGAGGGCGAATTCGAGGCCGTCGAGCGGGAGGAAGGTAAGCGAGACGGAGATACCGAACAGCGAGAGCAAGCCGATGATGAGCACGGAGCCACACGCCGCACAGCCCGCCCCGAGCGTGCCGAGGATGAGGCCCGCAACCCCAGAACTGCCTTGGCGCACCGAGAGATCGTGTTCGCGCAGGTGGTAGGTGACCATCGCAATGTCGACGCCAAACAGCAGCGCGATGAGTACGAGAATCGAGCCGACGAGCAGGTCGAACGAGTCGCTCACGAACGGGTACAGCCCCGAGAGCAAGGCGAGTTGATTTTCGAGTGGGAGGGTTCCCGAGAACAGCGCGAAGCCGACGAGGTCAGGGTTGAGCGAGAAGACGAACAGTGTGAGGCCGAAAAACGCGCCGACGAACGTCACGACGGCGTAGAGCGGAATGGTGACGACGAGCCGGGCGGTGCGCGCCATCAGCCGCCAGTCGCGCCCGCGGGTCGGCAGTCGGACGCGGCTCATAGCTGGAGGGCGTTTTCGAACACCCGCACGTCTTGGGCACCTTGTATCTGCGTTTGGAACTCGCCGTCTAAGAACAGGTAGAACGTCGGCGTGGCGCTCGCACCGGCGGCTTTACCGGAGCTTAGGTCGAGTTGCACGGCGTCGTCGTACACCTTCTCGCGGGCGTCGCTGACGACGGCTGCCGCATCTACGTCGGTCGCGTCGGCGAGGAACTGTTCAGTTCGTTCAAGGACATTCGCTTCCGCGAACGACGACTGGTCTGCATAGTAGTGGTCTTTCAGCGTCCAGAAGGCGCCCTCGTCGCGGGCGTAGGTGGCTTCGAGCGCTTGGACGGCGGGCTCCCCCCACGGGTAGATGATGGGGTACACCCGGAACGCGAACGCGACGTTTCCGGTGTCGATGTGCGTTGCTTTGAGTTCGGGAAACGTGTTCTGCTCAAACCGGCGGCACGTCGGACACGACGGGTCTTCGTAGGCGACGATGAGCGCCTCTTGGTCTACCGACCCAAGGATGGGCTGAACGTCGATGTGCTCAAGCGCGGGGTGGGTCTTCGACGTTTCAGTGGTGGTAGTTTCGCCGTTGGTCTCCGGAGACCCGGCGTCGCTCGCGCCGCCGAGACAGCCAGCGAGCGCAGCAACCCCGGTGATGGCGGTTCCCGCGAGGAAGCGTCGTCGATTCATACCATTCGTTCGGGTGCGGTGCTTATGGTGGTTTTGCGGAATTGCACCAAACTCACACCAAAATTCGGGGAGCGTTTAACCGACTGGAACGCCTCTGTACTGGCATGTGTGGGCGATACAGCCTGTTTACGCCGCCTGACGAGGTCGAAACACGATTCGATGCCCGCTTCGACCGCCGCTTTCGACCTCGGTACAACGCCGCGCCGAGCCAAGACCTCCCCGTGATTCAAAACACCACCCGCGACCAGATTCGCACCCTCCGCTGGGGGCTGATTCCGTCGTGGGCGGCCGAGGCGAAGGTGGGGAACAACCTCATCAACGCACGTGCAGAGACCGTCCGCGAGAAGCGAAGCTTTGCAAACGCCTACGAACAGCGCCGCTGTCTCGTCCTCGCAGACGGCTTCTACGAGTGGGCGAAGACGGACACCGGCAAACAGCCCTACCGTGTCGCGTTCGACGACGACCGCCCGTTCGCGATGGCGGGGCTGTGGGAGCGCTGGAAGCCGCCACAGAAACAGACCGGTCTCGGGGATTTCGGCGGTGGGAAACCCGACGGCGCGGTCGAACCCGTTGAAAGCTTTACCATCATCACGACCGAACCCAACGACGTGATCAGACCGCTCCACAACCGGATGGCCGTCATCCTCGAACCCGAGGCAGAAGCCGCGTGGCTCACCGGCGACCCAGCAGAAGTGTACGACCTGCTCAAGCCGTATCCGGGCGACGACCTGCGTGCCTACCCCGTCTCGACGGCGGTCAACAACCCCGGAAACGACCGTCCTGAACTCATTGAGGAGGTTGACATTGCCGCATGACGGGTGACCACATCGACCACATCGAGTACACCTACACCCACGGGATGACCGACGATGACGTACAAGACATCCTTAAAGAGACCAACACGGGCGTCCTCGGCTTGTCGCGTGACGGGAGCGCCTACGCGATTCCAGTGGCGTTTCACTACGACGGCGAGCGCTTCATCATCCGGCTTGGCCGCCACGCCGACAGCGAGAAAATGTCGTTCATCGAGACAACGGCGTCTGCGTGTCTCACCTGCTACGACTACGAGCCACCGGACACCTCGTGGAGCATCATCGCCCGCGGCCCGCTCCGCGAGTTGGACGCAGACGAACACGAGGCATACCCGGACGCAGACATCAACGAGGCGTTCATCCCGCTCAGAATTTTCGGGGAAGCCCCAGAAGAAATGGAGCCTGTGCTGTTTGAGTTGAGCGTGATGGAGTTGACCGGCCGACGAACCGGCTAGTCGAACAGGTCGGAGTAGCGCTCTGCGAGATTCGTGTACTCCCCTGAGGAGTAGTCGGTGAAGATGGTTTCCGGGTCGATGGTGGTCTCAGACAGCGGCGTCACAATGGCGGGCACGCCGCGAGCGAACGACGCTGGTGGAATGTGATACTCCTCTGGAACCACGGAGCCGGAGGCGACAATTGTCTTTTCCCCGACGACGACGCCTGCGTTCAACACGGCGTTGAAGCCGACGAGTGCGCCGTCTTCGACGGTAGCCTCGTTGATGACCGCACCGTGACCCACCATGACGCGGTTGCCGATGTTCGACGCGTGAACCACGGCGTTGTCCCCGATGTGGGACTCCTTGCCGACGCGGACTGGGCCGATATCGCCCCGCAGGATGACGCCGGGCCAGACGCTCGCGTCGGCTTCGACCGTCACGTCACCGATGAGCGTCGATTCCCGGCTGACGTGGGCGTGTTCGTGAACGTTCGGTCGCATCCCCTCGAATTCGTAGTACCGTTGGTCACCCATGAAAAGATGTACGCGCGCTAACGTGATAACACTGCGCACGATGTGGCCAGTTAGGCCGCAAGCATAACACGTAAACGAGCGCTCTGAGACTTCTCGCGCATGCACTTAGCCCGCGTTCGAACCCCCGACGGGGTGGTTACCGGCGAGTACGATGACGGCGTCGTCATGCACAACGAGACGGCCTACGAGGTCGGGGAAGACGCGACCCTGCTCGCGCCGAGTGAACCATCGACCTTCTACTGTGTCGGGCGCAACTACGCGAAGAAAATCGAGCAGATGTCCTACGAAATCCCGGACGAACCAGACTTCTTCATCAAGCCCGCCGTCTCGCTACATCACCCTGAGCAACCGATTCTATATCCCAGTTTCACGGACGACCTGACGTACGCAGGCGAACTGGCCGCCGTCATCGGTGAGGAATGTCACGAGATTACCGCAGCCGAGGTGTCGGACGTGGTCCACGGCTACACCATCTTAAACGACTTAGACGCGCTCGACCAGCCGCGGCGGACGGCGCGCAAAGCGTTCGACGGCTCTGCGCCCCTCGGCCCCGTGATTGCCACCGACGTAGACCCCGCGAATCTGGCGATGGAGACGAAAATTAACGGCGAGACGCGCCAGAAAGACCACACCGAGAACATGCTGTTCGACCCGCTCGACATCGTCGCGTTCCTCTCAGAGCGCTTTACGTTCAAACCCGGCGACGTCATCTCCTTTGGCAGTCCGGCGAATCCGGGCGGCCTCGAACCCGGTGACGAAATCGAAATCTGGTACGAGGGCATCGGCACGCTACGAAATACGGTCGAATCGTCATAGGTTCATTACCGTAGCCATCCAACAGGTACGCAGGGTGGCGTATGTACCAACACATTTTACTCCCGGTAGATGGAGACGAGGGAACCGAGGCGGCGGTCGAACACGCGATAGACCTGGCAAACACGTACGGCGCGAGCCTCCACGTCCTGTTCGCCGTCGAGGTTCGCGGACTCGATTTGTTGGAAGAACCGAACCTCGAAAAGTTCCGCGAAGACCTCGAAGCAGAAGGGGCGGCGGCCCTCGAAGACGCGGAGGTGCGCGCAGAGGACGCTGGCGTGACCACCGTCACGACGCTCGTCCACGACGACCCGCGGGAGGCGATTTTGACGTACGCAGACGAAAACGACATCGATCTCATCGTACTCGGACAGGGACGAGGAGGGCTGTCGCGACTGGTCCTCGGGAGCGTCACCGACCGTATCGTCCGCGAGGCATCCGTACCGGTGCTCGTCGTGGGTGACGCTGAGGACTGAATTCAGACGCGCTGTGAAACACCACTCCGAGTTGGTAGTGGGAGTTTTTCACGTGTCAGCGGTGATTTCGAGCGTGAATCCCCACGTGAACTGGGGAGAATCAGCTTGTGACTCACCACTCTTATAGACCGTTTCAAACCGGTACGTAGCCGACGGAATACACCCCTCTTCAGTGGGGTCGTCAACGACAATTATTCGGTTACTCGAAGCCTCACCAGGATTTAGTGTGGTGAGCGGCAGGCCTTCTGTCGTCCAAACAAGTTGGTCTGTGGATTTTCCAGTTGTTCCAATGCACTCGGGAGCGTAATTCGAAGGCGGGCTGTCTGGCGCAGTCAATGAGTACAAAAGAATTCCTGCAGTGCCGCTCCCCCTACTCGAACCTTTGTAGTAGGCCGGGCGAAACCGTTGTGCCGACGCTCCAGTATTTGTGACCGATGATTTCAGGATTGCTGTGTGATTGTGGGAGATAGTCGGTTGTTCGACTGCAATCTGTAAATCCACGCCAAAGGCGTCATCGACAGCGTCCACCTGTGTGATCGCGACACTTCTTTGAAAGTCACTTTCCTCTGCTGACGAGGGGTGACGCGGAGTATTGTTTACCCATTGAGTCCCGACACACCCGGCGAATGCTGGCACGACCCCACCAAGTCCACGAATAAAATTTCGCCGCCACATACGTTCTCAATGGACGGATTTTGTTAAATTGTTGTCTATAAGTGAAACAGCTATTTGCCCGACGCTTCTCATGGCGTTGGGTTTCAGCATGTGGCGGCTTCTGACTATCACGCCTCAGCGATACCCCACATCCTCGTCCAGCGCAATACGGCTCTTTACGAAGTTCCCCGTCCCACGAGCGATGACGTTCCCGTCGCTGTCTCTCACGACTGCGTCTGCGATGAACTGACTCCCGCTCTCGTGGACGACTTCACCGACGGCCTCCATCCAGCCCTCGGTGATGGGCCGGGTGAGATAGAGGTTGAACTGGGAGGTGAGGACGAACACGTCTTCGACGAGCGAGTTGACCGCGAAGAAGGCAGCGTCGTCTAAGGCTTTGAAGTAGCTCGACCCGTGGACGGCGTTCGCGGCGTGGAACTGCTCTTCTTTGACCGGCATGGTGAGCGTTGCTTTGCCCTCCTCGATGTCGATTTCGGGTTCGTAGTACTCGTTGCACGGGGCGGCTGCGTACATCCGTTCGAGCTTGCGAAAGTGGGCGGTGTTGGGCATGGGAAAACTGGGAGGGGTGTCAGCATAACTCACAGGGTTTCGGCAGGCGGCGGTGCTGTGACAGCGCTGCGCACGGCGTTTTCGGAACAAAACGCTTTACCCGCCGTTGGGGCAAGGAGCGGCAATGAGCTACAAAATCGGCCTTGTCGGCAAACCCTCTGTCGGCAAGTCGAGTTTTTTCAATGCGGCTACGATGAACGACGTCCCGGAGGGGGCTTACCCGTTTACAACCATCGACCCGAGCGTGGGCGAGGCCTACGCCCGCGTCGAATGTGCGGCACCTGACTTCGAAGAGGAGTGTACCCCGACAACGGGCTACTGCGACCACGGCATGCGCTTTGTCCCGACGAAACTCGTAGACGTTGCGGGCCTGATTCCCGGCGCACACGAGGGCAAGGGCCTTGGCAACCAGTTTCTGACCGATCTGAACGAAGCCGACGTGCTCATCCACATCGTGGATTTTTCGGGGAAGACGGACGCAGAAGGCGAACCGACCGAGGGTCACGACCCTCGCGACGACATCGAGTTCTTGGAGAACGAACTCGACATGTGGTATTTAGAAATCTTGGAGAAGGGTATCGAGCGCTACAACGGCAAGTATCAGGCAGAGGAGCTGAAAATCGAGGTCGAACTTGCAGAGCAGATGTCGGCGTTCCGCACGAACAAGGACGAGCTCAAGCAAATCATCCTCCGCTGTGATTTAGCCCTCGACCCCGACGAGTGGGATGCAGACGACCGCGAGCAACTCGCCCGCGAGATTCGGAAGGTGACCAAGCCCATCATTATCGCGGCGAACAAGATGGACACGCCGGAAGCGCAAGCGAACTACGAGGAAATCACGGCAGATCCCGAGTACGAGCACCTGACCATCATCCCCGCGAGCGCCCACGCAGAGAAGGCGCTCAAGAAGGCGGACGAGCAAGGTGTCGTCTCGTATCGCCCCGGCGAAGCCGACTTCGAGATTCTGAAAGACATCTCCGCAGAACAGGAGAAGGGCTTAGAGCAAATTCGGGAGTTCATGCAGGCCCACGACGGCACGGGTGTCCAGCAGGCGCTCGAAGCCGCGCTGTTCTCAGAACTCTCCGTGAAAGCCATCTTCCCCGGCACGGCAAACGGCAAGTGGGACGAAAAAGGCAAGTTCCGTGACTGTTTCCTCCTCCCCGACTACGCCACCGCAGAAGATTTCGCCTACCACCTCCACACCGACATCGGCGACGGCTTCCTCCACGCCATCGACTGCCGGTCGAATCGCCAAGTCGGCGCAGACCGCGAGTTGTCCCACCGCGACGTTATCGAGATTATCTCGACGAACTGACGCGTAGAATACGCTTATCGTCGTTCCCCGCGGAGCACCGGTATGAACGGGTATGGGCGGGGATTTTCGACGCTCACAGAGGAGCGAACCGAAGCGTCGCTGCTCATCGTGGGTGCGATACCCGACTGGCTCAGGGGAACGCTCATCCGAAACGGCCCGGCCCACTTCGAACTCGGTGACGGGCGCGTCACCCATTGGTTCGACGGGTTGGCGATGCTCAGGAAGTTCACGTTTGACGACGGCACCGTCACGTATGCGAATCGCTTTCTCCGCACCGAGACGTACAAGGCGCGCAAGCAGGGCCACCTCGGGCCGGGCGAGTTCGCCTCCGCGCCCACGACGGGCTTTCTCGCGAAACTCAAGTCGATTATCGTCCCGGAGACGACGGACAACGCCAACGTCACCGTGGTAGAACTCGGCTCGCGCATGGTCGCGCTCACCGAAGTCCCGCGTGCCATCGCGTTCGACCCAGAAACCTTAGCAACGCGCGGAGCGGTCGCCTTCGATGACGAACTGTCGGGCCACGTCATGACCGCCCACGTCCACCACGACACCGCGCGAGAAGAGACGATTGGCCTGCTCACGAAGTTTGGCAAGCCGAGTACGTACATCGTCTATCGCGTGGCGGACGGGAGCCTCCGCCGTGAGGAAATCGCATCGGTCAGCGTTTCGCGTCCGGCGTACATCCACAGCATCGGCCTCACCGACCGTTACGTCATCCTCACGGAAGCGCCGTTTACGGTGAACCCGCTCAGTTTCCTGAAACTCGACAACGATGGCTTCATCGAACACTTCACTTGGGACGGCACCGACGAGACGCGATTTATCATCATCGACCGCGAAAACGGCCGCGTCGTCGCCACCCCTCGGGCGTCGTCATTTTTCACGTTTCACCACGTAAACGCCTTCGAGCGCGAGGGACACATCGTCGTAGACCTCGTGGCCTACCCCAATCCCGACATCATCGACGGCCTCTATCTCGACCGGCTCGAACGCGGCGAGTTCAAAGGACTCGTTGGCGAACTCAGACGCTACACGCTGCCGACTGCTGGCACAGAACGGGTCGAGTGTGAGCCGCTGTCCGAGATTGCGATGGAGTTGCCAACCATCGCACCGACCGTCCGCAGACAGCCCCACCGCTACGTCTACGGGCAAGGAAGCGTCATGGACGGCGACGGCTTTTCGAACTACCTCGTCAAAGCCGACGTGGAGTCGGGGTCGAGCGCAATCTGGACGGCCCAAGAGACGTTCTGTGGCGAACCCGTCTTCGTTCCGAGACCGTCCGGGGAGCGCGAAGACGACGGGGTAGTGCTCTCGGTGATTCTCGACACCGCAGGCGAGCAGTCGTCGCTGCTCGTGTTAGACGGCGAGACGTTCAGCGAACTCGCCAGAGCGCCGCTTCCTCACGTCCTGCCCTTTGATTTTCACGGCGCGTTTTTCGACCACGTCTGGTGACCGGCGAACAGTTATCGTGACGGGAGCCAAGACAGCCACATGGCTCGCGTTCCGTATCTCGATTTTGACGACCTTTCTCCGGACGCCGCGGCGCTCGTCGAGGAGACCAGCCTCGGGCCGCTAAACGTGTTCCGGGCGCTCGCGAACAACCCGGCCGCCCTCGCCACCCTCACGAAGTCTGCGGGAGTGCTCTGGACGGAGGCCGGACTCGACAATCGTGGCGCAGAGTTCGTCATCCTTACCGTCGCTCGCGCCACGGACAACGCCTACGAGTGGCACCAACACGTCGAACTCGGCCTCGATGCAGGGCTCACCACTGCAGAACTGCACGCAATCAACACGGGCGATACAGACGCACTGTCGCCCGAAGACGCCGCGCTCTATTCGTACGTCACCGCCTACGTGGACAACGCCGTCGATGACGCAGTTCACGAGCAGTTGGCAGAATTCTTCGACGACAGCGCAGTCGTCGGCATCACCATGCTCGCAGGCGAGTACCTCGCTCTCGCGCGAACCATCGACGCCCTCGGCATCGAAGTAGAAGGCGAATTCGTCGGATGGGATCTCAAAAACCTCGATACGACAGCCTGACAGACTGTACGGCGCAGTGTGAATGCGAATTTTTGTGCCACCCGCCCTACCCTCTGTAACCGTGTGTCGCGGTGGCAGGCGGTGGTGAACGATGGCACAGAAAATTTCCCCCGAGCAGCGCAATCGCAGCCTCAGTTTGCGGCTGTTCACCGACTACCTGATGGGCGGTGAGGATGTGATAGACGAAGTCGTCGCCCCCGACTTCAGAGGCCACGGCTTTGGCGGCCACGACGGCGAAGTGGTTGGCCCGGCCGGGCTCAGAGAGTACTTCGGTGAGACGATTGGCACGCTCTGGTACGACATCCACGACCAGGTCGCAACGGACGACACGGTCGTAACGCGATGGACAGTCCACACCCCGAGAGACATCGTCCGCGGCGGCCCGTCACCGACGGGTGGCGAAACGGAGATGTCCGGTATCACAATCGACCGCTTCGAATCAGGAAAGCTACAAGAGACGTGGATGCAGGCGGACTACCTCCACCTGTATCGCCAACTCGGGCTCGTCAGCGAGCCGGAGCTGTGAGCTACGCCCGGCGAAGCCGCGGGAACCAACGCGGCGTCTCGGTGCTGTAGCGGTCGTACTCCTCGCCGAACTTTTCGCGGAGGTGTGGCTCCTCGTAGGAGATGATGAAGGCGTGAAACAACAGCCAGATGAGCGCGCCATACACCATCAACAGCCCCGACTGGAAAAACAGCGCCTCACCGAACACGATCGAGAGGACGCCCACGTACATAGGATTGCGGACGACGCCGTAGAGACCCGCGGAGACGAGCGACTGCGGTTCGTCAGACGGGGCAGGCGTGCCCCCAGCGGCCGCGAACAACGCAACCGTCGTCGTGTAAATGCCGATGCCGATGAGAAAGAGGGTAATGCCGAGATAGCGAAACGGGCCAAGTGGCAGGACGAACATCGACGGAAAGCCTGTGAGAAGGATGTACGGCACGAGGACGGTGACCGTCCCCGGCCCGATGAGCGTAAAGAGTGCAGACCGGGCCAGAGGGTGCATACGTGTCATTGGGTGTACTCGTTGAAATCCTTATTTATACTGCTGTGAGAGACGGGTGGCGGTGACGTGTCGAACTGGTGCAAACACTATCGAGTCGCCAACACACAATTCGCATTAATATCACTCACTGGTTTGCAAACCGGAACTAAATACACTGGGGTCTGAATCGCGTTGGGGAGGAACTTGCGATTGGCGACCAGGAGAATCGAGTGCCGTGGCGGCCTGTACTGGCTCCGAGCGAGTGGATGTGAACGGTGGAAAAATTCGAGTGTGGCGTAGTCACTACGATGCGAAGCGCTCTACGTGGGTGAGGTAGGAGATTTCCGGCTTCCCAACAACACCCGCCCGCTCCATGACCTGTCGCAGGTCGTCCGACTCTGCAAAGCCGCGCGCGTGGGCTTCGGTGTCGAACTCCATGAGGATGGTCACGTCGTTCGGGTCGTCGTCACTGCAGAACAGTTCGTGGCTTTGTTCCCCGTTTTTCTTGCGAGTCGCTGCGTGTTCGTCGAACGTCTTTTTCCACGTTGGATAGTCCTTCACTTGGTGATGGACGAGCATGTGTGCCATGTGGTATCACCAATAAATACTATGACGAGACGAGAGAAAAGCCGCGTTTACGGAAAGTCGGACACTCGCTACGACAAGACAGTCCACACGACACGCCGCCGCGAACCACGCACAGCGACTGCCCCCTACGCCTTTTAGCCCGTGTGACGAACACCCACGCATGCCCCGAACTGACGAGTTCGTCACGGTCGCAGACACAGAGATACACTATTCCTCGTGGGGAAATACAGACGACCCGCCCGTCGTGTGCGTCCACGGCCTCTCGCGTGTCGGGCGCGACTTCGACCCGCTCGCCCGGCGCTTAGCAGACGACTACTGGGTGGTGTGTCCCGACATGCCCGGCCGCGGCCTGAGCGAGTGGCCAGCCGACGACGCGACCTACGGCCCTGAAGCGATGGGGGCGCTCCTCGTCGCGTTCTGTGACGCCCTTGACATCGATACGATGCGCTGGGTCGGCACGTCGATGGGTGGGATGCTCGGAATCGGTCTCGCCGCAGGCCCGCTCGCAGACCGCATCACCCACCTCGTCGTGAACGACGTCGGGCCAGCTCCCAGCGAAGACGACGCCGCAGACGAGGGGTTAGACCGCATCATCGAGTACCTCACCAATCCGCCGTCGTTCTCTCGGTTCTCCGAACTCGAAGCCTACTACCGAGAGACGTACGCGACTTACAGCGAGATGACCGACGCAGAGTGGCGACGATTTACCCGCGAATCGATGCGACGGCTTGAAACGGGAGCGTTCACCCCCGCCTACGACCCGCGCGTGGTCGAACCGCTCTTGACCGCAGAACCGCCAGCAGACCCGTGGGCGATGTGGGAGACGATTGAGGCAGACTTGTTCATCCTCCGGGGGAAAACCTCGGACATTCTCGCTGCAGAAACGTTCGAGGAGATGAAAGCGCGCCAGCCGGATGCAGAGACGCTCGAAATCGACTCGGGGCACGCCCCG
Source organism: Haladaptatus sp. CMSO5 (assembly GCF_036689885.1). Lineage (NCBI taxonomy): Archaea > Methanobacteriati > Methanobacteriota > Halobacteria > Halobacteriales > Haladaptataceae > Haladaptatus > Haladaptatus sp. CMSO5. Next base: position 2,652,309 of record NZ_JBAHVW010000001.1, read on the forward strand.
TCGCTGAACACGCCCGAGCAGATTCGGCCGATTCGCGAGTTTTTCAGGGGTTAGTCAGCGGGCTGAGCGGTGCCTGTTTTCGCCGTCCGCTCGGAGAGACCCCATCCCGTCGCCGCGATGGTGAACAGAATGAGCGGCGAGAGGAAGCCGAAGAAGTAGTACGGCGCGTAGCCCGCGAGGCCGAAGCTCCCGGCGAGCGTCGGCACGCCCGTCGCTTGGGCCATGAACAGCGCGCCTGCGTGCCACGGGATGAGCGCGCCGGTTGGCGTTCCGGCGGCTTCGATGGCGCGAGAGAGGTCTTCGCTCTCGAGGCCGTACTCCGCGTACACATCACGGAGGGTCAGGCCGGGGACGACGATGCTCATGTACTGCTGGGAGGTGAGCAGGTTCGTCACGATGGCAGCTGCGCCCGTTCCAGCGACGAGGCCGCCGACGCTCGTGACGCCTTTCGAGAGGTGGTAGGCGAGCACGGCGAGAACGCCCGTGCGTTCGAGCAGGCCACCAAGCGAGAGCGCGGCGACGACGACGGTAATCGTCCACGCAGAGCCGGTCAGCCCGCCGGTTGCGAGCAGGCCGTTTACGAGTTCTGAGCCGGTTTCCGGGCTCGTACCGTTCATGAATATCGTCCACGCCCCGGTGAAGGATGCGCCTTGGACGACGATGGTGGTGAACACGCCAGTGAGCACGCCCGCGACGAGCGTCGGAATTGCGGGATAGCGTTTGAGCGCGAGGCCGAAGGTGACGAGCAGCGGGAGGAACACGAAGGGGCTGAGCGAGTAGGTGCCCGCGAGCGCGCCCTGAATCTCGGCGATTTGGCCGGCGGGGATGGAGCCGTGCGAGCGCAGGCCCAAAATGGCGTAGCCCACGAGTGCGAGGCCGAACGCCAGAATCGTGCTGTTTCGCATCGCCCGGATGTGGTCGAACAGGTTCGTGTTCGTGACCCCGGCGGCGAGGTTCGTGGTGTCAGAGAGCGGCGACTGTTTGTCACCGGCGTAGGCTCCCGAGAGAATCGCGCCGACAGTCATCGGGGCGGGGACGCCAAGCCCGGAGCCGATGCCGACGAAGGCGACGCCGAGGGTGCCCACCGTGGTCCACGACGAGCCGATGGAGAAGGCGACGATGCCCGCGAGCAGCGCGGTGACGGGCAGGAAGATGACCGGCGTGAGCAGGTCGAGGCCGAAGTACATGAGCGCGGGGATGGTGCCGGCGCTGACCCACGTCGCAATCACGGCGTAGATGATGAAGATGATGAACAGCGCCTGTTTGCCCATCAGCAGGCCGCGGGTCAACCCGTCTGCGAGTGCGTCCCAGCTAAAGCCGAGGTAGAAGTGTGCCAGCGCGCCGACGAAGATGATGCTCCAGAGCAACGGCACGTGCGGTGAAAGCTGAAGCACCGCGGAGCCGATGCCAAGGAACACGAGCACGGCGAACACGGGAAGCAGCGCGATGCCGAGCGACGGTCGCAACTCGGGGTCGATGTCGTCGTACCCGAGCGGGGTGAACGATGGTGAACTCATTAGCAGGCCGTATGCAGATGGTGCATAAAATACCTTTGAAATATACACACAGGGCATGAGTTATGGTGGCACTTCTCACGAGAACGGCCGCCACGAACCACCCATATAACAAAGAAAAATCACATTTTATTCCCCAGAATACGCGGCCAGAACCGAATACTAACAGATATTCCAGATTGTATGACTAGTAAGCAACATTCTATTTCTCCGTATTCAGCGAAGTATTACGGGCTATGGCAGTTCGAGAAGTACGTATCGACGAAAGTGCAATCGAGACGCTCGCGATGGGGTTCCAAGGGGAGCTGATTCGACCGGGCGACCCGACATACGACGAAGCCCGGACGATTTGGAATGCGGCTATCGACAAGCACCCCGGGCTCATCGCCCGCTGTGCTGGCGTGGCAGATGTCATCGGTGCGGTCAATTTCGCCCGCGAACAAGACCTGCTGGTGGCGATAAAGGGGGCTGGGCACAACATCGCGGGGAACGCGCTGTGTGACGACGGGCTGGTCATCGACCTCTCGGGGATGAACGCGGTGCGGATAGACCCCGAAGCGAAGACGGCGCGGGTCGAACCCGGTGCGACGCTCGGTGATTTCGACCACGAGGCACAGGCGTTCGGGCTTGCGACGCCCCTCGGCATCAACTCGACGACGGGTGTGGCTGGCCTCACCCTCGGCGGTGGGTTTGGCTGGCTCACCCGCAAGTACGGCATGACCATCGACAACCTGCGGTCGGTCGACCTCGTCACCTCCGCCGGGACGCTACTCCACGTGAGTGAAGCCGAGCACCCAGACCTGTTCTGGGGGATTCGCGGTGGCAGTGGGAATTTCGGGGTCGTGACCTCATTCGAATTCGACCTCCACGAAGTCGGCCCAGAAGTGCTCTGTGGCCCAATCGTCTACGACGCGAAAGATGGGAAGTCGGTGATGCAGCAGGTGCGCGAGTTCAACAAGACCGCGCCCGACGAACTCTCGACGTGGCTCGTCTTGCGCCAGGCACCGCCGCTTCCGTTCATCGACGAAGCGGACGTGGGCAAGGACGCGGTCATCGTCGTTCCGTTCTACACCGGCGACATGGCCAAGGGCGAAGAACTCATCAAGCCGCTCCGTGAACTGGGCACGCTTCTCGGCGACGGCGTCGGTCCCGCTCCGTACGAAGCCTTCCAACAGGCGTTCGACCCGCTGCTCGAACCCGGGCTTCGCAACTACTGGAAGACGCACAACTTCGCCGAGTTGAGCGATGAGGTCATCGACCTCGCGCTCGACTACGCGGCAAACCTGCCGACGCCGCTGTCGGAGATTTTCTTCGGACAGGTCGGCGGCGCAATGGCACGCGTTTCGGCGGACGCAACCGCGTATCCACACCGTGACGCGAGGTACATCATGAACGTCCACACGCGCTGGGACAACCCCGCGCTCGACGACACCTGCAAGGTGTGGGCGCGCGAGTACTACAACGCCCAAGAACCCAACGCCCAAGGCGGGGCGTACGTCAACTTCATCAGCGAGAGCGAAGGCGAAGAAGCGCTCGCGTACGGTGACAACTACGACCGTCTCGCGGAACTCAAGAAGGCATACGACCCGCACAACCTGTTCCGGGTGAACCAGAACGTGAAGCCGATGGCCTGAGTCTCAACAACCATTTTCACGCCACAGCTTACGCTTATCTGCCTGCTCTGAGTTCCACCGCGTGTCATGCTCACCGACGTAACCCACGCGACCGTTCTGGTCGCAGACGTAGATGAAGCACTCGAGTTCTACACCGAGAAATTCGGCTTCGAGAAGCGCGCGGACGAGGAGTTCGCCCCCGGCATGCGCTGGGTGACGGTTGCGCCCGAAGGCGGAAGGACAGAGCTCGTCCTCCAAGAGCCAACCGAGGACTTTTTCGGAGACGAAGCCGCGAAACTCCGCGAGCGAATCGGACAGGGAACCGTCACCGTCCTCGCCACTGACGACTGCCGCGAGACGGTTGCAACGCTCGAAGGAAACGGCGTGACGGTGACAAGCGCGCCCGAAGACGTGCCGTGGGGCGTCTCTGCGATGGTCGAGGACTGCTACGGCAACCCCTACAATCTCGTCGAAGAGCGCTGAGCCGAGGCACCCAGATTTAGTCAGAAGAAAAGACAGTATTGTAAACAGTGATTTTATCGTTGTTTCCACCCTCTCTAGTGTGGTGAACTGCCGGTGAGTACCAGAAAACTCCTGAGTCTGTTGGTGGTAGGACTGCTGCTGACTGGGACAGTCGGCGCTGAAAACGCGCTCGTTGCGACCCACCGGACGGTACTCGACCCCGGCTTCGTCAAACAGAGCCTCGCAGAGGAAGGCGGCTACGACGTGCTTTCTGCCGCCGCCATCGAAACGCTCGGCGGCCCCACCGCGGGCGAGTTGAACGACAGCGAGATGGGCGTTGTCGCCTCACTCACGGCGGAAGCCTACCGCGAGGCGTTGCTCGACCCGGCGTATCTTGCGGCGCAGACGAATGCCAATATTGATGATACGTATGCGTACCTCCACGGTGATGCGACAGAACCGCGCCTCGCGATAGACCTCGCGCCAGCGCAGGCGTCGTTCGCAGAGAATCTCGAAACGAGCATCGTAGAGACGCCGACCGCAGACCTCGTGGGCGACCTCGACCTGACGGCCGCAGCCCTCCCGTTCGACACCGCCCTCCTCAAAGACGCAGAGACGAGCGAGGCGGGCTTCCTCGCCGCACGCGCGGAGGTGCGCGAAACCGTGCGCGAACAGGTGATTCAGCAGGCAGTCGGACAGGCGTTTGCTTACGCCACGGACGACCAACTACTCGCACTCGTCATCGTAAACTACGATCCGGACGACTACACCGCCACTGAGAAGGAACGAGCAGTTAGCGCGCGGCGACCGGCCATCGAAGCCGCCCTGCGCGAGCGCGTCGAGGCAGACGACGAGCGTGTCGCGGCGCTGACCGACGAGGCACTCTCCGCGGTGCAGACGCAAGCCGTCGCCGCAGTTGAGGAGACAGTGCCACCGGCGGAGATTGACCCGGCGCTGGTCTCTGCCTCAGCAGACCTCACGCTGGTCGTCGTCACCGGACTCACCGACGAGACCGTGACCTACAACGAATTTAAGACGGATCTCACGGAGTCGAAGTCAGTCCTCGCACAAACGATTGCCACAGAGATGAACGACCAGCTCGTCGCGGAACTCGGCGGGACGGAACTCGTCCTCACCGACGAGATGCCCGCAGAGTCGAAACAGGCATTCGAGAACGCCCGCACGGTCGTCACCGTCCTCGACCGCGGTGTGGTCGTCCTCGCGGGCCTCATCCTCGTGCTGGTGGGAAGTCTCTGGTTCGTCGGCCGCTCTGGCGTGACATTTCTCTCCACTATCGGCGGGGCGTTCGTGCTCGCTGGGGGCGTTTCGTTCGTACTCGGGTCAGTCGCCATCGCACAGCTCGGCGCGGCGCTTGCGGGCAGCGACGTTCCAATCCCGGCGCTCGCAGACCTCGTGGTCGCGCTCGTCGGGCGAGTGACCGGCGTGTTCACGAGCCAGTCGCTCGTCCTCGTTGGCCTCGGCTTGGTGTGCATCCTCGGGGCTGTGGTGTTGCACTATCGCGTCGATGCGATAGGTCGCTCGAACGCGGCCACGTAAGTCAGAGTACGGTGAGCAACACAGACTAGCTATTTTGCCCGTGGCAACGTTTCTCTAGGTGGGCTGGGGAAATGGCGATTGACACACCGAGTCCGCCACGAGTTGGCGACACGACGATTCCAGACGCACTGACTGCAACCACGTTCCTCGCAACGACGGACGGGGGTATCGCACGGGCCAGTTTCGAAGACCGCGAGTGGGGGGTCTCACACGAGCTTGTCACCAAAGACGTGCGCTGTCTCGCAGTAGACCCGACCACTCCGGCGATACTGTACGCCGGAACGCAGGGAGACGGGGTGTATCAATCGGTAGACGGTGGCGAGACGTGGGAGTTTCTTGGCCTCGACGGCGTGGTCGTGAAATCGCTCGCGGTGAGTCCACACGACCCGGCGGTCATCTACGCCGGGGCGAAACCCGCGGCCATCTACGTATCGAGAGATGGAGGACTGACGTGGACGAAGCCACCCGGCTTTGCGAAGATTCCCGGCCGTCGGCTCTGGTTTTCACCGGCCGAACCGCCGTTCGTGACGGCGTACGTCCAAGCGATTGCCCTGTCGCCAACCGACCCGACCCTCGTCCTCGCAGGGATTGAGTTCGGCGCGGTCGTCAGAAGCACCGACGGTGGCGAAACGTGGACTGGGCACCAGCAGGGTGCGATTCGCGACTGTCACAGCCTCGCGTTCCACGCCACCGACGGCACCCGCATGTACGAAGGCGGTGCCGGGTTACGGGGGCGGGCAGGAGCGACGAGCACCGACGGCGGAGAGACGTGGATTGCACCGACGAACGGCCTCGACCGGTCGTACGGCTGGGCGGTCACAGCAGACCCCGAAGACCCAACGACGTGGTATCTGTCGGCTTCGACCGGCCCGTTCGCGGCTCACGGCGAAGAAAACGCCCGCGCCTACATCTACCGCTGGCAGGAAAATGGGCCGTGGGAACGACTCGCCGGAGGCTTGCCACAGCCGTCGTTTGCGATGCCGTATGCGCTCTGTACGCTCCCGGGCGAACCCGGCCTCGTCGTCGCGGGGATGAGCGACGGGTCGGTCTGGTACTCGGCAACCTCCGGCGACGCGTGGGAGCGACTCCCGTTCTCGCTCGGGTCGATTCACCGGTCGCTCGTGCTCGCGCGCTGACTCACTCCCGCGAGTCGTACTGCTGGTAAATGACGTGCCCGCAGGCTTTGCAGTGGGAGGCGTCCCGGTCGTGGTAAGCAAGCCCACAGTTCTCACAGACGACGTTGACGCGCTCTTTGTACGTCCACTCTTTGATGATGCGACTCGCCTGCCACGGGATGATGGTGATGCCGACGATGATGGCAGAGACCGTCACCCAGCGCCCGGCGTCGGTGATTGGCGTGATGTCCCCGAATCCGACCGTCGTGAGCGTGACGACGACGAAGTAGAAGGCGTCGCCGAAGTTGTTGACCGTCGGGTTCAACTCGTGTTCGAAGCTGTAGAACAGCCCGGCTGAGACGAAGAAAATGGTCAGGACGGTGAGCGCGAGCTTCATCGCCCGCAACGAAGAGAGCGACACCGTGCCGAAGAAAAACTCCTCGTCTGCGGTAAACCGGTAGAAGCGAAGCGCCCGCACCACCCGGAGCACTCGCAGGAAGCCGACGTTGAACACGACGAGGTCGACGGTCGGAAACAAGAAGATGAGCAGCGTGGGGGCAATGGCGAGCAAGTCAATCATCGTGTAGGGGTTGAGCACCTCTGCGAGTCGATTTCGGGCGCTGTAGATGCGAAGCAGGTACTCACCGAGGAAGACGAAGCTGATCGCCACTTCAAGCTGGAACAAGATGGGCATGTACGGCTCTGCGAACGCGTAGGTTTCAAGGATAAACAACGCGATGAAGACGAGAATCAGTGAGAGGAGCGCGACGTCGATGGTCTTCCCGACGAGCGTCTGGTGGTCAACCAGATAGAAGCGAACCCGCTCGCGGGACGTGAGCTCATCGACAGCCGAGGCGTGACCAGCCATACCTGTCTGTAGCCCTGCGAGGGCTAAATAGCATGTTCCCGTTCAGGTGAGCGTCTCGTCAAGCCAGTCGTAGATGACGCCGTGGGCGAGCGGGAGATTCCCCAACTGACAGTGGTCTGCTGCGCCCTCGTGTTCCTCGAACACGCGCAGGGTGGTCGGCCCGGCTATCGCGTCCACGAACTCATAGACGAGCGGGAGGGGAATCAGGTGGTCGTCCTCCCCAGCGAGCGCGAGCGTCGGACAGGTGATTCGATGAGCGACGTCTCTGAGTGAGTAGGCTTTGAGCGTAGAGAGGAGGCCAGCCATGTCCGTGCCGAACACCCATTCTGCGTTCTGCCGTTGCCACCGCGACCCGGCATCGACGCGGGCAGCAAGCGCCGCGACGCCGTTTACGAGCGCACCCGGCAGGTACGTGAACAGGCTTGCAACGGCTTCCTGTCCGTAGGCAGACGCCGCCCAGAGGTCGTAGCAATGGTCGAACGCGATGCACGCCGCCACCCGGTCGTCGAATGCGGCGGCCCGAGGTGCGTAAAAACCGCCCATGCTGACGCCGAGCAGCGCAATGTTCGACGCATCGACGACGGGTTCCGTCTCAAGAAAATCGAGCACCGGCCCGACGACCGTTTCCCACTCCGTTCGCGCCCGCATCGACTCGTATCTGAGCAAGTCGCCCTGTCCGGGGCCGTCGAAGATGAAGCAGGCGTAGCCGCGTTCGAGCGCCGCGGGCACGCCACACAGGAAGTAGAGTTCTTCGGCTATCGAGTCGAAGCCGCCGAGACAGACGAGCGTCGGGCGAGGCTCTTCGCTGTCGTCGGGCGCGAACAGATACCCCGAAATCGCCGTGTCCTCGAAGGGAAGTTCGACCGTTTCGACGGGCGTGTCGAGGAAGTCGAGTGCGGCGCGGAACGTCTCACGGCTGCGGTCGTAGGTGGGCAGGCGTCGCGCGTCGTCACCCGCTAAGAAGAACTCTGCCGTCCGGTAGTAGGTGTGCGCTCGGAAGAACGCGCCGCGGGCGGTCTCGTCGCGTCCCTCGTCACGGGCGCGTTCTGCCTCGCTCGCCACCCGGTCTGCGGTGCGTCGCCACTCGGTGTGCCACGACTCGAACTCGCCCTCCTTGATGCGGTCTGCGGTGGCGAGACACTCGCCGAGCGAACTCCCCTCGTAGGGCGCGTACGCAGTGGCTCTGAGCGTCTGGTAGTCGAACGTCTCGTCGGCAAAGTGGACGCGCATACCGTACCTACACGTCACTGAAGCAAAATGATTCGTGACGGGTTTCGAGAAAAAAGTGGCGACGTGGCGTGGTGGGGGCCACGTCGCCGGAATGGCACACAGGTGGTCGCGGTGGCGACCGGGTCGGGGAGGATTACTCCTCTACGATGAATTGGCCGGCTATTTCAACCACCTCCTCCATGCCTTTTGGCTGGTCGACGGCCTCCGGGAACGGGTTCGCCACGTTGAGTTCGTTCAGGAAACTCGCGTGGCGTGCCTCGACGCTGTGGATGCCCGCGGCGGCCGCGAACACGTCGTCGTTCGAGACGGAGGTTGCTGCGCCCGCGTAGGCCGCAACGCCCGTGTTTTCGAGTGCCTTGCCTACGGCGAGGAACTCAGAAGGCGTCTCGTAGCCGAAGTCGTAGTTCGCTTCTTCGACGGGCGTCCCGCCGAGTTTCTCGATGGTGTCGGCAATCGCCGTCACGTGAGCCGCCTCGTGTTCGCCGATGGCGGCGAGGCGGTCTGGAACCGTCATGCGGAGTTCGTCGTCGTAGTCCGAAAGGACGCTCGCGTTACGGAGTTCGTCCGCGCTGAACGTCTCAAGGCCTTCGCGGTAGAAGACGGCCTCTAAGTGTTCGAGCGTGAGCGCGTAGTTCAGGATGTCCACGTCGCTCGTGCCGTCATCTTCCTTTCGCATCGGCGTCTCCATCGAGTCACCGCGCGCAAGCGCACTGCTGTCGTTCGGGTTCTCAGTGATGAACCCGCCAGCGATTTCGATGACTTCCTCCATCGACTTCGCCTCGTCTACAGCCTTCGGGAACGGGTCTTCGGAGTTGACGAGATTGAGGAAGCTCGCGTGGCGCGCTTCGACGCTGTGGATGCCGAGGGCGGCGGTGAGCACGTCGTTGTTGACGATAGACGGCGCAGCACCCGCGTAGGCCGCAACACCCGTATTTTCGAGTGCCTTGCCAACGGCGAGGAACTCAGAAGGCGTCTCGTAGCCGAAGTTGTACTCGGCTTCTTCGACCGGTGTGCCACCGAGTTTCTCGATGGTATCTGCGATGGCTGAGACGTGAGCTGCCTCATGTTCGCCCGTTGCTTTCAGGTAGTCTGGAACCTGCATCCGGAGAGTCTCGCTGAAGTTGCTCAGCGCGTCGGCCTGCACGAGTTCGTCATCCGCGAACGTATCGAGACCATCACGGTAGAACGCGTTCTCCAGGTGTTCGAGTGTGAGCGCGTAGTTCAGGATAGCAACGTCCGGGTTGGCGTCCATCGAGCCGTCTTCGGTTGTGGTCATGGTGCCGTCAGTCGTCGTCATGCCACCGTCTTCGGTCGTCGTGGTCGTTCCCTCGCCACCGGAGCTGCCGCCCATACAGCCAGCGAGGGCGACGCCGCCGATGCTGGCGATGGTGCCGAGGACAGTGCGGCGCGAACTGAGGGCGCGACGGTCAGTTGGGGTTGGGTCGGAGTCTCTCATAGTGCTGTATCAGAACGGAGCGCGAATCGACACATGAGGGTTTGCCGAACTGTGACACCACTGGGACACCACTCTCACCCAAATTCGTTTGAAACTGGCCGTAATCGACAGCGAATGCTGTCGCTCATCGGTGGGAGAATGGGAGAGATAGAGGAGGAAAGTTAGTAGACGGCGTCGAGAATCGCGTTATCGAGGTCGTCGAACTGCGTCAGGTGGGCGAGGCGCTCGCCGCGCAGGTCGACGTTTTTCTGCTCGAAGTCCTCGACGTGGTCTGGGACGTAGAACTCGGTGATGTCGATGCCCGGCACGTTCGTCGGGATAGTGAGGCCGGTTTGCTCGTCGCGCTCCCAGTCGACGGTTCCGCGAGCGATTTCGCGGAGGATGGTGACGGACTCGGTCACGCCGATGTCCTGTGCGTTCGCGCCGATGTGGCCCGTGTTGAGGACGTAGCATTCGACGCCAAGGTCGGAGACGAGTTCGCGAAAGCGGTTGCCCTCCTCGCCTTTCGAGCCGATGATGAACGGGTTAGTGCCGACGACGCGGATGGACTCGCCTGCTTTCGATGGGTCGCCCGCGCTGGTCTCGATAGACTCACCGAGCATGAACGCGACGGCGGCCTCTTCGGGCGTGAGTTTGGCGACCGGCGGCATCACGGGGTTGCGCGTGATGAAGAACACCTGGTCTACTTCGGGCAGGTCAATGTCTGCGTCTGCGGAGGCGAGTTGGTCGCGGACGATGATGGCCCGCCCGTTGCTGGTGTGGAGGTCGGAGTCGAAGTCAACCGTGCCGTCCGTGTCGACATCGACGTTTTCTAAGATGGCCGAGTCGTGGGTGACGGCGTCGTACATCGCTGGCTGTTCGGCTGCGTCCAAGCCGATGGTTTTGACGAACAGGCCGTTGCCTTCACTGCCTGCGACGGTGCCGTCGGGGAGGAGCGCACACACGTCGTCTTGGAGCATCGAGGCTTCCTCGTCGCCGTCGAGCCAGAGGCCGTGGGCGGTGAGGGTGGATTTACCCGTCGCAGAAAGCCCGAGGAACAGTTGGCCAACGTCGTTCAGGTCGCCGTCGTCGTCTTTGAGCGTGACGCGCTTGCTGCCCGCGTGGAGGCCGAGGCCGCCTGCTTTCTTCGCGTAGTACATGTGCAGGCGGAGGAACGACTTTTTCGCCTCGCCGGTGTAGTCGCTGCCGAGAACCGCGGTGACACCCTCGTCTGGGAGGATGCGAACGGCGATTTCGTCCCACTCTGGAAGCTGGATGGTGACGAAGTCGGGGTCTGCGTCGTCCGCGACGGGTTCGAACAGTTTCGCCCACGCGAGCGCGATACGGGCGAACTCCTTTTGGACGTACAGACGGCATCGGTAGGAGTGGTCTGTGTGTCGGCCCATCAGGCGGTCTACACAAATCATCGCTTCCGTTTCTGCGTAGTCGACGGCCGCATCGAGGTAGGCGTAATCCTCGTCGTCGAACTCCGCGTCAACGGCGTTTTTCGTCTTGTCTGCGTTCCGCGAGCGCTCCTCGCTCACGTAGGACGGCGACCCGAACTCGGTCGTGATTTCGTCTCCGCGCGCAAGCTCGCGGAGTTCGTCGAGCGATGGGTTGTAGAGGACGTTGTCTGCCTCTTTTGGATTCGGAAGTGCTGTTTTGAGCGACTGGGCTGATGTAGCCAGGTCCGTCATTATTCAATCAACAGGAGTTGAACGCTATAACTATACAAGGTTCACGGCCGATATCGTTAGCGAGAGAGTGTGTAACACCCAAATACAACGATTTACAGAGATTGGAAGGTGCGGACTGAATCGACCCGACTCGCGGGAAATCGAACACGATTGTTCGGTAATTTCTGAACGTTTGTGAGCGAAAATCGAGCATTTTTCGAGAATTTCGATAGAATCGGTCGTGTGTGTCACCACCACACACACGAATCGAAATCGCCTTCCCGTAGCGTTTTATTGCATCTCGTCTTGTGTCCACATATGTCACGACGTGACTCCCGTGTGGTCGTCGTCGGAGCCGGCGTCTCCGGGCTGGCCATCGCCCGCGAGTTGGCTCCCGACCACGACGTGTTGGTGTTCGATAAAGGCGGCGTCGCAGCCGATACCTCCTCGCGCGCGTCGGGGATGATTTCACTCTCGCTCGAACCGTTCCCCGACGAGTGGGCGACGTTCGCGCTCTCACAGTTTCGAGACCTCGATGGACACGGCATTTTCTCGTTTACCGACCGCGACACCGTCCGCCTCGTCCCCGAAGAAGACGCAGCAAAGTACACCTACCAGGCACCCGAGGGTGGCGCGTATCTCACGAAAGACGAACTTCGCGCGCGCTACCCCGACGCCTTCGCAGACCTGTCGGCTTACGGCGGGGCACTCCACTACGACGGCACGGGCTACTTAGACGCCCTCGATTACACGATGACGCTCAAGTGGGCCGCAGAGCAAGCGGGCGCAGCCGTGTTCCGCGACCACGAGGTCACCGGCCTGCGCGTCGAAGACGATGCGGTGGTGGGCGTCGAAACCGAGTACGGCCCCATCGACGCAGACCACGTCGTCTACGCGACGGGCTGGAAGACCCGCGACCTACTCGCGGACTACGTCGAACTCCCCGTCAAGCCGCTTCGCTGGAACGCCATCGTGGTCGAACCCGACACGCCGCTTCCCGAAGCTGCCCCGATGGGCTCAGAGCCGACAATGCGCGTCTACTGGCGCACGACCGACCGCGGCGACGTGCTCATCGGCGGCAACGAACACCTCCTCTCAGACCCCGAAGGCACGCCAATGGGCGTCCAAGAGTCGTTTCGAGAGGTGGTGACCGAACGTGTTGCACCTCTGCTCGCGGGGGTCGAAGACGGCGACATCCGCCGCGAGGACTGCTGTCCGACCGCCGACTGCGCCTCGCCCGACGGCCTGCCGATCATCGACGCACCCGCAGAAGTCCCCGATGGGCTCGCGTTCGTGACGGGCCTCCACGGCCGCGGCGTCATGCTCTCGCCCGTGACGGGCCGGGCAGTTCGGTGTCTCGTGACCGGGGAAGACGCCCCGTTCCCGATGGAACCCTTTGAACTCGGTCGGTTCGAAGACCGGTCTCCTGACTTCGAGTACCGAAGCCACTGGGACTGACTCACTCGTCTTCGATGTGGCCGATGACCAGCGTATCTTCGAGGAGCGATTTCATCCCACGGCGAAGGCGCTCTGAGAGCGCTTGATGGGAGACGTCGAACTCGTCTGCGAGGTCTTCGAGCGAGGTCTCACGAGGGATTTCGAAATAGCCCGTCTCGACCGCGCGAATGAGCGTGTCGTACTGGTTCTGGGTGAGTCCGTATCGGCCAACCGGCTCCTCATCGAGCTCTCGAATCGAGTGAACCTCGAACGAGAGGTCTGCCGCTTTTGAGAAATCGACGTTCTGTGAGAACAGCTCTCGGTCCGGATACATCACCCGGAGGTTCCACTGGTCGCCCCGTCCGTAGGCGTTCATCACGGTTGCCTTTGAGTCGGTGAGCATACTGAGCAAGAACTGGATTTTATCGACCCACTCCATGCGATAGAGAAATTCGTCACCCAAATCAGCGAGCAGTGTAACCGAATCGACGCTGTCGTCTTCTGCCAACAGCGTCTCTAACCGGTCTTTGTCGACGCCGTGAAACCAGACGAGCGGCATGACGCTTTCTTTGCCGCTCTGGACGATTCGCTCGACATTGACTTCGATAGGGAGGTCAGACCGCAGCACATGGGCGAGCGCGAGTTCGGTTGCGGGAATCGAACCCCGCACAATGACGACCATAGGTCACCGTATCTTGCAGCCGAGTTATACGTACTTGCCACACCTCGCTTCGGATGACAGTTGCAGAGTCCGGAACACGATGATTCAGGACGTGTCTAGTAGCTGTATCCTTTAATGCCACGCTGCGCGTAGGACACAGGAATGGCCCCGCTTCGAACCCGGTTGCCGCCCCCACCCGCCAAGCCCGAATTGGCGGTGTTCGCCTCCGGCATGACCAGTATGGGATTAGAGATTCTCGCAGGCCGCATGATTGCGCCACAGTTCGGGAGCAGTATTTTTACGTGGGGAAGCATCATCGGCGTGTTCCTCGCGGCGCTCAGCCTCGGCTATCTGCGCGGCGGCGCTTCTGCGGCCTCGCGTGCCTCACACAATCGGTTGGTGCGACTGTTGCTCGGAACCGCCCTCTACGTCGCGGTGGTGATTTTCGTTGGAGACACGCTGTTGCGGGCGTCTACGGCGTTCCCGCTCCCGAGTCGATTCGCGTCGCTTCCGGCCATCATCCTGCTGTTTGCACCCCCGACCTACCTGCTCGGGTTCATCAGTCCGTACGCGGCAGAACTCTCCGATAAACAGAGCACTGGGGCCGCCTCGGGGCGGGTGTACGCGATTGGGACGGTCGGCAGCATCCTCGGTGCGTTCGGCACGACGTTCCTCCTCATCCCGTCGCTTTCGATTACCCAAATCGGCCTCGTCCTCGGCCTGATCGCCGTCGGAACGGCCGTCCTCATCGCCCGTCCGGGGATGACGACCGACCAAGCGGTGGGCAGCGCGGCGGTCGCGCTCCTGCTCGTCGCAGCCGCCGGAAGTGGCCTTGCTGGGTTAAGCATCGAAGGACAAATCGTCTACCAGACACAGACGCCGTATCAAGAGTTACAGGTCATTGACTTAGGCGACACGCGGACGCTCTATCTCGACGGCCAGCGCCACAGCGCGATGGACCTCTCTGACCCCAATCGCCACGTCTTCGGCTATACGCGCTACTTCCACCTTCCCCTGTTGATGAACGACGACATCGACAAGGTCCTGTTCATCGGCGGCGGTGGCTTCACCGGCCCCAAACGCTTCGTCGCTGACTACAACGTGACCGTCGACGTCGTCGAAATCGACCCGGAGGTCATCTCGGTCGCAAAAGAGTACTTCGCGGTCGAAGAATCCGACCGACTTCGCATCCACAACATGGACGGCCGCCAGTATCTCAGACAAACGAACCAGACGTACGACCTCATCGTCTTAGACGCCTACCAGAAGGACAAAGTGCCGTTTCAGTTGACCACAGAAGAGTTCATGCAACTGGCAGAAAGCCGCCTGAGCGACGACGGCATCCTGTTTGCCAACATCATTTCAGCGCCACAGGGGGCTGCCTCACAGTTCTACCGGTCTGAGTACAAAACCATCGACGCCGTGTTCCCGCGGGTGTACAGCTTCCCGACAGTCGATGCCACGGTCATCCAGAACATCGAAATTATCGCAACCAAAAACGGGACGCTCATCACCCGCGAGGAGTTGCTCGCGCGGAACACCGAACGCGACATCGGCATCGACCTCAGAAGCGAGATACGGAACTACCGCGCAACGGAGAACACGGCCGATGTGCCGCTGCTCAGAGACGGCCAAGCGCCGATTGACAGCCTGCTCGACCCGCAGGTCGACCAGCGCTACGTGATTCAAGAGACGAATCGGACGAACGCGACGGCGACAGGCTAAAAAACGGCGTGACGGCGGTTACAGACCGCCCACGGAGATGAGGAACAGCGCAACCGAGATGGCGGCGAACAGCACGCCAACACCCTTTTTGATGACGTCCGTGTCGAGCCGCGAGGCGACGTACGGTGCGATTTGGCCGCCGGTCACGGTTGCGGGAACCGTCCAGACGACCATGTTCCACGGTGTTGAGGCGAGGTCCATCGCGTGTCCGCCGATCAGTCCGCCACCGAAGACGTGGACGAGCGAGGCGAGGACCGCCGTCAGCGCGACGACGATGTGGTTCGTGCCGATGGCGACTTTCACGGGAATCTCAGAGCGGAGCATCGAGATGATGCCGAGTTCGCCAATCCCGAAGCCTGCGAGGCCCTGGAACACGCCACCGATGCTGTAGTTGCCAAAGCGTTCGAGATACCCAGAGCGCTTATAGCGGAAGGTGTTGCCGTCGCGGTCGACGCGGGTTACGGTGCCGTCGTCGGTGACCGTGACACCCGCCGGGCCGAGCTTGTCGTCGTCGTCGGGGAGGTGCGTGCCACCGTCTGCACTGACCTCGGCGTCTACGTCTGCGTGCGCGCCATCCGGCTCTTCGTGGCTCAAGTCTGCTTTGAACAGCAGATACGCCGCAACAACGAGCGCGACGCCGAGCAGGAACTGAAAGATTGGCTCTGGAATCACGAACGACAGGAGTGCCCCGCCGATGACGAACGGCACGGAGCCTCCAACGAGCGTGAGCGCGAGTCTGCGGTCTACGAGTCCGTACTGGATAAACGCGAGTGCGGAACTCGACAGGCCAAAGGACTCACTGATGAGGCCAATCTTCACGATGGTTTCCGGTTCCAATGGGAACGCGAACACCGGGAAGATGAAGATGAGAAACGGCACGAACAGCGCCGAACCGCTGATGCCGACCGTGTTCACAATCGTCGCTCCGAGGATGAAAAACGGGAACAGCCACCAGTATTCGAGCCAGTAGCTCGTCCCCGCATCCGCGGGGGTCGGAGCGGCGAAAACCACTCCGAGGATGAACAGGACTGGTGCGGCGAACACCAGAACGTGTTGGTACTTGAGGAAGGTTCGCTTGAGTGTGCTTGCGTCCGGAGCCTCGCTCATGTCGGTGCTCGGGAGCCAATGGTTCAGCCCTAAAAGAAGTTTCCTTTGAGAAGTGGCAGAATTCGCCTATTGAGGGGGTGAACAGCCGGAATTCGGACGAACTATCATGTAAAGTTCGGGGTGAAAAGCGTACCCATACCACGCCAGAATCGAGGGAGAAACCGGGCGAGATTACCGGTCAACACTGACGAGAGCGATACCGGCTTGCTGCTCGCCAGTGGCCGGTGCGGAGATACGACCCGCGACGAACGCGGTTGCTCGCGGTGTGTGGTGTTCGTAAAGAAACGAAGTGTTTTGCTGTCGCCCGAGGGCGACTGAGAAATCCGATTTACGCGCGAACGATGTTCGTTGCGCGTGGGCCCTTTGGGGCCTGTTCGATATCGAATTCGATTTCGGTACCTTCCGTAAGGTCCTCACCGCCGACATCTTCCATGTGGAAGAAAACGTCGTCGTCAGACTCGTCCGTCGCGATGAAACCGTAGCCGCCCGTGTCGTTGAAGAAATCAACTTTACCGTTTGCCATTACAACTCAACAAAGACCGACCACACGGATAAGGGTTGTGTATTTGTACGTAAAATTCGAGTTTTGCTGGACAAATATACTGTGGGGAGGAGTTTTTGCGGAATTTTAGCCAGCATCTCGAGAGAATTTCGAGATCGTGTCCGTTTCATCACATTGGCAGTCGGGTTCTGTGGTATCCCCAGTTCACGAACTGTGCGAGGTGCGCCAACAGGCCACACAGATACTCTCGCACTGGTTTGGCAGGCAGGAATCGGCCCACTGAAGCCGGTCGGTCAGAAGCAATTTGCACCGCAATTACTGTCCGTTCGTGCACCCCACCCTAACTTCTCGACATACCCGCGTGTTACCGACGGCCAAGGAGATCACCGAGACGAGAGGAGACGTCCAACTTCCGTTTGGTCATGATGACGGTGGTGGGAATGCGTTGTCCGATGGCTTCTGGCACCGCGCCGAACAGGAGGCGTTGGAAGAACCCCTCGCGCGTCGCGCCGATGATGGTGAGGTCGTGGTTTTTCGCCTCGGTAACGATGCCTTCGACGACATCGGCGTTCTCTACAAGCAGCGTTTCGACCGGGGTGTCCTCGAAAGTCGCCGCGGCGGCCTCTAGCAAGGCGGTGGCCCGCTCGCGCTCTTCTGCATCGGCGCGCGGGTCGATGACGTAGATGACGCGCGTGACCGCGCCCGTGGCGTGTGAGATGGCACGCGCAGTCTCTGCGGCGAGGTGCGCGTGTGGCCCGCCCGCGGTTGGGAGTAAGATTGAATCGACCTGTCCGTCCGCTCGCGGGCCGATTTTCTCGACGTACACGTCACAGTCTGCGTTCGTGATGACGTCATCGACGGTCGAGCCGAACACCACGTTCCGCCGATTCGACCAACTGCCCCGCCAACCGACGATGACGGCGTCACTCTCGTTCTGGCGAATCGTGTTGAGAATCGCGTGGGCGGCGTCGTGACTGACGCGAACCACTCCGCTCGCCGGGACGCCCCACTCGGCTGCGAACTCGATTGCGCGCACCAACACCGCCCGGCGCTGTTCTGCCAACCCACGGCCGCTCGAAAGCGGTGTCTGATGGGGCACGGTGACCGCGCTGACCACGAACACCTCGCCGTCGTTTTCAGCCGCGAGCGTACACGCGGTGCGCATCAGCTGTTCGATGTTCGCAGGGTTGGCGATGGGGACGACCACTTGGTAGCCGCGTTCCGGTCTCGCTGCGGTGTAGTCTGCGATTGCGGTGGGCGTTTCTGCCTCAATCCGCTCGATAGACGGTGCGCTGCCGATGACGGCGAACCAGAGGCCAACGCCGATGAATTCTGCAACGAGGCCAATGGCGAAGCTCCGCGGTTCGACGTTTGCGAGCAAGACGAGGTTTGCGGCGATGGCGAGCAGCGGCACCCACGGCGCTGCAGGAACTCGAAAGGGTCGCTCGATGGTCGGGAACTTGCGTCGAGAGGCGATGATGGCGACGTTCACGATGGTCAGCCCGGAAAGGAGCAGGAAGTTCGCAAACCCAGCGAGCGTTTCGAGACCGAGGTGGAGGCCAAACGGTGTGGTCGCGGTTTCGCTCCCCGGTACGCCACCGAAGATGACGGTGAAGATGACGACGTAGATGAGGATGAACCCGCCCGTGAGCATCACCGTCTTATATGGCGTGTTGAGCCGCGGGTGGAGTTCCTCAAACTGCGCCGGGAGGTGGTCGCGCCGGGCCATCGCCAGTTTCACGCGCGAGCCGGCCATAATCGTCGCGTTCGCCGCAGACAGCATCGAGAACAGCGCGCCGACGATGATGACGTAGAAGCCAACGCTCCCGAGGTAGTACTGGGCGGCAAGTCCCATCGCCACCTCGCCGTTTTGGCCCACGAAATCGCGGGCGGCCTCGTTGCCACCCAAGGTGAGTTGGTCAGAAAGGAACGACAGGAACCCAACATCGTTTACGGCAATCACGATGACGAGGACGACGAGCGTGTAGATGAGCGTGACAAAGCCCATGCTGAAATAAATCGCGCGGGGAACCGTCCGAGCGGGCGACTGGATTTCCTCTGCGTTCGTCGCGATAGCCGAGAAGCCAAAGAAGGTGATGAACACGAGCGCACTGGTCAGCCCGATGTCCCTGACGTGGGTGATGTTTTCTGCCATCGACGCCGTGATGGTGCTCGAATCGATTGCCTGCAGCCCGCCGTAGAGAAACAGCACGATGAGCACGATTTTGAGGGCGGTCACGACGATTTGGAAGGTGTTCGACTCCTCCGTCCCTTTGAGGTTAAGCCCGACGAGCAAGAGGAGGATGACGACCCCGGCGACCCAGAACGGGATTGCTTGGGGGATGTTGAGCACTGGATAGATGAAGCGGAAAAACCACTCCGAGAAACTGGCGAGATAGAACGCCGCACTGGCTGGATAGCCGAGAATCATCGTCCAGCCCATGATGTACGTGAGGTCGGTGTCGAACGTCTCTGCGACGTACATGTAGCCGCCGCCACTCTCCGGATAGATTGAGGAGAACTCACCGTACGCGGCGGCGGTAAAGGCTGCGACGACCGCAGCAAGCAGGAACGCGACGATAGCGGCGGCTCCGACCTTGCTCACCGCTAGCCCGGAAAGAACGAAAATACCCGCCGCAATCATCGTTCCGATGCCGATCGCAGACGCCCCAATGAACCCGATTTGACGGTCAAGCTCCTCCTCAACCACTCTCTCGGGCGTAGATTCCTGACTCATGGCACTCGTCGTCTGGCTACCGGTGATAGCCAACGTGAAGAATACCCAGTAGTACGAACCCAGAGTATAGATAGATTCTGTGACGTTTTTCACCGGTACGCTGTTTGCAGCGAGCGGGTCAACAACGGCTATTGCGCCGGCACGCGTAGTCGAAGAGATGACACCGCCCCACGCAGAGCCACCCGAGGGCCACGCCACGCTCAACACGGGCTACGTGACTGTGGGTGGCACTCGCCTGTTCTACCGAACCGCCGGAAGTGGTACACCACTCGTTTTCGTGCATGCGGGCGTCGCGGACAGCCGCCTGTGGAACGAGCAACTCGACACGTTCGCTGCGGACTACCGCACCCTCGCCTACGACCTGCGCGGGTTCGGCCGGTCGGAACTCCCGCCAGCACCCTACGCCCATTACCGCGACCTCGCTGCCGTGCTCGACGCGCTCGATGTCGAAGCTGCGCATCTCGTCGGCGCGTCGATGGGCGGGGCGGCCGCCCTCGATTTCACCCTCGACCAACCCCATCGCGTCAGGAGCCTCACCCTCGTCGCACCGGGGTTAAGCGGGTACGAAGTCCACGACCCGGATCTCCGCGCCCGCTGGGGCGAAGTCGAAGCGGCCTTCGAGGCAGGCGATTTCGAGCGGACGGCGACCATCGAGAGCGAGATGTGGCTCGCCGGGCCATCGCGCGCGCTCGATGCGGTGGATGAAGCGAGTCGAGAACTGGTTCGGAAGATGCTGCTCCAGAGCTACGAACTGTCCACCGACAACGCGAACGAATCGGAGGGCGAGCCGCCAGCGATTGGCAGATTGGGTGACGTTTCGGTGCCCGTATTACTGATTTCGGGCGCACTTGATGCGCCAGTCATGGCAGACATTGCGTCGGTGTTGGAAGCGGGCTTGGCGGATGTGCAGGTTGAAGTTATTGAAGGGACGGCGCATCTGCCGTCACTGGAGAAGTCTGGGGAGTTCAATGCGTTGTTGCGGTCGTTTTTAGAGCGAGTCTCGCTGTAGCCAGAGGGCAACCCCAGAGGAAAATCTTGTGCAGGGATGCAGACAAAATGGTGGCGGAGCAACTCCCCGCATTGTCAGTCGATATCGACCGACCGGTGACGGACCTCTTGTTCGAGCAGGTCGGCACACTCCAGTCGTCGGTTCCGGGCCGCCTCGGCGGTGATCGTCGGCCCGTCGTCGACGTGCTCGGTGAGCGGGTCGTACGCCGCGATATCGAATCCCATCCGTTCGAGGTAGCCACGGACCGCTTCAGAGTCGAGACCGTCCTCGATGGCGTCGTCGACGTATTCGAGGACAGTGTCGAAGGACGGGAGGACAACCTCCGCCTCGGTCCACCGGCCGGTCTCGCCCTCGATACGCACCTCGCCGTCGCGGACGGTGGCGGTCACGTCAGCCAACCGGTCGGCCAGCTGGACGACATGGCCCGGCAGTGCCGCGTCTGGCGAGCGCCATTCGACGGTACCGAACTGCTTGCGGAACTGAACCGGTGTCCAGACCGCGCTCTCTGGGTCGAAATTCGCCTCGACGGTTGCCCGGTCGATACCCGCGTCCAGCGTGGCGGCGACGAACTCCTCGTAGCGACGCTCCAGACGGCGCGTCCACTCTCGCTTGTCGTCGATGTACGACCACAGCAGTCCCTGATGTGGCATGCTGTCGTACGCCTTCCGTCGGTACAGTTTCGAGCGCGCGCCCGTCGCCAGCCGTTCTCCCAGGTAGTATGGCGAGGAGTTGACCAGCGCCAGCGCTGGATCGAGCGCGACGAACGCGTTCATCTGGTCGACCTCGTGCCCGGGTTGCTGTTCTACGTGTATGTGCGTCCCGGCACAGTGGCGGACGTATTCGAAGTCCCCGCCGACCACCGCGTTTTGGATGCGCGTGCGTTCGCTGGGTATCTCGGTGACCTCCTCGCCAGCCAGCGGCGTCGCCAGTGGGACAAGTCTCTTGCCAGCCGCTTCGGCCCGGTCGAGTACCACTCGCAGCTGCGCGAACAGTTCCTCGCGGAGTTGCCTCGTCGTTTCGCAGGGCGTCGTCTTGATTTCCAGCAGCGGGCGGACGAACTCCCGTTCGACCCTGGAAGACGCCGACACCAGTTCGCCCGGCTCGGTCAGTTCCCCCTGCTTGTCTACGACCCAGTATTCGACCTCGATACTCCGCCGAATCGGTTGTGGAGTGTGTGATGGCACGATAGAGACCAGTCAGGTTGAACGGCCTTCCTCGCGTGGTCCACCGTCGCTACACCCCACCCACAAACATATGCTAACAATTGACACGGTTGCATGTAGTGACGGTGGTCGTTAATAAATAGTTTCTGTGTGTAACCCCTGATATAGGGTATTAATAAATACATTTATCCCATTATCGCTGTCTGACAAGTAGTTTATAGGGAATTGTCGAGGAAAATAGCTCATTTGTCCAGACCGACTCTCAGCAGGAAACGCGCCTGTGTATCGTCGTGTTCGAACAAGGGATTGACGAGGCGGTGCTTGAACTCGACAACCTGCCAGAACAAAACGGGCGAGAGTATATAGCTAGAAAACAACTCCCGGCACTCACGACTCGCACGCAATCCAGAGAAGGGACGGAATCATCTCAGAATTACGAGCGTGGCACGCATTTTTCGAGGAGGGTACCGAGTGGCTTGGATGCGACCAAACCGCCGCGCGCAGCAGTTATAAGCTCTCAGTAGTCGAACTAGCGGTGTGAAAGCCGGTGCCCTATCAGCCGACTCTGCCGATGTCGGATGGCGAGGGATTGTCGCGTTCCTCGTGCTCACATTCGGGTTCTCGTGGGGGATGTGGGTGCCACAAGCACTTGTCGCCGAGGGGGTCCTCGAAAGTGTTCCAACGCTCCCCAGTATCGGCGCGTTTGGCCCGACCCTGGCCGCGTTCGTCCTCGTAACGTATGCGAACGGGGTCGGTGGAGCAAGGCATCTCGCAAGGCGAGCCGTGCAACTGGATTTCCCGAAGCGCTGGCTCACCCCGACACTCGTTCTCGCACCAGCAATCGTGTTGCTCTCGCTTGGGGTGGCAATCGTGACCGAGACGGTGCCGTCATTCCCGTGGGCCGGGAACCTCCTCATCCTCCCCATCGCATTCGTGGTCATCCTGTTGTTGGGTGGCCCCGTTCAGGAGGAGTTCGGCTGGAGAGGATACCTGCTCGGGCCGTTGCAAGCACGGTTTTCTGCACTCGGCGGTGGGATTGCGGTGGGACTCATCTGGGCACTCTGGCACGTCCCGCTGTTCTACATCCCGAGTGAGACGATTTACTATCAGAGCTCGTTCGTCGGGTTCACCGTCTCGATAACCCTGCTCTCCGTCCTCATGACGTGGGTGTACAACAACACGAACGCGAGCCTCCTGCCCGCACTGCTCTTCCACGCGACGTGGAACTGGTCACAGGGGATGTTTCCAATTCTCGAATCCGACCCTGCAAGCCTCACGATGGTCGTCCTGCTCGTCGTTACGACCGGCGCAATCGTCGCGTACTGGGGGCCACGTAGGCTTCGGCGTGGTGGCGATATTGTGGCTACTCATCCGTCTGAAGGATAGGGTTCTGTGAGATGGCACTCGGTGGCTGTTATTGCGGTTTTCAGAGGCTAACTTGTTGGTGAGATGTGTTGGTTAGAAAGCAGGCCTCGGCACTCATAGGGCTCCGCATCACCAACTGCCTAGGTTGGTTCGGAGTCGGTGCCTCGTCATTGGCCACCTGCAGTTATCCAGCGAACGAGCAAGTCAGTTTTCTTCTGGGGAACATTTTTCGAGGCGACCTGAGAACCAGCGAGCGATGAGCTGGCGCAAGATTCGGCCGGTGGTGCTCGGACTCGTGCGGCGAAACGACGAGGTGCTCGTGGGACGGGGGTACGACCCCGAGTCGGACGAGGTGTTCTGGCGGCCGCTCGGCGGTGGGATGGAGTTTGGCGAGCGAAGCGAGGATGCGGTCTGTCGGGAGTTCAGAGAAGAGTTGGACGTGGAGTTGGAGAACGTGGAGTTCCTCACGCACATCGAGAACCGGTTTTCGTTCGACGGTGAGCGGGGACACGAGATTGCGCTGGTCTACGAGGCGGACGTGGCCGACGACGAGGTGTACGAGCGCGAGGCGATGACCGGCTACGAAGAAGAATTAGACGAGGAGTTCGAGGTGCGGTGGCTGCCGGTTTCTGAGTTTGAGGAGGGTGAGCGCATCCTCTATCCCGAGGAGCTGTGTGACATGGTAAAAGAACCGTAAAAGATCGAGTTCAGTCCTGTTGAATCTTCTCGCGTGCGCCTGCAACCACGAGTGGAAGCGTAATCGTCGCGTCTGCGTACACCGAGACGTTTCGCGCGGCTTTCTCCAACTTGCCCCACGAGCGGGCTTCGTCGAGCGTTGCCCCGGAGAGGCCGCCCGTGTTCGGCGCGTCCATCGTGAGTTGGACGGCGTAATTGTAGGCGTCGGGGACGACTAGCATCGTCTGGAGGACGAAGTTCTTCGGGACGCCGCCGCCGACGACCATCGCGGCCGCCTGCTCTGCGTCGAAGGCGATGTCGGTGAGGCCGGTCATGTCCGAGAGCGCGTCGAGGCTGAACTCGTTGACCTGCGAGTACATCCACGCCTGCAAGCCGAGCACGGAATCTTGAATCGCGGGGACGTAGATTGGCACGTCGTTCTCGTAGGCGGCGGCAGCGATACCTGCGTCCTCCTCGATGCCCTCGCGTTCGTTGACCTCGGCGTTCGCGCGGCCGAGTTCTTCGGTGAGTTCCTGAATGGTCACCGTCCGGTCGATGTTCGGGAACACTTCGGAGCGGAGGTGGCCTTCAAAGGCAGTAAAATGCTCCTGGGGGAGATAGACGTTGTAGATGCGGTCGACCCACTCGTCGCGGAGTTTCTCGTCGAAGTCGCGTGGGGTGGATTCGCCGTCATGGTCGCGGCCGTGGTGGTGCTTGCCGCCGATAGCCTCGATGGCGTCGTGGGTGAGGTTCGCGCCGGTCGTCACGAGCACGTCAATGTGGCCGTCGCGGATGAGGTCGGCCACGAGGTTTCGCATCCCCGTGGGAACCATCGCGCCTGCGAGGCCGAAGAAATTGGTCACGTCATCGTTGCCAATCATCTCAGCGTAGATGTCCACGGCTTCGTGGAGGTCTGCTGCGCCGATTCCGGCGTGACCGTACTCGGAGACGAGCTCGCCAACGGTCATGCCCGCCCACACGTCGGTGTGGCCGATTGGGTCGTGGTGGAACTCCTCTCTGGGTGGGAGTTCGTGATCTGCGTCGTCGCTCATTGTCACAGGGTGTGGGTTGCGAGGGTTTGAACGGCGCGGTCTGTGGCGGCTACAACGCTTATGGGATGGTAGCAAGACTCATGCAATATGGCACCTGCCGCCCTCCCGTTGTCGGTGCTCCCGCCTGCCCCCGACCTGTTCCTCATCGTGCTGTCGGGCGTGGTGGTCTTTGGCATCCCGCTCGCCGTCGGCCTCGTGTTCATGCGCGGCGTCGATGAGGAGCGAACCCTCCCCGATGAGTCTGTCCACGACTTAGAACAGCAGATAGACCACCTCGAATACGGCCGCAATCCGTAGGCTAGAGTCCCGTCGGTTCACCGATGAACGTCGTCTCCAGTCCCCACTGTTCGGTGAGGCTCTGGAGCGCACGCACCCCGAACGTCTCGGTTGCGTAGTGGCCAGCAAGCACGACGTGGATGCCCGCTTCCTTCGACTCGTGGTAGGCAGGCTGCTTCCCCTCGCCCGTGATGAGCGCGTCTACGCCCACCGCTTCTGCTTCCGGGAGCCAGTCGGTTCCGCTCCCGGTGATGATGCCGATATGCTCGATTTCCTCCGGGCCGTGGTCGAGTATCTGCACGCCCTGCCCACCGTTGTCGAGGCCAACGAGTGCCTCTCGGAGGTCAGTCACGGAAAGCGGGTCGGGAGCCGTCCCGCGAAGCCCGATGTATTCTGCAGCCTCCGCACCGAATCGCTCGCGGTCTTCGAGCGCAAGCAAGTCTGCGATACCGGCGGCGTTGCCGAGTTCTTCGTGCCCGTCAAGAGGGAGGTGTGAGGCGTAAAGGGCGATGTCGTTCTCCACGAGCAGGCGAATGCGCTCGTAGGTCGCGCCGGTCACGCGCTCGATACCGCCCCACGAGAGGCCGTGGTGGACGACGAACATGTCCGCCCCTTCGTCGGCCGCAGCTTCGATGGTCGAGACGGCGGCGTCCACGCCGAAGGCGACGGTTGAGACGTCCTTCTCTTCGGGGCCGACCTGCAATCCGTTCGCGCTCACGTCGAACGCGTAGTCTTCGGTGCGAAGGCGCTCATCGTAGCGCGAGACGAGGTCAGTGAGTTTCATGGATTCAGATTAGCCACCAACGTTAAGAAATGCGGCGATGATAAAGCGACTACCCGCCTTCGCGGGTCGGACAACGGAGTTGATTCCCAATGGGTAAATTCCGCAAAGCCGCATTCGTTTGGCGTCGGTTACCTCGACGAACAAAGAATCGGATTGTCCGAACAGCACGGGGACTCGCACGCCGGGTGACTCCCGGGTCATAGCCGGCCACGTTCCCGTTTTTAGGCCGAATCGGCGTGTGAGAAGACGAATTCTCTGCACAGTTTCGCCCCGAGCGTCGCCGCCTGCCCGTCGTCTCGGTCGTTCACCTCAACCACGTCGAAGCCGACGGCATGGGGGGCGACCGCTCTAACAACATCACGCATCTCACGCGGTGTGAGGCCGTACGGTTCCATCGTCCCCGTCCCCGGGGCGAAGCCGGGGTCTGCGGCGTCGATGTCCACACTCAGATAAACCGCACCGTCGCCCTCGTACGTCCACTCGGCCACGTCTTCGGGGGGAATTACGGTCACGTCGCCGTCTGCGGCGCGCTCCCACTCGGCTTTGTTGCCCGTTCGCGCGCCGAGGATGACGGCCTCGTCTGCGACTTCGAGGGCGTGGCGGGTGACGGTCGCGTGGCTGAGTGGGTTTCCAGCATATTCCTCGCGGAGGTCAAGATGGGCGTCGAGACAGACGAACGTGTCGGGGGCGGTTGCTCGCACGCCCGCCACGGTCACCGTGTGCTCACCGCCAAGGAGGATGGGAAGCGCCTCGTCACGCTCGATATCGGTAACCATCCCCTGTAAGAAGTTGAGGTAGTCAGCCGCGTCGTCCCACGCGTGGAGGTCGCCCTCGTCTGCAACCTGCAAGTCAGTAAAATGCGCGTCCGTCCGGTGGTCGTAGTCGTCAAAGTTCTCCGCGTACTGCCGGATGCGTCCGGGGCCGAATCGGGCCCCCGGCTGGAACGAAGTAGAAATGTCAAGCGGCGCGCCGAGAATGACGTACGAAGCGTCGGTGCGAGAAGCCAGCGCGCCCGGGAACATTTAGATAATTTTGCGCTGGTCGTCCATCTCGAGGTATTCGATTTCGTCTTCCGGCGTCAGCGTCTTGTCGCCGGGAACCTTGATGGAGAAGGTTTCGTAGGTATCGAGGTCCATGACCTGAGCGACGTCGGAGCTTTCGACGCTCACGACCTGTCCCTGTTTTCGCTCGATAATTGGAATCCAGACTTTTGCGTCGACTGGCTGGGAGAAGCTACGCTTTTTGCTGTCGAAGACGCCCTTCCCCTCGACACGGGCCTTTGCACTGCCGTGCTTGCCGGGCTTTGCCGTGCTGTAGGAAGTGATGAGACACGGAACGTTGTTGATCATTACGTAGCTACCTTCCTGGAGGTCGCGGACCTCGCCTTGTTGCTTCGCCATGTGTCTGCTTTTTCCACGAGACTGTATAAACGGTTTGGAACGCTATTCGTGCCGCCGGAGACAGGTTTCAAGCCGTGAGAGGCCCTCTCGCAACTCCGCCGTGGGCAACCCAAATCCCAGTCGAAATCGGTCTGGATAGCCAAAGAACTCACCCGGCGCGAGCACGACGCTCTCTTCTCCCACGACCGCCCGACAGAACTCCTTTCCGCTCGAAAACGCGTCGGGAATCTCGATAAACGCGTTCACGCCAACCGGTTCGAACCACGACAAGTCCCACGCATCGACGAACTCTGCGACGAGCGCACGGTTCGTGGCGGCAATCTCGCGGCTCTCTGCGAGCAGTTCGTCTTCGCGCTCGAACGCTTGCCGGGCGACGTGTTGGCCGAACTGGGAAGGCGAGATGGTCGTGTAATCTTTCCAGTGCCACGCCGCTTGCACGACCTCTGGCGGGCCGACAATCCACCCAAAGCGCAGGCCTGCGAGGCCGTACGCCTTCGAGAGGCTGGCCGTGCTGATGGCGCGTCGGCCGAGGCTCGCCGCTGGCGGGTGCGGATTCTCTGCGAGCAGCCGGTAGACTTCGTCTACGAGCAGGTAGGCGTCGTGTTCGACGGCGAGGTCGTACAGCGCAGCCATCGTCTCCGCGTCGTGGTATTTCCCCGTGGGGTTGTTCGGGTTGTTGACGACGATGAGGCGAGTGTCCTCGCGAATTGCCTCGGCGACGGCGTCCACGGAGAGTTCCCACGTCGGCGCGTCGAGTTCGACCGTCGTCACCTCGCCAAAGGCGTCCGGAATCGCATGAAGTGACTGATAGGTGGGCGTGACCGTCACCGCGTGGCCGCCCTGTCCAAGGAGGGCAAGGAACACGAGGAAGTTCGCCTCCTGTGCGCCACAGGTGAAGATGACTTCGTCCACGCTTCGGTCGTAGCGGGCGGCGAGCTGTTCGCGCAACTCCTCGTCGCCGTTGGTCGGGATGACGTACCCGAGTTCCCCGGGGTCGGTGTCGAATCGGCTCGCCGGAAGCGACCGAATCCCGCTCTCTGCGAGCATGATGTCGGCATCCGCTTCGTACCGGGCGAACCAGCGTTCGAGGCCGAACGAGTCGATTTCCATACCCAGAGTAACAGCCGAGTCGGAGAAAAGTAACGGGGTTTGGCCAAGCGTTTTTAGCCAAAGGCGCGGCCAGCGACGCCATGTCCTGACTGACAACCGCGAAGCGTCCCGCGGGTGTACGACACACCGCTTCGCGCCCACGACCGTGTCGTCTGTTCGCCCCTATTTGCCCTGGCGCTGGCGAAGGTTCTGTCGCGTAAACTGCGGGGTCGCCCGAATCCCACGACGTTTGCGAAAGGAGAGATAGAGCAACCCAGCGATGGCGAGCGAGAACACGCCCGCCACCGCGCTCGATTCGGGCGTCGCAAACGCGTAGAGCACCGCGGTCGCAATCAGCCCAACCGAGAGCAACATGCCGTAGATAAGCCGCTTTGCGAGGCGCGTGAGGTGACCATCAGAGTCCTCGATATCCGCACGCACGTAGAAGTCATCGCGGTTGACACGGTCGAGCGCGCGTTCGAGCTTCGGTGGCGTACGAAGCCCCGACCACGCCGCCTGTTTCACCTCGTCGCTGCGGTCTTCTAGGAACTGCTTGACCCCCGCCTCGCGGTAGCCCTGCTCGGTGAGATACTGCGTCGCAACCGAGATAAAGTCGAAATCGGGGTCGAGCGTCACGCAGACGCCCTCTACCACCGTCGCCACGCGCAACACGAGCGCAAGATTCGACGGCAGGCGAAGCGGGAACTCGTAGATGGTGTCTTCGACCTGGCTCACGATTTGCTGGACGCGATACTGTTCGATGTTCTCACCGCGTGCATCAGCGATGGCGAGTTCCATCACGTCGCCCATCACCCGGCGGTCTGCATCCGGGCTGAGCGTCCCCATCTCGATGAGCGCGTCGAGGATGCCTTCGATATCTTGGTTCGCAACCGCGATGTAGAACTCGATGATTTTCTGCTGGACGAACTCGTCTACCCGCCCGCTCATCCCGAAGTCGTAGAAGACGATTTTGCCGTCCGGGCGCACCGCGAGATTTCCGGGATGTGGGTCTGCGTGGAACACGCCATCGTCGATAATCATCTGCAGATAGATGCGCTGGAGGGTCTCTGCGAGCACCGAGCGGTCGACGTTCATCGCGTCGATGTCTTCGATATCGTTGATTTTCGTCCCGCTCACGTACTCCATCGTGAGGACGCGCGAATCGGAGTGCGATTCGATGACGCGAGGAATCACGATTCGGTCTTCGTCTGCGAAATTCGCGCGAATCTCCGTGAGCATCTGCCCCTCGCGGCGGTAGTCCATCTCCTCGCGAATAGTTCTCGCAAATTCGTCTGCAAGGTTTTCGAGCGAGAACGCCCGCGCCGTGCCGGTAAACCGCATCAGCACCGGCAGACTCCAGCGGATGACCCGCAGGTCGGCTTCGACGAGGTCTTCGATGTTGGGTCGGCGCACCTTGACGGCGACGGCTTGGCCGTTGAGTTCGGCGTAGTACACCTGTCCGAGGCTCGCGCCGCTGATGGCGTCTGTCTCGAAGGTATCGAACTCCGCGTCTATTGGGCCGAGTTCGGTTTCGATGACCTGTTTGGCCTCCGGCCACGGCGCTGGCGGGACGCTGTCTTGGAGTTTGGTGAACTCGTGTATGTACTCCGGTGGGAGAATATCCGGGCGCGTAGAGAGCAACTGGCCCAGCTTGATGAACGTCGGCCCGAGTGTCAGCATCGCATCGAGGAGCGCCTGTGCTCGCTGGCGGCGAATCTCCGGGGTGACGGTTCTACGCCCACCGAACAGCAAGAACCGGCGTCGGTCACGCGCGTATGCGAGGAGCAGCGGTAAAAACTGTCTGGCGACGGTGAAAAACCGTCGGTACGGACGAAGGTTCACTGACTTTGGAACCCCCTATTCGTCACTGATGGGAATGCTCGTCCCGGGAGCGGCACGCCATTTCGGGAGGGTGATTTCGAGCACGCCGCGCGACACAGACCCCTCCGCTTCCGTCCCGGTCACCTTCGGCGGGAGCGGCAGGTCTACGTCGAGGAACATAGAGCGATCTTCCCGAAGATACCGGTATTCGGTCGGGAGGTCCTTCTCTCGGCGCGCCTCGATGTGGAGTCGTCCGTTCTCAACACGCACATCCACGGTGTCTTTCGTGACGCCGGGGAAGTCAATCACGAGGAGGTACGAGTCGTCGTTTTCGAGGAGGTCTGCGAACACTGCGTCTGGAAGGTCTCGCAGAGCATCGCGCAGCGCTGACATACCCATGGCTATGGACGCAGGAGCGAAAAAGCCCCCGGTAGCGGGAATTCGCCCGGGTGCTTTTTGTCGGCCGCGACGTAGGGGCCAGCCATGAGCGACCTCCTCCGAGACGCCGGGTTCAAAGAGCTCACCCGCGTCTCCACCGCCCGCACCCGCCTCCGGGACGTAACCACACGACACGAGCGGACTGTCCGCCGTTCGCTCGTCGAGGCAGACGGCTGTGTGCTGGCCGAAGCCGTGACGAGCGGGCAAAACGTGCCTCACTACGACCGCGCGGCGATGGACGGCTTTGCGGTCAGAGCTGAAGACACGTTCGGCGCCTCAAGCAGAGCGCCGAACCTCCTACGCGTGGCCTCAGACGAAGTCGCGCCCGGCGACGCCGTCCGGGTGCACACCGGGAGCGAAATCCCGCCCGGCGCGGACGCCGTCGTAATGGTCGAACACGCAGAGCTGGTTGGCGACGACCTCGAAGTGTTCGACGCCGTGGCAGAAGGCGAGAACGTCGCTCCCGAAGGCGAGGACGTCGAGGAGGGCCAACAACTCTACGAAGCGGGCCACCGACTGCGCCCCTCCGACCTCGGCCTGCTCAAATCGACCGGCGTGCGCGAGGTCACGGTGTACGAACTGCCGCGCGTGGCCGTCATCCCGACCGGCGAAGAACTTGTGGAGGAAAACCCCGAACCCGGCGAGGTCATCGAGACAAACGGGCTGACGATTTCGAGACTGGTCGAACGCTGGGGTGGCGATGCGAGCTACCACGACATCGTGACCGACGACGAGACAAGCCTCCGCGAAGCGGTCGACAATAATCTCGATTCGGACATCATCGTCACGACCGGCGGTTCGTCAGTCGGGGAGCGCGACCTGATTCCAGAAGTCATCGCAGAAATCGGTGAGGTGGTCGTCCACGGCGTCGCGCTCAAGCCCGGCCACCCGGTCGCCCTTGGCGTCGTTGCTGACACCCCAATTATCATGCTGCCGGGCTATCCCGTCGCGTGCATCATCAACGCCGTCCAGTTCCTCCGCCCGGCGCTCAAGTGGGCTGGCGGGCTGCCACTCGATTCGTTCCCGACGGTCGAAGCCCGCCTCGGGAGAAAGATACACAGCGACGTGGGCGACCGAACCTTCGTCCGCGTACGCCTCAGCGAGGAAGACGGCGAGCGCGTGGCCACCCCGACGCGGGCGAGTGGCTCCGGCGTGTTGTCGAGCGTCGCGCTCGCAGACGGCTGGGTCGAAGTGCCAGAATCGAGTGAGGGGATTGCGAGCGGGGACACCGTCGCGGTACAGAACTGGGAGTGGCTCGCGTGAGCAGAAAAGAGTTCCACGACCTCGCCACGCCGAACGAGGCCCACGACGCGATTGCGTCGCTGGAACTTGGCGGGCGCACAGAAACCGTGTCGCTCGCAGCGTCTCGCGGTCGGGTGCTCGCAGAGCGCATCGACGCCCACCTCGACGTGCCCGGTTTCGACCGCGCGAGTATGGACGGCTACGCGGTGAAGGCGCGCGACACCTTCGGCGCGGACGAAGCGAATCCGGCGGTGTTGTCGCTCGTCGGTGAAGTGCACGCAGGCACAGAACCAGCCGTCTCGGTTGGCGAAGGTGAGTGCGTCGAAATCTCGACCGGCGCGGTGATGCCACCCGGTGCGGATGCCGTAGTCATGGTCGAGCGCACCGACGAACGCGACGGCGAAATCGCGTTTCGAACCGCCGTCGCGCCCGCTGACAGCGTGATGCTCGCAGGAGCAGACATCGCGGCCGGAGAGCGCGCCCTCGGCCCCGGAACCCGCATCACGCCCCGCGAAATTGGTCTGCTGTCGGCACTCGGGATAGATGAGGTTCCCGTCCGGGCAAAGCCGCGCGTCGGCATAGTCTCGACCGGCAACGAACTCGTCCGACCGGGCGAGTCGCTCAACAGCGCCGCCGGGCAGATTTTCGACGTGAACAGCACCACCATCGCCGCGGGCGTCGAGGACGCGGGCGGCGAAGCCGTGTTGTACCCCCACGCGGGCGACGACTACGACGAGATGGAGCGATTGTTGACGAAGGCGGCGAACGAGTGCGACCTCGTCCTCTCCTCTGGTTCCACGAGCGCCTCGGCGGTGGACGTCATCTATCGCGTCATCGAAGACCAGGGCGAACTGCTGCTTCACGGCGTGGCCGTAAAGCCGGGCAAACCCATGCTCATCGGCCGCCTCGAACACTCTGCGTACATCGGGCTGCCGGGGTACCCGGTGTCTGCACTCACCATCTTCCAAGCCTTTGTCGCACCCGCCATCCGCGCGGCGGCAGGGCTTCCCGAACCCGCGGCGGCGACTGTTTCTGGAAAAATGGCCGTCCGCGAGCGCTACGCCGAAGGCCGGATGCGACTCATGCCCGTCGGCTTGGTCGAAGACGGCGCGGGCGACCTGCTCGTCTACCCGGTGGACAAAGGAAGCGGCGCGACGACGAGCCTCGTCGAAGCAGACGGCGTTGTTGAAGTACACCCCGACACCTCGTTTCTCGACATGGGTGAATCCGTGTCGGTGTCGCTGTTCTCGCCGGACATCGTCCCGCCGACCGTATTCGGTGTGGGCGAAGACGACCCCGCACTTTCTCGGATACTCGACCATGTGACACGACCGCGCTATCTCTCGATGGGGAGCCGTGAAGGCCTCAGACGGCTCCGCAACGGCATCGCCGATGTTGCGGTAACGTCGATGAGTGGCGAACCGGAGTTCGACGGCGTCTCGCTCGGGTCGTGGACGCGCGAGTGGGGGCTCGTCGTTCCGGCGGGGAATCCGAACGAAGTGACCGGGCTTGCAGACCTCGTCGACCGCGACCTCCGGTTCAGCAACCGCTCGACGGCATCCGGGCTCAGAACGTCGCTCACGGAGGCGCTGTCGGCGCTCGCAGCCGACCGCGGCCAGACGCGCCACGACCTCGTAGCGGCGATTGTGGGCTTCGACCACACCGTGAAAGCCCACGAGAGTCCGGCACGGAAGGTTGCGACCGGTAGTGCAGATGTCGGCCTCGGCCTTCGGGTCACCGCCGAGAAACTGGAACTTGGCTTCGTCTCGCTCGGAACGGAGACGGTCAACGTGTACGGAAATCCTGACCGTGTGGAAAAACCGGGTGTTCGCGCGCTATCTGAAGCGATTGCGGCGGCGGATGACGTTTTCGCCGCGTTGTCCGGCTACGACCGGCCCTAACCGGCCGCCGAAGTTTATAACCAGTCGTGCGACGTTATACCATACGCCGGATTCCGGTGGTGGCACATGAGCTGCGCGCATCCACTTGAGGCGGAATACCTGTACCCCTCAGACACAGAAGTGTTAGGCATCGAACATCGAAACGGTGACGTCGTCGTCGTACTGGCACTCCCGTGTCCAGAGTGCGGTCACGACCTGCGTGTCAATTCGACGGTCACAACGGTCGAAGAAACCGTGATGGGGGCGCGACTCGAAGACCCACAAGACACCTACGACTAATCTTCTGCGGGCGGCTGTTTCGAACGATTCAGTGTGCTGTTTTTCCACAACTCCTCGAACGACGTGATGCGATAATCCCCGAGAACGCACTCACCGCGCCGGTGTGGGTCGTGGCGTTCGACGTGAATCCCGTCAAGCCCAGCGTTCCACGCCGCGCCGATGTCGTTCGAGCCGTCGCCGGCGAGCACGCCGTGTGCGTCAGGTGACACACCGAGTTCGCGCATCGCGAACGACACGGGGCCGGGGTCTGGCTTCCACCCTAAATCATCGCTACAGCAAACGATGGTGTCGAACCAGTCACCGATGTCGAGATGCGCGAGCACCGGGTGGGCGAGAAACGGCTGACAGTGCGTGACGAGGCCAACCGGCGTCGAAAGGTCTGCGACGAAGGTGGCATCGTCGTGGAGATACGTCGCCTCGGCGCGAGCCGTCGGGTCTTCGACCGCATGAAACGCCGGCCAGAACGCCGCCGGGTCGATGCCCCACTCGGTGAGTTTGTCCTCGCGCTTCCCGCCGAGGCCGTGCCAGAGGATTTCTGCTTCTCGGTCTGAGAACTGCCGGCCGAGGCGGTCGCCAACCCGGTCGAACACCTCGCGGGTGTAGCGCCACTCCACGTCGATGAGCGTGCCGTCTAAATCAAACAGCCAAAAGTCGTAGTCAGCGACGACCATTCACGGAACCTACGACACGGGCCGATAAGTCCTTTTCCGCTTACGTAACCTGAATCGAACTGCCGAGATACTTAGAGACCACTTCGTCCACCGAATCCGCGTTGAACAGGTCGAGATGGCCGTGAATCTCGTCTTTCAGCGCGTCGAGATACGCAGTCGAGGTCTGGAGACCTTTGAACTCGACGCCGACGACGCGCAGCGAAAATGCGTCTTCAAGGTCGCGTGTGAACGCGGTTGCGTCGTTCAGGTTGCCACGCCAGAGGTAGTCTCTGAAGAACAACCAGCCGTCTTCACCCGGTTGTGCTGCATCCTTGTAGAGCTTGACCGACATCTCCGCGGGTGATAGCGTGAGGTCATCACGGGCGCTCTCTGGGCGAACGCGAATCTCGAACACGTAGCGTGCGTGGCTCACTGCTCGTCGTTGAACCGCCCCGCGAGGTGCGTATCCTTCTCGGTGATGCCGCCTTCTTCGTGGCTCGTGAGCCGCACTTCGACCTGCTTGTAGCCGATGGTGATTTCCGGATGATGGAACTCATCATCGGCGATTTCTGCGATGTTCGTGACGAACTCGACGCCATCTAAGTAGTCGTCGAACTCGTAGGTGCGCGTAATCTCGTCGCCGTCTCGCTCCCACCCACTCGGGAGTCGGGAGGCGATTTCGTCTTCGGAGAGCAGGTCTGCCATACCCTAACCACTCGCTCGATTGAAATAACCGTTTTTGCTAGTGGTGTGCCTACGGAAGCGCGTATGGCGGCGACTCAGACCGAATAACCTCTGAGAGGTCGTGGAGCTCGTCTTCGAGTAAGACGATAATGTCATCGAGTGTCAGAATGCCTGCAAGCTCTCCGTTGTCCATAACGGGCACCCGTCGCACCCCGCTCTCGCGCATCGTCCGGCAGACGTCGAAGACACCGGCGTCGGCATTCACGGTGATGGTGTTGCCGTTCATCACGTCCACGGCGGTCAGGTCACGTGGGTTCTTGCCCGCGGCGACGATTTTCATCGCCAAATCGCGGTCGGTGACGATGCCGATTGGTTTCCCGCGCTCTTCGATGACGACACTCCCGACGGTTCGCTCTCGCATCATCGTCGCGAGTTCTGTTACCGGCGTCTCCTTCGTCGCAGAGACGAGTTCCTCTCGTGGCCGCGCAATATCTCTGATTGTCATACCATTCCTCTCCGGTCGCCGCGTCGTGCGGCCGAACGGTCGGAGAAACGTACGCTTTCGCTGGAGAAATAGCTAATTCACCACCGGGCGATAGTCGGAAAATCAGTCGTCTTCGGCGCTCGTCGCGGCGGAATCAGGGCGGTCAGGCTCGGACATCGCTTTGACGAACGCCGGTGGCTCTGCGCCGAACTCGGGATTGAACAGCTGGAGTGCCGTGTTGATGGTCGTCCAGTCGTCCTCTTCTGCGGCGTCGCGCAGGCTTTTGGTCGGCGCGGCGAGCAACTGGCCGACCAGCGAGTTGGCGAGCGATTCGACGACCTCGCGCTGTTCGTCAGTCAGGTCGCCGGTTGCCTCAAGTTGGGAGAACGCCGTTTGCAACTCGCGGGTCTTCAGGTGGTCTGCGCTCTCGTACATCGCCGCAATCACGCGGTCTGCCCGTTTTCGCTTGTACTGGGCGAGTAAGTGGTCGAACTCGCGGTCGATCATCTCAGAGACGCGCTGGGCGGCGGCTTTGCGCTGTTCGTGGGCCTCGTCGGTGACCGATTCGAGCCGGTCTAAGTCGAAGATGGTGATGCCCGGAAGCGACGACGCAGAAAGGTCGACGTCACGGGGTTGGGCAAGGTCGATGATGAGCGTCTCCGCTGCCTTCGAGAGCGTCTTCTCAGAGAGCACCGGTTCCGGGCTACCGGTCGCGGTGATGATGAGCGATACGTCTGCGACGACGGCGGGAACGTCATCGAGTGAGATGGCCGTCGCCTCGGTTTCGAGCACCTCTGCGATGGCTTCTGCTCGGGGGACGGTTCGGTTCGCAACGTAGAGCGTCGAAACGGTGTCTGCGAGTGACGTGGCCGCGAGCGACCCCATCTCGCCCGCGCCGATGACGAGGGCGGTGGCGTCTTCGAGGTCGCATTCGCGGGCGGCGAGGGACGTAGCCGCGCTCGCAAGCGAGACGGTTCCTTCGTTGATTTCCGTCTCCGTGCGGGCGCGCTCGCCGACGTGGATGGCCTTGGCGATGCCATCGTCGAGCAGGCGGCCGAGGCCGCCAACGCCGCTCGCGTCGAGATAGGCGGTGCGCAACTGGCCGAGAATCTGGTCTTCACCGATGACGAGCGACTCTAAGCCCGCTGCCACGCGCATGAGGTGGCGCAGGCTGTCTTCGTGGGTGAGCGAGACGACGGCGTCCTCAGGAACGGCTTCGACGTAGTCTGCGAGGATGCGGCCGCCGAGTTCGGGCGTGGCCGTGACGACGTACGCCTCTGCGCGATTGCACGTCTGGAGGACGAACGCCTCTTTGACGCCCTCCTCCGCGAGCAGCGACTCAACGCCGGTTCGCTGGTCGTCTGCACACGCCGCTTCAATCGTCTCTACGCACGCGTTTTTGTGCGACACGCTCACGCCCGAGATGACGCCTGCCTCACGCATCAAAATCACCGCCAACGACTGTTTCGTCTATCACGCTCTGTGCCTCGTTGCGCGCTTTTGCTTTCCCAGTACCTAAAGCCTTCCAAACGCGGTCAGATTTGACCACCGCGCGGATGGCCTCGCGGCGTGCCTCGGGGGCGACGGCCGCAGACTGGAGTTCGAGCCTGAGTTCGCCCGTCAGTTCTGCCATCGCACCGGCACCCGCGATGTCGGCTTCGATGCGCTGTCTGAGCAGTTTCGAGAGCGCCGGACTCGCCCCGCCGGTGGAAATCGCCACCGTCACGGGGTCGTCGTGGACGGTCGCGGGCACGACGACGCTGCCCGCCGCGCGTTCGCCCGACTGGTCGGTGCGATTGACGAGCGTCTGGCGTTCTCCGGCCGCCGCCGCGATGGCTTCGTTCAACGCGGGTTCGTCCGTCGCGGCGACGACGAGCACCGGTTCGACGCGGTCTAGCCACTCGCCAACGTCGGGAATCGACGGCGCGGCACGAATCCGCGCGGCTCCGCCAAACGAATCATCGGAAAATTCCGGGCTGACCACGACCACGTCCGCCTCGCGGGCGAAGCGTCGAGCCTTGCGCGCGCCGACGGAGCCGCCGCCAAACACGAGGACCGTCTCGCCGCTGAAGTCATGGAACAGGGGTATCATTCGGTGTTTGCGGTTGCGCGTTCGGTGATACGGATGCCCGTCTTCTTCAAGATGCGCGAAGAGAACAGCGTATCCCAGTCGTCGTCGCCAACGTCCCAGAACTCGCTCATGCGTTCTTTGACGAGGCCGATGTGTTTCTGGCTCTCTTCTTCGGTGCGGCCGTGGGTCATGGCGAAGAAGTTGTACGGCCAGACACCCTCGTGGCGGGGGCGTTCGTAGCAGTGGGTCACGAAGTCGAGGCTCGCAATCGCGGGGCCAACCTCTGTGAGTAGTTCGTCGGGGACGTTCCAGACGGTCATGCCGTTTTCCGTGTAGCCGAGTTTGTAGTGGTTCGGGATGACGCCGACGCGCCGGATTTTGCCCTCTTGGTTGAATCGCTTGATGGTCGAGACGACCCACTCGGTGTCTTGGCCAATGGCCGCCGCCACGTCCGCATACGGCGTCGCAGTGATGGGGAGGCCGCCTTGAATCTCGACCACGAGGTCGCGCTCTGCGGGCGTGAGCGTGGTGCGGGCTGTGGGCGTCACATCCGGGCCGAGGTGCGAGAGGTCTACGTCACCCTCGGAGAGTGGCCCGGAGAGCAGGAACTTGGCTTCGACGCGGAACTCCTGTTGTTTCGGGAGGTTGTACGTTTGCTGGCCGGTTTTTGCCTCGATTTCTGCGAGCACTTCCTCGACGCGGGCGGCGTCGCCAACGGAGACGACGAACCACATGTTGAGATGCGGGTGTTCGCGCTCGTAATTGTGCGCGACTTCCCGAAAGGAGTTGACCTGTTCTGCGACCTCGTCGTAGCGCTCTGGCGGGGCGTGCATGGCGACGAGCGTTGCGGTTCCGCCGATGGCTTCGGCGTTGATGAGCGCCCCAAAGCGCGTGAGGACGCCGCGCTCGTCGAGCGATTGAATGCGTGAGAGAAGGTCGACAGCGGAGATGTCAATACCGCGCTCGCGGAGTGCCGCGGCGGCGGGTTCAAACGGCCGTTCGGTAACGGGAAACCCGCCCTGGAAGGCGTTGACGATGGCGCGGTCAGTCGGGCCGAGGTCCGCCTCTGTCATGCCTGCCATTCAGCAGGCGGCAGGCATAAGCACCTCGCTTGGGTCAGCGTAGCTCGACGTCGACTGTGTTCTCCGTGATGTGGAGGAAGTAGAGCGTGTAGCTGCGCTGGTCGTAGTGGATGGTGCCCTCAGAGATGCTTTCGTTGATGGTTTGCGCACTCTTATCAACGACCGTGAGGTCGATGTCTGGGCCAACCTCACCGAGATAGTTGCTCAACACCAAGCCGAGTTCGGTGTCTTGCCCTTCGTTGAAGGCGTCGCTCGCAGCGCGGCGGTCTGCGTCGAGGCTCACGCCGCTTGCGCCACCGACGACGTCGTTGCTGCTGATAGACGAGTAGTCCATCGTGACGTCCATCGAGTTGAGATCGGCGTACAGGTACGATTCGTCCGCTACGCCGTCGTTGTCGGCGTCGTAGCACGAGGTTTTGAACGCCTCGTCGATCTGCCAGCCCTCGTAGGTAGAGCCGTTTTCGTAGTAGATGGTTATCCCAACCCACTTCTTATCGCAGGCTTCCCCGTC
Organism: Haladaptatus sp. CMSO5; assembly: GCF_036689885.1. Lineage (NCBI taxonomy): Archaea > Methanobacteriati > Methanobacteriota > Halobacteria > Halobacteriales > Haladaptataceae > Haladaptatus > Haladaptatus sp. CMSO5. The sequence continues at coordinate 2,691,924 of NZ_JBAHVW010000001.1, forward strand.
GTCGGGCGCGTTGCCGGTGCTTCTGAGGTGAATCTCGAACTCCTCATCGACTTGCTTCGAGACGAACGACCACTTCAGGTTGTTGTACCACGCGCTGTCGCTGTCGTCTGGGTACATCGTGACCGTGAACTCAGAGAGCGGGTGGTCTTCATCCACCGCCCGGAGGTGGAGCGAATCACCCTCTTCAGGCATCCGGAACCAGCCCATGTCGTACGGAACCGTCAGGTCGAGCGTTACGGTCTGGGTCGCCGCATCGACCGTCACCGTCCCCTCCGTGCGGGTTTCGAAGTACTGCGCCCAGCCTTCGTAGTAGCGCGACTGGACGACGATCGTCATCGACCCCTCTGCACCGGGGTTCGACCACGGCTCACCGTTCGCGAGCGTCCGGCTCGCGTCGGGGAACACCGTTTGACCGGTCGCCCCGCGCGTGGCTTGGATCTGTGCATTGTCACCGGATACCGATCCGTCACCCGTCACCCGGATGACCGGAACGGTGAGCGTTGCCTCGCGGTAGTGGAACTCGGGCGCAGAAATCATGCGCGCCTGGCCACTCTCATCGAGCCGCCAGATACCGCCGCCTTGATAGGCGATTTCGGTGTCACCCTGTCTGTAGACGAGCGCGCCGAGTTTGTTGTTGTACAGCACAGTGTCGTGGCCGTCTAAGTCGGTGTGAATAATCACCATCGAGCCTTCGTCTTCGTCGACGAACAGCTCTCCCTCGCCGGTGTTGCCAAAGGCGACCGTCTGGAGGTCAGATTCTCCGAGCGTGACCGCGCTTGCTCGCATATCGAACACCCCCATTGCGGTCTCCGCTTTGCTCACTTCCGCCGTGGCTTGAACACTTGCAATCCCGCCAGATGCGGTAATCACCATGAAGCTGACCATCGCAATGGACAGCACCGTGACGAGCAAGAATCCAAGTAGCTCCGACTGCGCCCGCTGTTGGGCCCCCATTCCCCCCTTCGTTCCCATGTAAGTTCCCCGGACATACCTATGCGTGAGATGGTCATTGTTACAAGCGTATTTCCGCTGACTGTTCAGGCGTTAATCGACTCCTACCCGAAGTGAGGAAGACAGCGCAGGCTCTCGGTTTCAGTGCCTAACAGCGAAATAGTCGCGTCGTGGGTGGTTAGCCGAGCACGCCCGTGACCTCGAAGCCGAGGTCGCGGATGTCGTCGAGGATTGCCTCGTGGTTATGCGCCGCCTCGTAGTAGATGACGATGTGGAAGGTGCCCTTCCGAAGCAGTTGTTGGCACTCCCAGACGAACTCGTCTTCTTCGATGGTCAACCCTTGGTGTTGGTTCGAGGAAAACTTCGGGTTATCGTTGCCCGAATAGACGTAGGTGTCGCCTGCAAGGCCCGCGTGGGTGGCGATGATGTCACCGACATCGAGCGTGGCTTGGTGCATCTCGATGTCTTGGTCGCTCGTGAGGCCGGTGTGGACGATTGCCCCGTTTAACTCGATATCACCCGGCTCTAACAGCGCCTTCGTTCGCTTGTATAAGTCCTCGTCAAGCACGTCGCTCATACCCCGCAGTCAGCACTGGGGGGGTTTACACGTCACGGTCGCCACTCGGCGGGTGTGAAAATGTGAAAATATTTCGTTCGAAAGCCGCCTTACAGCCGCTTTACGTTCTTCGCACGAGGGCCTTTGTCGGCCTGCTCGATGTCGAATTCGACTTCCTGCCCTTCTTCGAGGTCTGGGCCGCCGACGTCTTCCATGTGGAAGAACACGTCGTCGTCGGAGTCTTCGGTCTTGATAAAGCCGTAACCGCCAGTGTCGTTGAAGAAGTCAACCGTGCCTTTCGCCATGGTTAGAGTCTCTCCAAGTTCTTTGCGCGTGGGCCTTTGTCAGCCTGCTCAATATCGAACTCCACTTCCTGTCCTTCCTCAAGGTCAGGACCGCCGACGTCTTCCATGTGGAAGAATACGTCGTCGTCTGCGTCGTCCGTTTTAATGAAACCGTAGCCGCCAGTATCGTTGAAGAAATCAACCGTACCTTTCGCCATGATTAGAGCCGCTCCAGATTCTTTGCGCGGGGACCTTTATCTGCCTGCTCGATGTCGAATTCGACTTCCTGCCCTTCCTCTAAGTCCGGGCCACCGACGTCTTCCATGTGGAAGAATACGTCCTCATCAGAGTCGTCTGACTTGATGAAGCCGTAGCCGCCGGTATCGTTGAAAAAGTCAACCGTACCTTTTGCCATTGCAACCGTTGTGAGTAGTCCCACACATAAATACCTGCGCACCTGTTTTCGACTGTCCATCGTGACTGTCAGCACGTTCGACTGGTTAGGTCACAAGACTCATAGAGTCAGAGCAAGACCACTCAGGTGAATGCGCACGTGGGTTCGGTCGCAACTCAGACGGACGTACGAGCGACTGCTTGAACGCGAGATTTCGGGCGTGCCAACGCACGTCGCCGTGATTCAAGACGGGAATCGTCGCTACGCAGACGCGAACGGCGACGAGACGACCGACGGCCACCGACAGGGCGCAAAAACCACCGAGAACCTGCTGTTTTGGTGTGACGACCTCGGCATCGAGGAACTCACCCTCTATGCCTTTTCGACCGAGAATTTCAACCGCCCCGAAGAGGAGCGTGAAGCCCTCTTCGACCTCATCTGTGAGAAACTCACCGAGTTCGCAGACGCAGACCGCATCCACGAAAACGAAGTGCGAATCCGCGCGATTGGGCAACTCGACATGCTGCCCCCACGCGTCCAAGAGACCATCAACTACGCTCACGAGCGAACCAAGGACTACGACCGGCTTCGGTTGAACATCGCGCTCGCCTACGGCGGGCGGGCAGAACTCCTCGAAGCCAGCCGCGACGTGGCACGCGCGGTCCAAGCCGGTAGCCTTTCGCCCGAGGACATCACGGTCGAAACCCTCGAAGAACGCATCTACGACGGCCCCGCCCGCGACGTAGACCTCATCATCCGCACCGGGGGCGACGAGCGCACGAGCAACTTCCTGCCGTGGCACGCAAACGGCAACGAGGCTGCCGTGTTCTTCTGTACGCCCTACTGGCCGGAGTTTTCGAAAATCGACTTCCTGCGCTCGATTCGTACCTACGAAGCCCGCGAAGCCAGTTGGCGGCGCACCCGCGCCCAGCGCGCCGTCGCGCTCGTCAAATCCTTCGGCGGGACGGAACTCGACGAAGCAAAGCGCATCATCACGCGCTTCCGTGACCACCTCCCGAGCGGCGAGCTAGAGGGTGTCGAAGCAGACGACCTGCGCGAGACACAGGTCGAGTAATTCCCCGCAACCGAGAGCAATAATTATCCGGCGACCATCAGCGCACTCGTGAACCACCGTTTTCGTGCGATCGGCATGTTCGCAACCCTCGCGCTCTGTTGGGGCTTTTCGTTTCTGGCAATCGCCGTCGGCCTCGAATCGCTCGAACCTGTGCTGTTCGCGGCGTTTCGCTACGACACGGCGGCCATCTTGTTGCTCGCCTACGCCCTCATTTCGCGGGCGACGTGGCGACCGACCAGCCGCGCGAATCTGAGTGCCGTCCTCGCAGGCGGGCTGTTTCTCGTCGCCGCGAATGGGATGTTGTTCATTGGCCAGCAGACGGTGCCAAGCGGCGTCGCCGCCATCATGCAGAGTCTCATCCCTATCCTGACCTCGCTCTGGGCGTTTGGCTTGCTCCCCGAAGAGCGCGTCTCGGCCGTCGGCGCGGTTGGCATCCTCCTCGGCTTTGTCGGCGTTGGCCTCATCATCCGTCCCGACCCCGGAAACCTGCTTGGCTCCTCAGTCGTTGGCCGACTCATGATTCTCATCCAAGTGTCGGGCGTCGCCCTCGGTGGCGTCCTGATTCAGCGCGCGAATCCAACGCTCGATAAATCCGCCCTCTCGGGCTGGTCGATGCTCATCGGCGGCGTCATCCTCCACGCGATGAGCACCGCCATTGGCGAACCGTTTTCGCTCCCCACGACGCTCGAAGCGGCCGCCGCCGTCGCGTATCTCGGCGTCATCGCAACCGCGCTTGCCTTCATCATCTACTTCACGCTCCTCGAAGTGCGCGGCGCGCTCGAAGCCTCACTCGTGACCTATCTGGTGCCCATCGTCGCCACGATTACCGGTGTCGTCGTCCTTCACGAAACGCTCACCGCGCTCACGGTCCTCGGTTTTCTCGTCGTGTTTGCGGGGTTCATCGTCCTGAAACGTGAGGCAATCGCCGAGCTGGTGGGCGAGATACGGGGTGCGGTGGCGTAATTCGTCTCCTTGTTGCTCACAGGGTTCGCAACAACGTTCGCCCTAGCGGCCGAATCTCCGCTGGCGGTTCTGATAATCCAACACCGCGCGCAGGTAGTCGCGCCGCCGGAAGTCTCGCCAGTTCACGTCCGTGAAGTAGAGTTCAGAGTAGACTGACTGCCAAATCATGAAATCAGAGAGGCGCTCTGCGCCGGTTTTGATGACGAGGTCGGGGTCGGTCGGGAACACGAGGTGGTCTTCGATGACCGCCTCGTCGATATCGTCCGGAGAGAGGGCCCCCTCAGCGACGCTCTCTGCGGTGGCCTGAACTGCCTTTGCGAACTCGTGTTTCCCGCCTAGCCCGATGCTCACCTGTACCGGTGTGTCTGCGCGCTCGGTGTCGTCGCGGCCTCTGACAGCGAGCGGGCGCGGACTCTGGAGTTGGGAAAAGGCACGCTGGAGCGCCGGCACCGCGGCGGGGTCTAGGACGCTGATGTACACCATGATTCGCTCTGCACCGAGTTCGAACGCCCACCCGAGGAAGGATTCGAGCGTCCGGTAGGCCCCGCGCTCTAAGAGGTCGCGCTCCGTGAGGACGACCGCTACCCGTTCGGGGACGGGCGCGTCGTGACGGCGGATTCGCATGGCGAGGTAGCGGTCGTACAGACCCATTGTCCGCACGTTTCCATGGCGAGGGGGTAAAACTCACGGGTTGGCGCGCTGACCGTGGTTCAGGAAGGTTAAATAAGCGACGCCGGAAAAACGGAGACGTGACTTCGACCGTCCGACGGGCCGGCGCATTCGCCCTCGTTGGAATGCTTTCGCTCTCCGCGCCGGTGCTGGGACAAGCCGCCGCCCTACCATTCGTCGCGATTGCGGTGCTCGCGTTGTTCGTCGTGAGCGAGGGCACCCTGTTCGAACTGTTCGCCCGCCCGGGCGACCATCAGGACAAACGACTCTACGGTCTCGCTTCGTTTTCGCTCGCCGCCGCGGGCCTCGCCATCCTCGCCTCGCTGTTTGCTCTCCCCGTCTCCGTGTTCATCACGAGCGTGTTGATTCTCGCCTTCGGGAACCTCACCCAGGAGCTCCTGCGCCAGTACAGCGACAACCCCTTCATGGCCACCGTGGGCTTTTCGACCGGCGGCTTTCTCGCGGGCCTCCTCAGCCAAGTCGGCCTGACCGCTGCCGAGATTTCGATGACCACCGTCCCCGTCGCCGCGTTTCTCGCGGCGAGTGGCGCGTTGCTCGGGGCGCTCCTCCGCGCCGTGCTGTTCGAGCGCGACGATCCGCTCGTCATGCTCACGATTGGCTTCCTCCTCTGGCTGTTCGTCGACCTCGGCATCGAGGTGACCGGCCAGCAAATCGTCCTCGCGCTCACGCTCACCGTCGTCCTCGGCTACGTCTCCTACGCGCTCGAAACCGCGTCGATTCCGGGGATGCTCACGGGCGTCCTGCTGAGCCTGCTCACCATCGTCCTCGGCGGTCTTGGCTGGTTCGCCATGCTCATCTCGTTTTTCGGCATCGGCGGCCTCTCGACGAAATTCCGCTACGACGAAAAACAACAGCGCGGCATCGCAGAGGAGAACGACGGCGCGCGCGGGAGCGGGAACGTGCTCGCAAACTCTGCGGTGGCCATCGCCGCCGTCGTCGGCTACGCCGCGAGTCCGGCGCTGACGACGCTTTCGCCCGATCTGTTTCTCTTTGCGTTCGCCGGGTCGATTGCCGCCGCAATGAGCGACACCCTGTCGAGTGAGATTGGCGGCCTGTTCGACCAGCCGCGACTCATCACGACGCTCAAACCCGTCCCCGCCGGAACCGACGGCGGCGTGACGTGGCAAGGCGAGGTTGCGGGAGTTGGTGGGGCCGCGCTCATCGCGGCGATTGCGTTCGTGCTGTTCGACACCGTCAGCACCACGGGCGCGAGCATCGTCGTCCTCGCAGGCGTGGCCGGAATGACCGTCGATAGCCTTCTTGGAGCCACCCTCGAAGGGGTGAATCTCTCGAATCAGGGCGTCAACTTCCTCGCAACGCTCGCGGCAGCCCTCGTCGGCGTCGGACTGGCACTCGCCACCAACGCCATCGTGCTATGATTCGGCGAGCGACCGACGCAGACCTGCCCGCACTCCGGGCGATTCAACAGGCCTCCCTCGATGAGCCGTGGCCTGACCTGCTTGCAACCACCGCAGACGGCCCCCTCATTCTCGTCGCAGAAGACCCCGAGCCGGTTGGCTACCTCGTTGCGATTCCCGGAGAGGCAGAGACGTATCTCGCTGAGCTGGCGGTGACGCCCGCTGCCCGGCGAAAGGGGTACGCAACCGAATTGCTCGAAGCGCTCAGAGAGCGCACCGCGGGCCGAGTCGAACTCACCGTCCAAGAATCAGACGACGGCGCACGCGCTTTCTACGACAGCCACGGCTTCACGGTCGCAGAACGGCTCGAAGACTACTATAAAAGTGGCGACGGGTTGCTGCTCGTCTCCGAGTCAGGCGAGTAGCTGGTTTGCGGTGCGAATCCGTACGGCTGCGGGCTTTTTGACGAACTCGCCTTCGCTCTTTGCGACGATTTGTTCGACGCCGCGCTGGGCAGCCACGTCGAGCACTTTCTGCCCGAGTTCGCCGTCTAAGACCACCGCGTGTGGCGCCACGTCCGCGTCCTTAATGAGGTCGAACGCATTCGCGGCGGGTGCGTCTGCCACCGTTTTGAAGTCCCCGTCGAGCAGGCGAACCGTCCCGGTGTCGTCGCCAATCACGGCTTTGACGTGTCCGAGCAGCGTTTCGGGTTCGGGTTTTTCTGTGGGTTCGGCTTCGACTTCGACGGCCGATTCTTCGACCGGTTCCTCGGCAGTTGTCGCGTACTCGACGAGCGGTTCGTCGGTTTCTCCGTCCACGTCCTCGATGACCGGAGCGGGGGTCTCCGGTGAGACGGTCGTGACACTGCCGTCGGTCACGGCCACTGTTTCGGGGGCGGCGGGGGCGTTTTTTACCTCGTCGTAGGGCACCTTCTCGCGCAACGCGGCCATGACCTCGTGGCGGTCTAAGTCCTCGACCGAGAGCCCAGAGGGCGCGAAGGCGACGTAATCTAAGTCGCCCACCTGCGAGAGTTCCTTGAGGATGAGTTCCCCGCCGCGGTCGCCGTCTAAGAAGGCGGTGACGGTTTTCTGTTTCGTGAGTTTGGCGACCGCTTTCGGCACGTTCGTCCCTTCGACGGCAATCGCGTTTTTGATGCCGTATTTGAGCAGCGTGAGCACGTCTGAGCGGCCTTCGACCACGATGATGGCGTCGCTCGTCTCGACGCGCGGCCCCGCGGGAAGGCCTTCGTACTCGGTGATGTCTTCGACGCGAATCGAGCGGCGGACTTCCTCGATGAGCTCCTCACTGGAGAGGACGCTGTCGTCGAAGGCGCTCACGAGCAGGTCTTTCGCGCGGTCAACGACGCGACGGCGCTTTGCAGCGCGCACGTCTTCGATGTTCGAGACCTCGACGGTCGAGCGACATGGCCCGACGCGGTCGATGGTTTCGAGCGCGGCAGCGAGGATGGCCGTTTCGACCTTGTCGAGACTGCTTGCGATGGTGATGTTGCCAAACGAGTTGCCTCGTTCTGAGTCGATACTGACGTCTATCCGGCCGACCTTCGATGAGTTCTGGAGGTCGCGGAGGTCTAAGTCGTCGCCGAGGAGTCCCTCGGTCTGGCCAAAGATAGCCCCGACGACGTCACTCCGTTCGACCACCCCGTCGGCGGTGATGTCTGCGTGAATGAGGTATTTTGCTGAATCCTCCATGAGTGATGAACTGCCCCTGCGCGGGGCTGGATGATGATGAGACCATGAGTGCGGTCATGGACACCTAGATACGTTCGCTACGCGCGATTCATATACCTTGTCGTCGCCGCAGCCATCGCGCTCGCAGTGGTCGATTTTCGACAGTTTTCGCCGGGCAAAACTACACATTCGCTGCCCGTGAGAGCCTTGCACATGGGTATCGACCAATCCGACATCGACCCGGCACAGTTTCTCACAGACGTAGAGATGCGCATCGGTGAAGTCATCGACGTGAACCCGTTTCCAGAGGCGCGAAAGGACGTGTACAAGCTGCGCGTTGATTTCGGTGACACCGTCCTCCAATCCGCCGCGGGACTCACCGACAACTACACCCAAGCCGAGTTGCTCGGCCGCCAAGTCGTCGCCGTCGTGAATCTCGGTACTGTCAACATCGCGGGCTTCGAGAGCCAGTGTCTCGTGACCGGCGTGGACGACGAATCGGGCAACGTCGTCCACCTCCAGCCCGAACGATCCGTCGAAAATGGCACTCGCGTATATTGAAGGAAATTTTTCTTCAAAATAGACCTTTGGTCAGAATTAGCAACGTTTAGATACTAGTGAAAGATATTAGTCGGTAATGAACGGCAATAGTTTGACGTACATTCTGTGGACAGTGGTCGCCCTCGCCCTCGTCGCGCTTTCGGTTCCATGGTTCCTCTGGGGCGATTCGCGGGTCGCCTTCGGCCTCCCGTTGTGGATTTGGTGGCACATTGGCTGGATGGGCGTGACCGCCGGCGTGTTCTACGTTTTCGCCCATCGCGCGTGGGGCATCGGCGTAGAGGGGGTGACCCATGGCTGAGACCGGCCTCCAACTCGGTATCATCGGCGGCTACCTGCTACTCACGCTCGCCATCGGCCTCGTCGCCTACCGGCTGACCGACAAAACCGCGGAGGACTACTACCTCGCCAGTCGCACCTTTGGCACCGTCGTCTTGCTGTTCACGACGTTCGCAACCCTCCTTTCGGCGTTCACCTTCTTCGGCGGCCCGAACCTCGCCTACGCCGCCGGTCCCGAATGGATTCTCGTGATGGGCCTCATGGACGGCGTCCTGTTCGGGATTCTCTGGTACGTCATCGGCTACAAGCAGTGGGCCGTCGGCAAAGCCCACGGCTACGTCACCCTCGGTGAGATGCTCGGCGACCGCTTTGGCTCGAAGGCGCTCCGGGTATTCGTGGCCGCCATCAGCATCTTCTGGCTGTTCCCCTACGTCATGCTCCAGCAGAAAGGCGCGGGGACGGCGCTCGTCGCGCTCACCGACGGCGCGGTGCCCTACTGGGTTGGCGCGGGCGGCATCACGCTGTTCATGATCGCCTACGTCGTCGCCTCCGGGATGCGCGGGGTGGCGTGGACCGACACCATGCAGGGCGCGTTCATGCTCCTCATGATCTGGGCCGCGGTGCTCTGGATTCTCGCCGCCCTCGGTGGCCCGAGCGCTGCAACCGCCGGGATGGGCGCGGCGAACCCCGAGTTCCTCTCGCTCGGCGGCGGCCTCTACACGCCCCAGTTCATCATCGGCACCGCAATCAGCATCGCCTTCGGCGTCACCATGTTCCCGCAGGTGAACCAGCGCTTTTTCGTCGCCCGCTCGAAGACTGTGCTCAAACAAACGTTCGTCCTCTGGCCGGTTCTCGTCGTCTTGCTGTTCGTCCCGGCGTTCATGCTCGGCGCGTGGGCGGTGGGCCTGAACCTGAACGTGCCAGAGGGTGGCAACGTCCTCTCGGTGCTGCTCCGTGACACCACGCCCGCGTGGTTCGCCGCGCTCGTCGTCGCCGGGGCGATGGCCGCGATGATGAGTTCCTCTGATTCGATGCTCCTGTCGGGGTCGTCGTACCTCACCCGCGACATCTACCGCCCGCTCGTGAGCGCGGCGGGGAAGCGCGAGGACACGATTGCCCGTGTCGGCGTCGCCGTGTTTGCCACGCTCTCGTTCGTAGCGAGCATCTACACGCCCGGGACGCTCATCGAAATCGGTGAGACCGCCTTCGGTGGGTTCGCCCAGCTCGCCCTCCCCGTCATGGTCGCGCTCTACTGGGCGCGGACGACGAAGTGGGGCATGCTCGCGGGCATCATTGGCTCGCAAGCGTTCTACCTCGCAAGCGTGTTCATCCCGCAAGTACCCGCAACCATCATGACGTGGGACACGTCACTGTACGGCATGGCGCTCGGACTCGTCCTCACCGTTGGCGTGTCGCTCATCACCACCTCCGCTCCGACAGAAAAGCGGTCGGTCTACTTCGAGGAGGTTCGCGCCGACTGATGGCGCGCGCTGAGACTAGTTATAACCAAACGCACGTCGTTCCCGTCGGCTTCGACTACGACCGACTCATCGCGCCGCTCGTGCGCGACCAGCACACCGTTGACCGGGTGATTCTCCTAGAGGGCGCGGTGGGCAGCGAGGCGAACGTCGCCTACAGTAAGCGCCTCGCAAAGAAGTTGGAGCGCGATTTTTCGAACCTCCTCGGCGCGGAGACCGAACGCCTCGTCATCGCGGACGTGTACGATTATGATACGGCCTTCGAGCAGGCCTACGACCTCGTGAACGAGGAACTCGATGCTGGCAACGAAGTGTGGGTGAACCTCTCTGCGATGCCCCGCACCGTGAGTTTCGCCTTTGCGATGGCCGCCCACTCGGTGATGGTCGAACGCCAAGAAGACCGCGAGCGAATTCACACCTACTACACCGCCCCCGAGAAGTATCTCGAAACCGAGCTGGCCGAGGTGTTGCGCCGGGGTACTGACCTCGTCACCGAACTGCACGACGCAGAAAACGACCGCGTCTCGGCGTGGTTAGACGAAGCAGAATCGCTCCTCTCCGAGTTCGACGAGCGCGGGACGACCATCGGCGCGAAATCCGTCGAGGGCAGCCACATCGTGGAGTTGCCGGTGGCATCGTTTTCGAGCGTCAAACCGTTCGAAGAGGTGATTCTGTTCAAACTCGGTGAAGACGGCGAGTTCGAGAGTGTGAGCGAGTTGGCCCAGGCGCTCGCCCGCGATTTGGGCGAGGAGTATTCCGATAGCTTCCGCTCGCGGGTGATCTACACAGTAGACCGCCTCGGGCCGGGCGGGAAGGGCTACATCGAGCAAGAAGAGGAGGGGAAATCCTACCGGACGAAGCTATCCAGAATCGGGACGCTGTGGGTGCGCGCCCACGCAAACGGTGACTAGGCGTCGAGTGTTAGGCTTCGAGTTTTTTCACGCGGGTTGCGAGCGCGAGAAACGTTGCGAGCACGGTGAGTGTCACCGCACCTGCGGCGGCGATTTCGTGGCCCGGACTCGCGTGTTGCACCACGCCGTTGACGATTGGCTCGACCGCTGGTGGGAGCAAGGTGTGGTGGGCGTTGCCCACAATCGGGATGAAGTAGTCCACGATGTCGTTGAGCAGATACCACCCGGCGGCGACGGCGACGGCCTTCACCGGGAAGTTGGTGATGCGATGGAGGAGAAAGCCTTCCACGACCATAGCGAGGTGGCTCCAGAACAGGAAGTTGTACATCGCCCAGTGGAGGTAGCCGAACTCGGTCATGAACGTCCCGAGGACGAACGGCGTCCACGCGCCGAGTTTCAAACAGCCGAAGAAGGCCAGTGCCGAGAGGTAGTCGTTCTGTCTACCAAGCAGCCATGCTCCGAGTGCGAGGGCGATGAACAGGGTAGCGACGGGGCTGTCGGGCACGAGCGGCCACATCACGACCGGTTCGAGGGAGAATTGGAACAGGTAGTAATAGAAGCCAAAGGCCGTCCCCGCGAGGTTGATGAGGACGATGAGCCACGCGATGCGCAGGCCGAAGTCTTCGAGCCATTTCGGGAGGGGCGCAACGTACCACGGCAGGTCGTCGGGTTCTGGAACCGGTTTAGAGAAGAGGCGAGAAAGCAGTCCGCGCCCGGTTTCTGAGGACATTGGGCACAGAAAGGGACGGGTGGGGCAAAAACGCTACTGATGGGATGATTGGGCGAATACATCCGTCAATACTGGAAATTTGATGAGATAATTATTTTGTGTCTGTTGAGTTAGTGAAAATAGATGGTCTCTCGCAGGAGGTGTGTGAAACACGTGGGTTGTGGGGTTTTACTCCTTTCAGCCGGCTGTTTAGACGCTGAGTTTACTTCAACGAATTACTCTGCGTTTCTGGTGATATCGAACGAGAGTAGCGAATCTACTACGATAAACGTGAAAATTGCAGAGATTGACCACGGTGACGAGCAGAAGACGAGAGTTGACAGAGAATTCTCCGTAGCAGCAGATAGCGCCGTGAACAAGGAATTGTTCCAGTACGAATCGAGCGATTTCGAAGTCACCGTCGATGGTGAGTCAGACACCACAAGTCGCAAAATTAGTGTCGGAAAAGAGAATTTGGATATTGAAATTGTCGTGAATGCAGAAGCAGAACTTACAATGAAGCTACAAACCCACTAATCGTCATCCGCAGAATGGGACGGGTGGGGCAAAAACGCTACTGATAGGCGAGATTAGTCGGCGTAAAAGAGAACGCGCCGACACTCAGTGCAGACGTAGGCGTTGACGTTCGTCGCGCCTTTGTAGCCGAATTTTCCCAACACACCGCTGCCTTCGCGGAGGCGAATCATGTCGCCGTTCACGTCGGTGTCGTACTCGACGGACTGGAGCGTGCCGTCGCAGTCGGGACACGGTTTACTCATACCCCCTCATTCACCCCGAGCGCGAAAATCGTTCTGCCCGCTCTCGTGGGAATAAAAGATGGCCGGACGACACCACTGCCCGCCTCGTGCGTTGGGGTGACACAATCGGTACGCATTAACCCTCCCAACCGCTAGAGTCGCGTATGCCTGAGGAGACCAATCTTGAGGAACTAAAGCGCGGCACCGAACTGGTGAAGCGTGGGTTCGCAAAGATGCAGAAAGGCGGCGTCATCATGGACGTCGTCAACGCAGAACAGGCCCGTATCGCAGAAGACGCCGGTGCGGTCGCCGTCATGTCGCTCGAAGCCGTCCCCGCGGACATCCGCAAACGCGGCGGCGTCTCGCGGATGGCAGACCCGGCGCTCGTCAACGAAATCATCGACGAAGTGTCGATTCCGGTGATGGGCAAAGCCCGTATCGGCCACACGACCGAGGCACAGATTCTCGAAGCCATCGGCGTGGACATGATCGACGAGTCCGAGGTGCTGACGCCCGCAGACGACGCCTACCACATCGACAAGCGCGAGTTCACCTCGCCGTTCGTCTGTGGCGCACGCGACCTCGGCGAGGCGCTCCGGCGCATCAACGAGGGCGCGGCCATGATTCGAACGAAAGGTGAAGCCGGCACGGGCGACGTGAACCAGGCCGTCAAGCACCAGCGCGCCATCCGCGGGGCAATCCGCGAACTCGAAGGGATGACCTTCGAAGAGCGCGAGGCGTACGCCCGCGAAATCAGCGCGCCCGCAGAACTCGTCCACGAGACCGCAGAGATGGGACGGCTTCCGGTCGTCAATTTCGCCGCAGGCGGCATCGCAACGCCCGCAGACGCGGCGCTCATGATGCACCACGGCTGTGACGGCATCTTCGTCGGCTCCGGTATCTTCGGCGCAGAGAACCCCGCCGTGATGGGCGAGGCAATCGTCGAAGCGGTCAACAACTGGGACAACCCAGAAAAGCTCGCAGAAATCTCGTCGAACATCGGCAAGGGCATGAAAGGCGAGGCGAACGTCGACCTCCCCGAAGAGAAGAAACTGCAGGGTCGCGGCGTCTAACCTCCCACCTTTTTTCTTTCGTGGTGTGCGGTCAGTGGCGATGAGAGCGACGGCTGCGAAGCCAAAAGTTCAGCGGAAAATCGTCGCACCGCGCCCCATCTTCGTCTGGAAGGCGCGGGCTTCGACGCCCTCGCGGGCGAAACCTTCTATCATCGCGTTCGCAATCTCGCGCTGGTCGCGTTCGTAGCAGGCGGCGATGACCGTCGGGCCAGCACCGCTCACAGTGACGCCGGTCGCGCCCGCGTCGAGGGCGTTCTCGCGGACGGTGTCGTAGCCCGTGATGAGTTCGGCACGGGCAGGCGTGACGACGGTGTCGTGCATGCCCCGACCCACCAGTTCCGGGTCGTTTCGGGCCATCCCCGCGGTGAGGGTCGCGGCCTTGCCAACGGTGTCGATGAGCTGTGAAACCGACGTTTGCTCCGGAACGACGCGGCGGGCGTCACGCGTCGAGACCACGATGTCGGGCAGGCAGGCGACGAGCGGGATGGTGGCGTCGATTTGGGTGATGCCGTCGGGGGTGGCGATGGTGAACCCGCCCAAGATCGAGGGAGCGACGTTGTCGTCGTGGGCGTCGCCGGAGACGACGGCCTCGCCTTTCGCGGCAATCGGGACGAGTTCTTTGCGCGAGAGGCCACGGTCGTACAGTTCGTTGAGGCCAACCGCGGCGGCGGCGGCGCTCGCGGCCGACGACCCGAGGCCGGAGGCGGGTCGAATCCCCTTGTCGATGTGGATGTGGGCGGGTGCGTCGAGGGCGCGCGCGACGGCCCCGACCGTGTTCTTGTCCGGGTCTTCGGGGATGTACTGCGCCCCGGCACCCGTCACTTCGATGGTCGTCCGGTCTGCCTTCTCGACGCGGACGATGTCAGCGGGCCGTTCGAGCGCCACCCCAAACACGTCGAAGCCACTCCCCAGATTCGCACTCGTCGCAGGCGCTCGCACGGTAAGCATGGCACAGGGTTGTGTGAGGGCCTGTTTATAATTAGCGGAGCGTCGTTTCGCCTGACAGGAAGCCAAAACGTACATCTGCGCCGGTCAAATAGCTCCGAGCATGATAGGGGTCGTCGGCGGCGGTATCGCCGGACTCGCAGCGGCGTATCGCCTGCAGAACCACGGTCACGATGTCCACGTCTTCGAAGCGAGCGATGACGTGGGCGGTCTCGCGGCTGTCTACGAGACGCGCGGCGACCGCATCGAGAAGTTTTACCACCACCTTTCGGCCTCAGAACAGACCATCATCGACCTCATCTCCGAGTTGGGCCTCGATGACAACCTCGAATGGCCGATTGGCAAAAACGCCTACTACGTCGATGGCGTTATCCACCCGCTCGACAAGCCGTGGGAGATTGCGGCCTACCCGCACATGAGCGTCTACGACAAGTTCCGCCTCACGATGCTCACCATGGAAATCGACGTGCGCGGGGGCGTCCCGAAGTTCGACACCTACGAGAATCTCGAAGACTTCGAGGACGTGCCCATCAAGGAGTTCCTCATCGAGCACACCACCCGCGGCGTCTACGAGAACTTCTTCGAGCCGTTGCTCGACGCCAAGTTCGGGAGCAAAAAGGAGGACGTGTCGGCGGCGTGGCTCCTCGGGCGCATCAAGTTCCGCGGCGAGCGCGACCTGCTGCGCGGCGAACCGCTTGGCTACCTCATGGGCGGCTTCGGACAACTGCTCGACGCGCTCGTAGACGAAGTTGGCCGTGAGAACATCACGACCGGCGCGCGCGTGACCGAAGTCGCGTTCGACGATGAAGTGCGCTCGATCACGGTCGAAACCGAAGAAGGAAGCGAAGAACACGATGTCGATTCGGTCATCGTCGCGTCGATGCCGAACGTCTTAGAGGACCTCACCGGCTACACCTGCGACATCGACTTCCAAGGGACGGTGTGTTCGGTCATTTCGATGGACGAGAAACTCACCGACACCTACTGGCTCAACATCGCGGACGACGCGCCGTTCGGGGCACTCATCGAGCACACGAACTACATCCCGCCCGAACGCTACGGCGGCGAGCACATCCTGTATGCGCCGATGTACATCCAAGAGCCAAGCGAGCGCCTCTGGCAGGCGAGCGACGACGAGGTCGAGGAGATTTGGCTCTCTGGCTTAGAGGACCTATTCCCCGACTTCGACCGCGAGTCGGTCAACTGGATCAAGACCGCGCGCAACCCACGGACTGCGCCGGTCTACGAACGCGGCTATCTCGACATGGTCGTCCCCTACGACCTCGGCGACGAAGTTGCGGATGGCATCTACTACGCCGGGATGGCGTCGAAAGCGCAGTATCCAGAGCGCTCGCTCAACGGCGGCATCGTCGCCGGATTCGAGTGCGCGGACGCGATTCACCAAAACTGACTGGTGTGTTACCGTGACTCACGTTTATATTGATGTGTCGAGTATTCGACGGTGTGGCACGCAATAAGACACTACCCGCCATCTTCGCCCTCATGAGCGTGGGCGTTCTCCTCTATAGCATCGTGATTATCCAGGAGTTGTTACTCGGCTTTGCGTTCGTCGCCATCGGAGTTTTCGTCTATCTTTCGGTGCGCTTTCTTCGCGCGTTCGAAGAAATCGCTCGCGCGCTCAAACGCATTGCCGAGCAGGACCGAACCTGAGAGATGTTGACAGTTAATTGTCGTTTCCGCGCAGTCCGGGCGCGTCGCTCACATCAACGTTTTCTGGCTCCGCAACATCGCCCCCTTTTCTGAGGTCTCCGTCGCCGTCTTCTACGTACACGTCGTCTGCGAAGCCAGCGATGGCGTTTTCGTACTCGGCAGTTTCGCGCTTTTCGAGCGTTTTCGGCGCGTCGGGAATGCCGTCTGCGGGCGTAAACGCGCCAAGCGGGTCGTCGATGGTGATGTCGTAGGTTTTGAAAAAGTTCTCGTAGCGGCGGTAGTGGGCTTCGAGTTCGTCGCCGGGAATCTCCATCATCTCGGTCCAACCGTGGTTGAAGAAGTCGAAGTTGGCTTGGATATGCGTGAGTTCACGGGCCTCTGCCTCTGGGAGCCCGGCTTCGAGTCCGGCGACGTAGGAGTCCATCGTCGCGTCGAAGAAGGCATCAAGGTGCGCCCGACGCTCTTCGCGCTGGCCCTCGGGAGCCTTATTGAGGAAGATACCCGTATGGAGGTCTACGAGTTTGCCCGAGACGACGTCCCCAACGACTGGCATGGTCAGCGCCTGTTTCGCAGCGAAGTGGCGGACGTTCTGACGGAGTTTCATTGGCGGGGCCTTAGGACTGGTCGGTAAAAACTGCTCGCCTGTGTCAGCCTTGCCCACGGCGAAATTTGCACAGTCATGAAGATAGCAATTCACATTAACCCCCGAAACGAACCTTCCTGCCATGACCGAGGCGTACGTCATCATCGGCGACGGGATTGCGGGTAGTTCCGCAGCCGAAACAATCCGGCAGGAGCAACCGGATGCGGAAGTCATCGTCGTCACTGATGAGGGTGAGGCGCTGTATAACCGCATTCTGACAAAAGAGTTTGCCAAAGGAAAACTCCCTGAGGCACCAATCTCGATTCACGACGAGAGCTGGTACGACGAGCGAGATATCACGCTCAAGCTCAACACGCTCGTCACGAGCGTCGACCGCGACGCAAAGGAGATCGTGACCCACGAGGGCGAGACCATCGAGTACGGCAAACTCCTCCTCGCCACGGGCGGGACGCCAACCCAACTGCCCGTCGAGAACTCCGACGCTGAGGGTATCCATCATTTCTGGACCTTCCAGGATGCCCGCAACATCCGTGACCACGCAGAGCAGGCCGAAACCGGCGCAGTCATCGGCGCGGGACTGCTCGGTATCGACCTCGCGGCCATCTGCGCCGCCCAGGGCGTCGAGGCGAACTACCTCATGCGCGGCAACGCCTGGTGGCGTTACGCCCTCTCAGAAGATGGTGCAGACATCATCCACAAAGCACTCGACGAACGCGGCGTGACGCCCGTTTTCCAGTCCGGCGTTGACCACTTCGAAACCGACGAGAACGGCAAGGTCGTCGCCACCGTCGACCCGAACGGCGAGCGCTACGAGAGCGACTTCGTGGGCATCGCCATCGGCCTCGACTTCAACACCGAACTGCTCGTCGAAACCGGCCTCGAACTGGACGACGGCATCGTCGTCGACCAGTACATGCGCACCGACGACCCGGACGTGTACGCCGCCGGTGACATCACCCGCTTTTACGATGTTATCCTAGAGGAGTACGCCCAGAACGGGGCGTGGGGCAGCGCGAAACAGCAGGGCATGGTCGCGGGCAAGAACATGGTCAAAGAGGCGAACGGCGAGCCAGCAGAAGCGGACTTAGAAGAGTTCCGCTGGGTCTCCTCGTACTCGATTACGCACTTTGACTTCCCGTTCCTCTCCTTTGGCCACCCAACGCTTGGCGACGACGAAGCCGAACGGAAGTACTCTGACACCGAGTGGCGGCGAATCGCGTTCAAAGACGGCAAAATCGTCGGTGGCGTCCTGATTGGCGACCTCTCGCCACAGGGCAAGTACAAGAAGCTCATCCGCGAGCAGACGGTCGTTTCTGACCAGAAGGACATCCTCTTAGAGAAGATGTTCGAGCCGGAGAAGCTCGCGACGCCGACCGAACAGTAAAAGACCGAAGCCGTTTTCTCGCGCTCTACCTGAAGGTTGGATATGAGTACCGACGGCGAGATGACCCTCGCATTCGAGCTCGAGGCCTTGAAAGAGCTCGCAAAACCCTCGGAGGCGTTCGCGGACGCCCGAACGTGGAGCAAATACGTGGGCGTCGTCTCCGAAAAACCAACGTACGTCGTGACGAATTTCACGCGCAAAAACCGCATCCGTCAGGACTTCTTCTCCGGCCCGCGCGGCAAAGAAGAGAGTTTGGAGAACGTCAAACGGCAGTTCGACACCGCGCGTCACGTCCTCGTCGGAACCGACGACGAGGACAAGGCGCTCGCAGAGAAACTCGGGTGGGAGTTCCTCCACGTCGAAGACGCCGCAGCCGCCGCAGACTGGCCACTCGCAAAAGACCAACCCGACGACGAAACAGAAGAACCAGTCCGCGACGACTGGCCCTGAGACGAGACTTTTCGTTGGCCGACTGCGTTATCGCTCTCGAACCCACCGAATCCCCTTCTCTAGCAGGACGCCGCTTGCTGCAACGGAGAGGCAGACAAAGAGAAACGCAGCGAGAAGTTCGACGCTCTGGCTCGTGGTGAGGCGGGACGCACCCATTGCGAGGGCAAACAGCACTGAAGCCATCAGAAGAATCGGGACGACGTAGAATTTGAACGCCCAGTGGTCGTCCAAGAACAGCGAGGTTCGGTAGACGGCGGACGCCACGGCATCACGAACGCCTGACATACCCAGACGCACGCACAACGGTTGCTTAGCGTTTGGGGTGGACGGGTCGTACCCGCGGCGTTTTTACGGCAGAGACCCAAAAGAGCGCGTATGTCAGAACCGCGCGTGCCCGGAAGCCGGGACGCCAGCCTCACGCTCCCCTGTGGGGAGTCTGTCGATGTTCGCAGCCTCGACATGGGGATGCGCGAGTTTCGCTGTGACTGTGGCGAAGTTCACGCGCTCGTGATGGACGTCCACCCACTTGGGCGGTTCGTCCCCGAGTTCCTCGAAACCATCCTCCAAGAGACCATCGACACCACCTCCGGGGCCGACTTTGGCACCCTCCACATGATGGGCATCGTCAAAGAAGAGTTCCCCGAGAAAGTCGTGAGCAAGGACGTCTCGAACGACGGGCAGGTTGGCTGTTCGATGCTCTGGGTGAGCGACTTCGACGACCGCAGACTCCACGAAATCGTCGTCGAGCTGATTGTCGAACTCATGGAACACGCCGTGAGCCACGCAGAAGACGACTCCGCGATGAGCGAGTTCGAAGAACAGATGCTGTCGTTCGATGTGGCAGCGTTCGTAGAAGAGTATCGCAGCCAGCGCGATTTCCACTCGGCGTCCGACCAGCCGGTTTGAGCGGCCAGTTTTCATCAGGTTGCTTACCGCTTTGACTAGTACCTTTGTAGGAAGAACACGTACACTGACCTATGCGACAGCAGGGGGGTGACTTCGAGCGGATTCGGGCAGTGTTGGCCGAAGTCGAGCCAGAGGGGGCATTGACGGCAAAAGAGATTTGTTCGATTCTTTCGGAGCACGGGGAGGAGTTCGAGAGTGCCCACCGCGTGGCGACGGTGCTCGGCCGTCGCGCACACGGAGGGGATATAGAGGTCATCGAGGGCCAACCCTACCGGTACCGAATCCCGGAAGTTGCCTGACACGAGAGGAGAATTTGCCAGCCACACCGAGTGACAGCCCCACGCACCGCATTATTCGAATTTCGAAATTTGGCTTCGCTATTCGTAATTTATCGCCGGACTTATTACGATGTACGGACTTGAGCCGAATAACCAATGACCGACGGAGACGACCGGACGATTCTTTTGATCGGGAGTGGGCCAATTCAGATTGGGCAGGCCGCGGAGTTTGACTACTCCGGCGCGCAGGCGTGCCGTGCACTCAGAGAAGAGGGGGCCCGAGTTGTTCTGGTAAACTCCAACCCGGCGACCATCATGACCGACCCGGAGATGGCAGACGCCGTCTACATCGAGCCAATCAACACCGAGGCGCTCACCGAAATCATCGAAAAAGAGCGCCCCGACGGCGTCATCGCTGGGCTAGGCGGCCAAACCGGCCTGAACGTGACCGCGGAACTCGCAGAGGAAGGCGTCTTAGAGAAGTACGATGTCGAGATTATGGGAACGCCCCTCGACACCATCTACGCCACCGAAGACCGCGACCTGTTCCGCCAGCGCATGGAGAATATCGGCCAACCCGTGCCGCGCTCGCAGACCATCGACGACATGGACCAACTCGAAGACGCCGTCGACGCCGTTGGCGGGCTCCCCGTCATCATGCGGACGACCTACACCCTCGGCGGGAGTGGGTCGGGCGTCGTCGGTGAGATGGACGAACTCAGAGAGCGCACGCGCAAGGGGCTTCGTCTCTCGCGCAACGGCGAGGTGCTCATCACCGAATCCATCGCGGGCTGGATCGAACTCGAATACGAGGTGATGCGCGACGCGGACGACTCGTGTATCATCATCTGCAACATGGAGAACATCGACCCGATGGGCATCCACACCGGCGAGTCCATCGTCGTCACCCCGAGTCAGGTCATCCCCGACGAGGGCCACCAGGAGATGCGCACCGCCGCGCTCGACGTCATCCGCGAACTCGGGATTCAAGGCGGCTGTAACATCCAGTTCGCGTGGCACGACGACGGGACACCCGGCGGCGAGTACCGTGTCGTCGAAGTGAACCCGCGCGTGTCTCGCTCCTCTGCGCTCGCCTCGAAGGCGACGGGCTATCCGATTGCCCGCGTGACTGCGAAAGTAGCCCTCGGCAAGCGCCTCCACGAGATCGAAAACGAGATTACCGGCGAGACGACGGCGGCGTTCGAGCCAGCCATCGACTACGTCGTGAGCAAGATTCCACGGTGGCCAAAGGACAAGTTCCCCGAAGTTGATTTCACCCTCAGCACGGCCATGAAATCGACCGGCGAGGCGATGGCCATTGGGCGCACCTTCGAGGAGAGTTTCCTCAAAGCGCTTCGTTCGACGGAGTACGAGCCAAGCGCCGACTGGGACGAGGTAGACGACGAGACGCTCGAAACCGACTACCTCAAAACGCCGACGCCAGACCGCCCGTTCGCGTTGTTCGAGGCGTTCAATCGCGGCTACACCGTCGACCAAATCTGCGAGCTCACGGGCATCCGCGAGTGGTACGCAGAGCGCTTCGAGCGCATTGCAGACGCGACGGTCGCCGCCCAGAACGGCAACTTCGCAGAAGCCGCACAGACAGGCTACACGAACGCCCAAGTCGCGGCCATCGCCGGCGTCGGCGTCGGTGAAGTCGAATCGGTCGCCCCAGAGCGCACCTACAAGCAGGTGGACACCTGTGCCGGTGAATTCGCCGCGAGTACGCCGTACTACTACTCGGCGCGCGACCCGGTAAGCGAGATGCGCCACAACGAGGTGAAAGTCAACGAAGATGTCGAAAGCGTCGTCGTGGTCGGCGGCGGCCCCATCCGTATCGGCCAGGGCGTCGAGTTCGACTACTGTGCGGTCCACGCCGTCCGCGCGCTGCGCGAGATGGGCATCGAAGCCCACGTCGTGAACAACAACCCGGAGACGGTGAGCACGGACTACGACACCTCCGATGGCCTCTTCTTCGAGCCGATCACCGCAGAGGAAATCGCGGATATCGTCGAACGCACCAACGCCGACGGCGTGATGGTGCAGTTCGGGGGCCAGACCTCCGTGAACGTCGGCCACCCACTCGAAGCAGAACTCGAACGCCGCGGCCTCGACTGTCAGGTCCTCGGCACTTCCATCGACGCGATGGACTTAGCCGAGAACCGCGACCGCTTCAACGCGCTGATGGACGACCTCGGCATCGCCCAGCCAGAAGGCGGCACGGCACGCTCTGAGGAGGAAGCGCTCGCCCTCGCAAGCGACCTCGGTTACCCCGTCCTCGTGCGCCCGAGCTACGTGCTCGGTGGCCGTGCGATGGAAATCGTCGACGACGACGAGGAGCTGAAGACCTACATCGAAGAGGCGGTTCGCGTGAGTCCAGACCAGCCGATTCTCGTAGACCAGTTCTTAGACGGCGCGGTCGAACTCGACGTGGACGCCGTGGCCGACGGCGAGGACGTGCTCATCGGCGGCATCATGGAGCACATCGAGACGGCGGGGGTTCACTCCGGCGACTCGGCGTGTATGATTCCGCCGCGCTCGTTAGACGATGAGTTGCTCGCCCGCGTCCGTGAGGTGACGGTTGACATCGCCCGTGCACTCGAAACCGTGGGCCTGCTCAACGTCCAATTGGCGGTCAAGGATGGCGAAGTGTACGTCCTCGAAGCCAACCCGCGCTCGTCGCGCACCGTCCCGTTCGTCTCAAAGGCGACGGGCGTCCCGATTGCGAAACTCGCCGCGAAGGTGATGGGCGGCGCGACGCTCGCAGAATTAGACGTACAGGAGCAGGTCCCAGAACACGTGAGCGTCAAAGAAGTCGTCCTGCCGTTCGACCGCCTCGAAGGCAGCGACCCACGCCTCGGCCCCGAGATGAAATCGACGGGCGAAGTGATGGGCTCTGCGCGCTCGTTTGCCAAAGCCTACGAGAAGGCACAGGCCGCCGCTGGCCAGTCGCTTCCGGAAGGTGGGAACGTGGTCGTCGACCTCGACGTAGACGGCTTCGACGCGTTCTACGACGTGGTCGAGTTCGATGACGTGGCCGCCGCGATACGCAACGGCGAGGTCGACCTCATCGTCTCCCGCGATGTGAAAGCGCTCCAGATGGCCGTCGAAGAGGACATCCCGTACTTCTCGACCGCAGAGAGCGCGAACGCCGCGCTCGAAGCGCTCGCGGCCCGCGACGACCCACTCGACGTAGAAACCGTCGAGAAGCGGCCAAAGCAGGTGCGCAACTGGGGCACGCCTCAGTAAATCAGGTAGAACCCGGCGACGTGGAACCACGCGGCGCTCTGGGCGACCGCGAGGACGCCCATCGCTAGCACGGTCGGTAACGGACTTTCTGTTTTGGTGTACGTGCTCGCACCCCACGCGAGCAGCGGCACGATGGCGTAGCTCGCAAGCGCCACCGGACGCGGAAGCACAGACCCCGTGAGCGCCGCGAGCGAACCGAACGTGGCGAGGACGAAGACGAGATACAGGCGACGGAGCCACGTCGCAGAGAGCCGCGTGGCGAGGGTGTGTTTGCCGACTTCGGCGTCCGCTTCGCGGTCTGGCCACATCAGCGCGAGCAGGTTGACGAACACGAGCAGACAGAGCGGTGCGGTGGCGAGCGCGGCCGCACGGCTGTAGGTTCCAGAGGCCACCGCGACGCCGTACTGGGGCAAGAGAATGCCGCCGAGGAGCGCGTGTTCGAGTTCACCGAGGCCGCGCCACGCGAGCGCGAGTGGTGGGAGCGAGTACGACCAGCCGAGCAGCGCGCCGAGCGCGAGGATTGCGACGGCGTGCAGCGGGAGCCAGCCGCGCACGTAGAAATAGCCAGCCGCGACCGCGCCGACGGCCAGCGAGGCGCAGGCGGCGTACAGCGCAACACTCGGAGACAGCTCCGTCTCGGGGAGTGCGCCACTGCCGCCAGAAAATCGGGTACGCGTCGTCAGCGCGTCCGTCTCGTGGTCTGCGTACTCGTTCGCGTAGTGAATACTCACGGCGACGGGAACGAGCGCAGCGAGACCAGCCGCGAGCGAGAGCCGATCGAAGACTGCGCCGTGAGCGAACGCAATCCCTGCACCGAGGACGTACACCACCGCCACGAGTAGGAGGTGGATGGGACGGCTCATCACGAGGACAGCCCACGCGATGGTGGACGGAGCGCGGTCCATACCGGGGGAACCAGTCACGACTAAATAGTGTCTTCGAAACTCGTAAAACCACGTTTTCACGGGCGTCAGCACTCAGCGGGTGAAAATACCGAAAGAAGGGGTGGATTAGTCGCAGGTGACGAGACGGCGTGTTGACTTCGCCATCGCGAGCACGTCGTCGAAGAACCCGAGCGTGTCGAGTGGGCCGGGGTGGGCTTCAGGGTGGTACTGACGGGTGAGGATGTCGAGTTCCTCGTTTTCGAGCCCCTCCGGCGTGTCGTCGTTGACGTTAATCTGGGTCACGTCGAGTTTGTCGCCGGGGTCTGCGACCGTGTAGCCGTGGTTCTGCGTCGTCATGACGACCTGCTTCGTCTCAAGGTCGAGGACGGGCTGGTTCACGCCGCGATGCCCGAAGGCCATCTTCTCGGTCGTGCCGCCGAGTGCGCCCGCAACGACCTGTTGGCCGAGGCAGATGCCAGCGATTGGCAGGTCACCGACGAACTCGCTGACGAGTGCCTGTGCGTCGGTGAAGTTCGCGGGGTCACCCGGTCCGTTCGAGATGAACAGGATGTCAGCGTCGACGGCCGTCACGTCTTCCGGCGTCGCGTCGTGGGGCAAGACGTGGACGACGGCGTCGCGCTCTGCGAGCGAGTCGATGATGCTGCCTTTCGCGCCACAGTCAACGAGTGCGACCGACGGGCCGTCGCCGTCTGCGTTCACGACCTTTGGTTCTGTCACGCTTACCTGTGCGCCGATGTTCGTGTGCTCGCTCATCCCCTTGCACTCGCCGAGTGCTTCGAGTGCTTTCTCGGGGGAGGCGTCCGGTCCAGCGGAGATGCCACACTTGATGGCCCCGCCTTCGCGGATGGTGATGACGAGGTCGCGCGTGTCGATGTTATCGACGGCTGGAACGCCCTCGTGGGTGAGCCAGTCTGCGACGTCGTCGGTGAGCTCACGAGCAACGACAGCACGAGGGTGGACTCGGTCGGACTCGAATCGTTCCGCTCGGACGCCATAGTTACCGATGAGTGGGTATGAGAAAGTGAGGATTTGTTCCTCGTACGAGGGGTCAGTGAGACTCTCCTCATAACCAGTGTACGCTGTTGTAAAGACCAGTTCCCCGCGGGCTTGACCCGGAGCACGCGACCGCGCCTCAACGACGCGACCGCCCTCCAGTGCCACGTAGGCGTCCGACATTACGAGATACGTATGAAAGCCCCCACCATAAGTGTTGCTTTCGTAGAATCGCTACGAATTTCGTAATCGTCAAGTGTTGCCACAGTGTAGGTGCTAATCTCCATGGACGCGCTTGACCGAGAGATTCTGAGTATTCTGCGCCGCGACGCCCGAACGCCGTACACCGAGATTGCGTCAACCGTTGGTACGTCTGAGGGTACCGTCAGAAATCGCGTCGATCGGATGACCGAAGACGGCGTCATCGAACGGTTCACCGTCACCACCCGCACGGGCAACATCAAGGCGATGATAGAGGTGCGCGTCGCCGTGGACGTGGACACGCGCACGGTGACGGACAAGATGGCCGAATGGGAGGAAGTGGACTTCGTCTGGCAGGTATCGGGCGAAGAGGACATCGTCCTCATCGTGGACGCCGCAGACACGCAGGGGGTAAACGAACTCATCACGCAGGCACGCGAGATGGACGAGGTCGTGCGGACGAAAACGCGGCTGATTCTGGACGAGCGTCTTGGTTAATCTGACTCACTCGGAGAGTCGCCCGGTGGGTCGCCAATCCCCGGCGTCGCGGCGTCCGGCGGCGTCATCCAGCCTTTGTGGCCGTGCGTAAATTTGTAGCCGCGGTGAGCGAGGCGGTTGATGAAGTTGATGGAGACGTGCGGTTCGACCCGGCCGTCGCGGATTGCCGCAACGATATTTTCTGGCGTCGGAGTCTCGACATCGACCGTCGTGTAGGCGCGCCCGACTTCGACCGGGTAGTGTGCGTCTGAGCCACCGACCAGCGGGAGGTCACGCTTGCGCGCGAGTCGCCGCACCCACTCGTGCGTGCGCGGGTGCTTGCCGTTTATCTCGATGGCGTCGAAGTCGGCTTTCACGTCGCGGACAGTACTGTTTCGATACGGGTGGGCGATGATGGCCGCACAGCCGCGAGAATGAGCGATATCGACCACTTCTTCGGGCGTGAGTTCGCCCGGCGTCGTCTCGGTTGGGGGGTTCGGTCCGACGACGAGAATGTGCCCCTTCGACGACGAAACTTCGATGCCCGGGAGGATGTCCACCGACCCGTCGAAAGGGGTGTAGTAGTCGTGGTTGGTCGTCGCCACCGCGTCCAACCCGCGCAGCTCTGCGGCCTTCGTGAGCAGGCGAACCCCGAGGGGGTCAAACGCGTCCCCGAGCGTTCGATAGCCGTGGAAGAATCGTGTGTGCGAGTGAAGGTCGATGGCGTACACAGCTATCGATGGGGGCCAACAGCCCTTTTGTCTTCTGGCGTCTGAATAGTGGCAATGTCCCGTGTTCTCATCTGCAACCCAAACAGCGGGAGCGGCGACCACGCGCCACAGGTGCGCGAACTGGCCGACGAACACGGCTTCACCCTCCACGAAACCGAACAGGAAGGCGATACGGTCGAGTTCGCTCGCGAGTTCGGTCCTGACGCCGACATTGTCGCCGCGTGTGGTGGCGACGGCACAATAAACGAGGTCGTCACCGGCCTCTACGAAGCCGACTGCCTCGACACCACGACGCTCGCCGTGATTCCCGCTGGCACGGGCAACAACTTTGCCAGCCAACTCGGCATTCCGAATATCGAAACCGCCTTCGACCTCGTGGACGCAGGCGAGGTGCGCCACATCGATCTCGCGCTCGCAAACGGCCGTCCGTTCGTCAACTCCTGTGTCGCGGGGCTGACCGCCGAGGCGAGCGCAGAGACCACGCCCGAGCTCAAATCGAAATACGGCATCCTCGCGTACGTCTTCACGACGTTCCGGACGATGAACGACTACGAGGGGATGCGCCTCGCCATCGAAACCGACAACGCCATCACCGAGTCGTGGTCGGGCAAGGCCGTCGTCGCCCTCATCGGCAACGCCCGGCGCTTCCCCGCAAGCGGTGGCACGCAAGCAAACGTCGAAGACGGCCTGCTCGACGTGACGATTGCAGAAGAACGACCGACGATGGAGCTGATGGGCGAGGCGGCAGTATCTCGGTTTTTGGGGAGTGAAACCGCCCACCTGCATCGGCTGAAAAGCAAGTCGCTCACCATCTCCGTTCTCGACGGAACCACACACTTCAGCTTGGACGGCGAAATGCTCGAAACCGACCACTTGACCATCGAAACGCTTCCACAAGTGCTCTCGGTGTTCGTGGGCGAGGGATACGAGCCAGTGCCGGATGAGGCGTAGACCTTTCACACCGCCGCCTGATTTTTGCCCATGAGCGACGCGCGACGGATTATCGTCCGAAACCCGAACAGTGGCGACCGAAAGCGCAGCAAGCGAGCGAGTGAATTGGGCAAGAAACGCGGTTACGAGGTGTGGAACAGCACGAAGAGGGGTGAAACCCACACCCTCGCGCGAGACGCGGCGGCGGAAGCGGACCTCGTCGTCGCCTGCGGGGGCGATGGCACGCTGAACGAAGTCGTCCGCGGTGTCGAGGAGGCCGAGGCGCTTTCCGACGTGGAACTCGGCGTGATTCCCGCAGGAACGGGGAACGATTTTGCTGACAACATCGGCATCAAAAGCGTCCCCCACGCCTTCAGGGTGCTCGAAAACGAAAACGTCCGGACGCTCGACCTCGGGTGGGCAGCAGACCGCCCGTTCATCAACTCGTGTGTCGCGGGCGTCACCGCCGAAGCGAGCGCCGCAACGACGCCCGCCCAGAAACGCCGCCTCGGGGTGCTTGCCTACGTCATGAACACGCTCCAGCAGACGCAGACGTTCGACGGGCTACAAATTGACGTGCGCGCGAGCGAGAACGGCGACGTGCTCTGGCAGGGCGAAGCCATCATGCTCCTCATCGGCAACGGACGGCGCTTCCCCGGCGAGCAAATAAAACAAGCGAACATGGAAGACGGCTTGTTGAACGTCGTTATCCTCAAGCGCGTGCCGACGATTGATTATCTGACCCACGGGGCGGCAAACCGTCTGCTCCAGCGCGGAGCCTCGCATCTCACACGTCTCAAAGTGCCCCAACTCACGCTCACCCACGAAGGTGACCCCGTCCACTTCAGTCTCGACGGTGAGATGCTGAAACTGAACACGCTGTCTGCGCAAAGTCGTCGCGGTGCGATGCGATTCCACGTCGGTCCGACCTACGACCCCTCCCCCGAAGAGTGGGGTGTCAAACCAAATCCGAAGGGTGTTTGAAAGGGGTCGTTGTCTGTAGCATCATGAGCACCACGAACTCTCCTGAGGATTCTGCGGCCGAGGCCGAGGGCGAACGCCACAAAAATGCCATGCAGGACGTGATTGCGGTCGACGAAGACGACAACGAACTCGAACTCGTCAACCGACTCGACGCCCACATGGGCGACGGCATCCGACACCGAGCGTTCACCGCGCTCGTTTTCGACGAAGACGACAACATCCTGCTCGCCCAGCGCGCCTTCGGTAAGCGCCTCTGGGACACCCACTGGGACGGCACCGTCGCCTCCCACCCCGTCGATGGCCAGACCCAAGAGGAAGCCACGATGGAGCGCTTAGAAGAGGAACTCGGCATCACGCCAGACCAGTACGACGACCTCCGGGTCACGGACAAGTTCGAGTACAAGCGCTACTACGAGAACGAAGGCCTCGAATGGGAGGTCTGCTCGGTGCTCAAGTGCACCCTCCAAGACACCAGCCTCGACGTGAACGACGAAGAAGTGGCCGGGCTGATGTGGGTTCCATACGAGTACCTCCACGAGAACCCACGGTTCTACCGCCAACTGCGTCTCTGTCCGTGGTTCGAGATTGCGATGCGGCGTGATTTCAAACAGTAGCACCTGCACCTTTTTGAGCGCGAGAGATGAACGCTCGCGCCACACGCTTTTGCTGATTCCGTGCCTCTTTCAGCCATGAACGAACCCGAACTCTACGACACGCTCGACGGGCAGGTCGCGCTCGTGACCGGGGCCACACGTGGTATTGGCGAGGAAGTGGCGTCGATACTCGCAAGCCACGGCGCGACCGTCTACGCCGGGGCACGCGACGTGGACGACGTGACCCTAGACACCCAGCATCCGATTCGCCTCGACGTGACCGATGTAGGCGAAATTCAGGCCGCCGCAGACCGACTCCGCGACGAACACGGCAAACTCGACATCCTCGTGAACAACGCTGGGGTGGTTGGAAGCGGACGCGCGCTCCACGAAATCGACATCGACGCGCTCGACCACACGCTTTCGGTCAACCTGTGCGGGGCGACGTTGGTGGCGCGGGCCTGCCTCCCACTCCTGCTCGAAACTGACGCGCCCCGCATCGTGAATCTCTCCTCGGGGATGGGCGCACTCGGTGAGCGCATGTCCGGCGGCTATCCGGCCTACCGCATCTCGAAAACCGGTATCAACGGCCTCACGGCATATCTGCACGGCGAGTACAACCGACGTGGGCTGCTTACAAATTCGGTGTGTCCGGGCTGGGTGCGCACCGACATGGGCGGGTCAGGGGCGTCTCGAAGCGTCGAAGAAGGCGCGGACACGCCGGCGTGGCTCGCGCGCTTCGCGCCGGGAAGTCCGTCAGGTAAGTTTTGGCGTTCGCGGAAAGTCATCGACTGGTAAACACCTAACTCGATTCCCGTCGCCCATTACGTATGGCCGGACGCGTCACTGACATCCACATCGCCCGCGAGAAAAGCGCCCCCGTCGAAGCCGTTGACTCCGCCGATGCTGTCGCCGGTGGGGGACTGCGCGGTGACCGCCACTTTCTCCCCGGCGACGAGAAACCAGACCTGACGCTCATCGACGGGGCCGCATTCGCCGCGGCGGGCGAGGACCTCGGCGTCGAACTCAAACCCGGCGAACACCGGCGCAACGTGACCGTCTCCGGCATCGACTTAGACTCCCTCATCGGCACGGAGTTCACGATTGGCGAGGTGCGCTGTCAGGGACTCGCAGACTGCCCGCCGTGTGCCCACCTCGAATCACTGACCGCCCGCGACGGGCTGCAGGTCGCCATGACAGACCGCGGCGGCCTCGAAGTGCGCATCCTCTCTGACGGCGTCATCCGAGTCGGTGATACGGTCGAGCCGCTGTAGGCCGCCAGCAGAGTTACCCGTCTGTTTGTTCAAGCATAGCACATGCAACGCGTGAATCCAGCCACCGGCGAGCCGCTGAGTACAATCGACGAACACAGCGACGACGAGGTGGACGCGGCACTCGATACCGCGATGGACACTTTCGCGGAATGGCGAAACGTGGCGATTCGAGAGCGCCAACAGTTGCTCTCGAACGCCGCAGACGTGCTCCGCGAGAACAAACAGGAGTACGCAGACGTGATGACCAGAGAGATGGGCAAACCCATCGCCGCCTCCGTCTCCGAGGTCGAAAAGTGCGCGTGGGTGTGCGACTACTACGCCGAGCACGCGGGCGAACAGTTACAGGACAAGGTCATCGGCAGCGAGCCACACGCCCAGTCGAAAGTCACCTACGAGCCACTCGGCGCGGTGCTCGCGGTCATGCCGTGGAACTTCCCGTTCTGGCAGGTGTTCCGATTTGCCGCCCCGCACCTGACCTCGGGGAACGTCGGCCTGCTCAAACACGCCTCGAACGTCCCCGAGTGCGCCCTCGCCATCGAAGATGTGTTTCGGAAGGCGGGCTACCCCGAGGGCGTCTTCCAGACGCTCCTCGTCGGCTCTGCGAAAGTTGGCGATGTCATCGCAGACGACCGGGTTGCCGCCGTCACGCTCACCGGGAGCGAGGCTGCCGGGCGCTCGGTAGCCGAAACGGCAGGTAAGAACCTCAAGAAGACCGTGCTCGAACTCGGCGGGAGCGACCCGTTCGTCGTCTTAGACGACGCGGACGTGGCGACCGCCGCGAAGGTCGGCGCACGCGCGCGAACCATCAACTCAGGGCAGTCGTGTATCGCCGCAAAGCGCTTTATCGTCCACGAGGCGGTCTACGACGAGTTCCTTTCGCAGTTCCTCACGGAACTCGAAGCCTTGACAGTAGGCGACCCGACCGACAAGGAGACGGACATCGGCCCACAAGCCCGCAAGGGCCTGATGGAGGACCTCCACGAGCAAGTGACCGCGAGCGTCGAAGCGGGTGCGATCGTCGAACTCGGCGGGGAACCGATGGACCGAGACGGGTATTACTATCCACCGACGGTGCTCACGGACGTTCCGGACGGGTCACCCGCAGCCGAAGAGGAGATTTTCGGTCCCGTCGCTTCGGTGTTCAAGGTCGCAGACGAAGCCGAGGCGATTCGCGTGGCAAACGACACGAATCTTGGCCTCGGCGCGAGCGTCTGGACTGCTGACCTCGCACGCGGCGAGCGCGTGGGCCATCGCATCGAAGCGGGCTGTGTGTTCGTAAACGAACTCGTGAAATCCGACCCACGCCTGCCGTTTGGCGGCATCAAAGACTCGGGCTACGGACGCGAACTCGCCCGTGAAGGGATGCTCGAATTCGTGAATCAGAAAACGATGTGGATTCAGGACGCAGACGGCGACGCGGAATTGTCACTCTCCGAGTAGCCCACGGAAAGATTCACTCGCGGCGAACGGTAATGTTCTGCATCACGCCGCCACACTCGGGGCAGGCGGTTCCGGCTGTGGCCTCCATACGATGCCCACAGTCCATACACTCGAACGTTTGTGTCATATGGTAACATAACACACTTTGTGATATTAACTATTTGGCGGGGTCTGCCTGACTCTCTGGGCCGGTGGAATGATGGCTCGGTGGGACAAACGTGCGGTATGAAAGCGTCTGACTTACTCATCGAGTGTCTCGCGCTGGAAGGGGTGGAGTACATTTTCGGCCTGCCGGGGGAGGAACTCGAAGACGTGCTGTTCTCGCTCGAAGCGTCGTCAATCGAGTTCATTCCGACGCGACACGAGCAGGGGGCAGCGTTCATGGCGGATGTCCACGGCCGGTTGACCGGCGAGGCGGGCGTCTGCCTGAGTACGCTCGGTCCCGGCGCGACCAACCTGCTCACGGGTGTCGCGGACGCACACCTCGATAAAAGCCCGCTCGTTGCGATTACGGGACAGGGTGGCCGAGAGCGCCTGCACAAAGAGAGCCATCAGGCGCTCGATATCGTCCACATGTTCGAGCCAGTCGTGAAGTGGAACACGCAGATTAGCGAACCAGAAGTCGTGGGCGAATCGGTCAGGAAGGCGTTCAAACTCGCAGAGTACCAAAAGCCCGGCGCGACCCACCTAGAGTTCCCCGAAGACGTGGCGGGAGAGGAGACGGACGCGGAACCGCTCGAACAGCGCGGCCGGGTTCGCCGGCCAAACCCCGACGAGGCGTCGGTCGAGCGCGCGACAGAGCTTCTCTGTGGAGCCGAGAAACCGCTCATCCTCGCTGGCAACGGTGCGGTGCGAACCCACGCTGGCGACCTGCTCGAACGGATTGTCGAGCAGACGAACATGCCCGTCGTCGCCACGTACATGGGCAAAGGCGCGATTTCTGACGCCGACGACCACTCGCTGATGACGCTCGATTCGGGTGCGAACGACGAAGCCCACGCCGTCATCGAGCGCGCGGACGCGGTGCTCGCCATTGGCTACGACATCGCAGAACACGACCCAGCGAACTGGAACCCCGACCTCGACAAGGAAGTCGTCCACCTCGACCACGAGCCAGCAGAGGTGTATGAACACTACAACCCCGACGTGGAGTTGGTCTGTGACATCACGGCGGGGCTTCGGGCATTGGACGCCCACCTCGACGGCTGTTCGACGGACGACGACTGGTACGCCACCGAGCGGGAGACGCTCGTGACGGAAGTCGAGACGAAACCCGACGCGGACGCCGAGTTCAGCGTGGCTGGCACCCTCCCATATCTCCGCGAAGCCATGGCCGACGACGACGTGCTCATCTCCGACGTGGGCCACCACAAGATGGTCATCGCCCAGAACTTCCCGGCCTACGAACCGAACACGACCATCATCTCGAACGGGCTTGCGACGATGGGAATTGCGGTCCCGGGAGCCGTTGCCGCAGACCTCGCGGTGGACGCGAACGTCGTTGCGGCGACGGGCGACGGCGGCTTCCTGATGAACGCCGCAGAAATCGAAACCGCAACCCGACTCGGCTGTGGGTTCACCATCATCGTGTTCAACGACGACGATTACGGCCTCATCTCGAAAAAACAGCGCGACCACACCGGCGAATCGTTCGGAACCCATCTCACGAACCCCGATTTCGTCACGTTCGCGGAGAGCTTCGGCATCGACGCCTACCGCCCAAACTCGTGGGACGAACTCGAAACCGTGTTACAAACAGTCGTCCGCGCAGACGAGATGGCGCTGGTCGAAGTGCCCTACTCACGGAGTTAGGGACGCGTCGTCGCCCACACCGCAAGCGACCCGAGCAAGAACGCTGGAATGAGCGGCAGAAACAGGTAGGTGTCCCGATACGAGAGGCCGAGGCCCACGACGAAGTCTTGAGCCATCGGCAGGAGTAAAATCGCACCCGGAATGACGAGAAACGAGACGATGATGACGCCCACGAGAATCCAGCCTCGCCAGCCGAACTCGCGGTCGTCTGTGGGCTGTTGGGTCGCGTTCGCGTCGCCACTTTCCTCGAAGGCGGCCGGGTCGTGGACGTATCGGTCGTCGGCCATTACTCGTAGTGGGCGTCTGGAACGACTACAACCTTCCCAAATCCGTTTCGGGTTTCGAGCAGCTTGTGGGCGCGTTTGATGTCGCTCATCGGAAGCACATCGCGGACGTGCGGGCGGAAGGTGCCGTCCCAGACGAGCGGGAGCACGTCGTCTGCCTCGCCGGGCGTCCCCATCGAGGAGCCGAGAATCTGGAGCTGGTGCCAGAAGATGCGGTTCAAGTCGGTTTCTGGATGACGCCCAAGTGTGGCTCCACAGGTGACCAGCCGGCCGTTTTTCGCGAGACTCTTTATCGAATCTTGCCACGTCGGGCCGCCGACGTGGTCTACGATGACGTCCACGCCGCGTTTGTCCGTCATCTCGTAGATTTCGCTCGCGTAGTCGGTTTTCTCGTAGTTGATGACGTGGTCTGCACCACACTCGGCGGCGAGTTCGAGCTTTTCAGGGCTGGATGCCGTCGCGTACACCTCCGCACCGGCGTATTTGGCAATCTGGACGGCGGCGTGGCCAACCCCGCCGCTCGCGCCGAGGACGAGCACTTTCTCGCCGGGTTCCAACTCAGCGCGGGTGATGAGCATGCGCCACGCCGTCTGAAAGACGAGCGGTGCAGCCGCCGCCACCTCCCACGAGACGTGATCTGGAACCGGGACGAGGTTGGTTTCAGGGACGGCGGCGAGTTCGCTGTGGACGCCGCGGGTGTGCTCGCCAAGGACGCGAAAGTCCACACAGAACGACGGGTCGCCGTCACGGCAGAACTCACAGACGCCACACGAGAGTCCGGCGGTGACCGCGACGCGGTCACCGGGTGCAAAGCGCGTTACGTCCTCGCCAACCGCGTGGACGACGCCCGCACCGTCGCTCCCGGGGATGTGGGGAAGCGGGAGGTCGAGGCCGGGCAGCCCGCGGCGCGTCCACACGTCGAGAAAGTTGAGCGCCCCTGCCCGCATTTCGACCACAACCTCGTCGCGGTCGGGTTCGGGGTCTTGGAGTTCGTCGTACTGTAACACATCACGGTCGCCGTGTTCCTCGAAATAGACCGCCTTCATACGTCACAGACTCCCGTGGGAGGGCAAAACAGTACGGTCTGCGGAAAACGTTGAGAATCCGCGAAACTGGAGAGTCTCGGCCGCGAGCAGAGTAGCATATCGTGTGCGGTGACGTAGATTCAACTGGGTGAGAGCAATGGCTAGTAAAGCGACACGCCCGGCAGCATCGAACGGTGAGATTGCGCGAGAACTCTGGACGAGCATCAACGAGGGGGACTTCAGCGTCGTAGACAAGTACGTTTCAGAAGACTACGTCGAACACGACCCGAATGCACCCGAGGAGATTCGCGGCCGCGAGGGGTTCAGACAGAACATCGAACAGTACTTCGCCGCCTTCCCGGACATGGAAATGACCATCGAGGACCTCATCGAAGAGGACGACAAGGTGGTGACCCGCTGGTCTGGAACCGGCACCCACAAGGGTGAGTTGCTGGGCATCGCACCGACGGACAAGCCTATCAGCGTGACGGGCCTCGAAATCGAGCGCTACGAAGACGGCATGCTCGTAGAAGCGTGGTCGTCCTTCGACGCCCTTGGCCTCATGCGTCAACTCGGTGCAATCCCCGACGAGATGGGAGCGTAACCCTCCGTTTTTCCCGGACAGTTTTTGTCATTCCGTGAGTAGTGACGCCAATGACCGAGAAGAAAAACCCCGACACAGCACATGGCCACGAGAAGGAAACGGACCACGACGGGCACGCACACGACGACGACCACGGGCATCACGAACACGGCCACGACCACCACGAACACGGCCACGACCACCACGAACACGAACACGGACACCACGAACACGACCTGAAGTCGGTGAGTGTCGCCATCGTCACGGTTTCGACGTCACGATCGCTCGACGACGACCCCGCCGGAGACGCGATTGCAGAAGCGTTCTCTCACGCCGGGCACTCGGTCGCAACCCGCGAGCTCATCGGTGACAAGTTCGATGGGATTCAGCAGACGGTCGACCGCCTCGTCGGCCGCGACGACGTGGATATCGTCGTCACGAGCGGCGGCACGGGCGTCACCCCCGACGACGTGACCATCGAGGCGATCACGCCGCTGTTCGAGAAAGAACTTCCCGGCTTTGGCGAACTGTTTCGCCAGCTTTCGTTCGGTGAAATCGGCACCCGTGTCGTCGGCACGCGGGCGACTGGCGGTATCGCAGACGGCGTGCCCGTGTTCGCACTCCCGGGCAGCGAAAACGCCGCACGACTCGGCTCCCACGAGGTCATCGTCCCCGAAGTGAGCCATCTGGCCGGGCTTGCAAAACGAAGCGAACCCGACGCCTAAGGCGGCGTTACGAGCCGTGTTTCGTCCGACTCAATCGCGTCCGAATCAGGTTGCACGACGGTAACGCCCGCATTTTCTGCCTGTCGATACACCGGTTCAAGCGCCGCCTTGCAGTAGTCGTCGGTGAGAACGACGACCCGCGAATACTCTGGGCTCTCGTCGTCAAAGAGCACCGCCCGCAATTGCTGTTGGAGCCGTTTGACCCACTGCATCTCCTCGAACGGGCCAAACGCCTCGTGCGTGAGGTCGTAGCTCTCGATTTCCCGCTCTGGGCTGACAATGTCGTACTTGGGTGAGACGACGACCCACGCATCGCAGGTCTCCTCTGCGTATGCGCGACGCGACTCGAATGTGGCCCCAGCATACTGCGTCCGAACCGCACGGGCCCCACCCCGTTGTTCGATACCCCCTTGGACGATCCCGATGGATGCCATAGCTGGACAACGTTGGGTATCGCGTAAAAAACTAATGGACGCCAACACGAACAGCCAGGAAAACGTGAATTTTCGCGAGGTTCGAATATTACTCGCGGTATTTCACGGAAACAGTCATTCTCTCAGTCAGCGTAGGTGCTGGTATGGCACGGGTAGAATCATCAACCACGATTCGGGCACCGCAGGAGTACGTCTGGGAACTCGTGTGTGACGTGAGCCGCTATCCAGAGATTTCATCTGCGTTCACAGAGCGCGTGACCTACGTGAGCGACGGGCCGGTCGGGAAAGGAACCGTCTACCGCGAATACGGTGGCGTCGGGCCGATGAAAGACGAAAGCGAGTGGGTGATAACCGAGTTTACGGAGCCGACGCGACAGGTACACGAAGGCGACCTCGGCGTGATGCATCCGATACTGACCATCGAGTTAACGCCGATGGGCGAGGAGACGCGGCTGTTTCAGGCACTCGACTTCGAGCTGCTGCCGCGGATTCGCCCGGTCGGACGACTGCTCGAAGCGCTGTTCGTCAAACGCACGATGCAACGCGGCCTCGACGATACCGTGGGGAACGTCAAACGGATTGCAGAGCGCGAGTACGAAGCCGAGTCGAAGCGGTCGGTGACCTGACTGCAAGCGCCAATCGTTTTTGCGCGGTTCCGGTAGGGTGAGCATGGACAAACAACGCATCCGCGAGCGCGTCTGGGACGCCCTCGAAGCCGAGGGCATCGCTCGGTTTCCGTTTCCGCCACACGGTCGGATTCCGAACTTCGACGGCGCGCGCGACGCCGCAGAGAGGCTGGCTGGCACTCCCGAATGGCAGGGGGCGACGGCCATCAAGTCGAACCCAGATTCCCCACAACTCCCCGTTCGGCGGCGGGCGCTCGCGGAGGGAAAGACGGTGTACATGGCCGTCCCACGCTTGCGCGACGAGCAATGTTTCGTCCGCTTAGACCCGGCGACCATCGACGACACCGACCGCGCCGCCGCTATCTCGCACATGGACGAATACGGCGAGCAAATCGGCCCGGATGAGATAGATAGTATCGACCTCATTGTGTCCGGAAGCGTCGCCGTCACGGAGGAAGGGGCACGTATCGGCAAAGGCGAGGGCTACAGCGACTTGGAGTACGCCCTGTTGCGCGAACTCGGATTGGTTGACGACGACACGCCCATCGTGACGACGGTTCACGAACGACAAATTGTGGACGACGCAGTGGAAATCGAAGCACACGACGTGCCGATGGACTGCATCGTGACCCCGGAGCGGGTGATTCGTCCCACTGGCGGGCAGAAACCTGCGGGTATCGATTGGGCGCTACTGGACGAGGAACGAATCGCAGAAATTCCCGTTCTCAAGCGGTTTTGTTAGCTCGGGAACGGCGCGAGCGTCGCGGTGAAGTACACCACGTCCTCGGTATCGTTTCGCGCGCCGTGGAGGACGCCGCGATCGTGGAACACGACGCCCGGGGCTTTGACGCGCTCTTCTTCGTCGTCTTGAATCACCGTTACCGTCCCCTTGACGACGTGAAACACGTTCGAGGAGGTGTCGTGGGGATGGGGTTTCAACACCGCACCGGGGCCGAGGGCGAACAGTTTGACGAGCGCGTCATCGGAGACGACTAACTCTTCGGTGATGATCTCACCCTCTTCGGGGTCGGGTGTGGTAAAGCGGTTGAGCGACATGGCAGAACCCACGCGCGGGTCGCCCTTAGCGTTTGGCTGTGGCGTATTCAGAAAAACCGGACAGTCTCACGGGGCGAAAAAGCGGTTAGGCCCTTTGAGCGCGTTAATGGCTGCATGGAGTACGTGGTCGCACAGGGGGCAGCGGTTCCGAAAATCGGACTGGGGACGTGGCAACTGCGCGGGACGACCTGTCGGCGCGTGGTCGAGGACGCTCTCGACCTTGGTTACCGGCACATCGACACGGCACAGAACTACGGCAACGAGCGACAGGTCGGCTCCGCGATTGCAGCCTCGGGTGTTGACAGAGACGAAATTTTTCTGGTCACGAAGCTCTCGCCGCGCAATCTGGGCGCGAAACGAGTGGCTGAGACGACCAAAGAAAGCCTCGCGCGCCTCGGCGTCGAGTATATTGACTGCCTACTCATCCATCGGCCGAACCCGCTGATTCCCGTGCGCGAAACGCTCGATGCCATGAACGACCTCGTCGAAGAAGGCGTCGTCCATCACATCGGCGTGAGTAACTTCAGCCAGTCACAGCTCATGGAAGCGCGCGAGCAGTCGCTCGAACCGATTCTGACGAATCAGGTGCGCTACTCGCCGTTCGACCGGAAACAGGCGTTGGTCGAATACTGCCAGATTCACGACGTGGTGTTGACCGCATATAGCCCGTTTTTACACGGTGGGATTCTCAGAGATAGCACGCTCTCTGGAATCGGGCTTCGCTACGAGAAGTCGGCCGCACAGGTCGCGTTACGCTGGCTCATCCAGCAAGAGAACGTCGTCACCATTCCGAAGGCGTCGTCATACCCACACCTGAAACAGAATATCGAGGTGTTCGGCTTCTCGCTCACCGATGAAGAGATGGCGCGTATCGGCCGCCCCTCTGCCGCCAAAACGATTTCCAGCACGATTCGAGGCTTTCTGACCTAAGTGCCGCTTCCTTTCCGGCCGGTTTTCGCTTCGATGTCGAGGACGTATCCCCTGATTTCGCCCATCGGGTCGGCTTCGGAGAACAGACTCGGATGCCACGCGTTGTCGGCCATCGTGTCGCGGGCGTGGGCAACTTCGTCGTCGCGCACCTCGCGCAACCGACCCGTCACGATGACGCTCTGCCAGTCGAACTTGGAGTTGACCTGATAGACGAGAAAGCTGGCCGTGTCCGTCGTGTCCACGAAATCGAGTTTCTGTGACGCAACGCCGAGTTGGAGAAACAGGAAATAGAGGTGGTCACCGTCGTAGCCAAACGAGACGGGCACACCGTAGGCGTCGCCGTCTGCGGCGAGCGACAGCGTGCCGTAGCCCTGACTTCTGAGAAAGAAGTCGATTTCTGTCTCCTGCATCACGCCCCCCTGTTCGGTGAAATCCTCTCCTGACATCGTCCTACCTGACAGTACATTGGAGCGCAGTGCGGTTAAACGAATATCTCGGGCGAAACTGCCACGGGGCTAGAGCGCGTTTTCTCACGTAATGGTCAATCGACTCGGAACGATTGGATGGTGGTTCGACCTCCGCGGCGTCAACGCCTATCTCGTCTGCGACGGCGACGCACTCACGCTCATCGACGCAGGCAACCCGTGGGACGCAGACACCCTCCGCGCAGAAATTGAAGCGACGGGCCACACTGTGCGCGACGTAGACCGCGTCCTGCTCACCCACTACGACCTTGACCACGTCGGCACGCTCGCTCGACTCACCGAACTCGACGCGCCCATCTACATCGGCGCGGACGACGCCCCCTACCTCCAAGGTGAGGACCGACCGACGTGGCGCAATCGAAAGGCCGCCCTCCAGCGCCTCGCCGGAGCCATGGTCAAACCAGTGGCGACGGTCGAACGCATCGAAGACGGCGACGAAATCGGCAGCTTCACCGCCTACCACACGCCCGGCCACACGCCGGGGCACGTCGCCTACGTGAGCGAGGACCTCTCGGCCTGCTTCCTTGGCGACCTCGTCATGGAGCGAAACGGTCGGCTCGAACCCTCGCCGTACATGCTCAGCTACGACGACGTGGCAGTTGAGCAGAGTATCAAGGCACTCGCGGCGCACGACTTCAAGTTCGAAATCGCCGCAATGGGCCACGGGGTGCCTTTTGTGACGAAGGGTGCGGCCCGCCTCGACCTGCTGGCGGCGACCCTTTGAGAATTAGACCAGTTCTTCTGCGACCGTTTCGACGGCGAGCAGGGCTGGGTCGATGATGAGTCCGGCCTGCCCGCGGACGAACTCCGGCACCGAATCGTCCGCGTAGACGACGACGCGAAGCGACTCGTTCAGGTCTTTTGCGACCGGAATCGACGTGGCCTGTGACACGTCCGTGAGGACGAGCAGGTCACAGTCGGTGATGCCCGCGTCTTCGAGCGCGGGGCGGTTTGCGATACCATCGAGATAGGTGACGGAGACACCCCTTCCTTCGAGGGCGTCGCCAAGTGCGTACTCGTCTTCGCCGACGACGATTGCATTCATTATTCGTATTCGATGGTAGCAGGCGGTTTGTGGGTTACGTCATAGACCACGCGCGAGACGTTGTCGAGCGTGCCCGTGATGCGCGATTGGATGCGCTGGAGCGTCTCCCAGTCGAGTTCCTGTGCCCGGGCGGTCATGCCGTCGCGGCTCTCGACCGAGCGGACGGCCACAATCCAGCCGTGAACGCGGTTGTCGCCTTTGACGCCGGTTGCCTTGCCAATGACGGCGGCGAGCGCCTGCCATGGCTCGTACTCTTCTAACTCCTCTTCGACGATGAACGTCGATTCGCGCGCGACGCGCACCTTCTCCTCGGTGACTTCACCGATGATGCGCACGGCGAGGCCGGGACCGGGGAACGGCATGCGTTCTGCGATAATCGATTCGAGGCCGAGGTCGCGGGCCACCTCGCGGACTTCGTCTTTGTAGAGGTCGCGGACGGGTTCGACGATGCCCTCGAAGTCGACCACGTCGGGGAGGCCGCCGACGTTGTGGTGGGACTTGATTTCCCCGTCAGATTCGATGCGGTCGGGGTAGATGGTACCCTGCACCAGATAGTCCGCATCGACTTCGTTTGCGACGGTTTCGAACTCGCGGATGAACTGTGCGCCGATGATCTCGCGCTTCTCTTCGGGGTCTGTGACGCCCGAAAGCGCATCGAGGAAGCGGTCTTGGGCTTCGACCACGCGGAGGTTCTCCATGAACGAGAACGTCTCGCGGATTTGCTCGGTTTCGCCCTTGCGCATCAGGCCGGTGTCGACGTACACGGGCGTGAGTTGGCCACCGATAGCGCGGTGGGCGAGCGTGGCGGCGACCGAAGAGTCCACGCCGCCCGAAAGGGCAATGATGGCGTGGCCGTCGCCAACTTCGTCTTGAATCTCTGCCTCGGCTTCTGGGATGAATTCGTCTACGGTTACCATTAGGCTTCAACCTCCGTTTGCTGCGCTTCGAGCACTGCTTTCACGAGGCCGACGAACGGCGGACTCGCCCGCCCGGGGCGGGATTTGAACTCGGGGTGGAACTGCGTGCCGAAGAAATACGGATGGTTTGCGAGTTCGACGATTTCCATCCGGTTTTTCGCCTTGCCCGAAAAGACGAGGTCGTCGGCTTCGAGCTGGTCGATGTACTTCGGATTCACTTCGTAGCGGTGGCGGTGGCGTTCGACACAGGACGTGCCGCCGTACACCTCGCTTGCGAGTGTGTTCGGGGAAATCTGGGTTTCGTGTGCGCCAAGGCGCATCGTTCCTCCGAGGTCTTCTAAGTCGTACTGCTCTGGGAGTAGGTCGATGACCGGGTGGGGCGTCTCCGGCTCCATCTCCGTCGAGTCTGCGCCTTCTAAGTCGAGGACGTTGCGCGCGTACTCGATGACGGCGAGTTGGAAGCCAAGACAGAGGCCGAGGAACG
Source organism: Haladaptatus sp. CMSO5 (assembly GCF_036689885.1). Classification (NCBI taxonomy): domain Archaea; kingdom Methanobacteriati; phylum Methanobacteriota; class Halobacteria; order Halobacteriales; family Haladaptataceae; genus Haladaptatus; species Haladaptatus sp. CMSO5. Next base: position 2,734,070 of record NZ_JBAHVW010000001.1, read on the forward strand.
GGATATCGTTCTCGCGGGCGTAGCGGATGGCCTCGATCTTGCCGAGGGTGCCGCGCGACCCGAAGCCACCGGGGACGACGATGCCGTCCGCGTCGCGGAGGCGTTCCATGTGGTTGTCGGCCATCTCGTCTGAGTCAACCCAGAGGATGTCTACATCGACGCCCTGGTCGAGTCCGGCGTGTTTGAGCGACTCGTGAATCGACATGTAGGCGTCTTCGAGGGCGTACTTGCCGACGAGCGCGATTTTGACGGAACCGTCGGTTTCCTGAGTAACGAGGTCGCGCCACTCGTTGTTGCGCTCTGCTTTTGGGAGGGCGTCGTCTGCGAGGGCGAGGTGCTCCATGACGTACTCGTCAAGGCCTTGCTCTTCGACCATCAGCGGGACGTGGTAGATGTCTTCGACGTCGGCGTTAGAGAAGACGGCCTCCGTCGGAACGTCGCAAAAGAGTGCGATTTTCTCCTTGGTCTCTGGTTCGAGTTCGGTCTCACACCGGCCAACGAGGATGTCCGGCTGCAGGCCAATCGAGCGAAGTTCTTTGACACTGTGTTGGGTTGGCTTCGTCTTCTGCTCGCCGTTTTTCGAGTATGGAATGAGCGTGACGTGAGTGAGAAGGACGTCGTCTTCGTCCTCTTCGTGGACGAACTGGCGGAGGGCTTCTAAATACGGCATGCCCTCGATGTCGCCAATCGTGCCGCCCACTTCGACGATGCACACGTCGTGGCCGTCTGCCGCCTCGCGGATGCGCCGTTTGATGTCGTCTGTGATGTGCGGGATGATCTGGACCGTCTTTCCGAGATAGTCCCCAGCGCGCTCTTTTTCGATGACGTGCTGGTAGGTTTTCCCCGTAGTGATGTTATGGTCGAACGTCATGTCGATATCGAGGAAACGTTCGTAGTTGCCCAGGTCTAAGTCCACTTCGCCACCGTCTTCTAAGACGTACACTTCGCCGTGCTGGTAGGGATTCATCGTCCCGGCATCGACGTTTAAGTACGGGTCAATTTTGACCGCGGTCACGTCGAACCCAGCGTTCGAAAGCAGTCGGCCAGTGCTGGCGGCGGTGATACCCTTCCCGAGTCCGGACATCACACCCCCGGTAACGAAAATGAACTTGTTCCCGAGTGTCGGGTCGTAATCCGTTTCGGGTTCCGTCGGCATACTGACTGTCCGCAAGCGTTCTTCAAAACCATTTCGGAGCGACGGAGCCACCGAGAGGGAGTCACACACTACAGATGTGGAACCAAAAAGTCACAGACGCAACGGGAAACTTTCTGGGTTTGCCCGACGAAAAAGTGGTCAGCACTCAACTCATCAACACGATAGCCGAGGGCGCGCGCTCGGTCGACAACTGGCTGCCAGTTTGCCGTCGTGTCGCGCGTGGCGTACACCACCTGCGTCGGTGCTGAAATGGTTTCGAGCGCGGTGGCCGTGTCGAAGCCCGCGGGCAGGGACCCAGCCGGCGCGAGCGCGCTCACCGCCGCGAGGTCGTCTCGGTTTGCCGCCGTGAGTAACGCGATAGCGCCGCCAAACGAGAAACCGAAGAGTCCCACGGTCTCGTAGTGGTCGTGGGCCCACGCGATGGCGTTGCGAGCGTCTTCGCGTTCGCCACGGCCTTCGTCCCACGCGCCGTAGTCAAAGCGCAGGGTGGCGACGCCGTGGTTTGCGAGTGTGTCTGAGACGGCGGTGAGGCGAGAGTCGGTTCGACGGCCACCATGTTGGGGGTGGGGTGGGCACGCGACGACGACGCTCGTCGCATCTGGGACGGCGTCGTGGCTCGCGCGCACGTCGCGGCCACCCGGAACGAGAACGGGGTCTGCTTTCATTACTGACTGTTAGTGAGGTGAGAGTTTTTAAGGCCGCGCATGGCCAATAGCATCCATGGGAATCTTCTCGCGCATGTCGTACGTCATCCGCTCGAAACTGAACGCGCTGCTCAACCGGGCCGAAGACCCGACCGAGACGCTCGATTACTCCTACGAGCAGATGCGTGACGAGCTACAGGACGTAAAACGAGGAATCGCAGACCTCACCACACAGAAAAAGCGCCTCGAAATCCAGAAACGCCGCCTAGAGGAGAACGTCGAGAAGCACAACCGACAGGCGCGTGAAGCCGTCAACCAAGACCGCGACGACCTCGCCCGACAGGCCTTAGAGAAGAAAAAACAGAAGATGACCCAAATTGAGGAACTCGAAGGCCAGATTGCGAGTTTGCAGAACACTCAGGACAACCTCGTCTCGAAGAAGAACGAACTTCAGAATCGCATCGAGGAGTTCCGCACCCAGAAAGAGACCATCAAAGCCCGCTACGAGGCCGCAGAGGCGAGCACGCGCGTCTCCGAGGCGATGACGGGCGCGGGCAAGGAGATGGAAGACGTGTCCCGCGCCATCGAGCGCGCCCGCGAGCGCACCGACGACATGGAAGCCCGCTCTGAGGCGCTCGACGAACTCCAAGATTCGGGCGCGTTCGAGGACGCACTCTCCGATAAGGACTCCATCGACCGCGAACTCGAATCGCTGTCCACCGACAACGAAGTCGAAGCCGAGTTAGAGACGCTCAAAGCTGAAGCCGGGAAGGGAACGACGAGCGCAGAATCCGAGACGGACGCCGAAGCAGAGACCGAAACTGAAGCAGTAGACCCCGAAGTCGAAGCCGAACTCGAAGACATCAAAGAAGAAGACAACTGAGCGGCCACCAACCCTTTTGAGGCGCACGGAGTTTCTCGGTTAGATGAGCAATGGAAGCGGCGAGCCGAGCGACACGATGCGAGCCCGCGTCCCCGAAAACCGCGCCAAACTCTGGTTTCTCATGGAGGCGAATCGCTGGCTGGTGGCGGGCATGTTGCTCGCCATCTTCTTTTTCGCCCTCGTGGTGCTCGGCGCGCTCGACCCGAGCCTGATTCGCGGAACGATGGCGAACAAAGATCCGACCGAGACGCTGTTTCAGGCCTTTGTTACGGCCATCATCACCGGCGTGACGCTCGTGGTGACGCTGAACCAGCTCGTGCTCTCACAGGAACTCGGCCCGATTGGTGACCAGCGCGAGCGCATGGAAGGGGCGATGCAGTTTCAAGCCGACGTCGAGGACACGCTCGATACGCCGGTGAGTCCCGCAGAACCCGCCCGCTTCCTCCAGTCAATTATCGAAGCGACCGGCGAGCGGGCACACAGACTCGCGGACGGACTCAGCGGCGACCTCACGGATGACGAACGCGAGGAGATTACCCGCTTTATCGACAGTGTGACTGAAAACGCAGACGAGGTAGCAGACCGCCTCGACGACGCCCAGTTCGGGACGTTCGACGTGCTCTCTGCGGCGCTCGACTTCAACTACTCGTGGAAGGTGTACGAGGCCCGACGCATCCAGAACACGTACGACGAGCAGCTCGGCAAGGACGCAAACGACGCGCTTGACCAGCTCCGCGAGGCGCTCACCTTCTTCGGCCCCGCGCGTGAACACTTCAAGACGCTCTACTTTCAGTGGGAACTCATCAACCTCTCTCGGGCGATGCTGTACGCGGCCGTCCCTGCGCTCATCGTCGCCACGGCGTCGATTATCTATCTCGATGCGAACGCCGTGCTCGGGACGTTCCTCGGCCTCGACAATCTCATCTGGGTCGTGAGCGCGGCGGCGGCCATCTCGGTCGTGCCGTTCGTCATCCTACTCGCGTTCATCATGCGGATTGCGACGGTGGCAAAGCATACGCTCTCGATTGGCTCGTTCATCCTCAGAGACACCGAAGGCAGTCACAAAACGGGTGGCAACTAGGCGGCGACGGGTTCTCGAAGCAGTATTTCGAGTTCGTCCGCCCGGCCGGCCGTGAGCGGGCCGGGGGCGTGCCACCGCACCTCGCCGTCACGCGCGACGAGGAAGGCGTGCATCGAGTGTTCTGAGAGAATCTCTAACTCCCAGCGAAACGGTCGTTTGTCGATGAACGCCGTAATCGTGCGTTCGCGCATCGTTTCGTCGTCGCTGTCGGCGCGCAGGCCGCCGCCGAAAAATGGGCGGACGAGGCGATAGCTGCGACTCAACACGGAGAGTTCGTAGGACTGGAACCTCTCGTGGGTCGCACGGAGATTTTCGACGAACGGTTCCCAAGAGTCTACGTCTGTCTGCTGGTCGCGGCTGAACACGACGAACACGAGGTTCAGGTCGCCCTCGAAATCTGCCGGCAGTCGAAACTCCTTGCCTGCTTCAGTTGATCCGGTTACGGTTGGAAATTGCAACGCAATACACGTCGTGGCGGGGGTGCCAGACAGGTGAAGATTTGCGGGGAAACAGGATAAACGTGCCTGCGATTCGGACTTATGCGAGGAAATCAGGTTCGAGGCGTTTTTCTTCCTGTTCAGATTCGAGGTGGGCTTGGAACTCGGCTAACTCCACACCGTTTCGGTCGCGCTCTTTCCGGTCGCGCACCGAGATGGTGCGGTCTTCTTCCTCGTTGCCGCCGATGATGATTTGGTACGGCACGCGGTCGGTGTGGGCCTGCTGAATCTTGCGCCCGACCGTCCACGAGCGGTCTTCGATGGTGACGCGGAAGTCGCCGAGGCGGTGTTTGAGTTCTTTCGCGTACGGGATGTTGTCGTCGCTGACGGGGAGGATGCGCACCTGTTCGGGGGCGAGCCAGAACGGGAATTTGCCGTTGTAGTGCTCGATGAGCACCATGAAGAAGCGCTCGAAGGAGCCGTAGAGCGCGCGGTGAATCATCACCGGGCGGTGGTCTTCGTTGTCCTCGCCGGTGTAGGTGAGGTCGAAGCGCTCTGGCATGTTGAAGTCGAGCTGGACGGTTGGACCGTCCCACACCCGGCCAAGCGCGTCCTCGAACGAGAAGTCGATTTTTGGCCCGTAGAACGCGCCATCTCCGGCTTCGACGCGGTAGTCGATGCCCGACTCGTCGAGCACGCTTTCGAGTTGCGTCTCTGCTTGCTCCCAAATTTCGTCGCTGCCGACCGATTTCTCGGGGCGGGTTGCGAGGGCGACCTTGTACTCTAAGTCGAACGTTTCTAAGACCTCGAAGATGAGGTCCATCGTGTCTTCGACTTCGGATTTAATCTGGTCGGGACGGACGAACAGGTGGCCGTCGTCGATGGTGAACGCCCAGACGCGCGAGAGGCCGGAGAGTTCGCCGCGTTGTTCTTTGCGGTACACCTTTCCGTTTTCTGCGTAGCGAACGGGCAGGTCACGGTAGCTCCACGACCCCTGCTTGAAGATGGTCGCGTGGCCGGGGCAGTTCATCGGCTTCAGGCCGTACTCCTCGTCGTTCACATCGAGGAGGAACATGTCGTCCACGTAGTTGTCGTAGTGCCCCGACTGCTTCCAGAGTTCCGTGCGGAACAGGTGGGGCGTCTCGACGTAGTCGTAGCCGAAGCTCTCGTTCAGCGACTGGCCGTAGCCTTCGAGTTGTTGCAGAATTTTCTTCCCGTTCGGGTGATAGAGCGGGAGGCCAGGGCCGGTGACTTCCGGAATCGAAAAGAGGTCGAGTTCCTGGCCGAGTTTGCGGTGGTCGCGCTCTTTTGCCTCCTCGCGCTGTTCTAAGAATTTCGTGAGGTCTTTTTCCGACTTGAACGCCGTCCCGTAGACGCGCGTGAGGGTGTCGTTTTCTTCGTCGCCGCGCCAGTAGGCCGAAGAGATGTTGAGGAGTTTGAACGCGCCGATTTCACCGGTCGATTCGAGGTGCGGGCCTTTACAGAGGTCTTTGAACTCGCCTTGCTCGTAAAAGGAGAGTGGGTCGTCGCCCGCGGCCTCGGTCTCCAAAATATCGCGTTTGTACGGGTTGTCCTCGTACAGCGAGAGGGCTTCTTCCCGGGAGAGTTCGACGCGCTCTATGTCGAGGTCGTCTGCGATGATGGAGTCGGCTTCCGCCTCGATGGCGCGCAGGTCGTCGCTATCGATGTCAACGCCGGTGATGTCGTAGTAGAAACCGTCGTCGGTCCACGGCCCGATGGTGAGTTTGGCATCGGGGTGGATGCGCTGGAGGGCTTGGGCGAAGACGTGGGCCGCAGAGTGGCGCAGGACGGAGAGATATTCGTCGCTCTGGGGTGTGACGATGACGAGCCGGCAGTCTTCGGTGAGTGGCGTTTCTTTGTCAACGAGGTCCCCGTCAACGACGCCAGCGACCGTGTCTCGGCCGAGTCCGGGCCCAATTTCGAATGCCACGTCTTCGACCGTCGACCCCGACTCCATGTGGAGTTCGGAACCGTCGGGTAACGTGACGACGATTTCGCTCATGGCCGAGGTAAGAAAGAGACGGAAAATAAGTGTGTTGAGACGCGCCCACGCCCAAAGCGTGCGAAAAGCTGTCAACCCACGACAGGTTTATGCCGGACGGTCAAGTTTGCCTAGCTATGAGTGTGTTGTTCCGGACAACACGTGGACTCGCCTCCTTCTAAGTAGCCGCGCCGCTGGCTCGCCGTTTGCCACGACTGCCCACATCCACGTATCCACCCCAAACCACTAATGAAACTCCTGTTCATCCACGCAGACCACCTCTCGTTCGAGGCGAAAAAAGAAGCCGGCCGCGACATCGCGGAAACCGACGGCGTCCCCATGGAGGGGCGCATGGACGACTGCGTCACCGTGTTCATCAGCGTCGAATCCGGCGACGCAGCAAGCGTCTCCGGCGTCGTCGCGAACGCCGCCGCAGAACTCCGCGACGTCACGAGTCAACTGAACGCGGACAAGGTCGTCCTCTATCCCTACGCCCACCTGAGCGACGACCTCGCGCCGCCAGACGTCGCAAAGCGCGTCATGCGCGAACTCGAAACCGAACTGAAAGACGACTACGACCTGCTGCGCGCACCCTTTGGCTGGTACAAGGCGTTCGAAATCTCGTGTAAGGGCCACCCGCTCTCTGAGCTCTCCAGACACGTGAGTGCCCACCGAGACGAAGAAGAAGACGCCGAACCGCGCGAACCGAGCGAGTGGCGCGTGCTCACGCCTGATGGCGAACTGCTGGACCCCGTAAGGGAAAAGGCCCAGTTCAGCGAGGACTTTCGGGCGCTCATCGCCGCCGAAGTCGAGGGCGTCACCGCGAGCAAGGGACAGGAACCGCCCCACCTCGCGCTGATGGCCGAGAAGGAGTTCGTCGGCTACGACGAGCTTTCAGATGTTGGCAACCTGCGGTGGTATCCGCGCGGGAAACTCGTGCGCGACTCGCTGATGCAGTACGTGTCTGACCTTGTTATCGACTACGGCGGGATGCCCGTCGAGACGCCCATCATGTACGACTTGGGCGCGCGCTCAATTAGCGAGCACGCAGAGAAATTCGGCGAACGCCAGTACCGCTTCGAGTCGGGCGACCGCCGCATGATGCTCCGCTTTGCCGCCTGCTTCGGCCAGTTCTCCATCATGCGCGATATGCACATCGCAGCGAACGACCTGCCGCTGCGAATCTACGAGATGAGCACCTACTCGTTCCGCCGCGAACAGCGCGGCGAGGTGCTCGGCCTCAAGCGCCAGCGGGCGTTCACGATGCCCGACATGCACACCGCGACGAAGGACATGGAGCAGGCCAAATCCGAGTTCGAAAAGCAGGCGAAACTCGGCTATGCGACGGGTGAGGACTTGGGCGTCTCCTACGAGGGTGCCTTCCGCATGACCCGCGCGTTCTACAACGAGAACCGCGCGTGGGTTGAGGGCGTGGTCGCAGACCTCGGCAAACCCGTCCTGCTCGAACTCCTGCCCGAGCGCCACCACTACTGGTCTGCGAAAATCGACTTCGCCGTCATCGACGGCCTTGGCCGCCCCATCGAGAATCCGACGGTGCAGATTGACGTCGAAAGTGCAGCACGCTTCGACATCGAGTACAGCGACGGCCAGCAAACCCACCACCCGAACATCCTGCACTACTCGCCAAGCGGGAGCATCGAGCGAGTGATGGCCGCCCTGCTCGAACACGCCGCGACCGAGGAGGTGCCGCGCCTGCCGACGTGGCTCTCACCGACGCAGGTCAGGTTCATCCCCGTGAGCGACGACCACGTCGCCTCCTGCGACGAGCTGGTCGAAAAACTGGCGGCGGCGAAGATTCGCGCCGACGTAGACGAACGCGCCGAAACCGTCGGCAAGCGCATCGCAAAAGCCGAACGCGACTGGGTTCCCTACTACGTCGTCGTTGGCGACCAAGAACTCGAATCAGGCGAGTTCAAAGTGAACCGCCGCGCAGCGGGCGACGAGGTGCGCCAGTCGTTCGCGGCGCTCCGTGAGGCAGTCGATGCAGAAATCGGTGACCGGCCGCGACGGCCGCGGTATCTTCCGGCGCACGTAAGCGCGCACCCGCACTTTACGGGGGCGTAAGCGACGACGCTCAGACGGTGCGCCAGATGACGGATTCAGAATGCTCGCCGGTCCATGTTGGCTTCCCCCGCCGGTCGGTGAGCCGGCCCTTTTGTTCCCACTCCTCTACGATGTGGGAGAGGCCGTCGCGGTAATCACCAAAGTGAGGCCGCCAGCCCGTTTCCTCGCAGAACGGGTCGTTCGTCGTCGGCATCGGGTTGCTGAAGAAGTCAACAGCCTCTTTCAGGGTGAAAAAGCGAGCGAGCCACGCGGGGACGCGCCGTGGTTCCGCTGCGCCGAGCAGGCGCGCGAACTCACTGAGGTACGCAGCAGTCGTGACCGGGTTGTCGTCGGTGACGTGCCAGAGGCCGTTGGTTCTGCGATCGATAGCCGTCGTGAACGCGCGGGCGGCGTCGTCTGCGTGCAGACACGAGAGCGTTGCGTCTTTCCGACCGAGGAGGCCCCCGCCGATTATCGGGAGTTCGCCTTCGAGCAGCCCTTGGGCGATGAGTTGGGTATGGGCAGCATCGGGGGCGTACAGCCAGCCACAGCGAAGAATGCTCACGTCGTATGCGTACTCCATGCGCGCATCGATGGCGAGGCGCTCTGCATCGACCTCTGATTGGGTAATCGCGGTTGGATTCCAGTCGTCTTCTTCCGAGAACTCCCCGCCATCCGGTCGGCGAGCAACCCAGACGAGGCTCTGTTGGACGTACTGGTCTGCGCCGATGTGTCCGGCCGCTGCGGTGAGGTGTTTCGTGCCTTGGCGTCGAATCTTGTCGTTGCGCGCCCAGTCCTGTTTCGTCGGTGAGCGCGTCTTTGGAACTGCAGAGGCCGCGTTCACCACCACGTCCGCGCCGTCTGCGGCGGTGAGCAGCGAATCAAAATCAAGGACGTCTCCGCGTCGTGGGTCACCGCCGGCGTCACGAATCACCGCATCGTTTCGCGCAGACCGACTGAGGCCAACAACCTCGTGACCCTCGCGGGCCAGTTCAGAGACGAGTCTCCGGCCAAGGACTCCGGTCGCCCCAGCAACGAAGACGTGCATACACGTGAATTGTGCTACAATTATAAAAACGCACACATTTCTCGAACTACCTGAAATGTCCAGCTAGAGGTGCTAATTCGAGTTGATAGATGTGTTGTTTGACACAATATGTTGTTATCATTAAGTTACAGCCGTAGTGACAACAGCGTGTAACAACACCTGAAAGAGACGCAGAAAACCGAGAGAACGGTCGTGGTTAGTGGGGGCGTGCGCCGGTTCCAGGCCGTGTGGGGTCAAGTTCGAGTGTACCCGCGGGCATCGAAATCCCGTCATATCTATCTTCTGCAAGGAGCAGCGAGCCGTCTATGTCGGCGTAATCGAGCAACGGAGCCAACTGCGCCGCCGCCGCAATCGAAGCATTCGACTCAATCATACACCCGAGCATCACTTCGAGGCCGTGGGCGCGCGCAGTGTGAATCATCCGCTTCGCTTCGCGGAGGCTGCCACACTTCATCAACTTCAGATTCGCAATGTCCACGCGGTCTGCAATCTGCGGGATGTCCGCGAGGGTGATACAGGACTCGTCTGCGGCGATGGGGAGCGGCGAACGTTCGTAGACGAATTTCAGGCCTTCGGGGTCTTCTGCGGGAACCGGCTGTTCGACGAACTCGACGTCGTAGTTGTTGAGCACGTAGGTCATCTCGACGGCTTCACGGGGTGTCCAGCCCTCGTTTGCGTCGACGCGAATCGTCGCGTCCGGGGCGGCCTCTCTGACCGTCTCGATGATCTCCTCGTCGCGGTCGGTGCCGACTTTGACCTTCAGGATATCGTAGCCCGCATCGACGGCCTCGCGGGTCTTCTCGTGCATTCGCTCTTTCGTGTCGATGCCGATGGTGAACGACGTATCCGGTGCGGAAGACGCGTCGAGGCCCCAGTAGCGATACAGCGGCAAGTCTGCGCGTTTTGCGGCGAGGTCGTGGAGCGCGATGCTCACCGCGACGCGGGCGGCCGGGTTCAGATTCACGCGCGCCTGCATTTTGCGCTCGATTTCATCGAGGGCGTGGGGGTCGCCCACCTCCTCGACTACTTCGAGCAGCGTCGGGAGGACGGCTTCGACGGTGGCTGCGGTCTCGCCGTAGTGTTCGGACGGTGCAGCCCCTCCAACGCCGACGTTCCCGTCGTCGTCTTCGATGCGGACGATGACGTTCTCTGCCACCTCTTGGGTGCCCCGGGCGATGGTGAACGGATTTTCGAGCGGGAGCGAAACGCGCTCGAAGGAAGCGTCGAGGCTCATAGGACCTCGTCTAAGATGGTGTCCGGGTCGAAGCGGACGGGGTCGGTCGCGGGTGCGTCGATGGCGTCTGCGAAGTCATCGACGGCGGCCTGTGCGTCTTCGTCTCCCTCGACAGAGCGCGTGTTGAGCGCCCCGGCGACGACCTCGGTCTCGTGAACCGGGCGCGCGAGGTCTTCGTAGAGCTGCCGATAGGTGCTGAAGTCGGGGAGGGCAAAGGATTCGTAGCCGTGGATGGCCTCGCGCCCGGCAGCGTGACAGAGGACGAGTTTGTCCGCCATCGAGCCGTGGAGGATGCCACAGGTGACCGCGGAGTAGGCGGGGTGGATGATGGTACCCTGCCCTTCGACGAACAGGTAGTCGTGGTCGTTGCCCTTTTCGAGAATCATCTCCTCGACTGCGCCCGCGGTGAAATCAGAAACGACGCGGTCGACGGGGTTGCCCCAGCCTTCGATCATGATGCCGGTCTGGCCCGTCGGGATGAACTCGGCGTCGATGCCGCGGTCTTGCGCCGCACGGGCGAGTTCGAGCGAGACGGTCATTTTCCCCACCGAACAGTCGGTACCGACGGTGAGGATGACTTCCGCATCCACGGAATCAGCGATTCCCTGTGCGACGGTCAGGTCGTCGTGGGGTTTGCGCACGTCCCAGATGTCCGCGCCGTGTTCTGCGGCGAGTTGGGCGAACTCCTCGTCGTCTTCTAAGAAGTAGTGCAGGCCGGAGATGACGTCCTTGCCCGCTTTGAGCGCAGTGCGCACGTCGTCGCGCCACGTGTCGTCGAAGCCGCCGCCGATGGGCGCGATGCCGATGACGAGCGCGTCGTAAGAATCCACATCGTCGATGCTGGCGACGACGGGCGCGTCTTGCACGTCCGGCACCGTGTCGTGGACGCGCGTGCCGGGGCTGTCTCGGTCGAGGACGGCCACGACGGTGTCATCCGAGTACCGCAGGATGCCGAGTGCAGTTTTCGCTTCGTCGGGGAACTTCTCGTGTGCGAGTAGGGCAATGTCCATACCGACTGTTCGTACGAGGGGTTCCTTAATTCTCGCGGAGACGGAGACAGGCGAGCGCGGTCAGACACTCGACAGTCTGGTCGTCCAAAAGTCGCGAAAGGCGTCCGCGAGCGCCTCTTCGGGCTCGCCCGTGGCGTCGACCGTCCGCGTCGCGTCTGCGTGGGGCTTGAATTTTCCCAACACAGTTCGCTCGCCGACGACGATGAGGCGGTCTGCATCGGTCTGTTCGACCGCCTCCAAACAGCGTTCGACGTGGTCTGCAATCTGCCCCTCGCGGATGCGCTCGAAGCGTCCCTGCGAGAAGCCGCCTTTCGAGTGGTTGCTCTTTACGTCCGTCTCGAAGCCGGTGAGCGAGACGCGCTCGCGGCCCTCGTACTCACCGAGGGCGAACAGGTCAGACCGGACGAGCGCGAACGCGAAGGTTCCCGTCGGCTCGAACCACGCACGGTCGAACGCGAAGTGGTCGTCCCACGTCGCGTGTGCATCTGGCACCAGTGGTGGTTCGAGCGCGACGCTCACGAGGCCCGCATCGTCGCCGAAAAAGACGCAGGGAGCCGCCCGCGAGACGAGTGCGGCGCGGTCGCCGAGCAGGTCGGTGAGTTCAGTGGGCAAGTCGTCTGTCACCACTGCAGAGAGCGCGCCCTCCGGCCCAGTCTCGACCGATTCGAGTCGAGTGAGCACCTCTGAGAGACGGTCGCCGCGGAGGCGCTCCGCTGTGCGAACCGAGAGCGACTGCTCGCCGTCGGGTTGGCCGAGTTTGCCTTCGAGGCCCGCAATCTGGTCTTCGAGGCGGTTTACGCGCTCTTCTGCTTGCTGGCGGGCGTGGGAAGCGTCGGCGCGGCGTTCCTGTTCGGCCGAAAGCTGGCGTTCGAGGTGGCGTTTTTCCGATTCGAGTGCCTCGATTCGCTCCTTTAGCTCCGTGCGGCCGAGCAGGTCGTCAAACATCGGTCGAACTCGGGGACGAATCCCCTTAAAATCAGGCGACTGTGCCGGCGATTCTGAGCAGTTGCTGGGCGCGCTCGCCGTGAGCGAGCCACACCTCGCGGCGCTCTGGTGGATTGTCGAGCCTGAGTGCCTCGTTCAGCGATGCGGGGACGGCCAGGGTGTACTCCGGGACCCCCGCGTCTCCGTGAACCGAAAAGTGGCAGGTGCCGAGTTTCATGACGAGCGGGTAGTCTGTGCGGGCGACCCCCGCCGTCGCGTAGACCTGTTCGTTCACCTGCTCGTGTTGGGAGTGGTGCATCAGTGCAACGTCGCCGTCGTACGGTTCAACGTAGAGCTGGCCGACGTAGTAGCCACTTGAGAATCGCTCAAACATACTGGTATGTGTAATCATACCATAGTTTGGCTGATAAGTGTTTGCCGGCACGTTTATGTTGCCGTGCAAACACGGCACACGACACGCCTTTGACGGCGCGGCCCACCACTTTGAGTATGATTCCGGTGCGCTACGCGCGTTACTACCTCGAAAACGCGCCGAGCCTCACATGGCTCATCTTCGCCAACTCCGTTGCCATCCTCGTCGGCATCCGGTTTTACGTCGAGACGATGCCCGATGTTTCGACCTTCCTCTGGCCGTTTTACACCGATTCGCCGGTCGCCGTGTTCTTCGCCACCCTCTCGCTCATGGCGCTCGTCCCGAACCTCGGCAAACGACTCGACGAGGCACCCCAAAACCTCGCACTGTGCTATCTGCACACGATTGCGTTCGTCTGGCTCGTCAAGTACGGTATCTGGACGGCGCTCGCACTGAATCTCGGCTTCTCCCAATACTTCCCCGAGGTGTGGGCGTACTTCGGCATCATCCTCACCCACCTCGGATTCGTCGGTGAGGCCTACCTCATGCCCCACTACGGCAAAACCACCCGCGGGGCGCTCGCCGCCGCCCTCGGCCTGATGTTCGTAAACGACTTCATCGACTATGGGCTTGGCCTCCACCCGCCGCTTCGCTACGAACCCGGGCTTGCGTTGCCCGTCTTGACCGTGATACTGTCCGTGCTCACGGTCTGGCTCGCCTCGCGGGCGTTCGACCGGTACGACGCGACCGCAACCCAGCACTGACGCCGTCGTCTCGTCACTCACTCTTGTGGTAGTCGCTCTGTCGAAATGAGACGGCGGGCGATAACGACTAATCCATTTCTCAGACCGCTCGCGTAAACCGCGTGCTCTTCGGTCGCGTCCACCCCCGTTTCTCCATCCGGCTGGATGGAGCTCACGAAGAGGTTCGATTTATCGGTGAGAAGGAGACGCCCAACCGCTGCTTCGCCCTCTATATGTGGGCCTGTCAGCCAGTCCAACCCGGATTCGAACACGCGTATCGAGGGAAGCTCTTCTGAGAGTTTCGCGATAACCGACGGTGAGGATCCCCCAACGATGACCATGACACCACGGTCTTGTGCCGATTCGAGGCGTTCGAACAGCCTGTGGGAGAGCATCGCTTCGTCAGCGAGCACGAGGACGATTTCGGCGTCCGCACTGTCGATAAGTTCGATTGTCCGAGATTCGATTGCATTCCGATTGTTTAGCGTCCACACTTCCGCAGGTTCCGAGTCCGATTTCGTGACTGGTTTGCTGAGAGTGCTCAACGACTGTTGGAGCGTGTCGATTCGGTCCAGATACTGCAGTCGAAGGGTTTCGGTTGCCTCCACAACGGAGACGGCTCGAAAGCGGCGAGGATTGCCGTGTTGGACGGATACCAACCCCTCTGCCTCCAACACCCGAATCGCGTCGTACACTCGCGTTCGAGGGATGTCTGAGAGCTCGCTTATCTCCTTTGCAGTACCAGCAAGATTAGTGTGACTGTCACTGAGTTGCGTAAAATCCGGATTTGGGTGAAACAAACTCCTATAACGTGGGGCTGCAATGATCCATTGCGTACTCCGTCACAGGTGCGCATCTTCGACGTGGGGTCGAAGAGGGGTATTCGCTTCGGAGAAGAGGGGGTTAAGGAGGGGGTATTCGCTTCGGAGCTGGGGGAGACACGGGGTCCACTGTTTGTCCACTGATTCACGCCGTGCGATCATCGGATGGTCGATTCGAGTGAATTGGTGGGCGTGTAATTCGTCAATACGTCAATGAGTTTGCGACTGCTACGCAGAGCGGTTCTACTCGCCGGACCGACTTCGGCGGTGAGGTATGCTTTTCCCCACAGGCTACCAAAGAGTGACTAATGGACTCGGCCGCTCTGCTTGACTTACTCGGAAACGAAAATCGCCGGCGCATCCTGCGATTGCTCGCACGCAAACCGTGCTACGTGACCGAAATCAGCGAGTACCTCGGGGTCAGCCCAAAGGCCGTCATCGATCACCTCCGCAAACTCGAAGACGCCGGGCTCGTCGAAAGTCGCACCGACGATCAGCGACGCAAATACTTCCACATCGCCCGGAACCTCCGGCTCGAAGTGAACGTCTCACCCTACAGTTTCGGCACGAAAAGCGCCTATCCAGCGAGTTCGAGCCTCGACATGACGACGACGTGTCGCCACCTCACCCTCGACGTGAAAACCGCGAGCACGAACAGCGACACCTCGGTCGAAGAAGTCGTCTCGGAACTCGCCAGCTTAGAGCAATTAGAAAGCGAGCTGTCGATGGCCCAACGCTGGGTACAGGGCCGCCTCACCGACGTGATGGACCGGCTCTCTGAGTACGTCGGCGATGCGAACGCCCGGCTGTTTACCGACATCCTGCGCGCGATGGCGGGCGGTGCGGACACGGTCGCCAAAATCTCAACCGTCATCGAAGCTCCCTACCCCATCGTCGAAGATTCGCTCTATCAACTCAACGAGCGCGGCCTCGTGTACTTCGACAACGGCGTGTGGAAAATCGCGGATTAAAGCTCTCTTGTGAAGCCGTCTTTCAGGTCGCGTCCGACGTAGAAGCCAGCGATAGCGAGGCCGAAGCCCGCGCCAGCGCTGAACACCGCGAGCGGGACGCCAAGCCCCACCGCGGTCAGGAGTAGGTTTCCGAGAAGCGCACTCACGCCGGAGACGAGTGCCCCCGCCGCACCGATTTCGAGGTAGCGACGACCGTCTGCGAGAAGGCCGAGCACGAACGCGACGACTGTGAGTCCGGCGAGGCTTCCAATCGAGCCAAACGGGAGGACAGCTCCGCCGACGAACAGCCCGACGAGCGTGCCGACGAGTGCGAGGAGGAAGAATTTCGGGTCGAACAGCCGCGTGAGCCGGGGTGCGCGCGGGCGAAGGCGCGAGAGGCGACTCGTGTCCGACTCATCTTGCTGGCTCGCGTGCGTCGGGCGCGTTCGCGTGAGTTCGTCTGTACGCTCTGCCATAGCGGGTGATTCGCGCGCCGAGAATAAGGGCCTTGTGCGGCGGACGCTTGACGCGAGGCGTCCATAGTAGTAGTCGCATAACCGCTGGTTCTCGGCTGCCTACTAGTTGGAAGTTTGTAATTAACTAATGGAGCAGTCGTGGGAGTTGCGGATAGTTCCGCTCCGGAATCCACGAAGATGACGGCGTTAATGGGAGCTTTGACCGGACAGAGCCGGTTTGGAAGGCTCCTGCCGGGCCGAGAGAATATGTTGGGACGGATAGGGGGGAACTGGAGAACAACAATGAATTTCACTCGACGGCAGGCACTCAAGGGTATCGGGATGGCAGGGATTGTGGGCGGCGTAAGTGCATTCGCACTGAGCGGCTCTGCATCAGCAGCGATGACAAGCGAGATAACGGCATCGAATCCCGGCGTAGTTCGCAATGATGACGGGAACATTACCGAGGTATACGTGGTTCCAAAGGTGTACACGGAGTGGCGCAACTTCGACGAAGTGCCACTGAAGCTCCGGTACATCCTAGAAGCAGGCATCGACGGGCAGGGCTACTCGCCCGTATATCGCGAGACGCCGTGGCTGTTTACGGATAACAATGACAAACTCGGCACCGCGACCCACGGCACCACCGACCGATTCCCGGACGCAGGCCGCGTGCCGCTCGCAACGGGGAACTCTGCGTTTTACAACATCAACGGCAACGGCGACTTCGTCTCGCCTGACGACGGGAGCGTCATCGTCCCACCGAAAATCGTCCTCTACAAAGAAGGGGAGGGCGCGTACTACGACGAACCGACCGACTACGACGGGCACACCGGTGGATCCGGGATGGACCACTGGACGGGGGCGAGTCTCGGCAGTGACTCAGGCGACTACGCCAACGGCAACTACGGCGTTATCGGCAATACGGACATGCTCGACCAAGACACAGACGGCGACTCGAAGACGACGACCATCTGGCTCCGGTTCTCGACCGTTCTCCTCGACGGCGCGTCTGAGTCGCTGATGCAGGCTGAATATCCGGCGTACAGCGGTTCTGCTGGCTACACCTACGAACGCCTTCGAAACATCGCCGGGAGCAACCCGTGCGTCTCCGTCTCGGAGACCTCGTTCGAGATAAGCGTCGAGAACGAACCCGCGGAGATGGGAAGCAACGCAAGGGCGAATCCGGGCGTCAACTAACCAAACCAGCGGCGTTTTTCGGTCGTTTCTGTCCAGCCATCATGTGAAGATGGCAGGGTTCAAGTCCAGTCACGCGGTAGCGGGGCGTATGAACCCAGGGGACCGCGTCCGTGTCGAACGCGGCGGCCAGACCTACGACGGTGTGTTGCTGCCATCGACCACCCACGAGACGCTCGTCGTCAAGCTAGACGGCGGGTACAACGTCGGTATCAACCGCGCAGACGCCGAAGTCGAAGTACTCGAATCTGACGTGTATCAAATCGAACCGGGCCAAACGAGCGACGTGTCCGAAGTCGAATTTGATGAGGACCTGCCGACCATCGCGCTCATCTCGACCGGTGGCACCATCGCCTCGACGGTGGATTATCGCACCGGCGCGGTGACCGCCCAATTCGACGCAGAAGACGTGCTTCGCGCCGTCCCCGACCTCGCAGGCCGGGCAAACTACCGCGGGCGCGTCGTCGCAAACATCCTCTCTGAGAACATGACGCCCGACGTGTGGCAAGACCTCGCCCACGCCATCTACGAGGAAATCGAAAACGGCGCAGACGGCGTCGTCGTCATGCACGGCACCGACACGATGCAGTTCACCGCGAGCGCGATGGCGTTCATGCTCGAAACGCCCGTCCCCATCGTCTTCACCGGGAGCCAGCGCTCTGCAGACCGCCCCTCTTCTGATAACGTGATGAACGCCGTCTGTGCGGTCGAAGCCGCGAAAAGCGACTGCGCGGAAGTGCTCCTCTGTATGCACGCGACCGAGAGCGACACGACCTGCGCGCTCCACGAGGGCACGCGCGTCCGGAAGAATCACACCTCCCGGCGCAACGCCTTTGAGACCATCGGCGCGGCCCCGCTCGGCGAAATCGACTACGACACAGAAGAACTCACCTTCCGCCGCGAGTACACGAAACGCGGCGAGCGCGACCTTGACATCGCGCCCGACATCGAAACCGACGTCGAACTCATTAAGTTCACACCGGGCATGGACACTGCCTTCCTCGATGTGTTAGAAGGCAAAGCAGGCGTCGTCATCGAGGGCACGGGCCTCGGCCACGTTCACACCGACTGGATCGACAGCATCGAATCGCTCGTCTCCGACGGCACCGTCGTCGTCATGACCAGCCAGTGTCTCGCCGGGCGCGTCTGTGACCGCGTCTATGACACCGGTCGCGACCTGCTGGATGCGGGCGTCGTCGAAGGCGAAGACATGCTCCCCGGCACGGCCAAAGTCAAGCTGATGTGGGCGCTCGCCAACGCAGACGACGTGGCGGGCACGATGCAGACGCCGCTCGCAGGCGAGATTACGCCGCGGTCTGTGCCATGGAACTGACGGTCAGAGGAATCCGCGACACCGACGTGGACGCCATCGTCGCCTTCACCCAAGAGACGTGGGCAGACCGCGAGGTCGGCGACCACATCCCGCGCGTGCTCGAAGACTGGATTGACACCGAGGGCGACACCCAGAAAACGTTCGTCTTAGACGCGGGCGACGACATCGCGGGTCTCTGTCAAGGCGTGCTGCTCTCGGACCACGAAACGTGGGCACAGGGCATGCGCGTGAACCCAGCCTTCAGAGGAAACGGCGTGAGCCGCACGCTCACGAACGCGCTGTTCGACTGGGCTGCAGCACAGGGCGCGACCGTCGCGCGGAACATGGTGTACTCGTGGAACATTGGCGGCCTCGGCCAGTCGCGCGCCACGGGCTTTTCCCCCGCCACCGAGTTCCGATGGGCGAAACCCGAACCCGACGCAGACGCACAACCCGACCTCACCGTCGAAGCCGACCCGGCGGCGGCGTGGAGCTACTGGAACCGCTCTGAGGCGCGCACGCACCTCGTCGGCCTCGGTCTCGATTTGACCGAATCGTGGGCGGTCTCGGAACTCACGCTCGAAAAGCTGCGCACGCTCGCGTCCGACGACGCCGTCTTCGCGGTCAAAGAAGAGGGCACGCGGGCGATGGCCTACCGCAATCGCACGTTCGAGCACACGACCGACGAGGGCGAAACCCGGAGTTACGCCGAGTACGGCGTCGGCGCGTGGGAGGACGCACAAGCCGCGCGCTCGCTGTTCGCCGCACTTAGCCGAGACGCTGCCCGACAGGGCGCGGACAACGCGCGCGTCCTCATCCCTGAAACCGTCCGTCACGTAAGCGACGTGGCGACCGCTCGGGTCCCGGTGAGCAGTGAACCTGATTTCGTCCTCGAAGCAGACCTGACTACCCGCCGCTGACCGGCGGGAACAGCGCGAGTTCGTCACCGGCTTCGAGCACGGTGTCGAGCCCTTCACTTTCTGCGAACGGACTCCGCCCGTTTCGCAACAGCCGAATGTGTTCGTGGAGCGTGCCGTCTTCGTCGTACACCTCCGCGCGGAGCGCCGGGTGCTGTTCGATGAGGGCGGTGAGGGCGTCACCGAGCGTGTCGCCGGGTTCGGTGGCCACGCTGACTTCCCTTTCCCCGGCGGCTTCTGCAAGATTCGCAAAGAGCTTCCACTGCATGCGGGTGTCTACCGGACGCGACAGCAAAAAGGCTCGCCGTCAGGGCGTTCACTGGGAGGGTTGTTTCGACGGGCCCGTGACCGCTTCGAGTCGCCGAAGTTCGTCGGGTCGGACGATCGCGTAGATGGTGTCACCGGCTTCGAGAACGTGACCGCGGGCGGGAATCGCCGTGACGCCACCGGACTGTGGTTTGACGGCGACGACGGTGGTGTCGAGGGTGCCGAGGGTCGTCCCGACGAGCGCACTCGACTCGTGGACGGTGACCGCCCCCATCGTCTCGTCTGCCACGCGAAGCAGGGAGGCGAACTCGCGGTCTGGCAACGGTTCGGATGGCATCGTGATGAGGCGATAGGACTCCTCGGCCGAGAGCCGGTCTGTGTCCGCCGCGTCGACGACGACCGTGACGACATCCTCGACGGCGGCCCTGAGTTCTGCGGCCGTCACGAGTTCCGGCTCTGGGCCGGGTGTCCAGATTTGGACGAGGTCGCCCGCGCTCGCGCCGTGGGCCGGGTCTGCGCGGATGGCGACGGCGGCTTTCCCCGGCGGTAAGGTTGGGCCGAGTCCGGCCGCCCGACTCCCGATGGCGAGGAACGTGACCGCTCCGCTTTCGTCCAACTCGATGTCGACGTGGCCGACGCTGTAATCTTCTTTCAGCCGGGAGACGAGACGGGTTTTCAGTTCACCAACGGTGAGCCGACGCGGGAAGACAAGTGAAATACCCGCGAGTTTCTCCTTGGTCGCGTCGTCTACCGGGTCGTAGCCCTCGATATCTTGGATATCGTCCGGCAACGTGACCGTAATCGTCCGGCCGACCGACTGGACGAGTTGGCTCATCTCGCGGTTCAGGTCTTTGACCCCGGAGATGGCGAAAAATCGCACGGCGAGGTCATCGCCAATCTGGTGGCCAAGCGACGCGCCGAAGCCGCCGACGACGAACGACGCAATCGTAACGATGGCGTTCGTTTCGAGCCCATCTAAGTTGCCCGCGGTGATGACTTGCTTTAGCGCCAGGTCGGTGTTGAGCCAGAGCGACACCGCAGCGAGGCCAACGAGAATGGCGACGTTGAGGGGAGGCTTCTGGCGGGAGTACCAGCGGTAGACAAACGTGAGCGCGAGCGCACTCGTGAGGGCGAGCAGCCCCATTCCGACGACCGATAAGAGCGCACTGAGGTCAAACAGCACCTCCAACAGCTCTGAGATGACCGTCACGCGGCCACCTCCGCGAACCCGGCGAGCGCGTCGCGGGTACCGACGACGAACAGTTCGTCACCGGCGGCGAGCATCGTCTCGCCGCGTGGGGCGAACACCCACCCGCGTGCGGAGCCGTTGGTGTCCGCCTTCGGAGAGCGCTTGACCGCGAGCACCGCCACGTCGTAGGTGCTTCTGACCGCAATGTCGCCAAGCGTCCGTCCGTCGAGGTCACCACCGGTTCTGACGGTGAGTTTCTTGAAACGCTTGCCCGCCCGGCGGAGCAGTGAGACGAGTTCGTACTCCCGGCGGGTGCCGCGCGCTTGCGTGACGACGCGCCCGGTTTCGATGCCGAGCAATTGTTTTGCGTCCGTGCGGTCTACCGCGACGGTGATACGGCCCTCACCGCCGGTCGTTGTCGGCGCGTGTGGCGCGGGAATCGGGGTTTCGTCGTCTTCTGCGGGCGTTTCACCCGGTGGCTGGTCGCTACCCCCGTCGGACTGGGCGGCGACGACTGGCCCGGTGACCGAGCCAGCGGTCGTCTGTAACACCACTTCGTCGCCGCGGGCGACGCCGGTCGGAAGCAGCGCCTCGATCGAGATGGCACGCTTGCCCTTTGGCACCCGGCGGGAGAGTCGGCCACTCGGTGGGGCGGCGTTCACGCTTGCTTTTGCATTCGCGTCGACGGTCACCGAGACGTCCGCGAGGTCGTGGTCGTTTCGCAGCCGGTCTGCGAGACGGGTTTCGAGTTCCGAGAGCGGGAGGTCTGGCGGAACGGTGAGTTTCGACTCTTTGATGGCCTTTCTGAGGTCTGCCGACAGCGGCGGATACCCCTCCATGTCGCCAACGGGGCCGACGATATCGAGTTGGATTTCGCCGCGAACGCCGACGCGATTGAGCACGTCGCGCGAGAGTTTCTGCTCGCGCAGGCGTTTAAGCGAGAGGCGCTTTGGGAACTCCGCGCCGAGTTTGTCGCCCATCGAGTGGGTGTAGAGCGTAATCATCATCACGACGATGGCGGCGACGAGCAACATTGGCGAGCTCTGGACTGCCGGGTCAATCAGCCCGAGCAGGCCGCCGTTGATGCCGGCGATGGCAACCCCGAGGGTGACGACACCGAAGCCGGGGAGAGTGACGCCGGTGAAGTATTTGAACAGAAACCCGAGCGTGAAGGCGATGAGACCGGGAAGCAGTCCCGTCAAGAGCCCGAGGTAGATGCCAAACAGCACCTGAAGCGGAAGGGCCTGAACCATACGTGTCCCACTCATCGTGTCACTTTACCATTACCGGAACACTGCACCGAAACACAAGTCGAGGTTTATATACTGTCACGAAACAAACAACGGTACATGAACCGGAGGCGCTCGTGGTACAGCATTCGTCTTGCGATTTTGTTGACCTTCGCAGTGGCGTTGCTGTCGTTTGCGACGGGTGTGGCGAACATCGCGACGCCGACTATCGTTCCCGGGCCACTCAGCCCCTACGTCCACGACACCGTCCAGCAAACGGCCGGGTTTACGGGCGCGCTCACCGGGTTCTTACTGGTTCTCAGCGCCGTTGGCCTGCGTCGTGGACTCAGAGCCGCGTGGCTTTCGACGATGGTGTTTCTCCCACTCACCGCAGCACAGGGGCTCCTCCAGTCGAACTCGCTTTCTTTGCCACTCGTCGCGCTCTCGTTGCTCGCGCTGCCGGTCGTGGGGTTCAATCGAAAGCGCTTCACGCAGGACATCTCGCTGAGCACGACCCAACTGGGTGCGCTCACGGCGATTATCGGCGCACAGATTTACGGCACCGTCGGCACCTACGCCCTGCGCGAGCAGTTCGGCGGCGTCAACAACCTCACCGACGCCTTCTACTACACGCTCGTCACCGCGAGTACGGTCGGCTACGGCGATGCGTCACCGACCACGCAGGTCGCCCGCCTGTTCGGGATGAGCGTCATCGTCATCGGCACCGCCAGCTTCGCCATCGCGCTCGGGTCGGTGCTCGGCCCCGCAATCGAAGCACGCTTCAGCAGAGCACTTGGTATCATGAACGAATCACAACTCGCAACCTTAGAAGACCACGTCATCGTCCTCGGCTACGGCGAACTGACCGAACCGATTTTAGAAGAATTACAGGAGACGACCGCGTTCGTCGTCATCGT
The DNA here is from genome assembly GCF_036689885.1 of Haladaptatus sp. CMSO5. Classification (NCBI taxonomy): domain Archaea; kingdom Methanobacteriati; phylum Methanobacteriota; class Halobacteria; order Halobacteriales; family Haladaptataceae; genus Haladaptatus; species Haladaptatus sp. CMSO5. Next base: position 2,756,923 of record NZ_JBAHVW010000001.1, read on the forward strand.
CCCCGACAAAGAACACACCACAGAACTCGCAGAGCGCGACTACAAAGTCATCACCGGCGAGCCATCAGACGAAGCCGTCCTCGAACGCGTCGGCATCGACCGCGCGCGGGCGGTGGTCGCCGCGACCAACTCAGACGCAGAAGACGCCCTCTCGATTCTCACCGCGCGCCAACTCAATCCGAACATCAGAATCGTCGCCGCAGCAACCGAACGCGAGAACATCCGGAAGCTAAAACGCGCCGGAGCAAACACCGTCATCAGCCCGGCGGTTATTGGCGGGCACTTACTCGTCCAGTCAGCGCTTGGCCAGCGCGGCATGGAGGACTTCGCAGACCGCATTCTGGACGTGGACGAAGAGCACACAGACGCCGTCTAATCGAGGGCTGGCAACGGGTGTTTGCCGCGGTCGACGATGACGACGTCACTTTCGAGTTCGTGAATCCGCTCGAACGTCGGCGGTGAGATGAGCCGCGAGGCCGCAGAGCGGTCGGTGCTCGCGCCGAGGAAAATCGCGTCGTACTGCGGGGCGTTCGCCGCAAGGAAGGTTTCGATGGTCGCCCGCGAGACCCGCGTTTCGAGGTTGCCTTCGAAGGCGTCGACGAGGTCTGCGAGCATGTTCTCTGCGGCGCGGCGTTGGTTGGGCGCAGTGATACAGTTAGCCACACTCACCCGACCCGTGCGCCCGGCCAACCGAAGGCCGAAGTCAATCATCGCGTGGGCCACGTCGCTTGGCTGGCGGATGGGGACGAGAATGTGCTTCCACCGGGTTCGCCCACCAACAGAGCGGTGGACGGCCACGTCAACCTCGCTGCGAAACAGCGTGCGGACGAACGGCGACAGCGCGCCGTGTCGCTCTTCGTAGGGCGTGACAATCAGGTCGCAGTTGGTCGATTGTGCCGTCTGGATGACCGTCTGTGCGGGCGAGTTGCCATCCACTGCGACAACGACTTCGACGGGAACCCCGACTTTCGTCCGGAGGCGATTCGCCCACGCCTCCAAGTCGGCCGCGGCATCGGTTGCGGCTTTCGTCTCCGCCTGTTCTTCGAGGCTCTGTTCTTCACCGCCGTCGGTGAGCACCTGTGCGTCGTGGTCGAGCAGTTCAGCTTCGGCCGCCGCGATGGCTTCGTCGTCCACGATATCGAGGAGAACGACCTTCCCCGCGTCGTGGGCCGCAGCGAGTCGCGCGCCGAACATGGCAGAGGTCTCCGGCTGTGCACCCCGCATCGGGACGAGAACGTGGTCGTCGCCTTTCGTCGATTGATACAGGAATCGGGCTCTTCGCTCGTAGAACTGCTGTTTCCAGAAGACGAACGCGAGGGCGACGATTGCACTGGAGGCGGCAACCGAGAGGACGTAGTCGAACTGGGTCGAACCAGCGACGAGGGTGAGCAGCGCAGTCGAGAACGCAGAGGGTTCTTCGATGTCGAACACCCACGTCGAAAGCGCCGTGAGAAAGATGCCAAGCCCGGCGCTTATCGCACTGACCGACTGGCCAGTCGGCGCTGGCGTGAACGGGCTGATGGCGACGAGTTCGAACGCGCCCCAGCCACAGAGCGCGCCGATGGTGAGTCCGGCGACGAACTTCCCGGGCTTCGAGTACTTTCCTTCGGGGTCTGCAAACAGCGTGTAGGTGCCAGCGGCGAGTGGGGGGAACAGGAGGAACGAGAGTTGTTCGAGCGAGTTTGAGATGGCGGTAACGGTGGCGATGAGTAACGGGACGAGGACGACAACCGTGAGGTGAATCAGGTTGCGCGTACTCTCGACCCAGCGTCTGAGGTCTCGAATCCGGCGGCGCTCTAACCGCCGAAATCGAGCGTAGTAGGTGGCAGCGCGTTTCCGCACCGTATCGAGCATTGCCAGACGTTCGAAAGTGGCCTTGAAAGGCCTTTCTCTACAGCGAAGTCGTCGCGGTGAGCGCGATGCGGATGGCTCGTTCGACGTTGTTTTTCGCCTTGTCAGGCAGTTCTTCGCCCTCGGTTTCGCCCTTCTGTGTGCCTTCGACGAGGTTGCCGTCCACCGTACAGATGGCTCCGGCGCGCAGGCCCTTGCGGCGGGCGAGGGTGAACACGGCGGCGGCTTCCATCTCGACCGAGAGGAGGTTCGCGGCTTCCCACGCCTTTACGAACTCGTCGGTTTCTGCGTAGAACGCGTCGTCGGAGGCGATGGGGCCGACGTGCACGTCTTCGTCGTTGGCTTCGGCAGCGTTGACGAGCTCCGTGAGCACGTCGTAGTCGGGGACGGCGGGGAACTCAACGTCCTCGTAGCGCTTTGAGGTGCCTTCGTTTTTCGCCGCACCGGTTGCGACGACCATGTCCCCGATTTCGATTCCCTGTTGCAATGCGCCCGTCGTGCCGACGCGGATGAACGTCTCGACGCCGACGCGAGAGAGTTCTTCGACGGCGATTGCGGCGGAGGGACAGCCGATACCCGTCGAACAGATGGTGAGTTCGCGGCCGTCGAACTCGGCGTTTACGACCTTGTACTCGCGATTTTCGGCGACGACTTCCACGTTCTCACACTGCTTTGCAATTCGGTCTACGCGGCCCGGGTCGCCCGGGATGAGTGCGATGTCGGTCACGTCGCCTTCGGAAACGAGGAGGTGGGGCTGTTTTGCCATACGCGCAGTTTTTGGGGCGCGGCAAAAAATACGGCGGGTTCGCGCTCAGTGCGCGGCGAGGAACGCTCTGACGCGGGCTGGCGTGAGCGAGATGCGTGCGCCGACCTGCTGGCTCGCAAGCGCGCCACACGCCGCGGCGAATTCGAGCGAGTCGGGGAGCGAGGAGGCAGCCAGTTGCGAGTGGATGAACCCCGCGGCGAACGCGTCGCCCGCGCCGGTCGAGTCGGTGGTTTCGATGTCGAAGCCGGGATGTGAGGCGAGTTTCCCCTCCGAGATGAGCTGTGCCCCGCCCGCTCCGAACTTGGTGACGACCACTCGGTCAGGGACGTTGAGATCGAATTTTTCAGAGGCTTGCTCCGCTTCGTGCCGGTTGAGAAAGAGGTAATCGACGTGCGGAAACGTCGCGGAGAAGTCACGAGAGGCGACGCGCCGACCCGGGTCGAAGCTGACGGGAACGTCCGCATCAGCCGCGAGTTCAGCGAGGTGGGCTGCGGTGTCCGGGCGCTGGCTCGTCAGGTGGAGGTGGTCTGCGCTCCTGACGTACTCGGCATCCACGTTTTCAGGCGTGACGGCTTCGTTCGCGCCCTTGTTGCCGAGTACCATCACCTCGCCTGTTCGGTCGACGACGAGATATTTCACGGCCGTGTCACCCTCGACTGAAAGGAGGTGTGAGAGGTCGAGACCGACCGCAGACAGTTCCTCGCGGGCGAGAGTACCGTTTTCGTCGGTGCCAACGCTGCCGATGAGTCCAGCGTCCGTGCCAAGCCCGGCGAGGGCGACTGCGGTGTTGGCCGCGCTCCCGCCGCCTGCCTTTTGTTGGGACTCGATGAGCGCCTCGCCGTCGGGTTCGGGGAGGCGGTCTACGCGCAGAGTCAGGTCCCAGTTTACGTGGCCAGCACAGATGACGCGGGGCATTAACACCGCCACTTCGGACGGTGAGACAAAAAACCTGCTTACCCGAGGACGGTGAACAGGAGTAGGTTGTGCGCGCCGGGGCCGAGACCGACGGCGGCGATGAGCGCGAGCAACAGATAGCCCTCGCGCGGGCTTTCTCGCACCGTCTCTGCAAGGAACGCGACGACGACGGTGGCGAGCGCGACCTTCACGAGGACGAACAGCCACACTGTGCCGAACAGGTCGGCCGTGGGCAGCGCGGCGGCGAACTCGATGATTGCCCGCGAAAGCGGCGTCTGCTCGCCAAAGCCGAGCGCGTCGATGCCAACGGCCGTCGAAACGCCGTCGAGCGTGTGGCCGAACACGACGAGCGCCCCCGCGCTCCCGGTGGTCGTGGCGATGTCAGGAAGCCCCACGCGAATGCCCGCCCAGACGAGCGCGGCGAGGACGCAGGTGATGAGGAGGCCAACGGCTGGCCAAAAGAGCATCAGCCCACCCTCACTCCCGCCAATAGCGAGGGTCGTTCCCGCGACGAGGACAATGCCGAGTTGTCCGGTTGCCGCGAGGATGCCCGGAGTCGAGCGCAGCGACCACTCGTCTGCGGGGCGGTCAGCCGAGACGGCCCAGATAGCACCCGCGATGATGAACGTCGAACCGTAAACGGTCGGTGAGCTAAACAGCGGCGCGATTGCCGAAGGCAGGCCCTCAATCTGATAGAGGACGTACAGACTTGACCCCACGACCATCCACGGCGCGAAGGCGACGACGAGGTGGCGCGTGACCGGTGGCTTGCGCCGATAGAGCGCACCGCCGACGATGGCGAGGGCGACGAAAAGAACCAACAGCACAGGGAGCGGCGGAATCGAAAACCCGTCCGGAAGTACCATAGCCACACTCGTGGCCGGGAGCAGTAAACGCGTTGCGGTCTTTTAGATGGAGTGTCGTCCCGGTTCAGCCAGCAGTTACCAAGTGTTCTGGATTCCGAGTGGCCGCGTTAGGAAAGAGACGAGAGGTCCCAGAGGAAAGACGAGACCCCTCTCAGGGTACTTCCCACGGGTTGATGACGCGCTCGCCAAACAGTTCGCGCATCAGGATGACGATGCTTTCGGGCGGGAACTGGCCGCGTTCGGTGACGATGGCATCGACGTAGCGCGGCGGTGTCACATCGAAGGCCGGGTTGTTGATATGAATATCACCAATCTCCGCGCGAACGTCGTCTGCGAGCACTTCGGTCGCGTCGCGCTCTTCGATTTCGACGGTGTGGCCGGTCATCGTCGCCGGGTGGAGTTTGATGGTCTGGGCGGCGACCATCACCTGCGTCCCCATGTCTCGGGCGTTCACGGCGAGGCCGCTCGTACCGATTTTGTTGATGACCGAGCCATCCGCGGCGATGCTGTCCGCGCCGACGAGAACGTGGTCGACGTCGTTCAGGTAGTGGCGGGCGGCGTTATCGACGATGAGCGTGACGTCGACGCCCAACTCGGCCAGTTGGCGGGCGGTGATGTGGCCCTGATTTCGGGGACGCGTCTCTCTGACGTAGGCGGTGAGTTCTTTGCCGTCTTCGACGGCCGCGCGCACACAGGCGATGACGTCCGTCGAGTGACAGTGAGTCATGATGGTGTCGCCGTCGCGCAGCCGGTTGCCGCCAAAGCGCCCGAGGTCGTCCTGGGCGCGTTCGAGTTGCCCACAGAAGGCGGCGACGCGCCGCTCTACTGAAGCTTTGAGTTCCTCGACCGTCGTTCCCTCCATTCCGAGCAGGACGTAACGAAGCGCGTTCGGGAGGCTGACGGCGGTTGGGCGGGTGTCGTGGAGCACGCGTGCCGCGGCGCGGAGTTCGGCGCGAAACGCGTCGGGGGTGGTCGCGGTGCTCGCTTCTGCCTGTGCGCCGAGGGCGCGCGCGGCGGCGTCTGCGATGGTCGCTGCGCCGCGAATCTCCATCTCCGCGATGGCGGTGGCCGTTTCGGTCACCTCGGTGTGGAGCGTATCGGGCGTGGTCATGACATCTAATTGGTATCCGGCGGGGAAAAGTCGATGGGGCAATTTTTACTCCGAGGGTGTTTGTGGTGCACTATGAACGCAGACCGCCTCGCCTCAATGCTCGACCACACGGTACTTGGTCCGGAGACGACCTTCGACGACGTACTCGCCGTCCTCGACGACGCGCGCGAGTACGGTATGAACGCCTGCATCCCGCCGTGCTATGTCGAAGAAGCGAGCGAGTACGCCCCCGACGTGACGCTCGCCACGGTGGTAGGATTCCCCCACGGCCAGAACACGACCGTCGCAAAGCGCGACGAAGCCGAAGACGTGTGGGACGACGGCGCAGACGAGATTGACATGGTCATCAACATCGGTCGGCTGAAAGCCGGCGAGTACGACGCCGTTCGCGCCGACATCGCGGAAGTCGTCGCCGCCGTCCCCCTGCCGGTGAAGGTCATCATCGAGACGGCGCTACTCACCGACGATGAAAAACACAAAGCCTGCGAGTTGGCCAAAGAGGCAGACGCCGCCTACGTCAAGACCTCGACTGGGTTCGCAGACGGCGGCGCGACGGTCGCTGACGTTGAACTGATGGCCGAGTACCTCCCCGTCAAAGCGAGCGGCGGCGTCGGTAACTGGGAAGAGGCCAAAGCGATGATAGAAGCAGGCGCAGAGCGCATCGGGGCGTCCTCCGGTGTGGCCATCATGGAGAGTTATCTCGTCGCACAGGAGTAGCCACGCAATCCGTCGCGTTTTTGCCTCCCCGGCCGTTAGCGTCGCCAAGCGAATGGCCCGCTATCACATCGAGACGTACGGGTGTACCTCGAATCAAGGCGAGAGTCGCTACATCGAGCAGGCGCTCCGCGACGGGGGACACTACCGCGCAGAGGGCCCCGAGGACGCCGACGTCGCCATTTTGAACACCTGTACCGTCATCGAAAAGACCGAACGCAACATGATTCGGCGGGCGGAAGAACTCCAGTCAACGACGAGCGACCTCATCGTCACCGGGTGTATGGCGCTCGCACAGGGCGAGGAGTTCGAAGACGCCGGTATCGACGCACAGATTCTCCACTGGGACGAGGTGCCAAACGCCGTGCTCAACGGGGAGTGCCCGACGCCGACGCCCGACTCGAAGCCGATTCTCGATGGGACGATTGGCATCCTCCCCATCGCCCGCGGCTGTATGAGCAACTGCTCGTACTGCATCACGAAGTTCGCGACGGGCAAAATCGACTCGCCTTCTGTCGAGGAGAACGTCCGCAAGGCTCGTGCGCTCGTCCACGCCGGTGCGAAAGAGATCCGCATCACGGGTCAGGACACGGGCGTCTACGGCTGGGACAAGGGCGAACGCCAACTTCACACCCTGCTCGACGAAATCTGCCAGATTGAGGGCGACTTTCGCGTGCGCGTTGGGATGGCGAACCCGAAGGGCGTCCACGGCATCCAAGAGGAACTCGCAGCCGTGTTCGCCAAACACGACAAGCTCTACAACTTCCTGCACGCGCCCGTCCAGAGCGGGTCGAACGACGTGCTCGGGGACATGCGACGCCAGCATCAAGTCGAGGAGTACGTCGAAGTCGTTGAGACGTTCGACGATGCCCTTGATTACTGGACGCTCTCAACCGACTTCATCGTCGGCTTCCCGACGGAGACGGACGCAGACCATCAGATGAGCATGGCGCTCCTGCGCGAAACGCGCCCCGAGAAGGTGAACATCACGCGCTTCTCGAAGCGTCCCGGCACGGACGCCGCGAAAATGAAGGGCCTCGGCGGGACGCTCAAGAAAGAACGCTCGAAGGAGATGTCCACGGCGAAGCACGAAATCGTGGGCGAAGCCTACGAGGAGATGGTTGGGACCGTCCAACGTGATTGCCTCGTCGTAGAGCAGGGGACGGCCGACTCCGTGAAGTGCCGGGACGGAGCCTATCGCCAGATTATCGTCCAGAATGCCACAGACCACGGCATCGAACCCGGCGACTTCGTGGACGTGGAAGTTACCGGACACCAGACGGTGTACGCCTTCGGAAAACCGCTGTAAGTTTTGCTTAACAGACCGTTTCAATCGTCAAACCGCCGGAGCAGTCGGTTGGTTTCCTCGTCTTCCTTCCATTCTCCCAACTCTTTCGGGTCGATGTGGACGAACACGTCGTCAACCTGAGCAATGTCCCTGATTGAAGAGACGACGGCCGTCTCGATGTCGTGGGCTTCAAGGAGCGTCAGGTCGCCTTCGACTTCAATGTGCAGGCTCACGTCGATTTCCGGGCCGACGTAGTGGGCGACGACCTCGTGTGCGCCAGACACTTTCGGGTGGGCGAGCGCCCGGCGGAGGATTTCGATGCGCAGTTCTTCAGGGGGAGCCGCGCCGACGAGGTAGGCGACGTTGTCACGGACGATTTCGATGCCGGTGTACAGAATGCCAATCGAGACGAGGCCAGCGGCGAGCGGGTCTAAGATGGGGAAGCCAATCGACGCGCCGACCACGCCCACGAGTGCGGCGCTCGCCGTGAGAATGTCATTTCGGTTGTCGAGCGCGGTTGCGGTGACGGCGGGCGAGTGATACCGACTGCCCACGTCGAGGCAGTAGCGGTAGAGGCCGAATTTGATGACCGCCGCCCCCGCGAGCACGGCGATGGCGTAGGGGCCTGCGGGCGGTGAAACGGTGCCCATCAGCACCGACGACACCGACTGGACGAGAATGAGCACACCTGCGACGAAGATGCCGATGGCGATGACGAGCGAGACGAACGGTTCGATTCGCTCGTGGCCGTGGGGGTGTTCGAAGTCAGGCGGTTGGGTGGTGAGGTAGAGTCCACCGAGCACGACCGCCGAGTACACCGCGTCTGCGAGACTGTTTACGGCTTCGGAGCCGACGGCCAGCGAGCCAGTCGAGTACCACACCGCCGCCTTCGTCGCCATGAGCAGCAGGTTTGCCCCCAGAATAACGAGGCCAACCCGGCGGATTGCGGCGGCGCGCGACATGGAGTCGTGGTTGGCGACCCGAGCGTATAGTGGCTTCGGCGTGCGATTGTGGGCTTATTCGATGATGACGGGGCCGTTTTCGCGTTCGACACGTGTCCCGTCCTGTGCAGCGAACGCGTCGTGGAGGTGGTCGTAGGTCTCGGAGAGTGCTTCGACGATGACTTTCGTGTCGCTCACGAGCGGCATGAAGTTCGTATCACCGTTCCATCGCGGCACGACGTGGGTGTGGAGGTGGTCGCCAATCGACCCACCCGCGGCGGGGCCGAGGTTGAGCCCGGCGTTGAACCCTTGGACGCCGCCCATCGCGGTTTCGAGTGCGTCGAACGTGCGCTGTTTGAGTTTGGCGTGGTCGAGGAGTTCTGCGTCGGTGAGGTCGCCGTAGTCGCCGGTGTGTGTGCGGGGAATCACCATCACGTGCCCCGGGTTGTAGGGGTAGTTGTTACAGAGGACGAACGTGTGTTCGCTCGCCGCGACGACCAGATTCTCGCGGGCGTTCTCACGGGTCGGGAGGTCACAAAAGACACAGCCGTCTCCAGTGTCGCGCTTGTCCTCGCGTTTGATCCACTCGATGCGCCAGGGGGCAAACAGCTGTTCCATGCCGCTCGTGGTGGCGCAACCGGGTTAAATCCCCGGCAGAGTGGGCTCTGTCGATTGATTGCGATAGTGTAGCACACTGGCGGCAAAACGCCTATATAAATATTACGACCATATGGTGTTTAACCACCCCCAAAACACTCTTAGCTCGGGTTGTAAACGCTCTAAAGGCCTATGGAACAGTCATTTGCCCCATTCGACCCCCGTATGGCGAAAACCGTCTGAAACAAGGTGCAACAGATTAGGGTTTTTATGCTCTCCCCGGTGCCAGTACCAGATACGATGTCAACCCAGAACCGAACCCCAGGCGACATGACCGAAGATTGCAACGCGTGCGGTCGTGACACGCCCCACAAAGTCGCCCTGAAGCTCCTCACGGAGAGCGACAAACCGGAGAACGCGAAATTCTCGCGCGAGCCCTACCGCGTGAGCACGTGCATGAACTGTGGTCACGAGACCACGCTTCGGATGAACAACGCATAAAAATCGATTCCTCGCTGACGAACGGTCCTCCAACCGTTCTACATCTTTCGAGATTACGCCGTCGTAATCTCACACCCATCTTCGGTGACGATGATGGTGTGCTCTTTTTGACTCACGAGGTGACCGTCTGCTTCCTTGAGCACCGGGTAGCCGTGGACGATGCCGTTGCGCTTCAGGCGACGGAGCGCCATCTCCGCGCGGTCGGTGTCGAGCCAGCGGATGGCAAAGGGAAGCGTGCGGAACTGTTCTGTAATCTGGTCGAGTGCTTGGCGAGCCTGCCGGTTGCGAATCGGGCGCTCGTGTTCCAGCGCGAAAATCTCCTCTTTGCTCCCTTCGCGCACCTTGCCGCTGCCGTCGGTGGCGAACGGTTCGATGGCGACCACGTCACCAACTTCGAGTTCGACGCCCGTCGAAACGGCTCGGTTCGGAATGGTCGGCTGGGTGTGCTGTTGCCAGTGGTCGAGACCGTGACCCGTGAGATTCACGACGGGGTTGAACCCGTAGCTCGTGATGACGTCTTCAATCTCCGCGCCGAGTTCGCCCGTGCTGACGCCCGGCTCGACGAGGTCGAGAGCGGCTTCGAGCGCCTGCTCTGGGGCTTCTTTGAGGTCAGTGTGACCCGAAAGGTCAACAGTAATCGCCGTGTCTGCGAGCCAGCCATCGATGTGGACGCCGATGTCTAAGTTAATCATCTCCTCGCCGAACACCGACTCGTCGCCGATTTTCGGCGTGGCGTGTGCGGCTTCCTCGTCGATGCTGATGTTCACCGGGAAGGCAGGCTCGCCGCCGAGTTCGCGGATGCGATTTTCTGCGAACGTTGCGACCTCTAAATGTTTGACGCCAACTTCGACTTTATCGGCAGCCTCTTCGCGGACCTGCGCGAGGATGCGGCCTGCCTCTCGGTTCTTCTCGTACGATTCCGAAGAAAGATCGATATCGCTCATACCGGCTTTTCGCCGGAGCGGTCCAAAGGGTTTGCGACTACTTGGTCTCGACCCACGAACACTCGTGGCACGTCATGAGCCCCTGTACGTTTACGAGTCCACTCCCGCAATCTGGACATGCTGTCCGCTGTTCCCCTCGTTTCACTGTTAGTTGTGCCATGAGAGGAGGTATGAGATTCGTCGATATTAAAACTGCCCCACGACGATTGTCGAAAGTCAATCACAGGTGGATGAGTGTCGAAATAAATGATGAGAGACCGTAGGGTTGCGGTGGACGGAAGTCGTCTCAGAATATCTGTCAGTCGAATCAGAGCCCGGCGGCGAGGCAAAGATACGCGACTGATTACTCGCCTGCTTCGCTCACCTGCATCGCGTCTGTGTTGTACGCGCTTCCGACCGAACCATCCGCACCGAGGACGATGACGCCCGCTTCAGAACCCGTGCGTTCTTCGAGTTCTCCGATTGCCAGTTCGGCTGCATTTTGCGCTGTCTCACCCGCTTCGAGCAGTCCAACGGCCCGCCGAGTGAGGGTGACCTTCGCAATGTCTTCGCCCGCGCCCGTCGCGCTCGCGCCGCCTGCGGGTGAGGCGTAAAAGCCGCTGCCAATCTGGGGGACATCGCCAACCCGTCCAGCGAGTGCGAGCCAGCGCCCGCCCGTCGAGGTTGCGGCGGCTACGCGGCCGTCTGCTACGGCGACCGCGCCCACAGTGTCGTGGCCACCGAATTTTTCTGTACTCCAGTCGAGTTGTCCGCGAACGTCAGTGGCTTCGGGGACGTGTTCGAGCTCGGCCCACTTCTCGCGTATTCTGTCGCTGCGGAGATCAACCGCAGTCTCGATACCAAAGGCGGCCGCAAGGTCGACGGCGTGGACGCCCGAGACGAGGACGTGTGGCGTTTCTTCCATCACCACACGAGCCACGTCGATGGCGTGGCAGACGCCGGGCATGGCCGCTGCAGCTCCGGCATCGAGCGTGTCGGTCATGAGACCCGCGTCCGTCCGGACGATGCCGTCTGACTGGATAGCGCCGCCGACACCCGCGTTGAATCGGGGCGACGATTCGAGGATGTTGACGGCGGCGACAACGGCCGAAATCGAGTCTACTTCGGCTGCGCCTGCAGCGGCCGCTTCATCGAGAACTTGTTGGCGGGGTTCGGGTGCTTCTGGGGGGCTGCCAGCACCACCATGGACAACGATTCGCATACCCAAAACACGCACCCGGCGACAAAATCCCCTTGGCTCTCGCGGCGAGACGAGAACAGCAGGGCTTTTACTGTACTAACCTGAGGCTTATGTGTTATGAGCTACGAGAAGGTCGACGTTCCCGAAGACGGGGAGAAAATCACCGTCTCGGACGGCAAACTGGAGGTACCTGACAACCCAATTATCCCAATTATCCACGGCGACGGGATTGGGTCTGACGTCGGGCCAGCCGCGCAGAAAGTGCTGCAGGCTGCCGCACAGGCAACCGGCCGCGAAATCAACTGGATGCGCGTCTACGCCGGTGAGAGTGCACGCGAAAAGTACGACGAGAACCTTCCAGACGACACCGTCGAAGCAATCAAAGAGTTCCGCGTCGCAATCAAGGGTCCGCTCACCACCCCTGTTGGCGCAGGCTTCCGCTCGCTGAACGTCGCGCTCCGCAAGAAGCTCGACCTCTACGCAAACGTTCGCCCAACCTACTACATCAAGGGCGTCCCATCACCGGTCAAGCACCCAGAGAAGATGGACATGGTTACCTTCCGTGAGAACACGGAAGACGTCTACGCGGGCATCGAATGGGAAGCGGGCACCGACGAAGTCGAAGAGGTCAAAGAGTTCATCGAGAACGACATGGGCAAGACGGGCATCATCCACGACGGCCCCGTCGGCATTGGCATCAAGCCAATCACCGAGTTCGGAACCAAACGCCTCGTCCGCGAAGCAATCGAGTACGCCATCGAGGATGACCGCGACTCCGTCACCCTCGTCCACAAGGGCAACATCATGAAGTTCACCGAGGGTGCCTTCCGTGACTGGGGCTACGAACTCGCAGCCGAGGAGTTCGGCGACGTTACCATCACCGAGGACGAACTCTGGGAGGAGTACGACGGCGAAGCTCCAGAGGACAAAATCGTCATCAAAGACCGCATCGCAGACAACATGCTCCAGCAGATTCTGACCCGCACCGACGAGTACGACGTCGTTGCGACGATGAACCTGAACGGCGACTACATGTCCGACTCCGCCGGTGCACAGATCGGCGGCCTCGGCATCGCCCCCGGTGCAAACTTCGGTGACAAACTCTGTCTCGCAGAACCCGTCCACGGCTCGGCACCAAAGTACGCCGGCATGGACAAGGTCAACCCAACCGCGCTCATCCTCTCAGGCCGCCTGATGCTCGAATACATGGGCTGGAAGGACGCCGCACAACTCGTCCGCGACGCCGTCGAAGAAGCCGTCTCCACCGGTCGGGTCACCTACGACCTGCACCGCCAGATCGAGGGTGGCCAGAAGCTCGCAACGAGCGAGTTCGCTGACGTCATCGTCGAAGAAATCGAGAAGCTCGCATAGACTCGCTTCCCTTTCCCTCGAACGTAGTTCGAGGAAATCGAAAAACTGGCTTATGCCAGTTTTTCGGCTCGCCGGACGCAGTCCGGCGGTGTTCACAATCTCGCGAAGCGAGTTGTGAGGGAGTCAGGCTCTGCCTGACGACTATGAGAAGCTCGCGTAAGCTCACAAATTCACGTTTTCTTTTTATTTCACCGCTGAGCCGGTAGTGTGGCGTGCAGAGAAGCATTCTGGACAGTTCGAAAACGGCTGCCGACAATACTGAGATGCGTGTGAAAATGCGCATCGCGTGGCGGCTACCTGCTGACGCGGTGCACGTATCGTGTCGGCGGCCATACTCCTCCTATGGCGTCAACGTTCAGGTGGAAAATGGACCCGTCGTGGGACGGATACAACAGCCTCGACCCTGAAACCCACAAGACGCTCGCGGTATGGGCCGCAGATTGCGCCGAGCATGTTCTGTCGTACTTCGAGGATATGCACCCCGACGATGACCGCCCTCGGACGGCTATCGAAGCGACGCGGGCGTGGGTTCGCGGCGAACTCACTGTGGGTGAGGCAATCACTATTTCCCGGGCGACACACAAAGCCGCCCGCGAAGCAGATTCACTCCCCGCGTGTGAAGCAGCCCGCGCCGCAGGGCACGCCGTCGCAACCGCGCACGTAGACGGCCACGCGACAGGGGCGGCGAACTACGCAATCAAGGCCGTCATCGCTGCAGCTGACGCCGAGGCTGGCGACAAAGAATGTGCGTGGCAAACGCGGAAGCTTCCGCCCGAACTCCGTGAAGTCGTGACCACCGATTAATCTTCCATCCACGGCACGTCGAGGCGTGGCGGGCTGAAAATGTCGAGGCCATCGACGGGCACGTCGCCACGATTCTCTGCCGCGTGGGGTTCGTCGCCGGGAACCACGTATGATTCGCCCGCTGAAACCGAGATTTCTTCGCCGTCAACGAGGAAGATGAGCGTCCCTTTCGTTACGTAGCCGGTCTGCTCGTGGGGGTGGCTATGTTCTGGAACTTTTGCGCCGGGTTCGATATGGAAGTGCTGAATGCTCATTTTCTCGCCCGCGGCGAGTTGTGCGAGGTGCACGCCGTCGATTGCTTCAACTACATCGCTGTCTGAGAGGGAGACTGCGTCCATGTGCGTGAGACGGTAGCAACCACCAAAAGCGTGGCCCCGGGCGGTGGATTCAACTGCTCGCACCGAGTGTGTGTTCATATGTATGCGGTCGTCGGTTGTAGCAACTGTGGCGCGCTGAAAGTCGTCGAGGGACGCCCGAAGACGACGAACTGCACGAGCTGTGGCAAACGCCTCCAGTACAAAAAGTTGAAGAAGTTTATTACGACCGACGACGCGAACGAGGCGCGCCAACACCGCGCCCAGATGCTCGCAAACCGCCAAGGCGAATCAGAGGCGTTCGCCAACGTCGATTCCTTCGGCGAGATGGAGACGTACACGAACGAGGCGGTGGTCTCGGATGAGGAGTACCTCGAGGGCTCGGGACTTGACGCCGCAGAAATCACCGCAGCAGGCGAGCAAGCGACCGCGAAACGCGAGACGATGAGCAAGAAAGACACCGTGCTCGCGGCGCTCTCGGAACTCGACGCGCCCACCGAAGCCGACGTTGTCGAGTTTGCCGAACAGCACGGCGTCTCACGGGGCTACGTCGAGACGGCGCTCACCCGACTCGTACAGGCCGGAGAAGTGAGTGAAAATCGTGGAGTGTACCGGTTGTTATAGCTGGCCAACCGCCTGCCAGATGGTGACGGCCGTTGCGATGATGCCGAGCAGGAGCTTCAACAAGCGCAACAGGCGGTAGGCGCGCGATGCCGCTGGCTGGTCGGGACATGATTCGGACATGGTTCGTACCTCTGTGGAAACGCCCGCTGGTGCTCGCCAGCAGGCGCTATTATTCCAATTTCGACTGTGATACAATAAACGAGAGCCGTAAGCAGGGTGAAAGTGAAACTGGTTATCTGCCTAACTCGGCATGTGCCGAAGACAGGTGTCTCGACGCCAGTGCCGACAGAAGCGAGAGTTCGCCAGCTAGTGCGCCAGTGGCAATCACTTCCGCCAACGCGTCGGCGTTCGCACCCGCTGGGTCGCCACCGCCGCGGAGGCCGAGCACGGAGAGGCCCTCTGCCTGCGTCGGGAGCTTCGTTCCGCCGCCGACGGTGCCGACTTCGAGGCTGGCGAGGCTGATACTCGCATACAGTTCGTCTTCGCGGGCTTCTGCGGTGACAATCGCATTGGAGCCTTCGACCACCTGTGCGGCGTCTTGGCCGGTTGCGAGGAACATCGCGGCAACCGTGTTCGCAGCGTGGGCGTTGAACCCGAGGCTTCCGGCTTTCGCGCTGCCCACGAGATTCTTCCGCGTGTTGACCTCGGCGATTGCCTCCGGCGTTGTCTTGAATCGCTCTTCGACCGATTCGCGCGGGATGCGCACGTCGGCGACGACGGTGCGCCCACGGCCCTCGATGGCGTTGATGGCGGCGGGTTTCTTGTCCGTACAGAGGTTGCCAGAGAGTGCGACGAGCGAGGCGGGTGTCTCTTCTTCGACAATGGCGCTCGCGGCTTCGGTGGCGATGGTCGCCATGTTCATCCCCATCGCGTCTTTCGTGTCGTAGCCAAAGCGCAGGAAGACGTTGTCGCCAACGACGTAGGGCGTCACGTCAACGAGTTCGCCGTGGCTGGTCGTCTCCTCTGCGGCCTCTTTCAGCTTGTCCGTGTTCGCGCGCACCCACTCGACGACTTCGACGGATTCTGCTACATCCTGCACCCGAAACACGGGCGCACGGGTCATCTTCGACTTGATGACGCGGGCGGTCGAACCGCCTGCGGCGCGGATGGCGGACAGCCCGCGATTGACGCTCGCGAGCAGTGCGCCTTCGGTCGTCGCAAGCGGGAGGTAGTAGGTTCCCTCGGCTGCGCCGCCATTGATGGGCACGGGGCCAGCGACGCCGAGTGGGACCTGGATTGCGCCGACCATGTTCTCGATGGCCGATTCGGCGTCTTCGGCGTCGAAGGCGTACTCTCCAGCCATCGTGAGGTCTGCGCCGGTTTCTTCTTCGACGTACAGGCGGCGGGCGGCGGCGGCGGTGTCCGCGTCTGCGTGCTGTTCGAGTTCGTGAAGCCGAATGTCTCCGTCGCGGACGCGGGCGACGAGGTCGGCAGGCTCGGTCATGTTCCTGCCATGACGGGCCGGGCGCGTAACGATTGCGCTTCGCCCGTAGATTTTTGTCACCGAAACCTGTCACTCAGTCTATGTCCTCACCCGTCACCATCCGGGCCGCCGAACCGGAAGACGTCGCCGCGATACAGCGTGTGGCCCGCGCGTCCTACGAAGCCGCCTATCTGGAGATTATTGGGCAGGAAGAACTCGAAGCGGCGATGGACGCGTGGTACAACCGCGAGAAGGTGCGCGATGCGATTGTAAATCCGGAGACGATCTACGTCGTCGCCGAAGCCGACGAGGTGGTCGGTTATGCTTCTGGAGGCGACGCAAGCGAAGTCGCAACGGGCGAACTCTACAGCATCTATGTCCATCCCGACTGGTGGGGAAAGGGCGTTGGCACGCAACTGCTCTCGACCATCGAAGCTGCCCTCCGCGAACGAGGTCTGTCGAAACTTCGCCTCGAAGTGTTCGCAGAAAACGACGTGGGACGCGCGTTCTACGAGGCGCGCGGTTTCGAGCGCGTCGGGGAGCAGGAGACTGACTTGTTTACGGGGCAGGTAGTGGGAATTGTCGTGTACGCAATGGCCCTCGACTAGCCCGACTTTTTATCGCCACGGCCACAGAACAGGGGGTATGACCGAGGCAGCCGACCACATTCTGATAAACGCGGAGGTTCACACGCTTACCGACCCGGACGAAACGGCAGACGGCGTCGCCATCCGCGATGGACGCATCATCCGTGTCGACCGCGCCTACGAACTCGATTTTTTAGCTGGTGCGGAAACAGAGGTCATCGACCTCGACGGCGGCGTCCTCCTCCCTGGCTTCATCGACGCACACACCCATCTGAACATGGTGGGCCGCCGCCTCGTCCACGCCGATTTAGCGGGCGCAAACAGCCCCGCAGACTGTATTTCACTGCTCGCAGAATCCGCCCGTGAATCGGGGTGGATTCTTGGCTACGGCTACGACGAAAGCGAGTGGTCAGAGTCGCGCTATCTCACCCGCGAGGACTTAGACGCGGTGAGCACAGAGCGCCCCGTCGCCGCCTTCCGCGAAGACCTGCACGTCGCGTCGCTCAACTCCGTCGCCGTGGACCAGTTCCTCGACGCGATGCCGGCAGAAGACGTTCTCGCAGAGGGTGGCGAACCGACCGGTGTCGTCGTCGAATCCGCACTCGACGTGATTTTTGAGGCCACGGAACCGGACGCCGCGGAAATGCGCGACCTCCTCGAAGCAGCCCAGCGCCACGCGAACGCTCGCGGCGTCACGGGCGTCCACGACATGGTTCGAAAGTCGACCGCTCCCGAGGTGTTCCGCGACCTCGATTTGGAAGACGAACTCACCTTGCGAGTCCGGCTCAACTACTGGTCTGACCACCTCGATGCG
Source organism: Haladaptatus sp. CMSO5 (assembly GCF_036689885.1). Taxonomy (NCBI): domain Archaea; kingdom Methanobacteriati; phylum Methanobacteriota; class Halobacteria; order Halobacteriales; family Haladaptataceae; genus Haladaptatus; species Haladaptatus sp. CMSO5. The sequence goes on from NZ_JBAHVW010000001.1 coordinate 2,774,534, forward strand.
GCCATCGAGACCGGCCTCCGGACGAATCACGGCTCCGAGATGGTCGAGACGGGAGCCATCAAGTCCTACACCGACGGGAGTTTCGGCGGGCGCACAGCGAAACTCACAGAAGCCTACGCCGACGCCGACACGACCGGCCAGTGGGTCGTCACACCCGACGAACTCGACACCGTCGTCGGCATCGCAGACCGTGCTGGCTTCCAAGCCTGTGCCCACGCGATCGGCGACGAGGCGATTACGGCAGTGTTGGACGCCTACGAAGAACAGTCAGCAGACCCGGCAGCCGCCCGCCACCGCGTCGAACACGCAGAACTGCTCACCGACGAACACATCGATCGATTTGCAAATCTTGGTGTCGTCGCCTCCGTCCAGCCGAACTTCCTGCGCTGGGCCGACGAGGGCGGCCTCTACGACACCCGCCTCGGCGAGGAACGCCGCCGCCAGTCCAACCGCTACGCGGACTTACTGGACGCGGGCGTGCCACTGGCCTTCGGCTCTGACTGTATGCCCCTCGCCCCACTGTTTGGTATCCACCACGCCGTGAACGCGCCAGACCCCTCCCAGCGCCTCTCGGTCACGGATGCGCTGCGCGCCTACACGTCGGGCGCGGCCTACGCCGGGTTTGCCGAAGACCGACGGGGAACCATAGAGAATGGGAAACAAGCAGACCTCGTGGTGCTCGATAAGTCGCCGTGGGAACAGCCAGAAGCAATCGAGGACATCGACGTGACGATGACGCTCGTCGACGGCGAAGTGGTGTACGACGGTCGGTAGGACTACGCCAACAGCGACTCGCCGGTCATCTTTGCGGGTTTCTCGATGCCGATGAGCGAGAGCAGCGTCGGCGCGATGTTCGCAAGCGTGCTGTCCGCGATGACGGTGCGGCCGCCGTCGGTATTTTCGGGCGTGAGGTAGATGAGCGGCACCCGGTTCAGCGTGTGCGCCGTGTCCGGGTTTTCTTTGGTTCCCATGTCGTCTGCGTTGCCGTGGTCTGCGGTGATGAGCACGTGGCCACCCGCCTGCTGGACGGCTTCCACGAGACGACCGAGCTGTGCATCCACGGCTTCGACCGCTGTCACGGCGGCGTCGTAGTCGCCGGTGTGGCCGACCATGTCGGGGTTGGCGTAGTTGCAGACGAGCACGTCAGGGTCGTCGCTCTCGATGACCGAGAGGGCTGTATCCGTGACTTCTTTCGCGCTCATTTCGGGTTTGCGGTCGTAGGTCGGCACGTCCGGACTCTGGATGATTTTCCGAATCTCACCGTCGAATTCGACTTCACGCCCGCCGTTCAGGAAGTAGGTGACGTGGGCATACTTTTCGGACTCCGCGAGGCGAAGTTGGGTGAGTCCCGCCGCAGAAACGACTTCTCCGAGCGTGTCTTCGGGCTGGTTTGGCGGGAACGCCACGGGGACGGGGAACGTCTTGTCGTACTGTGTCATCGTGACGAGATACGTTTCGGGTGGCTGGGTCTCGAACTCCCATTCGGGGCGGATATCCGCGAGCAGCCGGGTGAGCTGGCGGCCGCGGTCCGAGCGGAAGTTGAAGAAGATGACCGCGTCGCCGTCTTCGAGGGCGGGGCCGCCCTCAATGAGGGTTGGCTCGACGAACTCGTCGGTATCCCCGCGTTCGTAGGAGGCTTCGACTGCTTCGACGGCGGAGGCGGCGGTGTAGGGCGCGTCTCGGTTCACAATGGCGTCGTAGGCGCGGCGGGTGCGCTCCCAGTTCTGGTCGCGGTCCATCGCGTAGTAGCGCCCTGTGACGGTTGCAACGTCGCCGGTTCCGGCTTTCTCGGCGTGGGCTTCGAGGTCTGCGAGGAATCCTTTGCCACCCTTCGGCGCGGTGTCGCGCCCGTCGGTGAACGCATGGGTCACGGCCTCCAGTTCTCGGTCTGCGGCGATGTCGATGAGCGCGTGGAGGTGGCTCTGGGCTGAGTGGACCCCGCCGTCGGAGACGAGGCCCATGATATGGACGCGGCCACCAGATGCCTCGGCGTGGTCGAACGCGTCCTGAATCGCGTCGTTGGTGGCGAACGAGCCGTCTGCGATGGCGTCTTCGATGCGGGTGAACTCCTGCATGACGACCCGGCCCGCGCCGATGTTGAGGTGGCCGACTTCGCTGTTCCCCATCTGGCCTTCGGGGAGGCCAACCCGACGGCCGGAGACGGTCAGTTCGCCGTACGCGCCGGCTTGCTTGAGGCGGTCGAAGTTCGGCGTGTCCGCGCCTTTCACCGCATCCAGCCGGTCGTGGCTGCCGATGCCCCAGCCGTCTAAAATGATGAGCGCCGCTTTCATGTGCGTGGAATTTTCGGCCACGGTAAATAGCGTGCTGGTCGGGAAGGACTAACCTGTCGGCTGCCGTAGCCAGTCCTATGCTGGAGGCTCGTGGGTGTTAGTCGAGATACTGCTGTTTCTCGGTGGCCTCGCGCTGCTCGTTTACGGCGCGTCACGGGCCGTCGCGGAGGCGAGCAACCTCGCGCTCTACTACGGGGTGTCGCCGTTTTTCATCGGCGTCACGGTCATCTCGATTGGAACCTCGGTGCCGGAGATGGTCACGTCCGTCCTCGGGGCGCGACTCGGGGCGGGCGACATCGTCGTCGGAAACATCGTCGGCTCCGAAATCGCCCAGATAACCCTCGCCATCGGCATCGTCGCGCTGATTGCGCCCGTCGTCGCCACCCGCCGCGAGGTGCTCGTGTACGGCGGCGGAATGGTGCTCGCGATGGTCATCATGCTGCTCGCGCTCGACGACGGTGCGCTCACCTTCTCAGAAGGCGTGTTGATGATGCTCGCCTATGTCGAGTTCATCTACATTCTTTATACGAACGCGGGCGGCGAGGAGATTGCAGAAGAAACCGTCGAACGCCAGTCACCCCGCGAGACTATTCCGTGGATTGTCCTCGGACTCATTTTCGTCGTCGTGGGCGGGCAGCTAATGGTCTCGAACGCCATCTCGCTCGCCCGACTCGTTGGCATCTCCGAGTACCTGATTGGCCTGCTCACCGGCCTCGGCACGACCGCACCAGAAATCGCCGTCGCGGGCATCGCCGCCTACCGCGGGAACGGCGGGATTTCGGTGGGTGCACTGCTCGGGAGCAACATCACCGACCCCGTGTTCTCGCTCGGCGTCGGCGCGCTCGTCGCGGATGTAGTTGTGGACACAACCGCCATCTCGACCTCGCTCATCTACATGCTCGGCGTCTCGATTCTCGTCCTCGCGCTCATGTACTGGCGGCGCGGCCTCGGGCGGTGGGAGGCAATTGTCTGTATTCTGCTCTACCCCGCGAGCCTCCTCTTTTCCTGAGCGATTACCCCGGTGTTTTTCTCGCGGGCCGCAGATGAACGGGATATGACACTCGACCCGGTCCACTTCGACGGCATCGCCGACCTGGCCCGCCGGATCGAGCAGGACGTGGATGCGAGCGACCACCGCGCGTTCGCAGAGACCGTCTGGAACGAGTTTTTAGACCCGCTCTGGGACGGCAACACCAAAGTCCTCGAACCGCTCGACGAGGTGGCCAGAAAGCGCGTAGACATCGCGGACGTTGCCCTCTGTGACGACCGCTTTCCCACCTGCCATGGCATCGACTCTGGCACCATCAACCCGACGACGTTCAAAAACGGGCTGGTCATCGACGTCGCCCAAGCCGCGATGAGTGCGGTTCCCTCGGATTTAGAACTGCACCGCTCGCGGACGATGGTCGCCACCGTCCACACGAACGACACGGCAGGCACCTTCGACGAAGACTGGTCGATGTTCGACGACGGCTACAGCCGCGCCCGTCTGTTCAAAGTCCCCCGCGTCAATCGCTACGAGGGAGCCGTCGTCCACGCCCTCGCGCTCTATCTCGCAGAGAGCAAACACGCCCTGTTGCAGGCGGACGTGGTAGAAGACTTACTCGTCCTCGACGGTCCCATCTACCCGAAAGGCCTGTTGAACTGGGAGAACCGCGACCCCGAACTGCGTGAGTTACTCGTAGAGGACAAACGCCCGCGCGACGTGGTAGAAAACTACGTCCGATTGGTCGAGCGCTTTGCAAACCGCGAAATACCGCTCATCGGCTTCGTGAAAAACTCCTCGACAAAGGCCATCACGAACGCCGTCCGCGGAAAGGCAGAAGCCCCGTGGGTCAACGACGCCGCCTTCTTCGCAAAGGTGCTCGAACGCCACGCAGACGGCGAGCGCCTAACCGACTGCCTGACGTTCACGAATTGGTTCGTCTCCCGCGGCGGTGCAGACGAGACGTTTTCGGTGAAAGGCGACGCCCTCGGCATCGACCGCGACCGCCCGGACGAGGACTACGAAGTGACGTTCTTCATCATCTACGACCCCCGCCAAGACCTCGTCTACAAGGTGGAAGCGCCGTATGCGTTCACGAAAAACGAAGAACTACGCGAGCGACTCACCATGCAGTTGCTCTGTGACGTGGCGCGCAATCGCGGGCCGCCAAAGGTCATCGGGAAGGCAGACGAGCTCGCACGCATCAGCCAGCAAGAAAAAGAGTCGCTCAAACAGAAACTCGAACAGACGTTCCACGCAGACCGCGAGCGCACCTACGACGACGTGCGCTGGGGACTCGATTACTAAGTTTCCGGGCGGACTTTCGACAGTTCGAAGTCCACGTCGCTAGAGGAGAGACCGACTCGCGCGAACTGCGTGCGGATGTGGTCGTAAGCATCGCGGATGGCTTGCTCGCGCGTCTCAAAACCGTGTGGCGAGGGCGCTTCGAAGGCGACCCGGCGCTCTTCGTTGTTGATGGTTTGGACCTGTCCGCCGCTTTCGACCTCGTAGAAGGAATCACACACCCAGACGTAGGGCGCACCATCGTCCGGCGCACCGCGGTAGGTCGGCGGACGCTCGCCGCGCTCGTACAGCGTGCCGGTCAGCGTCGTCCCGCCTGCGTGGCCGCGAATGAGAAGCATTAGATATGATAAGTTCTCGGAACATATACGGTTGGCTGTACATCTAGAAAATAACGAATTGGATTTTTGAATAGTTACCACGGCACACAGTCGGGACGCGGTGGGAAACGGATTTGTGGGAATGGTGTGATGGGGGCATATGACCGACCTCGGTGACTTCAACGAGTTCGACCCCGACGACGGGGACGTTGAAGCAACGACCGCGACGGAGAGCGATTTTGAGGCCGTGACCGTAGACGGCGTGGGGGCAGACCGCGGCATCGGCACACTCGCCGTCTCCGCGGGCCTCTCGATTGGCGAAGACCGCGACGAGACGTGCCTGAGAGCCTACGTGACGGCGAAAAACCGCTCTGACGTGCGCATCGGGAAGTATCTCCTCATCTCCTACCCCGACGGCGAGAGCCTCTTTTGTCGGATTACGACCCTCGAATACGCCCAGGAGTACTACACCGACGACGCCACCGAGATTCACGCCCGCCGCGCGATGCGTTCGACTGGCATCGACGAACACGACTACAAGTTCATGGCCTCGCTCGAACCCATCGCCGTGCTCTACGAGGACGACGGCGAGTTAAAGCGGCGAATGACCGACCGCGTGCCGAAGCCGGAAACCGTCGTGCGCGAGGCCACCGACCAGACCGAAATCAAGACGGGACTCAAAATCCCGGAAGAGGGTGTTTTCCTCGGCCACCTCTCGGTCGGTGGCGAGAAGGTCCGGACGGGCGCACAGCCGCCGACTATCGACTACCGCGTCAAGGACAACTACGAGTCGGGTGACCCGCTCGTGTTCCGCCACACGCTGATTGCGGGCGGGACAGGGTCGGGGAAGACCCACAGCGCGAAAAACGTGCTCCGTCAGTATCTGAGCGAGGCGCGCACCTACCCAGTCGAAGCCGGGAGTGCGCAAGAACGCCGGATGGCCGTCGTCCAGTTCGACCCGCAAGACGAGTACGCCCAGATGCACGACGACAACCCGGAGATGACGACGGAGTTCGCCCGGCGGTGTGAACGCGAGAACATTGCCCACGGCGGCCACGAGGACACCATCGCGTTCATCCCGAAGGTCGAAGGGTCGAGTTACGCCGCAGACCACCACCGCGCAGAGCAAGTCGAGTTCACCATCCCCTTCTCGCTCGTGCGAAACAACCGCTGGCTCGTCGCAGGCGGGAGCTTAAACGACAACCAGTACAACGCCCTCGACTTCCTCTTAGACCGTTACTTCCGAACCGGCTCTACGCACACCTATCGCGGCTTCCTCTCGTTCCTCGACGACCCGGCGCTGCGCGAGGAGTTAGACGAAAGCGGGCGCGTCCACGAGGCAACCTTCGACGCCGTCCACCGCCGGGTGCGCTCGTCTGCGTTCAACAGCGTGTTCGATCAGGACGCAGAACCGATTACCGAGCAGATTCACCGCCTCGTGCGGGCAGGCGGCCTCACGGTGATTCCGACCTACCACGTCACCAACAGCCGGGCGACGGAGGTCATCGTCCTCGCAGTGGCGAGCCTGCTCATCGACCAGAAGCTCTCGAACGACCCGATGTTCGACCGCATCAAGGAGACACCGCTCGTCGTTGGGATGGACGAGGCGCACAACTTCCTCGCGGACGCAGAGAGTGCCCAAGCGCGCAAGGTGATCGGCAAGTTCACCGAAGCCGCAAAACAGGGGCGCAAAGAGCGCCTTGGGCTGTTTCTCATCACCCAAGACCCACAGGACATCGCCGAACCGGTGTTCAAGCAGGTGAACACGAAAATCGTGCTGAATCTCGGTGACGTAGACGCCATCAAGAGCGTGAACATCCCCGCGAATTTAGAGAAGAAAGTGCCCTACATGGAGAAAGGCCAGATGGTGATTTACTCGCCGGACAACTCTGAGCCGGTCGAGTTGATTGGCCTTTCGAAATGTCTCACCCGGCACGGCCGGGGCGCGTAGGGGTAACGAGTCTTTTTGACGGCTGGGGACGTATCAGATGCTATGGGAAAGCGCCTGCTGATTCCGATGGACGGCTCAGAGCAAGCTGTCCACGCGCTGCAATTCGGGCTCAAAGAGTTCCCGAGTTCGGACATCACCATCCTCCACGTCATCAACCCGATGGACACCGGCTTTAGCCCACAGGCGTCGCTCCCCGGCTACGCAGAGGAGTGGTACAAACAAGCAGAAGAGACCGCAGACGAGATATTCGCGGAGGCAGACGACATCGCCGCCGAGTTCGACCGCGGGGTCGATGCCGACCAAGTCGTCGGGCGGCCCGCCCGCGAAATCGTCACCTACGCGAAAGAACACGACATCGACCAAATCGTCATGGGCAGCCACGGACGGACCGGTGTCTCGCGTATCCTTCTCGGGAGCGTCGCAGAGAGCGTCGTCAAGCGGTCGCCGATTCCGGTGACTGTGGTTCGCTAAAAAGGGGGAGTTACATCCCGATTTTCTGCAGGTCGTCCGGGAGGACGCCGAGCTGTTGGGCGTAGTTCAAGCTGTCGTCGATGACCCAGAACTCCGCGAGTTTGCCGTCTTTGATGCGGTGGAACGCCACGCCAGACGAGCGGTAGTGCTTGCCGGTCGGGTCGATGCCCGCGAGTTCGCCACGGGTGAGTTCGCCGTTAAAGGTTCCCTCTTCCATGAATCGAAGGACGACGACGTCGTCTTCTGCGATGAGTTCTTTGGCTTCGACGGTGAAGTCGGGGAAGGCCGTCCGCCACGCTTCGATGTGTTTCCTGAAGCCGTCCGGCCCGGTAGCGACCGTGTTGCCGTCGTCATCGAGGACGCGGATGTCGTCGTGGGCGAGTTGTGAAAGCGACTCGAAGTTCCCCTCGTTCCAGCACTCTTTGAGCGTGCGCTCTACGATTTGTTTGTTCTCTGTGGCTGTTGAAATTGCCATATTGTCCCTCCGACCGTCTCCACGGCGTGCCACATCCGCAGAGACGTATAGGAGAGTTCGTCGGCTGAGACGATAGCCGTAATTCAGGGGTTTGGGAGGGTCACAGCGGTTGTCGCAAGCGGTTCTTGGAGACGGATGTGTCGTCACTCAAGTGTCGAGGAGTTTCGTTCGAACAGTCGGCTCCGTCCCGCCAGTTCGAGCCGGGCAAGCAAAACACCCACAACCAACGGAAGCGGCCAGAGCGTGATGTAGAAATAGAGCGGTTGCGGCGCTGTCCCCCATACAGTATTACCCAGTGAGAGGACGTACTGCCATTGCCTGACCGTCGCCCACGCAAAAATCGTCGTAATGCCCACCGTGGGCGTGTAGAGTCGAGGCACGAGGAGGGTGTACGTTGCAAAACCACCGACGAGCGTCAAACCGGGGAGTGTCCACAGAATGAACAGGTCGAACACGGGCGTGTAGATGCCAAGGGCTGACCGAATCCAGAGGACACCGATGGCGTGAACGATACCGACGAGACCTGCAATTCCAATGAACCGACGGTTTTCGGACGATCCATGCAGGACAGTGAGCATACAGAGAATTGTCGGTGTGTTAATAAATAGATAGTCACACAAGCAGTATGGATACTAAAAACTGGAGGGAGTTTTCGCTGTGCGGTTGCAGTCTCCCTCCACCAGTGCACCCGGAAACGCCGTCGGCGTTTCCGGCCTTTTTCATGGAAGTTTTTGCCAGCGGGGGTCGCGGATGCGACCCCCCGCAGCAAAAAGTTCCTAGAAGATATTCGCCTGCTGGTACACGCTAAGACCGGTGCCCGTAATCTCGTAGGGTTTGGTCTCCCGGGAGTGGTTCGCATTGCGGATTTTCTGGATTTCGACGGCCAGTCTGGTTTCACGGAAGTCGGAGGGCCGGACGTACTGCAGGATGAACACGGCGTCGGTGAGGTATTCGACGATGCCGTGGCGCGAGGCGTAAGGGTTGTCGTCGCTGGCTTCGCTCGTGAGCATCGTCGTGATACCGGCGTGCTTGAGCGCGCGGGTGAAGTTGAAAATCTCGGTGCGGCGCTTTGCCTGCTGGTCGTACATCATTTCGAGCAGCGAGACGGAGTCAAGGACGAACCGCGAGGCACCGAACTCGGAGATGAGTTCGGGGAGTTCAGACCGGATGTTGTCGAGGCTGTTTGCCATCTCGACGGGGTCTAAGTCGATGACGGCGAGTTGGCCGGTTTCGACGTACGTATCGAAGTCGTAGCCCTTCTCGACGGCGGTGTTGATCACCTGCTCGCGGCTTTCTTCTAAGGTGATGTAGATGGCCTTTTCGTCGTTTTCGAGGCCGTGGTGGAGAAACTGGAGGGCGAAAGTGGTTTTACCCGTCCCGGCGCTCCCGATGGCGACCATCAGCGAGCTTTCGGGAACCCCGCCTTGAATCATGTCGTCTAAGCCGAGAATCCCGATGTCGATGCGCGGGATGTCCGAGTCGATGTCGTCGTCTTCGAAATCTGTGCCACCCGAGCCACCGGGAGCGGTTCCGAAGGCGCTCGCAAAGTCGTCGTCGAACAGCGAGTCGTCGCCAAGCCCGAACGAATCGTCACCGCCCATGCCGAAGTCGGCGTCGCTGCCCATCCCGAAGTCATCGCTATCCAACCCGAACTCGCCGTCGGCGCTCTCGGTCAGGTTGAAGCCATCTGCGTCGTCAACCCCAAACGAGTCGGTTGCGGGAGGGGCGTCTTCGGGTGACGGGTCGTCTTGTTCGTCGGGTGTATCGTCTGTGGTGGTCGATTCGGTGGCTTCGTTCGCGTCTGTGTCGGCTGCATCAGCAGAGAGGCCGCGTTCGAACCAGTCGTCATCCGCAGACTCAGGCTGTTCGTCGTCGCTCACGAACACCACCTCATGACTGGCCGCTGAGACATACGCTGACCTCGCGCCGATGCCTGATTAATGTTGCCCGAACGTGGGCAGATTTTTACACCGCCGGACGAATCGCCTCACATGAGAGTCGGTATCGTCGGCCAGCGCGGAAACCCACGGGCAGCGTCGCTCACCGACGAGATTCGAGAGAGCCTCCTCGCTGAGGGCGTCGGCGTTTGGGTTGACAAGGAGATGGCCACAGCCCTCGACATAGAGGGTCACGACATTCCGTCGATGAACGAGTGCGACCTCGTCGTGAGCATTGGCGGTGACGGCACGTTCCTGTTCGCCGCCCGCGGTGCCGAAGCCACGCCTGTCATGGGTGTGAACCTTGGAGAGGTGGGCTTTCTCAACGCGGTTTCGCCGGAGGAAGCAGTCGAGGCCGTGTCGAAAGAAGTCGCACACCTGCGCGAAGCAGGCGAGATACGCACCCGGTCGATTCCCCGCCTGCAAGCCGAGGGAGAGGGGTGGTCGCTCCCGCCCGCGCTCAACGAAATCGTCGTCCAAGGCGACCAACGCGGCCACGGACAAGGCCTCAGCATCGAAGTTCGAGTCGATGGCGCGCTGTACTCGGGCGGGCACGCAGACGGCGTGCTCATCGCCACGCCAACGGGGTCTACGGCGTACAACCTGAGCGAGGGTGGCCCGCTCGTCCATCCGTCTGTTCGGAGCCTCGTCGTGACCGAGATGTGTGCCACCGAGTCGATGCCGCCGCTCGTGGCGGACGTCGAAAGCGAGGTCGTGATTCGCGTCGCGGATGCGGACACCGCCGTCGTCATCAGCGACGGTCGGACGAAAGAGTACGTCACCCCGCCCGCAGAGATTCGGGTGTCGGTGGCAGAGAGTCCGATGCACGTCGCAGGGCCGCCACTCGATTTCTTCAAGGCACTCGGCAAGCTCGACTGAGATGTCACCTATCGTAACCCATAATCGCGCGCGGGTTCTTACTGCGGACAATGGCCCATCAACTGCCTGACGTACAGGCGACAAGCCCGGACGTCACCGTGGGGCTGAATCGCGTTGGCGTTACTGGCGTCGAGAAACTCGTCAAACTCGCTCGGAAAGACAAGCGGCCAATCGTCCTGATGGCCAATTTCTCCGTGTTCGTAGACCTCCCGAGCTGGCGGAAAGGCGCGGATATGTCTCGCAACATGGAGGTGATAGACGAGGTGCTAGAACAGGCCGTGAGCGAACCGGCCTACCGCGTCGAAGACGTGTGCGGCGACGCCGCAGAGCGCCTGCTCAAGAAGCATAAGTACACGAGTCGCGCCGAGGTGCATATGGAGGCCGAGCTCGTCATCCGTGACCGCACGCCTGCGAGCGACTTAGAGACCCAGAGCACCATCGACATCATCGCCTCTGCGGAGGCGACAGAAGAAGGTACCTTCGAAGAAATCGGCGCGCGCGTCGTCGGCATGACGGTGTGTCCGTGCTCCCAAGGCATGTCTGAATCGCGCGCCCGCGACACGCTCGAACAGCTTTCCGTGGACGAAGACACCATCGACGCCTTCCTCGAAAAAGTTCCACAACCGGGCCACTCCCAGCGCGGACACGCCACGCTGACCGTCAAATGCCGCGACGCGCCGAAAGTAGACCTCATGGACATCGTCGAGGTGGCGCGCGATTCGATGAGCGCGCGCATCTATAACCTCGCAAAGCGCCCGGACGAAGACCACATGACCTACGAGGCACACGCGGACGCGAAGTTCGTCGAAGACTGCGTGCGGGCAATGGCAGAAGACGTGGTCGAACGGTTCGACCAACTCCCCGACACGACGGTCGTCACGATGAAACAGTCGAACGACGAGTCCATCCACCAGCACAACGCCCACGCAGAACGGGTCGCAGAGATGGGCAGCCTCCGCGCAGAAGTAAACGGCGACTAAGTTAGCGAATTTTTGCGACTCTGGCGTTGCCCGAGGTGGCGTCGATGTGGACGTTGAACGTGTCGCCATCGCTTTCTGCCCGCACGATCCACGTGCTGCTCTCTTGGTAGGGTGTCTCGGGTACCGTGGTGAGGGCGATTCCTTCGCGTTCGAGGGCGTCTCGCGCCACCTCGATGGCCTCGTCGCCGGTGGTCACGGCCTTGTTCGGACGCATGAGTTTCACGGTCAGCACGGGCGTGTTTCCGGTGCGGATGACGCGCTCGGTCACGCTGCCAAGGAGATAGCGGTCGAACCCGCGTCGTCCGTGGGTCCCCATGACGATGAGGTCGGCGTCGATTTTGTCCGCGTAGGCGAGGATTTCTGCGTGCGGTGCCCCGCGAAGGACCGCCGTTGTGACTGCAACGTCTCGCTCTGCGGCGAGCCCGGCGACGCGCTCGGTCGCGGCCTCGGCTTCGTCTTCAAGCGACGAGAGCACCTGTTCTACGTTGCGCGCTGGAATGTCCGCATCGTCTACGACAAAGCAGGTGTAGAGTTCCCCACCGCTGAGCACCGCAAGGTCAAGGGCGTATTCGACAACCCGAGTCGTGAGTGGGCTGCCGTCTGTGGGAACGAGAATTCGGTCATACATAACACTCACAGAGAAGCAGGCAGCGGACAAAACACAGGGAGACGATTCTCAGGCCGTAAGAATACGGGTAAACAGTTACGTTCTCAGAGAGTGACTATCAATATAGTTGTCATTCGGTGGGCCGCAGATGCGAGCAGTTCCGGAGGACACGGGGGAGACAATGACGAAATCACAACCGAAAGAGAACACGCACGCTGCAGGGGAGGGTGCGCTGTTACCGGCGACCGGTATCGAATTCGAACTACAATCCGTGCTCGTGCGGTACCAGCACGCACCGGACGAACTAACCGTGTTTCCGCGGGACAGAAGCGAGGCAGACGTGTACACGACGTGGATTACGGCGAGCGAAGGGTCGTACGTCGACCTGAGCGAGATGTGCTGAGTCTCGTCGCCTCAAAACGAGAGGGGGCGTGCAGTCTCCCAACGGGGGGAGAACTCATTCGTGATACCGGTTGCGAAGCTCCGGTCTTTTAAATCTATCATCGCAAAGATTTCTTCGGTGTCGAGCGGATGGGGAACCTCGATGACGACTTCCGTGCCGTCGATGACGTTGAACGTCCCGCTCACGTCGTCGCTCGTCCGCACCTCGAAGTCGGGGTGCGAAGAGAGCGTTGCGGCGTAGTGGTCGCCTACGGATTCGGGCAGGAGGTCGACCAGCTCGGGGCGCATCAACACCTTGACCGAAACGCCGCGGTCGAGGGCGTTTTGGAGCTGTTCTGCGACGAGCGCCCCGATTTCTCCGATGTCGAACTGCTGGCCGAGCGTCGAGGCGACGATGATGATGGTGTCGTCTGCGGCCGCGAGGCGTTCGAGCAGCAGGTCAATCGTCTGCGTCGGCCCGACCGCCGCCGTCCAGAACGTTTCTTCGACGGGCTCTGCGGCATCAAGTTCGTGGGCGAGTTCGTCGACGATGTCCTCGTACTGGTCTTTTTTCTGGTCGAGTTCGCGCTTTTTGTCATCGAGGAGTCGGTCGAGCGCGGTGGTCGGTTCGACGGCGACGTACTTTTTCGGGCGACTCGCGCTCTGGCTGCGCACGAGGTTGTACGTCTCGATGCTGTTCAGAATGTCGTAGATGCGACCCATCGGCACGTCGCTCGCCCGCGACAGTTCCTTTGCCGTGGTCGGACCGGTCTGCAAGAGCGCGCGATACGCCCGCGCTTCGTACTCAGACAGCCCCAAATCTCTCAGGCTCGCCATATACACCCTGTTTTGGCGGGAGGGGGTATAAACGAAGGGGCAGTTTACTCTTCGTCAGTCTGTTCAGTGGCCGTCACGGTGGCTAGCAACTCATCGGGGGTTTCGACAGTGTGGCGCTCGCCGTCGATGGTCACACGCGCCGTCCCCGGTGCAACATCACTCTCGGGGATAACGATTTTCTCGTGGTCGGGGAGTTGGAGTGCGGCGAGGTGCAGTGGCGAACCAACTGCGCCGACGGAGACGGTGAGCGGTGCGTCGGTGAGCCGAGCAGCCGTCGTCGCGTAGCCGGCGACCTGCACGTTCATGCGGTCTGCCGCCCCCGCGAACGCCTCGATGGCTTCCCGAGCGACGGTTCGGTAGGTGTCGTTGTCGGTGAGGAGTGCGAGGTCGAGCAGCGCGTCTGCGAACTCGGCGTTCGCGTCGAGCGGGCGAAGCGGCAGCGAGAGCAAGCCAAGACCGTCCGTCGGCCCATCGAGGAACGAGGTGCCGTCGCGGCGGTGTTCGATGGTGTAGTCCGCGACGGTGCGGGCGAGCGATTCGTACTCGCCGAGCACCTGCATCGCCGTAGTGAGCGCGTCGAGGACGCGCGCCTGGTCTGCGAGCAGGCCACTCTCGCTTTCCTCGCCGTCGAAATGAGCGACTGCGCCGTTGTCTGCGATGAGGGTGTCAGAGAGGTAGCGAAGCGCGCGCTCGGCAAACGCCTTTGACTGCTCGTGGCCCGTCGCGGCGTAGAGCGTGAGCAGGGCGTCGATGGCGAGGCCGTTCCAGTCGGCAAACGCCGTCTCGTCAACCTGTGGCTCGTCGGCGTTCGCGCGGTCTTCGAGTGGCAGGCCGTAGTACTCGTCATCCGGGCGCTGGCTTCCGGCAAAGGCCTCGCCGTTCCAGAGTGTCGTCGTGAGGAACTTAGCCGAGGTTTTGGCCGTCTCCTTGTACTCCTCGTGGCCGGTGTAGCGGTAGGCAGTGGCGAAAGTGCGCACGAGGGCGGCGTTCACGTCGAGGACTTTCTCGCGGTGGGGATTAGACCAGTCTGCGTCCGCTGCAAAGCGGAAGAAGCCGCCGTCGAAGTCGTCGTAGAGGTGCGACTGGATGGCGTCTAAGGTGCGGATGGCCTGCTGTTGTTCGCGCTTTAACGCGAACTCGATGGTGCGTGCGAGCGGGAATTTTGGTGCGTCGCCCCAGCCGCCGTGTTCGGTATCGAACTCACCGGCGAGTTGGGCGAACAGTTCGCCTTCGATGGTTGGAGAAAGCGGTGCCTGCGGCGTGTCTGCGTCCTGTAGCGCCCGGGGGACGCGACCGGCCGAGGTGCCCTTGCTGTCCCACGCGCGGCGCACGCTGTCGAGCACTTGGCGCATGCCGCCTTGGGCAAGGAATCCGGCTCCAGAGATGAGTTTGCCCTCCGGGGTGAGGAACACGGTCGAGGGAAAGCCGCCCATGTTGTAGCGGTCGCGGATGCGCGGGTGGCGGTCTACGTCCACGCGCATCGGCACGAAACCGTCGTTCAGGTGGGCGGCGATGCGCGGCTCTGCGTAGGTCTCTGCGTCCATCTCGTGGCACCAGTCACACCACGTCGCCGAGAGGGCGAGCAGGAGGGGCTTTTTCGCCTCCTCGGCCTCTGTGAAGGCCGCGTCGCCCCACTCGCGCCACTCGACCAGCGTCTCGACTGCAGGGTCGTCCATGCGCGGGCCTTGGGAAGGGTCGGGCAAAGGGGTTCTCATCCGCAAGTATTTCACGCTGCCACCGTTATGCCAACCCATGTTGCTGCGGATTGCAGCCGTCTTGCTGCTGATTCCCGTGCTCGACGCGATGCTACTGGTGGTTCTCGCCGGAGAAATCGGTGGCGTCGCAACCGTCGCGCTGGTCGTCCTCACCGCGCTCATCGGGATGCTCCTCGTGCGCGCCGAGGGCCGCCACACGCTCAGAAAGATAACCACCAAGCTCGAACGCGGCGAACCGCCGACCAACGAGCTGTTAGACGGCGGCCTCCTGCTCGTCGCGGGCGCGCTGTTGCTCACCCCCGGCATCGTCACCGACCTCGTGGGCTTCATCTTCATCATCCCGATTACGCGCATCCCGATTCGGATGGCCGTCAAACGCTGGTTCGTGACGCCGTACCTCGACAAGCGCATGGACGGCTTCGTCACCGGGAACGTCTACACCGCTGGCTTCCCGAACGAAGACGACTTCGACGGCTCCGACGACGACACCGTGGACGTAGACGGGTTCACCGTCGAGCGCGAGGACGACGATGACCGGCGCTCCTCGGGAAGTCACGACGCCCCATAGGGCTGGAGAAAAGAAACGCTTAAACACAACACCGCGCAACGATAAAATGCGCCAACCTGGGCCAATAGCTCAGTCAGGTTGAGCGCTCGGCTGATAACCGGGAGGTCCGCGGTTCAAATCCGCGTTGGCCCACTACGGGCGACATTCGTCGCCATGGTGGTTGGGCCGCAAACTCCCCAGCCACCTAACTTTCGGATACTACAATTTCGGTGAGTGGAAACGTCGTCAAATCGGACGACAGAGTGCGACAATCCCGTCTATTCTGAACACCTATCTCCGCGAGAAAAACACCGCAAGTCCCACCAGTAACAACCCTATTCCCCACCAGAGCGAGTCACCCGGAAGTACCACGAGAAGGAGCGTCACAATGCCCGAAGAGATGAGTGACCAGCCAATCGTCGTTTGATACGACATAGGCCGTCAAGTGTCGCCAGCGCCATCCCTATTTGGCTTGTGTGTGCAAGGTCGTCTCACGCCCGCTTTATCGCGTTTCCAGCCGTAGCGTTCTAGGACACATGCCAATCGTCAAAGCCGAAGACGCGAGAGCCGAATCGTTCCGGGGAACCAACTTCGAAGTGCTCGCGGTTGGCGAGAACTCGATGGTCACGAAGATGCACTTCGAGAAGGGGACGGACGTGCCGACCCACAGCCACGAGAGCGAGCAGAGCGGCTACGTCGTTTCTGGAAAGTACCGCCTCACGTTCGGTGAGTACGACGAGGTGCTCGAACCCGGTGACAGCTACTCGATTCCCGGCAACGTCGAGCACACCTACAAGGTGTTCGAATCGGGTATCGTCATCGACGTGTTTTCGCCACCCCGTGCGGACTACGTCTGACCAAAACCTACGAATACCAACCCGTCTTACACTCGCGTATGGCTTCAGGAACGTTTGGCTGGGTGGTCTGGGCGCTGCTTCTCGTCCTCTCTGTGGCGTTCATCTGGGAGGATGCGGTCGTGTGGCTACGGCAGGGCACCGTCCCCGGAATCGAATTTTTCCTCGTGGGACTCGTGAGCCTCGGGCTGTTGTTCGTGTTGCTCCGCGAGATGCCCCGGCCGGTAAAGCGTCGGTAGGGTGGGCGACGGCTATAGTGGTCGGCGTCGTACATGACGTATGGCAATCACCTCAATTCTCGTCCCGACGGACGGCTCACCCATGGCCGAACGGGCGCTTCGCCACGCGGTAGAGGAGTATCCCGACGCCGCAATCACCGTGTTTCACGTCCTCGATTTCCGCGGGAGCGACAGCTATCCCGGCGGCTGGGGTGAAGCACCCGGGACGTGGGAGGAGTGGCTGGAACACGCCCGCGAGGAGGAGCAGGCGCTGTTCGAGCAGGTGCGGGCGGTTGCCGCGGAGTACGACCACGACATCGAGACGGATTCGATCGTCGGCCAGACGACGCGAGCGATTCTCGACTACGTCGAAACCCACGACTTCGACCTCGTGGTGATGGGCAGCCACGGGCGCACGGGCGTGTCGCGCATCCTTCTCGGCAGCGTCGCAGAGACAGTCACCCGGCGGTCGCCAACACCCGTGGTGGTCGTCAGGTGACCACGGTTTCTGGGGCGTGGTCGGAAGCTGAGATTGCGGCATTCCTCGCTGAGATAGTCGTTCCTGTCCGGCTCGCGTGTACCACGCCCGGCGGCGCACTGTGGATGCTCTCGCTGTGGTTTCAGTATGAGGAAGGGAGCTTCTGGTGTGCGACCGGGAGAGACGCCGACGTGGTTCGCTACCTCAACTCGTCGCCCGAGGTCGCCTTCGAGGTGTCCACGAACGACCCACCCTATCGCGGCGTGCGCGGCCGGGGCGTGGCGACGATTACGCCGGATACAGAAAAATCACTGCTCACCGACCTCTTAGTGCGGTATCTCGGTGGCACCGAGTCGTCACTCGCCCGGAAGCTACTCAGCGCAGCCCGCGAAGAGGTGCGCATCGAAATCGTCCCGGAAAAACTCTATTCATGGGACTACAGCGAGCGCATGGCCGATGCAGTGGACGCACAGTCGGAGAACTCGACGTGAAATCGACTCCGCATCGAGTCAGATAGAAAACAAGTAGGTGAACTGTGTTTTTACCTGCTCCGGACGAACCCGAACTATGGTCGTCATTACTGCGCTCACACTCGCAGGCCTCTTCGCAATTGTTGTGTTGGTGCTTGCAAGCGCATTCTTTTCGTCTGCGGAGATTGCTATCTTTTCGCTCGAAGACCACAAGGTCGAAGCCGAGGACGGAGCGCCTCCCGGCGACGAGGATACCCGAAAACGCACACTCAAGCAGTTGCGAGACAATCCACACCGGCTCCTTGTGACGATTCTCGTCGGAAACAACGTCGTCAACATCGCCACTGCGAGCGTGGCGACAGGGCTGTTGGTCACGTTTCTCCCGGCGGGGTCTGCGATTACCGTCTCCACCATCCTCGTGAGCTTCGTAGTCCTCGTGTTCGGGGAGATTACGCCGAAGTCCTACGCCATCACGAACGCCGAATCGTGGTCGCTCCGGGTGTCTCGTCCGCTTGCCACACTGCAAAAACTGCTCTACCCCGTCGTCGTCAGCCTCGAAATGCTGACGAGCGCTATCGCTACCCTCGTCGGCGGGAGTACGGAGTACGAATCGCCCGCAGTGACGCGAGAAGAAATCACTGCACTCGTCCGGTCTGCCGGTCGTGCGGGCGTTCTCGACAGCGATGAACAACAGATGATTCAGCGAATTTTCCGGTTTTCGAGCATCACGGCCCGCGAGGTGATGGTGCCGCGTATCGAGGTCTTGAGCGTCCCGCTCGACACCTCGTGTGCGGACGTCGTTTCGCTCTGTGCGACCGAGCGGGTGACGCGCGTGCCCGTGTACGCGGACACCATCGACCACATCACCGGCTACGTTGACCTCCGCGACGTGGTCGGAAACCAAGACGAGGGAACGCCGCTTTCGACCTTCGTCAGACCCGTTCTGCACGTCTTCGAGGCGCGAGAGATAGACGAAGTGCTCACCGACCTCCAAGACGAGCGACTGGAATTAGCCGTCGTCATCGACGAGTTCGGAACGACGGCGGGCTTGCTCACCGCAGAGGATATCGTTGAAGAAATCGTCGGTGAAATCTTCGACGCAGGCGAAGAGCAAGCAATCGCCACCCTTCACCGCGGGTCGGTCACGGCACGCGGCGACGCGAAAATCGAAGACGTAAATCACGCCCTCGACGCACAGCTTCCGACCGAAGACGGGTTAGAGACGATTGCGGCGTTCATCTACAACGAGTTGGGCAGACCCGCAGAATCGGGTGAGATACTCACCTACGACGGCCTCCGAGTGACGGTTGGGGCAGTCGAAAACAACCGCATCCTCCGCGTCAGAGTCGAACGAATAGCGACGGATGGGGAGCGCACGCAGACGCCGGAGTGAGGCAGAGAGACACAGCAAGACACGGACACGCCACTCGAGCGAATCGCTCTGACGATGCCGAACACAATGCGAGACGAGCGAAGGAACTGATCGAAAATCAGACGCGCGGCGGGGCGATGACCTCTTCTGGGGTCAGCTGGGATTCACTGGTCGAAAGCCGCATCCACCGGCTGATGTCGTTGATGCGGAGTTTCATCCGCACGGGCAGCGAGTGCACCGACGTGTAGCCGGGGAACAGCTTCTGGTCTAAGTTGTACCGGTCGTAGACGACGCGGCGGTCTGGCCACGGGTTGCCTGCGGCTTCGAGGCCGGGGACGACCCGCCGGAGGAACGTCTCGACTTCGTTCAACTGCGAGGAGTCGTGTGGGCGGTCTGGTGGCCGGTGTTTCAGCATGTCCGGGTCGAGTTTGCGCAGCGCCTTCAAGTACGTCTGCTCGTTACGGTGTTCCGGCGGCGTCTTCAAGTGCCACTCGATGAGTTCCTTGTCGGCGGCGATGAAGGCGTCCAGATAGTTCGACGCGAGGTGCGTGTGGAACGCCTGAGTCGGCATCGCGCGGACGGTGAACAGTTCGATAGCGTCGTACACCGACTCACAGCGGTCGGTAAAGCGGCCGAACTCGGAGCGAATCTGCTCGCGGATGAACGTTGAGGCGTCGTTTGCGTCCACCGACGCGCTTGTGAGGTCTAAGCTCTCGTTGCTGCTGAACATCCCGAGCGTCGTTGCGAGGTGCTCGATGGGGTCTGGTTCGGGGTCGAGGCGCTCGCGCGGGACGGTTTTCCCGAGGATTTCGATACCGTCGCGGGGCAGGAAGTGCCCGCGCAGGAGGGTGTCGAACAGCAGGCCGTGGAACAGCGTATCGACCTGCATCTCGTCGTCATAGCCGCCGTGGTGGATGTGGAGCGACTCTTTGACGCCGTTGGTGTGCTTGATGACCTCGTCGCCGGTGTTCAGGTACTTGTCGTCGGTTTCGAGCACCGAGTGAGACGCGTCGTACTGGTCTGCGAGGCGTTTTGCCACCTCAACTTCGGGCGTCCCTGTCGTGCCGATGGTGAACGTCTCGTCGATTTCGGGCAGTTGCGAGAGGATACACCGCGAGTCGTAGCCCGCACTCAACAGGAGGCCTTTGCGGCCGGGCAGGTGCGAGCGCCGCCGAATCGCGCGCTGGAGGCGGCGGGCGAGTTCCTCCGCGTAGTCGAACTCCTCTGGCTCGTAGACGAATCGACGCAGGGTGTCGGTGCCCGTCTCGGTGAGGTAGCCGTCGAAGGGCACCCGCCGGAGCTGGTCGAAGACGGTGCGACCGTCTAAGACGAAGCCGAGATGGAGGAACTCATAGAGGGATTTCTGGGTGACTTCGGGCGTCTGGATGGGGCGGGCGACCTGCGAGGCGTCGGTGCCGAACACGCGCTTGCCGGGGGCGTCCGTGTAGAACACTTCCCACGAGCGAATGGTGTCAACGGCGATTTTCGCCTCGCCGTCGTGTTCGATGAGGATGACCGACGAGCCGTTGTTCTCGCCGAAGGCCTCGTCGCCGTCTTCCTTGTACCGCTCGAACAGCCACTCGGCTGGCGGCTTCGTAACCGGGTTTGGTGGGAACACTTCCCCCCAGATGACACAGAGGCCGTCGTCACCGTTGTAGATGGATGTCCGGCCGTCGATGCCGAGGCCGATGTCTCTGACACCGACGGTGACGACGTCGCCACTCAACACGCGGTCGAACTCGTATTCCGAGCGATAGCGCGTGAAGTCGTCCCGGTCACCGAACACACCGAATAGTTCTTTTTTCATTGTAGTCCCTCCTGAGAGCTTTTGCTGATTACTCGACCGTGACGCTCTTTGCAAGGTTCCGTGGCTTGTCGATAGACCGCTCTAACGTTGCGGCCATGTGGTAGGACAGCAGTTGGAGATGGACGTTAGAGAGGAGCGCCGAGAGTTTCGGATGGGTGTCAGGTACGGCGAGGTGGGCGTCTGCGACCTCGATTTCGGCGCTTGGCTCCTTCCCAACGGTGATGACCGGCGCGCCTCGGGCGGCGGCCTCTTCTGCGTTCTGAATCGTCTTCTCGTCTTTCTCACCGGTAAGGATGGCGAACACCGGCGTTTTGTCTGTGACGAGCGCGAGCGGGCCGTGTTTGAGTTCGCCTGCGGCGAAGCCCTCTGCGTGCTCGTAGGTGATCTCCTTGAACTTGAGCGCGCCTTCTAACGCCGTTGGGTGGCCAAGGCCACGGCCGATGAAGAAGAACGACTCGTCGTCGACGTAGTCCGCCATGAGCTGTTCTGCGCGGGTGGTCTCTAACACCTGGTCGAGGTGGCGTGGGAGTTCTTCGATGCCGCGAAGCAGTTCCTTGCGATCTGCGGTTGGCTCGCCGCCGTCTACGTCTTCGAGGATGCGCTCTGCGAGGAGCGTGAGCGTGACGGCCTGCGAGGAGAACGTCTTGGTCGCGGCGACCCCAATCTCGGGGCCAGCGCGGATGAACAGCGCGTCGTCTGCCTCGCGGGCGGCCGACGAGCCGACGACGTTCGTCACGGCGAGCGTGCGGGCACCGCGCTCTTTGGCGAGGCGCAGCGCGCTCATCGTGTCTGCCGTCTCACCACTCTGGGTGACGGCGATGACGAGCGAGTCCTCCGTGAGGAGTTCTGACTGCCCGTTGTACTCGCTGCCGAGGAACGGCTGGGCGTGGACGCCGCCCTCTGAGAGCTGGTGTGCACCGTACATCGCAGCGTGGTACGAGGTGCCACACGCGACGAACTGGATGTGGTCTACGTCCGAGAACGCGCCTGCGGGGAAGTCTTCGAGCGTGACCTGCTCGTTTTCGACGTCCACGCGGCCTTTGATGGTCTTCGAGAGGGCCTCAGGCTGCGTGAAAATCTCCTTTTGCATGTAGTGGTCGTAGCCATCTTTCTCTGCGTCCTCTGCGTCCCAGTCGACCTCTTCTACGTCGCGCTCGATTGGGTTGCCTGCGAGGTCGGTTACTTCGACGCCGGCTTCGTTTACGATGACCACGTCGCCCTCTTCGACGAACATGACCTTGTCCGTGAAGTCGAGGAATGCCGGAACATCGCTCGCGATGTAGTACTCGCCGTCGTTGAGGCCGACGACGAGCGGCGAACCCTGTCGGGCGGTGTAAATCTTCTTTTCGCCCTCGGGGAGCATGGCGATGGCGTAGCTGCCTTCGAGTTTCCGAATGGTCTGGCGGAACGCTTCGTCCGTCGTGAGACCGTCTGCTTTGAACTCCTCGATGAGGTGCGGGATGACTTCCGTGTCCGTCTGGCTCGTGAACGTGTGCCCCTTCGCCTTCAGCTCGTTACGCAGGGCTTCGTAGTTCTCGATGATGCCGTTGTGGACAACGGCGATGTCGCCCGTGCAGTCTTCGTGGGGGTGGGCGTTGTCTTGGGTTGGCTCGCCGTGAGTCGACCAGCGGGTGTGGCCAATGCCGACGTTGCCGTTCGGGGCGTTGTTCCCGATGAGGTTCTTCAGTTCCGAAATCTCACCAGCTTCTTTGCGGATTTTGATGCCCGTGCCGTTCTGGATGGCAATCCCGGCTGAATCGTACCCGCGATACTCTAAGTTTTCGAGGCCGGTCAGGATGTCGTCGAATGCATCGTCGCTGCCGATGCGGGCAATAATGCCACACATTATCCGACCCTCCCATCATGGGCTCGGACACGTGGCTGTCTCGACTGGGCTGTAAGAAGCTGCGGTGAGACATCGACCGCAGTCGTGGCGGAGGTTGGCTGTCGATTCATGGATGAATTGGATGAGTTCATTTGCATGGTTGGGTGGGGCCAGTGGGCGACCCTTGAACTACCCTTCCGACTATGCCTCCCTTACTATACACCGGCTAAGCGGCCGTTTATTTATCATCTAAGCTTACCACTCGCGGGCGTGAAAGAGGCTATACATGAACAACGATGGTATTCAGGCCGCAAACAGTCTCCAAAAACAGTCAGTCTTCAAGCTGTGATTTTGCCGCCTCGGGTTCGTGGCCAGAGAGCGTGACGATGTTGCCCCGCCCGATGCGGAAGCGGCTGATAGCGCCGTTTTCTTCCATCTTCGAGAGTTCGCGGCTGACTTTTGCCTTCGACCAGCCAGACTCGTCGACGATGTCCGTCTGTTTCATCTGCCCGCCACGCTGGGTGAGCAGCTGATTGATGAACGTATCCGGCGGCACAAGGTCTGCATCCGGGATGGACGGTTCGGCCGCCTCCACAGGCTCTGGGTCGGAACCGGTGTCTGCGGCTTCTGTCGGAACTGCCCGACTGAACGCGTCTTTGGACGCGCCGACCGGAATCACTTCTTCGCGTTGCCACCATGCGAGGCCAGCGATGCCGCCTAGGCCAAGCAGCGTGCCGGTTCCGAGCAACCAGACTGTGAGGCCGTTGAGTGGGTCCGTCCCCCAGTCAACCTCGGTGCGGTCTGACAGCCCGTCGCCGTCGGTATCGGCGATGAGCAGGTTCGTCCCGAGTTTCGCTTCCACGCCGTCGGTGAGTCCATCGCTGTCGGTGTCTGCGTTGAGTGGGTCTGAATCGGTCTTGGCTTCAGTGGCGTCGTCAAGCCCGTCACTGTCGGTGTCAACCCGCGTTGGGTCGGTGCCGAGCGACTGCTCTTCGCCGTCGGTCAGCCCGTCATTGTCAGTATCTGGGTCAAGCGGGTCGGTGACCTCTAACTCCTCGCCGTCGGTGACGCCATCCCCGTCAGTGTCGGGGTTGAGCGGGTCCGTTCCGCGTTGGAGTTCGATGCCGTCGCGGGCACCGTCGTCGTCTGAATCGGCCTTGTTGGCGATGGTTTGGTACTGCGTGACCTCCTCGCCGTCGGTGAGGCCGTCTTGGTCCGTGTCAGAGGCGGTGTAGTCGAGGCCGAGGGTGACCTCTTTTTCGTTGGTCAGGCCGTCGTCGTCTTCATCGCCACCTCTCTGCATCACGTAAATCGGGATGGACTTGCTGTCGATGAGTTTGCGGTCGAACGACTGAATGTTGTACAAATCGATTTTCAGATCGTGTGGCCCCGTCTTCTGGCCATTGAGGTTCGCCACCGACAGCGACACGCTTCCTGCAGCGTTCTGTGTTGATTTGTCTCTGCAGGCGAGTTCGGTCGTCGTGCCGTTGGTAGATTCGACTTGTGATAGACAGATTCGATAGCTCTGGATGTCTTCGCTCGGTGTAAAGGTCACGTTAATCGTCTGTGCATCCGCTTGCCAGACGTACGTCGTGCCGTTTTTCGTTTCGACGATTCCCGCGCCAGTGTGCGTTACGTTCGTGATGCCAGCGGCAGCGTCTTGTTGGTTGGTCGTGGCAACAGCACTCCCGGCAACGCTAGAGAACAGAACAGCACAGGCCACAAAAAGCAGCACTACGTATCGCACTGACTCAGTTTTCATACCCGGGCTGCCCTCCAGCGAAACAGCCTGCCCGCAGGCCGTCTCGACGCGGCGTCACCAACGAAAACCCGGCGCTCTTGGCGAACGTCAGACCCGTTCCAGAGTGCCGTGAATAGTGGTTCATTGTGTTTGTAATCTCGTCCACGCAACGGTGAGTTTTGGCCCCTAAATGTACCGTCCCCACGGCGGAACCGTTTATTACTGGTTCAAAGGTGGTGAGAGGTTAATATATTTCGTCTGGAAGCCCCAACCGTCACAGATTACAGATGGTCTGTTTCTCGTATTAGTCTTTTGGAAAATATAAGGAAACACGAATGTAATGATTAGTAGATATGAAAACGAAGAAAGTCGGCGCGAAAACAGAGAGCAGTTACGGGATTCGGGCCATAACCGCCTGCCCCGCCGCACTCAGGGCGAACGCGGCGACGACGAGGACAACTATCGCAAACTGAGGAATAATCGAAGCCGGGATGAGGCCTGCAGAGGAGGCGAGCAGCGTGAGCGTGCTCAGCCCTGAGAGGCCGAGGTAGTAGTCGCTCCACTCGAACTCGTAGTCACCGAACGGTGCGGCGGACGACGTCGTTTCGACCGGTGCGGTGGTGTCTGCCTCGGCTTCGGCTGCGAGCTGGGGGATGTCGATGTACTCACAGAGGTCTGCGACGTGGGGCGTCGTCTCGATGAGGCCGCGACTCTGGTTGTAGTTGATGACACCTTCGTCGTCGAGCTTTGGGAGGTGGGTCTGGTAGAGGGCGATGTAGACGCGCTGGCGCTCGTCAGAGTGGAGTTGTTCGACCGTGGTGTCGTTCTCCCATGCTGCGACCTGCTCTGCCACATCTCGCATCTCGACGGTGCCCGTCTGCTCGTTCAGGTACGCAAGGGCCATCCGTCGACGTTCGTTCTGGAGGAGGTGGAACGTGTTGTCTTTCGAGAGGGGAGCAACGGTCTCTGTGGGGTCGCCGCCGAATTCCGGAGAGAGAGCGGCGTCAGAGTTCTGGGGTTGGGTGCTCATGGTTACTCCACTCTATCAGCGGTTCCAAGATAAAGGGGGTCGGTGTTTGCAGTAGGTTACGTCGTGTTTCAAGCGTTTAATTCGGTTGTAAAACCGTTGTTAAGCGTTCAAAACCCCAGAATTCGACATGGCCTGTTTTTAACCGGCAAATATTGCATTTATCGTGCGCAGGGATGGCTTACGGAGGGGCAAAGCCGCGGCATCCTCTCACACGGTCAGCGACTTAGCTGCCGTATAATAAGGAGGTTAGCCAGTTGAGCGAAGTACAGAGCCCGATTGCTGGGGACAACCCGGCACGGGAGATCGAGAACCATGAAAGCAAAACAAAAACTCCTGGCCATTGTCGGTGTGGTCGGAATCGTACTCGCGATGAAACGCCTCAGCTCGTCCGAAGAGCCAACCACGGAGGCCGCGGCATGAACTCCACAATTGACGACCTCGAGATTCAACAGTCGGCCGCAACCCAGAGTGCGGACGTCACAGAGGGAGCGACCATCGCCGTCGTCGGTCTTGGCTACGTTGGCCTCCCGCTCGCCGTCGCGTTCGACCGCGCGGGCCACTCCGTCATCGGCTTCGACATCAGCGAGCAGAAAGTCGAAACCCTGAACGGCGGGACGGACACCACCGGTGACCTCGGTGACGCCGCCATCGCAGCGAGCGAAGTCGCGTTCACGACCGACCCAACGGCCATCAACGAAGCCGAATACGTCACGATTGCCGTGCCAACGCCAATCGACGACCTGAAAAATCCGAATTTGGACTTCGTCGAGAGCGCCGCGCGCACCGTTGGCAAGCACATGTCCACCGGCACGACCGTCGTGCTCGAATCGACCGTCTACCCCGGTGCGACCCGCGACGTCGTGATTCCCGCCCTCGAAGACGAGTCCGGCCTGCGAAACGGCGAGGACTTCTTCGTCGGCTACTCCCCAGAGCGCGCAACCCCCGGCGACGAAGAACACGGCCTCGCGCAGGTTGTGAAAATCGTCTCCGGCCAGAACGACGCCGTCTGTGACGACCTCGCAGACCTCTACGGCACCGTCGTGGACGCAGGCATCCACAAGGCCCCGTCCATCGAGACCGCAGAGGCCGCAAAAGCCGTCGAGAACGTCCAGCGTGACATCAACATCGCACTCGTAAACGAGCTGGCGATGATCTTCGACAAGATCGGCATCGACACCCACGCGGTGCTCGAAGCCGCCGGGACGAAGTGGAACTTCCACGACTACCGCCCCGGCCTCGTCGGCGGCCACTGCATCCCCGTTGACCCGTTCTTCCTCGCCTACCGCGCAGAACAGGAGGGCGTCTCGCCCGACCTGACGCTCACGGGCCGCGAGGTCAACGAGCGCATGCCCGCTCACGTCGCAAACCAGACCATCAAGGCGTTAAACGAGAGCGGCAAAGTCCTCAAAGACAGCCGCATCCTCATCCTCGGCCTCTCCTATAAGCCGGACGTCGCGGACATCCGCACCTCGAAGGTCACGGAAATCATCGGTGCCTTAGACGAGTACCAAATCGACATCGTCGGATTCGACCCACACGCAGACTCGGCGGCGATGCGCGACGCCTTCGGCATCGACATTCAGGACGAACTCGACTTCACCGACATCGACGGTGTCCTCCTCACGACCGGTCACACGGCGTTCAAGGACATCGACCTCGGTGACATGGTCGGCCAGATGACCGGCACCCCCGTGGTCGTGGACGTGGACAACTTCTTCGACCCAGCGGATGCGGCTGACAAGGAGTTCACCTTCCGGAGGGTCTGAGCATGTATCGGGGGCACACGGTCGGCGTTGTCGTGCCAGCGTACAATGAGGAAGGCTTCGTCGGTGACGTCATCGACGAGATTCCAGCGTACGTTGACCGCATCTACGCTGTCGATGACGCCTCCAGCGACGGAACCTGGATGGAGATTCGTGAGGCAGCAGCCCGCCTGAACCGCGCCGAAGCAGATACGGCGCGCGTCGCGGACGGCGGCCTCGCGTTCGACCGTCGTGTCGTCCCGATACAACACGAGATCAATCGGGGAGCCGGTGGCGCCCTCAAGACGGGCTACCGCCGCGCACTGGAAGACGGCGTTGACGTGACCTCCACGTTGGACGCCGACGGCCAGATGGACCCCGACCGACTCACCGACCTTCTCGATCCCATCGTTGCCGGAGAGGCAGACTATACGAAAGGAAACCGGCTCGCAGAGCCCGCGTTTCTGGACGCGATGCCTCGCTTCCGGCTAGTTGGAAACGTGATGCTCTCGTTTCTGACGAAAATTGCGAGTGGCTACTGGCAAATCGCCGATTCACAGAACGGCTACACCGCCATCAGCCACGACGCGTTAGAAGCCGTTGACATTCCGAGCCTCTACGAATACTACGGCTACTGCAACGAGCTTCTGGTGCGACTCAACATCCACGACATGCGGGTCGCTGACGTGGCGATGCCCGCAGAGTACGGCGACGAGGAGAGTTCCATCGACTACACCAGCTACATCCCAAAGGTGTCTGGCATGTTGTTCCGGAACTTCCTCTCCCGGCTCAAAAAGAAGTACCTCGTGACAGGATTCCACCCGCTTGCGCTGTTTTACCTCGCGGGTCTCGGAACCCTCGGCCTCACGGGTATCTTCCTGCTCGCCACCCTCGTGACCCTGTTCACCGCAGGGTCTGCGCTCGTGGCGTTTGCCACGACCATCGTGACAGGGCTGTTCGCAACGCTGTTCATCCTGCTTGCGATTAGCTTCGACCACGCCGCAAACGAGCACCTGGAGGTGCCCGCCTGATGCGGGTGATGGTCACTATCCAGCATCCGGCCCACGTCCACTTCTTCCGCCACGCAATCGCGGAGTTGGAGGACGAAGGCCACGACGTCCACGTCTTCGCCCGCGACAAGGAGATGGCCCTCGACTTGCTCGACCGCTTCGACATCGAGCACGAGGTGCTCGCTGGGACGGGCAGCGGCCTCTCCCAGCTCGCCCGCGTGCAAGCCGTCTACGAGGCGCGTTTGCTCAAACGAGCCCGCGACATCGAGCCGGACGTCATCACCGCAATCGGCGGGGTGGCGGCGGCCCACGTCTCGCGGCTCGTCGGTGCGAAGAGTCTCGTGTTCTACGATACGGAACACGCGACCATCATCAAGGGGCTTGCCTACCCGTTCGCCCACCGCATCGCAACCCCCGACTGCTACCGCGACACGATTGGCCCCCACCAGCGACGCTACCCGAGCTATCACGAACTCGCCTACCTCCACCCAGACCGTTTCGAGGTGGACGAGTCGAAAGTGCCCGAAGTTGCTGAGACGGACGACAAACTGGTCGTCCTTCGGCTCATCGAGTGGGGCGCGTCCCATGACGTGGGCAAGGGTGGCTTCGACGACGTCGAAGAAGTCGTCTCACGGCTCGAAGCCACGGGCGCAGAGGTCGTCATCACCGCGGAGGGTGACTTCCCCGACTCGCTGGCCGCAAAGCAGATTTCGGTGGCTCCCCACGAAATCCACCACCTGCTCGGCGCAGCCGATTTATTCATCGGCGAGGGCGCGACGATGGCCGCCGAAAGTGCGGTGCTCGGCACGCCCGCCGTTTACGTAAACTCCCTCACCATGGGCTACACAGACGAATTAGACGAGGAATACGGCCTCCTGTTCAACTGCAACGGCGAGAATCGCCACGAAGAGGCGCTCGAAACGGCCGTCTCGCTCCTCGAAGGCGACACCGACTGGGCGGCAAAACGCGAGGCGCTGCTCGCAGACAAGGTCGATACGACCGATGTCATCCGCGAGCAGTTACGGGAGGTGACCGCATGAAGGCCCTGCAACTCGTCACGACCCCGCGCCCGTTTTTCGACCAGCAAGTCGCGGGCTTAGAATCCCGGGGCGTTTCTGCCCCGGTTCGCACGATGCCTCGTCCCGAAGACGGGGGTCGCGGTCCCCGAGAGCTGCTTGAATACGTCCCCGACGTGCTCTCAGCCTCCCTCGGCGGTGCGGACGTGGTGCACGCGAACTTCGGCCTCACCGCCCCGTTCGCACTCGCTCAGCCGCGTCGCCCCGTCGTGATGACGTTCTGGGGCACCGACCTCATGGGGCCAACGTGGCTCCAGAAACTCTCAGAGCAGTGTGCCCGCTACGCCGACGCGGTGGTCGTTCCCTCGAAGACCCTCTCCGAGCGCCTTGATGTCGAGCACACCGTGATTCCCTTTGGCGTCGATACTGACCTATTCCGGCCAATCGACCGTGCCGAAGCGCGCGAGCACCTCGGCTGGGACGCAGACGAAACCGTGGTGCTGTTTCCGTACGACACCGACCGCGACGTGAAAGACTACCCGCGAGCGAAGCGCGTGGTCAATGCCGCGAACGGTGACATCACCCTCAAACCGATTTCAGGAGTTGACTACGACGAGATGCCGTACTATTTCAACGCAAGCGACCTCGTGCTCGTCACCTCGAAACGCGAGAGCGGGCCGATGGTCGTGAAAGAAGCCGCGGCGTGTAACGTGCCCGTGGTCTCGACCGACGTGGGATTCGCCCGCGACGTGCTCGAACCGGTGGCGAACAGCGTTGTCGGCCGAACTGACGACGAACTCACCGCTGGCATAGAGGCGGTTTCAGGCGCTGAGACGCGCTCTGATGGCCGCGAGACGATTGACTGTCTCAGCATCGACGAGATGACCGACCGACTGCTCTCGGTGTATCACGACGTGACCTGCCCGATGGCGGAGGTGCGCCATGGGTAGACTCAAGCGAATGTTGGCCTACCGCCACTTCGACAGGGACGCCGCCATCCTCGGCTTGCTGCTGGCGATTGCGCTGTTCCCGCTGCGTTTTTTCGCCTCCCAGATTTACATCAAGACGATTCCGCTCGTCCTCGGGACGGCGTGTATCCTCTACTTGCTGACGCTGCGGTTCGAAGGCGGCGACACGGCGGGCCACCCGACGTTACCGGTTGGCCTGTCACGCATCCTCCCGAGTATTGTCTTCACCGGCATCGCGGGACTCATCATGATTGCGTCGCTCGGCGGCGGACGCGTCTCGGTGTTCTTCGACGTGTCGAGCATCATCGGCGTGCTCATCCTGTTTCAGATACTGTTCGCGCCGGACGAAGACATTCGGCCACGGTGGGTGCTCGCCCAAATCGTTGCGTTCGCCGTCGTCCTCCGGCTTTCGGCGCTGTTCACCTCGCCGGGCTACATCGGCATCGACATCTGGACGCACATGGAGCAGATTGCGCGACCGGTTTACGAACAGCGCAGCTTGGCTGCGATTTCAGACGACAAGCACTACGCTGCGCCGTTTTTCCACCTGCTCGTGGTCGGCGTCGCCATCCTGCTTGAGGTGTCGCTACGCGACGCGCTCTACCTCTCACTCGGACTGGCGATGCCGTTTGCGGTGTTGCTCATCTACTCGACGACGCGCCTGCTCGTCGCCACCCGGTGGGCGCTGTTCGCCGCCGCCATCTACGGCGTCGGTGACTACGTGCTCGAATGGGGGATTCACCTCATTCCGACGAGCCACGGTCTCCTGCTGTTTCTCGCCGTGCTCTACGCGATGGTGCGGGTGATGCAGACCGAACACGAACTCAAGGACCTCGTGTTGCTGTTGTTCTTCAGCATCGCGCTCATCCTCACCCACCAGGTGTCGTCGTTCATCATGATGGTGGTCGTTGGCTCTGCGGTGGTCGCCCAAATCATTCTGCGCCTTGACCTGTTCAAGCCCGACGCCGTCCGCCCCGACGCCGTGAGCTTCACTCCCGCGGTGAACCTCTCTGGCCTCTTGGTGTTTGACGCTGGCTTCATCACGTTCATGTGGTCGTTCACCCCGTATCGCGGCAATTCGTTCCTTGAGACGGTGTTGAACTACCTGACGAGAACCCTCGCAGACACCGCCGGATTCCTGAATCTCGCAAGCGGGAGTGGGGCGGGAAGCTCTGCCGGCGCAGGGTCCGGCCCGACGATCGTCGAACAAATCGCGCTCTATGTGGACACGATTGGCTTCCTCCTCTTGCTGTTTATCGCAATCGTCGGGTGTCTCTACATCCTCCGCCGAGAGCGCTCTCGCCACTCGGTGTTCACCCTGCTCATCGCGAGCGTCATCATGCTCGTGTTCGTGCTCGGGCTGCCGATGTTCGGGATTCGTAACTTCATCCCACAGCGCTGGTTCGCGTTCCTCTACGCGCCGCTCGCGATTATGGGCGCAATCGGCGTCCGGCACATGTCCTTTAACCTCTATCCAAAGGTCGTGGTCGCCGTCATGCTCATCTTCGTCCTCATCTTCCCGGGGATGATGGTTATGTCGAGCCACGGGGCGATTGACAACCCGGTCTTCGACCAAGACCGTGCCCGACTCAGCTACACCGAACAGGAACTCGATGCCGTCTACACGGTTGGGGCGATGACCGGCCGTCCGGACTCAGAGGAGATTCGACCCAATGAGGTGATCTACACGGACCATCCGTACCAGACGGTGTTCTTCCGGTCTGATACCTACATGGCCGACGCGGCCGTCGTGAACGATACCGGCCCCGTCACCCATGACGTGGTGATGTATCGCGCGGCCCAGAACGAGGAAGCGACGTTCTTCCAGAACTATCCGGAAGGCAGCAACGTGAGTGTGGCGAAAATCCGTAACATTCCACAAGACCGCCTCTGTCGCGTCGGCATGGATAACCTCTACTCGAACGGCGACGTGGTGCTCTGTTCGAACGGGGCTATCTGACCGCAGATTCGTTTCTACGGTTCCTGCGTGAACCAGTAATCGAGCGCGTAGTACTCACCGTTGACTTCGAAATAGAAGTGTTTCCCCGGGCCGCGTTGGCCCGCCTCGGTGAGTCGATTGAGCAGGTGTCTGGTGATAAGCGTCGCCTCGTTGGTATCCTGAATTTTGAGATGGCCGTCTTCGAGCAGTGTTGCCAGGTGGACTTGTTCTTCTTTTAGTAACGAGTCGGTGTCGATGTGGGAGACGAACTCTTCGGGAAGAGAAAACTCCGAGCGCGACGATGATTTCTTGGTAACCGAATACCGGTAGTGTGGGTATTTCGTGGCGTACCTCGCCACCTTGCTTGAGACGCGCCATACCTCGTCTTTGTACTCGACGTGAAACGAGCCTGATTGCGTGTACACAGAGTCGCGTACTGCCTGATGCGAGTCGAATTCGTACCAGAAGATCATCGAGCCACAACGTACTTCGTCGAATATCGAATCAAATTCCGACGTAACTGACTGGTCTATTGTCGAAAGCGAGGAAAATGGGATGGCTTCGCTGCGAGCGTGCTCGCGCTCTACGTCGGGGGTGTCGGGACACGTCGTGACGGCAGTGAAGGAAATCTCGTATTCGAGTGGCTTTGGGTCACCGAGTTCCTCGCGGTCGATGCGGTAGTACGTCTCGTCAGTTTCGACGAACGTGACTCGGCCGAGACTCGACCGCTCCGTGGCAGTGACTTCGAACGTCTCGCTTTCGAGCACCTCTGTGACCAGCGCCTGTGTCCTGCTGTCGAAGGCACCCACCCGCCAGAACAGCGATTCGAGAATACGAGAGTCAGACCGTGGTGTGGCCGACATGTGGAGCCAGACAGGCTCCGGTGTCTGCGTTTGTGTCGTCGTTTGCGGCGTCGTCGGCTGCGTCTCGGTGGGTTCGTCCGTCGGAATGGGAGCTGGCGTCACAGTCGTTGCCGCGTCGTCGTCACCAGTGTCGCGGGTGGCACAGCCTGCAAGACCAGTCGAGAGGGTGAGCGCCCCGGCTTTCAAGAGCCGACGGCGGGAGAGCGGAGTCAAGAATGTTAACTCGTTTACACCTAGAAATAAGTTTTCTGTCTGTGGGATACTGTTTTCCCCGCGCCCGAGAGACACCCCGACATGGAGAAAGCCCTCTACTTCGACCTCGACGGCACGCTACTCCAGTACGGCAACTACCAAGCCATCGTGAAAGAAGCGTTCGAGGAAGTGGTCGGACGCTGTGACCCCGCGTGGCACGAGATTCGACACACTGCCTTCTTCGACGCGTTCGAGGCATTCGACCCGAACCCCTACGAGGTGGGGATGGCCGCCGTGGTCGAGCACGCGAACCTCGACGTGTCGCCAGAAACGCTCGCGGAAGCGTGGCTGGAAGCTGAACTTGCAGGAACCGAACCCACGCCCGCAGCCCACGACTTGCTCTCGGAGTTGGCAGGCGAGTACCAACTCGGCGTCCTCACGAACGGCGTCACCCACGTCCAGAAACGCAAACTCGCCCACCACGGCCTCGACGACTACTTCGATACCATCCTCTGCTCCTACGACGTGGACGCACACAAGCCCGACCCGAGGATGTTCGAGATGGCAAAAGAGCGACTCAGCGCGGATGCGTACGTCATGGTTGGCGACGACCGCGATGCGGACATGCGCCCGGCTGTCGAGACGGGGTTCATGCCGATTTACGTAAACGAGGGCGCAGAACTGCCGGTTGAAGTGCGCGGCCTCTCAGGGCTCGCCGCGCTCGCGGGGCTGTTCGGGTAGTTAGTTTTCGGGGTCTGCGTTCGACCCACCGGTGAGGAGGACGAACAACACGAGGACGGCGACGAGGCCGACACCGGCGGCGAGGACGGCCTTGCCCTGTCCGTTCTCGCGGATGCCGTTTTGGGTCGCCCACAGAATGCCGGGGTAGTGGCGGGCGCGGGCGTTCGACCGGACGAAGTACTGGAGACCGGTCATGAGGTTGCCCTCGTTGAGGTAGAGTTTGGCGAGCACGAGGTTGTGGCTGCCGCGCACGTCGTGGCCTTTTGCCTCTAAGTCGTCGACCACGTCAGCGAATTTTTCAAGATATTTCTCGTCTGCCTCGCGGACGATGTCCGCGGGCGGGTCGCCCGATTCGTGGCGGACAACGAGCGGTTCTGCGACGTGGGCGAGTTTCCCCTCGCGCAGGACGCGCATCAGGAACTCGGGGTCTTGGAAGCGTCGGAAGGTGGTGTCGAAGCCCTCGATTTTCCGCGCCACGTCCGTCCGAACCATGAGCGTCGAACCCGCGCTCGTGTGCAGCCGGTCTGCGAGTACCTCTTCTACGAGTTCGTCGCCCCCTTCGGTCGGGGTTTCGGGGTCGGATTTCGAGAGGAACGAGGCGGCGAGCGAGCGCATCGGGCCGCTCGTTCCCTTCGTTTTCATGTCCACGTCACAGTAGACCGCCACCCAGCCGTCGCCTTTCGATTCGAGATAGTCCACTTGTCGTTCGAGTTTGAGCGGGAGCCACTCGTCGTCCGAGTCGAGGAAGGCGACGTATTCGCCTTCTG
The DNA here is from genome assembly GCF_036689885.1 of Haladaptatus sp. CMSO5. Lineage (NCBI taxonomy): Archaea > Methanobacteriati > Methanobacteriota > Halobacteria > Halobacteriales > Haladaptataceae > Haladaptatus > Haladaptatus sp. CMSO5. The sequence goes on from NZ_JBAHVW010000001.1 coordinate 2,809,245, forward strand.
CGTGCTCGATTCCGGTGTTTCGCGCAGCGGGTGCGCCCTGATTTTCCTCGTGTTCGATGAACTTCACGCGGTCGTCGTCGTAACCGGTGACGACCTCCTTCGTGTCGTCCGTCGAGCCATCGTCCACGACGAGCAGTTCGAAGTCGTCGTAGGTCTGGGCGAGGACGCTATCGATGGCGTGGGTCACCTCTTCGCTGCGATTGTAGGTTGGAATGACGACGCTTACGGTGGGCATCAGTGAGAGAACACAGACACTCCCCCACCGTTATTATCGGGGGATTAAGGTCAGTCTGAGCGAGCGTAGCGCACCATGTCTGCGAGCACGGGCGCGCCGTCGTACACCCAGAGGGCGATGACGCCGAAGACGAGCGACAGTTCGAAGACGACCAGCGGCGTCAGGCCTTGGGTGGCGAGGTGGTGTATCCATCGGAAGAAGTACACCGCCGCCCGCCCGATGAGGCCGCCTTGGTCGGTGCTGTAGGCGGGCAGCGAAACGACCGGCCAGAGCACGCGGCCGACGATTAACGGCTCGTTGAGCAACAGTGGCTCGTAGATGAGGTCGCCCACGAGGTGTGAGAGGTGCGCGATGGTGTACGCCGCCACCAGCCGACGGTTCCGGCCGTTCGTGAGCAACAACGCCCCCGCGAGCAACGGGCCCATGATGAGGATGGAGTGCATGACGCCGTGGCCTGTCGGCGTGAGGCCGAACGTCCAGCTCAGGGGCTTATCGACGAGGTCCGGTGCCTGAGAACCCAGTGCGACGAGGAACGCCGCGGCACCGTCGGGTGAGCGACGGTAGACGGCGTGGGCGAAAAGCGAGTACAACAGGTACGCGAAGGCGAGGTGTTCCCACGGCCACATTAGCTTGGGCGTGCGTAAACGGCCTGCGTGGATAGCTGTTGTGACGTGCCCGCGGGCGGTTCGATGTCGCCGCCGCCATTTACCGTCACCCAGCGGTGGATAGAGCGGTAGGCGTTGTCCGCGGATGGGTTCTCGGGTACGTCGCCCTTGTAGAGGTAGAACGCCATCCGGAGGTTCCCGCCGGTCAGCGTCGGCTCGACGGTGACGTTCTGGGTGGCGTTCTCACCGTCTGCAACCGTTATCTCTTGGCGGACGAGTTCCTCTTCTTCGACCACCTGTAACTCGCCGTTGTCGGCCTGCTCGACGCGCTGGAGTTCGCCAACCACGGTGTAGGTCACCTCTTCACCCTCGTGGTTGTTGATGCCGATTGGCACGTCTGCGGGCTGTCCGGCGGCGAACGGGCCGGGAGCCTCTTCTGACTGGCCGGTCGGCACGGAGGCGTAGTAGAGCGCCGAGAACTCCTCAGACTGCGGCGGGACGGTGGCCGCAAATCCAGCGCTCGCGGCGACCAGCAGCAGGCTGACCGCGAGCAGGATGGTCGGGAGTTTCGACCGACTCGAACCGAGCGACCCGGTGTGGCTCGCGGAGTCGGTGCGCATCCCGAACGACGGGCGATACTGGCGCTCTGCGGGCAAAAGAAGGCGGAGCACGAGCGCCACCACTGCCAACAGGAGCGTGAGCGCGCTCACGCCGAGGAGGATTGGCGTGACTTCGAGCGCCCACACGAAGTTCAGGACGAAGACGACGAACGGCACGAGCGCGAGGCTGGCGACGATAGACAGTCCAATGCGCTCGACCGGACTCATTCCGTAGTTGCTGGGGAGCTTTCGCAGTCCCTTTTTTGGGTCGTCGCGGTCGTGGGTTCCTTCTTCTGGAATGCGACCGGGATAGAGGGCAGAAATCATCGCATAGCCCGGCAGCACCAAGATGAGCGGCAGTCCCACGAGGATGCGGAGGGTTCCACTCACGTCCGCGACGAGGATGGCGGCATCGGCAAACAGCGTCAGCGCCACGACCAGCAACAAGTCCGTCGGAAACGGCGTTCTCGACTCGCTCATTGATTCTTCACAGACTCCTCTCTACCTTTATTATCGGCCCCGTAAGCGGCCTCGTCGCCGCGCCGTATGCGACGCAGTCCCACTCCTAAAGTGGCGAGGCCAATCCCGGTTGGGACGCTAAACCCGGCCGTCGAGTTCGTACTGGACGTCGTTGACTCCGTCGTCGAACTCGTCGTAGAGGACGTGGTTGTCGTGTTCGTCAATTCAGTTGTTGACGCCGTCGTCGTATTCGTCGTGGTGGTTGTCGTCGAGGTTGTCGAAGTCGTGGTCGAAGTCGTCGTGGTTGGCTCTGCAGTTGTGGTGGTCGTCGTTGTGGTCGGCTCCGCGGTCGTCGTCGAGGTGGTCGTCGTCGGCTCTGCAGTTGTCGTCGTGGTGGTCGAAGTCGTCGTTGCGGTCGTCGTTGGGTCTTCGGTGGTCGGGCCGTCGGTTGGCTCGTCCGTTGGTTCATCCGTCGGTTCTGCGGTCGTCGAGGTGGTCGTAGCCGTGGCTGTCGTGGTTGCGGTCGTCGTCGAGGCTGTCGTACCGCCACCGTCGTCTGTTTGCGTGGTATCCTGCGTGGTCGCTGCGGTTGACGTGGCGGTCGTGCCGTCGGTTTGCGTCGGCGTCTGTGTGGCCGCCGTACTCGTATCGTTGGTCTGGTTCAGCCCGGGCACGTTCACGTCGGGGCTATCGACCGGGCCGAGGTCTGGCCCCATGACGGCGAAGGCAATTCCCGAGATGAACAACACCATCCCGATGAACACGAGGATATACTGAAGCGAGTCGTTCCCGAACAGTGACCCACTGCTAGCATAGCGATCGCGCAGACGAACGACGGGCCCGGCGATGCTGCCGGGCAGCGCAGACGAGAGGATGTCGAGCACCTCACCGATGCCGAGTGCGCCCGTGACGAACGCGAAGGTGAGGAAGATGACGAGGCCGACCGGCGGCACGACAAGGAGCGTCACGATGTCGCCGGAGACGAACGGCACGAGGTTCTGTGGGATGTAACTCGGCAGCGCGAGGATGGGGATGGCCGCGAGGCCGGTCGTGAGCGCGATACGCCCGAGTCGGGCGTCAGAGAGCGGGTTGAACCCGATTTTGCGCGCAGACCAGATGTGGAACACGAACATCGACGCGTAACCGGTGCTCGTCGCAATCGCCGCGCCGTTCATCCCGAACCGTGGGATGAGGATGATGTTCAACACGAGGTTGATGATTGCGGCGCTTGCCGTGGCGATAATCGGCAGTTTCAGGTCGCCTTTCCCCTGACCAATGGCGAGGATGGGGCGCGCAACGGCGAAGCCGAGCGCCCCGGGAAGGAGGAGCAAGAGTGGCTCGACGGCGGGCGTCGCTTCTGCACCGAAGTACACCGGTACAGCAATGTGGGCAATCGAGTACAGCCCAAGCGCCATCACGGCGGTGAGCAAGAGGGTGTACCGCGTCGCGCGGGCGGCGAGTTCTGAAATCTGCCCCGTCCGGTTCTGTGACCAGAGTTTCGAGGTTGAGTGGACGAACACCATCTGAATCGAGGTGGGGACGAACCACAGGAACTCAGCGAGTTTGAGCGCCGCCTTGTAGTGGCCGACCTGCGTGCTGTCGGTGAGCGCCCCAAGCAGGAGGATGTCGATGTGATAGAGCGACATCAGACAGAAGATGAGCACAATCGAAAGCGAGTTGAACGCGACCAGTTCGCGCCACGGGAAGCCCCGTGGAGTGCGCCGAACCACGTTCACCAGCGTGCTCTTGCGGTGGACGACGATGAAGCCGAGAAACATCACGAGCGCACTGCCGAGTACCTGCCCGGCGAGCGCGCCCATGACCCCGTAGCCGTAGTAGACCGCGGGGATGGCGATGACGACGAACGTCACTTCATACAGGATTTTGAGCGGCTCAGAGTAGCGTTCGAGGCCGAATCCCATGAGCGTCCGTCTGACGAACGTCCGAAACTGCGCGACGATGACGAGCACCGCGAGGACGTAGAAGTACGGAACGAAATCCGCGCCGAAAAAGCGTGCGACGAGGCCGGTTTCTGCGAGGAGGACGAGCACGCCCGCACCGGACAGGGCAAGCACGAGTCCCATGCGAAAGTAAAAGCCGATGACGTAGCCACTCCAGTTGTCGATGGAGCGGTCTTCGGGGATGTATTTGCGAACCCCGTCTGCGACCCCAGAGCTCACGAAAATCATGAACATCATGAAGATGGAGAGCACGAAGGCGTACTCACCGTACTGGGCGGGGCCCATGAGACGATAGAGGATGGGCGTCGTCGCGAGCCCAAGGACGAGGATGAAAACCTTCGACCCGAAAATCGAGAGAAAACCGCTCAGAATACTACGTTGCACACTATCACCTTTAGCTTGGCTTCGGCGGCGAGCGCACGCTGTTGGACGCGGGACGTGCGGCGACTCATTCGCTTCTCGCTTGTGTTCACGGGGTGTTTATTATACGGGGGGTAAGGTTGGATGGTTGCTGGGTTAGGCGGTAAGAAACGCGCGTGGCTATGCGTAGCCGAGGTCTTGCAGGCGCTCTTGAACCACGTCTGCGGTTTCGTCGCGCGTCGTAGTTTCGGAGTCGTCACCGACGGTTATCTCCTTTCGCTCTCCGTTCTGGTAGGTGTGCCACGGGATGGTGGTGAGTTCGGGCGTGTGGAGTTCCGTCGGGTGGCCGTACTCCTTCATCGGAATGGGCGAGGAGCGCTCTCCGATCATCTCGGCGTGGTCTGCGGTGACGACAGTCTTGCCCTGCAGGGTTTCTAAGAGGTCTTCGACGATTGGCATACAGAGGTCGAAGTTCTCCTCGTAGGCCTGCCAGAGGATTTCGTCGTCGAGCGTCACCTCGCCGTTTAATACGCGATTCCAGAAGTCGAGGCTGTCTAAGTCCATGTGCTTCTGGCCGGTCTCACCGATGAACGGGTAGTGGGGCTGGATGAAGTGGCCGACGATTTTCTTGTTCGGGTACGTCTCTGCGGCTTGCTTCATGCGCTTTGCCACGGTCTCCGGGCGGACGGTGCGGAACTCATCGTCCCAGCCGTCGTCCTGCCAGATGTGTTCGACGGCGTGAAACTGCACGTCCACGCGATCGCGTTTTCGGTAGAGCTGCGGATTCGCGGTGATGTACACCGTGTCGCGCAGGTCTGCGCCGTCGAGATACGTGTCGAGCCACTCGATGGTGGAGGACACTTTCGATTTTTTCTGTTCGAGCGTCCCGGGGAGAGTGTGGCGCTGGGCGAAGGTGTCGTAGCGACACGCATCGAGGATGATGAGGTTGTCCCAGTCCTCTTCGAACATCTCGACACCGTCGTTTTTCCCCTTCTTCTTGCGCGAGCGATAGTAGTACTTGTTCAGCTCACGGACGACCAGATGCGGTTCACTCAGGCCGCGGCGGATGCGGTTCGTCAGTGCGGACTTCTGCATGGATGGTTCTCATCAACCTACCACCTTTCTTATTCGCCGCATAAACAGGGAACCGAGCGCGGCGTGTGTTAGCTGGTGTCGTTGCCGTACATTCGCAGGCCAGAACAGCCTTTGTCCCAGACACCGCGTTTGATATCGCTTTTCTTGATGGTTACGTCAGAACTCTGGTCGTTTAGCTTGACAGCCTCGTAGCCGGTCATCGACTGGGCGTCCATGCCCTCCATCCAAATGCCGGAGCCATTTACGACGAACGGGATGTGCGAGGCGGTCTGTTTGCCCTTATACACGAGCGTATTGTCGCCGTTCAACACCATCGCCCGGCGGTAGTGTTCGCCCTGTTGGTTGAAGTTCACGACGCGGAACTCACAGTCGTTGCGGTTACACCGCAGAGCGTGTCGCCACACGTCGCCCTCGGCGTCGCCGGAGATATCGACGTACTCACAGAGAACTTTCCCGGCGTCAGAGCCGTTGATTTGGATGGCGTTGCCACCGCGTTGTATCTCGATGTCTGAGCGGATGATTTTCGTCGGCCCGGCGCTCGACTGGACGACGACGCCGTGGCAGGTTCTGTCGCCGACGGTCACGTCGAGATGGCTGAGGAAGGCGCTGTCACAGTCGTTCATCACCGTGAGCGCGTGGCCGTTCGGTTTCTCCAGTCGAATCGTGGTGTCGACCACGTTCATGTTGGGGCCTTCGTCCAGCCGAATACCCCGCTGGTTCTGGTTTTCGTCGTGTTGCTGGTCTACGACGATGGTCGCGTCGGTAACGAGACAGTCGTGGCCGCCGAGGCGGATGCTCGCCGCCTCGCTGTTGGCATAGCGCCCGCCGTTTACGATGACTCGACCGTTGGTGAGCGCGTAGAGGCCGTTGTCCGGCCAGTCGTCGAGTTCGCAGTCTTTGTACTCGATTTGGCCTTCGTGGTAGCGCGTGGACATCAGCCCGGAGGGGCCACGCCAGATGTCGCCCGGTGCGTTCTCGGAGAACGCGCCGCCGTAGTTCGCGCGAAAACGCTTGACCATGCCCTTGCCATCCGGGGAGAGAATGTCGAACAGTCCCGGGCCGTAGGTGCCGCTGTCGTGGCGGCCGACGACGGTGATGTCGTCGACGAACAATCCGTCTCTGACCTGTGCTTCGATGACGCGAATGCCCGTGTCGTCGGCCCGAAGGTCGACGGCAAACCCTTGGACGCGCAGGTCAACGCCGGGGTCGTAGTTGACGCCCAACCGGAACAGCCGATACTGTGGCCCATCGAAGTTGTGGTAGTTCGCGGGGACGAGCGTGGCGTCGTCGCCTACCAGCCCGAAGTTCCGGAAGTCAGTAAAGCGGAACTGTGAGTCCATGAAGTACCGGCCCGGTGGGAACTTGATGAGCGTGTCATTCGCCGCATACTGCTCTAAAATCGGCGTGATGGACTCGTTGCCCGAGTTGTCCGCACCGCCGTCGTCGACGATGTCGATGACGCGGTCGTACTGGTCATCGACGTGCGAGGCTTCTGCTTTGCCCGACGCCAGGAGTGTGGCACCTGCAGCCGTTGCGCCGACTGCCCCAAGAAAGGTTCGTCTGCCAAGGCTAGTGGAGTCATTCGATTCGCGGTTCGAGTCTGTCGAGGGAGTCGTGTCGCGCGTGGTCATTGCAAACCCTAATGGTAGATTTCCGGCTCGCGTATGGGGTATGAGTGGAGTAGCGACCCGGGCAAAGTATCGAAATACCTTATTTTACTGATTCCATGACAGTAATTCACACGGGAATTACTCGTCACCCTCACGAAACCACCGGCACCACAAAGTTGTTATGGTGTGAGTATCATCCTGACAGCCGCGGTTTTGAGTGTGCCGATTCACGGTTACGAAGTGCATGGTAGCACACAACACGTTCTTGCAGAACGGCCTGATTATCGGCCTCATAATAATGGGTGTCCTGTCCCTGTCTCGCGATATATATGGGAACGCCGGGACGGCGAGTTGTACGTGACGGTGGGGCTGGATAAAAATGGATACGGATAGACTTCTCTCTGCGGTCGTTGCGGTGCTTTGCATCCTCTCGGTTGGCTTCGCCTCGACGACGCTCGACGATTCGGTGACCACGAAACCAGAGGACGTCATCAACATCGACTATGACAAACTTCCAATAAATCCACAGGAAGCAGAGGAGTTCAAGGGCGATGACGTGACGACTGCAGACCCGGAGTCCACCGGCACGCCCACCGCAGAGAGTAAAACAGAAACCCAAGGGAACACAGCGACACCAGGCGAGGGTGATGCAGAGCTAAGCGATCCACAAGCCGGCGGTGCAAATCAGCAGACAGAAGCGACGGGACAGGGGTCAAGTCCACAGATTGTCGGAGAAAGCCTGCTCGACAAATTCCTCTCGTTTCTCATGACGCTCTTGCCGTTCGTGCTCATCGGTGCCGTCCTCGCGGTCGCGGTCAAAAAGCGCGATACGATAGCTGGCTGGCTCGAACACGCGGAGCGAAACGACCCCGTTTCGACCCAACCGACCGTGGTTGCCCGCCCCGAAAACGAAGTGTATCAAGCGTGGCACGAAGTCGCGAGCGCAATTCCGTACGAACAACGCAAGGCGATGACGCCCGACGAAGTCGCGGCCGCGCTTCGGGACGAAACCGACCTCGACGATGAGCTACTCATGGAGCTGACGAAGACGTTCAAACGCATTCGCTACGGCGGTGCGCCGGTGACCGACGACGACCGCGCGCTCGCCGCACGGGTAGAAGACCAACTCACCGCACAGCGGGTGGCTGAGAAATGAGCTTCCGTCGTGTCGTCTTTGGCGTCCTCGGCGTTGGCATCTTCCTGCTCGCGTACCTCGCGACGGGCAACCCCGACCTCGCCGGCGCACTTCCGGGCGAGGCGTTGGTTTCGGCGCTCGGGAACGACTACCTCGTGCTCGTGGTCGTCGCCGTCCTCGCCGCCGTAATCACCCTGTTCGTGACGGTTTCTGCGCGAAACGGCGCGCGCGACCACACCACGCCGCCGGAAGCAGAACAGGTCACGGACGTTCCGCTCGCCGGTGACATCTACGACGACCTCATCTCGAACTCGCCGCTGTGGGCGCTCACCCACCGTGAGGCGTGCGACCTCGCAAAACAGCAACTGACCGCGACGGCCGTGCGAGTCGTGCAAGCAGAGCGCGGGTGTACCCAGACAACGGCCAAAAAACAGGTCGCCCGCGGGACGTGGACCGACGACCCCTTCGCCGCCCGCTTCCTCGGGAGCGAGGCCCCGCCGTTAGAACCCGAACAGTGGCTGACCACGGCCATCAGGCTGGAGACACCAACCCAACGGGGTGCCCGCCACGCGGTGACCGAACTCGTCGCCCGCGCCGGAGGTGACGGCCATGCTGCGTGAGACGAAACGCTGGCGGGGCGTCACCGCAATCAGTCTCCTCACCGCGATGGGCGGACTCCTCGCGAACCGGCCGCTGTTGTTGCTCGTTGCCACCGTTGGCATCGTCTACCTCGTCTACCCGCGCGTGACCGGCACGCCAGACGGAACGCTCGAACTCGATCGGCGGCTGAGCACTGACACGCCCGGCCACAACGAAGTGGTCGACGTGACGGTAACGCTCAGAAACACCGGCTCGTCACTCCTGCCAGACGTGCGCATTGTAGACGGCGTCCCCGAGACGCTCACCGTGACCGCGGGAACGCCCCGCCACAGCGCGACGCTGCTCCCCGGCAGAGAGACCACGTTCACCTACTCGATTACCGCAAAGCGCGGCGCACACCCGTTCACGCCCGCAACGGTCATCTTGAACGACATCGCGGGCGCACGCGAGGTGGAGACGAACGTCGCAAGCGAGACAGAACTGCGCTGTGACGCAGAGGTCTCTGAGATGCCACTTCGCCAGCAGACAACCCAACTCTACGGGCGCGTGCTCACCGCAGACGGCGGCAGCGGCGTCGAGTTCCACCAGACCCGCGAATACCGCCCCGGCGACTCCATCCACCAGATCGACTGGAACCGCCACGCGCGGACTGGCAAGCTCTCGACCATCGAGTTCCGCCAAGAGCGCGCCGGTCGCGTCGTCGTCCTCGTCGATGCCCGCGAACAGTCCTACCGACGGGCGACGGAGGACGACCCACACGCGGTCGCATACGCGCGCTACGCCGCAGAACAGCTGTTCGAGTCGCTGCTCGCCTCGCGTGACCAGGTCGGCCTCGCGGTCGTCGGCCGCGAGTTCGCGTGGCTCTCCCCGGGCGCTGGAAACGACCACCGCATCCGCGGGAAAACCCTGCTCGCAACGTCGAACAACCTCGCTCCGCGGCCACCCGAGCGAGACGCCTTCGACGACGCCCAGTTCACCGAGCTGCGCACCCAACTCACGGCCTCGACGCAAGTGGTCGTCCTCTCGCCGCTGGTCGATGACGACATCGTGAGCGAGGTCAAACGCCTCGACGCCCACGGCCACCGCGTAACGGTGCTCAGCCCGTGTGTCACGGGCGGAGACACCCTTGGCGGAGAAGTCGCCCACATAGAACGCGTCCAGCGGATTCGACAGCTTCGCGCCGGTGAGATTCCGGTCATCGACTGGAACCCAGACCGGCCGCTTGAAGCCGCCTTAGAGGACATCGGGAGGTGGCGGCTATGAGCGCACCCGTGCGGAAACCAACCCGCATCGCAAGCGTCGCGGCGGTGCTCGCGGGCGCGCTCCCGGCGTTTTTCATCGTCGAGTTGCCCGCGATTCCGACCGCGCTCGTGTTCATCGTCGGGGGACTGTTCGTCGCCGGGCTTGGCGACGAGGCACGAACCCACGGCTATCGCTGGCTCGGTCACGGTGTCGTCGCCATCGGCGTGCTCGTCGGCCTCGTCGGCGTCGCGCGCGGCTTCGCCGCCGCCCCGAGTCCGCGGTTTATGGTCGTCGTTGGTCCGACACTGCTCGGCGCGTGGGTGCTCGGGCTTGGTGTCATCCCGTTGCGAAAGGGGTCGCGCTGGCTCGTCAAGGCGGGGAGTTTCTTCCTGCTCGCAGGCGTCGTCATGGCTGGCGTCGTCCAGATGGGCGACCTCGGCACGTTCCTGCTCGCGACCATCGCGCTCGTCGTCGCGTGGGACGCAGGCGACCACAGCATCACCCTTGGCCAGCAACTCGGTCGAGGCGCACAGACCGCACAGGTCGAAGTGACGCATCTCGTGGGCACCGTCGGGGCGGGAGTCATCGCGTACCTCGCTACAAAAGCAGTCGATGGGTTCGGGACGCCCGGCGTCCCGTTGTCTGCGTTGCTCGGATTACTCGTCGCGGTGCTGGTGTTGCTTATCGCGTTGCATAGGTAATCGTCGGCACGTCCACCGACGACAGCACCGCCTCGATAACGTCGTATTTTTCCACGCCGTTCACCCGCGCGTCAGCGGTGAGCACGATACGGTGGTCGAGGACGGGGTGGGCGACGCGCTTTACGTGTTCTGGCGTGACGTACTCCTCGCCGTCGAGGACGGCGCGAGCGCGCGCGGCCTCGAACAGGCGCTGGGTCGCACGTGGGGACGCCCCGACGGTGACGCGTTCGTCTTCTCGCGTCGCGCGCGTGAGGTCGACGATGTAGTCTTGGACGTCTTTTTGCACGCGCACCTGCTCTGAGACGCGCTGGAGGTCGAGCACCTCCTGGGGCGAGCAGACGGTGTTGACGGTTGGGCTCCGGTCTTCGCGCGATTCACGGCGGGCGAGCAGCTCGCGTTCGCCCTCGCGATTTGGGTAGCCCATGCTCGTCTTGATGATGAATCGGTCTTTCTGCGCCTCGGGGAGCGGGAACGTCCCCTCGTTTCGCTCTGCGGGGTTCTGCGTGGCGATGACGAAGAAGGGGTCGGGGAGTTTGTGGGTCTGGCCGTCCACTGTCACCTGTTTTTCCTCCATCGCTTCGAGCAGCGCGGCCTGGGTCTTCGGCGAGGCGCGATTGATTTCGTCTGCGAGGACGACGTTCGCGAAGATGGGGCCTTTCTTGAACTCAAAGTCCCGGTTTTTCTCGTTGAAAACGTGCGTGCCAGTCACGTCGGCCGGGAGCAAGTCGGGGGTAAACTGGATGCGCGAAAACGAGAGTCCAAGCGCCGTCCCGAGACTCCGGGCGGTGAGGGTCTTTCCGGTGCCGGGAACGTCTTCTAAGAGGACGTGCCCGCGGGCGAGCAGTCCGGTGAGGACGGTGTCTAAAAACTCTTGTTCGGTGATGACCGCATTTCCAATCGTGTCGGTCACGCGACGGCTCAACTCGTATGCCTCGGCAACTCGCATGTAGAGTGCCTTCGACGCTAGCCCTTTTATTATCAGTTGGCTAAATCAGTCGGAAAACCGGGCTGTCGCTCGTGGCGATAGGATGCGTGGGAGGTGGGTGGCCGGAACGTGGGTACACACGCGAACCCGGGCAAAGTTCGCGGATGGAGCGTCCGACCGGCCCACGTGACAGAAGTAACAGCCACGCAGTGGCGAACGCGACGCACCGGGCAGATACGTCGCCTCGCGTGCAGTAGGTGGCAGAACACATGGTTCGGAACCACCGCCCGCGTCAACGCCACAGGCGCGAGAGATGTACGCGAACGCCCCGGGCAAAGGCGTCGAGTACGATCGCACCGAAACGGACGTTGGATGGCGGGTTTATTTCAAACCGCATTCCGAAGTTAATTACGAGACAGTATAAGTATTACTGCCGGCAGTCGCGGCGCTTAGTTTTCGATTGCGGCTTCGATTTGGGCGCGCGTCTTTTCTGCGTCCACGGTCGGACGAACCATCGTCCCGTCCTCGAAGACGAGGCGAGGCACCGTAGAGACGTTGACTTCGGCCGCGGCTTCGGTCGTGGCTTCCACATCTTCGAGGTAGGTCTCTTGGTCGAGTGCCGTGGTGAACGCCTCGACGTCTGCGATGCCCGCTTCCACTGCGAACACTTTCATCTGTTCTTTGGTACCCCAGTCGAAGCGTTCCTGTGGCTGGTTTTTGAACACGTACGCGAAGTACGTCCAGTAGTTCTCGGGGTCGGTGTCCCACGCCGCAAGCCCGGCCTGTGCGGAGAGTGGGGCGTCCTCACCGAGGAACGGCTCGCCACCGAGGAACGCGAGCGCGCGGTACTCGATTTGAAGGTCGCCGGGTTTGACGTACTCGCGGACGATTTCGTCGAGGAAGCCGCCAACGGCGAACTCCTGGGTGTACGGGCACTTCCAGTTCCCGTAGAACGTGATTTTCGCGTCGGCGTCACTCGACCCCATGACCGCGTACGTGGAGTCGGTGTCTTCTACGGGCGCATCCATGAGCGCACCGGCTGGTTTCACGATTTCCTCGCTCTTGCGCGTGACTGCCTGCGTGGAGTCGCCGTTGCCCTCGTCCGGAGACTGGTCGATGTTTTCGGCCGTCGTCGTCGCCGTGGTCTGCTGGCTTTCAGCGGCCGTCGTGGTCTGTTGTTCTTCTTGGTTGTCAAGTGCATTGTCCGTGAGGCTCGCACAGCCCGCAAGGCTGAGCAGCGCGGCGCTACCGGTCAGCTGGAGGATTCGACGTCTGGATTTTTTCTCTGTCATATTCCGTAGTGACAGTGCTACCCCCATTATTATCCGTCAGCTAAGCCCGGGTTTCAGGGCGTCTGCGTACCGTTCGCACACAGCCGACTGTCGTCGGGTGGCAGCCACCCGTCTGAAGAGACGAATTCGGGCGAATGAGTCCGGTTTAGGCCCCAGATAATAAGGGAACTCGGGGACGGAACTTGGTTATGACCGGGACCTATCCGACCCGCAGACGCCTGTTGTTGGCGTCCGGGTCGGCGCTCACCGCCGCACTTGCGGGGTGTGCGTCACAAGGAGGTGGCGACGGCACCACGACCGACACAAAATCGGCGGTCGATGCCTCGGCAAATGCACAAACGGCTACGCAGACGGCCACGAGCGACACCGACAGCGCAGCAGAAAGTCAGACCAACGCCACAGAGACGATGACACCGGACCCCGCGTCGTTCGACGGCGAGTCGGTGACGTTCACCACAGACGGCGACGCCGAGATTCAGGGCACCCTCTATGGCGACGGCGACTGCGGCGTCGTCATGGTCCCACAGACTAACTTCGACCGCGAAAGCTGGCGAGAACAGGCGCAGTTGCTCGCCGCGACCGGACACGCGGCACTCCCCATCGACGAAGGTGACGAGCCGCCCGCAGCCGTCCTCGCCGCGATGGCCTACCTGAAAGAAGCCGTCGGCGTCTCGAACGTCGTGCTCATTGGCGGCAGCTCCGGCGGCGAGGCGGTCGTCCGCGCAAACGCACAGGCAGAAGACGGCGCGGTCGCTGGCGTGATGGGCATCTCCACCGCCGGTGGCGGCGAGGTCGCAGGCGACCTCCAAGGGCGAAAGCTGTTCATTGTCGGGAAAGACGACGACAAGCGCTTCGTCGATACCGCAAAACAACTCCACGAGAACGCCCCCGACCCGAAACGCCTCGTGATTCTGGACAGCGACGCCCACGCCCAGCGCATTTTCGACTCACCCCACGCAAACACCCTCACCGACCTACTGCTCTCGTTCGTCGAAGAGTCCTGCGGCACTTAGAAGTGCTCGCGCAGGTAGGTCTGGGCGCGCGGGAAGGCATCCGAGAGCACCGCGAGCGCGGCGTCAGAATCGGTTGTGAGTCCGCCGTAGCGACGGGCTTGGTCGGCCGTGAGATACCCCACCGTGAGCTGTGAGAGTGTGGCGATGTCCACGGAAACGTCCGCCTCTGCCGCCGACTGCGTACACGCTGCCTGCCCGTTTTCGACGGTGAACGCGAACCGGCCGTCGTTCCACGGCGCAATCGGGTCACTCACGTCGAGAACGATGCTGCCGGTTGCATCCTCGGGGTAGGGCAGACCTGAGAGTCCGGTTTCGACAGCCGTGAGCCGGAACATCGGCCCCGTCAGCACCTCGCAATCGAGCGCGCGCGGGTCTGTGACGCGGTCGAACAGCGACGTATCGACCGCGGTGTGGAGTTCTATCTGCTTCATCTGCGAGAGATGGTGGTAGAAAAAGCGCAGGAGCTGTGTGAATGCCGCGTCGTCGCGGTAGGCAACGTCCCACGCCTTGAGCGTGCGCTCGTAGTCGCCTGCTTTCTCGACGGTGTAGACAACGGCGGCGCGGAGGTCACCGTCGCGTTCCCAGCCGTAGACGTAGGTGTCGGCCCAGGTGGGGTCGAAGATGCGATGCTCCCACCACGTATCTGAGCGGCGCATGGCGAGGTTCCAGCCCGCGGCGAACTGCTCGTGGAGGTCGCGGAGGGCAGGGAGGTCGTCGGTCGAGAGTTTGCGGAAGGTTCCACTCGCCTCCGGGAACGCGTCCGCGAGGGCTTCGGGGGCGAACTCCCACTTCGTGCGCTTGCTGCACGTTCCCCAGCCGTACTTCCGGTAGAACTCGTACTCAAACGGCCAAAGCGCAGAGTAGTCAATGCTCTCGTCGCGGAACTCTGCGAGCATGTCGGCCAGCATTTGCTGGACGTAGCCCTTCCGACGATGTTCGGGCGGGGTCGCAACGCTCGAAACACCGCCGACGCGAACCCACTCGCCGCGCACGGAGAGCGTGAAGTCGTGCCACCCGCCGATTGCGAGAAGGTCGTCACCATCGTAGAGCCCGCGATTCTTGCGGTCGTAGGGTTTTCGCTCCTCGAAAGAGTCATCTGTCGGGTGGTCTTCGGGGCTGAAGGCGTACTGGCCGATGTCGAAGAAAGCTCGCTCGTCTGCTTCGGGTATCGGGCGGTAGTCCATAAGAGACGTTGGATGGCTCACATAAAAAGCGAGAGGAAACCGTGTGATTCAGGCGTATCGAGTGCCTTGGACACCCATGAAGCAGCCACTGGAGGTGCGCGATGGCCTCTGAAAAGGTCAGGCTCGGAGCCGTGCTCATCGTCGGTATCCTCGGTTCAGGCCTCGCAGACTACTTCCTCACGACGGCTGGGTATCCGGGTCTCGGACGCACTGTCTGGGCGATTGGCTACGCGACGATGGTACTCGTCATCTGGTACATCTGGATTCGGCCACTCGACTTCTCGGGGCCAACCAGCTAACGGAAGTTTAAAGGCCTAAACAGCGGGAGTATCGACCAAGAATGTACGCGTTACCGATGCAGGTGGTTGACACTTTCTTGCTCCAATACAATCTGGGGCAGGCAATTCTCTTCCTGTTCATTATGGCGACGCTGGGCGTCCTTCCCCTCAAATCGCAGAAGGTCCTCGCGCTCCAGACGACCATGTTCGGGGTTCTGTTCATGATCATCCCGGCCATCGACGGCCCGTTCCACTTCGCGCTGCTCGGGCTCGTGCTGTTACTGATTGGCCCGATCCTGCTCACAACCGCAAAGCGATAAGAACAGCACTTCGATTCCACCCCGACGATTTCTGCGATTCGCACGGAGTCGTAGCCGTGCCCTCACACAACGCGTTACTCGCTTTCAACCAACTCTTCATACCGCACGCCAGTCTGCTTCCCGCTTTTTTCCTCGTCGGGTACGCGTTGCGAACCACTCCTCGAAAAACGTCGATGCACTCTTGCGCATCGTGCTTTCGTCCGAGTTACTCACGAAAACGTGGGCGAAAAAGGCCGCCACTCCCACGTGTCGTGGCGGTACGACTGCGTGAAGTGTTCTACTCCGACTCAACCAGTTCCGCATACTGCGCGCCCGTCTGCTTCAGCGTCTCCGTCGAATAGAGCCGTTCGTGGTCGAACGGGAGCACGTCGCGCGCCAACTCATCGATTTTCTCGTCTACGGCGTCGGGGTCGCGCCCATGAATCATGGTGAACAGGTTGTACGGCCACCCCTGTTCCGGGCGGCGCGGGCGGTGATAGCACAGCGTGACGTAGGGCAGGCCACCGGCTTCGAGCCCGCGGGCGTCCAACTCGTCGTCGGGCACGTCCCAGACGACCATGCAGTTCGCGTCGAACCCGGTCACGATGTGGTTTACGACACAGCCAATGCGCTTGATTGCGCCGTCTTCGGTGAGGCGGTTGATGGCGTCGATGACTTCCTCGGTGCTGGCGTCGATGGCCGCCGCGATGTCGGCGTATGGCGTTGCCGTGAGCGGGAAGCCGTCTTGGATTTCGAGGAGGAGGCGCGCATCGAGATGAGAGAGTTTGCCCGTCGCCTGTTCTGAGATGTTGGTCGCTTCGATGTCCGTGGCAATCCCACTTTCACGCGCAAAGCGGTCTTGGTTCACCACGGGGAACTCAAGGTTGATGTAGAAGTCCGTGAGCATCGGAAGGTTGAGTACCTCACACCCGGTTCGTTCCTCGATTTCCGCGAGGATGCGGTCGCGGGTCTCCAAGGAACCGGCGGTCACGACGAACCACATGTTCCACTCGTGGGCGCGCCGATAGTTGTGGTTCACCTGCTGGTAGCCATTGATAATCTCGGCCACCTCCTCGAAGCGGTCGTCTGGCGCTTTGACCGCCGCGAGCGTCGAACTCCCGATGACAGGTGGGTTGAGCACTGCGCCGAAGCGCCGGAACACGCCTGCTTCGCGGAGGGTTTTCACCCGCGCGAGGGCGTCTTCCTCGGAGATTCCGAGTTCCTCGCCGACCACGCGAAAGGGGCGTTCGCAGACGGGGAAGCCACTCTGGAACTCGTCTACGAGGCGGGCGTCCACGTCGTCGATGCTGGCGCGCCAGTCAACCGGCCTACTCATTGGCTGAAAATAGGACTCTGGAAATTACCCTTTGTCGGTCTGGAATGGCGTTAACTGGGTGAAGCCCAAGTGTCTGGTATGAACCGTCCCGACCGCTCTAGCCAGACAATCATGGTCACTGGCGGCACGAGCGGCATCGGTCGAAAGACGGCTCGTGGCCTCGCAGAGCTGGGGTCGTCCGTGGTCATCACCGGTCGAAATCGAGCGCGCGGCGAAAAAGTCGTTGCGACGATAGAACGCGAAACCGACGGCAGTGCCCGATTTCTGCGGGCGGATTTCTCCTCCGTTACCGAAGTTCGACGCCTCGCCAATGAGTTCCGAGACCACGCAGACCGACTCGACGTGCTCGTTCACAACGCCGGGACGTTTGAGGGGAAACGAACGCTCACGGAAACTGGTGTCGAGAAAACCCTCGCCGTCAACCACCTCGCGCCGATGGTGCTCACCTACGAACTCGTGGACATGCTCGTTGAACGTGAAGGGCGCATCGTCGTCGTCTCCTCTGACGTTCACCGCAATGCCACCCTCGATTTTTCCGACCTCTCACTTTCGCGGTCGTACTCGGGGATGAAGGCCTACCGGCAATCAAAATTGGCGAACGTGCTGTTCACCTACGAACTCGCCCGGCGGCTTTCTGGGACGGGCGTGACCGCGAACGCAGTGCATCCGGGCGTCATCCCGCAGACGGGGCTGACGCGCAACTCCTCGCTGTTCGCGCGACTTGGATTCAACGCGCTGCGATTGATTCCGGGCGTGACCACCTCGGAGCGCGGCGGAGCGCAACCAAGCATCTATCTCGCTGTCTCACCCGAGGTGGACGGGGTGACAGGGAAGTACTTTGACCGCAAGAAAGCGGTGCGGAGCGCGCCGGTCACCTACGAGAGGGATACTCAGCGACGGCTCTGGGAGTGGAGTGTGGAGCAGGCTGGCTTACCCGAAACACTGCCGCACAATTAATCTCAAAGCCGTTTTCCCATCACGACCATCTCGTTGCCGCCGTCTAAGACGAACGGGCGGTGGATGACCTCCCAGCCGAGGTTCTCGTACATCCGGCGGGCCGCGACGTTGCCGACGTGGGTCGTGAGGACGCTCGTCTCGTGCGGGAGGTCACGAAGCAGCGTGTCGTGGAGCAGTCGGCCAATCCCCTGTCGTCTGGCCGGTCGCGAAACGCCGAGTTCCACGAACTCGAAGCAGTCGGTGAGCCAGGTCTCAGACACGTCTTTCGGCATCGCTGCGCGGAGTGCCTCGTGGTAGTACTGGCCCGGCTTTGAGGTGTAGCCATAGACGTAGCCGATGACCTCGTCTCCGTCGACAGCGAGAAATCCGCGGTAGCCCGGATAGCTCGTATGCCGCTCGAAACGGTCGCGCACCGCAGTTTCGTCGTTCGAGAAAATGTGACAGTAGAGCACAATCGCTGCCTCAAAGTCCGGCGTGTCGGCAACCAGCGGGTGGAGGCCAACCATGCGGGAACTTCGTGGGGTAGAACAAAGGGCGTTTCCCCACCGCAAGCGGGACGCTTTTGCTCGCGGATTCCCAACCCGCGACCATGACGAACACGACCCAGGAGTTCGGCGACTGGCCACTCAAGCGCCTCATGACGGAGGTCGTCGGCTCGGGGCACAAGTCCGCAGACGACATGACCCGCGAGCAGGCGCGCGAGGCCTTCGCGCGGATTCTCGCCCATGAACCAGACCACACGACGCTCGGTGCGTTCTGGCTCGCAAACCGCTGGAAGCGCAATACGCCAGCGGAACTCGCCGCGTTCACCGACGTGATGGTCGAAGAGTCGGTCGAGGTCGCAGAACCGACGTGTGACCCCGTCGATTGTGGTGCGAACTACGACGGCAAGCACTCGACTGCGCTGCTCGGCGTGGGCGCGGGACTCGTTGCCGCCGCGGCAGGAACGCCCGTCGTCGTCCACAGCGGCGACCGCGTCCCAACGCAGAAGGCGACGGCCTACAAGCACGTCTTAGACGAATTGGGCGTACGAACGGACCTCTCGCCACAGGAAAGCGCCGACATGGTGGACGACACCGGCTTCGGGTTCTACTACCAGCCGAACTTCAACCCCGGTATTCAGAGCCTCTGGGAGCGCCGCGACATGATGGGCGTGCGCACGTTCGTGAACACTATCGAGACGCTCGCGAATCCTGCGAACGCAGATGTGCACCTCGGGAGTTTCTACCACCTCGCGTTCGCAAAGCGCATCATCGACACCTTCCAAGAGTGTGAGACGCAATCCCTCTCGCGGGTCGTCATGTTCCAAGGGATGGAAGGCTACGACGACATCCGGCCCGGTTCGACGAAAGTCGCCGTCTGGGATGAAGGCGACTTCTCCGATTTCGAAATCGAGACGGCGAACTACGGGATGGACTTCGTGAGCGAGGACTTGGAAGTCGAGAACGTCGATGCGGACTCTGCGACCATCACCCGCGAGGTGCTTGCGGGCGAGCGCGACGACCAGTTCGCGGATGCAATTGCGCTGAACGGCGCGTTCCGTATCTTCGCGCGCGGCGACGTCGAAACGCTCGACGACGGCCTCGATCTGGCCCGCGAAGTGCTCGACGACGGCAGCGCGCTCGCCGTCTTAGAAGAACTCAGAGCGTTCTAAAGAAAACAGCGAGAGTTCCACGGGTCACCTGACCCGTGAATCGCGTACACTCTCTTAATGTTCAGTCTCCTCGATGTGCCGACGAATCACATTCTCGGAAACTGCACCAGTCGTTCCGACGTAGTATCCATCCTTCCACAAAGCACTCTCCCAGAAATACCGCTGTTTGACTTCCGGGTGGTGTTTCAGAATTATTCGACCTGAGTAGCCCTTGAATTGTTTAGCAATCTCAGCAAGATTCCACTTCGGGTCAGCCTCCACGAACAAGTGGACATGGTCGTTAGCAAACTCCATCGCCACAATCTCGTAGCCGAACCGTTCAGCAGTCCCTTGGAACAACTCTGCAAGTTCCTCCCGAACCAACTCCAACATCCTGTGCCGATACTGAGTGGAGCGAAGCTCCGCGAGGTACGCAAAGCTCTGCTTTGCGTGACTTCGAACACCAAACGAAATGATACCCACACAGACTAATCGAGTATAAATGACTCCGATACTCTCTCATCCCAATCCCTATTTTTATTATCATTTAATCTGATAGTCAAGGCATGGGTATCGAAGAAGTCACGAAGACCGCACGCACTCGACTCTGCATCGAGTCTGGTGAGCGGTCGTGGCTCAAAGATGCCCGATTCACCGCACGAGACATCTCCAACGACACACTCCGACTCAAACAGCAAGGCTACTCACGCACTGAGATTCAACGCGAAGTTGACCGGAATGGTTTCCTTCGGAACAACAAGTGTGCGGTCGTCGGGAAAGCCCTGCAAGCGTGGGACTCCTACAAAGAACTTCTCAACTGGTGGTACGACCAAGACGACACCAACGTCGGAAAACCGTCACCACCAGCCACGGACAAGAACGGAGCCTACCCACTCGTCATGGCACACGCCGAAGGATACCGACTCACCTACAACAACGAGGGCGACCGCGTAGCGTTCCGTGTGAGTCCGAAGCCGTACAAGAAGGTGACCGGCCACCTCCGAGGACGACCGGACGACCTCGCGTTGATTGAGAAAGCCTTGACTGAAGACGAGTGGTCGTTGGGGCAGGCCGAACTTCTGTACCGAGATGGCGTGTACTACCTACACGTCACGGCCAAAACAGAAGTCGAAGTGCCTGAACCCGAAGATGCTGACACACTCGTTGGCGTGGATATTAACGAGCGCAACATCGCCCTCACCGCTCTTAACCGTGAGACGATGGACACGCTTGGAACACTCGTGCTTGACTACGGCTCGGTGAAAGCCGAACGCCAACGCTACCACACCATCACGAAACGCTGTCAAGAACACGGCCAACACTCCATCCACCACCAACTCGGTGACAAAGAAGAACGCTACACGGAGTGGATTCTTCACCGGCTCTCCCGAGTCGTGGTCGAGTTCGCCCAACAGTTCCCGAATCCAGTTATCGTGTTCGAGGACTTGAGCGGGATTCGAGACGCCATCAAGTACGGAACGTACATGAATCGGCGTCTGCACAAACTGCCGTTCCACAAGTTAGAACAACAAGTTCGCTACAAAACCATGTGGAACCAGATTCCGTGTGAGACGGTCGAGTCACCGTACAACTCGAAGTCGTGTTCGTGCTGTGGTCATCGGGGCTATCGTCAGGGACGACGGTTCCGTTGCACGAATGATTCGTGTGAGGTTCAACAAGACCATGCTGACCGGAACGCGAGTGTGAATGTGGCGTGGCGAGCGTGGGCGAAACACGCTGGTATTGACGTAGATTCAGTTACTTACCGGACTCGCAAAACCCAGCCGTTTGTTCGAAAGGTGAGCCTGTCTGGGTCGGGGCGCTCTGTAAACCGCCCATCCTCATCCCGCGACATCGCTTCGCGTGGAGTGCTATCGACATAGGCTGAGGGAACAAAAAAGCCACGGGTCACCCGACCCATGGTCGTTTACCACCGGCATCGTTTTCCCGCGCGCTTGCTAGGATAGGTGCATGAGCGACAACCCAACCGCCAAGATTCAGACGAACCACGGCACCATCGACGTCGAACTGTTCAAAGACCGCGTCCCGAACACGGTCGACAACTTCATCGGCCTCGCAACCGGCTCGAAATCGTGGACCCACCCCGAGACGGGCGAAGAGATGGACGAGCCACTCTACAACGACATCCTGTTCCACCGAATCATCGAGGACTTCATGATTCAGACCGGTGACCCAAAGGGCGACGGCACGGGCGGCCCTGGCTACACGTTCGACGACGAGTTCCACGACGAGCTCAAACACGACGCAGAAGGCGTGCTCTCGATGGCGAACCGCGGTCCGAACACGAACGGCTCGCAGTTCTTCATCACGCTCGCCCCACAACCCCACCTCGACAACCGCCACGCCGTGTTCGGCAAGGTCACCGACGGCATGGACGTCGTCCGCGAAATCGGCAACGTCGAAACCGGCCCGCGCGACCTGCCAAAAGAGGACGTTGTCTTAGAGCAGGTGCAGGTCTACCGATAGACGCAAATTCACCGACCACTTTCTGCCTACAATGAGTGACGACGGACCGATAGACCCGAGTACCATCGGGGAGGCCGATGCGCCGCCGATTGCAGAGAAGCCATATAAGATCATCTTCGAGGCCAACAAGTGCATCGGCGCGGGCAAGTGTGCCGAGGTCTCTGCGAACTGGGACATGGACATCGTCACCGCACTCGCAAAGCCTGTCTCCTACTTCATCGCAGAAGAGGAGTTAGCCCACAACCTCAAGGCGGCAGAGGTGTGTCCCGCAAAGAAAGACCGCGGCGTCATCCACATCGTTGACCGCCGGACGAACAAAGAGATCGCACCCGACCCCAACGGAGACGGAACGTTGTCCGTCGATTGGTAGACGCAGACCGAAACCCACTTTTCACCCTGGCCAACAGATAGGGTGTAGACGCGCGAGGGTGGCTGAGCTAGGCCAAAGGCGGCGGACTTAAGATCCGCTCTCGAAGGAGTTCGGGGGTTCAAATCCCCTCCCTCGCATTTCTTGCTGCGAACATCGTCGTGAGCAGCAGCAATCGTACGGTAGGGGTTTGAATAGGGAGTAAATCTTTGATTTACGACCGAAGTTCAAATCCCCTCCCTCGCATTTCTTGCTGCGAACATCGTCGTGAGCAGCAGCAATCGTACGGTAGGGGTTTGAATAGGGAGTAAATCTTTGATTTACGACCGAAGTTCAAATCCCCTCCCTCGCATTTCTTGCTGCGAACCAACCGGTGAGCGACGAAAATCAGATTGGAGGATTTGAACGAGCGAGCGAACGGAGCGAGCGAGTGGCTTCAAATTACGATGCGGCTCTGCCGCATCGACCTTCGCAAACGCGTTGCGTTTGCTCAGTCCCCTCCCTCGCAGTTTCTCGGCATGGATGGCCCACTCACGGTAGAAGTACCTTACGGCCATCCGACACAAATCGGGCGGGAAATCGGAAGTCGGACACGTCCAAGAGAGGGTGCGAGAGCGAAGTGAAGCGAGTTTCGACGCGAAGCCAACCTGTAGAAAACGGCGAAAATAGTGTAAATTTGATGTTTTAGAGGCGAGTTGATTTCCAATATATGTCATAAGAATAAAATAGTCGATGGGCGTGAATGTACTGGAAATAAGGTGGTGGCGTTGTGTAATCTAATTAACTAGACATAGTTAGCTGAACAGATTTTACGAGAGAAGGGGGTGATAGAAGGCAAGAGAAGGACGAAATACGGATTTCCAGTCTTGGATTGGGAAAGGGAGCGTAGCCAAGTAAACACAACCTATTTAGAATATTGAAAGTCTCGTTTCAGGGTTGATTCGGTGTTGTCAATATTCAATAGCACATGTGTCCGAATGGAATACATTTTTGAGGGTGGAGGAATATGTCATGATTAGTTTCGGTGAGAGGATGTCAAAACCGCTCGATGCTACCCCAGAATCTGTTTCCCTCGGTCTAGAGGACGGTATCTACTACGCTTACCACGATATGGAGGAAGACGGACTCACGTTTACGATTACGAAGGCGATGTCCGAGGTCACCGGCAAAGAGCTCCACGAAGTCATCCCTCGCTTCGCAGAGTACGTCGACCCAGACGCGCTCAATCGTCTGTTCAAGTCGCGTCCTGACCGCGACCACTACAAGGCCGGGCCGCTCTATCTCACCATCGAAGGCCACGAAGTGGCGATTTACAGCGACGGAGAGATTCAAATTCGGCCAAACGGCTGGTACGCAGAGCGCGTCGAAGAGCTGTAATCTCGGCTTTTTTATCGAGTTTCATAGGGACAGTCGAGTGGGAACACGGTTTATCGGATGGTATCGGCAAACACACCCCACGGCGTTTAGCCACCGGATAAGGAAGTGGCCACACCCACAAGGGAGGGCAATGACACACAAGAGTCGCCGTCGATTCGTACAGCTTGCAGGCAGCGCACTGGCAGTCGGACTCGCCGGCTGTTCGTCGCAAGGTGGCGAATCAGAAGGTGACGAAACGACCACCACCGAAGAGGCCACAGAAACAACGAGCGCGGCGACCACCACGAGCCAAGAGTCGACGGGCGCAGAAACGACCACCGAGGCGACGACCGAAGACGAACACGAAAACGAGAACGACAGCGACCACCCCGATGAGCACGAAACGCCCGGCGAGGGTGAAGAGGAGATACACCAACACGGAACACTGTATCTCGAAATCGATGGCGAGCGAGTTGACTTCTCACAGGAGAAGTTCTTAGACGGCCCGCTCGAGTTCCACTTCCACGACGACGGCAAGCAGTACGAGTGGCACAACGAGAAGTCCTACATCACGCTCGCGGAGGCGCTCAACTACATCCCGGACATCTCTTATGAGAATAGCGGCAGCGACCACATGCTCACCGTCGAAGGGACGACCTACGACACGACTGAGGGCGCGGACATCACCTTCGCAGAGCGAGACACCGAAATCGACCCGACGACCTACGAACTCGAAGAACTCGACATCTACTGGGTGAAAGTCCAAACCGACGCGAGCAGCTAACTGACACAACGCCCTTTTCTCGCTCTGATTCCTACAGTGGTCCATGACTGACGACGTTTCAGAGCGCGCCGTGCGCGCGTTCGACGCCCACGACGATTTCACGGCGGAAGACGGACAATTTGTCTCGACGGCGAGCGAATTTCCGGCCCACGTCACCGTCGAAGAGACAGACGACTGGGCGCTCGCCTATCGCGTCACCGTCCGCGCACCGATGCTGTCTGCGGTGACCGAGGATGACGTGCACGAAGTCGTCGAAGCGGGCTGGTTCGAAACTTTCGAATTGCGCCTCGAAGACGCACCCGGTGCCGTCGTCCAAGACATCGAGCTTTCCGAGTTCGATGTACGCCCCCGCAACGGGGACGCCGTCGTGACCTTTGTCTTCGAGTTCGGCAACGCCGGCACGGCCCCCGAACTCGCCCACGCACTCATCGACTACGTCGAAGGGACGTACATGGAAGGCATCATTCCGGGCTACACCTACCGCTCACCGGTTGCAGAGATGGTGTCGCGGGCCCACCAGTCGAGCGGCGGGTCACCGCGCTAAAACAGCTTAGTCCATCGCGATGTACGTCTGGGTGTCTTCAACGCCACGAATGGCTTGAATCTGGGTCGCGGCAACGTCTTTTACCTGTGCCGGTGTCTCGACATCAACTTTGGCGATGAGGTCTACGTCACCCGCGACGATTGAGGCGCTTGTGACGCCCTCTATTGCTTCGATTGATTGCTTGAGTCGGTCTGCTTCGCCAGTGGTCGCTTTGACCATCACGTATGCTCGTACCATTTTAGTTTCCTCCAGGGGTTGCCGGGGCGGCGTCGCCCACGATGATGCGTCGCACGTCCTCTAACACATCGAAGTCGGTGAGAACGACGAGGCGATCGTGCAGTTCGAGTGAGTCGTCGGGCAGTGGCAGCCGCAGGCGGCCTTCTTCTTTGCCGAAGGCGATGAGGCGGGCGTGAGACGGCAGTTCAAGCTCACTAATCGAGTAGCCGAGCATCGGCGAGGCGTCCGTAATCGTCAGCTCGACCACCTGCAAGTTCTGGGCGATGTCCGCGATGGCGCGGATGTTCCCGCCGACGAGAGCGTTTTTCGCCCCGATTGCACCGAGGCGTTCGGGGTAAACGATTTCATCCACCTCGTCTGCGTACTTGCGGTAGATGTCTTCGCGGTAGTCCTCGTCAATACGCATGATGGTTCGACAGCCGTGGTGTTTCCCAATCATGCAGGCGATGAAGTTGACGTTTAAATCGCCAGACAGCGCGCCGAGGGCGTCGGCGTCTTCGATACCGGCGGCCTCGAGGTTCTCCTCGACCGAGCCGTCTCCCTGAATGACCTCAAAGCCCATCCCGCGGGCGCGCTCCACGGCCGTTTCGTTTTCTTCGATGAGCGAGACTTCGTGTCCTTCCTCTCGCAACACACGCGCCGTCCGGAGACCAACACGACCAGCACCAATGATAACGAAGCGCATACGCACCCATACGCCGAGGTGGGTGAATAATGTTACTCACAACACAGTCTGTGCTCGAACAAACCTTTTTACCCTGACCCGTGGTATCACACGTCGGTTATGGTCCACGCGTTCATCATGATGAAAACGGCCGCGGGGAAGTCTGAGAAACTGCTCGAAGATATCCTCGACATGGAACACGTCTCGGAGGCCCACATCGTCGCGGGGAATTACGACATCATCGCAGAGGTGGACGCCACCGAGGTGTACGAAGTCATGCACACCGTTTCGTCCGGCCTGCGCGCGATGGAGGGCGTCTCGGATACGAAGACGTACATCTCACTCGAATAGCTGCCGACCTGTTTTGCGACCCTGTTCCGATACGCCAAAGCCTCCTGAGTGCCTAGCCCGGCTATGGTCTCGACTGTGGGGCTCATTGGACTGCTCGTCATCATTGGCGTCAACGCACTCGTCGCCGCGCTCATGACGCGGTTTTTCCGCGTGCGCCTCTCGACGACGTGGGGGACGGTGCTCTATTCGCTCATCCTAATACCCATCGTGCTGGTGGTCATCACGCTCGTCTTGAGTGGCGTGGCTCGCCTTGGCCCCAACCTCGGAAGCGTCGGTGCCGTGATGGCCGTGGCCGTGGCTCTCCCGTTCGCACTCGGCGTAGCCTTTGATTTCTTCTGGATGCCCGCACCCGACGAGGTCGAACTGCCCGATACGGCGCGTTAGGCGAGAAGGTCGTCGACAATCGATTCGACTTCGTCGAGCACGTCTTCTGGCGGTTTTGAGGCATCGACGCGGTAGAATCGTCCCGGCGACACGTCGATGAGTCGCTCGTAGTTTTGCTGGACTTTGGAGAGATACGCCGCCTGCTCGAACTTGTTGGTCGCCCCGCTTCGCTCCGCGCCCGTTTCGGGGTCAACGTCGAGGTAGATGGTCGCATCCGGCTCGCGGGTAAAGGGCAGGTGTACCCCGCGGATGTACTCGACGGGACGCTTGATGATGCCGTCGAGCGTCGCCCCCTGATAGGCATAGCGAGAGTCGCAGTAGCGATCAGAGATGACGATGTCGCCGTTTTCGAGCGCGGGGCGAATCACCCGCGAGAGGTGGTCTGCGTGGTCTGCGGTGTAGAGAAAGAGTTCTGCGACGGGGTCTGCGTCGTCGTCGTGAATCGATTTGTAGACGGCGTCGCCGTACCACGAGTCAGTGGGTTCGCGCGTGAAGACGGCCTCCGGGACGGCGTCGTGAAGCGCCTCCCAGACGGTGGTTTTCCCGCTGCCGTCTAATCCTTCGAGCGTGATGAGCATATGCGGCAATTGCCCGCCCGCGAGAAAAGGGTTCTCGAATGGCGTCCCGAGGAGCACGCTCAGTTAGGGACCACCCTTTTCACTGTCTCGCGCCTATCAACGAGCATGAACGTTCTCGTCACTGGTGGGACTGGCTTCGTCGGAACGCACCTGTGTGCCGAACTCGCTGCCCGCGGCCACGACGTCACCGCCCTCGCCCGATCGCCGGACGATACTGGCCTCCCCGACGGCGTCACCACGGCGGTCGGTGACGTCACCGACTACGCTTCCATCGAAGGCGCGTTCGAGGGCCAAGACGTGGTTGTAAACCTCGTCGCACTCTCGCCGCTGTTCAAGCCGAAAGGCGGGACCAGTCACGAGCGAGTCCATCTCGGCGGCACCGAGAACGTGGTGAAGGCCGCGAAGGCCCACGGTGTGCCAAAACTTGTTCAGCAGAGCGCGCTCGGCGCAGACCCGAACGGGCCGACAGCGTACATCCGCGCGAAAGGCAGCGCAGAACAGGTCGTCAAAGACTCCGGGCTCGATTGGGTCATCTTCCGGCCGTCGGTCATCTTCGGTGACGGCGGTGAGTTCATCTCGTTTACGAAATCGCTCACGACGCCGGTCGTCACGGCCCTCCCGGGAGCCAACTCAGCGAAATTCCAGCCCATCTGGATCGACGATTTCACGCCGATGCTCGCGGACGCCGTCGAGGATGACGCGCACGTCGGACAAATCTACGAGATTGGCGGCCCAGAAGTGTTAACGCTCGGAGATGTTACCCGACTCATCTACCGGGCGAAGGGCAAATCGGTGACCGTTGTCCCGGTGCCGATGGCGCTTGCGACGCTCGGGATGACGATGGCAGGTCCGCTCCCATTCGTCCCATTTGGGCCGGATCAGGCCCGCTCCCTGCGATTCGATAACACAACCTCGCAAAATGATATTAGCGCATTTGGTGTGAGTGAGCGTGAATTAACAACGCTCGAAACGTATCTGAGTGAAAACCAATAAATCGAGAGGTGTCCAGTAGAGTGTAGGATTATTCTGACTGCATTAATTCACTCCTAAATCGACAGACAGAGGCCCATTTTGGGTATGAAATTCTTTTTACAAGTACTTTCCGCATCACAAACTTTATATTATTGTTGCCACTGTATTCTCTGCAACGAATGGGCAAATTATGAAACTCGCGATGATAGGGTTCGGACAGGCAGGAGGTAAGATTGTAGACAAATTCCTGGAATACGACCAGCGAACGGGGAGCGGCATCGTCCGCGCCGCTGTCGCTGTGAACACGGCGAAAGCCGACCTGCTCGGACTCAAGAACATTCCACAAGAACAGCGCGTCCTCATCGGCCAAGCCCGCGTCAAAGGCCACGGCGTTGGGGCCGACAACGAACTCGGCGCAGAAGTCGCAGAAGAGGACATCGACGAAATCCAAGGTGCCATCGACAACATCCCCGTCCACGAGGTAGACGCCTTCCTCATCATCGCGGGTATGGGTGGCGGTACCGGCAGTGGTGGCGCACCAGTGCTCGCAAAGCACCTAAAGCGCATCTACACCGAACCCGTCTACGGCCTCGGCATCCTGCCGGGCGCAGACGAGGGTGGCATCTACACGCTGAACGCCGCTCGCTCGTTCCAGACGTTCGTCCGCGAGGTGGACAACCTCCTCGTATTCGACAACGACTCGTGGCGCAAGACCGGCGAGTCCGTCGAGAGCGGGTACAGCGAGATTAACGACGAAATCGTCCGCCGCTTTGGAATTCTCTTTGGCGCGGGCGAAGTCGAAGCCGGCGGCGAAGTCGCAGAGAGCGTCGTTGACTCCAGTGAAATCATCAACACGCTCGCTGGCGGTGGCGTCTCCACCGTAGGCTATGCGGCAGAAGAAGTCGAAAAGAAATCTTCCGGTGGCTTGCTCTCGCGGTTCAAAGGCGGCAACAACGAACAGGTAGACACCGCCCACACCACCAACCGCATCACGAGCCTCGTCCGCAAGGCTGCCCTCGGCCGGCTCACGCTTCCGTGTGAAATCGAGGGCACCGAACGCGCACTGCTCGTCATGAGCGGTCCACCGCAACACCTGAACCGGAAAGGGATAGAGCGCGGGCGGAAATGGCTCGAAGAGCAGACCGGCAGCATGGAAGTCCGTGGTGGCGACTACCCTGTCTCTGAGTCGCGCTACGTCGCAGGCGTGATTCTCCTCTCTGGCGTGACGAACGTCCCACGCATCAAAGAGCTCCAGCAGATTGCCATCGAAGCACAGGACAATATCGAAGATATCCGCCGACAGTCTGAAGCAAACCTCCAATCCCTCGTCGAAGATGACTCTGATGAACTTGAGCCACTCTTTTAAACTCCTCCTCGTCGTATCGCTCGCGGTTTCGCTCGTGGCGGCTCCAGCGGCCGCCGTGTCCGTCGCAGAAAACGGCGTGCCACAGGAAGCCGAAGTCGGCTCCGAAGTCACGGCCACGTTCACGCTCACGGAACTCTACAAAGATTCGAGCAACGAGTGGACGCTCGCGGGCGAGACGGAGCTAGAAAACGTCTCGTGGACAGTCAAAAAGTTCGGCTTAGACGACAGCCAACTCGACAAGGAGTCCTTCGGCGGATCTGCGTTCACGGCTGACGTCGCCGCAGACGACGACGTGACGCGCGTCGAAGTCACGGTGACGGGCACGGTTCCAGCCGTCGAGAACTTCACCTACAGCCCGAAAGAGACCTTCCAACTCGCAAGCCTCTCGCGCCAGCAAGGCGACAATACGGAGGAACTGGAGAGCTGGGACGTCCACCACTACACGAAAGACAGCACGGAGGCTCGACAGGCAATCGCGAACGCAGAGAGCGCCATCGAGCAGGCAGGCGGTGACGAAGACGCAGAGAAACAAGTCACGCGTGCCATCTCTTCGTACAACAACGGCAACTTCGAAAACGCGGCGGACATCGCCGCGGACGCAGAGGAGTCCGCTTCGTCAACGAAGCAGTCGAATGAGCGCAACGAACTGCTCCTCTACGGTGGCATCGGTGCGGTTGCCCTGCTTGCCGTGGTGGGTGGCGTCTTCTACTGGCGCTCCCAGCAGGACACCTACGACAAACTCCGATAATCGCTTGTACGCCGGGGGCACACCTAGAGGAAATGCGCGTCCTCGTGCCCTACGCGGAAGCAGAACCCAAAACGCGCCTTTCTCCACTTCTGTCAGCCACCGAGCGCCGCGCCTTCTCGCGCGCGATGCGCGATGACGTGCTCTCAGCCATCGAAGACGCCGGTGGTGAGCCAACCGTGCTCGCGCCCGAACCGCTCGACTGTGACGTGCCCGTCATCGTAGACGACCGCTCGCTCTCAGCGGCGGTGAACGCCCACCTCGAACCGAACACAGCCGTGGTGATGGCAGACCTCGCGCTCGCGACACCCGACGCCCTCTTGCGGTTGTTCGACGCACCGGGCGACGTGGTCATCGCGCCCGGACTCGGCGGTGGGACGAACGCGCTCGTCTCGCGCCATCCCGACTTTTTCGTCGACTACCACGGCGCGTCGTTTCGTGACCACCGCGAGATTGTCAGCGAGTGTGGAGCCGACCTGACCGTCCTCGACTCCTTTCGCCTCGCGGCGGACATAGACGAGGTAGCAGACCTCGCGGAAGTGTTGCTCCACGGCTCTGGGCGTGCCCACGACTGGCTCGTCGAGGCGGGTGTGCGCATTGACACGGGTTCAGGCCGCGTTTCGGTCTGCCGGGAGTGACAGCCTTTTTGTGCCAGACGCGAGAGTCGAAGACAGATGATTCCCGGGGCGAGCGAGTACGACATCGACATCGCGTTCGACGACCGTGCGGTGGAGCGACTGCTCGCCGTGACGCCGGCTGACGTCGATGCGGCCCCGGAACTGAGCTTTGCGAAAAACGTCTTTCTCCCGCTCACGACCGCCTGCCGGTACACCTGCACCTACTGCACCTACTACGACGTGCCGGGACAGGCGACGCTCATGACGCCCGACCAGATACGCGAGCAGTGTCGCCTCGGCGCGGACGCCGGGTGTACAGAAGCCCTGTTTACGTTCGGAGACGACCCGGACGACCGCTACACCGAGATTCACGACCAGTTAGGCGAGTGGGGCCACGACTCGATTCACAGCTATCTGCGCGACGCCTGCGAAATCGCCCTCGACGAAGGCCTGCTTCCGCACTCGAATCCGGGCGACCAGACGCCCGCACAGATGGAACTCGTCGCCGACGTGAACGCGAGCATGGGTGTCATGCTCGAAACCACCGCCGAAGTGCAAGCCCACGGCGGGCCGCGGGCGAAATCGCCAGGACAGCGCCTCGCCACCCTGCGAACCGCCGGGGAACTCGGCGTCCCGTTCACGACGGGCATTCTGGTCGGCATCGGTGAGACGTGGCGCGACCGCGCCGAGAGCCTGCTCGCCATTCGCACGATGCACGAGCGCTACGGGCACATCCAAGAGGTCATTGTCCAGAACGTGAGTCCGAACGAACGCTGGCGAGAAGACGGCCCCTCGCTCGATACGATGCGCCGCGTCGTGGCGATGGCGCGCGTCTGCCTTCCCGAGGAGATTTCGGTGCAAGTCCCCCCGAACCTCGCGCCCGTCCGCGAGTTGCTGGACTGTGGCATCGACGATTTAGGCGGCGTCTCGCCGGTCACGGACGACTACATCAATCCGGATTACAAGTGGCCCGCACTTCGCGAACTGGAGGACATTGCGGGAGAGGCGGGTGTGCCCCTCAGAGAGCGATTGCCCGTTTACGAGCGCTTCCTCCCTGCCGAAAACGAGGCTGAGAATCATTGGCTCTCGGCACAGATTACGGAGGCGATTCGAGAGGAGAGCGAGGCGGGTGAGCGCTACCGGCGGGTGCTCAATCAGCCGTCGGCGTCTTCTTTGTGAACATCGGCGTGCCGTCCGCCTTGGGCCCTAACATCGGTCCGGCGGGGCGCACGTCGGGGTCGATGCGGCGTTTTTGGCGGTAATCGGTCGAGCGTTCGACTGGGACGCGCCCGATGCTCGTAATCATGTCCACGTACTCGTCGAAGGTACGGACTTCGCCATACTGACCACCCGCGCGCTTGGTGATCTCTTCTGAGAGAATCGTCCCCATGAAGTCGTTCGCCCCGGCGTTCAACATGGCGAGGCCGTGTTCGTCGCCGTACTTGACCCACGACGACTGGATGTTGTCGATGTTGTCGAGGTAGAGCCGCGAGACGGCAATCATGAGCAGGTCTTCTGCGCGACTCGCGCCCGCATCGACCAGTCCCTTCTCTGTGAGTGGGGTGTTCTGGTGGATAAAGGAGAGCGGGACGAACTCCGTGATGTTCCCTGTTCTCTCTTGGAGGGCACGGATTTTCTCGAGGTGGAGAATTCGGTGCATCTCGTTTTCGACGTGGCCGTACATGATAGTCGCCGTGGTGTCGAGGCCGACGTTCGCGGCGGCTTCCATCGCGTCGAGCCAGCCTTGCGTGTCGATTTTTCCGGGGCAGATGGCCTCACGCACTTCGTCTACGAGGATTTCTGCGGCCGTTCCGGGGACGCTTGCGAGGCCCGCGTCTTTTAGCTCGCGGTAGATTTTCTCGTAGGTCCAGTCGGTTCCGCGGCTGGCGTGATACGCCTCTTCCGGCGTCATCGAGTGGAGGTGTGCGCCGTCTGCGCTCATCGCTGCCATCTGTTCGACGTAGGTGCCCGGAGAGACGTTGTAGGCTTCCGGCGGTTTGTAGTTGACTGGCTCCTCGGCGCTTGCGAGAATCTCGTGGTGTTCATCGTTGAGCGCGAAGCCGGGGTGCAGGCCCGACACCGAACACACCTCGTAGATGCCCATTTCGAGGGCGTCGCGGACGATTTCCCGCGATTCGGCGGGCGTTTTCGTGAACCCACCCATCTCGCCTTGGTAGTCGGCTTCGAACTGCCCGGCCGGGTCTTTGAAGTTGCAGAACAGACAGCCGACGTTGCACGCCGTCGTGACGTTGTTGTTGAGGTTGGCGACGAAGGTAACGTCCTCGCCACACACGTCTGCCCGTCTGCGGTCTGCGGCCTCCAAGACGAGTTCCATCCGTTGGAGGTCGATGGTGTCCGTCTCCGTGCCCGTGGTCAGCAGTTCGACGCCGTCGGCGACGCCCAATCGCTCACCAGCGCGGGCTTTGGCGAGGGCGTTTTCGAACGACTGGTCCGTCTCAGGCAGCTGCTCAAAGTCAAAGAGCCCGCGCGGAACGTTCGTTCTCGTGGGGAAGGCGTCGGTCATATTCACAGGTCTTTCTCCGAGAGCATAATGCAGGGGGTTGCGGTAGGGCGCAGTGAATATGCGCGATTGTGCATATTTCACCACCCATTCGAGAGGAGTTGGACACGAGAGTGAAAGTTTCATTACGGACGCCCACACGGGTAGGAGTATGACGAGCGTCAAGGAGTTCCGTATCGCGGAGGCGGCCACGCCCGACTCACTCGGCCGAGGCGCGTTCTACTTCACCGACGACTATTCGGTGTTCGACTGGGGGAAGATGCCAGACCAGATTCCCGAGAAAGGCGCGAGCCTCTGTGCGATGGGCGCGTTCAACTTCGAGTTGCTCGAAGCCAACGGAATACCGACCCACTACCGCGGCGTCGTCGAAGACGGCGAGACGATCGCGCTCGCAGACGCCACCGAGCCACCGCGCGAAATGGCCATCGACCTCACGCAGGTTCCAGACCTCCCGAACGACGGGCGCACCTACGACTACGACGCCTACCACGACGCAGCGGGCGAGAACTACCTCATCCCGCTCGAAATCGTGTTCAGAAATACGGTGCCGATTGGGTCGAGCCTCAGACGCCGTACGGAACCCGCAGACCATGGCCTCGACTTCGCCGAGTGGCCGGACGAAGTCGTCACCCTTGCAGAGCCAATCATCGAGTTCTCTACGAAATACGAGAAAGGCGACCGGTATCTCGACACCGAGGAAGCCGCCGAAATCGCAGGCGTCGCTGACCTTGATGCAATCGCACACGTGGCCCGCGACGTAAACCGCCTCGTGACCGAACAGGCCGCGAGCGCCGGACTCACCCACGAAGACGGGAAAATCGAGTGTCTCTATTTCGACGGCGAGATTCGCGTCGCGGACGTGGTCGGCACGTTCGACGAGAACCGCTTTAGCTACGATGGCCAGCAACTCTCGAAAGAGGTCATCCGCCAGTACCACAAGCGCACCCAACCCGAGTGGGTCGAAGCCGTAACCGAGGCGAAAGCAGAGGCGAAGCGCCGCGACATTGCCGACTGGAAGTCGCTCTGTGACGTAGACCCCACCCCGCTCTCTGCCGACGTGCTCACCGTCGCACAGCACATGTACGCCGCGGGCACGAACGCTTACATCGACCGTGACCTCTTCGCCGCGCCGTCGCTCGCGGAAGCGGTTGCCGCCGTCCGCGACCTCTGAGACCAACGCTTTTACGCCCGGTTTTTGTCCACCACCTATGGAGTGGCAGGCGTACCTCGACCGCATCGACACCGGCACGGGCGGTCGGTATCACACGGGCAACCTGGTGACCGACGCCACGGTGTTCGACGCCGTCGCGGGCATCGACGCACTCGGCGCAGACGACAATGAGGTACTCAACGGACTGCGAGCCCGCTACGCGTTTCACACGATACGCGACACCTGAATCTGCCAGAACGCTTTTGCCGTGGCTCCCCCGTCACAGCACACATCAATGAACCGCTCACGGCGGGAGTTTTTGCGGATAGGGACTGGGGGTATCACGGCTGGTCTCTCGGGGTTCGCCGGCTGTCTCGACCGGTTGGATTCCCTTCCGGGAACCGACGAGGGAGACTACCGGACGTGGCTGCCCGCACCCGAAGCTGTCGGCGGCGAGCGCGCCTATCAGTTTTTCCGTGTCCGACCGGCGAAAACACTAGAGTTCGAGGCGTCGCTCACCGAAGACGCCGTCGAGAAGCTGCTGGCGTACGGCGATGGCATGGAGCAGCTACTCGGCCTCGATGCGTCCGAGGTCAACGAACTCATCGTCGGCCCGCCCTTCCGCGTCGGCCAGACATCGGTCGAGCAAGACGCCATCCGAAGCGAGCTGTCTGCCAAACAGTTCAACGAGCAGGGAACCGTCGATTCGTTCAGTATCTTCACGAGCGAGCAAGCCGAAACCGCGGTGGGTGTCGCAGACGGCACCGTCATCAGCGCGAACACGGACGATGGGTCACCACAGAGTATCGTCGAGGCTGTCGTCGAGACGCACGGTGACAGTGACGCACAGTATCAGACGGTGAACGAGGCGTTCGGGATGCTGAGCGAAGGTTTGAACAACGGTCACTTTCTCACCGGCACAGTCCACCAGCCCCACGAACAGACGGCTCCCGAGCAAGCACAGTTCGAGGGCGCGGTTGGCTGGGGTCTCTCTCGGACGTTCAAGAAGACGGAGAGTCCGGGCCAGTGGCTCATCGTCTTCGAGAGCGAAGCGGTCGCGGACGAACAGGCGGTCAAGGCGTGGGCTGACGCCTCGCTCGCGGACGTGAACACCGTCCAAGTCGCACAGGCCGGCCGCACCGTGCTCGTGACCGGAAAAGAGCCGACAGAGAAACTTTCGATTCGAGAGACGCTGCCGACGGTCGAGTGAGTCAGTCGTCGGCGAGGATGTTTGCGAGGCCGTCTATGGGGCGGTCTGGGTTCGCGGCGTCTGCGGCTTCTGGAAGCCCGAGTTGGTAGCCCTCTGCCCCATCACGGAGGTTGGTGCGGCCCCAGTGCACCGTCACGTCGTCGTTTAGGTGCAACTGGACGGCTTCGAGGAGCGCGTCGGCTTCGAGCGGCTGACCTTTGCGCTGTAAGTCTTCGACTTCGGCGTCGTCTGGCACCGAGAAGGCTCGCTGGGTGATGATTGGCCCCTGGTCTAAGTCGGTCGTGACGTAGTGGGCGGTCACACCCGCGACGCGGACGCCCTCTTCGATGGCCTGTCGGTAGGCGGCCGCGCCGGGGAACGACGGCAGCAGCGAGGGGTGGACGTTGATAATCCGGCCTTCGTAGCGGAAGACGACGTTCGGTGAGAGGATACGGATGTACCGGGCGAGGACGATGAGGTCTGCGTCGTAGTCGTTGAGGAGTGAAAGAATAGCGTCCTCGTCGGGCGTCCCCTTCTCGTCGCCGATGTCGTAGAACGGGATGTCGTAGTAGTCGGCAAGCGGCTTCAGCGCGGCGTGATTGGAGATGATCACGGAGATGTCCGCGCCGAGGTCGCCGCTTGCCCACGCTTGCAGGAGCGCTTCGACGCAGTGGGATTCCTTCGTCGCGAGGACGGCAATCTGCTTGGTCTCGCGGTCTGCGGGGAAGCGCACTTTCACGTCCACGCCGAGTTCGTCGCCAAGCGCGTGGAGTTTCTCGCGCAGGTCGTCTTTGGTCGTGGTCATCTCCGCGGCATCGACGTGCATCGTCATGCGGAAGATGCCCTTCCTGACCGCCTGGTCTAAGTCTTCGATGTTGATTCCGTGGTCGAACAGCAACGACGTGACGCGGGCGATGAGCCCTGTTTTGTCGTCGCCAACGACCGTGAGTTCGGTGAGTTTTCGAGTCATCTAGCTACCTCGATGCGTCGATAAGAGACGCTCATTGCACAAAATCAACAGCGCCGAAGTATATGGGTATTGGTCACCGAACCCGAGTAGGTGTACAAAAACGTGTATAGACAAATCATTCCAAAAGGTCTTTTGCGCATGACCGCGCAACCTCAACCGATGACTGCCTACACCGCGACCGTCACTGTGCGGCTCAAGCAGGGTGTGCTTGACCCGGAAGCCGAGACGACCAAACGCGCCTTAGAGCGTCTTGGCTACGAACTCTCCGCGCTGCGCTCGACCGAGCGCTACGAGATTGACCTCGAAACGGCAGACGCAGACGGTGCCGAGGCACAGGCCGCGGAGATGGCAGAGCGCCTCCTCGCGAACCCCACCATCCACGACTACGCGGTTGAGGTGACCGAGCGGTGATTGCCATTGTCCAGTTCGGCGGGAGCAACTGCGACCGCGACGCCCTGCGCGCGTTTACCGAACTCGGACTGGACGCGCAACTCGTCTGGCACGAAGACGGCCTCCCCGCGGACACGACCGGAATCATGCTCCCCGGCGGCTTTTCGTACGGTGACTATCTCCGGGCTGGCGCGATGGCCTCGCGCTCGCCCATCATGGACGAGGTGAGGGCGGCGGCGGAAAACGACGTGCCCGTCCTCGGCGTGTGCAACGGCGCACAGATTGGCTGTGAGTCGGGGCTGACGCCGGGCATGTTCACGACGAACAAGAGCGCCCGCTTCCAGTGTGAACACGTCTATCTCCGGGTTGAAAATGCGGACACGCCGTGGACGCGCGCCTACGACGAAGGCGAAGTGATCGAGTTGCCAATCGCGCACGGCGAAGGCCGCTTCGAAATCACGGACGAGGAACTCGCCGAGCTCGAAGCAGACGACCGCATTCTGTTCAAATACTGTGACGAGGATGGCAACGTTACTGAAAAGGCGAATCCGAATGGCTCAAAAGCGAATGTGGCAGGAGTTAGTGGGCTCAAGCCATCAGTCGCGGTACTGATGCCACACCCCGAACGCGCCTCGTTGCCAGACATTGGCAACACGGACGGACAGGGCGTGTTGTTGGGTTTCAACTAAGCGGAACACAGGGCAGCCACCCGTGCTCCAGGGAACGTTATGGCAGGACCTCCATCGGTCTATCCGTGGCGATCCATTGGTCAGAGTTCTCACCGTCTCGAATCTCGATCCAGCCGTTAGACCAGACGAGAAGTTCGTACCGCGTCGTAGCTTGTCCCATTTCCCCACACTCTCCGGCACCC
Organism: Haladaptatus sp. CMSO5; assembly: GCF_036689885.1. Taxonomy (NCBI): domain Archaea; kingdom Methanobacteriati; phylum Methanobacteriota; class Halobacteria; order Halobacteriales; family Haladaptataceae; genus Haladaptatus; species Haladaptatus sp. CMSO5. The sequence continues at coordinate 2,847,307 of NZ_JBAHVW010000001.1, forward strand.
CGAGCGAATACAGCGACCTACCCATGTCAACACCGTACTCTGTTCGGCCGTGCCGTATGACACAGGAGGACAATGAGCGCCTTTGTTATAGGCCACCTGTCCCGTGCTAACGATTGTTTACAAAAGTGGTAGGACTTCCTTACTGACGGTTTATTCAGTTCGTGAGTGGCATATTGAAACTCGTCTCGTGCGCCATCACGAGTTCCCACGTCTCCTCGCAGTCACAGCTTACCTGGTCGAACACCGATGGGTCTTGACGCAGGTCGAAGTCCTTGATGGCGAGCTGGACGCGGTCGTCACACTCCCCGCAGTTGTGCGCGCCGCGCTCTTGACCGTGACCGACCGGGTCTGAGACGACGATGGCGTCTACGTCTGCGGTTTCGCGCAGAATGTGGGCGACGCTCCAGAGCCACGGCGGGCGGTAGCCCGAGTTGTGAAACAGCTCATTGACCATCGTGTAGCGCTGGACGTTGGTCGGGTTCATCGAGACGGTGTGGGCGTACTCCGCACACCGCTCGATGGAGGAAATCATGTCGGAGACGGCCTCTGGCTCCGAGAGAAACGGCGGCTTGAACAGGAGGTAGGCTTTGATGCCCGCACCCGCGCGGTCTGCCTCCTCGCTCGCGGCGATGAAGTCCTCGAAGTCGAAGTACTTGTTCACGCAGTCGCGGCGCACGCGGTCGGTGGCGGTTTCGAGGCCCACCGCGATGTCCGTGTTGAGGCCCACGTCAACGAAATCAGCCACGCGGTCTTCTTTGACGAAGTCTGGCAGACTCTCTAAGACGATGCGCTTTCTGTCTGCAAAGGTCTCTGCGATGGCCTTGCGGCTCTTTGCGGAGACTTCGCGTTCGTCTAAGAAACTGCCGGAGGTGTAGATTTTGATGAGGTCAGCTTTCTCGTCTGCGCGTTCTTCCTCGTGGTCGAGACACACCTGAATCTGGTCCATCAACTGCTCGTGGGTGACGCTGCCGCCTTCGACGGATTCTGAGACGTAGCCACACATCGTACAGCCACCGGCGCGTGCCCAGCGACAGCCGCCCGTGTTCAGGATGATGGTCAGCGACTGGTAGACGCCGTCCGGCGTGTTGTCCTCGTCAAGCCAGACGCGCGTGGGTTCGTGCGGGTCGTAGGTACGCTGTTTTTTCGCGCGAATCTCGCGCATCACCTTGTTGTGGGCGTCCATCCCGCGCCCCTGTTCGTACACGTCGGGGCCCTGCTTACTCATTACCCGGACTATCGGCCCCGGGGCTAAATCGGCTTCGTCTGCAACCGCCCTTCCGAACCTTTCTTTGAAAGGCGGCAAGTATGTCACCCAATGACCGCTCGGTTGGCTCTCGAATCTGACCTCCGCCAGTTCGTCTCCCGGCTCCTCCGCTTTGACACCACCGCCCCGAACGAGAAAACCGCCCAACAGTGGGTCGAAGACACCCTCGACTCGTGGGGCTTTGAGACCTACACGTGGACGGCGGATGCAGAACGCCTCGCTTCTCACCCCTCGTTCCCGGACGACCCCGCAGAACTCGACGTGGCAGCCCGCCCGAGCGTCGGCGGCGTCCTCGAATTTGGCGACCCCGACGCAGGCCCAACCGTCGTCTTGAACGGCCACGTCGACGTTGTTCCCGCAGAAGGCGAATGGTCGTCAGATCCGTTCGAGCCGACGTGGAACGACGAGCACCTCACCGCGCGTGGAGCCGCGGACATGAAATCCGGCCTGTCTGGGTGTATTTTCGCCGCGCGAACGCTCGCTGAGCGCGACACCGACCTGAACGGGCGCGTCGTCGTCGAAAGCGTCGTCGGTGAGGAAGAAGGCGGCATCGGCGCGGCCGCGGCCGCCCTCGACAACCCCTACCCCTTCTCCCGCGACATGGCGCTCATCGCAGAGCCGACCGAGTTGCGCCCCGTCCTCGCCGTCGAAGGCAGCGTGATGAAACGCCTCGAACTCGCCGGACGCTCCGCACACGCCGCCCGCCGCTGGCGCGGGGAGTCCGTTCTTCCGCACTTCGAAGCCATCCGTCGCGCCTTCGAGGACCTCGAAACGGAGCGCGCAGAACGCATCACGCATCCGCTGTACGAGCGATTCGAGAACCCGTGGCCAACCTCGTTCGGAACGGTCCACGCCGGGTCGTGGGCTTCGACGGTTCCCTCAGAACTCACCGCGGAGGTCAGGATTGGCGTCGCGCCCGGCGAAACCGTCGCCGCGGTCGAAGCCGAGTACGACGAGCGCCTCGCTGAGGTGGTCGCAGAAAACGAGTGGCTGCGCGAACACCAACCCTCATTCGAGCGCTTCTCGATTCAGTTCGAAGCCGGAGAGATTAGCGAAGACGAGCCGATTCATCAGGCGTTACAGGCGGCGATGGCCGACGCTGGCCTGTCGAACCGCGAGCCAATCGGTGAAACCTACGGCGCAGACTCGCGCCACTACATCGAGGCTGGAATCCCGACCGTGCTGTTCGGGCCGGGAACCATCGACCAGGCCCATTTCCCCGACGAGACGATTGATTTCCGCGAGGTCGTCACCGCGACGAGCGTGATTGCAGACACCGTCTCGCGGTTACTGCAGGCGGAGTAGCCTGCGCCCGAGGAGCACCCACGCGAGGATTCCGATGGCCGCACCGACGGAGTTCGCGGCGATATCCGTGAGGTCGAAACTGCGGGCTGGAAGCGGGTACTGAATGAACTCGATGGTGATGCCGTAGCCGAGCGCGAGGCAGAACGCGGCGAGGTTGCCGTGGCGATATTTGTTGAGTACCATCGCGAGCACCCCGGCCTGTCCGGCGTAGGCGAGGGCATGGAGCCACTTATCGAGGTGAACGAGGCCGAGTGGCCCCCACGCGTGAAGGCCAGACCCGCTTGGCGGTTTTATCACCGACATGAAGAGGATAACTCCGGCCACAGTGAGGGGAAGCACGTAGCGGGCTCGGCCGACTTCCAAACGGACTGGCTCCATTGAGAAGGGAAACCACAGCCAATGACAAAATACTGGTGCATTCACGCGCCCTGAACGTTTCTCGAAAGGCGTAACCGGATGTCGTTACGTTCTCGTAAAAACTACCAACACCTCTCAGTGCGTATGTAAGTGTGAGACGTTACCATGAGTGATATTGGCGGCTTTCAAGACCATGTTGCGAGGATTGACCTGTCATCTGGGTCAGTTGCTTACGAGGGGATAGACGAGGAGGATGCGCGCAAGTATATCGGTGCGCGCGGGCTCGGCGTCAAGTACGTGTTTGAACAGGGGCCGGACGTAGACCCGCTTGGCCCGGACAACCTACTGGCGTTCATGAACGGCCCGCTTACGGGCACACAGACTGTGATGAGCGGCCGAATCGCGGTTGTCACCAAATCACCGCTCACGAACACCGTCACCGACTCCCACCACGGCGGGTGGAGCGGCGCACGCCTGAAGTGGGCGGGCTTCGACGGTTTGCTGTTCGAGGGGAAAGCAGAGCACCCCGTGTATGCCGTCATCGAAGACGGTGAGGTCACGCTCAAAGACGCCTCCCACATGTGGGGCTGGGGCGTCCACGACACCATCGACGAACTCGAAGACGAGGTCGACGGCCAGCGCGGCAAGAACTTTAGCTGTATGGCCATCGGCCCCGGCGGCGAGAATCAGGTGCGCTACGCCTGCATCGTCAACGAAGACGACCGCGCGAGCGGCCGCGGTGGCACGGGCGCGGTCATGGGGTCTAAGAACCTGAAGGCAATCGTCATCAAATCGACGACGAAGATGCCAAAGCCGAAAGACCCGGAGACGTTCAAGAAGGGTCACCAACAGGCGATGCAGGTCATCCAAGAGTCAGACGTGACCGCCCCGAACGAAGGCGGTCTCTCGCTGTACGGCACGAACGTCCTGATGAACCTCACCGAAGAGATGGACGGCCTCCCAACGCGCAACGGGCGGTACACGAGTACCGCGAGCGAGGCGCGCGAAAGCCCAAGCGACCCGAACATTGATTCGGAGAAAGTGTCCGGTGAGAACGTCCGTGAGAACATCCTCGTCGACGAACCAACCTGTCACTCCTGTCCGGTCGCGTGTAAGAAGGAAGTCGAGGTGCAGGTCATGCACAAGGGCGACGAGATGAACGTCCGCATGGAGTCGTTCGAGTACGAATCGGCGTTCACGCTCGGGCCGAACTCGATGAACGACGACCGCGACAAAGTTGCGGTCATGATAGACCAGTGTAACAACCTCGGACTCGACACCATCGAGACGGGCAACATGATTGCCATGGCGATGGAGATGACCGAAGAAGGCAAGTTCGACGGCAAATTCGAGGGCATCGAATGGGGCGACGCAGACGAGATGATTGACCTCATCGAGGACATCGCCGTCCGTAACGGCGAACTCGCAGACCTGCTCGCAGGCGGAGCAAACCACATCGCAGAGACGATGGACGCCCACGGCAACTCGCTTGCCGTCAAAGGCCAGACCATCCCGGCGTACGACCCACGCTGTATGAAGGGCATGGGCATCGCCTACGCCACCTCGAACCGCGGGGCGTGTCACCTGCGCGCCTACACGCCGTCTGCTGAAATTCTCGGCCTGCCCGAGAAGGTAGACCCGTACGCGTGGGAGGGCAAAGGCGAACTCACGATGGCGTTCCAAGACCTTCACGCCATCTCCGACTCGTTCGACATCTGCAAGTTCAACGCCTTCGCGGAGGGCATCGAGGAGTACGTCCTCCAGTACAACGGGATGACCGGCTTCGACGTGACCGAAGACGAGTTGCTCGAAACCGGCGAGCGCATCTACAACTTAGAGCGTTACTACAACAACCTCGCAGGCTTCGAAGGCGAGGACGACTCTCTTCCCGGACGCTTCGTCGAAGGCCCAGACGCCATCCCCGGACAGGGCGCTTCTGAAGGCCAGCTCTGTGAACTCGACCAGATGAAAGAAGAGTACTACACGGCGCGTGGCTGGGTCGACGGCGTCGTCCCAGACGAGAAACTCGAAGACCTCGGCATCGACATCGGCCCCGGCACGGGCGTGAGTTCGTCCGGCGGCGCAGCACCCGCAGACGACTAACTCACTCGTTCTTTCTTTTGCGCTGCCTCAGTAAACGACTCGCTGGCGCATGTCCCGACGGATTGCACCGAGCGCCGTTGCCGTGCCGACGAGTGCGATGAGCGACGGGCCGAACGTCGCCGGATTCAACCAGTCGAACGTCGAATAGTACGAGAGGTAGTAGTACTGGTCCTGATATTTTACCACCTCGGGGTAGTCGATGTCGTCTTCGACCGTCACGACTTCGCCACCTTTCACTCGTTCGAAAATCGCCTGCTCGGTCGGAGCCAGCTCTTCGTAGTAGGCCGTGGGCTTGTGTGGCGACGGGGTGTCTCGCGTTTCGACGTACTCGACGTGATAATCCATATCGGCAAACGGGAAGAACAGCGCCACACCGGCGAGCGCGACGCAGGCACCGACGAAGAGGAGGGTGAAGTTAATCGTCGATTGCTTCATACTCGCAGGTCAAACAACGGCGATAAAAGCTTTCTGCCGGGTGTCAGACCGTTTCTTTTCCGATGACGATACAGTCGCGGATGTCGAGGGCGGCGTCGAACTCAAAGCGGCGGTCTTCGCGTCGTCCGACGCGGAGCAGTTGTTCGTTGTGCGCGCGGCGGACGGCGTCCATCTCGCGGTCGTTCATATCCACGCGATGGGCGATGACCGCCCACTGCTCGTGACCGACGAAGAAGAAACAGGCCTCCTCGGTCTCGAACACAAGTTCGAAGCGGTCTCGAAACTCGTCGAGTTTCGGCCCAATCTGCGCCTGGACGCGGTCTACCAGCGGGGCGAGGTTGTGGGCGGGGACGCTCGCTTTCGCGCCCGCGATGAGCAACACCTGTCCTTCGATTGGGTCGCCGTTTGCCATCTACCCACCTGCACGCATCGCTTTCTGCGAGAAGCGCTCGACCAGCTCCTCAAGGACGGATTCGTCGCCAGAGAAAACCACGGTCACTTCGGTCAGTTCGAGCGACGGGCCAATACTGACTTTCTCACTCGAAACGTGTGCGGTCCAGTCGGCGGCAACGATCGTCGCGTCATCGTCGCCGGGTTCGCCGCCGAGATTCTGCAGATAGTGTTTGGCGAGGCGTTCTGAGATACCGCGAAACGATTTTTCGCGTTGCATCAGCCACCTGCGACCGGTGGGAAGACGCTCAGTCGGTCGCCCGCTTCGAGTTCGGTGGCGATGCCCTTCATGTGGAGCACTTCCCGGCCGTTTTTGAGGACGCTGAGCTGTGGGCGGATGTTTCCGTCGCCGTCTAAGAGACTGCCGGAGAGGCCGTCAAACTCGGCTTCGAGCGATTCGAGCACTTCGCCGACGGTCACGTCGTCGTCGAAGTCGCGTTCGATGATTTTCGACCCGACGGCTTCTCTGAAGGTGGCGAAGAATCGAAGTTCGACCTGCATTACCCACAGACAGTGGCGCAAGCCGTATAAATATGGACCTACCGGCCACCGAACCGAATCCCGTCTTCGACAATACGGGCGTTTCGCTCTCGGTCAAGTTCGGCGGCGAGGGCGTCGTGGTCGTACAGTTGTGTGATGAGCGACGCTTGGAGGTTGCGCCACGCGATGGCGTAGATGGGCGACTGGCCCCACGCGCGGAGTTCGGGGACGAAGTCGTCGTATTTCTCCAGTCGGGCTTCCATGCGGTCGATTGCTTCGAGGACGAAGCGCGCAGCCTCTGCGTCGTCTTCTGCCTCGGCTATCGCGCGATTGATGCTCGACTCCCAGCCTTCGACGGCGCGTTCCATGTCTTTGGCCGCGTTCTGGCCGTCTTCGGGGAGCGATTCGACGATCTGTGCGGGCAGGGCGAGTGACACGTCGTCCATGCCTGAAGGTGACATGGCGCGTGTAAAATGGTTGTGCTACCCGTGTGTCAGAGCGGGAGCACCCGTCCGGAACGTCGCAAATGCTGCGCCAGCAAAGACGAACAGCGTGAAGGTCAATGCACGGAGGATGGCGGTGTAGACACTCCCCAGGATGGGGAACGCCAATTGGAGACCCGATTGTCCGTCGAGTGCGACGAACGTTACAACCGCTGTGCCGAGCAGTAAGCCGACGAGTGCACCCCCGAAACAAGAAACGAGCACGTTCTTGTACGCGACAGCCACGTCGACGCGCGTTCCCGTTACGTAGCCGAGGACAACTGCGAGAACTGGGCTGACGAGAAATCCGAGAATGGAGACGACGAAGGCTGCACCACCGAGTTGCGAAAGTGGCTGATTGAGAAGAATTTGGAGGTACTGTGAAACCGTCATTATCGCACCGGCAAAGCCGGCCAAAACGAAGGAAAAACCTGCAAGCCGTCTTTCGAGAGCCATGGAGGCACCACTCAGGCCCCCATAATTAAAACTGACCTAAACTTCTTCGACGTGGCGAATCTGCACCGCGATGCCGCGCGTGCTCGTCTCCATCTCGCGGCCGCTCATCTTGGCGACGCCGACGGCGAACGCCTGTGGCCCCTGAACCACTACGTCGTCGCCGACGCGGATGTCGTCGCTCGCGGTGACGACGCCCGGTGCGAGCACCGACCCTTGGGGCACGAAGTTGTCGATTTCGACGGTTTTCGTCGGCACGTCGCTTTCGAGCCAGTGGCGTGCACCTTCGAGGGTGAACGAGAGCGTCCCGTAGAGGGGCACCATCGCGGCCAACTGGGTGCCGTCAGCGGTGTGGGCCCGGAGTTTCGGATACCGGCCCTGAATCGAGAGGTCGGGGAACAGCTCGTCGCCCGCGCCGTCGCCGAACTGGTAGTCTGCGAGCGCCCGAAGCGTGTTGTGCTGGCGCTCGCTTTTCAGGTACTTCGACTCGCCGTCCAACGTCTGCATGAGGTTGCCGATAGATTCGGGCGTCGTCGGGTGGTCTTCGACGGTGTACTCGATATCCAAGTTGAGTGCGTCTTCGACGCGTTCGACGATGTCGCGGTATCCCTTCTCCGGGACGTGGGCGATGATGCGCGGGTAGTCGTTGCGTTCGAGATACCGTTTTAGCACTGCTGCGACGAACTGTTTTTCGTCCTCGGACCAGTGGCCCGTGACGACCGAATCGTAGTGCTGGGCGGGGTAGGTGGTTTCGAGTTCCTGGGGCACCACGCCAATCGGTGAGGTCATCGAGACGAGGTGGGCGCGGAATTGAATCGCGTCGTGGTACTGGCCGTGGCTCTGGGATTCGCTGTACGGCTTGCGGGCAGAACACGGCACGAGCACGAGCGGGTTGTCGAAGCGATTGTTGTAGCGACTCGTCACCCGGTCTGCGAACCGCTGGATTTCGACGCGTTTCAAGGAATCTTCGGTCGCCGCGAGCAGTTCGGTGCGCCGAAAGAGTGGCGTGTGCGCTTCCATGTAGGCGTACTCCTGGTCGAATCGACGGAAGGCGGAGGTGAGCCACGCTTCGTGGCGAGCTTGGCCTTCGATGTAGTCGCGCAGGCGGCCGCGGCGGATGCGCTGGCGGACGATGCCCAACTGGGCGCGAAGCGCATTGACGTTGTGTTCGGCGCAATCTGCGCGCGTGAACTCGGCGAGCGGTTTCTGACAGGCCGCACACGCACACGGGAGTTCCTCTAAGTCCTCGAGGAAGTGCTGGCCGTCGGTGGTAAGATAGAACCCTTGGGTGCCCTTGATGCGCGCTTGGGTGGCGTCCACGAGGTCAACCCCGGCGTAGACGAGCATGGCGACGTTCGCGGGCGTGGCGACTCCCGACAGCATGAGTGCGGTGTCTGCGGGCGTCGTTTCCTTCATCGCGATGATGGCGTCGACGAACGCGGCGGCGTGGCCGATGACGCGTTGGGCTTCAGAGAGCACGTACACGTCAGCGCCGAAGTCGTCCACCGAGTACTGGGAGACGACGGCTGCACTCGGGAAGTCCACGTCTGGATACTCAGGACCAAAGGAGTCTGCGACTTCCGGCGCGGTGCCGCCGGGAAGCCCTCGATACGGGAGAATCGTCACTTTCGACGGGTCGCCTTCGGGGAGGTCACGCTCTTTTGGCCAGCGACTCCCCGCATCGACCACCACGTCGTCTGCGAGCGTCGGCGTCGTCACCGACTCGGTGAGGCGAAGTTCACCGACGCGGGCGGCCCCATCGCGGTGGTGTACCTCGAAATACTCAGTCATGGGTTTCCTCCGTCTCGTTGGCGTTTTTGTCCATCGATTCTAAGTCAACAATCTCGACACCGTCGGGGAGTCCGGCGACGATGTCCGCGGGCCAGCCCTTGTGGGCGACCGTGAACTCCGTTTCTGGATTCGCCGCGACGAGTTTCTGAACGCCGACGACGGCTTGGCGGTAGGCTTCGTCGTCGATGCGTGTTGGTACTTCTGCGGTGAGTGGGTACGTCTCGCGCAACGCCATCGGGAACGGACCAAACGGCGGGAGCAGCCGCCACGACTCGTCGTAGTTGTCTGAAGAACCAGCCTCGGTGAGGAGGACGTGGCCCTCCGGCGACAGCCGAGAGAGGCGCTTGTGGTGGCGGACGACTTCCGGGCGGTACGCGCTCTCGCCGGAGAGGTAGAAGAAGGCGTCTTTGCTCGACGGGTCGGATTCTTCGAGGAGGTCTGCGTGGGCGAGCATGGCGCGGTAGCCGTCGAGCATTGCCGGATGCGAACGGGCGCGCGTCTCGACCAGTTCCATCAGCGTCCCGCGGCGGATGGCCTGCTTGATGGTGCGAATCTCCTCGAACGAAACGTGGAGGTTGTGTTCTGCGAGCAGGCGTTCGCGTTCCTTGTTCGAAACCTGTTCAAGGTCTTCGGGCGTGTGTTCGGCACAGACGGGACACGAACACGGGAAGTAGTCGAGTTCGTCGAAGTGCTTGGTCCCCCGCACGGTGAGATACCGGCCGTCGCGGGCGTAGAGCGCGTAGGCCGCAGAGTCGAAGAGGTCACAGCCGAGGGCGACGGCGAGGGCGAACATCATTGGGTGGCCCGCACCAAAGAGGTGGACTGGGGCGTCCGCGCCGAGGCCGTCTTTCGCCGCAGCGACGGCATCGACCATGTCGTCGAACCGATAACCGTTCATGAGCGGAACGACCGCTCCCACGGGGAACACGTCGAGTGAGGTGCTGTAGGCGTGTTCTGCGGCGGCTTTCCGGAGGTCGGGATACGTCGAGCCTTGGACGGGCGCGTTCACGAGCATGTCGCCAACGTCCACCGTCTCGGCAAATTCGAGTCGTGCTTGGGTGGTAGCGAGTTCCGCTTCTGCCTGCTCGCGGGGCACGTCGGGGGGCGTCGGGATGTCCACCGGCGTCCCGATGTCCGAGCCGATGTCGTGTTGGAATTGGAGGATTTCCTCGGTATCGACGCTGATTTCGCCGTATTCTGCGAGTTGGAACGACCCCGAATCGGTCATAATCGCGCCGTCGAAGTCGAGCAGCTCGTGAAGCCCCACGTCGAGGGCCTGCTCGCGCACGTCGTCGCTCTTGTAGATGATGTAGCTGTTCGTGATGAGAATTTCCGCACCGAACTCAGAAGCGAGTCGGGACGGAGCCACCGTCTGGCGGTTCGGGTTCACCACGGGGAGGAGCGCCGGCGTCTCCACCGTGACGCCCGCCCGGGGAACCGAAAGCCGCCCGATGCGGCCCGCGGCGTCTGTATCGCGGACCTCGAAGCTGTCGCGCATTGTCCGAAACTTCGACGGAACAGGGATACACATTCCGTTCTCAAAGCGCGACTCAGGCGAAGCGTTCGTAATAGAGCGTCCCAAGCACCGCCCGCCCGTCCCGGATTTCGCCTGATTCGATGGCCGCGAGGAGGTCGTCGTAGGATTCGATGACGACGCGAATCGACTCGTTGAAGTCGAGATTCTGCTCGCTCGCAGGGTGACAGTCGTAGGCGACGAAGTAGTGATGCACCGCGTTCGCGATACCGTTTACCGGTTCGACGGTGGTCAGGTGGGCAACACGGGCAGCCTCGTGGCCCGTTTCCTCTTCGAGTTCGCGGTGGGCCGCGGCCGCTGGGTCGTCGTCTTCTGGTTCCATCGTCCCCGCGGGAAGCCCACGATTCACGCGCTTTACCGCCTGTCGCCATTCCTCGATGAGCACCACATCGCCGTCCGGGGTAAACGGGAGGATAACGACGGCGGGCGGCTCTGAGAGGTAGTCGAAGTCCGACTCCGTCCCATCAGGAAGGCGTACGTCCTCGTGGGTGACGTCGAAGCCGGGGCAGGTGTAGGCGGTTTCTGTGGCGAGCGTTTCCCATTCGAGTGGGTCGGTCATTGCTCGCTCTTCGTCGAGTGCAGTGAAAAATCAGGGGATAATCGAGAGGAGGGTGTCGTGAACCTTGCCGTTCGAGGCGACCACTCCCTCCGAGTCCCATCTCCAAGGATTGCCGTCGATGTCGGTCACTGTCCCACCGGCTTGCCGGACGAGGTGAACGCCCGCGACGGTGTCCCACGGCGAGAGCCTGACCGCGGAGACCGCACCGTCTAACTCGCCCGCCGCAACCATCGCAAGCGAGACTTGGCCCGTGCCAAAGCGCCGGAGGTCGCCGAAGGCTTCGAGCAGGTTGCGAGACACCTCCGCGAACAGCGGGCGGTGTTGGGGCTGGAGGCCGAAGGTGAGCGAGACGGTACACAACTCGGGGTCGTCGCGGTCGCTCACCGTCACTGGCTCGTTGTCTCTGAGCGTCGTGTCCCCAGCAACGTACTCGTCACCGAGGGCGGGCAGGCGCGTGATGGCGGCCTGTGGTTCGCCGTCTTCGACGTAGGCGATGCAGGTCGCCCAGACGCGATTGCCATGGGTGAAGTTGTTCGTCCCGTCGATGGGGTCGATTACCCACGCGGGACCTGTGTCAGGTATCTCTTTCAGTTGGTCGCCTTCTTCCCCGACAATCGTGTGGTCGGGAAACGAATCGCGGATGACCTCGACGACGCGATTCTGGGCGTCTACGTCCGCCTGCGTCACGGGGTCCATCTTGCTCGCCTTTGGGGTGATAGAAAGGGGCGTCCGGAACGCAGAGAGGGCAACGTTGCCGCCTGCGGTCGCGGCCTCGCGGGCGACCGAGAGCACGCGGTCTACATCGGGTGGCGTAGCTGTCACGTCATCCACGACAACACCAATCGGTAAAAACGCACGCCCTACGCCGCGGTTCCCGCGGTAGACTCGTCCGAGTTATCGGTCGTCTGTGAGGGGGATTGTGCGACCTTGTAGATGAGCACGCCCTCGTTCTCGTAAACGAGGTCGTAGCGCGGTGCCTCGTACAGCGAGTCTTGCATTCCGAGTTCCGTGTGGCGTTCTTTCCCGCGAACCGTGTAGTCGCCTTTCGGGACGTAGAGGTAGTCAGGCTGGCGCTCACCGAAGGCAAGCAATTGCGTGACACAGCTTGCGCTGCCACAGTTCGAGATGGCCTTGTAATATTCGACCTCCCAGTAGTAGGTGTGTGAGGTCGTCCACTCGACCCCCCACGGCCCGACGAGGATGGTCCTCTCGGTGAACAGGGGCACCCACTCTGCGGTGTCGCCCATCACGACAAACGTTGCATCCTGCGGCGTGTTCGACTGCATCCACTGCATTGCCTCGCGGTCGTGGTCGTCCATCGTTGCTGGCTGGGCGGCGCTGTGGTCGTACTCCGTCTGGAGCGTGCTCGTGGCGAAGGCGACGCCCGTCCCGACCGCGGTGAGCATGACAAGCGCGACGAGCGCGAGCGACACGCCGCGATAGAGGTCGCCGCGCGACGTGCGCTCGCTGAGGAACGTTTTGACCGCGGGCAACACGCCATCGTAGACGAGGAAGGCGACGAGCATCGCGCCACCGACGAACAGGAAGCGGTCTTTCCCGATGAGGTAGCTCGCGCCAATCGCCCAGATGGCGAGGAAATACCGTTTTTTCCAGAGCGCGTAGCCCGCGGCGACGAACACTGCGAGGTAGAACACCGATATGATGTCCTTCTCTTTGATCGGGATGATGAACTGCCGGTAGATGCGGTGCCAGCCACCGCCGAGGCCGTGGTGGGTGCCAGACGCCTGCAGGAAAATTTCTGGCCCGTGGGTGGCGAAAATCTGGAGCCACCACGGCGCGGCGATGAGGATGCCACCGCCCGCGACGATGGCACCGTACACGAGTCCGTAGAACGACCGGTCGAACACGGCGTAGGCGAGCAAGTAGCTAAAGGCGAAAAACACGGTGTACGTCGGGTGGGTGAGCACTTGGATGCCGAACAGCGCCATCCCGGGCACAATCCACCGACGGTCGCCCGTCTGGAACAGCCGAATCCCGGTATATGCTCCAACCAGCGCAATCATGAACGCTGGAGCGCGGACGATGCCGCCGGCCGAAAGGTGCCACCGGAGCACCGCTGGCGTGCCCACGAAGACGATGGCCGCGAGGCCCGCCTGGCGTTTTGAGTCGAGCAGGTGGCGCGCGAGGAAGTAGTACGGCACCATTATGAGCGTCATGACTGCACCGGGGATGAAGCGCGTGAGCGTGATGGCATCGACGCCGAACAGGTCACGGATCACCGCGTAGACGTAGAACATGAACGGTGGGTAGGCGAAGGGAACCCCCGACACGGTGTACCCCGGAATGCGTTCGGGGAGCGCGTAGCCGTTTGCGACAATCGCATCGGAGATGGCGATGTACAACCCGCCGACGTAGGCCGGGTACTGGTGAGTCGCGAGGTAGGACACGTAGACGGTGGCCGCGGCAAGGACGGCGAGCGAGAGCCATGTCACGTCTGTCCAGGTCACCGTGTGGTGACGCCAGTCTGGCAACAGCGAGTTGCGGGTGCGCGAGCGAGGCGGTGTTGACATGGCTAACTCGTCACCCCACGTGAGCGTACGACAAGGAGGGGGGAGGCGTGGGGGCAACGAAGACCACTCTGGGCGAACAGAGTCATTGGATATGTACAATCAAAGAAAGCCCATTATTATGGGCGGCGTAAGGACAGAATCGTGAGTGGTCAATCCGGTGTTATCTTGCGGTTTTCTCCACGGTTGCACCACTATAGTTCGACGTGTGAAAGGTTTGCATCAAGCTCGTCTACGTGCTCATTGAACGCCTCGATAAACCCCCGGAAACCCTCTGCGTGGCGCTTTACGTCCGGGGCAGACGGTGGTTCGTACTGCGAGACGAGATACACCCCGCCTTCGCCACCGACGCGAAGGTACGACGCCCGGTCGCCCTCCCACTTCAACTCCCAGCGCTTTCCTGAAACCGTGGTTTTCCACGCGCCGTAATCCGTCCCATTGAATCGGTGGAGCTGGGCGGAAATCGCATCCGCCGTCTCTCGAATCGTGCGTACGAGACGATTGCGCTCTTCGACGACTGACGCCGTGGACGCAACCTCGGGGAAGTCCGTGTCAACCTCGTCAAGAATGCCCTCGAACGACGCGACGTGGTCGTTGAACGCCCGGACGAACGCGCCGTAGTCCTCCATCGCCAGCGCGAGGTCGTCGGGCGCGGGCGGCTGTTTGGTCGACACGACGTAGATATCGCCCTTCTTGCCCGAGTATCGCAGATAGTCGAGGTTGCCCGCTTCGTACTTGACCGTCCAGTCACCGTTGCTCGTCGAAAACGTCTCTTGGCCGTAGTCGCCGCCTTTCAGCAAGGCGAGTTCGCGCGCAATCGTCCCCGCGTGTTCGTACACCGCACTGACGAGTTCGTCTCGCTCCGCTGCAACATCGTCTGCCTCTGTGATTTCCTCGTCGAGTCCGTCCATTGGCGACAGTTGGGCGCTTTCGCGTAAAAGGCGTTGGTAAGGGTGGAGTGGAAGTGTAGGGGTGAGGGGAATGTACTACGCGCTTGGGCCAGCACAGATTCGAACAACGCCCAGACGTGCTCGCTTCGCTGCGCGCGACTGGTCTCGTTCGAACTGCTTGGCTGCATTTTTCACACCGCACAGACCGCTCGCTGCGCTCGCGGTTGTGAGCGGTGGAAAAATGGGCCAGCGCAGATTCGAACTGCGGTTACGGCCACCCGAAGGCCGAAGGATACCAGGCTACCCCACTGGCCCGCATCTACGTTTGATGCTCGCCCACCTGTTAATCGTTGCGGACGTTAGTACGTCTCGAACCCTTCGGTGTCGAGGAAATTGTGCGCGACGGTGATGGTGTGGTCTGCATGGAGAATCTCTGGGCCAATTCGAACGCGCAATTCTGCCGCTTCCGAGAGCAGGGCGGCCTCTTCGTCGGTGAAGTCGTGGTGGTCGGAGAGGACGAACACCGGGTTGTCGGGCACGTCCACGGAAGCAATCGGGTCGCCGTCTTCGTGGAGTTCGATGACCGTCCCGTCGCCCGCGACGGTTTCGAGAATCGGCTCGAAGCCACGCCGCGAAAGATACACGCCGGGCGAAGCTTCGGCTTCCATGTGTCCGATGGCGTTTTGCTTTTCTTTGAGTGCGTTTCGGACGAGGGCGGCCGTTGAGCGTTCGTCCGGGTTGAGGCGACGGAGTTCGCTCCCCTCGAAGCGAATCGTCAGTTCGTCCTGCAAGACGAGGTAGACGCGAACGTCTTTGCGGATGTCGTGGGAGAGGAAGAACGCAGAGTTGACACACCGACAGAGCACGTCCAAGCGGCCCGCACCGCCCGCGAGGTCGTCGAGGGAGAAGTCGGGCGTCGTCGGCGCGTCGTGGCCGAGGATGATGAACTGGCGCATTGGGAACACAAACGACCCGAACCCGTCATACATCCGTCGAACGCACCCGGCACATTTATTCGAGTTTGTCAGTATCTCCGTGATAATGACCGACGTGCGCGAGGAGACCGCAGCGCTGCTCGAAAAACGGCCCGAGATGGCCGATTCGCTGGAGCAACTGCTCGCAGTCGATGCGCAGCAGGCGACGTGGACGTTTGGCGACATCCCGCTCGACTCCGGTGCGTTCGGCGAGGTCGTCTCTCGCAACATCGTCGAAAAACACGACGGTGGCTACCGCGTGGCAGACCGGAAAGCCGTGAAAGCTGCCCTCAACGGTGAGACCACGACCGAGCGAACCACGCCGGCTGTTTCGTTTTCGCTTCCCGCCTTCGACAGCCGCGCCGCCACGCTCCTCGCCGGTGCGCTCGTCTTTCTCGGCGCCGTCCGCTCGATATTTGTTTCCAGCGTGTTCCGCGACGGCCACGTCGTCCTCGGCGCGAACGACCCCTACTACTACCGCTACTGGGTCGAACAGGTCGTCACGAACACGAACGGCGTATTCGACTTTTCCGGACTCTCTGCTCTCCCCGACGTGGTTGCCAAGGGCGAACCCCTCCTCGTCGCAACCCTCTGGTGGGTGTCTTCGTTGTTCGGCGGCATGGACGCGACCGGCCCCGTCCTCGCGCTGTATCCCGTCGTCGCTGCCGTCATCACGGGCGCGCTCGTCTACCTGCTCGCCACGGAACTCACCGACGACCGGCGCGTTGGCCTCGCGAGCGTGCTACTGCTTGCGCTCATCCCCGGCCACGCCCTGCGCACCAGTCTCGGCTTTGCAGACCACCACGCCTTCGATTACCCGTGGCTGGCGCTCACGATGCTCGCCGTCGTCATCCTCGCCCGCCATGGCGCGTTCTCCGACCTCAAAACCCGCCCGAAAACGTGGCTCGCAACCCTCGCCCTCGGCGTCGGCGTCGCCGGGCAAACCCTCGCGTGGGAGGCCGGACCGCTGCTCATCGTCCCGATTGGCTTCTACGTCGCCTTCCGCACACTCTCAGATGTGCGCGCAGGCCAGTCGCCGCTCGCATCCAATCTCGCGCTTCTCCCGGGACTGGCACTTGGAGCACTCCTCACCGCCTTCTTCCACACCAGTTTCGGCTGGCACACGACGCAGGTCGCCTCTGCTCCAGCGCTCCTCCTCGTCGCCGTTTTCGGCGTACTCGCGATTGGCGAGGTGAGCTATCGAGCACAGCTCTCGACTGCGGTGCTCGGCACGCTCGAAGCAGTCGGAGCGATTGTCGGCGTTCTCGCCTTCCGGGCACTGCTTCCAGAGTACTGGGTGCGCTTGGTTGGCCAAATAAACCGGCTCATCTCCCCACAGGACATCGTCGAGACGGAATCGCTGTTCAACGGCGACTCGATGGGCTTTCTGCTCCTGTTCGGCTTCATCCTCGCACTCGCACTCCC
Source organism: Haladaptatus sp. CMSO5 (assembly GCF_036689885.1). Taxonomy (NCBI): domain Archaea; kingdom Methanobacteriati; phylum Methanobacteriota; class Halobacteria; order Halobacteriales; family Haladaptataceae; genus Haladaptatus; species Haladaptatus sp. CMSO5. The sequence goes on from NZ_JBAHVW010000001.1 coordinate 2,864,337, forward strand.
CTACATTGGCTGGGCGACGCTCACGAGCTATCGAAAGCACCAGCCCCAATGGATCGTCGGCGCGGTGTACGCGTGGTACTTCTTCGTGCTCGCGGGCTTCCAGATTCGGTTCGTCGGCGAGATGGCGGCGATGACCGCGGTGTTCGCCGCGCTCGGTTTCGTCCACGTCGCAGAGCGCGTCGAACTCGCACGCAGGCCGGTTCCGTTTCGAGAATCCGTCTCACAGACGCGCGAATCAATCGAGATTCCAGACGGGAAAGCGATTGCCTCGCTCTGTGTACTCTTTCTCATCATCGCAAGCCTGAGCCTCGTCCAAGTGCCGGTCAAAATGGATCAGGTGACGACCGACGGCGAACTGTTCGAGACCGCACAGGCCATCGACACCTATGCAGAAGAACAGGGAATGGCGTACCCCGAGACCTTCGTGCTCAGTCGCTGGGGGAAAAACCGGATGTTCAACTACTTCGTGAGCGGCGAGTCACAGTCCTACGGCTACGCCCAATCGACCTACACGCCGTTCATGCGCGCGAGCAACAGCAGCGACTGGTACGGACGGCTCTCGAATCGCGTCGGCTTCGTCGTGACCGAAGAGTTAGACTATCCACCGGGCACGATGCAAAACCGACTCCACGAACACTTCGGTAGTGAGAGCCAAGCCGCGCCGGGCGTTGCCCACTACCAAGCGATTTACAGCACCGAAAGCGGCGAGACAAAGGCGTTCAGACTCGTCCCCGGCGCGACGATTACCGGGCAAGCCGCGCCGAATGCCACCATCTCACTTTCGACGCCGGTGACCATCGACGGCGCGTCGTTCGACTACGAACGAACCGTCACAGCGAACGCGAACGGAACCTACCGCGTCACCGTCCCGTATGCGGGCGAGTATTCGGTAAATGGTGAGACGGTCAGCGTGAACGAGACGGCCGTCGAAAACGGCGAAACCGTGGCTGCGTAACTACCACGTCAACCCTTCGTAGGTGATGCCCTCGCGCGGGGAAACGATGCGCCGCCCATCGATTACGACTGGCGTTTCCATCGCGTCGAACTCCAAGTCGAGCGCCGCAAACTCGTCCCAGTCGGTGACGACGAGCGCGCCGTGTGCGCCGGCAAGCGCGGCCGCCGCAGAGGAGGCGTACTCAATGTCGGGGAAGCGAGCGCGCATGTTGTCGGTGGCGACGGGGTCGTAGGCGACGACCGTCGCACCGCGGTCGAGCAGGCCTTCGATGGTCGGAATCGCCCGCGACTCGCGGATGTCGTCGGTGCCGGGCTTGAACGCGAGTCCAAGAACGGCCACGCGCTTCCCGCTGACATCGACGTGGTCGTCGAGCAGCGAGAGCATGCGGCCGGGTTGGCGGTCGTTTACGTCCACTGCGGCCTGCAACAGTTGCGGTTCGTAGCCCGTGTCGCGGGCGGCGGCGATGAGTGCGGCCACGTCCTTCGGGAAACACGACCCACCCCAGCCGACGCCGCTTCTGAGGAAGTGGGGGCCGATGCGCTCGTCTAACCCAATCGCGTCTGCAACCTCGTAGGCGTCCACGTCGTAGGCCTTACAGATGTTTCCGAGTTCGTTGATGAGGCTGATTTTCGCCGCGAGGAAGGCGTTGTTCGCGTACTTAATCATCTCGGCCTCGCGCAGGCCCGTCTTGACCACTGGCGCGTCGGTTCGGTCGATGAGCGGCCCGTAGAGCGCTTCGAGGAGGTCGTAATCGCGGGCTGCCTCCGCGCCGAAGACGAGCTTGTCCGGGTTCAAGAAATCAGTGACAGCAGAGCCTTCCCGAAGGAACTCCGGATTCATCGCAACGCCGAAGTCCTCGCCTGCGACTTTCCCCGAGGCTTCTTCGAGCAGTGGACGGATGACATCGCCCGTTGTCCCGGGTGTCACGGTACTTTTCACGACGACGAGGTGGTAGTCGTCTTTTTCCGCGAGCGCGTCACCGAGCGAGCGCGTCCCTGCTTTCATAATCGAAAGGTCGATAGAACCGTCGGGATTCGACGGCGTGGTGAGCGCGAGAAACGTCACGTCCGTCTCGCGGACGGCGCTGTAGTCGGTCGTTGCTCTGAGCGACGTTCCCGCGTGGGTTTTCACGAGGTCGGCCAGTCCGGGTTCGTGAATGGGCGCGACACCGTCGTTGAGTTTCGAGACGACGGTCTCGTCGATGTCGATGGCCGTCACGTCGTGGCCGAGGTCTGCAAAGCACGCGGCGATTGTGGTGCCAACGTACCCGCTCCCCACGATGCTGAGATTCATTACAGATACTTGTCCGTAATCTGTCTTGAGGATTTGGAATAGTCAGTGCAGTGAGAGGGTTTTTACTGTAAGAGAGCACACACGGTGGTATGCAAGCAGTCGTGCTCGCGGCGGGTAAGGGAACCCGACTGCGACCACTCACAGACGATAAGCCGAAAGGGATGGTTGAGGTGGCGGGAAAACCAATCTTGACCCACTGTTTCGAGCAACTGAAGAACCTCGGAGCCACCGAGTTCCACGTCGTCGTCGGCTACAGGAAAGAGGCCATCATCAGCTACTACGGCGACGATTTCGAAGGCATCCCAATCACGTACTCACACCAGCGCGAACAGAACGGCCTCGCCCACGCGCTGTTGACCGTCGAAGAACACATCGACGACGACTTCATGCTCATCCTCGGTGACAACATCTTCCGGGCGAACCTCGGAGATGTCGTGAATCGCCAGCGCGAAGAGCGCGCAGACGCTGCCTTTCTCGTCGAAGAGGTGCCGTGGGACCAAGCCTCTCGCTACGGTGTCTGTCGGACGAATGCCTACGGCGAGATTATCTCCGTGGTCGAAAAACCCGCAGAACCCGAATCGAATCTGGTCATGACCGGCTTCTATACGTTCACGCCGGCGATTTTCCACGCCTGCCACCTCGTCCAGCCGTCGAATCGCGGCGAGTACGAGTTGAGTGAGGCAATCGACCTGCTCATCCACTCGGGGCGCACCATCGATGCGATTCGGATGGAAGGCTGGCGCGCGGACATCGGCTATCCAGAGGACAGAGAAGCCACGGAAAAACGGATTCTCGAAGAAGAAGGCAAAAAGGCGAAAACGGAGTAAGCGAGTCGATTAGTTTTCTGGCAGGTCTACGATGATGTAGTGGTGTCCTGAGCTGAAGTAGCGAGCTTTCGCGTGGACAAGTTCCATCTCCGGATTCTCAGGTGCGGTGTACTCACCGTTTGGCATCTGGTAAACTGCGAGGGTAAACCAGCTGTGAGAGTCGGGTTCTCCTTCGAAGAGTGGGCCACAGTCCTCGTGAACGTAGAAGTTCATGCGGACCGCGGTGTCGTTCACTTCGACGCTCGTGAAGTCAACGCACTCCTGGATATACTCATCTTGCCATCCGGTGTTCTGGACGCCTTCGGTCCCACCGGTGACGGTGTTGCCGTAGAGCATGTAGACGAGTTGGTCGTTGTCGATGTAGGACCAGTTACGCGTGTCGTTGAACGATTGGTACGGCCGGCCCGTGGCGAGGTAGACGTGGTAGTGGCCCGTCTTCGTGTCAGGCGAGTACGTCGGTTCCACCGGCGTTGGGGTTGGAGTTGGCGTGGGTTCTGCCGTCGTCGTTGGAGTCTGCGTCGTGGTTACCGGCGTTTCAGTCGTGGTCACTGGCGTCGCAGTGGTGGTCGTTGAATCGTCGGAGTCAGACGAAGAGTGCCGCGAGCGTTTTCGCTCGGTCGTCGTCACCGGCTCTTCGGTCGTAGTTGTCGGATCTGGCGATGCCGTGTGCTCGGTCGTCGTGACCGTCGTCGTGGTCACGGGCGGAGTCGTCGTAGGTGCGCTCGTCGTCGGGTCAGGGGTGACAGGGTCGTGTGTCACAACGTCATCGAACACGAGGTCCTGGTCGGACGTATCCGGGCCACCAAAGCCCGACAGCCCGACGGTGAAACTCACGATGATGAGGAGCACGAACGCTCCTACTACAATGCTCATTGTTCGAAATGGAGTCGGCATACCTGACTTTCGGGAGTAGAAGATATTGTTACAGACTGGATACACACCCTGACATGACTGTTAGTTGGATGTTACAGTCGTTCCGGAAAGACAGTTTTTCAGAGGGGTTTTCGAGTGACTGCGACGGGCCAGTTGATGCCTACCAGCGTGAAACCGCCACCTGACCGACTCCTCAGCGGGTGTCTTGTGCATCAACAACCGCAACGGATGCCAGATTGACCACGTCTTTGACCTCGTCGCCGCGCTGGAGGACGTGGACGGGTTTGTCCATGCCAACGAGCATCGGCCCAATCGCCTCTGCGCCGCCGAGGCGCTGGAGGAGTTTGTACGCGATGTTCCCCGCCTC